>NZ_JAHXDI010000001.1 GCF_023091865.1 Chromohalobacter moromii
TCATCGTCAGGCATTTCTTCTAAAACCCCCGCTTCAGACGAAGCGGGGGTTTTGTCGTTTGGGTGGATGAAAACAGTCTGAGCTAACGCTGTAATATCGGCCGCCAGGGCGAAAACTTGAGGCATTTGAATGCCAGGGGTGATGGGAGTTTTTGTCGCTATTCTCTCTCCCTAATATGCTAGAGGTTTGCTAGGGTGGGACACAGACATCAGCAGACGTAAGCTTGCGATGAAACGCATCTAAAAGGGGAAGAGGCGGTATGGCTTCCATCTCGTCATTGGGCGTTGGCTCCGGCCTTGATCTCAGCGGGCTGCTTGATCAACTTCAAGAGGCCGAGCGAGAAAAACTCGTGCCTATCCAGCAGCAGCAGGCCGAGCAAGAAACGAAAATATCGGCTTATGGCCAGTTGAAGAGTGCCTTGTCGAAAGTGCAGTCTTCAGCCAGCGACCTCACTGATCCCGAGCTTTTCAATAGTGTGACTAGCAACGTTGAAGGCGATAGCGTGGAAGCGGCCGCCACGCCCGATGCGCCGCCGGGGCGTTACAACGTTGATGTCGAGCGTTTGGCCACCGCATCCAGCATCGCCACCCAAGGCGTTGATGAGGAAGCCGTTCTCAATGCCGGGACGGAGGCGAGTATCGATGTCACATTGGGCGATGGAACGCCAACAAGTAGCATCACGGTGGAAGCAGATAGCACGTTGAGTGATGTGCGCGATGCGGTCAATGAGAGTGATTCCGGGGTTTCCGCCTCGATTGTGTTTGATGGCAATCAACATCGCTTGGCCCTGGCATCCAAGGAGACAGGTGAGCAGGCAGCAATCGATAGCGTCTCGTTCACAGGCCTTGACGGCTTGGCACCGGATGATGCCACCGAGATCCAGGGCCAAGATGCCAAGTTGAACGTCAACGGCATCGAGATCACTAGCGCCAGCAATCAGGTTGAAGAAGCGATCCAGGGTACGACGCTGAGTCTGACCGACACCGGTGAGTCCACGGTGACGGTGGCGCGAGACGACGAGTCGATCCGCGGCGCCATCACAGGCTTCGTCGACAGTTACAACGATATGAAATCGACCACTGCCGACCTCACCAGTTTCAGCTCCGAAGATGGCGAGACGCAAGCCGGCGACTTGCTCGGTGACAGCACGACGCGCATGGCGGAGTCTCGTCTGCGGAGTACGATGACCGAAAGCGTCGATGGAGATGGTCTGCAAACGCTGGAAGATGCCGGTATTTCGATGAACGTCGATGGCGAGCTGGAAATCGACGAGGAACAATTCGACGAGGCGCTCTCGACCCAGCCCGGCGCAGTCCAGACGCTGTTCACGGGTACTGAAGATAGCCAGGGAATTGCCGGTAAGGTCGAAGAAGAGCTGGATACCATGCTAGGTGAAGACGGCATGGTGGAGGGCGCCGTGACCGGCGCCGAGAACCAGATGGACCGTCTCGACGAGCGCTATGCTTCGATGGAAGACAGCATAGCAACCACAGTGGACCGCTATCGCACCCAGTTCCAGGAACTCGACAGCATGGTGGCCGAGATGAATCAGACCAGCAGTTATCTCACCCAGCAGTTGTCCGCATTGGGTTAATCAAGCGGCTTCGTATCCCATGCCAATACAGCGCCCGCCTCAGTGCGGGCGCCTTGCTGTGTGGCACGCCTCGCTAGCGGCACACAGCTTGGAGCGCTTCCACGAGGCTCGTCATTTCATCATCCGTGCCGATGCTAATGCGCAGGAAGTCGCTCAGTGCTTCCTTGTCGAAATGACGCACCAGAATGCCCCGTTCTCGCAAGGCATCGAAGAGCATGCGTCCCTGATAGGCATCGTGCCGCACGAACAGGAAATTGGTCTGCGAAGGCAATACCTCGAAGCCGAGCGTTTCGAGTTGGCGCCGCGTCCACTCGCGCGTTGTGATGACGCGTTCGCGGCAAGCATCGAAGTAGGCACGATCCCGCAGTGCGGCGATGCCCGCCTCGATGGTGATGCTATCGATAGGGAAGGAATTGAAGGAGTCCTTGACGCGCTCCAGCCCCTCGATCAGTTCTCGCGAGCCGATCGCAAAGCCCAGGCGCAATCCAGCCAGGCTTCTTGATTTGGAGAAAGTCCCCGTCACCAGCAGGTTGGGAAAGCGCGAGACCAGAGGGATCGTGCTTTCACCGCCGAAGTCCACGTAGGCTTCATCGACCAGTACCACGCTCTCGGTATTACGCTCCAGCAAAGCAGCGATCGCCTCACGCGAGTGCCCGTGGCCGGTCGGCGCGTTGGGATTGGCGAAGACGATACCGCCATTGTCGGTATCGAAGGCCGTCAGCGGCACGCACCACTGGTCGTCCAGAGCCACGCTACGGTAGGTCACGTCGTAGAGCTTGCAATAGACCGGATAGAAGCTATAGGAAATCGCCGGCATTAGAAGCGGACGTGGCTGGCGAAAGAACGCCTGGAAAGCCAATGCCAGCACTTCGTCGGATCCATTGCCAACGAATACCTGCTCTGTTGCGACGCCGTATTCCTCGGCGAGTGCCTCACGAAGCGCAGTGGCACTAGGGTCCGGGTAGAGACGCAGATGACTGGCCGGGAAATCGCGTAGCGCTTGCTCGACGCCAGGCGCGGGCGGATAAGGATTCTCGTTGGTGTTCAACTTGATCAGACGTTCGCGCGGTTGCTCTCCCGGCACATAAGGAGTGAGCTCACGCACGGCGGGACTCCAGAACTTGCTCATGAACGCTCGCACAGGCAGTGATGAGGTAGGTGTCCATGGTGACGCGACGCCCGGACGCGCGCAAGTTGCGCCGCGTCTCGTATGTCGACGACAGAGAATACAGGCATGCCCTTGATTAGTTTACTAACGACCTCATCTATTGGACATCGTGATGATTACCAAGAGTTCTACAGGAGGCGACATGGCTTACGATTCGCTGCTTTCACCGCTCACCATGGGCAAGCTGACGCTCCCCAATCGAGTGCTGATGGCACCGCTGACTCGCGCTCGCACGCCGGATATGGTGCCCAAGGCGCTGCAGCAAACCTATTATGCGCAGCGCGCTGATGCCGGCTTGATATTCAGCGAGGCAACGAACATTTCTCCCACTGCGCGTGGCTATGTCTATACGCCGGGTATTTATACCGATGAACAGGAAGCCGGTTGGCGTGGCGTCGTGGATAGCGTACATCGTGCCGGTGGGCGAATCGCCTTACAGCTATGGCACGTGGGTCGTATCTCGCATCACAAGATCCAGCCGGGCGGCCAACCACCGGTGGCGCCGAGCGCGCTACGAGCCGAAGGCGCCAACTGCTTCCTCGAGTTCGAGGATGGCAGCTCGGGCCAGCACCCGACCAGTACCCCACGGGCCCTGGAAACCGACGAAATCCCCGCGCTGATCGACGACTATCGCCAAGCCGCCAAACGCGCCAAGCGTGCTGGGTTTGACATGGTCGAAGTGCACGCCGCCAATGCATACTTGCTGCAACAGTTCATGGCGACGGGCTCGAATAAGCGTACTGACCGCTATGGCGGAAACCTGGTCAACCGGGCGCGCCTGGTTCTGGAAGTCGTCGATGCCGTCAGCGAGGTCATGGGCGCCGATCGCGTCGGGATTCGTATCTCGCCGTTCATCGAGATCTTCGGCTTGAGCGACGACGAATCGGAGGCAATGGCCTTCTATCTGGCCGAGCAATTGACGCGTCGCGGCATTGCCTACTTGCATGTCAACGAGCCCGATTGGACCGGCGAAGGGCCGCAGCTGACCGACAACTTCCGCCGCGAGTTGCGCAAGCGCTTCCCGGGAACGCTGATCTACTGCGGGCACTACACCGCTGAGCGCACCGAGGCGTTGATTCGCGATGGCCTGGGCGATGGCGCAGCCTTCGGGCGTCCGTATATCGCCAACCCTGATCTCGTCGAACGCTTTCGTCGCGAGAGCACGCTCAATGAGCCCGACCCGGCAACGTTCTACGGCGGCGGCGCCGAGGGTTACACGGACTATCCGACATTATCATGAGGTCTAAGTCTGCAAAGGGTGTCCGATAGCGTCACATGACGCTATGCTGTCACCCACGGGGCCGCGGGAGCGGCCCAGGACCCATTGGTTAGGAGGACTATCATGCAGATCAGGACGTTGCTCGCCGGTTCCGCCATGCTTGCCGTACTTGCCGGTTGTGCCACGGGCACCTCACAGCAAGGCCAGCCTGGTGCGTCGGAGCAAGCCGAACAGCCGACCGTCTACAGCGGCACCTTGCCATGCCGCAGCTGCGACGGTATCGATCTTGAAGTGCAACTGATGGGTGATGAGGACGCGACTGCGGATGAGCGCACCTTTGAGTTGCAAGCCGAATATCGCAATCATCCGGAAAATCCGCCGGCCGAAGAATACAACGGCCAGTGGGACGTCATTGATGGCACCGCGAAAGATCCCGAAGCGACCGTCTATGAGCTCACGCCCAATGGTGAAGGGCAGATCTACTACTTCCAGAAGCTCGACGCCAACACGCTGGAGTTGATCGACCCGCAACTGCGTCGTTTCGAGAACGGTGAGACGCTGCGTCTGCAACGCCAGCAGTAATCGCGTTCTCGTATCACCGAAAAGGCGGCCTACGGGCCGCCTTTTTCATGTCCGGCCCTTGCGTGGGGCATACTCGGACGAGGCGAAGCGGGGCGCGATGATAGAATGCCTGTGATCGGCAAGGAGCGACGACATGGCCAAGGCGAAAAGCGCCTTCGTGTGCACCGAATGCGGTGCCGAATACAATAAATGGCAAGGGCAGTGCTCGAGCTGCCGCGAGTGGAATACGCTCAGCGAAGTGCGCCTGGGCAGCGCTCGGCCGCATGCGCAATCGCCATCGACGACGGGGCGGAGCGGTTATGCGGGATTGGTCTCGCGCGATGTGGTCGATCTGGGCGAGGTCGACCTCACCGAAGTGCCGCGTTTCTCGTCCTCCTTCGGCGAGTTCGACCGCGTGCTGGGCGGTGGCCTCGTACCGGGCTCGGCGGTGCTGTTGGGGGGCAACCCCGGTGCCGGCAAGTCGACGTTGCTGCTGCAGACCGCTTGTAAGCTGGCCCAGTCGCACAAGGTGGTGTACGTCACCGGCGAGGAGTCGCTCTCCCAGGTAGCGATGCGCGCGCATCGGCTGCAACTGCCGGTCAAGGGGCTCAACATGCTGGCCGAGACCAGCATCGAAACGGTACTTGCGGTTGCCGAGCGTGAAAAGCCTGCCGTGCTGATCATCGATTCGATCCAGACCATGCACCTGGAGGACATTAGCTCGGCGCCGGGTGGCGTGGCCCAGGTGCGCGAATCCTCGGCGGCGTTGACGCGTTTCGCCAAGCAGTCGAACACCGTGCTGATGCTGGTCGGGCACGTCACCAAGGATGGCACGTTGGCCGGCCCCAAGGTGCTCGAGCACATGATCGATGCGTCGTTGCTGCTCGAGGGCGGCGCGGACTCGCGATTCCGCACCCTACGTGGGCAGAAGAACCGTTTCGGCGCGGTCAACGAGCTGGGCGTGTTCGCGATGCTCGAGCACGGTCTCAAGGAGGTCAAGAACCCCAGCGCCATCTTCCTGTCGCGCGCCGAAGAACAAGCGCCCGGCAGCCTGGTGATGGTGGTCTGGGAAGGTACGCGGCCGATTCTCGTCGAGGTCCAGGCGCTGCTGGACGATTCGGCTCTGGGCAACCCCCGGCGCGTCGCCGTGGGGCTCGATCAGAATCGTCTGGCGATGCTGCTGGCCGTGCTGCACAAGCACGGTGGCTTGTTTACCGGCGATCAAGACGTCTTCCTCAATGTAGTCGGCGGCGTCAAGGTACTTGAGACCAGCGCCGACCTGGCCGTGTTGCTTGCGGTCGTCTCCAGTCTGCAGAACCGCAACTTGCCACGTGAGCTGGTGGCCTTCGGCGAAGTGGGGCTGTCGGGCGAGATTCGCCCCGTTCCCAGTGGCCAAGAGCGTATCGTCGAGGCCGCCAAACACGGCTTCACGCGTGCCATCGTGCCGCGTGCCAACGCCCCTCGACAGGCGCCCGAGGGCATGGAAGTGATCGCCGTCGATAAACTCGGCGATGCCCTGGAAGCCCTGTAAACGCTGGCGCGTCGGTCATGTAGAATAGAGTGAACGATTGCCAAGGAGTGCCCAATGAGTGCCATTCGCCTGACGCAATACAGCCACGGCGCCGGTTGTGGCTGCAAGATCGCCCCCGACGTGCTGGACAGCATTCTGTCCAAGGCGGGCCCCGGTGCCACCGACAAGCGCTTGATCGTGGGTAACCAGGGCCGCGAAGACGCCGCCGTCTATGACCTCGGCGACGGTCGCGGCCTTATCTCGACGACTGACTTCTTCATGCCCATCGTCGACGACCCCTTCGACTTCGGGCGCATCGCCGCCATCAATGCCATCAGCGATGTCTATGCCATGGGCGGTACGCCGATCATGGCATTGGGCATCCTGGGATGGCCGATCGATACCTTGTCGCCGGAAATCGCCGGTGATGTGGTCAGCGGCGCGCAGTCGATCTGCCGCGAGCTGGGCCTGGCCCTGGCCGGCGGGCATTCCATCGATGCCCCCGAACCGATCTTCGGCCTAGCGGTGAATGGCCTGGTCGATCTCGAGCATCTCAAGCTCAACAGCAACGCCAAGGCGGGCGACTTGCTGTATCTCACCAAGCCGCTGGGGGTGGGGCTTCTGACCACGGCGGAAAAGCATGGCTGGCTGGAGTCCGGTCACCAGGGGCTGGCGCGCCGTACGATGCTGAAGGCCAACCGCATCGGGATCGAGATGGCCAAGGTTCAGGGCGTGCATGCCATGACCGATGTCACCGGTTTTGGCTTGGCCGGGCACCTCAGCGAAGTCTGCCAGGCAAGCGGCCTCAAAGCGCGGATCGACTTCGCCAAGCTGCCCAGACTCGCCGAGGCCGAGGCGTATCGGCGGCGCGGGGCGGTGCCCGGCGGCACGCAGCGCAACCGTCAGGCCCTGGGTGAAGCCTTGCCCGATATGGACGCGGCGCATTGGCAATGGCTGTGCGATCCCCAGACCTCGGGCGGTCTGCTGCTGAGCGTCGACCCGGCCTGGGCGGATGACGTCGAGCGCATTGGACGCCAACACGGCCTCACGCTGGAAGCCTTCGGTGAGATGCGCCCCGCGAGTGGCACCGGTGTGATCGAGGTGCGTGGGTGAGCCTACCGCAAATCGCGCCCGGTCTGGCGCTGCTCGAGCGCCCGCTGATCGATGTGCGTGCCCCGGTAGAGTTCGACCAGGGCGCCTTGCCGGGCGCCGTCAACCTGCCGTTGATGGACGATGCCGAGCGCCAAGCGGTGGGCATTCGCTACAAGGAGGCTGGTCAGGCCGCCGCCATCGAGTTGGGCACGCAACTGGTGGATGGCGCCCTCAAGCGGCGTCGTGTGGCGGCGTGGCAAGCGTTTTCCGAGCGTCATCCCCAGGCGCTGATCTATTGTTTCCGGGGCGGGCTGCGTTCGCAAATCGCGCAGCAGTGGCTGCAGGAGGCGGGCATCACACTGCCGCGTATTCAAGGCGGCTGGAAGGCCATGCGTCAGTGCCTGAGCGCCGAGATTGCCTCGGCGGCAACGCGGCCTGCGCTGGTCGTGGCCGGCCTTACCGGCAGTGCCAAGACCGAATTGATCCAACGTCTCGACACGGGGGTCGACCTCGAAGGGCACGCCCGGCACAAAGGCTCGGCGTTCGGGCGGCATCCTTTGCGGGGGCCATCGCAAATTGACTTCGAGCATGCGCTGGGCGTGGCGCTATCACGGATGCCGCTTGGCTGCGTGGTAGAGGATGAGTCACGCATGATCGGGCAGCTGGATATTCCCTTGCCCTTCTGGCGAACCATGGAGACAGCGCCGCGCATTCGCGTGGAGATGCCGCTGGACTGGCGGCTCGAGCAGATTCGCAAGGATTATATCGAGACCCTGTGGCAGACCTATCGTGGCCATTATGGCGAGTGGCTGGGCTGGGCGTTGATGCGCAAGCAGCTTTCCAGTGCGCTCAAGCGCGTGCGTAAACGCCTAGGCAGTGCGCGTTTCCAGCGTTTGCAACGTTTGCAGGCACTGGCCTTCCGCGAACATCAGCGGGGCAATACCCAGGCGCACGAAGCCTGGCTCGCGCCGCTGATGCTCGAATACTACGATCCCATGTATCGTTATCAGCTCGAGCAGTCTCCCCGTGAGGCGCTGCATGTCGGCGACTGGGAGAGTTGCTTGGCGTTCGCGCGCGACTGGTCGGCGTCGCTGGCACGCTAATCGCTCACCGGTTTGGCGCCTTGTCTCTTTCGGGTTAAGGGCGGCGGGCATGTCGCAGCCAGTCGAGCATGACGCGGTCGAGCAAGGCGGCCAGGCGGTCGAAACGTCGCGGTTCCTCCATGACCGTCCCGCGGGATTGCAGGTAAGGGCCGTCGGTGGCCGCGAGCCGCTCGTCGAATGCCGCAAGGTGATCGTAAAGGGCGCTGACCGAGGCGGCGGTAGCCTCCAGGTGACATTGCAGTGCCACCACGCGCCCGCCGTCCCACGCGAAGCCTTGCAATGGGCTGGCGGTACTGCCGCCCAGAGGCAAGGCCTCGTCGGGTAAGCCGAAGACATCGTGATGCCACGTGAATGCCTCGAAGCGCTCGGGCAGATCGAAGGGACTCTCATCGGCCAAGGTGATAGGCTGCCAGCCGCGCTCGGCATAGGTACCCCGGGAGACGATGGCGCCCAGCGCCTCGGCAATCAACTGCGCACCGACACCGACGCCGAGCAGCGGCTTGCCGCTCTTGAGCATCCGCGCGATCAACTTGCGCTCGCGCTTGAGCCATGTCGGTGGCACGTCCTCGTGGAGCCCGAAGGGGGCGTCGAGTACGATCAAGGCATCGAAGTTGTCGAAACGCGGCGGTGCCTCGTCCGCGTATAAATGGCAGGTATTATGGCTGTGGCCCATGCCCGTCAGCCAATCGGCGAAGCGCGCTGGGCCCAGGTAATCCGCGTGCTGAAGAAAGTAGATATGCATGATGCGCCCATGATGATAAAGCCGCCCCAACGCAGCAAGTGGGGTGTCGAGGAGAGCTAGCATGCCGCGAGCCGAGGTGCTTGAACAGATTTATACTATCGTCGCCCAGATCCCCGATGGGCGAGTGACAACGTATGGGCGCATCGCGAATATGACCGATGGCGCTACGGCGCGCATGGTGGGTAGTGCCATGCGTCACCTGCCTAGCGGCCACGGGCTACCCTGGCACCGCGTCATCAATGCCAGCCGGCGTGTGACCGAGCATACCGGCGCCGTACGCCAGCATGAAAAACTGCGCGCCGAGGGCGTGGTGTTCGATGCCCGCGGGCGCGTTCTCCACGACATACTCTGGCCCTGACGCCTCCCCTTAGGAGTAATGATATGACAGCGTCCGCCGACGGCTTCCATGCTCGTTTGGATCAATTGCCCGCGCGCGCTCGGCTGGCCTTCATGGCGGCCTTGATAGAGCGTATGAGCCCCAACTACGCGCTGTATGCTCAGATGAGCGGCGCCGGCGACGCGAAGTTGCTGCGCAACGTGCTCGACCTGGCGTGGGAAGCGCTGGCCGTAAAAGATGCGGCAATAGACTTCGACAAGCAGGCCGAGAAACTCGCCGAGCAAGAACCACCGGAAACCGATGACAGCTTCGGCGCGCGCCGGGCGGTTGAAGTGGTCATGGCCTTGGCGGCCTTACTTGATGCCTTGCGCAGCGAGGCGCCTGAATCGCCGCGTGATGTGAGCCGCCTATCACGCGATGGTGTACATGCCTACATTGAGATGACCGACGGCGCGGACGATGACGCCGAGCGGCTGGCGGCCCGTGTGCGTGAGCATCCGTTGATGGACGACGAGCACGGCTTCCAGGAAGCGGTGCTCGAACACGTCGAGGCGCCGCTGACACGTGATGCGCTCAAGTCGCTGCGACGCTTGGGGCGTAACGAAGGGGTCAGTAACCTGGGGCTCAGTGCCGAAGGATAAGAGGCGCGCTATAAACGCATCTCGATGCCGTGTTCGGCCATGTAGCGTTTGGCGTCGGGGATGGTGTACTCACCGAAGTGGAAGATACTGGCGGCGAGCACGGCATCCGCACCGCCTTCCTTGACGCCCGCGACCAGGTGATCGAGATGGCCGACGCCGCCGGAGGCGATGATCGGGACGCTGACGGCATCGGCGATGGCGCGGGTCACTCCCAGATCGAAACCGGACTTGGTGCCGTCGCGGTCCATGCTGGTCAGCAGCAATTCTCCCGCACCGAGCTCGACCATCTTGCACGCCCATTCCACGGCATCGAGCCCGGTAGGCTTGCGTCCGCCATGGGTGAAGATCTCCCAGCGCGGCGGCTCGTCCTCGCCAGAGACCCGCTTGGCGTCGATGGCGACGACGATGCACTGGCTCCCGAAACGCTCGGCTGCTTCGTGAACGAAATCGGGGTTGGTCACTGCGGCGGTGTTGATCGACACCTTGTCGGCGCCGGCGTTAAGCATGGTGCGGATGTCGTCGCAGGTACGAATGCCACCGCCCACCGTCAATGGAATGAAAACCTCCCCGGCAATGCGTTCGACCATTTCCACCGTGGTGCCGCGATCTTCGTGGCTGGCGGTGATATCGAGGAAGGTGATCTCGTCGGCGCCTTGCTGGTTGTAGCGTTTGGCGACCTCGACCGGGTCGCCAGCGTCGCGGATGCCGACGAAATTGACGCCCTTGACCACGCGGCCGGCATCGACATCGAGACAGGGAATGATGCGCTTGGCGAGTGCCATGATCAGCTTCTCCGTGTGGCTGGCGCGGCGTCGCACAGGCGCTGGGCCTCGGCGACGTCGAGTTTGCCTTCGTAGATGGCGCGTCCGGTGATGGCACCGAGAATGCCTTCGTTTTCTACCTCGAGCAGGGCCTCGATGTCGCCTAGATGGGTGACACCACCGGAGGCGATCACCGGAAGGCCGCCCTCGCGCGCCAGTTCGGCGGTGGCCGCGATGTTGACGCCCTGCATCATGCCGTCGCGGGCGATATCCGTGTACACGATCGAGGTCACACCATCGTCGGCGAAACGCTTGGCCAGATCCACGGCCTTGAGTGTCGACACCTCGGCCCAGCCATCGGTGGCGACATAACCGTCGCGGGCGTCGAGCCCCACGATGACGCGGCCCGGAAAGGTGCGGCACATCTCGGTGACGAAAGCTGGGTCTTTGACGGCTTGGGTGCCGATGATGACGTAAGACACGCCCGCCTCGAGATAAGCGTCGATGGTCGCAGCGGTGCGAATGCCACCGCCGATTTGGATTGGCAGCTCGGGGTAGGCGCGGGCGATGGCGGTCACCGCCTCAGCGTTCACGGGCTGGCCTTCGAAGGCGCCGTTGAGATCCACCAGATGCAGCCGGCGGGCGCCGGTCTCGACCCAGCGCGCCGCCATGGCCACCGGATCGTCACCGTAGGTGGTCGAGTCGTCCATACGCCCCTGCTTGAGGCGGACGCACTGGCCGTCCTTGAGATCGATGGCGGGAATCACCAGCATGACGTGTCCTCTCGGTATACGTGTGGTGCCGCCGTCGAAGGGCGGCATGTCCGGCCTGAACGCTTAGGGTGTCCAGGTGACGAAATTTTCGAGCAAGCGTAACCCGTCACGCGCGCTTTTCTCAGGGTGGAACTGCACGGCGAAGACCGGGCCGCGGCCAGTGGCGACATGCGCGGAATGCCCGCCGTATTCGGTGGTGCCGAAGATGTCGCTGTCTTCCTGTGCCTCGACGTAGTAACTGTGCACGAAATAAAAGCGTGCATCGTCGTCGATGCCCGCCCAGAGCGGGTGCGTGTGGTGCTGCGTGACTCGGTTCCAGCCCATGTGAGGCACTTTCAGGCGTTGGTTCTGGGCGTCGCGCAGATCGCGCCCGAAGTGACGCACGTTTCCCGGTAGGTAGCCCAGGCACGCCACACCGCCGTTTTCCTCGCTTTCTTCCATTAACATCTGTTGGCCGACACAGATGCCTAATAATGGCTTAGCCTGGGCACGTAGTACTTCTTGCACAAGGCCCTGCAGATCGTTGCGCTGCAATTCCCCCATGCAGTCACGAATCGCGCCTTGGCCGGGCAGTACCAGGCGGCTGGCGCCGCGGATGCTGCGCGAATCGTCGGTGATGACCACGTTTTCATGCGTGACGTGCTCCAGCGCCTTGGCGACGGAGTGAAGGTTACCCATGCCGTAATCGATGACCGCAATCGTCATGCTCGCTCCTTAGCGCGTCGTGAGAGCCTCACAGGCTACCTTTGGTAGAGGGCATCCGCCCGGTCATGCGGGGATCGGGTTCCACCGCCATGCGCAGTGCGCGGCCAAAGGCCTTGAAGATGGTTTCCGCCTGATGGTGGGCGTTGAAGCCTTTGAGATTGTCGATGTGCAGCGTTACCTGGGCGTGATTGACGAAGCCCTGGAAGAACTCCCAGAACAGCTGCGTGTCGAAGCGGCCGATGTTCGCGCGCGTGAACTCGACATCCATACTCAGGCCAGGGCGACCCGAGAAGTCTATCACGACACGCGAGAGCGCCTCGTCCAGCGGCACGTAGGCATGGCCGTAACGCCGGATGCCGCGCTTGTCGCCGATGGCCTGGGCGAAGGCCTGCCCTAGGGTGATGCCGAGATCCTCGACGGTATGATGGTCGTCGATGTGCAAATCGCCTTGAGCATTGATCTCCAGGTCGATCAGTCCGTGGCGCGCCACCTGATCGAGCATGTGATCGAGAAATGCGACGCCCGTTTCGGATTGGAAATGGCCCTCGCCGTCGAGGTTGATACGGACCTGAATCTGGGTCTCGTGGGTGTCGCGGGACACGGTGGCGACGCGCTCGGCCATAGGGGGTCTCCAGCACTTCGGACGTGAACGGGGCGCGCGATGAAGGCGTGGATGCGCAAGGCTCGCGGCGCCATGGAACGGTCATTATAGAGAATCGCCCCGGCCATCCGCTACAATGCCGGGAGTTCAGGGACGATTCCCGCGTCCCTCCACCAATGCTCGAGGGCCCGTGACAGGGCCAGGGAGATCGTCCAGGGAGAGCAGGCATGCCGGTGACCTTGCAGGAAATCGATCGCGCCGAATGGGAAAAGGATGCCCAAGTGGCGCAGGATCTCGCGCGCATCTACCGTGATGCCCCCGCCGAGCGTCTGCCCGCGTCCGTCGAGCGTTTCATCGACGATCACTTCACCCAGGGCGGCGTGTTCTGCTGTGCATTATTCAACGCGCGCCGACTAGGAGCGGTCGCCGTGCGTCGCGAAACTCGCGTATGGTGGTTGTCACATTTCTGCGTACGTGCCGAAACCCGGCACCGCGGAGTCGGCTCACGGTTATTGATGCTGATTGCCGAACGCGCGCAAGGCGAGGGTTGTACGCCGCGCGTTCCCTCTACAGTGCTGATGATGGGAGATCAACTGTTGTTGACCCGGCTTGGCTATCATCCCGCCGCCGACGGAACGTACTATGAATTTCATCCATTAGCGTCACAGGGAGGGCGCCAATGAGAGCGCTGCTGAGAGCATTGCTGGCGGTGGTCGGGGTGTTGGCCTTGATCGTGGTCGGCGCCGTGGTCTATATCACTACGTTCTTCGATCCCAACGACCTCAAGCCACGGCTTGTCGAGGCGGTGCGCGATCAAAGTGGGCTGGAACTTAACTTGGACGGCCCCTTGTCCTGGTCCTTCTATCCACGCCTGGGCTTCAGTGTCGAGCAGGCCGAGGCCTGGTTGCCCGAGCAGTCGCAAGAGGACTCGGCCTTCGCGGCGTTCGATCGTGCCGAGGTCAGCGTGGCGTTCGCGCCGCTGCTCTCCGGTGAGGTGGCCGTGGAAGGGCTGACGCTGGATGGAATGCGGCTCAATCTCGAACGTGACGCCGAAGGTCGTGGCAATTGGGAAGTCTTGCTCGATCGTATGGAGCGCGGCGGTGACCAGGCCGAGGAGGCCTTGGCACCGGCATCGGCATCGGCAGGGCCGGGGCTGAACCAGAATCCCGACAGCCTACCCGTGGCGCTGGATATCGCGAGTGTCCAGGTACGCGACAGTCGAGTGCATTACCAAGACGCCCAGCGCGATCTGGATCTCACGCTCTCCAAGCTCAGCATGGAGGGCAGCAACGTCAATCCCGACGCCGCCTTTCCGTTGCAAATGGCGTTCGACCTCGACAGCCAGGCGCCTGAGTTGACCAGCCAGGTGAAATTCAAGAGCCGTGTGCGCCTGGGCTTGCGCGACGGCCGCTATGAACTCAGCAACGTGGGCCTGGAAACCAGCACGCAGTGGCCGGCGCTTTCCGATCAGGCGCAGGGCCTCAATCTGCAAGTCGGCCACTTGTTGGCTGAGACGCAAGCCCAGCATTACCGTGTCGATGACGCCAAGCTCGATACACGCTTTCATCATCCCGCGGTGGAAGGCAAGCCGCTTGGGTTGAGCCTAGGCTTCGATGGCGAAGCCGACCTTGATGCCCAGACCGCCCAGTTGCGTGATATCGCCTTGAGTGGCGATGACGGCCTGAACCTGACGGGGACTCTAAGCTTTACCGAGTTGCTCGAGGCGCCGAAGTATACTGGACAGCTCAAGTTGGCGCCGCTGCCGCTGCGGGACTGGCTCAAGCGGTTCGATGCCCTACCCGAGACCGGTGATGGCAAGGCGTTGAGCGAACTAGCCATGAACAGCCCCGTGCATGGCGATCTCCAGCGCATCAACTTCTCGAATCTTAGCCTGTTGCTCGATGGTGAAACGCTGACCGGGGAGCTGGGCGCCGGTTTCGATGGCCAGTGGTTGAGCTTCGATCTTCAGGGCGAACGTCTCGACCTGGACGCCTATCTGCCGCCCGCCGAGAAGAATGGCGAAGAAGCGGACAATGGCGAGGACGAAAGTACGGCGAGCGTCGTCGAAACGCTGGGCGTCTCGTCGGCATATGCTGCCGCCGAAAGCGCCGGCTTGCTACCCGCCGAGTGGCTGTCCAATTTGACGCTGGATGGCAAGCTTGCCGTGAATAACGTGATCCTCAAGGGCATGACGCTCCAGGACGTAGCGCTGCGCGTGACGGGCAGCGACGGGCGTCAACGTCTGGAGTCTCTGTCGGCCAAGCTCTACGATGGCACGTTCGACGCCCAAGGTAGCTTGGATCTACGTCAATCACCTCTGCGCCTGGCCATGACTCAGTCGCTCTCCGGTGTGCAGATCGCACCGCTGTATAAAGATATCAACGACGCGGAATCGCCCTTGCGTGGCCGGCTCAACCTGGAAAGCGATGTCACCTCGCAGACCAATCAGCTCGAATCGCTCAAGCGCCATCTCAATGGCACGGCCTCGCTACGCATCGACGATGGCGCGATGCTCGACGTCAATGTCTCGCGTCAGCTATGTACCGCCGCTGCCATATTGGACGGCAACCAGTCGGATCGCGAATGGAGCGACGACACGCCTTTCGACACGCTGTCGGCGAGCCTTGATATCACCGATGGCGTGGCGCGCAACGACGATCTCGAGGTGCGTATTCCGGGTATCGAGATGAGCGGCGCGGGCATGTTCAACATTCCTACTGAGCGTTTCGACTACGATCTCAAGGCGCGCTTCATCGATACTGCCGATCAGAGTGCCTGCCGGGTAACCTCACGCCTGCAGCAGGTAAGCCTGCCAGTGCGTTGTGAAGGGCAACTCGGCGGAGAGCCGGGCGAATGGTGCCGCTTCGATCGCGAGGCCTTCCAGGACACGCTGGGAGAGCTGGCTAAAGCCAAGGCCAAGCGCGAAGCCGGCGATAAGCTCGACGAAGCGCTGGAAGACGAGCTCGATAGTGATACCGCGCGCAAGATCGACGAAACGTTGGGAGAAGGCTCCGCCAAGGAACTTGGAGACAAGTTGCGTGGTCTATTCAAGTGAGCAAAGCCCAAAGCCAGTCCCTGCGCCGACATCTGTCGGCGCTTTTTTTAGCATGTCCATGACCCCTCATTCCCATGATCTGACGGCGCCGCCGCCGGCTGGACGATAACGCCCATGCAGGAAATTCCGCTCACCGCCGACACCTTTCGTCGGCGGATCTTCGAATGGTTCGACGTTCACGGTCGCAAGACACTGCCCTGGCAATTCGACAAGACGCCCTACCGCATCTGGGTGTCGGAGATCATGCTACAGCAGACGCAGGTCGCCACGGTGATTCCCTACTACCAGCGTTTCATGGAACGCTTTCCCGATGTCGCCGCACTGGCGCGAGCGCCGCAAGACGAAGTGCTGCACCTCTGGACGGGGCTGGGGTATTACGCACGGGCGCGTAATCTGCACAAGGCAGCTCAGGTGGTGATGGAAGAACATGGCGGCGAGTTTCCGATGGACAGCGTCGAGGCGCTTTCCGCGCTGCCCGGCATCGGACGTTCCACGGCTGGTGCGATCATCAGCATCAGCACCGGCCGGCGCGCGCCGATCCTCGATGGCAACGTCAAGCGTGTGCTGACTCGCCTGCACGCCGTGGAAGGCTGGCCCGGCCGTCCTGCCGTGGAGCGTGAGCTATGGGCGCTGGCGGAGCGTTACACGCCGGAGGAGCGCCTAGCCGACTATACCCAGGCGATGATGGATCTGGGGGCGACGCTTTGTACGCGAAGCAAGCCGGCATGCCTGCTATGCCCCTTCGAGGATGCCTGCGTGGCGCATGCGCGTAGCGAAGAAACGCGCTTCCCTGAATCCAAACCGCGCAAGGCCCTGCCTGAGCGCGCCACACTGATGCTGGTGTTGCGTGACCCACTGGGACGCATCTTCCTCCAGCAGCGCCCGGCCAGCGGCCTGTGGGGCGGCCTGTGGAGCCTGCCCCAGTTCGATGACGAGCAAGCGTTACGCGCCTGGCTCGATCAGCGCTTCCCCCACGCAAAGCGTGAGACGGATGGCGAGGCGTTCACGCATACCTTCAGTCATTTTCGTTTGCAGATCACGCCCTCACCGGCGCGTCTGGACGAGATGCCTTCAGAGATCGGCGAGACCGGGGCGCTATGGTACGACGCCAAGGCGCCCGCTAGTGTAGGATTGGCGGCGCCGGTCAAGACACTACTCAATCGAGATGTTTCGTGATTTTGTGTCATGACGAACCGCAATACGTTAGGAGTAAGCGCCATGAGCCAGACCGTCTTTTGCCGTAAATACCAACAGGAGCTCGAGGCCCTGCCGTTTCCGCCGCTACCCGGTGCCAAGGGGCAGGAGATCCAACAGACGGTTTCCAAGCAAGCCTGGGACGAATGGCAGGCGCTACAGACCCGTCTGATCAACGAAAAGCATCTCAGTCTGCTGGACCCCGAAGCGCGTACCTATCTGATGGAACAGATGGAGCGCTTTCTCGACAACCGGGATACCGACCAGGCCGAAGGCTACGTACCCCCGAGCCAGTAGAGCAGGCCCGGTGGTCAGCATCTTTTTGAATTAAAAGGCTTGACCCGAACCGAAGAATTCGGTTTAATGCGTCCCCGTTGGAAGGGCCAGATAGCTCAGTCGGTAGAGCAGTGGATTGAAAATCCTCGTGTCGGCGGTTCGATTCCGTCTCTGGCCACCAATTTGCTGGGGTATAGCCAAGTGGTAAGGCACCGGTTTTTGGTATCGGCATTCGCAGGTTCGAGTCCTGCTACCCCAGCCATCGCTAACGGCTTTGTGTTATGCCGACATAGCTCAGTTGGTAGAGCAACTGACTTGTAATCAGTAGGTCCCGGGTTCGACTCCTGGTGTCGGCACCATAGCTTAGCGACTGATTCTAAAGGCTTTTTTTAGCCTTGAAAGAAACCGCCTCTCAGGGCGGTTTTTTGTATGTGTCCACATTTTGTCCACAGCGCTCGTTTAAGCATTACAGATTCTGCACCCGGAAATCCGCCGAGCGATCGATTTCGTCGCCGGCGACCATGAAGCGGCCATGACCGCGATAATGCAGTGTGCGGGGAAGGTCGATCGAGGTGTCGACATGGGCCTTGACGATCTCCCAGATGAAAAGCTCGTGGCGATCTATCTGGCTGTCGTCGACCAAGCGGCACTCGAAGCTGGCATAGCATTCCTCAACGAGTGGTGCATAGACGATCTTGCCCGGTGCCGGTGTCAGCCCGAAGGCGTCGAACTTATCGAGCGCATCGCCATCGCTATTGCCTACCCCGACCACGGCGTCGGCCAGTTCCAGTGTCGGTATGTTGATCGTGCACTCTCGGCTTTCGCGCACCAGGCGATGGCTGTGATTGGTGGCGGTAATTAGGCAACTGAAATGTGCTGGCGTGAAGCCGAGCATCATATGCCAGCCCATTACCATCAGGTTGCGTTCGGTCTGCCACTGCGAACCCACCAGTACGATGGGGCCGGTTTCCAGATGACAGCGGCATTGATCGAGGGGGAAGTCGGTCTTGCGTGGTGTCATACCTTCTCCTTGCACGATGGCACTCCGACTAAAATAGACCATTGCGGCAGAGAAAGGCGTTGGCGGGGACCAGACATAAATAAGCCCGGCCGAGGCCGGGCTGCGGACGTTGCGTCACTGCATTGTCCTGTCGAGCTCCTTGCGACCTCTCCACACTTCCTTGTGCGCGGTGCTGAGCACCGAGGTCGTATCCCTGCTCGACGGCGCCCACGGTGTCATAGTGAGCAGGTGGCTGGATTGATCTGAGTTAAATACCTGACAATTTTACTCAGATATTATCTGTCCAGTATTTCGGGATGACGTCAATGCTGACCCATTGTGTCGGCATTGGCTTACTAAAAAGACATCGGATATAGGTAAACGAGGCGTCTCTAATGTGTTATGTTTTGTAACCGTGAGCCATGGACGGCGAGGAACCTTCAAGGACGTCGCGATTCCATCGCGTAGTGGCTCACACTGCGTACGACGTTTTAGCCCTCCCTTTGCGGAGGGCTTTTTTCTGCCTGGAAGGTGGTGAACCGGGTCTTCCCACGCTTTTCTGCCTCTAAACGAAACAGGCCCATGCACGGGCATGGGCCTGTTTTGACGCCTTTACTGCGCGGGGACGAGTTTTGCCCCGGCGGAAAGCATTTAACGCTTCATGAGGGCATCCAGAGCGGCGTTCAGCGTAGCGCTGGGACGCATGACCTGGCTGGTCAGGTCATAATCGGGATGGTAGTAGCCGTTGATCTCTACCGGCTTGCCTTGCACTTCGGTGAGCTCTTTGACGACCTTGTCTTCGTCGGCTTCGAGCGATTTAGCCAACTCGCTGAACTGCTCCTTCAACTCGGCGTCTTCGTCCTGAGAGGCGAGTGCCTGGGCCCAGTAGAGCGAGAGGTAGAAGTGGCTGCCGCGGTTGTCGATTTCGCCGATCTTGCGTGACGGCGACTTGTTGCTGTTGAGGAATTCACCGGTGGCTTGGTCCAGCGTCTTGGCGAGAACCTTGGCCTTGGCATTGTCGTACGCCTTGGCGAGATGCTCGAGCGACGCGGCCAGGGCGAGGAACTCACCCAGCGAGTCCCAACGCAGGTGGTTCTGCTCCAGGAGCTGTTCGACGTGCTTGGGCGCGCTGCCGCCGGCACCGGTCTCGAACAGGCCACCGCCCTGCATCAGCGGGACGATGGAGAGCATCTTGGCGCTGGTGCCGAGCTCCATGATCGGGAACAGGTCGGTCAGGTAGTCGCGCAGCACGTTGCCGGTGACGGAGATGGTGTCTTCGCCCTTGCGGGTGCGTTCCAGCGAGAAGCGCATGGCGTCTTCCGGCGCCATGATCCGGATATCCAGGCCGCTGGTATCGTGATCCTTGAGGTAGGTCTCG
This sequence comes from Chromohalobacter moromii, assembly GCF_023091865.1. Classification (GTDB taxonomy): domain Bacteria; phylum Pseudomonadota; class Gammaproteobacteria; order Pseudomonadales; family Halomonadaceae; genus Chromohalobacter; species Chromohalobacter moromii. The sequence goes on from NZ_JAHXDI010000001.1 coordinate 19,711, forward strand.
ACCTTCTCGATCAGCTTCGCATCATGCGCGCGATTGGCATCCAACCAGAAGATGGCAGGGGTGGCGCTATCGCGGGCACGCGTGACGGCAAGCTTGACCCAATCCTGAATCGGCGCGTCCTTGGTCTGGCACATGCGCCAGATGTCGCCAGCTTCCACGTCGTGGCTGAACAGCTGATGACCGTTCTCGTCGGTGACGACCACGGTGCCGTCGGCTGAAATCTGGAACGTCTTGTCGTGAGAGCCGTACTCTTCGGCCTTCTGCGCCATCAGGCCGACGTTGGGCACGCTGCCCATGGTCGTCGGATCGAAGGCACCATTCTTTTTGCAGTCGTCGATGGTGACCTGATAGATGCCGGCGTAGCAGCGATCCGGGATCACGGCCTTGGCATCATGCAGCGCATCGTCGGCGCCCCACATCTTGCCGGAGTCGCGAATCATCGCCGGCATGGAAGCGTCGATGATCACATCAGAGGGCACGTGCAGGTTCGTGATGCCTTTGTGCGAGTTGACCATCGCCATTGGCGGACGCTCTTTATAAAGGGCGTCGATGTCGCTCGTGATCGCTTCCTGCTGCTCGCTGGGTAGCGACTGGATGGCGCTGTAGAGATCGCCGATGCCGCTGTTGGGGCTGAAACCGGCCAGCTTGAGGGCGTCGGCATGCTTCTCGAGCACATCCTTGTAAAATTCCTCGACCACAATGCCGAACATGATCGGGTCGGAGACCTTCATCATGGTGGCCTTCAGGTGCAACGAGAACAGCACGCCGCGCTTCTTGGCATCCTTGATCTCGCTGTCAATGAAGTTGCGCAGGCGGCGGCTGCTCATGCACGCGGCGTCGACGACTTCGCCTTCCTGAACCGCCAGGCCTTCCTTGAGGACGCTGGTGGTGCCGTCTTTCTGCTTGAGTTCGATCTTGAGCTTGCCGGCCTTTTCGATGGTGGCGGACTGCTCGCTGCCATAGAAATCGCCTTCGCTCATGTGCGCGACATGCGACTGAGAGTCGGCGCTCCATTCGCCCATACGGTGCGGGTACTTGCGAACGTAGTTCTTGACCGACTGCGGCGCGCGGCGATCGGAGTTACCTTCGCGCAAAACTGGGTTGACCGCGCTGCCTTTGGCCTTGTCGAAAGCGGCCTTGATTGCCTTCTCTTCGTCGTTTTTCGGCTCGTCTGGATAATCCGGCAGCGGGTAGCCCTGGCTCTGCAATTCCTTGATCGCGGCCTTGAGCTGCGGGCCGGAAGCGCTGATATTGGGCAGCTTGATGATGTTGGCTTCCGGCGTCTTGGCCAGTTCGCCGAGCTCGGCCAGGTCGTCGCTGATGCGCTGCTCGTCGCTGAGCAGATCCGGGAACTGCGCGAGGATGCGGCCGGCCAGCGAGATGTCACGGGTCTCGACGCTGACGCCGGCCGTGCTCGTGTAAGCGGCGATGATCGGAAGCAGGGAGTGGGTCGCCAGCGCGGGGGCTTCATCCGTGAGCGTATAGATGATCTTCGGCGTGTTGGACATTTGGATATTGACCTCTCTTGTCACAGCGGTTGCACGAATCTTCAGCAGTGCGGGTTGGCTGGGGCGATGCAAGTGCTTGCCGGCGATCTTGGGCAGCCCCACTCGTGCGGCGATGATGCCGTCCCCGCGAAAGTGCTTGGATCATCATGCAGATAGTGAATTCGGTTGGCCCATTATGGTGCCGGCGACCCAGCGGTCGTGCCAGATTGTACCAGTGCAGTGTTTGTTGCGCATATAGACTGTCGACAATCTTGTCATCCGAAGGCAAGCGCTTGTCGAGCCTGGCGACCGCTGCGAGACTCGCGGGCGTTGCGTCATGATAGTCGGGCATGGCTGGAAAGGGGGAGGCGATATGACATTTCTGATCGGCGTGGGCATACCATTGCTGGTGCTGGTAGGCGTTTGGTGGGGCGCACGGATAGCGCTCAAGCACCTTGTCGCTCGAGATCAAGCGACGCGAGAGCGGATGGCTTGGGCCATCGCGGCGGTCGTCGCGGCACTGATTGCTATATACCTCTGGCTGCTGCTGACCATGCCGGTATTGCCTGAATAGGGCGACAGGGCCGCAGGAGTGTCAGCAAAGGCAAGAAAATGCTCGTGATTTGACAAGCGATTAAGTCTTGTCTAACTTTTAGGTGTCGACGAGGACAACGGCCACCGGGACGTGGCGTCAGGGACTAAAGTTGTTCTCAACCGGCAGGAAGCCGGGTGACGGTGCTCATGGCGTCAGGAAAGACAACATGGGTATCTGCGCTTTAGCGCTAATCCATAGGCATGGATGCCGACAAAAACGCTCATAAGGAATTTGAGCGTGCTATGCAGATCAATTTCTGTACAAGTTGTAGGGGCGGGGCTTACAGGGTCGCGCCCTTATTGCGTTAGGGGTTTTGAACGTCGCCCAAGTACCGGTTGCCTATGAGGCTTGTTTGGCCACGCTATCCTGACTATCATCATGCGCCGTTGCCGGTGTAGCTCAGTTGGAAGAGCAACGCACTCGTAATGCGTAGGTCGGTGGTTCGAGTCCACTCACCGGCACCAGCCAGATATCTGCAGACCGCCGCCACGGTGTTTCCGGGCGGCGGTTTTGCGTCCTCGCCGCACGTGCTCGGCATTTCATGCCTGATCCTCTGGCATCCTGCCGGATTCCTCTGAAGTTTTTACCGCACGCTTTGCGGCACCTTCCGTCCTCTCCTAACGTTAAGGTTGGTCGAGCTGCCTGACACGGCTCGGCCCCACACGATGTTTCCTGATGGCGAGCGCCTGCCAGCGCCAAATGGCGTGCCTCGAGCGTCGCCCAAGAACGATGCCAGCCTTGACTAGTGAATGGTGAGGACAAGACATGGATGACCGTGAGCGCCTCAAGACTGAGGTTTCGTATTATGACCCCCAGCGACACCCCGAATCGCCGTCGCGGCGCCGCTTCCTGAAGACTGCGGGCGCCTCTGGGTTGGCGGTGGCGGCCGCGCCGGCGTTGTCGTCGGTGAGCTATGCCGGCTCGCCGGATGATCCCGATACGCAAGCCGAGGCTCCCCCCGCCGCAGGCCAGCGTCGCATCACCCTGACCGTCAATGGACGTCGCCATCAGCTCGATGTCACACCCAACGTGATTCTGCTCGATGCGTTGCGTCACGGCCTGCAATTGACCGGCACCAAGAAAGGCTGCGATCACGGTCAGTGCGGCGCCTGCACGATCCTGGTCAACGGCACGTCCATCAATTCCTGCTTGAGCCTCGCCGTGGCCCATGACGGCGATGAGATCACGACCGTCGAAGGGCTGGAGAAGAACGGCCAGCAGCATCCGTTGCAGCAGGCGTTTCTCGAGCATGACGCCTATCAGTGCGGTTACTGCACGGCGGGTCAGATGATGAGCGCGCTGGCAGTCCTGCAGGATGACGACATCGGTACCAGCGATGCCGACGTGCGCGAGGCGATGAGCGGCAATATCTGCCGTTGCGGCGCCTACAAGAACATCGTCGCGGCGATTCAGTCCTCCCGGAGCGCCGTGAAGGGAGGCAAGGCATGAGACATTTCGATTACGCCCGCGCCGAAAGCCCGCAACAAGCAGTCGCGGCGCATGGCAGCGATCGCGATGCCGCCTTCCTGGCAGGCGGCACCACGCTGCTGGACCTGGTCAAGCTCGACGTGATGCAGCCGCAGAAGGTGATCGACATCAACGGCGTCGATCTCGATACCATCGAGCGCCTCGACGACGGTCGGTTGCGCATCGGCGCGATGGTGACCAATACCGCGCTGGCGCGGGACGAGCGCGTGGTCGAGGATTATGCCGTGCTGTCCCAGGCCCTGCTGGCGGGCGCCTCGACACAACTGCGCAACAAGGCCACCACCGGCGGTAATATCATGCAGCGGGTACGCTGCCCCTATTTCCGCGATGGCGTCTCCGCCTGCAACAAGCGTGAGCCTGGCAGCGGTTGTGCGGCGATCGGCGGTGTCAATCGGACCGTCCACGCCGTGCTCGGCACCAGCGACAACTGCATCGCCACGCATCCCTCGGACATGTGCGTGGCGATGGCGGCGATCGGCGCCACGGTCGAAGTTCAGGGGCCGGAAGGCACGCGCGAGATCGACTTCGGCGATTTCCACTTGCTACCCGGTGACACGCCGGCCCGCGAGCATGCGCTCGAGCCGGGCGAGTTGATCACCCATGTGGTTCTCGACGCGCCGCTCGAAGGCAACCGATCTGCCTATCTCAAGCTACGCGACCGTCAGTCTTATCAGTTTGCGCTCGCCTCCAGCGCGGTGATCGTGCGCATGGACGGTAACACCATTCGCGAGGCCCGGGTGGCCATGGGCGGTGTCGGCACCAAGCCGTGGCGGGCGCCGGAAGTGGAAGCGGCGCTCAAGGGCAAGACCGCCAGCGAAGCGCTCTTTACGGATGCTGCCAAGCTGGCCTTCGAGAAGGCCACGGCCTATTCACAGAACGGCTACAAGATTCCGCTTGGCCAGCAGGCCATCGTGCGCAACCTTTCCGATCTGACCGCCGCCTGATCGCCCGCGAGGAGAACCGACCATGAGCGACAAACAGCAAAGCATCATCGGCGCGGGCGTGCCGCGCATCGACGGTCCGGACAAGCTCGCCGGCCGCGCCAACTATGCCGCCGACAACCTGCCGCCCAACATGGCATACGGCTATGGCGTGTTCAGTACCATTGCCAAGGGCAAGGTGACACGAATCAAGGTCGATGAGGCGAAGCGGATGCCGGGCGTCATCGATATTTTCCATCATGGGCATTTCCCGTCGCTGTACCGGACGCCGTCGAGCTTCGTGCAGGGCAACAAGGTGGAAGAAACCCGGCTGCCGTTCGAGGACGAGCGGGTGTACTACGAGGGCCAGTTCGTGGCGCTCGTGGTCGCCGACAGCTTCGAGAACGCGCGTGCCGCCGCGCGCCACGTCGAGGTCGAATACGCCTCCGAATCGGCCGTCGCCAACCTCGCCCAGGGCCTCGAGGACAACGGCACGCAGGCGGGTGGCGGTCACTCGCGTGGCGATGCCGCCTCGGCCTTCGACAGCGCCGACACGACCATCGACGTCACTTACCACACGCCGGTGGAAACCCATAATCCGATGGAGATGCATGCCTCGGTGGCGTACTGGGACGCGCAGGGCAATCTGACCATCTATGACGCCTCGCAAGGGGTCGTGGTCGAGCGCAATGCGCTGTCCAAGATCTTCGCCATTGCGCCCGAGCGCATCACGGTACATGCGCCGTATATCGGCTCAGGCTTCGGCAGCAAGTTGTGGACCTGGCCACATGCGATTGCCACGGCGGCGGTTTCGCGTGAAGTGGGCCGCCCGGTGCAGCTCGTCGTTCCACGTCAGCAGATGTTTACCACCACCGGCCATCGTCCCGAAACCCGCCAGCGCATGCGCCTGGCGACCGACGGCAACGGCAAGTTGGTGTCGCTGCGTCACGAGGCGATCAACACGACCTCGTTCACCGATCAGTACGTGGAAACCTGCGGCAGCGTGACCAAAAGCCTCTACAGCTGTCCCGATCTGACGGTGAGCCATGCCACGACGCAGGTGAATCGCGGCACGCCGACCTCGATGCGTGCGCCGGGTGCGGCGCCGGGCCTGTTCGCGCTGGAATCCGCCATCGACGAGATGGCGTTGGCGGCGGGCGTCGATCCGGTGCAGTTCCGGCTCGACAATTATGCCGAGCGTGACGAAAGCCAGGATCTGGATTTCTCCAGCAACCACATCGTCGAGGCCACGAAACAAGCCGCCGAGCGCTTCGGGTGGCACGAACGCAATCCGCAGATCGGCAGCATGCGCGAGGGTCGTGAGATCGTCGGCTACGGCATGGCGGCCTGCAATTGGGAAGCGCTGAAGCGACCCTGCGATGCACGCGTGTCGCTGCGTGCCGATGGCACCGCCTTTGCCTCCTGCGCGACACAGGACATCGGTACCGGCACCTACACTATCGTGGCGCAGGCGGTGAGCGATGTGACCGGTATTCCAGTCGACCGCATCACCGTCAAGCTGGGCGACTCTTCCTACCCGGACGGACCGATCTCCGGGGGCTCCTGGGCCACGGCGACGACCCTGCCGGCCATCGCCGGCGCGGCGCGCAATGCCCTCGACGAGTTGAAGCGCTACGCCACCGGCAGCAACGGTATTTTCGCCGAGGCCAGCGCGGACGATCTGAGTGTGGCCGATGGTGCTCTGCGTTATGACGGCAAGCAGGCGAGTTTTGCCGAGGTCCTCGATGCCGCGCGTTACGGCAGCGCCGATGGCGAAGCGCATACCGAGGCCGCTGACTCGAAATACTCCTATCGCTCCTTCGGTGCCCATTTCGTCGAGGTACGTTGGGACCCGGGCATCTCGCACCTGCGTGTGTCGCGCGTGGTCAGTGCCATCGATGTAGGCAAGGTGATCAACGAAACCACGGCGCGCAATCAGGTCGAGGGCGCCGTCGTCATGGGCATCGGCATGGGGCTGTTCGAAGCCACCGAGTACGACGAGCGTAACGGTCGTCCCGTGAACAACGACTACGCCGAGTACGTAGTGCCGGTACACGCCGATCAGCCGGAGATCGACGTCATCCTACTCGACTACCCGGACCTGGCGTTCAACGAGTACGGCGCACGCGGTATCGGCGAGATCGGCATCACCGGGCTTGCCGCCGCCATCGGCAATGCGGTGCACCATGCCACCGGCAAGCGTATCCGCGAGTTGCCCATCACTCTCGACAAGCTGATGGACGACGTGCCCCAGGCGCAAAGCGCCTGAGGCGCGTCGGCTGACCTCAGCGCCTCGCGCCGCCGCCAGTTGGCGTCGCGAGGTGTTGCAATTCAGCGGGCGTGTCGATGTCCAGCAGGATGCCGGGGTCATTGATCTTGATTTCCCGGTAGTGCTCGGGGTGCTGGCGGATGAGTCGCCGCGCCCCGGCGTCGCCGTCCAGGCGTGTGAGTGCTGGCCAGAACGCGCGCCCGAATAGCACCGGGTGGCCGGGATGACCGGCGTGACAGGGGCGCAGAATGTGTTCGGCGTTGGCGAGACGCTGTAGGTGAAGCAGGGTATCGCACCGTATGGCGGGCATGTCGCCGAGAAGGATCGCCGCCGCCTGAACGTCAGCGAGCGCTGGGTCGTGCGTGAGCGCCGTGAAGGCTTCGGCCAGGCTGGTGCCCAGCCCGCGCTCGGCGTGTGCGATACCTATCACGGGGGCGTGCTCGTCCAGGCCGAGATGCGCTGGCGTCTCGGTGTCGCGCAGCACCACGCGACAGTGAGTGAAGACCTCGGCCGCATGCGCGAAGGAAGCGTTCAGCAGCGTCTCGCCCTCTGCGAGCAGGGCGCGGCGCTTGTCCTGCTCTCCGAAACGCCGCGAGCTTCCGGCGGCCATGATCACGGCGACTACGAGCTCACTCACGGTAACCACGCGCTTACAGGGCATCGCGTGCCTTGCCGCGTCGCACGCGTACGATATCGGCCATCACCGCCAGCGCGATTTCGGCGGGTGTCTTGCTCCCGAGAGCCAAGCCGATGGGCATGTGCAGACGTGCGATCTCTTCCTCGCTGAGCCCGCCGGTGCGTGCCAGGCGCTCGGCACGCACCGTCGAAGTGCGTTGCGAGCCCATGACCCCGATGTAGAACGCCGGCGTGCGCACGGCCTCGATCATGGTCAGGTCATCCAGGCGCGGGTCGTGGGTCAGGGCGACGATGGCCGTCGCCGCGTGACTCGCGCCCGAGGCAATGACGGCGCTGGGCAGCTCGCGTCGCGTGCGTACCCCGGGAAGCGCCACGTCTTCCCATGCCTCTTCGCGCGGGTCGCAGACGATGACCTCGAAGCCCAGCGAGCGCGCGAACTCGGCGCAAGCGATCGAGACCGGCGAGAGACCGGCCACGATCAAGCGCGCCACCGGCCCCAGGCGCATTTGGGCTTGGCGCTCATCACGCGTTACCCGCGGACCTTCGTTGTCGTCATTGGCAAGCGTTGCGAACCCAGTGACGAGATCGACCTCGCGAATGGCCGGGCGCTGTCCACGCAGAACGTCGTACAAGGCCTCAAGATGCGAGACATTTTCACGCGTCGGCGGCAGTCGCTCGATCAGTACATCGAGAATGCCATCGCAGGGCAGCGTCACCGACGGTCCGTCGGCATGCCCGTCGCCGTAGCGCAGCGTGGTGATCGGCGCCCCGAAGGCACCCTGGGTCAGGCGCTCGAGAAAATCCTCCTCGATGCAGCCGCCCGACAAGGAACCTGCATGGCGGCCGTCCCCGCGCGCGACGAATAGCGAGCCCGGCTCACGGGGCGACGAGCCGAACGTCGCCAGCACCGTGCACAACCACACCGTTTCACCGTCGCGGGCCCAGTCGAGCGCTCGCTCGATGACCTGCAAATCCAAGTGTTGCATGCTCAATACGCTCACCCATAACTGTGTTGCCATGCTTCGCCGATGCCTGCCCTGGCGGGACACGGTAAGCATTTCATGGGCCTACTATACCGCGCATGACGTGCCCTGTGGGCGCAGCCTGGTGACAGCTAGCCGGGCAACAGGCGCCGCCGCTTGGAAGCGACCGGCCGCGCGCCGGGAAAACGGTGCTCGATGACGCGCATCACGCTGGTGAGCACCAGGGTCAGGGCGAGATAGATACCGGCGATGAGCAAAAGCGGTTCGTAGACCAGGAAGGTTTCGTCGCGCACCATGTTGGCGGCCTTGAGCAGGTCCATCAGCGCGATGGTCGAGACCAGCGGCACCGATTTGAGCAGCAGGATCAACTCGCCGGTCAGTGTGGGTAGACACATCTGGATGGCGCGCGGCAGCCACAGCCGATAGAGGATCTGCCAATGGCTCAGGCCAAAGGCGCGGCCCGCGGCCAGTTCACCCTCGGGCACGCTCAAGAGCGCGCCGCGCAGCACCTCGCCCGTATAGGCGCCGACACTCAGCGTGAAGGTCAGCGCACCATAGAAGAACGGATCGCGCAGCAGCGGCCAGATCAGGCTCTCCTGCAGGCCAGGGATCTCCGGCAGCAAACGCCCTACGCCGTCGTAGAAAAAGAACAATTGCACGAGCAAGGGCGTGCCGCGTACCACCGTGGTCACACCGGTGACCAGCATCGCCAGCGGACGGGGGCCGCGCAGACGGATCATGGCGAAGGTCACCGCTAGCGCGAAACCGCAGACGGCCGAGACAGCGACCAGCCACAGGGTATTGACGAAGCCTGTCCACAGGGCCTTTTGATAGAACGGATCGCTCAACCAGGAAAAGTCCATGTCTGGGTGCTCCTTAGGTGCTGGGCTGGCCGCGTCGGACGTAGCGCTCCGCGCGGGCGAACAAGGCGTTGGAGCCCAGCGTCATGACCAGGTAAAGCGCCCCGGCGAGGGCGTAGAACAGGGCATAGTCGCGGGTGCTGGCGGCCGCTTGTTGGGCGGTGAAGAATAATTCCTCGAAGCCGATCACGCTGATCAACGCGGTATCCTTGACCAGGATCAGCCACAGGTTGGACATCCCGGGTAGGGCGTTGGGCAGCATGGCGGGGAGCACGATGCGGTAAAAACGTGTCGGGTGCGAAAAGCCATAGGCATCGGCGGCTTCCAACTGTCCTTTGGGGATCGCCTGGATGGCGCCACGGAAGACCTCGGTCATGTAGGCGCCTTGCACGAAGGCGAGCACGCCCACGGCGGTGACGAAACCGCTGATCTCGATGTGCGTATCGCCGCCGAATTCGGCGAGCAAGGCGTTGAGTGCCTGGCTGCCGGCGTAATACAGCAGGATGATCAGCAGTAATTCGGGAATGGCGCGGACCAGCGTGGAATACGCCGTGCCCAGGCCGCGCAAAGGGCGCCAGGGGCTGAGTCGCGCGGTGGCGCCAATGAGCCCCAGGCCGAGCCCGATGGCATAAGCCAGCAAGGCGATTTCCAGGGTTACCAGGGCGCCTTGCAGGATCGGGCCGAGCCATTCCAGCAGGCCATCGCTATGATCGCTTGGCATGGTCGAATCTCGCGGTGTCGGAACGGGACCGGCCGGGCAGGCCCGGCCGGAGGATCGCGAGGCGGATCAACCGCCGCAGATATCGGTGCCGAAGTACTGCTGGGAGAGCTCGGCGCAGCGACCGTTGTCGAGCACGCTGGCGATCGCGGCGTTGAGCTTGTCGCGCAGGGCGTCGTCTCCCTGGCGCAGACCGATGCCCACGCCGTCGCCGAAGGCATCATCACGCGGTGCGGTGGCGCGGATCTCGAAGTCCTGTGCGGCGTCGCGCTCGAGGAATTCCGTCATAGCGATCTTGTCGGCGAGAATGGCGTCGACACGCCCGGCGATCAGGTCGCGATTGGCCTGTTCCTGCTGATCGTAGACCTTGAGTTCGACGCCGGTATCGGCCAGCGAGCGACGTGCGAAGGTGGCGTTGGTGGTCGAGCCCTGAATCCCCAGGATCTTGCCGTCCAGATCGTCGGGAATTTGCATGTCGTTGGCCTTGGCGGTGACGTACGCCGAGGGCGTGAAGTAGTACGGATCGCTGAAGGCGATGACCCGCTTGCGCTTCTCGGTGATCGACAGCGAATTCATGATCATGTCGATCTTGCCGCTGTTGAGCGCCGGGAAAATTCCGCCCCATCCGGTCGGCGTGATTTTGCACGCGGCGTCCATTTCCTTGCAGAGCGCCTGGCCCAGTTCGACCTCGAAGCCGGTCCAGCTACCGTCGGCATCCTTGTAGGTGAACGGCGGGTAGGGCTCTGCCGAGATGCCGATCTTGAGCGGTTCGTCCGCCATCGCCGAGGTGGCGCTCAGCGCCAGCAGAACGATGCCCGCTGTCTGCATCAGGGTCGCTTTCAGTTGCTTGATCATCATGGTTCCCCATCGTTGTTGTGTCGGGCCGTGAGGGCCCGGGATGATATGGCGCCGTTGGCGGCGCCACGTGAAAGGCTCAGGCCACGCTCGAGACGAACTGACGACAGCGCTCGCTGGCCGCGGTCTCGAAAACTTGCGTGGGGGTGCCGATTTCCTCGACGCAGCCCTGGTGCAGGAAAGCCACCTGATGAGAGACGTCACGCGCAAAGCCCATCTCGTGGGTGACCAGCAGCATGGTGCGGCCCTCCTCGGCGAGACCGTGGATGACGCCGAGGACCTCGTTGACGAGTTCCGGGTCGAGGGCCGAGGTGGGCTCGTCGAACAGCAGCACGCGGGGCTCCATGGCCAGGGCTCGGGCGATGGCGACGCGCTGTTGCTGCCCGCCGGAAAGATAGGCGGGGTATTGGTCGCGCTTGTCGGCCATGCCGACTCGTTCCAGGTAATGTTCACCCAGCGTCACGGCCTCGCGTCTGGACAGGCCACGCACGCGCATGGGGGCCTCGGTGACGTTGCCGAGCACGCTCAGATGCGGCCAGAGATTGAATTGCTGAAAGACCATGCTGACCTGGGTCCGCAGGCGTTGCAGTTGACGACGCTTGATACCGGCGCGCGTGTTTTGGGAGACGCCGGAGCGAATGTTTTGAGAAAAACTCAGCGATTCGCCGGCGATGGTTAGGTCGCCGCTGTCCGGCGTCTCGAGAAGGTTCATGCAGCGCAGCAAGGTGCTCTTGCCGGAGCCGCTGGAGCCGATGATCGAGACCACGTGGCCTTCATGTACGTCGAGCGAGACGTCCTTGAGGACCTCCAGTTCGGCGTAGCGTTTGACCAGGTGGCGGGCCTCGATGGCCAGGTTATTGTGATTAGCCATACCCCTCCTGCAGTGAGTGGAAAGATAGCGGCTCGGGTATCGTCACCGGGCCGCGCGTGCGGTCATGCCTCGGCCGTCGTGCGGCACTCGGCGGCGCAGCGCGCCAGGCGTCGGCAGGCTTCGCGCAGGCGATCGGCGTCCACCGTCAGGCTCAAGCGCACGAAGCCCGATGCCGAAGGGCCGAAGGCATCCCCGGCGAGTACCGAGACGCCCTGGGTATCGAGCAAGCGGTCGGCAAAGGCCTGCGCGGAAAGCCCCGTGCGGCGAATATCGACCATCATGAACATGCCGGCCGCAGGGCGCAGCGCCTCGACGGTATCGTCGTCGGCGAGGATCTCGAGCACGCTGTCGCGGCGCATCCGGTAGGCGCGACGCATCTCGTCAAGCGCCTCAGGCGGATGTGCCAAGGCCTCGCAGGCGGCCTCCTGGATGAAATCGGGGCTGCCGTAGAGCATGCACAGCGCCAGGTGGGTCAGGTGCTGGATCAAGGGCTCGGGCCCGATCACCCAGCCCAGACGCCAGCCGGTCATGGCGTGCGACTTGGAGAGGCTGTTGACGATGGCGGTGCGCTCACGCATGCCCGCGAGACTATCCGGCGAGAGATGTTCGCCATCGTGGATCAACTCGGCATAGACCTCGTCGGAGAGCAGCCATAGATCATGCTCGCGGCACAACGCGGCCAGTGCCTCCCAGTGGTCGCGGCTCAGCACCTGGCCGGTGGGGTTGTGCGGGCTGTTGAGCAGCAGCGCACGGGTGCGCGGCGTGACCGCGGCGGCGAACTCTGCGGGGTCGGGCTGGAACGCATTCGTCGCACGCAACGGCACGCGCACCAGGGTCGCCCCCGCGGCCTGCAGGGCCGCTTCGTAGGTCACGTACATCGGCTCGGGCACGATCACCTCGTCGCCGGGGTCGAGCACGCACTGCGCCACTGCATACAGGCCGCACTGCGCGCCGGCCATGACCGCGACATTATCGGCCTGGGTATCCGGTGCGCCGCCGGTTTGGCGGTGCCGACGCGCGATCAATTCGCGCAGCCGGGCCTTGCCCTGTACGTCGGCATAGTGCGTGGCACCGGCGCGCAGACTGTCGACCGCGCTGTCGACGATCGGCGTCGGCGTGGCGAAATCCGGATCGCCCACCGAGAGGATGATGACGTCGTCGCCCTTGGCCTGACGCGCCAGGGCCCGGTAGTGGATGTCCCAGGCGGCGGCACCTTCGCCGGCGATGCGCTGGGTCAGTCGGGAATACTGCATGCAAACTCCTTGCTGGCGGTCGCCGTGCGTTACAGGCTGGCCTTGACGGCGGCCAGACCGGGCTCGCCGTCACGGGTGGTGACGCCGTCCAGGAATTCGGCCAGTTCATCGGGATGATTTTGCAGCCAGTCGTGAGCCACCGTCTTGAGCTCGCGCTCTTCCAGGCCGTATTCGCGAATGAAATCGCTTTGTTGATCGGCGGTCAGCACGAACTGATCCAGCAGGCGCATGAGGTTGGGGTTGGCCTCACTGAAAGGCTTGGCGACGATGGTGCGCACGTCGCTGCGGCCCTGGTTCTCGCCGTAGATGCCCTCTGGGTCGTCGAGGATATGCATGTCGAATTCCGGCACCATCCAATGCGGCGTCCAGCCGTAAAAGGCGACCCAGCGCTTCTCGTCGTAGGCGCCGCGCACGGCGCTGAGCATGCCGGGTGTCGAGGACTCCAGCAGTTCCCAGTCGCCCAGGCCGTAGGTGTCGTTGCGTTTGGCGTCGTTGATGAAGTCACTGACCGTCGAGCCCGACTCGATGGAATAGTAGCGGCCCTCGAAACGTTCGCGGTTCTCGGGATCGTCGAGCTGCTCGGCGCTGGTCACGCCGGCATCGTACACGTAGCCGGGGACCGCGAAGCCCATGCGTGCACCGGTGACGTTGTTGCCCAGGTCGACGATGCTGCCGTCATCCATCGCGGCGTCGTAGCTAGTCTGCTGAGCGGGGAGCCAGCCGGCGAGGAAGACGTCGCTGTCGCCGGTTTGCAATGTCTTGTAGCCCACCGTGCTGCTGAGCTCCTGGCGCTCGTTGGTATAGCCCAGCGGGGCCAGGATCTGCGCCATGATTTCGGTCTTGACCGTGACGCCAGGCCACGGCGGAGCGACGAAGGAGACCTGGGTGGCCTCGTCGGTGGCATGGGCGTGAGCTGCCAGGGGCAGCAGGGCAAGCGCGGCCATCAGCCGCGTGGTGGTGCGTCGCATGATGTCTCCTGGTGAATACGATGAATTCAAGCGGACCATCTATCGGCCTCGACGTCGATCAGGGTCGGCCCCTGGGCTTGGCGCGAAGCCTGGAGTGCCTGGTGCAGCGCGGCACGCGTCGAGACGCGCACGCCGTGGCAGTCCATCGACCGGGCCAGTGTCACGAAATCTGGCGCGGCAAGATCGACGCCGAGACGCGGCACGTCCTGGGCGTCCATGTAGCGGCGGATCTCGCCATACCCCGCGTTGTTCCAGATCACGATTGCCAGGGGCACGCCGGCCTCGCGCGCGGTGGCGATTTCACTGAGGGTGAACATGAGCCCGCCGTCTCCGACCAGCGCGATCACCGGCCGCTCGGGCACGCCCAGGGCCGCACCCAGGGCGGCGGGCAGCCCGTAGCCGAGCGTGCCGTAGCCGGTGGCGGCGTTGAACCAGCGGCGTGGCGCGGGCATCTCGGCGATGAAGTTGCCGGCATATACCGGCCCGGTGGAGTCGCCGACGATAGTGGCGTCGGGCAATGCCTCGCGCAGGGTGTCGAGGAAGTCGGCGTAGGGGGCGACATCGTCGGCGTCACGCAGCGCCAGCGCCGCCCGGGTGTCGGCGACGCGTGCGGCGCCCTCGCGCGAGGCCTGATGGGGCAGGCGTTCGAGCAATCCCAGGGCCACTTCTCCGACGTCGGCCAGCAGGGCGAGGTCGGTGGCGTGATTGCGCGCCAGCTGCTGGGCATCGATGTCCACGCGGATCAGCCGGCCATCGAGCCGAAAGCCGCCATCGAAGGTCAGGTCATAGTCAGTCTCACCGAGTTCGGTGCCCAGCGCCAGTACCACATCGGCGTGGCGGGCGAGTTCACGGCCGGCGGGCAGGCTTGCGCAGGCGCCGAGGTCGAGCGGGTGATCGCATCCCAGCACGCCCTTGGCGTTGATGGTGGTCATGGCGGGAGCGTCGAGGCGTTCGACCAGGGTGCGTACCGCGTCGCCGGCAGCGACGCAGCCGCCCCCCAGCAGCACCAGCGGGCGTGCGGCGTCGGCGAGCCAGTCGGCGGCCCAGGCCAGCGCAGCATCGGGGGCCGTCGGCGGAAAGACCTCGGCGATACGCGGCCGGGTCTCGGGCGCGGGCAAGGCCATCACGTCGAGCGGGATTTCGATGTGCACGGGGCCGGGGCGGGCGCTCTTGAAGACGGCAAAGGCGCGTCCCAGTACCTCGGGCAGAGCCTCGGGCGTCTGTAGGGTATGGCTGAACACGCTGACCCCGGACAGGGTGTGTTGCTGATCGGGGAGTTCGTGCAGACGGCCCTGGCCACGACCCAGGGTGTCGCGTCGATTGACGCTGGAAATTACCAGCATGGGCACCGAGTCGGCGAGCGCCTGGCCCATGGCGGTGGCGATGTTGGTCATGCCCGGGCCGCTGATGATGAAGCAGGCGGCCGGCTTGCCGGTCGCGCGGGCGTAACCGTCGGCCATGAAGCCGGCTCCTTGCTCGTGGCGCGGCGTTACGTGGCGCAGACCGCTGTCGGGCAGACCGCGGTAAAGCTCGACGGTATGCACGCCGGGGATGCCGAAGACGGTCTCGATGCCGTGAGCGACGAGCAACTCGAGCAGGCGATGGGCGCACTGGGTCATGCCGAGTCCTCGACGCTGGGAGTTTCGCCGAATGGCGAGCGTGACATGACACGCTCGACCATGGGGATGAAGTCCTCGAGAGGCCGCGTGGGGTAGTCGGGGTCGAAGGCGCACTGGTCCCACTCGTCGCAGAAGCGCACGGTGCGCGCATAGGCGGGATGATCGCGATAGGCCTCGCGCGCGTGGGGATCCATGCCGTAGAAGGCGCGGTAATGATAGCCCTGGAACAGCTCGTGATGGCGAATCATCCACACATTGAGCGGATCGATGAAGGGTTCGAGGATCGCCGCGGCAATTTCCGCATGATTGGCGGGCGCCAGGTCGTCGCCGATGTCGTGGAGCAGGGCGCAGACCACGGTCTCTTCGTCGGCGCCCGCCTCCAACGCGCGGGTGGCGGTTTGCAGGCAATGTTCGTAACGATCGACGGGGTAGCCGTGGGTATCGCCCTTGAGCCGCAACAGGTGCTCGAGCACGCGGCGGCTGGCATCGTTCTGGTAGTGCTGGAAATGCGCGTCGATCAATGCCCAGTCGGCGCGGGTGCTTTCATCGAAACGGGTGAAGGTCGCCTGGTTCATGGGGTGACTCCTTGAGCGGTATGCGTTGCGCCATGCCGCGCGCTTCCACCGAGCACGCGGCGCCGGCTGGCGGTACTGTCGCGATCGACATAGCCCTGGCGCATGTGACGCACGCCGCCCTCGAGCTGGTACGCGGTGCGGCCGTGCAGCAGCCGATAGTTGTCCATGATCAGCATGTCTCCGGGGCCGAGCTTGAGATGCACGGTCAACGCTTCATCGGTGATCAAGCGATAGAACCGCTGCCGCGCGGCGTAGTAACGCTCGAGCAGCGCCGCGTCGTGGGCCGCGATGCGTTCCGTGCGGTTGGAGTAGCGCACGCGCGCCAGTTGCCCTCGACTGTCGAGTTCGATCAGCGGCCCTTCGCTGGCTAGGTCGGTGGTGGCATCGGTATAGCGAAACTGTGTCGAGAGGCGCGTCAGGCAGTCGAAATCCTCGGGCGCTTCGGCTTTGAGGCGCTGCGCCGCCATGAAGCCATCGGTGAGCGTGCTGTCGCCCCCGGCGGCGGCATTGCTCAGGCAGTGCAGCCAGATATAGCCGGGAATCGGATCGCGATAGGGATTGTCGGTGTGCGGCTCGAGCCCGCGTTGCGTCATGGTGAGATCGTACGCGTTGGCCACCGATTTGACGTCGGCGATACCGCCCCAATTGGTGCGGCGCAGCGGACCGATACGGTCGATCAACGGCTGCATGCCCTCTTCCTCGCAGGGCACGCCGCTGACCTTGACGAAACCGTAACGATGCAGGTCCTCGAGCATCGCCAGCAGGGCGTCGTCGTCCTCGAGCGCCGAAGCGAAGCTGGCCTGGGGAAGCGTCTCGAGGTTGGCGTCCCATAAGCTGAGTCCGGGCGCGACGTCGGCATTGTCGGGCGCAGCGTCGGTGAGCAGTGCATCCAGCGCATAGGTAGTGGTGTGATCGTCGCTGAAGCGTACGTGGAGGGCCTGCGCGTCGCAGCTTGCCGACTCGATCTGCAGTGTCAGGGGCAACTGGGCGGCCTCGATCAAGCGCTGCCCGGTGCGGGTGTCGAGCGTGGCTGCATCCGGTGCGCGCTCACGCAGCCAGAGGGCGGCGAATTCACGCCGCTGGCCGGCGGCGTTCAGAATCAGACGGCGCCCTGCGTCCTGGAGTTCGACGTCGGCGGAAATGGACATGAACGATGCTCTCCACTGCTGGCATGGGATCGACTGCCCCGGCGTGTAAGCCAAGGCGTTTCCCTACCCTAGGCGGATTGAGCGAACGCGATTTGCACTAATTCGCCATTTAATAGACGATTCTAGCCATGAGCGAGAATGCTAGAACCGATTGGCCCTATCCCCGCCCTGAGCAACCGCCGGTGCCCAAGCCCGGCGACGCGGCGCATACCGTGAATGTCTGGCTGGTGCCCAATTTCTCGATGCTGACGCTCTTTTGCTTGCTCGAGCCGTTGCGCGTGGCCAACCGCTTCGGTCGCGAGTTGTTCGCTTGGCGGCTGCTCTCGGCGGATGGCGACCCTGTGGTGGCCAGCAACGGCGTGCGTATCGAGGTCGAGGGTGTTCTGGCGGAACACGCCCTCGGCGATTTGTTGATGGTGATTTCTTCGTATGAGGCGGAGGTCAGCGTGACCAGCGCCGAGCGCGCAGTGCTTCGGCACGTCGCGGCCCATGGCGGGCGTGTCGGTGGGCTCGATACCGCGCCTTTCATCCTCGCCCGGGCGGGCTTGCTCGATCAGCATCGCGTGGCGCTGCACTGGGAAAGCGTGCCGGCTTTCCGTGCGGAGTTTCCGCATATCAGCGTCAGCGAGGCGCGCTTCGAATTCGCCGGACAGCGTTTGACTGGCTCCGGCGGCGCGGCAGGCATCGACATGATGCTGCAATGGATCGAACACGATTACGGGCCGGCGTTGGCCAATGCCGTGGGGCGGCAGCTCGTGCACCAGCGCGTTTCCGAGGAAGAAGCCTGGAAGGCCGGCGCGGCGCGTACCCTGGAGGATTTGCCGCGCAGCGTGGTGCGCGCGCTGGCGGTGATGGAAACCCACCTCGATCAGGTCTTGTCGATCCCCGAGATCTGTCGCCTGATCGGCCAGTCCCAGCGCCAGTTGACGCGTCTTTTCATGGCACATTTCGGCGAGACGCCCAAGCAGTGCTATGTGGGGATGCGCCTCGATTATGCCCGGCGACTGCTCGCCGATAGTCGCTGCCGGGTGACCGAGGCTGCCTTGACCAGCGGCTTCGCGCATTTGGCACACTTCTCGCGCGTCTACCAGGCACGTTTTGGTGAGCGACCAAGCGCGACGGCCGAGAGAGGTACCGTGTGAAGCGCCGGCGGGCACGTTAGACTCGGGGGCTTCGCCGTCGCGGCGCTTTATCATTTGTGAGGAGTCTGCATGTCCACCCAACCTTTCGTGACTCGCCTGGCCGATGGCGGTGTCTTTCCCCATATGCTGGGCAAGATCGTCTGCGTGGGGCGCAATTACGCCGCGCACGCCCGTGAACTCGACAACCCGGTGCCTGGTGCACCGCTATTGTTCATCAAGCCCGCCACCAGCGCGGTCCCCATGGCACGCGACATCGCCGAGCAATTCACGCGTGGCGAGGTGCATTTCGAAACCGAATTGGCGTTGCTCATCGGCAAGCGGTTGAGCGGGGCCAGCGTCGAGCAGGCCCAGCGCGCCGTCGCCGGGCTTGGCTTGGCGCTGGATTTGACGCTGCGCGACGTGCAGTCGCAATTGAAGGAAAAGGGCCACCCCTGGGAAGTCGCCAAGGCCTTCGACGGCGCCTGCCCGCTATCGCCGTTCGTGGCGTTGGATGAGGTGCCCGACTGGGCGGATTTGCGCTTCACGCTGGAGATCGACGGCGAACGCCGCCAGACCGGCGAGACGCGTGACATGTTGTTCGCCATTCCTGAGCTACTGGCCGAGATGTCGCGGCATTTCACGTTGCAGCCCGGCGACGTGGTGCTCACCGGTACGCCAGCCGGGGTCGGGCCGTTACCCCGTAATGCACAGCTATCGCTGTGGGGCTCGTTCGGGCTGGAGGCGTCCACGCAGACGCGGTGACCTACATTCGGCGTCACCCCAGAGATTCGGCGTCACTCGAGATAGGTGTAGCCTTCCAGGCCGGCGGCGAGATCGCGCATGAAGTCGTCGCGCTGGGCATCGCTCAGTGCGCTGTCCTGGAGCTGGCGCGATAGGCGCTGGCTGAGTTCGTCGGCGTCGAAGTTCACGTAACGCAGCACGTCGGCGACGGTATCGCCTTGTTGGTGATTGCTGAGCCGCCATTGGCCGTCGGCGTCCAGCGTGGCGTCCACGGCGTCGGTGTCGCCGAACAGGTTGTGCAGGTCGCCGAGGATTTCCTGGTAGGCGCCGACCAGGAACAGCCCCAGCAGCTTGTCCTCGCCGTCCTGCCACTCGGGCAGCGGCAACGTTGCTTCCAGGCCCTGGCCGTCGACGTAGCAGTCGATGCGCCCGTCGCTGTCGCAGGTGATGTCCTGGATCACGCCACGCCGCGTGGGCGGGCGGTCGAGGCCGGTGAGCGGCAGCACCGGGAATACCTGGTCGATGCCCCACACATCGGGCACCGACTGGAACAGCGAGAAGTTGACGAACAACTTATCGGCGAGCTTTTCGGCGAGTTCATCGGCGATTTCGCGATGGGCCCGGTTGCGCGGATCGAGCTGTGCGCTCAGGCGTCGGCAGGCGGCAAAGTAGACCGTCTCACCCTCGGCGCGTGCGTCGAGGGTAGCAAGCCCCAGTACGAAGCGATCCTGCAGTTCGCCGATGGCCTGCACCACGTCGTGGTAGGCCTCGGCGAGGCCGCGCGGGTCCTGCGTGGTCTTCAGCTTGGCGTGCACGCGCCACAGTTCATCGAGTTCGGCATCGCCGCCCAGGCGTTGCGTGGGCACCTCCTCGCTCAAGCGCTCCTCGCCGATGACGTTGGTAATCAGCACCGCGTGATGCGCGGTCAAGGCGCGCCCCGATTCGGAAATCAGGTGCGGATGCGGCAAGCCTTCGGCGTCGCAGGCCTGACGGAAGGCCCACACCACGTTGCTGGCGTATTCGTGCATCGAGTAGTTGATCGAGCAAAAGCTGCGCGAGCGTGTGCCCTCGTAGTCGACGCCCAGGCCGCCGCCGACGTCGACGGTATCCACCGGGGCGCCCAGGGCGCGCAGGCTTTGGTAGAAGCGGGCGCATTCGCGCAGGCCGCGCTGGATATCGCGGATGTTGGCGATCTGCGAGCCGAGGTGGAAATGCACCAGTTGCAGGCTGGCCAGGGCATCGGCGTCGCGCAGGCGCTCGACGACGTCGAGGATCTGGCTGGCGGTGAGCCCGAACTTGGACTTCTCGCCGCCCGAATTCTGCCACTTGCCCTTGCCCACCGAGGCCAGTCGTGCACGCAGACCGATGCGCGGCGTGACCTGCAGGCGCTCGGCTTCCTCGAGGATCAGGGTGAGCTCGGAGTGTTTTTCGACCACCAGATAGACGCGGTGGCCGAGCTTCTCGCCCATCAGCGCCAGGCGCACGTATTCGCGATCCTTGTAGCCGTTGCAGACGATCAGCGAGGGACCGTCTCCCGAGAGCGCCAGCACCGCCAGCAGCTCCGGCTTGCTGCCGGCTTCGAGTCCGACCCGCCCATGGCCGCGTGCCTGGGTGGCGAGGATCTCCTCGACCACGCGGCGCTGCTGGTTGACCTTGATGGGATACACGGCGGTATAGCCACCGTTATAAGCCTCGTCGCGCATGGCACTGTCGAAAGCGCCGCACAGCCGTTCGACTCGGTCATGCAGAATGTCGGTGAAGCGCACCAGCACCGGCAACCGCAGGCCGGCGCGGCGCAACTCGTCGACCAGGGCATTGAGCGGCAGGGCGGGGCCGCCGCGTTCGTCGCCGTGAGGGCACACGACGGCATGGCCGGCATCGTCGACATCGAAGTAGCCGCTGCCCCACTGATCGATGTTGTAGGTGCGGCGGGCCTGATCGGCGGGCGAGGTCATGGCGCACTCCTGGGGGGCCGGCGCGGCCCGGTGAACGAACGGGCTGGCATTATGCCGCTCGCGTGCGGGGCTGCAAAGAGGCGCCGGCGCGTTCAGCGCAGAATGAAAAGCACGCCGAGCGTGGCGGCACTGGCCATGCCGAGATGCGTGAGTGCCACGCCGAATGCTTCATCCAGGCGCTCGGAAGTCGCGCCGTTGCGTTGCAGGGCATCACCCAGTAGCGCGCTGCAAAGGCCGAAGGTGAGCAAAAGGGCGGGCACCGTGCCCTGGGATTGCCAGGCTAGGGCCGTGAGTGCCAGGGCCAGCGCCGCGCCGCCGTAGCGCAGGTAGCGATGCTGGGTGGCAGAGATGACGCGAAAGGGGCGTATGGTCGTAACGACATGCGTGAAGGTGGGCATGGGGAACTCCCGTCCATGGCGGAGCGTCGTGCTCCGCCGTCAATGACGGTTCCAGGCTATGCCGCGTTTCTTAAAGAACCCTTACAGCGTGACGAAGCCTTACCGCGTGTGTGACGGGGCCGGGCTGGCGGGCGGCAAGGGCGGGGCGCCATGTTCGAGGCGCATCGCGAGCATGTGGCGGTACTGGCTGGGATCCTTGGGCGTGAGGTCGTGCGCGGGCGGGTCGACGTAGACGACCAGCAGCCGCGAGAGCCAGTAGCGCAATGCCGTCATGCGCAGCATCACCGGCCACAGCGTCTGCTCGGTTTCGGTCAGCGGACGGCGCGCCTGGTAGGCGCCGAGGAGCGCCGTGTAGCGGGCTTCGTCGAAACGCCCGTCGGTGGTGCTGGCCCAGTCGTTGACGACGATGGCCAGGTCGAAGAGCAAATCGCCCGTGCAGCCATTGTAGAAGTCGATGATGCCGCCCAGCCGGTCGCCGTCGAAGAGGGTGTTGTCGCGAAACAGGTCGCCGTGGATCGCGCCCTGGGGAAGCGACGGGGCATCGCCGAAAATGCCTTGATAAGCGTCGATCTCCTCGCCCATCAAGCGCTGATCGGCCTCGGACAGGTAGCTCATGACCTTGTGTTGCGCGCTGGATAGCCAGTGCAGGTCGCGGGGGTTGGGGCGCTGGCCTTCGAAGCGCTGCGAGACCTTGTGCATGCGCCCCAGGGCATCGCCGAGTTCGCGGCACTGGGCGAGCGTCGGTGATTCGGGATGACGCCCCGGAAGGCGCGGAAACAGCAGCGCCGGACGCTCGGCGAGCTCTTGCAGGGCGACGCCATCACGATCGTGAACGGGGCCAGCGACGGGTAACCGGTGTTCGTCGAAATAGTCGAGCAACGCCACGAAGAAGGGCAATTCGTCGCTTTCGCCCTGCTCGAACAGGGTGAGTACGAAACGCCCTTGGTCGGTGGTGACGAAGAAGGTGGAGTTCTCCGTCCCACTGGGCACGCCTTCCAGCGTGGTCAACGTGCCGATAGCGAAACGCTCGAGAAAGCGTTCGACTTGGGTCTCGGTCAAAGGAGTGAATACGGCCATGTGTCTCTCGCCCGGGGTGCCAAGCGCGCATTGTAGCGGCTTGTCGCGGGCAGTCCTACCGCCATGCATGAGGTCGTTGATATGCGGCAGGCAACATCATTCGCCGCCGGTGACCCAGTCGGGCACCTCGACGCGAGTGACGTCGCGGCGTTGGAAGTTGCCGTCGCCGTCGTCATCGATCAGGAAGTAGCGGGCACCTTGCCGGGGAACGATCTCGATGGCATAGAGCTCGCCGTTGACGCGGTATTCCTTGAGTGTGCGGTTATCGTCCTGGCGCACGGTGATGTCCGGGGACGGCTGCGCGACGGCAAGCGAGGCACAGGCGCCAATGATGAGGCCGAGCCCCAGGCATGGAACAATAAGTAGACGCTGCATGATGGTCTCCTCGGCCGGCGGGGCAAACGCGGTGGTATTGCGCCTCGGGCCCATGAGGTAATGAAAGGTCATTCTCCCACATCATGCGCGTTCGGCGCATGTTAAGAGGGTTTCGCCTGACGCTGCGCAATGCCTTGCGTATCATGGCGACATCGCGAATTTCCAATGGATGCTGATGCCATGGCCAACACGCCCCCCATCGTTCTCGTCGACGGCTCGTCGTACTTGTATCGGGCTTTTCACGCCTTGCCGCCGCTGACCACGTCCAAAGGCAATCCCACCGGCGCGGTGAAGGGCGTGCTCAACATGCTCAAGAGTCTGCTCAAGCAGTATCCCGACAGCCCCATGGCGGTGGTCTTCGACGCCAAGGGCAAGACCTTCCGCGACGAGATCTATGCCGAGTACAAGGCGCACCGCCCGCCGATGCCCGACGATCTGCGGCCTCAGGTCGAACCGTTGCACGAGTGCATTCGTGCGCTGGGCCTGCCGCTTTTGTGCATCGAGGGCGTCGAAGCCGATGACGTGATCGGCACCTTGGCGCGGCATGCCACCGAGGCCGGGCGTGATGCGGTGATTTCCACCGGCGACAAGGACATGGCGCAGCTCGTCAACGCGCACATCACCCTGGTCAATACCATGAAGGGTGAGACGCTCGACGTGGCCGGCGTCGAGGCCAAGTTCGGAATTCCGCCGTCGCTGATCATCGACTACCTGGCATTGATGGGCGACAAGGTCGATAACATTCCTGGCGTACCGGGTGTCGGCGAGAAGACCGCACTCGGCCTGCTGCAAGGCATGCAGGGCGGGCTCGAGACCCTCTACGCCGATCTCGAACGTATCAAGACGCTGGACTTTCGCGGCGCCAAAACGCTGGGCAAGAAACTCGACGCCAATCGCGATCAGGCCTTCCTGTCCTATCGACTGGCGACGATCAAGACCGATTGCGAGCTGCCGGTGGGCCTCGACGATCTGGACATCGCGCATCCTGACCGCGAAGCACTCAAGACGCTTTATACCGAGCTGGAATTCAAGAACTGGCTGGGAGAGTTGCTCGAGGGGCGCGACGAGGGCGTCGATGATGTGGCCACGGGAGCGCCAGCGAAGGAGGAAGAGGATGCACCGGCAGCCGACACAAGCTCAGTGCCGCGCGAGGATCATGTCATCGTCACGCAAGAAGCCTTCGATGCCTGGCGCGAGCGCCTGAGCGAGGCGGACATATTCTGCTTCGATCTGGAAACCACCAGCCTCAATTACATGGAGGCTCAGATCGTCGGCATCGGCCTGGCGCTGGATGCCGGCGAGGCCGCCTATATTCCGGTGGCGCACAGCTATCTCGATGCGCCCGATCAACTCGATCGCGACACGGTGCTAGCTGCGCTCAAGCCGCTGTGGGAAGACGCTAACAAGGCCAAGATCGGCCAGAATCTCAAGTACGATATTTCCGTGCTGGCGCGTTACGACATCGAGGTCGCAGGGCGCCTCGAGGACACCATGCTGGCGTCCTATGTGCTCAACGCCACGGCGACGCGTCACGACATGGACTCGCTGGCGCTCAAGTACCTCGGCGAGAAGACCATCAGCTTCGAGGAGATCGCCGGCAAGGGCGCCAAGCAACTGACCTTCGATCAGGTCGCACTCGAAGAAGCCGCGCCCTACGCCTGCGAAGACGTCGACATCACCCTTCGCCTGCACCGGGAGTTGCGCCCACGCGTGGACGGCGAGGGCCGCCTGGCGACGGTGCTGGATGAGATCGAGCTGCCGTTGGTGCCGGTGCTCTCGCACATGGAACGCAACGGCGTGGCGCTGGACGCCGAGCGCCTGCACACCCAGAGTCGCGCGCTCGACAAGCGTCTGCGGGAATTGGAAGCGCGTGCGTATGAGCTGGCCGGCCGCGAGTTCAATCTCGGCTCGCCCAAGCAGCTCGGCGAAATTCTCTTCGATGAATTGAAGATCCCGGTGATCAAGAAGACGCCCAAGGGCGCGCCCAGCACCGCCGAGGCGGTGCTCGAGGAACTGGCGCTGGATTACCCCTTGCCCAAGGTGATCATCGAACATCGCGGCTTCGCCAAGTTGAAATCGACCTACACCGACAAGCTGCCGCAGTTGGTCAATGCCACTACACGGCGGCTGCATACTAGCTACCACCAGGCCGTGACGGCCACCGGGCGTCTGTCGTCGTCCGACCCGAACCTTCAGAACATTCCCATCCGTACCGAAGAAGGCCGCAAGATCCGCCAGGCCTTCGTCGCGCGCCCCGGCTACCGCATCGTCGCTGCCGACTATTCGCAGATCGAGCTGCGCATCATGGCGCACCTTTCCGGCGACAAGGGGCTGCTCGAAGCCTTCGCCGAGGGGCGCGACATCCACACCGCTACCGCGGCGGAAGTGTTCGGCGTGGCGCTCGACGCCGTCAGCGGCGAGCAACGGCGCAGCGCCAAGGCCATCAACTTCGGTCTTATCTACGGCATGAGTGCCTGGGGGCTGGGGCGTCAGTTGCACATCGAGCGCAATCAGGCGCAGACCTATATCGACCGCTACTTCGACCGTTACCCCGGCGTGGCGCGTTTCATGGAGCGCATTCGTGCCCAGGCCGCCGACGACGGTTACGTCGAGACGGTCTTCGGTCGTCGCCTCTATTTGCCCGAGATCAACGCCCAGAACCGGACCCGGCGCCAAGCCGCCGAGCGCACCGCCATCAACGCCCCGATGCAGGGCACCGCCGCCGATGTCATCAAACTGGCGATGATCGACGTCGACCGCTGGCTGCGCGATGGCGACTTCGACGCCTGGATGGTGATGCAGGTGCACGACGAACTGGTCTTCGAAGTTGCGGAGAGCCAGGTCGACGCCTTCACCGACGCCGTTCGCCAACGCATGGAAGGCGCCGCCAAGCTCGACGTGCCGCTGACCGTCGAAGCCAACGCCGGCGACAACTGGGACGAAGCGCATTGAGGACGGGCCCACGGCGATGCCGGGGCCCGGTGACGGCAGGTCGCGGCGCGGGTCTCAACGCCAGCCGACGCGATCGAAGATGCGGATTGCCTCGGGGTTGTGTTCGCCCAGGGCGTTGATATTGAGTGCGTCTCGCTTGAAGTCGCCCCATGTCGCGAGCGTGCCGTCGACCCCGATGCCGTCGACCCCGATGCCGTCGACGACGGGGAACTCGTGATTGCCGGCGGCGAACAGGCGCTGGGCCTCGTCGGAAGCGAGGAACTCCAGGAAGCGGATGGCGTTGTCCCGATTGGGCGCGTCCGCCACCACGCCGGCGCCGCCGACGTTGACGTGGGCGCCGCGTCCGTCCTGGTTGGGCAGCAGGATCTCGACGCTTTCGGCGGCCTCACGGTCACTGGCGTCATCGGACTCGAGCAAGCGCACGTAATAGTAGTGGTTGGCGACGGCGATATCGCACTCGCCGCTGGCCACGCCGCGAATCTGATCGGTATCGCCGCCCTCGGGATCGCGCGCCATGTTGTCGACGACGCCCTGGGCCCAGGCCTCGGCGTCGTCCATGCCGTGGTGGGCGATCATCGAGGCGAGCAGGGACTGGTTGTAGATGTTGTTCGACGAGCGAATGCAGATATCGCCCTCGAAACGCGGGTCGGCGAGATCTTCGTAGCGCTTCAGGTTCGCCGGATCGACATCGTCGGGATCGTAGAAGATCGCTCGCACGCGCTGGCTGAAGCCGAACCACTTGCCTTCCGGATGACGCATGGCGTTGGGCAGACGCTCGTTCAGCACATCGGACTCGATGCCCTGGAAAACGCCTGCCTGCTCGGCGCGCCACAGGCGGCCGGCGTCGACGGTCAGCATGATGTCCGCGGGGCTGGCGGCGCCCTCGCGGCGGATCCGTTCGATGAGCTGGTCCGAATCCCCTTCGAGTATGTTGACGTCGATGCCGGTTTTCTCGGTAAAGGCATCGTAGAGCGTCTGGTCGGAATCGTAATGGCGTGCGGAGTAGATGTTGACCTCTTCGGCCAAGGCGTCCCCGGCGAAGATGGCGCTGGCGATCAGGGCAGTGGCCGGTAAGGCGAGTGGACGTTGCGGCATGCGATATCCCCTTGTGGTATGATTAGTAATGATAATAAGTCGTATTAACGAGTGTATTGAAGCCCAGTCGGCTGGTGGCGTCAATTCACTGTGTTTAATCACCGTTTAACGGCATGCGGTGGCCGGTGGCGTCAGCCCCATGGGTTGCCGATCGCCTCATCGCTTGCCGTGCCTGGGCTCTTGACCATGAATCAACCGTTCAATGCCTTCCGCACATGCACGGCCGCGTCGGTTTCTCCTCGTCTGGACGTGCGCCGGTTGCGCCATCGTTATGCCGAGCATGTCGCCGTGGAAGAGGTCAGTCTCGAGGTGATGCCGGGCGAAGTGGTGTGCCTGCTGGGGCCGTCGGGCTGCGGCAAGACAACGGTGTTGCGCCTCGTGGCCGGTCTCGAACGTTTGCAGCATGGCGAACTCTACCTGGGAGGCGAGGCGCTCAGTACGTCCGGTGGCCGTCATGTGCCTCCCGAGAAGCGCAGCGTCGGCTTGGCGTTTCAGGAAGCGGCGTTGTTCCCTCACCTCAGTGTGCTGGACAACGTCGCCTTCGGCCTGGATGGCTTGCCGGCGTCGCAGCGGCGCGCCCGCGCCCGCCATTGGCTCGATCAGCTGGGCATGGCAGCCCGCGCCGAAAGCTATCCGCACCAGTTGTCGGGTGGCCAGCAGCAGCGCGTGGCCCTGGCCCGCGCCCTGGCGCCGTCGCCGCAGCTGATGCTGCTGGACGAGCCGTTCTCCAGTCTCGATGCGCGCCTGCGCGAACAGATTCGCGACGATACCCTGCACGCGCTCAAGCAGGGAGAAGCCGGGACGCTGCTGGTGACGCACGACCCCGAGGAGGCGATGTTCATGGCGGATCGCATCGCCCTGATGCGCGAGGGGCGCGTGGTGCAGTGGGGGACGCCCTATCAGTTGTACTGCCAGCCGCAGGACCCTTTCGTGGTGACGTTTTTCGGTGCCGTCAACGAGTGGTCAGGCGACGTCCGCAACGCTGCCGTGGCGACACCGGCGGGTACGGTGGCGGCGCCGACGCTTGCCGAGGGCGCGCGGGCGCGCGTGATGATTCGCCCGGAGGCGATTCGTGTGACGCCGCTCGCTCACGCCGCCAGCGCGGTGGAGACGTCTGCGCCCCGGCAGGCCCGTGTGGTCATGGCCAAGCTCCTGGGACGCAGCAGCCTGCTGCACCTGGCCGCAGCCGATGGCGGGGGTGGCGAGGTGCATCTGCACGCTCAGGTGCCCGGCGTTTTCCTGCCGGATGTCGGCACGTCGCTGGCCTTGGAACTGGATGCTTCACAGTGCTTCGTGTTTCCCGCCTGAGGCCCCGGGGCGCGCGTGGCGAATCGCTCGACTGAGCAGGATGACGGGAATGACGCCGACCAGGACGATGGCCAACGATGACGAGGCGGCCTCTGCCAGGCGCTCGTCGGCGGCCAGGTTGTGCGCGCGCACCGCCAAGGTGTCGAAATCGAAGGGGCGCAGGATCACCGTCGCGGGCAATTCCTTCATGACATCGACGAAGACCAGCAGCAGGGCCGCCCACAGGCTGCCTCTCATGAGCGGGGTATGAACGCGCCGGAGGGTGCCGCCGGCGGTCTGGCCCAGCGTGCGGGACGCCGCATCCATGCTGGGGGTGACCTTGGCCAGGCTCGCTTCCACGGTATTGAACGATACCGCCAGAAAGCGCACGACATAGGCATATATCAAGACGAAGGCCGTCCCGCTCAGTATCAGACCGGTCTCAATGCCGAGCTGACCGTTCAACCAGGCATAGAGGTGGCGGTCGACCCAGGTGAGTGGGATCAAAATCCCCACCGCGACGACCGAGCCGGGTACGGCATAGCCCATGGCGGCGATGTGTGTGGCCGTCCGGGTGGTGCGGCCGGGATGCAGGCGCACGCCATAGCTGAGCACGAGCGCGAGACCCACGGCGACCAGTGCCGCGAGGGCCGCGAGCATGAGGCTGTTGCCGGCGTAGTCCAGGAAGCGGGCGCCGAGAACGTCATCGCCCGTATCCAGGGCGAGGTCGGCGAGAATGGCGCCGGGCAGCACGAAGCCGATGCCGATGGGCAAGGCACAGGCGAGGCAAGCGCCCCCGGCATGCCAGCCGCGGAGGGTGAACTCCGGCAATTGGCGATAGCGACCGGTGGTGTGGAAGTATCGACGGCGGCCGCGCGAGAGGCGTTCCAGGGCGACCACGATGATCACGAAGGCCAGCAGGCAGGCAGCCAGTTGCGCGGCGGCGACGGGTTCGCCCATGCCGAACCAGGTGCGATAGATCCCCGTGGTGAAGGTGTCCACGCCGAAGTACTGCACCGCGCCGAACTCGTTGAGCGTTTCCATCAATACCAGAGAGACGCCGCCGATGATCGCCGGTCGCGCCAGTGGCACGGCGACCGTCGTGAACAGTCGCCAGGGACCACGCCCCAGCGTGCGCCCCACATCCAGCACGCAGGCCGACTGTTCGAGGAATGCCGCGCGGGTGAGCAGGTAGACGTAGGGGTAGAGCACCAGGGTGATCAGCAGCGTGGCGCCGCCCAGCGAGCGGATATTGGGAAAGACGTAGTCCCCGTGGTCCCAGCCGAAGAGCGCGCGCAGTTCGCTTTGCAGGGGGCCGGCGTACTGCAGGAAGTCGGTATAGGCGTAGGCGATGACGTAAGTGGGCACGGCCAGGGGCAACAGCAGCGCCCACTCGAAGACGCGGCGGCCCGGAAAGCGGCACATGGCGATCAGCCAGGCGGTGCCGGTTCCGATGACGGTCGTGCCGATGCCGACGCCCAGCGCCAGCCAGAGGGTGTTGGTGAGGTACCCGGTGAGCACGGTGTCCGCGAGATGCGCCCAGATCGCCCGCGAGGGGATCAGCACGTGGACGAGGACCGTGATGACCGGCAGGGCCACGCTCAGTGCAACGCCAAGCGTCACCAGGCTCCAGGGGTCGACATGCCGACGGTGTCGGGAACGGAAGAAGAAGGCCGGTCGGCTACCGAAGAGTGGCATGTCACGTTCCTTTGGCGGGCGGCGATGAGATGCGGGTGAGACGCGCTGGCAACTGCGAATGCTATCATCTTCGCCGTATAGCGACATCGCCCATCGGGCGCGGAGGCGTCGTTTCGTCGGTGTGTCCTCAAGCGTCGTGGGGGCAAATTAGTGTATCCTACTCGCCCCTGTAGTCCGTCCGGTGAACGCGAGATATGAAAATCAAGAAGCGACTGTATACGGCCCTGGCATTGGTCGTGTTGGTGCTGGCGGCCCTCGCTTGGGGGATACATTGGTGGCAGACGGGCCGTTTCTTCGAAGAGACCGATAACGCTTACGTGCATGCCGACAGTGTGGCGATGCGGGCGGAGGTCAGCGGGCGTGTCGACGAGGTCGCGGTGTCCGATAACCAGCGCGTCGAGGCCGGCGATATCCTGGTGAAGCTCGACCCCAGCGATGCCAAGTCTCAACTGGCCCAGACCCAGGCGGCATTGGCCGTGGCCCAGGCCAATGCCGTCAGTGCCGATCGTCAGATCGAGCAGCAACGCGCGTCGATCGACGAGGCCAAGGCTCAGGTGAGCTCGGCGCAGGCAGATCTCGAGCAGGCACGCTTGCATCTCGAGCGCTCGAAGCGTCTGGCCGAGAAGAACTATGCTTCTCAGCAAGACTACCAGGACGACCAAGCGGCGGTGCAGGTTGCGGAAGCGACGCTGGCGGCGCGGCGCGCCACGTTGTCGTCATCACGCAAGCAGCTCGATGTGCTCGAGGCCGAAAGCGACAGTGCCGAGGCCAACATCGAATCCGCCCAGGCCGATGTCGATAACGCTCGCCACCAACTCGACAAGACCCGCCTGACAGCACCGGTGGATGGCGTGATCGGCAACAAGACGGTCGAGGTCGGCACGCTGGCCCAACCGTCGTTGACCTTGATGCAATTGGTGCCGATTCGCTCGGCCTATGTCATTGCCAATTACAAGGAAACCCAGACCGCGCGTATGCGGCCGGGGCAGCCGGTGTCGTTGCACGTCGATGCCTATCCCGATACCGAATTCGAGGGCGTCGTCGATAGCTTGGCGCCTGCCACGGGCTCGCGCTTCAGTCTGTTGCCGCAGGATAACGCCACCGGCAACTTCAATAAGATCGTCCAACGGGTGCCGGTGCGTATTCGCGTGACGGGGCCGGATGATGCCTTGGAGCGCTTACGCGATGGCCTCTCGGTGGTGCCCTCGGTGGATACACGCGACCTCCACCCCGAGGGCGACGATTAAATGGCGGAGGCGACCGCAAACGGCTCGTCGGGCCCGCAGGAAGCCCCTTCACGGCGTACCCAGCTGGCCTTCGTGGCGGCGGTGTTCGGTATGTTCATGGCGATTCTGGATATCCAGATCGTCGCCAGCTCCCTCAATGAAATTCAGGCCGGGGTTTCGGCCAGCGCCGATGAAATATCCTGGGTTCAGACCTCATATTTGATCGCCGAGATCATCATGATCCCGCTATCGGGCATGCTGACGCGGATTCTTTCCACCCGTGTCGCGCTCGTGACCTCGTGCTTGGGCTTCACGCTGGCGAGCCTCGGCTGCGCCATGGCCAACTCCATCGAATCGTTGATCGTGCTGCGGGCCATCCAGGGCTTCATGGGCGGGGCGATGATTCCCATCGCCTATGCCATTAGCTTCAGTGTCTTTCCGCGACGCATGATGGGCACGGTGCAGGGTGTGATGGGTTTGGTGGCGACCTTGGCTCCGTCGATCGGGCCGACCGTGGGCGGCTACATCACCGAGTTCGCGAGCTGGCATTGGCTGTTTCTCGCCAATCTCGTGCCCGGTGTCCTGGTGTCGCTGGCGGTGTGGCGGCTTCTGGACATCGACCGTCCCGATCATCGGGCGCTGCGCCATCTCGATCTCATCGGCCTGGCGCTTTTGGCACTGTTCTTGGGCACGCTGGAGTTTTCGCTGGAAGAAGGCCCTGGCGATGACTGGTTCGCCAGCCGTACGATCCTCATCGCCGCCATCGTCTGCGCACTCACCTCGGTGGGGTTCTTCTGGCGCGCGCTACGCCACCGTCATCCCATCGTCGACTTGCGTGCCTTCGTCAATCTCAACTTCGCCGTGGGGGCGTGGCTAGGGTTCGTGGTGGGGATCGGCTTGTATGGTCTGGTGTATCTGCTGCCGCTGTTTCTGGGCAACGTGCGCGGCTATTCGGCCTTACAGATCGGCGAGGTCATGATCGTGACCGGGGTGGCGATGTTTTTGACCGCGCCGCTAGTGGGGCGTGCCTCGGACAAGGTCGACCTGCGTGTCTTGCTGTTGCTGGGTATGCTGTTGACCGGTATCGGCACGGTGATGAATGCCAACCTGACCGCCGAATCGGGTTTCGACACGTTTTTCTGGCCACAGGTAGTACGCGGCGTGGGACTGGTGATGTGCCTGATCCCGACCTCGCGCATTGCTTTCGGCACCTTGCCGCCGAGCGAGGTCGGCAACGCCAGTGGCCTGTTCAACGTGATGCGCAATCTCGGCGGGGCGGTGGGCCTGGCGCTGCTGGACACGATTCGCGACTGGCGGGAAGACTACCACTGGAATCAGTTGATTCCTGCCATCGATCAAGGCCGTGAGGTGGTCAACGCGACCCAGGCACAGTATCAGCAGCTGCTGGCGTCGACCGGCGACCCACAGACGGCCTCGGTCGAGATGATGGCGCGGACTCTGCTCGAGCAAAGCATGGTCATGGCCTACAACGATATCTTCCTGTGGCTGGGCGCGCTGTACCTGTTAGTGGCGCCGTTGATTCTGCTACTGAAAAAGCCCCAGCACGCGTGATTCATGTGCCAACGGCCGGGGCAGTAGTCGTTCAGCAAAGCAGTCGTTCAGTAATGTGGAGGAATCTCGTCGCTAGGTCTCGGGGCATCGTCATCGCTCATATGGTCGACACTTTGACGCAGGTTGCGCAGGCGTTCGCGTAGCATGTCATTGGTGCGTTCGAGCTGGGCCACGCGGCGGTCCTGCGCGGCCAGGGCATGGTCGAGCGTGTCCAGCCAGTCTTCCTGATAGGCGAGCCGGGACTCCAGTGCTTCGAGGCGGTCGCGCGTGGTGTCCTCGGTCATGCTAGAATCTTTCGACGGTGTGTCACCGTTCATTTCTGGCACCTTATACAATGCGTTCAATAGCATTGTGTTCAAAAGTTGTGTTCATCACGTTGCGTAGTCACTGCGCAACTCATGTAGGCTCTGGACGCGCTCAGGCGCCAAGGGGCATTTCCATCGGACAACAAGAGATATCGAGGTCCATGAATCGTAAGATATTCCTACGTTGTAGTCTCATCAGTGTCCTATTGGCCATTCCTTCTCCACTGTTGATCGCACTGTTCGTGACGCTGACCGGCAGCGTACTGGAGTTTTCCCTGCTGCTGGAGGCCGATGGCATCGCCATCGCCTATAGTGCCACGGCCTTGGCCGTGTTCGTGCTGCTGTTGCTGGGAACGCTGAGCACGCAAGCCCTGGCCCCGCAGTCGCGGCAGCTGGCGCATCTCGCCGAGTTGGAAAACGATGACCGCGAAATTGGCGAAGTGAAGTGGTTCAACGTCAACAAGGGGTACGGCTTCATCACCCGCGACAGCGGCGAAGACGTGTTCGTGCATTTTCGCGCCATCCGCGGCAAGGGACATCGCACACTCGCGGAAGGTCAGAAGGTCCGCTATCACGTCATCGAAAACGAACGTGGCCTGCAGGCCGATGATGTGACCGTGATTTCCTGACCGCAGACCCTGCCACGCAGGCATGACAACGCCCCGTCCGGTTGCATCGGACGGGGCGTTTCACGTGGATGACTACTTGCCGTCATTAGGCGGTGGGGCATCCACATCGGCACGCGCCTCGGCCTCGACGAAGACGCGTTTGACCATGCTTTCTTCGGCCTTGATCGCGCGATCGAGTTCGGCAATGGCACGCTCGATGCGTTCGGCGGGCAAGCCCCGCTGAAAGCGGATGCTCAAGGTGGCGAGGATGAAATCCGGCCCCATGTGCATGGTCAGGACTTCGTTGACCGCTTCCACGCCATCGGCTTGGCCGGCCAACTGGCGAATGGTCTCGACCACGTCGCGGTTGGCGCTTTCGCCGATCAAAAGCCCCTTGGTCTCGGCGGCCAGCCAGATCGCCGTTCCGCCCAGGACAAAGCCGATGACCACCGAGGCGATACCGTCGAAAATCGGGTTGCCGGTTGCTTGGCTCAGGGCGATGCCCACCAGGGCGACGATCAGACCAAGCAGTGCCGCGGAGTCTTCGAACACCACCACGAACATCGAAGGGTCCTTGCCACGCCGCACGGCCTGTACGTAGCTCCACTTACCCTTGGTCTTGCGGAATGCATTCAGCGCGAAGGCCCACGAGGCGCCTTCGAAGAGAATCCCCAGCCCCAGCACGATATAGTTGACCAGGGGCGACGTCATCGGTTCGGGATGCAGAATGTGCTGGACCCCTTCGTAGATCGATACGCCCGCACCCACGGCGAAGATCAGGATGGCGACCACGAAGCTCCAGAAGTAGACCTCCTTGCCATGGCCGAAGGGGAACTGTTCGCTGGGTGGGCGGCTGGCGCGTTTCATGCCAAGCAGCAAAAGCACCTGATTACCGGTGTCGACCACCGAGTGAATGCCCTCGGAGAGCATCGCCGAACTACCGGTGAACGCGGCCGCCACGAACTTGGTGATCGCGATCAGCAGATTACCGCCCATGGCGGCATAGATGACCGGTTTGGATTCCGCCATGAAAGAGCGTCCTTGTCGGGTATGTGCTGGCGCACGAAGCGGGCAACGTGCAGCGTCGTTTACTGTCCCGAGTCTGGCCAGTCGATAGCGCCTTCCTCGCCATCAGCGCGGACGCGCCAGAAGCGATCCGGCTCGTCGCCGGGTTGCCACCCGCCCAACGAACAACGCACCTCGCAGCCAAGCGCCTGCGCGGCATCACGCGCGCAGTCCACATCGCGCGGCCAGGGGGTATGCGGACTGTCGAACCACAGGCTGGCGAAGCCATCGGCGGCCTGGGTCACCAGCAGTATCGGAACCTCGTTGCCAGCGTGGCGTGCTCGTGCCTGCCATTGGGCCTTGCCGCGCTTGACCAGCGTGGGCGGTTCGTCGAAGTGCCCGGCGAGCCAGCGTTGCACGGTCTCGATGTCGGCGTCGGCCAGATAGATCTCGATGTCGGGATAGCGCTCCACGGCGGACCTCAGGTAAGCAAGCGTTGCATGATGGTCGTATAGAGACGGCTTAGCGTCTCCAGGTCGGCGGCGCGTATGCGCTCGTCGACCTTATGTATCGTGGCGTTGATCGGGCCCAGTTCGATGACTTGTGCACCCAGCGTGGCGACGAATCGGCCATCCGAGGTGCCACCGCCGGTCGATAGCTGCGGCCGATAGCCCAACATGTCTTCCACGCTGGCCACGGTGGCATCGACCAGGGCGCCCCCGGCGGTGAGGAAGGGCTCACCGTTGAGCGTCCAGTCGAGCGTGTAGTCGAGCGCAAAATCATCCAGGATCTCGGCGGTGCGCGCCTGCAACGTCTCGGCGGTGACCTCCGTGGAGAAGCGGAAATTGAAGACCACTTCCAGTTGACCGGGAATCACATTGGTCGCTCCGGTGCCGGCCTGGAGGTTGGATATCTGGAAGCTGGTCGCGGGGAAGAAGTCATTGCCGGTATCCCAATGCTCGGCGGCCAGCGCGGCTAATGCCGGAGTTGCTTCGTGCACGGGATTGCGCGCCAGATGTGGGTAGGCAACATGACCTTGTACGCCCTTGACGCGCAGGATGCCTCCCAGCGAACCGCGGCGGCCGTTTTTGAGGGTGTCGCCCAGGCGTTCGCTGGAAGAGGGTTCGCCCACGATGCAGTAATCGGGCGCGACCCCTTTTTCACGCAGGTGCTCGACCACCGCGCGGGTACCGTGAACGGCGGGCCCTTCCTCGTCGGCGGTGATCAGAAAGCCGATTCGACCGGGATGCGCCGGGTGCGCGGCAAGGAAGTCTTCCACGGCGGTGATCATCGCCGCCAGGCTGCCTTTCATGTCCGCTGTGCCGCGTCCGCAAAGCATGCCTGCGGCGTCGATGCATGGCTCGAAGGGCGGATGTTCCCAGTCGCTTTCGGGCCCGGTGGGCACTACATCGGTATGCCCGGCGAACACTAGCATGGGGCCGCTATCGCCGCGTGTGGCCCAGAAGTTGTCGACCTCGCCGATACGCAAGCGTTCGACATGAAATCCCAGCTGCTCCAGACGCGCGATCATCAGCGCCTGACAGCCGGCGTCGTCCGGGGTCACCGAACGACGACGCAGCAACTCGAAGGCCAGCGCCAGGGTCGGCGACGCCGGCGTGGTCCGATCAGTTGTGGGCATGCAGTGCCTCGTTGAGCGCCACGGCGCTCTTGTTGGTCAGGCACTCGATGCGGCCGTTCTGCGAGTTGCGACGCAGTAGCAGGTCGCTCTGATTGGCCAGTTCGCGGCCGCTGACGGTACGCACCAGTTCGCCCTGATCGTCGAGTACGGCGATCTTGGCACCGGCCGTGATGTAAAGACCGGCTTCCACCGTGCAGCGGTCGCCCAACGGGATGCCGATGCCGGCATTAGCGCCGATCAGGCAACCCTCGCCGATGGAGATGATAATGTTGCCGCCGCCCGAGAGGGTACCCATGGTCGAGCAGCCGCCGCCGAGATCCGAACCCTTGCCGATCACCACGCCGGCGGAAATACGTCCCTCGACCATGCCCGGGCCTTCGGTGCCGGCATTGAAGTTGCAGAAGCCTTCATGCATGACCGTGGTGCCTTCGCCGAGATAAGCGCCCAGGCGTACGCGGGCGGTGTCGCCGATGCGCACGCCTTTGGGCACTACGTAGTCGGCCATCTTGGGGAACTTGTCGACGCAGTCGACAGTGAGCGGGCGGCCTTCGAGGCGCGCCTTGAGGCGCCGTGCGCCAATTTCGTCGACATCGATGGGGCCCTCGTTGGTCCAGGCGATGTTCTTGAGCAGGCCGAACATGCCGTCGAGCTTGATGCCGTGAGGCTTGACCAGCCGATGCGAGAGCAGGTGCAGCTTGAGGTAGACCTCGGGCACGCTGGCCGGTGCATGATCCTCCTCGAGGAAGACCGCCACGAGCGGCCGCTGGCCAGCGGCGAAGGCCTCGGCCAATTCGGCCTGTTCGTTATCGCCTGCCTGGCGTAGCGCCTCGGCGAGCGTTTGGCAGTGCTCGGGTAGGAAGCTGACCACGGCGTTGCCCGCCGGCGCGTTAAGCGCCTTGCGCGCTGCTGCGATCATGGCGTCATCGGGATGGAGCAGCGGCGTGGGGTAGTAGACGTCCAGCCACTCACCTTGGGTGTTCTGATGGCCGATTCCGAGAGCGAAGCTCAGCATGGGAAAGTCCTCGAAGGTTAGATGAAAAAGGGCGGTATTACGTGTAATGCCGGTGGGCGCTAGGTTGCCTGCAGGGCGCGATACGCGTCGGCCTTGAAGCCCACCAGGAAATGATCCGGCGTTTCCAGCACAGGGCGCTTGAGCAGCGTCGGATGCGCCAGCAGCAGCGCGCGGGCCCGGTCGACGTCGAGGTTGCGCTTGTCGGCCTCGTCCAGCCCCCGCCAGGTGGTGCTGCGCGTGTTGAGTAGCGTGTTCCAATCGCTGCGTGCCAGGAAGGCATCGAGCCGTGCGGCGTCGAGGCCATCCTCGCGCAGGTCGTGATAACGATACGCGATGCCCAGGTCGTCGAGTGTGCGACGTGCCTTGCGGCAGGTGTCGCAGGTCTTGATGCCGTAGAGTGTGACCATGACGGCCTCCTCATCAATGGGTTGCGGTGTGGCGCGATGGATCAGGCTCGGCGCTCGATGAAACGTCGGATGCGCTGCGCCGCTTCAATGGTGGCGTCGAGTTCGGCGACCAGCGCCAGGCGCACGCGGCCCGCACCGGGGTCGCTTTGGGCACCGTCACGCGACATGTAGCGCCCAGGCAGCACGGTGACATGCTCCTCGGCAAACAGGTCGCGGGCGAAGGCTTCATCGTCGCCGCCGGGCACCGCCGGCCACAGATAAAAGCTGGCGTGCGGCGTGGGGAAATCCATGACCGGTGCCAGAATCTCGCCCACTGCGCTGAATTTTTCGCGATAGGCATCGCGGTTGGCCTGCACGTGCGCTTCGTCCTCCCAGGCGACGATCGAAGCGTGCTGGGTGGTCAGCGGCATGGCGCAGCCGTGATAGGTGCGGTAGCGCTTGAAGGGGGCGATCAACCCGGCATCCCCGGCGACGAAGCCCGAGCGCAGCCCGGGCAGGTTGGAGCGCTTGGAAAGCGAATGAAACACCAGACAGCGGCGGTAATCGTCGCGCCCCAGCGAGCGGCAGGCTTCGAGCAGACCCGGTGGCGGTGCGGTCTCGTCGAGATAGAGCTCCGAATAGCATTCGTCGGAGGCGATCAGGAAGTCGTGCTCGTCGGCCAGAGCGATCAGTTTTTGATACTCGGCCAGCGGTGTGACGGCACCGGTGGGATTGCCGGGCGAGCAGATGAAGACCAACTGCACGTCGCGCCAGGTGGCGGCGGGGACGGCATCGAGATCGGGCAGGCAGCCGTTTTCGGGGGCGCAATCGAGATACAGCGGCTCGCCGCCAGCCAGCAAGGTCGCGCCTTCGTAGATCTGATAAAACGGGTTGGGCATTGCCACCTTGGCGGGCCGCGTACGGTCCAGCGCGGTCTGGACGAAGGCGAAAATCGCCTCACGGGTGCCGGTGACCGGCAGTACGTGGCGCTCAGGGTCGAGCGAGCCGGGTGTCAGCATGTAACGCTGTGTCGCCCACCGGGCGATGGTGCTGCGTAGCTCGGGTAGTCCTGCCGTGGCTGGATAGCGCGCGACCTCGCCCTCAAAGCGATGCAGCGCTTCGAGCACGGCCGTCGGCGGCGCATGGCGCGGCTCGCCGATGGATAGCGCGATGGGCGATAGCGCGGGCGGCGTTACCTCGGCCTTGAGGGCGGCAAGCTTCTCGAAGGGATACGGCTTGAGGGCGTCGAGATCGGGATTCATCGGTAATCCAGCAGCGAGTCCGGCGTTGCGGACATGGCGTTATTATGAAGGCGCGCGGCGCCATCGGGAGGGCCCGATTATAGGCAAGCCGGCCAAGGGCCTCAAATGAGGCGAGTTTAGACGTCGAGCGTCTCACACAGACGTTCGCGTAGCTGCGCCTGGCGCTCGGGGTCTGTGAGTGGCTCGCCGGCCTTGTCGGTGATGAAGAATACGTCCTCGACGCGTTCGCCCAAGGTGGCGATCTTGGCCGCCGAGAGGGCGATGTCCTGCTCCATGAAGATGCGTCCCACGCGGGCCAGCAGGCCGGGGCGATCGGGGGCAATGAGTTCGACGATGGTGCGGGCGTTGGCTTCATCCTGCTCGATCATTACCCGGGTGGGTACCTTGAAGTGCTTGAGCTGTCGCGAGGTGTGGCGAGTGACGATGCGCGGATAGTCGGCCGGGTCGTCGAGCTCTTCCACCAGATGGTAGCGGATTTCCTCGAGGCGTTGTGGGTCGCGAATCGGCTCGCCTTCGTCGTCGAGCACGATGAACGTGTTGAGCGTCCAGTCGTTGCTGGAGGTGGCGATGCGTGCATCGTGGATCGACAACCCCAGTTGCTCCATGGCGGCGGCGGTGGCGGCGAACAAGTCGTTGACCGAGCGGGTATGGATGAACACCTTGGTGCCACCCTCGGCCATGTCCTCGGTGGGGGCGTTGGCAAGGATCAGCGGCAGTTCCGAGGGTTGGTGCTCGAGGATTCCTTGCGTCTGCCAGATGATCTCGCTGGGCGCATACTGCAGGAAATAGTCGTCGCCGAACGACGCCCACAAGGCATCCGCGCTGGCGGCATCGATGCCTACCGTGGACAGCAAGCCGCGTGCCTCCTCGCGCGACTCGCGGGCCCATTCGTCGCGGTCGATGGCGTGGTCGAGGCCACGCCGCAGGGCGCGCTTGGTCTCGGTATGCAGTTGACGCAACAAGGCGGCGCGCCAGCCGTTCCACAGTGAAGGATTGGTGGCGGTGATATCGGCCACGGTGAGCACGTAGAGGTAATTCAAGTGGACTTCGTCACGCATCGCCAGCGCGAACTCATGGATGACGTCGGGATCGGAAATATCGCGCTTCTGAGCGGTCTTGGACATCAGTAGGTGATGTTCGACCAGCCAGGCCACGAGGCGCGTATCGCGCGCCGACAGGCCGTGACGCTCACAGAAGGCGGTGGCGTCGACGGCGCCGAGTTCCGAGTGATCGCCGCCGCGCCCCTTGCCGATATCGTGATAGAGCCCGGCGATCCACAGCAGTTCGAGCTTGGGTAATTGATGCACCAGGGTCGCGGCGACGGGGAAGTCCTCGTGACCGTCGGGTTCGCGGAAGCGTTGCACGAACTTCAGCAGGCGCAATGTGTGGGCGTCGACGGTGTAGAGGTGAAAAAGGTCGTGCTGCATCAATCCCACGGCCTGACCGAACTCGGGCAGGTACTTACCGAGGATGCCGTAACGGTTCATGCGCCGCAGTTGGCGCGGTATGTTGCCGCCGCTACGCAGTAGCTCCATGAATAGGCTCTGATGGCGCAGGTCGTCGCGAAAGCTCTCGTCGATCAGGTGGCGATGGTCGCGGATGAGGCGGATAGTCTCGGCGCGCACGCCCTCGATCTCGGGGTGCTGGGCCATCAATAGGAAAAGTTCGAGCAGGGCGCCGGGGCGGTGGCGAAACACATTGGCGTGGCGCACCTGGATATAGCCGCCGAGAATTTCGAAGCGCGCGTTGAGCGGCGTGATGTCCTGGGTCTCGTGGGCGCGCAGGATGACCTCGTCGAAGTGTTGAAGCAGCATGTCGTTGAGCCCCGCTAGCGCGGTGACATGGCGGTAGTAGCGCTTCATGAACTGCTCGACGGCGAGACGCTCCGGTGTGTCGCGATAGCCGAATAGCTCGGCGATGGCGCTTTGATGATCGAACAATAGGCGGTCCTCGGCACGGCCGTTGAGCATGTGCAACGCATAGCGCACCTGCCACAAGAAGGATTGGCCCTGGCTGAGAATTCGCAACTCGGCGTCGTTCATGAAGCCCTGGGCGACGACGTCCTCGTAGCGCAACTCGCCGAAGTGACGCTTGGCCACCCAGCCGATCATCTGGATGTCGCGTAGTCCGCCCGGCGAACTCTTGATGTTGGGCTCGAGGTGGTACTCGGAGTTGTTATAGCGGTAGTGGCGGGCGATCTGCTCCTGCCACTTGGCTTCGAAGAAGGCATCGCTTGGCCACATCGCCTCGTTGGAGAGGCGCCCGCGCATCGTTTCGCGTAGGTGCTCGGGGCCGGCGAGAGTACGTGATTCCAGCAGATTGGTGATGACCGTGAGGTCCGCGTGCGCCTCGCGCTCACAATCGGCCAGTGAACGTACGCTATGGCCGATTTCCAGGCCGATATCCCAGAGGAAGGTGATGAAGCCGGTCAATCCCTCGCGGTAGGGCGTATCGTCGTCTTGTTCGAGTAGCAGTAACAGGTCGATGTCGGAATGCGGGTGCAGCTCGCCGCGACCATACCCGCCGACGGCGAGCAGGGCGATGCCATCGTCGGGCCAGTCATAGCGCTCCCAGGCGATGGCGAGTAGCTGGTCCAGACACCAGGCACGGCCATGAACCAGATCGCGAATGTCGCTGCCGGCGTGAAAACGCGCATCCAGGCGCGCTTGCAGCTCGCGTAGCGCGTCCTTGAATACGGCGATCGGTGTGCGGCTGGCGGCTAGCGCTTCGCGGAAGGCGGACGCATCGAACAGCGTCTCGTCGGGCACGAAGCGATAGTGATGAAGCAGCATTCGCGTGGCACTCCTGTTCGCGCGTTACGTCGGGTGACCGGTTGAACGGCGGCGCTTACGTCTCGAGGAAGCTGAGATCCTCGTCACTGCGCGCGGTGAGTACCTCGACGCCGGTCGCGGTGACCAGCAGCGTGTGTTCCCACTGGGCCGATAGGCTCTTGTCTTTGGTCACCGCCGTCCAGCCGTCGCGCAGTACTTTGGTGCGATAGTCGCCGACGTTGATCATGGGCTCTATGGTAAAGCACATGCCTTCGGCCAGCGCGACATCGGCGCTAGGCTCGTAGCCGTCATAGTGCAGGAACTGCGGGTCCTCGTGGAAACCGGCACCGATGCCGTGGCCGCAGAAATCGCGCACGACCGAATAACCATTGCTTTCGGCATGCTGTTGGATCGTGCGCGCCAGCTCGGAGAGATGTACGCCGGGACGCACCTGGGCGATGCTCTTGTATAGGCATTCTTGGGTAATGCGGGCCAGGCGGCCGCCCTGGATGCTGTCGCCGACCACGAACATCATGCTGGAATCGCCGTGATAGCCATCGGCGGTCTTGACCGTGATGTCCAGGTTCATGATGTCGCCCTTTTTGAGCTTCTTGGCGAAATCCGGCATGCCATG
Organism: Chromohalobacter moromii; assembly: GCF_023091865.1. GTDB lineage: Bacteria > Pseudomonadota > Gammaproteobacteria > Pseudomonadales > Halomonadaceae > Chromohalobacter > Chromohalobacter moromii. The sequence goes on from NZ_JAHXDI010000001.1 coordinate 62,075, forward strand.
GCAGACGACATGATTGATCGAGGTGCAGGTGGCGTAAGGAAAGCCATGATAGTTGAGCGGCGCGGGCGTGGAGCCTAGTTCGTCCACGATGTATTCGTGGCACAGGCGGTCGACTTCGCCGGTGCTGATGCCGGCCACGACATGCGGCGTGATCATTTCCAGTACCGAAGCGGCCTGGCGGCCGGCTTCGCGCATTTTTTCGATTTCGTCGGCGGTTTTGATGGGAATGTTCATGCGGTCTCGAATTCGGAGGGTTCGGGTCTGGCGTCAGGGTCGCTCCTGGCCTATAGTCTCGCCGCGCAGGCTGGCGCGAGACGCAGTCTATGCGCGCAGCCACCAAGCGCGGCAACCGGGGGCGACTTCATCTTGGAATCGATCTATGGTATAAAGCCGCGCGCCTCACTGCAATCGCCGCCTAGCGCGTTCGGCTCGACCGAGACATTGGTGCGGTGAAGCTAGTAGGTGAAATGATAACGCCTTGAAAACACACATGCACCGTCACATGGTCCCGGGTGCCGGGGCGGCAGTCGTGCCGTCGTGGTCGGATCCATGGGGTGTATGGAGGCCTAACCCGATTCAGGAGTCATCCATGGCACAAGTCAATATGCGTGACCTGCTCAAGGCAGGCGCTCACTTCGGTCACCAGACCCGTTACTGGAACCCGAAGATGAGCAAGTACATCTTCGGTGCGCGCAACAAGATTCACATCATCAACCTCGAGCACACGCTGCCAGCGCTGAACGACGCGCTCGCCGTGGTCGAAAAGATGGTGGCGTCCAACAACAAGGTCTTGTTCGTCGGCACCAAGCGTGCCGCCAGCAAGATCGTCAAGGAAGAGGCTCGTCGTGCTGGTCAGCCGTTCGTCAACCATCGCTGGTTGGGCGGCATGCTGACGAACTTCAAGACCATTCGCGTGTCGATCAAGCGTCTGCGCGAGCTTGAAGCCATGCATGAAGATGGCACGTTCGAGAAGCTGACCAAGAAAGAAGTCCTGATGGCGACCCGCGAGCAAGACAAGCTCGAGCGTAGCGTCGGTGGTATCAAGGACATGGGCGGTCTCCCTGACGCGCTGTTCGTGATCGACGTCGATCACGAGCGCATCGCGATCAACGAAGCCAATAAGTTGGGCATTCCGGTCATCGGTGTCGTCGATACCAACTCCAATCCGGACGGTGTCGACTACGTAATCCCGGGCAACGACGACTCCATCCGTGCTCTCCAGATCTACACTCAGGCCGTCGCCGACGCTTGCGTGCAGGCCAAGGGCAACAGCGCTAGCGAGTTCGTCGAAGTGACCGACGAGGCAAGCGAAGCGAACGAAGCCGCCGCCGAGTAATGGTGGTGGGTCCGTGCTGACGCTTGCCCGCGAGCGACGAGACACTAGGCAGCCCGTGAAGGCGGCGCAGCACGGACCAAAAGGGGGCTACGAGCCCCCTTTTCACCGTCCGGATGCAAGGGCGGTGAACCCTGAAGGAATTCTTCATTCAAAGGAGATGCTGGTCGCGCGTCGCGCGTGAATGTCACGCCAAGTCACGCTAAAGCCGTGCCGGCGACGAGGCAGCGTTTCCACCAGACGTCGAACCACATTCAGAGGTATTTACCATGGCAGCTATCAGCGCATCTCTGGTCAAGGAACTGCGCGAGCGCACTGGCCTCGGCATGATGGAGTGCAAGAAAGCGCTTACCGAAGCCGACGGTGAGATCGAAACCGCCATCGAAAACCTGCGCAAGAACTCCGGCCTGAAAGCGGCCAAGAAAGCCGATCGTACGGCAGCCGAAGGGGCCGTGGTGACGCGTGTCGCCGACGACGGCTCTTACGGGGTGATGCTCGAGGTCAACTCCGAGACCGATTTCGTGGCGCGTGATGATAACTTCACCGCCTTCACCGAGCAGGTCGTTGCGAAGGTTTTCGAAACCAAGAGCGAGGACGTGGCGAGCCTGATGGAAGGCGGGCTGGAAGATGCGCGTCAACAGCTGGTGCAGAAGATCGGCGAAAACATCAGCGTGCGTCGCGCGGTGGTCATCGATGCGCCGGAAGGCGGTGTCGTGGGTGCCTATGTCCACGGTAGTCGCATCGGCGTGCTGACCGTTCTCAGTGCCGGCAATGCCGACGTGGCCAAGGACATCGCCATGCACGTGGCGGCCATCAATCCGAGTGCCGCGCATCCGGAAGACATGCCCCAGGCGGAGCTGGACAGCGAAAAGGCAATTATCCTGGCGCAGCCGGACATGGCCGGCAAGCCGGCGGAAATCGCCGAGAAGATGGTGCAGGGGCGCTTGAAGAAGTACCTGGCCGAAAATAGCCTGACGCAACAGCCTTTCGTCAAGGACCCCAATCAGACCGTGGCCGAATACGTGAAGGCTGCGGGTGGCGAAGTGGTCAGCTTCACTCGCTTCGAAGTGGGTGAGGGCATCGAGAAGGAAGAAGTCGACTTCGCTCAGGAAGTCATGGATCAGGCGCGTCGCAGCTAAGCTGCCGTGTGTCTGTGCTGTCGTTGGCGTGCGCGGTTGCGCACGCCTTCGCGTATCCGGCCGTTGCCTGGCCGAGCCGTTCCTACCCACGCCGATACAGTCCGCTGAGACGAGGAGAGTCCGAATGTCTGTTCCCACCGATCGTAACGCCGCTTCCCCGGAGCGTAACGAGAAGTCGAAGTACAAGCGCATTCTGTTGAAACTGTCCGGCGAAGCCCTGACGGGCGAGCACGAGTTCGGAATCGATCCCAAGGTACTCGACCGCATGGCGCTGGAAATCGGTCAATTGGTCGGGATCGGGGTCCAAGTGGGTATCGTGGTCGGCGGCGGCAATTTGTTCCGTGGGGCGGCGCTTCACGCGGCGGGCATGGAGCGTGTCACTGGCGATCATATGGGCATGCTGGCGACTGTCATGAACGCTTTGGCGATGCGTGACGCCCTGGAGCGTTCCAATATTCGTTCGCGGGTGATGTCGGCGATTCCCATGAGCGGTGTCGTCGAGCATTACGACCGGCGTACCGCCATCCGGTACCTGACGTCGGGCGACGTGGTGATTTTCTCCGCGGGGACCGGCAATCCGTTCTTCACTACCGACTCGGCGGCCTGCCTGCGCGGCATCGAGATCGATGCCAATGTGGTGCTCAAGGCCACCAAGGTGGATGGTGTTTACAACAAGGATCCGGTCAAGCACAGCGATGCCGCCAAGTACGAACGTCTCTCCTACGACGACGTGCTCGATCAGAAGCTCGGCGTGATGGATTTGACCGCTATCTGCTTGGTGCGGGACCATGACATGCCGGTGCGCGTGTTCGATATGACCAAGCCGGGGGCCTTGCTCAACCTCGTGGTGGGGGGCAAGGAAGGAACGCTGGTAGATAGAGGCTGAAACAGTGATCAAAGATATCAAGAAAGACGCCGACGCGCGCATGAAGAAAAGCGTCGAGGCGCTGAACGCCAATTTCCATAAGATCCGTACCGGGCGCGCGCATCCCAGCCTGTTGGATGCGGTGCACGTGGAATACTATGGCGCCGATATGCCGCTCAACCAAGTGGCGAGCGTCAATGTGGAAGATGCGCGCACCCTGGCGGTAGTGCCCTGGGAAAAGAGCATGGTGCCCAAGGTCGAAAAGGCCATCATGACCTCCGACCTGGGTCTCAATCCCGCCGCCGCGGGTAACGTGATTCGTGTGCCTTTGCCGCCGCTGACCGAGGAAACGCGCCGCAATTACATCAAGCAGGCGCGTGGCGAGGCGGAAAACGCGCGAGTCGCGATTCGCAACGTGCGTCGTGATGCCAACGGCGATCTCAAGGCACTCCTCAAGGAGAAAGAGATCACCGAGGACGACGAACATCACGCCATTGATGAGATCCAGAAGATGACCGATAAGTATGTCGCCGAAATCGACAAGCTTCTGGAAACCAAGGAACACGACCTTTTGCAGGTCTGAGAGGTGATCGTCGGGATGCGCTCCCTTCGATCTCCATGATACGGGATCCCATGACCTCACAGCCGTTTTCTCCCTCCCGTGCGGGCGAACTGCCGCGCCACGTGGCGGTCATCATGGATGGTAATAATCGCTGGGCGCGCGCACGTGGACTGTCTGGCATCCGCGGGCATCGCGCGGGTGTCGAATCGGTGCGCGCGGTGATTCGTCGTGCTGCCGAGCGAGGTATCGACACGCTAACCTTGTTCGCCTTCTCCAGCGAGAACTGGAAACGCCCTGCCTCCGAGGTTGACGCGCTTATGGAGCTTTTCCTGATCGCGCTCAAGCGCGAGGTGAAAAAGCTCCATGGTCACGGTATTCGCCTGTCGGTGATCGGCCAGCGCGAGGAATTTTCCACGTCCATTCAGCAATACATCGAGCGTGCCGAGGCCATGACGCGCGACAATCAGGGGCTGCATCTGGTGGTCGCCGCCAATTATGGTGGCCGCTGGGATATTACGAGTGCCACGCGGCGGTTAGCGCAGCGGGTCTCGGCGGGGGAGTTGTCGCCCGAGTCTATTGACGAAGAGACGCTGGGAGCCGAAATCAGCCTGGCCGACGAAGCTCCGGTTGACCTGTGCATCCGCACCAGTGGCGAGCAGCGGATTTCCAACTTCTTGTTGTGGCAGCTGGCCTACGCAGAATTCTACTTCACGCCTGAGCTGTGGCCGGACTTCGGTGCCGAGGCATTCGATGCCGCGTTGGATGCTTATAAAGAGCGTCAGCGCCGTTTCGGCATGTCCCAAGAACAAGTCGAGGCGCATGGTGCTTAGGCAACGTATCCTCACGGCGCTGGTCCTGGCGCCATTGGCACTGCTCGGTTTGTTTGGGCTCACCGGCCTGCCTTTTGCCTTGTTCACGGGGGCGATCGTGTTGATCGGTGCCTGGGAGTGGGCCAATCTGGCGGGTGTCGAGCGCCAGATGCCGCGTCTTGCCTTCGTCGCCGCCTGTGGCGTAGCGATGCTTCTTCTGTGGTTGAGTGGTGCTGTGCACCAACCTTGGCCGTTGTGGCTGGGGATGCTGGGCTGGTTGGCCAATCTCTATTGGGTCGTTAGCTATCCCCAGCAACACACGCAATGGCAAGGTCGCGCGGTGCGTCTGAGCATGGGCCTGTGGGTGCTGCTACCGTGCTGGATCGGCTTCGTTCAATTGCGTGGCGACGGCGCGGCGTGGCTTCTGTTCGTGCTGTTGCTGGTCTGGGTGGCGGATATCGGTGCCTACTTCGCGGGGCGTGCGTTCGGGCGCCGCAAACTGGCCGTACACGTTAGTCCTGGGAAGTCCTGGGAAGGCGTCTATGGCGGTATGGCGGCGGTGGCGGTGCTGGCCCTTGTCTTCGCGCAGTGGCGGGGGGCAGCGGGCAGTGACGCACTGTGGCTCATGGTCTTGGCGTTGCCGGTAGTGCTGATATCGGTGCTGGGCGATTTGTTCGAAAGCATGCTCAAGCGCCAGCGCGGCTTGAAGGATTCGAGTCACTTGCTGCCCGGACACGGCGGCGTGCTCGACCGCATCGACAGCTTGACCGCCGCGATTCCGCTTTTCGTATTGTTGCGCCCATGGTTGGGCTGAGGTGACGCATGGAATATGCCGATTGCGCTCGGATACAACGTGTGACCGTGCTTGGAGCTACTGGCTCCATCGGCAAGAGCACTCTCGATGTCATTGCCCGTCATCCTCAACGCTATCGACTGCATGCCTTGACCGCCTACCGTTCGCGCGAAACGCTGCGCGATCAATGCCTAGTTCATCGTCCCGAGGTTGCGGTGCTTGGCGAGGAGCGCGACGCCGATTGGTTGCGTGATGCTCTCGCTGAGGCCGGTATCGATACCCAGGTGCGCGCTGGCGAGGCGGCACTTTCGGAGGTTGCCGGAAGCGCCGACAGCGACGTGGTAATGGCTGCCATCATGGGGGCGGCCGGCTTGATGCCGACGTTGGCTGCGGTGCGCGCCGGAAAGCGCGTGCTGCTTGCCAACAAGGAAGCCCTGGTGATGTCCGGTGCGCTGTTCATGGACGCCGTCGAACAGCATGGTGCGGTATTGTTGCCCATCGATTCTGAACATAATGCCATTTATCAGTGTCTACCCACCGAGCACCGTGGTGGGTTGGTACGGCATGGCGTGACCCAGTTGTTGTTGACCGCTTCCGGGGGGCCCTTTCGTGACTGGTCCCAGGCGCAACTGAAAGCGGTGACGCCGGAGCAGGCGTGTGCGCATCCCAACTGGTCGATGGGTCGCAAGATCTCGGTGGATAGTGCCACCCTCATGAACAAGGGACTCGAGCTGATCGAAGCATGCTGGTTGTTCGATGCGCGTGCGGATCAGGTTCAGGTCGTGGTGCATCCGCAAAGTGTCGTTCACTCCATGGCTGCCTATAGCGACGGCTCGGTGATCGCGCAATTGGGCAATCCCGATATGCGTACGCCGATCGCCTATGGGCTGGCTTGGCCCGAGCGGATCGATGCCGGCGTGGCGCCGCTAGACCTGTTTCAGGTGGCGCGGCTCGATTTCGAGGCGCCCGATGAAGCACGTTTCCCGTGTCTGCGTCTCGCCCGTGAGGCGATGGCGGCTGGGGGAACGGCCCCGGCGACGCTCAATGCCGCCAATGAAGTGGCGGTGGAGGCGTTTCTCGACGCACGGTTAGGGTTCGCGGAGATTCCGCGTCTCGTGGCGTCGGTCTGCGAGGCTTGCGAGGTACACTCGGCGCATGAATTAAGCGCGGTGCTGGCTGCGGACGAGGTGGCTCGGCGCGAGGCGGAGCGGCAATTGGCGCGGTTCACCTCATGATGCGTGGGCTTGGCAATCCGCAGGAAGGAGGGCGATCCCCATGGGCGTGATTGAGAATCTGCTGGCGGTCATCGTGGTGCTGGGGTTGTTGATCACCTTCCACGAGTACGGACATTTCTGGGTTGCGCGGCGTTGTGGCGTCAAGGTGTTGCGCTTTTCGGTAGGGTTCGGCAAACCGCTATGGTCGCGTGTCGACCGCCATGGCACGGAGTTCGCCGTGGCTGCGATACCGCTGGGTGGCTACGTCAAGATGCTCGACGAGCGAGAGGGCCCGGTGGCACCGGAGGAGCAGGCGCAGGCGTTCAATCGCAAGAGTGTCTGGGCGCGCATCGCCATCGTCTCCGCCGGTCCTATCGCCAACTTTCTGCTCGCCTTCGTCGCCTACTGGGCGCTGTTCGTCTATGGCACGACCACGGTGGCGCCGGTGATCGGCGACATTGCCGCAGACTCGCCGGCCGCGCGAGGCGGCTTGCAGTCCGGGCAGGAGATCGTGGCCGTCGAAGGTGAGCGCACGCCTTCCTGGGGAGAGGTCAACCTCAAGTTGGTGGCGGCCATCGGCGCCAATGGCGAGCTCGAGATAACCACGCGTGAGTCCGAGACGGCCTCGCCGGAACGCCATCAAGTGCCCGTCAGCGATTGGTTGGTACGCCAAGATCCGCCGCGTCCCTTGGCCACGTTGGGGGTGACGCCGTGGCGTCCCGAATTGCCCGCCGTGCTGGGAGAGGTGCTGGATGACGGGCGTGCCCAGCAAGCTGGGCTGCAGAGCGGTGATCGCATCGTCAGCGTCGATGGTGCTGCGGTCGAGGATTGGATGGCATTCGTCGAGCGTGTGCGTGACAACCCCGGCAAGACGCTAGCGCTGGGCGTCGAGCGTGACGGTGAGCGCCGCGATGTGATGTTGACCCCGGCCACGCGCGAGCAGGAAGACGGCACGGCGATGGGTTACATCGGCGTTGGAGTACAAACCGCTGAGTGGCCCGAGCGTTTTCGTCGCGAGATTCGTTATGGGCCGCTGGACGCCGTCGGTGAGGCGATGAGCAAGACCGGTGAGATGAGCTTGCTGACGATTGATTCGATCCGCAAGATGCTGGTAGGGCTGATCTCGCCCTCCAATCTGTCGGGGCCGGTGACGATTGCACGCATCGCGGGGGATTCCGCGCGTAATGGCGTGGAAAGCTTTATCAGCTTCCTGGCCTACTTATCGATCAGCCTGGGGGTGCTCAATCTCTTGCCGATTCCCGTGCTCGATGGCGGTCACTTGGTTTATTACCTGATCGAAGCGGTGCGGGGGCGTCCGGTGCCTGAGGCGGTGCAAGCGTTTGGATTGCGTATCGGTGTCGCCTTGGTGGGCTCGTTGATGTTGATGGCGTTGTATTTCGATTTGATGCGTCTGTAGGGGCGTCGTTGCGAGACGTCCCGCCAGCAGGCTTTAATGTGGGCCATCAATGGCACGTCGTAAGCGGTCATCGGCCGCAAGGATGAGCGACCCGGGTGTCACTGCGAGGTGGGGTACGACCTTGCCAGTCACCCAGGGAAATGTATAAGGTGCCTGTTCCATGAGCGGGCGGACTCGAGAAAAGCGAATCGACTGCATGAAGATCAAGACCATCGGATTGGCGGCGCTGCTGCTGTCCGCGACTCCCGCGGCACTGGCGGCCTCCTTCGAGATTTCAGATATTCGCGTGGAAGGGCTGCAGCGCGTATCGCCGGCATCGGTGTTCAATGCCTTTCCAGTCAGTGCGCGTGACCAGGTCGATGACCGCGAATTGGCCGAGGCGTCGCAGGAGCTGTTCGATACCGGCCTGTTCGACGACATTGAGCTGTCGCGTGACGGTGATGTATTGATCGTCAATGTGGTCGAGCGCCCCACCATCGCCAGCATCGAGCTCAACGGCAACTCTCAGGTGTCCGATGAGGACCTTCGCAAAGGGATGACCGAGGCTGGGCTCGATGAAGGCCAAGTGTTACAGCGCTCGACGCTCGATGAGGTGCAGCGTGAGCTCGAGCGGCTTTATCAATCCCAAGGGCGTTATAGCGCCAATATAGAGACTAGCGTCGAGGAACTCGACAACAACCGCGTCGAAGTCGATATCGACATCAACGAGGGTGCGGTCGCCAAGATTCACCAGATCAATTTCGTCGGCAATCAAGACTTCGACGACGATACCTTACGTGACTTGTTCGCGCTGGAGGATAAGCCGGGTTGGTTCTTTGGCTGGTTCTCAGACGATGAATATTCTCGCGACAAGCTCTCGGGGGATCTCGAGACGTTACGCTCTTTCTATCTGGATCGCGGCTACGTCAACTTCGACATCAGCTCATCCCAAGTGTCGATCAGTCCTGACAAGTCCGATATCTTCATCACCATCAACGTCGATGAAGGCAAGCGCTACAAGCTCGATGAAATTCGCTTTGCGGGCGATCTGAAGATCAGCGAAAGCGAAGCGCGTGAACTGGTGACCGCCGAACCCGGCGAGTATTACTCGGAAACCGCGATGACCGAGTCCGCCGAGGCCTTGCGTAAGCGCCTCGGCGCCGAAGGGTTCGCCTTCGCCGAGATCAATAGCGTGCCCGAGGTCGATGCCGACGGCGATACCGTGGACGTCACCTTTCAGGTCGAGCCGGGGCGGCGTGCTTATGTGCGGCGCATCAATTTCGAGGGTAATACTACGACCCAAGACGAAGTGCTGCGCCGCGAGATGATCCAGATGGAAGGCGCGCCGGCTTCCACCGATCAGATCAGTCAATCCCGCGAGCGTCTGCAGCGTTTGGGCTTCTTCCGCTCGGTCGACGTCGAAACGCGTCCCGTCTCCGATGAGCCCGACCAGCTTGACGTGACCTACAACGTCGAGGAACAGCCGTCCGGTTCGGTCTCGGCCAGCCTGGGGTATTCGCAAAGCGCCGGAGTCATCTATGGGGCGTCGCTGTCTCAGAGCAATTTCCTGGGTACCGGTAACCGTGTCAACGTCAATGCGCAGAAAGGTGATTATTTCACCAATCTTAACTTTGGCTACACCGATCCCTACTGGACGCTGGACGGCATCTCGCGCGGCTACAATCTCTATTATCGCGAGACCAATTACGAAGACTTCGATGACATCTCGACCTATTCCTCGGATGCCATCGGGGGGAGCATCAATTTCGGGTATCCGATCAATGACCTGTCGCGCCTCAACTTCGGTGTCGGCGTCGAGGACCTGTCGCTCGATACCTATCGCGACACGCCGGCCGAAATCATCCAGTACACGGAAGACGAGGGCGACGACTTCCTGAACTATAAGCTCACCGCCAGCTGGACGCGTAACAACCTCAATCGCGGCATCATGCCCACCGACGGCAGCTATCAGAAGCTGTCGCTGGAGACCGCCGTGCCGGGGAGCGATACGCAGTACTATAAGACGCGCTACGAAGGCAAGAAGCTGTTTGAATTTCGTCCCGACTGGTCACTGAAGTTCAGCACCAACGTTGGCTATGCGAACACCGTCGGTGACGATGCTTACCCGTTCTACGAGAACTTCTATGCGGGTGGCCTGGGCTCGGTACGCGGCTTTTCCAGCAATACGCTGGGGCCGAATACCACGCCGCGTAATGATGGGGACGACGACACCCTGGGGGGTAACGTGCTCGTCGAAGGCTCGGCCGAGTTGATCTATCCATTCCCCTGGGTCGAGGATCGCCGCTCGCTGCAGACCAGCGTGTTCTTCGATGCTGGTAATACTTACCTGACCGATTGCTACGATGTGCCGGCGGGTACGAGTTCTAGCTGCAGCAGTGGCGTGGATATGGGGGACCTGCGCTATAGCGTCGGGCTGGGACTTTCCTGGTTGACCCCGGTGGGGCCGTTGACCTTTAGTGTCGCCAAGCCGCTCAGCGACGAAGAAGACGACGATACTCAGGTCTTCCAATTCTCGCTGGGTCAGACCTTCTAAAGCAGGCTGACGCAGCGTCATGCGCCAGGTGCGGCGGTGTGACCGCCGCATCGAGTGACCATAACGAATCAAGGAGAGGGTGTGATGCGCAAATTGACGGGTGCCCTATGTCTTGGGGCGATGAGTGTGCTGTCCATGCCGGCGATGGCGAACGAGGTTGGCGTTGTCGACTGGCGTCAGGCGTTGCTGAATTCGGATGCCGCCCAGCGTTCTATGAACGAGCTCAAGAATCAGATCGGCGACAAGAAACAGCGCGCCGAGTCACTGAGTCAGGAGCTGCAGCAGTTGCAACAGAAGCTGCAGCAGGATGGCGCGGTGATGTCCGATTCTGAGCGCACGAACGCTCAACAGGAGTTGCGTGCCAAGGGATCTGAGTTCCAGCAGTTGCGTCAGCAGATTCAAAGCATGCAGCAGAAGAAGGAACAATCCTTCATGCAGTCGGCCAAGCCTAAGCTCGATCGCGCCATCGAACAGGTCGTCGAGCAGCATGACCTGGACCTCGTGGTGGATCGTGATGCGGTGGTATATTCAGAGGATGGCCTCGACGTCACCGAGGAAGTCACCCGCATCTTTAACTCGCTCAACTGAGCCCATGGGGCGCCAATAGCGCCCCATGGTTAGCGGTTCCAAGCGCACATGAAGACCCTTACTCCTTGCGCCTTCACGCTCGGTGAATTGGCCGAACGTCTCGAGGCCCGCTTGGTCGGCGATAGCGATCACCGTGTCACCGGCCTGGCGACTTTGCTTGATGCGGGCCCGAACGACATTACGTTCCTGGCCAACAAGACCTATCTCAAATACTTGCCTGAAACGCGTGCAGCCGCCGTGTTGGTGCATCCCGCGTATGGCGCTGAGGTGCCTTGCGCGCGGCTCGAACTCGACAACCCTTATCTCGGTTACGCCGGACTATCGAGGCTGTTCGATCCGCTGGCGGGGCAGGCGCCGGAAGGCGTTCATCCTAGTGCGGTGGTCGCCGAGAGCGCGCGTCTTGGGGCGCGCGTCTCGGTCGGCCCACAGTGCGTGATCGAAGCCGGCGCGGTCATCGGTGATGGTTGCGTGATCGGCGCCGGTAGTATCGTCGGCGCTCACAGCGAAATCGGCGCCGACTCTCGCCTGCATGCCAATGTCACCGTCTACCACGGCGTGAGCATCGGGCGGCGTGCCATCTTGCACAGTGGTTGTGTGGTGGGTGCCGATGGTTTCGGTTTCGCTCATGATGGACAAGGCTGGCACAAGATCGCGCAGTTGGGTGGCGTCCTCGTGGGCGATGACGTCGAAATCGGTAGCTGCTCTAGTATTGATCGCGGCGCCCTGGGGGACACGTTGATCGGCGATGACGTCAAGATCGACAGTCAGGTGCAGATCGCGCACAACGTGCAGGTCGGCGATCATAGCGCCCTGGCGGGATGCGTAGGCATCGCGGGCTCGACGCGCGTCGGTCGCCACTGCATGCTGGGTGGTGGCGTGGGGCTCTCGGGGCACCTGACGATTTGCGATGGCGTTCAGGTGACCGGTATGAGTCTTGTCACCAACTCCATTCACGAGCCCGGGGTGTATTCTTCGGGGACCGGCTCCATGCCCAATGGCTTGTGGCGCAAGAACGCGGTGCGCTTCAAGCAACTCGACGAGCTCGCCAAGCGTCTGGCGCGTCTGGAACGGGATGTCTCGGACGCTGCCCAAGGCTGATGGCTGCTAGCGAGGCGGATCTGTATAATCCCAGCCCACCCAGATAGGCGGAGTACTCCGTCCTCGTGTGCCTGCCTTCACGGCAGGCACTTCGTTATTTCAGAGGTTGTATCGATGGTAATGGACATCAACGAGATCCGTGAGTATCTACCGCATCGTTATCCGTTCTTGCTGGTGGATCGCGTCATGGAGATCACGGTCGGCGAGTCGATCGTCGCCAACAAGAATGTCAGCATCAACGAGCCATTTTTCAATGGGCATTTCCCGCATCATCCGATCATGCCCGGCGTGTTGATCATCGAGGCCATGGCTCAGGCATGCGGTATCCTGGGTTTCAAGACCGTCAACAAGATGCCCGCCGACGGTTATGTCTATTATCTTGTAGGAAGCGATAACGTGCGCTTCAAGCGTCCGGTGATGCCGGGCGATCAACTGCGCCTGGAAGCCAACGTCATCCGGGGTAAGCGCGGGATCTGGAAATTCGCCTGTCGTGCTACGGTCGACGGCGAGCTAGCTTGCGAAGCCGAGATCATCTGTGCCGAGAGGAAAGTCGCTTGATTCATCCCACCGCCATCGTCGACCCCAGTGCGCGTGTGTCCGATGACGTCGACATCGGCCCGTTCTGCGTGATTGGCCCCGAAGTGGAAATCGGGGACGGCACGGTCATCGGTCCGCACGTGGTGCTCAAGGGGCCCACGCGCCTGGGGAAGCGCAATCGGATCTTCCAGTTCGCCTCCGTCGGCGAGGACTGTCAGGACAAGAAGTACGCCGGAGAACCCACTCGTCTGGAGATGGGCGACGACAATGTCGTGCGCGAAGGCGTTACCCTTCATCGCGGTACAGTGCAGGATAAAGAAGCGACCGTCATCGGCTCGCGCAATCTTTTCATGGCCTATGCGCATGTCGGGCACGACTGCGTCATCGGCGATGATTGCATCCTCGCCAACCAGGCGACCTTGGCGGGGCATGTCACCATCGGCGACCACGCTATCCTTGGGGGGCTCTCGGCGATCCATCAGTTTTGCCATATCGGTACGCATGCCATGTGCGGTGGTGGGTCGATCATCACCAAGGATGTCCCGGCTTACGTCATCGTCAATGGCAACCCTGCGCAGGCGCATGGGCTTAACCTGGTGGGGCTCAAGCGTCGCGGCTTCTCGCGCGAGGCCTTGCGAGCGCTGGGAGAAGCTTACCGCACCGTCTATCGTCAGGGACTGACCATGGAGCAAGCGCTGGAGCGTCTCGCGAACGATTTCGAAGGCCCGGAAGTCGCGACGTTCCTGGCGTCGCTGAAGGATTCCCAGCGCGGCATCACGCGCTGAACGAGGCACGTCATGCGTATCTACCTGGTCGCGGGAGAGCTGTCGGGCGACATCCTCGGCGCCGGCTTGATGCAGGCGCTGAAGCGTCGTCATCCCGACGCCGAATTTCGCGGCATCGGCGGGCCACGCATGCTCGCCGAAGGCTTGCACTCACTGTACCCGCTGGAGACGCTATCGGTCATGGGGCTGGTCGAGGTGCTCAAGCACCTGCCTGGCCTGCTCAAGGTTAGACGTCATTTGCGGCGTGACGCCCTGGCTTGGCAGCCGGACGCGATGATCGGCATCGATGCGCCCGACTTCAATCTGGGGCTCGAGCGCCAATTGCGTGTCACCGGCATCCCCACCGCACATTACGTCAGCCCCTCGGTATGGGCGTGGCGCCAGGGCCGAGTGAAGACCATTGCCCAGTCGGTCGATGCCATGCTTACCTTCCTGCCTTTCGAGGCGGCTTTTTACGCGCGCCATGACGTGCCGGTGGCCTTCGTCGGCCATCCGCTGGCCGATGAATTGCCGCTGGTCAACGACCGCCAGGCGGCCCGCGCGTCACTGGGACTCTCATCCACGGCCCCGTTGCTGGCGTTGTTGCCAGGTTCACGTGGTAACGAAATCCGCTTTTTGGGGCCCACGTTTCTGGATAGCGTCGCCTGGTTGCGCGAACGCATCCCCGATCTGCAAGTGATCGTGCCGGCCGCGTCCCCGGCACGTCGCGCAGAACTCGAGAGCCTGCTGGCCGATCATCCGGCCCGCGATATCGTCGTGCTGTGCGATGGCGAGTCGCGTCAGGCGATGACCGCGGCCGATGCGGTGCTGCTAGCGTCCGGGACCGCTGCGCTCGAAGCCATGCTCTGCCATCGCCCCATGGTGGTGGCCTACAAGATGGCGCCGACTACGCACTGGTTGGCCAAGCGCATGGTCAAGACCGACTGGATCTCGCTGCCCAACCTGATCGCCCAGGAGACGCTGGTACCCGAACTTGTACAGGACGCCGCCAGCGCTGATGCGATCGGCGCGGCGTTGCTCGAATGGCTCGGCGATGATGCCAAGCGCCAGGCGATGGAGGCGCGTTTTGCCGACTTGCACGCCACGCTTCAGCGTGGCGCCAGCGAGCGCGCTGCCGAGGCCATCGACGGTTTGATCACGCACGGTCGTTTGCCGCGAGGGGAGGAGAAAGCATGACGGGACTACCACCGTTGGTGATCGATTATCAGGGCTCATGTCTGGCGGGCGTCGATGAAGTGGGGCGCGGCCCCTTGGTGGGCAGCGTAGTGGCGGCCGCAGTGATTCTCGATCCGGCGCGTCCCATCGAGGGGTTGGCCGACTCCAAGACCCTCAGCGAAAAACGCCGCCTCGTATTGGCCGAGGCCGTTCGCCAACACGCGACGGCCTTCGCAATAGGCGAAGCGTCGCCCGCCGAGATCGACTCGCTCAACATCTACCACGCGACGCATTTGGCCATGCGGCGTGCCATCGACGCCCTGCCGGTGGCCGCGGAATATCTGCTGGTGGACGGCAACCGGATGCCGGGGCATCATGTGCCGGGGCAGTGCGCGGTCAAGGGCGACCAGCGCCATGTGGCCATCGGCGCCGCCTCGATTCTGGCCAAGGTGACGCGCGACGCTCAGATGCTCGCGCTGCACGAGCGCTATCCCGAGTATGGGTTTGCGCGCCACAAGGGCTATCCTACCCGTGAGCACCGCGAGGCGCTCGAGCGCCTGGGGCCGCTCGATGAGCATCGTCGCTCGTTTGCACCGGTCAAGCAGGTGCTGCCGGCGTAGCGTCACATCACGCCGTTACCCAATTCATTCAGGAAGGTGCCGCCCGTGCGGTATCGTCCGTTTCGTCTCAAGAGCTCGTCATGACTACGCCTTTCGTTCATCTGCGTGTGCACAGTGAATACTCCCTGGTCGATGGCCTAGTGCGCTTGAAGCCGCTGATCGAGGCGACGGCCGAGGGTGGCATGCCCGCGGTGGCGGTGACCGACGATTCCAATCTGTTCGGTCTGGTCAAGGCCTATAAAGGCGCCCAAGGCGCGGGTCTCAAGCCGATCATCGGCGCCGATCTGTGGATGGAGAATCCTCACGACGAGGCGCATCCCTATCGCTTGACGCTGTTGGCGATGGACAACGACGGTTATCGTCATCTCACCGAATTGATATCCCAGGGCTGGAGCGAGGGGCAGCAGCGCGGACAGGGCATTCTCAAGAAGGAGTGGATCTTCGCCCGAAGTGCGGGGCTGATCGCTTTGTCCGGTGCCCGCGAAGGGGAGATCGGCCGCCATCTTCTGACCGAACACGGCCAGGCGGCGCGGGAAATGTGCGATGCCTGGAACGCCGCCTTCCCCGGGCGGTTTTATCTGGAAGTCCAGCGCACCGGGCGCGAACACGATGAGGAATGCCTGCACCTGTCGGTGGCGCTGGCGGCCGAGACCCAGACACCAGTGGTGGCGACCAATGACGTTCGTTTCCTGACCCGCGAGGGGTTCTGGGCCCACGAAACGCGAGTGGCGATCGGCGAGGGCAAAGCGCTCGACGATCCACGGCGCGAACGCCGCTACAGCGAAGAGCAGTACCTGAAAAGCCCGCAGGAAATGGCCGAGTTGTTCGCCGATCTTCCCGAGGCGCTGGAAAATAGCGTGATGATCGCCGCGCGCTGCAACGTCGACGTGCCGCTGGGAGAAATCTTCCTGCCCGAGTACCCGGTGCCTGACGGCATGAGCATGGAGAGCTTCTTCCGCAAGATCTCTCACGATGGCCTCACCGAACGGCTCGACAAGCTGTTTTCCGGCGAGAACCCGATCTATCCCGGGCGCGATCTCAGTGAGCACGAGGGGGCCTATCGCGAGCGACTCGACTTCGAGCTCAATATCATCCTCGAGATGGGCTTCCCCGGGTACTTCCTGATCGTCATGGACTTTATCCAGTGGGCCAAGGACAACGATATTCCGGTGGGGCCGGGACGTGGTTCCGGGGCCGGTTCGCTGGTCGCCTACGCGCTCAAGATCACCGACTTGGATCCGCTCGAGTATGACCTGCTGTTTGAGCGCTTTCTTAACCCGGAGCGCGTGTCGATGCCCGACTTCGACGTCGACTTCTGCATGGAGAAGCGTGACCGGGTCATCGAGTACGTGGCCAGCCGTTATGGGCGAGACGCCGTCTCGCAGATCGTGACCTTTGGCACCATGGCCGCCAAGGCCGTGGTGCGCGACGTTGCTCGCGCCCAGGGCAAGCCGTATTCGATGGGCGACAAGCTGTCCAAGCTGATCCCCTTCGAAGTCGGCATGACCCTGGCCAAGGCCATCGAGCAGGAGCCGGCGCTCAAGGAATATCTAGACAATGACGAGGAGTCCCAGGAAATCTGGGACATGGCACTCAAGCTCGAGGGCATCACGCGCGGCACCGGCAAGCACGCCGGCGGGGTGGTGATTGCGCCCACCAAGCTGACCGATTTCTCGCCACTGTTGTGTGAGGAAGACGGTAGCGGGCTGGTGGTGCAGTACGACAAGAACGACATCGAGGAAGCCGGGCTGGTCAAATTCGACTTCCTGGGCCTGCGCACGCTGACCATCATCGACTGGGCGTTGGAAATGGTCGATACGGTGCGCGCCCGCGAAGGCCAGGGGCCGTTGGACATCTCCTCGATCCCGCTGGATGACGTGCCCACCTTCGACATGCTCAAGAAGGCCGAGACCACGGCGGTCTTCCAGCTCGAATCGCGCGGCATGAAGGAGCTGATCAAGCGCCTTCAGCCCGACTCGCTGGAAGACATGATCGCCCTGGTGGCACTGTTCCGCCCGGGGCCGCTGCAATCCGGCATGGTCGATGACTTCATCAACCGCAAGCATGGCCGCGCCGAGGTTGCCTATCCGCACCCGGATTATCAGCACGAGCTGCTCAAACCGGTGCTCGGTCCCACCTATGGCATCATCCTCTATCAGGAGCAGGTGATGCAGATCGCCCAGGTGATAGCGGGTTACAGCCTGGGGCAGGCCGACATGCTACGTCGCGCCATGGGTAAGAAGAAGCCCGAGGAGATGGCCAAGCAGCGCGCCGGCTTCATGGAGGGTTGTGCCGCTAACGGCATCGACAAGGACCTGGCCGGCAACCTCTTCGATCTGGTGGAGAAATTCGCCGGTTACGGGTTCAACAAGTCGCACTCGGCAGCCTACGGCCTAGTCTCGTACCAGACGGCGTGGCTCAAGGCGCATTATCCCGCGCCCTTCATGGCGGCGGTACTGTCCACCGAAATGGACAACCTCGACAAGGTCGTGCCGCTGATCGAGGAATGCCGCAAGCAGGGGCTGACGGTCACGCCGCCGGACGTCAACATCGGCAGCTACAAGTTCACCGTCGATGAGCAAAACCGTGTCGTCTATGGCTTGGGCGCGATTCGTGGCGTCGGTGAAGGGCCCATCGGTGCGATCGTCGAGGCGCGCGAGGCCGACGGCACCTTCAGCGATCTGTTCGACTTCTGTCGCCGTGTCGACGCCAAGCGGCTCAACAAACGCACGCTGGAGGCGTTGATCCGCTCCGGCGCGTTGGACAACCTGGGGCCGACCCGCGCGGTGTTGATGGCGTCGTTGGATGCCGCGCTCAAGGCGGCATCGCAGAGCAATGCCAATGCCAGCGCGGGGATGATCGACATGTTCGGCGATGCCTTCGTCGAGCCGGAAAGCGGCGATGTCTACGCCGATTATCATCATGCCCGCGAGTGGACCGACAAGGAGCGCTTGGCCGGGGAGAAAGATACCTTGGGCCTCTACCTGACGGGCCACCCCATCGACGAGTACGAAAGCGAGCTCAAGCGTTTCGTGTCGACGCGTATCGTCGATCTAAAACCTCAGCGCGGCGAATCGCAGCGTGTCGCGGGGCTGGTGGTGGCCATGCGCACCATGAAATCCAAGCGCGGCGACACCATGGCGTTCATTACCCTGGACGATCGTACCGGGCGTATAGAGGCTTCGCTGTTTGGCGAGATGTACGAGCAGATGCGTGGCAAGCTTGGCGCCGATGATGTTCTGATTATCGAAGGCGAAG
Organism: Chromohalobacter moromii; assembly: GCF_023091865.1. Taxonomy (GTDB): domain Bacteria; phylum Pseudomonadota; class Gammaproteobacteria; order Pseudomonadales; family Halomonadaceae; genus Chromohalobacter; species Chromohalobacter moromii. Next base: position 80,781 of record NZ_JAHXDI010000001.1, read on the forward strand.
TGAGCACCGACGATTATTCAGGCGGCCTGCGCCTGCGTGGCAAGGAAGTGACGCCGATGGTCGATGCGCGCACGCGCTATGGCGAGGCCGTGGAACTCTCCGTGGACGGCGCGCGTCTCAATGGACGTTTCGCGCGTAGCCTGAACGAGAGTCTGACGCAGTGGCGCGATCCCCAGGGGCTGCCGGTGCGCGTACGCTACCGCAATCCCCAGGCCAGCGGCGTGTTGGAGCTGGGAGATCCCTGGCGGGTGTCACCCAGCGATGACCTGCTCATCGCCCTGCGCGAAGTCGAGGGGCAGGAGGCGGTTACGTTGCGTTATCGTGGGTGATTCCGCCATTGCTGGCGCGTGGTGTCTTGCGTGATGCGTTCAGGGTGCGATAATGCCGGTTTACGGCCGGTTGGCGCCATGCCCTGTCCGTCACAGCGTCGCCTCGTGCGACATCGGACGTGCGGCCCCGGGCTGCCCAAGACCACAAAGTAGACGTTCTATGAATCCCAACTACCTGGACTTTGAACAGCCGATCGCCGAGCTGGAAGCCAAGATCGATGAGCTACGCCTGGTCGGTAACGACAGCCGTATCAGCTTGAGCGACGAAATCGGCAAGCTTGAAGACAAGAATCGCAAGCTCACCGAATCGATTTTTCGCGATCTTAGCGCCTGGCAGGTATCGCAGCTCTCGCGTCATCCTCAGCGTCCTTACACGCTGGATTACCTCGATAGCCTGTTCGAGGATTTCGACGAGCTGCATGGCGATCGCCATTTCGCCGATGACGCCGCCATCGTGGGCGGCGTGGCGCGCCTCGACGACAAGCCGGTGATGGTCATCGGTCATCAGAAGGGGCGTGACGTCAAAGAGAAGGTGCGGCGCAACTTCGGTATGCCGCGCCCGGAAGGCTATCGCAAGGCGTGCCGGCTGATGGAAATGGCCGAGCGCTTCAAGATGCCGGTATTGACCTTCATCGACACGCCCGGCGCCTATCCCGGGATCGACGCCGAGGAGCGTGGTCAGAGCGAGGCCATCGCTTACAACCTGGCGGTCATGTCGCGCCTCAAGACGCCGATCATCTCCACCGTCGTGGGCGAAGGTGGCTCCGGCGGGGCACTGGCGATCGGTGTCTGCGATGAGCTGCAGATGCTGCAGTACTCGACCTATGCGGTCATTTCCCCGGAAGGCTGCGCCTCGATTCTGTGGAAGAGCGCCGAAAAAGCCTCTGAGGCGGCGCAAGCAATGGGAATTACCGCCGAGCGCCTCAAGGAGCTGGGCTTCGTCGATACCCTGATCAAGGAGCCGCTGGGAGGCGCGCACCGCAACCCGCAAAAGATGGCCGACAGCATCAAGGGCGCCCTCGGCGCCAGTCTCGAACGGCTGGAGTCCATGGAAATGGACGATCTGTTGTCGCGTCGTTACGAGCGCCTGATGAGTTATGGCGCGCCCCAATAACGCCCGGCCGACCCCTGAAGCCCTTGTCGATGACGCCCTGGCGACGACCTCGCCGGGGCGTTGCGTTTGGGTGGCCCTTTCCGGCGGACTGGATTCGTCGCTGCTGCTGACACTCGCGGTCGCCGCCTGCCGCCGCCATCCGCGACCGCTCTATGCGGTGCACGTCAATCATGATCTGCAGCCGGCCGCCGAGGCCTTCGAGCGGCATTGTCGAGCGCTTTGTTCACGCCTTGGCGTGCCGCTCTTCATCGAGCGTGTCACGGTGGCATGTGGTGAGCGCGGCCTCGAGGCACACGCCCGCGATGCTCGGCTGGCGGCCTTTGCTAGGCGCGTCGCGCCGGGCGAGACGCTGTTGCTGGCGCAGCATGCCGACGACCAGGCCGAAGGGATGTTGCTGGCGGGTTTGCGCGGAAGCGGGTTGCGTGGCATGGCCGCCATGCCCGGGAGGCGTGAGTGGCTGGGGCGCTGCATGGTCCGGCCCTGGCTGTCCGTGACGCGGGCGGCGCTTGCGCGCGAGGCCGAGGCACGTGGCCTGCGTTGGATCGACGATCCGAGCAACGCCGACGAAGGTTTCGATCGCAACTATCTGCGTCATACGGTCATGCCGGCGCTGGCGGCGCGTTGGCCGAGTGCGGCGACGTCGCTGTCACGTACCGCCGAGCAACTGGGCGAGAGCGATGCGCTTTTGGAAGAGCTAGCCGAAGAAACCTTGCAGACGCTGGGGGGGGACGCCGCCTGCTTGCCAGTGGCGGATGCCCTGGCGCTCTCCCGGCCCCGTCAGCGGCTTCTCTTGCGCCATGCCTGCCGGCAACGCTCCCTACCCACGCCGCCGCGCGCGCGCCTCGAAAGCTTGCTCGATCAATTACAGGCCCGCGGCGACGCGCAGGTCCATGTCGCTTGGCCGGGTGGAGAGGCCAGGCGCTGGCGAGGATGTCTCTATCTGTTGGCACCGCTCGAGCTTATAGACAGCGACTGGGAGGCCGAGTGGGATGGCTGCGCTCCTCTGGAAACGCCGCTGGGCCCGATGGCGTGGCAACTGATTCCCGACCCATCGCGCCGTGTACGTCTCACGGTGAGAAGGCGTCAGGGCGGAGAGACGCTGCGCGTGGCGGGACGCGGCCGGCGCGACGTCAAACGGCTCCTGCAGGAAGCCGGGATACCGCCCTGGCAGCGCGAACGCGTATGGCTGGCCTGGGAGGGCGAGACCTTGGTCGGCGTGCTGGGCATCGCCGCCGCCGAGGGCTGGCGACTGGCGCCGATGCCCAAAGACAACCGGCTCAGTTAGGTGTCGATAACCAGCGAGAAGCCGGCACTACGTTGATAACGCGCTTCTTGCTCGAGGTCGGCCATCAGCAGCGGCTGTTCGGCCTGGCCGAGTGTCAGTCGCAGTGCGTCGCCATCGGCCTCGAGGCGGACGTCGAGGGTGGGCTGCTCGGGACGCGAATGATTGAGGGCCACCGCCAGGCGCAGGAGTCGCGCCAGCCGTGCATAGGTGGATCGCGTGGCGGCAGGAAGGGCATCGAGTTCCTTGCCAGGGAACTTGCGGCGATGCGCACGCACCAGAAAGGCCAGAGCTTGTTGCTCGGGGCGCGAAAAGCCGGCCAAGTCGGAGTTTTCCAGCAGATAGGCACCGTGGCGGTGAAACTGGCTGTGCGAGATTGCTAGGCCGATTTCGTGCAGCTCGGCGGCCCAGGACAGAAACTGGCGCTGCTCCTGGCTCATGGGCCAGACGTCGGCAACATGCGCGCAGAGGTGTTCGGTGGTGGCGCGTACGTTGCTGGCCTGACGCATGTCGACGTCGAAGCGTCGGCGCAGCGTGAGTAGCGCCGACGCGCGTGAATCCTCGGCGGTATTGCGGCCGAGGAGATCGTAGAGCACACCATCGCGCAAGGCGCCGTCGGAGTAGCGCATGCGCTCCAGATCGAAGGCGTCGAAGATGGCGCATAGAATCGCCACTCCGGCCGGAAACACGCGGGCTCGATCGCTTTTCAGCCCCGTCATGCTCACCTTGTCGAGCCGTTTGCACTTGATCAACCGACGCCGCAGGGCCATGAGCCCCTGGCGGGTCACGATGTCTTCCGGGCCGTCGCCATAGGCGGCCTGTACGGCGGCGATGGCTTTAATGGTGCCGCTCGAGCCGACGGGATCCTGCCAGCCGAGCGCCTGGTAGGGGCGTCGAATATTGGCGAGTTCCGAGAGTGCGGCGAGTTCGGCATCGCGAAAGCGCCGCTCGGTGATCGTGCCGTCGTGGAAGAAACGCTGTGTATAGGCCACGCAGCCCATGTGCAGGCTTTCCAGGGCCAGCGGTTCGAAGCGTTCGCCGATGATGAATTCGGTGGAGCCGCCGCCGATATCGACGATGAGGCGCCGGCCGTGGACCTCGGCCAGCGCATGCGCGGCGCCCAGGTAAATCAGGCGGGCTTCCTCGCGGCCGGCGATGATCTCGATAGGGTGGCCGATCAGGGCCTCGGCTCGATCGATCAGTGTCTGGCGGTTGTGTGCCGCGCGCAGCGCATTGGTGCCGACGATGCGCACATCACCGGCGTCGAGATCGCTCAAATAGGGAGCGAAACGCTCCAGGCAGGCGAGAGCGCGCTCCATGGCAGCTTCGTCGAGGAGATCGTCGTCGTCGAGACCGGCGGCCAGTTGTACTTTTTCGCCCTGCTTGGCGACCACCTGCAGGTCGCCGCCGACTTGATTGGCCACCAGCAGGTGGAAGCTGTTCGAGCCCAGATCGATGGCGGCAAGACGCCGTGGTGCCGGGTGGCGGCTGCTCATGCGAGGATCCTTTTCACAGAAGTATGGCAAGGTTGCGTGGGCGCCCGAGGCTTGTCAATTGTCGCCATGCGGCGTCCAATGGGGAATGATGAATTGGCCGAATGCTCAGGAGGCGGCGTATGTCCGAACAGCTTTTCGAGGTGACGGACGACACCTTCGAGGCCCGCGTGCTGGAAGCAGCCACACCCACCCTGGTGGCCTTTGTGGCGTCCTGGTGCAGCCCCTGCGTCGAATTGCGCCCACGGCTATCCGCCTTGGCCAGCGCGCGTCAGGCGACGTTGCAGGTTGCGCTGTGCGATGTCGACCTCAATACGGCCATGGCGCACAAGTACGGTGTGCGCGGCATGCCGACCTTGGCGTTGTTTACCGACGCGGGGTTGGATACGACGCGCGTGGGGGCGTTGTCCGCTGCGCAACTCGACACCTGGCTCGATCACCAGCTCGCGAATTGAGGGCGTGCCATAAAGAGGGGCCATCCCCGATAAGACCCGGCGTCGCATCCCGTGATCACGCATGAGAAAAGTGGGCTTGCGTTTGGCTGGCGCCTTGACTACCATCGAGACGTTCGCCTGTTCCGAATGCTTCCTGACCGTTCACGCGGCATTGCCGTCGCGGTCCTCCAAGTCGTCAGATCGCCCCAAGTATTCTTGTCTCGCCAAGCCTCCCGATCAGGAGCTGGGCATGGCGCCAGGCGACGCGAACCGAATCTCTCAATACCGTTTTTCGCCAATCCCTCGCTCGGCGATGCCTTGAGGCATGAATGCGACGAGTGGAACGGATTTCCTGGGGCCCTCTGAACGCACCGCGCGGCGCACAACCGCCTCCTGTCTTTTGTCCGGCAATCCCATTGCCTCGCCGACACGAGCAATCTCTGACGAAACCGATGAATCTTACCGAACTCAAGCAAAAAACCGTTCCCGAACTGCTGGATATTGCCCGGGAAATGGGCATCGACAATCTGGCACGTTCGCGTAAACAAGACATCATCTTCGCCATTCTCAAGAAGCATGCGAAAAGTGGTGAAGACATTTATGGCGATGGTGTGCTGGAAATCCTGCAGGATGGCTTCGGCTTTCTTCGCAGCGCTGACAGCTCCTATCTGGCCGGCCCCGATGACATCTATGTCTCGCCGTCGCAGATCCGTCGCTTCAACCTGCGTAAGGGCGATAGCATTGCCGGCAAGATTCGGCCGCCGAAGGAAGGGGAGCGTTATTTTGCGCTTCTCAAGGTTAGCCAGATCAACTTCGACCGGCCCGAAAACGCCAAGCACAAGATCCTGTTCGAGAACCTGACACCGCTGTTCCCGCAGGAACGCATGGTGATGGAGATCGGCAATGGCTCGACGGAGGATCTGACCTCGCGGGTAATCGATCTTACGTCGCCCATCGGCAAAGGCCAGCGTGGTCTGCTCGTGTCGCCGCCCAAGGCGGGCAAGACGCTGATGCTGCAGAACATCGCGACGTCGATCACGCGCAACAATCCCGAATGCCATCTTATCGTGCTGTTGATCGATGAACGTCCCGAAGAGGTCACCGAGATGTCGCGCACCGTGCGTGGCGAGGTGGTGGCCTCGACCTTCGACGAGCCGCCCGCGCGCCACGTTCAGGTCGCCGAGATGGTCATCGAGAAGGCCAAGCGTCTGGTCGAGCACAAGAAGGATGTGGTGATCCTGCTCGACTCCATCACCCGCTTGGCGCGCGCCTACAATACCGTGGTGCCGTCGTCCGGCAAGGTGTTGACCGGCGGTGTCGACGCGCATGCGCTCGAGAAGCCCAAGCGTTTCTTCGGGGCCGCGCGCAACATCGAGGAAGGCGGCAGCCTGACCATCATCGCCACGGCGCTGGTGGATACCGGCTCCAAGATGGACGAGGTCATCTTCGAGGAATTCAAGGGGACCGGCAACATGGAAGCGCACCTCGACCGCAAGCTGGCCGAGAAGCGTGTCTATCCGGCGCTCAACATCCGCCGCAGTGGTACGCGCCGCGAGGATCTCATCGCTTCCGAGGAAGAAATGCAGCGCATGTGGATCCTGCGCAAGCTGCTCAACCCCATGGACGATGTGGCGGCGACGGAGTTTCTGATCGATCGCTTGAAGGATACCAAGACTAACTTGGAGTTCTTCGAGGCCATGAAGCGTAGATAACATCGGTCTGCGCTCGGCAATGCGGCGTTGAACTCCGGCTCGCCATGCGCATGTACTAAAGTACACCCCGCTGGCTCTCCGGAGTTCGCCTTGACCGCGCGTCCCGGTCTGGCCTTCGCTCGATTCGATGCTCTGCATTAATGCGATCAGTGCTACATCTAAGCTTTGCAGCAGAAACGAAAATGAAGGGCGGCATGTTATGCTGCCCTTTTCGCGTTCTGGCACGGAAAACCACATGAAGTATCGGGACTTGCGCGATTTCATCGCGGCGCTGGAGGAACGTGGCGAGCTCCAGCGAATCACGGCGGAGGTCGATCCCTATCTGGAGATCACCGAGATCTGTGATCGCACGCTGCGTGCGGGGGGGCCGGCGCTCTTGTTCGAGAACGTCAAGGGCCACGCCATGCCGTTGCTGGGCAATCTGTTCGGGACGCCGGAGCGTGTCGCGCTGGGCATGGGCCAGGATTCGATCGCTGCACTGCGTGAGGTCGGCGAACTGCTGGCGTTTCTCAAGGAGCCGGAGCCGCCCAAGGGCTTCCGCGATGCCTGGGAAAAGCTCCCGATCTTCAAGCAGGTGATGAGCATGGGGCCCAAGACGCTGCGTAAGGCGCCATGCCAGGAGGTGATCCTTGAAGGCGACGAGGTCGACCTCGACCAGTTGCCGATCCAGCATTGCTGGCCGGGCGATGTGGCACCGCTGGTGACCTGGTCGCTGGTGGTGACCAAGGGGCCTCACAAAGAACGCCAGAATCTGGGCATCTATCGCCAACAGAAATTGGGTAAGAATCGCCTGATCATGCGCTGGCTCTCACATCGCGGCGGGGCGCTGGACTTCCAGGAATGGCAAAGCGCACATCCCGGTGAGCCGTTTCCGGTCGCTGTCGCGTTGGGAGCCGACCCAGCGACGATTCTGGGGGCGGTGACTCCGGTGCCCGACAGTCTTTCCGAATACGCCTTCGCCGGCTTGCTGCGCGGCTCGCGCACCGAGCTGGTCAAGTGCGGCCATGCCGATCTCGAGGTTCCGGCGTCGAGCGAAATCGTTCTAGAGGGCTACCTCTACCCCGACGATATGGCCCCGGAAGGCCCTTATGGCGACCACACCGGCTACTACAACGAGGTCGAAACCTTCCCGGTCTTCACCGTGGAACGCATCACCCATCGCCGCGAGCCGATCTATCATTCCACCTATACGGGGCGACCACCGGATGAACCTGCCATCCTGGGCCTGGCGCTCAACGAAGTGTTCGTGCCGATCCTGCGCAAGCAGTTTCCCGAGATCGTCGATTTCTACCTGCCGCCAGAGGGCTGTTCCTACCGTATGGCGGTGGTGACCATGAAAAAACAGTACCCGGGCCATGCCAAGCGCGTGATGATGGGCGTCTGGAGCTTCTTGCGCCAGTTCATGTACACCAAGTTCGTGATCGTGCTCGATAACGATGTCGACGCACGCAACTGGGAAGATGTGATCTGGGCGATCACGACGCGTATGGATCCGGCCCGCGATACGGTGATGGTCGAGAACACGCCGATCGACTATCTCGATTTCGCCTCGCCGGTGGCAGGCCTGGGCTCGAAGATGGGGTTCGATGCCACCACTAAATGGGCGGGCGAAACCGATCGCGAGTGGGGCACGCCCATCGTCATGGACGATGCCGTCAAGCGGCGTGTCGACGCGCGCTGGGAAGAATACGGTATCGCTACGCGGCCACCGGCTCCCCGCCATTCGCCCCAGAGCGACGAACGAGGACACGATGACGCCTAAGACGCTGACCTGCCATGTCGAGTCGGTCGAGGACCTGACGACCGACGTATTTCGCGTCCATCTGGCGGGGCGCCGCGAGGCCATCGCGCATGCCCCCGGCCAGTATTTGGAACTCAAGCTCGACGAGGAGATCTGGGTACCGTTCTCCATCGCCAACGCCCATGTCGACGACGGCATTATCGAGTTGCACGTTCAGCATTGGCCGGAACGCAGCAATTCGGCGCGCCTGCGCGAGATCCTCGTGCAGGCCGCTCAGTTGACCGTACGCTTGCCCAATGGCGGTTGCGTGCTGGATACCCACAGTCGGCGACCCTTGACGCTGATCGCGGCGGGCACCGGTTTCGCGCAGATGAAAGCCATCGTCGAGGCGGCGCTGGCCAACGATCATCCGGGACCGATTCGGCTGTGGTGGGCGGTCAAGTCGCCCCGTGACCTGTACCTGGAAAGCCTGGCGCTCGAGTGGGCCGCCACGCATGCCCATCTGGACGTGCATACCGTGGTCGAGGACAGCGAGCCCGCGCTGAGCGCGCCGGCCGGCGTGACGCGACACATCGGTCGCATCGACGAGGTGCTCGCCGAGTACCACGGTGACGTCTCCGGCGACGACGTCTACCTGTCCGGTTCGCCGGGCATGGTCTACGCCTGCATCGACACCCTGGCCCCGTTGGGACTCGATCCTGAACGGGTCTTCTCGGATGTCTTTGCCTATGCGCCGCGTGTGCCGTTGATTCCGCTGCCGGACGACCCGGCCGAGAGCGTACCGCTGGCACCCGGTGAGCGCCGCGCGGAGGATGACGCATGAGCCAATCGCCGATTCTCGTCACCGGGGGCGCCCAGCGCTTGGGGCGCCACTGCGTGGAGCGCCTGCTCGACGACGGCCAGCCGGTGATCATGAGCTACCGTCGCGAGCGTGAGTCTCTGGAGGCGTTGCGGCGGCGCGGGGCGGTGACTCTCGCAGCGGACTTTTCCAGCGAGGCGGGCATTCACGATTTCATCGCGCGCCTCAAGGCGCAGACCTCGTCGCTGCGCGCCATCGTCCATAATGCCAGCGACTGGGCGCCGGACAGCCTCGACGACGATGCCGGTGCCAATTTCGAACGCCTGTTTCGCGTTCACATGCAGGCCCCGTACCTGATCAATCTGCATGCCCGCGAACTGCTCGACGCCTGCCAAGAACCGCAGCGCGACATCATCCACATGACCGATTACGTCAGCCAGAAGGGTTCGCGCAAGCACGCCGCCTATGCGGCGACCAAGGCGGGACTGGACAACCTGACCCTTTCGTTTGCCGCGATGTACGCGCCGAGTATTCAGGTCAACGCCATCGCACCGGCCTTGATCATGCTGGGCGACGGTGACGACGAAGCCTATGCCGAGAAGGCCAAGGCCAAGTCGTTGATGGCCAAGGTGCCGGGGCCGGGCGTGATCTATCAGACACTGCGTTATCTGCTCGACAACGATTTCGTGACCGGTGCGATATTGCCCGTCGATGGTGGTCGTCACCTGCGATGAGCGATAGCCCCGCAGTGGGCTTGCCAAATGGCGACAGCCATGTAGGATGAAGCCATGTTTTGGAGTCAACCCATGTCGATAGCATCAGCAGCCACCGCAAGCATGCATTCCCTGCCGACTCAGGCAGCGGAAGCGGGTGCGCGCGCGTTCTTTGGCTTTAGCTATTGGTATTGGTTTAGCCCCGGCGTGTCCGGCGTTAGGGTCACATGACCTGATACGCCGAGAGGCACGCCCCACCCCGGGTTGCCTCCAGCGTCTTCGAACCCCCGGTCGGCAACCCGACCGGGGGTTTTTGCGTTTAATCCACCTCTTTTTTGACGAATGACACAGGAGCGCAACATGTTCGAGATCGGCGGCGCATGGCAGAGCACGCAGGCACTATATTATTGGCGATTTAGCGACGTCCGGTCGGTCTTATCTGCCACCTCCGACCGTGAAACGCTGGGTGGCGTCCGCCGAACACGAAGTTCCGCTGTCCGCTCGTGACGGACAGCCCAGACAAGAGACTCGACATGAACGCACCCTTGACGATGCCCCAACGCCCCCAGGCCGCCACGGCACCTTCTCATCAGCCCCTGCCCACGCCGGGTGAACTCAAGCAGCGCCTGCCGCTGGAAAGCGCCCTCGAGGAGCAGATCGAGCGCCAGCGTGGCGAGATTCAGGCCATTCTCGACGGGCACGACGACCGCCTGCTGGTCGTGGTGGGGCCCTGCTCGATTCACGACCCGTGCGCGGCGCTGGAATACGCTGAAAAGCTCAGTGAGCTCGCCGCGCGCCTCGACGACCGTCTGCTAATGGTCATGCGTGTATATGTCGAAAAGCCGCGTACCACGGTGGGCTGGAAGGGGCTCGCCTATGACCCGCACCTGGATGGCAGTGACGACATGGCGCATGGCCTGGAGGTCTCGCGGCGCTTGATGCGTGATATTGCCGCCTTGGGCATGCCCGTGGCCACCGAATTGCTGCAGCCGATGGCCGCGCCGTACCTGGAAGACCTGCTCAGTTGGGTCGCTATCGGGGCGCGCACCACCGAGTCGCAGATCCATCGTGAACTCGCCAGTGGCCTGCGCGCCGCGGTGGGCTTCAAGAACGGCACCGACGGCAGTGTCGATGTCGCCGTTGCCGCGATGCAGTCCGCTGCGCACCCACACCGTCATTTCGCTCTCGACGATGCGGGCCGCCCGTCGATGCGCGAGACCGACGGCAATCCGCATACCCACGTGGTGCTGCGGGGCGGGCATGGCAAGCCCAACTATGATGTGGATTCGGTTCGTGCCTGTCGCCGCGAGCTACAAAGCGCCGGCATAGCGCCGCGTCTGATGGTCGACTGCAGCCATGCCAATTCGCGCAAAGATCACCGCCGCCAGACCGAGGTCATGCTCGATGTGCTCGAACAGCGTCTGGCCGGCGACCGCGATTTGGTCGGCGTGATGCTGGAAAGCCACCTGCACGAAGGCAAGCAGGCGCTGCAGCCCGGTGCGATGCGTTATGGTGTCTCCGTCACCGATGCTTGCCTGGGTTGGGAGGGCACTGAGCACTTGCTGACATTGGCCGCCGAGCGGTTGCGCGACGCCTGTGCCTGAGCGGCACTTCATGGCACTGTCATATCGGCGGTTCAGGATATGACCTCACAGCATGTTCCGACACGCCGGTGTGTCGGTGGAACGCCGTGAGGAGAGACCATGAGCAAGGAAATCGAGACTCAGCACAACTTCAATCGCAGCGATAACGAACCGTTCTCGTCGATACTGGCACGCCATGTTTCTCGACGTGACATCATGCGGGGTGGCCTGAGTCTGGCTGCCTTGGGCATGTTGGGCGGCATCGGCGGGCTCAACCTCGCCAATGCCCAGGAAAGCGGTGCCGGCAAGACGCCGCTGGCGCTAGCATTCGAATCGCTGCATGGCTCGCGTACCGATGCCGTGCTGGTCCCCGAGAGCTATACCGCACAGGTGTTGATCCCCTGGGGGACGCCGTTAGATGAGCAGGCACCGGCTTGGCATCGTGGGCAGGAAATGACCGCCGAAGCGCAGGCTCACAGCGTAGGCATGCATCACGATGGTATGCATGCCTTTCCGCTCGATGCGGACAATGCCTCGCGCGATTTCCTGCTTGCCCTCAACAACGAATATATCGATCAGAACGCGCTTTGGGCGCCGCGCGGAGGGCCGACGAATCCCGACAGAGGTCAACGTCCGGCCGACGAGGTACGTACTGAAGTCCATGCTCATGGCGTCACCATCGTACGGGTGCGAAAGCAGGCGGATGCGCGTTGGTCGCATGTGGCCGGTGACGCTCACAATCGCCGTTTCACCAGCGCGACGCCGATGGACTTGGCAGGCCCCGTGGCCGGCAGCGATTACGTCAGGACACGCTATTCCCCGGAAGGCACGCAGACACGTGGCACCAACAACAACTGTGCCAATGGCTTCACGCCTTGGGGCACCTACCTGACCTGCGAAGAGAACTGGCCTGAGGTCTTCGTCAACCGAGGCGAGCTCAATATCGACGATCGTCGCCTGGGGCTACCCACCGAACGCGGCCGCTACGGCTGGGAAACCGCCGCCGGCACCGAGGGCGAGCGCGAGGACGAGTTCGCGCGTTTCGATGTCACGCCGCGTGGCAACGGACCGCGTGACGATTATCGCAACGAGACGCGCACCTTCGGCTATATCGTGGAGATCGATCCATACGATGGCCAATCCCGCGCCGTGAAGCGCACTGCGCTGGGGCGCTTTCGCCATGAGGGCTGCTGGCCGGGCAAGCTGGTCGCCGGTGAGCCGGTCGTCTTCTATTCCGGTCATGACGCGCGGAACGAGTACATCTACAAGTTCGTGTCCGATGCCAACTGGGATCCTGCGGATGCCAACCGTCCCGGTGAGAGTTACGACCGTTTGGCGTTGGGTGCCAAGTACATGGACCAAGGCACGCTTTACGTCGCGAGGTTCAGCGCCGATGGCAGCGGTGAATGGCTGCCCCTAGAGCCGGAGACGCGCGTGGCGGACGGTCGCACGCTGGCCTCAGCCCTGTCATTGGCGGAAGACGACCGTGCGGGCGTCATCGTGCATACCTGCGACGCCGCCGACCTGCTCGGCGCCACGCCGATGGACCGTCCCGAATGGGGAACCGTTGATCCGGCCTCGGGTGAGGTCTATATGACGCTGACCAATAACTCTCAGCGCACCGCCGCCGACACGGCGCCGACCTTCACCCATGAAGGCGACGACATCGACGCCGCGGGCGTGGGGTATGCCACGGCCCCCACCAATGCCGCGAATCCGCGCGCCGACAACGAGGCGGGGCAGGTGATCCGCTGGCGGGAGCGGGGCGACGATGCCACGCGTTTCGACTGGGAGGTGTTCGTGTTCGGCGCCGCTGCGGGCGATGCCGACAACCTGTCGGGGCTGACCGAGGGCAACCAGTTCGCCAGCCCCGATGGCCTGTGGTACGACGACCGCGGTGACGGCCAAGGCATTCTGTGGATCGAGACCGACAATGGCTACGACGGTGTCGCCGAGCAGACCAACGACCAGGTGCTGGCGGTGGTGCCGGCGGCACTGTCACGTGAGAGTGGCCAGGCGTCGGTGGTGGGTGCCGCCAACCAGCAGCAACTCAAGCGATTTGCGGTGGGCCCCAACGACTGCGAGGTGACAGGGATCTTTGCCACGCCGGACAAGACGGCGTTGTTCATCAACATCCAGCATCCCGGCAATTGGCCGGCGGATGCCGATGCGGCGACGCAGGATGCCACGAAGGCCGCCGCCGGCAGCGTACGCCCGCGGGCGGCCACGGTGGTGATCCAGAAAGCCGATGGTGGGCAGGTCGGGGTATAACTGACGGCGTGAGGCGGGAAGACAAACCCTCCGAGGCATAACCTCGGAGGGTTTGTCGTTCCAGGGGAGGAACTCGGCATACTGCCTACGAGCTACGAGCTACGAGCTACGAGCTACGAGCTACGAGCTACGAGCTACGAGCTACGAGCTACGAGCTACGAGCTACGAGCTACGAGCTACGAGCTACGAGCTACGAGCTACGAGTTCAGGGCTTGGCGGCATAAGCATAGAGTAAGGTTTCCTGGGCGCTGATCGGTTCGGCGTCGCCGGCATCGAGGAGACGGTAGCGGCCGTCGGTTTGTAGCTCCCAGCTCTGACAGTTGTCCACTAGGTAGGTGGCCAGGTCCTTGCGCACCCGTTGGGCGAGCTTCTTGTCGAGCAGTGGGAAGCAGGTCTCCACGCGGCGGAACATGTTGCGCTCCATGAAATCGGCGCTGGAGCACCAGGTCTCGGGCTTGCCGCCGTTGTGGAAGTGAAACACCCGGGTGTGCTCCAGGAAACGACCGATGATCGAGCGCACCCGAATGTTCTCGGAGACGCCCTCGACCCCGGGGCGCAGGCAGCACATGCCGCGAATGATGAGATCGCACTGCACACCGGCGCGCGAGGCGCGGTAGAGCGCGCGAATCAACTGCGGCTCGGTCAGCGAGTTGCACTTGATGATCAGCTGCGCCTTTTGGCCCTTTTCGGCGTGACGCGCTTCGCGGTCGATCATGGCCACCAGGCGGTCGTGCAGCACGAACGGCGCGTGTAGGAGCGTATCGATCTGGCGCGGCTTGCCCATCCCCGAGAGTTGCTGGAAGACCATATGCACGTCTTCACAGAGCGTTTCGTTGGCGGTGAGCAGGCTGTAGTCGGTATACAGCTTGGCGGTCTTGGAGTGGTAGTTGCCGGTGCCCAGGTGCGCGTAATAGCGCAAGGCGCCGCGTTCGCGGCGTACCACGTGAAGCATCTTGGCATGCGTCTTGTAGGCCATGACGCCGTAGATGACGATGGCGCCGGCTTCTTGCAGGCGCGAGGCCAGTGCCAGGTTGTCGGCCTCGTCGAAACGGGCGCGCAACTCGATGACCACGGTGACTTCCTTGCCGTTGCGCGCCGCATTGACCAGAGCGCCGACGATGGGCGAGTCCGCGCCGGTCCGGTAGAGGGTCTGCTTGATCGCCAGTACGTCGGGATCGTCGGCCGCCTCTTGAAGCCAGTCCTCGATCAGCGAGAAGGACTGGAAGGGATGATGCAGCAAGATGTCGCTCTGGGCGATCTGGGTGAACAGGCTGACATCGCTCTTGACCTGACGCGGCAATCCCGGCGTGAAGGTGCGATACAAAAGGTCCGGGCGGTCGACGTCGCTGAGTACCGACATCAGGCGGGTCAGGTTGACCGGGCCGGATACACGGTAGAGATCCGCCGCCTCGAGTTCGAACTGGGTCAGTAGGAAGCGCGAGAGTTGATCGGGGCAGTTGTCGGCGACTTCCAGGCGCACGCCGCTGCCGTAGCGCCGTGCCAGCAGCTCGCCGCGCAGCGCCGAGGCCAGGTCCGAGACGTCCTCGGGGTCGACGGCCAGATCGGCGTTGCGCGTCAGGCGGAACTGGTAGCAGCCACGCACTTCCATGCCGGGGAAGACCTCCTGGGCATGGGCATGGATCATCGAGGAGAGAAACACGTACTCGGTGTAGCCTGACTCGCACAGCTCGCTCGGCAGACGCATCAAGCGTGGCAGCGAGCGTGGCGCTGGCAGGATGGCCATGCCCCCCTCACGACCGAAGGCGTCGGTGCCTTCGAGCTCGACGATGAAGTTCAGGCTCTTGTTGACCAGTCGCGGGAAGGGGTGCGAGGGATCGAGGCCGATGGGACTGATCACCGGCATGATCTCTTCGGCGAAATACTCGCGCACCCACGCGGCCTGCGCCTCGGTCCACTGCGTGCGTCGCCGGAAGCGCAGCCCCTGCTCCTCGAGTGCCGGGATCAGCGTCTCGTTGAGAATATGGTATTGGCGTTCGACCTGCTCGTGCGTGATGCGCGAGATTTCGGCCAGTACCTGGCGCGGCGGCAGGCCATCGGCACCGCTCTCCTCGCGCGACAGGGCAATCTGATGCTTGAGACCGGCCACCCGGATTTCGAAGAACTCATCCAGGTTGGAAGAAAAGATCAGCAGAAACATCAACCGGTTGAGCAGTGGATGCGAAGGATCCAGAGCCTGCTCGAGCACGCGGATATTGAACTGCAGGT
Source organism: Chromohalobacter moromii (assembly GCF_023091865.1). Classification (GTDB taxonomy): domain Bacteria; phylum Pseudomonadota; class Gammaproteobacteria; order Pseudomonadales; family Halomonadaceae; genus Chromohalobacter; species Chromohalobacter moromii. The sequence goes on from NZ_JAHXDI010000001.1 coordinate 96,478, forward strand.
GCGAGAGTTCGCGATTGAAGTACAGTGCCGGATCGTCAAGATCCGCCTCGGGGAACGGCGTGGGCTTGGCGTGAATGCCCGTGCGCGTGCGGTTGACGCGAAGCGGCGGCGTTTCACCGGCTTCCTGAGAGGTTGTATTGTCGCTACCGAGGGGAACATCGGAAGAGCGCGTGCCGTCCATCATGAGCTCCCTGTCGTCTTTGGTGACCAACCGCTGCCCCGGAAGCATGACACCCGTCTGTGACAGGAATGTGACAGAGGCGACCGGACTTTTCAGTATACGCATGAAACAGGGCGCGACACGCGTCAACCCACGATGAGGACGGGCCAAGCGTGGCCCGTGTGTCGGAGGTCAGCTTTCGTGGGGTGCTTCGTCATCGGCGTCATACCGGTGACGCGGGACCAGGCGACCGAAGAGGATGCCGACCTCGAACAGCAGCCACATGGGGATGGCGAGTAGGCTCTGGGAGACGACGTCCGGGGGCGTCATCAGCATGCCGACCACGAAGCAGCCGACGAGCACATAGGGGCGTTTCTTGCCGAGACTCTCGACACTGGTTGCACCGGTCCAGATCAGCAGGAAAGTGGCGATGGGAATCTCGAAGGCCGCACCGAAGGCGAAGAACAGCTTGAGCACGAAATTGAGATACTGATTGATATCGGTCATGACCGTGACGTTCTCCGGCCCGGTGTGGACGAAGAAGTCGAACAATAGGGGAAAGACCGCGAAATAGGCGAAGGCCACGCCGCCGTAGAACAGCAAGATACTCGAGGCGAGCAGAGGAAATGCCAACGTCTTCTCGTGTCGGTAAAGGCCCGGGGCGATGAATGCCCAGGCCTGGTAGAGCACGAAGGGAACAGCGATGAACAAGGCCGTGAACAACGTCAGCTTGAAGGGCGCCAGGAATGGCGATGCCACTTCGGTGGCGATCATCTGCGAGCCTTCGGGCAAGAGCGCCATCAGGGGGTCGGCAACGAAGCTGTAGATGTCGTTGGAGAAGGCGTAAAGCGCAGCAAAGATGACGACGATCACCGCCACCGCCTTGACCAGCCGCGAACGCAGCTCAATCAGGTGTTCGATCAAGGGTGTCTGGGCGTGCTCCTCCGGTTCGCGGGGCGGTGTATCGCTCATGGGGCGTTGGAATCCTTGGCGGACGAGGCGTCGGGTGTTTCCCGGGAAGCGGCGGGACGCGCCGCCGGGGTGTCATCACCCGGTCTAGGCGCCGTCTGGCCTCGGCGTGATCCGGCGTGATGCGTATCGGTGTCGTCGGCGTGGCGTTCGACCCCGTCACGAACCTTGTGCAGACCGGCGTCGAGCTTACGTTGTTGCTCGTTGAGCTTCTGGCGCAGGTCTTCGGCTTCCAGCTGTGCATTGATTTCACGCTGCATGCCGGACACCGTGCGCTTGATCTTGCCGATCCACAGGCCCACGGTGCGCGCCGCCGTGGGCAGGCGCTCTGGTCCCAGCACCAATAGGGCCACGACACCGATGAGCATCAGTTCGAGAAAGCCCATATCGAACATGGCGGTTACTTCCGCTCGGAGGTTTCGTCGGCCTTGGACGATTGCGAGGCTTTCGGTTTCGTGTCGAGCGTCTCGTCGTTCACGTCATGCTCGACACGCTGCTGCGTCGTGTCCTCGTCGTCGTGCGCTTTTTTCTGCTCTTCTTCGCCGACGGCGCTCTTGAACCCCTTGACGGCGCCTCCGAGATCGCTGCCCAGGTTGCGCAGCTTCTTGGTGCCGAAGATCAGGATGACGATGCCGAGAACGATCAGCAGCTGCCAGATACTGATTCCACCTAACATGGACGATCTCCTTGATGCCCGAAAACGGCCGGGCCGATTAGCGTGATGGGCGTGACGCTTTTTCTTCCAAGCCGGACGTTCCGAAGCGTCGGGCCAATTCATCCAACACCGCCTGATGGTCGATGTCTAGATGCGAGAGCATCACTAGGCTATGAAACCACAGGTCGGCGGTTTCGGCGACCAATGCCTGCCGCGTTTTGTCGTCGCCATGTTCGGCATCCTTGGCAGCCAGCAGGGTTTCGGTCGCTTCCTCACCGACTTTCTCCAGGATCTTGTTGAGGCCCTGGGCATGGAGTTTGGCAACGTACGAGCTGTCGGGTGCGGCATGGCGGCGTGCGGCCAGGACGTCCGATAGCTGGGAAAGCGTATCACTCATGATGTGACGGTTCCGAGACAAAGAGGATGATGGGTAGATGATAGCAGCAACATTGCGCGCTGATAGGGGGTTAACGCCAGGCGATGAGAGCCAGCCCCAGTGTGGCGGCGACCAGTATCGGCCAGGGCTGGCTGTTCGCCCATTCCCAGAGGGGCTGCCAGGCCAACGCCACGGCGATCAGTAAGGCTCCGAAACGCAGTCGGCGCGCGCGCGTTCCAGCACCGCGCAAGCGCCGCCGCAAGGCATTGAGCGCTTCGGTTTGCTGGCGTTGCTGGCGGTGGCTGTCTTCACTGCGGGCGAGGGCCTGGTGAGCGAGCACGGGCAGCTCGGGCAACTGTCGCGAGAGTTCGGGGGCGTGCTTGGTCAAGGCGTCCCAGAAACCGCGTGGCCCAGCACGCTCCTTCATCCACTGCTCTAGGTAAGGCTTGGCGGTGCTCCACAAGTCCAGGTCCGGGTACAACTGACGACCGAGTCCCTCGATATTGAGTAGCGTTTTCTGCAAAAGCACCAACTGCGGTTGGACTTCCATGTTGAAGCGCCGCGCGGTCTGGAAAAGCCCTAGCAGCACCTGGCCGAAGGAAATGTCCTTGAGGGGCTTCTCGAGAATCGGCTCGCAGACCGCGCGAATGGCGGCAGCGAACTCATTGGCGCGCGTGTCCTCGCCGACCCAGCCCGACTCGATGTGCAACACGGCGACTTCGTAGTAGTCCTGGCGGAAGAAGGCGAGCAGGTTGCGGGCCAGGTAATCCTGGTCTTCGCGCGTCAGGCTACCGACGATCCCGCAGTCGATGGCGATGTACTGAGGGTCGCGCGGATTGTCGGCGGACACGAAGATATTGCCGGGGTGCATGTCGGCATGGAAGAAGTTATCGCGAAACACCTGGGTGAAGAAGATTTCCACACCGCGCTCGGCGAGTCGGCGCAAGTCGATGCCGGCCGCTTGCAGGGCGTCCATGTCGGCGACCGGAATACCGTGTATACGCTCCTGAACCATCACCTGCTTGCGTGTCAGTGACCAGTGAATCGCCGGCACGTAAAGGAGCGGCGAGTCGCGGAAGTTGCGCTTGAGCTGCGAGGTGTTGGCCGCTTCCTTGTGCAGATCCAGCTCATCGAACAGCGTCGCCTCGTAGTCGGCAACGACCTCGACGGGGCGTAGCCGCTTGGCTTCGGGAACGCGTTTGAGCAGGCGCGCGAAGGTATACAGCAGGCCAATGTCCTTGCGCATCACGCCATCGATGTTCGGGCGGATGATCTTGACCACTACGTCTTCGCCGGTGTGCAGGCGTGCGCCGTGCACTTGAGCGATGGAGGCCGAGGCGAGTGGCTCGCGGGTGAATTCGGCGAAGGCAGCATCGATGTCCATGCCGAGCTCTTCCTCGACCAGTGCGCGGGCCTGCTCGCCGGGAAACGGCGGTACCTGATCCTGTAGACGCTTTAGCTCGTCGGCGATATCCGGCGGTAGCAGGTCACGGCGGGTAGAGAGCATCTGGCCGAACTTGACGAAGATCGGGCCCAGAGCCTCAAGCGCCAGGCGTAAGCGCTTGCCTCGGGTGTGCGGACCGGTGGGTAGCAAGCGCAGTGGCGAAAGCTTCATCGCCACGCGGAGTATGCCGGGGAGGCGCTCTGAGGGGATCAGGGTGTCGAGGCGGAAGCGCGCGATCACCCAGCCGATACGAAACAGTCGCAAACTCACGACGCGTGTTCCTCCTGTCGGCGACGTTCGATCTCACGAACCAGCCGGTCCAGGCGTGCCTCGAGTCGGTCGGTGGCCAGGCCCAGTTGCGTCAAGTGTTCGCGAGCGATGTCCCATTGCGTGCGGCTGGGCAGTAGCCGTGCTTCCTCGGTCAGGTATTCATGCACGTCGCGTCGCAATTCGCCGCGCGTGCGTAGACCGAAGCGGTTCAGGCGCCGCAAGCCTTGCGAGAGGCTATGCGCGGGCATGTCGCCTAGCCAGTGTGCGAGTTCGGCTTCCCAGTCGACCTCCAGGTCACTGAGTAACTGACTGGCGCGTTCGAGCACGTGTGTGCGTCCGCGCACCGACAGCCTCCCGGCGAACATCAGTGCCTCGACACGTTCGCCACCCAGCAGCGCGCCCAGGGTCTCGACATCCAGTTCAACGACCACGTCGCTATCGGCCTCGTCGGGGTCGTGCTGGGCGAGCAGGGTGATGCCGTGGATGTCGAAATGCACCAACACCGCCAGTGCCGGGCGTTCAAGACGCAGCGATATGCGTTGTCCGGCAAGCTGTGACAATCGCGAGGGCGAAGCAGGATCGTGTGCAAGCAGCCCATTGATCAGCGTTTCCGCGCTGGCCAGCAGGGTGGTGAACATCACCGGCATGACGGCCTCATAGTTTGATGCCACGGTGCAGGGCGACGACGCCCCCGGTCATGTTGGTGTACTCGACCCGTTCGAGCCCGGCGTTTTCCATCATCGCCTTGAGGGTTTCCTGGTCAGGATGCATGCGAATCGATTCGGCCAGGTAGCGATAGCTCTCGCCGTCCTGGGCGACCCATTCGCCCATGCGTGGCAAGACGCGGAAGGAATACTCGTCGTAAAGGCGCGACAGCGCGGCACTCGCCGGCTTGGAAAATTCCAGTACCAGCAGGCGGCCGCCAGGCTTGAGCACGCGCGCCATGGAGCGCAGTGCGGCATCTTTATCGGTGACGTTGCGCAGACCGAAGGCAATCGTGATGCAGTCGAAGCTGTTATCGGCGAAGGGTAGCGCTTCGGCATTGGCCTGCACGTATTCGACATTGTCGCCGACACCGTTGTCGAGCAGCTTGTCGCGGCCCACACGCAGCATCGAGGCGTTGATGTCGGCGAGAACCACGCGGCCGCGAGGACCGACCAGGCGCGAGAACTTCAGCGCCAGGTCGCCGGTGCCGCCCGCGATGTCGAGCACGTGGTGGCCGGGGCGTACGCCGGCGCGCTCGAGGGTCAGACGTTTCCAGAGGCGATGCACGCCGAACGACATGAGATCGTTCATGACGTCATAGCGGGCGGCAACCGAATGGAAGACTTGCGCCACTCGATCGGCTTTCTCCTCGACCGGAACTTCCTGATAACCGAAGTGGGTCGTGCGCTTGTCCATGACCTTTCCTTGGGCAGGCGTGGAGTGCCCGCGCGGTGCGTGGAAGTGGGGCTGCATTGTAACGTCGCCCCCGGCATTTGTCGCCACGCCGGGGTGTCTTATAACTCCTTGATGGTGATGGTGGACGGCTCTCGCGAGGCACCGGCCTCCTCGAGACGGCGTAGGTAATCGGCCCACCATTGCGCTTGATGGCAGGCCATTTCATAAAGGTAGTCCCAGCTATACAAGCCGCTGTCGTGGCCGTCATCGAAGTGCAGCTTGAGGGCATAACGCCCGGCCTGAGTGATGTTCTTGAGGCCGACATCCTTCTTGCCAACCTGCAGGACGGCCGTGTCCGGGCCGTGGCCGCGAACCTCGGCGGAGGGCGAGAACACGCGCAACAGCTCCGCCGGCAAGCGGTAGGACGTGCCATCGGCATAGCCGAGCTCGAGCTCACGGGCCTTCTGATGATAATGGATGCGCGTGGGAACGGGAGCGGTCATGAACACCTCCGGTGAGCTTCGAGCTTCGAGCGGTTCGTTGCCCGAAGCTCGTAGCGCGTGGCTTAGAGAATGTACCGCGACAGATCTTCGTCGGTGGCCAGTTCGCCGAGTTGCTCGTCGACATAGGCGGCGTCGATGGTCAGCGGGCTGGCCATGTCGCCTCCCTGGAAGGAAGGTTCTTCGAGTAGACGCTCCATCACCGTGTGCAGGCGCCGGGCGCCGATATTCTCGGTGCCTTCGTTGACCTGCCAGGCAATCTCGGCGATGCGCGTGATGCCCTCATCGGTGAAGTTCACGTCCAGGCCATCGGTCGCCAGCAGCGCTTGGTACTGTTTGGTCAGCGCGGCAGAGGGTTCGGTGAGGATGCGCTTGAAGTCAGCCGGCGTCAGCGCTTGCAGCTCGACGCGGATCGGCAGGCGCCCCTGCAACTCGGGGATCAGGTCCGATGGCTTGGAGAGGTGGAATGCCCCCGAGGCGATGAACAGGATGTGGTCGGTGTTGACCATGCCGTGCTTGGTGGACACCGTCGATCCTTCGATCAGCGGCAGCAGGTCGCGCTGCACGCCTTCGCGGGAGACATCGCCGCCGCTGCCCGAGTCACCGCGCTTGGCGACCTTGTCGATCTCGTCGAGGAAGACGATGCCGTTCTGCTCCACCGCTTCGATGGCGCGGTTCTTGATCTGCTCTTCGTTGACCAGCTTCGCGGCTTCTTCATCGTGCAGCAGGCGCCGGGCTTCCTCGACGGTCACGCGGCGCGACTCAGACTTCTGCTTGCCCATGTTGGAGAACATGCTTTGCAGCTGGCTGGTCATCTCTTCCATGCCCGGTGGCGCGGAGATATCGAAGTTGCCACCCTGAGGCGTGACCTCGATGTCGATCTCCTTGTCGTCGAGCTGGCCTTCACGCAGTTTCTTGCGGAAGGTCTGGCGCGTCGAGGAGTCGTCGCGGGCATGGTCGTACTCGCTGCCGCGTGGCCGGGGCAGAAGCGCGTCGAGAATACGCTCCTCGGTGGCGTCCTCGGCCTTGTGAGCGACTTCTTCCTTGGCCTGCTCACGAACCATTTTCATGGCCATTTCGACCAGGTCGCGGACGATCGACTCGACGTCGCGGCCGACATAGCCCACTTCGGTGAACTTGGTCGCCTCGATCTTGATGAACGGCGCCCCGGCCAGCTTGGCCAAGCGACGGGCGATCTCAGTCTTACCGACCCCCGTGGGGCCAATCATCAGGATGTTCTTGGGCACCACCTCGCCGCGCAGGCTGTCGTCGAGCTGCATGCGGCGCCAGCGGTTGCGCAGGGCGATGGCGACGGAGCGCTTGGCTTCCTGCTGGCCGATGATGTACTGATCCAGTGCGTGGACGATCTCGCGGGGAGTCATCTGTGTCATGACGGAGCCCTATGCTGTCCGGGAGCGGTGAGCGTGGCTCACAGCTCCTCGAGGGTAATGTTTTGATTGGTGAAGACGCAGATATCGCCAGCGATTTCGAGCGACTTCTCGGTGATGGCGCGCGCGTCGAGCTCGGTATTCTCGAGCAGGGCGCGTGCGGAGGCTTGGGCGTAGTGACCCCCGGAGCCGATGGCGATGATCCCGCGTTCGGGTTCGACGACATCGCCGTTACCGGTGAGGATCAGCGAGGCGTTCTTGTCAGCCACGGCGAGCATCGCTTCCAAGCGCCGCAGGGCGCGGTCGGTGCGCCATTCCTTGGAAAGCTCGACGGCGGCCTTGACCAGATGCCCCTGGTACTTGTCCAACTGGGCCTCGAAGCGCTCGAACAGGGTAAAGGCGTCGGCCGTACCGCCGGCGAAACCGGCCAGCACCTTGCCATGGTGAATGCGGCGTACCTTGCTGGCGTTGCCCTTCATCACCGTGTTGCCGAGCGAAACCTGACCATCGCCGGCGAGGGCGACATGTTCGCCGCGACGTACGGATACGATCGTGGTCATGGATGGGAACTCCTTGTGGGGTGTCGGGCACCCGATGACTTGATTGCCGAGGCGCCCGCGGCCCCCAGGCGATAAAACGGTGGCAACGAATGCCATGATGCTCACGGTAATGCGGGCGGCAGACGGGGAAATCAAGCCGCCCGGGCGCCCCTTCAGTTCTGTAGCTTGATCAGCAGTGGCTCGATGCCTTGTGTCACCATCAGGTCCTGGGCGCGCGTCAGCTCATTCGTGTCTTGGTAGGGGCCGACCTGCACTCGGTGCCAGGTTTCGTCGTTGGAGGTTTGCACTTCGGTGATCTTGGCGATCAGCCCGAGGTCCTGAAGCCGACTTGCGAGGCGCTTAGCATCAGCGACCTTGCGAAACGAGGCCGCCTGCAGCATGTACTTGAGCCCATCGGCGGAGGGATCGGCCACCACCTCGTCAGCACGGTCGTCGCTCGTATCCGGCGAACGCTCACCGCCGCTACTGGGCGCCGAGGGGGTGTTATTCACCTTGGGTGCGATGACCTCCGATTCCGGCAATAAGGTGTAGAACTCGAAGGTCGGCATGCGCGACGCGGAGGCGTCCTCATTGGCGGCACCGCTTGAGGAGGCGCCATCGCCCGTATTCCCCGTCGAATCGCTGCTGGACGAGGTGCTGTTGGAGGGTTTGGGCATTACCGTGGCGACCGGCGCCGGGGCCGATTGATGGAGGTATTGGGCGAGCGCGAAGCCGGCGATCAAGCCGGCCACGCCCCATAGCCATCCCGGAAGGCCCGCGCGCGCTGCCTTGGTCTGGCGCTTGCGGCTGGTGGCGCCGCGTGACGCAGCGCGTGAGTTGCTCTTTCCTTGCTGGGCGGGGCGACGAGCCATGCTTACATCTCCTCGGGTGCGCTGACGCCCATCAGGTCGAGACCGTTGCGCAGCACCTGGCGCGTGGCCAAGCCGAGTGCCAGCCGGGCATTGCGCAGCTCATCGTCGTCGACCATGACTTTGACCGCGTTGTAGCAGGTGTGGAAATCGGAGGCCAGGTCCATCAAGTACTGGGCGACCTGCTGTGGCTCGCGGGTCTGGGCAGCCCGTTCGACGACCTCCGGGTAGCGTGCCAGACGATTCATCAGATCCTTTTCCTGCTCGGTGTCGAGCCGGTTCAGGTGCTGCATGCCCAGCGCGTGATCGAATGCCTTGGCGTCGGATTCGGCGCGGCGCATCATGCTGCACACGCGCGCATGGGCGTACTGAATGTAGTAGACCGGATTGTCGTTGGACTGCGAGCGTGCGAGGTCGATATCGAAGGTCAACTGCGAATCGGCACGCCGTGCGGCGAGGAAGAAGCGGGTGGCATCGCGGCCCACTTCATCGATGAGATCGCGCAGCGTCACGTAGCTGCCGGCACGCTTGGAGAGCTTGACCTCGACCCCGGAGCGCGTGACCAACACCATCTGATGCAGCACGTAGTCCGGCCAGCCTTGCGGGATGCCGGCTTCCAGCGCCTGAAGGCCAGCCCGCACCCGGGTGACCGTGGAGTGGTGATCGGCGCCCTGCTCGTTGATCACGGTGGTAAAGCCGCGCTGCCACTTGTCGAGGTGGTAGGCGACGTCCGGAAGGAAATAGGTATAGTCGCCATCTTTCTTACGCATCACCCGGTCCTTGTCGTCACCGAAATCGGTGGTGCGCAGCCAGATGGCGCCATCCTCTTCATAGGTATGGCCACCGTCGACGAGTGCTTTCACCGTGGCGTCGACCTTGCTGTCGTTGTACAGCGAAGACTCCAGGAAGTAGACATCGAAGGCGACACCGAACGCCTTGAGATCAAGATCCTGCTCGCGGCGCAGGTAGGCGACGGCGAAATCCTGGATGGCGTTGAGGTCCTCGGCATCTCCTTTGCCGGTGACTTCTCGATCATCGGCGGTAATCGTCTCGCCGGCCAGGTACGCCTTGGCGACATCAGCGATGTAGGCGCCGCGATAGCCGTTCTCGGGCCACTCGGCAGCTTCTGGTGTGAGGCCTTTTACGCGAGCCTGTACGGAGTGAGCGAGATTGTGGATCTGGACGCCAGCATCGTTGTAGTAGAACTCGCGGGTGACATCGAAGCCGGTGGCTTCCAGCAGCCGGCATAGGCAGTCGCCGATGGCGGCGCCACGCCCATGGCCGACGTGTAGCGGGCCGGTGGGGTTGGCGGAGACGAATTCCACCTGCACCTGCTGGCCTTGGCCGCTCAGGCTGCGCCCGTAGGTATCGCCGGCATCCAAAATGTCAGGAATGACCTGGGCGACGGCGTCGGTGGCGGCGAAGAAGTTGATGAACCCGGGACCGGCGATGTCGACCTGGCGTATGGCGGCGCTTTCCGGCAGCGCCGCGACCAGTGCCTCGGCCAGTTCGCGTGGCTTGCGTCCGGCCGGCTTGGCCAGGGTCAGCGCGAGGTTGCTCGCGTAGTCGCCGTGGGCCTTGTCCTTGGTGGGCTCGACCTTGATGGCAAGCGGAGTGTCTTGAGGAAGAATGCCTTGCTGCTTGAGCTGCGTACCGGCCGCGTCGAGCAGTTCGATGATGGTGTCTTTCATGAAATTCCGATGTCCTGTGTCTGGCGCGCGACAGGCCGGCGAGCGCCAGGCTGCGCTAAGAGCGTTAGATCGCCTATTATCGGCGATTGGCCGACGCCTTTAAACCCAGCGATGCCATGTGTCTTTCGTCGCCACTCGTGGCGACGGATGCGGGCGGTGGAAACCCGTCAACTCAGCGTTTGTGGGTCGACATCCAACGCGGCGCGTACGCGCCGACTATCAGGATGATTGTCCAGCCACTGCACGAGCCAGGCACACGCACGGTGCAGGGCGCTGCGGCGCGTGTCGGAGAGCATTAGCTGCATGTGATAGCGATTCTGGCGCCGCTCCATGGGGGCCGGTACCGGTCCCAGGCAGGTGACCGAGGCGTCCTGGGTGACGAGCCATTCGCGCAATGCTTCGGCGGCTGCGGTGGCGAATTCGGTGACGTGTTGCTCGCGCGCCGCTTCAAAGCGGACCAGGGCCAAGTGACGATAGGGCGGCAGGCCGGCCAGACGCCGTTCTTCCAGCAGTTGACCGGCGAGCGCTTCATAGCCGCTGTCGGCGAGCAGGCGCAGGTTGGGGTCGTCAGGGTGCAGGGTCTGGACCAGCACACGACCGGGATGCTCGGCGCGGCCAGCGCGGCCGGCGACCTGTACCAGCAGTTGGGCGCTGTGCTCGAGGGCGCGGAAGTCGCTGGCGTAGAGCCCGGCGTCGGCGTTGACGACGACCACCAGCGTGACATGTGGCAAGTGATGGCCCTTGGCGAGCATCTGGGTGCCGACCAGCAGGCTGGGGTCGCCGCGCCGAATCTCGCGCAGGATATCCTCGAAGGCTTGCTTGCGTCGGGTGCTGTCGCGGTCGATGCGATGCACGGGGGTCTCGGGGAAGAGGGCGGCGAGCGTTTCCTCGGTGCGTTCGGTGCCGCTGCCCAGGGGGCGCAGGTCGCCACTGTCGCATTCCGGGCAGGCATCGGGCAGCGGGCGGTGAAAATCGCAATGATGGCAGACCAGTTCCTGGGGCTGGCGATGCAGCGTCATGCGGGCATCGCAATGCGGACACTCGGCTAACCAGCCGCACGCGTGGCATGCCAGAGTGGGAGCGAAACCACGCCGGTTGATGAAGACCAACACCTGGTTGCCTGCGTTCAGGGTCTGCCGAATTGCCTCGATGGCGGGGGCGATCAGGCCGCCCTGGCGGTGGCGTCCGCGCAGGTCGGTCAGTTCCAGGCGTGCCGGGGCGTGCCGGTTGGCGCGTTGGGTCAGACGCAGATGGCGGTAGCGGCCGCTACGTGCTTGGGCGAGGGTCTCCAGCGCCGGTGTGGCGCTGCCCAGCACGATGGGAATGTCCTCACGGTGGGCGCGGGCGATGGCCAGATCGCGGGCGTGGTAGCGCAGGCCTTCCTGTTGTTTGAAGGAGCCGTCGTGTTCCTCGTCGATGACGATCACCCCGGCGGCGGCCAGGGGGGTGAAAACTGCCGAACGCGTACCGATGACGATCGGGGCTCGGCCGGTACGCGCGGCATCCCAGGCATCCAGGCGTTCGAGGTCGGTGAGCCCCGAGTGTAGGGCGACCACCGGGACCCGAAAGCGTTGCCGGAAACGGGTCAGCGTTTGCGGTGTCAGGCCGATTTCCGGTACTAGCACCAGCGCCTGGCGGCCTCGCGCGAGCACCGCCTCGATGAGTTGCAGGTAGACTTCGGTCTTGCCGCTGCCGGTGACACCGTGCAGCAAGCACGGATGATAGCGCTCGAGACCTTCGTGAATCTCGGCAAGGACGCCCGCCTGTTCGCGGGTCAGTGGCAACGAGGGCTCGGCGAGCCGCGAGCCGGCTTCTTCCTCGGTGGCCGTCAGGCGTTCTTCGTGGCACTCGACGAGATGCTTGGCTTGCAGGCCTTCGAGCTGCGCGCGGGTGAAGCCTTGCGCGGTGATCGCGCGTGTCATCAAACCACGTGGGTGCTGGCGCAGCATGGCCAGCAATTCGGCTTGGCGAGGCGCGCGTTCGAGCGGGCCGGTATCGCCGTCGCGCGCTATCCAGCGCTCCTGGTGGCGTGCTTGCAAGGGCCGTCCCTGGCGCAAGGCGACGGGCAGCGCCTGGGCGATGGTGTCGCCCAGCGGATGTTGGTAGTAGCGCGCGGTAAAGCGACACAACCACCACCAGTCATCGGGCAAGGGGGCATCGTCGAGACACGCCAACACGGCCTTGAGCTGCGCGTCCGGCACATCGCTGCGTTCGGGACACTCGACCACCACGCCGATGAGCTGGCGACGTCCGAACGGCACCTTGACGCGAAGCCCTGGGCGCCAGCCACAGGCGGGAGCCTCGCGACAGGGGCGATAGTCGAAGAGGCGTCGCAAGGGTGTGGGCAGGGCGACCCTGATGAGTAGGCGCGGTGTATGGTCGGTGCTCGACAAGAGTCCTCCGAAAGGGTGGCGGCACATGGCGTTCGCGCCACGCGTCTTTTCAGCGATATCACGGCACTGCTATAATGTTCGGCTCTTTGGCTGTGGCCAAGGCGAGTATCGTCGGGGTCGCATGCCGAATCAATCGGTTGCATCTTTATCAACCCGTGTGCGGTGCCTGGCATCGACCAGGTGGCGGCGCACCATAGCGTGAGGCAGCAAAATGAAACAAGCGATCCATCCCGAATACAAGAAGGTCTCCGCCACCTGTTCCTGCGGCGCGACCTTCGAGCTGGGCTCCACGTCCAAAGACGACTTCTACCTGGATGTCTGCTCGCAGTGCCACCCGTTCTATACCGGCAAGCAGAAGCAGGCGACCACCGGTGGTCGAGTCGAGCGCTTCAACAAGCGTTTCGGTGCAGCGCTCAAGCGCGACTGAGCCAAGCAAGAACTGCTACGCCGACGACGCGTCGGCGTTCGAGCAAACCCGCCACGAAAATGGCGGGTTTTTTTATTTTTGAAAAGTCGAAGACGACGCTCCGATAAGGTTTGTTTTATGCCTGGTTAGTCAGGCATAAGTTTCAACAAATGGCTGGTAATTGCTTCAAACGGTCGCTTAAAAGTCTTTAATGTCGCGAACTTGGCGTAAGTTGTTTGGCGGAATCTTTTTCTATATTCTGGCGATTATGCCTCCATGCAGACGATTGGAAAAAGCTCATGAGTGACGAAAAAAGACAGGCAGCGCTGGATTATCACGCCAAGCCAATTCCCGGCAAGTTATCCGTCGAACTGACCAAGCCCACCGAAACAGCGAAACATCTGGCCCTGGCGTATAGTCCCGGGGTGGCCGAACCGTGTCGCGAGATCGCCAAGGACGTGGAAAACGCCTATCTGTATACCGGCAAGGGTAATCTGGTGGCCGTGGTCTCCGACGGCAGCGCTATCCTTGGCTTGGGTAATCTGGGCCCTCAGGCCAGCAAGCCAGTCATGGAGGGCAAGGGCGTGCTGTTCAAGCGCTTCGCGGGCATCAACTCCGTAGACATCGAGGTCGATGCCGAGAGTCCGCAGGCCTTCATCGATACCGTGGCACGCATCGCTGACACCTGGGGCGGCATCAATCTCGAGGATATCAAGGCGCCGGAGTGCTTCGAGATCGAACAGTCGTTGATCGAGCAGTGCAATATTCCGGTCTTCCACGATGACCAACATGGCACGGCCATCGTCACGGCCGCGGGGCTGCTCAATGCTCTGGATATCGCTGGCAAGCGCCTCGAAGACGCCAAGATCGTCTGCCTGGGCGCGGGCGCGGCGGCCATCGCCTGCATGAAACTGCTGGTCTCGTGTGGCGCACGCGCCGAGCATATTTACATGCTCGATCGCAAAGGCGTGGTGCACAGCGAGCGTGACGATCTCAACCAATACAAAGCGATGTTCGCCACCGAGACGTCGCGGCGTACGCTGGATGATGCCATCGAGGGTGCGGATGTCTTCGTGGGGCTGTCCGGCCCTAACCTGCTCAAGCCCGAGCAGCTCGAGCGCATGGCGGCGAGTCCGGTGGTCTTCGCCTGCTCCAATCCAGACCCGGAAATCCACCCGGACGTCGCCAACGAAACCCGCGATGACGTGATCATGGCCACCGGGCGTTCCGATTATCCCAACCAGGTCAACAACGTGCTGGGCTTTCCGTTCATCTTCCGTGGGGCGCTGGATGTACGCGCCACGCGTATCAACGAGGAGATGAAAGTGGCGGCCGTACATGCCTTGAAGGACCTGGCGCGCGAGCCAGTGACCCGCGAGGTGCTGGATGGCTACGGCATTGAGTCACTGGAGTTCGGGCGCGGTTACATCATTCCCACGCCACTGGATTCGCGGCTGCTCGACCGCGTCGCTTCGGCGGTGGCGCAAGCTGCGGTAGATAGCGGCGTGGCGCGCAAGCCTTATCCGGCGCATTATCCGTTGACCAGCATCAAGGACGTTTACGGGCCGCAATAGTCGTGCGCCGAGCAGGCATGATGTCGAAGGGCCGCTCCGGGAGCGGCCCTTTTCGTTGTAGGTCGGGGCGTGTCGCCATTACCAGCTGTAGAGCAGTGACATCGAGGTCGTGCGGTCGGTGTTGGCTTCGGCGCCGTCGGGCGGACTCGTGTTGTTCTTGACCTCAAAGGACATCTTGAGCGCCAGGTGCGAATTGAGCTGGGAGGTCAACGACGAAATCGAGCGCGTCGTGGTGTTGGGTGCGGCCGCTTCGACAGAAACTGCCTGCTCGAAGTAGGCGCCTTCCGAGATGTTCCAGCGATAGTCGAGTGCAGCATAGGCCAAGCCGAGGTCGTCTTCCTTGCCGTCCTGGTAGGCATCGTGACGATAGCCCGGGCCGAATTCCGTGGACAGTGTATGCGTCGGCCCGTCGAGCCACTGGCGGCCATAGCCGCCGATGGTGGTGAACTGGTAGTCGTAACCGCTGAAACGGTCCTTTTCCCAGCGTCCGAAACCGAACAGATAGTGAGGCCCTTCCAGCTCATAACGCTCGCGGCCGCCCAGCAGATACTGCTCGGTACTGGTTTCATCGTTTTCCTGAACGCTGCGTGTCTCGCCGCGCAGCGTGTGTGTATGGCGTCCCGTCAGCCAGGTGAGGCGCCCCTTGGCGAGCAGCGTCCGACTGTTGCTGTTCCCGGAGAGGTGCGTATAGCCGAGTTCGGCTTCGCCGCTCATCTTGGGAGCATCGTCCTGCGGGGCAGGCGGTGCGTAGAACAAGTCGGCGTGCACTGGGAGTGTGGCGCCGAGCAGTATGACGAGCAATAACCATCGCGAGTCTCGCGACACGAGCATGGTGGACTCCCTTTCAAAAACGGTTCTCGGTCAGTGGTGTGGGAGCTGGCGCGCTCATGGGGTGGCCGTCGGGGCCACCCATGGGGAGTTGACTAGAAAATGGCATCGTAAGTGCCGGTCCCTTGGGAGCCACTTCTATCTTCGAGTTCGGGCTGGATGGAACGCGGTTTGTAGTCGGGCAGATTGTCCTTGCGAAAGATTTCCTGCATGCCGCCCGATTGGTCGTTATGCAGGCGCAGCCCGGTCTCGGGATCGATGCGGACTTTGACGATATCGTCGGGACGCGAGGGCATGCTTTCTGGCTGGCCTTGA
This sequence comes from Chromohalobacter moromii, assembly GCF_023091865.1. Taxonomy (GTDB): domain Bacteria; phylum Pseudomonadota; class Gammaproteobacteria; order Pseudomonadales; family Halomonadaceae; genus Chromohalobacter; species Chromohalobacter moromii. Next base: position 112,235 of record NZ_JAHXDI010000001.1, read on the forward strand.
AGCGCCTGCCCCATGAACGACTTCCAGATTGGCAAGGCGGCTTGAGAGCCGTATTCACCGGTCGTGGAATTGTCGTCCTTGCCGACCCATACGGTGGCCACCAAGTCGTCGTTGAAGCCCGAGAACCAGGCATCGCGTTGATCGTTGGTGGTGCCGGTCTTGCCGACGATATCGGGACGGTTGAGATCCAGTGCGCCGCGCCCCGTGCCCTTCTCGATGACGTCACGCATCATGTCGCGGATGATGTACATCTCTTCAGGCGTGGCCACGCGCTTGGCGATACGTCGGGTTTCCCCGTTGAGTGCGACGGTCTTCTGGTCGGGATCGCACTCCCGGCATGCCACCACGGGGTTGGCCTCCTCGACCAGTTCGTTCTGGCTGCCATGGGTAACCGACTGGATATACCACGGCGCGACCTTGAAGCCGCCATTGGCCAAGACGGCGTAGGCATTGGCCATTTCCAGTGGGGTCAGCGACGCGCTGCCCAAGGCGAGCGATAGACCATGCGGCAGCCGGCCCTTGGCGAAGCCGAAGTTCGTCAGGAATTCCAGCGTGTTATCCAAGCCTAGCGACTGCAGCACACGGATTGTGACGAGATTGCGCGACTGGTAGAGGCCGACGCGCAACCGCGTGGGGCCGCGGAATTCGCCCTCCGCGTTTTCGGGGCGCCAGTCGCCGCCGACATCGGACATGACCACAGGGGCATCGTTGATGACCGTGGCGGCGCTCATCCCGTTGTGCAGTGCGGCGAGATAGATGAAGGGCTTGAAGATCGACCCCGCCTGGCGTTGCGCCTGGATGGCGCGATTGAACTTGCTCGACGAGAAGCTGAAGCCACCCTGAAGGCCACGAATAGCGCCGGTTTTGGGGTCCATGATGACGATCGCGGCCTGGGCGCCCGGTACCTGGGAGAGACGCCAGTCACCATCCTCGGTGCGCATGACGCGAATCAGGTCGCCACGTTGGGCAATGGCTGCGGCGTTGGCCGGGGTCTCGCCGCGCCATTCGGCGCTGTGGTACGTACGCGCCCAGTCAAGCCCATCCCAGCCGAGTGTCACGACGCCATCGTCACGCGTCAGGACGCGCATCTGGCGGCCATCGGTGTCCACGACGATGCCCGGCTCGAGGGGGCCGTGCCGTGGGGTTCGGTCGAGCACCTTGACCCAGTTGCTGACATCCCCGTCGACCCCTTCGACCGACTCCTCGCTGCTCTTGGCGGCTTGGCGTGCGGTTTCCATGACCTCGGGCGATTCGGATAGCTCTTCCTCGAGCCCTTGGGAGTCCGTGCGCTCCTGGGCCTCTACCAGGCTGGGGGGAATCTCGGTTTCTTCGGCTCCGCGCCAGCCATGGCGAGTGTCGTAATCGATGAGCCCATTGACCAACGCGTTGCGCGCGGAGCCCTGAAGGCGGCTGTCGATGGTCGTCTGGATCTGGTAATTGTCGGTATAGGCGTTGTCGCCGAAGCGTTCCACAGCATATTGGCGTGCCATTTCAGCGACATAGGATGCGTTGACCTCGTATTGCGAACGCGGTCGATGTGCGGTGATCGGCGCCTTGACGGCGGCCTGGTACTGAATCGGGTCGATGGAGCCGAGTTCGCGCATGCGCAGCAATACCCAGTTACGGCGAATCAACGAGCGCTCGGGGTTGTTCAGGGGGTTTAGCGCCGAAGGAGCCTTCGGCAGACCGGCGAGCATGGCCAGTTGCGGTAAGTCGAGTTCCGCAAGCGGTTTATCGTAGTAGCCTTCAGCGGCCGCGCCGATCCCATAGGCGGCATTCCCGAGATAGATCTTGTTGACGTAGAGCTCGAGAATTTCCTGCTTATCGAGTACCTGCTCCATTTGCAGCGACAGCAGGATCTCGCGAATCTTGCGAGTGAACGTGCGGTCCAGCGTCAACAGATAGTTGCGCGCTACCTGCATGGTGATGGTACTGCCTCCTGACTGGATGTTGCCGCTGGTGGCAAGCTCCATCGCTGCGCGTGCTAGCCCCTTGGGGTCGATGCCCGGATGCTCGAAGAAGCTGGCATCCTCGGCGGCCAGCAGGGCGTCGATGTAGGATTGGGGGATGTCGTCATAGCTCACCGGCATGCGGCGTTGCTCACCGAACTCGCCGATTAGCTTGTCGTCACGCGTGTACACGCGTAGCGGTGTCTGCAGTTCGAAGTCCTGCAGTTGACGAACGTCGGGCAGGCCCGGCGCGAAATAGATACCGGCGCCGATGATGGCCAGTACGCAGCCCAGCCCCAAAGACACAATTAGCCATAGGATGGACGTTAGCAAGCGTTTGAAAAGCTTCATGAAAAGGCGTTTTCCGTCGTCTCGGGTGGCGGTCTGGCCGCAATGAATGGTGCAATCCGTTGCCATTGGCATTATAAGAACGCAGCCGCACAGGGGCTAGCGTTGATGCAAATCGACTGTCACGGCAGTATGCATAATGTAACCTTACGCAATGTGGCGTGCCTCATACGATAGTGTGGCACGCTGATAATAAAGCGGCTTGCCTCGACACAGGGGCAGCGGGTTGGCTCGACGAACGATAATACCGAGCTCCACGCCACGCCGAAGAATATCGCAGGGGTATGACAGTGTGGCGGTTTAAAAAGTCCCAACAAGGCCTGGTAGGGGTGGATATTACCTCGGCCACCGTCAAATTGATCGAGCTCGATCGTGCGGGGGCGGGTCAGCGTATCGCCAGTTACGCCGTGCGGCCATTGCGTGAAGGCGCGGTAGTGGAGCGGCGCATCCGCGATCTCGACGAGGTGGCCGCGACGTTGACGCGCGCAGTCGAGCATGCGCGTCCGCATTCACGGCACGCGGTCGCGGCGGTCCCTGCCAGCGCGACGATCACTAAGACGCTGACCTATCCGGTCTCCCTCAGCGATGATGAGATCGAGGCCCGCATTCAGCTCGAGTCCGAGCGCCATATCCCGTTTCCGCTCAATGAGGTGGCCTTCGATTTCCAGCGCCTGGGGCTCAACGCCCGCTACCCCGATCAGCAAGATGTCTTGCTGGTAGCGTGCCGTTTGCAGGACGTCGACCATCTCGCCGACGTTCTTCGCCGTGCCGGACTCGAGCCTGCCGCGGTCGACGTGGAATCGTTCGCCATGGAGCGTGCGGCCAGCGAGCTGTTGCGCGACGAGACGCCGTCCGGCCAGACGGGAGAGTGCGCCGCGCTGGTCGATATCGGCGCCAATATGAATGCCTTCCATGTGCTCATCGATGGGCGTATCGCCTATACCCGCGACAACGTACTGGGCGGTCGCCACTTGACCGAGGAAATCCGCAAGCGCTATGGCCTGAGTCTCGAAGAAGCGGGGTTGGCCAAGAAGCGTGGCGGTTTGCCCGAGGATTACGAGCATGAGGTGGTGACGCCGTTCATCGACATGTTGATTCAGCAAATCGGCCGCTCGTTGCAGCTTTATCACACCTCGGGCAAGCCTCGAGATATCCAGCGCCTGATTCTGGCGGGTGGCTCGAGTGTCATTCCCGGGCTGCGTGAACGGCTCGCCGCGCAAAGCGGGTTGGAGGTGGTGATGGCCAATCCGTTCGAACGCATGCGGGTGGCGTCGCGCGTCGACGTGCAGGCGCTTGCCAGCGATGCACCGGCGATGCTCACTGCGTGCGGTCTAGCGATGCGGGGGCGGCGATGAGTATTGAAATCAATCTGTTGCCGTGGCGTGAAGCGCATCGGCAGCGGCGCACGCGGCGCTTTTACATGGCGCTGGTGGGCGTGGCGGTGCTGGCACTGCTGTGCGCCTTGGGGGTGTCGCGTTGGTATCAAGCGGGGATCGACGCCGAGCGCGGTCGCTTGGCCTTGATCGAGCGCCGGATGGAGGCGCTCGAAAAGGATATCGACACGGTCAAGGATTATCGCGAATTGCGGGGGCGAATGCTCGAGCAGATCGGCCTGATCCGTGAGCTGCAATTCAGCCGTCCGCAGACGGTTCGTATCTTCGATCAGTTGGCGGCAACGTTGGTCGACGGCGTGCATTACGACCGTTTGGTACGCGAGGGCGACCGCCTCGAGCTCAGTGGCCTGGCACGCTCCAATCGGCGCGTGTCCGAGCAGTTGCGGCAGCTCGATGCGTCGCCTGTATTCGGTACGCCGGCGCTTTCCGACGTGCAGTCGGACGGCGACGATACGACGCTGAAGCGTTTCAACCTCAGTGTCGAGGCGCGTACGCCTCGCCGTGATACCGAGGAGGCGCCATGAGTCTGCGCTCACAGTGGCGGCAGTTGCGTGAGGTCGAGTGGCGCGACCTGGATCTCAAGGAAGCCGGTACCTGGCCGGCATTGCTGCAGGCGGTGTGTCTGGTGGCGCTTTTTCTAGCCGTCTTCTGGGTGGCTCAGTGGTACGTTGCCGCGCCGCGCCAGGACACTCTGGAGAGTTTGCAAGGGCGCGAGGACGAGCTGCTCCAGGAATACGAAACCCGTGCCTATCAGGCGGCTAATCTCGAGCAAATGCGCACGCAGATGGCGGAGCTCGACACGCGCATGCAGGCATTGCTGAAAATGCTGCCCACCGACACAGAGATTCCAGCGTTGCTGGATGACATCAGCGATGCGGCCCAGGATCATCGACTCGCCATCGAGTCGATTCGGTTGCGCTCGCCGGTGCCGCAAGACTTCTACATCGAGCAGCCCTTCGATATCCGGGTACGCGGTGGCTATCACGACATTGCCGCCTTCCTGTCCAGCGTGGCGGCGCTGCCGCGTATCGTGACGCTGCATGACTTCTCGCTGTCGCCGGTGGGCGATGGCGATACGCTGCGTCTGTCGCTGCTGGCCCGTACCTACAGCTATCGCGAAGAGGCTGATCCCAAGGCCGAGGAGCGTGGCGATGATTGAGCGGCTGACGATCTCCTGGCGTTGGTGCGTCCTGCTTACGGGGTTGCTGGGGATGGTGTCGTTGGGCGGTTGTCGCGATGCCGAGATGACCGCCCTGGATGCGCACCTGAATGCCCTGCGCCAGCGGCCGGAGGGTAGCATCGAAGCGCTTCCTCCCGCGCCGGTTTATCGTACGGCGCATTATTCGCAGGGCCAGCAGCGTAGCCCGTTCAGTGGCGAGCGCCGCACGCAGGAAGGTGCCATGACAGCAGCGCAGGGCAATGGCCCAGATCGTCAACGCCCGCGTGAGCCCCTGGAGCGCTTTCCGTTGGCGCAACTCGAACTGGTGGGAACCTTGACGGTAGGCGGGCAGCCATCGGCCCTGATCCGCGCGCCCGACGGTAACGTCTACCGTCTTTTCGAAGGTCACTATCTGGGGACCGATTTCGGACGTGTCACGGCGATTCAGGACACGGGCGTCGAGCTGGTTGAACGGGTGCGCGAGGGCGGCGCCTGGCGTCAGCGGCAGCGTACCTTGGACTTCAACGATTCATCGCAAGCCGCCGAGTGATGGCGGTACGTACAGGCAGGAGAACTACATGATGCGAACGCTGCGCGACTGGCTGGTGGGCGGGCTCTGCCTCGTAGGGCTGGCCGTCTGTGCCCAAGGACAGGCGGCGACGTTGACATCGCTCGAGTTTGCCCAGCGCGGGGATGGCGGAATCGATGCGCTGCTGGCATTCGATGGTCCGGCCCCCGAGCCGCATAGCTATCGAAGCGGTTCACCGGCGCAGATCGTCGTCGACCTGCCGGCAACGAAAAACCAGCTCGAGCAGCGCCGCTTCGGTATCGATCGGGACGGACTGCGCGAGGTCAGCGTGGCCGAGACGGGGGAGCGCACGCGTTTGGTATTCGGTCTCGATGAGCCCTTGTCTTATTCGACCCAGCGTCAAGGGGAGCGGCTTCGCGTGCGCCTAGGAGGAGATGCCGCTGAGCGCTCCACTGCGTTGACGCGCATCCGCGATCTCGACTTTCGGCGTGGCGATAACGGTGGTGGTCGTTTGGTCGTCACGCTCGACCATGGTGGCGTGACGCCTGAAACGGATACTGAGGGCGACACCTTGACGGTAACGCTACCTGGTGTCCGGCTTCCCGGAGATATGAACCGGATTCTCGACGTCAGCGATTTCGATACGCCAGTGTCGCGCATCGTGCCACAGGAGAGCGATGAGGGGGTGACGCTGACGCTCGACAATCGCGAGGCTTTTCAGCACCTGGTCACGCAGCGCGGCGATCAACTGATCGTGGAGGTGCAGCCGCGGGCTGATGATGCGCGCGCGTTGGAGGACGACACACAGGAATACGATGGCGAGCCGGTGAGTCTCAATTTTCAGAACATCCAAGTGCGCGAAGTACTGTCGGTGCTCTCTGACTTCAGTGGGGTCAATATCGTCGCCAGCGATAGCGTCCAGGGCAGTGTGACGCTCAACCTCACGCAGGTGCCGTGGGACCAAGCGCTCGACCTGATCCTCAAGAGCCATGGTCTTGCGAGTCGTCGCGAGGGAGATGTGATCGTGGTCGCGCCCGCCGATGAGCTAGCGCAGATGGAGCGCCAGACGCTGGAGAATCGCGTCCAATCCCAACAGTTGGCTCCGCTGAAGACGGAATACGTGCAGGTGCGTTACGCCAAGGCCACTGACCTCGCCACGATGCTGCGTGGCAGCGAGGGGTTCGGCCTGCTCTCCGAGCGTGGCCGCGTGACGGTCGATGAGCGAACCAATACCTTGCTGGTACGTGACACGCCCGAGCAGTTGGCCGGTATCCGTGACATGCTCGACAAGCTTGATGTGCCGGTGCGTCAGGTGCAGATCGAGGCGCGTATCGTCATCGCCCGTGATACCGCCTCTCAAGAGTTGGGCGTCAACTGGGGCGTTTCGCAACGCCAGGGTGTTACCTTCGACGAAGATGGCGTGGGGAGCGTGGTCGACCGCAACCCTAGCGGTGCCAATCGTGGCTCCGCCGGCCTATCCGTCGACCTGGGCGATAGCGATGGCAGCGGCTCGGCATTCAGCTTCGGCTATCTTTCCGGTGATGTACTGCTCGATCTGGAGCTGCGCGCTCTGGAAAGCGAAGGCAAGAGTCAGACCATTTCTCAGCCCAAGATCATCACCGCCAACCAGAAGAAGGCGGTGATCAAGCAAGGGCAGGAAATTCCCTACCAAGAGTCGACCTCGTCCGGGGCGACCAATGTGGAATTCAAGGAAGCCGTGCTGTCGCTAGCAGTGACGCCGCAGATCACTCCCGATGACAGCATCGTCATGGACTTGCTGATCAACAACGATACCGTCTCCGACATGAGCTTCGGTAACGGCGCACCGGCGATCGATACCAATTCCATCGAGACCCAGGTGCTGGTGGACGATGGCGAAACGGTGGTGTTGGGCGGCATACTGACCTCCGAGCAATTGCGCAATCTCTACAAGACACCGCTGCTCGGTGATATACCGTTCATCGGTTCGTTGTTCCGCTATACCCAGGAATCCAACGAAAAGGTAGAATTGCTGATCTTCATTACCCCCAAGATCATCGGAGACGAACAGGCGAATCGCTGATGCAGGGTCTGCCCACGATCATTCTCGTCGGCCCTATGGGCGCGGGGAAAAGTACCATCGGACGCCTGCTGGCAGCCGAGTTGAAGCGCGAGTTTTTCGATAGCGATCATGAAATCGAGGCGCGCTGCGGTGCCAATATTGCCTGGATTTTCGATGTCGAGGGCGAGCGTGGCTTTCGTGATCGTGAAACTCTCATGCTGCGGGAGCTGGCTGGCCGCGAGGCCATCGTCCTCGCCACCGGCGGCGGCGCGGTGATGCGCGAGGATAACCGCCAAGCGCTGCGTGAGCGTGGCACGGTGGTGTATTTGGCGACCTCGGTCGAACAGCAGATTCGACGCACGGCCCGCGACCGTAACCGCCCCTTGTTGCGCCAAGGCAATCCTGAGCAGGTGCTGCGCGATCTATTCGCCAAGCGTGACCCGCTTTATCGCGCCACCGCTGACTTGACGGTACGCACCGACCGACGCGGCCCCAAGGCGGTGGTCAACGAGATCATTCGCCGCACCAAGCGTTTGTCCGATCCACTCGATCTAAAGGCTTGACCATGACCGCTTCGCAGTATCAACGTCTGCACGTCGAACTCGATGCCCGACGCTATCCCATCCATGTCGGGCCGGGGTTGCTCGATACACCGGACATTTTGGTGCCGTACCTGGCCGGGCGTCAGGTGATGATCGTCACCAACGAGACGGTGGCGCCGCTGTATCTCGAGCGCCTCAAGCGCACGCTGAGCGGTGACGATCGTGACGTGCGCGAGGTGATCCTGCCCGACGGCGAACACACCAAGACGTTGGCCAGTGTCGAGCGCATCTGGGATGCACTGCTGGCGGCGGGCTTCAACCGTCGCTGCACCCTAGTGGCGCTTGGCGGGGGCGTGATCGGCGACATGGCAGGTTACGCAGCGGCGTGCTATCAGCGCGGCGTGGCTTTCGTGCAAGTGCCCACCACCTTGTTGTCGCAGGTGGATTCCTCGGTGGGGGGCAAGACCGGCGTCAATCATCCGCGCGGCAAGAATATGATAGGCGCTTTCTGGCAGCCGCGCGCGGTATTGATCGACACCGATACATTGGCCACGCTGCCAGGCCGAGAGCTAGCCGCGGGGCTCGCCGAGGTCATCAAGTACGGCCTGATACAGGATGCCGGCTTCCTCGCCTGGTTGGAGGCGCGCATGTCGTCGCTGCGTGGGCTCGATGTCGAGGCGCTCACCGACGCCATTCTGAGAAGCTGTGCGATCAAGGCTGAGATCGTCGCCCGCGACGAGACCGAGCAAGGGCAGCGAGCGCTGCTCAATCTGGGGCATACCTTCGGGCACGCCATCGAAGCGCATCAGGGCTATGGCAACTGGCTTCATGGTGAGGCCGTGGGCGCAGGAATGCTGATGGCCGCCACGCTGTCGCAGCGTCTGGGCTGGCTTTCCAGCGAGGATATGGCGCGTGTCGAGACGCTGGTGGCCAGTGCCGGCCTGCCGGTGACGGTACCTGCTGCGATGAGCGCGGATGATTTTCTCGCGGCCATGCGTTTGGACAAGAAAAACATCGACGGCCGCTTACGTCTGGTGCTGTTGTCCGGTCTAGGTGAGGCGTGCGTCTACGACGATACTCCCCCGGATATGCTCAAGGCGCTGCTCGACGAGTTCCCCCGCGCCTGACGTTCTCTTTCCCCGCCGATCGACTCGCGACGCCTGCCTCCTCGGCAGGCGTTTTGCGTAGGGCTTCGCTGCGTTTGTGCAGCGGCGTTTTTCACGCGACAATATGCCTGTATCGGCATGCCTCATGCAGGATCGGCATGGGGTTAAGTTGAATTTTAGACCAAAGTCGTATGCTTCGAGACTCAAGCGTTCAAGCTTGCTAACGCGTTGACATGTCAGGGGTTTTAGTGAGGGGTTGCGGCTAACCCCGCGATTTTGCGCAGCTTTGAGGCAACACGGCAGGTAGTGGAATTGCTTGAGAGGGGGGCAGGGGCTATGCTGGTCGACCTTTTTCACGCCCGATGCGTCATCGCATGACGTGCTTTTCGACCTTAAAAAAATAAAAGATAACCGTAAAGCATAACACGATTATTTCTGGACACAAGTTTCAAAATTTTGTGAGGCACGCCCATGATGAGAGGCCTTCACCAGCCTGGCGAGTTCCGTGACAACTGCGGTTTTGGCTTGATCGCCCACATGGAAGGGCAGGCGAGTCATGATCTGCTCAAGACTGCGATCGAATCCCTGACTTGCATGACCCACCGTGGCGGCATTGCCGCCGACGGCAAGACCGGCGATGGCTGCGGTCTACTATTCAAGATGCCTAGCGACTTCATGCGTGCCGTGGCAAGTGAGGACCTGGGCGTCGTACTAGGCGAGCGCTTCGCCGTGGGGAGTGTGTTTCTGCCCGATGACGATGCGCGAGAGGCGCATGCGCGAGAAGTGCTCGAGGCGCAGCTGACGGCGCGTGGACTGCGAGTCAGTGGGTGGCGCGACGTGCCCACCGATGCTTCAGTCTGTGGCCCCATGGCATTGGAGTGCCTGCCCCGGATTCGCCAGGTCTTCGTCGAAGCGGAAGGTGAGCGTGACACCCAGGCGTTCAATGTCGATCTGTTCATGGCGCGTCGTTATGCCGAACAGGCGCTCAAGGACGAAGACGATTTCTATATCTGTTCGTTGTCCAGCGAGGTGGTGTCCTACAAGGGGCTGATGATGCCCGCGGACCTGCCGACCTTTTATCGCGACCTGGGCGATGAGCGGCTGCACACGGCGATCTGCGTGTTCCATCAACGCTTCTCCACCAATACCGCGCCGCGTTGGCCCTTGGCGCAACCCTTCCGGTTCATGGCCCATAACGGCGAGATCAACACGGTCGAAGCCAACCGTGGCTGGGCCAACGCGCGCAAGGAAAACTTCGTCTCGCCGTTGTTGCCGGAAATCACCGAACTCGATGAGATCGTCAACACCTCGGGGTCCGACTCCTCCAGCATGGACAACATGCTCGAGGTGTTGCTGACCGGGGGCATGGATCTTTACAACGCCGTGCGCATGATGGTGCCGCCGGCGTGGCAGAACGTCGAAACCATGGACGGCGATCTGCGTGCCTTCTACGAATACAATTCCATGCATATGGAGCCGTGGGATGGCCCTGCCGGTCTGGTGATGACCGATGGCCGCCATGCGGTATGCATGCTCGACCGTAATGGGTTGCGTCCGGCGCGCTGGGTGATCACCGAGAACGGCTACATCACCCTGTCGTCCGAGATCGGTGTCTACGACTACAAGCCGGAGGATGTCATCGCCAAGGGCCGTGTGGGCCCGGGGCAAATCCTTGCCGTGGACACCCACACCGGTGAAGTCCTGCATACGCCGGATGTCGACGAACGCCTGCGCTCGGCGTATCCCTATCGCCGCTGGTTGAAGCAGCATGCGCATTACCTGGAGTCCGCGTTGACCGAGCTGGCGCGTTTTCAGCCCATGGCCGGCAACGAACTCAACGTCTACCAGAAGATGTTCCAGGTGACGTTCGAAGAGCGCGATCAGTTGTTGCGCCCGTTGGCCGAAGGCGGCCAGGAGGCGGTGGGCTCGATGGGCGACGACACGCCGATGGCGGTGCTATCGCGCCATGGGCGCTTGCTGACTGATTACTTCCGGCAGAAGTTCGCCCAGGTCACCAACCCGGCCATCGACCCGCTGCGCGAAGCGATCGTGATGTCGCTGGAAACCTGTTGCGGCGCCGAGTTGAATGTCTTCGAGGCGACCCCCGAACACGCGCATCGCTTGATTTTGACGACGCCGGTACTCTCGCCGCGCAAGTTCACCGCGTTGGTGACCCAGGAAGACCCGGCATTCGCCAGCCATAAGCTGAGCCTGAGTTACGACCCTGAGCGCGATACGCTCAAGCAGGCGCTGCTCGGCCTGTGCCAACGGGCCGAGGACGCGATTCGCGAGGGTAAGGTGATTCTGGTGCTCTCGGATGCCGACCTGGAACGTGGCAAATTACCGATTCATGCCGTGCTGGCGGTGGGGGCGATTCATCATCACCTGGGGCGCAAGGCACTGCGGCCGCGGGTCAACCTGGTGGTCGAGACGGGCTATGCCCGCGATGCCCACCAGATGGCGGTGCTGTTCGGCGTGGGGGCCACGGCGGTGTATCCGTACTTGGCCTACCAGGTCATGGCGGACATGCACAACACCGGCGAGCTGACCGGCAACCCGGCGGATGCTCGCGAAAACTATCGCAAGGGCCTACAGAAGGGGCTCTACAAGATCCTCTCCAAGATGGGGATCTCGACGCTGGCATCCTATCGCGGTTCTCAGCTATTCGAAGCGGTGGGGCTGTCCTCCGAGGTCATGGACATGTGCTTTGCCGGTATGGCGTCGCGCATCGAGGGCGCCGGCTTCGCCGAGCTGCAACTGCAGCAAGAACTGCTGGCCCGTGATGCCTGGATTCCGCGCAAGGGCATTCGTCAGGGTGGCTTGGTGAAGTACGTGCACGATCATGAATACCACGCCTACAACCCAGACGTGGTCATGCAGTTGCAAAGCGCGGTGCAAAGCGGCGACTACGCCAAGTGGAAGCAGTTCGCACAGACCGTCAATGAGCGCTCGGTGGCGACCATTCGTGACTTGCTCATGCTCAAGCCGGCCCCCGAGCCGTTGCCGCTCGACGAGGTCGAGCCGGTCGAAAACCTTCTGCCGCGCTTCGACAGCGCCGGCATGTCGTTAGGGGCGTTGTCACCCGAGGCCCATGAGGCGATGGCGCAAGCCATGAACGAAACCGGCGGACGCTCCAACTCCGGTGAGGGCGGTGAGGATCCAGCCCGCTACGGAACCGTTCGCTCGTCGAAGATCAAGCAGATCGCCTCCGGGCGCTTCGGCGTGACGCCGGCCTATCTGGTCAATGCCGAGGTGCTGCAGATCAAGGTCGCACAGGGGGCCAAGCCCGGTGAGGGTGGCCAGTTGCCCGGTGGCAAGGTCAATGAGCTGATCGCACGGCTGCGCTACGCCGTGCCGGGCGTGACACTGATCTCGCCGCCGCCGCATCACGATATCTACTCCATCGAGGATCTGGCGCAGTTGATCTTCGACTTGAAACAGGTCAACCCGTCGGCTCAAGTGTCGGTGAAGCTAGTTTCCGAACCCGGCATCGGCACCATCGCCACCGGCGTGGCCAAGGCCTATGCCGATTTGATTACCGTCTCCGGCTACGATGGCGGCACCGCGGCGAGTCCGCTGACCTCGATCAAGCATGCTGGTAGCCCGTGGGAACTGGGTCTGCCCGAAGTGCATCAGGCGCTGCGCATCAACAGCCTGCGTGACAAGATTCGCCTGCAGACCGACGGCGGCCTCAAAACCGGCCTCGATGTGGTCAAGGCGGCGATTCTCGGCGCCGAGAGTTTCGGCTTCGGCACGGCACCAATGGTGGCGCTGGGGTGCAAATACCTGCGTATCTGTCACCTCAATAACTGTGCCACCGGCGTCGCGACCCAGCATCAGCATCTGCGCGACGAGCATTTCCGCGGCACCGTGGACATGGTCAAGCACTACTTCCGCTTCATCGCCGAGGAAGTACGCGAGCTGATGGCGTTGCTGGGTGTGCGCCAGTTGACCGATTTGATCGGGCGTACCGACCTGCTCGAGATCATCGAGGGCGAGACGGCCTCCCAGCGCAAGCTCGACTTGATGCCGCTGTTGCAGAACGACCATGTGCCCGAAGGGGCCCCGCAGTTCTGCCAGGTCGGTCGCAACGAGCCGCACGACCCCGGCGCCAAGAATCAGGAGGTGCTGGATGCCTTGCTGCCGGCCATCGAGGCCAAGTCGGGCGGGGAGTTCAGCTTCCGGATCACCAACTGCGATCGCAGTGTGGGCGCTCGGGTATCCGGCGAGATCGCCAAGCGTTACGGCGAGGCGGGGCTCGAAGAGGCGCCGATCACCGCGCGCTTCACCGGCGTGGCCGGGCAGAGTTTCGGCGTGTGGAACGCACGTGGGTTGCAGCTCTATCTCGAGGGCGACGCCAACGATTACGTCGGCAAGGGCATGAACGGCGGTAAGGTGGTCATCGTGCCGCCCCGCGAGAGTCGTTTCGAAAGCCATAAAACGGCGATTATCGGCAACACCTGCCTGTATGGCGCGACCGGCGGCAAGCTGTTTGCGGCAGGCACGGCAGGTGAGCGCTTCGCGGTGCGCAACTCCGGCGTGCATGCGGTTATCGAGGGGGCCGGCGACCACTGCTGCGAATACATGACCGGCGGCTTGGTAGCCGTGCTCGGCGAGACCGGCATCAACTTTGGGGCGGGCATGACCGGCGGGTTCGCATATGTAATCGACGAGGATCGCACCTTCGTCGACAAGTACAACCACGAACTGGTCGAGATCCATCGCATCAATACCGAGGTCATGGAAGCCTACCGGCGCCACCTGCGAGAGATGATCGAGGAATACGTCGCCGAAACCGGCTCCGCAAGGGGGCAAGCGATCCTCGAGGACTTCTCCGACTTCATCCGCCATTTCTGGCTGGTGAAGCCCAAGGCAGCAAGCCTCAACGGTCTGCTGGCCCAATCACGGCGTCAGCCGGAATAAGAGCCGTCGGCGGCCCGAGTAGCGCCTGCTACTCGCTGAATACAGGAGAGACGCTCATGGCAAACCGTCTGAATAACGATTTCCAGTTCATCGATGTCGGCCGGCAGGACCCCGAAAAGAAGGAAGCGCGCGCCCGGGCGCGCGAGTTCGCCGAGATTTACGAGCCTTACAAGCCCAGCGAGGCGGCCAGCCAGGCGCATCGCTGTCTGCATTGCGGTAATCCGTATTGCGAGTGGAAGTGCCCGGTCCACAATTACATTCCCAACTGGCTGAAGCTGGTCAGCGAGGGCAACATCCTCGAGGCGGCGGAGATGTCGCACCGCACCAATTCGTTACCCGAGGTGTGTGGTCGCGTGTGCCCGCAGGATCGCCTCTGCGAGGGTGACTGCACGCTGAACGATGGCTTCGGTGCGGTCACCATCGGTTCGGTGGAGAAATACATCACCGACACGGCCTTCGCCATGGGATGGCGGCCGGACATGTCCAAGGTCGAGTGGACCGACAAGCGCGTCGCGGTGATCGGTGCTGGCCCGGCGGGGCTGGGCTGTGCCGATATCCTGGTGCGTAACGGTGTCAAGCCGGTGGTGTTCGACAAACATCCCGAAATCGGCGGGCTGCTGACCTTCGGCATTCCCGAGTTCAAGCTCGAGAAGAATGTCATGAAGCGTCGCCGCGCGGTGTTCGAGGAGATGGGCGTCGAATTCCGCCTGGGGGTGGAAATTGGCGGGGATGTGTCCCATGAGGCACTGCTCGACGAATTCGATGCCGTGTTCATGGGGATGGGCACCTACAAGTACATGGAAGGCGGCTTCCCCGGTGAGGAGCTGCCGGGTGTCCACAAGGCACTGGATTTTCTGGTCGCTAACGTCAATCACTGCCTGGGCTTCGAGAAGGACCCTGACGATTATGTGTCGCTCGAGGGTCAGCGCGTCGTGGTGCTGGGCGGTGGCGATACGGCGATGGACTGCAACCGAACCTCGATTCGTCAGGGCGCGGCCAGCGTGACCTGCGCCTACCGCCGTGACGAGGACAACATGCCGGGGTCGCGCAAGGAGGTCGCCAACGCCCGCGAGGAAGGCGTGGAGTTCCTGTTCAATCGTCAGCCAGTAGCCATCGTCGGCGAGGACAAGGTCGAGGGCGTCAAGTTAGTGCGCACGCGTCTCGGTGAGCCGGATGCCAACGGGCGTCAGCGTCCCGAGGTGGTGCCGGGGTCGGAAGAAGTGTTCGCTGCCGATGCGGTGATCATCGCCTTCGGTTTCCAGCCCAATCCTGCCGACTGGTTCGATACGGTGGGTATCGACCTCGACGAACGTGGACGCGTCAAAGCGCCGGCCCAGGGTGGCTTCGCCTTCCAGACAAGCCATGAAAAGATCTTTGCCGGTGGCGACATGGTGCGTGGCTCCGATCTGGTGGTCACTGCGGTCTATGAAGGCCGCCAGGCGGGCGAGGGCATCCTCGACTACCTCGGCGTCTGAATCTCGAGCTTCGGGTGTCGGGCAGGACAGAGACATCATCCTGCCCGCAGCCCGCAGCCCGCAGCCCGCAGCCCGCAGCCCGCAGCCCGCAGCCCGTAGCCCGTAGCCCGTAGCCCGTAGCCCGTAGCCCGTAGCCCGTAGCCCGTAGCTCAAATTGAGCGCTCGTGGGGAATCTGCTATTCTGGCGTCCCATCCAGGCCCGGTTCTCTCCACGGCCTTCAGACCACGTTTCGACAGGTTTTCCATGACGCGATATATCTTCGTGACCGGCGGTGTTGTGTCCTCACTCGGCAAGGGCATCGCCTCCGCTTCCCTCGCGGCGATCCTCGAGGCGCGCGGCCTCAAGGTCACCATCCTCAAGCTGGACCCGTACATCAATGTCGACCCCGGCACGATGAGCCCGTTCCAGCACGGCGAGGTGTTCGTCACCGAAGATGGCGCCGAAACCGACCTCGACCTGGGCCACTACGAGCGTTTCATCCGCACCAAGATGACCCAGAGCAACAACTTCACCACCGGACGCGTCTACGAGCACGTGCTGCGCAAGGAGCGCCGCGGCGATTATCTGGGTGGGACCGTGCAGGTGATTCCGCATATCACCGATGAGATCAAACGCCGGGTCTATGAAGGCGGCGATGGGTTCGATGTCGCGCTGGTGGAAATAGGCGGGACGGTGGGCGATATCGAGTCGCTGCCATTTCTTGAGGCGACGCGTCAGATTCGTAGCGAGAAGGGCGCCAGCCAGGCACTCTTCATGCATCTCACGCTGGTGCCCTACATCAAGACCGCCGGCGAGACCAAAACCAAGCCGACCCAGCACAGCGTCAAGGAACTGCGCTCCATCGGCATCCAGCCGGATATTCTCATCTGTCGTAGCGAAGTCGAGCTCGAGGAAAGCGAGCGGCGCAAGATCGCGCTGTTCACCAACGTCGAGGAGCGCGCGGTGGTGCCGCTGCAGGATGCCGATACCATTTATCGCATCCCGCTGATGCTGCATGAGCATGGCTTGGATGACATTATCTGCGACAAGCTGCGCCTCGAGGCCGACGACGTCGATCTCGGCGAGTGGGTGCACGTCTTGGATGCCAAGTTGAACCCGCTCAAGTCGGTCAACATTGCCATGGTCGGCAAGTACATGGAGCTGCTCGACGCCTACAAGTCGCTCAACGAGGCGTTGATCCATGCGGGTATTCAAGGACGGGTCAAGGTCAACATCGACTATATCGACTCCGAAGACATCGAACGCCACGGTACCGAACGCCTCGCCGGCAAGGATGCGATTCTGGTGCCCGGAGGCTTCGGCGAGCGTGGCGTGGAAGGCAAGATCGCGACCGCCCGTTATGCCCGCGAAAATAAAGTGCCGTACCTTGGCATTTGTTTGGGCATGCAGGTGGCTGTCATCGAATATGCGCGCCATGTCGCGGGGTGGGCGGATGCCAACTCGACCGAATTCACCCACGACACGCAGCATCCGGTAGTGGGACTG
The DNA here is from genome assembly GCF_023091865.1 of Chromohalobacter moromii. GTDB lineage: Bacteria > Pseudomonadota > Gammaproteobacteria > Pseudomonadales > Halomonadaceae > Chromohalobacter > Chromohalobacter moromii. The sequence continues at coordinate 129,187 of NZ_JAHXDI010000001.1, forward strand.
ATTACTGAATGGGTCAACCCCGAGGGCAAGATCGAACTGCGCGATGCGGCATCCGATCTGGGCGGCACCATGCGGCTCGGCGGCCAGGTGTGCCATCTCAAGTCGGGCACACGGGCACATGCGGCCTATGGCCTGGAGGACATCACCGAGCGCCACCGTCATCGCTTCGAGGTCAACAACCAGTTCGTCGAGGCCCTGGAGGACGCCGGTTTGGTGATTTCGGGCAAGAGCGCCGACCACTCGCTGGTGGAGATGATCGAGCTGCCTGATCATCCTTGGTACGTGGCGTGCCAGTTCCATCCGGAGTTCACCTCTACCCCGCGCGATGGGCATCCGCTGTTCTCCGGCTTCATCAACGCCGCGCTGGAATACAAGGCCGCGGTCGCGCGGGCGCGTGCACAACAGCATAGCTGAGGAAGCATTATGGCCGAGACATCCAAACAGATTGAATTTGCCGGCCTGAGGGCCGGCAATTCATTGCCGCTGACGCTGTTCGGCGGCATGAACGTGCTCGAGTCCCGCGAGATGGCTCTGGAAGTCGCCGAGACCTATGTCGAGGTGACGCGTCGCCTGGGAATGCCTTATGTATTCAAGTCGAGTTTCGACAAGGCCAATCGCAGTTCGATCCACTCGTATCGTGGCCCGGGGCTGGAAAAGGGCCTCGAATGGCTGGACGAGATCAAGTCACGCTTCAACGTGCCGGTGATTACCGACGTACACGAGCCCTGGCAGGCCAAGCCGGCGGCCGAGGTGGCCGATGTGATTCAGTTGCCGGCCTTCCTGGCCCGCCAGACCGATTTGGTGGTGGCATTGGCCGAGACCGGTGCGGCGATCAACATCAAGAAACCGCAGTTCATCGCCCCGCATGAGATGCGTCATATCATTCGCAAGTGCGAGGAAGCCGGTAATTCGCGGCTGATACTCTGCGAGCGCGGCTCCAGCTTCGGCTACAACAACTTGGTGGTCGACATGCTGGGCTTCGGGGAAATGAAGAAGACGGGCTATCCGGTCTTCTTCGATGTCACCCATTCGCTGCAGCAACCCGGTGGCCGCGCCGATAGCGCCGACGGGCGCCGTGCCCAGGTCGCCGAGCTGGCACGTGCGGGCATCGCAGTGGGACTGGCAGGTTTGTTCCTCGAAGCGCACCCCGACCCCGACAATGCCAAGTGCGACGGCCCCTGCGCCTTGCCCCTGAATCGGCTCGAGGGCTTCTTGAGCCAGCTCAAGTCGATCGACGACATGGTCAAGGGTTTCGCGCCCCTGGAGATCGACTGAGACGCCGACGAATGCAATAGTCGAGTACACGACGAGCGGAGCCGCCCGTAGCGGTCAACATGATCGCTACCCTCTCGATATGTTGAAACGACCCATCGTTAACACGAGGATGACTCGCAATGGCTGAGATCAAAGATATCCATGCTCTCGAGGTATTGGACTCCCGCGGCAACCCAACCGTTCAGGCCGATGTAGTGCTGGCGAGTGGTGTGCGCGGCACGGCTTGTGCGCCGAGTGGCGCCTCCACTGGCTCACGCGAGGCGCTTGAACTGCGCGATGGAGACAAGTCGCGTTACCTGGGTAAGGGCGTGCTCAAGGCGGTCGAGGCCGTCAACGGCAAGATTCGCGAGGCCCTGGTGGGCAAGGATGCGCTCGATCAACGTGGTCTGGATAACGCCATGCTCGAGCTGGATGGCACCGACAACAAGGAAGGTCTCGGCGCCAACGCCATCCTCGCCGTGTCGCTTGCGGCTGCCAAGGCTGCTGCCACCGAGAAGGGCGTGCCACTCTACGCGCACATCGCCGAGCTGTATGGCCAGCCGAGCCAGTTCCGCATGCCGGTGCCGATGATGAATATCCTCAATGGCGGCGAGCATGCCGACAACAACGTCGACATTCAGGAATTCATGATTCAGCCGGTCGGCGCACCCGACTTCCGCGAAGCGCTGCGCATGGGTGCCGAGATCTTCCATACTCTGAAGAAGGTGCTCGCCGCGCGCGGCTTGTCGACCTCGGTGGGCGATGAGGGGGGCTTCGCGCCCAACTTGGCCTCCAATGCCGAGGCGTTGGCAGTGATCCAGGAGGCCGTGGAAAAGGCCGGCTACGCCTTGGGCAAGGACGTGACCCTGGCGCTTGACTGCGCATCGTCGGAGTTCTATCAAGACGGCCAGTACAACCTGTCGGGCGAAGGCAAGTCCTACGACGCTGCCGGCTTCGTCGATTACCTCGCGGCACTTTGCGACCAGTATCCGATCGTCTCCATCGAAGATGGCATGGACGAGTCCGACTGGGCGGGCTGGAAGGCCCTGACCGAGAAGCTGGGCGACAAGGTGCAATTGGTCGGCGATGATCTGTTCGTGACCAATACGCGGATCCTCAAGCGCGGTATCGACGAGCACATCGGCAATTCCATCCTCATCAAGTTCAACCAGATTGGCTCGTTGTCCGAGACACTGGATGCCATCAAGATGGCGCAGGACGCCGGCTTCACCGCGGTCATTTCGCATCGCAGTGGCGAGACCGAAGATACCACCATCGCCGATCTGGCCGTGGGCACGTCCGCCGGCCAGATCAAGACCGGTTCGTTGTGCCGCAGCGATCGTGTGGCCAAGTACAATCGCTTGCTGGTCATCGAGCAGGCCCTGGGAGGACAGGCGACCTACCCCGGCCTGGCCGCGATCAAGGGTCAGGGCTGACGCCGGACGCAAAGCGTACTTCTACTATGACATCTAAGTTGTAGTACCCACGGCGGCCTTCAGGGCCGCCGTGGGTGTTTTGGAGTAAGCATTATCGTCATTTTTTGTAAGAGAATTCCTACAAAAAATGCCGTCCATCGGCGATAAACAAGGGCAATAGGTGCGATAAACATTCCTTGTTTATTGTATGTCATTGTTTTTTTAGGCTTTTTTATGTTCTGCCTGGCGCTCTTGGGTAAGCGTCAGGGGATGGGACCCGGTTGAGGCACGTCACGGCTTCCGCAACAATGCTCCTGCACAGGATGAGCAAAGGCATTGCTTACCTGGAGGCAGATTGGGATGCAGCAAGGTGCGCCTGTCGTGGAGGGAGCCCATGGCAGGCATGGAGCGCACCTCGGGAGTCGAGCGGAGGGAGCCGCTCAGGGATGAATGGGATGCAGCGGCCTTCGGGCCGCTTTTTTTTGTCTTGCCGTTGCCTATCGATCCAAAAAAGCCGGCCTTGTCGAAAGGCCGGCGTTGCGTGGCGCGCCGAGGACGTTGGCAACCAGCGTCAGCGTTCGAGGTATTGCAGCTTGTCGGCGCTGCCATCCCACTGCTCCGCTTCCGGGAGAGGGTCCTTCTTCTCGCTGATGTTGGGCCAAACTTCGGAAAGCTCGGCATTCAGCTCGGTGAATTCCTTCTGACCCTCCGGAAGTTCATCCTCCGAATATATCGCTTCGGCCGGACACTCGGGCTCGCACAATGCGCAGTCGATACACTCGTCGGGGTGAATCACCAGGAAGTTGGGCCCTTCGTAGAAGCAGTCCACGGGACAGACTTCGACGCAGTCGGTGTATTTGCAGCGAATGCAGTTTTCGGTGACGACGAATGTCATGAGGATCTCCTGAATCTCGGTCGCGGCAGCGCCCCAGAGTGACAGTAAGGTTATAAACGGGCGGCGATTTATAATGGCATATTCTAATGGCGCCACATTTTAGTCGCGCCCCTGGCGCGTGGGCAAGCGGAGGCCATAAACGTTTTGGAATGGCCTCATAGCCAAACGCACCTTCAGCATTGTTCACGCCACTCATAGAGCAAGGCCATGGCCTGGCGTGGGGAAAGGTCATCAAGGTCGAGCTTTTCCAGCACCTCGATGACCGGATGCGGTGCACTGGCGAAAAGGTCTGCTTGTTGTGGTTTAGGCGCGTCGCCCTCGTGCATCCCGCCACGAGTGCTGGCCTGATGGACTTCCTGTTGTTCCAGGGTGGCGAGCTTCTCGCGTGCCCGTGCCACTACGCGTGGCGGCACCCCCGCGAGCTGCGCGACCTGTAGGCCGTAGCTTTGGCTTGCGGGCCCTTCCTCGACACGGTGCATGAAGACGATGCCGTCCTGATGCTCGGCGGCCGTCAGATGCACGTTGGCCACGCCGTCGTAGGGTTCCGTCAGGGCGGTCATCTCGAAGTAATGCGTGGCAAAGAGCGTGAACGCGCGTCGCTCGACCAGGTGTTCGGCGCTGGCCCAGGCCAGCGAGAGGCCGTCGAAGGTGCTGGTGCCGCGACCGATCTCGTCCATCAGTACCAGGCTGTGTTCGGTGGCGTTATGCAGAATGGTCGCGGTTTCGGTCATCTCCACCATGAAGGTCGAGCGGCCGCCGGCCAGATCGTCACTGGAGCCGATACGCGTGAAGATGCGATCCACGGGGCCGATTTCGGCATCGTCGGCGGGTACGCAACTGCCCGTATGCGCGAGCAGCGCGATCAAGGCCGCCTGGCGCATGTAGGTAGATTTCCCGCCCATGTTGGGCCCGGTGATGACCAGCAGGCGCCGCGTTTCGTCGAGCATCAGATCGTTGGGCACGAACGGGTGATCGCTGACGTGCTCGACCACGGGATGGCGTCCGCCACGAATGCGCAGGCCGGGCTGATCGCTCAGGCGGGGGCGTACGAAATCCAGCGCCAGGGCGCGTTCGGCGAAACATGCCAGCACGTCGAGGGTCGCCAAGGCGCGCGCCGTGCCTTGGAGTGCTTGCAGATCGACGTTGAGCGTTTCCAGCAATCCATCATATAGCAGCTTTTCGCGCGCCAGCGCACGGGACTTGGCCGAGAGCGCCTTGTCCTCGAACTCCTTGAGTTCGGGGATGATGAAGCGTTCGGCATTTTTCAGCGTCTGGCGACGAATATACTCGGCCGGGGCCTCGCGGGCCTGAGCGCGCGGAATCTCGATGAAGTAACCGTGGACGCGGTTATAGCCGACCTTGAGGCTGGCCAGGCCAGTACGCTCGCGCTCGCGCGTCTCGAGCTCCACCAGGTAGTCGCCGGCATGCTCGGCCAAGCCACGGTATTCGTCGAGTTCCTCGTCGAAACCTGTGGCGATTACGCCGCCGTCGCGGATCACCACGGGCGGGTTGTCCATCAGGGCACGGGTCAGCGTCTCGGCCAGTTCGGGATACGGCCGGATATGACGCTTGAGCTCGTCGATGGCGGTGCCGTCGCCGAGCTCAGCGAGATCGCGCTCCAGCGCAGGTAGGGTATTGAGTGCATCGCGCAGGCGTGCCAGGTCACGTGGGCGAGCGCTGTAGAGAGCCACTCGAGCGAGGATGCGCTCGATGTCACCGATCGCCTTGAGCGGCTCGCGCAGGGCCGTATAACGGTCGTCGTCGATGAGACTCTGCACTGCTGCCTGACGCGCCTGGACCTGGGCGGTATCGCGCAGTGGCCGGTTGAGCCAGCGCTTCAACTGACGCGAGCCCATGGCCGTGGCGGTGGTGTCCAACACGCTGGCCAGCGTGTTCTCGAAGCCACCGCCGAGGTTGATGTCGATCTCGAGATTGCGACGACTGGCGGCATCGATCACCACCGCCTCGTCGCGAGTCTCCACGGCGATCCCGGTGACGTGGGGAAGGCGCGAGCGTTGGGTGTCGCGGGCGTAGTCGATGAGCACGCCGGCGGCGGTCAGCGCGGTGGTGAGATGCGCGCAGCCGAAGCCGCGCAAGTCGGCGACGCCGAATTGATCGCACAGCAAGCGCTGAGCACTCTCTAGATCGAACAGCCAGTCGCCCTGGCGGCGAAAGCCGGGACGTTCGACGAGAGCAGGTGGCAACGAGAGACTCTCCGCGGCGAGCAACTCGGCGGGGTCGAGGCGCTGGATCTCGGACAGCAGATCGCTTTCACCGTCCACCTCGAGCACGCTGAAGTGGCCGCTTGAAAGCTCTAGCCAGGCCATGCCCCAGCGTTCGCCGTGAGGATGCACGGCAAGCACGAGATTGTCGCGACGCGCGTCGAGCAAGGCTTCGTCGTGCAGGGTGCCGGGCGTGACGATGCGCACGACCTGGCGGTCCACGGGGCCCTTGGCCGTGCTGGGGTCGCTCATCTGCTCGCAGATGGCCACCGATTCTCCGGACTTGACCAGCCGCGCCAAGTAACCCTCGGCGCTATGATAGGGCACACCGGCCATGGGAATCGGCTTGCCCGCCGATTGGCCGCGTTGGGTCAGAGTGATGTCGAGCAATTTTGCGGCGCGTTTGGCGTCGTCATAAAACAGCTCGTAGAAATCGCCCATGCGATAGAAGAGCAGCACCTCGGGATGCTCGCGCTTGATCTTCAGGTACTGGACCATCATCGGGGTATGCTGGGCAGAGGCCTGGCTCATGCGAATCCTTGTCGTGCCGGTGGCTGATGTTGCCAAATGTGGGATCAGGCGACGCGGCGCTGGATGAGCCTGCAAACGTTCGCCAAAGCCTCTATTCTACGCATTCGGGTGGGCGGCGTCAGTGGCACGTCGCTTGAGATGGCAACCGGGAGGCACGACATGGCGGTGACGCTGACAACATGGCAGGCCTATTCGCTCGAGGCATTGGCCGAGCGCCTGGGGCGTGCCTGTCTCGCGGCGAATGCCAGCGTGACGGCGGCGGAGTCCTGCACCGGTGGCGGCGTGGCTAGCGCCATTACCGACATCGCGGGCAGTTCCGCATATTTCGAGACCGGCTACGTGACCTATGCCAATAGTGCCAAGCAGCGCCTCCTTGGGGTGCGTGACGTGACCCTTGCCGAGCACGGAGCGGTCAGTGCCGAAACCGTGAACGAGATGGTGGCGGGTGCGTGTCGCGACAGTGGTGCCACGCTGGGCGTGGCGATCAGCGGGGTCGCGGGCCCGGGTGGCGGCAGCGCTGCCAAACCCGTGGGCACGGTCTGGTTCGCCTGGGGCGACGCGCGAGCGCAAGAGAGCGAGTGTCACCATCTACCGGGTGCACGTGACGTCGTGCGTGGCCAAGCGGTACGCGTGGCGCTGATCGGCTTGATCGACAGGCTTGAGGAAATGGTATCGCCAGCGTGATATCGGGTAGAAAACAGAGGTAGGCGGCGAAGAATTTTTTCGTCATACTACTGTCTAGTCATACAGTGTTTTGCGGTCGGCGATGACATGCGTCAGCGCCGCCGTGCGAGCTTCGACGTCCTTCGATAGGAGACCTTCATGGCACAGGACGACAACCGTTCCAAGGCGCTCAACGCAGCGCTTTCCCAGATCGAGCGCCAGTTCGGCAAGGGCGCCGTGATGCGTCTTGGCGATACGCCGCGCGTAGCGACGCCGGCGATATCCACCGGGTCGCTGGGGCTGGATATCGCGCTTGGCGTGGGCGGCTTGCCGCTGGGTCGCGTGGTCGAGATCTTCGGCCCCGAATCTTCGGGCAAGACCACGATGACGCTATCGGTGATTGCCCAGGCGCAGAAACAAGGCAAGACCTGTGCGTTCATCGATGCCGAGCATGCCTTGGATCCGACGTACGCCGAAAAGCTGGGCATCAATCTCGACGATCTGCTGGTCTCGCAGCCGGATACCGGTGAGCAGGCGCTGGAAATCTGCGACATGCTGGTACGTTCCGGCGGTGTCGATGTGATTGTCGTCGACTCTGTGGCGGCCCTCACGCCGCGTGCCGAGATCGAAGGCGAAATGGGCGATTCTCACGTCGGGCTGCAGGCCAGGTTGATGTCGCAGGCACTGCGCAAGGTGACCGGCAACATCAAGAATGCCAACTGCATGGTGATGTTCGTCAATCAGATCCGCATGAAGATCGGCGTGATGTTCGGGAGTCCCGAGACCACGACCGGCGGTAATGCGCTGAAGTTCTATTCCAGTGTGCGCCTGGATATCCGCCGGACTGGCTCGGTGAAGCAGGGCGACGAGGTGACCGGCAACGAAACCCGCGTCAAGGTCGTCAAGAACAAGGTGGCGCCGCCGTTCCGCCAGGCCGAGTTCCAGATCCTCTATGGCAAGGGTATCTACCATGCCGGCGAAGTCATCGATCTCGGGGTACAGCAAGGCTTGGTCGACAAGGCGGGGGCCTGGTACAGCTATCAGGGCAGCAAGATCGGCCAAGGCAAGGCCAACGCCGCGCAGTTCCTTGAAGACAACCCGGCGATCATGGACGAAATCGAAGGCGAAATTCGCGCACGATTGCTGTCCGCGCCCAAGGCGGAGGACGACAAGCTGGAGGAAGGCGCGAGCGAAGATAAGGCCGCTGCGACCCAAGACGACGATAACCTGCTGTAATCATGGATAAGCAAGAGACGACACCTCGCGACGATGCCATTCGTTTGTTGGCACGTCGCGATTACTCGCGGGCTGAGCTGGTGTCGCGGCTGACGACGCGTGGGCATGAGCGTGCCGATATCGCGCTGGCGCTGGATGGTCTGGCCGAGGAAGGCTTGCAGTCCGACGCGCGGTTCGCCGAGCAGTTCGTGCGTTCGCGTCTGTCTCGTGGCCAAGGGGAAATGAAGATTCGCGCCGAGTTGAGTTCGCGCGGTGTTACCGACGAGATGGCGTACGAGGCACTCGAAAGCGAGGCCCCCGATTGGCATCGTCTGGCGTGTGAGGCATTGTCCAAGCGCTTCGACTCACCCGGCCGCGAGCCGCGAGAACGCGCCAAGCGCGAGCGGTTTTTGGCCTCGCGCGGGTTCGATTTCGATCAAGTGCGTCATGCCATGGCGCATGCCTGGGAGAGTTCTCGTTAGAACCGCACGTGATGTGCGCCCCTTCCTCTGGGTGTTCAGGCACCTCTTTAGTCCCCCGCCGAACGCGTTATACTAGTGCGCCTTGCGATGGTTCGGGGCGACTCTTTTTCCGTCATTCGCCGACTTTCGCGTTTCTCGCCCACCGCTTGTCCGGTCGGGCCGCGCGTGCCCGCAGCGCCTAACGCACACCGCCACGGAATTTCTATGAAAAGCGCAGACATCAGACAAGCCTTTCTGACGTTCTTCGAGGAGCACGGCCATACCATCGTGCCGTCGAGTTCGCTCGTGCCCGGCAACGACCCGACGTTGCTGTTCACCAATGCCGGCATGGTGCCATTCAAGGACGTCTTTCTGGGACGCGATCCGCGCCCCTACGTACGTGCCACTTCCCCGCAGCGTTGCGTGCGTGCCGGGGGCAAGCACAACGATCTGGATAACGTCGGCTATACCGCGCGCCACCATACGTTCTTCGAGATGCTGGGTAACTTCAGCTTCGGAGATTACTTCAAGCGCGATGCCATTCGCTTTGCCTGGACGTTTCTGACCGAACGGCTGGGGCTGCCCGCCGACAAGCTGTGGGTCACCGTGCACGTCAGCGACGACGAAGCTGAACGTATCTGGAAGGATGAAATCGGCATCGATCCGGCGCGCTTCTCCAAGCTCGACGAGGACAACTTCTGGCAGATGGGCGATACCGGCCCCTGTGGTCCGTCCTCGGAGATCTTCTACGATCATGGGCCCGAGGTCGCGGGCGGTCCCCCGGGGAGCCCCGACGAGGACGGCGATCGCTACATCGAGATCTGGAATCTGGTGTTCATGCAGTTCGATCGTGACAGTGGTGGGACGCTGAATCCGCTGCCCAAGCCTTCCATCGATACCGGCATGGGCCTGGAGCGCGTCGCGGCTGTCATGCAGGGCGTGCATTCCAATTACGAGATCGACCTGTTCCGGAATCTGCTCGATGCCGCGGCACAAGCGACGGGCTATGCGGACACCAGCGCGCCATCACTGCGCGTGATCGCCGATCATATCCGTTCCTGCGCTTTCTTGATCACCGACGACGTATTGCCGTCCAACGAAGGGCGCGGTTACGTGTTGCGGCGTATCATTCGCCGCGCCATTCGCCACGGCCACAAGCTGGGAACGCGTGAGCCGTTCTTTCATAAGCTGGTGGCAGCGCTGGATGCCGAAATGGGCGACGCCTACCCGGAACTGCGCAAGACTCGCACCCAGATCGAGAAGGTACTGCTCAAGGAAGAAGAGCAGTTCGCGCGCACGCTGGATCATGGCATGGGGCTGCTGACGGAAGCGTTGAATACGCTCGAAGGCGACGTGCTGCCGGGCGAGACCGTCTTCAAGCTCTATGATACCTACGGTTTTCCGTTCGATTTGACGGCGGATGTCTGCCGTGAGCGTGGCGTGACGCCGGACGAGGTCGGCTTTCAGCGTGAACTCGAGGCGCAACGCGAGCGTGCCCGTGCGGCCAGCCAGTTCGGCGCCGACTATACGGCGGCGCTCGACCTGGAGGGCGAGACGGCCTTCACCGGCTATGATCGCCTGGAAGATGAAGCGCGTGTCACCGCCCTGGTGGATCGCGAAGGCAACGCGCTGGCGGCACTCGAGGCCGGTCAGCGGGGCGTCGTGGTGCTGGATCGTACGCCGTTCTATGGCGAATCGGGCGGGCAGGCCGGCGACACCGGTTACTTGAACGCCAACGGCATGCGTTTCCAGGTGACCGATACCCAGAAGCAAGGCGGTCATCATCTGCATCATGGCGTGCTCGTCGAGGGCCGGCTCGCCGTTGGTGATAGTGTTACGCCACAGGTCGATGCCAGCTTGCGCACGGCGACCATGCGTAACCATTCGGCGACGCACCTCTTGCACGAGGCACTCAAACAAGTATTGGGCGAGCACGTACAGCAGAAGGGCTCGTTGGTGACGGCGGAGCGTCTGCGCTTCGACTTCAGTCACTTCGAGGCGATGACACCGGCGCAGCTCGACGAGGTCGAGCGCATCGTCAATGCGCAGATCCTGGCCAACGCCGACACGCGCACCGAGCAAATGACGCTCGACGAGGCCAAGGCGAAAGGCGCCGCAGCGCTCTTTGAGGCCAAGTACGCCGATAACGTGCGTGTGCTGACCATTGGCGCCGATGACTTCTCCATCGAGCTGTGTGGTGGCACGCACGTGGCGCGTAGCGGCGATATCGGCTGCTTCCACATTCTCAGCGAGACGGGGGTCGCCGCGGGCGTGCGACGCGTCGAGGCCGTTACCGGTGAAGGTGCCCTGACGTATTTCCGCGATCAGGAAGCCAAGGTCACGCGTGTCGCCGAGCAGCTCAAAGCCAAACCCGAGCAGGTGGAGTCACGTCTCGAAGCGACGCTCGAGCGCAACCGCAGCCTGGAAAAAGAGCTCGAGCGGCTCAAGGCCAAGTTGGCGAGTGCCGCGAGTGGCGACATGCTGGCCGAGGTGCGCGAGGTGGCGGGTGTTAAATTGCTCGCCAAGCAGGTCGAAGGCATCGGTGGCAAGGAGCTGCGCGGCCTGCTCGATCAGCTCAAGAACAAGCTGGGCTCGGGGATCATCGTGCTGGGCGTGGCCGGCGACGAAAAAGTCAGCCTGATCGCCGGGGTGACCGATGATCTAACCGCTCGCCTCAAAGCCGGCGATCTGGTCAAGCATGTCGCCGAACAGGTCGGCGGCAAAGGCGGTGGCCGGGCCGACATGGCGCAGGCAGGAGGATCGCGGCCGCAGGCGTTGCCTGATGCCTTGGCGAGTGTGCCGAGTTGGGTCGAGGCTCGGCTCGGCGAGTGAGATCGTGAAAAGGGTCGTGCGCATGGCGCCGGCCCTTTTCTTCATTCATGCTTGGGAAAACCACCACGGATAGGCAGCTATGGCGCTATACGTACAGAAGTTCGGGGGCACCTCGGTGGGCTCGGTGGAGCGCATCAAGGCCGTCGCCGAAAAAGTGAAGCGGTTCCGCGACGAAGGCCATCAAGTGGTCGTCGTGGTGTCGGCAATGAGCGGGGAAACCAACCGGCTGATCGATCTGGCGAGCCAGATCAACGATGAGCCCACGCCGCGCGAGATGGATATGCTGGTGTCCACCGGCGAGCAGGTCACCAGCTCGCTGCTGGCCATGGCCTTGCATAAGCTGGATGTGGCGGCGACGTCCTATACCGGCGGTCAGGTCGGCATCCAGACTGACAGCGCCTATACCAGGGCGCGTATCCAGCGTATCGAGACCGACGACATTCAGGCCGATCTCGACGACGGTCAGGTCGTGGTCGTGGCCGGTTTCCAGGGTGTCGACGACGAGGGCAACATCACCACGTTGGGACGCGGCGGTTCGGATACCACCGGTGTGGCCCTAGCGGCGGCGCTCAAGGCCGACGAATGCCAGATCTACACTGATGTGGACGGCGTTTATACCACCGATCCGCGGGTCTGCTCCAAGGCACAACGGCTGTCCTCCATCACCGTCGAGGAAATGCTCGAGCTGGCCAGTCTGGGCTCCAAGGTATTGCAGATTCGCGCCGTCGAGTTTGCAGGTAAATACAACGTACCGCTGCGTGTGCTGTCCAGTTTCGAAGACGGCCCCGGTACCCTGATCGTCGCTGAAGAAGAAGAGGCCTCCATGGAAGAACCGCTTATCTCCGGTATTGCCTTCACCTCCAGTGAAGCCAAGCTGACGTTGCTCAACACTCCCGATGTGCCGGGCGTGGCGTCCAAGATCCTGGGGCCCATCGCCGATGCCAACATCGAAATCGACATGATCGTGCAAAACGTGGCCCCCGCCGGTGATTACACCGACTTCACGTTTACCGTGGCCAAGAGCGATTTCAAACAGACTCGAAGCATCCTGCAGGATCAGGTGATCCCGGCGCTGGGCGGTGGTGAACTGCGCGGCGACGAGAATATCGCCAAGGTCTCGCTGGTCGGTGTGGGCATGCGCTCGCATGCCGGGGTGGCATCCAAGATGTTCCGCGTTCTGGCTGACGAAAACATCAACATTCGCATGGTCTCCACCTCGGAAATCAAGATTTCCGTGGTCATCGACGAGAAGCAGATGGAGCTGGCCGTGCGTGCGCTGCACTCCGCTTTCGGTCTCGATAAAGACAGTATACAAGGCGAATAAGAAAAGAAATTTGGCCTTCCTGGCCCATCGGCTTCTACGCTGAGGGTGGCGTCAGGACGACGCCGGGAGGCCAGATGCGGCCTTTCATTCAGTGCATCCGTGGATGCAAAGCATGTGCCATTGGCTCTCGAGGCCTGTATGACGCATAATTCGCCTTCGTACTGTCGCTTGGCGGTGCATGCATCCCGTTGGAAGAAAGCCTGAGAAGGAGATCAGACATGCTCATCCTGACCCGTCGCGTCGGTGAAACACTGATGATCGGCGACGACATCACCGTTACGGTTCTGGGAGTGAAAGGCAATCAGGTCCGTATCGGAGTCAATGCGCCCAAGGACGTAGCCGTACATCGCGAAGAGATCTACCAGCGTATTCAGCGCGAGAAGACCGATAGCGAAGACGGCGGTTCAAACGTTTGAAGTGACGCATGCGTGGGACCGTCTGGGCTGGTGAAGTCGTCCCCTTTATCGGCTCGGGCTTTTGGATAAGGCATGCTTTCTGGGGTGAGCAGTTCGGCACGTACGCAGTACGGCAAGTGAGTCGTTCGCCAAGCAAACAGTGACGGTATTGGTTGATATCAAAAGATTTTCAATCCGCTCTAGACAAGACCCCAGCATAATCGGTAACATACGCGCCGTGTTGATGAGGGAGAGATGGCCGAGTGGCTGAAGGCGCTCCCCTGCTAAGGGAGTATGGGGTTTGTAGCCCCATCGAGGGTTCGAATCCCTCTCTCTCCGCCACTCAACCGAATGCATCACATTGAAGTATTGCGCCCGTAGCTCAGCTGGATAGAGTACCTGACTACGAATCAGGTGGTCGGAGGTTCGAATCCTCCCGGGCGCACCACTTTAGCAGCGTGGTTAAATCACGTGATGATGCATATTCGAGAGCTTTGGCTTTCGAGACAATGCGTAACACGGCAAAGATGGTCGTGCGTCGCGTAATGCGCCCGTAGCTCAGCTGGATAGAGTACCTGACTACGAATCAGGTGGTCGGAGGTTCGAATCCTCCCGGGCGCACCAAATATCAAGCCCGTCCCTCCGGGGGCGGGCTTTTTCGTCTTTGCAAACGAGATCCCCCTTCCTTGACGGCGAACCCTGTAGTTTGCAGGTAAGCAGTCGTTTCTGGCACGCCTTGCGTGCCATTTTTTCGTCTCGCATTCCTTGATCAGTCGCCTGACTTGACGCGGTAATCGCCCTCGAGCACTTGAGACGCGTGCGTGGCATCTTGCGCTGGGGCATCCTGGGCACCATCGCCACCAGCCGGGCGCGCATGGTCGGCGCGAAACACCTCGGCGCGTTTCTTCATTCGGTGGCGTAAGAAGGGCAGCATCGCCCAGCCGATGATCAAGAAGAACAGGCCGAGCAGGGTGCCGACGATCATCATGGCGCCGAACAACAACCAAGTGGCGAGCAGCTTGAGCCCGCCAGCGCCCTGTGACGGACGCGCCTGACGCGTCCGCTCTCTCCATTGCTGTGCTGCCTGCCAGGCGGCATTTTGCTGTCGATTAGTCATGTTCCACTCCAGTGACCGTTAGGTCATTACGCTCGAGGCGAATGTCGATCTCACTATTCTGGGCGTCATAGCCTTCTATATCTACATGCCCTCTTTCATCGACATCCAATTCGGAAAAGCGTTTCATGCCGGCGTTCTGGGCATTGGTCAGCGCCTGATGCAGTTCGTCACTGGTCAGGCTCCAGTCGGGAATAGTGCCCTTGTGGCGTTTCTCGTGCACCAGGCTGCCATCCTCGATGAGCATATCGATATCGAGTTGCCAGCCATCGTCGCGCCAGCCTTCGACTTCGAGACGGTTACCGTCATCGATGGCGACGTCATCGTAATGGGTGAAGCCATAGGCGTCGGCATCGTTGAGCAGTGACTCGAGCTTGCCTGGTGAGAGGCTGCCATCATCGGCGAGCGCAGCGGTGGACAGTCCTCCTGTGAGTACCATCGGCATCATCAGCATATGCATCGTCTTCATGATTCACTCCTGGCTTTCGCCTCGAGGTTGGTATGACATACCGCGACTGCGGATAGAGGCACGCTAACGTCGTCTACCTTGCAGTCACCTGAAAACGATGTTCATCTTTCATTCATGTGAACCGGGGTTGGGCATGCGCAGCGAAAATCGTGTCTCCGGCGTGGTAGAAGATATGGCGTATCTAACCCGCGGGCATTCATGCTGCATTCATGTCGGCTGAGGCAGACTCGTGTCCATGAAACGCTTCAATCGCTGTATCAAAGCGCTGATGCTGGTGGCGGTAGGCATCATGGCCTGCCAGTCGCTGGTCGCGGCCGACGATGACGAATGGCGCTCATTGCACCGAGAGGTGGAAGAGGGGCGTGTGGTGGCGTTGCCCAAGGTGCTCGACTGGCTCGAGCGCCACTATATCGGTCAGGTACTGGAGGTAGAGCTCGAGCGCGACGATGGCCTACCACGCTACGAAATCGACATGATCGGCCCGCAGGGGCAGGTCGTGGAGTTCGAGTTCGATGCCACGAGCGGGGAAATGATTGGCATCGAAGGGGTCAATATCGAGGGGATGGCACGTCAATGAAGGTGTTGCTGGTCGAGGATGATACCGCGTTGGCAGAGGCGCTCGGCGAGGCGCTCGGAGAAGCGGGGCTGTTGTGGGAGCATGCCGCGACCGGCAACGCGGCCGATTATCTCGTGCGCGTCGAATCCTATGACGCCGTGATACTCGATCTAGGACTTCCCGATGGCGATGGCACGCGCTGGCTTGCGGCTTGGCGCGAGGATGGCATCGACTTGCCGGTATTGGTGCTCACGGCTCGTGAGCGCTGGTCGGACAAGGCGGCAGGCTTTTCCGCCGGCGCCGATGACTATGTCACTAAACCCTTCGAAACCGCCGAGGTGCTGTTTCGTCTGCGGGCCCTGGTGCGACGCAGCCACGGCCATTCCCATCCCATACTCAGGCTGGGCGAGTTGGCGCTGGATACGCACACCGGCAGCGTCACTCTGGCAGGGCGCCCGATCACCTTGACGGCCCAAGAATCGCGGCTGCTGGCGTATCTGCTGCATGCCGCGCCACGCATCGTGAGCCGTATCGAACTCTCCGAGCATGTCTATGACCGCGATCATGAGCCCGACTCCAATGTCATCGACGTGCAGGTGAGTCGCCTGCGCCGTAAGCTCGGAAACCAGCGCATCGTGACCTTGCGCGGGCAGGGATATCGGCTCGTAGCGCCCGAGGATGAGCAATGAGGCGACGCCCCTGGCGCCAACGTCTCGCACGTACTTCGATCCGCGCCCGCTTGCTGATCGCCTCGCTATTGCTGGTCATGGTGGCGCTACCCTTAGCGGGAACGGGGCTTGCCTATAACTTCCGCGATTCCGTCACCACCGCCTTCGACGACCGTCTCGAGTCGCTGCTCAATGTATTGTTGGCCGGTGTGCAAGTCGATGCCCAGAACGAAGAGCTGCACATGACGCGTTCGCTGGGCGATTCCCGGTTCGAACGTGTCTTTTCGGGATGGTACTGGCAGGTCAGCGACAACGACGGACAAACGCTGACGTCGCGTTCGTTGTGGGATCAACGGCTACCGATCGATAACGCCACGGGCGTGGCGGTGAGCGAAGTCGAGGGCCCGCGGGGCGACACTCTGCGCGTCGTTGAACGTGATATCCGCCTGCCGGGGCATGCCGAGACATTGCATGTCAGTGTCGCGGCGTCACGCGAAGAGCTAGACACCGAAGTGGCGCGCTTCGAATGGCTGCTGGGGTTGTCCCTGCTGGCGCTGGGCGCCTTGCTGCTCGTCGGGCTGGCAGTGCAGATTCGTTGGGGACTGGCGCCGCTGCGTCGCATGCATACCAACCTGCGTGCGGTGGAATCAGGCGATGCCGATAGCCTCGAGACGCATTTTCTACCCGACGAGCTGGCTCGCCTCGCACGTGCCATGAACGGTGTGCTGGAGCGTGACAGGCGCCTGATCGAACGTGGCCGCAATGCCGCCGGCAATCTGGCGCATGCGCTCAAGACCCCGGTCAGTGTGCTCACCACCCTGGCCGAACGTTTCCCGCCCGACACGCGCGACCGCCTGCACGGCGAGCTGGGGCGCATCGATGACGCCGTACGCCATCACCTTGCCCGGGCCTCGGCGGCCGGTGGGGTCGTTCTCGCCGGCAAGGTGGATGCTGCGCAAACCCTGGCGCCGGTGCTCGAAGGGTTGACACGAATGGGGCAGCGGCGCGGTATCCAGTTGACGCAATCGCTGGCCGATGACCTCAAGGTGCGCATGGAGGCCCAGGATCTGCAGGAACTGGTCGGCAATCTTCTGGAAAATGCGCTGCGTTGGGCCGATAGCCAGGTCACCGTGAGCCTTCATCCGCAGGCGGCAGGCGTCGAATTGTTGATCGAGGACGACGGGCCAGGTATGAGCGAAGAGCAGCGCGACGCCGCTCTGGCGCGAGGCTCCCGCCTCGACGAGCGACGCTCCGGTTCCGGATTGGGCCTGGCCATCGTCGAGGATTTAATGACCTTATACGGTGGCCGCCTGTCGCTGTCACGCGCCTCCCTCGGCGGACTCGCAGCACACGTCTGGCTACCCACGTCACCGCTGGCGCCGAGCGGTCTCGAGTCTTGATCGTCATCTGACGCGATCGCGGCGTGCTCTGGATGGGGCGCGTATTGTGCGCGTGGCGTGCGATTGCGATGATGCCGGCATTCTCCCTTCCAGCAGGAGCAGCGGCGATGGATAAGTACGAACTCAAACGCGAGCAAGCGGCGCGTGCGGCCTGGCTGTCCTATGTGGGAGGGCGCACTCAGGATGAAATCGCCGGCCAGTTGGGCGTCTCGCGCCCCGGTGTGCAGCGCCTGTTGGCATTGGCGCGGCAGGAAGGGCTGGTCAAGGTACACATCGACCATCCCATTTCCGGCTGCATGGCGATGGGCGAAGCGATTCTCACGCATTTCGGGTTGGATTACTGCGACGTGGTCCCCAGCGACCCCGATGTGCCGGATAGCAGTCCACGCTTTCTTGCTCAGGCGGGAGCCGAACGCCTGGCCGGGCTTCTCGATCGCCAGCAAGCGCTGACACTATCGCTGGGGACGGGGCGTTCGGTGCGTGCCACGGTGGAGGCCCTGAGCCGCCTGGATCGCTCTCAGCATCGTATCGTCTCACTGGTGGGCAATGTCGCCCGCGACGGTTCCGCCAACCGCTACGACGGGGTGATGGTCCTGGCCGACAAGACCGGGGCGGAGCGTTTCTTGCTACCGGCACCGGTGGTCGCCGCCTCGGTGGAAGAAAAAGAAGCGCTGCTGGCTCAGCAACTCGTGCAGGCGGTGTTCCATATTGCCCGTGAA
Organism: Chromohalobacter moromii; assembly: GCF_023091865.1. Lineage (GTDB taxonomy): Bacteria > Pseudomonadota > Gammaproteobacteria > Pseudomonadales > Halomonadaceae > Chromohalobacter > Chromohalobacter moromii. Next base: position 147,320 of record NZ_JAHXDI010000001.1, read on the forward strand.
GCAGAAACAGGGGTCATCGGCATTGGGCGCATCGATCCACGTGCAACCCTGTTCCAGGACCATTTCATCAGTGAAGCCGAACTCAACGAACTGCTCGAGGCCGGTGCCGTAGGGGAGTTGCTCGGCTGGCCCTTGGATACCCAAGGGCGGCTCATCGATTGTCCTATTACGCGCCGGATCACCAGCTTGCCGTTGTCGGCTCTCGGCGGTCAGCCGTTGATGGGCTTGGCTGGGGGACACGACAAGGGCCCGGCGATTCTGAGCGCCTTGCGGGGTGGCTGGCTCAAAGGGCTGGTGACCGACGAGGCGGCTGCACGCTATATCGTGTCCACATTGGGAACTGTTTAGGCCAAAGTCTAAGCGTGTGAGGTTTGCTTTTTTTGGCGTTGCAAATGATCATTTGAATACTCGATGAGTAGATTGATCAAAACAAATTCAATGATCTTCTCCAAGGAGCTCGCCATGCGCCTTACACATGCATTACCCCTGGCCGGGGCCGCGACACTGGCCTCGTTCGCCGCTCACGCCGAGACCATCACCGTGGCCACGGTGAACAATAACGACATGATCATCATGCAGGGCTTGACCGATGAGTTCGAAAAGGCCCATCCGGATATCGATCTGGAATGGGTGGTGCTCGAGGAGAACGTGCTGCGTCAGCGCCTGACCACCGACATCGCCACCGACGGCGGTCAGTTCGACGTCATGACCGTCGGTACCTATGAAGTGCCGATCTGGGCCAAGCAGAATTGGCTGGTCGAACTCGACGACCTGCCCGAGAGCTATAATGAGCAGGACCTGCTCAAGCCGATCCGCGACGGCCTGAGCCAGGATGGCTCGCTCTATGCCCTGCCGTTCTACGGCGAGAGTTCGATGATGTATTACCGCACCGATCTCTTCGAAAAAGCCGGCATCGAGATGTCCGATCAACCGACCTGGGACCAGGTTCAGGACTGGGCGAGTCAGATCAACGATCCTGCCAACGACGTTTACGGCATCTGCCTGCGTGGCAAACCGGGCTGGGGCGAGAACATGGCCTTCGTCTCGACATTGGTGAATACCTTCGGCGGCCGTTGGTTCGATGAAGACTGGCATCCGGAAATCAATTCGCCGGAGTGGAAGGAAGCGGTCAGCTTCTACGTCGATCTGATGAACAATTATGGCCCGCCGGGAGCGACCTCCAACGGCTTCAACGAGAACCAGGCGCTGTTCTCCAGCGGCAAATGCGGCATGTGGGTCGATGCCACTTCGGCTGCTGGGCGACTCTACAATCCTGACGAGTCACAGGTGGCCGACAAGCTGGGCTTCGCCCCGGCCCCGATCGCCAAGACGCCGAAAGGCGCCAACTGGCTGTGGTCGTGGACGCTGGCGATTCCATCCTCGTCGGATGCCAAGGACGCCGCCAAGACCTTCATTACCTGGGCGACCTCGCAAGATTACATCGAGCTGGTAGGGGAAACCGAAGGCTGGACCAGCGTTCCCCCGGGCACTCGTGAGTCCACCTACGAGAATCCCAAGTATCAAGAAGCCGCGCCCTTCGCCGACTTCGTGCTGAACGCCATCCAGACCGCCGACCCCACCGATTCGACGCTCAAACCGAGCCCGTACATCGGCGTGCAAACCGTCAATATCCCCGAGTTCCAGGCGGTAGGCACTCAGGTGGGGCAAATGATCGGAGCTGCGCTTGCCGGCCAACAGTCGGTTGATGCCGCCCTCGATCAAGCCCAGCGTTCGGTCGAACGTACCATGCGTCAGGCTGGCTATTACGATTAACCAGTAGCATCCCACGTCGGCCGGATCGTCATGATCCGGCCGCATTTCCCGACTTGTTTCCTTCAGTGGGGCACTCCCATGCGCGAGAGAACGTCTGGACGAACCGTCGGCGGTTTCCGCAATCTGTTCCTGCAGGGTCCGGCAGTTACCCTGCTGCTGTTATGGATGCTGGTGCCGCTGGGCATGACCCTATGGTTTTCCTTCCAGCGCTATAACCTGATCAATCCCATGATCTCCGGCTTCGCCGGCTGGGATAATTATACCTATTTGCTCACCGACCCGGCCTTGTGGACGGCGATGGGCAACACGCTGCTGCTGGTCGGCTGGGTGCTGGCGATCAGCGTGATCGGCGGTACGCTGCTGGCAGTACTTTTCCAGCAGGAATTCTTCGGCCGTGGCATCGCGCGTCTGCTGGTGATCGCGCCGTTCTTCGTCATGCCCACGGTCGGTGCACTGGTGTGGAAGAACATGCTGATGCACCCGGTCAACGGCGTGTTCGCCTGGCTGAGCAATCTGCTAGGGCTGCCGGTGATCGACTGGTTCTCGTCGATGCCGTTGACCTCGATCATCATCATCGTTTCCTGGCAATGGATGCCCTTTGCGCTGCTGATCCTGCTCACCGCCATCCAGTCGCTGGACGACGACCAGGTCGAGGCGGCCCGCATGGACGGTGCCGGACCACTGGCGATCTTCTGGTTCATTACCCTGCCGCACCTGAAGCGCGCGATCAGCGTTGTGATCATGATCGAGATGATCTTCCTGTTGACGATTTTCGCCGAGATCTTCGTCACCACCTCGGGCGGTCCGGGGCTAGCCTCGACCAACCTGGCCTATTTCATCTATATCCGCGCGCTGCTGGATTTCGACGTGGGCGGCGCCTCGGCCGGCGGTGTCATCGCCATCATCCTGGCCAACATCGTGGCGATCTTCTTGATCCGCACCGTGGCCAAGAATCTCGAGACCTGAGGCGAGGAGCACTGCATGAATCCTACGATGACCAAGAAACTGCTGCTCACGCTGCTGGCCTGGGGCATTGCGCTGATCGTGTTTTTCCCGATCTTCTGGATGGTGCTGACCGGCTTCAAGACCGAGGGTGAGGCGGTCGCGACACCGCCCAGCCTATTCTTCGAGCCAACACTGGCGGGCTACCACGAAGTCATGGCACGTGCCGATTACTTGAAGTTCGCCCTGAACAGCATCGTCATCTCGTTCGGCTCGACGCTGCTAGCGTTGATCGTGGCGATTCCCTCGGCGTACTCGATGGCCTTTCTGCCGACAAAGCGTACCCAGGGCACGCTGTTGTGGATGCTGTCCACCAAGATGCTACCGCCGGTGGGCGTACTGATGCCGGTCTACCTGCTGTTCCGCGACATGGGGCTGCTTGACTCGCAGCTCGGGCTGACCATCGTCTATATGCTGATGAACCTGCCGATCGTGGTGTGGATGCTTTACACCTTCTTCAAGGATATACCCAAGGACATCCTCGAAGCGGGGCGCATGGACGGTGCCGGCACCCTGCAAGAAGTGCTCTATCTGTTGTTGCCGCTGACCCTGCCGGGGATCGCGTCCACCGGACTATTATCGGTGATTCTGAGCTGGAACGAGGCATTCTGGAGCCTCAACCTGACGACTTCGGATGCCGCCCCGCTGACCGCTTTCATCGCCTCCTTTTCAAGTCCCGAAGGGCTGTTCTGGGCCAAGTTGTCCGCCGCCTCGACGCTGGCCATCGCACCGATCCTGATCTTCGGTTGGATGACCCAGAAACAGATGGTGCGTGGTCTCACCTTCGGCGCCGTCAAATAAGGAATTCGCCATGGCAACGCTACAACTCAACAACATCGTCAAGGACTTCGGCGGCACTCAGGTCATCAAGGGCGTCGACCTCGAGGTCAAGGACCGCGAGTTCGTGGTCTTCGTCGGCCCCTCGGGCTGCGGCAAGTCGACCCTGATGCGGATGATCGCGGGGCTCGAGAGTACCACCAGCGGTGAGATCGCCATCGATGGCGAGCGTATCAACGAGGTCGGGCCCGCCGACCGCGGCCTGGCGATGGTCTTCCAGAGCTATGCGCTCTACCCGCACATGAGCGTCGAGGACAACATGGGCTTCAGCCTGCGCTTGGCCAAGGTGCCCAAGGCGGAGCGCCGCGAGAAGGTGCTCGCCGCCGCGCGCATCCTGCAGCTCGAGCCCCTGCTCGACCGCAAGCCTCGCGCGCTTTCCGGCGGTCAGCGTCAGCGCGTGGCGATCGGACGGGCGATCGTGCGCAACCCCAGCATCTTCCTGTTTGACGAGCCGCTGTCGAACCTGGACGCGGCGCTGCGCGTGCAGATGCGCATCGAGCTGGCACGGCTGCACGAGGAACTCGACGCGACGATGATCTACGTCACTCACGACCAGATCGAGGCCATGACCATGGCCGACAAAATCGTCGTGCTGCAGGACGGCTTGGTCGAGCAGATCGGCTCGCCGATGGCGCTTTATCACCATCCGTGCAACCGCTTCGTGGCCGGCTTCATCGGCTCACCGAAGATGAATTTCCTCGACGTCGAGGTCCGTGAGGCAAGTAACGAAGGCGTCAATGTGGCACTGCCTGGCGGTGACTGCCGCGTGCCGGTCGACGGGAGTGGCGTCAGTGCCGGCGACACGCTGACGCTGGGCATCCGCCCCGAGCACTTGAAGCTCGATGACGAGGGTCCGCTGACCGGCAAGATCGTGGTCATCGAGCGTCTCGGCGGGGTCACCTCGCTGTATCTCGAGCACGGCGACAGCGAGTGGATTCTGGTGGCCGACGGCGATGTCGCTCATCGGGTGCACGACCAAGTGCGCTTTTCCTTCGACCCAACCTGCGGCCATCTCTTCAAGGGGGATGGCGAGGCGCTGAACCATCTACATCGCCATCCATTGGTCGACATCGACCGCAAGCAAAATCGCGTGTCCTCCGCCTCGGACGACCAATGATGGAGTCGCCCATGGAGATGCTGATCTTCGATTGCGATGGCGTGCTGGTCGACAGCGAGGCCATCGCCGAGTCGGTCCTACACGAGTGTCTGACGGCATGGTTACCCGACCTGGCTATCGGCGACGAGCTGCGCCATGCGCTAGGCATGACCACTCAAGCGATTCTCGAGCATCTCGCCGCCCGCAGTGCCCATGCGTTACCTGACGACGCCCTAACGCGCATCGACGCAGCGATCGAGGCGCGCTTGGGCGAGGAACTTGAGGCGATGGTCGGCGTGGCGGCGGCCATCGAAGCGCTCGATTTGCCACTGGCGGTTGTCTCCAACAGTCGCCGCCGCCGGGTCGTCGACTCATTGGCCAACACCGGCCTCGATGCACTCCTCGGCAAGGCACCGCTATTCACGGCCGAGCAGGTGGCGCGACCCAAGCCGGCGCCGGATGTCTATCGGCTGGCGGCGGAGAGCCTCGGCATCAAGCCTGAGGACTGTCTGGTCATCGAGGATAGCGTCTCCGGCACCCGTGCGGCCTGTGCCGCCGGCATGACGGTGATCGGCTTTACCGGCGCTAGCCATATCGAACCCGGTCACGAGGCTCGGTTGCGCGATGCCGGTGCCTGGCAGGTGCTCACGCAGATGGCGGAACTCGGCGCCCTGGTGCAACGCTGGCGTGGCGAGCGACGGGACGTGCGCTAGACGGCCGCGTGTTGTGTCTCCCAACTTCTTTCGGACTAGGAATCACGGTGATGAAACTCGAACAGCGTACGGCAGTGGTGACCGGTGGGGCGCGCGGTATCGGCTTGGCGATCGTCAAAGGTTATCTGCGGGAAGGCGCGTGCGTGGCGATCGCCGATATCGACATCGACGCCGCCGAACAGGCGGTCGCCGATATTCAAGTCGATTCGCGTAATGCTCCAGTGATGGCGGTGCGCCTCGACGTGGCCGACGCCGACTCGCGCCAAGCGATGATCTCGGCCGTCGAGGCGCGTTTCGGCGGCATCGACATCCTCGTCAACAATGCCGCCGTGTTCGACATGGCGCCGATTCTCGAGGTCAGTGAGACCAGCTACGACCGCCAGTTCGGCATCAACGTCAAGGGCACCTTCTTCACCCTGCAGGCGGTGGCGGCGCACATGGTCGCGCGTGGGCAGGGCGGCAAGATCATCAACATGGCCTCCCAGGCCGGGCGCCGCGGCGAGCCGCTGGTCAGCATGTACTGCGCTTCCAAGGCCGCGGTGATCAGCCTGACGCAATCCTGCGGCCTCGACCTGATCAAACAGGGCATCAACGTCAACGGTATCGCTCCGGGCGTGGTCGACACGCCAATGTGGGACGAGGTCGATGCCTTGTTCGCACGCTACGAGGGGCGCCCGCCCGGCGAGAAGAAACGCCTAGTCGGTGAGGCGGTGCCCTATGGCCGCATGGGACGGCCCGAGGATCATGTCGGCGCGGCGGTGTTCCTGGCTTCCGCCGACAGCGACTACGTGGTGGCACAGACGCTGAACGTCGATGGCGGCAACTGGATGAGCTGATCATGCGCGCAGACCTGCATCGCTTCGATATCGTCACTGCCGGCGAGCTGCTCGCCGAATTCGTCGCCGAGCGACCCGGACAGCGTTTCGACGTGCCGGGACGTTTCCAGGGGCCGTTTCCCAGCGGTGCGCCGGCGATCTTCGCCTCCCAGGCGGCGCGCATGGGGGCGCGGGTCGCCTATGCCGGCTGCGTGGGCAGCGATGGCTTCGGCGACCTGATCCTGGATCGGTTGACCGCCGACGGCATCGATACCGCGGCGGTGGGGCGCGATGCCGACTACCCTACCGGCACTGCCTTCGTGCGTTATCGCGACGATGGCGACCGCGACTTCATCTTCAATCTGACGCACAGCGCGGCGGCGCGTCTCGACGTCGACGATGCCGGGCTCGAGCGACTGGCGGATTGTCGCTACCTGCATGTGATGGGCTCGTCGCTGTCTTCACCCGCGACCATCGCACTGATCGACCGTCTGGCGACGCGGGTTCGCGCGCGTGGCGGCCGGATCAGTTTCGACCCCAATATTCGTGCCGAATTGATGGCTGACCCGGCGACCCGTGCGGCGGTGCTGACGCGCATCGACGATTGCGATGTCTTCCTGCCCAGCGAAGCGGACCTTGCTTGGCTGAGCCATGGCGAGCCGGAGGCCGAGACCGTGGCGAGACTGCTCGACGAGCGGCGCATGTCGCTGGTGGTACTCAAGCGTGCCGCGCGCGGCAGCGAGGCCTTCACGTCGGATCACGCGCCCCGACGCGTGGCGGCGTATCCCGTCGATGAGCGCGACCCCACCGGGGCCGGCGACTGTTTCGGAGGCGCCCTGATGGCCGCGCTGGCGGCGGGCGAGTCGCTCGAGCGTGCCCTGCAGCTGGCCAGCGCCGCCGGCGCCCACGCGGTGACGCGTGTCGGCCCCATGGAAGGATGCAGCGACCGCGCCACCCTCGACGCCCTGATTGCATCCCACGGAGGTGCCCGATGAGCGATCATCTGCTCGACCCTATCGTCACCGCCAACCGCGAAGGCAGCCGTCGCGGTATCTATTCGGTGTGCTCTGCGCATCCATTGGTGCTCGAGGCGGCGTTTCACCAGGCGCTCGAGGATGGTTCGCCGCTGTTGATCGAGGCGACCTGCAACCAGGTCAATCAGGAGGGCGGCTATACCGGTCAGACACCGGCCGACTTCCGTGGCCGGGTGGCGGCGATCGCCGAGGAATGCGGATTCGATGCCGGGCGCTTGATTCTGGGCGGGGATCATCTGGGTCCCTCGCCGTGGCAGGATCAGCCCGCCGAGACGGCGATGGCCAAGGCCGAGGCACTGGTCGCGGCCTACGCAGCAGCAGGCTTCACCAAGCTGCACCTGGACGCCAGCATGCCTTGCGCCGACGACCCGACGGCACTCGATGACGCGCAGGTCGCAGCGCGTGCCGCGCGGCTATGCCATGCCGCGGAGCAGGCCGTCGGCGATCGCTGCGGCGAGCTGCGCTACGTGATCGGCACCGAAGTGCCCACCCCGGGCGGTGCCCATGAACACCTCGACGGCGTGGCGGTGACCACCACCGATGACCTGGCACGTACCCTCGCCACTCATCACGACGTGTTCGAGACTCAAGGGCTGGCGGATGCCTGGGCCCGGGTGCGCGGCGTGGTCGTCCAGCCAGGGGTCGAGTTCGGTCACAGCGAGGTGGTCGACTTCGTGCCGGGCGAGGCGCGCGCGTTGAGCCGCGCCATCGCCGCCTGGCCGAACATCGTCTTCGAGGCGCACTCCACCGATTATCAGACGCCTACCGCCTATGCCGAGCTGGTGGCCGGCCATTTCGCGATTCTCAAGGTCGGGCCGGCGCTGACCTTCGCGTTGCGCGAGGCGTTATTCGCGCTCGAGGCCATCGCCACCGAGGCGCCGGGCATCGACGCACCGCCGCTCGGTGCCAGTCTCGAACAGGCGATGCGTGACGCCCCCCGCTACTGGCAGGCCTATTACGAAGGCGACGTCGAGCAGCAACGCTTTGCGCGTCGCTACAGCCTGAGCGATCGGATCCGTTATTACTGGACGCGGCCGGAGGTGGCGGCGAACGTCGAGGCGCTATTCGACACGCTGAGCCGCCGGCCGATGCCACCGACCCTGATCAGCCAATATCTGCCCGACGGCTATCGGGCGATTCGTGAGGGGCGCCTGGCGGCCGAGCCTCGCGCGCTGGTGCGCCAGCACATCCAGCAGGTGCTCGCGGCCTATGCCCGGGCCTGCCTGCCCGAATGACGTTGAACGGCGGGAGCGAGGCGATGCGTCAACTGCACTTCGATTTCAGCGGTAGCGTGGTGTTGATCACCGGGGCGGCCAACGGCATCGGCAAACAGCTCGCCGAGCGGTTCGCGGCAAGCGGCGCGCATCTGGTGCTGGCCGACCGCAGCGAGACGGTCGAGGCGGTCGCCCGGGCACTCGGCGACACCCACCTGGCCGCGGTGCTCGATGTCAGCGAGGAAGACGCCGTCGAGGCGATGGTCACCCAGGCCATCGAGCGCTTCGGCCACATCGACGTACTGGTCAATAATGCCGGCATCGGCCCGCTGGCGCCCGCCGAGTCGATGGAGGCCACGCTTTGGGATGCCACTCAGGCGGTCAACCTGCGCGGCGTGTTCCTGTGTTGCCGCGCGGTGGGACGGCGCATGCGCGAGCGCGGCTACGGACGCATCGTCAATCTCGCCTCGCAGGCGGCCAGCGTCGGCCTGGAAGGGCACCTGGCCTACTGTGCCAGCAAGTCCGGCGTGCTGGGGCTGACGCGCACCCTGGCGCTGGAATGGGGGCCGCACGGGGTGACCGCCAACGCGGTGTCGCCGACGGTCGTCGATACCGAATTGGGGCGCTACGGCTGGGCCGGGGAGAAGGGCGAGCGCATGAAGGCGCTGATTCCCACCCGGCGTTTCGCCACCCCTGACGAGATCGCCGACAGCATATTGTTCCTGGCTTCTCGCGAGTCGGCGATGATCAATGGCGCCGACTTACGGGTAGACGGTGGTTATACCGCGTGCTGATGACGGAGTGACGCCATGAAAGACGTGCAAGGCATTCCGGACGACGACCTGCCGATGACCCCGACACTCGAGGCCATGGCCGAGCGGTTACTGGCGAGCGCTTCACGCGAACGGCGCACGCTGGTGGCCATCGCCGGTCCGCCGGCGGCGGGTAAGTCGACGCTCACCGAGCGGCTCTGCGAACGGGTCAACGCGCTGCATGAGGCGCGTGATCCGCAGACGTCATCGGCGTTTGCCGTGGTGGTCCCGATGGATGGCTATCACTACGACAATGCCGTGCTCGCGCCTTTGGGGCTGGTCGCCACCAAAGGCGCACCCGAGACCTTCGACTGTGACGGTCTCAAGCACGACCTGATGCGTATACGCCGCGCGGAGCGCAGCGTGGCGGTGCCGGTGTTCGACCGACCGCTGGATTTGGCCCGTGCCGGTGGCCGGTTGGTGACGCCACAGCACCGGTTGATCATCGTCGAGGGCAACTATCTGTTGCTCGACCAGGCCCCCTGGCGTGAGTTGCATCCCCTGTTCGATATGACGCTGTTCATCGACGTTCCCGATGACGTGCTCGAAGCACGTCTCATCCAACGTTGGGGGGAGATGGGAGCGGATCCTGCCGGCGCGCTCGACCGGGCGCGTAACAAGGACATGCTCAATGCCCGCTTGATCAAGACCGACTCCGTCGCCGCCGATCTGCACTGGTCCGCAAGCGACCGACCCTTTAAAGACCCTCAGGCGAAGCATTCGCCGTCTACGGCAGGAGACCTTCATGACCCGACTCAATAACGACAACCTGCAACATTTAGCATCCGATATAGCCGTGCCCGCCTACGATCGCGATAGCGTGACGCCGGGCATCGTGCACATCGGTGTCGGCGGGTTCCACCGTGCCCATCAGGCGATGTATCTAGACACGCTGATGAACCGTGGCGAGGCGTTGGACTGGGGGATCATCGGCGTGGGGTTGATGCCGGGTGATGTGCGCATGCGCGATGCTCTGGCGGCGCAGGATCACCTCTACACGCTAATGGTCAAGCACCCCGACGGGCAGTACGACGCCCGTGTCATCGGCTCGATCGTCGATTATCTGTACGCGCCCGAGGCCCCCGATGTGGTCATCGAGACCATGAGCGACCCGGCGATTCGCATCGTTTCGTTGACGGTGACCGAAGGCGGTTACAACGTCGATCACGTCACCGGCGAGTATGATCTGACGACACCCGAGGTACGCCAGGATCTGGCGACGCCCGAGGCGCCACGCACCACCTTCGGGCTAGTCGTCGCGGCGCTCAAGCGACGTCGCGAGCGCGGTATCGCGCCGTTCACGGTGATGTCCTGCGACAACATCGAAGGCAATGGCGATGTCGCCCGCAAAATGTTCACGGCCCATGCGCGTGCACTGGATGACGAATTGGGTGCTTGGGTCGAGGCCGAGGTCTGCTTTCCCAATGCCATGGTCGATCGCATCACGCCAGTGACGACGCCTGATGATATCGCTGCGCTCGTCGAGCGTTTCGACGTCGAGGACCAATGGCCAGTGGTCTGCGAGCCCTTTACGCAATGGGTTCTCGAGGATCGTTTCCCCGAAGGGCGCCCGCCGTATGAGCGAGTCGACGTGCAGATGGTCGACGACGTCGTGCCCTATGAACTGATGAAGCTGCGCCTGCTCAACGCCAGCCATCAGGCACTGACTTACTTCGGGTATCTTGCCGGTTACCGCTATGCCCATGAGGTGTGCCAGGATCCGCTGTTCGTCGACTTCCTGCTCGATTACATGAATCGTGAGGCCACGCCGACGTTGGCACCGGTGCCGGGTGTGGATCTTGACGCCTACAAGCACACCCTTATCGAACGCTTCGCCAACCCTGAGATCAAGGACACCCTGGCGCGGCTTTGTGCAGAAAGCTCGGATCGCATTCCCAAGTGGCTGCTGCCGGTGATTCGCGAGCAGCTCGCGCGCGGCGGCGATATTCACCGCAGCGCCGCCGTGGTCGCCAGCTGGGCGCGCTATGCTGAAGGAATCGATGAACAAGGCCAACCGATCGAGATCGTCGATCGGCTAAAGGAGCGCTTGATGGCGGTTGCCGCCGACAATCGCGACGACCCAACGGCATTCATCGAGCAGCATGCTTTGTTCGGCGAGCTGGCACGCGACGCGCGTTTCCGCGATGCTTACCTGCATGCGCTGCATGGCCTGCACACCGCAGGCGCGCGTGCGACACTGCGCGATGTGGTCGAGGGTCACATGGCATCACGCGACTAGGCAGCGGATACTCGAGGTCTTGCCCCATGCGGGCCATACACTGCAGCGCAAGGAGAGAGCATGTACGTTGGCGTGGATTGTGGAACGCAAAGCACCAAGGTGGTGATCGTCGACGTCCAGCGCGCGGCGATCCTGGGCGAGGCCAGCCGCCCGCATCATCTGATGGAAGGTGACGGCGGCCGACGCGAACAGGACGTGAACGAGTGGACGCACGCCTTGACCGAGGCGTTTCACGAGGCGGTCGCCAAGGCCGGCATCCAGGCGCGCGAGATACGCGCCATCGGCGTCTCGGGGCAGCAGCACGGCATGGTGGCCCTGGACGCCGACGGCCTTCCGTTGCACCCCGCGAAGCTGTGGTGCGATACCGAGACGGCGCTTCACAACGAGGCGTTGATCGAGCAACTCGGTGGCCGCGAGGGCTGCCTGGACAAGCTGGGCCTGGTGCTGCAAACCGGCTACACCGCCTCGAAGGTGGCGTGGCTGCGGGAGACGCATCCCGAGGCGTATCGGCGCATCGACACCTTGCTGCTGCCCCACGATTACCTCAACTTCTGGCTCACCGGCGAGCGCGTCGCCGAATGCGGCGATGCCTCGGGCACCGGCTATTTCGACACGCGAGCGCGCGAGTGGCGTCTCGACGTGTTCGAGACGCTGGCGCCGGAACTCTCGCCGACGCGGGTGCTGCCTCGTCTGATCGACTCCCGCGACCCGGTGGGCACGGTGCGTCCCGACCTGGCCCGCGAGCTGGGGCTGGCCGATGACGTGCTGGTGGCCAGCGGGGGCGGCGACAACATGATGGCGGCGATCGGTACCGGCAACATCGCGCCCGGCATGGTGACCTTGAGCCTGGGCACCTCGGGGACCGTGTATGCCCATTCGGACGCCCCGGTGGAAGCGGAGGACGCCCAGGTCGCCAATTTCTGCGCCAGCCACGGTGGCTGGCTGCCGCTGATATGCACCATGAACGTCACCTCGGCGACGACCAAGGTGCGCGAGTTGCTGGGGCTCGATCTGGAAGCCTTTGGCGAGTGCGTGGCCAGGGCGCCGCTGGGTGCCGAGGGCGTGATGGCCTTGCCGTTCTTCAACGGCGAGCGCGTGCCGGCATTGCCGCATGCCTCGGCCAGTTTCGTGGGCATGACGAGTCTCAATACCACGCGGGACAATCTGTGCCGAGCGGTAGTCGAAGGGACGACGTTCGGGCTACGCTATGGGTTCGAGCGATTGGGCGATCTGGCATCCCGGGCCAGCCAAGTGCGTCTGGTCGGTGGTGGCGCCAAGAGTCCGGTATGGCGCCAGATCGTCGCCGATGTCTTGGATGTCGACGTGATCTGTCCCCGCATCACTGAAGCCGCCGCACTGGGCGGGGCGATTCAGGCCGCATGGTGCGATACCCTGTCACGCGGGACGGGCGAGTCGCTGTCGGCGCTCACCGAACGGCTCGTCGAGGTGGATCTCGACACCCTCACCCGCCCGCGTGGCGAACCGGTGCGCCGTTATCAGGAACTTTACCAGCGTTACCGTCAGGCGCTGGCCGAACGCTACGACGTCGCGCCATGAGACGCGACCCATGACCCTTTTCGTTACAGGACATTTGCCATGACGCAACTCGAGGCTCTCAAGCAACTTTCGATGGTGGTCGCCGATACCGGCGATCTCGAGGCGATCAAGCGCTATCAGCCGCACGATGCCACGACAAATCCTTCGCTGATCCTCAAGGCCTTCGAGCTGCCCGGCTATCAAGCGCTGATCGACGAGACGCTGGCGCAGGTCAAGGCCGATATCGCAGATCCCCAGGCCCGTGTCGACGAGGCGGTGGACCGTCTGTCCGTGGCCATGGGCAGCGAGATCACGCAGCTCATTCCGGGGCGCGTGTCCACGGAAGTGGCCGCCAAGCTGTCCTTCGACCGCGAGGCGAGCATCGCGAAGGCACATCGTCTCATCGAGCTTTACGAACAGCGCGGTATCGGCCGCGAGCGCGTGCTGATCAAGCTGGCGTCCACCTGGGAAGGCATCCGCGCCGCCGAGCAGCTCGAGAAGGAAGGCATTCAGTGCAATCTGACGCTGCTGTTTTCCGAGGCGCAGGCACGGGCCTGCTTCGACGCCGGGGTGTATCTGATCTCGCCCTTCGTGGGCCGCGTCACCGACTGGTACAAGCAGAAGACCGGGCAGGAATACACGCCGGAAGAAGATCCGGGCGTGGTGTTCGTGCGCAAGGTCTGCGATATCGCCAGCCGCTACCGCTACGACACCGTGGTCATGGGCGCCAGCTTCCGTACCAAGGGCCAGATCCTGGGGCTGGCCGGCTGCAATCGCCTGACCATTTCACCGGCACTGCTCGAGGAGCTCGAGAGTGAGGAAGGCGACATCGAACGCAAGATCAGCGATGTCGGGGACGCCAGCGAGCGCCTCGCGCCGATCGATGAAGCCGCGTTCCGCTGGGGGCTCAATCAGGATGCCATGGCGACGGAGAAGCTCGCCGAGGGCATTCGCCGCTTCGCCGACGATCAGGCGACCCTCGAGGAGAAGCTCGCCGCGCGCCTGGGATGACGTGCCATCGCGTAGCGTGAAGACAAGAAGGCCGGCGAATGCCGGCCTTCTTGCTTTTGGGTAGATGGGTGACGTGAAACTCAGCCTTTCCAGACATCGGCGAGAATCTCGTACGAGCGACGTCGATCGTCATGGTCGTAGAAATCACCGTTGATCATGAGTTCGTCGGCTTGAGTATGCGCCAGGAAGCGCTCGAGTTCATCGCGGATCGTATCGGGGCCACCGACGATGGAGGCACCGAGATTCTGGCTGACCATGGCGCGTTCCTGTGGCGACCAGTCGAGTGCCTCGACCGGGGGCAGGGTCCGCGTGCTCTTGCCGCGAATAAGGTTGAGAAACTTCTGCTGCTGGGTAGTGGCCAGGTACTGCGCATGGGCGTCGCTGTCGGCGGCGACCAGTGGGATGCCTAGCATCACATAGGGCGCGTCCAGCACGTCGGAGGGCTGGAACATCTGCCGATAGAGCTGGATGGCCTCGAGCATGTAGCCCGGCGCGAACTGGCCGGCGAAGACGAACGGTAGGCCGAGCTGTGCGGCCAGGCGCGCGCTGAAGTCGCTGGAGCCGAGCAGCCAGAGCGGTACATGCGTGCCCTGACCGGGAATCGCCTTGACGCGCTGATCGGGCCGGGCATCGCCCAGGTAGCCGCGTAGTTCGGCCAGGCGGTCGGGGAAGTCATTCACGCCGGCGCGAGGATTGCGACGCATGGCCTGCATGGTCACGCCGTCGGAGCCGGGCGCGCGTCCCAGACCGAGATCGATACGACCGGGATAGAGCGTTTCCAGCGTGCCGAACTGTTCGGCGACCACCAGCGGTGGGTGGTTGGGCAGCATGATGCCACCACTGCCCACGCGGATACGTTGCGTCTTGCTGGCGACATGACCGATGAGCAAGGACGTGGCGGCGCTGGCGATGCCGTCGATGTTGTGATGCTCGGCGAGCCAATAGCGGTTGTAGCCCAGAGTGTCGGTGAGCTGAGCAAGATCGACCGTGCGCTCGAAGGTCTCGGCGGGCGTGCCGTCATGCGAGATCGGTGCGAGATCGAGCACGGATAGCGGTATTTGCGAGAGTCGGCTCATGATGGCCTCTTGGATAGGGTGAACGTTAGCATCCTCAATATTTCCCTTCTGTTGGGATGGCGAGGGCATAACTCAAGGCAAGAGGGCTTCCGAAACTTGCTTATGGCGCTAACTGAGCCCAAGCCCAGATACCAAAGAGCGCAATGCCCAGCACGCCGATGGGGCGTGCGTGGCGCCGCCACAATGACAGGGCGGCGTCGCCGGCGAGATGCACCAGCAAGGCGAGGCCGAAATAACGCACGCCACGGGCCATCAAGGCGGCCAACAGGAAAAACGGAAATGGGTAGCCGCTGGAGCCGGCAGCGAGCATGGCGATCTGGAAGGGGATGGGGATGACGCCCACCGCGAGCACGGCCATAAAGCCGTCGCTGGCCATGCGCGCTTGAAAGGCGGCATAGGCGTCTTGACCTCCGAATAAAGGAATGAGCGTCGCTCCCCAGGTATTCAATGCCCAGGCCCCTAGGGCATAGCCGATGCAGGCAGCGGCCAAGTTGCCGGCCAGCGCTACGCTTGCCAGGCGCCATTTGCGCTGCGGCTGGGCCAGCATCCAGGGAATCAGGATGGTTTCGATGGGAATCGGTACCAGCAGGGTTTCCAGCATCGAAGCGAAAAACAACAGCGACAAGGCGTGCCGTGAATGCGAAAGACGCTCAAGCCAAGCGGTGGCGGACGCCAGGCGGTTCGTTGGCGGCATAACAGGCTCTTTAATGAAGTTTAATGGTTGATATACTTAAATATAAATTGCGGTTATGGTCGTGCAGCGTTGGTTTTGCCATCATTGTCGATTGGTCTCATGCACCGAGCTTTGATTCTCTGGGTCATTGAAGTTGTGCCGAGCTCGGTGATAAGAACCCGGGAGGTGCATGAGGCGCCGTATCGTCGGAGACTAAGAGGATAGCTGCATGGCCAATATTGGAAGGCAATACGTATTTATCGTCTCCGCCCTAATCGTTGCGGTTCTGGTCGCCATTGGTGCGGCCTTTCCCGAGGGCTTCGGTGAGGCGGCATCGACGGCATTATCAACCATTTCACACTATTTTGGGTGGTTCTACCTGTTCTCGGTCTTCGGGTTCGTGGTGTTCCTGTTGACGCTGGCCTTCAGCAAGTACGGCAAAATCCGTCTGGGTCCTCAGGACAGCTCGCCCTCTTACAGCTTTTTCTCGTGGATCAGCATGCTACTGGCGGCGGGATTTGGCGTCGGGCTAGTATTTTATGGCATGGCCGAGCCGATGACACACTTTCTCGAACCGCCTTACGGTGACATGGAAGGCGGCACCGAGGAAGCGGCACGCTATGCCATTCAATATAGCTTCTTCAATTGGGGCATTCACCAGTGGGCGGCGTTCTCGGTGGTTGGGTTGATCATTGCCTATTACCAGTTCCGCAAGGGGCAGGCGGGACTGGTGTCCAACGTGCTTTCGAGCATGACCGCCAAGCGTCCCAAGTTGCGCAGAGCGGGGCCGGCACTGGATGTATTCGCCGTGGTCGCGACCGTGATGGGGGTAGCGACCTCCATCGGCCTAGCGGTGTTGCAGATCAACGGTGGCCTACATGAAGTATTCGGTGTCGAAGAAGGTATCAAGTGGCAATTCATCATCATGGGCGCCATGTTCTTGTGTTATATGGCGTCCACTTGGTCGGGGCTGGATAAGGGGATCAAGCGCCTCTCCAACCTCAACATGGCGCTGTGCTTCGCGCTTATGTTCTACGTGTTGTTCACTGGTCCGACCGTGGCCATTCTCGAAACCATCACGCTAGGCATCGGCGATTACCTGCAACATATCGTGGGTATGAGTCTGCGTATTGCGCCGTATAGCGATAACACTTGGGCGAGCAATTGGACGATTTTCTACTGGGCTTGGGTCATTGCCTGGTCACCCTTCGTGGGGACCTTCGTGGCGCGTGTCTCGCGCGGGCGGACCATCAAGGAATATGTGTTCGGCGTCTTGTTCGTGCCGCCGCTGCTAGCCTGCCTGTGGATCGGCGTCTTCGGTGGGGCGGCGCTCAATATGGAGTTGACCGGCGATGTCGGGCTGGCGTCGGCAACCGCTGACAACATCACCGTAGCGTTGTTTCAGATGTTCAACTTGATGCCCTTCTCCAACGTTCTTTCTGTCGTGGCGCTGTTTTTGATCTTCATCTTCCTGGTGACGTCCGCAGACTCGGCGACGTATATCGTCTCGCAGATGACTGATGGCGGCTCGCTGAATCCGCCCTTGGTGAAGCGGATTATCTGGGGCGTGTTGATCGCCGCGATATGTCTCACCTTGTTAGTGGCGGGAGGTTTGAACGGTCTGCAATCCGCCGCGGTGCTGGCAGCCTTGCCATTCACCTTTATTCTCTATGGCATGATTATCGTCTTGATCAAGGAGTTGCGGGCGGACCGCAAGGCGATGCTGACTTCACTGTACCATCGTCACGGTGAGACCCCGGTCGGCGCCGACGCCTTTGAAGCCGAAACATTGGCCGATGCCGAGCGGTATCGTCGCGCCCCAAATGTGGTCAACCGGCGTATCAATACGCGTGAAGGCGGATAATACGTCACATGACGACACCTATAACGCCCGGCTTTGGCCGGGCGTTATAGGTTGGCGATGGTGGAAACGCGCGTCACCTCTTATGGTAAAGCAATATTGCATGCACGGAGTGAGGAATGCCCCAAGTGGTCAAAGCAGGTAGACGGCGAGGTCAAGGTGCCACTCGCCGCCAGAGACGAGGCCCCGTGCGTCGCCGGGGCAGCGTCGATGAATGGTTGAATCGGCTGGTGAGCATCGCCGTACTCACTGCGTTGATCGTGGGCGTATCGGCGTTGCTGGTCACCTTGTTGTGGGGCTGATCATGTTGACCGTGGTGAGACTCTCCAGAGTCCGAAACAGCGCGCGAAGACCCAGATGCCCATCCCCCAGGCGCCATTGACCAGGAAGCCAATGGGGAATCCGGAGAGGTTGAGGCCGCGCCCCTTGAGCGGAAAGACGATGAACAGCGCCACGAGTGTCAAGGCGATACCGCCGAACAATACGCTTTTCCACCACAGCCCGGTCGTGACGTGGAAACGTGTGAATATCCATAGCATGACGATACCCCATACACCGCCCCAGAAGCTTGCCGACAGCCACTGAGGAATACCCAGGGGCGGTACGGCTGTCATGCCATAGGGTGCAAATGGCACGATGGCGTAGGCGTGCAACAAGCCAGCCATGGGCTGATGGAAGCAAAGCACGGCGAAAAAGCCAGCGATGAAGGCGAGTGGAATCCAGCGTGGCATGACGGTTCTCCTTTCAGATCGAGGGTACATCCAGTATCGGTCAAATTCATATGCCTCACATGATGATCGCCATATGATCGCTGGGGTTCTCTACACTGTAGGCCTTGCATCATTCCGGGAGCGCCATGAAACCGTCGTTTGCCTTCCTCGCGTTGAGTTGCGCCGTGATTGCTGCGGGTATCGCCCTGGATAAAGGCGTCTGGACAGTCCCTCGTGCCTGGAACCCCTTTCAGCCCTTGCACATCGAAGACCCGTTGACCCCCGTCACACAGTGGAAGTTGCGCCGGCTCAAGGGGAATCGCCAGGCATGCCGTAATGTTCTCGACTCCGCGCCTGCCGGAACGCTGACGTACACGCCGCTGGCGGATTACACCCCCGTTGCTGGCTGTCCGCTTAAAAACGTGGTGCGCGTGCGCCATACCGGCGTCGGTTTCAATGCCAGCTTCGTGGCCAGCTGTCCGTTGGCGGTGGCCTGGTCGTTGTTCGAGCATCAACGCCTTCAGCCGGTTGCGCGGGAGGTGTTCGGTGAGCCGGTGGAATCGGTACGTCATCTAGGAAGCTTTGCGTGCCGCAATATCTATCACCGCGACAACGCTCGCCGCAGCGACCATGCTACTGCTGAAGCGCTCGATGTGGCGGCCTTTCGGATAGCAGACGGACGCCGAGTGTCCGTGCTCGAGGACTGGGAGGGTAACGATGACGCGGCGAAGTTCCTGCATCGCGTGCGCGACGGCGCTTGCGATGTGTTCGGGACGACCCTGGGGCCGGACTACAATGCCGCGCATGCCAACCATTTCCATTTTGGCATGCGCGGCATCTCATTGTGTCACTAGTGACATCGCGCATGGGCGCGCCGTTCGTCCTATGCGCATCACCTCATGGATGTGCCAAACTGAAGGCCGTCATCTTCTTCACCACGGACTACCAGGAGGCACCCGCATGCGCATCGACGTGCAGGACATCATCGACGGTGAACCTATTCCCGAACGCTTCGCGTTCGCCGTTCCCGATCCCGAGCAACACCTGCGTTTCAGCGACAACCGCAACCCGCATGTTCACTGGCACGATGTGCCCGCCGGGACGCGTAGCCTCGCGCTGTTGGTGGTCGATGTGGACGCGCCTACGGATCCTAGCGACGTCAACCAGGAAGGTCGCAGCGTGTCAGCCGATCTGCCGCGCGCCGATTTCTACCACTGGGTTTTGATCGATATCCCCGTGGAGGTGAGCGGCATCGACGAAGGCGAAGATGCCGACGGTGTCGTGGCCATGGGCAAGGCACCGGGGGAGACCGGTAAGGGCGTACGCGGGATCAACAGTTACACGGACTTCTTCATCGATGACGAACAGCTCGAAGGTATCTATGGGGGCTACGATGGGCCTTGCCCCCCGTGGAATGACGCTCGGGTACATCGCTATCACTTCACCATCTATGCCCTGGATGTCGCGTCGCTGGGGTTACAGGGCGAGTTCACTGGCGATGAAGTGCTCGAAGCCATGCAAGGGCGGGTCCTGGAGCAATCCAGCGTGATGGGTACTTACACGCTCAACCCCGAGCTTGCACGTTAAGCTCGTTCACAAAGGTGACTCATGGAATGAGACATAGACGCACGGGATGGTGGCTGGCCCTGGTGGGGCTGGCGCTGAGTGGCTGTGAAATGCTGCCGACGGGAGGACCGACACAGCCCGTCGAGATCGAGGAAGCCGGCGAAGGCTCGCCGGCGGGCGCCGTGGAACGTCAAGTTGCGTTTCCCGCCGAGGAATACGCCAAGCTGGATAAGCATGGATCTGCTGTCGTCAAAGGGCGATTGCGTTACATGTCCTCGTCCGCCGGCACGCTGGTGGGCAAAAACGAAACCGTGTCGATCGCCCCGGCTACGCGCTATTCCGCCGAGGCTGCCGAAGCCGCGCTGGCGGGTAAGCGCATCGAGCCTGCGGACCCACGTGCCCGTGAATACACGCATTACGCCAAGACCAACGACAACGGCTATTTCGAGGCTACCGGTATCCCCGCAGGGGTCTTCTATGTGGCCGGAAGTGTGCGCCTGCCGGATGGCTCACGCAGCCCACTGATTCTGAAGCAAATAGAGATCGGCGCCGGTCAGACGCGAGAGGTCGATCTGAGCCGCTGACGCATGAGGTATGAGCCCAATGACAAACGCCCTGCCGGTTGGCAGGGCGTTCATGGTTCGTTCCTTGCCCACGCAAGGGCGAGGCGTGCCCCGATCACTGACGTCAGCTCGAGTGCGTGGGTGTCTTCTTGTAGTGTCCGGGCACCGTCACGCGTTCGCCATTGGGCAGATCGCGGACATAGGTAGGAACGTAGACACGTTTGATGACACTCTTGGCTTCCGCCATGATCAAGTCTCCTGTGAATTCGACGCCTTCACGCTACGCCGGTTGCGGATTGGAATCAATCTTATCCCCCATGGCCGTTCGTATGATAATGACCTGTTTATCTGACTGTTGACCGAGCTTGCCATGACTCCGTTCAAATCTCGTGCGCTTGAATATCTCGATGCCGTCGTTCGCTATGGCTCGCTACGCCGAGCCGCCTCCCATCTGGAGGTCAATCCCTCGGCGCTGAGTAGACAACTGCGGGCCCTCGAGGAAGAACTGGATTCCATACTACTGGTACGTTCCCCACGGCTTGGTCTGACCCCCGCCGGTGAATTGATGCTGCGTCACTATCGCGATAGGCGCGCTGCCGAGCGGGCGACACTTTCCCAGTTGCAAGCAATGCAGAATCTGGAACACGGCGAGGTACACATCGCCGTCGGCGAAGGATTCATAGCGGACTTGGTCTCGGCGCCCTTGCAGAACTTTTTGGCCACCTATCCGGGATTGGAGATCGAAGTGCACATGGCCGGGCTCACCGACGCGATGGCGTTGGTCGAGGAAGGGGGAGTCGATCTGGCATTGCTGTACGCGCCGCCCGACGATCACCGTTTGGTGTCGCATGTCGATCGGTGCCAACCGCTGGATCTGATCGTGCCCGCGGAACACGCATTGGCCCGCACGACGGCGCCGCTGACGTTAGCCGAGATCGGTGCGCATTCCTTAGCGCTGATCGATGGGCAGACCGGAATGGGGCAGTTGGTCGATATGGCATTGCGGACGGCCAAGCTGTCTTATCGACCGCGTATGAAAACCAACTCGGTGTCGGTGCTCAAGAACTTCGTGCGTTCCGGTTTGGGAGTGACGTTCATGCCCGAACTCAGCGTTCTGGAAGAGATTCACGAAGGAAGCATTGTCACACGCGAGGTTGATGCAGAGGTCCTGTGCCAGGCGCAGGCACGCATTGTCAGTCAGGTCGAGCGGCCTTTGACGGTGGCAGCCCAAGCGTTCATTGAACACTTGCGATATAGCATGCGTTTCTTCAGCGCCGACGCCCCGCGCGTCTTGGATGCACGCATGTTGCCTTTAAGGCAACGCTAGAGCGCTTGAAAGGTCAACATCGCAACGATTAGCGTCATAGAGAGCCGCTGAAATCAACGGCCGATCAATACGCGAGTCATGTCGCGTTCCGATAACAACAAGGAGTCTCTTTCATGCATTTCTCGATGCTGCGTCCCGTGTTACTCACAACAGCCATTACAGGCTTGCTGACGACGGCGAGCCTGGCCAATGCGGCCACGACCATCAACCTGAGCTATAACGGACCCTCCGATGCCGACAAGAATGCGGTCCACCTGTTTGCGTCCAATCTCAAGCGGCTAGTGGAAGAAAAAACCGACGGCGATATTCAGCTCAAGCTATATCCCAACTCCATGCTTGGCGAAGAACAGGAGCGCATGGAGCAGGTCGCTAATACGCCGAGCCTTAACATCGCCTCATTCGCCGGTTTGTCACCGATCGTTCCTGAAATCTATGTCAGTGCTACCCCCTTCCTGTTCGATGATTACAACGCCGCTCATGAGTTTTTCGACGAGGGCGATTATTGGAACAAGGTCGAGCAGGCTCTCAAGGAGCGTACTGGTGCCGAGTTGCTTGGCGTGATCGAGGAGGGTGGTTTTCTCGGGTTTACGAACTCCAAGCGGCCAATAAAGGGCCCCGATGATTTCGAAGGACTGCGCTTTCGTGCCATGGATCCTAGCCAAGTCGCGCTCTATGAGGCCTTCGGTGCATCTGGCACGCCGATTCCCTGGACCGATACCTACATGGCGCTCAAGACCAATGTCGCCGATGGCCAGATGAACCCGCCGATGTACATCATCATGGGCAGTCTCTACGAAGTGCAGAAATACTTCACCCGGGCCAACGTGCAGTACTCCGATCAGTTCCTCGTGGCCAACGGCAGTTGGTACGAGGGGCTTTCCGAGGACGATCGCCATGCCATCGACTCAGCCGTCGAGGAAGCCAATGAGCTCAACCGTGAAGATGTCGAGAAGCGGGTCGACGAGCGCGTCCAGTTTCTTGCCGATAATGGCATGACGGTGATCGAGCCTAGCGATGAAGAGATGGCGGCTTTTCGTGAAAAAGGTCAGCCGGCCTATATCGAGTGGCTTGAAGAGCAGGGGATAGGCGACGAGTGGATCAAGATGGCGCTCGAAGATGCCGGCCAAAGCGACCTGCTCAGCGACTGATCCTCACGTTATTCACTCGGATGCCAGGAGTACGACCGGTCATGCCGGTCGTACCATGTAATCGCTATGTTCCGAAACACTTTATTATCGCTGCTGGGGCGGATCACGACCGGCCTGGGAGGGTTGGCGTTATTGGTCACGCTAATCGATATCTTGTATGGCGTCGTGACGCGCTACTTGGTTGGTCAAGCGCCCATCTGGAGTGACGAGCTTGCGCGTTACTGCTTGATCGCGTCGGCATTGCTGATCGCCGGCAATGTGTGGGTGCGTGGCGAGCATATGCGAGTGGCGTTACTGGAGCGCAAGCTGGAAGGCGTCGCGCGACGTGCATTGTTGGCCTATCAATGGCTGCTCACCTTGGTGCTGTGCACGGCCATGACTTGGTGGAGTTGGCATTACGCTTTCTCGGTGAGCTACTTCACCTCCCAAGGGTTGGGCATTAGCCGTACTATTCCCATGCTTGCGATGCCGCTGGGTTTCGGCCTGCTTGCATTGCAGGTACTGCTTTACGGTCCTCGTCCATTGCCCCAGGCCGGTGATGCCTCTCCAGACGTTGCGGAGGACGCCTCATGATGGTCGCCGCGATGTTCGCAACCTTGCTGGCCAATACCTTATTGGGTATTCCACTTTTCTTGACGCTGATCGTGACCGCTCTGGTGGGCTTCGTTTTCGTCGATCCAGGCATGATCGCGCGCATGATGCCGCAACAGTTCTTCGGTGGCCTCAATAGTTTTTCGCTGATGGCGATCCCATTGTTCATTCTCGCTGGTAATCTGATGAATGCCTGTGGGATGACCGAGCGTTTGATGCGCGTCGCGCGCCTGTTGGTGGGGCATCTGCGGGGCGGTATCGGACATGTCAATGTGGTGGGGAGCGTCTTCATGTCCGGGGTCAATGGCTCGGCGGCTGCCGATGCCTCGGCCCTGGGGGCATTGCTGGTGCCGGCGATGAGGCGCGATGGGTATTCCACGGCTTTTGCCGCTGGGCTAACCGCCGGTAGCTCGCTGATCGGGCCAATCATCCCGCCGAGCATCTTCATGATCTTGTATAGCGCGCAGACCAATACCTCGGTTGGTCAGTTATTCCTGGGTGGCGTGGTCCCCGGTCTTTTGCTGGCACTGGCGTTCATGACGATGAATGCCGTGCATGCCAAAAGGGCGGGATTCGAGCGCCGCACCTCGCTGCCGGCAAGACACGAAGTGATCGATGCCGCACGCGGAGCGCTTCCGGCGCTGGCCGCACCGTTCATCATCGTCGCCGGCATCGTGCTGGGCTTCGTTACGCCGACCGAGTCCGCCGCCTTGACCGTCCTCTACGTGGCGGTATGCGGGCTGCTGATGGGGGAGCTGCGTCTAACGGCTTTCTGGCGTGCTGCGATCGAGACCACACGGTTGACGGCAGCCATCTTCTTGATCATCGGCATCTCGTCGGTGATTAGTTGGGAGCTGGCCTATGCCCAGGCGCCGGACCGTTTCACCAGCCTGCTCGAGCCCTTCATTGACTCGCCGGTGATCGTGCTCTTGCTGCTTAGTGCCATCACCTTCGTGACCGGCATGTTCATGGAGGAAGTATCGGCGCTGATGCTGCTGTCGCCGGTATTTACCCCGGTGGCGCTGGCGGCTGGTATCGATCCGGTGGCGTTGGGGATCATCATCACGCTGAATATCACCATCGCCTTGATCACTCCCCCGATGGGAGCCTGCCTGTTCATCGCTGCGGCGGTCAGCCGCTTGGATATCACCGTGCTATTCCGCACTATCTGGCCGTTCATCCTAGTAGCGGTCGGGGTGCTGTTATTGCTGATCGTCTTTCCCGGCCTGATCACCTGGCTACCCAACACTCTGGGCTGACTTCAACTTGAAAATGAATCGCTTGAACGTGACTGACTCGACGCTTTGTGCCATCGATCCCATCGCCGATCCACAGTGGGAGACCATCGCTGCCATCCCCATCGTCGACGATGGGTCGGCGCTACATGCGTTTAGCCTCGCGACGCCGGCTTTACGCGTGCACCCTATCTATCATGCGCTTGGCGTCCCTGGGGCGGTGCCCGAGTGCTGGGCGCGGGAGGCGGTCTATCGGCGGCTTCTCGACGTGGCGCGGCACTTGCCGGACGGTCTGGGACTGGTAGTGCTGGATGCCTGGCGACCTTACGTCGTGCAGCGCCACCTCTACGACACCCTGCTGGAAATGGTGGAAACACGCTATGCGGATCTCGACGAGTCGGATCGGCGAGCCATGACCCGGGCGTTCGTCTCGCCGCCCAGCGAGCGGGTGGATCGGCCGAGTCCGCATCTCACCGGCGGCGCGGTGGACGTGGCGCTGTGCGATGCCGATGGGCTGCTGCTGGACATGGGGTCTGCCTTCGACGAGGCGCGTGCGGCATCGCATACCGTGCATTTCGAGCACCACGCCGTTGACGCCGACACGCGCACCTATCGTGATCGGCGGCGGATTCTCTATCACGCCATGGTCGATGCCGGGTTCGCCAACCTGCCAAGCGAGTGGTGGCATTACAGCTACGGCGACCAGATGTGGGCCTGGTACCGCGGCGAATCCCGCGCGCTATTCGGCCCCAGCGGCCCCGATAGCCTGGAGGCTCGCTGGCGGCGTTCGCTCGGGCAGGACGCCTAGCGGACTGGCGGGATGCCCAGAGACGTCAGAGCGGCATCCAGAGAACTCCGCTCGCGTTCGGCATAGAGCGTCAGCTCGTCGGTGACCGGCGCGCCAAGTGCCTCCTCGAAGGCTTCGCGGTTGGCGTGACCGGCATAGGCCTCGCTGCCGTCACCGCCGAGATTCGATTGAAAGATGCCGGCCGCGCTGACCGGCAGGAAATCCTCATAAGTGATCGGTCGGGTCGTTATCAGTCCCTGCTCGATCAACCGCTCGACCGCGGTCTCGGCGATCGCGCCGGCCTCGCGTCCCGCCTCGGTCGTCCGGTATTCGAAGAAGGCCAGGCCCTGACGGCGCAGTTCGACCTCGGTATCCGGGAAATCGGCGAAGACCTCGGCCAGCACGCGCTGGTGCGCCTCGTTGCTCAGGCCGGCGGTGCGTCGGCGCGACTCGCCGAGCAGCCGGTCGTAGAGGGCGCGTCCCTTGGCCGTCAGCGCCACGCCGCGCTGTTCGATCTCGCCGAAGCGTGCGGTGTGGGTGCCCTGGCGATCGCCGGCGAAGCGGGTCGGCTCCTCCAGAGCCTTGAAGCTGGTCTGGCGCAGCAGGACCGGGCAGGCGCGACGCGGGGGGCCTTCGATGACTTCCTTGGGGTTCATTCCCGCCGCCGGCATCCGCCGCTGGACCTCGTCGATGTCCAGGGTGCGCGGCGTCAGGTGATTGATATGTGGCCCGTGGAAGCAGACCACGTCGGCGATCAGCCGGTGCTCGGCATGCAGTGCCTCGTAGGTGTCCAAGTCCACCGTGGCGTCCTTGTGCCAGCGAAAGGTCTCCAGCGACTCGGCCACGAAGCGGTCGGCCTGTTCGTCGGTGAGCCCATCCTGGCGCTCGCTGAGTTCGATCAACTCTCGTGCGCTGGGCGTGAAGATGTCACGCGCGGCGAGAATGCTGGCGGCACGCTCGCGCAACTCGGGGCTTTCGATCAGTTCCAGGCGCAGCAGGGACGTGAAGACACGGAAGGGGTTGCGCGCCAGGGCCTCGTCGTCGATGGGCCGGAAGGCGGTGGAATGTACCGGCACGCCAGCTTCGGAGAGGTCGTAGTAGCCCACCGGAACCATGCCCATCACCGCGAACAACCGGCGCAGCATGGCGAGCTCCTCGGCGCTGCCGACACGAATGGCACCGTGCCGCTCGACGCCGAGACGATTCAGTTCGTCGTGGGTCGCGAGTCGCTCGGCCAGTTCGGGGTCGCGCTCGAGGATCTCGCGGTTCACTTCCGCCACCAGCTCGAGCAGGGTTTCGTACTGCGGCACCTCGGCCTGATACATGGCCGACATGGCCCTGGAAAAACGGTCACGAATCTCGTGATGGGAAACGAGGGTTGTCATCGGAGGTACCTCTCAAGTCGAACAAGGGCCCAGCGCCGTTCGTGAGCGCGGTGTCCATCATGGAGGTGATGAGACCAGAGCCCCCATCGCATCGGCAAACGAAAAAAAGCGCGCTACCCATTCCTTTAACTCATGTATTACGCTTGAGTGCTTTAAATAAAGCCTGGGGCATGAGATTTCAGCATGAGCGTTGCGAATTCATTCCGTCGAGGAAAAGACGCATGACGGCACGCCACCTGCCCTCGACCATCACCATGCAGTGCTTCGAGGCGGCTGCACGGCATATGAGTTTCACACGTGCCGCCGACGAGCTGAGCATTACCCAGAGCGCCATCAGCAAGCAAGTGGCGCAACTCGAAGCGTACCTGCAGCACAAGCTGTTCCGGCGTGTGCGCCGCACCCTGGTGCTGACGCCGGAGGGCGCGCTGTACCTTACTGAAGTACGCAAGATTCTGGCACGGATCGAGATGTCAGCGAACGCGATCATGAGCTACAGCGGGCAGGGCGAAGTGCTGCGGGTGGCCTGCCTGCCGACCTTCGGGGCCCGCTGGTTGGCCCGCCAGTTGCCCGATTTCCTGAACGCCAACCCGCACATCGACCTCAGCGTTAGTGACCATGTCGAGCCCTTCGACCTGGATCAGGCAGGTATCGACGTGGCCGTCTTCCACGGGCATGGTCGCTGGCCGAAACTGGAGTGCCACAAGTTGTTCGACGAGGAGGTGGTCGTGGTCGGCGCACCGGACTATCTGGCCAGACGGCAATCGACGAGCGCCGCCGACCTGGCCGAGTGTCGCCTGCTGCACCTCTCCACGCGCCCGGATGCCTGGCACCGCTGGTTCGCCGACCAGGGCATCACCACCGAGCGCAGTTACCACGGCACTCGCTTCGAGACCTTCCAGATGCTGATCCGCACGGCGATGAACGGCGGTGGTCTCGCCCTGGTACCGCGTTTCTTCGTCGACACCGAGCTGGCCGAAGGCCGCCTGTCCCTGGCCTGGCCTCACGTCCTCAAGGGACCCGACGCCTACTACCTGGTGCACCCCGAGCACCTCGGCGAACTCGTGCGTGTGCGCCGTTTCGTCACTCATGTGCTGACGTGTGCCGAGGTGGATGCGCCAGCCGGGGCGTCGCGCTAGTGCCTGCCGCCGGCGCTTCCGGCGGCAGGCGCCGCGGCTTTCAATCAGCGCTCACTTCGGCGGTTCGACGTGGCCGCCGAAGCCGAAGCGCATCGCGGAGAGCAGCCGGTTGGCGTAGGTGCTGTCCTTGCGCGAGTTGAAGCGCGCGAACAGGGCGTTGGCCAGCACCGGGGTGGCGACGCCTTGCTCGACGGCGGCGTCGATGGTCCAGCGGCCTTCGCCACTGTCGGCGACGGCGCCGGAGTAATGATCGAGTTTGGGGTCGCCGGTCAGGGCCTGGGCGGTGAGGTCGAGCAGCCAGGATGAGACCACGCTGCCGCGACGCCAGACTTCGGCTACGTCGGCGAGGTTGAGATCGAAGCGTTCGTCTTCCGGGAGGTCCGGCGATGACTTGCTCTGCATCAACTCGAAGCCTTCGGCGTAGGCTTGCATGAGGCCGTACTCGATCCCGTTGTGGACCATTTTCACGTAGTGGCCGGCACCGACCGGGCCGGCATGGATATAGCCACGCTCGGCGCTGTCATGGGGCGCGTTGCGGCCATGCGTGCGCTCCAAGTTACCGTGACCGGGCGCCAGGGTATCGAACAGTGGGTCGAGATGAGCGAAGATCTCTTGCTCGGCACCGACCATCATGCAATAGCCGCGCTCCAATCCCCAGACGCCGCCCGAGGTGCCCACGTCCACGTAATGGATGCCCGTGAGCGCCAGCGCCTTGGCGCGGCGGATGTCGTCCTTGTAGAAGGTGTTACCGCCGTCGATGATGATGTCGCCGGCGTCCATCCGCTCGGCCAAGGCATTGACCGTTTCCTCGGTAGGGTCGCCGGCAGGCAGCATGACCCATACCACGCGCGGTGTTTCCAGTTGATCCACCAGCGTCGCCAAGGAGTCCGCCGGGGCGGCACCGTCCTCGATCAACGCCGAAGCGATGGATTGATCGCGGTCATGGGCGACGACGTCGTGGCCGCCGCGCATCAAGCGTCGGGCGATATTGCCGCCCATGCGGCCGAGTCCGATGATACCGAGTTGCATGTTCTTACCTTTCGCGATGTCGGGTAGGGAGTGGGAACGGCGGCAAGCCTACCGATACCGAGTGCATGACGCAAAGCGGGCCATGTCGCATGACACGGCCCACTCGAAACCTCACATGTGAGGTGTCAATCCCAGCTCAGCGCGCCGCCGACTTGGTATTCCGTGACGCGCGTCTCGAAGAAGTTCTTCTCCTTGCGCAGGTCGATGATCTCGCTCATCCACGGGAACGGGGTCTCCGCGCCGGGGTACTGCTGCTGAATTTTAGCTATAGATGAAACCATAGCCGTCTACATTCTATCAAAGATTGAGCCAACGTCAGGACTGAAAAGCTTATGATACAGTTTTGTGGCGTAACTATCTGTCATGCCTGATATGTAATCACAAATCACCCTGTTTTTATTTTCCGCCTCTAAGTATTTTTGGTAAGTAGATGTTGGCAACAGACGCTTTGGATTTTTTTGCAATGTTTCGAATATTCTGATTATTATTTGCTGACCCTTGTATTCGAGCGTTTGTACTTCTGGTTTTTTTATCACATTTTCATAGATAAAGTGCTTGAGGGAACCCAGAAGCCTTTCTTCAGAGTCGAGCATTTCAGCTTGATATCTAAGCATTGGGGACGAAAAAGAAGTCTTCTCAGTGATTGTGATGTTTTTTATGAAGTGGCCGACAAGTTTGCTGATTGCATGTTTTCTTTCTTTGTTGGAGTCGGAGAATAGCTTCGCATCGTAGAAATCTTTTTCCTTTGCAATCAGGCTTTCACGGTCGAGGTTTTCTTCAACCATATTATCCCAATCTTTTTTTAATATAAGGCCAAGCGCTAATGCATCCTCTAAATCATGAACTCCGTAAGCTATGTCGTCAGCATACTCCATTATTGTAGTGTCAAATGATTTGTGCGAACTCTTATGGTGAGAGTTATTGTTAGTCTTTACCTCAAGGAATGTTTTAGTGTCTGTATCTGAGAAGGGGAGTAGTACCCATTCTAAAATGTCGATTTCTTCATCGTGTATACATTTTGGTGGTTTGATGTTATCTATATTTAGAGTAGAAATTTTATCTATAAATTGGTAGTTGCTTACTTGTCTGTGTAGTGCTGGATATTTTAAAATCCCAAGCATTGTTCTTCTGGTGAGGTCTATTCCATGCTTGGGTGAGTATTCGCCTAGTTTGCTTGTTATTCTTAGGGTTTGGCCGTTACCTTCAAATCCCCCTTGAGAGTGCATGTAGTAATTTAAGGCTAACTCACCACCATGTCCAAAAGGAGGATGGCCTATATCATGGCATAGGCAAATTGCTTCAATTTGACTCAAAGTTGGTATGAATTTGAGGTAATGAGGTTGGCTTTTGTGTTTTTCTCTAAGACTTTCGCAGATGCCGGAGCCTATCTGGGCTACTTCCATAGAATGTGTTAGTCTTGTTCTGTAAAAATCATTTTCACCGATTCCAAGAACTTGGGTTTTAGATTGAAGTCGTCTAAAAGCTGCAGAGTGAATGATGCGGGCACGATCTCTTTGAGCTTCGCTGTCTTCTGTGAAAGAATTAAAAGCTTTTCGCTGGTAGCCGTCTTCGTATCGTCTTCTTTCGTTCCACATGGATATACCTCCAAAGCTGAGGATTACTAATTTCCGTCCAAGTTGTGATAGCTGGCTTAAGGCACGAAACCAGCCATAGATTTTTATATAAATCCTAGCTCAGCGCGCCGCTGGCCTGATGCTCGGTTACTCGTGTCTCGAAGAAGTTTTTTCCTCGTGGAGAGTGACGAGTTATCTTGCCAGGATTATGTCTTTGCATTGCCGTTGTGATAGAGGCTAGTTTTCTTTTTTGGGAGGCTTGGTTTTTGGCATTGGAGTGCCCGATGTTGTAGGTTTTAACCCTCGATCTTCATTCATTTTTTCTCTGCGAGGGGAGGGTTGTGGTTTTCTTGAGTTTCTGTCTTGCATAGTAGTCTCCGCTATTCATAGAAGTTGATGAAGTAGGTCTTTGCGCTTTGTCTCGCTCTTTCCATTATTTTTTCATTATGGGGCAGGGATGCCTTGCCTAAGTGCTTTTGTATAGACAGCCTTCTTTTTTCCTTAATTTCTATGTGAAGCTTGTGAATTTCCTCCTCTGTAAGCCTACCCTCGGCTATATGGAACCAGTGGTTTTCCATTGATATAAAAAGACTTTCGAGTTCGTTTGTTAGGGAGCTTAATGACTTGAGTCGTAGCGAATATGGCAAGTGCGGCTTTATGACATTTATGAACTGAGATGCTGCTATTATTGTCGCCCATAGGAGCTGTAAGTTGTTCCATACAGCCCAGCTAGCGATGCTGCCACTTGATGCCGCTGCTAGGAATATGTTTATTCCTCTTTCCGTGTTTTCCGTTTTTTCGAGATACAGTTCAAGGTAGTAGACGTGGATTTTTAGTTGGTCTAGCTCTCTCCAGAACTTTTTTTGGTAGATACTGCTCATTCTAAGATTCGCCGATTTCCCATGTAAAGACTTTGTTTGTAGTTATATCATTCCATTTTTCACAAGCTTTCTATAGTGCTCGCCTAGAACTGTAAGTTTGCAGGATTTTCCTGACATAGCTGCGTGATACATGTGGATGGTATCAATAGGAGTAACGAGATTTACCCTGTTCATTCGTTGCAGAACTGCAAAGCGTTCAGTGTTTTTAGTGTTAGGCTCATCGCTTTCCGGCTCGAAGCTAGGGTCTAGTTGAAACTCAAAGCCTGGGGTTGGGAAGAGTTCTGTTATTCGTTGGAGGTCTGGTAAAGCTATCGGGGGCTGGACTGTTCTTAGCGAAAAAAATCTAGTAACGTTAGTTTTGAATACTGGTCTTTGTTCCCAAGGGCCCAAGGACTGATCAATGTGAGCATAAATGCTGCCAGGCGTTATTTCACCAACCAAGTTGCTAGCGGCGCCACATAAAGCATCAACGAATAGCTGGGTAAAAATCCCTGAGCCATTCTCTTCCGAAGAATATTGATTAGCGGTAGAGGCAGTGAGAATGGTTACGCCTTCGGTAATCTCGGCTGTTTGCATGCAACCTGATCTGTTTCCAACGATTCCCGAGTGACAACTGTCAAGAATTATCAAGCGATTTCTTGCGTTAGACTGGTTGGCAAATGTCACCACATCATTTAAAGGCACTCCTTCATCACCAGATTCAGCATCGCTGGCTATTATATACCCTCCTGTAGAGTCAAGGCAGCCATGGCCAGCGAAAAAAAGAAGCGCACAGTCGCTATCTCCTTCGAATAGTTCTTGGATGTTTTTCCTAAGGTCGGATCTGGTAATTGAGCTTTCTGAGCCATCAGAGGTGAGTAGTTTTGTAGAGAAGTTTACGGTTCCGTCGCTATTTCTCTCTAGTGCAGCTTTGACTTCATGTGCATCATTGACGCAACCAAATAATGGAGGCACGTGATCGTAGTGGTTTATTCCCACGATGAGTGCTTTTTTCATTTTGCCACCTTGTTGATTGCATTAACAATCGAAATGGTATTCCACTTGACAATGATATCAGCGTTGTCTTTGACGATTCTTGATGTGCGCTCTGATCCCCATGGCTCAATGGCAATTATTGATTTAGGGGTTGAGAACTCTTGATTTGCTATTATGATTTCTTTTTGTATCCACTTACTGTACGAAGAGTAGACGCCAGCTAATATAATGACGGCATGAGAGCGCGAAATCTTGTTTTTTATTGCTTCTGCAAGCTCTTTGTCCGTGCCTGATGTATGGATAGGGTTGTTTTGGGGCACTGAAAAATTTTTATATGAAAAATTTTGATGGTTGTCTAAAAGTGAGGTCAGCTTGTCGTAAGCGTCAGAGTATGCCCAAGAGTGACTTATGAAAAGGTGGCAGGTTTTAGACATGGTTTTCCTTGTTGTATGGGTTTTTAATCTGACATAGCTTCCAGTTAGTTTTCTGACTGTCCTGCTATCTATGACTAGCAGGACAGTCAGATGCTAATCAGTACTCAATCCCAGCTTAGCGCGCCGCCGACCTGATATTCCGTGACGCGGGTCTCGAAGAAGTTCTTCTCCTTGCGCAGGTCGATGATTTCGCTCATCCACGGGAAGGGATTGTCGGCGCCGGGATACTGCTCCTTCAGGCCGATCTGCGCCAGGCGGCGGTTACAGATGAAGTGCAGGTACTCCTCCATGATCGCGGCGTTCATGCCCAGCACGCCGCGCGGCATGGAATCGCGCGCGTAGGCGATTTCCAGCTCGGTGCCCTCGATGATCATCTGCGTGACTTCATCTTGGAATTCCGGCGTCCACAAGTGTGGATTCTCGATCTTGATCTGATTGATCATGTCGACGCCGAAGTTCAGGTGCATCGATTCGTCGCGCAGGATGTACTGGAACTGCTCGGCGACGCCGGTCATCTTGTTGCGCCGACCCATGGAGAGGATCTGGCTGAAGCCGCAATAGAAGAAGATGCCTTCCGTCACGCAGTAGAAGGCGATCAGATTGCGCAACAGCTCCTGATCGGTTTCCGGCGTGCCGGTGTGGAAGTCCGGACGCGCCAGCGACTGGGTGTGCTTGAGGCTCCATGCCGACTTGGCGGCGACCGAGGGCACCTCGCGGTACATGTTGAAGACTTCGCCTTCGTCCATGCCCAGCGATTCCACGCAGTACTGGTAAGCGTGGGTATGGATGGCTTCCTCGAACGCCTGGCGCAGCAGGTACTGGCGGCATTCGGGGTTGGTGATCAGGCGATATAGCGCCAGCACCAGGTTGTTGGCGACCAGCGAGTCGGCGGTGGAGAAATAGCCCAGGCTGCGCTCGACGATGCGACGCTCGTCCTCGGTCAGGCCGTCATTGCTTTTCCACAGCGCAATGTCGGCGTTCATGTTCACTTCCTGCGGCATCCAGTGATTGGCGCTGCCGTCCAGGTACTTCTGCCACGCCCACTCATACTTGAAGGGCACCAATTGGTTGAGGTCGGCGCGGGCGTTGATCATCTTCTTGTCGTCGACCTCGATACGCGCCGCCCCCATTTCCAGTTCTTCCAAACCAGCGGCGACATCGAGTTCGTCCAGCGACTTGCGGGCGCGCGCTAGCCGGTCTTCATCGGCCACCTGGTAGCGTGAAGCGCTTTCGCGCACCTGCTCGGGTTCCGGGGCAGCAGGTTGTGCTGCCGGATTAGTGGCCGGCGCGGGCTTCTGAGGCTTGGCGGCGGCACTCTCGTCATCAACCGTGTCTTCGTGGAATTCGTCCCAGTTCAACATATGTCTGTCCTGTTCTCTCGCTGGCGGCGTCAAGGTATGACGCCGGTGGCTAGACTTTGGTGAGCTTCGAGCTTCGAGCTTCGAGCTTCGAGCTTCGAGCGGCTCGCTGCCCGAAGCTCGTAGCCCGTGGCCGGGTTTACTGGCAAGCCTCGCAGCCGAGTTCGTCGATATCGCCCGCCGAGGGGGCTCGCGAGCCGCTGCCGCTCTTGCCGTTCAGGAAGTCGTCGATGCCGCGCGCTTCGCCGGAGGCGCCACTGGCCGCTGGGCTGGGTGCGCCGCTGGCGGCGGGCTGAGTCGACGGCGCCGCACTGCTATCGGCGTTGCCCACGGCATTGAGGTTGCCACGATCGACGGTGGATTTTTCCACCGAGGTGGCGCCTAGCGCGCGCAGATAATAGGTGGTCTTGAGGCCACGGAACCAGGCCATGCGATAGGTGACATCGAGCTTTTTGCCCGAGACGCCGGCGATGTAGAGGTTCAGCGACTGGGCCTGATCGATCCACTTCTGGCGCCGCGCGGCGGCTTCGACCAGCCACTTGGGCTCGACCTCGAAGGCACTGGCATAGCGGGCCTTGAGGTCGTCCGGCACGCGGTCGATGGGCTGCACGGAGCCGTCGTAATACTTGAGATCGTTGATCATGACCTCGTCCCACAGGCCGCGTTCCTTGAGGTCGTTGACCATGTAGGCGTTGACCACGGTGAACTCGCCGGAAAGGTTCGATTTGACGAACAGGTTCTGGTAGGTCGGCTCGATGGACTGCGTCACGCCACAGATGTTGGAGATCGTCGCGGTCGGCGCGATCGCCATGACGTTGGAGTTGCGCATGCCCTGACTGGTGACCTTGTCACGCAGACGCGACCAATCTTGCGTGGTAGAGGTATCCACCTCGATATAGTCGGCGCCGCGCTCCTCGGCCAGGTTCGCGATGGAGTCGATGGGCAGCACGCCCTTGCTCCATAGCGATCCCTCGAAGCTTTGGTAGCGTCCGCGCTCGGCGGCCAGATCGCTGGAGGCTTCGATGGCGTGATAGCTGATCAGCTCCATCGAGGTGTCGGAGAATTCAACGGCCTCCTGAGAAGCATAAGCGATCCCACGCTTGTAGAGTGCGTCCTGAAAGCCCATCAAGCCCAGCCCCACCGGGCGGTGCTTGAAGTTGGAGCGCTCGGCCTGCGGCACGGCGTAGTAGTTGATGTCGATGACGTTATCGAGCATGCGCACGGCCGTTTTGACGGTCTTCTTCAGCTTGTCGCCATCGAGCTCACCGTCGACGATGTGCTGCGCCAGGTTGATCGAGCCCAGGTTGCAAACGGCGATTTCGTCCGCCGAGGTATTGAGGGTGATCTCCGTGCACAGGTTGGAGCTATGCACCACGCCGGCATGGTTCTGCGGGCTGCGCAGGTTGCACGGGTCCTTGAAGGTGATCCACGGATGGCCGGTTTCGAACAGCATGGACAGCATCTTGCGCCACAAGTCCTTGGCTTTAACGCGCTTGAACAGGTTGAGCTGTCCGTTGCGGGTCATTTCCTCGTACTCGGTGTAGCGCTTCTCGAAGGCGGCGCCGTACAGGTCGTGTAGGTCGGGGCAGGTGGACGGCGAGAACAGTGTCCATTCTTCGTCGTCGAAGACCCGCTTCATGAACAGGTCCGGCACCCAGTTGGCGGTGTTCATGTCATGGGTACGGCGGCGGTCGTCGCCGGTATTCTTGCGCAGTTCGAGGAATTCCTCGACGTCGAGATGCCAGGTCTCGAGATAGGCGCAGACCGCGCCCTTGCGCTTGCCGCCCTGATTGACGGCCACGGCGGTATCGTTGACCACCTTGAGGAACGGCACCACGCCCTGCGACTTGCCGTTGGTGCCCTTGATGTAGGAGCCCAGCGCGCGTACCGGGGTCCAGTCGT
Source organism: Chromohalobacter moromii (assembly GCF_023091865.1). GTDB lineage: Bacteria > Pseudomonadota > Gammaproteobacteria > Pseudomonadales > Halomonadaceae > Chromohalobacter > Chromohalobacter moromii. Next base: position 183,613 of record NZ_JAHXDI010000001.1, read on the forward strand.
TGCCCAGGCCGCCGGCCCACTTGGAGAGCATGGCGTTGTCGCGAATCGCGCCGTAGATGCCATCGAGCTGATCGGGCACGGTGGTGAGGTAACACGAAGAGAGCTGGCTCTTGACGGTGCCAGCGTTGAATAGCGTCGGCGTGGAGGCCATGTAGTCGAAGCTCGAGAGTAACTCGTAGAATTCGATGGCCCGCGCTTCGCGATCATCCTCGTTGAGCGCCAGGCCCATGGCGACACGCATGAACATCACCTGCGGGAGTTCGTAGCGGATGTCGTCATGGTGCAGGAAGTAGCGGTCGTAAAGCGTCTGCAGGCCGAGATAGGTGAACTGGGCATCGCGGGTGTGATCCAGCGCCGCACCGAGGCGCTCGAGATCGAACTCGGCAAGCTGCGGATCGAGCTGGTCGAACGCGATGCCCTTGGCGATGTAGGCCTTGAAGGCCGGTGCGTAGAGCTCGGCCATCTCCTGGTAAGTCGCTTCGTCGGCGATATCCAGGAAGGAGAGTGCCTCGCGCCGCAGGTTGTCCTGCAAGAGTCGCGCGGTGGCGTAGGTATAGTTGGGTTCTTTTTCGACCAGAGTACGCGCGGTCATCGTCAGCGCTTGCGACACGCCATCGATGGAAACGCCGTCATAGAGATTCTTCAGCGACGCGTCGACGATCTTCTGTGGCTCGACGTTGGTGAGCCCTTCGCAGGCGTCAAACACCAGCGTCTCGACTCGGCCCAGGTCCAGCGGACGCACGGTGCCGTCGGCCTGCGTGACGTTGAGGCTGGGGTGCGGTTTGGCGATATCGCCGTTCTGGGGCTGACGGGCGCGAGCATGTTCTTCGCGGTACAGCACATAGGCACGGGCGACCTTCTGCTCACCGGCGCGCATCAGGGCCAGCTCGACTTGGTCCTGGATGTCCTCGATGTGCAGGGTGCCGCCATCGGGCATGCGACGCAGGAAGGTATCGACGATGCTCTGGGTCGCCTCGTGTACGAAGTCACGGATGCGTGACGATGCTGCGGCATTGTCGCCTTCGGTGGCGATGAACGCCTTGGTGATCGCCACCGAGATCTTGCTGCCATCAAAGGCCGCGACATCACCGCCTCGCTTGATGACACGCAGTCGCTGCGGTGCGGTGATGTCTACTGACGCCTTGTCAGGGGAAGAAAGAGTGGTATCCATGACGCCTTCCTGTCGTTACGGGTCCAAGGGAAAAGGTGCCGCCGTTCATGTCGCATCGTGAGAAGTCGAGCGTTATGGCGACGATGGCCGAATTAGCCGTCCTGTCTCGGCATTTTCGTGCCTGAAGAGGCCCATTCGGGACGAGCACGCGAAATACTGTGATCCCTATATATGGGGTGGGTCGTGATGATGAGCACAAGATAGAGCTGTTTCTCAGGGGCCGCAAGTGGATAAGCTGTGGATAGTCTGTGTCTCTCTTGGGGGTTGTTCTTGCGCTCCGTCAAGATATCTATAACTCGCTGCCACGCGACGATTTTTCAATCAGCGTGGCGATCTCTATGATGCTCGACAGCTACTCGAGAGTGAATTCGGGTATCATCGCTGGCTTTCCGCTATGGTAGGGAGTGGCGGCATGCACCCCTTTGTCGCACCGCTTATTCAGGCGGCGTCGCTCTGGATAGCGCGAAGAATACAAAATAAAGACGAACGGAACTCGCACGATAAGGCCGAAGGTAGGCAGGGCTTCATGGCACTAATGTAAAGGGATGGATGACAGCTTGGACAGCAGCAGACATCACGATCACGTCCTGATCATAGAGGACGACGAGCGGCTGGCGCATCTGACGCGGGAGTACCTCGAGGCGAATGAGTTCCAGGTCGATCTGGAATACGACGGCGCACGTGCCGTGGAACGTATTCTCGACGAGCAGCCGGATATGGTCATTCTCGACCTCATGTTGCCTGGCGAGGATGGTCTTTCCATTTGTCGCCGCGTACGTTCCCACTATGCCGGCCCCATTCTCATGCTGACCGCGCGTACCGACGATATGGATCAGGTGCTGGGGCTCGAAATGGGCGCCGACGACTATGTGCCGAAGCCGGTGCAGCCGCGCGTACTGCTTGCACGCATGCGCGCCCTGCTGCGCCGGGCCGATGCTCTGGACGCCGCCAGCGGCGCCACCCGGCTGAACTTCGGCGATCTGCTCATCGATAGCGCTACGCGCGAGGCCTGGCTCAACGATGAGCGTATCGACTTGACCAGTGCCGAGTTCGACCTGTTGTGGCTGTTGGCCGGCAATGCCGGCCGCGTACTGACCCGCGAGGAAATCTTTTCGCAGCTGCGGGGCATTAAGTATGACGGTCAGGATCGCTCGATCGATGTACGGGTCTCGCGTATTCGGCCCAAGATCGGCGACGATCCCAACCAACCGCACCGAATCAAGACCGTGCGCAGTAAAGGGTACCTGTTCGTCAAGGATAGCTAACGTTGATGCGGCGAACCCTGTCGGACAGCACTTTCCTGCGCGTTTACGCCTTGTTGTTGCTGGCGTTGGTGCTGACATTCGGACTCGCATTGCTGGGGTATCTGGTGGTCGACCAGGTTCGTCAGGAGAATTACCGCGAGCGTTTGGCCAGCGGCCCGATGCAGGTGCTCGCGCATCTGGCCGCCGAGCAGCCGGTCGACGAGCGTGACGAATGGCTGGCGTCGATGTCGTCGACGCTGGGTGTTCCCATGACGTTGCACCCCATCGATGGCGTATCGCTAAGTTATTTCGACCGCTCGCGGCTCAATGAAGGACGGCCGCTGATCGAGCGTCATGACGCGGCATGGTCGGTGCTGCGGCGTCTGCCGGATGCGCCTTGGCTGCTGGAAGTGCGTGTCGGTGGGCTCAAAGAGATGCAGTTACGCGGCGCGACCGAGGCGCTTCGAACGTGGCTCAGCGGCGTCTCGGAAGATGAGCGTGCCGAGCGTCTGGCGCGCCTTCAGCGTGTCTTCAAGATCCCGCTGGAGGTCTCGCCGACGCCACCTTCGGGTGTCGATCCTATCCAGCAGTCGCGCCTCGAGGGAGGTGAAGTCGTCGTGCGCCTCGAGCCGGGGCTCGGCGTGCTTTATGTGCACGCACGGCTGGGAGCGGATCGCTGGCTCAGTATCGGCCCCATACCGTCTTTCGAACCGATGCCCATTTCGTTGGCGCTGGTCTTGCTGGGCATCATGTTGCTGGTGTTGGCCGGCACCATCTACTTCGTGGTGCGCGGTGTGGAAGGGCGCGTGGAGCGCTTGGAGCGTGCCGCCACTCGCATCGCCGGGGGCCATCTGGATACCCGCGTCAAGGTCGAGAGCAATGACTTTCTCGGGCGGTTGGGGATGGCCTTTAATGGCATGGCGGCCCAGGTGCAATCGTTGTTGCGTACACAGCAGGAAATGATCCGCGCCGTCTCCCATGAATTGCGTACGCCAGTGGCACGCATTCGTTTCGCGGTGCAGATGGTCGAAGACATGACCGAAGAACCCGTGGTGCGGCGTCAGTTGCAGGACATCGACGGGGATATCGAGGAACTCGATCAACTCGTCGATGAGATCCTGACCTATGCCCGCCTGGGGAGCGACAGCGCCCAGGGCATCCAGCTCGCCACCGAGACCACCGATTGTCGCGCCATGGCTCATCGCGTGGTCGATACCCTGGCGCCGCTGCACGCGCATTTGCGCTTGGAAGTCTTGGAAGGCGAGGACGTCGATGTCGAGGCTGATCCGCGCTATCTGCAGCGCGCGCTTTCCAATCTCGTGGCCAATGCCTGCCGCCATGCGGAAGGGCATATCCATGTGAGCGTGACGCGGGAAGCCCGGGCCGTGCGGTTGGATGTCGAAGACGACGGCGCGGGGGTGCCCGAAGCCGACCGCCTGTTGATCTTCAAGCCCTTCGCGCGTCTCGATGATAGCCGTACGCGGCGCTCCGGCGGCTATGGCCTGGGGCTTTCCATCGTACAGAAAATCATGGCCTGGCATGGCGGCAGCGTCGTGGTCGAACGCAGCCAACGCCTCGGCGGGGCGCGCTTCAGCCTGTTGTTGCCGACGTCGGATATGCTCCAGGGTGAGCCGCGCCACCTGTGGGGGCGCCGCCTAGGCGATGTTTGACCTCGGCAGGCTTGCATATGCCGCAAGCGCTGGCGTGAAAGCGTGGCGACGAGACGCGGCTACGCCGGCTTGATCCCCTCGAGTACCGAGAAGGAGGTCTCGCGCGCGGTGCGCAGGAAGTCCTCCATCCATGGCTCGTCACGGCTCTCCTCGCGAATCGCTGCGAATAGCGTGCTCCATACCCCCTGCTCGCCGAGATGCAGGGCGCGCACATAACCGCGCTCCAGATACTCCGTGAGCGCCCAATTGGGCAGCGCGCAGACCCCCCGACCGCTGGCGACCAACTGCATCATCATGATCGTCAGCTCAGCGGTACGCACCTCGGCCGGTGTGAAGCCCGCGGGTGTCAGGAACTGGGTGAAGACGTCGAGGCGCGTGTGCTCCACCGGGTAGGTGATCAGTGTCTCGTCGGCCAGTTGTTCCGGCGTGACCCAGTCGCGGCGTGCCAGGGCATGCTGCTTGCCCACCGCGAGGAGTCCTTCGTAACGAAATAACGGCTCGTAGTGAATCCCGGCCAGCGGCTGGGGGTCGGCAGTGATCACCAAATCCAGAGACTCCCGCGCCAGTGACGGCAAGGCATCGAAACTGTAGCCGCTGGGGATGTCGACCTCGACCTCCGGCCAGTGATCGCGGAAATGATCGATGGTCGGCATCAACCATTGAAAGCAGCTATGGCACTCGATGGCCATGTGCAAACGCCCTTGTTCATGGCCCGCCAGGCGTGCCAGGTCGCGTTCTGCCATGCGGATCTGCGGCAGGATCTGTTCGGCCAGCGCGAGCAGACGCTCGCCCGCCCGCGTGAAGGTGACCGGACGTGTCTTGCGCTGGAACAGGGGCGTTTCCAGGCGCTCTTCGAGATCTTTGATCTGATGCGAGAGCGCCGATTGGGTGAGATGCACGCGTTCGGCGGCCTCGACGAGCGAGCCGGCGTCACGTAATGCGATCAAGGTGCGGAGATGGCGAAGCTCGAGCATGGTGTATGAGAGCCGTTCATTTTGATGATTAATTAATTTAGTTTGATTCACGCACTGCCGCCAGCGAGACTGCCCGCCAGCACATCACGGCGCTGCCGTGACCACGAAGTCACTTATTACTGAAAGTCACTCATTCTAGCCGCATACCGCAAGGGGAAACACGATGGCGCTGGCACACGTTCTGGGTTATCCACGCATAGGCGCGAACCGTGAGTTGAAAAAGGCCGTCGAGGCCTACTGGAAAGGCGACATCGACCAGGCCACGCTAGAGCAACGCGGCAAGGCGCTGCGTGCCGCGCACTGGCAAGCCAGTCGCGATGCGGGGCTCGATCTCGTCACCGTGGGCGATTTCGCTTTCTACGACCAGGTGCTCAATGTCAGCGCGTTGCTGGGAGCGGTGCCGCCGCGTTTCGGTACCGTCGAGGGCGAGGTCGATCTGGATACGACGTTCCGCATGGCGCGTGGCCGAGCGCCCACCGGCGAGACAGCGGCGGCTTGTGAGATGACCAAGTATTTCGACACCAACTACCATTACCTGGTCCCCGAGCTGCATACCGATCAACGCTTCCGGGTGGCCTCCACGCGCTTGTTCGACGAAGTTGCCGAAGCCCAGGCCGAGGGGCACCCAGTCAAGGTAGCGTTGCTGGGCCCCATCAGTTGGTTGTGGCTGGCCAAGGAAAAAAGCGAAGGGCTCGACCGTCTGACGCTACTCGATGCGCTGTTGCCGGTGTATGGCGAGATACTCGAGCGTTTGGCGGCGCAGGGCGTCGAATGGGTGCAGCTCGACGAGCCGGCGTTGGTGCAGGACTTGCCCCGCGATTGGCGCCAGGCCTTTGAGGCCGCCTACAACAAGTTGCAATCCGTACGGGTCAAGCTGCTGGTGGCGACCTATTTCGGCGCTCTGGGTGACAACCTGGGCCTGGCCGCCGGCTTGCCGGTCGCCGGCCTGCATATCGATACGGTACGCGGGCCCGAACAGCTCGACGCCGTACTCGACCGTCTGCCTACCTATAAGGTGCTGTCCATCGGCGCCATCGATGGACGTAACATCTGGCGCACCGACTTGGCGGCACTGCGTGAGCGCTTGCAAGTCGCTCGTGCGCGTCTCGGTGAGCGCCTTTGGATCTCGGCCTCCTGCTCGCTGCTGCACGTACCGGTGGATCTCGAGGCGGAAACCGACCTCGACGCCGAACTCAAAAGTTGGTTGGCCTTCGCCCGTCAAAAGCTCGACGAAATCGTCACCCTGGCGCACCTGCTCGATGGCCGTGCGACCCCGGACGATACTGCTCGTCTAGAGGCCGCTACACAGGCGCTGGAAGCACGCCGCAACTCCCCGCGCATTCACAAGCCCGCCGTGGGCGAGCGTCTGGCGGGCACCACCGCCGCCGATGCCGAGCGCGCGAGCCCCTATGAGGGACGCGCCAAGGCACAGCACCGTCACCTGGAACTGCCGCTGTTTCCGACCACCACCATCGGTTCGTTCCCGCAGACGCAGGCTATCCGGGGCGCACGCCGCGCCTTCAAGAACGGCGAGCTGAGCCGTGAGGCCTACGAGGCCCGCATGCGCGAGGAGATCGTTCACGCCGTCGAGCGCCAGGACGCCCTGGATATCGACGTGCCGGTCCACGGCGAGCCCGAGCGTAACGACATGGTCGAATACTTCGGCGAACTGCTGGATGGCTTTGCCTTCACGCGTTTTGGCTGGGTGCAAAGTTACGGCTCGCGCTGCGTGAAACCGCCGGTGATCTTCGGTGATGTGAGTCGCCCTGGCCCGATGACGGTGCGCTGGAGCGAGTACGCGCAATCGCTCACCGACAAGCCCATGAAGGGCATGCTCACCGGGCCAGTGACGATTCTGCAGTGGTCCTTCGTGCGCGATGACCAGCCGCGCGAGGCCACGTGCCGTCAGATTGCCTTGTCCTTGCGTGACGAAGTCGCCGATCTCGAAGCGGCGGGTATCAAGATCATCCAGATCGACGAGCCGGCACTGCGCGAAGGTTTGCCGCTGCGGCAGGGCGAATGGCAGCGTTACCTCGATTGGGCGGTGGAGAGCTTCAAGTTGAGCGCGGCCGTCGCCCGTGACGAGACGCAGATCCACACGCATATGTGCTATTCGGAATTCAACGACATCATCGCCGCTATCGCCGCACTGGATGCCGACGTGATCACCATCGAGACGTCGCGTTCGGACATGGAGCTGCTCGACGCCTTCCAGGACTTCGCCTACCCCAACGAGATCGGCCCGGGCGTGTACGACATCCACTCGCCCAACATTCCCGAGGTGGAGTGGATGGTGCAGTTGATGGAAAAAGCCGCCGAGAAGATTCCCGCCGAACGGCTTTGGGTCAACCCGGACTGTGGCCTGAAAACGCGTGGTTGGGCGGAAGTCGAACCGGCATTGGCCAATATGGTCGATGCGGCCAAGGCGTTGCGTCGCCGCCACGCTTAAGCTTGCTGTGTTGATGCCATGAACGCGCCGTCGAGCCACCGCTCGGCGGCGCGTTTCTCATGGCATCAGGACTGGTATGCTATCGGCCTTCTTTGATTGATCGATATCGCATGCAACATGCCCCGCTGATGTGGGGCGGGTCCTGACCAGCAAGGAGAAGCTGAATGTTCCCCAGAATGTCTCGGCGTGCGAAGCACGTCTTGTCGGGTGTGGTGTGCGTTGCCGTGTTGAGCGGTTGCGCGAGTGCCGAGAAGCCGCCACAGGTAAGCGACGCCTCGGGAGACGATTTCACCCCGCCGCCGCGTCTCGATAAGCCGGACGAGAGCGACGACACCCCCAAGTCGCCGCTGTTGCCGAGCGCCTTCTTTGCCGATGGTGCGGAAGCATTCGTGTCCTGGCGTTGCACACCGGCACAGGATCTCATCTCGGCCTCGCCCGGGGATAATCTGCGGTTATGGTCGGCTCAGGGGTACTACGCGCTCGAGCGAAGCGTGGTTACAGAGGGCAAACGCTACCGGAAAGGCACGCTGACGTTCGCTCAGCAGGGCGACGAGGCGCACGTCGAAAGCGATAACGGCCAGCTCGCCTGTCAGCAAGATGCTCGACGCGATGCGATCACGCGCGCCGACGCTCCGGATGCGATCTTCAAGGGGCAGGGCAATGAGCCCGGATGGACGCTCGAACTCGATCGCGAAACGCCGCAACTCACGCTGGTCACGCAATACGGTGAGCAAAAGCGTACGCTGAATTATCGGGTCACGCGGCTCGACAATGGCCACCAGGCTGCCATGACGCTCGAGGCTAGCGGCGCCGACGCACCGGTGACCGTCGAGCTCAAAGCGCGGGCTTGCTTCGACAGCATGAGCGGCAAGCCGTATCCCGTGCGAGTACGTGTCGAGGAGGCCGGTCGCACCTGGGTTGGCTGCGGGCAGGGCATCGAGCGAACGCGTTGAGTGGTGCGCCATCGCGTGAGCCATGGGCGACGAATTACGTCGCTAGACAGTCGGCATCAGGTGAATTTGCGAAAGAAATGGGTCTTGTCGAACAACTCGTCCAACCGCTCATAGCGGTCTCTGGCGTCGGGCCAGCGTTGCTCCTGGACGGCGGCGATCAGGGTCTCCAGCAGCATCATGGTCGCCACGTTGGAATCCCATCCCGAGGGAATCTCCACCCAACAGTGAAAGGTCAAATCGGCGAGTGACGCGATGGGGGAGCCCCACTGATCGGTGAATAGCACGATTCGCGCATCGCGCTTTTGCACTATCTCTGCCAAGCGCAGCAGGTTGGTCTCATAGCGCCGGATGTCGAAGATCAGCAGGGTGTCCCCTGGTGCCATGTCGAGCACGTAATGCGGCCAGGTGCCCGATGACGACGTCATATGGGTTACGCCGGGGCGCACCGCCTGGAAATGCGTGAAGGCATAGTCAGCCAGGGCCTGGGTGATGCGCCCACCGACAATGTAAAGGCGCTTCTCGGCATCGGCTAGTTGGTGGGTCGCTTCATCGAAGCGTTCGGTGTCGATATGGGCGAAGGTCTGTTGCAGGTTATTCGTGACCGCCTGAGAGAACCGGTTGAGAAGGTGCTTCTTGGGGGCCTCGGATGACCAGTTGTCGCGCCTCTTGGTGGGCCCGATCCCCTTTGCTTCCAGCTCGTGCAACAGCGCCTTGTGGAATTCCGGATAGCCCTTGAATCCTAGTTTCTTGACCGTCCGCGCCACGGTGGGAGACGACACGCCCACGTTGCTCGCCACGATAGTGATCGAGGCGAGGCCCGCCGCGGGGTAGTTATCGAGCAGTGCATTGGCAAACTTGCGTTCCGCTTGCGTCAATGCCGAGTAGTGCTCTCGGATCAGCTCACGCACGGTCGAGGCGGCATTGGTGGTCGCCATCACACTGTCCTCCTGAGTAGGCTTCGCGCGGATGTTGATCGTGATATTTCAGTGTTTTCACGGTCTTTGAAAAAATATTGACACGTGGTCTTGGCGACGTCTATATCTTTACAGAGTCGCGGAGAAATCATGATGTCCAGCGAATTAGAACAATTATCCCCGAACGTCGAGATTCTCTATCGGTACGCCAAGGGCCCGGTTCTCCTGCTGTGCGAGCACGCGTCGTACCATATCCCCGAGCACTACCATGGGCTGGGGGTGGACCCCTCCCATCGGCGCAGTCACGCGGCATGGGATCCTGGCGCACGCGATGTGGCCGTTGCGCTGTCGGAATTGCTCGATGCCCCACTGGTCGCGAGCCGTGTCTCGCGACTGGTCTATGACTGCAACCGTTCCCCCGAAGCGGCAAGCGCGATGCCGGAGCGTTCAGAGGTCGTCGAGGTGCCGGGTAATCGTGAGCTGACGTCAGCGCAGCGAGCCGCTCGAGTCGAGGCCGTCTACGATCCGTTTTGCAAGGCGGTAACACAGGTACTGGCACAGCGTACGGCGCACGATATTCCCACCGTATTGATCACGGTTCATAGCTTCACGCCGACCTTTCATGGTCGGGTGCGCGCGGTCGAGATCGGCATTCTGCATGATGCCGACCGCCGTCTGGCCGATGCGATGCTGGCGCACGCCCATCGCCTGCCTCATCGATGCATCCAGCGCAACGCGCCTTATGGACCGCAGGATGGCGTCACCCATTCGCTGGTGCGCCACGGTATCGACAATGGCCTGGCGAACGTGATGATCGAGATTCGTAACGATTTGCTGGCCACTCTGGAAGACGCCCACGCCATGGCGCGGGAGTTGATGCAGCTTATCCAGCCGGCGCTGGCAGCTCTGGGGGTCGAGCTTACTCACAGGGAGGGTAAGCACGGTGCCTAGCGCTATTCTCGGCTACATCAGCGTGATCGATGCGATGAACCGGTTCATTGGGCGGATCGCGATGTATCTGATCTTCGTGCTGATCGCGGTGCTGCTATGGTCCTCGTTCTCCAAAGTGTTTTTGACACCCACGATGTGGACGCTGGAGACCGCACAATTCGTCATGGTGGCGTATTTCGTGTTGGGTGGGCCCTACTCGATCCAAATGGGCTCGAACGTACGCATGGATCTCTTCTACGGCGACTGGAGCCCGAAGACGAAGGCGTGGGTCGACGCCTTCACGGTCTTTTTCCTGATCTTTTACCTCGGTGTCCTGCTTTATGGTGGGCTGGTATCGACGGCCTATTCTCTCGGCTACTTCGGCGATGAGCCCTTCCACTTCTTCCTCAACCTCGTCGTCACCTTCTTCACGGAAGGGCCCGAAGCGGCCGCTGACACGTTCGGTTTCCTGGAGCGTAGCCCGACGGCCTGGCGGCCCTGGCTGTGGCCCATCAAGGTCGTGCTTTGCCTCGGTGTGTTGCTGATGATCCTTCAATCTCTTGCCGAATTTTTCCGGGATATCGGCCGTCTGCGCGGGGTGCTCGACTGATGTCGTACGAGATGATCGCCATCGTGATGTTCAGCTCGATGATGCTGATGCTGCTCACTGGGCAGCGTGTTTTCGGCGCCATCGGCTTCGTCGGCGCCCTGGCAGGCGTCATGCTGTGGGGCACCGGTGGGGTGGACATCCCGTTCTCATCGGCGATGAAACTGATGAAATGGTATCCGTTGCTGACCCTGCCGATGTTCATCTTCATGGGGTACGTGCTGTCGGAAAGCCGTATCGCCGATGACCTCTACCGGATGTTTCATGTCTGGATGGGGCCGGTCAAAGGTGGCCTGGCCATTGGCACGATCGGCCTGATGGTGTTGATCTCGGCCATGAACGGGCTGTCGGTGGCCGGGATGGCGATCGGCGCCACCATCGCCTTGCCCGAACTGCTCCGGCGCGGGTACGACAAGATCATGGTCACCGGCGTCATCCAAGCGGGATCCAGCCTCGGTATTCTGGTGCCGCCTTCGGTGGTGCTAGTGCTGTACGCCATGATTGCGCGCCAGCCGGTGGGACAATTGTGGCTAGCCGGCGTGCTGCCGGGGCTGATGATGGCGTTGCTGTTCGTCATCTATATCTATGTTCGCTGCCGCCTTCAGCCCAGCTTGGGGCCCGTTCTTCCCGCCGAAGAGCGGAACGTGTCGCTGGCCGAGAAGCTGCGTCTGCTAAGGGCGGGGCTGCTGCCCCTGGTGATCTTTGCGGTGATGATGGTGCCTTTCGTCAAGGGTTGGACATCTTTGGTTGAAAGCTCCGCGGTCGGCGCGATGGCTGCGCTGCTGGCGGCTATCCTCAAGGGACGAATGACGCGCCAAGTCTTCGAGGTATCGGTGCGAAAGACACTGGCCATCTCCTGCATGTTCATGTGGATCATCCTGGCAGCGCTGGCCTTCGGGGCCATATTCGACGGGCTCGGCGCGGTGAAGGCCATCGAGGGGCTGTTTACCGAGCGCCTGGGGCTCTCGCCCTGGACGATTCTGATCCTCATGCAGCTCAGCTTCATCGTCATGGGCACCTTCCTCGACGATACCGCCATGCTGGTGATCGTGGCGCCGCTTTACGTGCCGTTGGTCGATGCGCTGGGGTTCGACCTGATCTGGTATGGCGTGCTCTACACGATCACCACGCAGATCGCCTACATGACGCCACCGTTCGGGTACAACCTGTTCCTGATGCGTGCCATGGCGCCTCCGGAGATCGGGCTGCGTGACATTTATTTATCCATTCTCCCCTTCGTGGTGGTGATGATGGCAGCCCTGAGCCTGGTGATGGTCTTTCCACAGATCGCCCTCTGGCTTCCAGGCTACATTTATGGAAGTTGACAAAAGCGTATAGGGAAATTGACAGCAGTGTGAACGAGCAACAATAGCCCTACTCAGGGCCATGTCCATTCGATAGTGACACCAGGAGAGCTAGAACAATGACAACAAGACGCAAATTTCTGATCAATGCCGCCGCCGGCGCTGCCATCATGCCGCTGGCCTCGAGGGTCATGGCCCAGTCATCCTCCGAGCCGACCATCAAGTGGCGCATGCAGACCTATGCCGGGGCCGCCTTGGCCGAGCATGTGGCCAAGCCCGCCATCGACCTGTTTAACCGAATCGCCGGGGAGCGCATGCAGATCGAGCTGTACAGTGCCGATCAGTTGGTGCCGACCGGGGAACTGTTCCGGGCGATGCAGCGCGGCACCATCGACGCCGTGCAGTCGGATGACGATTCGATGGCGTCCCCCACCGAGGTGACCGTCTTTGGGGGGTACTTCCCCTTCGGGTGCCGATATAGCCTCGATGTGCCGGTACTGTTCAATCAGTACGGACTCAAGGAAATCTGGGAAGAGGAGTACGCCAAGGTCGGCGTCAAGCATGTGAGCGCCGGCGCCTGGGATCCGTGCCATTTCGCCACCAAGGAGCCGATTCGCAGCCTCAAGGACCTGGAAGGCAAGCGTGTCTTTACCTTCCCCACCGCAGGACGTTTTCTGTCCCGGTTCGGTGTCGTGCCGGTCACGCTCCCCTGGGAAGACATCGAAGTGGCCTTGCAGACCGGTGAGCTGGACGGGATCGCCTGGTCCGGCATCACCGAGGACTACACGGTCGGTTGGGCCAACGTTACCAACTACTTTCTGACCAATAACATCTCGGGTGCCTGGATCGGCCATTTCTTCGTCAATATGGAGCGCTGGGAGGAACTGCCAGAGGATCTCAGGGTGCTGTTCGAGGTGTGCTGTGAACAGTCCCACTACCATCGCCAGTACTGGTACTGGGGCGGTGAGGCCAGGCTGCGCGTCCACGGCGACAAGCTGGAGCTGACGTCCATTCCCGACGCCGAGTGGGATCAGGTAGAAACGGCGGCCCAGGAGTTCTGGGATGAAATCGCGGCGCAATCCGAGACCAAGGCCAAGGTGGTCGATATCTTCAAGCAGTACAACGCCGATATGCGCAAGGCCGGTAGGCCCTATCGTTACGTCGATGCATGAGTCGGCTCCGTGCCCTGGCGCCTGCCGGGGCACGTCGCTTGAAAAGGGGGCGACCGAGCGTCGGACCTCGTCATGGTGATGGCTATTGGGAACCTCGGAAATGACCAACACGCTGGCTTTGGATGACCTGAAGACTAGGGTCGAGAGCGGTGAGATCGACACGGTGCTCGTGTGCATCGTCGACATGCAGGGTCGCCTGATGGGCAAGCGACTGCATGCGCGCCACTTCGTGGATGATGGCTGGGACGAGACTCACTGCTGTAACTATCTATTGGCCACGGATCTCGAGATGGCAACGCCCGGTGGCTATGCCAGCACCTCCTGGCAGGCGGGCTACGGCGACTACATCATGAAACCGGACCTGGCCACGCTGCGATCCGTGCCGTGGTTGGAGGGCACGGCCATGGTGCTGTGCGATCTGCTGGATCATCGCACGCACGCGGCGGTCCCTCATGCGCCGCGGGCCATCCTCAAGCGTCAGCTGGCGCGGCTGGAGGAGATGGGGCTGGAGGCGATCATGGCCACCGAACTGGAGTTTTTCCTGTTCGAGAAAAGCCTCGACGACATTCGCAAGAGCGGGTTTCGCGACCTGCAGCCGATTAGCGGATACAACGAGGACTACCACATCTTCCAGACTACCAAGGAAGAGCATGTGTTGCGTCCGCTGCGTAACTACCTCCAGGCGGCGGGCATCCCCGTGGAAGGCACCAAGGGCGAGGCCGGGGCGGGGCAGGAAGAACTCAACATCCGTTATGCGAAAGCACTCGATACGGCGGATTACCACACCATCGCCAAGCATGCGACCAAGGAGGTCGCCTGGCAGCAAGGCCGGGCGGTGACGTTCCTGTCGAAATGGCACCACGCGCATGCGGGCAGCTCCAGTCACATCCACCAGTCGCTGTGGAAGCAGGGGCAGTCAGTCTTCCATGATGAGCGCGATGCGCTGGGCATGTCGGCCTTGATGAAGCATTACCTGGCGGGATTGCTGAAATATGCGCCTGACTATACCTACTTCCTGGCTCCCTACCTCAATAGCTACAAGCGCTTCCAGAAGGGCACCTTCGCACCTACGCGCATGGTCTGGTCGGTGGATAATCGTACCGCAGGGTTTCGCCTCTGCGCCGAAGGCACACGGGCGGTGCGCATCGAGTGTCGCATCGGCGGCTCGGACCTGAACCCCTATCTGGCCATGGCCGGCCAGTTGGCTGCCGGCATCAAGGGGATCGAGGAGTGCCTGGAATTGCCTGCTCCCGACGAGGGCGATACCTACGAAGGGGAAAGCGGCCTGATACCACAGAATCTGCGCGATGCCATGGAGGCCCTGAAGGATTCCACCATGCTGCGCGAGGCCATGGGGGATGAGGTGGTCGACCATTATGTGCGTGCCGCCGAAGTGGAGCTCGAGGACTTCCAGCGGGTGGTGACCGACTATGAGGTGGCACGAGGTTTCGAGCGGTGTTGAGGTCAGGTCCGCAAAACGGTAAATGGCAAACGGGAGGGGATGATGGGGCATATTCTGAGATGTATCTCGCCGATCGACGGGGCGGTCTTCGCCGAGCGTGAGGCGCTGTCGCCCGAGGCCGCGCGGCAGGCAGCGGATCGGGCGCGTGCGGCCCAGGCCGACTGGGCCGCACGTCCTCTCCGGGAGCGTATCGATCTGGTGCGGGCCGGCATCGCCGCCGTGGGAGCGATGAATGACGAACTGGTGCCGGAGCTCGCGCGGATGATGGGGCGCCCGGTTCGTTACGGTGGCGAGTTCGGTGGCTTCGAAGAACGGGGAAGCCATATGGCGTCCATCGCCGAAGAGGCGCTGGCCGATATTGCGGTGGGCGAGGACGCCACCGTCAAACGCTACATCAAGCGCATTCCGCACGGGGTGGTGCTGGTGGTGGCCCCCTGGAACTACCCCTACATGACGGCCATCAACACGGTGGCGCCGGCGCTGATCGCAGGCAACAGCGTACTGTTGAAGCATGCCACCCAGACCCTGCTGGCAGGCGAGCGGATGGCGCGTGCCTTCCATTCGGTCGGCGTGCCCGAGGCGGTGTTCCAGAACGTCTTTCTGGATCACGCCACCACCTCGACGCTGCTTGCCGATAGCGCGTTCGATTTCGTCAATTTCACCGGCTCCGTGGGCGGCGGGCGTGCCATGGAACAGGCGGCGGCCGGTACTTTTACCGGGCTAGGGCTCGAGCTGGGCGGCAAGGATCCGGGCTATGTCATGGAGGATGCCGACCTCGATGCGGCGGTGGCGTCCCTGATCGACGGGGCGATGTTCAACTCGGGTCAATGCTGCTGCGGGATCGAACGCATCTATGTGCACGAGCGTCTCTATGAGGCCTTTGTCGACAAGGCGGTCGCGATCGTCGAGGGCTACAAGCTGGGCAATCCACTTGATGCCGAGACGGATATCGGCCCGATGGCGAATATCCGCTTCGCCAGGGAGGTCCGTGACCAGATCGAAGAGGCCTTGGCCGCCGGTGCGAGGGCTCATGTCATGCACAAGTCCGAAGATGACGGCGGTGCCTATCTGAGTCCGCAGATTCTTACCGAAGTGACGCATGACATGCGCGTGATGCGCGATGAAAGCTTCGGCCCGGTGGTCGGCATCATGAAGGTGAGTGGCGATGAAGAAGCCATCCGTCTGATGAATGACAGCCGGTTCGGACTGACCGCGAGCCTGTGGACGGCCGATATCGCACGCGCCCAGCGCGTGGGAGACCGAATCGAGACCGGTACCGTCTTCATGAACCGCGCGGATTATCTGGATCCTGGCCTGTGCTGGACGGGCTGCAAGGAGTCCGGACGCGGTGGTGGCTTGTCGGTGATTGGCTATCACAACCTGACACGCCCCAAGTCCTACTATCTAAAAAAAACGACATAACGAAAACGACATAAAGAAAACAATGACAGGCTAAAGAAGGTGACGACATGACATTGATCGGAAACTGGACATATCCCACCGCTATCCGCTTCGGGGCCGGGCGAGTCAAGGAATTGCCCGAGGCCTGTGCCGAGGCGGGCATCACCCGGCCGCTTCTGGTGACGGATCGCGGTCTGGCCGATCTGCCGATCACCGCTGCCGCGCTGGATATCCTGGAGGCTTCGGGACTGGGACGGGGGCTCTTCGCCGACGTCGATCCCAACCCCAACGAGCGCAACCTGTCGGCAGGCGTCGAGGCCTTTCGGACGGGGGGGCATGACGGAGTGATCGCGTTCGGCGGTGGCTCGGGGCTGGATCTCGGCAAGATGGTGGCTTTCATGTCCGGCCAGACGCGTCCGGTATGGGACTTCGAGGATATCGACGACTGGTGGACGCGAGCCGATGCCGAGGCGATTGTCCCCATCGTGGCGGTGCCTACCACGGCCGGGACCGGCTCGGAGGTGGGGCGGGCTAGCGTCATTACCAACGCCAAGACCCACGAAAAGAAAATCATCTTCCACCCCAGAGTTTTGCCCCGGGTGGTGATCTGTGATCCCGAGTTGACGGTGGGCATGCCCAAGGCGATTACTGCCGGTACCGGGCTCGACGCCTTCGCCCACTGCGTGGAGGCCTTCTCGAGCCCACACTATCATCCGATGAGCCAAGGCATCGCGTTGGAAGGCATGCGACTGGTCAAGGAATATCTGCCGCGCGCCTATGCCGATGGCACCGATCTCGAGGCGCGTGCACACATGATGAGCGCCGCGATGATGGGATCCACTGCCTTTCAGAAGGGGTTGGGGGCCATCCATGCGATGAGCCATCCCATTGGCGCGGTGTTCAATTCCCACCATGGCACCACCAATGCGATCTGCATGCCGGCGGTACTGGCGTTCAACGCCGATAGCATCCGCGAACGCTTCGACATGGCGGCCGCCTATTTGGGGATCGCCGGCGGCTTCGACGGTTTCAGGGCTTTCGTGCAGGTGCTCAACGACCAGATGGGTATCCCGCGCACGCTCACCGAGATCGGCGCCGACCCGGAGCGCATCGACGACTTGGCCGCAATGGCCATTGCGGATCCTAGCTGTGGAGGCAATCCAGTGACCTTGACTGTCGAGGATCTCAAGGGGCTTTTCCGTCAGTGCATGTGAGCATCGCGTGACAACCCCGTACGCGGCTTTCATCCCTTGTGACTGGGCGCTATGACGATCATGCCAAGAGTGCCTAGAGCAGCTGCTGAGCCGCATGTGGGGAATGTTTTATTATATCGAATGGTTTGTGGGCTTTTTTGCGTTTTTCTTTTCAAAAAGGGCAACGAATAATAGCGCTATTCGCATTATTTGCTCTAAAACCAATGAAAGGACTTTCGCATGGCCGTTCGCAATATCTTGTTGGTGACCGCTTCCATCCTTGGTGAACATGGTCAGTCACGCGCGCTGGCGACGCATTTCAAAGCGCAGCTCGGCACGCGTGACGATGTCCAACTCACCGAGCGTGATGTCGTGGCCCTCGACCTTCCGCATCTCGATGGCGAGGAGATGCGCAGTTGGATGACCGCTCCCGACGAGCGTGATGCGGCCCAGCATGAGCTGGCGGAGCGTTCCGAGACGTTGATCGAGGAAGTGCTGGCGCATGATCTGATCGTGTTGGCGGTACCGCTTTACAACCTCGGCATTCCGAGCCAGCTCAAGGCCTGGTTCGATCGTATCCTGCGGGCTGGCAGAACGTTCAAGTATACCGAAAGCGGCCCGGTGGGCCTTATCGAGGGGAAACGCGCACTGGTGCTCGCGGCACGCGGTGGTCAGTACGTCGGGACCGAGATAGATACTCAGACCGGCCACGTCAGCAGCCTGCTGGGATTGATCGGCATTCGCGACATCGACTGGATCTACGCGGAAGGTCTCAACATGGGCGAGGCGGTACGTGACCAGGCCATGGGTGAAGCGCGTCAAGCGGTGGCGAATTACACGGTGGAACGTCTCTGATCCCGATGCATGATAGTAGTGAAACAGCGAAGAAGGCGGCTCACGATGAGCCGCCTTCTTCGTGTCAGAGCGAGACGTCTGGCATGAGGCACTGCGTCTGACGCTCGTCCAGTGACAAGCAGGTATCGGCCTGCGGCACGAACACACGGCTAAATAGCGAGGCGAAAGCTTTCCTATTGGGGCGCGTGCCGTCGACACGTTCGCTGTCGATGGCGTGCCAACCATCGTTGCGGCGCTCGGCAAGGGTAAAGTTGAACATGTGATAACCGGGCGTGCCCAGACGCAGATCGGTTGCAATCAACTGGGTGGTGCCTTGGCGTTCCTCAGTGCGATAGCGCAGGAAGGGACCGGCGAACCATTGCAGGCGTTGCCCGGCCGCCGTGGCGAGTGCCGCGTCCTGCCATTCGCCACCTCGCGGCAGTTGGGTCAGTGCCAGCGGTGTCTGGCCGTCGAAGAGGCTCACGACGCCTTCGTAGTAGGCGTCGTCCTGGACCACCGTGACGCGCCACAGCAGGGTGTTGAACGGTGTCGGCTGAATCAGGCGCGGAGCCTCGTCGAGCCCTAGGCTGGCGAGACTCGCGGCGATGCGCGCGTTCACTGTGTTCTGCGCGGCGACGGCGAACGTCAGATAAAAACACGCGAGCGTCAGTCCCCAGCCCAGTAGGCGTGGCGAATAGCCCTTGATCAAGGCGGCGACCACGCCCACCAGCAACGGCAGCGTAAAAAGCGGGTCGATGATGAAAATGCTGTGCCAACTCACTGGCGGTGTCGTCAGCGGCCACCAGAGTTGAGTGCCATAGGTGGTAAAGGCGTCCAACAGAGGGTGCGTCAGCAGGCAGCCGCCGAATAGTAGCCCCCAACGCAGCGTGCCGATGGGCGGCGTGACGCGTCGCCAACGTTCGCCTGCTCGAGCCAGCCCGGTCAGTAGGACGGCGAGGGCGCCGAGTACCCACAGGGAATGGCTGAACCCCCGATGATAGGTGTAATCGGCCACGGCATCGCCATAGTCGATAATCACATCGAGATCGGGCAACGTGCCGAGCACGGCGCCGGCGATGACGGCCTTGCGACCTAGACGGCGACCCAGCACGGTGCCGCCGATGGCGGCACCGAGGCAGGCCTGCGTCAGTGAGTCCATGCGCTGTGATCTCCCTTTGCGGCGGCGTGTTTCCGGTGGTTACTCATTCTGTGTCCAGCCACGGTGGTCGTTGTGCGCGCACCTGGTGCTGGATCGGGCAGTCTTCGCGATGGGCGCCCGGCAGATAGCCGGTGCTCATCAAAAATTCGTTGACGATCTCCGGGCCGGTAAAGCGGAAGGTGCGTTTGAATAGCGTCACCCATTCCGACAACGCAAGCGGATGATGCGCGTCGAGCCAGTCGGCGAAACTGCCGTGAGACGCCTGCAAGGCGAGCACGACGTTGGCATTGTGAATCGCGGCATCGACCTTGCGCCGATTGCGGATGATACCTGCATCCGCGAGCAGACGCGCCCTTTGCGTATCGTCGTAGGCGGCGACGCGTGCCACGGCAAAGTCATCGAAGGCCGCCGAAAACGCTTCACGTTTCTTGAGCACCGTCAGCCATGAAAGGCCGGCTTGATTGATTTCCAGAATCAGACGCTCGAAGAGTTGATCGTCGTCGCGCACGGGAAATCCGTATTCGTGGTCGTGATAGGGGCCATGAAAGGGATGGCCAGGGGCATGGTCGCAATACGTACTCATGGGGAGTGTGCCTCGCGGAGTGTTGACGAATCGCCCTGCCGGTGATGAATTCGCCGTGACCGGCGGGCTGGTTTACCATAGACGTTTAGCCTGCATAACATCATGAGGAGCTTACCATGCAGTACCTGCACACGATGGTCCGTGTCGCCGATCTCGACGCCTCGCTGCGTTTCTACTGTGACCTGCTGGGCCTCAAGGAAGTGCGGCGCAAGGAGAACGAAAAGGGCCGCTTCACACTGGTATTCCTCGCCGCGCCGGATGACGAGGAACGTTCGCGCGAGCAAAAGGCGCCAGAAGTCGAACTCACCTACAACTGGGACCCGGAGACTTATACCGGCGGCCGCAACTTTGGCCACCTGGCGTATCGTGTCGACGATCTCTACGCCTTGTGCCAGCACCTGATGGACAACGGCGTGACCATCAATCGCCCGCCGCGCGACGGCCACATGGCGTTCGTCCGTTCGCCGGACGGCATTTCCGTGGAGTTGTTGCAAAAGGGCGATGCGTTGCCTGCTCAGGAGCCGTGGGCGTCGATGGAAAATACCGGCAGCTGGTAAGTCACCCAATGTCGCGTCCCTTTCTGCGATGAACGGGGCGCGACAATCGTTGAAGGCTGAACGACCTCTTGAGCTGGAAAGGATGCCAAGCATGTCACAAGACGTGACCCTCCCCTCGGCGTTACGCGATGCATTTCGCCGTGAAGCCGAGACGCTCGACGGCATCGACCGCGATGTCTATCTCGCCAATCGACGTGATCCGCTGGAGCCGATCATCGGCTTGGGCCCACGCAACGCGCCGGTGGGCTTTTTCGGACGCGATCCCGGCCGTCAGGAGGTCGTGCATGGCGCGCCCTTCGTGGGCAGCGGCGGTCAGAAGGTGCGTGCCGGGCTATATGAGCATCTGCACGGGAAGACGTTGCCCGATTTCGAAGCCTCACTCGCCGTGGGGCAGCGTTATTTTTGGGCCAATACCGTGCCCTACAAGCCGGTCGGCAACAAGGCATGGTCGATGGCGGTCAAGAAGCGCTTTCAGCCCTTGATGGCGGAGCTTTTGATCGATCACTGGCAGGGCCGGACGTTGATCACGCTGGGGCGTGAGGCCTTCCTGTGGTTTGCCATCGGGCAACCACGCGAGATCAAGCGTGAACTGGAGGCGTTCTGGGCTCGCGAGGATCGCTTCGAGGCGCTGCATACCACTATATTGTCGCTCCCCGACGGACGTAGTGCCGAGTTCCAACTGGCGCCGCTGCCGCACCCTTCCCCCCTCAACCAAACGTGGTACAAGCGCTTTCCGGCCTTGCTGGATGTGCGCCTCGCGGCCTTGGGACGCGCCCACTGAGTGTGTGAGGCGTGTTATAAGGCGCTGAATTAGTCGGGGTGCATTGCCAAGCGCCCGCTGCCCATGAGCATGATGGCCAAGGCACCGCACAGGAACATGCCCTGCAATTCTAGCGTCCAGCCGCCTTGCGCATTGAGCGTCAGCAGCTCGTCGTGGTGGACGAGGATAAACGCTACCAACATGTTGCCCGCCATCAACAAGCCGCCGATACGCGCTTGCCAGCCCACGATGGCCATCAACGGCGCGACGATCTCGCCGATCAGCACGCCATACGCCAAAAAGACCGGCAGCCCCATGGCGTCGAGCATGTTGCCGATGCGGGTGATACTGGCAGGCGACAAGAGCTTGTCGACGCCGTGCAACAGAATAAGTCCGCCCACGGCCAGGCGCAGAATCAGTTTTCCCAGGTCGTCATGATGCAGCAGTCGTTGCATAGGCTCGGCATCCTTCAATCGTGTGAACCCGGCCTCTAGCCGGACAAGGCGTGTGAACTTTCGCATGTTCGCGCGTCGCTCACTAGTCACGGCGCTTACTAACATTTCTTTACGTTTTACTAGCACTTTGGTGCGCATTAACTAAGCTTTCTTAGAAAATGCCGCTGGAAGCGGGCCCGAGTGAAAAGGTATCCGACTGGCGGGATGCCGTTACCTGGTGGCTTACATAACGATCCTTGCCCTGACATGCCCGCAAAGGGTCGGCGGAGGCGAGGACGCTACGTTGCTAATCATGCAACGGTACGCGGGTAGAAAGGGATATCCAACATGTTTTCAAGGGCCTTGCAGCGGCTCTGGGGATGGTCGTGCAGTGCGCCGGGGGCGCTACCGCTGGAGCACCGACGTAGCTATGAGGTGGTGGCGCAGACTTTCGTGCTTGCAAGTCTGGGGCACTTACTGTTTGCGTGCGTGTTGATCGGTCTTCAGATCCCATTGCTGATTGTCTTGAATCTCGCCTGCGTGGCGACCAATACCGCAGCGTTGATGCTGCACCGACGCTTGCAACTGACCTGGGCGATGACCGTCAAGTTAACCGCTACTCTGGTATTGATCACGCTGAGTGTGTGGCTGATCGGCCCCGATGCCGGCTTCGAGTATTACTTTTTCTTGCTGCTTTGCGAGATGTTGATCAGCGACATGGCGGCGCGTTACAAGATCGTGATGAGTACCACGATCGGCAGCGTGGCGCTGGCTACCTTGCTGATGGCCCCGCATTTCACCCCTTGGATGCTGGAAGCCGAGGCGTTTCGCGAGGACATTCGCCTGACCAATCTGGTCATGGTTTTTTTGATCCTGGGGCTGATCCTGTGTCGGCTGCACGCCATTACCGAGCGCTGCGAGCACCATTTCCGGCGCGACGCCACCCACGATTATCTCACCACGGTGCTCAATCGGCGCGCCATCTTTCACGAAGCGGACATGCTGTGGCAACAGGAACGAGATTTCACGCTATTGCTGCTCGATGCCGATCACTTCAAGCAGATCAACGATACTCACGGCCACACCGCAGGCGATGAAGTCTTGCGTCACCTGGCGTATATAGTGCGTGGCGCCTTGCGCGAAGACGACCGGCTCGGACGCGTAGGCGGTGAGGAGTTCCTGATCGTATTCCCCGACAGCACGCGAGACGAGGTACTCACGGTCGCATCACGCATTCGTCGATGCCTGGCAGACCAGCCGTGTCGGATGGAAGCGTTGACCCTTCCGGTGACGTTCTCCATGGGCATGGCCGCGGCCCAGGAAGTCACGTCATTGCAAGCGCTCATCGACATGGCTGATCGCCGCTTGTATCGCGCCAAGTCTTCCGGGCGCGATCAGCTGGTCATGTGTGACCTGGAAATCATCGGGCCGGCGGCGTTGTGACATGTCCGGACATACCATGTAGACATCGTTTCATCTAATACGGATACCCTAGCGCAACGAAGCGACAACATGGCATTTTGCTTATTTGGCGTTTGACGAATTTCATGCTGCAAAGCGGCTAAATTCACACACGAACCGTCCTTTTGATGCGCTGAATATGGCTAACCTTGCTAGGGAATCGATGCAGGGGAAGGCCCGTCGCATGACGTGGCCTAACGCAATGAAAAGGGATTCGCTCATCATGCCGCTACGTACCTATCGCCTCTGGGGTGGCCGAGGCGCATCGTTGCCTCCGTATTGCCCCCTGCCGCCGGAATACCGTCGCTATTTCGATACCTTCGCCCACTTGTACGCCATGGCGTTGGTGGCCTATGCCGGCTTGATGCTACCGCTGTTCGTCTGGTTAGGAAGTCCCGGCCCGATATTAATCGTTATATTCAGTGTCTTGATGACGCTCGGTGCCCGAGGGCTGCATCATCGGGGCTACATGGCCTGGGGCGCGACCTTACTGTGGGGCATGATGTTGCTGCTGATTGGCGAGTCGCTTCGCCTCTACGGCGCTGGCGTCGGCTTTGAGTTCTATGTGGGCCTGGCATTGCTGGTGCTGCACATCAGTGCTATCCCGCGCAGCTACAAGATCGTGTTGTCGCTGTTGCTGCTGGGCGTGATCGGCGTGTTGTTGATGAACATGCGCCAGGGGGCGCCCTCGGTTGAGCTATCACCGACGGTGGCGGCGTGGCTGTTGTGGGTCAATCTAGTGTTGACGGGGGCGCTGTTCGCCGGCGTGCTGATGGGGCTGGAAGGCGTCACCGAGCGGCTCGAGCGTGCGTATCGCCGTGAAGCGTTGCACGACATGCTGACCGGCGCTCTCAACCGTCGCGCGATCGTCGCCATTGCCGAGCGCTGGCAGCGCGCCCAGCGTCCTTTCGCCGTGGTGCTGCTGGATGTCGATCATTTCAAGCGGTTCAACGACTTGCATGGGCATGCCACGGGCGATGCGGCGCTCTGCCACCTCGTGAATTGCCTGCGCCAAGGTTTGCGCGACGGTGACATGTTGGGGCGTTACGGCGGTGAGGAATTCATGCTACTGCTGCCGGGAACGTCGCGTGTCGCCGCCACGGCGGTCGCCGAGCGCGTCGCGACCTTCGTGCGCGACCAGCCATTGGTGTTACCCGACAAGTCGCTCGGAATGACCGTCAGTCAAGGCCTCGCTACTCAGGACGAGGCGGCGACGCTAAGCGCCATGATCGCCTTGGCCGATCGGCGGTTATATGCTGCTAAAGGCGCAGGGCGCGACTGTGTCATGTCCTGGGAGTCATTCGGCACGTTGTCTCCCATACCGACCCGGTGTGTCATCGAAGGCGCCGAGGCGTGCCCGTTCGAACCGCCTCGCCGCCATGACGATTCAGTGATCAAGGCGTGAAGCGAAGCGCTCGAGAACGCGTTGAAGCCAGGCGGCCATGCGGTTGGCTAGCGAGGTACACAATACCCAGGGCAGCAACAGCAGGGCGATGGCGAGTGCCCCCATGTAGACGTCGCTGAACCAATGGCCTCCACCGATGATGCGTGGCGCACTCAAGGCGACGGCCAATACGGCACTGACGAGACCGACACGACGTCCCGCGAAATGCCACATGAACGCAGTAAAGGTCATCAGCATCAGGCCGTGATCGCCGGGGAAGCTATTGCCCGAGCGATCCTTAGTGGCGAAGCTCACTTCCTGTGACAACAGATGAACCCCGTTGTGCGTTAGGGTCGGGCTGGGGTGGCCGTAGGTCACCAGTTTATTGACCAGTAAGCTCACTAGTCCTGCAGTGACTAGCATACTCACGCCGATGGCGCCCCAGCGTTTCAGACGTTCGGGACGTGTGTCCAGGCGCATGGCCCATGCGAAAACAGTGGCCAGGGCCAGGAAGCTGACAATATCGAAATCACGATTGTTGAGCACGGCGACCAGTGTCGTCCACAGCGGATGATCGGTGATCGACAGCGTTTGATTGAAGAACCAGAAGATGTCGTCGTCGAGGGTCGACCAGAGGGGGAAATGAGGCAGCCACCAACTGAGGAGCAAGGCCAACCCCAGCATGTTGTAGCAAGCGATTCGAGTGATTTTCATGAGCGTGATAACGAAGTGGATGAACCTCGGATTCTAACGCCTCATCACCATTGTGAACAGCGTTTGATAACTCGAGGTTCAGCCGTTCATCCCGAAAGCGATCCCTTGGCGAGAAGAGATGTCGTCCTGCATGACGGGTGTCAGACCGTCAAGAAACGCCTGCAACTCGGTACGGCGTCGCAGGGCGGTGAAGCGCCTGGCGGCTTCGTCGTCACGCCCACGCATCTGATTGAGCCACTGCTTGAGCAGCGAGACCACGATCTTTTCCGGCAGGTGCATGCGCATACGCTGGGCATAAGCCGTCAGCACCTCGGCCCGCGCCGCCCAGGGCGTCTCCGGCAAATGCTCGCCAGTACGCTGCCAATGCTTGATGCGTCGCGCCAGCCGGGGGTCTGCCAGCATGCCGCGTCCCAGCATCACATCCGTGCAGCCCGATAGCGTACGGGCCTTCCAATAGTCCTCCAGCGTCCAGATGTCGCCGTTGGCGATCACCGGTATCGTCAGCCGGGCGCGAATCCGTCCGATCCACTCCCAATGCGCGGGTGGTCGATATCCTTCGCGACGGGTGCGGGCGTGTACCACCAGGGATGCCGCGCCACCGGCTTCGGCAGCCTCGGCGCAGGCGAGTGCCAGTTGTTTGTCGTCGAAGCCCAAGCGCACCTTAGCGGTGACATCGATCCCCAGGGGGGTCAGCGCCTCATGTACGGCACGCACGACGCGGTAGACGCGCTCGGGGTCGCGCAGCAGCGAGGCGCCGCCGTCATGGCGATTGACGGTCTTGGCCGGGCAGCCGAAATTGAGGTCGACTTGGCGAGCGCCGAGTGCCTCGGCGTGCACCGCGTTTGCGGCCAGGGCCTCGGGGTCGGAACCGAGTAGCTGCAGGTGAACCGGCGTACCGTTCGAGGTCGCGCAAGTGGCGTGTTTGAGCTCGGGGCAGTGACGCAGGAACACACGCGCCGGCAGACGTGCGTCGACCACGCGCACGAATTCGGTCACCGTCCAGTCGAGTGCGCCGTCGGCGCTCAACAAGTCCCGCGTGACCACGTCGATCACACCTTCCATCGGGGCTAAGCCGATGCGCCCATTAGCCACTTGCGTCATGTCTGCGCCATCACCCTTGATGTCATTGCAAAATCCCCGGAACCGGGCAGGTCATTATGTCATTACCCCCGGACGATAAGGAAAACGCCAGTTGCTATGGGAGCGGTGAGGGTGAGATTTCGCTGCCTACAATGAAACGTCGAGTGGAGTAAGACGCCCCTTGAGGCGCGAGGTCAGCTCGCTCAGGTCGCTTGCGCGTTCGCGGGGCCAGGCGATGTCGAGCGTCACGCCGTCGGCTTCGTAAGCGGCATTTTCGATGATCGCATCCTGTGTGGCGAGCCACTCGCGGGCAATGGCCTCGCCGGCGAAATCGATGCGTATCCGCAGCGTTCGGCGCTCAATGAAGGGGCGTCGTGGCAGGTCCTCGAGTGCCTGGATGACCGCCTGTGTATAGGCGCGGACCAGGCCGCCGGTGCCCAGCTTGGTGCCACCGAAGTAACGAATCACCACGCAGCCGACCTGCCCCAGTCCCGAGCCTTCCAGCGCCTGATACATGGGCCGCCCCGCGGTGCCGCCGGGCTCGCCATCGTCGGAAAAGCCGATGGCATTCTGCTCACCGGGAGCACCGGCAATATAGGCCGTGCAGTGATGGCTAGCGTTGGGATGAGCTGCCCGTGCTTGCGCCAGCAACAAGTCGAAACTGGCGATATCGGGGATGAAGGCCGTCCAGGTAATGAAGCGGCTCTTCTCGATTTCGATCTCATGGTAGCGATGCTCACCGGAGGCGAGGTCGGGAATCGCGTAGCGCATCAGTGGCTCGTGGGCGCATGACGCATCACGCCCATCACCAGACCCAGTACTTGTACATCGTCGTTCTTGAGATAGATGGGCGGCATGTCATCGTTGGCGGGTTGTAGGCGCACACCGGATTTCTCGATGTATAGCCGCTTGAGCGTGACTTCCTGATTGTTGATTTGTACCACGGCGGTTTCGCCGTTTTCGGCGGACTCGAAGCGCTCGATGATAATGATGTCGCCATCGAAAATGTGGCTGTCGATCATCGAGTCGCCGCGCACGCGCAAAGCGTAGGTATTGCGTCGCACCATGCGCGATGGCACGTGAATAGCCTCGTCGTCGAGGCAGGCCTCCATGGGCAGACCGGCGGCGACCACGCCCAACAGGGGAATCTCGACGAAATCGGTCGGGTCGATCTCTTCCCAGGCGGCGTCCGATAGTGGCAGGTTCGGCAGGCGCTGCAGGTAGTGCGGCGTAACGTGCGACATGACCCTCTCCCTCGGATGATCCTGCGGCATCATAGCAAGGCGGGGCGAAGCGGCAAATCCCGCTGGCGACATGGAGTTGGCAAAGGGGCTTGGGCCGCGCCCGCGCCTCGGATAGACTGCGGGCTCTCATGCATGGCTCGAGCATCGGGTCGCGACTCACTCCTGGGGAATTCCGGCAGCGCATGCGCCTCACGTCCATCAAACTGGTCGGCTTCAAGTCGTTCGTCGATGCGGTCAATGTGCCGTTCGCCGGCAACATGACCGCCATCGTCGGTCCCAATGGCTGCGGCAAGTCGAACATCATCGACGCCGTGCGCTGGGTGATGGGCGAATCCTCTGCCAAGACGCTGCGCGGCGAGTCGATGACCGATGTCATCTTCAACGGTTCCACCGGACGCTCGCCGGTGGGGCAGGCCTCCATCGAACTGGTCTTCGACAACAGCGACGGGACCATGGGCGGCGCTTACGCCCAGTACGCCGAAATCTCCGTCAAGCGTCAGGTGACCCGCGACAGCCAATCCAACTATTTCTTCAATGGCCAGAAGTGTCGACGTCGCGATATTTCCGATCTTTTCCTGGGCACGGGGTTGGGGCCGCGTTCCTACGCCATCATCGGCCAGGGCATGATCTCGCGGCTGGTCGAGGCGCGCCCCGAGGAGCTGCGCTCGACACTGGAGGAAGCGGCGGGCGTTTCCAAGTACAAGGAACGCCGTCGCGAAACCGAGAATCGCTTGCGCCGCACTCAGGAGAATCTCGACCGTCTCGACGACATTCGCGAAGAGCTCGACAAGCAGCTCGAGCGTTTGAAGCGCCAGGCCGATGCCGCGCGACGCTACCAGACTCTGAAAGACGAGGAATATCGCCTCAAGGGTGAGCTGGCGCTGCTGCGTACGCGGGCGTTTCGGACCCAGCAGCACACTCAGGAGCAGCACGTCCGCGAGCTGGAAAATCAGGTCGAGCACGAGATCCTCGGCCAGCGCCAGTGCGAAAGTCGTTTGGAAGAATCGCGATTGGCGCACGATGAGGTCGCCGCCGAACTGGAGACCCATCAAGCCCGCTTTTATGAGACCGGTGCCGAGATAGCGCGGATAGAGCAGTCCATCGAGCATGCCCGTTCGCGCGATCAGCAACTGGCGCAGGATATCGAGGATGCGCGCCGCGAGCTGAGTGAACTCGAACAGTTGGGGTCCCAGGATGACGAGCGTCGCGCGGCCCTGGACGAGCGTCTGGAGAGCATCGCTCCCGAGC
This sequence comes from Chromohalobacter moromii, assembly GCF_023091865.1. GTDB lineage: Bacteria > Pseudomonadota > Gammaproteobacteria > Pseudomonadales > Halomonadaceae > Chromohalobacter > Chromohalobacter moromii. The sequence goes on from NZ_JAHXDI010000001.1 coordinate 212,515, forward strand.
TTGAAGAGGCCCAAGAAACGCTGGAGATGCTGCAGGAGTCGCTGGACGCCGCCGACGCAGAAGCCACCACCGCGCAACAAGAGTGGGAGCGTTTCAACGAAAGCGATCGTGATGTGGCGCACGGGGCCGAGCGTGCCCAGGACGACGTTCGTCGCCTCGAAAACGCCATCGCCGAATTGGACGATCAGATCGGCAAGCGTCGCCAGCAACGCCAGGAACTGCCCGATGTCGAGGCCTTGCGCGGCGAGCGCGGTGAACTGCGCGAGCAACTCGAGGCACTGGATCTCGATCAGGAAGCGCTGGAAAGCCAGCGCGAACGCCTGCAGCAACAACGCGAGGACGCCCAGACACGCCTCGACGAAGCAGCAGCCCAGCGCGACACCCAGCGTTCGCAGCTGAGCCGCCTACAGGGCGAGCTGGCATCGGTGGAGGCATTGCTCGATGCCGCCTTGACCGATGACGACGCCGCCCTGGAGTCGCATCTCGCACATCATGGCCTGGCCGAGGCCCCGCGCTTGGCCGAACGGCTGGAGGTCGCCGCGCCCTGGGAGACGGTCGTGGCTTGGGTCTTGGCGCCATGGCTCAAGGCGCGCCTCGCGACGTCGTCCGCCATGACCGAGATCGTCGCCGACGCTCCGCCTGCCGAATTGGCCTTGCTGAGTGGCGATGACGTGGCGCCGGTGGCCGGCACATTGAGGGCACAGGTTGACGGTGCCGGGGCGCTGGGCACTTGGCTCACTGGCATTCACTGCGCCGCCGATGAAGATGCCGCCTGGGCGATGCGCGCGCGCCTGGCGGAGAGCGAGAGTGTGATCACCCCTGGCGGGCTGTGGTTGGGCCCGGATTGGGTACGCCGGCGCGGCGAGTCGGCATCCGATGATGGCGTGCTGGTTCAGCGCCGTCGACGTGAGGCACTGCAGGCCGATATCGCGGCGCTCGAAGCCTCGCTCGAGACGCTCGAGGAGACCTTGCAGGTCGCGCGTGAAGCGGTGGAACACGCGGTGGCGGAACTCGAATCGCTGCGTCTTCAGGAGCGCGATCTTGGGCAGCGTCGCCAGCAGGTGGCCTCGCGCGAGGCCGGGCTGGCGAGCCGTCTGGAACAGCTCGACGCACGCTCCCGTGAGCTCGATGACGATGTGGCGCAGCTCGTCGAGCGCCATGCCGAGCGACGCCTGGAACTCGAGGAAACGCGTGAGCGCTGGCAGGCGGCGATGAGCGACGTGGACGCCAACAGTCAGACCCGCGAGAGACTGGAAAATCAGCGTCGCGACTCGCGGGAAAAAGCGCAATCCTTACGCCAGCAGGTAGCGCCTGCGCGCGAGCGCCAGCAACACCTGGCGATGGAGCGTCAGCGTTTGGAGACGGAGCGCTCGGGTCTCGATCAGCAGCATGCGCGCTCGCGCGATCAGCGTGAGCGTCTGGCCGAAAAGCTCGCCATGCTCGAAGAGCAGCGCGCCACCTTGCGTGAACCAGAAGAGGAAACGCGGGAACGGCTCGACGAATTGCTCGACCGGCGCAGTCGCGAGGAAGCGACGCTCAACGCCTCGCGCGATCGTGCCCATCAGCTGGCCGAGACATTGCGCGACACCGAGGCCACGCGTCAGCAACATGAGCGCAACCTCGACGGTCTACGCGGCAAGCTCGAAGAAGCGCGTATGCAGGTGCAAGCCCTGACGCTGAAAGCCGATACGCAGGATGCACACCTCGAAGAACTCGGGCACGATGTCGACGCGTTGCGTGAAGGGCTCGATCCCAACGCCACCGAATCGGCCTGGCAGACCCGGCTCGATGAGCTTGGCGATAAGATCCGTCGTCTCGGCGCCATCAACCTGGCGGCCATCGAAGAATACGATCAGCAGGCCGAGCGTCGTGACTACCTCGAGGCCCAGCATGCCGAATTGAGCGAGGCCATCGAGACTCTGGAAAAGGCGATTCGACGTATCGATCAGGAAACGCGGACGCGTTTTAAGCAGACTTTCGATCAGGTCAATGACGGCTTCGGCGAGCTTTTTCCCAAGGTCTTCGGCGGTGGGGCCGCATGGTTGACGCTAACCGGCGACGATTTGTTGGAGACGGGGGTGGCCATCATGGCGCGCCCACCGGGTAAGAAAAACACCACCATTCATCTGTTGTCGGGGGGTGAAAAAGCACTGACGGCATTGTCGCTGGTATTTGCTATCTTTCAGCTCAACCCGGCACCATTCTGTATGCTCGACGAAGTCGATGCACCGTTGGATGATGCCAATGTGGGACGTTACGCCAAGCTGGTGAAAGAAATGTCCGAGAGTGTTCAGTTCATTTACATCACACACAATAAGATTGCCATGGAAGCGGCCGAGCGATTGATGGGCGTGACCATGCAGGAAGCCGGGGTATCCCGGCTGGTATCGGTAGGAATCGACGAGGCGGCGACCCTGGCGGACGCATGAACGACTTGCAGAAAATCGCCAAAAGGGTTACCAACACTATTGTGTGAGCCTCGACAGGGATATTGAAGGGTGATTGCTCTGAGCTAAGGGTACTACTTGACATTCAAAAAAAGTGGCCCTTTTTTTGTTAATCGCGCTATGCTTCTTCACGAACGAGTTTTAATCATGGCGCCAATAGCGAACAGGCAAGACGACCCATGGAACTAAGAGAGTGGCTAATCATCCTGGGGCTGGTACTGGTGACGACCATCGTGATCGACGGTGTGCGTCGGCTCCAGCGCCAGCGCCGCGTCCCACGCCTCGACCAGGCAACGAATAGTCGGGTATCCGAGGGCTGGGACGCCGAGGAAGAGGATCCGGAAAAAGCGGCCCGCGAGGCTGAGGTCCGGCGGGAATTGCCCAATGGAGGTGCGCGTGTCGTGCGTAATGCCACCTTCGATCGTAGCGAGGAGCGTGAACCGGTACGGCCGGAATCGCCCTTGCGCCAGGAGCGAATTCCTGAGGAAAAGCTCAAACCCAGCGTGCTCAAGCGTGGCCGGGACCATGCTTATGAGGACAATGCTCATGAGAGTAATGCGCAACGGGATCGGGGTGATGCTCAGGAGGGCAAGCGTTCCGGCATGCAGGGCATGAAGGATGCCGTTCGCGCGGGGGCTCAGCGTATGAGTGCCTCGGCCCAGCGCTTCACGGCACCTCGTGACTACGATGACGAGCATCTGACCGATGACGAGCATCCGCATCACGAGCCGACGCTTGGGTCCTCATCGGCTCGAGAGCCTGCGCCCGACTCGGCCCGCGCCGATGCGGGGCGTCCGGCAATGGACGAGACGCCGCGTCGGCGCGAGGAAGCGTCCACACGGCGAGCGATGCCTGATGAGCCACCGGCGGTCAGTGCCTCGGACGAAGAGGCTGAGGTATCCGCGCGGCCGGCGTCTGTCGAGGAGCCAGCACGTGCTGAGGAGTCTGTGCGTGCCGAGGAACATACGGCGCATCGCGAGGTGGTCACCGATCATCCGGCGATAGAGCGTGCCAAGCGTAATCCGGTACATGCCGATCGCGCACGCGAGGCCTTGTCCGACGCCGAAGAAGTCATCGTCATCAGCGTGTTGTCACGCGATGAGGCAGGTTTCCAAGGCCCAGACCTGCTCAATCTGATGCTGGCCTGCGGGTTGCGGTACTGTCATGAGATGGGGGTTTTCCACCGTTTCGAGACCGAGTCGGACGACAGCGCCTTGCAGTTCACGATGGTCAATGTGCTCAAACCGGGCGTGTTCGATCTCGATGATATGGACGAATTCGCGACGCCGGGGGTGACGTTCTTGATGCCGTTGCCCAGCGCGCATGACAGCGCGGCGGCGTTCGAGGCCATGTTCGAAACAGCCATGGTGCTGGTGCGCAATCTCAGCGGCGAGCTGAAGGACGAAAATCGTAGCGTGATGACCGCGCAGACAGTGGAGTTCGCTCGTCAGCGCGTGCAGGAATTCGAGCGCCGCCATCGCCTGCATCGCTATCAGGCGAATTGAGAGCGTTAGCATCGCGATTCTTGCCTGTTCTCGCTGATGCTTGCTCTTTAAGACGGCCGCTCTTGAAAACCAGCGGGGCCCTTCGGGGCCTCGTTTTTTTATGCACGGACGATGGCGATCTCATGGCGTCGTACGATTCGCCGTGAGGAGTCCTCGCAGGGCGCTCGTATCCAGGCAGCGGTAGGTGAATGAGGGGCGTCCTACCTGTCCGTAGTGGAAAGATTCGCCGAGATAGCCGTGCTCGGTCAGGTGTTTCAAATACTTGCGCACCGAGACGCGGGACATGCCGGTGGCCGGGATCAGGCTTTCGGTGGTGAAGGTTTCCTCGTCGAGGCTCAGGATGGCCTGGACGATTTGCGACAATGAAGGCGTGGTCAGCCCCTTGGGTAGCCCATCGCTACGCGCCTGGCGTGGCCTGACGGGCTGGAAGAGCCGGTCGAGGTCGCGTTGGTCGGCGTGTTCGGGGAGGCGTTCCAGTGTGGCGCGCACGCGTCGGCAGGCATCGACGGCGACCTTGAAGCGTTCGAACTCGAAGGGTTTGACCAGATAATCGCGCACCCCAAGGCGTCGCGCGGCGCGCACGGTTTCGGTCTCGCTGGCGGCGGTGATCAGGATGACATCGATGTCGCGGCTTAGCCGCTGCAGGTAACGTACGATTTCCAGCCCGTTGCGGCCGTGCAGATAGACGTCGAGCAGGATGACGTCGACGGCGTCGCGTTCCAGCACGTCCAAGGCACCAGGGACATCGCCGCATTGCGCGACCAGCGCGACGTCATCGAGTCGGTTGAGGTATTCGACGTTGAGGCGCATGACCATGGGGTCGTCCTCGACGATGAGTACTTGCAGTGGCGTATCGCTCATGCCGGCGTTCTCATTGCTCGCTCAATTCTCGGTGGGGGACGAAACGGGATAGGGCAGGTCGACCTCGATCAGGGTGCCTCGCCCGGGTTCGGAATACAGTGCCAGAGTACCGTCATGGTCCTCGACATGCTCGCGCACCATCGCGAGCCCGAGGCCGCGTTGATGTCCCTTGGACGAGGTGCCGCTGGCGAAGACGTGCTTCCGAATGGCCGCGGGGATGCCGGGGCCGGTGTCCTGCACATGCAAAGACAACAAATCGGTGTCGACGCCCATGGTTAGCGTGACCTGGCGCGCGTTCAGTTCGTCGACGGCATCGAAGGCATTCTCCAGCAGATTGCCCAGCACGATGACCAGGGTGTGGATCATGGCGGGGTCTCGCGGCGCGGGGATGACGTCCTCGACGTCTACCGTCAAGGTGATGTCGCGCTCGCGGGCCTCGCTTTGCTTGCCGAGCAGAAAGCCCGCCAATACTGGTTCGCCGATGCCTTCGACCAGGGATGCACCCGGCGCGACATGGTGGTCCACCACATCGCGGAGGTAGCGGTGCAGCGCGGGGTATTCCTCGAGTTGCATCAGACCGAGCATGACATGCAGTTTGTTCTTGAATTCATGTGTCGCGGCGCGCAGAGCCTCGGCGTAACGTCGGACGCCAGTCAGCTCCTCGGCGAGCAGACGTACTTCGCTCTTGTCACGGAAGGTGGCTACTGCCCCGATTACCTGGCCTTGGTGGCGAATCGGCATGCGATTGGCGAGCAGCGCCTGGCCGTTGATGAAGACTTCCTGGTCGAGCGAAGCCTCGCCGCTTTGCAACACATCCGGCAGTCCACTCTGCGGCAGGTAGTCGATGATGGGCGTGCCCAGTGTCGGCGCTTCAAGGCCCGCTTGGTTTAGCAGTGAGCAGGCGGCGGCGTTGGTCAGGGTAATACGCCCGGCGACATCCACCGCGAGAATGCCTTCGTGCACCGAGCCGAGAATCGCCTGGCGTTCTTCCACCAGGCGCGTGATCTGGTGCGGTTCCAGCCCCATCAGCACACGCTTGATATAACGGGCCAGCCAGCTGGCACCCAGGGTGCCGAGAATCATTAGAAGCCCGATGCCCAGCACCATGTGCAGGCGGTTGTCGGACAGGCGGGCGCCCAGCGTATCCAGTGTTACCCCTACCGAGACGGCGCCGATCACCTCGCCGGCATCATTGCGTACCGGGGCGAAGCCGCGAATGCTGATGCCCAGGGTTCCCTCGGCCCGCGAGGCATAATGCTCGCCCTGCAGTGCCGGGCCTTCGTCGCCGCCCTGGAAATGCGCACCGATACGCGCCGGGTTGGGGTGCGTCAGGCGTATGGCATGGGAATTCATCACCACGATGAAATCTACTCCCAAGCGCTGGCGCAAGGCGTCGATTTCCCGTTGTATGTCGCTATCGGCGGCGAAATCGCGCTTGCTTTCTGCCTCCTTCAACACATTGACGACACGCCGTTGAGACGCCACGACCTGGGCGATATCTGTGACACGGGCCGCCTGGGCGTCTTCCTGAGTATCGCGCAAGGTGGCATCGAACATCCATAACGCCACGCCCAGCGTAACGATTACCGTCGAGGCAACGAGCAGCGAGATCAGCACATTGAGACGAACAGTCGGCAAGCGGGGCATGCGTATCGGGCCATATGGGGTGATTTTCGACCTTGGTGTAATACCCAAGCGTGACGTGCTATGCCGGATACAAGGTCGTCGTTTTCAATAATTTCAAAACGCTTTAATAAGTTGGCAAAGCTTGGTTCACGGCACGTGCAGCTTATCCTCGGCGGCGTTCACGTTCTCCGCCCGCGCGGGCGGATTCCAACCCATAGGAGCACGCCAATGAATACCAGTGCCGCTACACAAAGCCTGGACGATACCCAGCACGCTTCAAGCGCGCTGGGTACGTTGCGCATCTTCGGCATGCCACTGCCGGTCTTCTTCATCTCTTTCGCTGTCATGGTCGTGGCCATGTTCACCGACACGCTGCCCAGCGGCATGATCGGTGCCTTGCTGGTCATGATGATACTCGGTGAACTCTTGGGCTTCATCGGTGATCGGCTACCGATCGTCAAAAGCTACCTGGGCGGTGGCGCGATCCTGGCCATCTTCGGCGCGGCCGCATTGGTCTATGTGGGCTGGCTGCCTGCCAGTATCACCGAGAATGTCACCACCTTTATGAAAAGCGGTGGCTTCCTCAACTTCTATATCGCCGCATTGATCACAGGCAGCATCCTGGGCATGGATTCCAAGGTCCTGGTCAAGGTCGGCTCGCGTTACGCGCTGCCCTTGCTCTGCGCGGTGTTCTTCGCGGGCTTGTTCGCGGTGATCGTTGGCGCCGTGATGGGTTTCTCGATGCAAGATGCCCTGGTGGTCATTACCCTGCCGATTCTCGGTGGCGGCATGGGCGCGGGCGCGGTTCCCCTGAGTCAGATCTACGAGCAGCTTCTCGGTCAGCCGGCGAGCTACTACATTTCGATTCTGGTACCGGCGCTGGCGTTGGGTAACGTCTTCGCGATCATCATCGCGGGTCTTCTCAACGGGTTGGCCAAGCGTTTTCCGAAACTGACGGGTAACGGTCAGATGATGCCGGGTGTGGAAATCGAGGAGCGCAAGAGCACCTTCGATCTCTCCAAACTGGGCATCGGTGTCGTCGCTGCACTGACGTTCTTTACCGCCGGACAGATTCTGGGTGGCTTCATCCCGCTGCATCCCTATGCGCTGATGATCATCCTGGTCGCCGTGCTCAAGATTGCCAACGTGGTGCCGGAAAGCATCAACGAGTCCGCCTCGCAGTGGTTCCAGTTCGTCGCCAAGAACTGGACCTTCGCACTGCTGTTCGGAATCGGCATTGCCTATACCGATCTCGGCCAGGTGATCGATGCCATCACGCCGACCTATGTGATGATCGTGCTCGCCGTAGTGGCCGGGGCCGCCTTTGGCGCCGGGCTGGTCGGCAAGCTGGTGGGCTTCTATCCCGTCGAGTCGGCGATTACCGCGGGGCTATGCATGGCCAATATGGGCGGCACCGGTGACGTCGCGGTCCTCTCCGCCGCCAAGCGCATGCAGCTGATGCCCTTCGCGCAGATCTCCTCGCGTCTGGGGGGCGCCTTGATCCTGCTGATCTCCAGCATCCTCGTGCCGATGTTCTTTACTTGACGCGTTCTTCACCGGATTCGGTCCGGCGAAACGATCAACGGCGCCCCTGGGAGGGCGCCGTTTGCGTTTTACGCTGGGTACACGGGAGGCGACTCAGCCTTCTTCCTCGTCGTCGGCTAGCTGGCGTCCGAACGCATGCCATTGAGCCAGCGTCATGACCTCGGTGGTCTCCGTTTGCAGGTCATGGGCGATCAGTAATTCGCCGCGCTCGAGCTGGCCTTTGAGCTCGCGCACCCAGGCCGGCATGCCTTCGCCTTCATCGGTCGTGTCGTAGCCTTCGCGGGTGACGAAACCCTCCAGCAACGCATCCAGCGTATCGGCCGGTAGCATGCGGTAGGGCACTTCGATGAAACGTCCGCTCATTGGTTTTCCTCCGCGTTTTCCCACTCGGCGAGTCGTTGCAGGAATGTACTCTCATCGAGCACTTCCACCTCGAGCTCGCGTGCCTTTTCGAGCTTGCTACCCGCTGCCTCGCCAGCGACGAGCGCGGCGGTCTTCTTGGAGACGCTGCCCGAGACCTTGGCGCCGAGCGCCTGCAGGCGCGCCTTGCCGTCATCGCGGGTCATGTTCTCCAGGGTCCCGGTGAGCACCCAGGTTTGGCCGGCGAGCGGCTGGGGACGACCGGCGATCTCGACCTCCTCCCACGTGACGCCGACCCCCTGAAGGTCTTCGAGCGTTTCCTGGTTGTGAGGCTGGCGGAAGAAGGTGTGGATATGCCGGGCGACCACCGGCCCCACGTCCTCGACCGCTTCCAGCGCCTCCAGAGACGCCTCCGACAGTGCCTGCAGCGAGCCGAAGTGATGTGCCAGGCTCGCGGCGGTGGCCTCGCCCACTTCACGGATGCCGACGGCGTAGATGAAACGCGCCAGCGTGGTGCGCTTGGCGGCTTCCAGCGCGTTGACGAGGTTGTTGGCGGACTTTTCCGCCAGCCGGGGCAGTTCGGCAAGCGATTTGGCCTCGAGCCGGAACAGGTCCGCCGGTGTCTTGACCCATTCGCGCTCGACCAGCAGGTCGATCAACTTCTCGCCCAGGCCGTCGATATCCAGCGCACGGCGGCTGGCGAAGTGCTTCAGCGCCTCCTTGCGCTGGGCCGGGCAGAACAGCCCGCCGGAGCAGCGCGCCGCGACCTCGCCTTCGAGGCGCTCGGTCTGCGAGCCGCACACCGGGCAGTGCTCGGGCATCTCGATGGCGCGTGTCGTGGCCGGTCGCTGCGACTCGACGACCCCCACGATCTGGGGGATGACGTCGCCGGCGCGCCGTACGATGACGGTGTCTCCGATGCGCACGCCCAGGCGTTCGATCTCGTCCATGTTGTGCAAGGTGGCATTGGCGACGGTGACACCGGCCACCTGGACCGGCTCGAGCTTGGCCACCGGCGTCAGCGTGCCGACACGGCCCACCTGGAAGACCACGTCGTTGAGCGTGGTGGTCTGCTCCTGAGCGGGGTACTTGTAGGCGATGGCCCAGCGCGGCGCCCGCGAGACGAAGCCCAACTCGCGCTGATCGCGCAGGCTATCGACCTTGAGCACGGCGCCGTCGATGTCGTAGTCGAGGCCTTCGCGCTGCTCACCCAGGCGGTGGCAGAAGCCGATCACGCCGCGCTCGCCCTTGACCACGTCGAGCAATGGGCTGGTGCGAAAGCCCAGCGTCCGCAGGCGCTTGAGATAATCGGAATGCGAGTGCGCGTCATCCTCGCCCTCGAGCCGGGCGACCTGATAGGCGCAGAACTCCAGCGGCCGCGCGGCGGCAATCGAGGAATCCAACTGGCGCAAGCTGCCGGCGGCGGCGTTGCGCGGGTTAGCGAATACCTTGTCGCCGTTTTCGCGGGCGCGAGCGTTGAGCGCCTCGAACCCCGAGTGGCGCATGTAGACCTCGCCGCGCACCTCGATCAGCGGTGGAATCGAGTCGCCGCGCAACTTGAGCGGGATCGAGCGGATGGTGCGCAGATTGAGCGTGACGTCTTCTCCGGTACGCCCGTCACCGCGCGTGGCGCCCTGGACCAGTCGTCCGTTCTCGTAGACCAGCGCCACCGCCAGGCCGTCGAGTTTGGGTTCGCAGCAAAACGTGAGCGTGTCGCCGTCGCACTCGAGCTTGTCCGCGACGCGCTTGACGAAGGCCGCCAGCTCCGCGTCATCGAAGGCGTTGTCCAGCGACAGCATGGGGACGGCATGGGTCACTTCCTCGAAACGCTCGGCGGGGGCCGCCCCGATGCGCTGCGTGGGGGAATCCGGCGTCTTCAGCTCGGGGTGCTCGGCCTCCAGTGACTGCAGCTCGCGCAGCAGGGTATCGTACTCCGCGTCGGTGATGCGGGGCTCGTCCTCGACGTAGTACTGGTAGTTGGCGTCGTCCAACTGCTGATGCAGGCTGTCGGCCCGCTCGCGGACCGCTTGGGGAATCTGACTCATGGCGTCTCGGTGGTGGTCGGTGACGTCTGGGCGTCATCGCGCGGCGATGACGTCGATAGTGTAGCGTTTTCGCGAGTCGCGGTTCCGCGAATGATATCGGCGATGAGACGTCGACCGGGGTGGAGATGGTCGACCAGTTCGCGTTCCAGCGGCAGTGGCTCGTCGCACAGGCGGGAGGCGATGACCTCGGCGCACAGCGGCGCGCTGGCCAGCCCCCGCGAGCCATGCGCGGCACTGACCCACAAGCCGGGGTGATGCCGTCCCGGCGTGTTGGGGATGCGACGCGCATCACTGCCGAGCACGGCGTAGTCGTCGAGCCAGGCCTCGCGCACGGGGACTGGCCCGGCATAGGGCGACTTGTCGGGGCTGGCGGCGCGCAGGCTGGCACGGCCCTCGCAGGCGGTCGGGTCGAGCGTGACGCCGGCCGCGCGCAGCGCCTCGGCGAAGGCGGGCAGGGTGGCGGTGAATTCGTCCAGGTTGCGCGCATGATCCGCCGTGCGCACGGCGGTGTCGGTATCGCCGGGGGCAAAGGTCGCGCCGAGGCTGAGCACGCCCTCCATCGCCGGGGCGACATACCCGCCCGCGCAGACCACGCGTGCCAATGACGGCGCGTCGGCGGGTATCGGCACGTGGGTAAGCTGGCCGCGAATCGGCTTGAGCGGCAGGCCGGCCAGAGGCGTGAAGCGCGGTGCTTCGTGGGCGGTGGCGACGACTACATGATCGGCCGTGAGCGTGCTGCCATCGGTTAGCGCGATGCGCCAGGCATCGGTGTCGGCATCGAAGTCGAGATCGCGCGCCTCGCCACGCCGCTGGGTGATGCCGGGGCTTGCGGCCAGTTGCTGGCACAACCGGTCGGGACGCACCCACCCGGCCTGGGGATAGTCGAGTCCCGACGCGTCGAGCGGTGTGCCGGCGGCCTGGCTCGCGGTGGCGGCATCCACGCCGCGCACCACGCGCTCGGGCAGGGCGTGATGGGCCAGGAAGCGCTGCTGGCGGGTGGCTTCCTTGGCGCCGGGTGCCAGCTGCAGCACGCCGCAGTCCTGCCACAGGCGCTGCTCGGGGTCGAGGGCGGTCAGCCAGCGCCGCGTGTACAGCAGGCCGGCGAGATAGACACGGCTCTGCGGATTGGTCTCGGCGGCGAGCTTGACGTAGAGCGCGCCCTGGCGATTGCCTGAAGCGCCCGCGCCGGGAGCGTCGCGCTCGAGCAGCGTGACCGCGACCCCGCGGCGGGCCAGGGCGGCGGCCACGCTGGTCCCGGCGAGCCCCGCCCCGATGACCACCACCTGCCGGGCGGGGCGTGCGCGCGGCGGCGTGAACCAGGGCGTCGACGCGCGTCGCCTGTCATCCGGCGGCGCGGCGATTTCGCCGCATAGCATCTCGCGCTTGCGGCCGAAGCCGGGCGTCTTGCGCCAGGTGAAGCCCGCATCGCGCAGCCCGCGCTTGACCACGCCGGCGCAGGTGAAGGTAGCGAAGGTGGCGCCGGGGCGGCTGACGTTGGCCATCGCCGCGAACAGCTCGGGCTGCCACATGTCGGGGTTCTTGGCCGGCGAGAAGCCATCGAGGAACCAGGCGTCGACACGGCCGTCGAGACGCTCCAGACGCTCGGCGGCATCGCCGAAGTGCAGATCCAGCACCACGCGTGGCGACAGCCACAGCCGATGCACGCCGCCGACCGGCTCGGGCCACTGGTCGAGCAGGGTGCTGGCACGTGCAGCCATGTCCGGCCAGATCGCCAGCGCACGCGCCAGGGCGTCGCGCGGCAAGGGATATTTCTCGGTGGACACCAGGTGCAAGCGGGCCTCGGCGGGCGCGTGGCGCTCGAAGCACGCCCAGGCGCACAGCATGTTGAGGCCGGTGCCGAAGCCGGTTTCGCCGATCACGAACGCCCGTGTCTCGCGCCAGGCGGCGAAACGCTCGGGCAGGCGGTTGCCCTCCACGAAGACGTGGCCGGTCTCGGCGCGGCCGTCGTGGCGCGAGAAATACACATCGCCATACGCGCTGGCATAGGGCGCGTCGCTAATGTCGTCGGCACGCCATTCCAGCTCGGGCGGTGCGAGGGCGGTCAACGGCGGCAGGGGACGCGAAACGGCGGGCATGGCACTCGCTACCAGGTCAAAGGCTGGTTAAAAATTGATCGAAATCGGCAAGGCGGCGTGACGACCGCTATCTAGAAAGCCGTCCGCCGCCTCTTCACAGTGTTATCCACACCTGGTGTGCACAAAAGCTTGGCGCCCAGGTGTGGATAAACGTGCGGTTACGGCAAGACCTTCTTGAACGGCTTGACGGTGACCTTGGCGTAGACGCCGGCGATCACGAAGGGATCGGCGTCGGCCCACGCCTGGGCATCCTGCAGGCTGTCGAATTCGGCGATCACCACGCTGCCGGTGAAGCCGGCCTCGCCCGGGTCGTTGGCATCCACGGCGGGGCTGGGCCCGGCGAGTATCAAGCGCCCTTCGTCGCGGAGTTTCTCGAGGCGCGCCAGATGATCCGGGCGTGCCGCCTTGCGGCGTTCCAGGCTGTCTTGCACATCGTCGCTAACGATCGAGTAAAGCATCAGACGTCATCCTTCTGGTGGTCGTTTTGCGAAATCGTATCGCGGGACACGTGACGGGCCAGATAAAGGCCTTGGCCGATCACGAACAACAGGGTCAGCCCTAGCATGCCGAACAGCTTGAAGTTGACCCAAGTGGCCTCGTCGTAGGTCTTGAAGACATACACATTGATCGCGCCCAGGGCGATGAAGAACACCACCCAGGCGAGATTGAGGCGCCGCCAGGAGGCGGCGGGGAGCGTGATGGCTTTGCCCATCATACGCTCCACGAGGGTCTTGCCACCGAACAGCGGCGCGACCAGAAACGCAAAGGCGAACAGCCAGTTGACCACGGTCGGCTTCCATTGGATGAACGCCGCGTTGTGAAACAGCACGGTCGCTCCGCCCATCACGACGACCAATATCAGGGTCACCAACTGCATCTTTTCCACACGGCGGTAGCGCCACCACATGAAGGCGACCTGCAGCAGTGTGGCGGGAATCAGCACCAGGGTAGCGAGCAGAATATCGCCGCTGAAGTGATACACCGCGAAAAACAATACGATGGGCAGAAAATCCAAGAACATTTTCATCGGCGAGCATCCTGTGAGGTGCCGGCGCGGCACGGGAATTGACCCAGCGCGGCGCGAGCGAGCACTATGGCGAGCCTATTCTGACAAAGACGCCGCACCGCGTCATGCCCATGAGCCAACCCTTACCCCCTTTGCCCGAGACCTTCGAGGCCGATCTTGGGCTCGATCTGCACATGCATTCGACCGCCTCCGATGGCGCGCTCTCGCCACAAGCGTTGACCGATGCCTGCCATGCCAAGGGCGTCACGCGATTCTCCCTGACCGATCATGACACCGTGGCCGGTGTCACCGAGGCCCAGCGCCATGCTGAAAGCTTAGGCATGCGTTGCCTGGCGGGTAGCGAGTTATCCACCTTGTGGCGTGGCATCGGCATTCACGTGGTGGCGCTGTTACCCGAGGGTGCCAGCGGTGACCTGTTGTCCGGGCTCGAGGCGCAGGCCCGAGCGCGCGACGCGCGCGCCGAGGAAATCGCCCGGCGCCTCGAGAAAATCGGCCTCGACGACGCCTTGGCGCGTGCCCGCGAACAGGCCGGCAGCGATCGTCCCCTGGGGCGGCCGGATTTCGCCAAGGCCTTGGTGGCGGCGGACGTGGTGCCGGACATGCCGACGGCCTTCAAAAAGTATTTGGGCGCCGGTAAGCCCGGTGATGTGAAGACCCATTGGCCGTATCTCAGCGAAGTGGTCGAATGGATTCGCGACAGTCAGGGCATCGCGGTACTGGCGCATCCGCTGCGCTATCGCCTCACGCATCGCAAGCGCAGCCAACTGCTGGATAGCTTCCGCGAAGCCGGCGGGGAAGCCGCTGAATTGATCAGCGGTCACCAGAACGCCGACGTGGGGCGCGATCTCGCGCGTCAGCTCGAAGCGCGCGATCTCATGGGATCGCAAGGTAGTGATTTTCACTATCCCGGCGGCCCGTTGGCACCGGGCGTGATGAGTGCGCCGCCACGCTGTTCGGTGACACCGGTGTGGCGTCACCCCAGGCTTGCGACATTCGCCGCGTAAGGTTAATGCTGGGGACGAGGCACACCGTGCGGCCCGGCACCTACGCTACTCAGCACGTTCGGTCCTCGGTTCTTCCGGTTCATTCTTCCGGCCCAAGGAGGCAGGCATGACCCAGTTCTTTCAGATTCATCCCGACAATCCGCAGAAACGTCTCATCGACCAGACGATCTCGTTGTTGCGCGGTGGCGGCGTGATCGCTTATCCGACCGATTCGGGCTATGCGCTCGGTTGCTGCCTGGGCGAGAAAAAAGCCATCGAGAAGATCAAGTGGCTGCGTTCGTTGGATGACAAGCACAACTTCACGCTGGTGTGTTCCGACCTGTCCGAGATCGGCACTTACGCCAAGGTCGATAACGACGTTTTCCGCCTGCTCAAGGCGCATACGCCGGGGCCGTATACCTTCATTCTCAATGCTACCAACGAGGTGCCGCGCCTGTTGTTGCATCCCAAGCGGCGCTCTATCGGGGTCCGCGTGCCGGATCACCGCATCAGCCATGCGTTGCTCGCGGCACTGGGCGAGCCGTTGATGAGCGTGACGCTGATTCCCGTCGACGACGATCTGCCGATGACCGACCCCGAGGCGATCCGCGAACGTTTCGGCGCGCATCTCGATGCGGTCATCGACGGCGGCGCCTGCCACCTGGACCCGACCACGGTGGTCGATATGCGCGAGATGCCGCCTACCGTCGTCCGTGAAGGGCGCGGCGACACGACGCCGTTCCAGTAAGCACGGGGCAAGGTGGAAAACTGCGGTGACAAGCCTTCGCGAGGGCGCTATGAACCCTTCCTTGGGCGCTACGTTCGTCATCCATGACGAATGACCCTCGCGCCGGCTTGTCACCGGCATGGCTCTCACGAAACGACTATGGTTTCAGTGCCTCTACTGGGAGGCGCCATCTGCCTCGTCTCTCTGGCGGGGGTCCTGGGTGTCTTCGTCGAGCCAGGTGCCGCATTTGCGGCAATATTTGGCGTCGCGCTCGTGCCCTTCGTGGCCGCAGCCGGGGCAGGCTTCTTCGGAGTAGCGTTCTTCATGGATCGAGCGGATCACTTCCGCCGAGAATACGCCGGTCGGCACGGCGATGATCGAGTACCCCAGGATCATCATGCACGCGGAAATGAACTGGCCGAGCGGGGTGATCGGTGCGATGTCGCCGTAGCCCACCGTGGTGAGCGTGACGACGCCCCAGTACATGGCCCGTGGCATGCTGGTGAACCCGGCTTCGGGAGGCTCGATCATGTAGATCAGGGTGCCGAAGACGGTAACGACCAGCAGCACCGTGAATAGAAACAGCATGATCTTGCGGTAACTGCGCGAAAGCGCCTGTGTCAGCATGCGGCCTTCACCGACGAATTCCATCAGCCGCAACACGCGAAAGACGCGTAGCGCACGTAGCACGCGCACCACGAGAAGCGACTGGGCGCCGGGTATCAGCAGGCTGAGCCAGGTGGGCAGGATGGAGAGTAGGTCGACGATGCCATAGAAGCTCTTCAAGTAGCGCAGCGGGCGTTCCAGGCAATAAAGCCGTACCGCCAGCTCCAATGTGAAAAGCAGCGTGAAGCCCCATTCCAGCAGATAGAATGTCCCGCCGAAGCGGGCGTGAAGGCTTGGCACGCTATCCACGAATACCACCGCGACGCTGAGTAGAATCAGCGTGATGAGGGCGATGTCGAAGATCTTCGCGGCCCTTGTGTCGGACTCGAAGATGATGTGGAACAACGTCTTGCGTAGGCCGCTGTTGGCGGGTTCGAAAGGCAGCGTCAAAGGTCGGTCTCCTGCGTTGCGTCAGGCAGTGGCGTGGTGCCATGCAGCGAGCCAGTCGCGGCTCATCTCGGGGGTGAGCCAAGTGTCGGGACGCGCGTCGTCGGCGTCGCGCAAGGCGCTTGCCAGGCGTTGAGCGGCGTTGCCGCCAAGTGCCTGCAAATGATGGCCGGCTCGATGACGGTAGTTCGCATGCCCTGTGTCCTGCCAGGCATCCAGTGCCTCGAGCGCTGCGTTCCAGTGACTCGGGGCGTCTGCGACGTTGTCGGGGAGTGTCCAGCCGTCATGCAGGGCGGCGCCGCGCTGGGCCTTGCTGGCATTGGCGGGGCGGAGTGCTACGCCGTCGGCGAGGGAGGCAGCCAGTTGCCATAGGGCCTCGGCGCTGCCTGCCTTGAGCTCGAGCTCCAGCTCGCGGATCGGTACTTGCCGGTCACCGGCATGAATGGTGCCGATATCCAGCGCCACTTCGATGGTGGCGTCTGCCTCGACGATGTCCCAGCGCTCGCGAGTGAAGTCGGTGGTGAAGCGCGGGAGGAGTTGGGCGAGATCCGCTGCGTCGATGGTGTCCGGTGCATGCTGGCGGATGCCGTCGATGTCCAGTTCGTCGCCATCGATGGGCCATTCCCATTCACCTCGTGCATGCAGGCCGCCCTGGCCGCTGCCCGCCGTCTTGAGGGTCTGCAGGTAGCCGTCGGGTGTGCGGCGAATGCGCAAGGCGATACGCGCGCGCTCCAGGGCGCGCCCTGGCGTGTCGTAATACGTATTGGCCAACCACGCACGCTGCATGTCGTGGCCCGCGAGTCGCGGATGCTGGCGCAGCGCATGCGGGCCGCTGGCGCCGAGGGCGAGCTTGAGTTCGATTTCTTGAGCCATGCCGGACCTATTGCGTTGATGACAAGTTGATGAATTTTCCATGACGCGAAGGGGTGCAGTCACTATACTGACGCCGCCATTTCCAACGCATCGAATCTGACATTATGGTGACTTCCAATCCGTTTTCGGCGTTGTTCGGGCGCTCGCCTTTCGAGCCCTTGCTGGCGCATATAGTCAAGACAAGCGAATGCGCCGAGCGACTCCTGCCGTTTTTCGATGCCACGCAGGCGAGCGACTGGGACGCCGCTGCCACGCATCGCGAAGCGATTACCGCGCTCGAGCACGAGGCCGATACCCTCAAGACCGAGTTGCGCCTCAATCTTCCCAACAGCATGTTCCTGCCAGTCTCGCGCTCGGATCTGCTGGAGTTGATCAGCGTACAGGACAAGATCGCCAACAAGGCGCGCGATATCACCGGCATCATGCTGGGCCGCCAGATGCAAGTGCCGGAGGCTCTGGCGCCTGCGATGCGCGCCTATCTCGAAACCGCCATTGCCACTGTCGGTCAGGCCCGCAAGGCGCTCGAGGAGCTTCAAGAGCTGCTTGATTCCGGCTTCGGTCGCAATGTCTCGGATGTCATGCATAACTTCATCCGTGATCTTCACGATCTCGAGCACCAGGCCGACGACCAGCAGGTGCAGATTCGCCGCCAGCTCTTCCAGCTGGAAGCCGAATTGCCACCGGTCGATGTGATGTTCCTTTACAAGATCATCGAGTGGATCGGTGAGCTGT
The DNA here is from genome assembly GCF_023091865.1 of Chromohalobacter moromii. Lineage (GTDB taxonomy): Bacteria > Pseudomonadota > Gammaproteobacteria > Pseudomonadales > Halomonadaceae > Chromohalobacter > Chromohalobacter moromii. Next base: position 230,395 of record NZ_JAHXDI010000001.1, read on the forward strand.
CCGACCGCGCCGAGCGCGTCGGCAGTCGTCTTCAAATTCTCACGGCCCGCTGATGCGGGCCGTGTGATTTTCCGTCTCACGCCAGCCAGATAGAACTTGCCTATGTCCATCATTGCGCAATACGGCGATGTCTTCATCATTCTCGCCTGCATTTTCGGTTTCTTCATGGCCTGGGGGGTAGGGGCCAACGACGTGGCCAATGCCATGGGGACCTCTGTGGGGTCCAAGGCCATTACCATCCGTCAGGCGATTCTCATCGCCGTGGTGTTCGAGTTTCTCGGTGCGTGGCTGGCCGGGGGCCAGGTCACCGATACCATCCGTAAGGGCATCATCGACCCCAGTTTGTTATCCGACGATCCGCAATTGCTGATCTACGGCATGCTGGCGTCGTTGCTGGCTGCTGGGGTGTGGTTGTTCATCGCCTCCATGCGTGGCTGGCCAGTGTCCACGACGCATTCCATCGTCGGTGCCATCGTCGGCTTCGCGGTCGCCGGGCTGGGAGTCGACTCCGTGGGCTGGCCCAAGGTCGGCCAGATCGCCGCGAGTTGGGTGGTGTCACCGCTGCTGGCCGGGTCCATCGCCTTTGCATTGTTCAAGTCGGTGCAGTTCCTGATCTTCGAAAACCACGATCCCTTCGCCGCCGCCAAGCGTTACGTGCCGGGGTATATCTTCCTGGTTGGCTTCATCGTGGCGATGGTCACCCTGGTCAAGGGGCTCTCCCATATCGGGCTGGAAATGAGCTTTGGTGACAGCCTGTTGGTTGCGATCGGGATCGGCTTGGTGGTGATGGTCGTCGGCATCCTGATGGAAAATCGCGTCGACCGCGCCAAACGCAAGCGCGGCAGCTCGGCGTTCGATTTCAACAGCGTCGAACGCGTGTTCGGCGTGCTGATGATGTTTACTGCCTGCGCCATGGCGTTCGCGCATGGCTCCAACGATGTCGCCAACGCCGTGGGGCCACTGGCGGCGGTCATCAGCGTCGTCGAGTCGAACGGTGACGTCGGTGGTGCCGCGGCATTGCCGTGGTGGGTGCTGGTGCTGGGCGGCGGCGGTATCGTCGTCGGCTTGATCACCTATGGTCACAAGGTCATCGCCACGGTGGGAACGGGAATTACCGAGCTGACGCCGAGTCGCGGTTTCGCGGCGACCCTGGCGGCGGCGACGACCGTCGTCCTGGCTTCGGGAACTGGCTTGCCGGTCTCCACGACGCAGACGCTGGTCGGCGCGGTGCTTGGGGTCGGCCTGGCGCGCGGCATTACCGCACTCAACCTGCGCGTGCTGGGCACCATCGTGCTGTCCTGGGTGATTACGTTGCCAGCCGGGGCGTTGTTGTCGATCATGTTCTTCTTCATGTTCAAGGGCTTTTTCGGCTAATACACGACAGGGCATCGGATACGCACGTCAGGCGGGATCGGAGAACACCGGTCCCGCCTTTTCGTTGCCTCTGATATAGTCAGTGTCTCTTTCTTCCTGCAGCTGGAGCGGGCCTTGAACACGCGTTTCCCCTTCGCCGATTGGTTTCGTAATTCGTCTCCGTATATCAATGCGCATCGCGGGCGTACGTTCGTGGTGCTCATCGAAGGCGAGGCATTGGCATCCGAGCGATGGGAGCCACTGCTTCAGGACCTGGCATTGCTGCATACTCTGGGCGTGCGCCTGGTGATGGTCTTTGGCATTCGTCCGCAGGTGGGCGAGGCGCTGAGCGAGGCGGGGATCGAGCCGCGTCGGATCGAAGGGCGTTGGGTGGCCGATGAGTCGATCATGCGTCATGTCGAACGCATCGCCGCCGAGTTGCGCCTCAAGATCGAGGCACGCCTCTCGTTGGGGCTACCCAATACGCCGCTGCATGGCGTCGAGCTGACGGTGGTCTCCGGCAATCTAGTGACCGCCAAACCGCTAGGCGTGCGTGATGGTGTCGACTTCCACCACAGTGGCGAGGTGCGCCGTGTGCGCAGCCAAGCCATCGCCGAGTTACTGGCGAAGGAAACCCTGGTGCTGGTGCCACCGCTGGGCTATTCGAGTACCGGCGAGGTGTTCGACCTCGACGCGGCCGATGTCGCCCAGCACGTCGCCATGGGGCTAGGCGCCGACAAGCTGATTCTGCTTGGCGACGCGGCGGGGCTGCACGATGCCAGTGGCATGCTGCAGCGCCAACTGACGCCGTTGGAGGCGGACCCGTTACGGCGTCAGGCTGCGCCGGGCAGCGAATTGGCGCGGCACCTGGGGGCAGCGTGCGAGGCTGCGCGCCATGGCGTGGCGCGCACTCACCTGCTGACGTGGCACGATCGCGACGCCTTGCTTGGCGAGCTGTTCACCCGCGACGGGGTGGGGACCATGATCACTCAGCATCGCTACGAGCAGTTGCGCCGCGCGACGCTGGAAGACGTGGGCGGCTTGCTCGAGCTGCTGCGCCCGCTCGAGGAGCGCGGCATGCTCGTGGCGCGCTCGCGGGAGCGGCTCGAACATCAGATCGACGACTACTGGGTGATCGAACGCGATGGCATGATCATCGGTTGCAGTGCCATGCATGCCTACCCCGAAGCGGGTATGGGCGAGCTGGCCTGTGTCGCCGTGCATGGCGATTATCGCGGTGGTGCGCGCGGCGATCTGCTATTGGCCGAGGTCGAGCGTGAATCCCGTCGGCGTGGCTACAGCGCCTTGTTTGCTCTCACCACCCATACGACGCATTGGTTCCTCGAGCACGGTTTTCGACTCGACGGTCTTGAGGTACTGCCACACCTGCGGCGCGACTCCTATAATCATGCGCGCCAATCCAAGGTGTTGCTCAAACCCCTCGGTTAAACGCCTGCCCTGTGCCGCCGCTCAACGGCAAGGCGGCATCGATACTCGCCCGTCCGGCGGCATGCAGTGTCGCTCCTACCTGATGGGGTGTCTCCAAAGGGAGACGTGATAAATATATGTTTTTGCTGGTATTTTTTTATATCGGCGAAAGAACGTTGGTAAGTGGCGACATTATGAAGGCCAAAATGCCCTCCATTCTCGATGTGATCGCCTGTCGTGCAGATTTGGCCTATAGGTGGTGATTTTAAGTCCATGTTTTTAAACGTTTTTTAAAAAATTGGCACGGCTATCGCAATATATAGGGCGAGCAACGGGAAACGGTTCAATACGGCTCGAACCGTTTCTCGATCAATCAAGCCAGGGCGTTTCGACCACAACCCTGTGCGCAATGTCCCGGCTAGATTGATCAGCGTCTGCTCCACGCGATGTGTGACTTAGGTTGCGATGAGACGGGTACCGCCTACGGGCATGGAAAGGTACCAAAAGGGCAAGGATGCTCAGGCATGGATGCCACCCCTTCGGGGGCTAACTTCGCCGCGCCGCCCTTGGCGACGCGGCACACGAAACGAAGTGGCGGCTGCGCCGTCAACATGAGGGCCTTTTCCTGGCAATGTATGGACCTCATGGCTTCGTGGGCTTTCGAGCCCCTCGATCACTCTCGAGAATTCAGCCAGGTGGATGTTCGAGAGTGTTCACTTGACCCTTCAGTTCCCTGCGTACCTTGGGCCGGACTTCCGGCCCATTTTTTTGCGCGTCTTATGGGCCGCTGCGGTGTGTCTAGCGGGTGCGTCGGGTATTCATGGCTGAGTGGGACTTACTCCTCGCTTTCGATCGGTGCGGCGATGCGAAAACCGGCATGCGAACGCAACTCTGTTATCCTATGCGGATAAGATGACATGGCATCCACTCTCTTTCTGCATAGAATCGCGCTCATGACCACTCAGGTCTCTCGCCGCTGGCGTCCTCGTTCGTTACTGCAGTTGGTAATGCTCGCCTTTGTGATGGTGATGCTGCCAATCGCTGTGCTCATGTTTCAGGCCAGCCAGGCACTCTCCGAACTCTCGTCGCTGGCCGATGTCAGCGCGCGCCAAGCGGTGGAACAGACCCGCCGCGCCCGCACGCTGAGTAACCTGGCACTGGAAATGGAGCGCAGTGCGCGTCAATACGCGGTGCTGGAGCAGGAAGGATTGCTCAGCATCTATACCGAGAAAGCCCAACGCTACGCGGAACTGCTCGACGAGCATGCCCCCTTGCTGCCTGACGATCCCGATATCCCGCGCCTGCGTGAGCAAGTGAGCGAGCTCAAGGCGTTGCCGGACAAGCCAATCGACGAGTTCCGCGAGCAGTTGGCGGCGTTCGGCGACTTCTCCCAGCGCACCGACAACGTTCGCCAGGCTACCAACCAACTGATCGATGAGCGTATCGAAAACATCCGCGAGCGTGCCAGCACCGTGCGTGGGCAGTTATGGATGCAGACCGCTGCGCTGGTCTCGGTCAGCCTGGGGCTGATGCTGATTTTCACGTGGCTGATCATCCGCCCCATCCGCCAGCTCGAGCGGCGCATCTTCAGTCTGGGCAGTGGCATGGAGCCGGCCTCGTCGCAGCATATACAGGGGCCGGCGGAGCTGGTCAGCCTGGGCGAGCGGCTGACTTGGTTGTCCGGACGCCTCACCGAACTCGAGGCACAGAAGCAACAGTTTTTGCGCCATATGTCCCACGAGCTGAAAACCCCATTGGCCAGCGTGCGCGAGGGCACCGCGCTGCTTTCCGATGGTGTGGTCGGTGAACTCAGCGAACGTCAGCGGGAAATCGTGGGCTTGATCGATGTCAGTGGTCAGGAACTCCAGGCCCTGATCGAGCAACTGCTCGACTATAATCTGTTGCAGCACAGCCGAGGGCTCAAGGTGACACGTTTCGACTTGGTCACGGTGATCCAGGAAGTGCTCGCCAAACATCGTTTGGCGCTCGACAAGAAGGGCATGGATGTCGACTGGCCTCGACACACGCCTTTGCCCTGGCAGGCCGATCGCGAACGTACCGCCAGCGTTCTCGACAATCTGATTTCCAATGCCATCGCCTACGGTGAGAATGGCGGCCAACTGGCGCTACGTGTTCGGCAACATGCGTCATGGCTGGTGGTCGAAGTCGCCAACACCGGTGAGCCTATCGACGACAGCGACCGTGCGCGCCTCTTCGAAGCATTCTATCAAGGGCGCATGCGACGTCAGGGTGCCCTCAAGGGGTCCGGCATCGGCTTGTCGGTAGCTGCCGATTGCGCCAAGGTTCAAAATGGACGCTTGGAGTTGGTCGAAGATGACACTTTCCCGGTCTGCTTCCGACTGACACTGCCCGAGGTGACGTCGCCGGAGGAAGGAGCCGATGGCGACGACGCTTCCATAACGACGCCGGCCACGCCGCCGCCGGCGCTAAACGCAAGGAATTCGAACGCATGAACATCCGGATGCTGCTAGTGACGCTGTGCGCTGGCTCACTGCTGACCGGGTGCCAGTGGATGACACAAGAGACGTCCGCTCCGGCAGCCCCGGTCACTTCCTGTAATGACGACATTCCCAAGCTGGCCGACAATGTCTGCCTGGTGGATGACTGGATCGCCTTCGGGCTCGCCTCGCAACGCGGTGATAGCGAGTGGCGCGACACCATGCTGACGCGCCTCCAGGGTGACATGCCGCATCTCAAGCTGGCACGCGCCGCGGTGCTGGCATGGGGCGAACGCGATGGTTGGGAGCAGGCATCCGAGCTTTACAAGGCCGATATCTCAGCGGCACCGAGCCGTTTACAGCCTCTGTTACGGCAATGGCTCAATGAGCTCGAGGCCCGCCGCGATTTGGCCAGCGATCTCGCCAAGAGCGAATCGCGCCGCCAAGCGTTGGGACGCGAGCGCGATGACCTCGCCGAGAAACTCGACGCCCTGACGGCCATCGAACAGAGTATCAACTCGCGCCATGAGCAATCGCCATGACAGCGCGACGGTTACCAAGGAGAGATTCGTGAAGCACGCCGCCGCCCATATTCTGCTGGTCGATGACGACCCCAGCCTCCTCAAGCTTTTGGGCATGCGCCTGGAAAGCCGAGGCTACCGCGTGACGACTGCCGAAAGTGGGCGGCAGGCGTTGGAGTGTCTCAACGAGGACCGCCCTGATCTGGTGCTTTCCGACTTGCGCATGGATGAAATGGACGGCATGGCGCTGTTTCACGAATTGCAGCGTCGTGCGCCGGGCATGCCGGTGATCATTCTGACCGCGCATGGCTCGATTCCCGATGCGGTGAGCGCCACGCGCCAAGGGGTGTTCAGCTTCCTTACCAAGCCGGTGGACCGCGACGAGCTGTTCGCCGCCATCGAGGAGGCGCTATCGCAGACGGCGAGCACGCATGGCGCCGGTGACGATGCCTGGCGTGCCGAGATCATCACCCGTAGCCCCCAGATGGAGCGTATTCTCGAGCAGGCGCGTATGGTGGCGGCGTCCGATGTCAGCGTGCTGATCACCGGGGCTTCCGGCTCCGGCAAGGAGTTGCTCGCCAATGCCATCCACCAGGCGAGTGGGCGCGCCGACAAGCCGTTCGTGGCGATCAACTGCGGCGCACTGCCCGAGCAACTGCTGGAAAGCGAGCTTTTCGGGCACGCCAAGGGGGCCTTCACCGGTGCGGTCAGCCAGCACGAAGGGCTGTTTCTCGCCGCCAATGGGGGCAGCCTGTTCCTCGACGAGATCGGCGACATGCCGCTGACGCTGCAGGTCAAATTGTTGCGCGCGCTGCAGGAACGTCAGATTCGCCCGCTGGGCTCGACCACCTCGGTGCCCATCGACGTGCGCATCATCTCCGCCACGCACCGCGATCTCGACCGCGCCATGCACGAGGGCGACTTCCGCGAGGACCTTTACTACCGCCTCAACGTCGTCAACCTCAAGCTGCCGGCACTCAAGGAACGCGCCGAGGACGTGCCGTTGCTCGCCAAGTACCTGGTGGGGCAAGCCGCCGAGCGCCACAAGCCCTTCGTCAAAGGCTTCTCGTCGGAAGCGCTCAACCTGCTGGCCTCCAGCGCCTGGCCGGGCAACGTGCGCCAGCTGGTCAACGTCGTCGAGCAGTGCGTGGCGCTGACCAGCTCGCCGATCATCCCCGAAGCACTGGTGGCGCAGGCGCTGGCGGCCGAAGAAAACGCCTTGCCGTCATTCAACGAGGCGCGCGCGGGCTTTGAACGCAGCTATCTCGTCAAGGTGCTCAAGATCACCGAGGGCAACGTCACCCAGGCCGCGCGCATCGCCGGGCGCAACCGCACCGACTTTTACAAGCTGCTGGCTCGCCACGACCTGGAACCGAGCAGCTTCAAACCCAGCACCCAACCGCAGTCGGCGCAGAACGACGACGCCCAGCCGCGCCGCGTGCAGCGCTGAATTCGTGCAGAGACAGTTTTCAGACAGCGCCTAACGCTTGAAGCGCCGCTTTACCTCCAGCTTCAACCGCCCCTCGCCGAGTCGCGCGGTGAGGGTCTGGCCGGGCTGGGTATCGTGGGCGTGGCGCACGATATGGCGATCGTCGTCCTCGAGGATCGCGTAGCCGCGTCCCAACACCGCCAGCGGGCTGACCGCGTTGAGCTCGCGCGCCAGGGCTTCGAGGCGCTCCTGGGACTGATCGAGGCGGCGCGGCAGGGCGGCATGCAACTGACGTTCTAGCGTCGTCAGACGTTGCCTATACGTCTCGATGGCAAGGCGCGGGTCCTGGCGTTCTACGCGGCGTGTCAGCGCTTCGTGATGCTGACGCTCGCGGTCGAGGCGTCGCTGCATGGCAAGCTTCAAACGCGTTTCCCAACTTTCCAGGCGCCGGCGCTGTTCGGCCAGACGCTCGCCGGGATGCCGCAATCGCGCCCGAGCATGATCGAGGCGCTGGCCGTCGCGCTCCAGGCGTGCCTGCATGGCGCGTGTCAGGCCGCGTTCGGCGGTTTGTAGCTGCGCCTGCTGCTCGTGCCAGTCAGGGACTAGGTGCTCGGCGGCGGCGGACGGCGTGGGCGCACGCTCATCGGCGGCGAAATCCGCCAGCGTGACATCCACTTCATGGCCCACCGCCGACATCACCGGCAGGCGAGAATGATGAATCGCCCGCGCCAGGTGTTCGTCGTTGAACGCCCACAGATCCTCCAGACTGCCGCCGCCGCGCGTGACGAGCAGAGCATCGACAGTGTCGTCCGGCGATTGGGCGCGCTGATTGGCCTGGGCGATGGCGCGGATGATCGCCGGCGACGCCTCACGTCCCTGGACCGGCACCGGCAGGATCGTTACCTCCAGCGCCGGCCAACGGCGACGCAGCACCGCCAGTACGTCACGAATCGCCGCCCCGGTGGGCGAGGTGATGATGGCCAGATGGCGCGGCGGGCAGGGCAACGGCCGCGCATTGACGAAGACGCCCTCGGCGGAAAGCTTCGCCTTGAGCCGCTCGAACGCCGCCAGCAGCTCGCCTTCCCCAGATGCCTGCACCGCTTCGACGATCAACTGGTAGTCGCCACGCGGCTCGAACACCGACACGCGCCCGCGTACCCGCAGCCGGTCGCCATCCTTGAGCGGCGCACGCATCAAGCGCGCCCGGTTGCGGAAGAACGCGCAGCGCAACTGGGCGCGGTCGTCCTTGAGCGTGAAGTAGATATGCCCCGACGCCGGCCGCGCCACCCCCGAAATCTCGCCTTCCACCCAACACTCGCCGAAGCCACGCTCCAGCATCAGACGGGCCTGGCGGTTGAGTTCACTGACGCTGAGGGCGGTGGGGGTGGGGGCGGACATGGCGACGAAAGCGCTCCGATCATGGCGAAGCGCTCAGTCTAGCATTGCGAGGGGAGACACCCGAAAGCGGCCTGATCCCGGCCCCGTGCGCCTGATGGGCGGCACGGGGCCAGTCGATTCAGCTCTTGCCGTTTCAGGCCTTGCTGGTCTTGGCCTGCCACAGCTTGGGCAGCAGCCAGGGCAGAAGCAGCAGGGCGAGCGCGGCGATCCACAGCCCCAGCGAAATGCCGGATTGCCACAGGATGCCGAGGTCGCCGCCGCTGATGGACAGTGCACGCCGCAGGTTCTGCTCCATTAGCCCGCCGAGGACGTAGCCCAGGATGACGGGGGCCAGCGAGAAGCCCAGCTTGCGCAGCAGGTAGCCGAACACGCCGATGATGAGCATCAGGTAGATGGCCGCGAGGTTGGAGTGGAGCTGGAAAACGCCTACGAAGGCCAGAATCGCGATGCCCGGCACCAGCACCCAGCGCGGGATCGTCAGCACGCGGGCGAAGACGCCGGCCAGCGGCAGGTTGAGTGCCAGCAAGACGATATTGCCGATATACAGCGAGGCGATCAGGCCGCCGGCGACTTCCGGGCGTTCACTGAACATCATGGGGCCGGGGGTGATGTTGTAGAGCATCAACGCGCCGAGTAGCACGGCCGTCGTGCCGGAGCCGGGAATGCCCAGCGTCAGCATGGGCACGAACGAGCCCGCCGCCGAAGCGTTGTTGGCCGCTTCCGGTGCCGCCAGGCCGCGCATGTTGCCCGTCCCGAACGAATTGTCCTTGTCGCTCAGACGTTTCTCCGTGGTATAAGCGACCGCGCCGGCCACCGAGGCGCCGGTGCCAGGCAAGATACCAATGATAAAACCGATCAGGCCCGAGCGGCCCATCGTCCACTTGCAGGCCATCACTTCCTTGAGGCTGATGAAGACGCGCCCAAGCGGCGGGAGGCCGTCGTTGCCGTCCTTGCGATTGGCATGTTCCAGCATCAGGAGTATTTCGCTGATCGCGAACAAGCCGATGATCATGACGACGAAATCGATACCGTCGTACAGCTCGGGCAGGCCGAAGGTATAGCGCAGCACGCCGGTGCTCGAATCGACGCCCACGGTGCCGATCAAGACCCCCAGCACGGCGCCGATGGCGGTCTTGACGGGATCCTTGCCCATCATCACGGACATGGAGGCGAAGGCGAACACCATCAGCGCGAAGAACTCGGCGGGCCCGAACATCACCGCCACTTCCGCCAGTAGCGGCGCGAACAGCGTCAGCCCGATGATGGCGATGGTCGCGCCGACGAACGAACTGACCGCCGACAGGCCGAGCGCCGGTCCGGCCAGCCCTTTCTTGGCCAGCGGGTGGCCGTCGAGCGTGGTCATCACGGCCCCGGCATCGCCGGGTACGTTGAGCAGGATACTCGACATGCGTCCGCCGTACTCGGCCCCCGTGTAGATGGCGGCGAGCAGGATCAACGCCGACTCGGCGGGTAGACCGAGCGTATAGGCCAGCGGCATCAGAATCGCGATCCCGTTGATCGGACCGATGCCGGGCAGCGCTCCGAAGAGCGTGCCGAGAAGCGCGCCGAGCAACGCCAAACCGAGGTTCAGCGGGCTCAGCGCGACGTCGAAGCCATGAATCAGGAAATCGAACATGAGGGCGCTCCGTTATAGCAAGGGCTCGATCCAGTAACCGCTGGGTAGCGAGATCCCCAATGCATGCGCAAAAAGGAAATAGCTGACGACGGCCATGAGTCCACCGGTCAGCAGTGCCTTGCCCCATGACGCGCCAAAGATGCGAGACAGGCTGGCGACTGCTAACAGCGAGGTGATGATGAAGCCGAGATTGGTGAACAGCAGGGCATAGATCAGGAGCGTGACGAGCACCAGCAGCAACTTCACGCTGAGCTGGCGACCGGGCCACGCCTCGTTGGTGCCGGGTTTCACGATCAACACGCTGGCCAGCGCCGCCAGCAGGATGGCAAGGCCGAGCGGAAAGGCGCGGGGGCCCACGGGGTCGTAGCTGAAGGGCACTTCCAGTTGCATGGCCTGGACGGCGACGAACGCCGCCAGACCGATCAGGACAATGCCCAACAACCGGTCGGCGGCGAGTCTCATTGCTTCAGCCCTACTTCTTTGGCCAAGGATTCGAACTGGTCGACCTGCTCCAGCACGTAGTCATTGAACTCGGGACCGAAGCGCGACATCGGGAAGAGGCCTCGGTCCTTGCGCAGTTCGGCGAATTTCTTGGACTGGGCGAGTTGGGACATGCGGTCCACCCACTTCTGGTAGGCCGCGTCACTGACGTTGGGCCCCATGTAATAGCCGCGCCAGATGGGCCATTGCACGTCATAGCCTTGCTCCGCCGCGGTGGGGATGTCGGCGTAAGGGCCGCCCATGCGCTCTTCGGACAGCGAGGCCAGCACGCGGATCTTGCCGCTTTCCAGCTGCGACTTGAGCTCGGAGAGATCGCCCGTGAAGACCTGGATGTGGTTGCCCAGCAGCGCCGCCAGGGCCTCGCCGCCGCCCTCGAAAGAGACGTACTTGAGCTTGCGCGGCGACAGATCGGCGGCCTTGGCGGTGAGCGCGGCCTTCATCCAGTCCTGGCTGCCCACGGTGCCGCCCGCCCCGAAGGCGATGTCGCCCGGGTTGGCCTTGAGGTCTTCCATCAACTCGTCGAGCGACTGCCAGGGCGCGTCGGCGTTGACCACGATGGCGCCGTAGTCGACGCCTAGGGCGCCCAGCCAGCGTACGTCGTCGGCGTCGTATTGGCCGAACTTGCCCAGTGCCAGGTTCACGGCCGCGCCGGTGCTGGCGGCGACGATGAGGTTGGGGTCGTCGTCACGCACGCCGTTGACGTGGTTGTAGGCCACGGCGCCGATGCCGCCCGGCATGTAACTCACGGCCATGGGCTTGTCGATCATGCCGGTCTTTTCCAGGCCGTTGGCGGCTAGGCGGCAGGTGAGGTCGTAGCCGCCGCCCGGTTTTGCGGGTGCGATGCACTCTGTGGCCTCGGACTGTGCCTGGACGTTGCCGGCGGCCAACAGACCACCCGCCAGCGCCAGCATGCCGGCGTACATGGAAAGCCCTTTGTTGATCTTCATGGCGAACTCCTGTTCTCTTGTTTTGCACTGCATTAGGAATAACGAGAATGGTTCTGATGTCATCGCCATGGATGACGGGTATCGATGCTAGGGAGGTAACCTTTCATCAACCTGTCATCGTACGTTCGCCTACATGAGACATTGGTCGTATGCGCCTGCTCGTCATCGAAGATGATCCCCTGATCGCGCGCTCGCTGGAGCAAGCGCTCACCCCGCTGGGCAACACCGTCGATGTGTTCACGCATTACGCGCAGGCACGCGAGGCCCTGCAGAGCGGGCAGTTCGATCTAGTGTTGCTCGACCTGGGGCTGCCCGACGGCAACGGCCTGACGCTGCTGGCGGAACTGCGCCAGCGCGGCGATACCACGCCGGTGCTGATCCTGACGGCCCGTGACGGCATCGAGGCGCGCGTGGAAGGGCTGGATCTCGGCGCCGACGATTACCTCGCCAAGCCGTTCTCGCTCGCCGAACTGGAAGCCCGCGTGCGTGCCTTGCTGCGCCGCAGCCAGCAGCGCGTCGACAATCGCCTGACGTTCGGGCCGCTGGCCTTCGACGCCGGCTCGGGCGTCGCCACGCTCAACGAGACGGTGCTCGATCTGCCGCGCCGCGAGCTGCGTCTGCTGGAGAGTCTGCTGCTGCACGCCGGCAGCATCACGCCGCGCGAGACCCTGGAGAATCGCCTCTTCGGGTTCGGCGATGTCGGCTCCAACGCGCTGGAGGTATACATCAGCCGCTTGCGCAAACGGCTCGACGGCAGCGGACTGCGCATTCGTACGTTTCGCGGCCTGGGCTATCGGCTCGAGGAAGAAGCATCGTGATCGAGGTTGAAGGCACGCTGAAATCCCGATTGGCTGTCTGGCTGGTCGTGACCGTCAGCGCGCTCGGCGTGTTGCTGCTGGTCGAGGCCTATTTCAGTGCGCAACGCGCCGCCGAGCGCGCCTATGACAGCCAGCTCGAAGCCGCCGCCTTGACCATTGCCGAGGCTATACAGTGGGAAAAAGGCCAGCCGGTGGTGGAGATTCCCTCTGCGGCGTTGCAGATCCTGGCGACGCGCCACCAGGAGCGCGTGTTCTATGCCGTATTGGATGCCGATGGCCATACGGTGTCGGGTAACTTGGATCTCGGTATTTCTCCCGATTGGCGCCGACGAGTGTCCTCACAGCCGACATGGCTGAATGACTCGTACCATGGGACCCAGTGGCGTCTTTATGGACGGGAACTCGACTCCGCCGGTTGGGAGACGCAAGATCCGGTGCAAATTTGGGTCGGCCATACAATGTCGGGGCGCGACGCCCTGACCGAGGCGCTCTTCGAGCATGCGGTCACCCGTTTCGTGGTCATGGTGCTGCTGGCGGGCATCCTGATGCTGCTGGCGATGCGCGTGGCTCTCGCGCCGATGCGCCGACTGCGCCACCAGTTGCGCCAGCGCGATGCCGACGACATGCGCCCGCTGGAGGCCCGGGTGCCCGAGGAAATGCGTGAAATGGCAGAAACCCTGGACTCTCTCTTTACGCGCCAGCGTGAAGGCCGAGAAGCGCTGTTACGTTTCACCGCCGATGCCAGCCATCAACTCAAGACGCCACTCGCAGGATTACAGACCACGAGCGAGTTGGCTTTGAAAAGCGATAGCCCCGATGCCTGGCGTCAGGCGCTCACCGAGGTCCATGGCAGTGCGGGACGTACGAGCCGTCTGGCCAGCCAGCTATTGAGCCTGGCACGCCTACGCCATGCAGTGGAAGCAAGCGCGACATCGCGTATCGACGCGATGTCGCTGCTGCATGAAACGACTTTCGACTGGGCGCAACGTGATGTGTCGCAAGCCCATGACATCGGTTTGGCGCCTCTTCCCGCAGCACCGCAATACATCCAAGGCGAGGCATGGGCTCTGCGCGAGTTGTTAGGCAACCTGATCGACAATGCCCTGCGTTATACGCCTCCCGGTAGCGTTATTACTCTAGGGGCTGTGTGTCATGCGCAGACGTTGGAGTTATATATCGAGGATGATGGGCCTGGTGTGTCGCCCGAGACGCTAGAGCACTTGCATCGCCCCTTCGAACGCGGCGGTCGTCAGGACACCGAAGGCTCCGGTCTGGGGCTGGCCATCGTGGACTCGATCGTGCGTCGTCACGAGGCGCGGATGCAGGTCGAGTCGGCGGAGAAGGGCGGGCTGAGGGTCCGCCTGTTGTTTCCTTGTCTCACCCGACACGAGGAGAGGTGATGTCGATTCGTCGTGTGGCGCTCGTCTGGCTTTTGGGGGCCCTGGCGCCGAGCCTCGCCTGGGCCGACAATCCGCTCATCGTCGAGGCCGCGCTCGACAGGGAGGTCGCAGCCCCCCTGTTGGACGCCTTCGAGGCGGCCCATCCGCACATCCAGTTGACCTTTCGCGATCGCTCGACGCTCGAAGTCGACGCCCGTGTCGCTGATGCGGACGATCCGCCCGATGTCGTCATCAGTTCCGCCATGCCCTGGCAGATGTCGCGCGTGAATGAGGGCTATGCCCAGCGTCTCGACTCACCGGCGGCACAGGCGTGGCCGGAGTGGGCCAAGTGGCGCGACGAAGTGTTCGGCTTCACCTTCGAGCCCATCGTGATGGCGTATCGGTTGGATCTATCGCGTCATATGATGCCGCCGAAGACCCATGCCGACATGCATACGTTACTCACGCAGCATCGCGAGACGCTGCGCGACAAGGTGACGACCTATTCGCCCGTGCGCAGCGGCATCGGCTATACGTTGTTCCAGCAGGACGCACGCTATACCACCCGGTTCTGGGACCTGGTGGCCGCAATGGGAGCGGCCGACACCAACCTCGAGGCCAACACCCGGTCCATGCTCGAGGGCCTCAGCGAAGGGCGCTACTGGCTCGGCTACAACCTGCTGGGCTCGTACGCCATGGTGTGGGCGCAATCGCATCCCGAGGTCATCGTACAAGTGCCGCAGGATTATTCGCTGGTGATGATGCGCATGGCGTTCATTCATCGCGATGCCCCGCACCCCGCGGCGGCCCGGGCGTTTCTCGACTTTCTGCTGGGTCGCGAAGGGCAGCGCGTCATCGCTGGCGAGACACCGCTTTTCAGCGTGCGCTCGGATGTCGTGGGCCCCTACACCGCCCAGCGGCTGCGTGACCAAGTCGGGGAGCGCCTGTATCCCATCCCGCTGAATGCCTCGCTGCTCGCGTTCGTCGACCCCTCGCGGCGCACGGCGTTCATGGACCGCTGGCAGCGAGAATTCCGCCGCTTGTCGCACCCCGCACCGGCCCCGAGCGCGGCCGTCACCGAACCGCGCATTGACAAAACTCCTCAACGTTGAGAGGACGGGGATAGAGGTTTATAATGGCGGATTAATCTTCCCCGCACCCGCTTCCCCACAGGTGTCGCAACATGCTACGTATAGCGCAAGAAGCTCTTACGTTCGATGATGTTTTACTCGTCCCCGGCTATTCCGACGTCCTGCCCAAAGACGTCAGCCTTAGATCCCGCCTGACTCGCGACCTTTACCTCAACATCCCGCTGCTTTCCTCCGCGATGGATACCGTGACCGAAGCCCGCCTGGCGATTGCCATGGCGCAGGAAGGCGGCATAGGGATCATTCACAAGAGCATGAGCATCGCCGCGCAGGCGACGGAAGTGCGCAAGGTGAAGAAGCACGAGAGCGTGATCGTCAAGGACCCGGTGACCGTCAGCCCCAAGGCGAAGCTGGCCGATCTGCTCGAGATGGCCAACGAGTACGGCTACTCCGGGTTTCCGGTGGTCGAGGGCGACACCCTCATGGGCATCGTCACCGGGCGCGACATGCGCTTCCGCCCCGACAAGGGCGATAGCGTCGCGGAGATCATGACGCCGCGCGAGAAGCTGGTCACCGTGCCCGAAGGCACCTCGTTGGACATCATCAAGACCAAGCTGCAGGAACACCGCATCGAGAAGATCCTGGTGGTCGACGATCAGTTCCGCCTGCGTGGCTTGGTGACCGTTCGCGATATCGAGAAAGCGCGCACCTATCCGCACGCCGCCAAGGACAGCGACGGCCGCCTGCTTGCCGGCGCCGCAGTGGGCACCGGGCCGGAAACGCCGGATCGCATCACGGCGCTTGCCGAGGCGGGCGTCGATGTGGTGGTGGTGGATACCGCACATGGCCATTCCCAGGGCGTCATCGAGCGCGTGCGTTGGGTCAAGGAGCATTATCCGCAGGTGCAAGTGATCGGCGGCAACATCGCCACCGCCGCCGCCGCCAAGGCACTCGCCGAAGCCGGTGCGGACGGCGTCAAGGTCGGCATCGGCCCCGGTTCGATCTGCACCACGCGTATCGTCGCCGGTGTCGGCGTGCCGCAGATCTCCGCTGTTTCTGATGTGGCCGACGCGCTCAAGCCGTTCGACATCCCGCTGGTCGCCGATGGCGGCATTCGCTTCTCCGGCGACCTTTCCAAGGCCATCGCCGCAGGCGCCAGCACGGTGATGATCGGTGGCCTGCTGGCCGGCACCGAGGAAGCGCCGGGCGAAATCGAGCTCTACCAGGGCCGGACCTACAAGGCCTATCGCGGCATGGGCTCCATGGGCGCCATGTCTCAGACCCAAGGCTCGTCCGACCGCTACTTCCAGGACAAGAACGCCGGCGTCGAGAAGCTGGTGCCGGAAGGCATCGAAGGCCGCGTGCCCTACAAGGGCCAGATGAGCGCCATCGTCCATCAGCTGATGGGCGGCCTGCGCGCCTCCATGGGCTACACCGGCTGCCACGATATCGACGAGATGCGCACCAAGCCGGAGTTCGTGAAGATCACCGGCGCGGGCTTCGCCGAATCCCACGTGCATGACGTGCAGATCACGAAAGAGGCCCCCAACTACCGGGCGGGCTAATCAAGCTTGATGCCGGAAGCTTGAAGCTGGAAGTGGCCACGCCGCTTCCAGCTTTCGCATTTTCGGCCCTTGTTGCTTCTCAAAGGAACGCCAGATGACCGACATTCACGCCCACAAGATCCTGATTCTCGACTTCGGCTCCCAGTACACCCAGCTCATCGCGCGCCGCGTGCGCGAGATCGGCGTCTACTCCGAAGTGCGCGCCTTCGACATCAGCGAGGAAGAGATCCGCGAGTACCGGCCCAACGGCATCATCCTCGCCGGCGGGCCGGAATCCGTCACCGAGCTGGCCTCGCCGCGCGCTCCTCAGTGCGTGTTCGAGATGGGCCTGCCGGTGCTGGGGATCTGCTATGGCATGCAGACCATGGCCGAGCAGCTGGGCGGCAAGGTCGAGGGCTCGCAGAAACAGGAATTCGGCTATGCGCAGGTGCGCATCGACGCCGACAACGCCCTGCTCACGGACATCAAGGACCATGTCGACCATGACACCGGGCGCGCGCTGCTCGACGTCTGGATGAGTCATGGCGACAAGGTCGCCCAGGTGCCGGAGACTTTCACCGTCACCGCCTCCACCCCGAGCTGCCCGATCGCCGCCATGGCGTGGGAAGACAAGCAGTTCTACGGCGTCCAGTTCCACCCCGAGGTGACCCACACCCAGCAAGGCCAGCGCATCCTCGAGCACTTCGTGCTGGATATCTGCCAGGCCGAGCGCCTGTGGACCCCGGCCCAGATCATCGACGACCTCTGCGTGCGCGTGCGCGAGCAGGTCGGCGACCGCCACGTGCTGCTGGGCCTCTCCGGCGGAGTGGATTCCTCCGTCGTCGCCGCGCTGCTGCACAAGGCCATCGGCGATCAGCTCACCTGCGTGTTCGTCGACAACGGCCTGCTGCGCAAGAACGAAGGCGACCAGGTGATGGAAACCTTCGCCAGCCACATGGGCGTGCGGGTGCTGCGTGTCGACGCCGAGGACGAGTTCCTCACCAAGCTGGAAGGCGAAAACGACCCCGAGGCCAAGCGCAAGATCATCGGCAACACCTTCATCGACGTCTTCGACCGTGAAGCCGCCAAGATCGACGGTGTCGACTTCCTCGCCCAGGGCACCATCTACCCGGACGTGATCGAATCCGCCGCCAGCAAGACCGGAAAGGCGCATGTCATCAAGTCGCACCACAACGTCGGCGGCCTGCCCGAGACCATGAAGCTTAAGCTGGTCGAACCGCTGCGTGAGCTGTTCAAGGACGAAGTGCGCAAGCTCGGCCTCGAACTCGGCCTGCCGTACGACATGGTCTACCGTCATCCCTTCCCGGGACCGGGCCTCGGCGTGCGCATCCTCGGCGAAGTGAAGAAAGAATACGCCGACATCCTGCGTGAAGCCGACGCCATCTTCATCGAGGAACTGCACAACTTTGAGTGGTACCACAAGACCAGCCAGGCCTTCGCCGTCTTCCTCCCGGTGAAATCCGTCGGCGTCGTCGGCGACGGCCGCCGCTACGAATGGGTCATCGCCCTGCGCGCCGTCGAAACCATCGACTTCATGACCGCAAGATGGGCGCACCTCCCGTATGAGCTGCTGGAGAAGGTCTCCAACCGCATCATCAACGAGATCAGCGGCGTATCGCGTGTGACGTACGACGTCAGCAGCAAGCCGCCCGCGACGATCGAGTGGGAGTGAGGTTTAGCCGCCTGACTGAGTGAAAAGGCCCGCCGATTGGCGGGCTTTTTCTTAGCTAGACGAAGCTACCTTTAAGAGCCTATGTAAGTAGTCCTCCAAAAATTTCCTCTACCGAGTCGGCCTTGCTGCGGCGAACATCTTTCTTATGTTGAGCCACTAACTTTGCTGACATGTGTTTGCACCACCTTTGGCTCTTGAGAAGGTTTTTGTAATCAAAATGCTCTTCATCCTCAGGATCTATCTCAGCATTGAGATCAATGGCTGCACTTACTGCTAGTTTTGAAAAGCCGGTGGCTAGATCATTAAATTTTTTGTTTTTTGCTACTTGATCGATTGATTTTAAAACGTTTGACCCAGTTGGGTCGTCCTTTATTATGTTCATTACTGAATAAAGTAAAAAGTATTTAGTGAGCGTGTAATTTGCAAAGGAGTTGTCTTCTATCTCCGGTAGAGCTTCTTGTGTTGACTGAAAGCATCGCCATAATGCAAGAACTCTTGATCCTGTGACATTAGGCCTTCCAAAGATATCAGAGTGTAAATCATCCATGACTTTGTACTTCTGGTGGCAGCTCCAAGGCTGTTCCAAGTCTGCAGCAAGCAATACTAGTCCGGCGGCCTCGTTGGGGATTATTTCCTTGCCTTTGTTTTTCTCTCCTTGCTTGATTTCATAAGCAATTTCCCCCTCGCTTATTTTGTCAATTTCGACCTTTAGGCGGTCCTGTATGTTGTGGTTGGACTTCATGTCACGCGCTTTAATTGCATTCTGGTTGTTGCTGTTTCGAGTAATCTTTTGAGATAGTGAGGTGTCGCCCTTCACCTCTATTAGCTTGACTAGGATTTTTAGGTCATCAGTTATTTTTGACTTTTCTGAGAGCAAAGATGTGAGGCTTTGGGCACCATTTACAACGACGTAATCTTGAACGGAAAGAGAGTGGTCGTCCTCATGAAGAATTTCTCGACAAAGCACGTTTATTCCATTGTGGTAAAGGGGGAAATCCCCATGCTCTGTCTTTTGCTTAATGCTGGACTTGATGCTCTTGTTAACTTTAGTGTTTCCTAGGGAAAGTCGCACGTTTTGGTCAAAAAGTGAGCCGTCAGAAATACCATCCATCTTGATAATATTCAAAGCTGGTGTGAGGAAGATTCTTGTGGCGGCACCTCCAGCATCGTATTTAATGACATCACTATCAGATATATCAAACCTGAACTCTTGAGATATTCCGCCATCAACCTCTAGGTCGACATAATCTCTAGATATTTCAACAGCATCGTAGAGTTCGATGCTATCTATTTTTTGTAAGTAGTTGTGTGCATCGGCGTTTGCTTGAATATTGGTTATGAATATTCCTTTTACTTCGTACCCCGCTTCAATTTTCTCAGAAACTCCGTTTCGGGTAATAGCCTGCTTAAGTCTTTCATTTTTTGTTTCAGCAGCCAAGTTTTCTATTTTTTCTTTCGATTTGAATTGCGCAAGCGTACCAAAAAAATCCTTCAGTTCCGTGTCACCTAACGTCGCCTTATCACTGGTTTTGGTTTTTGATTGTATTATGGAAACTACTTCGGATACGTCATCGACATAGATAGCATCTACGCCTTTGTCGTGCTTTGCGTCTACGCAAGCATCATCTGTTTCAAATTCGTCGAGCCTTAAAATGTTTTCAAGGAACCATTTAAGGAAGCGTTTAGCGAAGTCAGGGGCTCGGTCGGCATAATTCTGTTCCAAGGTGCTGGAGAAAACATTATGCTTGAGTTCTTCTACATTCATATTTTGTATCCTGGTTAAGGCTGTGGTGTGATTTTCTGCCTTACATAGTAATTGTATGTATATACCTGGTTGGTGTCTATAGCTTGCTTATATCTTATCTTGGAATGTGGTAAGCAGAAGGGTATACGTTCATGGCAGCCTAAACCCGCAAGAATAAGGGAAAGTTACCAATTTAAATAAAGCAAGGCATTGCGTCAGTTATTAGGTTGTTTGCGAATTTCAACATCACCATGAGTTGTACTCAAAGCGACCTGCCAAACGACAGGTTCTTTTTTACGCCCACTTTAACCCCCGACTACTCTGCTCGCTCCGACTCCGGCTAGGAGCTCCACCATGCCGAACCTTTACTCTACCCGGTTCTCGGGTCGATGACCGCAGCCGGCGCCATGATCGCCGCGAGCTAACCGATATTCGCCGTTGCGTCCACTACATCCACTGCAGAGCCGACGCTACCTCCATCACATCTATTCGCATATGCGCGGCTGTACGACTGAAACGCCACTGCCGAGAGAAACGATACCCAAGTAGCAGCCGTGTGCCTTCACCTTTTATAGATGTAAGAGGCTTCCGTGATTGGTGGCTTGATAGGGTTACCGTGTGAAACCGACGCATTGGCCCGTTCGCGTTGGACTTCGTCATGCAGCCATCGGCGAAAATGCGGAAAGCAGGAATGCATAGGATGGTGTCGCGAACGAACCAGGTAGTGGCGCTTCGGCATTCTGATCCATTGACTGGCGAGCGTGACCAAGTCGCCTCGCTCCAGCCAGGGAGCTACGTGCGTGTAGCGTCCGAGCACCACGCCCATACCATTGACCGCCGCTTCCGTCAGCGAGCTGGTGTCGTGTAGCTCTATGCTTGATCGCATAGCCCCGCCCATTACCTCGTCTCCAAACCAACTCGACCAGAGATCGTCAGGGTCGGGAGGCGAGGCCACCGTGACGGATCTTGGGCATTCAAGCTCGTTTGTGCGACTACAGTTGAGCTGGCTACGGGAATTACCCACTCGCCAAAGAGCGGCTCTACCTTGATCTCCGGCCAATCCCCCGGCCAAACCTCAGCGCTGCTTCCGGTGGCCCTAAACCCCATTGACGATCTCTAGCCAGCATGAAATGATGTGTCCCGTTGGTTAGCAAGTCGCATATGTCAGTTGTACTCGAATCGTTCGGTAGTCTGGTTATATCCCCTTGTTTTACCCACTTCATCTGGGGTAGTACCCGGCAATTGTAGTAAAAGCGCTTTTGCGCTAAGGAATTCGAAAATGGCAACTGGCACAGTTAAGTGGTTTAACGACGCAAAAGGTTTTGGCTTCATTTCTCCCGCCGAAGGTGGTGACGATCTGTTCGTCCATTTCTCCGAAATTCAAGCTGAAGGCTTTAAATCCCTGCAGGACGGTCAACAAGTTTCGTTTGACGTGACTCAGGGCAAGAAAGGCCTTCAGGCTTCAAACGTAAAGGCTGACTAACTCTGGGTTAGCCTGCGTTGTCGAGCCGAAAGGCTTCGAGCACCAAAGCCCGCTTCGGCGGGCTTTGGTGTTTCTGCGTGCCAGAAACGCGAGATTTCGCCTGATGTTGAGTTTCCAGCATCGCTATTCACTACCTGCCTCGCCCACCTTCCACCGTACATGATGAACGTTCTTCCCTGACGCCAGGCCCCTGCTGATACTGGCTAGCGCCATTACTCAAGTGCCTTGGGCTTTTTTGAATGACTGGGTGCCATCGGGCCCTGAGCGCAAACGGGTAGCAGAACGGTCAAGGTAGGCAGTTTGCCATGGCCACCAGAATTCAAAAATCCGAGACATATCTATTTTAATGACTATAGCGTGAGTCGCGCTAAGCTGATCTTCATCTAAGCTTGGATATGCCAATGTGGGTTTTACAGCGCCCCACTCCCTAATGCGCTAGCACGTCGTTGAGGAGCGCTTATGTCCAAGGCCCAGAACGATGTCTACATCGAACCCGAAGCGGAAGGGAGTCAGGCGGTCAACGCATGCCGAAAGGTGGTGGGCCTGGTACCCGCCCCGGAGATGTCCGCTGAGATGGCCGAACAGGTAATCGATCAGTTACCCGAACTTCTGGCCAACTATGTCGATGACCAGTTGAGTTGGGAGGTGCAACTGATCGTCGATCCGTTGATCGGCGCTGCAGAGGCTTCCACCGATATCATCGAAAGTATTCTCGAGTACAAGCGGGATCGGCAGTGGGACTACGCGATCTGTATTACCGATTTGCCGATCTACATGCATGGGCGCTTCGTGATCGCTGAAACCAGCACGGTGCATGGCGTTGCGATGGTCTCATTGCCTGCCTTCGGCATTACCGCGATACGCCGTCGCCTGAGCGAAGCGATTCTGCAACTGGTCAACGAGTTGCACCATGGCAGTTCGGAAGAGGACCGTGCTCGCCAAGAGCAGCGTACCCAGCAATCCGATAAAGTCCACGAGAGCCTGCGTGGCAAAGGTGCCCGGCAGCTACTGGGTAGGCACCTCTACGAGAAGCTGTTCCCGATACGGCGGATAGCGCTACCGGGCAAGGGAGATTCCTTCGACGTACGCTTCATAGCCGATTCAAGGATCAACGGGAAGCTTCGCATCCTGGCCGGCATGGTGCGCGCCAATCGCCCCTGGACCATCTTTCCTGCTTTCAAGAGCGTCATCGCCGTCGCGTTCGCGACCGGCGCCTATGGTCTGGTGTTTCCCACCCTTTGGCAGCTCAGCGCCAATTATGGCCGGCCACGCCTTGTTCTGCTTATGGGAGTGGCCATGGCGGCGATGATCGCCTGGATCATCATTGCCCACACGCTGTGGGAATCGATAAAAAACGCCCGATCACCACGTCTGGTTCGCCTCTATAACACGGTCACTGTCCTGACGCTAAGTGCCGGGGTCGTATTCTATTACGTGATCCTGCTGGGCCTTTTCTGTTTCACGGTCCTCGTTTTCATTCCGGCCAACATGCTGGAAGCGCAACTCGGCCACGCGGTCAGTCTTTTCGATTACACTTCTCTTGCCTGGCTCGCGACTTCGGTTGCCACTATCGCTGGGGCCCTGGGGGCCGGACTGGAAGATGAAGAAACCGTCAGAAACGCCACTTACGGCTATCGGCAGCGACGCCGTAACCAGGAAGCGAATAGGCGCTGACAATTCTGTTTTTGTGATCAGCCGTTGTTCCTTGGTGGTGTCCACGCCGGTGCTTCGTCCTCGATTCGCCGGGCGTCTTCCCGCATGGCGTGCCCTAGCGACTCGTCCAGCTTCATGAACAGCTCCCCGTAGCGCGGGCTGAAGTGAATGCCTTCCTCGATGTTGCGCCAGGCGTTGAACAGTTGATCTTCGTGGGCTTTTTCACTGGCGACAAAGGATTGGGTCATCCGGCGGGCGCGTTCTGGGTGGACGCCCATGGCGGTGAGGGCATCGCCGCCGAGTTCCAGAGCGGAGTAATAGGTTTCGCTCACCACATCGTCGGCGCCGGCCTCACGCAACTCGTAACCATGGCCGCGGTCGAAAGCGCGGGCCAGCACCCAGACCGCTGGGTAAAGCTGTTTGACGTGACGCACCAAACGTACGGCCCGGTCCCTGTCGTCAATGGCGACGACGAGCAGGCGTGCCTCGGCAATGCCGGCGGTTTCCAGTAGCTGGATGCGGGTGGCGTCGCCAAAGTAACTTGTCAGTTGGATCCGGCGCAGGTTTTCGATCTGCTCCAGGGCGTGGTCCAGGGCAACGCTGGGAATGTTGTTGGCGCGAAGCAACCGACAGACGATCTGCCCGAAGCGGCCGACTCCTGCCACGATCACCGGCGCCTGCTCTTCTATCTCATCCGGCTCCACTTCTTCATTGGAGGCCTTCTGGTAGCGTGGCAGCACCACCCGATCATAGACAATGAACAACAGCGGCGTCAGGAACATGGACAGAGCCACCACCAATGACAGCATCTGCGCGGTGTCTGCCGGGATCACACGGTTCTGGGTGCTGTAGGTCAGCAGCACAAACCCGAATTCACCAGCCTGGGCGAGCCCGAGGCTGAATAGCCAGCCTTCACTGCTGCGGATACCAAAAGCGAACGCCAGGCCAACCAGAATCAGCGCCTTGCCAATGATCACCGCCAAGGCGAGAAGCAGGACGGTATGCCAAGACTCCGCCAGAACGCCGAAATTGATCCCCGCGCCCACGGTAATGAAGAACAGCCCCAGCAGCAGCCCTTTGAACGGCTCGATATTGGCTTCCAGCTCGTGCCGGAATTCGCTATTGGCCAGCACGACACCGGCCAGGAATGCGCCAAGCGCCGGCGACAGGTTGACCAGGCTCATCAGCGCCGCGATGCCGATAATCAGCATCAGGGATGTGGCGGTGAATACTTCCCGCATGCCGGACTGCACCACGTAGCGGAACAGCGGCCGGCTCAGGTAATGGCCGCAGACAATCACCAGCACGATCGCACCGACAACGGCCAGCCCATGCGCCCAGCCCGGCAGGTTCTCAACCAGGCTGAGGCTGCTGTGTCCGCGCTCTGCACCGATGGCAGAGATTCCGGACACGGCCAGCAGCGGGATGACGGCCAGCATGGGAATCACCGCAATGTCCTGGAAGAGCAGCACTGAGAAGGCACTCTGGCCACCTTCGGTTTTGACCAGGCCCTTTTCGGTCAGCGTCTGCAGGACAATCGCGGTTGAGGAGAGGGAGAAGAGAAACCCTACCGCCACGGCGGTTTGCCAGGCCATCCCCAGCGACCAGGCAAAACCGGTGGCGATGGCTGCGGTCAGTGTGACCTGTAGGCCGCCGAGGCCGAGCAGCCGGTTTCGCATGGCCCAGAGGGATTTGGGGTCAAGCTCCATCCCCACCAAGAACAGCATCATCACCACGCCGAACTCGGCAAAATGCTGAAGGGTGACCGTCTCCTGGCCCACCAGGCCGGTCATCGGCCCTATGACGACACCGGCTACCAGGTAACCGAGTACCGACCCCAGCCCGAACCGCCTGGCCAGTGGCACCGCGATTACCGCGGCCACCAAGTATATAAACGCCTGAACAAAGTAGTCAGTCATCAGTCATGTCCGTGGACCGGGAATCAGATATCGGTTCTTCTAACCCTAGATGAATGGCTGCATTTTGCTTCCGGTTTCGAAAACGGGGATAGACCCGATTTTCGGGCCTTCATCCTTCCCCGGGAGGCCTTTTCTCCGCTTCGCTACGTAAAGGCCGCTGCCACGCTGATTCCGGGAAAATCCTCACCCAGCTCCGTTGCTCGGACACGTCCCTCGTATGATTCACGGGGGATGGCAGCCATGTGCTTTACTATCTTTACCTTTTATTGATGCAGGAGGCCTCCATGATCGGCGGCTTGATAGGATTACTGGATGACATCGCCGCATTGGCGAAGTTGTCCGCAGCATCACTGGATGATGTGAGTGCCGCCGCTGGGCGTGCGACAGCGAAGGCGGCCGGGGTGGTGGTCGATGATACGGCGGTGACCCCGCAATACTTGCAGGGGGTGACGGCGGAACGTGAACTCTCGATCGTGAAGAAGATCGCGGTGGGATCGATCCGCAACAAGCTGATTTTTATCCTGCCGGTGGCCTTGCTGCTGAATCACTTCTTGCCCGGGCTATTGCCGATCATTCTGATGGTCGGTGGTACCTATCTGGCTTTCGAGGGCGCGGAGAAGGTCTGGCACAAGCTCTCCGGTGAGCAGGATGACGACAAGCCGTCGGTCGAAAAGGGGCCGGAAGCCGAGAAAAAGATCGTCAGCAGTGCCGTGCGGACCGACCTGATCCTGTCCGCTGAGATCATGGTGATCGCGCTTTCCGCCGTCTCTCACCAGGGATTCTGGTCACAGCTGGCGAGCCTGGTGGTGGTCGCGTTGTTCATCACCATTCTGGTGTATGGCGTGGTGGCGCTGTTGATCAGGATGGACGATCTCGGCCTGAAACTCGCCCAGCGCGATAGCTCGGGCATTCAGACGCTGGGCCGTAGCCTGGTGACTGCCATGCCCAAGGTGCTGACAACCATCTCGGTGGTGGGGACCGTCGCCATGCTCTGGGTGGGCGGGCATATCCTGCTGGTCAACCTGGGGGCCGATGGCACGGGCTGGTTCAACGCGCCCTATGCGTGGGTCCACCATGTCGAGCAGGGCATCGCCGAGGCAACCGGTGGCCTGGGCGGCATGCTGGGCTGGAGCTTCAATACGCTGTGCTCTGCGTTGATCGGCTTTCTGGTGGGCTCGGTCGTCGTCGGCGTGCTGCACTTCATCCCCTCTAGGAAGGCGCAGGCCGAATAGGTACGCGCCGAGAAGGACGTATCAGGCCTCACAGAGCCCGCCACTCGGCGGGCTTTTTGTTGGGCCGAGCTGCGTGCTGCGTCGTACGGGCGGTGGCGCCTTGGGCCGGGATAGGCCATGGCGGCGTGTCAGCCACCGAAGGGGGTAGCGTGTGCTTTAAGTGGTAAGACCAGTTGTCGGATACGAAAGTTTAATTGTTGACCACGCAGAACCGCCATAGGCTTTCTTGCAAGAGGGATTGATGGCGCTTCCCTGCCAATATCGAGTTTTGAAGCTTCGCTGATGCTTCAGTTTGAGCAACGTAGGCGTGTCAGTGGTGCCAAGAGGTAAGACCAGAGGAGGATGCATGGCTGAGGAGACGGCCCGAGGGAAGGGTGAGGAACTGCGCGGAGCCGAGAAGGTATTCGGCTATTTCCGCGATCAGGTCCTTTCGGGGGCGCTGAGCCCCGGGGATCGCCTGCCTAGCGAACGTGAACTGTCGCTGACTCTGGGAGTGGGGCGGCCGTTGCTGCGCGAGGTCATGCGGTCGCTCAACATGCTGGGCGTACTCGACATTCGCCATGGCAAGGGGGCTTTCATCGCCCGCGCCAACTTCGGGATGCTGTCGGATTTCTTCACCTTTTATCTGGCCCAGGAGCAGAGCGCGCTCGATGACGTCATGCAGGCCCGTATCGCCATCGAGTGTCAGGCCATCCGCCTCGCCTGTGAGAGAGCTACGGATGCCGACATCTCCCGCATCGAGACGTGCTTCACGCAGTTGACGGAGACTGTGGACGATCCGGAGCTGGGCGGTCGCTCGGATTATGAGTTCCACATCGCCATCGTGGAGGCGAGTCACAGCCAGACTCTGATCACCCTCTACCACGCCATCTCCAACATGCTGCTGAAAAGTCACGTCGAGCGGCGAAGAACGACCGCGAACGCACCCGAGATCATCGAGAGCCATATCGATTCCCACCGCCAGGTGTTCTTGGCAATCGTCGAGGGCGATGGCGACCTGGCCCACCAGAGGCTCCGCGAACACTTCGCGATAGGCGACGAGCTGCGCCGGCGAAGCATCATTGCTGCCCATACCAAGGGCAGCGCCAGCACGTACTCAACCGACAAATATAAGTGAGGCACGCATGTTCACGAGAATCGGCATGGGAGTGGCCACGGCGGCATTGGCGCTGGGCCTGAGCACCACGGCATCTGCTGAAACCCTGCGCTACGCCCACGTGGGGGCGGAAGGCGACCTTCAAACCCGTTACGCGGCCGAAGCCGCCAAAGAGATCAACGAAGCGACCGACGGCAACATCTCGGTTCAGGTCTTTCCCGCCAGCCAGCTAGGTGGCGTGGCCGAAATGGTGGATGGGGTGCGCATGGGGTCCATCGGCATGGGCCATCATGACTTTGCCTCGCTGGCTCGGATCGTGCCGGAGGCGGCTGTTTTCAATGCCCCCTACGTCTATCGCGATGCCGAACATGCCCTGAACGCGACAGCACCGGAGTCGCCGGCAGTGCAGAAGATCAATCAGCAGCTGATCGAAGAGGGTGGTGTTCGCATCATCGGTAGGATCTACCGGGGCAAGCGTCATATCTCTTCCAACTTCGCGGTCAAGTCGCCGGAAGATCTCGACAACAAGCCTTTCCGGGCCGTGCCGCTGGATCTCTGGGTTTCCATGGTCAAGGGCTTTGGCGCCACGCCGACACCCGTCGCGGTCTCGGAGCTTCCCACGGCACTGATGACCGGGCTGGTGGTCGGCCAGGAAAACCCCCTGACCATGATCAACGCCAACCAGCTGTACGAAGTCCAGTCGCATGTCTCGCTCACCGGCCACATGGATTCCGTGCTGGCGGTATTCGTGAACGAGCAGGCATGGCAGTCGCTGGATGAGTCGGATCGCAGCGCCATCAAGAAGGTGCTCGACGAGAAGGCAGAACAGTCGCTGCAGTGGGCAGAAAGCTCGGAAGACGAGCTGGTGCAGACATTGACGGACAAGGGCATGACGGTGCTGGACGAGGAAGACGGGCTGGACGTGGAAGCCTTCCGCGATCAGGTGCGGGCCCAGGTCGACCAGGACTTTCCGAACTTCAAACCCTACATCGACATGATCTCGAAGGTCGAGTGAGTTAGCGCCAGGAGCCCCGGAATGGGGCTCCTTGGCGAATGGTTCGTCAGTAAAGGAGTGTCGGCATGCATCTAGTCAGGAGGCTGCTTGAAGGGTTGTGCGCCTTGTTGCTGGCGGGGATCGTGCTGGTCCCGCTGGCGCAAGTCATCCTGCGGCAAGTCTTCACCAGCCCGATGGTCGGGGCGGAGGAGTTCACCCGCTTCTTGCTGGTCTGTCTGGTCTTCATGGCTTATCCGTTGGTGGTCGACAACGGCGAGAACATCGTCATGGCCGAGCTTCGAGAGTCGTTGCCGACATGGCTGCGCGGGCCCGTGAAGGTGGTGATTCTATTGTGCACGATCGCGGCCAGCGCCTTTATCGCCTATGCCACGGTCATCACTATGCAAGCGAACCTCGGCAATACCACGCCGACCCTCAAGATTCCGTTCTGGCTGTTTTTGGGATCGACATTGCTCGGGTTCAGTGCCGCATGCCTGTTGCATATCGTCCATGGCAACAAGCCACCCGCCGCTGACGTCGGACCCAACCAATAAGGGGTAATCATGGGCATTGCCTTGATCATCGGCTTCCTGGCCCTGTTCATTCTGGGGTTCCCGGTCGTTTATTCCATTCTGATTCCCTCCATTGGCTATGTGCTGATCGAGGGCTTTCCTAGCGGTCTGCTGGCTCAGCGCATCACCTATGCACTCGACAGTTTTCCCCTGGTGGCCGTGCCGATCTTCATATTGCGTGGGCAACATCATGAATCTGGCGGGCGTGACCGAACGAATCTTTCGTTTCGCCGATACGCTGGTGGGCCGGGTGCCGGGCGGGCTGGCACAGGTCAATATCTTTTCCAGCCTGATCTTTTCGGGGATGTCCGGCGCGGCGTTGGCCGACGTCGGCGGGCTGGGCAAGATCGAAATCGAAGCCATGCGCAAGCGTGGCTTCGCGGCGCCTTTCTCCGCTGCCGTCACGGCCTCGTCGGCGGTCGTGGGGCCGATCTTTCCGCCGAGCATTCCCCTGATCGTCTATGGCTCGGTGACCAGCGTTTCCATCGTGCAGTTGTTGATCGCAGGCATCGTTCCCGCTCTGATCTGCATCGCGTTGCTGATGGCGACGGCAGCCGTGCTGGCGCTGCGCGGCAACATGCCCCGTGCGGCACGCCGGCCCACCCTGGGGGAGGTCTTGTCGGCACTGCTGCCGGCGCTACCGGCGTTGCTGGCGCCGGTCCTGATGATCGCGGGGATGATGAGCGGTCTGTTCACCCCGACCGAAGCGGCGGCGGTCACGGCCGGTTATGTGCTGTTGGTCAGCGGGATGGTGTACCGGGAACTGACCTGGGCGCACTTGTGGAATGCCATGATGGTCACGCTTCGCAGTACCAGTGCCATCTTGATCATCGTCGCCGCCGCCTCGTTGTTTGGGTGGATTCTGGCCGTCGAGCAGATTCCTCAGGAATTCGCCGGCTGGATTCTGCAGGTCTCGAAGGACCCGCTGGTACTGTTGCTGATCGCCAACCTGATCTTCTTTGCGGTGGGCATGTTCCTTGACTCCACCACTGCCACGCTGCTGGTGGTGCCGGTGATTGCACCGCCCATGGTGCTGGCCGGTGTCGACCCCGTGCACCTGGGCATCGTGGCGATCTTCAATCTGATGATCGGCCTGCTGACGCCGCCCATGGGACTGTCGTTGTACCTGATTTCGTCGATTGCCAGAATATCGCTGCGCCAGCTGCTGTGGGCGCTGATTCCCTTCTATGTGCCGTTGCTGACGACGCTGGCCATTATCACGTTTGCCTCGGACCTGGTGCTCTGGTTGCCCGGCATGCTTCGCTAAACAAAAACCTGGAGTGGATATATGAAGATCGTCATAGGCTCGGATCATGCGGGCTACAGGCTCAAGGCCTCGGTGGTGGAATACGTGGAATCGCTCGGCCATGAGGTGGTCGACGTGGGGTCACACGATGACACCCCGGTGGATTTCCCCGATATTGCGAAGCAGATGGCTGGCAAGGTGACGAGTGGCGCGGCGGCCCGGGGCTTGATGGTCTGCGGTACCGGCGTGGGCGCCTCCATTGCCGCCAACAAGATTCGCGGCATTCGCGCTGCGGTGTGCCATGACATCCACTCGGCGCACCAGTGCGTCGAGCACGATGACGTCAACGTGATGTGCATCGGTGCACAGATCGTCGGCCCCTGGCTGGCCAACGACCTTATCAAGGCCTATCTCGAAGCCGAGTTTTCCACCAGCGAAGAATTCCGCCGGCGCGTGGAAAAGCTGAATGCCATGGAAAACGAAGGCTAGAACCGCAATCGATAGGATATCCAGGCCGCCGAGCGCCGGTCAGACGCTGGCGGCCATGAAATCCAACCAACCCTCCAGCCCCTCCCCTGAAGCCGAACGCATCGGTTATCACGTATCATGCAGTCAAGCCAACGCTCGCCTTCCGGGGCTGGCGCCTCACTGCCTGCCGGGGATTTCCTTGCCATGACACGCGTCGCCATCTTCGTGGATACCCAGAACGTCTACTACACCGTGCGCGAAGCCTACGGCAAGCACTTCGATTACCGCCGGTTCTGGGCGAGGGCGACGGCGAATCGTGAGGTGCTGGCCGCGCGCTGCTATGCCACCGACAAGGGCGACGCGAAGCAGCGCGAGTTCCAGAATATTCTCCGCTCGATCGGCTTCGAGGTCAGGCTCAAGCCGTTCATCCAGCGCGCGGATGGCTCCGCCAAGGGCGATTGGGACGTGGGCATCACGCTGGATGCCATCGAGTACGCGGCACAGGCGGATGTGGTGGTGCTGGTCTCCGGCGATGGCGACTTCGATCTGCTGGCGGAGAAGATCCGCGAGGTGCATGGCAAGCGCGTCGAGGTCTACGGCGTGCCCAAACTCACCGCCAATTCCCTTATCAACGCCGCAAGCCAGTTCATTCCCATCGAGGGCGAGCTGCTGTTGGGGTGAGGCGCTGATGCTGAGTTGCCGGATTCGTCGGAGAGGACGTGCTATCGTCGGTTAATCTTGGACTCACTCGAACAAGCCCGACATGAGCGAACAACTACAGATCCTGATCTACGAGGATGCCGACAAGGCGGTCGATGTGCGTCTGGACGAAGGACGCGAAACAGTATGGCTGACGCAGCGGCAGATGGGCGAGGTGTTCGGCGTCAAGCCGCAGAACATCACGATCCACTTGAAAAATATCTACGCAGAGGAAGAGTTGGTGGAAGAGGGAACTTGTAAGGATTTCTTACAAGTTCAGATTGAAGGTGGCAGAAAGGTCGAGCGCCGTTGCGCGGGGTGATCGCCGATTGGTCCACTCAGGCTCATTGTCTCCGCCTTGAATTCATCATAAAACCGACATCGAGTCTTCTTGGTCACGAACACCCCATCGCCTCCATCATGAGGCTTGTCGGGGTGTCCGCTCCAAATCGGTCTTATCTGAAAATTTTATACGCTCGGTTATACTGCGTTAAAAAATCAGCTCATTCCGCTTTATTGCTGATTTCTGATCTTCAGAAGTTGATCCCCATGCCGAAAGTATAGGCCCAGGCGCCATCGTCATAGTTATCTTCGGCACTGTCGCCGCTATCGAACAAGAACTGGTACTCGGCTCTGGCCTGGATGAAGGTCGTCGGCAGCATATAGTACTTGAGGCCGGTTTCCAGGCCGGCGATACCGGTATCCTTCACGGCGTCACCATAAATACCACCGAGTGAGGCACCCACAAACGGTCGGGCCGCGCCTTGGCCGAAGTGGTAATCGGAAAAGCCCCGAGTACTGCCATTCCAGACGTTGTCATCGCCTTCTACGTCAGCAAAGTTGACGCTCTGACGAAGACCCACCAGCGTGTGACTCGACAGGTACCAGCCGTAGTCGCCGGAAATGCCAAAGCTGCCATTGTCGAAGTCTTTGCTGCTGCTACCGGTGCCGGAGAGGGAAAATTCCCTGTCACCCGTCCGCGGGCCCATCTCTTGGGCCATGGCAGAGGAGGCAAACAGAAGAGAAGCCCCAACCACCACGGGGAGAGAAGCATTTACAAAAACATTCATAATAATACCCCTTGTTAACACCAGCATTTAATAGAGTCTGTTGTCGTCGGGTGGGGTTGAGTGTTCAAACTCCTTGTTATCCGAATCATGCTGCCGACAACGGCCACCGTTTTTCTATCGATTTCTCTTTGTCGACTTCTACCAAAAATCCTTACGGTCACTACCCAGTGTAGAAGGCGCCGCCCTTTTGCAAATAATAATTTTGTCTATTCGTGAAATAGCGTGAAACGGACGGGACGTAGAGTGCGGGGGCTAGACAATATCAACCCTCACTTCAAAAACGGCTACACCGATGAAGCACTGTAAGCAACGCTACTACTAATGAATTCTCGGTAGTTCGCCAAGAGAGCCAACGTCAGGTGCGGAGGCGATTTCACTCTACAGTCTCGATGCCATCATTTCCGTAGGTTACCGCGTCAATTCTCGGCGGGCGGTCCGCTTCCGCCAGTGGGCAACGCGCGTCCTTCGGGAGCACCTCATCCAGGGCTGGACGCTGCATCAATAGCGCTTCGAGGCCAATGCTCAGGAGTTGGAAGCGGCGATGGCGAAACGCAGTTCCTCCACCCGATCATCACGCCCGGCGCCCAGGTAGGCCATGACCGCGTGCCAGTCGTTGAAGGGATAGAGTGTGCCGTCGGCGTGATGCGCCCAGCAGTCGAGCGGTTGCTAGTCCAGCGCTTGGCGACCGGTCTCTTCGGCGCGAGTGTAGTCGCCGGTTTCTTCCAGCCCGAAGGCATACATCCCCTGGGCGATGGAACGGCCCGGCATGTCGGGCGACCAGCGGGGCAGCACGCGGGCGCTGCTCGCCAGACTCGCCGAAATGCTCTTCATCGAGGCCGCGCAACGTTATCTCGCCTGCTTGCCGCCATGAGCATGCCCCCGATGAACCGGCCCACGTGGTACGCGATGCCCCGCCATACCTTGGTTGTCATGCAGATATACATAGCGTTGTAGCAGCCTATCGGTCTGTATCCGGAAATTTAGATATTAAGTAATAATTATTTTCTAAATAAAAAGCTTTCCCAGCCGATACTGGCATGGCGGGGAGCCGCAACAATTCAAAAGCAATGATGAAAATGAAAGGAAATCTTGATGTGCAGAAATGTGATTGCAGGGCTTCTGCTATTGGCAACGCTGGTCGTCTCGGGATGCGCTTCGGTACCAATGGGGTCCAGCGATGAAGATCAAGCGCTGAAGCAGTTCCCTACACCGCCTCAGGGCATGGCGGGACTGTATGTCTATCGTGACAGCTTCATGGGTAAAGCGCTGAAAAAATCGGTCTCCCTGGACGGTCAGCTTCTAGGTGAAACGGCCAATGGCGTCTATTTCTATGAAGTGGTCGAGCCGGGCGAGCACAGTCTGTCCACGGAGTCCGAGTTCAGTGACAACGCGATCGATTTCATGGCTGATGCCGGTGAGAATTATTTCGTCGAGCAATACATCAAGATGGGCATATTCGTCGGTGGGGCAGGACTGAATATGGTCGAAAAAACGGAGGGCATGGACGCAGTGCGTAAGTGCTGCCACTTAGCCGCGTCGCAGTAGACCTACGACCTGTCGGGTGCCATCCGGCAGGTCGCCTAAAAGCCCGAAGTTACATGACATCGCTCTTCCAGTGCAGTACAGTCCATCATGTCGATCGAAATGACCCGCCGACTCGAATCTCGGTTGCAAGGCCACGGTCGTATCCCAGACGTGACTTACTACGTGGAATAGGCTGCATGTTCCATGCCGCGAGGTCGAGAACACGCATCGCGCCACGGCACAGGCGCTCGTGATGGCTCAAGACCGTCGTGGTCAGGTCGTCATCGTGCTCGGTTAAGTGTCAGTCTCGGGCGGCGTGCGATCTCGTTCGTGACGCTCCGCGAGTGGAAACGGCGGCAACCAGTGTTCACGCCGAAGGGTCCATAGCTCATAGGTCGGCATGAACTGATCGGGGACATCGAACGTCCCCAGATGGACTTCGATCTCGCCATCGCTAATCGAGAAGACCGATGAGCCGCAGTTGGAGCAAAAGTGGCGCCCCTGGTACTCGTGCGGCTCGCCTTCGATGGTCACCGCTTCCGTGAGGTAATCGGCGGCGGTATAAAAGAGCGCTCCATGATGCTTGCGGCAGTCCATGCAGTGGCAAATGCCGACTCTAAGTGGCTCGCCATGCGCAGTGACTCGGATTTTGCCGCACAGGCAGCCACCAGTTGATGATTTCATGATTGATTTCCTAATGAATCAGAAACGCTATCGCCTCTCGGTCCCTGCTTGAATCACCGATGCACCCAGTCCAGGTGCTCGAACGCGCCCCGGGCGTGATCCTCGCGGAACATTTCGTGGTCCCGGTGCAGGCGGTCGGCGGCCTCGGTGGCGAATTCCACCATATCCTCGGCGAACAGTGCCGGTGGGCCGATGGCGTTGAGGATCGCGGGCTCGATGTCGTAGTCGAGCTTGCCGGATTCATCCGAGAGGGCGTGCACGGTGGCGAGCACGCCGCCGCAGATGTGGGCGTATTCCTTCCATTCGCGCTTGGAGAGGTCGTCGAGATCCATGTCGTCGCGGAACGGCGCGCGCTCGCGGGATAGATAGCTGTGACCCTCGAACGTGACGTGGCCGTAGAAAAGATCGCCGCGTATCAGGTGCACGGCCTGGGCATGGCTGATGCGTTCGGCGAGGGTGTCCATTTCGTAGGCGGAGGGCGGTACCAGGCCGGACAGGGCGGAGCGTCGGGCCTGCTTGTACTCGATGATCAAGTCGTCCGTGCCGTCGCACTCGGGGCCTTCGATCAGCACGTAATAGCGGTTGAGCCCCAGCGAGGCGGTGCCCTGGCCGAGACGTATCGCCACGTCCTTCACGTGCATGCCATGCTTGTTTCGTCCCTTGGCGCGTGCCGGCACGTCGATCTCGTTTTCCTTGACCAGTCGGTCGGTGATCGCCTGGAATTCGTCACGGCGCGATGAGATCGGCACCAGCTTCTTGGTCGGGCGGAAGCCGCTGCGCGTCTCGTTCAGGTAGTCGTCGACGAGCCACTCGGCGCGGTCTTCATCGGCGTCCTCGAACAGCTTGCGGATGAGCTTCGGAGCGTTGTCGTGACGCATTTCCTCATCCTGCTCGGTACCTTCGCGCGCCAGCCGCTCCATCGTCTCGAGGTAGCCCTGCACGAAGCGACGCACGACCTTGACGCGATGCTTGTGCTTGAGCTCGCCCTCGGTTTCGGCAGCGATCATGAAGCCGACCGCGCCGCGCTTGATATCCCAGGTGAAGGGCGCGTAGTAGGCTTCGTCGAAATCGTTGACCGAGAAGATCGGCACGTTGTCCACGTTGGGCATGACGCCGAAGTTGCCGGGGTGAACGTCGCCGAGCGCGAGCACGGTGGGCATCCAGGCGTCGTCGCCGGCCATGTCGCGGTAGAACAGCAGTGCCGTGCCGCGAAAGAACGAAAACAGCGAGTCGGAGAGCTGGTCGAACTTGGCGCCGGCTTCCTCGCAACCTTCCGCGATGCGTGTCTGGTGATCCTCGCGTAGCGTCTGGCGCACGTGCCGACGACGCTCGAAGCCGGTCAGTGCGCGCGGGCGCAGCACGAACTCGCCGGCCGCCACCGCCTCGGCCAGGCGTTTGAAGGTATCGAAACGCGTCGCCACCACCGGCGCTGCGGTCTTCTCGAACGACTGCCGCTCGAGCGCCGCCGCCAGCTCCGCCTTGCTCATCGACGAGCGTCCCGCGATCTCCTGCTGTTGAGCGCGCTCGTAGAGTGTCTTGCGCGTCGGTTCCGGCTCCTGGCTCATGCATCCCCCTGCCTGTCATGGCGACCGTGATGTCGTTGTTTCCTTGTCCATCAGCATGCACGACTTGGGAGGAGGGTGCATGTCCGCTATGTTGATTCGGCTATCTTAGGGAGACGTCTTGAGGCCGCATCGCAAACCTCACCTCCCCACCAAGATCTGCCCGGTGTACGTTCCCAGCACTAGATTGGTTAGATAACAACCGTCACGGACTTTATATCAGCGCGACAACCACTCTGGCGTATCGTTACCGAGTGAAGGTGTCGTTCTCTCCCATCGAGGTGGCGTCTCGGACATGCGAATCACAGGCCCAAGGCTTTTCAGGTCACCATAGGAAGTGTGGTCGTCATGTACGGCGTAGGCTTCAAATTCTTCAGGCGACAGTCGCCCCGGCGCATTCTCGAACTGCTCAAGCAGCCCCTGACGCTGAAGAAACATGGCGGACTGACACAGAGAGACTTGTACGTGATATGTGCCGCCTTCCCGAGCACGTCGAGCCAGTGCCACCATGGCGCCAAAGGAAGCGAGATAACCCGTCAGGAAGTCGCATAGATAGACTGGCGTCAGCATAGGCTTGCCTGCCTTCGTCGCTTGCCCCTGAAGATCACAAATGCCGGTTACGGCCTGTGCTACCTGATCCCAACCCGCCCGTGATGCAAAGGGCCCACCCGATCCATAGCAGTTCACACTGACGTAGACCAAGCCAGGGCGAAGCTTTGCGAGTTCCTCTACACCGAATCCGTGCGCCTCAAGACGGTGGGGACGATATCCCTCAATGAATACATCCGAATCACTAACTAAATCCCTGAGTCGAGCAGCGTCCGAGGCGTCGTTGTAATCAAGGAAGCAGCTACGTTTTCCATGGCTAGTATCACGTACAAAAGGCGCGACTTGAGGCAAGTGGGGTGCAGTGACCATCAGGACATCAGCGCCATGTTCGGCCATACCAATGCCCGCCGTTGGACCTGCAAGAATACGGGTGAGATCAAGAACTCTGATACCTGATGCCGGCTGGGAACCTTCGGGCAGTGGTTGCGGCGCTCCATCGGCAATTTTGGTGATTTCAACGACAGGCCGTGATGCGAGATAAGCACCGTGGGGGTGAGCAAGCCATTCCTCTGGCGTACGAACCTTCCCGCCACATGCGCCTGCTGCTGCAATAGCCTCCTCGAGTTCATCGGCTTTCCAGCGTCTTACGGCCTCGGCAACCGAATCAGGCGTATTTTTGCATTGCAAAACATCGAGTACTCGGCGTTCGAGATGCGGCAAGTTGAAATGGGGGACGAACCAATGATCATCCGCTGTCAGCCACGGTTGGGTGAGCGCCACCATATGCTCGACATCTTCCGAAATGGGCGCGGGACGGTATTGCCCGTAATGATCGCGGACCAGTGTCATGTCTTCGCCACCCAACGCGGTCGCTGCTGCTGCCTTGACATCAATACTGATGGACTGCCTGCGCCCGGTCTTCAGTTGCCATAAATCGTTTGCCGCCACACTGCGTGCCGCCAGTGAGTGGGCCAACGTTCGCCCGATACGAAAAGGAGATACAAACAGCGGATCGTCTCCTGTAAAGCTCACCTCATTGGGCGCAAGCTGCTGACCAGCCCGAATGCCCATCAGCTCATCGAATGCGCTGATTTTTCCCTTGTTTTGACTCATTTCTATAGCTCCTAAATGTGGGGGGGGCAGGATGTGCTTCTGGGCTGTGGTAACCGAGGTAGGTCAAAACCACGATGAAGGCTGCCGCAGGACTCCCGGACCACGCTGTATTCGCAGCACATCACTCTGGGTAGTGGGTCGTGTCCGTCGAGAGATCGGACGCCCATATTTTCTTGAAAACAGAACGATAGTCAAGTATTGTTCTCAATATGAGAACGATGAGGCTGGTGGGGGTTAGGCTGGTGCCTCCGTCGACTAGAACCCTTATTTATTGCGATTCCGGCTTAAGGAAATCACGATATGACGTCTTTTAAAGCGATTCTTGTGTCAAAGGATGACGAAGGATACCAAGCACGAATTACATCACTCTCAACCGAGCAGCTCCCCGAAGAGCCGATAGAAGTGGCAGTCGAGTATTCAACGCTCAATTACAAAGACGCACTGGCAATCACGGGCGAGTCGCCCATTGTCCGCCACTTCCCCCTTGTTCCCGGGATTGATCTCGCGGGCCTCGTCACTAAAAGCGAAGATCCCAAGTTTAAAGTGGGGGATGCTGTAATGCTTAATGGATGGGGGGTTGGCGAATCAAAGTGGGGTGGGATGTCCCAACGCGCTGCCGTAAGAGGCGAGTGGCTGCTCCCTCTACCTGAGCCTTTTTCTACTAAAGAAGCTATGGCTATCGGGACTGCGGGTTATACAGCGGCATTGTGTGTACTTGCATTGCAGCAACACAACATTATGCCTGCTGATGGTGATGTCTTGGTCACTGGTGCTTCGGGGGGCGTTGGTAGTATTGCGGTGAACTTATTATCAAATCTTGGCTATCGCGTTGTGGCTTCCACGGGTAAGTCTAACGAAGTCGATTGGTTAAAACGCCAAGGGGCAGCGGATGTCATCGATAGGACGGAACTCAGTTCATCAGGCAGACCACTGACCGCGGAACGTTGGAGTGGCGTGGTGGATACAGTCGGTAGCCATACACTTGCCAGCGCATGTGCGAGCACTCAATACGGTGGTGTGGTCACGGCCTGTGGTCTAGCCCAGGGAATGGATTTTCCTGCCACCGTTGCACCTTTTATTTTGCGCGGCATAACTCTCGTGGGTATAGATAGCGTTTATTGCAGCAAGGAACGTAGGTTTCAAGCTTGGGACCTTCTCGCGAAATATTTAGAACGGACGGCTTTACAGAAAATGATCACGACTATTGGTCTTGATGAGGTTTCTGAACGAGCACCGGACATGCTGGCCGGTAGGCTTAAAGGACGGGTAGTTGTAGATGTTAACGTATGAAGGCGCCAAATGTTGCTAGTTGTCTCACACGTTTCGGTTTGAAACTTGGTTGGGAAGCTGGTTTGAAAGTGTTTGATGGAATGATGACTGCTGTTAACTAAGGGAGGTTTTTATGGGTGATGTGAACTTGGCGAGTCGCTCGGCCGAAATTCTGAAGAAATGTCTCTATGCTAATATCGCGACGTCGCGCGACGACGTGCCTTGGAATACACCTGTCACTGCGCTTCCGGACGCCGACCTAAACTTCTATTGGTCGTCCTGGACATTGGCCGAGCACTCCCGAAATATTGCCAGAAATAGCTCGATATTCATGACCTTCTACGATTCGACGCGAGCAAGAGGGACCAATAATCTGATGTGTCTTTATCTGCAGTGCGTGGCCCGGGAGGTTTCCAACCCAAGTGAAGCCCAGAAGGCCTTTGGGATACTGTATCCCGGTGAGGACGTTGATTTGGAAAATTTCCTCGGGGAAGGTGTCAAACGAATCTATTGCGCTGAGCCGAGGAAGGCATGGTTGAATTGCCTGTCTGAGAAAGAGCTTGAGCCGACGACACTTAAAATGCGAACGGAAGTGCCCATTAGTGACATTAGAAACGCCTTTTTATAGGGGCGTTTATTGTCCATTTATTCACGTTGGGTGAATCCACTGCTCGGTACTGGAATTTTATGCCTCTTGTTAAGTTTGATGTCGTTGAAGGTAGGAAAGCATATGAATTGAAGGCGTTGCTTGATGCGGCGCATCAAGCCGTTGTTGAAAGCTTTCAGGTACCCGAGTCGGATCGCTACCAGGTCGTCTATAGCCATAAGCCCTGTGAAATGATTCTCTCCGATACAGGGCTGGGCCTGGAAAGGACCGACGCTGCCGTTGTCATGACCGTGATCAGTAAATCACGGTCGGAAGAGATGAAAGTTGAGCTTTATCGATCTTTGGCCAGTCGCTTGGAAACGTATTGCGGAATAAAGCCCAGTGACCTGATTGTCTCGGTGATAGAAAATGCGGGGCCGGACTGGAGTTTTGGCCTTGGAGAAGCCCAGTTCGTTACTGGTAAACTGTGACGTATCGTCAGCTTTATCAAAAGGATTGCCTAGATGTCGTGGGGTACTTTATTACCGGAATTTTTTCATTGAGAGGCTGGTGTAATGGAAGATTTTGAATCCCTCAGGGTGTTCGTCTGCGTTGCGAATGAGCTCAGTGTAACGGGGGCGGCTAGGCGATTGGGAAAGAGCCCGTCGAACGTGACCACGAGATTGCAAAAGCTGGAAGCGAGCGTCGGAGCCGAGCTACTGGTGAGAACGGGGAAAAGCTTTTCCCTATCGGCTGCAGGCGAGGTTTTTCTCGATTACGCTGAGCGTATGCTCAGTCTTCGGTCGGAGACGATGCATGTCGTTTCGGGAGGACGATCTCCCGGGTCGATCAGGATCGGCAGCATGGAGGCAACGGCCGCGAGCCGTTTGCCGGAACTTCTAGCCGCCTTTCACACGTCTTTCCCTGAGCATGGTGTGGACCTCACAACGAGCCCATCGATACGACTGCTGGATGACGTTCGATCGGGAAAGATCGATGGTGCCTTTCTGGC
This sequence comes from Chromohalobacter moromii, assembly GCF_023091865.1. Classification (GTDB taxonomy): domain Bacteria; phylum Pseudomonadota; class Gammaproteobacteria; order Pseudomonadales; family Halomonadaceae; genus Chromohalobacter; species Chromohalobacter moromii. The sequence continues at coordinate 271,064 of NZ_JAHXDI010000001.1, forward strand.
CATTCCCCCTTCCTTCATCGAGAGCCCGCTGTCGGAAAAACTGGATGTGCTTGGGTTGGAATTCCACGATGCCTGGGAAGAGTCTCTCGTCTTGCTGCATCCGGACATAGGAATTGAAAATCTTGGCCTGGATGATGTCTCGGTAAAAAAACTGGCAGCATTTCCGCTGGGGTGTACCTATAGAAGAATCGCAGAAGAGTACCTGAGGATCCCCGAGCGAAAGGAATGGGAGATTCAGGAGTCCCCGTCGTATCACGTGATGGTTGCTTTGGCATGCACAGGTAGGTATGCAACGGTCTTGCCGGAGAGCGTCTATCAAACGCTGCTGCCTCCCGATAACCTGAAGTGTATTCCACTTTGCAACGTCACCACGAAACTGGCCTGGCGTAAGGGTTACGACACGCCGGTTTTCCAGGATTTCCGAGATACCTTGAGCCGCAGCACAATCTGAAAGACAGGATGTACTGTCTCTTTATTCGGCCCGCCAGGTTGGTGTCGGTTGGCTGCACTTTGCAGATGCATGACCGAGTCGGAAGTAGGCTGCGCAGAGTTGATAATGAGGTCACGGGGTTAGTGCGACGATACGTACGTCGCCGCCGCGTGCGCGGGCGGGATTGCGAATTCAGCCTTCATGCGTTTTACGTCCGCCGCCAATATGCGATCGAACATGCCTTGCATGGCCAGTGCTCGAGCGCATCGAGGTGCCGCCTCATCGCCTCTAGAAAGCGCAGCACAGTATCGGTGCCGTTCGGCGGCTTGACGCAGTCCGGCTACGGTCGCGAGGGCTGCGGCGGATAGCGCCTCTGGATAGCGGCCCTAGTGTGACGCTGGCGTCCGCGAGTGTGATGAAAAAATCCCCCGGTGGAGAAGTCCACCGGGGGATTGTCGTTGCGGGGCACGTTTGCCGTGTGAGCTGCCGTCATTCCAGCAGTAGCATGCCCTGTTCGATATCCGCGGCAATCGCCTCGCAGAACGACACCAGGTCGCCGTGCCTGAGCGCTTGAGTCACTCCGCGATGATAGTCGTCAGCGATGCTCGATGCGCCCCAGCGCGTGCAGATGTAGCGCATGCTGGGGCCGTATTGCAGCCAGAGTATCTCGACCAGTGGCAACAGCACCTGCGATTGGCTCAGGCGGTAGATATGGAAGTGAAACTGGTAATTGCCACGCATGTAGCTGACCAGGTCGCCCTGGGCGATGGCCTCGTTGATCTGCTCATCGATCCGTTCCAGAGCCTCGATGTCGGCGGTGCCGATATTGTCGAAGGCCTGGCGCGACACCTCGGTTTCCAGGTTCTTTCTGGCGAACAGGATTTCATGAAACCGGTCATGGCTCAGCTCCGGGACGATGATCTTGCGGCTGTCGGAGAAGATCAGCGCGCCCTCGGTTACCAGCCAGCGTATCGCCTCGCGGGCCGGCATGGTACCGGTGCCGTATTGCGCGGCGATGCGCCGGATCGAGATCACTTCGCCGGGCGTGAAGTCACCCTCGCAAAGACGCACGCGCAGAGCCCGGTGAAGCCGGGTCGAGGCGGTATCGGGCGAAAAAGCCGTACGACTGGCGGTTGATTCCGTGGTCATGCGATGTGCCAAAGCCTTTTGCTAAATGGAAGTCCGAGCCAGGCGTTCCAGCTTAACGTAACTGGCGGAGGCAATCACGATACTGGCTTGCTTGTGGGGTTGATGGGGCTCTGCTAGTGTGATCACACATATGTGATCACACCGAATCATAACAAGATCGAGAGTCCTTATGGCGCAGATATCGCAGGCTCCGTTTGCCCACAGCACTGACCGCCCTCACGAGGAAGAGGCCACCGACCGAGTCGACGTGCTGTGCATCGACATGAACGGCATTCCGCGCGGCAAGTGGGTGCCCGCCGAACAGCTCGACAAGGTGATGGACGGGCAGGTGCGTCTGCCGCTCTCGACGCAGTCGCTGGATATCTGGGGCGAGGACAACGATGCGCTGACCGGTCTGTCGCAGTCGATCGGCGACCCCGACGGTGCTTGCCACGCAGACGAGCGCACCTTGACGCCACTGCCCTGGGCCAAGGGCCACCAGGTGCTCACCACCCTGCACGACCTGAACGGCACGCCGAGTTTCATGGACCCGCGCGCCATGCTCGCCGCGGTCGTCGAGCGCTTTCGGCACCACGGCTGGACGCCGGTGGTCGCCATCGAGCTGGAGTTCTACTTGCTCGACGCCGAGGCACGGCACGCGCTGAAAACCATGCCGCCCGCGCCGCTATGTCCGGGTGGAGATCACCGGGGGCAGCAGCTCTACGAACTCGAGACGATGGATGCTATGGCGCCGGTCCTCGACACCATCCGTGCTTTCGCCCGCGCCCAGAATATTCCGGCGGATACGTTGATCGCCGAGTTCGGGCCGGGGCAGTTCGAGGTCAATCTTTGGCATCGCCCGGATGCCCTGGCCGCCGCCGACGACGCGCTTTACTTCAAGCGTCTCGTGGCCCAGGCCGCCCGTCGTCACGACCTGGCGAGCACCTTCATGGCCAAGCCCTACAGCGATCAGGCGGGATCGGGCATGCATCTGCACGTCAGTGTGCTCGATGAGGCCGGCAACAATATCTTCGATCAGGATAACGGCGCCGGGCATCTCGACGCTGCCATCGGCGGTGTGATGCACAGCTTGCTCGATGGCCAGGCGATCTTCGCGCCGCATGGCAATTCCTACCGGCGCTTTCAACCCGACAGCTTCGCTCCGATCGAGTGCACCTGGGGGCGCGATCATCGCGGTGCGGCCGTGCGCGTGCCGGAATGGCATGGCGCCGCGGCGCGTCTGGAGCATCGCGTGGCCGGCGCCGATGCCAATCCTTATCTGGTCGCCACGGCGCTGCTGGGTGGCATTCTGCACGGGCTCGAGCAACGCATCGCGCCGCCACCGGCCATCGAGGACGAAGCCCACGCGCGGCAGCGCTCCGAGCATCTCACCCATGACTGGCTCACCGCGCTCGAGCGCTTCGCCGCCTCGACGGCCATGGCCGATATATTCGGCACGGCGTATCGAGATCTCTACGCCAGAATCAAGCGTCACGAGGCCCGGGAGCTCATGGCCAGGGTCACCGATGTCGACCGCCAGACGTATCTTTCCCGACTCTAAGGAGCAGGCATGACCCAGCAACGCTGTGCTTCCTATTACACCGCATCGATCGTTCAGGAATCCGACTATCCGCGATTGGAGGGCGACCATCGTGTCGACGTGGCGATCGTCGGCGGCGGCTTCACCGGCGTGGCCACGGCAGTCGAACTGGCCGAACGCGGCTATCGCGTGGCCATCGTCGAGGCCAACCGAATCGGCTGGGGGGCCAGCGGACGCAACGGCGGGCAGGTGACCGGCAGCCTCTCCGGCCAGGACGCCATGACCCGGCAAATGCGCCACACGCTGGGCGACGATGCCGAAAGCTTCGTTTGGAACCTGCGCTGGCGCGGGCACCGGATCATCAAGCAACGGGTCGAAAAGTATGCGATCCCCTGCGATCTCAAGTACGGCCACCTGCAGGCGGCCTACAAGCCCAGCCATATCAAGGCGTTGCGACAGGATTTCGAGGCGTCGCAGCGCCATGCCATCGGCGAGCATATCCACTGGCTGGATGCCAAGGCGGTGCGCGACGTGGTCGGCACCGAGCTCTATCACGGCGCGATCCGCAACGATTACAACATGCACCTGCACCCGCTCAACCTGTGCCTTGGGGAGGCCCGCGCGGCGGCAAGCCTGGGGGCGCTGATCTTCGAGCATTCGCCGGTGGTGGATATCGAGCACGGCGATACGCCGGTGGTGGTCGGCGAGCACGGTCGGGTGACGGCCGACAGCGTGATCCTGGCCGGCAACGCCTACCATCGCCTCGAGCGCAAGCAGCTCAAAGGCAAGTTGTTTCCGGCATCGCTGGGCATCGTGACGACTGCTGCGCTATCGCCCGAGCAGGTGCAGGCCATCGACCCCGAGGATCTGGCGGTCTATGACACGCGTTTCGTGCTCGACTACTACCGACTGACCGCCGACAAGCGGCTTCTCTTCGGTGGCGGCGCCAACTACTCGGGGCGCGATTCACAAGACATCGCCTCGGAGCTGCGGCCGCGCCTGGAGCACACCTTCCCGCAGCTCGAGGGCATTGCCATCGATTTTCAATGGCAAGGCATGGCGGGCATCGTCATCAACCGCATTCCCCAGCTCGGCAAGCTCTCGGACAACGTCTACTACGCCCAGGGCTACTCCGGCCACGGCATCGCCACGTCGCACATCGTCGGCGAGATCATGGCCAATGCGGTTTCCGGCACGCTCGAGGAGTTCGATGCCTTCGCCAACGTGCGGCACATCCGCATCCCGCTCGACGACCGACTCGGCAATGCACTGCTCGCGGCCGGCATGTGGTACTACCAATTACTCGAAAAGCTGAAGTAGCAATTACTCGAAAAACTTAAATAGAAATTACTCGAAAAAACTGAAATAGCGGCGCATTTGCGCCCGACAATTCGGCTTCCCGTCATTCACGAAGGCACAACAACAACTCCGCTGAGGTGAGACACGATGGAATATGACAATCCCCTTGTCCTGCTGCCCACGGCAATCGTCCTGATACTGGCGCTATGGACACGACGCGCTCTCGAACCCCTGGTGCTAGGGGCCTTTATCGGCACCTTGATGATCGATCCCGGCAATGCCTTGAGCAGCCTCACCGAGGATCTACTCACGGTGATGACCGATGAAGATGTCGCCTGGGTCATCATGGTCTGTGGCCTGATGGGCAGTATCATTGCGCTGCTGCTCAAGTCCGGTTCTTCGCGCGCTTTTGCGGACAAGCTGATGCGCTATACCACCAACAAGCCTCGCGCGCTGCTGCTGCTGGGTCATGGGCATCATCCTGTTCGTCGACGACTATCTGAACTCTCTGGCCGTCGGCACCTCGATGCGCAAGGTCACCGACCGCTTCAAGACGTCCCGGGAAATGCTGGCCTACGTGGTCGACTCCACCGCGGCGCCCATCAGCGTGCTGATCCCGATATCGACTTGGGCGGTCTTCTTCGGCGCGCTGCTCGAGAGCAACGGCGTGGCAGAGGATGGCCAGGGGGTGTGGACCTACATCCAGGCCATTCCCTTCATGTTCTACCCCTGGGTCGCGGTGATCCTGGTGCCGCTTTTCATCTTGCGCTGGATTCCTGCCTTCGGCCCGATGAAAAAGGCCGAGCAGCGTGCCGAAAAACAAGGGCAGTGCGTGCCGCCCGGTGCCGAACACATCGATGACGAAATCGCCCACCTCGAAGCGGACACCCATGCGAAAGGCAGTATCTGGTCCTTTCTGCTGCCCATGGCGTCGTTGGCCTTCTTTACCTGGTGGTTCGACCTGGATTTCCTGATGGGCATCTTCGTGACCCTGGCCGGCATGATCGTGGCCTTCATCGGGTTCAAGAAGCTGTCGCCCAGCCAGACCTTCGACAATATCCTGGAAGGCTTCAAGTCGATGCTGGATGCCCTGGCCGTGCTGGTGGCCGCCTTCCTCTTCAATGAGGTCAACACCTCGCTGGGGCTCGCCGATTATGTCATCACCACGGTTGAGCCGCTGGTCAGCGCGGAAATGCTGCCCTTCATCATTTTTACCGTCATGGGCTTCGTGTCCTTTGCCACCGGTTCCAACTGGGGCGTGTTCGTGATCATCCTGCCGATCGTCGCCGTGCTGGGGCAGAATCTTGGGGCCGACATGACGCTGGTGATCGGTGCCACGCTCTCTGCCAGCACCTTCGGCAGTCATGCCTGCTTCTATTCCGATGCCACGGTGCTGACCGCCCAGGCCAGCGGCTGCACTCCCTTCCAGCACGCCTTTACCCAGTTGCCTTATGCGGCCCTCGCGGGCTGTATTGCCGCCGCGGGGTATCTGGTGCTGGGCTACATGTGATCTTGGATGAGCGAATACGCCATGCACACTGACGCGCATAGCAACTTCTGGAGCACTACTCTGGGCGAGCGGCCGGCGTCGCGCCCGCGCCTGACCGCGCATGTCCAGGCCGACGTGGTCATCGTCGGTGCCGGCTTCACCGGGCTATGGACCGCTTATTACCTGAAGCGCCTTGCCCCCGAGCGGGAGATCGTCGTGCTCGAGGCCGAGCGTGTCGGTCATGGCGCCTCGGGGCGTAATGGCGGCTGGGTGGTGGGTAACCTCGCCGGGCTGGAGCGGCATATCGGGGATCTGCCATTGGCGGAACGGCAAACTTGTTGTGGCGTGGTGGCCGATAACGTCGATGAGGTCGGCGAGGTACTGGCGCGCGAGGGGATCGAGGCCGATTTCAACAAGGGCGGCGCGATCTATGCGGCGGCTCGCTATCGGGATCAGATCGCCATCCAGCGCGACTACTTGCAGCATCTGCATGAGCTGGGGCACAGCGAGGCGAACTGCTACTGGCTGGATGCCGAGCAACTCTCGGAGAAGGCCCGATTCAGAAACGGCTACGGCGGCATCTACCATCGCCAGGTCGCCACGCTGAACCCGGTCAAGCTGGTCACCGGCCTGGCCGAGCGCGTCGAGCGCCTGGGCGTGACGATCTACGAGCAGAGCCGCGCCGAGACCCTGTCGCATCACAAGGTGAGCACGCGCGAAGGCAGCGTCGAGTCATCGATGGTCGTGTGTGCGACCGAGGGGTACGCCGACCGGTTCCTCGATTTCAAGCGCCACGTGATTCCGGTGCAGAGCCTGGTGATCGCCACCGAGCCGCTATCGGAGGCCCGCTGGCAGGAGATCGGCATGGCCGAGCGTCCCGCCTTCGCGGATGCCAGCCGGTTGATCAATTACGGTCATCGCAGTGCCGATGGGCGCATCGTTTTCGGGGCGCGCGGCAACTATTATCTCGGTGCCAGATCCAAGGCCGACCAGGCGATCGATGATGCGGCCATTCGGCTGCGGCGTGATCTGCTGGTGGATCTCCTGCCTGCGTTGGAGGGTGTCAGGGTCGAGTATGGCTGGGGCGGTTCGCTGGGCTTGTCGCGCAACTTCCGCCCGCATGCGATCCTCGACCGTCGCGACGGCCTTGCCACTGCGGGCGGCTACGCCGGCGAAGGGGTGGCCGCCTCGCACCTGTTCGGTCGTACCCTGGCGGAGATGATCCTCGAGCGCGATACCGAACGGGTGCGCATGCCCTGGGCCTTCAACGACGCCAGTCATCGTCAGCTGATAAAACGCTGGGAAGTCGAGCCGCTACGCTGGCTCGCCGCGCAAGCGATCACCTTCAGCTATGCCGGAGAAGAAGCGCTGATGCGTCGCGACAAGCCGGCGCCCCTGCTCAAGCCCGCACTCAGACGATTGAACGATCGCTTCGCGTCGATCATCGAGTAACGGTCGAGTCGGGCGCCCCGCGCCGGGGTCATCCATCCCCGGCGTATCCGTCCTCGGGCATTTCGGACTCGTCTTCAGAAGATGCCGTTTCCTCGCTGGAGGCGCCGGATGTCTCGGTGGCGGACTCCGCTGACGGTGCCTCGTCGTCATCTCGCGTCACCCGCCAGATCGCGTTGGTCATGTCGTCGGCGACGATCACCGAGCCATCCGGTGCGACGGTGACGCCGACGGGGCGGCCGCGGGTCTTGCCGTCACCGGTGAGAAAGCCGGAGACGAAGTCGACAGGGTCGCCAGCGGGCTCTCCGTTTTCGAATGGCACGAAGACCACCTTGTAGCCCACGGGGTCGGCACGATTCCAACTGCCGTGTTCGCCGACGAAGACGCCGTTGGCGAATTCTCCGCCCACGGCGGCATTGGAGAAGTCGACGCCAAGCGGGGCGTGGTGCGAACCGAGGCTGTAGTCGGGCGCGATCGCTGACTCCACCAGCTCTGGCTTCTCCGGCTTCACACGCGGGTCGACGTGCTGGCCCCAGTAGCTGTAGGGCCAGCCGTAGAAGCCGCCTTCCTGAATGGAGGTGAGATAGTCGGGCACCAGGTTGGGGCCGAGTTCGTCGCGCTCGTTGGCGACGGCCCAGAGCTCGTCCGTGTCTGGCTGAATGGTCAGCGCGGTGGGGTTGCGCACGCCAGTGGCGTAGGCGCGGTGCGCCCCGCTCCCCGGATCGATCTCCCAGATTTCCGCACGGTTCACTTCCGCCGCCATACCGCGCTCGGTGATGTTGCTGTTGGAGCCGATGCCGACGTAGAGGTAGTCGCCATCCGCGCTGGCGGTCAGTGACTTGGTCCAGTGGTGGTTGATCCGCGAGGGGAGTGGGGTGATCACTTCCGGCGGGCCGCTGGCCTCTGTCTGACCTTCTTCGTAGTCGAAGCGAACGAGCGAATCTTGATTGGCCACGTAGAGATCGTCATCCACCAGGGCGAGCCCGTAGGGCGCATTGAGATTTTCGGCGAAAACCGTCTGTTCCTCGTACTTGCCATCACCGTCGCCATCGCGCAGCAGCGTTAGTCGGTCGCCGCCTTTGACCGAGGTGGTGCCTTGCGACTGAATCAGCCCGGCGATGAAATCCTTCGGCCGCGATTTCGGCGCGTTGCCGCCGCCTTTGCCTTCCGCCACCAGGATATCGCCGTTCGGGAGCACCAGCGTCTGGCGCGGGACCTTCAGGTCGGTAGCGATGGCGGTGATCGTATAACCATCGGGCACCGTGGGTTTCGCGTCGCCCCACGGGGCTTGCTCGGGCACCGTCATATTGGGGAGAAGTCCGCGCTGAGGCTCGGGCAGTTCCGGATTGGCGCCGTACTGCGCGTCCGAATCGGCGGCATTGGCGCCACCGGCGAGCAGCAGGATCGAGAGCGGTGCGGCGTAACGCATGCCGGTGTGCTTGCGTGTGAACTTCATGACTGACCTCCGCTCTTGCGGCTGATAAATCCGATCCAGACGGCGATGAAGGAGAGCACGGCAATGACAATGGAGAGCGTCAGCCCCGTCGGCATCATGCCCCAGGCGTCTCTGGCGTGGACCAGTGCGTTGACGAAGCCCAGACCCCAAGTCACCAGCAACAGCAGGAAGTAGACGACGGAAAGCCCCCGACTGCTGGCAGGGCGGAAGATCCCGATCAGCGCGCAGATCAGTGCCAGGCCGCAGAACACCAGGCCACCAGCAATTAGCCAGGAAGCGAAATGGCTCCATTGAATGTGGTACGTCGAGGCGTAGGCATAGTCGCTCAACGCGGCGCCCAGGAAGAGCGGAAAGGCGCCCGCAAGCAACATTCCATGTAGCGGGTTCGGCCCGCTTCGGACCGGTCGTTTGGCGGTGGCAATCACGGCAAACTCCTTTTGCAGATCAGTGGAAGACGCCTCGCCAAAGAGAGGCTTGGCGAGGCGCATTCGGCTGGAGTGTAGTTTGCTTATGAAGGCTTCACCAAAGTTGTCGTACTGCCGGTTCCTCTTGCTTGCCTATGACACGCTGTTGCTTCCCTGAAGCGAATCATCGAGGAATGAAAACTGGACGCGGCATTCACCGGTGCGCTGTACTGCGAGCAACCACTAACTGGGTGGTCTTTCATGGAGAAAGGCCCGGCCGGGTCGGGACGATCCGGTGGTAGGTGGATCGCATGGATGGCCCACTGAATCGGTAAGGGACGTATGAAGAAAAATGGCGCATGGCGACTGTGGCTGGTGGCTGCAGTGGTTTTTATCTTTTCCAGCTTATGCTTGGCGCAAACGTCGGACGACGACAGTGAGGAGACACGTTGGTTCTCCGTCGATTCGCTAAACGCGGGGCTGGGCCAGGTTCCCAAAGCGGTCAAACGCATGACGCCACGGGAGTCGATACGTAGCTTTCTGACACTGACTGAAAATGAGGATTTCGTGGCAGCGGCGCAGATCCTCAACCTTTCCGAACTGTCCTCGGCGGAGCAGCGAGAGCGGGGGGAGCAGTTGGCCAGGCAACTGGCCGAGGTTCTCAAACGCGGCGAATGGCTCAAGGTTTCCAGCCTCCCCGGGCGCCAGGATGCCGCCATCGAAGACCCCACAGGCCAGCATCCCCAGACGGGAGAGCCTCGACGGAACCTCAAGCTGGCATCGCTCACTGCCAAGGGCGAAAGCTATGATATTCGTCTGGGCCGATATCGGGTGGGTGACGAGGAACCAGTCTGGTTGGTCATGCCAGATAGTGTTTCCTCGGTGCCTTTGCTTTACGAAGAATACGGTCCTTTGATGTTTGAGGCGTATATTCCGGATCGCTTCAAGGCCTCGTTTGGAGTGCTCAGAATCTGGGAATGGATCGCCATTCCGGTTTTTCTGTTGCTGGTGGGGCTGATGGGATGGTGGGTCCACCACCTGGTGGGGATGGCGACACGCTGGCTGCCTGCCGGCTCGCCTAGCATTTTTGTTGGACGAATCAAGACGCCTGTAGCACTCGTCGTCATGTCACTGGTAACCCAGACAGTGCTCGATTATGTAGTGTCTTTCTCAGCCGTGGCGACTACGTCCTTCCGGGTGCTGTTGATCGTCATTCTGGCTTGGGGTGGCTGTACGATTGCGCTGCGCCTAGTCGATACTTTCATGCTGCAAATAACGCGGCACCTCATCGGACAGATCGATGACACCAAGCCCCAGGACGCGCGTAAATTCTTGACGACACTCTACGCGCTGCGCCGCATCATTATTCTGATCACGGTCACTGCTGTTTCGATCTATGTGCTGAGTCAGATCCAGCTATTCGAGACGCTGGGGGTCACCTTGCTGGCCTCGGCCAGCGTGTTGGCGGTACTGGTGGGTATTGCCGGCCAGACTGTACTCGGCAATATCCTTTCTTCGTTTCAGCTCTCGTTGGCCAAGCCCATACGCATCGGCGACCTGGTGGTCTTCGAAGACCAGTGGTGTTATGTGGAAGGTATCTTCTATACCTACATTCGCTTGAGGGTCTGGAATGACCGGCGCTTGATCGTGCCGGTCACGTACTTCGTCTCTAGGCCCTTCGAAAACCTGTCGGTCAAGAGTGCGAAGGAGTTCCGGAGCCTGGAGTTGATCCTCCACTTGAGCGCTGATATCCAATGCCTCAGGGAGAAGTTCCTGGAGTATGCGCAGGAAGAAGATAACGTCATCGAACACCACAAGCTTTCTTGTTACGTGACGGGACAGACCGAGCGAGCGCAGACAGTCGTTTGCTATCTGATGGCGTCGGATCCTTTCGCCGGCTGGGTCGCCGAGATGAATGTGCGGGAGAAATTGATGGCCTTCATCCGGGACCACCACCCCGAATGGTGGCCAAGGGAAGTGACGGCGATCAGCGAATACGATGTGGCGCTAGGGGAAAGGCCGGGACGTCCGTCCGGCCACGGTGGCGGGGCCTCCTGATGGAAGCCCACGGTGCCGAGGGCGCTGGCGGTCATCTATAGCGTCTCACATCTGGCTGGCTGACCAATGGGCGGGGAGTTTGCGACAGTTGCTCGTCAGTCGCTGATGAAGCCTTTCCAGCAGTATCTGCTCCTTGCCGGGCTGGGCGACCTCTTCGAGGCTTGCGCGGGTGGCTTCTAGTGCAATGGGCATTTGCTCGGCCAGTTGGAGCCCCTGCTTGATGAAATAACGTGGTTGGAAGCGCATCGATCTGGCGAGTGATTCCAAATGTGATTTCTCGATGCTGCCGGGTCTGTTCTCACCGGTAACCTGGAAAGCGAAATGGCGTGATAAGCCGCTATAGAGCGTCGTGCTCATCAAGTCATAAAACGGTGCCAATCGCGGGCCTTCGTCGGCCTGCAAGAGGGAAAGGTTCTTGGCGTGGCTATCGTTGTTACCGATCAGCAGGTTGAAGAAAAACCAACCAATGAGCCGCTGGAGGTCCCTGGCAGGGACCCCGGCCTGTTGCAGCAGCTCTCGGCAGCGTGCCAACCCGGGCCCACCATCGCTTTCGTACTTGATACTCGAGGGGGAGCCACTGAGCTGGCAGAGGTCCAGTTGATGCAGCCTGCGTAGTCCCCCTCGGTCATCGGGAGCGCGGTCGTAGCGACGAACGAGGCAGGCGCGAGTATCCAACTGATAGCTGGCCTCTGCCACCTCGAGTCCGAGCGTGTCCGCAAGTTGCATGCAAAACGTCTCGTTGAGGGCGGACGCCCAGATACCGCTCAGGCGGCGAATGTCCGGCTTGAGGATATGGCTGGACGGCGCTGATCCCACCGGTATAGCGGGGCTGCCGTCTTCCATTAGCATCAATAGCAACTTGTCCTGAGCGCCGGCCAACGAGATGCGAGCGCCCTCGCTTTGCTGTGAAAGTAGCGGGCTCCGTTCTCGGTTATGAAGGTGCTCGGCCAGCGCACTCCAGCTAAGGGGGCGATAACGGGGAACCCCCAGTGCCTCGCCCGACGGCATCAGGGTAAAGCCGCTGGCCGTATCTCCACCGATGGCTTTCAAGAGTCCGAAGAGGGTGCTGGTGTGGTGTCGGATCTCCAGGTGATGCCGGAGATCGCCTTCTGGCAGGAGATTTTCGAAGTACGCCACAACGTCGTCGCCGGCATGCACTCGACGGGTCAGTGGAAGTGAGGGGGAGAGGCTGACAGCCCGTGGAGATGCCTGCCATGGCGGCTCGTACTCGAAACGCAGCGGCTGCACGTTGTATAGCCTGCCTACCAGGCAGTCGCCATGATAGACATCCAGGGCCTCGTCACTCGCCATGTTGATGTATCCCTTTGCGCTGCACGATGACCTCGAGACCCATGAGATCCAGTACGTCTAGAACTTTCTGGAGCTGCAGCGTCGGTTTACCCCGCTCCAGATCAACGATGAAACGGTTTCCGGTACCGGCCAGCCCGGCCAAATCGATCTGTAGCAAAGATTGTTCGGCACGCGCCTGGCGCACGAGCTTGCCAAGGTCTTCGCTGTGACGAATTCGGTCGCCAAGCGTTTTGGGTGGGGTGGAGTCGGTCATGTGTGCGCCTTGTCTATAATTACCGTTCGGTAAGTATAGCGTCATGTGTCGTGATTTCCAGCATTATAGTTACTGATCGGTAATTTATAGCGCTACGAGAGCCGTGGTGTCCAGATAGTTACCGATCGGTAACTATGAGTGGTTGAAGCTTATCAATCTCCCACGCGCCGGAAAGAAAATAACTCGGCCAGTGGATGATCTCGGCCCTCGATCAGGGCGCGTAGCAAGCCGGCGCCGATCATGCTGTAGCTGATGCCGTTGCCGCCGTAGGCCATGGCGAAGTGGACGCGGGGGCCGTATTGCGGATGCGGGCCGAAGAAGGGCAGTCCGTCATCGGTCTCGGCGAAGGTGCCGCCCCAGGAAAACGTGGGATTGAGCGAGAGCCGTGGGAAGAGCGCTTCCACCTGGGCGATCAGGGTCTCGGCCTTCTCGCCGACGCGCTGGTCGCGCTGCGCGGGGATATCGAGGTCGTCGTCTTCGCCGCCCACCAGCAGTCGGCCGTCACCGGTGGTGCGCATGTAGAGATACGGGCGCGCGGATTCCCAGATCAGCGTCGAGGCGAGTTCGCCGAGCACATCCGGTGCAATGGGGTCGGTGATGAAGGCATAACTGCTGCGGTTGATGGCGACCTTGTCATCGAGCCAGGACTGGGCCTCGTAGCCCGCGGCGACGATGAGATGCCGGCAGTCGAGTGAGTGGCCGCTGACGGTAGTGAGCGTGACGCCGTGCGCATGCGGCGTGGCGGTGGCGACCTCGGTGCGGTCATACACCTGGCCGCCGACGGTGAGCACGCGGTCGAGCAGCTTGTAGGCCATGCGGTAAGGGTCGAGCCGCGCCGCCTGGGGTGTCAGGATCGCGCCTGGCGCCTCGAAACCAAAGCGCGACGCGATGGCTTCGGGCGTCAGCCAGTCGGCGTCAAAGTCGTGCTGACGACGCATTTCCCATTCGCGGCGCAGGCTGTCGAGATCGCCTTCATCGCTGGCGTAATACAGGCTGGCTTGCCTGGCGAAATCGACGTCGCCCACGGCGTCGGCCAACCCTTCGAGCGCATCGATGGCCTGCGCGCAGGCGCGATAGGCCGAGACGGCATCGGCCTCGCCGAAACGGGCGGCGAGGTCGGTCATGTGCGTATCGATCTCGTACTGAATCAACGCGGTGCTCGCTGCGGAACTGCCCCAGCCCACATCGCGGCGTTCCAGTACCGTGACCTCATGGCCGTTCTGGGCCAGCTCGTCGGCGATCAGGGCCCCGGTAATGCCACCGCCGATGACCACCACCTCGCAGGTCACGTCCCGGTCGAGCTTGGGGAAGGCCTGCATCAAGCCGTTCTTGATTGCCCAATAGGGGTAGCCGCTTTTGAGGTCCATGGAAGTTCCGGGAGGCGGGAAAAGACAGTCTCCCTAGGATAGACGTTTCCGGCTTTCGCCGTGGCGTCAAGGCGTGTGTCGCGAGGGGGCGTGCCTGGCACGCGGCATGGTGTACTCGCGACCTCGACCTTCCCGCATCAGCAACCTGGCGGCGATCAGGGCGGCGACGAGGCCGGCCGTGGCGCCGACACTCATCGCCCAGCGTGGCCCGGCGTGGTCGGCCAGCCAGCCGACGATGGGGGCGCCGAGCGGTGTGCCGCCCATGGTGATCGCCATGCGCAACGCCATTACGCGGCCACGCATCATCGGTTCCGTCGAGAGCTGAATCAGTGCGTTGGAAGCGGTCATGAAGGTCAGCGCCGCTAGGCCCGTCAGCATCAGGGCGGTGGCGAAGAGGTATGCGTTGGGGGCAAGAGCTGCCAGGCCGCAGCAGACACCGAATCCCAGAGTGGAGAAACACAGCAGTCGCATATGCGGGCGCTCGCGCTTGGCAGCCAATAGCGCACCCGTGACCGAGCCGACGGCTAAGGATGAAGTCAGAAGGCCGTACTGCCCCGCCTCGCCGTGGAAGACACGCACTGACATGGTGGAAATATAGACCGCGAAGTTGAAGCCGAAGGTGCCGATCATGAAGAGCATCAGCAAGATGGCTTTCAACTCGGGGCGCCGCCAGACATAACGGAAACCCTCCGTCAGTCCGCCGGCGTTATGCCTTGGCCGGGTGACGGGGAGCAGTTCGTCGAGCCGCAGCAGGCATAGCGATCCGAGCACGGCGGCGAAAGAGGCCGCATTGATCATGAAGACCCAGCCGCTGCCGACGGCGGCAATCAACAACCCGGCAACGGCGGGACCAATCATCCGTGCAGCGTTGAAGGATGTCGAGTTGAGGGCCACTGCGTTGGAGAGATGCTTTTCGCCGACCAGGTCGTTGACGAAGGTCTGTCGAGCGGGAGCATCGAAGGCCGTGACGCAGCCGAGCCCCAAGGCGAAGACGTAGACTTGCCAAAGTGTTACCACGCCGGTGAGGGTGACCAGTCCCAGCCCTACTGCCAATAGCCCCAGCAATGCCTGAGTGAGAAGGATTAGCCGGCGGCGGTCGAAATGGTCGGCGGCGTAGCCAGTCAGCGGAAGCAGCAGCAACTGTGGGCCGAACTGTAAGGCGATGGTAATGCCCACGGCGCTGGCATCGTGGTCGGTGAGCACGGTTAGTACCAACCAGTCCTGAGCGATGCGCTGCATCCAAGTGCCGATATTGGAGACCAGGGCGCCGATGGCCCATACGCGGTAATTGTAAAAACGTAGCGAGCGAAAAAGGCGGGTATCGCTCATGCCGTGCATAGCAGTTGACGGGAGAAGGAGGTCGTACGGTTTGAGTTGTTGTGCATAAGCGTTTTGGACTGGTTGAAGGATCGGAGTGGCAGCGTTAATCCGCTAACGACCGTTGTACCACGGCCTGGCCTCACGCATGATTCAGACCATGGTGGCAACGCCCCGATTCGATATTTCTGAGACGAGAGAACATCATGCCGCAATATGCCGTAGTGGCCTACGATTACACTGATGCCGAGGCGTTGGATCGCCGCCTGGCCAACCGCGAGGCGCATTTGGCGGGCGTGCGCGCGCTTGCCCAAGAGGGATGTTTCCTGAGTGGCGGGGCGATCCTGGATGACAACGGCAAGATGGTTGGCTCTAGCGCGCACTTCCAGTTCGCCGACCGCCAGGCGTTGGAAGCATGGCTTGAGATAGAACCCTACATGACCAGTCGCGTATGGGAGCGAGTCGATATTCGCGAAGTGAAACTGTTTGACCCGAGCACCTGAGCGAGACCATGTCCGATAGTCCGTTACCACTGGCAGCCACCGTGCGCGAAACGCTTGAAGCGGCGCCACGAGAGAAGCTCCCAATGACCTACCAGGACGTCGCCGACGCGCTCGGCTTGCAGCCACCGCGTACCATCCAGCGTGTCGCCCAGGCGTTGGAGATTTTGATGCGTGAAGACGCCGCTCAAGGACGTTCCTTCATCGCCGCGCTGGTGGTTAGCCGCCGTGCGCCGCACATGCCGGCACGTGGCTTCTTCGAGTTAGCCGTCGAGCTGGAGCGGTTTCCCGCCGATAGCTCCTTGCATGCTCAGGCATGGCGGGACGAGTACCAGCGAGCGATGACGCGGCGTGAATAAGTGCTTGCTTGTTCTGGCTTATATCAGGATCTACGTTTAGAGGGCTAAACACGTTTTGCCGTACAAGGACGTCTTACACACCACATGGAGGTGAGCATGGCTCGCAAGGTCGCGATTCACGCACAGTCCCAGACACTGCCGGGTAGCGAAGCCGAGATGGACCCGCCGGCCGAGATGATCCGTCCCGGCTACCGGGGGGCGTCGAAGCTGGAAGGCAAGATCGCCTTGATCACCGGCGGCGACAGCGGCATCGGCCGCTCGGTGGCGATCCACTTTGCTCGCGAGGGCGCCGATGTAGCGGTGGTCTACCTGAGCGAGCGCGAGGATGCCGCCGAGACGCAGCGCTTGGTGGAAGCCGAAGGGCGTCGCTGTCATCTGATCGAGGGCGATCTGGCGGAGGCCGAGTTCTGCCGTCGCTGCATCGACGAGACGGTGCAGGTCTACGGAGGGCTCAACATCCTGGTCAACAATGCCGGTACCCAGTGGGTGTGCCAGGACCTGACCGAGCTTTCCGACGAGCAATGGCGCTCGGTGTTCGAGACCAACATGCACAGCCAGTTCTATCTCGCCAAGGCAGCGCTGCCGCACCTGGGCGAGGACGATGCCATCATCAACAACGCCTCGGTCAATGCCTATATCGGGCCGGACTTCCTGGTCGACTATTCGGCCACCAAGGGGGCCATCGTCAGCTTCACGCGCAGCCTCTCGAACCAGGTGGTGGGGCGCGGCATTCGCGTCAACGCCGTGGCGCCCGGGCCGGTGTGGACGCCGTTGCAGCCGGCGACACTGGGCGCCCACGACCCGCAATGGCTGGAAGGCTTCGGTGAGGAAACCCCGATGGGGCGTGCCGGGCAACCCAGCGAGCTCGGACCGGTATTCGTCTTCCTGGCGAGTCTCGATGCTTCCTTCATCAGCGGCCAGACGATTCATCCCAATGGTGGTACCGTCGTCAATGGCTAATGAAAGCCAACGTTTTCGTCACTCGAGGCGCGCAAGGCATGGCAGATAATACGCATTCACCGGCACGGCGCTGGCTGGACGCCGAAACGCATCACCACTGGCTGATCCGGGAAGGACTGAGACTGCTCGAGTTCCACCGTCAGGCACGGCTGCCGAGCGGTGGGTTCGCGCCGCTGGACGGCGATGGGCGAATTCCCGAGGGTGCGGGTGCGGACACCATGATCACCGGTCGCATGGCGCACAGTTACGGGCTGGCGGCGATGCAGGGTGTGCCCGGTGCAGCGTCGTTGGCCGAGCATGCCATACGCGCCTTGAGCGGTTTGCTGCGCGATGAAAAAGATGGCGGTTGGCTGGCGGGCGACCCCGCCGTGACGACGGATCGCACCAAGCAGTGTTACCTGCACCATTTCGTGGCGCTGGGCGCCGCCACGGCTCGCCAGGCGGGCATACCCGGCTCGGCGGCGCTGCTCGACGAGGTGGTCGAGGTCATCGAGACGCGCTTCTGGTCGGAGGACGAGCAAGCCTTCGTCGAGAGTTATGCGCAAGGCTGGCGCGAGCTGGCGGACTATCGTGGCGGCAACAGCAACATGCATGGCGTGGAGTTGTGCCTGGCATTGGCCGATGTGCGCGATGAGCCACATTGGCTGGATCGGGCGTTGGCCATCGTCGAGCGGTTGATACATCGACACGCGGCACCGCGCGACCATCGCATTCTCGAGCATTTTCACGGCGACTGGGCCGAGTGGCCGGACTACAACGTCGAGCAGCCGCATCACGACTTCTATCCGTATGGCGCCACGCCCGGACACGGTTTCGAATGGTCGCGCCTGATGTTGCATCTGGAGGCGGCGTTAGAGGCGCGTGGGCGTGATGCGCCCACCTGGCTGTTTGCGGATGCCGCTGCGCTGTTCGAGGCCAGCCTGCGTGACGGCTGGGCGCCCGATGGCGCGCCGGGACTGGTGTATACCGTGGACTGGCAAGGCCAGCCGAGCTCGCGCCGTCGTCGTCACTGGACCCATGCTGAGGCCCTGGCCGCCGCCAGTGCCTTTCTGCAACGCACGGGCGAGGCGCACTACGAGCGCTGGTACTGCCACTTGTGGGATTTCATCGACACCACCTTCATCGACCGGCAACGCGGTGGCTGGCAGCAAGAACTGGATCATCGCCTCGCCATCGATCCGGCGCAGGGCGACGTCAAACCCGACCTCTATCACGCTTATCAAGCCACCTTGCTGCCGCGTCTACCGCTGGCGCCGGCACTGGCCGTGGCGGTCGAGCGCTTGTAACGCCGTCTTGTGCTTTTGGCGGGTGGGCACATGCGTCCGCCGGCCGGCTTGAACCATTCTTCTCGCGTCCCAATGATTATCAGACTACCTTTTCAGGCGACTGGATACGTCCCGCCGCTTGGTGAGGCGTGATCCGACGCACAAATCAGGAGGCTTTATGAGCCAAGAGACCGAGTATACCCCACCCCGCGTGTGGACCTGGAAGAGCGAAAGCGGCGGCAAGTTCGCGAGCATCAACCGCCCGATCGCGGGGTCGACCCATGAGAAAGAGCTGCCGGTGGGCGAGCATCCGTTCCAACTGTACTCGCTGGCCACGCCGAATGGCGTCAAGGCAGGGATCATGTTCGAGGAGTTGCTGGCGCTGGGCCATCAGGGTGCCGAGTACGACGCGTGGTTGATCAACATCGGTGAAGGCGAGCAGTTCGGTAGTGGTTTCGTCGAGGCCAATCCCAACTCGAAGATTCCGGCGCTGATGGATCACAGCACCGACACGCCGACACGTGTGTTTGAATCGGGCTCGATTCTTCTGTATCTCGCCGAGAAGTTCGGGGAGTTTCTGCCCAAGGAGCATGTGGCACGCACCGAGGCACTCAACTGGCTATTCTGGCAGATGGGCAGTGCGCCATTTCTGGGCGGCGGCTTCGGGCATTTCTACAGCTATGCGCCGGTCAAGCTCGAGTACGCCATCGACCGCTATGCCATGGAGGCCAAGCGTCAGCTCGATGTGTTGAACCGCCATCTAGCAGAGAACCGCTATTTGGCCGGCGACGCGTATAGCATCGCCGATATTGCGACTTGGGCGTGGTATGGGCAGTTGGTGCTGGGGCGTCTCTACGATGCCGCCGAGTTCCTGCAAGTCCACGAGTACACGCATGTCGTGCGTTGGGCCGAGGAAATCGACGAGCGCCCGGCAGTACAGCGTGGGCGAATGGTCAACCGCACCTTCGGGGAGCCGGAGACCCAGCTCCACGAGCGTCACGATGCCAGCGACTTTGAGACCAAAACGCAGGATAAACTCGAGTCATAACGCCTACGCCGTCAACGAGCGCTACTTCTCCAGCAGTTCCGCGACCGAGTTGAGCACTTCGCGGGGACGGAAGGGGTAGCGCTCGATTTCGTCCCGCGTGGCGATGCCGGTCATTACCAACACCGTGTGCAGGCCGGCTTCGATGCCGGCGATGACGTCGGTATCCATGCGGTCGCCGATCATGCCGGTGCGCTCGGAATGCGTGCCGAGCTTGTTCATGGCCGAGCGAAACATCATCGGGTTGGGCTTGCCGACGTAATAAGGTTCGCGCTTGGTGGCGGCGGTGATTAAAGCCGCGACCGCCCCGGTGGCGGGCAAAGGCCCTTCGGGGCTGGGGCCGGTGACATCGGGGTTGGTGGCGATGAAGCGTGCGCCGCCGTTGATGAGGCGGATCGCTCGGGTGATCGCTTCGAACGAATAGCTGCGGGTTTCGCCGAGCACCACGAAATCGGGCGCGATATCGGTCATCACGAACCCGGCTTCGTGAAGGGCGGTGGTCAGACCGGCTTCGCCGATCACGAAGGCTGAACCGCTGGGCGTCTGGTCGCGTAAGAAGGCGGCAGTCGCCAGAGCGGATGTCCAAAGCCGGTCTTCAGGTACATCGATGCCCAGGCGTGTCAGGCGTGCACTGAGATCGCGCGGTGTATAGATGGAGTTGTTGGTGAGCACGAGAAAAGGCGTGCCATTGGCGCGCCATTGATCGATCAACTCGACCGCACCGGGCAGGGCCCGGTCTTCGCCGATCAGTACGCCGTCCATGTCCGTTAACCAGCAGTCGATCGCGCGTTCGCTCATCGCTTTGATGTCCTGTTGCTGAATCGATGCGACCAGCATAATGGTAATGTAGCGCCGCCGCAGCCTTCATGTCGGGTATTTTGCCTAACATGAGGTGAAACATGGGTTGGCCAAACAAGAAGGAGAGGGAGCGGTGAAAGCATTATGGCAGGCCTATACGAAGAGCTCATTGATCCTGAGGGTCACGATTGCGCTGGTACTCGGCGTCATCGTGGGTCTGGTCGGCGGTCAGGATGTTGCGGATTGGTTGGCGCCATTCGGTGATTTGCTACTGCGTCTGTTGAAGTTCCTGATCGTGCCCATCGTGTTGTTCACGCTGATGGTGGGCATCAATCAAGCCAGCGCCGGAAGCATGGGCCGCGTCGGGCGCAAGGTGTTCGTCTACTATATCGGCACCTCGGCGCTGGCGATCGCCGTAGGTTTGGCGGTGGCTTCGCTGTTTTCCCCGGGCAGCGGGATGACGTTGGATAGTAGTGCCGAGGTGTCGGTGCCGGAGAATCCTGGTGTTGCTCAGGTGCTGCTTGGCGTGGTGCCGGATAACATCATTGGGGCGTTCGCCGAGTTGAACCTGCTGGGTATCATCTTTACCGCTATCGTCTTCGGCATCGCCCTGTTGAAGCTGCGAACATCCGAGTCGCATGGGGCGCTGGCCGAACAACTCTACCGTGTGATCGAGGCACTCAACGAGGTCACGCTCAAGGTGATGTCGGGCGTTTTGCATTACGTGCCGATCGGCGTGTTTGCCATCGTTGCCGGTACGGTGGCTGAGCAGGGGATGGAGACACTATTATCGCTGGGCGACATGGTGCTGGTGCTGTATATCGCTCTGGGCGTACATCTGTTGCTCTATTGCGCCTTGATGGGAGCCTTTGGCGTCAAACTGCGGGATTTTTTCCGCGAGGCACGCACGCCGATGGCGACCGCCTTCGCAACCCAGAGTAGTTCCGGGACGTTGCCACTGACGTTGGATGCCGCGCGCCGCATGGGGCTGTCGCGGAGCACTTACGGCTTCAGTCTGCCGCTGGGGGCGACCATCAACATGGATGGTGCGGCGATTCGCATCGCGATTTCTGCGGTGTTCGCGGCCAATGTGATCGGCGCGCCGCTAGACTTCATCAGCATGCTGGAGATCGTGCTGATCGGCACGCTGGTGTCCATCGGCACGGCGGGCGTGCCGGGTGCCGGCATCATCATGATCGCCACGGTGTTCGCGCAGGTCGGTCTGCCCATCGAGACGGTGGCGCTGTTGACCGCGATCGACGCGTTGGTGGGCATGGGATGCACGGCACTCAATGTCACTGGCGACATGGTCGGCGCCTCCATCATCGCCCGCAGCGAAGAGGACCCACAACGCGACGTGTGCGTCGATGCGTCGCGCTCGTGAAAGCGCGCGGCGATGACATTGCCCGCTATGCTGGGCATCTGAATTCGTCCTGCGCGCCTGATCGAATGGCATGCGACGGTGTAATTTGTCACGGGAGATGTCATGCAGTGTGAAGCACAATCCGACGCTTCGGCTCTTGAGATGCGCGACGTGGTGGTCGTCGGCGGTGGCGCCAGCGGCTTGACGGCCGCACGCGCGGCGGCCAGGCGAGGGCTAAACGTCACCTTGCTGGAACGCACGCCACAGGTCGGCGGTAATCTGCGTACCCGCCGCGACGGCGACTGGCAGATCGAGCTCGGCCCCAACACCCTGATGATGAAACCGCCGCTGCATGCGTTGCTCGATGAGCTCGGCCTGCTCGACGAGGCGCAGCCTGCCAATCCGACTGCGCGGCGGCGTTACATTGCCTATCGAGGCGCACCGGTGGCGCTGCCGTCCCATTGGCTCAAGGCGCCGATCAATTCGCTGATCGGTCCGCGAGGCGTGGGCGCGTTGCTGCGCGAACCGTTTCAACGGCGTGCACCGCAGGCCGAGGAAAGTCTGGCCGATTTCGTCACGCGTCGCTTGGGGCGTCGCGCGCTCGATCATCTGGTCGATCCTTTCGTTTCCGGTGTTTACGCTGGTGATCCCGAGCGGCTCTCGGCGCAGGCGGCGATGCCCCGGCTGGTGGCGTTGGAGCGCGAGTATGGCTCACTGGTTCGTGGGGGGCTGGTGCGGCTGCGTCAAGCGCGCCGTGCGGCACCTACCTTGCCGCGCGAGTGGCGTGGCCAGTTGGTGAGCTTTCCCTCTGGTCTGCAACGCCTCGCCGAGCGTTTGGCCGAGGACATCACCGCTCAGTCCAGCGCGGCGATCCACTGCGAGTGTGAGGTTAGTGCCGTGTATCGCGAGGGTGAATACTGGCGTGTGGAGACGGCCTCGGGGCAGGGTTTTCGTGCGCGAGAGCTGGTGCTGGCGGTCCCGGCGCCCACGGCCGCCGCGCTACTGGCACCGCTCGACCAGGACATGGCCGTGCCACTGGAGGCGATCGTCTATCCGCCGGTCAACGCCGTGTCAGTAGGATTTCGTCGTGCCGATATCGCCCATCCGCTGGATGGTTTCGGCATGCTGATTCCCGGTGTCGAGCATCGCCAGACCCTGGGCGCGCTATTTTCTTCGACGCTATTTCCCGGGCGCGCGCCTTCCGAGCATGTATTGCTGACTGCGTTTCTCGGTGGCCGTCGCCAGCCTGAGGCTGCCGAAAGCGATGATGACGCTCAGGTGGCGCAGGTCGTCGCCGATCTTCGTGACCTACTGGGTATCAGCGGCGAGCCGGTGTGGCAGAGCGTAAGCCGCTGGCCACAGGCGATTCCTCAGTACGAGCTGGGGCATTTTGAGCGTCTCGCCGCCCTCGAAACGGCACTCGAGCGTCATCCAGGCCTCTCGCTCATTGGCAACTGGCGCGATGGTATCGCGGTGGGAGATTGCTTGGAGAACGGGCGGCGTCTCGGCGAGCGGATCGCCGAGACGCTCGGCACCTAGCCGACGGCGTTTTACAGCCGGACCAGCATCTTGCCGGTGTTGCCGCCTTCGAAAAGCTTGAGGAACGCGTCGGGTGTGCGTTCGAGGCCTTCCTCGACGGTTTCCCGATAGTCGATCTCGCCACGCGCTACGAGCGGGCCGATCTTTTGCAGGAACTCGGGGTAGTGTTCCCAGTTTTCGGCGTCGAGGATGATGAAGCCTTCCATCCGTGCGCGACGGATCAGCAACCGGGACAGATTGCTGGGACCGGGCGTGGGCGTTTCCGCGTTATAGCTGTCGATCAAGCCACATACCGCGATACGTGCTCCGACGCGAATGTTGTCTAGCGCGGCTTCGAGACAATCGCCGCCGACGTTTTCGTAGTAGACATCGAACCCGTCGGGGCTGGCAGCCTTGAGGTCGGCGCTGAGCTGTTGCGCGTCTTTGCCGCGATAGCTGACCGCGCTCACGCCGAGCGATTCCAGCCATTCGAGTTTTTCCGGTGCGCCGGCGATACCCACGACGTGACAGCCCTTGGCCTTGGCCAATTGCACGGCCAGGGAGCCGACGGCACCGCTCGCTGCGCTGACCAGCACACGCTCGCCTTCCTTGAGCTGGGCAATGCGGTTGAGCCCGGTCCAGGCGGTCATGCCCGGCATGCCAAGCACGCCGAGAAAGGCTTGCGGTGGCACGTCGAGATCGGGCAATGCCTGCAAGCTATCGCCGGGGACCTGGGCGACATCACGCCAACCGCCCATGTGCACGACGCGATCGCCGGGAGCGAAGCGTTCGTCGCGCGATTCGAGCACCTCGCCGATGGCAGCGCCTTCGAGCGGCTCGCCCAAGGTGAAAGGCGGTACGTAAGTCGTTACGCCGTCCATTCGCCCGCGCATGTAGGGATCGACCGATAACCAGAGGTTTCTCAAGCGAACCTCGCCTGTCGCAAGCTCGGGCAGTTCTTGGGATTCCAAAGTGAAAAAATCCCGAGACGGCAGGCCTTGCGGATGGGAATGAATGGTGAAGTAGCGTGATTCCATGATGTCTCCCGCTGTGATGACAGGCACGTTGGATGTTGCACACTCGGATGTGTGTGCACGTATTCATGAGATGGGCATGATGGTGGCCGTACGCAAGGGACGTTTCAGGGTGACAGTCTGATAGTCTGTCGATGATGCTCTTCATTTAAGGATATTGCATGAAACGAGTAGTTGCTGGCTTGAGTGTGTTGCTCGCCGTTATCGTCATTGCCGGTTGCGCCATGCAGAAAGAACCCGACTCCGCACGACCGGACGAGCCTCTGGTGAACACGTATTGGAAGCTGACGGAGCTGGAGGGCGCGCCGGTCGAGGTCGTTGCCAATCAGCGTGAGCCGCATTTCGTCTTGCATGCCGATCCGGCTCGCGTCATGGGATCGACGGGATGCAATCGCATGATGGGCAATTATCGTGTAGAGGAAGACAAGCTGTATTTTTCATCTCTGGCCACTACACGTATGGCATGTGAGCAGGGCGCCCACACCGAGCAGCGCTTTCTCGATGTGTTGAACGCTACCGACGAATGGCGCGTCACGGGCGAGCATTTGACACTGTTGGATGCGCAGCACGAGACGCTCGCGCGCTTCAAGGCAGTGCATTTGCAGTAGTGCGTCAACAGAGGAACAAACGATGAATCGACGTTGGTCTAGCATGGGGCGCTGCGGCCGGTAGCGAGAGCGCTGCCAATAGCGTGGCCTGCGTTGTGGCGATATCCATTAGGACATGAGGATGTCGTTACTCGGTTATTGGTGAGGGAGGCTCGGCCCGGCTAGCGTGAAATGGTGAAGCGTCACATTGGGTGGCGCTGAGATGCGTTATCGAGGGGCCGAGGATGACACGATTTCAGACGATTCCGCGATTGGCGTTGGGCATGGGAATGACATGCTTGGCATTAAGTGCGGCACAGGCAGACGAGATGACTACACAGACTCCTTCCGTCGAAAAACAGAGTTTCGGCCAACTTCCCGATGGCCGTGAGGTCGAGGCGTATCACCTAAGCAACGGCAATGGCATCGACATGCAGGTGATTACCTACGGCGGCATCATTACCTCTCTGAGCACCCCGGACGCGCAGGGCAATGTCGACGACATCGTGCTGGGGTTCGATTCCCTGGAAGACTATCGTTCCGAGGCATACCGTAAATCCAATCCCTACTTTGGCGCCTTGATCGGTCGTTACGGCAATCGTATTGCCGAGGGGCGCTTTACGCTCGATGGCACGACCTACGAGCTGGCAACCAACGATGGCCCCAATCATCTCCACGGGGGCGATAAAGGGTTCGATAAGCGACTTTGGCAGGCGCATTCCTTCGAGAACGACGCTGGCGTCGGCGTCGAGTTGCGCTATACCAGCGAAGATGGCGAGGAAGGCTATCCCGGCACGTTGGAAACTCGCGTGCGGTATACGCTGACCCCTGACGACAAAATGATCATCGACTATCACGCCACCACCGACAAGGCGACGCCGGTCAATTTGACCCAGCACAGCTACTTCAATCTCGAGGGCGAAGGCAGTGGGCCGATCACCGACCATCGGTTGATGCTCAATGCCGATGCTTTTACCCCGATTGGGGACACGTTGATCCCGACGGGGGAGATTCGAGACGTGGCGGGTACGCCGTTCGATTTCCGCGAGGCCACGGCGATCGGGGCACGCTTAGGCGATGACAATACCCAGCTCGAATACGGCCAGGGCTACGATCACAATTTCGTTTTAGTGCGTGACGAAGCGGCTGCAGGAGAACTGGTAACGGCTGCCCGCGTCGTAGCGCCGGACAGTGGCCGCGTGCTGGAGATCGCCACTACCGAGCCAGGGATTCAATTCTATTCGGGGAATTTTCTCGATGGCACGCTGACCGGCAAGGGGGGCGAAGCCTACGAAAAGCGTGGCGGTCTCGCACTGGAAACTCAGCACTTTCCGGATTCTCCCAACCAGGCGGATTTTCCGTCGACGATCCTCAAGCCTGGCGACACGTATGAGTCGCGCACGGTATGGCGCTTTGCCACGCAGGGCGACGACAGCTGAACGAGGTCAGGGGTGCGCGTAGCACGCCGCCCAGTCCAAGGCCTCACCGAGGGGCAAGGCAGGGCTGTAAAGAAAGCCTTGCCCCATGTCGCAGCCCATGGCGATGAGTTTTTCCTCGGTGGCGCGATGCTCGACGCCCTCGGCGATCACGCGGCGGTTGAAACTTCTGGAAAGCGCGATGATCGCCTCGACGATCATTTCATCCTCTGGGTCGTCCAACATGCCGAGGATGAACGAGCGATCGATCTTGATCTCGTTGGTGGAGAATTTGCGCAGGTAACTCAATGAGGCGAAACCGGTGCCGAAGTCATCGAGAGAGAGCTGCACACCCAGTGCCTGACATGCCTTGATGTTCGATGCTGCAAGACCAGCGTCATCGAGTGCCGTGCTTTCGAGAATTTCGAGCGTCAGGCGTTTGCGAAACGCCATGTCATATCGGCTTAGTGTGTTGTTCAGATGGTCGAGAAACTCGTCGTTGAGAAAATGGGACGGGCTCAAGTTGATGCTTATGGTGTAAGGCAGGCCTTGTGCCTGGAACGTTTCGAGGGTCGATACTGCCTGGTTGATGACATGCTTGCCGAGTTCGATGTCAAGCTTAGTATGTTCGATATAGGGCAGGAAACGCCCCGGATATACGAGCTTGCCGGATGGATGATGCCAGCGTATCAAGCACTCGAACCCCGAGACGACCCCGGTCTTGTAATGTAACTTGGGTTGATAGAAGAGTTCGAGTTGATCGTTGTCCAAAGCGTGCTGCACTTGCTCTCCGATGGCAAAGCGCTCTTGCTGGGAATGATGGCTCTCAAGATCGAAGAAATGATAACGGTTCTTCCCTGTTTCCTTGGCGGTATACATGGCTTGATCGGCATGGCGTAGCAGCAAGTCGCTATCCGAGTCATCGCTTGGAAAGCGTGTTATCCCCATGCTGGCGGACAACTCGATAACGTGTCCTTGAAGATGCATGGGGTGACGCAGTTGATCGAGGATATGGCGGTAGGTTCTTGGGTGTTCTACGTCACGGAGAATGATCACGAACTCGTCGCCACTCAGCCGGGCAATGACATCGTGATGGCGCACGGCGCCGCGGAGTCGATCTGCAACGCATCTGAGTACCTCGTCGCCGACTGCGTGGCCTTGGAGGTCGTTGATCGCCTTGAAGTCATCCAGGTCGAGAAAACACACCGAAATCGAACCGCGCCGGTGCCTTGCAGCAGTGAGCTCATCTTGGAAAAGTTCATTGAGAAGACGGCGATTGGGGAGGCTCGTGAGACCATCGATATTGATGTTTTCATGCAGCCATTGCTTTTTTTCCTGATCGACAGCGTTGAGGCGTTCACGCTCGAACAGTGTTTCCACGGTTTGTAAAAGCGGTGACAGCAAGGCAATCAATGACGGTGGATAGCCTTCGCTGCGGTTGGCAACACCGATCAGTCCTATCTGTTCGTTCCCTGCATGTAAAGGGATGCCCATGTAGGTGTGAATGTCAGGGTAATTGCCTGGGAAAAGAAGGGGCAATGTCAGAGGT
Organism: Chromohalobacter moromii; assembly: GCF_023091865.1. GTDB lineage: Bacteria > Pseudomonadota > Gammaproteobacteria > Pseudomonadales > Halomonadaceae > Chromohalobacter > Chromohalobacter moromii. Next base: position 298,958 of record NZ_JAHXDI010000001.1, read on the forward strand.
GACTCGAATGTTCGGCTGACGGTATATCGAGTACGGATGGGAAGTCCCAAAAGGTCATCGAGTCCATCGATAGGTATGTGGATGCCGGTGCCGATATTCTCGCGGATGTTGGGAGACTGGCGCCGTGTTATATCGGATAGAGCCGTGATATCAAGATGAGATGTCTCATGCGACTTATCGTCAATCTCGCCGACGAAGCCCACTTGACTGCCGGTTAAATGCAATAACTCTGAGAGTAGCGATTCATAAGCCGTCGTTTTCTCCCCGCTGGACAAGAAAGCGTCTTGTACACGCTGAATGGCATACGCCATTTTTTGTGTATAGGCGTCGTAGTGTGTGTCGGTAATCAGTGCATACGCGCTCGATTTCTTCTTCCAGTATCGCCGCTAGACTACGCAGGATACTGAAGTCCATGCGAGAGGCATCACGTGGGGCGGAGTCAATCAGGCATAAGGTGCCGACCTTGAAGCCTGTGGGGTCGCGCACGGGGATGCCGGCATAGAAGCGAATGAAGGGCGTGCCGGTGACGAGCGGGTTTTTATAGAAAAGCGGGTCGTTGGCTGCGTCTTCAACGACATAAATACTATTTTGCTGAATAGTATGGTCGCAAAAGGCATGTCGTCGGGGGGTCATGTCTATGCCGAGATTTTGCTTGGATTTGAACCATTGGCGCTTGGCATCGATGAGTGTGAAGAGCGTGGTATTGACTTGGTAGTGTTGCTTGGCAATACGCGTTAGGCGATCGAAGCGTTCTTCCGGGGGGGTGTCCAGAAGCCCGGTTTCATGCAGTGCATGAAGTCGACGTTGCTCATGTCGTTTTAGCGTCACAATGCCAGCTCCCGATGTCGTGAATACGCAACCGTTTGTTTGAATTCAGTGAGACGTCGTACGAGACGCTTAGCCGATCCACCTTCCCCCTGTATCATGGCTGATCCACCCGGAAGCACTAGGGCATATAGGGGCTGAATCATGAACCGTCCAATCAGCGCACTGAATGGATAATTCAATATTAAAGTGAACAACGATTCAACGCGAATTGAATCATTGATTCAAATTCAGCGTATGAATGAAAAAACCATGTTCGCCGAACGCCTTCAAAAGGCCCTTATTGCCGCAGGCTATGAGCCTCGCCCCTCGGTACTTGAACGCGAGTTCAATCTCCGCTACTGGGGAAAGCCGATTACATTCCAAGCGGTACGGCGTTGGCTTCGTGGTGACTCCATTCCTGCCCAGGATAAACTTCAGGTGCTTGCCGAGTGGCTGCGTATCGAACCGCATGTGTTGCGTTATGGAGATGAGAGTGAGCGAGCGCTTTACGCTACGCCCAATGAATTGGATGTCGTGCCGGTCTGTGGAGACGAAGCTGAAGTACTGAAGATCTACCGTAGCCTGCCTAGCGAGCAACGCAAGGTGCTGCGCCACGTCATCGCCACATTCGGCAAGGCGCATGCGCCCAACGATAACGAGGAGACATCGTGAGCGAAACCGTCAAGTTGTCGTGACGTGCCTCGGTAGTCGAGGCGAGGCGAGGGGTTTGAGAGAGGTATTGAGAGAGGTATTGAGATTGCGAACTATTTTGACGTGCCGTATGTCACGCGCTATGAAACTTCTTGATGATGTAGATTGCGAAAGGCTATCGGATGGGGCATTTTGATTGAGTGTCGGTCATGTTGATCCCTTGCCATGCGGGGCTTGGCGGGATGAGTTACTTTATCAGTGATAGCTGAAGCTAGGCTGGTCATCGCGTTCCTAGCCGCCTGGGCAATTGTGTGTAGGTAGACAGTCACTGAGGTTGTTTCCTATACATGAAGTAGGGGACGGGAGGTCCTCTAGCCAGATTGCAACCGGGCCTGCGGTTCGAGTCCACGGATCCGCGGTTCGATCCCAAGGAAAGGGCGTGGCGATATGCCGGGCCACATATAAAACGTGACGGGGAGATATCATCGTGACGCAAGACAATCGTAAGCCGACGACGACAGATGCCGGGATTCCGGTCGCCAGCGACGAGCATTCGCTCTCGGTGGGTCCCGACGGGCCGCTCGTTCTGCACGATCACTATCTCATCGAGCAGATGGCGAACTTCAACCGCGAGCGGATTCCCGAGCGCCAACCGCACGCTAAGGGCAGTGGGGCATTCGGTCATTTCGAAGTGACCGAGGATGTAAGCAAATACACCAAGGCGGCCGTCTTCCAGCCTGGCACCAAGACCGACGTGCTGATTCGTTTCTCCACAGTAGCTGGCGAACGTGGGAGCCCCGATACGTGGCGCGATCCGCGCGGGTTTTCGATCAAGTTCTACACCAGTGAAGGTAACTACGACATGGTGGGGAACAACACGCCGGTGTTCTTCATCCGTGATCCGATGAAGTTCCAGCACTTCATCCGCAGCCAGAAGCGGCGTGCCGATAACAACCTGCGCGATCACGACATGCAGTGGGATTTCTGGACGCTGTCGCCGGAATCCGCGCATCAGGTGACCTGGCTGATGGGGGATCGCGGGATTCCCAAGACTTGGCGTCACATGAACGGCTATTCCAGTCATACCTACATGTGGGCCAATGCCCAAGGCGAGAAGTTTTGGGTCAAGTACCACTTCAAGACCGACCAGGGCATCGAATGCCTGACTCAAGAAGAAGCCGACCGCCTGGCCGGTGAAGACAGCGATTACCACATGGGCGATCTGTATAACGCCATCCAGCAGGGCGATTACCCGAGCTGGACGCTCTACATGCAGATCATGCCGTTCGCGGATGCGGATACCTATCGCATCAATCCGTTCGATCTGACCAAGGTCTGGCCGCATGACGATTATCCGCTGATCAAGGTCGGCAAGCTGCAGCTGAATCGCAACCCGACCGACAACCATGCCGAAATCGAGCAGGCCGCCTTCGAGCCCAACAACCTCGTGCCCGGCATCGGCATCAGCCCGGACAAGATGCTCATCGGTCGCGTGTTCTCCTATGCCGATGCGCACCGCGCACGTCTCGGGGTCAACTACAAGCAGATCCCGGTCAACGCGCCCCAGGCGCCCGTGCATAGCTACAGCAAGGACGGGGCGATGCGCATCAACAAGGTATCCGATCCGGTGTATGCGCCCAACTCCAAGGGTGGTCCGGCGGCGGATGGCGAGCGTTATCCCACCGATTCCACCTGGGAAGCCAATGGGCAGATGGTGCGCGCACCCTATGCCTTGCGCAAGGATGACGATGACTACAGCCAGGCCAACGACCTGATCAACAAGGTCATGGACGATGCCGCTCGCGATCGCCTGGTCAACAACGTGGTCGGCCATGTCTCCGACGGCGTCGAGGAGCCGGTGCTGTCGCGCGTGTTCGAGTACTGGAAGAACATCGATGCCGAGATCGGTCGGCGTATCGAAGAAGGCGTGAAGGCAAACAAGGGGCTGTAACGCACGGCCCGTTTTAGCCTACCTACCACACGGCCCGCTTCTTTTCAGGGAAGCGGGCCGTGCTTTTGTTAAGCTCGTGGTTAGTGCCGGGATTGGCTCGTAATGGCGTGGGCTGTCGTGTCAGCGCTTGGCATCGGCCAGCTGTTGACGGCGATAGTCGCCCTGACGTTCGAACATCCAGCCTGGATACTCGGCGGGGAGCGCGCTGACGGCATCGAGCTCGGCGAGCTCCTCGGTGCTCAGCGTGACGTGTGTGGCGGCGATGTTGTCGTCGAGTTGGTCGACGCGCTTGGCGCCCACGATGACACTCGTCACCGCTGACTGATGCAGCAACCAGGCTAGCGCGACCTGCGCCACGGATACGCTGTGTACCTTGGCGATCTTGGCCATGACATCGATGCAGTCAAAGGCACGTTCTTTATCGACTGGCGGGAAGTCGAAGTTAAGGCGACGGCTGCCCGCTTCGCCCTGGCTGTCGCGCGTGTACTTGCCACTCAAGAAGCCACCCGCGAGTGGGCTCCAGACCATCAGCCCGAGGTTTTCGCTCTGCAGCATGGGGATCAGCTCACGCTCGAGATCGCGCCCGGCAAGGGTGTAATACGCCTGCAGAGACTCGAAGCGAGCCAGGCCGTGACGTTCGGCGATGCCTAGTGCCTTCATGATCTGCCAGGCCGCCCAGTTGGAGACCCCGACGTAACGCACGTGACCGTGCTGCACGAGGGTATCGAGTGCGCGAACGGCTTCCTCGATGGGGGTAGCGGGATCGAAGCCGTGGATCTGATAAACGTCGAGGTGGTCGAGCTGCAGACGTTTCAGACTGGCCTTGATCCCTTCCATGATGTGATAGCGCGACATGCCACGTGCGTTGACGCCTTTGCCGGTTTCGCCGAACACCTTGGAGGCGACGACGATCTCGTCGCGCGGGACGTCCAGATTCTTGAGCGCCTGGCCGGTGATGATCTCGGACTGGCCCTGGGAATATACATCGGCGGTATCGATGAAGTTGATGCCAGCATCCAGCGCGCGGCCGATCAAGCGCTCGGCATCGCTTTGCTGTAGATCGCCGATCTGGCTCCAGAGCTCGCCCTGGCCACCGAAGGTCATGGTGCCGAGGCACAGTTCTGAGACGAACAAACCGGTATTGCCAAATGGTTGATAACGCATGAAACACTCCTGACGGTGACGAATTCGACCCTCGTAGGTAACCGCCGTTGTGGCCCGTGGCGCTGATAAGCGGCTGGGGCCAGGGCGGCTTCTTTAAGTATGGACCCTGTAGCGGAAGACAGAATGCGTGATTCTGTCGAGTGCATGCTCAATTCTGTTGTCAGCTCGTCAGCTCGCTCGTCTTGTCTTCTCCCCGATAGATGACCAGCGTGGGCTCACACTGTCATCGCGGGATATCGTCTATAGTGGGGCATACGCAACACAATGGACTCGTGTCAGGAAGGACATCCGGGCCAATCCGGCCTATCAGGGAGGAGAAATCTTGTTCTGTGAAGCTTTGTTCTGTGAAGCTAATGTATCGCTCGCGCGCCGTCTGGTGGGCGGCGGCGTCATGTTGGGTGCCCTGGCGGTGCTCGGCGGTTGCCAAGCATGGTCACCGGCGCCGGAAGGGCTGGATGTCGAGGGCGTGGAGAAAAGCTTTGTCGAGCGTGATTGTCCGGCAGGACGTTGTGCGACCGTCGAGATCGAATCGCTGCGTTTTCCCGGAGCACCGGGCCTGAGCGAGCGGCTGCGAGATGCGCTGCTGAGCATGGGCTCGGGTATCACTAATGGTGAAAGCGAAGTGGTGGCTGCGTCCTGGGAAGAGTATGCGCAGGTGTTTTTCGACGAGGCCAAGGCGGCGCGGGAGCGCGTGCCTGAATTGCCCGGCTACCAGGCGGTCTTCAAGGCGGAGGTCTACGACCGGCATGCCGAGCTGACTACCATCAAGCTCGATAGCTACGTGTTCACCGGTGGGGCGCACGGTATGCCGTTGACGCAGTTCATGGTCATCGACGAGCGCGAGAAACGCGTGGTGACACTCGATGACATGCTGCGTGAAGGGCAGACACCGGCCTATCGCGAGGCGCTGTCACGCGCGCATCTACGCTGGCTGGAAGAACAACAGGCGGGCGCCGACTTCGTCGAATCCTGGCCGCTGAGCATGAACCGCAACGTGGCACCGTTCGCTGATGAATGGCGGGTGCGTTACAACGCCTATGACATCGCGCCTTATTCCTATGGGCAACCGGAGCTACGCATTCCTGCCCAGGCGCTCGAAGGCATCGTCAAGCCGCGCTATCTGGAGCGCTGACGGCATGCGTTAACCGGGAGGGTGTCGCTGACGGTCGTGTCCCGCGCAGGCGGTTATCGAGCGATCAGGTGTTCGAGTCGTGCTCGGGCTTGCCTTTTTGCTGAGCCGAGGCCATGGCTTCCAGCTCCTCTTTGCTCATCGAGTCGTACATCGACTTTGCGGCTCCCTCTAGCTCACTGGCCTTTTTCTCGCCGCGTTTGGCGGCGAGCGCGGCACCGGCAGCCATTTGTTGGGCCTGAGACTTGGCGGGCATATCGTCACCTCTTCCGTGATGGCGCTTCAATAAGCGTGGCTATCTTAAGCCAAGATAGACGCTGCCACGGGCATCGCAATGTCACGATGGTGACCGTATGTGTCCCGACCGACACGAGCCAGGCATCGAGTGCTCTTTTATTATTCCTTGCGCTGCTTGAGCTGTTCCTTCAGGGGGCCGGGCACCTTCTTGATGATCAGGCGATCATGCTCGGCGTCGAATTCGATACTGTTGCCGAGCAAGTGAGAGTCGAAGCTGATCGAGACGCCGCTGGCGCGCCCTGTGAAGCGCCGGAATTGATTGAGTGCACGCTTGTCTGGCGGGATCTCTTCGGAGAGCCCGTAATCCTGATGGCGAATGTAGTCATAAAACGCTTTGGGATGTTGCTCGTCGATGAGTTCGGACAGTTCGTCGAGGGTTACCTTTTCGCCGTGCTTGGCCTGGGTGCTGGCGTAGTCGATCACGGCATCGGTCTTCTCGCGGCTGGCGTCGTCGGGCAAGTCCTCGCGCTCGACATAGTCACTGAAGGCCTTGAGCAGGGTCCGGGTTTCACCGCTGGCATCCACGCCTTCCTCGACGCCGAGTAGTTCGCGGAAGCCTTCGGCGAACTTCTTGCCGCCACGATCCTTGATGAAAGATACATACTGCTGTGAATTGCCGCCTTGCCATTGGGCGAGGTCGATGCGCACGGCGAGCATCAATTGGCCAAGGTTGAGCTGAGGCGTTTCGGTCACTTCGAGGGCATTGTCGATGGCAAAGCCCTGGCGATGATGGAGAAGCGCTACGCTGACGTACTGCGTTTCGCCGTGCTGATAATGCACGAACAGCAGGTGGCCTCCCACCGAGAGGTGGTCGTCGATCAAGGCATTGATGCGCTCCGCCATCCGCGCGCTCCAGGTGACGAAATCGACCGATCCAGCCAGGTATTCGGAGAGTCCTGCGGCGAAGGCGCTGCTGCCGGTCTCGCCGAAGTGACCCCAGGCCTTGGGCTTGGCATGAAAGCTGTCATTGACGCTTGTCAGCAGCGCCTCGAGAGATGCCGCCGAAGACTGTGCGTGCTCGGCGCAGGTCAGCGTGGCGGGCGTCTCGGTATCGGGCTTGTCGATGCGATGAATAGTGCTGGTCAGAATCGGCATGGTGGCATCTTGGTGAAAACGAAAACGGGCATGATAACGCGCAGCACGGGCCAGCTTCTAAGGCCTATCTAGGGCTTAATGTTGTAACCGGTCTTGAAGATCCAACCGACCAGCGCCAAGCACAGGCCCAGAAATACCAGGATCATGAGCAGGCTGGCGCCGACACTCACATCACTGATGCCGTAGAAGCTCCAGCGAAAGCCACTGACCAAATAAACGACCGGGTTGAACAGCGTCACCGTCTGCCACACAGGGGGCAACATGTCGATGGAGTAGAAGCTGCCTCCCAAGAAGGTCAGCGGCGTAATGATCAACAACGGCACCAGTTGTAGTTTCTCGAAGCCTTCCGCCCAGATACCAATGATGAAGCCCAGCAGACTGAAGGTAAGGGCGGTGAGTGCCAGGAACAGCAACATCCAGAATGGGTGGTCGATACGTAATGGCACGAAGAAACTGGCGGTGACGAGAATGATCAAGCCCAGAATGAGCGATTTGGTGGCCGCCGCGCCCACGTACCCGAGAACGATTTCGAGATAAGAGACCGGCGCCGAGAGTACCTCGTAGATGGTGCCGGTGAACTTGGGAAAGAAGATCCCGAACGAGGCGTTGGAGACGCTCTGCGTGAGAAGCATCAACATGATCAGCCCGGGCACGATGAAGGCGCCGTAGCTGACGCCTTCGACTTCCTGAATGCGCGAGCCGATGGCGGCGCCGAAGACCACGAAATAAAGCGATGTGGAGATCACTGGCGAGACCAGGCTTTGCAGCAACGTGCGCCACGCGCGTGCCAATTCGAAATGGTAAATGGTGCCGACCGCGCGGAGATTCATGCGTCCTTCCTCACCAGATTGACGAAAATTTCCTCCAGCGAACTTTGCTCGGTGTGGAGGTCCTTGAAGCGAACGCCCGCCGCTTCGATATCGTTGAGCAGGGCGCTGATGCTTGCCGGCGTCGAGTGTTCGTCAGGTGACGCGGCGTAGGTATAGACCAGTACGTGGCCGTCGTCGGCGAGACTCAGAGGATAGTGCGCCAGCGTCTCGGGAATGGCCGCCAGTGGCGTCTGCAGATCGAGCCGCAGCTGCTTGCGGCCCAACTGGCGCATCAGGGCGGCTTTCTCTTCGACGAGCACGATCTCCCCATCGTTGATTACGCCGATGCGGTCGGCCATCTCCTCGGCCTCTTCGATGTAGTGCGTAGTCAGGATGACGGTGACGCCTTGGTCGCGTAGCGACCGCACCACGTCCCACATGTCGCGGCGCAGCTCGACATCGACCCCGGCGGTAGGCTCGTCGAGAAACAGGATCTGTGGCTCGTGCGCCAGTGCCTTGGCGATCAGTACCCGGCGTTTCATGCCGCCCGAGAGCGTGATCATCTTGTTGCGACGCTTGTCCCACAACGACAACGACCTGAGCACACGCTCGATGTGCGCAGAGTCGGCGCGCTTGCCGAACAGACCACGGCTGAAGCTGACCGTATTCCAGACCGTGGCGAAGGCGTCACTGGTCAATTCCTGCGGGACCAGGCCGATCTGCTCGCGTGCGGCACGGTAGTCGGTGACGATGTCGTGGCCGTTGACACGGACCTGACCGTCGCTTGCGTTGACCAGCCCGCAGATGATGCTGATCAGGGTGGTCTTGCCGGCGCCATTGGGGCCCAGCAGAGCGAAGATTTCGCCACGCTGGATATCCAGGTCGATGCGTTTGAGCGCTTCGAAGCCCGAGGCGTAACGCTTGGTCAGCCCCTGAACGGTGATCACCGAGGGCGTGGCTTTTAAGGTGTGGGCGCGCGCGGCGGGGCGAGTTTCGGTGGCAGTGGCGTCTGCGATGTCATGACTCATGCGATACCGGGCTCCCGTGGAGAATGGGGCGATCAGTATAGGCGCGCGCCAGCATGTCGTGGCCGGCGCTCACCTGATCGGTAAGTACATCGTCGGCGAGTGCATCGTCGACGAGGCCGGGTCAGTCCTGCGGCTCGGCGCTGTGGTAGATGTTCTGAACGTCATCGAGATCGTTGAGGGTGGCGAGCAGCTTGTCGAGCATGGCCACGTCATCGCCGGCGACGGGGGTCGTGGTCTGCGGCAAGAACTGAATCTCGTCGGCTTCGAAATCGAGCTCACCGAAGGCCTCGGCGAGTGCCTGCTTGGTCTTGGCGTATTCGGTATGAGGGGCGAAAACGGTAATGCGATCGGTTTCGCTCTCGATGTCGGTGACATCGACATCGGCCTCCATCAAGGCTTCCAGCACCGCTTCCTCGTCGCTGCCCTCAAAGGCGAGGATCGCGCAGTGATCGAACATATGGCTGACACTGCCCGGGGTGCCGAGTTTGCTTTTGGCCTTGTTGAAGCAGGCGCGTACGTCGCCGAAGGTGCGATTGGGGTTGTCGGTCAGGCATTCGACGATGACCATGCAACTACCCGGGCCGAAGCCTTCGTAGCGCGCGAGGGAGTAGTCCTCGCCGCCACCGCCCTTGGCCTTGTCCAGTGCCTTGTCGATGACGTGCGACGGGACCTGGTCTTTCTTGGCGCGTTCGATCAAGCCACGCAGGGCGAGATTGCCTTCGGGGTCGATTCCGCCGGCTTTGGCGCAGACGTAAATCTCGCGCCCGTATTTGCTGTACACCTTGGTCTTGGCGTCGGCCGTCTTGGCCATGGATTCCTTGCGGTTCTGGAAAGCCCTACCCATGTCATGCCCTATCAAATGATTCGCAACGCACAAGATTCTACGCAACATCGCCGGTCGAGGCAGGTTTAATTTTGCGTAGCCCGCGTTTGGCCTTCGACGATACGCCGTCCCCTACAGTCGACGCTATGCTTAATGCGCGCTCACCTGTAGCTTAGGGAGTCTCTATTTGCCACCTTCATCGGAAATGCGTATGTCGATGCGATCCTTGCCAATGCCGTTTACTGCTCGCTCCATCTGGCACGTCATGCTGTTGCTGTGCCTTGCCGTCTCACTGACGGGCTGCGGTATCAACAATATTCCCACGCTCGACGAGAAAGTGAAGTCGGCCTGGTCGCAGGTCGAGAACCAGTATCAGCGGCGTGCGGACCTGGTGCCCAATTTGGTGGAAACCGTCAAAGGCTTCGCCGATCAGGAACAGGAAACGCTGACGGCCGTGATCGAAGCGCGCTCCAAGGCGACCTCGATCAACATCGACGCTGACTCGTTGGACGATCCCGAGAAGTTGAAGCAATTCCAGCAAGCTCAGGGCCAACTGACCGGGGCACTGAGTCGCCTGATGGCGGTGTCCGAACGCTATCCGGAGTTGAAGTCGAACCAGAACTTCCTGGCGCTGCAATCACAACTGGAAGGCACCGAGAATCGCATCGCCGTGGCGCGTCGCGATTTCATCCAGGCGGTCGAGCAATACAATACTGAAATTCGTACTTTCCCCGGGCGACTCTGGCATGGCCTTTTGTATAGCGACATGCCGATTCGCGAAAACTTCGAAGCGACTGCCGAGAACGCCGATCAGGCGCCTGAGGTGGAGTTCTAATGAGGCATTGCATCCGTCTGACATGCTTGATGCTGCTGTGGGCCTGTGCCCTCAGCGTTCAGGCGCAGGACATCGAGTTTCCCGAGCTGACCGGGCGCGTGGTCGATCAGGCCGATCTGCTGGATGCGTCGACTCGAGATGAGTTGAGCGGCATGCTCGCGGCGCACGAGGAAGACACCGGCGAACAGGTCGTCGTGGTCACGCTGCCCGATTTACAGGGGGCGCCGATCGAGGAATACGGCTACCAGCTGGGGCGACATTGGGGCATTGGCCAGGAAGACGAAGATAACGGCGCATTGTTGATCGTCTCCATGGAAGAGCAGGCCATCCGCATCGAGGTTGGGTATGGCCTCGAGGGTCGCCTGACCGACGCACAGTCCTCGGCGATCATCACGCAGAAGATCGCCCCGGCGTTTCGCGAAGGCGATTACGCAACCGGGATTACCCAAGGTACGGAAGCGATCATTCAGGTTCTGGGCGGCGACCCGATGGCCGATGCGCCTCCTGCCGGATCGGCGTCCGGGCAAGATAAATCGCGCGATGTCGGCGGCGCCTCGGTGGCGTTCTTCGTCATGCTGATGATCGTCATGGGCATCGTACGCGGCATCGGTGGTGGCGGACGCGGCGGGCGTCGTCGCGGACGCGGTGGCGGCTTGCTCGGCGGTATCCTGCTCGGCGGCGCCATGGGCGGCGGTTTCGGAGGCGGCGGTGGCGGCCTCGGAGGCGGCGGCTTTGGCGGCGGCGGTGGTGGTTTCGGCGGGGGCGGTGCCTCCGGTGGCTGGTAGATCAACGCAAGGGACATCACCATGGCATTATTGAGCGACAGCGAGCAGCAGCAGGTGCGCGATGCGATCACGCACATCGAGCGCGATACCGACGCCGAACTGGTGACCGTGCTCGCGCCGCAGGCCGACGATTACACTTACATCCCATTGCTCTGGGCAGGGATTCTGTCCCTGCTTATTCCGGGGGCGATCAATTACTTTCCCCAATGGTTGGGGGCCTCGGAGCTTTTGATCGTGCAGTGGGCGTGTTTCGCGGTGCTCGCAATCGTGTTTCGGCTGCCGGCGGTGACGACGCGGCTGATCCCGCGCCGCGTGCGCTTCTGGCGGGCCGCTAATCTAGCAAGGCGGCAGTTTCTCGAGCAGAACCTGCATCACACCCAGGCTGGCACCGGCATGTTGATCTTCGTCTCCGAAGCCGAGCGCTACGTGGAGATCCTGGTCGATCGCGGGATTTCCAGCCGACTCGACGACGAGACCTGGCAGAGCATCGTCTCGACCTTCACCCAGCAGGTGAAGCAAGGTCAGACGTTGCAGGGCTTTCTCTCATGTATCGAAGCATGCGGTGAGCACCTCCGAGAGCACGTGCCCGCCACTCACGAGCGCAATGAACTCCCCAATCGTCTGATCGTGCTGGAATGAAAAGCCCGACGGCACGCCTCATGGCGTGTCGTCGCCGGTTTCCCCCTCCCAGTAGGCGACCGAATCACCGCGCGACATGAATCGGGTAAGCGTTCGCTTATCGGCATCACCGCCCGGAGCGCTGCCAGTGAAAACCCCGAGCTTGTCGGAATCGGGATATTCGAGGATATCCGGCTCGCGCATCGAACTCACGGCCAGGTAGCGAAGCGATACCGGGCTGTCCGCCGATGCGATCAGTTGGTGCGCGCTTGCCTCGCCGCCCGCGGGGCAGACCACGACGTCACCAGTAGTGACGGGATATCGATCCTCTCCCATGCGCAATTCCCCTTGACCGGCGAGAACCACGAAGAGTTCGTCATTGGCGTGGTGAGCGTGATAAGGCCAGGCACGCTTGCCGGGCGGCACCTCGACTACTCGTGCTCCAAGATGCTTGGCGCCGGCAGGGCCCGCGACGGCGGCATGGGCGGCCTCGAAATGCGCGCCATGGGTGTGCCGTTCGAGCACCAGTTGATCGAGGGGGATGACCGGAGAAAGAGGCATTGGCGTGTCCTGATGAACGCAGAACAGAGCACTATGCCTCGATGGTATGGTCCCGGCAATCCCTCGTCGGGTTGATCGCAGCGCCGCCAGAGACGTACTGCCTGACAGGGTGGCCCTTGCCTCCCGGCGATTCGTCACCATCATCTAGGAAGGACCCTGCGGGGCGCGTCATGTCGGATGTATCCCGCAAGCATAGGATGACAGCACAGGAGAGCACGATGAACGTCGTCACATTACGTAGTCCGGGCGGGCTGGATAAGCTCGATATCCACGAATGCGAAGCGCCGGGTGAGCCGGGGCCTGGCGAGGTGCGCGTGCGCGTGCATGCCAGCTCGCTCAATTATCATGACTACGGTGTCGTTGCCGGCGCCATGTCGACCGAAGACGGCCGTATCCCTATGTCGGATGGGGCCGGTGTCGTCGAAGCCGTGGGTGAAGGCGTCGAGGAATTCACCGTGGGTGATCGGGTGGTATCGACGTTCTTTCCCGAGTGGCTCGAAGGGCCGGCACGCATCGGTGACTTCAGCACCACGCCCGGTGATGGCGTCGATGGCTATGCCCGTGAGCAGGTCGTGCGTCCGACGACGTGGTTTACTCACGCGCCGCGCAATTACGACCATGCCGAAGCCGCTACCCTGACCACGGCCGGGTTGACCGCTTGGCGCGCGCTGGTAGTGAATGGCAATCTCAAGGCGGGTGACACGGTGCTGGTGCTGGGCACCGGCGGTGTCTCGATCTTCGCCTTGCAGTTCGCCAAGCTGATGGGCGCCACGGTGATTGCGACCTCGTCCTCGGACGAGAAGATCGCACGGTTACGCGAACTAGGCGCCGATCACACGCTCAACTATAAGACCGAGCCGGAATGGGGCAAGCGCGTCAAGGCGCTCACCAACGGTCAGGGCGTCGATCATGTCATCGAAGTGGGTGGTCCCGCCACGCTGCCGCAATCCATCGACGCCGTGCGCATCGGCGGACACATCTCATTGATTGGCGTGCTCACCGGACGCGGCGGCGAAATTCCTACCGCCAAGCTGATGGCCAAGCAGGCGCGTCTGCAGGGCTTGATCGTGGGTAGTCGGCGCGATCAGATCGAGATGATCCGCGCCATCGACGCTAGCGACCTACACCCGGTCATCGACCGCCGGTTCGCCCTCGACGAGATCGCCGACGCGTTTCGCCATCAGGAAGCAGGGCGCCACTTCGGCAAGATCTGCCTGGAATTCTGAGTGCTAGTAAATGAGATGCTAAAATGCCGCCGGATAACTTCCGGCGGCATTTTTTTATTTCCGCGAAGCGGGCCGCAGGTCGTAGTCGAAGTACTGTTCCATCAGCTCGATGAAAGTGCCGTCGGCGTAGACGCTGTCCAGCGCTTGATTGAAAGTGGCAGCCAGGTCCTTGTCGCGTGGTCGCACGGCGATGGCGTTACCCTTGCCGAAGATCGACTCAGGACTGTTGATGCGGGGCCCGACTTGGACAAAATCGCTGTTGGTGTCATCGACGTCCAACGTATCCAAAGCGACGGGATAGTTGATGAATGCCAAATCGAGGCGCTGTGACTGTAGGTCGAGTGCCACATCTGCTGCTGTGGCATATCGCTGGATATCAAGAGTATCTGCGTAGCGCTCGGTGACATAGTTATCTTGTGTCGTCCCGCGTTGCACGCCAACGGATAAGCCTTTCAGTGTCTCCATGTCGTCGATATCGATGTCGCTGCCACGTCGCGCCACCCACACTTTGGGTGACATGGCGTAGGGGGCGGTGAAGCGTACCTGCTTCTCGCGGGCGGGGGTGATGCGCATCGACGATAAAATGGCATCGTACTTGCGCGATAGCAGTCCGGGGATGATGCCATCCCAACCTTGTACCACCCATTCGCAGTCCAGCTTGGCGCGCTGACAGAGCGCGTTGCCCAAGTCGATCTCGAAGCCTGCGAGTTCGCCGTCGGCATTGCGATATTCGAACGGTGGATAAGGTACGTCGACGGCGATGCGTACGTGCTGTCTATCCTTGTTGGAAGTGTCGCTGGCCTGTGCGGAAAGGGTGCCGGTCAGGCTAGGGGCAACAAGCAGCACGGCGATGACCAGCTTGAACGGTACGGCCACGGGTGGATGAAAGTCCAGCAAGCGGGAAGGTGACATGGGCTAATTCCTTGTTGTCATCGATGAGGTTTCGAAGCGGCCCCCGAGGGGGCCGGGTCAGGCAGGTTTCGCGGCGTGGCGCTGGCGCAGCCGATGACGAATTGCCAAGGCCACTGACACCACGGCAAGGATCAATAGCGTCAGGGAGATCGGCCGGGTGAAAAACAGTGTCCAGTTCTCGTCGGTCATCAGTGCGCGGCGCAGGTTGGTTTCGGCAATCGGACCGAGGATGACGCCGAGCACTAACGGGGCCAGAGGGTAGTCCAGCTTACTGAGAATATAGCCGAAGACTCCCACCCCTAGCAGCAGGTAGATATCAGTGACGCGGTTGTTGAGGGCGAATGCGCCGACGACACAGCACACCAGAACCACTGGGACGATAACCGAACGCGGAACGTCGGTAACACGCAGGAAGAAACGCATGCTGAACAGGCACACTACCAGCACCATGAACGCGGCGAGCAGCATGGCCATGAACATGCCATAGACCAGATCGCCGTGATCGAGAATTAGTCGCGGGCCGATGCCGATGCCGTGAACCATCAGCGAGGCCATCAGTACGGCGTCGACGGCGCTGCCAGGAATACCGAGTGCGATCATCGGAATCAACCCGCCGCCGGAGGTCGCCGAGTTGCCGGATTCCGAAGCGATCACACCCTCGGGCGTGCCGGTGCCAAACTTCTCTGGTGTTTTGGAAGCACGCTTGGCCTGGTCGTAAGCCAGCAAGTTGGCGATGCTGCCGCCAGCGCCGGGAACCGCGCCGATGAACACCCCGACCAGCGACGAACGGATCAAGTTGACCGGGTAGGTCAGCGTTTCGCGCAGCGCATCCAGTGGCTTGAAGGCTACGTTGGTAGGAATCAACTGCTTGCCGTGCTTGGTCTGTTCGGCGTCCTCGACTTCCTGGAGCAACTGGCTGACGGCGAAAATGCCGATCAGCACCACCAGGAAAGGGAAGCCGTTGGCGAGCAGGTCAAAGTCGAAGGTGAAGCGCGCCACGCCCATCATCGGGTCGGCGCCCACGGTGGCGATGAAAAGTCCCAACAGGCCGGTCATCAGCCCCTTGAGCATCGATTTTCCGACCAGGCTGGCGACCACCGTCATGGCGAAGATGATCAGCGAGAAATACTCCCAGGCACCTAGCTTGACGGCGATCATTGCTAACGGCGGAGCGGCGATGATCAGCACGATTGCGCTGACCAGGGCGCCGAAGAACGATGACCAGATCCCCAGCGCCAGGGCGCGACCTGGCTGGCCGCTGCGCGCCATGGGGAAGGCGTCGAAGGTGGTGGCCACCGACGATGGCGTGCCGGGGATACCCAACAGGGCGGCGCTGATCAGCCCGCCCGAATAGCCGCCGACATAGACAGCGAGCATGGTCGCCACGCCCTGCAGAGGGGCCATGGTGAAGGTCAGCGGTAGGGTCAGCACGATGGCCATGGTGATAGTGAAGCCGGGGATCGCCGAGGCGATGACGCCAGCGACCACGCCGAGCAGCATGGTGGCCATGGTCGGCAGCGTGAACAACTGATCCATGCCGGCGAACAGCGCTTCCGTCATATTGTGTCTCCTTTCGAAGGCAGCCGCGAAGCCGTGGTGTGTTCAGCCGAAGGGGCCGCGCGGAAGGCTGATGATGAAGACATCTCGGAACAGCCAGTCGATGCCGAACGAGAACGTCACGGCGATGATTGCGGCGATGGCCAGGCTACGGGGGCGACGCACACCAAGCGTGAGCTGGACCAGGGTTAGGAAAAGCAGCGAGGCCAGGCGAAAGCCCAGCATCGGCACGCCGACGATGTACAGGGCGAACAGCGCCAACACGCCGAGCGCCAGTCGGTGCTGCCACAGCCAGCGCGTGACAAGCCCCGCTGAGGCGCGCGGCGCACCGCGATAGCGTCGCCACTCCTGGGCCATGATGCCTAGGTTGATCACCATCAGGACGGCCAGTACCAGACGCGGAAAGCTGCCCGAACCGAGGGGTTCCCACATCGACGCGGGCAACGCCCCGGCTTGGACGAACAGCGCGCCGAACAGCACCACCAGCGCGCCGTTCAGCAGCAAATGGGCGAGCGCATTGGCGCGCCGGGTATCGGGGGCGGCGGCCCGATCTGACGATCGGGTCTGCTGCGAAGAAGACTGCGAACTCATTTGGCTAGCTTCCCGGATAGCCGTTCGATGGTCTCGTCGGTGGTCTTGAGGTAGTCAGCGAATGTCTCAGGACCTTCGAAATGTACTTGGGCGCCGGCGTTATGTACCGCCTGGATGAACTGCTCATCCTCGGAGAGTTCCCGCATGGCATCGGCGAGTACTTTGATCTTATCCTCTGGAGTACCCTTGGGAGCGATCAGGCCGCGCACGATGTTGAGGCTGAGCGAGTCGTAGCCGAGTTCCTTGAAGGTCGGCACGTCTGGTGTCTCTTCCTGACGCTCAGCGCTGCCCACCGCCAGGAAACGCAGATCGCCATTCTTGACGAACTCGCCACTCGAGGCGATATCACCAATCGCAGCGTCGATATGCCCGCCAACAAGCGCACGAATGCGAGCACCGGTGCCCTCGAAACCGACATAGCGGAACGATAGATTCGCAGCATCTTCCATCATCGCCGCGTGGACATGGGGAATCCCGCCAAGCGTCACGCCGACACGGATCTCGCCGGGATTGTCCTGGGCGTAGTCGACGAATTCGTCGAAGGTCTGCCATGGGCTATCGGCGTTGACCGTCAGATATTGTGGTGAGGCGGTCATGGCCGCGACCGGGGTGAAGTCGTCCCAGTTGAGTTGGGTCATTTGGGTATGGTTGGCGACTAGTAGCCCCTCGTGGATCTGGCCTACCGTGTAGCCGTCGGGGTCGCGCTTGGAAAGCTCTTTGAGGCCAGTGGTGCCGCTGACGCCGGGCATGTTGATGACCGGCATGGGCTGACCTAGGTACTCTTCGACATTATTGGAGATCACTCGCATCAAGGTGTCGCTGCCACCGCCCGGTGACCATGGAACGATGAATTCTACCGGCTTGTTGGGATAGTCCCCGGATTGGGCCAGTGATGCGGTGCTAGCACCTAATGCTGTACCCAGCACTAGCCCCCCGATAATTAGCTTGAAACGGAGGGAGCGGGTTGCTTGGGGCCGACCTTGGATAGTGTTGCTCTGCTGAGAAGTAAATGACATGGCTATATTGTCCTTGTTGGTCATTGTATTCATGCATTGCTTGATTACCGGCTCGTAAGAGCCTTATGGGATTCGCGCGGTATATCGCCGAATCCGCGAACGGGCAGATCCCGACGACCACTAACCGAGCAGCAGGGCGCCGTAGACGAGTCCGAAACACACGACGAACGCCGGGTGAACCCGGGTCGCCAGGAGTGATACGCCGGCCACGCCACCGATGATCGCGGTGTGCACGGCGCCGGCGGTCGTCACACTTTCGGTGAGAAATCTCCAGGTTAGATAGGCCATGAGCGTCATCACCACTGGGCGGACCCACTGGCTCATCGACTTGACCTTGATCGAGTCGCGGTAGCGATACAGCGTGCCCAGCGCGATTAGCATCAGCAGCAGCGACGGCGCGACGGTGGCGAAGGTGGCGATCAGCGATCCGGGCACGCCGGCGACGTCGTAGCCGATGTAGCCGGCCATCTTGGTAGCGATCGGGCTGGGCAGCGCGTTGCCTAGCGCCAAGGTCTCGGCGAAAGCCTGTGAACTCATCCACCCATAGCGGCCGACCACCTCGTTCTCGATCAGCGGGATGATCGCCGGGCCGCCGCCGTAACCGACGATGTTGGGGATGAAGAACGCCAGGAACAGGTGCCAATAGATCATTTGTTCGTCTCGCTGGTCGCTTGCTGCGATTCGGGGCGCAGTAACGCTGCGATCAAGATCGCGCCGATGACCAGCCCCGGGTGCACATCGAGCCAGTAGATCAGCCCACCGGCGATGGCCCCCATCACCAGCGTCACAAGCCAGCCAAGGCTGGCCCGCGACTTGGTGAAAAAATCCCAGGTCAACTTGGCCATCATCACCATGACGACGGGGACCACGCCCTGGCCCATGCCCTGCACCCAGCGCTGGTCGCCGTGACGGGCGTAGAGTCCGAGTAGCGCGATCATTGCAATGATTATTGGCCCGATTACCGCGATGACGGCATTGAGCGCGCCCAGACTGCCTCCGACTCGGTAACCGATGTAGCCGGCCATCTTGGTGGCGATTGGGCCGGGCAGTGTATTGCCGATTGCCAGCACGTCGGCGAATGCCTCGTCGTCCATCCAGGCGTGGCGTTTGACTACTTCTTGATGAACGAGAGGGATCATCGACGGGCCGCCACCGAAGCCGAACAGGCCGATGCGCAGGAAGGCCATGAATAGCTGGGCTTGAGTACGCAGCATGATCACAGTACCGCGATGCTGGCGTCGGTGCGCGGCTCGGTGCCGCCGCAGTAGATGCCGCTGTCTGGGTCGCGGATGATCATCTGCCCGCGGCCGAAGCCGCGTGGATCGTGGTCGATCTGCATGTCGTGACCGCGCTCAGCCATGGCTCGTATGAGTGGGGCCGGGTAGTCGTGCTCGATGCCGATGCGCTTGCCACCCATCCACTGCCAGCGTGGTGCGTCCAACGCGGCTTGAGGGTTGAGGCCGAAGTCGATCAGGTTCATCACTACCTGGACGTGTCCCTGGGGCTGCATGAAACCGCCCATCACGCCGAATGGCCCGAGTGGCGTGCCGTCGTCGCGGGTCAAAAAGCCGGGAATGATGGTATGGAAGGTCTTCTTGCCCGGGGCGAGAACGTTGTCGTGGCTCGGGTCGAGACTGAAATTGTGGCCGCGGTTTTGCAGTGCGATGCCGGTGCCGGGCACCACTACACCGGAGCCGAAGCCGTGATAATTGCTCTGTATGAACGACACCATATTGCCGTCGCTGTCGGCGGTCGCCAGGTAGACGGTGCCGCCGGCCTGCGGGGTGCCTGGGGTCGGCTCGAGCGCCGATTCGCCGATCAGCGCGCGGCGCTCTCGCGTATAGGCGTCGCCGAGTAGCGCCTCGACGCTATGTGTCATGGACTCGGGTTGGGTGATATAGGCCTGCCCGTCGCTGAATGCCAGTTTCATCGCCTCGAGCTGGCGGTGCAGTACCTCGGGATTGTCGCGGCTGTCGATCTCGAAGCCCTCGAGCATGCGCAGCGCCATCAGCGCGACCAGCCCCTGGCCGTTGGGCGGAATCTCCCATACTTGATGACCACGGTAGTCTGCCGCGATCGGCTTGACCCATTCCGGCTGATAACCGGCAAGATCTTCTGCACGCAGATAGCCACCGGTCTCGCGGGAGAAGGCGTCGATGCGCTCGGCCAGCTCGCCGCGATAAAAACTCTCGCTGTGGCTTGCGGCGATGGCTTCCAGGGTCTGCGCCTGGTCCTCGCAGCGGTGCCACTCGCCGGCGCGCGGGGCATGCCCGGTCGGCGCGAAGGTCTCGAACCAGCCTGCGGTAGCGGTATCCGTTAGATGTTGGCGGAAGGTCATCTCGGCGCGTTGCCACAGGCTGGCGATGACCGGTGAGACCGGAAAACCCTCTCGGGCCAGGCGGGTCGCTGGGGCGAGTAGCGTCTGAAAATCGAGCTTTCCGAAGCGCCGCGATAGTTCGGCCCATGCGGCGGGAATGCCGGGCACGGTCACCGGCGTCCAGCCGTAAAGCGGCATGGACTCGAAGCCGGCCTCGGCGACAGCCTGCGGAGTCAATGCGGCGGGGGCGGTGCCGCTGGCATTGAGACCGTGAAGTTCTCCGTTGCCTGCATTGTCGTCGGCTATCCAGACCAGCGCGAAAGCGTCACCGCCGATCCCGCAACCGGTGGGTTCGACCACGGTCAGCGCCGCCGCGGTGGCGATGGCGGCGTCCACTGCGTTGCCGCCCTGCGCGAGGATGTCACGGCCAACCTGGCTGGCCTGGGGCTGGGACGCGGCGACCATGCCGTGTTTGGCGTAGGTGGCGCTGCGTTGGGAAGCGTAGGGCGTCGCCTGGGAAAAGGGCGTCAACATGCCGTCTCCGATCGATTGTTGTGTTATAAATCGTTTTGAATAAAAAAATCGATTTTATTGAGATGACTATGGCGCGCGATTTGATTAACGTCAATATAGGATTTAGCAAAGCGTCCCCTGGACAGAGGCAAAACCTGTTTGCCGAGTCGGAAATACTCTTCGCCGGCCATCACCTTTGAACTTGATAAGAGAATCACGCCATGACCGCATCGCCATCCGCCAGTAGCGACATGGCTTCGAGCCGCATCTTCGAGACACTCAAGCAGGACTTGATTCGCGGACGTTTCGCGGCGGGTGAGAAGCTCGCCATCAGCGCCCTCAAGGACCATTACCGAGTGGGGCTCAGCCCGCTGCGTGAGGCTCTCAACCGGCTGGCGGCTTATGGCCTGCTCGAGCAGGTCAACCAGCGGGGGTTTCGAGTCCCAGCAATGGAGCTTGAGGAGCTAGATGACATCGCAGGGCTACGCGCTCAGCTTGAATGCATGGCGTTGACGCAGGCTTTTCAGGCGGGAGATTCAGAATGGGAGTCCCAGGTATTGGCGGCGCATCATCGGTTGCGCCGTGCCGACGAGCATCCTGAGCAAGTGGAGGAATGGGAGCAAGCACATCTGCGCTTTCATAGGGCGTTGCTAGCGTCGTGCGGTTCGCACTGGTTGTTACGCTTCATCGAACAATTACACGACCAGTTCGACCGCTACCGGCGCCTGGCGCCGCCCAATCCGGCGGTGCGAAAGGCGCTTGATCGCCAACATGGCGAGCTGGTCGAACTGGCACTGAGTCGAGACATTCGCGCCGCGCGGGCATTGCTCGATGATCACATCCGGCTGTCTCACAGTGTTGCCCGCGGTTGTTGCGAGTCACCGGCATCCGACGACGATACGTGAGCCGTTGGCGCCGTAGCACCACGACTCACGATTGACGTGACTTATGCCCCGCCTTGGGTGCCGTTACCGCGACCTCGTCCGCCACGACGGCGGCGCGGGCGGTTTTCGCCGCCATTGCGATCGCGGGATGCATTGCTGTTGCGTGAGTCGTTACCGCCTGAGTTGCCACCGCGACGTTGGCCGTTGTCGCGTCCGTTACCGTTGCGCTGGCCTCCACCGTTGCCACCGCGCGGCGGGCTGGTGCCCTGGCCGCTGACGAGTGCTTCGCTGGGTTCGAAGCCGGCGATGGTTTGGCGTTCCAGCGTCTGGCGGGTCAGTCGCTCGATGCCCGCGAGTTCCTTGCCTTCTTCGGGGCTGACCAGCGACACCGCGTGGCCGCTAGCACCGGCACGTCCGGTACGTCCGATACGGTGGACGTAGTCCTCGGCGACATTGGGTAGCTCGAAGTTGACCACTTGCGGGAGCTGATCGATGTCGAGGCCGCGCGCGGCGATATCGGTGGCCACCAGTACACGAATATCGCCGCTCTTGAAGCCGTCGAGGGCCTTGGTGCGCGCATTCTGGCTCTTGTTGCCGTGAATCGCAGCCGCCTCGATACCGGCGTCTTCGAGCTGGCGACTCAGGCGGTTAGCGCCATGCTTGGTACGCATGAAGACCAGCACCTGCTGCCACTGATTCTCGTGGATCAGGTGCGTGAGCAGTGCCGGCTTGCGGGTCTTGTCCACCGGGTGGATCCACTGCGTGACCGTCTCGGCGGTCGTGTTGCGCGGCGTGACCGAGATTTCTACCGGATCGTTGACCATGCCCTTGGCGAGCGTGCGGATCTCCTGCGAGAAAGTCGCCGAGAACATCAGGTTCTGACGCTTGGCGGGCAGTGCTTTGAGGATCCGACGGATATCGTGGATGAAGCCCATGTCGAGCATGCGGTCGGCTTCGTCCATCACCAGTACTTCCAGCGCATCGAAACTGACGGCCTTCTGGCTATACAGATCCAGCAGTCGACCCGGCGTTGCCACCAGGATATCGACCCCGCCGCGTAGCTTGGCGATCTGCGGGTTGACCTTCACGCCGCCGAAGACCACGGCGCTGCGCAGCGGCAGATGCTTGCCGTATGCCTCGATATTGGCGCCGATCTGGGCGGCCAGCTCGCGGGTCGGCGTGAGAATCAGCGCGCGCACTTGCTTGGCGGGCGCGCGCGTGCCGGTAGACAGGCGCTCGAGGATCGGCAGCGTGAAACCGGCGGTCTTGCCGGTGCCGGTCTGCGCGGCGGCCATGACGTCGCGTCCGTCGAGAACGGCGGGGATCGCCTTGGCTTGAATCGGTGAGGGTGTCTCGTAGCCTTGCTCGGCCACGGCATCCAGAATCGGAGCGGAAAGCCCCAAGGAGGTAAAGCTCATGAAGTCGTCTCGGTGGCTGCGAAGTGGGCCAGAGTAGGCGGGCAGCGGGCGTGCAGCTTACCGGATATGAACCAGGCTTGCCACTTTAGGCGTATAGCGCAGGCGCTTCTCAAGCCGTGTTCAGTACCCAGGCACGGAATGCGCGCATGGGCTCGGTCAGGTGGCGATGTTGCGGGGTGAGCAGTGACAGACACCCCCGACTGGGCAGCGTATGCGGCAGTGCTTGCACCAAGTTGCGCTGTGCCAGGTCCGCGGCGAGCAGTCGCGTCCACCCCAGGGTCACGCCTTGGCCGGCCAGGGTCGCGTTCATGAGCAACTGGAAACTGTTGGCGCGCAGGCTGTGCTCCGGCGTGCGCCAGGCCAGGTTCTGGGCCTGATACCAGCCTTCCCAGGTTAGCCAGTCATGATAATGATCTTCGACGACCATCAACGTGTGACGAGCGAGCAGGTCATCGGCATCGCGGATGTCATCATGACGAGCCAGGTAGGCCGGGCTGCATACCGCGGCGACCTCCTCGTGGGAGAAGATCGCCTCGGCGTCGAGGCCGGTGGGGTCGACCTCGTGAGGAACGTGATAGTAGATGCCCAGATCGAACTCGGCGAGGTCCAGGCGGTGAGGGTCCTCGACCGTCAGGATGCGGATCTCGATATGCGGATGCGCACGCTGGAAGTCGGGAAGCTGCCGCGCCAGCCAGATCGAGGCAATGGTGGGGCTGGAGGCCAACGTGAGCTGACGGTCGTCGCCGCGACGCCGCAGGCGCGCCGTTTCGTCGCGCAGGTCACGCAACAGGCGCTGCACCACGCGAAAGTAGTGTTCGCCGGCGGGCGTTAAACGTAGGCCTTCGTAATGACGTTCGAACAGTGGCCGACCCAGGTCGTCCTCGAGCCGCTTGATCTGGCGGCTGACCGCGCTCTGGGTCAGGTGCAGTTCGCTGCCGGCCTGCGTGAAACTGGCATGTCGCGCGGCCGCCTCGAAGGCACGCAAGCACGCCAACGGTGGTAACGCATCACGGGAAGACATAGACGTATCCGGGGCCATGAAACGACCCCGGAGCATAACATGCACGCCGCCGGTCAGATGGCCGTGCGTGGAATCTCGCGCTGCCATGACTTCTCGCTGACCAGTGTCTCGCCCTCGTGGGCGATTTGCTCGGCGCTGAGGTAGAAGGTGTCTGTGTCGCAATGCAGGTGATAGCGACTGGTCACCTCGACGGCGAACTGACCGTCGCCTTCATCGCGGCTGGCACGATAGACCCATTCGATATCGGCACGTGTCCGTGTGGCGTCGGTCGGGTGACTGCTGTAGACCTCTTTTGCTTTTTGCTCGACACGTAAGCCGTGATCCTCGAAGCGAATGTCGCCCATGTCGTCTTCCACGGTTACGGTTACCTCGCCACTGCCGACGTCTTCGCTGAGAGTGCGCTTGGGTTGTCCACCGCGAAGCGTTTCGACGCGACACGGCGCGGCGCTCTCCGGTGCTTCGAATGGCATCGAGATGTAAGCCGCTTTTGAACATGGCAGCTCGAGTGTCGGCATGCCCGACTGAAGCGTCAGGTCAGCGCGCTTTTGGGGCGACCACACAAGCGGAAAACTGGCGCTGGAGAGCGCCACGCGCAGGCGGTGTCCCGGGGGGAGGCGATAGCCGATCAGATCCAGCGGTACGCGAACGTCCATCGGCTCGCCCGGTACCGGTGGCGTAATCGTGCCCGGGTCATCGCGTAGATTGAGATTGAGTGTGCCGTAGGTGATCAGCGCGCTCTCGCCGCTGGGGGCCACGTCGCACAAGCGCACGTGCAGTTGGCCGCACGCTGCGGTGCTGGTGACCGACACCGCAAGTCTCGGTTGGCCGAGAATGTCGAGCCCCTCGAGGTACGGGGCGGAATCGAAGGTCAGCGACAGGCCATCGTCACGACGCTGGTCCGGCGGAAAGTCGGCGCCGAACCACAGTGGAATGTATTCGCCCTGCAGCGCGCCGGCGGTCAATGGCGAGGCGATCTGCCGATCGTTGCTCAAGCGGCCGTTGGCCGCCAATCCCTGGTCGCCGAGCACCAGGGATTGCGTCTCGACCTCGTCACTGGGCGCGGGCCAGCCGTGGGTACGGACCCACTTCCCCGGGCGCTCGAGGTACTTCGGCGCGGGCGGCACGCCATCCTGCAGATAGAAGGTGCACGCGGGCTCGTCCATGATGCCGGTGTCGGTATCCTTGAGCCAGTAGTCCCACCAGCGCAGCGCCTCCTGCAGAAAGCCGATGGCCGGGTCGGGGATCGCAAAGTGCGGGTACTTGTGCATCCACGGCCCGATCAGCGCCTTCTTGGGGCACGACAGGTGCTCCATCATTCGCGGAATGGCGTCGATGTACGAATCCGCCCAGCCGCTGACCATATAGACAGCCGCTTCGATGCCGCCTAGCGCTTGGTGATAGCCCTCGCAGATCGAACCATGTTTCCAGTAGTCGTCACGATGCTGATGCTCGAGCCAGGTGTCCGCCAGCAGCGGCATGTTGTCGAGGCGATGCTTCCACATCTCGCGCCATCGATCGCCGACCAGCGCCGGGTCGGGCACGGCGGCGGAGAAGCTCAGCATGGTCGCCGCCCAGCCGAGGTTCTCCAGCAGCATGTTGCCGCCCTTGTAGTGGATGTCATCGGCGTAGCGGTCGTCGGTGGAGCACAGCGTGATGATCGCCTTGAGCGGTTCGGGACGCAGCGCGGCGAGTTGCAGGCTGTTGAAGCCGCCCCAGGAGATGCCCATCATTCCGAGCTTGCCGTCGCACCAGGGCTGGCCGGCGATCCAGTCGATCACCTCCAGCGCATCACGCTGTTCCTGGGGAGCATACTCGTCCTCCATCAGCCCATCGGACTCGCCATTGCCGCGCATATCGACCCGGATGCAGGCGTAACCGTGGCCGGCGAACCAGGGGTGGGTCAGCTCGTCGCGCACCGCCGTGCCGTCGCGTTTGCGATAGGGCAGGTATTCGAGGATCGCCGGCACTGGCTTCGACTCGGCATCCTCGGGCAACCAGATACGGGCCGCTAGCCGCGTGCCATCGGCGAGCACGATCCATTGGTTCTCGATCTCGCGCACGCGGTGTGGAAAGTCGTGCTTGATGTTCATGCGTCGTCCTTGGAAGCGTGAGAAGAAGAAGGCGGTCTCGCGAGGCGCTCGGGGTGTTTCAGCCAACGCCATAGCGAACCCGTGGCGAGTAGCACGACGATCAGCGCGGGCAGACCGCCGAGATTGGAGAGCATCTTGATACCGTCGATCCCCACGAAACTGACCATGACCCAGGACACGATGCCGACGATGACGCCCCATAGGACCTTCATCGACACGCCGGTGTTGAGATCCGAGTCGGCGGTCAGACCGCGTGTGCAAAGGTTGCCGATGGCATCGGTTTGCGAGTCCGCCGCCGTGACGTAGGAGATGTAGGCGATGAACAGCAGCAAGGGAATCCAGACACCAGCGAACGGCATTTGCCGGAAGAGTTCATAGAGCACGTTCTCCACGCCGCGATCGTTGAGAATGGCATGCAGGTCGATACCGGTATGGGCCTGAAAATAAAGCGCCGCGCCGGAGAAGATGATGACCCAAGCGGAGGCGAAAAGGGCTGGGTAGAACAGATTGACCCGCAGGAATTCGCGTACCGTGTAGCCGCGTGAAATCTTGCCCAGGAACAGCGCCGCCATGGGCGCCCAGGCGAACCATACCGCCCAGTAGAAGATCGACCACCACTGTGGCCACTGGTCCTCGCCGGCGGCGCCGGTGAACAGGCTCTTGGTGAAGAAGTTGTCGAGATAGACGCCGAAGGATTCCACGCCCAGCGAGAGCATGAAGCTCGTCGGCCCCACCACGAAGATGAACACGCCCAGAATCAACAGCAATATAGCGTTCAGCGACGATAGCCGTGCGATGCCTTTCTGAAGACCGCTAGCCGCCGAGATCACGAAGGTCACCACGATCAGGGCGATGACCACGCCCAGGCGCAGGGGGCTGGTCTCGCCGCCCAGGTACTGGCCCGCGCCGCCGGCCAGCGTCAGCGCGCCGGTGCCCAGCGATGAGGCCATGCCGGCCACCAGAGCGTAGAGCGACACGGCGTCGATCAAACCGCCGAAGCGCTTGACCTTGGGCCCGAAGAGCGGTTCCAGCATGCTCGAGATCGAGAAGCGCAGGCGCAGATTGTAGAAGGCCAGCGCAAAGATCAGCGCGGGAACGGCATAGATGGCGTAGGGCGTGAACGACCAGTGCAGGAACATGGTCGACATCGCGAACAGCATGGCATCGCTGGAACCGGCTTCTAAACCTAGCGACTCGGGCGGCCCCATGAAGTGATAAAGCGGTTCGGCGGTGGTCCAGAACAACACCCCCACGGCCAGCGTGGTGCACAAGGTGATCGAGAACCAGCGCAGCCGCGACAGCATGGGCGTTGCCTGCTCGCCGCCGATACGTAGTTGACCCAGCGGCGAGAAATAAACGATGACGGCCAGCACCAGCAGGTACAGGCTCCCCAGGCTGAATAGCCACGCAAAGTTATCCAGGATGGCATCGTTGAGGGCGCTGGCGGTGGCCAGGAAGGCATCGAGATTGACGTAGCTGGCGATCACCGCCGCCAGTAGCACCAGGAAGGTTGGCCAGAAAACCAAGGGCCGTAGCGATGTTTGCATCACCCAGTCTCCGTTTGTCGTTATCGTGTGGCGCCATGCGCCGATAGCATGGCATGCCACTCTACCGGCACACGGGACGCTACGCTCAAACGCTACTTGGTAATGGGGGTATGCATATGACGCATGGCATGCGCGCCATGGCGACGTGCGCCGACGCGTCCGCTAGCATGGTCACTTACGACCGTTATGCGAGAAGCGCCTCGATGAACCCTGAAGACTTGCAAAAGCTCGCCACGCGACAGATGCCTTTCGGCAAATACGCAGGCCGGCTGATCGCCGATCTTCCCGGCCCCTATCTTGCCTGGTTTGCCCGGGAGGGCTTCCCGCAAGGGGAAATCGGGCGACTGCTCGCCCTGATGCATGAAATCGACCACAACGGCCTTAACGCGCTGCTCGAGCCGCTGCGTGCGTCATCACGGCGTCATGAATAGCCGTCGAGCGTAAGGTGAGGCGCCTACATCACGCCGGTGGCAGATTCTCCGGCCCGAAGGAGTCAGGCAGTAACTGCTCCATGGTGTAGCGTTTGAGCGGCGTACCGTCGCCGTCGAGAACGACGATCACGGTGTCCGGCGTGGCGAATTCTCGAATGCGCTGGCGGCAATCGCCACAGGGCGTGCAGAGATGCTCGCCGGGGCCGATGACGTACAGCGTGACGATCTCGCGCTCGCCTTGGGCGATCATCGCGCCGATGGCACCGGCTTCGGCGCAGAGCCCCTTGAAGTTGGCGCTTTCCACGTTGCAGCCCAGGTAATACCGGCCGCTCTCGGCGATCAGCAGGGCCCCCACCGGATGGCGGGAATAGGGCGCATAAGCGCGCTCGCGCGTCTCGATCAACGCTTGGCGCAGCGCATCGGAAAGCGGCGCGGGGGACGTCTCAGCCATGGGTGGTTTCCCTCGCGTCGCGGAGCAGGCCCTCGAGGGTGATCGCCATCATCTCGTGAAAGCCGGTTTGGCGCGTCTGCGCGTCGAGGGCCTCACCCTTCAGGATATGATCGGACACCGTGCACACGGTCAGCGCACGAGCTTGGAGCTCGGCGGCGACGCCGTATAGGCCGGCGGCTTCCATCTCGACGCCGAGAATGCCATGGCGCTTCATGACGTCGAACATGGCGTCGTCGGGCGAATAGAAAAGATCCGCCGAGAACAGGTTGCCGACCTTGGCCTGGATGCCACGCGCGCGTGCAGCGTCGACGGCGTGACGTGTCAGGTCGAAGTCGGCGATGGCGGCGAAGTCATGCCCTTTGAAGCGGGTGCGGTTGACGCCGGAATCGGTACACGCGCCCATTCCCACGACGATGTCGTTGACCGCCACGTCGTCGCGTACCGCACCGCAGGAGCCCACACGCACCAGGCGCTTGACACCGTACTCGGTGATCAACTCCTTGGCATAGATCGAGATCGAGGGAATGCCCATGCCGCTGCCCATCACTGAGATGCGCTGGCCTTGGTAGGTACCGGTGAAACCGAGCATGTTGCGCACCTGATTGACGCACTCGACGTCGTCCAGAAAGGTCTCGGCAATGAATTGGGCGCGCAGCGGATCGCCGGGCATGAGCACGGTATCGGCGAAGGCGCCTGCGGGGGCATCGATATGCGGCGTCGACATGGCATCAGTCTCCTGTTGTCGTCGTGGTGGAGGCGGCGGGCGCCGCGCCCAGGAAGTCGCTGCCGTGGGCCATGGGCGCGAGACCGAAATGCGTCGCCAGACTCTGGCCGATATCGGCGAAGGTCGCCAGACGACCGGCCTCGTCGCCCAACGGCCCTGGCGCCAAGTTCGCGCCGCTGGCAAGCACGGGGACTTGTTCGCGCGTATGGTCGGTCCCCGTCCAGGTCGGATCGTTACCGTGATCGGCGGTGAGGATCAGCAGGTCGTCGGGGCCGAGGGCCGCGAGTATTTCCGGCAAGCACCGGTCGAAGGCCTCCAGGGCTGCGGCGTAGCCGTCAGGGTCGCGCCGGTGACCGTAGAGCGTGTCGAAGTCGACGAAGTTGGTCATCACCAGCGTCTGCTTATTCTCCCGTGAACGCTCGCCGGCCTCATCGATGGCCTTGAGCGTCGCGTCGAACAGCGCGTCATGGCCGTGGGCCTTGAGCACTTTCGAAACGCCGCAATGGGCATAGATATCGCCGATCTTGCCCACGCCCAATACCGTCCCGCCGCCGTCGTGCAGCTTTTGGAGTACGGTCGGCGTGGGCGGTTCGATGGCGTAGTCGCGGCGATTGCCGGTGCGCTCGAAGGCGTCCAGCGTCTCGCCGACGAAGGGGCGAGCGATGACGCGACCGATGTTGTAGGGCATCAGTAGCTCACGGGCGATTTCGCACAGCGCGTACAAGCGGTCGAGACCGAAATGGGTCTCGTGGGCGGCGATCTGGAACACTGAGTCCGCCGAGGTATAGACGATGGGCTTGCCAGTGGCGATATGTTCTTCGCCAAGTGCCTCGAGGATCGGCATGCCGGACGCATGGCAGTTGCCCAAAACACCGGGCAGGTCGGCGCGCTCGATCAACGCTTCCAAAAGATCGGGCGGGAAGCTCTGTGTCTTGTCGAGAAAGTAACCCCATTCGAACAGCGCCGGCACGCCGGCGATCTCCCAATGCCCGGAGGGCGTGTCCTTGCCCGAGGAGATCTCGGATGCCGCCGCGTAGGCGCCGTCGAGCGTATCGGGTGGGGTGATGCCTGCTGCCCACTCGCCGGTGGCAAGGTGATGCGCGTGATAGAGCCCCAGCTTTGCCAGGTTGGGCAACGCGAGCGGTCGTCCGGCAGCGGCACGGTGACGCGCGATATGGCCTAGCGTATCCGCCCCTGCATCGCCGAAGGCGTCGGCATCCGGGGCGTTGCCGATGCCGAAGGAGTCGAGGACGAGCAGAACGGCGCGGGTCATGATAGATCCTCCTGGCGCAGGGTGGCGTGGATCGGCGACGTCGGCTCGACGCTACTTGTCTCGCCGAGGGTGAAGGCTGTGCTCAATTGGGATGCGATAGCCTCGGCATCGGCTTGGCTGGCGGCGTGGAGGCGCAACAGTGGTTGCCCGGCGTCGACGCGCTCGCCGAGCTGGGCGATATGCGAGAGGCCGACACGATGATCGATGGCATCCCCAGCGTTACGACGCCCGCCGCCTAGTTCGACGACGCCGAGACCAAGCGCACGGGTGTCGATGGCGTGGATGGTGCCGGCCCGAGGCGAGACGACATCGGTCGTGAAGGGCGCTGGCGCTAAATAGTGCGCGGGGCGTTCGGCCAGATCGCTCGGGCCCCCTAGACCATGCACCATGCGCGAGAAGCGTTCCAGCGCCTCGCCGGAGGCCAGGGTTTTCTCCAGGCGCATTGCGGCGTCGTCGGCATTGGTGGCTATACCGGCTTGCACGAGCATTTCCGTGGCCAAGGCATGGGTGACCTGATAGAGACGGCTATCGCGACCTTCCCCTCTCAGCAGGCGCAGCGCCTCGTGCACTTCCAAGGCATTGCCGGCGCAGTCGGCGAGCGGCTGATTCATGTCGGTCAACAGCACGCTGGTGGGCGTGCCGGCGCCGCTGCCGATGGTGACGATGGCTTCGGCCAGTTCTCGGGAGGCCTCGGCGGTGGGCATGAAGGCGCCGTTGCCGACCTTGACGTCCATGACCAGTGTGTCGAGCCCGCAGGCCAGCTTCTTGCCCAGAATCGAGGCCACGATCAGCGGCAGCGACTCGACCGTGGCGGTCACATCGCGCACACCGTACAGGCGCTTGTCGGCAGGGGCGAGGGTGCCGGTCTGCCCGATGATCGCCACGCCGACGTCTTTGACCAGGCGGCGGAAGCGAGCGTCGTCGGGCGTGACGTCATAGCCAGGAATCGCTTCGAGTTTGTCCAGCGTGCCACCGGTGTGGCCGAGTCCACGCCCGGAAATCATGGGCACGTGGCCGCCGCAGGCAGCGATCCACGGGCCCAGTACCAGTGACACGAGATCGCCTACGCCGCCGGTGGAATGCTTGTCCAGCACCGGACCGTCGAGGTTCAGGTCGTGCCAGCGCAGGATCTGGCCCGATTCGCGGGTGGCCTCGGTGAGCGCGATGGCCTCCTCGCGGTTCATGCCATTGAGCACGACCGCCATGGCGAAAGCGCCGATCTGGGCGTCGCCCACGCTGCCGTCGGCGACGCCGCGCATGAAAGTGTGGATGGCGTCGGCGTCGAGGGCTTCGGCGTCACGCTTACGACGGAGGATGTCTTGAATCAGCATGGCGATAACCGTGTCGTTATTTGTCGTTGTTTGTCATTGATGGTCGATGGCTGCCGGTGCGTGCTCAGTAACCGTCGTGGGGCGCCTTGGTGTCACCGACTTCCAAAGTGGCGAGCAATGCGTCGAGTAACCCCGAGGCGCCAAAACGGAAGTGCGCGGGGCTGATCCAGTCCTCGCCCATGATTCGCGCGGCCAGGTCGAGATAAGCCTTGGCATCCTCGGTGGTACGAATCCCGCCGGCGGCCTTGAAGCCCACGTCGCGACCGCTGTCACGAATCGTTTCGAGCATGATCTCGGCGGATTCGAGGGTGGCGTTGACGGCAACCTTGCCGGTGGAGGTCTTGATGAAGTCGGCACCGGCGGCAATGGCGATTTCTGCGGCCTGGCGGATCAGGGCGGGGTCCTTGAGTTCGCCGCTCTCGAGGATGACCTTCAAGGTCGCACCACCGCAGGCTTCACGGCACGCTTCGACGAGTAGGCGCCCGACATCGGGCGCGCCGTCGAGCAGGGCCCGATAGGGAAAGACCACGTCGACTTCGTCGGCGCTGGCGGCCACGGCGAGACGTGTCTCGCGCGCTGCGCGCTCGGCATTGGGGGCGCCGCCGGGAAAATTGGTCACCGTGGCGATGCGCACGCGCCGGGTCAGGCCGAGGGTGTCGAGTTCGCGCTGGGCGTCCTCGATGAAGGCCGGATAAAGGCACAATGCGGCGGGATGACCGACGGGCGTGTCGGCACGGCGGCAGAGTGCCTGAATATGGGCACTGTCGTCATCGTTGTTGAGCGAGGTCAGATCCATCAGGCTGAGCGCCTGACGAGCGGTGGACGTGAGGTCGGTCATGGGCGTGAGTCCCCGAGTGGTATGCATGCGCCTGGCGCCGGTGCATGGGTCGATGAGTCGGTCGCGCGGTCGGCGAATGCGCCGGACGACACGCAAAAAGACGCTGGCATGGTAATGTCCTTGTCTTTATTGTTGAGATGCCTTTGTTATTTTTTTAACAGAAATTTTGTGGCTAAGCTAACAAAATGTGCCGGAGGATGGCGAGCAACGCTCGTTGACCGGCGTGTCGACGGAGATATGTCAAATGAATAGCCGCAGTGCGGCACGCCTTCAATGGCTACAGGACACCTTGCGCGCGGAAGGCATGCTGCCGATCGCCGAGGCCGCTCAGCGCTGCCAGGTCTCGGAAATGACCATACGCCGCGACATCGCCGCCAGCCAGGACACCATCGTCTCGCTGGGCGGGCGCTTGCTGTTGGCCGAGCATCCACAGGTTGCCACCGGATACGACTTCGCCACTCAGCAGGACAGTTTCGCCCAGGCCAAGCAGCGCATGTGCGAAGAGGCGGCACGCATGGTCGAGGCCGATGACACGATCTTCGTGGATTGCGGCACGACGCTGATTCCGCTGTTCGCTCAACTCGATCCCGACATGCCGCTGACGGTGGTGACGTACGCGCTCAACGTTGCCAATGCCATCGAGAAAATGGCGCTGCCCCACGTCCGTCTGGTGTTGCTGGGCGGTCTCTATTATCCAGTATCGCAGTCCTTCGGCGGTGAGGAGCTGGTCACCGCGATTCGTCGCTTGGGTATCAACAAGGCATTCATTTCCGCCGCCGGCGTACATGCCGATAAAGGCGTGAGCTGCTTTCACTTCCATGAGGTGATGCCCAAGCAAGTGGCCCTGGAGACTGCTGTGCAGCGCATTCTCGTCGCCGACGAGAGCAAACTCGATTTGGTGCGCCCGGCGTTTTTCGCCGACCTCGAGACCTTCGATGTGATGCTGACTAGCGGGGCGGCGGGTGAGGCACTGCGTGACACCCTGGTGGCACGGCCGGGATGCGCTTGGCCGACGCTCAAGGTGCTGTGAGGGTGCGTGAATGCGTGCTGCTTAATAGGCGCTACGGCGGCGGTTGGGGACAGACATGACGTTTCCGCTTTCTCTGGTGTTTCTCGGCGTGGTGTTTTTTGCCTCGGCACTATCCGGCGTCTTCGGTATGGCGGGCGGCTTGATCCTGATGGGCTTTCTGCTGGTGTGGATGCCGGCGACCACGGCCATCGCCGTGCACGGGATCATCCAAATGGGCTCCAACGCCTCGCGTGCCTTGCTCTCACGGCATTACATCGATTGGCGCATCGTGGCGTGGATCGTGCTGGGTGTCGTGATCGCGGCGCTGATGCTAGCAAGCGTTCGTTACACTCCCAGTGAAAATGTGGTGTTGCTTTTGATCGGGATCATGCCGGTCCTGGTATGGTTGCCGCGTCGCTGGTTTCGGTTCGATGTATCGCGTCCCGCCGATGCCATCCTGTGTGGCTTGGTGGCCGGTGGCTTGACCATCGCCGCCGGGGTGTCGGGGCCGACCATTGATATCGGCTTCGTGCGTACGCGGCTCGATCGGCGCACGGTCGTGGCCTCCAAGGCGGCGATTCAAGTCATCGCGCATACCATCAAGGTAGTGTTTTATTTCCAGGCGGTGTTGGCACTGGAGCAGGGACAGTGGGGATGGATCGCCCTGGCGATTCCCTTGAGTTTCCTGGGGACGCGTTCGGGAAACGCCATCCTGAAGCGGCTCACCGATGCTAGCTTCCGCGGCTGGACACGCTGGTTGGTCACTTTGGTGGGCGGGTACTACGCCGTGCGTGGCGTGATGGGGCTTATTTGAGTGTCGTGCGCTGTGCAGAGAGCGGCGTGACATATGCTTCGAAGGCCTCGACTGGGATGGGGCGCCCATAGTAATAGCCTTGGTAATGGTGACAGCCGAGCCGCGCGAGGAAATCGCGTTGGGGCAGGGTCTCTACACCTTCGGCTACGGTCTTGAGCTGCAGGCTGTCGGCAAGGGCGATGATGGTCTTGACGATAGCGGCATCGTTGGCCTCGATCAGGACATCCCGCACGAAGGAAACATCGATCTTCAAGGCATTGAACGGCAGGCGCTTCAAATAGGCCAGTGATGAATAGCCAGTGCCGAAGTCATCCAAAGAAAAACTCACGCCATGGTGCTTGAGCTGCATCATCTTCTCGATGACGCCCTCGACGTTGGCGAGCAGCAGGCTTTCGGTTAGCTCCAGCGTTAGGCGTTCGGGCGGTGCTTTATGATCGGCGAGCGTGGCCAGCACCTGGGCGACGAAGTCGTGCTTTTGAAACTGGTGCACGCTGACATTGACGGACAGCTGCAAGTGGGCCAAAGCCGGATCGGTGGACCAGCGAGCCAGCCGCTCGCATGCTTTGGCCAGCACCCATTGTCCGATGGGCACGATCAAGCCGGTTTCTTCGGCGAGGGGAATGAATGCGCCTGGGGAAATGACGCCACGTTCGGGATGCTGCCAACGGATCAACGTCTCGGCCCCGATGATGGTACCGTCGGCATCGACCTGGGGTTGGTAGTACAAGCGCATTTGCTCGTTCTGGATAGCCTGGCGCAGCTCGGCTTCAAGCAACAGGCGATCCTGGAGGGCGGCTTCCATGTCGGGATGGAAGACGCGACTCACGTTGCCACCGTCCTGCTTGGCTCGCGAGAGCGCCAGGCTGGCGCGTTTGACCAGCTCGCCCGTTGCTACGTCGTCGTCACCGAACCACACCCCACCCAGGCTATGCGTCGTAGTGTGCGAATGATCGTCGAGCTCGTACACGCCGCCGATGACCTGTCGCACGGTGGTCATGTGGTGTTGCAATTCGGCAATGGCTGCGCCGCGATCGGATGGCAAGCCGGTCACCACCAGGGCGAATTCGTTGCCGCCCAGGCGTGCCAGGTCATGCTCGTGACGTGCGAAACGTTTGAGACGGCGTGCCACATGGCGCAGCAGCATATCGCCGGCGGCATTGCCCCGTGAGTCGTTGAGTGCCTTGAAATTGTCGATGTCGAGCAAGATCAGCGCCCCGCTTTGTTGCCGCGTGTGACTCGCGGCTTGCACGGCATCGAGGCGCGTATAAAGGGTCTGGCGATTGGGCAGGTCGGTCAAAGTGTCGTGATGGGCGAGGCGATGGATTTTTGCCTCCGCCTCGCGACGCGCGCTTAGATCGTGGAGCGTGGCGACATAATGGCGGGTGGCGCTGTGGCTGTATTCGACGCAGCTAACGCTAAGGCGCGCGGGAAACGCCTGACCGTCCTTGCGTCGCGCTTTGATCTCACCTTGCCATTGTCCGCTGTCGACGATGTGACGGCGGATATCGTGATAGATCCGGGCGCTTTCATGGGAGTGCTCGAGCACTGACAGCGGCTTGCCCTGAATGTCGGTGGAGGTGTAGCCGGTCATGGCCGTGAAAGCTCGGTTGCTGAGTACGATCCGGCCCCGGTGATCGAACAGTAGGAAGGCGTCATTGATCGCGGCGATGACTTCCATCAACTGCTCGCGCGACATCGTCGACTGACGGGCATGGCGCTGCAGGCGACGGTCGATGGCGACACTCAGCGCGGCGACCAGCAATAATAGTGTCACGACACCGCTGACACTGATGGCGAGCCACGAGGCCGATGTTTCCATCATGTGGTGAGGCGCGGGCGCCGGGAGATAATACGTGGCGGACATGGCCACGTAATGCATGCCGCTGATGGCCAATGCGATGCAGGCGGCGATCCCGAATAGTCGGCGATCGAGATGTGTCAGGCGTCGATAGCGCACACAGTAGCGATGGGCCAGCATTGCCACCATGCCGAGTACGAGCGCGACGCCGATCGACATGAAGAAAAGAGGCGCGTCGTAGCGCACGGTGACGGGCATGAGCATGGCTTCCATGCCCAAATAGTGCATGGTGCCGATTCCCGCACCTAACACCAGTCCACCCAATATGGAGTAGCGCGGCGTTGCGACGGGCCGGGCCATGATGCGCAGTGCATAGCCACTGCCGAGCACGGCGGGGAGTAGCGACAGGAGTGTCAGCTTCACGTCGTATTGCATGGGTAGCGGCAGGCGCAGGGCCAGCATACCGGTGAAATGCATGCTCCACACGCCAAGCCCCATCATACCGGCACCGGCGCTCAACCAGATTCCGCGGCGTAGGTGACTATCGGCTTCTTGCATGCGCTCGCCGATCAACAAGCCGAGCCCGGCGGCGAGCCACGCCACCAAGCATGACAGCACGATCAAGCCGGGCTCCCATTGGCCCTGGATGACATTGTCTAAGGAGGCGGAAGAGACGAAATGAATCATGCGTTCAGCGCTTTCCAAGTCAGGCATCTTACGACCACGAGCGGCACCGTGCCGTGATGCATCGATGAATGGCGTGCAGTAGCAAGCAAGCGCCGTGCAGGCCCCCTCAGAATAACGTTATCGGCTATTGGCGTCGCCACTTGAGATATCAAGATGCGGCGGGGGTGGCGCGTTGTCGGTCCTCAAGCGGACTGCGACCGAAATAGCGTTTGTAATCGCGGCTGAACTGCGACGCACTTTGATAACCCACCTGAGTGGCCGCCTGCGCGACCTGGTGCCCCTGCTGGGTGAGCAGAGCGCGCGCCTTGAGCAGGCGCAGGCGCTTGAGGTACTGCATCGGCGCGAGTTGTGTGGTGCGTTTGAAGTGATGATGGAAATGCGAGGCGCTCATGTTGACGCGTTGCGCGAGGGCGTCAACGTTCAAGGTCCGGGTGTAGTGACGGTGCAGGAACGTTAGCGCCTCGGCGATGCGCGAATATTGGCCATGATAGGCAACCAGTTGACGCAATGAGGCGCCCTGCGGCCCACGCAGCGCGGTGAACAGGACTTCACGAATGCGCCCATCGCCAAGCGCGGCGGCTCGATCGGGATCGTCGAGGCAATCGATGAGCCGTGACACGTTTTCTTCCATGTCGGCGTCCATGGATACGGCGGCCATGGGAGCGGGCATGCGCGTAGACGTCGTCGATGGCAGGCGCGCCACCAAGTCGCTGAGCATGGCCATATCGAGGCTCACCGATAAGCCCAGCAAAGGCTTGGTATCGGAAGCGTGCGTCTCGCACTCGAACGGCAGCGGCATGGCCTGGATCAGATAGTGGCCGGCGCCGTAGTGAATGATGCGTTCGCCAAGATACCCGGTCTTGTTGCCCTGGACGATGATCACCAGGCTAGGCTCATACATGAGGGGCGTGCGCGGGTGGCCGCAATGCGAGGCGATCAGTTGTACGCCGGGCAGTGTGGTGGACGTGAAGCCATCCCGAGTGGTCAGCGACGCCAAGCGCGCAGCCAGCCGAGTCTCCGAGGAAGGCTCGGTGCTGGCCCCAATGGTGGTCAAGTGAGGGGGCAATGGGTGGGTCATTAGATGGCTCCTCGGCAATAGCGAACACTCATAAGGATAACATCGTGCATGAAAAGCGCCGTCTATTCTGTGGTTGAGGGTGCGCTACAAGAGCTTTGGGCAAATATCACACAGAATTGGGCATGGAGGAAATCGCCGGCGGCGCCCACACTATTGGCGTTCGCGACCCAGGCTGGGTAACTCTCCTAGCCGGTACGCGGTTGCACTCACCCTTCATAGGATATTCGCTATGCCACAAGCTACGGGCTATGCAATGCACTCTGCGGAGTCGGCACTCGAGCCGTTTTCCTTCGAGCGCCGCACGCCGCGCCCCGACGATGTCGCCATCGAGATTCTCTACTGCGGCGTGTGCCACAGCGATCTGCACTTCGCACGCGACGACTGGGGAATGGCGCAGTATCCGATCGTGCCGGGTCACGAGATCGTCGGTCGGGTCACCTCCGTCGGCAGCGATGTCGCCAATTTCAAGGAAGGCGATGTGGTCGGCGTGGGTTGCATGGTCGATTCTTGCCGTCATTGTCAGGCATGCGGCGATGGTCTGGAGCAGTATTGTGCCGAAGGTTTTACCATGACCTACGGTAGCCCCGACCGCCACGACGGCAGCCTGACTCAGGGCGGTTATTCAGATCGGGTCACGGTCAGCGAGCGTTTCGTACTGCGCATGCCGGAAGGCATCGACCTTAAATCTGCCGCGCCGCTGTTGTGCGCCGGTATTACCACCTATTCGCCGCTCAAGCATTACGGCGTCAAGCCGGGCCATAAGGTCGGCGTCATCGGTATGGGCGGTCTCGGCCACATGGGCGTCAAGCTGGCCCAGGCGCTGGGCGCCGAGGTCACGCTGTTCACGCGTTCCGAGAGCAAGGTCGCCGAGGCCAAGTCCAACGGCGCCGATCACGTTGTGGTCTCCACCGACGAGGCGCAGATGGCGGCGGTCACCGAGACCTTCGACTTCATGCTCGATACCGTGCCGAACGAGCACGACCTGAATCCGTACCTGCAAGCCTTGAAGTACGACGGTACGCACATTCTGGTTGGCCAGATGCAACCATTGGAGCCTGGCGTGGCGGGCGCCAACCTGATCTTCCGGCGCCGTGTGCTGGCCGGTTCGCTGATCGGTGGAATTCCCGAGACTCAGGAGCTTCTGGATTTCTGCGCCGAGAAGGGCATCACCTGCGATGTCGAGATGATCGATATCCAGAACATCAATGAAGCCTGGGATCGCATGCAGAAAGGCGACGTGCGTTATCGCTTCGTCATCGACATGGCATCGATGCAGAACGGCTGAGCAAGTCGCGACGGCTTACCCAGTGATCGTGTCAGGCGCGGGCTATGTCCCGCGCCTTTTTCGGTTCTGGCAGGTTGCAGAATGGGCCATGAAGGGCGGGTGCCGTAAGAGCACCAGGGCACTTTCGGGCGCTCTAGCCAAGCGGCATTACTGCTGCCAGTCGATACGGTTGTCGATGACCAGGCCGTCGTCTTCCATACGCATGCGCATTACGACGTTGTCGATGCGCTCGAACTGGTCCCGCATGGCCTCGAGCTGCTCCTCGATGGCGTCGTCGTCGCCCGCGAGGCTGCCGAAAGCGTCGGCCAACCGAAGCCACTTGGCGTACATGTCACCGGAAAGCTTGAGGTGCATCAGTTCGCCGGCCTCGCCGGTGTCTTCCTTCATCAGGGTCTTGAGCGTCGCCTGCTCACCTTCGCCCGTTGCTACGCCGAGTGCCTTGTCTGTCATGGCCAGCCAGGCCGGCGTGTCGCCAAGCATCGCGGTGAGTTGTGGCGGCAGCGCTTGGGGTTCTCCGTCGCTGGAAAGCGAGAGTGTTGCCAAGCCGGGCAGCATGCTCTGACCGATCGCCAGGAGGCCGTTGGGATCGTTGGAAGCTACCAGCAAGGAGCCCTTGATGGCGGGCTGACGGCTATCTTCGGGCATCGCGAACTCATCGATTACCAATCGCATACCGCGCAGGCTACCTAAGGGGGGCATGGCCAGCATATTGGCCTGACGGCCGAATTCGTCCAGGCCGCTATTGAGTTCGGCAAGTGCTGGGCAGTCGAACGGCGTGGTGCGTATGTGCTGGATCTGTTGGCTCAGTAGATCACGCAGATCGTTCATGGGCAGCGCGATTGCTAGGTCGAAGGGAGACTCGAGCGAGTCCTTGCCCAGGCCCGGCAGCGTTGAGGTGAGCGCGGCAAACGGGGCGGCAATGTCTTCGGCCAATGCCACATCGACGCGTTGCTCGGTGCGTTCGGCGTCGAGCGTGGTATAGCCGGCACTTAGTTGAGGCATGCGTGAGGCTAGGCGCGCCGCGTCCTCGCGGCAGCTCGCCGACACTGGCTCTGGGGCTTGGCCTTGCGTCTGTTCGGCGAAGCTGCGAAAGGACTGAAGCATCGGGTCTTGGCTGCCGGTGAGCAAGGTCGCCAAGCGTGTCGTATCGACATAGCCCAGGCCGTAGGGCAGATAGCCCTTGGCGTCGGCCAGCTCGTTGAGTCGTTGGGTATCCTGCACGCTGTTGTCGGGCAGGCTCGTGCCTAACAGTTGCTGAAGAGCGTCGTCATCCAGGTCGACGGGGGCCACTGCCAGCACTGCCTGGCCGTCATGAACGGCGCTCAGAAGTTGCAGTGGCGACTCGCCGAGGCGTGCCTGGCGGTATTTCAGCTCGCCTTGTGTATGGGATCCCAGCGGCTGGCCGGCAGCATCGGCAAGACGTTGCAGGAAGGCCTGGTAACGCTCGGCATCGCTGATGCTCAGGCGCAATACGGGGGTCAGGCCTAGACCATAGAGCGCGCTGCGACCTCCCAGGTCGACGCCGATCTGTTCAGCGACCTGCTGATAGTTCGATTTGTCAGCAAGTTCCTCGGTGAGTGCATCGAGCACATTGGCGAGGGACTCGGCCCCGCCGTCGCGGCGCAGTTCCTCTGCAAATTGGTGCAGGTCGACACGCTGTTGCGGGAGTGAGGCATTCGATGACGCCAGCGCGGCATCGAGCGTCGTGTCGTCGAGGGTGTCGAGATTGGCGAAGAGGAAGGGGGTATCAGCCGGAACATGCGCCAGCGGTGCGTCTGCCGAATCTTGTCCGCAACCCGCCAGCAGCACGCTGCCAGCCACTACGCAGGCAAGTGAGATACGTCGTAACATGGTGTTCCCTTGTGTTCATTGATGATCCCCGGGCCTGGGCCGGGCGATACCGGTACCGCGGCGATTGGCAGGAATAGGCGTGTATCACGCTATGCCGCGCCACTCTTGAGGTGGTGGCTATATCGCTTGAGTGTCGTCGATACCGGTGCATGGCTCATATTAATCGTTTTTTATGTAGCATGCTCGCCATGCAGATAGACGCTACGGTACGCATCGCTCAGTCCCGCAGACGCGTCAGCCCTTCCTGGGCCACCGATGCGACCAGCCGTCCGGTTCGGTCATAGACGCTGCCGCGTGCAAATCCGCGTGCCCCACCGGCCCACGGGCTCTCCATGTCATACAGCAGCCAGTCGTTGATGGTCACCTCATCGTGGAACCACAGGGCGTGATCGAGACTCGCGATCTGCAGCCGTGGGTCGCCGAAAAAAGTGTCGTGCGAGACGAGGCTGGTGGTCAGCAGATTGAAATCTGAGCTATAGGCAAGAAGATAGCGATGCAGGGAGCCGTCCTCGGGCAGTTCGCCAGCGAGGCGGAACCACAGGCGCTTGCGCGGCATGTCGGTGATGGTATCCGGGAAATGCAGAAACTCGATGGGATGGCCGTCGAAGCGCTGTACCTCGGCGCCGGCTTCGATCAGCGCCTGGGGTGACTCGAGGTCGGGCATTTCGCGCTGATGGCCAAAGCCCGGTTCCTCGCCCTGGAACGAGGCGCTGCAGAAGAAAATGGTCTTGCCGTTCTGGATGGCGCTGATACGCCGGGTGGTGAAACTCCCACCGTCGCGTACGCGATCGACCTGATACACTACCGGGCGTTTGGCGTCGCCGGGACGTAGAAAGTAGCCGTGCAGCGAGTGGGCGCGGCGCGTCGCATCGACCGTGCGGGTGGCAGCAGAAAGCGCTTGGCCGAGCACCTGGCCGCCAAACAATTGAGGAAGGCCGAGATCTTGGCTACGACCGCGAAACAGGTCCTCCTCCAAGGATTCCAGACCCAATAGATCGACGAGGGTGGCGAGTGGTTGCGTCATGCCGGCATCCTTCTGATGGCTCGTTTTCATACGGTTGTTCCAATTCTACCAGCATACCGGAGTGCCCCTGTCATGCGCAGCGATACCTTCTACATGCACCGTGCGCTAGATCAAGCGCGCATGGGGTTGGAAGCAGGCGAGGTGCCGGTGGGCGCGGTGGTGGTCGAGCCGAGTGGCGAGATCGTGGGCGCGAGCTTCAATGCTCCGGTGTCGTGCCATGATCCGAGTGGGCATGCCGAGGTGCGCGCCTTGCGCGACGCCGCCGCGCATCTGGGCAACTATCGGCTGGATAGCTGCACGCTCTTCGTCACCTTGGAACCTTGCATGATGTGCGCCGGGGCGATCATTCATGCGCGCGTGACTCGGGTCGTGTACGGCGCTGCCGAACCCAAGAGTGGCATGGTCGAATCACGGGCCAACTTGTTTGCCCAGCCTTGGTTCAATCATCGCGTGCAAGTGGAAGGCGGGCTGTTGGCTACGCGCGCGACGCGACTCCTTCAGGCCTTTTTCGCCGCGCGGCGCGAGTGAGTTAGAGCACCGGGGGGACGGTGTCGAAAGGCGTTCCCTGAAGCATCGGATCCTCGCGTTCGCCGAGCTGGTGGAATTGGCGCCGACTGCGATCCACGTAGTTGAGAATTTCGTAATAGCGACGAATGTTGCGCACGTAAATCACCGGTTCGCCGCCACGCGCGTAACCATGATGGACCTTGCTGTACCACTGGCGCTTCTGTAGCAGGGGCAATGCCTTGCGTACGTCTGCCCAGTTGTACGGGTCGCCGCCCTGCATCTCGGCGATCTTCTGTGCATCGTAGAGATGTCCCAGGCCGACGTTGTAGGCTGCAAGTGCCATCCAGGTACGATCCGGCTCGGTGATCTCTTCCTGTAGACGACCCTTCACATGGCCGAGATAGATCGCGCCTCCCTCGATGCTCTGTTCGGGATCGAGCCGGTTGCTTACGCCGACTTCGGCGGCGGTGGCGTTAGTCAGCATCATCAGGCCGCGCACGCCGGTTGGTGAGGTTGCACGCGGCTTCCAATGCGATTCCTGATAGCCCAGTGCCGCCAACAGTTTCCAGTCGAAGCCGGAATCGCGCGCCGCTTGCTTGAAAGCGTCTTCATAGCGGGGTAGGCGGTTCTGGGCATGACGGATGAAAAGGCTTGCACCCACGTATTCGAGGTAGTTGTCATGACCGAAGTAGCGTGCGGTCAAATCCGCCAAGTCACCGTGCTCCCTAAGACGCGCGATAAACTGGTTGGCGGCTCGCAGCAGTGCCACGCCACTGTTCTTGGGTAGCGCCCACACGAGGCTTTGCGGCTCGCCCAGAGGAAAGCCGCTCTCGACGTCGGGAAAGAACAACCGGTTGAGCTTGAACTGATGGGCATAGACGACGGCGGCATCGAGTTCGCCATTCTCGACCATTTCGATGAGGTCGGTGACTTCCAACTCGTCGGTTTCCCGCCAGGTCAATTTAGGGAGGGATTCCTGCAGGTCGCGTAACGCGTGGCCGGTTCCCGAGCCACGTAGCGCAGCGATATCCAATCCCAGGAGGTCTTCCGGTGCCTTGGGCGGGGTGATGCCGTGGTGATAGATGACGATGGGCTGCATCGACATGATCGGGCGGGTGTAATTCACTCCGGGTACGGCGGGGTCGAGCGTGAGAGTGGCGGCACCGACGTCGGCGCGGCCATCGCGCACGGCACTGAGTACCCCGCCGATGCTGCCCTGGCTATCGATCGACAGGCTGACATCCAGCGCCTCGGCGAATTGCCGTGCCAACTCGTATTCGAACCCCGTCGGACCGTGGCGCCCTTCGTAATAGGTCGACGGCGTATTGCGGGTGAATACCTGGATAAAATCACGCGAGATGACCTCCGAC
Organism: Chromohalobacter moromii; assembly: GCF_023091865.1. Classification (GTDB taxonomy): domain Bacteria; phylum Pseudomonadota; class Gammaproteobacteria; order Pseudomonadales; family Halomonadaceae; genus Chromohalobacter; species Chromohalobacter moromii. The sequence goes on from NZ_JAHXDI010000001.1 coordinate 343,074, forward strand.
AACGCGGCGTCCCGAACTGGGAGCGTGCGGCCATCGGGAATCAGTAGCGCCAGCAGGGCGACGAGTGTGGTCGCGGCTGGCCGCATGTAGTGTAAGAGAGCATCAAACATGCCAGTTCGAGTCAGCGATGAGAGGAGCCACCTTAGCGGGCGTTACGCCTTGTGTCACCTGACGGCGATTCCACGCAATGGGTAAGGGCATGAAGGCGTCTTCGCCCGTCGGGGCCTTTTCCAGTATCATGATCGCTCATTGGCCGCCGCCCGCGGCATCGTCTACTTGCTGTCCCAGAGGCCCATTCGACATGCTCGAACTGCGAGGAGCGCCCGCCCTTTCCGCCTTCCGTCATGCCAAGCTGCTAGCTGCGTTACGTGATGCCGTGCCCGAGGTCGAGGCACTGCATGCCGATTACGTTCATTTCGTCGATCACCAGGAGGCGCTCGATGATGCGGCACAAGAGGTGTTGGCTCAGCTGCTGAGCTATGGCCCCGTTCGTGATGGTGGAAATGCCGATCACGAAGGGCACCTGTTGTTGGTCGTGCCGCGCCTAGGCACGCTCTCGCCGTGGTCATCGAAGGCCACCGATATCGCCCACAACTGCGGCTTGACGCAGGTGCGCCGGATCGAGCGCGGCATTGCTTACCGTGTGACACTCAACGGTTCGCTCGACGAGTCGGCCTTCGCGAGCCTGGTGGCGGCGCTTCACGATCCGATGACGGAAACGGTGCTGGCCAATGCGAGCGATGCGGCCAAGCTCTTCGAGCGCCATGAGCCGGCGCCGTTGGGGCGTGTCGATGTGCTCGAAGGCGGGCGCGACGCGCTGGTCGACGCCAATGACGCGCTGGGACTGGCGCTGGCCGAGGATGAGATCGACTATCTGCTCGATGCCTTCCAGGAGCTCGATCGCAATCCCACCGATGTCGAACTGATGATGTTCGCGCAGGCCAATTCCGAGCATTGCCGGCATAAGATTTTCAATGCCGATTGGCATGTCGACGACGAGGCGCAGCCGCACTCGCTGTTCAAGATGATCAAGAACACCTATGCGTGTTCCAGCGACGGGATCCTTTCCGCGTATAGCGATAACGCCGCCGTGATTCGTGGTACCGAGGCCGGACGCTTCTTCGCCGCGCCCTGGCTACCGGACCGCGAGCAGGAAACGCGCTACGCGGCGACGCAGGAGCCAATCCACATCTTGATGAAGGTGGAAACCCATAACCATCCGACGGCCATCGCACCCTATCCCGGTGCGGCGACGGGGGCCGGCGGCGAGATTCGCGATGAAGGCGCCACCGGCGTCGGCGGCAAGCCCAAGGCGGGGCTCACCGGGTTCGCGGTGTCCAACCTGCGTATCCCCGAATTCGTGCAGCCCTGGGAAGCCTTCGACTACGGCAAGCCCGCGCGCATTCAGTCGGCACTGGACATCATGCTGAAGGCGCCCATCGGCGGGGCGGCGTTCAACAACGAGTTCGGACGTCCCAACCTGAGCGGCTTTTTCCGTACCTACGAACAGGATGCGGTCGGTGCGGCCGGGATCGAGCGGCGCGGCTATCACAAGCCGGTAATGCTCGCCGGCGGCTACGGCAATATTCGCGAAGGTCATGTCGCCAAGGGCGATATACCGGTCGGTGGCAAGCTGATCGTGATGGGCGGTCCGTCGATGAAAATCGGCCTCGGCGGCGGGGCGGCATCGAGCATGGCCTCGGGCGCATCCAGCGAGGATCTCGATTTCGCCTCCGTGCAGCGTGACAACGCGGAGATCGAGCGGCGCGCCCAGGAAGTCATCGATCGGTGCTGGGCGCTGGGCGACGACAATCCCATCTGCTTCATTCACGACGTGGGCGCCGGCGGGCTTTCCAATGCGCTGCCGGAACTGGTCAAGGACGGCGATCGGGGCGGGCGTTTCGAGCTGCGCGACATTCCCAATGCCGAGCCGGGCATGAGCCCGCTGGCCATCTGGTGCAACGAGGCCCAGGAGCGCTATGTGCTGGCGGTGGCGCCGGACGACCTGGAGGCCTTCGACGCGCTGTGCCGGCGCGAGCGTTGCCCCTATGCCGTGGTCGGCGAGGCGACCGAGGCCCACCATCTGTCGGTCCACGATGGTCACTTCGATACGCGTCCCGTCGACCTGCCGATGAGCGTGCTGTTCGGCAAGCCGCCCAAGATGTCGCGTGCCTTCGAGCGACGCACGCTGACGATGCCCAGCCTGGGGCTCGACAATCTCGATCTGCGCGAGGCGCTGGATCGGGTGCTGCGCCTGCCGGCCGTGGCGTCCAAGAGCTTTCTGATCACCATCGGCGACCGTTCGATCACCGGGCAGGTGGCGCGTGACCAGATGGTCGGGCCCTGGCAGGTGCCCGTGGCGGACTGCGCGGTGACCACGGCCAGTTTCGATACGCATGCCGGCGAGGCCATGGCCCTCGGCGAGCGTCCGCCGGTGGCACTGGTCGACCCGGCGGCCAGCGCCCGCCTGGCGGTGGCCGAGGCCATCACCAACCTGGCGGCGGCGCCGATTGCCAAGCTCTCCGACATCAAGCTCTCCGCCAACTGGATGAGCGCCGCCGAGCATGAAGGCGAGAACCAGGCCCTGTATGACGCCGTGCATGCCGTGGGCATGGAACTCTGCCCGCAGCTGGGCATCGCCATTCCGGTGGGCAAGGACTCGATGTCCATGCGCACCGCCTGGCAGGAAGAGACCGCCGAGGGCGAGCATGAAGACAAGAGCGTGACAGCGCCGCTGACGCTCAATATCACCGGTTTCGCACCGGTCACCGATGCCATGCGCACCCTGACCCCGCAGTTGCGCCTGGACCAGGACGAGAGCGACTTGATTCTCATCGACCTGGGCCAGGGGCAGAACCGGCTGGGGGGCTCGGCGCTGGCGCAGGTATACGGCCAGGTCGGGGATGCATGCCCCGACCTCGAGGACGCCGAGGACCTCAAGGCGTTCTTCTCGGTCATTCAAGGCCTCAATGCCGACGGCAAGCTGCTCGCCTACCACGATCGCAGTGACGGTGGCCTGCTGGTGACCCTGCTGGAAATGGCCTTTGCGGCGCGCGGGGGGCTGGAGATCAAGCTCGACTGGTTGATCGACGACGCCTACGAGGCCTTCGATGCCTTGTTCGCCGAAGAACTGGGGGCGGTGATTCAGGTCAATCGCCGCGACACCGAGTTCGTGCTCGCCCAGCTGGCCGCGGCCGGCCTCGAGACCTGCGGTGTGGTGGCACGGCCGCGCTACGACGATCAGGTCCGTGTCACGCTGTTCGAAGAACCGCTGCTGGAAACCACGCGGGCCATCGCCCAGCGCACCTGGACCGAGACCAGCTATCGCATGCAGGCGCTGCGCGATAATCCGGACTGCGCGAAGTCCGAATTCGACGCTTTGCTCGACCTGCGCGATCCGGGCCTTTCGGCGCAGCCTAGCTTCGATGTCGACGAGGACATTACCGCGCCCTATGTTGGGCGTGGCGAGAAGCCACGCGTGGCGGTGCTGCGCGAGCAGGGTGTCAACGGCCATGTCGAGATGGCGGCGGCCTTTGATCGCGCCGGTTTCGCGGCCATCGACGTGCATATGAGCGATATCCTCGAGGGGCGTGTCGATCTGGAAACCATGAAAGGGCTGATCGCCTGTGGCGGCTTCTCGTACGGCGACGTGCTCGGCGCCGGCGGCGGCTGGGCCAAGTCGGTGCTCTTCAACAGTCGCGCGCGCGACGCCTTCGAAGGCTTCTTCCAGCGTGATGACAGCTTCTCGCTGGGCGTGTGCAACGGCTGCCAGATGCTCTCGCAGCTCAAGTCGTTGATCCCCGGGGCCGAGAACTGGCCGCGTTTCGTGCGCAACGAGTCCGAGCAGTTTGAAGCGCGCGTGAGCATGGTGCAGGTCGAGAAGAGTCCCTCGATCCTGCTCGCCGGCATGGAAGGATCGCGCCTGCCGATCGCCGTGGCCCACGGTGAAGGGCGCGCCGAATTCCGCGATAGCGGTCATTTGCGCAGCATGCAGACCAGCGATCAGATCGCCATGCGCTACGTGGACAACTATGGCCAGGTCACCACGCGCTATCCCGCCAACCCCAATGGCTCATCCTCGGGGATCACGGGGCTGACCACGCCGGACGGCCGCGTGACGATCATGATGCCGCACCCCGAGCGCGTGGCCCGCGCGGTCACCAACTCCTGGCGTCCCGACGAATGGCAGGAAGACGGCGCCTGGATGCGCCTTTTCCGCAACGCGCGCGGATGGGTGGATTGATGTAAGTGTGCTTATGAAGACGAAAGCCGGCTTGCCTCAGGGCAAGCCGGCTTTTTATTTCGTCCTGACGCCGGCACCGTTACCTTTAGAGAGATGATTTATTCGACGAGCCAAGTCAGGTGAGCCAAGCCGCTGAGTCGGGCGAGGCGGCAAGACCGCGGCGTTCGGTGTCGCGGTCTCGTGCTTGCCCGGCGAGGAGCGCGTTATTCGGGACGGATGGCCGTATAGAAAAAGCGTCCCGATGGCTCGTCGGCGAGCAGCGGTGCACTGCCTTCCTTGAAAGGCGCGTAGTGGGGCATCTGCATGTGGTGCTCGAAGGCGTCGCGGTCGCGATAGACTTCGTGCAGCACGACGACATTGTCGCTACCTTCCGGCGTCAGCACGTCGAACGCCAGGCAGCCTTCCTCATTGGCCAGTGATTCGTTGGCGTCGTTGTGCGCCAAGGCGAGAAATGCGGGTATTTGGCCTTCCTTGAGACGGAATTCGGCGAGCACCACGAAATAGGGTTGAGTCGAGGACATGAAGGATCTCCGAATAACGGATGTCAGTGAAAAGTGCCGATAACAATCTCAGATGTCGCGTGGCGCGTTGTCCGAGGTTCCGAGATGGGCTTCCAAGTCGTCAAGCAGATGACGGTAGTCGGCGACGAGGCGGTCGTAACGCCCGAAGTCATGGTCGCATTTTTTGCAAAAAACATGATATTGCCCCTCGCGACCGGGAGGGAAACGCTTGGCGCGACTACCGCATTCAGGACAATCGGGACTGCTGGGTGCTTGCATGGGGACTCCTGGTTGGAAACATTAATGCGATACGGGGTGATCGTTGTCATCTGTGCCTCACTCATGAGGTCGGGGCGCGGGGTAGCGAGATCAAGGTCCGTATTGCCATCTGGCCGATCTTGTCGCCGGTGGTAGGATGCGCTTTTTGATTCGATTGGAAGTTTGCCATGAGCGCGCCCTCGCTTCGTCCTTATCAGCACCAGGCCGTGTCCCGGGTCGTCGAGCACTTTCGCGAGAGCGACGACCCGGCCGTGGTGGTGTTACCGACCGGGAGTGGCAAGTCGTTGGTGATCGCCGAGTTGGCGCGTCTGGCACGCGGCCGGGTCCTCGTGCTGGCCCACGTGCGCGAGCTGGTCGAGCAGAACCATGCCAAGTACCTAGCTTACGGCCTGGAGGCGGATTTATTCAGCGCTGGCTTAGGGCGTAAGGAGAGCGAGCGTCAGGTGGTCTTCGGCTCGGTGCAGTCCGTCGTCAATAGCCTGGCGCGTTTCGAGGCACACGACGAGTGGGGGGCATTCACGCTGCTGGTCATCGACGAATGTCACCGCATTCCCCCGCCTGCCAGTGACGACGCCCGCCAGAGCAAGGCGCCGTCGAGCTATCATCGCGTGATCGCGCATCTGCGCAAGCACAATCCGCGTCTCAAGGTGCTGGGGCTGACCGCGACGCCGTATCGCCTGGGGCAAGGCTTCATTTATCACCGCCATCATCATGGCATGGTGCGTGGCGAGGCCGAGAGTTTCTTCCAGGATTGTGTGTTCGAGCAGCCGCTGCGGCTGATGGTCAAGCAGGGCTATCTGGTCGCGCCCAAGCGCGTGGATGCAGCGCTCTACGCCGAGGATGGTCGGCAGACTCGTTACGATTTCTCGCGCCTGGTGCCAGGACGCGATGGCGGCTTCGAGGAAGCCGAGTTGAATCGCGTCGTTCAGGGGCATCGAGCGACGCCGGGTATCATCGCCGAGGTCGTCGAGCAGGCGCGCGAGCGGTGTGGCGTGATGATCTTCGCGGCCACCGTGACTCACGCCGAGGAAATCGTCGGTTACCTGCCGGCCGAGCAGGCGGCGTTGATCGTCGGCTCGACGCCCACGAAGGAGCGCGAGCGCTTGATTGCGGCCTTCAAAGCGCGCGATATCAAGTATCTCGTCAACGTGGCGGTGCTGACCACTGGGTTCGACGCGCCGCACGTGGATTTGATCGCCATCCTGCGACCTACGGAGTCCGTCAGCCTGTATCAACAGATCGTCGGGCGCGGGTTGCGCTTGTCGCCTGGCAAGGAAGACTGTCTGATCCTCGATTACGCGGGCAATCCCTGGGGTTTATACGCGCCGGAAGTCGGCGAGCCGCGCCCCGATTCAGACGCTGAACCGGTTCAGGTGGAATGCCCGGCGTGCGGGCACGCCAATCTGTTCTGGGGCAAGCGTGATGGCGATCTGGTCATCGAGCATCACGGCCGCCGCTGTCAAGGCCTGGTGGAAGATGCGGACGGCCATCGCCATCAGTGCGACTTTCGCTATCGCTTCAAGGTCTGCGATCAGTGCGGCGCGGAAAACGACATCGCCGCGCGGGCTTGCCATCAATGCGGTGAGCGCATGGTCGATCCCGATGACAAACTCAAGGCGGCCCTAAGACTCAAGGAGGCAAAGGTGCTGCGCGTGTCGGGCATGCAGCTGCAATCGGTGCTCAACGGTCGGGGGCTGCCACGCTTGAAGGTGACCTATCACGATGAGGACGGCGCCACGCTCGATGAATGGTTTGCGCTGGAAACGCCTGTGCAGCGTCGCGCCTTCACGCTGGCGTTCTTGCGCTACCACCTGCGTGCACCGGGCAGCGATTGGCAGCCACGCTCGGCGGATGAGGTCATCGCCGACGAGCATCGACTCAAGGCCCCGGATTTCGTCGTAGGACGCAAGGTCGGGCGTTACTGGCAGATTCGCGACAAGCTTTTCGACTACGCGGGGCGCTATCGCAAAGCCGATGGGTGATGGTCACCAATATGCGCATTCTTTGTAATTGCTAATGCGATAGTGCTATCAAGGGGTTATGATGAGAAGGCAAACCCACTAGCGGAGAAACGACATGACTTGGACCACTCCGGCAGTCAAAGAGATCTGCATCGCGCTGGAAATCAACGATTACATGCCCGCCGAATTCTGAGGCGGCTTTGTATATTCGTGTACTCGGGGCGGCCGCCGGTGGCGGTCTGCCCCAATGGAATTGCCGTTGTGAAGTATGCCGGCTGGCATGGGCGGGCGACCCGCGCGTCACGCCGCGAACCCAATCCTCCATTGCCGTTAGTGCCGATGGTCGCTCGTGGGCCCTGATCAATTGCGCACCTGAAGTGCTGACCCAGATACGCCGAACGCCCGCGCTGTTTCCCCAGCAGGGACAACGCCACACCCCGATTGCTTCGGTATTGCTGACCAACGGCGACGTCGACCATGTCGGTGGTTTGTTGAGCTTGCGTGAAAGTTCGCCCTACCGATTGTATGCCACGGCGGAGATCCAGGCCGTGTTGCGTGACAGCCCGATTTTCAATGTGCTCAATCCGGATTACGTCGAGCGTGTCTCGGTGGCGCTGGAGCAGCCCCTGACGCTTGCCGAGGGGCTCGAGGCGCGCATGTTTGCGGTGCCGGGCAAGACGGCGTTGTATCTGGAAGGCGAGCAGGTAGACATTGGCGTGGAAGGAGAAGCGACCGTGGGCATCGAGTTCCGCGCCGCGGGTCGCCGTACGTATTACATTCCCGGTTGCGCCGCGCTGAACGAACGCCTAGCGGCACGTCTCGAGGGCGCCGATCTGGTGCTGTTCGACGGTACGCTGTGGCGTGATGACGAGATGATTCGCGCCGGTGTCGGCCACAAGACGGGGAGCCGCATGGGGCACATGTCGATGTCCGGCGAGACGGGCAGTATGGCCGCGTTGTCGTCGCTGAACATCGGGCGGCGTGTCTTCGTTCATATCAACAACACCAATCCGGTCTTGATCGACGATTCCTCGGAGCGCCGGGAGGCCACGCGTCACGGGTGGGAGATCGCCCACGATGGCATGGAACTGGAATGCTGATGAGTGATATTGAAACCCCGATCCACGAGGCGCTGAACGCGGACGCACTGGAAGCACGTTTACGAGCGATCGGCGAGCAGCGTTACCATCATCGCCATCCCTTTCAGCTCATGCTGCAAAACGGCGAACTGAATCGCCGCCAGGTACGGGCCTGGGCGCTCAACCGCTATTACTACCAGTCGATGATTCCGCTCAAGGACGCTTCGCTGATCGCGCGCCTCGACGACCCGGCGCTGCGCCGCGAGTGGCGCGCCCGGCTGGTGGATCACGACGGTGAAGCCGAGGGCGAGGGCGGTATCGCGCGCTGGCTGAAGCTCACCGACGGGCTGGGGTTGGATCGCGAGATGGTGGTCTCGACCCGGCGGATTCTGCCGGCCACGCGCTTTGCGGTGGAGGCCTATCTGCATTTCGTGCGCGAGCGCAGCGTGCTGGAAGCCATCGCCTCGTCGCTGACCGAGCTGTTTTCGCCCTTGGTGATCGGCCAGCGGGTCAGCGGCATGCTCGAGCACTACGATTTCGTTTCCGCCGAGACGCTGGCCTATTTCGAACCGCGTTTGACCCAGGCGCCGCGGGATGCGGAGATGGCGCTCGATTACGTCAAGCGCCATGCCGAACGTCCGGATCAGCAGCAGGCGGTGCTTGAGGCATTGATATTCAAATGCCAGGTGCTATGGACCCAACTGGATGCCTTGCATCACGCCTATGTCGCACCCGGTCATGTGCCGCCCGGGGCCTGGGATGGCGAAGTGCAAACAGGGACGTTATGACGACAATTCAGGAAAGCGACATCGTGCGCCTACCGCGCGGCGTCAGGCTACGCGAAGATAAACGGCGGGGCGGCTGGGTACTGCTGGCCCCTGAGCGCGTCTTCCAGCTCGATGGCATCGCGCAGGCCGTGGTCGGTCATGTGGACGGCGAGCGCAGCGTCGGCGCGATCATCGATGGGCTGTGCGAGACCTATCAGGCGCCGCGCGAGCGTATCGCCGAGGACGTGACGGCCATGTTCGCTGGGTTGGTCGAGAAACGTGTCCTGGAGGTTGCATGACACATTCGCAGGCGCATGACGTGCAGCCGCCTATGGGGATGCTGGCGGAGTTGACGCACCGTTGCCCGCTGCAGTGCCCGTACTGCTCTAATCCCGTGGCGCTGGAGCGCCGCCGCCAAGAGCTGGATACCGCGACCTGGCAGCGCGTCTTCGCCGAAGCCGCCGAGCTTGGCGTGCTGCAGGTCCATCTCTCGGGCGGCGAGCCTGCGCTGCGTCCCGACTTGCCCGAGCTGGTGACGGCCTGCGTGGACGCGGGCTTGTATTCCAACCTGATTACCGCCGGCGTCAACATCGACCGTGTCCGGTTGGAGACCCTGGCGGACGCGGGCCTCGATCACGTTCAACTGTCGTTTCAGGGCGCGACGCCCGAGGTGACCGATCACGTCGCCAACATGACCGGCGCCCATGCGCGCAAGCGTGCCTTCGCCGCCGAGGTGACGGACGTCGGGCTGCCATTGACGTTGAACGCGGTGATCCACCGCGCCAACCTGCATCAGATCGATGAGTTCGTGGATCTGGCCGTAGAATTAGGTGCGCGGCGGCTGGAGATTGCCCATGCGCAGTACTATGGTTGGGCGCTGGTCAATCGCGCGGCCCTGATGCCGAGTCGCGAGCAGGTCATGGAAGCTGTCGAGCGAGTGGAGGCCGCGCGTGAGCGCCTGCAAGGGCGCCTGGTCATCGATGCCGTGGTCCCGGATTACCATGCGCGGCTGCCCAAGCCCTGCATGAATGGCTGGGGACGCCAGTCCCTCAACGTGACGCCCTCGGGCAAGGTGCTGCCGTGCCATGCGGCGGAGACGATTCCGCATCTGGAGTTCTGGAATGTCGCGGATCATGGGCTGCGGGAAATCTGGTACGACAGCCCGGCCTTCAACGCCTATCGCGGTACGGATTGGATGCCCGAGACTTGCCAGAGCTGCGAGCGCAAGGAAATCGACTGGGGCGGCTGCCGTTGTCAGGCGCTGATGCTCACCGGCGATGCAACACAGATGGACCCGGTGTGCGAAAAGTCTCCGTATCACGACGAGGTCCAAACCTTGGCGGTGCGCGATGCCTCGGGTGCGTCCGAGTTCACTTATCGGCGCTTTGCGCGGACGACCGAGAGCGCCTGACGGCCCATCGACACGTCTTGCATGACGCGGGCGTGTTCGCCTCCCAGCAGCCTTGCTACACTGCGCGTTTGTCGAAGGTCGCGCCGTGAGGCGCAATCGAGGAGAGCGTCACGCGTGAGTGATACCGCCGAGCCCGTCAGTGCCGATACCGCCTTGGCCGCGTCCCAAGCGGCGGTATTGGCGCGCCTGCACGATCAGCCCATCACCGAGCTGCCGGAAGATCTCTACATTCCGCCCGAGGCGTTGCGTGTCTTTCTCGAAACCTTCGAAGGGCCGCTCGATTTATTGCTGTACCTGATCCGGCGTCAGAACCTCGATATCCTGGGTATCGACGTAGCGGCGATCACGCATCAGTACATCGAATACGTCGAGCTGATGCGTGCGCTGGAGATCGACCTGGCCGGCGAGTATTTGCTGATGGCGGCGATGCTGGCGGAGATCAAGTCGCGCACGTTGTTACCGCGTCCACCCAAGGGGGAGGACGAAGACGCCGAAGACCCGCGCGCCGAACTGATCCGCCGCTTGCAGGAATACGAGCAGTTGAAGCTGGCCGCCGAGGGATTGGATGAATTGCCGCGCGAAGGGCGTGATTGGGTAACGGCGCAGGCTGCACTGCCCACGCTCGAGACCCGAGTGGTTCACCCCCAGGTCGAGCTGGATGAGCTTCTGCACGCCCTGTCGGGACTGCTCAAGCGGGCCGAGTTTCAGCAGTCTCACCAGATCAGCCGCGAGGTACTATCCACCCGCGAGCGTATGCTACGTGTCATGGAACAGTTGGACGGCCAACGTTATACCCCGTTCGAGGCGTTGTTCACGCTCGAGGAGGGGCGCGCGGGCGTGGTGGTGACTTTCATGGCGATTCTCGAGCTGGCCAAAGAGGCGATGATCGAGATCGCGCAGAACGCGCCGCTGTCGCCGATTCATGTGCGTGCCCGGCTGGTGGCTGAAGCGGTCGACGACAGCCCCGCGACGGACGATGACGATGGCGGAGAAAGCGCCTTCGCCAATGCCGAAGAGGAACCCTGATGAACGAGGCGACGACGTCTCTCGACGAAGTCTGCGAAGCGGCGTTGTTGGCCGCCGGCGAACCGCTGACTTCCGAACGCCTGGAGAGTCTGTTCGATGAGCGTGAGCGCCCATCGCGTGGTGAGCTGCGTGATGCCTTGGCGCGTCTCGGCGAGCGCCTCGAGCATAGCGCTCTGGAACTCATCGAGACCGCCTCGGGGTTTCAAGTCCGCATTCGTGCACGTTTTTCGCCTTGGATATCGCGGCTGTGGGATGAAAAGCCGCAGCGTTATTCGCGCGCGTTGCTGGAGACCTTGGCGCTGATCGCCTATCGTCAACCCGTCACCCGTGGCGATATCGAGGAAGTTCGCGGGGTCTCGGTGAGCAGCTCGATCATGCGTACCCTGACCGAGCGGGGATGGATTCGCGTCGTGGGACAGCGTGACGTGCCGGGGCGGCCCTCGGTTTACGCCACTACGCGTGCCTTTCTCGATGACTTCGGCCTCAAGACCCTCGATGCCCTGCCGCCGATGCATGAACTCAAGGAATTCGAGACGCGTTTCGAGGAGGCTCTGGGGCATGATAAGGAGACGTTGGGGCCGGATGAGGTGGATAATCCATCGGCGCGTGACAGTCACGCCGACAACACCGAAAATACGACACCGGTAGAGGAGGCGTCGCAGACAGTGTCGCCATCCGAGGCCGAGCCAGACACGACAGATACGACGACGGCCGGGACGGCCGACGATCAGCACGCCGGGACGGCGTCCGAGCGGTCGGGAGTGAGTTTCGCCGAACTCGAAGCTCGCCTGGCCGAACGCGCCCGCCGACGGGAAGAGGAAGCCGGAGCATCGCCTGCTGAGGGTGACGCCAACACTTCCGACGCGGCGGACGCGGAACATTCAACAGACGAGACAACGTTCGATTCATGAACACGCCTACCGAAAAATTGCAGAAGGTACTGGCGCGCGCGGGCTTCGGCTCGCGTCGTGAGATGGAAACCGCCATCACCGACGGCCGCGTCAAGGTCAATGGCCAGGTCGCCACGCTGGGCGATCGCATCGAGACGCGTGACCGGGTCACCCTCGACGAGCGCCCCGTCAACCTACGCGATGCCGAGGAAGTGCCGCGACGCGTCATCATGTACAACAAGCCCGAGGGCGAGTTGTGCACGCGACGCGATCCCGAGGGACGTCGGACTGTCTTCGATCGCTTGCCGCGCCTCAAAGGAGAGCGTTGGATCGCCATTGGTCGCCTGGATATCAACACCAGTGGTCTGTTGCTATTTACCACTGACGGCGAACTCGCCAACCGTTTGATGCATCCTTCCACGCAGGTCGAGCGCGAATACGCGGTACGCGTGATGGGCGGCGTTCGCCCGGAAAACGTGACTGCCATGACCGAGGGGGTGATGCTCGAAGATGGTCCGGCGCGTTTCACCGATGTCCAGGAGTTTGGCGGCGAAGGCATCAATACGTGGTTCCACGTGGTGATTCTCGAAGGGCGAAATCGCGAGGTGCGCCGGCTCTGGGAGTCGCAAGAGCTCACTGTGAGCCGCCTCAAGCGCGTTCGTTACGGCAATATCTTCCTCGATAAACGCGCCAAGGCAGGTGAATGGGTCGAACTTTCACAGGAAGAGGTAGACGACTTGGCGCAATTGGCGGGCCTGTCGGCACGCAAGGTACCCGCGTTGACGCCCGACGAGAAGAACCGTTGGAGCCGCGATAAGAACAAGCGTCGCCCGGTCAATGCCATGCGCAAGCCGAAGAGCTCGCGGCGCTCGCGGTGAGCGGCTTTTCAGCAAAAAAATCTTGTCAATGTCGAGTGTTATCAGTACTATGTGCGCCCTATCGGGACGGGTCGTTAGCTCAGTGGTAGAGCAGTTGGCTTTTAACCAATTGGTCGTAGGTTCGAATCCTACACGACCCACCATTGTCCAGCGCCTCTGAATGGCGTGACGCAATGTACGTTTCGAAGACCCGGCGGCGGGTCGTTAGCTCAGTGGTAGAGCAGTTGGCTTTTAACCAATTGGTCGTAGGTTCGAATCCTACACGACCCACCATTGCCGCCGAAAACTGTCTGAATGGGCAGGTTATGGGTCGTTAGCTCAGTGGTAGAGCAGTTGGCTTTTAACCAATTGGTCGTAGGTTCGAATCCTACACGACCCACCAGCATTCAACCCCGTCTCGCATGAGGCGGGGTTTTTGCGTTCTGGTGCCATGCGCCGGTGGCGATGTTCGTGTGAACACGATGCTGGCGAGCCGACATCGACGGGCAGTATCATGAAACCGGGTGCGGTGCGTCCGCGAAGAGATCGCGGCGCTACGCTTCTCGTTATGCAGGGGGAGTCCCTGCCAGTCACAGTGGTAGACACGATGACGATCATGACACCGAAAGCGCCTGAGGCAGCCTCGTCGCTGGCCCGTGCGTACTGCCCGATCGCGCCGAGTGCACAGGCGCGTGCGCAGACCGAAACGATCAAGCGTTTGTTGAGCGAGCGTAATGCCACCTTGGTGGCACATTACTACACCGACGATGCCATTCAGCAGCTGGCCGAGGAAAGCGGCGGCTGTGTGGCCGACTCCCTGGAGATGGCGCGCTTCGGCGCCCGGCACTCGGCCACGACCCTGGTAGTGGCGGGTGTCCGCTTCATGGGCGAGACCGCCAAGATCCTGTCCCCTGAGAAAACCGTTTTGATGCCCACGCTGGAGGCGACCTGCTCGCTGGACGACGGCTGCCCGGCGGATGAGTTTGCGGCCTTCTGCGATGCGCATCCCGACCGCACGGTCGTGGTCTATGCCAATACGTCGGCGGCGGTCAAGGCGCGCGCGGATTGGGTGGTGACCTCGTCGATCGCGGTCGAGGTCATCGAGGATCTCCAGGCCCGTGGCGAAAAGATCCTGTGGGCACCGGACAAGCACCTGGGGCGTTATATCCGCGAGCGTACTGGCGCCGACATGCTGCTCTGGGATGGCGCCTGCATCGTGCACGAGGAGTTCAAGGCTCAGGGAGTACTGGATCTCAAGAAGGTCTATCCTGATGCCGCTTTACTGGTGCATCCCGAGTCGCCGATGGGAGTCGTCGAACTGGCCGACGTGGTGGGCTCGACCTCGCAACTGATCAAGGCCGCACGCGAACTCGACCAGCAACGCCTGATCGTGGCCACCGACCGCGGTATTTTCTACAAGATGCAGCAGGCGGTGCCGGACAAGACGCTGTTCGAGGCGCCCACGGCAGGCGACGGCGCGACCTGCCGGAGTTGCGCGCACTGCCCGTGGATGGCAATGAATGACCTGGATCGCCTCGAGCGCGCCCTCAGAGAAGGCGGTGACGAGATTCACATCGAGGCGGCGCTGCGTCAGCGAGCGCTCAAGCCCTTGGAGCGGATGCTGGCGTTCGGTCGCTGAGCCCGCTAGACAACGGCAATGGCCACACAAGAATCGTCAAAGCGTTTCGGTACGCACGACGCGCATCGATAGATCGACGGCTTTGACGTCCTTGGTCAGCGCGCCGATGGAGATGCAGTCGACCCCGGTGTCGGCGATATCGCGCAGGGTTGCCTCGCTGACATTGCCGGAGGCTTCCAGGCGGCTGCGCCCGGCCGTGCGTGCGACTGCCTCGCGCAGCGTCTCGAGATCGAAGTTGTCGAGCATGATGGTGTCTGCGCCGGCGGAGAGGGCGGCGTCGAGCTCGTCGAGCGTTTCTACTTCTACCTCCACCGGCAGGTCGCTGGCGATGCGGCGTGCGGCGGTGACGGCCTTGGCAATGCCGCCGCAGGCGGCGATATGGTTTTCCTTGATCAAAAAGGCGTCGTGCAGGCCCAGGCGATGATTGTGACCGCCGCCGCAAGTGACGGCGTATTTCTGCGCCAAGCGCAGGCCGGGTAGGGTCTTGCGCGTGTCCAGCAGTGCCACGCCGGTGTCGGCGACCCGTGCCCTGTAATCGCGCGTGCGCGTCGCCGTGCCCGAGAGTGTCTGCAGCAGGTTGAGGGCTGCGCGCTCACCGGTCATCAAGCTGCGCGCGGGGCCTTCCAGCTCGAGAAAAGTCTCCTCGGGCGCTAGGGCGTCGCCATCGGCGGCATGCCAGGTGAGCTTGACGCTCGGGTCGAGACGCCGATAGAGCTCGTCGACCCAGGCCACTCCGCACAGCACCGCGTCCTCGCGGGCCACGACGCGTGCCCAGGCCCACTGCTTGGCAGGGATCAACTGTGCGGTGATGTCGCCGGGGCCGACGTCCTCCGCCAGCAGGCGGGCGGCACTGGTGCGGATATCCTCCGCGAGAGCTTCGCGATATTGCATGTCAGGCGCCTTTCTTTGATGTGCGACAATAGGGGCATTATATCGGGATCACGGCGATTCGGTCAGGGGTACGCTGGTCATTCGGGTGCGTCCTGCAAGTACGTCCTGAGAGGTACGTTTCGAGAAGTACGTCCCGAGAAGATAGGAGCAGGCATGCGGGTCGACAATCACTGGCTCACCACGGCGCGGCACGTCGTCTCGCCCAACCATAACGCGCGCCCCGAGGGGGAAGTATCGGCATTGGTGTTGCATGCCATCAGCCTGCCACCGGGACGCTTCGGTGGCGATGCCATCGAGCGTTTGTTCACCAATCGTCTCGATCCCACTGCGCACCCTTACTTTGCCACGATTCACGCCTTGCGGGTCTCGGCGCATGTGCTGATCCGTCGCGATGGTGAAGCGGTGCAGTTCGTGGGGTTCGATCGGCGCGCCTGGCATGCCGGCCGCTCGCGCTGGTGGGATGGTCAGCGTGAACGCCGTGAACTCAACGACTTCAGCATCGGTATCGAGCTGGAGGGCGACGATATTCATGCCTATCGCGACGCGCAGTATCGCTGTCTGGTGCGTGTATTGACCGCCTTGCAGGCACAATATCCTGCTTTGAGTGTCGAGCGGATGACCAGTCACGCGCATATTGCGCCGTTGCGCAAGACCGACCCCGGCCCGGCCTTCGACTGGGCCTATTTTCATCGTTGTCTCGAGGAGATGGTGGACACAGCGTCCTGCTGAACTGCATGCGTGTAAATTCACTACATCGCGTAAGACTTTGTTGTACCCCTGCGATATGTCCTAAGCGGGCAGGGGCAATAAGTATTTTGCAGGTCGCTTGCGGCCTATCGAATTGGCAGCAGACGGCGTTTGCGGTATCGTCGTGCCCTGAATTCGTGCGTCTTGCACGCCCCGCTGTAAGGAAATTACAGAAAGTTTTCTCGGAGACACGACCCAAAGAAGGTCGCGCCCGCACTGAAGAGCGCCACAGGCCCCATCGCGATGCGTAGACGGGCCATGACCGACATACAATCTTCATTCGGAGAGACGTCTATGAGTCTGGAGGCAAGAAACGATCTCGATCCGATCGAAACCACGGAATGGCTGGATTCCTTGGCCTCGGTCATCGAGCATGAGGGCGAAGAGCGCGCTCGTTACATCATGAGCCGCTTGGCGGATCGTCTGCGTCGCGATGGCTCTTCACCTCCCTTTTCCGGGACCACGCCGCATCGCAATACCATTCCGATGCATCGCGAAGCCAAGATGCCCGGTGACATGTTCATCGAGCGCAAGATTCGTTCGGCCATCCGCTGGAATGCGATGGTTCAGGTATTGCGCGCCAACAAGAAGCACAAGGGTCTGGGCGGTCACATCGCCAGTTATCAGTCCAGTGCCACGCTTTACGAAGTGGGGTTCAATCACTTCTTCCGTGCTGACAATGGCGACCACAAGGGTGACCTGCTGTATATCCAGGGGCACGTCACGCCGGGTATCTATGCACGTTCGTTTCTGGAAGGTCGTCTGACGCAGGAGCAGATGGATAACTTCCGTCAGGAAGTCGACGGCGAAGCGCTGCCGTCCTATCCGCACCCGTACCTGATGCCGGATTACTGGCAGTTCCCCACGGTCTCCATGGGACTGGGGCCGATCCAGGCGATCTATCAGGCCCACGTGATGAAGTATCTGCATTCGCGTGAGCTCGAGGACATGCAGGACCGCAAGGTCTGGGCCTTCCTCGGTGACGGTGAGTGCGACGAGCCGGAATCGCTGGGCGCACTCCATCTGGCCAGCCGCGAGAAGCTCGACAACCTGATCTTCGTCATCAACTGCAACCTGCAGCGTCTCGACGGGCCGGTGCGCGGCAACTCGCGCGTCATCGACGAGCTCGAAGGGGTCTTCCGCGGTGCCGGTTGGAACGTGATCAAGGTCGTCTGGGGCGGTCAGTGGGACCCGCTGTTCGAACAGGACACCAAGGGCATGCTGCAAAAGCGCATGGACGAGGCGGTCGACGGCGAGTACCAGAACTACAAAGCCCAGGGCGGCAAGTACACCCGCGAGCATTTCTTCGGTAAATACGATGAAACGGCGGAGATGGTCAAGGACTACTCCGACGAGCAGATCTTCCGTCTCAACCGTGGCGGTCACGATCCGCAGAAGGTCTACGCGGCCTACCATGAAGCAGTCAACAACGCCGACAATCGTCCCACCGTCATCCTGGCGCATACCGTCAAGGGCTATGGCATGGGCGGCGGCAGCGGCGAAGCCGACATGGAGGCTCACCAGATCAAGTCGATGGATACCGACGCTCTCAAGGCGTTTCGTGATCGTTTCGGCGTACCGATCTCTGACGAGCAGATCGAAAGCGGTGACATCCCGTACTACAAGCCCGACGACGATAGCCCGGAGATGAAGTATCTGCATCTCCAGCGCGAAAAACTCGGTGGCTTTTTGCCGGCCCGCAAGAACGATTTCGAGGCACTCGAGATCCCTGGGCTCGACGACAAGATGTTCGCCAGTCAGCTCAAGGGCTCCGGCGACCGTGAAGTGTCTAGCACGATGTCCTTCGTGCGTGTGCTCAATGGCTTGGTCAAGAACAAGCAGTTGGGTGCTCGCGTGGTGCCGATCATTCCCGACGAAGCGCGTACTTTCGGAATGGAGGGCATGTTCCGCCAGTTGGGTATCTACGCCGCCGAAGGGCAGAAGTACGAGCCCATGGATGCCGGCCAGATCATGTACTACCGCGAGGACCAGAAGGGTCAGATCCTCGAGGAAGGCATCACCGAAGCCGGTTCCATCTCCGCGTGGATCGCGGCGGCGACGGCCTACGCCAACCATCACCTGCCGCTGATCCCGTTCTACGTTTACTACTCGATGTTTGGCTATCAGCGCGTCGGCGACCTGATCTGGGCCGCCGGGGATCTGCAGGCGCGCGGTTTCATGATCGGCGGTACCGCCGGGCGCACGACCATCAATGGCGAGGGTTTGCAGCACCAGGATGGCCATAGCCATATTCTGATGTCGACCGTACCGTCGTGCCGTGCCTACGACCCGTGCTATGGCCACGAGGTCGCGGTGATCCTGCAAGATGGTCTGAAGCGGATGTTCCAGGACAAGGAAAACTGCTTCTATTACCTGACCGTGATGAACGAGAACTACCCGCACCCGGAGATGCCGAAGGGCAGCGAGGAAGGCATCGTTCGCGGCATGTATCTGCTTCAGGAAGGCAAGAAGGACGGTCGTAAGAAGCAGCCGCGCGTGCAGCTCATGGGCAGCGGGACGATTCTCCGTGAGGTCGAAGCCGCCGCTGAGATGCTGGCGAACGATCACGATGTCGTCGCCGATGTGTGGAGTGTGACCAGCTTCAACGAACTGCGTCGCGAAGCGCTCGAATACGACCGGCTGCAGTTCCTCGACTACGATGAGAAGCGTGAGAAGCCGTGGGTGTCACAGCAGCTGAAAGATGTCGAGGGGCCGGTCATCGCCTCGACCGACTACATGAAGCTCTACGCCGATCAGATTCGTGCTTGGGTACCGAGTGACTTCCATGTGCTGGGGACCGATGGTTTCGGGCGTTCCGACACGCGTGAAGCGCTGCGTCGTTTCTTCGAAGTTGATCGCTACTACGTGACCATTCAGGCGCTGCGTGCGCTGGCCAGTCGCGGTGAAATCGACGCCAAGGTCGTCAATGATGCCATGAAGAAATACGGCATCGACCCTGCCAAGCCCAGCCCGCTGGTGTCTTGAGCCCCGTTGATGTCATGGACTGAAGTGTCCCATCAAGGTGCCGCCATCGCCTGAGTGCGGTGGCGGCCATGGCCAGATTGCATGGTCTGATCGCGTCATCCGGTCGGTATTGAGGACCGGAGCGATCAGGCCACCAGATTGGAAAGGAGCGCGACCTTGAGTAGCGAAATCATCAAAGTTCCCGATATCGGCGGCAGCGAAGGCGTCGAGATCATCGAGGTGGCGGTATCTGAGGGCGATGTCATCGCGCCCGAAGACACCATGATCACGCTGGAATCCGACAAGGCCAGCATGGATGTCCCTGCGCCCAAGGGGGGCAAGGTCGTCAAAGTGCTGGTCAAAGAAGGCGACAGCGTCTCCGAGGGTGACGATATTCTCGAGCTCGAAGCGGAAGGCGGTGGCGACGATGCCGGTGACACGTCCTCGCAGGACGAGGATCAGTCACAGGACGAGAGCGCCGAGAAGCAGGAAACGGCTGAGCCCGAAAAGGCGGCACCGAAGAAGAAATCCACCGGTGGCGGCAAACGCACCGTCGAAATCAAGGTGCCGGATATCGGCGGCAGCGAAGGCGTCGAAATCATCGAGGTGCCGGTCAGTGAAGGCGATGAGGTCAGCGCGGAAGACTCGCTGATCACGCTGGAATCCGACAAGGCATCGATGGACGTGCCGAGCCCCTACAGTGGCAAGCTCGTCTCGCTGGCGGTCAAGGAGGGCGACAGCGTCTCCGAGGGTGACCTGATCGGCAGCATGGAGATCGCCGGCGAAGGTGACGACGCAGACGACGATACCGACGAAGCGCCGGCGGAAGGCGACTCTGACAGTGCCGAGTCGGACGCGGACACCGAGGATCAAGACGCCGGCGAGGATACCGAAGAAGGCGGCGACGAGGGAGGCCGCAAGGAACTCCGTGTCCCGGATATCGGCGGCAGCGAGAACGTGCCGATCATCGAATTGGCGATCAGCGAAGGCGACGAGATCGACGCGGAAGACACGTTGATCACGCTGGAATCCGACAAGGCTTCCATGGACGTGCCCAGCCCCTACAAGGGTAAGGTGGTCGAGGTCTCGGTCAAGGAAGGCGACAGCGTCTCCGAGGGCGACCTGATCGGCTATATAGAAGTGGCCGGTAGCAAGAAGCCGGCCAAGAAAGCCGATACCGGCAAGAAGCCCGACGCTGGCAAGGCGGACCAGAAGGCCGATGCCGGTCAGCAAAAGGCCAGCACTGCCAAGTCGACGTCATCTGCCAAGCAGCCCACGGGCGAGCCGAGCCCCGAGGCGCGTCACAAGCAAGGCGACGACAAGACGGCGGGTGCTCATGTGCATGCGGGGCCGGCGGTGCGTATGCTGGCGCGCGAGCTGGGCGTCGACCTGGCTCAGGTCACACCCACCGGGCCCAAGAACCGCGTGCTGAAGGAAGACGTGCAAGGCTACGTCAAAAACGCCCTTCAGCAGCGTTCCAGCGGGGCTGGGAGCAGTGCCGCGCCAGCGGGCGGTGCGGGTATCCCGGCGGTGCCGGACATCGACTTCAGCCAGTTCGGCGAGGTCGAGGAAAAGCCCATGGGCCGCCTGATGAAGGCGGGCGCGGCCAACCTGCATCGCAGCTGGCTCAACGTGCCGCACGTCACCCAGTTCGACGAAGCGGACATCACCGAGCTCGAAGCCTTCCGCAAGTCGATGAAGGACGAGGCCGCCAAGCAGGACGCCAAGCTCACGCCGCTGCCGTTCATGATCAAGGCCTGTGCCTACGCCTTGCAGAAGTTCCCGCAGTTCAACGTCAGCCTGAAGAGCGACGGCGAAACGCTGGTGCAGAAGCATTACGTGCACATCGGCATCGCCGTGGATACGCCGGACGGCTTGATGGTGCCGGTAATCCGTAACGCCGACCAGAAGTCGCTGATCGAGCTGGCCAAGGAGTCGGTCGAACTGGCCGGCAAGGCGCAGTCGAAAAAGCTCAAGCGCGAGGAGATGACCGGTGGCTGCTTCACCATCTCCAGCCTGGGCTCCATCGGCGGCACCGCCTTCACGCCCATCGTCAACGCCCCGGAAGTCGCCATCCTCGGCGTTTCCAAGGCGCAGACGAAACCGGTGTGGGACGGCGCCGAGTTCGCCCCAAGGCTGATGATGCCGCTATCGCTGTCCTACGATCACCGTGCGGTCAACGGCGCGGATGCGGCGCGCTTCACGGCCTTTTTGGCCCAGGCACTGAGCGATATTCGTCGCCTGCTGATGTAATCCGAGCATAGCGGTGACGTGATAGAAGCGGCCTCCTCGGGGGCCGCTTTTTTATGTCACGACAAACGGAGCCACTGTCACGCGCGCGACGAAAGTACAACGCTCGAGGCAACTCCATGAAAAAAGGCGAATTATAGCGCTTAGAGCAGGCCGAGCCCGGGGCGGGCGTGCTTGTGCCGCTTGAGCCGTGCAGGTATCGTCATGGGCCATTCTCACTGCGATGGCGTGTGCTTCATGGAACATGCCATGGCTAATAACGAACATGTGATGACTCGTTCAAGGAGCACTATCGATGCGTTTGATCTTGTTGGGCGCCCCGGGCGCAGGCAAGGGCACCCAGGCCCAATTCATCTGCGAGCATTTCGACATTCCGCAGATCTCCACCGGCGATATGTTGCGTGCGGCGGTCAAGGAGGAAAGTGAACTGGGACTCAAGGTCAAAGAGATCATGAACAGCGGCGGTCTGGTGTCCGACGATATCATCATCTCACTGGTCAAGGAGCGTATCGCCCAGCCAGATTGCGCCAATGGTTTCCTGTTCGATGGTTTCCCGCGCACGATCCCCCAGGCCGATGCGATGAAAGACGCCAACGTCAAGCTCGACCATGTGCTGGAGGTCGCCGTGGATGACGAGGAAATCGTCAAGCGTCTAGCGGGTCGTCGGGTGCACCCGGGCTCGGGGCGTGTCTATCACGTCGAATACCAGCCGCCCAAGGAAGAGGGCAAGGATGACGTGACGGGTGAAGCGATCGTGCTGCGCGACGACGATCAGGAATCGACCGTGCGCAACCGCTTGTCCGTTTATCATGAACAGACCGAGCCGCTGGTGAAGTATTACCGCGAATGGGCCCAGCAAGACCCACAAAGCGCGCCAGCCTACCACCGTGTGGAAGGTACCGGCAGCGTCGAGTCGATCCGCCAGCAGGTGCTGACGGCGCTCGAAGGATAAGTATCTGTTCCTACCGCGCGGCGTCCCTGGCGCCGCGCAATGACGACCTGCGTCAAGATTGCATCGGGCGGTGCGCCGGGCGTTTTGCCAATGACCGATGGCACGTTTATAGTGCGGGCTCACCCGTTGCTCGATGATCGCCGATGCCCACTTTGTTGGCCCTGGATGCCTCTACTAGCGCCTGTTCCTGCGCCTTGTGGCGCGATGGCCATGTCGTTTCCCGTTATCGTGACGCCCCACGTCAACACACTCAGCTCCTGATGCCGATGGTCGATGAGGTGCTGGCCGAGGCGGGCGTAGGGCTCTCCGATCTCGATGCGTTGGCATACGGTCGTGGGCCGGGCTCGTTCACCGGTTTGCGCATCGCTGCCGGGACGGCGCAGGGGCTGGCTTTCGCGCTCGAATGTCCCTTGATCGGCGTATCCACTTTGGAAGCCCTGGCGCTTGCTGCGCATCGGCGTCTCCACGCGCGCTATGTGGTGGTGGCAATGGACGCGCGCATGAACGAGGTCTATGCCGCTTCCTATCGCTGTCACGATGGCATGCTTGAGCCGCTCATGCAGGAAGCCGTGTTGGCACCGGAGCGACTGCGTCTACCTGTGGCTTCCCACGATGTCGACTGGGTGGGCATCGGTTCGGGTTGGGCCCTACGTGAGCGGATGCCTGCCGATGTTCAGGCCGCGCTAGGCCAGATCCTGAGCGAGCCGCAACCGGCCGCCGAGGACATGGCACGGCTGGCGGTACAGGCCTGGGAAGCGGGAGAGCGTCCCGCCGCCGACGAGACGGTTCCGGTGTATCTACGCAATGAGGTGGCGTGGCAGCGCGCCTAAGCGTTTCTTAAGCCCTCGAGAATAATAATGGCGTGCTCGCACGCCCGTACGCAGCGTCATGTTTTTCGTTGCTTCAAGGACATTTCATGGATTGGTTGCACGTCGTTGCGCTGGCCATCATTCAAGGCCTTACCGAATTCCTGCCCATTTCGTCATCCGCTCACCTGATTCTCCCGTCGCAGTTGCTGGGCTGGCCCGATCAGGGGTTGGCCTTCGATGTTGCCGTACATGTCGGCTCGCTAGCCGCGGTGATGCTGGTCTTCCACCGTGAAGTGACGCGCATCGTGCGTGATTGGGTGGCGCAGTGTCGCGGCGCGCCAGCGACACCGGAAAGCCGCCTGGGCTGGGCGGTGATCATCGGCACTCTGCCTGCCGTCATCATCGGTTTTCTGCTGGAAAGTGTCATCGAGTCATATCTTCGCGCCTCATTGGTGATTGCCATCACCACCTTGGTTTTTGGGTTGCTGCTGTGGTGGGCGGATGTGCGAGGTAGCCGTCGGCATGCGTTGACCGCGATGTCGCTGCGCAATGCGCTGATCATCGGGCTCGCCCAGGCCTTGGCATTGATTCCCGGGACGTCGCGTTCGGGCATCACGATCACGGCGGCCTTGCTGCTGGGCTTCACCCGCCAGGCCGCCGCGCGTTTCTCGTTCTTGCTGTCGATTCCACTGATTCTCGCCGCCGGTTCGCTCAAAGGCATTGAGCTTGTCGAAGCGGGCGAGGGGGTGGCCTGGGGGACGATCGTCGCGGGAACGCTGATGTCATTCGTCGCGGCGTGGCTGTGTATCAAGTTGTTCCTGGCCGCGTTGGATCGCATCGGCATGCTGCCGTTCGTCATCTACCGCTTGATTCTAGGCGTGGTGCTGCTGGTTTGGGTGACATGAGTCAACCGGTCACGGCCATCGGTGAGCCGGTACGCGCGCTGGCAGCGCGGCTTGGGTTGCCCTGGCAACCCGAGGCGGATGCCGACACCATCTTGTGCTTGGCCATGCGCGATGAGGGCTTAGCGCTGTCGGGCGATACGCGTCGCTATGGCGCGGCGCCGATTCGGGTCGACTTCACCGCCGGCAAAGTGGCGCACCGGCGTCGCTTCGGCGGCGGGCGTGGGCAATTGATCGCCAAGGCATGCGGACTGGCGCATGGCGTGACGCCGAGCATCGTCGATGCCACGGCGGGGCTGGGGCGCGATGCCTTCGTGCTGGCGAGCCTCGGTGCCCAAGTGTTGCTGATCGAGCGTGTGGCGGCGATTTACGCTTTGCTCGGAGATGGCGTGCGGCGTGCCCGAGCGGATGAAGAGGCCGCCGAGATCGTGGCGCGCATGCGGGTGGCGAATGGCGATGCCGCGCGTGAGCTGGCGACGCTGGTGGCGCGTCACGACGTTGCGCCGCAGGTGGTGCATCTCGACCCCATGTTTCCACACCGTGACAAGAGCGCGTTGGTCAAGAAAGAGATGCGCGTCTTCCGCGAACTGGCCGGTGACGATGACGACGCGCCGCGTCTGCTGGAAGCCGCTCTGGAGGTCGCTACGCACCGGGTAGTGGTCAAGCGTCCCCGCCGCGCGCCACCGCTTGAGGGCCCCTCGCCCGATCACGTACTCGAGGGCAAGACCAGCCGCTATGACCTCTATGTGCATCGCAGCCTGAAACCTGCGTGATCGTCATCATCTCGCGCCCGACACTACCTATGATGGCCGGCGATGTACCAACTGGGTCAGGCGGTGGCGCAGGCTGGGATCGAAGAGCGCCTGCCCACGCCGCTGAGCGCTTTCGAGCGAGCTGTCATAGCATAGCGTGTCGTTTTCCTGCCATAACCAGCCCTGTGCCTCGAGAGTGTCGAGCAAGCCGCTGAAGAGGCGTTTGTCGAAGAACTCCGGCGCGTTGAGCCCGGAGAGCAGGGTGAGACGTTCAGCCAACTGACGGCTTTGTTCCTCCAACGCCTCGCGGTTCAGGGTGCCGCTTCCTTCGCGCAGCAGTACGGCCAATAGCAGATAACCGCGCTCCAGAGTCGGTTGCACCAGCCGGCCCAGCAGGCGCAGATGTTCGCTACTGGCCAGGTGCCCCGCCGGGCGCTCCCAGCCGTGATCGGTCTCGATCAGCAAGTCTTCCGACACTAGTGCCGCCAGAGCGCGTTCCAGACGCGGCGCAAAGGCATCAGCGGGCAGGTGAAATTCATGCGCGAGCACTGGCCAGGCGGGGCCCAGCAGCGTGAGCAACTCCTCCGTATTAAAGCGGGCGTTATGCCGGTATGCGAAGGCGACCAGTGCCATGTCGATGAACAGGTGCAAGACGTTGTTGCGATACCAGGTCAGCAGCGTGGCTTGTTCCGGCGTGGCGAGCACCAGTTCGCCGAGTGCCTGTTGGCGGCGTTCGATGAACTCCAATTGAGCGGTATGGGCGATCCAGTCCCGAGGCTCGCCCTCGGGCAGCGTGATGCGCTCGCCGCCTGACAGATGCCGCCTCAGATCCACGAGCAAGCGCATGTGACGCTCGAGCAAATCGGCCTCGATGGCGTGGTGCGAATTGGCCAGAAGCCCCAGGGCGACCAGCGAGACCGGGGTGATGGCCGCTGCCGCGTTGATGCGTTGGCTCAGGGTGGCGCCCAGCGCGGGCACGGCCTGGTTCAGCCAGTCGGGGCGTGTTTGGCGACGGTTGTCTCGCCAATCGGGCACCTGACGGTCGAGAAAGCCGCTGAGCATGAGCGGTTCGCCGACATTGACCGTGACATGCCCGTATGACTGTCGCAGCCGGCGTACGATGCGCAACAGGTCGAAGGGCGACTCCTTCTTCTTGTGCCCGCCACGCAATTCCTTGAGGTAGCTACCGCTTTCCAGCACCTTCTCGTAGCCGACATAGACCGGCACGAAGGCGACCTCGCGGCGGGGGTCGCGGGCGAATGAGCGAAGGGTCATGGCGAGCATGCCAGGGCGCGGCGCCAGCATGCGCCCGGTGCGCGAGCGTCCGCCCTCGATGAAGTATTCCAGTGGGTGCCCGCGCGAAATCAGACGATGCACGTATTCGTTGAATACCGCCGCGTAGAGGCGATTGTCACGAAAGCTGCGGCGCAGGAAGAACGCCCCTCCTCGACGTAGCAGCGCGCCGATCACCGGCATGTCGAGGTTGCGGCCTGCCGCGATGTGCGGCGGCATCAATCCCTCGCGAAATAGTGCGTAGGACAACAAAAGATAGTCGATATGGCTGCGATGACAGGGCACGTAGATCAATTCGTGATCGCCGGCCAGCGCCTTGACGTCATCGAGCCCGTTGACGGTGACGCCGTCGTAGAGACGATTCCAGAGCCGGCGCAGCAGTTGGTAGAGGAAACGCAGTACCGGGTAGGAGGTGTTGGAAGCGATTTCGCGGCCATAACGCAGTGCCCGGCGTGTTTCACGTTCGGGGCTGGTGCCACGGGCGGTGGCCGCGTCGGAGATCGCCTGGCGCACTTGTGGGCTGTCGACCACGCCGCGGATCAACGTATTGCGGTGCGAGAGGTCGGGACCCAGCACACGGGCGCGTACACGACGAAAGTGAACGCGCAGCACGCGTGCCGTCTTGCGCTGGGCGACCGGTAACGGACGTGTCTCGATCAACGTGCGTAGTTGCAACGGGGCGCCGATATGTACCTGCACGTGCTTGCCATTGACCGCCATCGACAAGAGTCGGCGCAGGCGTCCGCTCCACTGCCAGCTATCCGCCGCGAGCAGTTTCCAGAAGCCGAAGTCCTTGCCCGGGGCGCGTCCCCAGAACACGCTTACCGGTACTAGCTGGACATCTCGATTGGGCGCGTCGGCTAGCTCTGCCAGCAAGGTGTCGAGGTGCAGCGAGCGTCGTCCGTGTATCTGCGTCAGCCCGCGACTGAGCCGGGGTAGGGCGATACAAGCGGGAAGGCGTGTCTCGCCGAGCACGACACTGCCTCGGGCACTGGGAAGGCCCTCGCGGCGTGTCATCAGTTCGAGTGCCAGCCTGTCCGAGAAGGCGGGGTGCGGCAACACGTAGAGGGTGGGCCGCATGGCATCGAGTGTGGGCTGCTGCGCTTCGACATGATGGTAGTCGAGCCAGTGGTCGAGCAGCCTGCGGCACAGGGCGCGCAAGGGAGCGAGGAACGTGCGTAGAACAGCCATCCATTAGCCTTGAAGGAACGCGATGAAGCAGTATAGCCAGTCAGGCCGGGTAGGCCCAAGGCTGGCGCTTTTCAGCGACGTTGCAAACATGCGTCAATGATGCATGATCAAGCCGCCGCGCAGGCGGCGAATTCAAGGAGACACCATGCGCGGACGTTGGCAGGTAGGCAATCGTTTCACCTTGTTGCCGGAAGGCAAACGCTTTCTTCCCGCCTTGTTTACAGCCATCGATGAAGCGCGCGCCACGCTTTATCTCGAATTGTACCTGATGGAATCGGGAACGCTCGCCACACGCGTGATCGATGCCTTGTGTGCAGCGGCCGGGCGCGGTGTCACGGTGCTGGTACTGCTCGATGGTTATGGTTCGATGAAGCTCGCGCATGCTGACCGCGAGCGTTTGCGTCAGGCCGGCGTGGCGCTACGTTTCTTCAATCCGCTGGCCTGGCATCAACTGGGCAAGAATCTGTCGCGCGATCATCGCAAGCTGCTGATCGTCGACGAGAAGCTGGCTTTTACCGGTGGTTTCGGCGCCGTCGATTCCTTCGTCGAGGCGTGGTATGAAGTCGCCGTACGTATCGAGGGGCCGGTCGTCGCGGATTGGGTCGGCCTGTTCGCGCAACTCTGGGAGTCGCCATTGACGCGCCGCAAGGCGGCGCCGCGTCACTGGCCTTCCTCGCGCTCCATCGCACCACTCACGGAGAATATGCGCGGACGGATGATCAGTGGGCGTGGGCATCGTTACCAGGCGATCCGGCATTCGCTGCATCAGCGTATTGCCACTGCCGAGCGGCGGTTGTGGCTGTGCACGCCCTACTTCGTGCCGACCTTCAGCCTGCGCCGGCGCCTGATCCGCGCCGCGCGCCTGGGCCTTGACGTGCGGCTATTGCTGCCGGGCTCGCGCCACGACCATCCGAGCATTCGCTATGCCGGGCAACGTTTCTATGCGCGACTTTTGCGGGCCGGGGTACGCATCTACGAGTTTCAGCCGACCTTCATTCACGCCAAGTTCGTGCTGGTCGACGATTGGGCGTCGATCGGCTCGTGCAACTTCGATCACTGGAGCCTGCAGTGGAATCTCGAGGCTAACCAGGAAGTCGAGGATACGAGATTCGCCCGCGACGTGGCGGCTCTGTTCGAGCGTAACTTCGCCGCCAGCGAGGAAATCCATTGGGAGCAGTGGCGCTATCGCCCCTGGACTCAGCGCTGCCGTGAGTGGATTTTCGGCACCCTCAACGGGTGGATGACACGGCTGCGCTGAATGCGTGTCTAGCGGCGACCCTTGCCTCCTGGGCGTCCGGCGGGTTTCTTCTTGCGCGGTGTGGGCTTGGGTTTTTCCTCGGGGACCCGGTAGTGCAGATAGAGATCCAGGATCAGCTCGGGTAGCTGCTTGACGAGCGCCTCGGCTCGGGGGCCGTCAGCAATCAGTTCGTGCATGTCGGGTTCGTCGTCGAATAGCCCCGACAAAGCCATGAAGGGGAGCAGCAGCTCGGCGACCCGGGCTTCATCGTGCTCGAACCAGGCGACTTCATTGAGAAACACACCTTCCATGAAGCCCGCGCACCAATCGCCGATGGGCGTTTCCTCGGGGGCGATGTCGCCGAGCTCGAGATCGAACGGCAGTTCGGGTAGATGACCGTGCTCGAGGGCTTCGATGGCGTTTTGCTTGAGCGTCTCGCAGAGGCCGAGAATCTGTTCGCGCTGCGCGGCGTCGGTGAACTGCGGCTCGCCATGGTAAAGCTCGGCGACCCAGGTCGTGGCCGGTGTCTCGATCGGCGCGATCGCCAGCGCGACGAGGAAGCCGTGCGTGCCGATCAAGTCGAGCGCTTCAGGGTCGACTTGGTCGGATTCAAGGAAATCGTCGAGAGTCTCGAGCGCTTCGTCGTCGAGCAGGGGCATGGGGGGCGACGTCTCGGACATGATGGGCCTCTTGCAGGGAGCGGTCGGTGAATGGTGGACGCCTGTCGCGTTGCGCGGCATTCTAGCATCCCATGATGTCTGTCACCTTGCCCTCTCCCGATAACGATTGGTTAGTGTCGCTCGACGAGCCGGCTCTCCACGAGGCGCTGCTCGCGCGCGTCGAAGCGGCCTGGTGTGTCGCCCTCGAGGTCCATCCCTCACTGCCGCGCCCCAAGGTATGGCTGGATCTACGCGGCAAGGGCGCCGGTCAGGCACACTTCGCCCGTGGCGGGCTGCGCTTCAATCCGGTCCTGCTGAGCGAGAATCGCCAGGCGTTCATGGAAGACGTCGTGCCGCACGAAATGGCGCATTGGGTGGTCTTTCATCTCGAGGGGCCACCGGCGCGTCCGCACGGCCACGAATGGCGTACCGTCATGCAGAAGCTCTACGGTTTGCCGCCACGTACCACGCACCGTTTCGATGTCTCTCGGGCGAGTCCCGCGCCTTATCGTTATCGCTGTGACTGTGACACCGAGCATCGTTTCTCCGCGCGGCGCCACGCTCGGGCCCGACGCGGAACGGCGTACCGCTGTCGATATTGTCGACAGCGACTTCGCTTCGTTGCGCAAAAAGCTTGTGATAATGACGTAACTCAATGAATTAAAAAGGAAATTTGTTAATACCAAGGTCTAATAGGGAGCCAGGGGGGCTAGGGGTATATGCTGGTGGCACATTCTTGGACGGTCACGTTGGCAAGCGTGTGGCCGATCATCCATTTCTCGACCTTTGCGAGGAAGCCATGACCGAACAGCAGAAAGTCTACCCGGTGGCGGAGGAGTTCGCCGCCAATGCCTGGGCGGATAACGAGGCGTATCTGAGCCTTTATCAGCGCTCCGTCGACGATCCCGAAGGCTTCTGGGCGGAACAGGCCGAGTCGCTGGATTGGTTCAAGGCGCCGACCAAGATCAAGAACACTTCATTCGCCGCCTCCAACGTGGATATTCGCTGGTTCGAAGATGGCGAACTCAACGCCGCCTACAACTGCCTCGATCGCCATCTCGAGACCCGCGGCGATCAGCCGGCGATCATCTGGGAAGGCGACGATCCGGGGCAGGACAAGACCATTACCTACCGTGAGCTGCATGCTGAGGTGTGCCGCTTGAGCAACGCACTCAAGGAAATGGGGGTTACCAAGGGCGACACCGTGACGCTCTACATGCCAATGATCCCCGAGGCGTCGGTGGCGATGCTGGCATGTGCGCGTATCGGGGCGATCCATTCGGTGGTTTTCGGTGGCTTCTCGCCAGATGCGCTGGCACAACGCGTGGTCGATGCTCAGTCACGCGTGGTGATCACGGCCGACGAGTCAGTACGCGGTGGCAAGCACGTACCGCTCAAGGACAACGTCGACGCCGCGATGACACGTGACGGCACCGATATCGTCGACAAAGTGCTGGTCGTGCGCCGCACCGGTGGCGAGATCGAATGGCACGACGACCGCGACGCCTGGTACCACGAGTGGGTCGATCGCCAGTCCAGCGAATGCCCGGCGGAGAAGATGAACGCCGAGGATGCGCTGTTCATCCTCTATACCTCCGGCTCCACTGGGCGTCCCAAGGGGCTCAAGCACACCACCGGGGGCTATCTGCTCTATGCGGCGCTGACGCATCGCTACGTATTCGACTACCACGAAGGTGAAGTGTACTGGTGCAGCGCCGACGTGGGCTGGGTCACCGGGCATAGCTACATCGTCTATGGCCCGCTGGCCAACGGCGCGACCACGCTGATGTTCGAAGGTGTGCCAAGCTATCCCACCCACGGGCGTCTCGGCGAGATCATCGACAAGCACCAGGTATCGATCCTCTATACCTCGCCGACCGCCATTCGCGCGTTGATGGCGCATGGCGAGAACATCATGGATTCGAGTCAGCGTGATAGCCTGCGTGTGCTGGGTTCGGTGGGGGAGCCAATCAACCCCGAGGCGTGGAGTTGGTTCCACCGTGTGATCGGTAACTCGCGCTGCCCGATCGTCGACACCTGGTGGCAGACCGAGACCGGTGGCATCATGATCACGCCGCTGCCGGGGGCCACTGATCTCAAGCCAGGCTCCGCCACGCGGCCGTTTTTCGGCGTGCGCCCGGCGCTGCTCGACAACGAGGGCAATGTGCTCGAAGGCGCCACCTCGGGCAATCTGGTGCTCCTCGATTCTTGGCCTGGTCAGGCGCGCACCATCTGGAACGATCACGAGCGCTTCGTGCAGACGTACTTCTCTCCTTACGAAGGTGTCTACTTCACTGGCGATGGCTGCCGTCGCGACGAGGATGGCTACTACTGGATCACTGGCCGCATCGACGACGTACTCAACGTTTCCGGTCACCGCATGGGCACCGCTGAGATCGAATCCTCGTTGGTGGCGCACAGCGCTGTGGCCGAGGCCGCTGTGGTGGGATATCCCCACGACATCAAGGGGCAGGGCATCTACATTTACGTGACCCTGGGCGACGACGTCGAACCTAGCGAGGAGCTACGCAAGGAGTTGACGCAGTGGGTGCGCAAGGATATCGGGCCGATCGCGACACCGGATGTCATTCAGTGGGCGCCGGGGCTGCCGAAGACCCGTTCCGGCAAGATTATGCGGCGTATCTTGCGTAAGATCGCCGCTAACGAGTGCGAGGGCTTGGGTGATACCAGTACGCTGGCTGACCCGAGCGTGGTCGATGAGTTGATCGAGCACCGCGCCAATCGTTGATACGCGTTGGGGTGGGTATCTAGCGTCGGTTCGTTCGACACGGGGCAGCACGCCAGCTTGCCTCGGGTACCCGCCCGACTTTCGCCGGCCGATGGCCGGCTTTTTCGTGCCACCAGGAACGTTCGGGGGTGCGTCGACGCAAGGCTTGGGTATTGTCTACAGCATGGGGTAACATGCTGAAAACAAGAAGTGAACCTGATGCTTGCCGATGACAATCGCGGCACGACCGTTCGCTCCAGGGGGATCCGGAGGAGACACAATGGCTTTTGCCCAGAAATTCATCGTCGCCGATGACCACCCGCTATTTCGTGCCGCGCTCAACCAGGCGTTGCGCCAAGTAGCGCCACAGGCGGAGATCGTCGAAGCCGATACCATGGAGGCGACGTCCGACATGGTAATGCGCCATCCCGATGCCGACCTGATCTTGCTCGACTTGCACATGCCGGGTGCGCATGGCTTTTCGGGACTGATCCAACTGCGCGGTCAGTCGCCCGAGGTGCCCGTGGTCGTCATTTCGGGCAGCGAGGAGCCGCCCGTAGTGCGTCGTGCCATCGACTACGGTGCATCGGGTTTCATTCCCAAGTCCTCGTCGTTGGATGTTATCGCCGAGGCGATCCGACAAGTGCTCGAAGGGGAGGTCTGGTTGCCCGAGGAGATGGCCGATGTGCTCGGGGAGTCGAACGAAGATGAAGCGCGCTTTGCCGAAGCCATCGCCTCGCTGACACCCCAGCAGTTCCGGGTACTTAACATGTTGAACGAAGGTCTGCTCAACAAACAGATCGCCTATGAACTCAACGTGTCGGAGGCGACCATCAAAGCGCATGTCACGGCGATTCTCCGCAAACTGGGTGTGCATTCGCGCACACAGGCGGTCATCGCCGCACAGAAGCTCGAGGTCGAACCGCCCAAGGTCGAGTCCTAGGCTGTCTTGGCGACAGCATACGAGACGAGGCCATGTGAGAGGCAAGAAGCCGTTCCCGTCGCTTAATGGGAGCGGCTTCTTCGTATCTGCGTATCAGAGCGTGCTCCCAAGGCTATCCAGGGGGCCTATGAATGCGATTGGCGGCGCAGGAAGTCGCGCATGGCGTTCACGGTTTCCTCACTACAGTGATGCTCGATGCCCTCGGAGTCGGCACGTGCTACTTCCTCGGGCACACCGAGCGCTCGCAAGGCATCGAGTACCACCCGGTGGCGTGCCATGACGCGCTTGGCGAGCGCATCTCCCTCGTCGGTCAGGAAGATTCCGCGGTAGGGACGAGCGACGGCAAGCCCGTCGCGTTTCAAGCGTGCGATGACTTTCGACACCGCCGCCGCGCTGACGCCGAAACACTCGGCCAGATCGCTGGCGCGCGCTTCGCCCAGTTGCGTATGCAGGTGCGCGATTTCCTCGACATAATCTTCGACCAATTCGGTCTGATGATCCTGCCGGACGCGTTTGAAATATTCGTGCTTGGGCTGAGACTTCATGCAACCCCTGCTTTCAGTGTCCCGTGAACGTAGAAAATAGCACGTACGCGTTGAGGGCGACGATCAACGTGCACACAATACCGCCCACCACGGTTACCGATTTGTGATTGACTAGGTTGCCCATGATACGGCGATTGGCGGTGAAAAAAAGCAGTGGTATGAGAGCGAACGGTATTCCGAAGCTAAGAATCACCTGACTGGCGACCAAGGCCTTCTGCTCGGACACGCCAAGCATGATGATCACCAGCGCCGGCAGCATGGTCACTAGGCGGCGTAGCCACAGAGGGATCGTAAAAGACATGAAGCCTTGCATGATCACCTGCCCCGAGAGCGTGCCGACGATGGACGACGATAGACCAGCGAGTAGTAAGGCGGCGCCGAAAACATGGCTGGCCGTGACCTGGCCGAGCATCGGTGCCAGTAGTTTATAGCTGTCACTGATGGTGGCGACATCAAGATGGCCATTGGCATGAAAGGCTGCTGCCGCCATGGCCAGCATGCTGAGATTGATCATGCCAGCGATGGCCATGCCGATGATGACATCCAGGCGGTAGTAACGCATCAAGCGCAATCGATGGGCGTCGTCTTTCACCTGAATCCGTTGCTGCGACAGTGCCGAGTGCAGGTAGATCACATGCGGCATGACCGTAGCGCCGAGTATGCCCGCCGCCAGGTAGAGCGAATAGCTATCCGGGAAGCCGGGAATGAGCAGACCCTCGAGGAGCGGCGTCGGTTCCGGCCGGCTGAGCGCCAGCTCGAGGATGAAACCACCTGCCACGGCCAGAATCATGGCGCCGATGACGATTTCCATGAGTCGGAAGCCGTAGCGGTAGAGATGCAGCGCTAGATAGGTGATCGCCCCGGTGAGCAATGCGCCTTCCATCAATGACAACCCAAACAGCAGGTTGAAGGCCAGCGCCGCACCGAGAAACTCGGCGAGGTCGGTGGCGATGGCTACGATTTCTGCTTGTATCCAATAGCACCAGACCACGGGGCGTGGATAGCGTGCGCGAATCACTTGGGGCAGGTTGCGCCCGGTGGCCAGTCCCAGACGTGCTGACAGGGTCTGGATCAGCATGGCCATCAGATTGGCGACGAGCACTACCCACAGCAGAGTATAGCCGTAGCGCGAGCCCGCTTCGATATTGGTGGCGAAGTTGCCGGGATCGATATAGGCCACCGCTGCGATCAGTGCGGGGCCGAAGAAGGCCGTCCATCCCCAGCGCTGTGCCTTCCCGTTGAGTGTCGACGCCGCTTGCGCGCGTATTGCGCTGTCAGAAATTGTACTCAGCATGGTAGCGACTCTAAGTTAACCATGGTTAATCGAATGTCTGAAGGTTAACTTAGAGGCCCTAGGTTGACCAATAGCCCTTGTCCCAAGAGTCGATTGAGTTTGACTATTAGTTGCATCCGAAGTTACCCGCGCACGCTTAGGTATCCTGTCGAACGGCGCGGTTGGCTTGCAGGGTGCGTGTCAAAAGCGCCCGCAAGGCGGCGGGGCGCACCGGTTTGAGCAGCAACTGATAGCCATTGCGACGGATCTCCTCGGCGACCTCGTCGGTACGGTCGGCGGTGATCACGATACCTGGAACGGGGCCTTCACAGAGTTCCTCGAGCGCTTCCAAGGCCATCAAGCCGGTGACCTCGTTGTCCAGATGGTAATCGGCGAGAATAGCCTCGGGATCGCTATCCAGATGCCGCAGCACCGACTTGGCGCCGCCGATGGACGTGGCGGTGAATACTTCACACTCCCAGCCCTCGAGCATCGCTTTCATGCCCTCGAGAATCAGGGTCTCGTTGTCGATACACAGGATTCTGGCGCCCGCGAGTTTGTTGCCGGGACGCCGCGTGGG
The DNA here is from genome assembly GCF_023091865.1 of Chromohalobacter moromii. GTDB lineage: Bacteria > Pseudomonadota > Gammaproteobacteria > Pseudomonadales > Halomonadaceae > Chromohalobacter > Chromohalobacter moromii. The sequence continues at coordinate 378,442 of NZ_JAHXDI010000001.1, forward strand.
TGTGTCCTCGGCGCTCTTTTCCTGTTGACGCCCTTCGACGCGAGGCACCGACACTGAAAAGACGGTGCCGACATTTTCCCACGAACGAATCTTGATGGGATGCTCGAGCACTCGGCTCATACGGTCGGCGATGGATAACCCGAGCCCCAGGCCTTTCTCGCTTTCCTTATGACGCGAGGCCTGATCGAGGCGACGAAATTCCTGGAAGATTTCCGTCTGCTTGGCCTCGGGAATGCCCGGACCGGTATCCCAGACCTCGATGCTTAATTGCTCGCCCTGGCGCCGGCAACCCAGCAGCACCCGCCCCTGCTGTGTATAGCGCAGCGCGTTGGAGAGGAAATTTTGCACGATGCGTCGTAACATCTGGGCGTCGCTGTCCACCCAGGTCCCAGTAGCAACGACATCCAGGTCGAGCCCACGATCCGTCGCCATGACTTCGAACTCGGCGCGCAGCGGGCGCAGGATGTCGGTCAACGGGAACTGTGTGCGACGGGGTGTCAGGGCGCCGGCATCGAGTTTGGAGATGTCGAGCAACGTGCTCAAAAGCTCCTCGGCAGCCTGTAGCGAATTGTCGATATGGCCGATGGTATGACGCAGCTCATCGGCCTCGACCTGCTGCCCCAGTGCCGAGGTGAAAAGACGCGCGGCGTTTAGCGGTTGGAGCAGGTCATGACTGGCGGCGGCCAGAAAGCGTGTCTTCGAGGCGTTGGCCTCCTCGGCGACCTGCTTGGCTTGGCGCAGCGCCGACTCGGCCTCGGCGCGCACACGGTTTTCCTGGCGCAGGGCGGCGTTGGCTTCCGACAGCGCCTGGGTCCGCTCGCGGACGCGTTCCTCGAGATTTTCGTTGGTTTCGCGCAGGGCAATTTCGGCCAGGCGGCGCTCGGTGATGTCCTGATAGAGGGCGAAGAACCCGAGTACGCTTTCGCCTTCGCCGAAGTGGGGCGTGTAGGTCACCAGCATGTAGCGTACGCCGCCGTCGCCGTCGTCCTGTGAGATTTCGAAGCTCACCCGCTCGCCAGCCAGAACACGATGCATCCACGGCGAACGCTCGCGGATGACCTGGGCGGGCATGACGTGGTCGAAACGCTCGCCGATCGCTTCGTTGCGATCGATGCCCATCGCCGCTTCATAGGCACGATTGGTGAAGAGGTAGCGGCATTCCTTGTCGAAATAGGCGATCAGCGCCGGCACATTGTCGGTGTAGATGCGAATGTTGTTCTCGGAGCGGATCAGCGCCTCTTCGGTGCGCTTTTGCTGGGTAATGTCCTGATAGGTGTAGACGAATCCACCGCCTGGCATGGGATTGCCCTGAACCTCGAGCACCGTGCCATCCTGGCGGTAACGCACGTAGCGGTGCGGTTGCCCCTGGCGGATGTTGTCCATCAAGAGTTCTACGTGTTCCTCGGGGTCGCCGGGACCGTATTCGCCGTTATGCGCGTTGTAGCGGAGGATCTTGTCGAACGGCGCGTTGACTCGGATCAGACTGTCGGGGAAACGAAACAGCTCCAGATAACGCTGGTTCCACACCACCAGACGCGCGTTCTGATCGATCACGCTGATGCCCTGGTTGATGTTCTCGATGGTTGCTTGCAGCAAGGCGCGGTTGAACTCCAGCACCTGCGAGGCTTCGTCGACGATCGAGATGACATCGGAGATGCCGATGCCGCGCCCTTGCAGCGCCGAATTGACCACAATGCGTGCCGAGGATGCCCCGAGTACCGACGACAATAGCCGTTCGGTGAACTGAATGACGTCGATCGAGGCGCGGGTATTGTCGTCCACGGACTGGCCGCCACGGCGTGAATAGTCCTCGAAGGCACGCTGTACCTGGCTGGTGCCCAAGAAGCGCTCGCAGAGGACCTTGAGATCACCCACCGTGGTAGCACCGGTCCAGGGGCGGTTGACCGAGGTCTGGCGAGTTTCGACGCTATCGACGAATAATGATGCCTGGATGCGCTCGACGACGCGCTGTGGGGTGATCTGCGAGACAAAGATGTAGCAGAACAGGTTGAGTCCCAAGGACAACATGACGCCATGGGTGAAACTGTCACCGACGTTGAGCCCGAACAGATGCGTCGGTGCCAGCCAGTCGAGCCCCAAGGGGCCGCTGGTCAACCAGGTCATCGGCAGCAATTCGGCCTGCACCAGGGCCGGCAGCAGCAGGGTGTAGGCCCATACCGCGAAGCCGACGTTCATGCCGGCGATCACACCGAGACGATTGCCGCGTTTCCAGTACAAGCCGCCCAGCAAAGCAGGCGCGAACTGGGCGGCCGCAGCGAACGACAGCATGCCCGTCGAGGCCAAGGTGCTGTATTCGGCGATCAGGCGATAAAAGATGTAGGCCAGCAGCAGGATGACGACGATGGTCGCACGTCGTGCTCGTAGCACCAGCTTGGCGTAGTCGCCTTCGGTGACGAACCAGCGTAGACGGAACAGTACCGGAATGATGATCTCGTTGGAGATCATGATCGACACCGCCACGGCGGCCATGATGACCATGCCGGTCGCTGCCGAGAGCCCGCCGATGAAGGTGAGTAGTCCCAGCCATTCGCTGCCGCCGGCCATGGGTAGCGCCAGCATGAAGGTATCGGGGTTGACGTCGCCATCGGGAAACATCGTCAGGCCCGCTGCTGCGATGGGCAGCACGAAGAAGCCTATGGCGGCCAGATACACCGGAAATAGCCAGCGGGCGCGCTTGGCGTCGTCTGCGTGGGTGTTTTCGACCACGGCGAGGTGAAACTGGCGGGGCAGGCAGAAGATCGCCAGCATCGCGAGTAGCGTCTGTGCCCAGAAGCCGTGGCCGAAATCCTGCTCAGTCAGTTGGCGCTGCAATTCTAGATGAGTATCGGCGCGGCCGAACAGGTCGCCGAGGCCGTCGAACATGCCCCAAGTGACGTAGGCGCCGAGCACCAGGAAGGCGACCAGTTTGACCAGCGATTCGAAGGCGATGGCGTGAATCAGGCCCTCATGATGCTCGGTGGCATCGGTATGTCGCGTGCCGAAGAGAATGGCGAACAGCGCCATGACGGCGGCGATATAGAAGGCCGTATCGCCGAACACAGGGGCACGCGTCAGGTCGGCGCTGTCGGTCAAAACGGTGAATGCCGAGGCCACGGCCTTCAGTTGCAAGGCAATGTAGGGCAGTGTGCCGATCAAGGCCACGAGGCTGGCGAATGCCGCCAATGACTGGGTCTTGCCATAGCGTGAGGCGATGAAGTCGGCGATCGAAGTCACGTTCTGGCGTTTGGCGACGCGGATCATCTTGGCCAATACGGGCCAGAACAGCAGGAAGGTCAGGATCGGACCGACAAAGATGCTGGCGAATGACCAGCCCGACGTAGCAGCCTCGCCGACGGCGCCATAGAACGTCCACGACGTACAGTAGACCGCCAGCGCGAGGCTGTAGACGATGGGGCGCCGTCTGCCCGGTCCATGGCGCTTGGCTTGGCTATCGCCACGCCAGGCGATGGCAAACAATACGGCAATGTAGATCAGCGATATGACGATCAGTAGCCAGCCAGCAAACATGCTCTCTCCCCTATGTTTGCGGCCATTCTAGGGTAATCCGCTGGCGCGCGTCAGTCGTCCGTATGCTCAGGAGGTTTCACACAGGGTCTGGTAAAGCGGGTTCTCGGTGCCAATATCGTGCAGCGCTGAGGCGTCTGGTTGACGCTCATCGCCGATTAGCGGCACCCATTCCCGTTCGCTGCAGTTCATCAGATAGGTCTGGTGGGTTACGCGATCCGTGACCTGTTTCTCGAAACGATAGAGGATGAATTCCACCATGCGTTGGCCGTGGGCCTCGGTGGTGCGTAAATGATCGCGATCGATCACCTCGAAGGCGACGGGTAAGGGGTATAGGTACGTCCATGGCCGCCAAAACATCGAATCGTATTCGACATCGACGACCTCGGCGGAGTCGGGCAGTTGCTGCTGTTTGGTGGCTAGCCAACTGTATTCATAGTAGATCTGATAGCTGAGCATTCCTACGCCTGCTAGTGCCGGCACGATCCAGCGGGGTAAGCGCTTGCCGCTGAGCTGCCGCAGGATCAACCCGATCCCGGCCGCGCCGAGGCCGGCAAATATCACCGCTATCAATTGCCAAATCATAATGTCTCCCTGCAACGAAATCGGGCCTCCCCCTGGGAAGCCCGATAGTGTGATCCCGTGGCCCGGGCCCGCCGAGCCAGTGGGTATTATGGCTTAGTGATTGACGGCACCACCAGCACCTTTGGGGTAGCGCACGCTTTCCACCAGTTCCTGGATCTCCCGGGGCGGTTCCTCGGATGATTTGGACACGAGGTAGGCTACCGCGAAGTTGATGATCGCACCTACCGCGCCGATAGACAGCGGTGAGATGCCGAGCACCCAATTTTCAGGCGTATCCGCCAGATTATTGGTGCCGGGGATAAAGAACCAGCCTTTGTAGATGAAGATGTAGACGAGGGTGAAGGTTAGCCCTGACAACATCCCCGCGATGGCCCCCTTATTATTCACCCGCTTGGAGAAGATCCCCATCATCAGCACCGGGAACAGTGAGGCAGCGGCGATGCCGAAGGCCAATGCCACGACCTGTGCTGCGAACCCTGGTGGATTGGCACCGAGGTAAGTGGCAACCACGATGGCGATCGACATCGAAATACGGGCCGCTTTTAACTCCCCTCGTTCGGTTATTCGTGGGTTGATGGCGCCTTTTATCAAGTCATGACTGATCGCCGAGGAGATGGCCAGTAGCAGTCCGGCAGCAGTGGAGAGTGCCGCTGCCAGGCCGCCGGCGGCGATCAGCCCGATGACCCAGGAGGGCAGATTGGCGATCTCCGGGTTGGCCAATACCAGGATGTCGTTATTGACGGTCAACTCGTTGCCCTGCCAGCCGCGATCCGCGAAATCGGTGCTGTCGTTGTAGAACTGGATGTTGCCGTCGTTGTTCTTGTCCTCGAAGGTGATCAGCCCAGTTTCTTCCCAGGTCCGAATCCAATCGGGACGGTCGCCGTAGGCGATGGCGTTGGAGGCGGCGGCGTCGTAATTCTCGACCTGACCCGCCATGTCGGGATAGATGGTAGTCATCAGGTTCAAGCGTGCCATGGAGGCCACCGCCGGTGCGGTCAGATAGAGCAGGCCGATGAACACCAGTGCCCAGCCGGCGGACCAGCGTGCATCGGCGACCTTGGGTACGGTGAAGAAGCGCATGATGACGTGGGGCAAGCCGGCCGTGCCGATCATCAGCGACAGCGTGAACAGCACCATGTTGAGCTTGTTGTCCACCATTGCCGTATAAGCATTGAAGCCCAGTGCGGTCACGACTTCGTTGAGCTTGGACAAGAGCGGTTCGCCCGACGCGCTATGATCGGAGAACAGACCTAGCGGCGGAAGCGGGTTGCCAGTCAGTTCCAGTGAGATGAAGACTGCCGGAATGGTATAGGCGACGATCAGGACGATGTACTGAGCCACCTGCGTGTATGTGATGCCCTTCATGCCACCCAGCACGGAATAGAAGAACACCACGACGGCGGCGATGATCAGGCCGGTAGTCGCATCGACCTCCAGAAAGCGTGAAAAAGCGACGCCAGCGCCGGCCATTTGGCCGATGACGTACGTCAGGGACGCCACGATCAGACAGACGACGGCCACCATGCGTGCCGTGCGGCTGTAGAAACGGTCGCCAATGAACTCGGGCACCGTGAACTTGCCGAATTTTCTCAGGTAAGGCGCCAATAGCAGGGCCAGAAGTACATAACCGCCGGTCCAGCCCATTAGAAAGGTGGAGTTGGCATAGCCGCCAGCGGCGATGAGGCCCGCCATGGAAATGAACGATGCGGCGGACATCCAGTCAGCGCCTATCGCCATGCCGTTGGTGATCGGGTGTACGCCACCCCCGGCGACATAGAAATCTTTGGTTGAGCCCGCCTTGGCCCAGATAGCGATGCCAATGTATAGAGCAAAAGAAGCGCCGACGAACAGGATATTGATGGCAAATTGACTCATGCTGGCTTACTCCTCGAGTCCGTATTGCTTGTCCAGCCGATTCATCTTCCAGGCATAGAAGAAGATCAGGCCAATGAACGTCAGAATGGAGCCCTGTTGAGCAAACCAGAAGCCCAGGTCAGTGCCGCCGACGGGAATGCTGGATAGCAGGGGGCGCAGCAATATCGCGCACCCGTACGAGACGAGTGCCCATACGATCAGGCAGCCGGTTATTAGACGCACGTTGGCTTTCCAGTAAGCTTCGGCATTGGATTTTTCATCTGCCATGGTGTCGCTCTCCACTGGTAGGGATATGTTGGTGTTGTGATGAGAGTGTGCGAGACGCTTCAAAGCAATCGCAGGTATAGAACACTCTGTAGGGTAACGTCATTGATACGATAGTGGCGCTAGACTTTTATCGATAATGACTGTGCTGTCCGCCGAGTGTTAACTACCTGGGATTGCCTTGAATAGCCATACTGATGATAGTGGCCAATGACGGCGAAAAAAGAACCCCATACTTTGGTATCAAGCCATTAGTTTAAAGAGTCATTTTTTGAATTTTCATGTTTGTCATGAGGTTATGAAAGGGAGTGAGGATTTGTAGCAGGCTTATAAAAAAGATGTAAGTGAGCCCAGTGGAGCATAAGTCAATGGCGGTTTTTGGGGTGCGATATCAACGTAGAACGATAGTCTATGTGTCGTAATAAAAGTCAGCTTTGCTACTCTTGATCACGTAATATGGTAATCATCTTTCGGCCGTGTTACCGAAAAGTATAAGGAACATGAAGCGGTAATGATGACACCAAGTCGTGCCAGGGTCGGCACAGGACGAGGGTACTACCATGGTCGATATCAACCTCTTGCAACCACCTTTCAGCTTGCTCGATGACAAAGGACGGCAGCGTGTCCGGGACGGAGTCGATCTCGCCTATTTCAATGAGAGCGAGGTGATACTCGATGCCGGTCAACCCGGTGAGCATGTATTCCTGATTCACAAAGGTGAAGTGGCGGAACTCGATCTCAACGCTAGCGAGAGGGAGCGGCGTATCGGCCACTACACGGCGGGCGATCTGTTTGGGGCGATCAGCATTCTCAACGGCACCAGTCGCTACCGCTTTCAGGCCGAGCAAGAAAGTCTATGTTATTTGCTGCCGCGCGCGTTGTTCGAGGACATTTGCACTGCGTACCCCGCCTTCGATAACTACTTTCGGCAGCATCTGGCCGAAAAGGCGCGCCATGTGCTCGAGCGACGCGCAGAAGGGGGCATGAGCATGGCACGCTTCATGCTGGCACGGGTGGCGGAATGCATGCGCGAACCCGTCGTGGTCGAAGGGCATACTACGATTGCCGAGGCCGTCACGCATTTGCGCGAGCGTCATGCCGATAGCTTGCTGGTCAGCCATGCGGGACGCTGCGGGATGGTCACCAAGACTGACCTTCTCGATGCGCTGGTTCAGCAAGGCTTGCCGCACTCCGCCGAGGTGGGCGGCATTGCGCATTTCACGCTGATCACCTCGCACGCCGACGACTATCTCTTTACCGCGTTGGTGAGCATGACGCGCCATGAGGTGGCGCGTGTCGTGGTCATGGAGGGCGCGCAGGCGGTGGGCGTCGTCGAGTTGACCGATGTGCTGGGGTATTTTTCGAGCCGCGCCCATGCCGTTAGCCTGCAGATCGAGCAGGCGGAGGATATCGAGGCGTTAGCGCGTGCCAGCGCGCGTCTGCCTCAGTTGATTCAGACATTGACGGCGCAAGGCGTGAAGTTGCGCTTCGCCATGGAGCTTCTGGCGGCGCTCAACGGTCGGATCATCCACAAGGCGTTCCGGTTCTTGATACCCGAGGATCGTCAGTCTCAGTCATGCCTGCTTGTCATGGGCAGCGAGGGGCGCGGCGAACAGATCCTCAAGACCGATCAGGACAATGCCCTGATTCTGGCCGATGGCAGCGATTGGCCGGGTATCGAGGACGCCATGGGTGCCCTGACCGACACGCTGGGCAGGCTTGGCTATCCGCCTTGCCCGGGCAACATCATGGTCTCCAATCCGCAGTGGGTAGCGAGCGAGTCGGCATGGCGCGGCAAAATCGCTCGCTGGGCCTCGAGTCGCGATCCAGATGCATTGATGAATCTCGCCATCATGCTCGACGCCCATGCCATCGCCGGTAACGCGAGCTTGCTCGAAGGTCTTCGTGAGCACTTGTTCGCGCGCGGCTCCCACGATGAGTTGCTGTTGTCTTACTTCGCGCGGGGCGTATTGCGTTACTCCACCCCGCTGACCCTGTTTGGCACGCTCAAGCGTCCGGAGCATGGCATCGACATCAAGAAAGGAGGCATTTTTCCCATCGTGCATGGCGTGCGCACGCTGGCGCTGGAGCGCCGAGTCGCCGCCACCTCGACGTTTGCGCGTCTCGATGCATTGGTTGACGACGGTCGACTCGACCGGCCTTTCGCTGACGATCTGGGCGAAGCCATGTCGCTATTTTCCGAGCTGCGGCTGCGTCAGCAGTTGGAAAGCCTGGAGGGGAACGACGCGTCGCAGGAGCCCAATCGCGTGGTCGTTCAGCGCCTCAGCGGCTTCGAGCGTGACTTGCTGCGCGAGGCGTTGCATACGGTCAAGGAATTCAAACAACGCTTGTCACAGCGTTTTCATCTTGAATATTGAGGTGCTCGTCAGGCATGGGCCGCGAGGTCGAGTCACGCTCCGCGGGCCATCGTCAGGGGTATACGGGAGGTTGCGATGATAAAAGCATTGCGTCGTGCCGGTGATCGGCGCCGACAACTGGGCGGGCATCATGCCTGGCGTTTCGAACGGTATTGCGGCAGCGAAGTCATCGCTCTGGATTGTGAGACCACCGATCTTGACCCGCGGCGTGCGGAGTTAGTGGCGCTGGCGGCGGTCAAGGTGCGCGATGGACGTGTTCTGACCAGTGAGTCGTTGGATCTGCGCCTGCAGCGGCCGGAGAGCCTGTCGGGGGAGTCCATTCGTATTCATGGCTTGCGCGGCGTGGATCTGTGGGGCGGCGAGGCGTTGGGTGACGCACTCGATCGTTTGCTCGACTTCATCGGTAATCGTCCGTTGATCGGCTGGTGTATCGATTACGACGTGGCGGTCATCAATCGGCACTTGCGCCCGCGTACGGGGTTCGATCTACCCAATCGAACGCTGGATGTCTGCCGGCTGTATGCGCGTGAACGCCGGCGCGTGCAGCCGGATATCGAGCCGGATGTGCGTTTCGAGGCCATGAGCGAGGCCTTGGGGGTGCCCATCATGGGGCGTCATACGGCATTGGGTGATGCCGTGACCACGGCGCTGATGTATCTGCGCCTGTGTCATGGGCGTGCGATCAGCGCCTGAGCGGCTGGGCTCGATACTTCGTCGTAGTCGCCTGCGGTGATAACATGGGGTGCTTCACTCACCACGGCAGGCCAAAGCGCTATCGTCATGCATGCACTCAACGGCCAAGACAAACTGGCATTCAATAAGTTGCAAAAACGCCTGCGGCGCCAGGTGGGGAACGCCATCGTCGACTACGGGATGATTCGAGACGGCGACAAGGTCATGGTATGCCTCTCCGGCGGGAAGGATTCCTACACCATGTTGGATATCCTCATGAACCTGCAGCGTAACGCACCCGTTTCGTTCGAGCTGGTGGCCGTCAACCTCGACCAGAAACAGCCAGGGTTCCCCGAGCACGTGTTGCCCGAATACCTGGACGGTGTGGGCGTGCCTTATCACATCGTCGAGCGCGATACCTATTCGGTGGTCAAGGAGAAAACCCCGGAAGGCAAAACCACCTGCGCGCTTTGCTCGCGATTGCGGCGTGGCACGCTGTATGGCTTCGCCGAAGAGATTGGTGCCAACAAGATCGCGCTGGGCCATCACCGCGAAGACATGCTGGAGACATTGTTTCTCAATATGTTCTTCGGTGGCACGCTCAAGTCGATGCCCCCCAAACTACTCTCCGACGACAACAAGAATGTCGTCATTAGGCCCTTGGCGTATTGCCGTGAGGCCGATATCGCCGAGTATGCCGAGTGGCGGGAGTTTCCGATCATTCCCTGCAACCTATGCGGTTCGCAGCCCAATCTTCAGCGCCAGGTGGTCAAGGAGATGCTCGCGGAATGGGAAGAGAAACACCCCGGGCGCCTGGAAGCGATGTTCAAGTCGATCACCAATGTGGCGCCGTCGCAGTTGGCCGACCGCAACCTCTTCGATTTCGTGGGGCTGGAAGACAAGCAACGCGAGTTCCAGAGCCAGCGCATCGAGGCACTCGACGTTCTGGCCCGCGAGGCGTGATGCTCACTCGCGAAGCGACGTCTCGCCGCGCGCTACGGCAGCGAGGCGCTCGCCTTCGAGCAGTGTAATCTCGCGGCGCGCTACTTGGATCAATCCGGCCTGCTGAAAACGACTCATTAGACGACTGATGGTTTCCACCGCCAGGCCGAGATGATTGCCGATATCGGCACGTGCCATGGGCAGGCGAAAACGCGTAGGGGAGAAACCGCAGCGCTTAAAGCGGTGTGACACGTCGATGATGAAACTGGCGAGGCGTGACTCGGCCGTGTGGCCGGCGAGCCGGCAAAGCCAATGCCGGTCGTCGTGAAGCTCGCGGCTCATGCTGCGGTAGAGCGCATGGCGCAGCTCGGGTAGATCAACGGAGAGGCGGTCCAGTTGATCGAAGGGAATCGCGCATACGGCAGTGGTTTCGAGCGCTTCGACGCGGCCTGGATGACCACCGCTGGCAAGACCGTCCAGACCCACGAGCTCTCCGGGCAGGTAAAAGTGCGTGATGCGCTCCTCGCCGTGGGCTTGGGCGACGCTTTGCTTGAGGCTGCCGCAGCGTACCGCGAAGAGGTGCGTGAAAGGCGTCGTGGCGTTGAAAAGCGTGTCACCGCGCTTGAGGGGCGCGCGCCGTCGGATGATGGCGTCGAAGTCGTCAAGATCCTCGAGCCCCAGCGCCAATGGAAGACACAACGAGTTGAGCCGACATGTCTGGCAATGGGCATGCATCGGCGAGGCCGATACGGCGTTGTCGTCGGTCATGGCGTTTTCTCCTTGGGCGAACTTACCTTAGGGTAGCGCGTGCAACCCGTCAAAGCCGCATAGTGACGCACCCTGCCACCCAATGAGACACGGCTGATATGAGCTTCGAACATGCCTATGCAGCGACGCCCCGCTCGCTGACGTCGCTGCACGCGAGCGGCGTTTCGCCCACCATCGCGGCGCAACATTATTATCTGGAGGGCCTGGGCCCTTTGGAAGTGCGTGGCATGCCGTGTGTGGGACGTTTGTTGCTGACCCATGGCGCCGGGGCAGGGCAGACGTCGCGCTTCATGCAGCGCTTGCGAGAGTCGCTGGCGCTGCATGGTGTGCAGGTTTGGGCCATCGACTTCGCCTACATGCAGCGGGTATGGCATGAAAATCGTCGGCGTCCCCCGCCGCGTATCGAAAGCCTGGTCGACGAACTGGCCGCATGGCGAGACGCGTTGTCGCCGCTTGCCGGCGAAGCGCCATCGCCGCTGTGGCTGGGGGGCAAGTCGATGGGCGGGCGCGTGTCGAGTTTGCTGGCGGCGCGTGACGAGGCGCCGGGCCTGGCGTTATTCGGTTATCCGTTTCATCCCCCCGGCAAGCCCGAACGCACGCGGTTGTCGCATTGGCCGAACCTGACCTGTCCCACCTGGGTCTTGCAAGGTACGCGGGACCCCTTTGGGAGTGAGAGCGAAGTGCGTGAATATGCCTTGCCGGCCACAGTGCACATGCATTTTCTCGACGATGGCGATCATGACTGGCAGCCACGACGCCGCGCCGGGCATGATCAGGCAGCGTTGATCGAGGAAGCAGTGCGTGTCGTGGCCGATGCCATGCAGGCAAGTGAATGAATCAGATGAATGTAATCGGTTGACTTTCCACAGTCTCTCTGTAGAATGCAGCGCCACGTGACCACGGGTGGTTAGCTCAGTTGGAAGAGCACCAGCCTTACAAGCTGGGGGTCACTGGTTCGAGCCCAGTACCACCCACCATTACGCGAAATGTATTTCGCATGATGGGGAAACGTAAAAGAAGAATGCAGCGGACCGGTAGTTCAGTTGGTTAGAATGCCGGCCTGTCACGCCGGAGGTCGCGGGTTCGAGTCCCGTCCGGTCCGCCAATTCTTCATCGGAAATTCGACAATGTGTGGTTAGCGTTGTATTCAGCGGACCGGTAGTTCAGTTGGTTAGAATGCCGGCCTGTCACGCCGGAGGTCGCGGGTTCGAGTCCCGTCCGGTCCGCCACGATTTCCTCGCCGAAGCGTCATTGACGATAAGGCATGCAGCAGCAACATGCAGTATCAAGCAGTATGCGATCCGGGTGGTTAGCTCAGCTGGTTAGAGCACCAGCCTCACATGCTGGGGGTCACAGGTTCGAGTCCTGTACCACCCACCAATCCGATAAAAATCGGATAATGCGGACCGGTAGTTCAGTTGGTTAGAATGCCGGCCTGTCACGCCGGAGGTCGCGGGTTCGAGTCCCGTCCGGTCCGCCACGATCGCCATCGGCCAACCCTGAGTCATTGACTTGGGGTTTTGTCGTTTGGGCCTGCCTTCTCCATGCGCGGATGCTCCTGTCGCGCTGCTTCCTCAGGATCTGCCTCGCCCGAGACCGTGTCGCCCTGATGTGCCTGGCACCAAGCGAGGGCCTGCGGATAGACGTCTTTCACGGCATCGGGGTGCGTCAGCATGTCCAGATGACCGTAATCTCGCCCCTGACCGTTCTCGCGTCCCAGTACACGTACTGCATGCCGATGCGGGCCACATTCCTCAACGAAGCGTGTCACGTCTCGTGGGTGTCCCAGCGCCCGGTCGCGACGCCCGGCCAAATGCAGCGTGGGTGGCAACCCTCCGTGAGCCAGGGCGGCGGCGTAATCGAAACCATCCTCGGGGTCCCGCCACGCCGTCTCGCGCACCCAGGCGACGCTGTCTGCATGGCTGGCGGCGTATTCGTCGTCACTACCCCAGCGTAGCGAGCGTGCCGGCAGATAACCGCACATACGTCGTGCCAGCGGCGCGAGCCCTTTCCAGATCAGGTCGATATAGAGCCATTTGCTGGGGTTTTGGATCCGCACTCGACGCTTGGTGCCGAAATAAACCTGGCTGGCGACACGCTCGCGACTGCTGGGAACGCGTGCAAGGTGCGCGGCGATCAAGACGCCACCCCAGGAATGCGCCATGATATGGCAGCGCGATTGCCCGCTCAGATTCAGGCAGGTGGCCAGCGCGGTGGCGACTTCATCGATGATGACTTCGCGCTGCGAGAACGAGGCGCCACGTGCCGGACGCGGCGAGGCGCTGCCGCGACCGCGTTGATCGATCACCATGACCTCGTGTCCCTGCCGGGCGAGCCAGGGTGCCATTCCCTTGCCGCTACGGCTGTGAAAGATGCGCCCCGACTCAATGGCACCATGCCAGCACAGGATGGGCAGGCCGTGTATGCGTTCCGGCTGAAAGCGGATGAGATTCAGCTCACCGCCAGTGGCGATGGGCATGCGGTGTTGAGAGGTTTGGTAGTCCATTCGAGGCTCGCTCGTTTAGCGTGAGAAGGCAGTAATGCCTGCGCCCTTGGTCGGGATTGTCTCCCGTGACGCCTTCGCTACACTGTTCATACAGTTGTTTGAAAATGTATGGTGGTTTAAAACCGAGTGCAAGCGAGGACGCGCCGTGACTCAGTATCCGCATCTCTTCCGCCCGTTGACCGTGGGGCCCGTGACGCTCGATAACCGCATCCTGATGGGCTCGATGCATACCAACCTCGAGGAAACCCCCGATGGCTTCGCGCGTCTGGCGGCGTTTTATGCCGAACGGGCACGAGCGGGCGTTTCGTTGATCGTCACTGGCGGTATCGCACCGAATCCCGAGGGCGCGGTGTTCGAAGGCGCCGCTAAATTGAGCGAGCCGGAAGAAGTCGAGGCGCACCGGCAGGTGACTCAGGCGGTACATGCTGAGGGCGGCCATATCTGCATGCAGATTCTGCACGCCGGGCGTTATGCCTATTCACCCGCCCTGGTGGCGCCCTCGGCGCTCAAGGCACCGATCAACCCTTACACGCCCCGGGCGTTGAACGGCGACGAGGTGACGGAGCAGGTCGAGGCCTATGTCCATTGCGCCAAACTGGCGCGCGATGCGGGTTACGACGGCGTCGAGATCATGGGATCAGAAGGCTATCTGATCAATCAGTTCCTGTGTCGGCGTACCAATCACCGCGACGACGAGTGGGGCGGGGAATTCGAGAGCCGCATGCGCTTCGCGGTAGAGATCGTGCAGCGAATTCGTCGGGCACTGGGCGATGACTTCCTGATCATCTTTCGCCTGTCGATGATCGACTTGGTCGAGGAGGGTAGTAGCCATGAGGAGGTCGTGGCCTTGGGGCGCGCGATCGAGACGGCGGGCGCCGACCTGATCAACACCGGGATCGGCTGGCACGAGGCGCGAGTACCGACCATCGTCACCAGCGTGCCGCGGGCGGCGTTCACGGAGGTGACGCGGCGCCTGCGTGAGGTGCTTACAGTCCCGCTGATTGCCACCAACCGCATCAACATGCCCGAGGTGGCCGAGCGTGTGCTGGCCGAAGGGCACGCCGACATGGTCTCGATGGCGCGTCCCTTTCTCGCCGATCCCGAGTGGGTGGCCAAGGCGCGCGAGGGGCGCGAGGCGTTCATCAATACCTGCATTGCCTGCAACCAGGCCTGTTTGGACCACACCTTCCAAGGCAAGTTGACCTCATGCCTGGTCAATCCGCGTGCTTGTCACGAGACCGAATTGACGCTTGCGGCCGTGGCAACGCCGCGTGACATTGCAGTGGTCGGCGCCGGACCGGCGGGTCTGGCGACCGCCGTGTCGGCGGCGCAGCGCGGCCATCGTGTCACGCTCTTCGAGCGCGAGGCCGAAATCGGCGGCCAGTTTCGCTACGCGCAGCGCATCCCCGGCAAGGAAGAGTTCCGCGAGACGCTGCGCTATTACCGCAGTATGCTCGAGGCGCTGGACGTTAGGGTGTACCTGAACACACTGGCTGAGGTGGAACGCTTGCGGGACTTCGATGTCGTGGTGCTGGCATCGGGGGTCGCGCCGCGGGCGTTGTCGTTGCCCGGTAGCGAGGACCCGCGCGTGATGGACTATCCCACGGCGATCATGCACCCCGAGCGTGTCGGCACGCGCGTGGCGATCATAGGCGCCGGTGGGATCGGCTTCGATGTCGCGGAACTCTTGACCCATGCCGAGCATCCTGCGTTGGATCGCGATGCGTGGTGTGCCGAGTGGGGCGTCGACTTATCGTTGGTGGCGCGAGGCGGTCTCGTTACACCGCAAGCGCCGCGTGTGCCCCGCGAGGTAACGCTGCTCCAGCGCAAGACCAGCAAGCCTGGCAAAGGGCTGGGCACGACCACCGGCTGGGTACATCGCGCCGCGCTGCGCCAGCGTGGGGTGCGCATGTTGAATGGCTGCGAGTATCGTGGCCTCGACGCGGCCGGGCTGCATATCGTGCGCGAGGGCGTCGAGACGTGTCTCGAGGTGGAGACGGTCGTGGTGTGTGCAGGCCAGATATCGGTGACGGAACTCGAGGCGCCGCTGTCGGTGGCCGGCTGCGAGGTGCATGTCATCGGCGGGGCACAGGAGGCGTCGGAGCTCGATGCCAAGCGGGCCATCGATCAGGGAACTCGCCTGGCGGCGCGCCTATAAGAGGGTGTTTACAAAAGGACTGCGCTCGCCCGTTTTGTAACTCCCCTTCTAAGAAAAGTGCTTTTATAAGAAGGCGCATGCTGGCGGGCTTCCGATGAGAGGCGGCGATGAGTAGACTGGCTTGAGACGCAATTTTTTGCAGGATAACGGCAGGCGTTGGCACCCGGCGCTTGGCGTTGCGTTTCAAGCGTCTTTACTTCTCGCCACCTATGAGGACAACAAGGCATGGAATCCGACTGTACGCCGCGCTTTCTGGCCAGCGACAATACCTCCGGCATCTGTCCCGAGGCGCTCGACTATCTGTTGCGCGCCAACGCTAGCGATGATCTCGCCTATGGCAATGATGCCTGGACCCAGAAAGCCGCTGACCGCTTTCGTCGTTTCTTCGACTATGACTGCGACGTGTTTTTCGTCTTCAACGGCACCGCCGCCAATTCGCTGACGCTTGCCTCGATGGGGCAGAGCTATCACAGCGTCATCTGTCATGAACTGGCACATATCGAAACTGACGAGTGTGGCGGGCCGGAGTTCTTTTCCAACGGTGCCAAACTGCTGACCTGCTCCGGCGCGGATGGCAAGTTGACACCCGAGGGGATCGAGTCGCTGGTGACGCGGCGCAGCGATATCCACTACCCCAAGCCGCGCACGATCTCGCTGACTCAGGCCACCGAGGTGGGCACCGTGTATACCCGCGATGAGCTGATGGCGATTCGTGCCATGGCGGATAAACATGGTCTGCACGTGCATATGGACGGGGCGCGCTTCGCCAATGCCTGCGCGTCGCTCGAGGCTACGCCGGCGGAGCTCACTTGGCAGGCCGGCGTCGATGCGTTGTGCTTCTCAGGGACCAAGAATGGCTTGCCGATGGGCGAGGCGGTGGTATTTTTCAATCACGCCCTGGCGGAAGATTTCGGTTACCGCTGCAAGCAAGCGGGGCAACTGTCCTCCAAGATGCGCTTCATCACTGCACCTTGGCTGGGGCTGCTGGAAAGCGGCGCCTGGCTGCGTAACGCCGAGCATGCCAATGGCATGGCACGTTATCTCGCGGCGGGCTTCGCTGCTTTGCCGGGAGCTGAGTTGATGTTTCCCGCCCAGGCCAACAGTGTCTTCGTGACGCTACCCGTCGCGGTCCTCGAAACACTGCGCCAGCGTGGTTGGACGTTTTACACCTTCATCGGCGCTGGCGGCGCGCGTTTCGTCTGTGCCTGGAATACCACTCAAGCTTTGCTCGATCGGCTGCTCGACGATGCGCGCGACGCCTTGTCGGCCGCCTAATCGACACGCCAGGGCGAGGGCATTGATGTGCTCTCGCCTTTCCCGCCTTTTTCGGATTTCAACGAACCAATGGCCGTTTGTGGGCTCTCATGTCCAGGGCCGTGCCGCTTCGTTGAAAGGAAATGCGTTTCGTACCGCCCCTTTCTTCTTCATCCGTCTACGCTGATACATAGATAGCCCAGAATCCGATGAGCGACCCCGGGTCGTGAAAGGAGGCGTTTAATGAGTATCTTCGATCATGTTCAGAACCGTTACGAGCGTGTTCAGCAAGAGGAGATGAGTCTTCAGGAGTATCTGGAACTTTGTCGCCGCGAGCCCAGTGTCTATGCGAGCGCGCCGGAGCGCATGCTAGAGGCGATCGGCGAGCCGGAGGTCATCGATACCGCCAAGGATGCGCGGCTGTCACGTATCTTCAGTAACAAGGTCATCCGCCGCTATCCGGCGTTTTCCGAATTTTACGGCATGGAAGAGGCCATCGAGCAGATCGTGGCGTATTTCCGGCATGCCGCTCAGGGGCTGGAAGAGAAGAAACAGATTCTATATCTGCTGGGGCCAGTAGGCGGCGGCAAGTCCTCGCTGGCCGAAAGGCTCAAGTTGTTGATGGAGCATGTGCCGTTCTATGCCATCAAGGGCTCGCCGGTCTTCGAGTCGCCGCTGGGGCTCTTCTCGCCGGAGGAGGACGGCGAGTTGCTGGAGAAGGAATATGGCATCGCACGGCGCCACTTGCGGGCGGTGATGTCGCCATGGGCCGCCAAGCGCTTGCAGGAATACGGCGGTGATATCGCTCAGTTTCGTGTCGTGCGGCTCTATCCGTCACGTCTCAACCAGATTGCCGTCTCCAAGACCGAGCCTGGCGACGAGAATAACCAGGATATTTCGTCGCTGGTGGGCAAGGTCGACATTCGCCAACTCGAGCTCTATTCCCAAGACGACCCGGATGCCTATAGCTTCTCCGGTGGCTTGTGCAAGGCCAACCAGGGGCTGATGGAATTCGTCGAAATGTTCAAGGCGCCGATCAAAGTCTTGCATCCGTTGCTGACGGCGACGCAGGAGGGTAACTACAACCCCACCGAGGGGATGGGGGCGATTCCTTTCGATGGCGTTGTCCTGGCGCATTCCAACGAAAGCGAATGGCAGACGTTCCGCAACAACCGCAACAATGAGGCCTTCCTGGATCGTGTCTACATCGTCAAGGTGCCGTACTGCTTGCGCGTTTCCGAAGAGATCAACATCTACAAGAAGCTGCTCGAACATTCGTCGCTGAACGCCGCGCCCTGTGCGCCGGACACGCTGCGCATGCTGGCGCAGTTCTCGGTACTTTCGCGTCTCAAGGAGCCTGAGAATTCGAGTATCTATTCCAAGATGCGGGTCTATGATGGCGCGAACTTGAAGGACACCGATCCCAAGGCTAAGTCGCTACAGGAGTATCGCGATGCGGCCGGTGTCGACGAGGGTATGGAAGGTCTGTCGACGCGTTTCGCCTTCAAGATTCTCTCCAAGGTCTTCAATTTCGATACCCACGAAGTCGCTGCCAATCCAGTTCATTTGTTGTATGTGCTGGAGCAGCGTCTTGAACAAGAGCAACTGCCCAAGGAAACCTTCGAGCGCTATCTGCGTTTCATCAAAGAGTATCTGGCGCCGCGTTACGTCGACTTCATTGGTAAGGAGATCCAGACCGCGTATCTCGAGTCGTACAGCGAGTATGGGCAAAACATCTTCGATCGTTATGTGACCTATGCCGATTTCTGGATTCAGGACCAGGAATATCGTGACCCCGAGACTGGCGAGCTGTTCGACCGTCAAGCGCTCAACGAAGATCTGGAGAAGATCGAGAAACCGGCCGGCATCTCCAATCCCAAGGATTTTCGCCATGAGGTAGTCAACTTCGTATTGCGCGCGCGTGCCCAGAACAATGGCATGAACCCCAGTTGGCAATCCTACGAGAAGCTTAAAGGCGTGATCGAGAAGAAAATGTTCGCCAACACCGAGGAGTTGTTGCCGGTCATCTCTTTCAACGCCAAGGCGTCTAACTCGGATCAGAAGAAACATGAGGACTTCGTGGCGCGCATGGTCGACAGGGGATATACCGAGAAGCAGGTACGCTTGCTGTCGGAGTGGTATTTGCGGGTTCGCAAGTCGCATTAGTCGCCCGGAGGTGTCGGGCATTCACTGGCGGCGGCGCGGGCTTGCCATCGCCGGCGACTGAACGAGAGGAGGTCTCGATGACCTACTTCATTGATCGACGCGCCAATGCCAAGCACAAAAGTGCCGTGAACCGGCAGCGTTTCCTGCAGCGCTATCGCAGTCATATCAAGCGCTCGGTGGAGGAGGCGGTCAACCGGCGCTCGATCACCGACATGGAGCGTGGCGAGAAGGTTTCGATTCCCTCCAAAGACATTTCCGAGCCAGTGTTTCAGCACGGCCCCGGTGGCTCACGCACCATCGTCAGTCCCGGCAACAAGGAGTTCGTCGAAGGGGATCGGCTGCGGCGTCCGGGCGGTGCTGGGGAGGGCGGCGCGGGGGAAGGCAGCGCGTCCAATCAAGGCGAGGGCATGGACGAATTCGCGTTTTCCCTGAGCCGCGAGGAATTTCTGGATTTCGTCTTCGACGGTCTGGCGCTTCCGCATCTCGAGCGCAAGCAACTGCGAGACCTCGACGAGGTGCGGCCGGTACGGGCCGGGGTGACCCGCGATGGCGTGCCGTCGCGGATCAATATCGTGCGCTCGATGCGCGAGGCGCAGGCCCGGCGTATTGGCATGCGGGCGCCCATCAAGCGTGCCCTGCGTGAAGCCGAGGAAGCGCTTCAAGAAGAGGAGCGCAAGGACCCGGTACTACGCAATCCGACGCGTATTCACGAGCTCAAAGCCGAAATCGAGCGTCTTGAAAAGCGTCTGGAGGCGGTGCCGTTCATCGATACCTACGACTTGCGCTACAACAACCTCGTCGACCAGCCACAGCCCTCCAACAAGGCGGTGATGTTCTGTGTCATGGATGTCTCCGGCTCCATGACACAAGGCCACAAGGATATCGCCAAGCGTTTCTTTTTGCTGCTGTATCTCTTTCTGGAGCGCAACTACGAGAAGGTCGAGCTGGTGTTCATTCGTCATCACACCGCGGCCAAGGAAGTCGACGAGGAGGAGTTCTTCTATTCCCGGGAAACCGGGGGGACCATCGTCTCCAGTGCGTTGACCCTCGTCGATGAGATCATCACCAAGCGTTATTCGCCCGCGCAGTGGAATCTCTACGTCGCTCAAGCCTCCGACGGCGACAACTGGGACGATGACTCGACGACCTGCCGAGATCTGCTCATGTCGTCGTTGATGGCCAAGCTGCAGTACTACACCTATGTGGAAATCACGCCACATTCGCATCAGGCGCTGTGGGAGGAATATGAGCGCGTGCAGGCACGCCACCCTGAGCGCTTCGCGATGCAGCAGATCGTCGAGCCAGGCGACATCTATCCGGTCTTTCGCAAGCTGTTTCGTAAGCGTATAGCGCAATGAGGCACCGTGCCGAGGAGATGACATGAGTACTGTATCGACCCCCATCGCCACCGGTTCGGATTGGAATTTCGAGATTCTGACGGCCTATGAACGTGAGATTGCGCGGTTTGCCAAGGAATACCGCCTGGATACTTATCCCAATCAGATCGAGATCATTACCTCCGAACAGATGATGGATGCCTACGCCAGCGTGGGCATGCCGGTGGGCTATCATCACTGGTCTTTCGGCAAACAGTTCTTGTCCGTCGAGCAGGCTTATCGGCGCGGTCAGATGGGGCTGGCCTACGAACTGGTCATCAACTCCGATCCCTGTATCGCCTATCTCATGGAAGAGAACACCTTGATGATGCAGATCCTGGTCATGGCGCATGCCTGCTATGGCCACAACTCGTTCTTCAAGGGCAATTATTTATTTCGCGCCTGGACCGATGCCTCGGCGATCGTCGATTACCTTGTGTTTGCACGTAAGTACATCGCCGAATGCGAACAGCGTCACGGCGTCACGGCGGTGGAACAGCTCCTGGATGCCTGTCATGCCCTGCAGAACTACGGGGTCGATCGTTACAAGCGCCCCTCGCCGATCTCCTCGGAGGAAGAGGCGCGCCGCCAGCAGGAACGTGAAGCCTATCTCCAGGCGCAGGTGAACGCCCTGTGGCGCACGATTCCGGGGAAAGCGCCACGCGATGAGTCGCAGGCGTTCGTGGAAGATGGCGACGATCCGCTGGGACTCCATCAATACGGGCATTATCCCCCCGAGCCGCAGGAAAACCTGTTGTATTTTCTGGAAAAGAACGCGCCGCTTCTCGAATCGTGGCAGCGGGAAATAGTACGCATTGTGCGTAAGCTGGCGCAGTATTTTTATCCACAACGCCAGACCCAGGTGATGAACGAGGGGTGGGCGACGTTCTGGCACTATACGTTGATGAACCGGCTCTACGATGAGGGGCTGATCGACGAGGGTACGATCCTCGAGTTTCTGCATTCGCATACCGCCGTCGTGCAGCAGCCGGGGTTCGATAGTCCGCATTTCAACGGTATCAACCCCTATGCCCTGGGGTTTGCGATGTTTTCAGACATCCGACGGATCTGCGAGGCACCCGACGAAGAGGACCGCGAGTGGTTCCCGGAGATCGCCGGCAGCGACTGGCTGGAGACGGTGCATTTCGCGATGCGCAACTTCAAGGACGAGTCGTTCATTCAGCAGTTCCTGTCCCCCAAGGTGATTCGCGATCTCAAGCTATTCAGCCTCGACGACGACGATCGCGATGAGATGCTCACCATCAGTGCCATTCACGATGAGCGTGGCTATCAGCGCGTGCGCGAGGCGCTTTCCACGCAATATGCCTTGTCGCTGCGTGAGCCCAATATTCAGGTCTGGGAGGCCGATATTCGTGGCGATCGTTCGCTGACCTTGCGTCACGTCCAGGATGCACGCCGGCCATTGGGCAAGACTCTGTATCCGGTCTTGCGCCACCTGCATCAACTGTGGGGGTTTGCGGTCAAGCTGGAATCGGTTGAGGACGACGAGGTCGTGCGCCGCTATCAGTGGCCGCTCCCCGGTGACGCGCGAGACAGTGGCTGAAACGCGTCGCTAGCCGCGGCGCGCAGGGCTGATATACTGGCGCTCGCGCCGTCGGCGAAGTGTCGTGCCGGTGCGTCTTTGAGCGTGCCGGCCGTAGGCTGGCGCGACGCCCCGAGTGCAGTAGGCAGTGTAGGAGAGTGTCATGCAAAGCGCGGTGATTTTGATCGACGTGGAAAAGGGCCAGATCAATGCGGTTGCCCAACGGTTGGCCGAGCTGGAGGGTATCAGCGAGGTGTTTTCCACTTGTGGCCGTTATGACCTGGTGGCCATCGCCCGCACGCGCGACTTCGAGTCGCTGGCGCAGCTCGTGACCGAGCGCCTGATGGAGGTCAAGGGCATTCGTGAAACGGAGACACTCAACGCCATGCAGGTGCATTCGCGTCACGATCTCGAAACCATGTTCTCGTTGGGTTGGTAGCGGCGTCCTCGTCGTCTAGGGTAATCGCTCACTTCACGTTTCGTTTTTGCAGGACAAGGATACGTCGCCGGCATGATCGCCGTTATTTCCTATCAGTTTCGGCGCTTAGTGCGTGGCGCGGGCATTTCCTTAATCTTCGCCGTGGTGGGGTCCGGGCTATGGTACTGGCAGGAGCGCGAGGTTCGCGACCGGCTTAGCTGGATGGGGGTTCCCGAGTGGCAAACCACCAGTTGGCAGGGATTCAATCGGGTGCTGCGCAGTCACGCTTTCCTGGTGGGATGGTCGGATATTCGGGTCAGCCCTTTATGGGTCAGTTATGCGCTCCACGAAACGCCCGATGCGCCGATCGGTGATCGCCCGCATGGTTTTGCGCAGGACTGGCGCTCGTTGTGGCCGGTCATCTCGGATCAGTACACGCATAGCGGCTACGACCGTGGTCATCTGGCCCCTAACTATGCCATCGCCCGAGTGCACGGGCGTGCGGCTCAGCTCGACACCTTCCAGATGACGAATATCACGCCGCAGCGCCCCGATTTGAACCGGCGCGTGTGGCAACGTCTCGAAGAAGTCGTGATGGACGATTTCCTGCCGCGCTTCGAGCAGCTCCGAGTGGTCACCGGTCCGGTCTTCGATGAGCACTTCATGCATCGTGTGGGATTCACACAGGTGCCGTCGGCGTTTTACAAAATCATCGTGGTGCCTGGCGAGCATCCGCGAGCGCTAGCGTTTCTGATTCCACAGACAGTGCGTGGTGACGAGCCGCTCGACCGCTTTCTGGTCAGTATCGACGAACTCGAGGCAAGAACCCGACTCGATTTCTTCCCGCGCCTGCCGGAAGACGTCGAAACGCCCTTGGAAGCCAATATCGAGACAAAGGGGTGGGCATTGCAGCGCGTCGCGCGTCGGCCCGGGCGTTACCAATAGAATAATGGGGCTTACAGAGAGGGAGCTTTTAAACTTCGCAAAGCAGCATGCACGGTGGTGCCCAGGAGAGGACTTGAACCTCCACGTCCATACGGACACTAGCACCTGAAGCTAGCGCGTCTACCAATTCCGCCACCTGGGCGCGTCATGCACTTCACTAATGTTTTTTGATGGTGCCCGGAAGAGGACTTGAACCTCCACGTCCATACGGACACTAGCACCTGAAGCTAGCGCGTCTACCAATTCCGCCATCCGGGCGTTGCCCTGCATCAATCTAGCGGAAGATCGATGGTGCCCAGGAGAGGACTTGAACCTCCACGTCCATACGGACACTAGCACCTGAAGCTAGCGCGTCTACCAATTCCGCCACCTGGGCAAGGCGCGATGTATAATACCCATTTTGAGCGTGATTGCAAGCCACGAAACCATGCTTCATGCCTTGTTTCGTGGCAGGCAGTAAGCCGCCATGGTTGGGTCGACTGGCTGTGCCCGCTATACTGGCAAAATGATTGAATTTCATAACAACGCCATCGGCGCTCGACGTTTACTTGCCACATCGCCTGTAAGGAAGTCATTACCATGAATCATTGGAAACTCAGTGACGATCCGCATGCGGAACGTGAAGCGAGTAAATACGATAATCCAGTCCCCAGCCGCGAATACTTGTTCGCCCGGCTGGAAGAATACGGTAAGCCCATCACACCCGAAGACCTCAGTCGCATGCTGGCGGTGGACGACGAAGAGCGCCTGGAAGGCGTGCGTCGGCGACTTGCCGCGATGGAGCGTGAAGGTCAGATACTGCGCAATCGGCGCGGGGCCTTCGCGCTGATCGATAAGCTCGACCTCATCAAGGGGCGGGTGCAAGGCCATCGTGATGGCATGGGCTTCTTGATCCGCGAAGATGGCAAGAAACCCGACCTGGTCATGCCACCACGTCAAATGCGGCGTGTCTTCGACGGCGACCAGGTGCTGGTGCGTGTCAGCGGCCGCGATCGGCGCGGCCGCGACGAAGCGACCATCGTCGAAGTCATCGCCCGCAACACACAGTCACTGGTGGGTATCTATCGCCAGAATACCGCCGAATTCGGCGTGCTGATTCCTGAGAAATCGCGCATCGCCCAAGAAGTCATCATTCCGCATAGCGTCAGCGGCGGCGCGCGTGATGGACAGATCGTCTCGGCCCGTATTACTCAGCAGCCGGCGACGCGCGTACAGCCAGTGGGCGAGGTCACGGAAGTGCTCGGTGAGCGCATGGATCCTGGGATGGAAATCGACATTGCCATCCGTAGTTACGAGATTCCCGCCGAGTTTCCGCCCGACGTGCATGCCGAGATCGCGGACATGTCCGCGTCCGTGGACGAGGCCGACAAGCAGCATCGCATCGACTTGCGTGATGTGCCGTTGGTGACCATCGATGACGAGTCCGCCAAGGACTTCGACGATGCCGTCTGTGCATGGAAGACCAAGTCCGGTAGCTGGAAGCTGTTGGTAGCGATCGCCGACGTGTCGCACTATGTGCGCCCGGGCAGTGCGCTGGATCAGGAAGCGATCACGCGCGGCACCTCGGTCTACTTCCCCGGCCAGGTCGTGCCGATGCTGCCGGAGTTGCTCTCGAACGGGCTGTGCTCGCTCAATCCCGAGGTCGACCGCCTGGCGCTGGTCTGCGAGATGAACATTTCGCCGAACGGCGCGATCAGCCGCTATCGTTTCTACGAAGCGGTCTTCCAGTCCCATGCGCGCCTGACCTACAACAAGGTTGCCTCGATCCTCGATGACGAAGGCCCCGAAGGCGATGCACTGCGCGAGCAATATCGCGACCTCGTGCCGTCGCTCAAGAACCTCAAGAGCCTCTATACCATCCTGAGGGAAGCCCGCGAGGCACGCGGCGCCATCGATTTCGAGACGACCGAGACGGAGATCGTCTTCAACGACGCGCGCAAGATCGAGAAGATCGTGCCGCGTTCGCGCAACGATGCGCACAAGATCATCGAAGAATGCATGCTGGCCGCTAACGTGGCAACGGCACGCTTTCTCGACAAGCATGACCTGCCGGCGCTATACCGCATCCACGAGAAGCCCTCGCCGGAACGCCTGGATAAGTTGCGTCTGTTCCTCAACGAGCTGGGGTTGTCTCTGGGCGGAGGCGACGATCCCTCGCCGCAGGACTATCGAGACCTCGCCGAGACAATCAAGGGGCGACCCGACGCTGACGTCATCCAGACGGTGATGCTGCGTTCGATGAGTCGCGCGGTCTACTCGCCGCAGAACGATGGCCACTTCGGTCTGGCGTATCCTGCCTATGCGCACTTCACTTCGCCGATTCGGCGCTACCCGGACCTGCTCGTGCATCGCGCCATTCGCTCGGTGATTCGCGGGCCGCGGCAGACCAATACGGTGCTGCGTGCCGAAGGTGCGCCGGTAGAGCCGCCTAGCAAATGGGCACCGTATAGTTTCGAGCAAATGCTCGAGCTCGGTGAGCATTGTTCGATGACCGAGCGTCGTGCCGACGATGCCACGCGTGACGTGGAAGACTGGCTGAAGTGCGAATTCATGTCTGACAAGCTCGGTGAAATCTTCGAGGGCACCATCGCCTCGGTGACGCAGTTTGGCGTTTTCGTGCGTCTGGACGACGTCTATGTCGAGGGGTTGGTCCACGTGACCTCGCTGCCGTCCGATTATTATCACTACGAGGCCGAGAAGCATCGTCTCAAGGGTGAGCGTAGCGGCATGTCCTATCGGCTGGGCGATGGCGTCACCGTGCAGGTGGCACGTGTCGACCTGGATGATCGCAAGATCGACTTCGAGCTGGCCGACGAGAAGCCACGTCCGCAGAATCCCGCCCGGCGCAAGAAGTCCACTACCGGTGGTGCTTCGGCACGTGGCAAGCAAGATGCAGGGCAAACCGGCAACGCGACGAAGAAGGAGCGTGACGGCAACAAGCCGCGTCGACGTTCGCGAGGCGGCAAGGGTGGCGGCAAAGGTGACAAGCGTTGAATAAGCGCCATGGAACGGGGAGTGGAGCATCATGAGCGCTAAACCTTCCCGGGCGCGTGTCTCGACGCCCGAAGGCTTGGACGCCGTATATGGCGTGCACGCCGTGCGTGCATTGTTCGAGCGCGGCCAGCCGCCACGCGAGCTCTGGTTGCAGGAAGGGCGTGCCGAAGCACGCCTGGACAGCCTTTTGGAGAGCGCCCGTCAGGCTGGCATCAAATGCGTTGGCGTCGCCCGCGAAACGCTAGATGGCGTGGCAAAAGGCGCCGTGCACCAGGGCGTGATCGCTTTCGCGCCACCGCTGAAGGCCGAGAGCGAGGAGGCGCTTTGGTTTCGTCTCGGCGCTTGGCAGCAGCCGTCTCCGCCGTTGCTATTGATCCTCGATGGGGTGACCGATCCGCATAACTTCGGTGCCTGCCTGCGAAGCGCTGACGCGGCAGGTGCGCACGGTGTCATCGTGCCCAAGGATAAGGCTGCGCCCCTCAACGCCACGGTACGCAAGGTGGCTTGCGGCGCTGCCGACGTCACGCCCGTCTATCAGGTCACCAACTTATCGAGGGCGATGGCGCGCCTCAAGACGCATGGGGTATGGATCGTCGGTACCGCGGGCGAGTCGGCTCAGAGCCTTTACGAGGTCGACTTGATGGGGGCTGTGGCCATCGTCATGGGCGCCGAAGGTAAAGGCATGCGCCGGCTGACGCGAGAGGGCTGCGATCTACTCGCCAAACTGCCCATGACGGGTAGTGTGTCGAGCCTCAATGTCTCGGTTGCCACGGGCGTGTGTCTGTTCGAAGCCGTGCGCCAACGCCATGTCTCTTGATGCTCGGTCGGGCGAGACAAGTTGCAAGCACGCGGGGTGATCACTACAATTGGTCGGCTTTCCGGGCATCGTTTCGCGTGTCTGGAAACATAGAGACTTTCTCTCCTTGCTTCTCGCGGCCCTGTACTGGGTACTGACGGGCCTCGTGGAAGCTGTCAAACCGTAAGGAGCTATCATGCGTCATTACGAAATCGTGTTCATGGTCCACCCGGATCAGAGCGAGCAGGTGCCGGCCATGGTCGAGCGCTATACCGGGCTCGTTACCGAAAACGGCGGCACTGTGCATCGTCTGGAAGATTGGGGGCGTCGTCATCTGGCCTACCCGATCAACAAGATCCACAAGGCCCACTATGTACTGATGAACATCGAGTGCAGCGGCGAAACTCTCGACGAAATCGAGAATATCTTCCGCTTCAACGATGCCATCATTCGTAGCTTGGTGGTGCGTTGCAAAGAGGCGATCACCGAAGCGTCTCCGATGATGAAGCCGGCCGAAGAAAAGCCGCGTCGTCGTGAAGAGAAAAGCGAGCGTCCGAATGCTGAGCGTTCCGAGACGAACGCTGATGCAGACGCCGAAGCTGAAGCCAACTGATTCGTACCTCTGGAGGATAAACCATGGCACGCTTTTTCCGTCGCCGTAAGTTTTGCCGCTTCACCGCCGAAGGCGTGAAGTACATCGATTACAAGGACCTTGATACTCTCAAGTCCTATATCACTGAAACCGGTAAGATCGTACCCAGCCGCATTACCGGCACCAAGGCTCGTTATCAGCGTCAGCTGTCCACGGCCATCAAGCGCGCTCGTTATCTGGCGCTGCTGCCCTATACCGACAGCCACCAGTAAAACAAGGCGACTGGCGCGATGCAGGCACTGGCCCGTTGGGTGATGCGCGGTACGCCACAGGCGGCGATGGTCGCGCTGATTGCGGCGTTGATTCCCTGGCTGTTTTGGCTGAGTGCCGCCGTCGCCGCGTTGGTAACGTTACGCCGCGGCCTGGGCCCTGGCCTGCCCGTATTGATTGCCGCCGCACTGCCGGCTGGCTGGTGGTGGGTGCAGGGAGACGCCGTTCCGCTTGCCAGCGTTTTGCTGGTGACGCTGATGGCGACCATACTGCGCGCTCGGATGCGTTGGGGCGAGACCCTGATTGCCGGCATGTTGGTTTGTGTGGTGCTGGTGCAGCTCGGGATCTTCCTGCCTCCGGGTGGGGCGGGCCCACTGCTCGATCAGGTACGCCAGAATTCGGCGGACGTCGACGCCATGCTCACCGAGTTGAGTGCCCAAGGTGTCTCCAGCGAACAACTGGCGGGCATGTTGATCGGCGGCATTACAGGGTTAGTGGTCCTGCTTGCGGCAGTCGCTTGTTTGGCACTAGCGCGTAGCTGGCAAGCCGGGTTGTATAATCCCGGTGGATTTCGCGACGAGTTCCATGCGCTGCGCTTGAACACCAAGGAGCTTTTGCTGCTGGTGAGCGTTGGGGTATTGGGCGTGCTGGTATCCATGCCAATGGCGACGATGCTGGCGTGGATTCCCCTGCTCGTGGCGGGCATTGCGCTGGTGCATGGTTGGATTGGATTGAAGGGGATGAGCGGGTTCTGGTTGGTCGGCTTTTACGCATTGCTGCTGACGACCTGGCCCACGATTCTGGTTGTGCTGTTGCTGGCCGTTGTCGATACTTTCGCGGATTTCCGCGCACGCTTGGCCGGCAACCACTGATGAGAGGTTAACGAGATGGACGTCATTCTGCTCGATAAGATTGGCAAGCTGGGTAACTTGGGTGACCAAGTCGCTGTCAAGGCCGGTTACGGTCGTAACTACTTGGTGCCTTACGGCCTGGCCGTGCCGGCTACCAAGGAAAACGTTGCCGCTTTTGAAGCGCAACGTGCCGAGCTCGAAGCACAAGCCGCAGAGCGTAAGTCCGAAGCCGAAGCGCGTGCTGAACAGCTGGCTGAAATCGAGCTGTCGTTGGTCGCCAAGGCGGGTGATGAAGGCAAGCTGTTCGGTTCCATCGGCCCGCGCGATCTGGCCGATGCACTGACGCAGGCGGGGCTTGATGTAGTCAAGAGCGAAGTGCGCATGCCGGAAGGTCCGATTCGCCGGACAGGCGAGTATGACATTACGCTGCAACTGCACGCGGAAGTCGCTACCAGCGTTCGCATCGTGATCGTGGCCGAGTAAGCGATTACCGCCAGGTGACATGCCGGCATGGGGCGCGAAGGGTAACCTTCGCGCCCTTTTTGTGCCATGAGCCAAGGTGTTGGGGTACGTGAGACAGGGGCCCTGAGGTGCAACGGTATGGCTACCACGGCATCATAGGGGTGGCCGACACGGTGAACGTGTGCACTTCGCCGACCTTCGATATCGACCGGTCAGGAAACGAGCATGAGCGAATACGTCGAGCACGACCAGGAAACTGCGGCCCTCAAAGTGCCACCGCACTCGTTGGAAGCCGAGCAATCAGTGCTCGGCGGGCTGATGCTGGACAATAGTGCCTGGGATACGGTCTCGGAGCGTCTGACTGCCGACGATTTCTATCGCTACGAACATCGTCTGACCTTCAATGCGATGGCACAGCTCGCCGAAGCAGGGCATCCGCTCGATGTGGTCACGCTGTCTGAGACGCTGGAAAACCGCGATCAGTTGGAAGGTGTGGGCGGACTGGCTTACTTGGCCGAGCTGGCGCGCAACACGCCATCGGCGAGTAACATTCGCGCTTATACCGATATCGTGCGCGAACGAGCGACCTTGCGCAAATTGATCCAGGCAGCCAATCAGATCGCCGAAGGCGCCTTCGCTCCGCAGGGGCGACCCTCCGACGAGCTGGTCAACGAGGCCGAGCGCCTGGTATTTCAGATCAGCGAGGACCGCCCCAAGACCGGTGGGGCGATCGGCATGAGCGACCTGCTCAGCAAGGCCGTCGATCGTATCGACGAGCTTTTCAACATGCAGGGTGAGATGACGGGGCTTTCCTCCGGTTTTCGAGACCTGGACGAGATGACGTCGGGGCTGCAACCGTCGGACCTGGTGATCATTGCCGGGCGTCCTTCCATGGGTAAGACGACATTCGCCATGAATGTGGTCGAGCATGCGGTCATCTCCAGTGACAAGCCGGTCGTGGTGTTTTCCATGGAAATGCCCGCCGATGCCTTGATGTTGCGCATGCTGTCCTCGTTGGGGCGTATCGACCAGACACGCGTGCGGACCGGGCAGTTGGAAGACGAAGACTGGCCGCGCTTGACCTCGGCGGTCAATTTGCTCAAGGACAAGCAACTCTTCATCGACGATACGGCGGGGCTTTCACCTAACGAGATGCGCTCACGGACTCGGCGTCTGGCGCGCGAGCACGGTAACATCGGCATGATCATGATCGACTATCTGCAGCTCATGCAGATCCCCGGCTTTTCCGAGAACCGTACCGGTGAGATTTCCGAAATCTCGCGCTCGCTCAAGGCATTGGCGAAGGAGTTCAACTGTCCGGTCGTCGCGTTGTCGCAGCTCAACCGCTCGCTTGAGCAGCGACCCAACAAGCGCCCGGTGATGTCGGATCTCCGCGAGTCGGGAGCCATCGAGCAGGATGCCGACGTCATCGCCTTCGTCTATCGCGATGAAGTCTATAATCCTGACAATCCCGACAATCATGGCTTGGCCGAATTGATCATCGGCAAGCAGCGTAACGGGCCGATTGGGACCGTTCATATGGCCTTCATCGGCAAGTACACACGCTTTGAGGACCTCGCTCCCGACAGCTATGGTCAGCATATGGGCGAGTGATGATGGCAAGGCAAACATGCCGGTGTTGCCTTATAATGCCGGCTCGCAAGTGAACAGGAGGGGAGATGGCGAGCGGATTTCAACGTGGCAAAAAACGTACCCCCAAGCTCGAGGGGCGCGGCCAACTGGAAAGCGTCGAGCGTGAAGGGCCGTTCAAGGAATGGCTGGGGATGCCCGATCTCTACCGCTATTCCCTGGTCGTCGATGGTGAAACCTACAGCTATCAGACTGAGGATGCCGAACTGCCCGTTTCGGTCGGTGATCGTGTAGTGTTTCGCTACAAGGAAACCCGTGCGGGTAACTGGGTCGACCGTAATTCGCTCGGAGTGGCGATCGATCCCTCCACGTATCAGCGCGATTCTTGATGCATCGCATGGGGTCAACGCAGGGGCCGGTACGCCGGCCCCTGGCGAGCGTCGTTCGCAGGGCCTGGGCACGTCTCGCTGTTTGAACGTTTCATATCTTCTCCTTCCTTTACGTATTTCCCTCGCCAAGCGCGCAAATAGTGGAACTTCTTGTGCGGCGATGCGTCTCAATAAGTGTATTTCCCCTTTCCAGTCAAGGTTTAGGTGGGTAATACGCCCCTCGACGAGACGTTGATCGCTGTCCCCGTCATACTTGTTGCAACATGCTTGTCATATGAACAAGGCAAGCTGAACGTGCGCTGCGGTAGGTGGCGTATGTCTTGTCGAATTTTATTTTCTCAAGGAGAACATTATGGAAATTAACGAACTCAAACACTTCGTGGATGCGGAGCATAACTTCGAAATTCGCGTCATCAGCCACGCGGGCAGTCGTCTATACCGCGTCGAGATGGAGGACATCGAAGGCCAGCACTACCCGCTGATGCGGCGTGGCAAACCGATGCTGTTTCGTGCCCTGGACGATGTCTATGCAGAGCTCAAGCAGGCAGGGATCCATCGTGCCTATCTCGTACAGTGGGTTGCCCATGATGAGATGGTCGGTCGTGACACGCATTATCAATCCCCGCTGACGTCGCGCATGCCGTTGGTATTTTGACGTCCCATGCATGACCCATCCGACGCGCGTTCGACGCTTCATTCACCAACCGTAGTGTTACATTTATAGCCCGGCGAGCCGCCGGGGCCTGGGTGCGAAGGCACCGGGCATTTCTACCCGCCTAGCGTTACTCTCCATAACAAGCATTACTCTCCATAATCTGTTGCATGCTGCCCTTGCCCATAAGGGCGCGTCCACGTCAGCGTATCGAGAAAAGTCTCCGCCTGTTCGCGTAATGCCCGACGCTTCTCCGTCGACATCTTGTTGAGCGTGCCGTAAATGACGCGCATGCGCGGATTATCGGCAAGCGGGTCGGCATGGCGTTCCAGGAAGCGCCAGTACAAGGCGTTGAACGGACATGCGTCGTCGCCCACGCTTTGGCGTGGATCATAGCGACACTGAGTGCAGTGGTCCGACATGCGGTCGATGTACTTGCCCGAGGCGCAATAGGGTTTGGAGCCCAAGTAACCGCCGTCGGCATGCAGGACCATGCCCAGTGTGTTGGGCAGTTCGACCCATTCGCAGGCATCGGCGTAGACGGCAAGATACCAGTCGCACAAAGCGGCGGGACGCACGTCGCATAGCAGCGCGAAGTTGCCAGTGATCATCAGGCGCTGGATGTGATGCGCATAGGCATTGTCATGCGTCATTTCGATGGCGCGTTTGAGGCAGCGCAAATCGGTGTCGCCATTCCAGTAGCATGCGGGAAGCCCACGTTCGGCAGCGAGGCGGTTGTCGCGCTTGTAGTCGGGCATGTGATGCCAGTAAATGCCGCGCACGTATTCTCGCCAGCCCAGGATTTGTCGGATGAATCCCTCGACCGCGTTGAGGGGCGCCGCGCCACGCCACCAAGCGTTCTCGGCGGCCTTGCAGACTTCGTCGGGCAACAACAGGCCGATATTGAGCGCAGCGGAGAGTCGCGAGTGAAAGAGGTAGGGCGACTTATCGCTGATGGCATCCTGATAATGCCCGAAACAAGGCAAGGCATGAGTGATGAAATGCCGAAGGTCGGCAAGTGCCTGACGCCGTGTGACGGGCCAGTTGAAGCCTGCCAGCGTGCCGAAATGATCATCGAAATGCGTTGCCACGAGCGCCAACACTTCGCGTGTCAGTGTATCCTGGCGGTGTCGAGGCGCAGAGGGTGGTGGCGGTGCGTCATCGATGGGAAGGCGGTTGTCGTGATCGAAGTTCCATTGTCCCCCGACAGGTGCGTCTGCTTCCATGAGCATGCCGGTATGACGTCGCATCATGCGGTAGAAGTCTTCCATGCGAGGCCGTTTTCGTCCTTCCATCCATTGGGCAAAGCGCTGCCGAGAACAAAAGAAACGCGTGTCTTCGAGTACTCGCCAGCGGGGGCCAACGCGGCTTTTGCGGCGTGACTCGATGGCCTTTGCCAAACGCCACTCGCCGGGTAGGGTCACCTGGATCTCGTCACACCCATGCAATTGGGCCACTCGCTCGGCCTCGGGGGTCAATTGCTGCGTATTGTCGGTATCGTCGAGGGTGCTGTAATGCACCTGGAATCCCCGCTGTCGCAGGGTGGCGGCGAAATGTCGCATCGCGGCCAGCATCATGGCGATTTTCTGAGGGTGGTGGGGGACGTAACGACCCTCTTCACCGACTTCGCAGAGTGCGATGACCGCATTTTCCGGTGCTGACTCTAGAATAGGAAGCGTCAGGCTGAGTTGGTCGCCGAGGATCAAGCGTAATGTCTTGGACATGAGTTATCCAAATGTTATACAAATCGTTCTCATAGTATAACGCGATAAGCTTAACGTGCCTGTGGCTTGTTACACTGATCTGCCACGGTCTTTTACAGGAGAGGTTTCAATGGGGTCAGCTCCCTTCGGTGTCATGCTCGTCAATCTTGGCACGCCCGAGGCCCCGACGGCGTCAGCGGTGCGTCGCTATCTGGCGGAGTTTCTCGGTGATCGGCGCGTGATCGACCTGCCGCGCGCCAAGTGGCTGCCGATTCTGCATGGTGTCATCCTGCGCATTCGACCGCCGCGTGTCGCCAAATCGTATGCCGCCGTGTGGGGGAAAGATGGCTCGCCACTGCTCGCCATCGGGCGCCGCCAGCAAAGTGCGCTGAAGGAACGACTGGCGACGCGTATGGGCACCGAAATCCCCGTCGAGCTGGCGATGACCTATGGCAAGCCCAGTATGGAGGAGGCCGGACTGGCGTTACGCGACGCCGGGGTCGAGCGCATTCTGGTGCTGCCCCTGTACCCGCAGTTTTCCGCCACGACGACGGGGGCGGTATTCGACCGCTTGGCGCGCGCCCTAGCGCCGTGTCCGCATTTGCCGGAGTTGCGTTTCGTGCGCGACTATCATAACCATCCGGCCTATATCGAGGCGCTGGCAGAAAGCGTTCGCGAGCATTGGACGGTGCATGGCCGGCAACCACGCCTGCTGTTTTCCTATCACGGCATTCCCAAGCGCTACGCCGATGCCGGCGATCCTTACCCACGGCATTGCGAAGAGACCAGCCGCCTGGTGGCCGAGGCGTTGGGGCTCGAGGCGGATGAATGGCGACAGACTTACCAGTCGCGTTTCGGGCGCGAAGAATGGCTCAAGCCGTATACCGACGAAACCTTGAAGGCATGGGGCGCCGAGGGTGTTGAAGGCGTCAATGTGATCAGCCCCGCTTTTGCCGCCGACTGCCTGGAAACGCTGGAAGAGCTCGAGGTCGAAAATCGTGGCTATTTCGAGGAGGCGGGCGGCGGTAACTACCAGTACATTCCCGCGCTCAACGATCGTCAGGATCATATCGATCTGCTGGCCTCGCTCGTCGAGCAGCATACCCAGGGTTGGTAACGCCGCCCATCGCTTCGACGAGGCACCTGTACGTCAGACGCCCGATGGCATGAAGCCATCGGGCGTCGTCTGTTGGACGCCAGGCGCAGCTCAGGGCAGTTTGGAACTGCCTTGGGGCGTTTCCTCGAGAGTGCGCTCATCGTCGTCTTCCTGAAGCTCCTCTGGGTTGCCGCGGGTCCTAGGGTCGCGCTCGAGCTTCTGATGCAAGGCGCTCTTGCTCAGCAGATGTGCGGAGACTGGAGCAGTAATGAACAAAAAGATGGTGATCAGTAGTTCCTGCAGGCTGGGACCGCTTTCGAGCAGGCTGAAATAGGCGATCGAGGCCAGCAGTACACAGCCGACGCCGAGCGTAGAAATCTTCGAGGGACCGTGCAGGCGCATGTAGAAGTCTTTCATGCGTGCCAGCCCTAGTGAGCCAATCAAGGCGAAGATGCTACCGGCGATCAAGAAGAAGGCGATGACGCCTTCCATCAAGGTATATAAGGCAATCATGGTCCCTCCGCTATTCGATGATATCGCCGCGCAGCAAGTACTTGCATACCGCCACGGTACTCACGAAACCGAGCATGGCGATCAGTAGCGCCGCTTCGAAATAGGTGCGATGCCCTAGCCAGATACCGAACAGCACGATCAAGGCGATGGAGTTCACGTACATGGTATCCAGCGCCAGGATGCGGTCAGGTAAGCTGGGGCCGATTGCGACACGGTAGAGGTTGAGTACGATCGCGACCGATAGCAACGCCACGCTGACCTTGAGGGCAAAATCTAGCATTCGAAGATCTCCTTGAGCGGACGCTCGTAGCGCTCATGGATATGACGTTTCATGTCGCCGATATCATCCACATCCAAGACGTGGATCAACAGGGTTTTGCCATCCATGCGCAGGTGCGCCGAAACCGTCCCAGGTGTCAGGGTGATGGTGCTGGCCAGCATGGTGATCGCGAAATTCTCCTGCAGCGTGAGCGGGTACTCGACGAAGGCAGGACGTGCCCGTCCTCGCGGATCGAGTATGACCTTGGAGGCCTCCAGGTTGGCGACCACGATATCGAGCAGCACCCGAAAGAAGTAACGCACCATGAGCCAAGGTTTCTTGATCCTGGGTTGTGCTTCCCAGAAGGGCTTAGTAATCAGTGGGATGACGATGGCCAGAAATCCGCCGAGCAGCCAGTGACCCAAGGCAACGCCATTCATCAACAGCAGCCACACGATCAGTAGCAAGACCGACAACAGCGGCATCGGTAGCCACTTGCGAGGACGAATCATGTATCACCTCCAGTGTCGCCGCGGGCGATAATGGATTCTACATACGCATCACGGTCGAGCAATTGAGCGGCAGTCGCCTGGGTGAATGCCGTAATGGGGCCGGCGAAGGCCACCATTAGCGGCGCACAGCCGATCAGCATGAGCGTGCCGGTGACGCGCAGTGGGCCCAGCGTGATGCCGGTCTTCTCGCCCGATGCCCGCCAGAAGATGGTCGAGCCGGTACGCGATAGTGCTATCAAGGAAGCGAGCCCGCTACCTAGAAGAATCGGCCACAACCAATGCTGCTGTGCCGTCGTTGCGGCCTGAAGCAGCAGGGCCTTGCCGAAGGCACCGGAAAGCGGCGGCAAGCCGGCCATGGCGATGGTGCCGGCGAAGAACATCAGCCCCAGTGTAGCGGGCTGCGTCAGCGTACGAGACTGTACGATACGGGCCCCGGCCTTGCCGCGTTGCTGTGCAATGGCATCGACCAACAGAAACATGCCTCCACTGACCAGGGTGGTGTGGATCAAGTAATACAGCAGTGAGCCCAACGCGACTTCGCTGTGCATGCCGATACCCGCTAAAAGTGTGCCCACCGAGACCAGAATCAGATACGCCACCTGGGTGCGCATGTCGCGTGCGGATAACACGCCTACGGCACCGAGCGCGAGCGTGGCCAAGCCTAGCCACCATATCCACGGCTGGGCGAGATTGGCCAGGGGACCGGCCTGCTCACCGAAGATCAGCGTATACACACGGATGATCGAATAGATCCCGACCTTGGTCATGATCGCGAAAAGGGCTGCTATAGGCGCCGGCGCGGCGGCATAGGCCCGTGGCAACCAGAAGTATAGCGGCAACATGGCTGCCTTGAGCCCGAACACGATCAGCAGCAACAGAGCGCCAGCCTTTACCAGTCCCAGGTCGGCGGTATCCAGCGTGGTCACGACTGCTGACATGTCGGCCATGTTGAGCGTGCCCATGGTGCCGTAGAGGATGCCCAGCGCGATCAGAAACAGCATCGAGCCTAGCAAGTTGAGCGCCACGTAATGAAAGCCGGCGTGCGTGCGGGCCTTGCCGCCGCCGTGCATCAACAACGCATAAGAAGCGATGAGCAGTACTTCGAAGAAGACGAATAGGTTGAAGAGATCGCCGGTCAGAAAGGCGCCGTTGATGCCCATCAGTTGCAGCTGGAACAACCCGTGAAAGTTAGAGCCTTGCTCGTCGTCACCGGCACAGGCATAGAGCAAGCTGCCCAGCGCCAGTAGCGACGTAAGCAGCACCATCAGGGCGGATAGACGGTCGAGTACTAGAATGATGCCAAATGGCGGTTGCCAGTCGCCCAAAGCGTAATAGCGGATGGTATCGTCGGTGCTGTCGGCGACCAGCAAGATTCCTATCACTACCAGGGCGATCGTCGAGAGTACGTTAGCTGTGCGGCGTAAGGTAAGCGCGCCGCCACGATGGATCAGCAATGCCACTCCAGTGAGCAGCGGCAAAAGAACCGGCAGAATGATCAAATGCTGCATCAGGACTTGTCCTCCCGCGGCTCGTCGACGCGGTTGCCGTTGACGTGGTCGCTGCCCACGTCACCGCGTACGCGCATGGCGAGAATCACCGAGAAGGCGGTCATGGCAAAGCCGATGACGATGGCGGTAAGCACCAAGGCCTGCGGTAGCGGGTCGGCGTACTTACCGGCGCCATCGCTTATCACGGCCGCACCGTCGGTGGTAAGCCCGCCGGTTGAGAACAAGAACAGATTGACGGCATAGGACAACAACGTCAGGCCGACAACCACGGGAAAGGTTCGCCCGCGTAGCGCCAGATACAATCCGCTGGCGGCCAGGATCCCCGTGGTGGTCGCGAATAGCGCTTCCATCACGCTTTCTCCTTCTGCTTGGAGGGGCGGTGCGATGTGGTTACCTTGCCCAGGTTGGCAAGGATCATCAGCGTGGCACCGACCACGGTAAGATAGACACCGAGATCGAACAGCATGGCCGTCGCCAGCTCCACGTCACCGATCAGCGGGATGTGGAAGTGGCCGAAGGCCGAGGTCAAGAACGGATACCCGAAGACCCAACTGCCGACCCCGGTCAGCGCGGCAATGGCGACGCCAGCGACGGCAATCGGCTGATACTGGAACGACAAGCGTTGCTGGGCCCATTCGACCCCATGGGCGATGTACATCAAGATCAGCGCCACCGCCGTCACCAGCCCCGCGATGAAGCCACCGCCTGGAGCGTTATGGCCGCGCAGGAAAATGAAGACCGAGACCAGCAAGGCCATGGGCAATAGCGATTGGGAAACCGAGGCCAGAATCATAGGGTAGCGGTCCGGCGACCAGGGGCGTCCCTCGCTATCGCTGGAGGGCATGAACAGGCGCAAGCGATTGAGTAGCTTGTAGATGCCGATTCCCGCGATGCATAACACCGTGATCTCGCCCAGCGTATCGAAGCCACGGAAATCGACCAAAATGACATTGACCACATTATGCCCGCCGCCGCCGGGCACACTGTGCTCGAGGAAGTAGTCGGAAATCGAGTTCAAGGGGCGTGTCAGCAGGGCATAGTTAAGGCTCGCCACAACACCGCCGAAGCCCGCTGCCATCAGAACATCGCGCACGATGCGCGACGCACTCGACTCTTTGGGCGTCTTCTGTGGTAGGAAGAAGAGCGCCAACATCAAGAGGATGACCGTGACCACCTCGACTGCTAACTGGGTCAGTGCCAGGTCAGGCGCCGAGAAGCGCGCGAAAGCCAGCGATGCCATCAAGCCGACCACCGAGAGCATGATCAGCGAAATCAGGCGGCGGCGGTGCAGGAAAGCCGTCGCCAAACCGGCGAAACAGGTGATCGCGGCACCGACGATGAGTAAGGGATCGGCCTCCTGAATGGCCAACTCGCCTTTCAAGGTCTCGATTCCCATCAAACTCATGCCAGACACGACCAGGGCGCTGATGACGACCCACAGCATGTAGCGTTGCAACGAACCGTTTTCGAGGGTATCGATGCTCCATTGAGTGAAGCGCACTAGGCGTTGCACGGCGCCCTCGAAGATTGCCAGCGAGTCACGCGATGGGAATTGGCGGTGGAAGGTGAACAGATGCTGGCGTAGCACGTACACCATGAGGCCACCGACCAACGCGATTGCGCTCATCAGCAAGGGCAGATTGAAACCGTGCCAGATGCTGAGGTGAAGTTCGGGAGCGGGCATCGTCAAGGCGGCATTGGCGGCGGCCGTCAATAGCCCCGTGGCGATGAAGGCAGGGAAAAGCCCGACGATGATGCACACGATGGCGAGCACCAGGACGGGCAGACGCATGGGAAATGGTGCTTCGTGCGGGGTCTTCTCCAGCTCACGCGGCTTACCGTCGAAGAAAGTATTGCGCACGTAGCGTAGCGAGTACGCGGCAGCCAGGATGCTTCCGATGGTAGCCAGGGCGGGAATCAGCCATGCCAGGCCGCCGAGAAGCGGCGTCTCAAGCGTCTCGGCGAGCATCATCTCCTTGGAGAGAAAACCGTTGAGCAAGGGAAAACCGGCCATTGCGGCGGCGGTAATGGTAGCCAGCGCCGTGG
This sequence comes from Chromohalobacter moromii, assembly GCF_023091865.1. Classification (GTDB taxonomy): domain Bacteria; phylum Pseudomonadota; class Gammaproteobacteria; order Pseudomonadales; family Halomonadaceae; genus Chromohalobacter; species Chromohalobacter moromii. The sequence goes on from NZ_JAHXDI010000001.1 coordinate 418,050, forward strand.
TCATCGGCATGTAGCGCCATAGCCCTTTGAGCTTGCGAATGTCCCGCGTGCCGCATTCGTGGTCGATGATGCCGGCGGTCATGAATAGCGCCGCCTTGAAGGTCGCGTGGTTGAGAATATGGAAAATGCCGGCAACCACTGCCATCTGGCTGTTGAGGCCGAACAGCATGGTGATCAGCCCCAGGTGGCTGACCGTCGAATATGCCAGAATCGTTTTAAGATCGAGCTTGATCAGCGCGAAATAGGCGCCGAAAAGCATGGTCACCAACCCGGTCAAGCTGACGAGGTACAGCCACTCTTGCGATCCGGCCAGCGCCGGGTGCAGGCGAGCCAGCAGGAAGACCCCAGCCTTGACCATGGTGGCCGAGTGCAGAAAGGCCGATACCGGTGTCGGTGCCGCCATGGCTTGGGGAAGCCAGAACTGGAACGGAAACTGCGCCGACTTGGTGAACGCGCCGAGCAGAACCAATAGCAGTGCTGGCAGATAACGCGGATCTGCAAGTATGACATCGCGGCTATCGAGCACCGTCTGCATATCGAAGCTGCCCACGATCTGGCCGATCAGAATAAAGCCAGCAAGCAGTGCCAGCCCTCCCATGCCGGTGACGGCCAGCGCCATGCGAGCCCCTTTGCGTGCGGCTGACTGATGGCTCCAGAAGCCGATCAGCAAGAAGGACGATAGGCTGGTCAACTCCCAGAACATCCATAGCAGGATCAAGTTGTCGGCCATCACGATGCCCAGCATCGAGGTCATGAAGAGCATCAAATACGCATAGAAGCGCGGCATATTGTCCGCTTCGGCCAGGTAGTGGCGCGCATAGAGGATGATCAGCAGCCCGATCCCTAGGATCAGCAGCACGAACAATAGCGAGAGACCATCGAGGCGCAAGGCAAGATCCAGGCCTAGAGCTGGCACCCACGAGAAGGCCAGGCGTGGAACATCGCCGGCGAGTACGCCGGGCGTCTCGCGTAATGTGACCAACAGTGCGATGAGGGGCATCACGGCGGTCAATAGGGCGCATTGGTGGCGTCGCTGGTTCGAACCCAGCAGTGGCAACAGACTGCCGAGCAGCGGCAACAGCACGATCAGTAGCAATGACATGCAACTTGCTCTTGTCGTTTAACGTTTGGGGGTACCCGCGACCGTCCGGGCGGAGGTTCGGATACGAGTATGGACGGCGGTAGCGTGAACGTCAGTCGCGAACGACGGGTGGGTCCGTCAGATAAGGGCGTCTGATCCCTCGGGGTGCCAGCATCCAGGCAGGGGTGCGGTCGGTTGCATCGCCGGCTGGCATGAGTGACAGACGATGGGCACCGTAATGGCAGGGCATGCGCAGCGGCAGGCAGCCGGGCAGGGGGTGTCCTGTCATGGTGTCTCTCCTCCTTCGGAACGCTTTGGCGCGAAGCTGTGTACAGCGGCTTGTATTGCTTGGTGATTTATTGCGTCGGGCGCCAAAACGGGATGGTTGATCGAATGTACCATGTCCTTTCCTGGCCTCGCCATAGCCTGGATGGCGAAAGATGCAGCGGTGCATGTTTTTCAGGCCATGATGACTCTGGTGGCGACGTCGTCGCCTAGGTAGCATGATCGTGCCCGGCAGCTGGCCCTGTCGGCCTGTTTTGGCCGCGTCGCTCGGCGTTTGGCCTTCATCGTCGTCATTGACAAGGAACGATACATGAAACGACCCATTTGCAGCCTCGCATTGGGGCTTTGTCTGGCGGGATGCCAAGGCATGGCGACCAGCGATACTGCGGCTTCTTCGGCTCAGGTCGATAGTCTATCGGCGAAGGCGCCAAGTGCCGACACCGCTAAGACCTCGAACGATGAACAAGCGTCGTCGCGGGAATTCGCCGGGTTCGCCGCCTGGGTGGAAGACTACCGGAAGTATGCGGCGGCGGAAGGCATTGATGGCGCCACGCTGGCGGCGGCCTTCGACGATGTCCGCTTTCAGCCGCGAATCATCGAACTCGATCGTTCGCAACCGGAGTTCTCCCGACTGGTTTGGGCGTATCTGGACACGGCAGTCTCCGATCAGCGCGTCCGCCAGGGGCGTGCAAAACTCGATGATCAACGCGATGCCGCGATGCATGCGGAGAATCGCTATGCGGTGCCAGCCGAGATATTGACGGCGATTTGGGGGGTAGAAAGCAACTACGGCAGCCATTTCGGCAGCTTCTCGACCATCGATGCGCTGGCTACGCTTGGATTCGAGGGGCGGCGTCAGGACTTCGCCCGTCGCGAACTGCTCGCTGCCTTGAAGATTCTGCAAAGCGGCGATATCGACCGCGAGCATATGCGTGGCTCGTGGGCGGGTGCCATGGGGCATACGCAGTTTCTGCCGTCGAGCTTCCTCGCCTATGCCGTTGACGCTGACGGTGACGGTCGCCGTGATATCTGGGGCAGCGTGGACGATGTGATGGCCTCGACGGCCTATTATCTCGAGGAGGCCGGCTGGCAGGCAGGGCAGCCCTGGGGTGTGGAAGTCACTTTGCCCGAAGATTTTGATTATGCGCAAACCGAGCTGTCGGTGCGTCATTCCAGCGCTGCATGGCGGGCACAGGGCGTGGCCGCACGCGAGGGAGCCTTGCCGACGTTCGACGCGGCCTCGGTGATCGCCCCGGCGGGGGCGCGCGGGCCGGCCTTCCTGGTGGGCCCCAATTTCCGCGCCATCATGCGCTACAACGCATCGACCAGTTATGCCCTGGCGGTCGTGACGCTGGCCGAGCGCATCGCTGGCGGCGACGGTATTCAAGGCGCCTGGCCCCGTGAGGTCGACCCGTTGTCGCGTACCCAGATCAAGGAAATGCAGCGTCGCCTCAATGCCTTGGGCTTTTCCACCGGCGGCTCGCCGGATGGGATAGTGGGACCCAATACCCGCAAGGGACTGCGCGCTTATCAACGCAGTCAGGGCGCTACGCCGGATGGCTTTCCTACGCCTGCCTTGCTCGAGGCACTGCGCGACGCCTCGGCGCGGTAAGCGTGTCGCTCAGGCGGTCGCCGGTAGAGGTGTCGCGATCGCCTGCGGCGACGGATAGGCCGGCTCTGTTCCTCGGTCGTCGTCCAGCGTCGCGGAGAAACGCTCGATGGCAGCCACCACCTCATTGGCTCCCTGACGGATGCGTTGAATCGTCTCGCCGGCGTCCTCCGCACGCTGCACCCCGCCTTCCACACTGCTCAGGCAGTCGCGCATCCCGGCATCGGCATGTTGGGTCAGTTCACGCAGGGTGTCGATCGTCGACACGATGTCGCGGGTGGCGTGCGACGTGCGGGTCGATAGCTCGCGCACCTCGCGGGCGACCACCGCGAACCCGCGGCCATGTTCTCCCGCGCGTGCTGCTTCGATGGCGGCATTGAGCGCCAGTAGGTTGGTCTGCTCGGTGATTTGCTGGATATTCTCGATGACCGCATTGATGTCCTGCGAACGCCGTGTGAGTTCGTCGATGACGGTAGAGGTCTGGCGAATCCGAGCCTCGATATGGCGGATTTCCTCAACGGCCTCGCCGATGATGCGTGCGCCGTCGGTTGCGCTGACGTCAGTGTCGGTGGAAATGCGATAAGCCATGCGGGCACTGTTCGATTCCGCTTGATGGCGCTCGATGCGCTGGGTGATATCGGTGGCGAACTTGATGATCTTGTACAAGTTTCCGTCATGGTCGAAAACCGGGTTGTAGGTGGCCTCGAGCCACAGTGTCCGTCCCCGGCTATCGAGACGCTTGAACTCCCCAGCGATGAATTCACCGGCATTGAGGCGCGTCCAGAAGTCTCGGTATGCCTGGCTGTTGGCGTACTCGGCCGCGCAGAAAAGACGGTGATGCGCCCCCACGACCTCTTCGAGGCGATATCCCACGGTCCCCAGGAAGTTGGCGTTGGCCGTCAGGATATCGCCCGTAGGCGTGAATTCGATAATGGCCGTCGAGCGATCCAGGGCGTCGAGGCGGCTACGCATGTCGTTCTCGGCACGCACCTTGTCGGTGATGTCGCTAGCTGTCTTGACCACGCGCTTGACCTGTCCCGAGCGCCCGATGATCGGCGTATAAGAGGCTTCAAGCCAGACAGGTCGCCCCTCCTTGCCGATGCGCTTGTAGCGCCCGGTCATGTATTCGCCCTGCGCCAGTCGCCGCCAGAAGTCGCGATACGCGGCACTTTGTGCGTGAGCCGGTTCGCACAATAAGCGATGGTGTCGCCCTTGAAGCTCGTCGAGATGATACCCCGTTATCTTCAGGAAATTCTCGTTGGCATCGAGCACTGTCCCGTCTGGATGGAAGTGAATGATGGCGGTAGCGCGATCGAGTGCCTCGAGCATGGCGGCGTCGCGGCGATGCTGGCGGAAACGGACCATGGAGTCTCCATGTCTTGGGCGGTGAAAGATTCGCTATCAAGTGTTTCTTTTTGTTACTAAATGTATGGATGTGGTGCTAAAGCGAAACATTTATATGTACAAGAATTGTACATATATGGTGGATCATGTCCATTTTTTTGACGCGAGTCATCGCCGGTCCACCCCCTTGCGGTGGTGGACCGATACGTGAAGAAGAGGCAAGGAGGCGCGTGTCAGGCGGAAGCGGCGTGCGCTGTGGGGGAAGCTTGTTCGGTATCGAGGTGAGGCCGGGTAGAGGCGACATGAGCGATGGCACTGACGACGTCGTTGGCCCCGGCACGAATTTTATCGATGGCATGCCCGGCTTCCCCCGCCATGCGGACGCCGTTCTCCACACTGCCTAGGCAAGCCTGCATGCCACCGTTCACTTCCTGTGTGAGGTCACGCAGGCTGGCAATGGTGGTGGTGATATCGCGGGTGGCTTGCGAAGTACGTATCGACAGTTGGCGCACTTCATGGGAAACCACCGCGAAGCCACGGCCATGCTCACCGGCGCGAGCAGCCTCGATGGCGGCGTTGAGCGCCAGCAGGTTGGTCTGCTCGGCGATGTCATGAATGCTTTCGATCACCGCATTGATATCCGCGGAGCGCTGTTCGAGGGTTGCGAGCTGTTGCGACGTGGTCGCGACCTGATCGGCGATATGCCGAATCTCGGTGACGGTGTCGTTGATGATGCGCGAGCCGTCGTTGGCGGAGGTCTCCGTGTTCGATGAGATGCGGTAGGCCATGCGCGCGCTTTCGTCTTCTCGCGTCACGCGGTCGGTGATGTCGGTGGCGAATTTGACCACCTTGTAAAGCCGCCCCTCGGCATCGAAGACCGGGTTGTAGCTGGCTTCGAGCCACAGTGTTCGGCCCTGTCGATCGAGGCGCTGGAACTGCCCCGACATGAATTCACCGGCGTTCAGGTGGGTCCAGAAATCGCGATACTCCTGGCTGGCGGCGTAGTCTTGCGCGCAGAAGATCCGGTGATGGACCCCGCGGATGTCGTCGAGCGTGTAGCCCACCGTGTTCAGGAAATTGTCGTTGGCGGTCAGGATGTGCCCGTCCGGCGTGAACTCGATGATCGCCATGGCCCGGTCGATGGCATTGAGACGGCTGTTCATCTCCTGTTCGTCGCGCACTCGCGTGGTGATATCGGTCGCTGTCTTGACCACGCGGATCACCTTTCCGTGGCGGTCACAGATCGGATTGTACGAGGCTTCCAGCCAGAGAGGCTGACCATCGTGGGTCCGGCGCTTGAAGCGCCCGGCGATGAATTCGCCTTGCCGCAGTCGCTCCCAGAAGGCTGCATACTCGTGGCTCGCGGCCAGCTCGGGTGCGCAAAGGCGACGATGATGCTGGCCGATCAGGTCATCGGCACGATATCCGGTGGCATCGAGGAAGTTGGCATTGGCAGAGAGAATGCGGCCCTCGGGCGAGAACTCGATGACGGCCATGGCGCGGTGAATGGCGTCGAGCACGGCTTCATGATGGTGCGGCGAACGGAATAGGGCCATCTCCTGAGTACCTCTTATTATCCTTGGCGAAATCTTGTCGAGGGCTACTACTTAATATCGACAGTATCGACAGCGGATTGAGGTCCTCGCGAATCGCATGCGCGAATAAGCAAACTACGAGCACGTTAGCGCCTGAGCCATCGTCGCATAAAGAGGTGGCTCGGACGGGGCGTCGGATGAGGGTCAGAATAGGCGTGCGAGCAGTGCGGTCACGGCGGTTTCGACGCGCAGGATGCGCTCACCGAGATGTACGCCTTCGAAGCCGAGAGCCGTGAAACGCTCGACCTCGTAAGGCACGAAGCCGCCCTCGGGGCCGATCGCCAGTGTGATGGGCTCGTCGAGGCCGCGCGGGCAGGTCGTGGCCATGCCGGGATGCGCGATCAGCGCGCGACGCCCGCTCAGTTGTGCAGGCAGGCGATCCTCGATGAAGGGTTTGAAACGTGGCTCGAATGTCACGCATGGCAGATGCGTGTCGCGTGCCTGCTCGAGCCCGAGGATGAGATGATGGCGGATCTTCTCGGGGGCCAATTCCGGCGACTGCCAGTAGCTTTTTTCGACGCGCCGAGTATGCAGCAGGGTAAGTTGTTTCACCCCCAATGCGGTGACGTGCTCGAGCGTACGGGCTAGCATGCGAGGACGCGGCAGTGCCAGCAGCAGATGAACCGGCAATGGCGCGGGGGGATCGCGATCCAGAGTGACCGTGAAAATGGCGCCCGTGTCGTCCAATGATTGCAGCCTACCGCGCCCCAGCGCGCCGCCGACCAGTCCCACGCTCAGTTCGTCGCCGGGCACGGCGCGATGTATTTCGCGCAGGTGGCGTAGGCGTACGGGGTCGCGCAGATGCATGCGCTGGGCATCGAGGCGGTCGTTGTCGTCGAAGAGGATGAGGTTCATGGAAGCTCCGTGAATGGCGCGCGTAGTCTACTATCATGGCCCCATGCTGTCGTGGGTAGCTTGCGCTGCTCGAATGTCGGTGCACAATGCAATGAAAGCCTTAGTAAGGACTGCGCCGTGCGCGTGATACGCAAGTATGCCAATCGTCGTCTCTACGATACTCAGCAGAGTCACTATGTGACGCTGGAAGATTTGCGTTGCCTGGTGCTCGACGAGGTTCCGTTTCGCGTCGAGGATGCCAAGAGCGGTGAAGATCTGACCCGGCCCATCCTGTTGTCGATCATCACCGAGCAGGAGCAGCGCAACGACAATGATGCCGATGTCTTCTCCAATAACTTGCTCGAACAATTGATCCGCATTTACGCCATGGGTCAGTCTTTGCCGCTGGCCCGTTATCTCGAACAAGGCACGCAACTGATGCTCGAACAGCAGCGCCATATGCAGGATCAGTGGCAGCAGGCGATTCGTCACTCGCCAGTAGAGACGATGCAGGAGCTGGCCGAGGAAAATCTGCGTTTCTGGCAGCGCATGATGCGTCAGAACCGGGCGTCCGACGATGATATGCCGGAACGCTGACGCCTCGCTCTGTCGTGACGCACGCTTTCTGCCATAATGGCTCGATCTTTTTCGTCATAGCTCCATAAGGTCTTATCCAGATGAAGGTTTTGATCATCGGCGGCGGTGGCCGCGAGCACGCACTCGCCTGGAAGGCAGCCCAATCACCACAGGTCGATGCTGTCTTCGTGGCGCCGGGGAACGCCGGCACGGCGCGCGAGTCGAAGCTCACCAACGTGAATGTCGCTGCCACGGACCTTGCCGGTTTGGAGGCGTTCGCGAGAGACAACGGCGTGGATCTGACCATCGTCGGCCCCGAAGCCCCACTGGTCGAAGGCGTAGTCGATCGTTTCCGGGCCGCGGGACTGGCGATCTTCGGCCCGACACAGGCCGCTGCCCAGCTGGAGGGCTCCAAGGCCTTCGCCAAGGATTTCCTCGCCCGGCATGCGATCCCCACCGCTGCCTATGCCGCTTTCAGCGACGTCGAGCCGGCGCTGGCCTACGTGCGTGAGCAGGGAGCGCCGATCGTCATCAAGGCCGATGGCCTCGCCGCCGGCAAGGGGGTGATCGTGGCCATGACGCTGGAGGAAGCCGACGCGGCGGTGCGTGACATTCTCGCCGGCAATGCCTTCGGCGATGCCGGCGCGCGGGTAGTGATCGAGGAGTTCCTGGAAGGCGAGGAGGCCAGCTTCATCGTCATGGTGGACGGCGAACATGTGCTCCCCATGGCCACCAGCCAGGACCACAAGCGCGCCGGCGATGGCGATACTGGCCCCAACACCGGCGGCATGGGCGCCTATTCGCCGGCGCCTGTCGTTACTCCGGCGGTCGAGCAGCGCATCATGGATGAGGTCATTCTGCCCACCGTACGAGGCATGGCCGCCGAAGGGCGCCCCTATACCGGTTTCCTGTATGCAGGACTGATGATTTCGTCGCAAGGCGCTCCCAAGGTGATCGAGTACAACTGCCGTTTCGGGGACCCGGAAACCCAGCCCATCCTGCTGCGTTTGAAGTCGGATCTGGTATCGCTGTGCCTGGCTGCGACCCAAGGGCAGCTCGTGGCCCAGAATTGCGACTGGGACACTCGTGCGGCGGTGGGCGTGGTCATGGCGGCCGGTGGTTATCCCGACGCCTACCGTAAAGGCGATGTCATCGAAGGGTTGGACGGCGCCGAGGCTGTGGGTTGCAAGGTGTTCCACGCCGGCACCGCCTTGCGCGACGATGGTCGGGTCGTGACCAGCGGTGGCCGCGTACTATGTGTGACGGCCTTAGGGGCGCGTGTCACGGTGGCGCGCGAGCATGCCTATGAAGGCGTGGCCGCGATCGATTGGCCTGAGGCGTTGTACCGCCGTGACATCGCCCATCGCGCGGTGGCCCGGGAGCGCGATGCCGGCGCATGAGACGTTCGGCATGCCGCTCTACTAACGATAAGCGACGAGCAGGGTAACGCGACATGGAAGCTGTACGATCGAGCAGTGCCGAGCGCGCGGTCAGCATGCGCCGAGTGTCGAAGATTTTGCGAACCGGAGAAACGCGCCATGTCGCGTGAATATCCGATCATCGCGGTGACCGGCTCCTCTGGCGCCGGCACCACGACCGTCAAGCGGACATTCGAGCGTATGTTCGCGCGCGAGGACATTCACGCGGCGTTTGTCGACGGCGATGCCTTTCATCGCTACACGCGCGATGAGTTGGCGCGCATTTTCGAGGAAGAGCCTAGTCGCAAGTCTGAACTCTCGCATTTTGCGGTGGAAGCCAACCTGCTCGATCGCCTCGAGGGGCTGTTTCAGGAATATGGCGACCTGGGTATGGGCATGCATCGTCATTACATCCATGCTGAAGACAAGCAGCATATCGAGGCCGGGTATCAGGTGGGCACGTTCACCGAGTGGGAGCCAGTGCCTGGCGGCACCGACCTGCTATTCTACGAAGGCCTGCATGGTGGGCTGGTGACGCATGAATACGATATCGCCAAGCATGTCGATCTGCTGGTCGGCGTAGCGCCGACGATGAATCTCGAGTGGATCCAGAAGATTCACCGCGACACCAATCTGCGTGGCCATTCTCAGGAGTCGGTGATCGATACCATCCTGGGACGTATGCACGATTATGTGCGCTATATACAGCCGCAGTTCTCGCGTAGCCACATCAACTTTCAGCGTGTGCCGACGGTGGATACGTCCAACCCTTTCGAGGTGCAGGACATTCCCACCGATGCTGAGTCCATGGTGGTGATTCGCTTTCGCGACCCGCATTCGGTGGATTTTCCGTATCTACTGACCATGATTCGCGACTCCTTCATGACGCGCCCGCATACCCTGGTCGTGCCAGGCGCACGCATGTCGCTAGCCATGGATTTGATTCTGGCGCCATTGGTGACGCAGTTGTTGGATCAGCGCCGCTTCCGCTAGGCGGTTACCGACATCGATTTTCGGAGAGGAAAGCTCATGGATTGTCTGTTCTGCAAGATGGTCAACCGCGATATCGAGCCGGATATCGTCTACGAGGATGATCACGTATTGGCGTTTCACGACGTCAATCCCCAGGCGCCCACGCATATTCTGATCATCCCTAAGAAGCACATCGCCACGCTCAACGACATCGAAGAGGACGATCTGGCGTTGGTCGGACGGCTACAGCATACTGCTGCACGTCTGGCGCGGGAGCTGGGTTTTGCCGAGGACGGTTATCGCGTGGTGATGAATTGCAATGAACATGGCGGCCAGTCAGTCTATCATGTACATATGCATTTGATGGGCGGTCGTCGCTTCACTTGGCCAGCGGGCTGACCGTAACGCGTCAGTATCTTGCGCGTTTCTTCCCAGCGATGGACGCATCGATGCTGCCGGGCCCCTCGTTCCTCGAGTGGCCCGGTTTCACGATGGTCGCGCTTTTTATACTCCGCTTCGTTGCATGGAGACTCCTAAATGTCCCGCCAGCTTTCCCGCACCGATAACTTGATCCAGCAGTTCGATACCATCCTGCGCACGCTGGTGCCGCACGCCGCCAGTGCCTCGCGCGCCAACCCCGCCGTAGGCACGCAGGATGGCGAAATGACCGACGCCGAGCGTCGCCATGCTGCGGGGCTGATGCGCATCAACCATACCGGCGAAGTGTGCGCCCAGGCGCTCTACCAGGGTCAGGGGTCAACCGCCAAGCTGCATGAGACGCGTGATCAAATGGAACAAGCGGCGGCCGAGGAAATCGACCATCTTGCCTGGTGCGATGAACGTCTGCGCGAGCTCAATGACCGGACCAGCTATCTCAACCCGGCGTTCTACGCGGCGTCATTCGGCATGGGCGCACTCGCCGGGGTGTTGGGCGATAACATCAGCCTGGGCTTCGTTGCTGCTACCGAGGAGCAAGTGGGGCGTCACCTCGACGATCACATGCACAAATTGCCGCAGGGCGACAGGCGCTCGCGGGCGGTGCTCGAGCAGATGCGTACCGACGAAGCGCATCACGAACGTTGGGCGTTGGAGGCGGGCGGCTCGCGCTTCCCTGCTCCTCTCAAGCTGGGCATGCGGGTAATGTCGCAGGTGATGACCAGATCGGTGTATAAGCTGTAAGCGTATTACAGCTATAAGCGCGAAGCCGGGCGCTAGAAGAGGAATACCCAAAAGCGACCCCCACCTCGGCCTAGCCAAGGTGGGGGGCGCTTTTTCTTCTCGCTTCAAACTGACGGATCAAGGCGTCGCCGCGCAGCGGCAAATCAGTCGAGGTTGCGGGAATAGAAGATTTCCAACATCTCCTTGCGCAGCCGATCCTCGATGTCGCGGGCTTCCTCGAAGGTCAGGTCGCGACGGGTGCTGCCGAACAGATAGTTATCGAGTTCGAAGTCCTTCAGCAACATCTTGGTGTGGAACATGTTTTCCTGATAGACGTTGACGTCGACCATCTGATAGGCGCGCTTGGTATCTTCCGCCAGGTAGTCCTGGATGGACGTGATGTCGTGGTCGATGAACAGCTTGCGGCCGTCGACGTCGCGCGTGAAGCCGCGCACGCGATAATCCGTGGTCACGATGTCGGAATCGAAACTGTGGATGAGATAGTTCAGCGCCTTGAGCGGGCTGATCATGCCGCAGGTGGATACGTCGATGTCCAGGCGAAAGGTGCTGATGCCGTTGTCCGGGTGCGACTCCGGATAGGTATGCACCGTGACGTGACTCTTGTCGAGGTGTCCGAGTACGGTTTCGGGGAGCGGTCCCGGCCCCGGCTCGATATGCTCGGGGTCGTGCTCATCGAGCTCATGTTCGGCGATGAGGATGGTCACGCTGGCACCGTGCGGCTCGTAATCCTGGCGCGATATATTGAGCACGTGCGCACCGATGATGTTGGTGACGTCCTTGAGGATCTGCGTCAGGCGTTCGGCGTTGTAAAGCTCGTCGATGTAATCGATGTAAGCCTTGCGCTGCTCTTCCGTCTTGGCATAGCAGATATCATAGATATTGAAGCTCAGCGAGCTGGTCAGGTTGTTGAACCCGTGGAGACGGAGATTATCGGTCACGTCCGAGCCTCCCAGTTGGCAGGTTGGTACTGAACCCGACGAACAGGCGCCGGAACCCGAGCAGATGCGTATGCAGGAAGGCGCGTATTATGCACATCCACCGTGACCGGCGCATCTGTCGATTGCAATTTCTTGTATGCCGTCATGCGAGCCATGTCGTCAGGCACACGCCACACGGGCGCTTCACGCCTCGACGATTGCGTAGGAATGCGTCATCTCGACGCCGCCGCGCGCGAGCATGATCGACGCGCTGCAATACTTGTCGGCGGAAAGCTCCACCGCGCGCTTGACCTGGGCTTCCTTGACGCTATGGCCTGTCACCGTGAAATGCACATGAATCTTGGTGAATACCGAGGGCGTGCCTTCGGCGCGCTCGGCCTCGACGCTTGCCACGCAGTCGGTCACGGAGGCACGCGCCTTTTCGAGAATCTGCATGACGTCGAATGAGGTGCAGCCACCCAAGCCCATGAGCATCATTTCCATGGGGCGTGCACCGGTATTGCGACCACCGTGCTCGGGGTTGCCATCGAGGACCACGCTATGGCCACTGCCGGCCTCGGCGACGAACTGGCGGCCATCGGTCCACTTGATGCTGGCTTTCATGGGCTGGAATTCCTCATTTGTCTGCGTGTGCCACGCGCCTGGAGCGTGGCCTGAAAACGTTGCATGGTAACGGGATTGGTGTGTCTGTGTCGCCTCTCGCCGCGAGCGCCGCGATGGCTATTCACTCAATGTGGGGATGTCTGCGGCCGATCTCAAATGCCGCGCAGATGGGCGTCCAGTGCCTCGAGACGCTCAGGGGTGCCAACATCGACCCAGTCGCCGCGATGGTGTGTGCCACCCACGCGTTCTTCAACGATGGCTTCGCGCAGCAAGGGCGCCAGTTTGGCTGGGGCATCGTCCGGCAATCCGGCGACCAGCGCGGGGGCGAGTAGCGCCAGTCCCGCATAGGTCAGGCAGGAAGCACCATCGAGCCGCACGCGTCCCGTGTCGTCGAGAGCGAAGTCCCCTTTGGCATGGTGGCCGGGGTTGTCGACCAATACCAGATGGGCAAGGTCGTCCCTCAGTGCGGGCAGCGTCTCCAGTGCGACATCGCACCAGACGTCGCCATTGATGAGGAGAAAGGGCGCGTCGCCCAGCAAGGGCAGTGCGTGGCGAATGCCGCCTGCCGTCTCGAGGGGCGTCGCCTCGTGGCTGAAGGTGAGCGATACGCCGAAACGCCGGCCGTCGCCAAGAGCCTCGACGATCTGCTTGGCGCGGTAGCTGACGTTGATCACGATATCGGTGATGCCCGCCGCCGCCAGACGCTCCAGATGGTGCACGATCAATGGCTTGCCGGCGACCGGCAGCAGTGGCTTGGGGCAATGATCGGTGAGAGGGCGCATCCGCGTTCCCAGGCCAGCGGCGAGGATCATGGCCTTCATGAAATGCACTCCTGCAGGGAGTGGGTGACGCCCCGGCGATCGAGTTCGCGGCACAGCGCAGGCGTGAAGGTGGTGTCCACCCAGGTGAGGAATTCACCGTGCGCGGGGAGCGCCGCAAGTCCTTGCCGCAAATGCGCCAGGAAGTGCGGGAGGCGCTCCAGATAACGCGGCTTGGCGTCGCGCAACGCCAGGCGGCAGAAAATCCCCAGCACCTTGAGCGAGCGCTGCACGCCCATGGCCTCGACCTGACGCGTGAAGGTGGCGATGTCGCTGTCGGCGGGCAGCCGACCATCCGTCACCGCCCGCCGATGAAAGGTCTCGATGAAGGCGTCCATGCGTTCGCGCGACCACAGCCGGTAGCGTCCGCGCAACAGCGAGACGAGATCGTAGCTGAGAGGGCCGCGCACGGCGTCTTGGAAATCGATCAACCACAGCGTGTCGTCGCGCACCATCAGGTTCATGGCGTCGAAGTCGCGATGAACGGCGACCCGAGGCTGAGCGAGGGCGCTGTCGATGAGCGCCTCGCGCAGCGCTGGCCACTCGGGCGGCGCGGGAATCTCGAGCAGGCGCGACAGGCACCAGTCGGGAAACAGATCCAGCTCGCGTCCCAGCAGGTCGCGATCGTAGGCGGGTAACGCTGCACTCGGCGCTTGGCGCTGCATGTGTTCGAGCAGTTCCAGGGCACGCTCAAACCAGGTGTGGGCATCGGCATCGCTTCCCAAGTGAAGATGCATGACGTCGTCGCCCAGGTCTTCGAGTTCGACGAAACCGGCCTCGAGGTCGACGCCATACAGAGCAGGCACCGGTAGCTGGGCTGCGCGCCAAGCACGGGCGATGTCCACGAACGCTTGGCTGTTCTCGTGCTCGGGTGGGGCATCCATCAGTACGCGCTGGGTCCCATCAGGCAGACGGAAACGGTAGTAATGGCGGAAGCTGGCATCGCCGGCGACGTCTTCCAACGGACAGGCGTCGAAGGGCAGGGCGTGTTGCCGGGCGACCCAGCGTTGCAGGGTTTCCGAGCGCTCGTTCATGCAGGCTCCTCATGGGTTGCGTGTTGACGGGCCTGGTTCGCCGCCGCATGCTGGGCGTCGATTCCCTGGCGCGTCCTTCACTCGTCGCGCACCGCCGACGCTCATGGCGCCGCGTGGTACGTCTGCGTGTCGCACTTAGTGTGTCTTCGCGAGGCAGACGCACGCGACAGGGACTGTATAATACCGATTCCACTCGGCAAGGACACAGAGGACCATGGGCAAGCGACTCTTCTGGACTGCCCTCTCAGGCTTGATGACCGCCGCTGCCCACGCAGCGCCTCCCGCTCCCCTGCCTGCGCAGCAGTTGGACTGGCAGCCTTGGGGCGATAGCGCGCCGCAAGGTGCGCTGTGTAGCGGGCGCTATGTCGAGCCAGGCTATCAGCTGCCTGCCGGCGATACGCCTCGGCAGATCCGCACCGACTCGGCTGAAGCGGCCTATGGCGACGATGGCGGCACCATTTTGTCCGGCGAAGTGGCGCTGCGGCGTGGCGAGACGCAACTCGAGTCGCCACGTGTGCGCGTCAACGCCGAGCGCGATCGCGCCTTCGCCGAGGGCCCGACGGCGGTTCGCAATCCAGGGCTGCTGGTGCGCGGCGGCGATGCCAGCATGTCGCTGGATAGCGACGCCGCTCAAGTCGACGATGCACATTACGTCATCCACGATCAGCGCTTGCGTGGCGATGCCATCGAACTTCAGCGCCTGGCCGACGGCCGCTATCGCCTCGACGATGCCAGTTTTACCACCTGTGAGCCGGGTAATCGCCTATGGCGCATGGTGGGCAGCGACGTGACCCTGGATCGTGAAGAGGGCTTCGGTACTGCGACCAATGCACGCCTGGAAATGGGCGACGTGCCGGTGTTCTATTGGCCTTGGATACGTTTCCCCATCGACGACCGCCGGCAGAGCGGTTTTCTGTGGCCGACACTTGGCTTTTCGGGCGACGGGCTGGATTACACCCAGCCCTACTACCTCAACCTGGCGCCCAATTACGATGCCACCCTGTCACCGCGCTGGATGAGCGAGCACGGTACCATGCTGGGTGGTGAGTTCCGTTACTTGTTCGGGAGCGATCGGGGAACGGTCGAAGGCGCCTATCTGGCCAGCGATAGGGGCGGCGCAAGCGACAACCCTAACGATCCCGATGACGCTTTTGAGGACGAAGAGCGCTGGTATATCGATTATCAGCATGCGGGGCGTTTCACCCCGCAGTTGGATTATCAACTGGCGTATGGTGCAGCGAGCGACGGTCGTTACTTCGATGATTTCGGCCGCGATTTTGCCGAGCAAGATACCGATCACCTAGCACGTCTGGCACGTATGACGTATCGCGGCGATACTTGGCGCCTCGATGCTCGCGCCCAAGGGTATCAAAAGCTCGACTATCCGCTCGATGAGGACGACAAGCCCTTCTATCGGTTGCCCAGTCTGAGCGCGGATGCTCGCTGGAGCCAGGACAACGGTTTCTATCAGGAGTGGAACTCCAACGCGACCTACTTCTGGCGCAACCTCGATGGTGTCGATAGCCAAGGGCTGTGGACGGATGAGGAAACCGGCAATCGGCGCAGAATTCCGCTGCGCGAGGCCGCCAATGGCTCGCGCGTGCATCTGACGCCGGCGCTGGGGTGGCGCGCCGATCCCAGTTGGGGCTTTTTCGAACCGCGCGCGCAGCTCTGGCAATCGAGTTATCAGCTCGATTACGGCAATCGGCAAACCGACCGCGACGAGGATCCTTCCCTGGTGGCGCCGGTGCTGTCGATGGATTCAGGGCTGATCTTCGAGCGCGACACCACGCTGTTCGGCACCGATTGGCGCCAGACCCTGGAGCCGCGACTCTATTACGCTTACGTGCCGGAGCGTGACCAGAGCGACTTCCCCGACTTCGATACCAGCGAGCGTGCCGTCTCCTGGGGACAATTGTGGTCGCCTTACCGTTTCTCCGGTGCCGACCGCCTGGGTGATGTCAACAAGTTGTCTTATGGCGCTTCTACACGCTTTTTGGAAGACGCTACCGGGCGTGAGCGCTTGTCGCTATCGGTGGGGCAGAGCAGCTATTTCTCCGACCGCAACATCGACATGAACGGCGACCCCGATACTTTGCCGAACCGTGAGCGCAATTATCAGGACTGGTACAACGCTACGCGGGACCGCTCGCCGGTGATCACTGAGTTGGAGTGGCAGATGACCCAGCGCTGGCGTAGCCGCTATGCCTGGTTCTATGATCCCGACCGCAGCATGACCGAGAAAGCCTCGGCATACCTGCAGTACCAGGACCCCGCCGGCCACGTATTGAACCTTGGCTACAATTGGCAACTCGAAGGGTTCCAGCCACAGGACGATGCCGAAGATCGCCTAGGCTACAATCGCGAAGATTACGATGTGTCGTTCGCGTACAAAGCGACCTCGAGTATGGATTTGATCGGTCGTTTCTTGTATGACAACACCAACGATCGCGCCCTGGAACAGTTGGCAGGTATCCAGTTCAACGACTGTTGCTCCGCAGTACAACTCGTCTGGCGCGAGTGGGTCGAAGACAATGACACCGCCAATACCATCGATGACGACTATACGGATCGCGGACTGTTCCTGCGCTTCGTATTCAAGGGCTTGGGTGGCGTTGGCCAGGAAGCCGATAGTTACTTCGAGGAAGCCATTCCCGGTTATCGGGCGACTACCTTCTAAGTCACACTGGCATCTATTCACCGCCGGTTCAGACATGAACCGGCGACAAGACAGTAACGTAGAGAGGACTTCATGCGCTTGAGATCGTTCGCCTCCCTGGGCTTCATGCTACTGATGGCGTTGACGCCACTGGTGGCGCTGGCACAGCCCCAGCCGCTGGATCGCATCGTGGCGGTCGTCAACAAGGATGCGATCATGCAGAGCCAGCTCGAGGATCGCGTGGCCCAGGTAAGTCAGCAGATGGCCAGGCGCAATGTGCCCGTGCCGGACAAGGAGGACCTGCGCCGCCAGGTGCTCGATCGCATGATCGTCGAGCAGATCCAACTGCAGATGGCCGACCGCGCCAATGTGAGCATTGACGATACGCAGCTCAATGCCGCCGTGCGCGATATCGCCAAGAACAATGACATGTCGCTGGATGAGTTTGCCGACTCGCTCGAGCAAGATGGCATGTCGTTGGCGGCGGTACGCGAACAAGTACGCCGCGAAATGCTGCTGCGCCAGGTGCAACAGAGCCAGGTTGCCAGTCGCGTCAACATTACCGATCGTGAAGTGGATCGCTACCTCGATCAGCAAGGTGACGCTTCCGATACGGCCTATCATCTGGCGCACATTCTCGTCGCGCTACCCGAGTCGCCCACGCCTGAACAGGTCGAACAGGCGCAGGCCAAGGCACGCGATCTTTATCGCCAGCTACAAAATGGCGCCGACTTTCAGCAACTTGCCACGGCCGATTCCGATGGCGAACAGGCGCTTTCCGGTGGTGATCTGGGCTGGCGCCGCGGTGACCGGTTACCCACGATTTTTGCCGATGTGGTGCCCCAGCTTGCCGACGGCGAGGTCAGCGAGCCGGTACGCAGCCCTAGTGGCTTCCACTTGGTCAAGCGTATCGAGACGCGTGGTGGCCAGAGCGAGCAAAAGACGGTGGTCACCGAGAACCAAGTGCGTCATATCCTGATTGGCACCAATCCGAATCGTAGCGACGAGCAGGCCAAGGCACTGGCCGAGGACATTCGTCGACGGATCGCGGGTGGCGAGAGCTTTGCCGAGCTGGCGCAGCAGTACAGCGACGATGACGGCAGTGCTCTCGATGGTGGCGAGTTGGGCTGGGTGCGTCCCGGACAGATGGTGCCGTCGTTCGAGAATGCCGTGAACGACATGGACGTGGGCGAGTTGTCTCAGCCGGTGCGTTCGCGCTTCGGTTATCATGTGATCGAGCTCGAAGATCGTCGCCAGAAGGACGTGACCCGTGATGCTCAGCGCGAACAGGTCCGTCAGACCTTGTTCCAGCGCAAAGTGAACGACGAACTCGAGGCCTGGACGCAAGAAATCCGCTCCGGCGCGTATATCGATAACCGCCTGGAAGACGGCCAGCAGTGATGACGTCTTCTCCGGTGCTGGCATTGACCACCGGCGAGCCGGCGGGAATCGGTCCGGATTTGACGCTGGCACTGGCGGCGGCCTGGCAGGATCACGAGACGCGCCTCGTCGCTATCGGCGATCCCGACTTACTGGCCGAGCGCGCCGCACGGCTGGCGCTGGCGGTGCGCATCGTCCCCTTGGCCGACGGAGCGCCAGTACCTGCGCCACGTGACGGTGTCTTGCCGGTATGGCCAGTGCGGCTGCGAACCCCCGCCGAGGCTGGTCGACTCGACCCCGCCAACGCCGCCTATGTGCTTGAAACGCTGGATATCGCCATCGCGGCCTGTCGAGATGGCCATGCCGATGCCATGGTCACCGCACCCTTGCACAAGGGTGTCATCATCGAGGGCGGTTATCCCGGTTTTACCGGCCACACCGAATACCTGCGCGATGCCTGTGGCGTCGAAGAGGTGGTGATGATGCTGGCCACCGAGCGCACTGAGCCGCCCTTGCGCGTGGCGCTGGCGACGACGCATCTCCCTCTGCGCGCGGTGGCTGATGCCATCGATGCCGAGAGTTTACGTCGCGTGACAACGATTCTGGACGCTGATCTACGTCGCCACTTCGGCATCGCGCGGCCGCGTATCCTGGTTTGCGGTCTCAATCCGCATGCCGGCGAGGACGGACACTTGGGCACCGAAGAGCGTGATATCATCGCGCCGGCGCTGGCCGAGCTACGTCGCGATGGGCTGGATCTCGTCGGTCCCTTGCCCGCCGATACGTTGTTTACGCCGCACCACCTGAAGCACGCCGATGCCGTGCTCGCCATGTATCACGACCAGGGCTTGCCAGTACTGAAATACGCCGGTTTCGGCGAAGCCGCCAACGTGACGCTGGGGCTGCCTCTGATTCGCACCTCGGTCGATCACGGAACGGCGCTCGACTTGGCCGCAAGTGGTCAGGCAGACGCCGGTAGCTTGAGGGTGGCACTCGATGTCGCCGCCAGAATGGTCCGCAGTGGCCATTTCGCACCTGAATGAATGCCCGATTGCCCCAAGGAATATGCCACGTCCATGTCCAATCGCCCCCCGGTCCACCAGGCTCGTAAACGCTTCGGTCAGAACTTCTTACGCGATCCCGGCGTTATAGCGCGCATCGTGCATGCCATCGCGCCGAGATCCGATCAGCGCCTGATCGAAATCGGTCCCGGGCAAGGCGCGTTGACGGAGCCGCTGCTTGATGCCTCCGGCGCGCTGGAGGTCATCGAGCTGGATCGTGACCTGATTCCGGGGCTGCGCGTGCAGTTCTTCAATTATCCGGCATTCGTCATTCACGAAGGAGACGCGCTCAAGTTCGACTTCGCCGCTCTCGCGGCGGAAGGGGAGACGCCCGGCAAGCCGCTACGCGTTATCGGTAACCTGCCTTATAACATCTCCACGCCGCTAATCTTTCATCTGTTGACGGCGCGTGGCGCCATCGCCGACATGCATTTCATGCTGCAAAGGGAGGTCGTCGAGCGTTTGGCGGCGACACCGGGTAGCGCGGCCTGGGGCCGTCTTTCGGTCATGGCGCAATATTATTGCCGGGTGGACAATTTGTTCGTGGTTCCGCCGGAGGCCTTTGCGCCGCGTCCCAAGGTGGAGTCGGCGATCGTGCGCTTGGTGCCGCACGCTGAGCCACCGCATGCCGCGCACGACGAAGCGCTTTTTGGCGAGATCGTGCGCGAAGCCTTCGGCCAGCGTCGTAAGACGCTGCGTAACAACTTCAAGAGCCGCCTCGACGACGCGGCCTGGGCCGCGCTAGAGATTGATGCGGGGCGTCGCCCGCAGACGCTGAGTGTCGAAGAGCTGGTGCGTATTGCCAATCATGTCGCGGGAGCGACACCATGAGCGACGTGGCCGCCGATGTGCAGGTAGAGGTCGAACCGGCCTATCAGGCAGGTGAATCCGCCCCCGCCGAACAGCGTTATGTCTTCAGTTACACGATTACCGTGCACAATCGCTCGATGCGCTCGATCCAACTGCTGGCACGTTATTGGCAGATTACTCAGAGCAGCGGCAAGGTGCAGGAAGTGCGCGGCAAAGGGGTCGTTGGGCTGCAGCCATTGATCGGTCCCGGTCAGCGCTTTCGTTATACCAGCCGCGCGGTGCTCGATGGTCCGGTGGGCGTCATGGAAGGTAGCTACACCTGTCTGGACACGACTGAGCAGCGCGCCTTCGAGGTCCCCATCGCGGCATTCCGTCTTGCGGGACCTAACCAGATACACTGAGTATGGTTGGGAGAAATATGTCGACATATGCCATCGGCGACTTGCAGGGCTGTTATGCGGAGTTCGCGGCGTTGCTTGAACGGATCGCCTTCGATCCACGACGCGACCGCCTGTGGCTAGTGGGCGACCTGGTCAACCGTGGGCCGGGATCGCTTGATTGCCTGCGTGCCGTGAAGGCACTTGGTGACAGCGCCCGGGTCGTGCTGGGCAACCATGACTTGCATTTGCTGGCGGCGGCCTGGGCCGGTGCGCCCCTCAAGCGTTCCGATACGCTGCAACCGATTCTCGAGGCCGATGACCGCGACGAGCTGCTCGATTGGCTGCGTCACCAGCCGCTGCTGGTGCATGATGCCGCGCTCGACGCGGTCATGGTGCATGCCGGATTGCCGCCACATTGGTCGCTGAAGCAGGCGCGCGACTACGCTGCCGAGGTCGAGGCGGTGTTGCGTGGCGATGCGGTGGGCGATTTCCTGGTCGCGATGTACGGCAACTCGCCGGCGCGTTGGTCGGACGACCTTGAGGGAGTCGAGCGCCTTCGGGTGATCGTCAATACCTTCACGCGCATGCGTTTCATCGCCGCCGACGGCACACTCGACTTCGACGCCAAGGAAGGCTTGGATAGCGCACCAGAAGGTTTCGCGCCTTGGTTCACCTATACGCGTAATGACGATCCGCGTATCGTCTTTGGTCACTGGGCGGCGCTTGAGGGCATGACCCCCGACGCGCGCGTGCGTGCCCTGGCGCTGGACACCGGCTGCGTGTGGGGTGGCGAGCTGACCGCGGTCGACCTGGAAAGCGGTGAACGCTACGTCGAGCCGGCCCACCCGCGGCGTTGACGCCAACTCTGCCAAGGAGCATTCCCATGTCCCACGAGACGAGTTTTACCCATCTCGCGCCGACCACGTTGGCCCAATGGCTCGAGAGTGCCCATGAGCTGACGTTGGTCGATATCCGCGACCCGTTGAGTTATTCACAAGGGCATATTCCCGGCAGCCATCACCTCGATAACGCCAGCGTGGCGGAATTGTTCGAGCGTGCACCGCGTGAACGCCCCATGGTGGTTGTCTGCTATCACGGCCATTCCAGTCAGCAGGCGGCTACCTGGCTAGCGGCCCAGGGCTTTAGCGATGTCTATAGCCTCGACGGTGGCTTCACCGACTGGGCGGCGCGTCATCCCGATCAGGTCGAGAGCTGAGCCGATGAACGCGCCTCGCGATGTGCTCGAAGGCTTCGACGTCTACCGGGTAGGCGGGGCGGTGCGCGATGCACGCCTGGGCTGGCCAGTCACCGATGAAGACTGGGTGGTGGTTGGCGCCACGCCGGAAGAGCTCACCGCGCGGGGATTCATTCCGGTGGGGCGCGACTTTCCGGTCTTCCTGCACCCGGTGACCCACGAAGAGTATGCCTTGGCGCGTACCGAGCGCAAGCAGGGCCACGGCTATACCGGGTTCGTGGTTCACGCCAGTCCTGAGGTGACCCTCGAGGGAGATCTGGCGCGCCGTGATCTGACCATCAACGCCATGGCGGAAGACCCTGAGGGGCATCTGGTCGATCCTTTCCAGGGCGCGCAGGATCTCGATGCACGCGTGCTGCGTCATGTCTCCGAAGCGTTCGTCGAAGACCCGTTGCGTGTGCTGCGTACGGCACGCTTTTGGGCGCGCTATCGTGATCTGGGCTTCGTCATCGCCGACGACACGAAGTGCCTGATGCGTCGGCTATGCGACAGCGGCGAAATCGGTCACCTCGTCGCCGAGCGTGTCTGGCAGGAAACCGTCAAGGCGCTGGCTGAGCCACGTCCCATCGCCTACTTCAAGGCGCTTCAAGCGTGCGGGGCCCTGGCCGTATGGATGCCGGAACTGAATGCCGACGCCGATCTCGACCTTGGCGAGCAAGCCATGGCGACACTGCCTGCCAGCGACGATCCTGCGATGTGGCGTTGGGCACGATTGCTCGAAGCCTTGGCGGATGATGCACGTGAGGCCTTGTGCGAACGCCTGCGCGTGCCCAATGCGTGGCGTGACCTGGCCCGCCAGGTGGCACGTACCCGGACGTTGCGGCAGAAGTATGATGATGCTGGGCTGACGGGTACCGACGTGATGGCCTGGTTCGATGCCATCGACGCCTGGCGGCGGTCCGAGCGCATCGCGCCGCTGCAGCGTTATCTGGCGCTGGAAGCCCCAGAATTGGCCAAGCTCGTCGAGGCTGCCTGGGAGGTGGCGAGCGAGATCGAACCGCGCACGCTGCTCGAGGAAGGCTATCGCGGCAAGGCGCTGGGAGAAGCGCTGGCCCAGCGTCGACTGGCTAGCATCGAGGACGTGGTCAAACTGTATAAGCTGTAAGCCTTGGCCGTGATCGCGATGCGCGCAACGGGAAAGTAGAAACCGCGATATGTAAACGCAGAAGGGGCCATCGAGGCCCCTTCTGCGTTTTTATGCGATGCGCGCGCGGAGGTTACACGAACAGCCCGATGATCAACGCGACGGCAAGCCCCACCAGCCCGATCAGGGTTTCCATCACTGTCCAGCTCTTCAGGGTCTGTGCCTCGGTCAGGCCGAAGTAACGGTTGACCAGCCAGAACCCAGAGTCGTTGACGTGACTGAGTACCGTGGCGCCGGAGGCGATGGCGATCACGATCAAGCCAAGCACTGGACCTTCCAGTCCTAGCGTGGAGATCAAGGGCGCCATCAGTCCGGCGGCGGTGATCATTGCAACAGTGGCGGAGCCTTGAACCACGCGCACGGCGGTGGAAATCAAGAAGGCGAGCAGAATCGGCGGTAGGGCACTATCGGCCATCATCTGGCCCATGACATCACCAACACCGGAATCGATAAGCATCTGCTTGAAGACGCCACCGGCACCGGTGACGAGAATGATGATGCCGGCCGGTTCGAGCGCCTTGGTGGCGACTTCCATGACATTCTCGCGGCTCATGCCACGGCGCGTACCCAAAAAGACGAACGACAGCAGTGTTGCCAGCGTCAGCGCCACGAAAGGATGACCCACGAACGCCAGGGTGGTGACGATTGGATTGTCGTCGGCCAGCACTGCGCCGGAGACGGTGTTGAGCACGATCAGCACCAGCGGCAGCAGAATGATGGCGAGGATCAGCTTGAAGCTCGGCAACCCAGTGCTATCGATCTCGTCCTTGGGCAGCTCCATGTAGTCAGGAATGCCCGCGTCGATATGCTTGGCGATATAACGCCCGAAGATCGGCCCCGCGATGATCATGGCCGGCAGGCCCGCCATGGCCCCGAAGAGGATGACATAGCCCAGGTCGGCGCCGATCAGCTCCGCCACGGCAATCGGTCCCGGCGTCGGGGGAATGAACGAATGGGTAACTGCAAGCCCGGCGAGGAGCGGGATACCATAGTAGAGTAGGGAGCGCCCGGTGCGGCGGGTCAGGGCATAGATTAGCGGCACCAGAATGATGAAGGCGACATCCAGGAACACCGGAATCGCCACCAGAAAACCGGTGACCCCCATGGCCCATTGCGAGCGGTTTTCCCCGAAGCGATTGAGCAACGTGCTGGCCAGGCGATCGACCCCGCCGGAGACTTCCAGCATTTTGCCAAACATCGCGCCAAGACCGACCACGGTCGCGACGAAGCCGAGCGTTCCCCCCATGCCGTCCTGCACGGATTGAAGAATGGCATCGAGATCCATGCCCGTGGTGAGGCCGACGATCAGGCTGACGGTCAACAGCGCGACGAAGGCATGCAGGCGCAGTCGCATGACCAGATACAACAGCAATATGATGCCGCCCAGCGCGGAAAGAAGCAGGGTGGTGGCGTTATCCATGTGAACGAAACCTCTATTGGAGGCGCGACCGGCAACGAGGGGGATGCGGCGATGGTCGCGTTGTGCCTTGGCGTCGGATTTAGGAAAATGCATGTTACCGGTAACATTCCGTGCGCAACAATGCTCCGAAAGGCGAATAGAGAAACGAGGAAAGATGAATATGGACGAATCGACGAGCAATCCGCAGCGGATCATCGTCATGGGTGTGTCGGGCTGCGGTAAGACGTCGGTCGGTGAACGTTTGGCCGAAGCGCTCGATGGGCGTTTTATCGACGGTGATACTTATCATTCGGCGACCAGCGTGGCCAAGATGTCGCGCGGGGAACCGCTCAACGATGAGGATCGTGCCGGCTGGCTGACGCGTTTGTCCGAGTTGGTGCGGGAAGGGCGCGATAACCGGGAAACCGTGGTGATTGGCTGTTCGGCGCTCAAGCGCGAGTATCGTGACTTGTTGCGTGGCGGCGATGATGCGCTGTGCTTCGTGCATCTAGCCGGTACGCGCGAGGTGCTGCTGGAGCGTCTGAAGGCGCGTCAGGATCACTTCTTCAAGGGGGAGGCCATGCTCGATAGTCAACTGGCCACACTCGAGTCACCGGGAAAAGACGAAGCGGTTACCGTTAATATCGATGCGCCGTTGGACGATGTCGTTGCTCTCAGCGTGCAGGGTGTGTCGCAGCGCGGTACCCAGCACGCCTCGTGAGCGAGGCGTGTTGTCAGGTACTTTGACGCAGAGCGATCTCGAAGCCCATGTCATGGCGAGAAGGATTGCGCGGGGCTCCCTGCAAGCGCTCGACGATCAGGCGCGCGGCCTGTTCGCCAATGGCGCGACGAGGCGTGATGACGGTGGTAAGCGTCGGCCAGGTGGCATCGGTGATGTCGAGGCCGTTGAAGCCCGCCAAGGCCAACTGCCCGGGCACATCGAGACGCCGCCGCTGACATTCGAACAAGGCCCCGGCCGCCAAATCATCGTTACAACAGAACACGGCATCCATGTCCGGCCAGCGTTCGAGCATGGCTGAAAGCAGTTCCCCGCCAAGGCGATAGGACGAGGGGCGCGGTGTCGTTTGGCAGCGTTGCGTCGAAAGCCCCGCCGCTTTCAAGGCATCTTCCCAGCCGGCCAGTCGCTGCTGCACTCGGTAATCGAGTCGTGCGCCGCAGAATCCGATGCGCCGATAGCCGGCAGCGATCAAGGCCTCCCCGATAGCACGCCCCGCCACGCGTTGATCGAGGCCGACGTTGATGTCGAGCGGGTTATCGGTTAGCTCCATGGTTTCCACGACCGGCAGACGCGCACGATTCAGAAGGCGCTGGGCGTAGTCGGTGTGTCGGGTGCTGGAGAGCACGAAGCCGTCGACGCCGTAGGCGAGGAAGGTATCGATCAGCCGCTCCTCCTCGAGGATCGAGTACCCGGTGTGGCCCATGAGCACCTGATAGCCGGCCTCGCGGAGCCCTTCATCGACGCCCCGCTGGACCTCGGAGAATACCGAATTGGAGATCGATGGCACCAGCAATGCCACGCTCAGGCTGCGTCCGCTGGAAAGCGCTCCGGCTTGGCGGTTGGGGATGTAATCCAGCACGTCGATGGCTTCTTCGACGCGCAGTCTCACCGTTTCGGAGACGCGCTGCGGCTCGCGCAGGCAACGCGAGACCGTGACTTTGCTGACGCCGACGCGTTCGGCGATATCCTGAAGCGTGACGCGACCCGATGAACGACGCGGCATGTGTGTCCCCATCTCCTTGTTATGTTATGCCGCAATGTTAGCGGTAACGTTTTCGGAGATTAGCATCCTCGTCTGGACATGACTGTTGGGCCATGGTCGCAAGCGGCGTCAGAAAGATAGCAAGAGCAGGATCAACGGCGGCGAGAGTAGCGATAGCAAGAAGCCGTTGACGATGGCGATGGGCACGCAGGCCACGCCACCGTGCTGCTGAATGACGGGCAGGGTGAAGTCCATGGACGTGGCGCCGCCATAGCCGATGGCGAGTGGCGTGGCGCGATGAATGACCAGAGGGATGAGCAGGAAAGCGAATAGTTCGCGTGCCAGGTCGTTGAAGAAGGCCACGCCGCCCAGTACCGGGCCGAGCTGATCGCCGATCAGAATGCCGGACAGCGAATACCAGCCGAACCCGGCGGCCATGGCCAGGCCCTCGTTCCAGCGCAGATCGAGCAACGGCGCGGCCAGCAAACCGCCGACCAGCGAGCTGAGCGCGACGCAGATCGCGATGACCAGGCCGTGGCGATTGAGCAGTATCTGCTTGAGTGGCATGCCCGAGTTGCGCAACTGGCAACCGATCAACGCCAGCAGCAGGTAAAGCGCCCATTCGGCGAGTGGCTCCGCCCAGGCATGTACGACCCCGTCGCCCCAATGGCCGGCCGCCACGCCGAATAGCGTTCCCAAGACCACCACGCCTGCCAGCGACAACGAGCCGGCCAGCGCCGCGCCGGTGCTGGTCGGTGCGTTGGCGACGCGCGGCGACTCTCCGGCACGCAGGCGGCTGCGGCGTGACAACCAGGCCAACGCCAGCAAGTTGAGCGGGGTGATGATCGCGAACAAGGTCGCGGCCTGGCCGCTCATGCGCGAGAGCTGGCCCAGCAGGTCCTCGAGGCCGGCGAGACTGACGCCCATCAAGAACAGGATGATGTAGACCGAGGCGTTCACGCCGCGCTCGATCAGAGCCAGAGCGCCGCGATGACGAATCGGGATGAGATAGCCCACGATCAAGGGCAACAAGATCAACAGCAATCCGGCCAGCATGCGCGCTCCAGGTAGGACTTCACGAAAGCTCGCCACTCTATGCGAGCGTTCGCGGCGACGCAAAAGCTTTTGCTTATGGGCGGTTAGCGCTTTTCATCCCGTTGCAGTTCGGTCAACACCATACGACTCGTCAGCTCGCCGTCGCGGTAGTATTCCACGCTGATCAGCAAGCCGGGTGTGGTCGATGAAAAGGCCAGGCGTAGGCGGCGGTTGGGCTTTTCAGGATTCCATCCATCGACCCAGCGGGCCTCGAACGCGCCGGCCGGGACCTCGAGCGTTTGCGGTGCCGCGACGCGATAAGCGAAATGCTCGGTACGTCCTTTGTGGTCGGCATATGCCAGTTCGCATGGGGTGGCTTTGTCATCCTGGCAGGGCGCATCGTCCAGCTTCCGGGATAGTTGGAACAAGGCACTCTGGCGATCGGGCAGGTCGGCGAGGTCGCGTGCCGATAGGTAATAACGCTCCCCGAGGCCGAACAGCGAATAGCCGCTGGCATAGTGCCAGGCTTGCACGTCCTCTTCCTGGAGGCGGAATTTTCCGCGCTCGTAGCCCTCGGCAGTGAGGATGCTGGCGCGCATCTCGCTTTGCCAGTCGTTCGTTGAAAGATGGCTGAGGCGGTGATCGACGTCGGCATCCGGCCAGCCGTCGAGGCGCAGGTGATAAGTGGCGCTGAAGGGGGTAGGTGTGTCCTGGGCGTTGGCAGCGCCGGTCAGGCCGCTCAGGACCACCACCAGCACCTGCATCACTAGGCGCGATAATCCAGGCATGGGTTCCTCCGCCGTGGGGTTTGGAGCATGTGGCGATGAATGCAGCCGGCAATGGATGGGGGAGCGGGGCGTGACAGGCTTTCGCGTGCGATGCGCCGCGTCAGGCGCTACGCTGAAAGTAGCGGCATAGTATCACTTTCCTCTTCCCTTTCAGGAGGCTGACGCATGGCCAGCATACTGTTGATCGCTGGGGATTTCGTCGAAGACTACGAAATCATGGTGCCGTTTCAAGCGTTGCAGGCGATGGGGCACAGCGTCGAAGCCGTATGCCCGGACAAGAAAAAGGGCGACAGTATCAAGACGGCGATTCACGACTTCGAAGGCGACCAGACCTATTCCGAAAAGCCCGGTCATCGCTTCAGCCTGAATGCTAGTTTCGCCGATATCGACGCTTCCGGCTACGACGCGCTGGTGGTGCCGGGTGGACGCGCCCCCGAATATCTTCGCCTCGATGAGCGGGTGTTGGCGTTGGTGCGTCATTTCATGGAAGCCGACAAGCCCGTTGCCGCCATCTGTCACGGCGCGCAGTTGCTCGCCGCTGCAGTATCGCTAAGCGGGCGACGTGTCTCGGCTTATCCCGCCTGTGCGCCGGAGGTGCGGCTGGCGGGCGGTGAGTTCGTCGAGCTCGCGGCGGATCAAGCGGTGACCTGTGGCCGGTTGGTCTCGGCCCCGGCCTGGCCCGCGCATCCCGAATGGCTGAAGCAGTTCAACGCCCTGCTGTAAAGGTGGCGGGCACGCGCTGCCCCGGTGTGTGCCCAGTGGTGCGGCGGTGCTTCCCCGCCGGACATTAGGCCATGGCGTCGAGGTCGTCGCGGGTGGGCAGTGCCGTATAAGCGCCGGGACGCGTTACGGCGAAGGCTCCGCAGCGACAGGCACGCTGGGTGGCATCACGCAAGCGGGCCTCGTCCTGGCACCATTCGCCCAGCGTAGCGGCGGTGATATCGGCCTCGGCCAACTGCGCCAGCAGGCCGCCGACGAAGGCATCGCCCCCGGCGGTGGTGTCCACGGCCGTCACGTCGGGCGGTGTGACATGAATGACCTTGCCAAGCCGGTGCACGACGACCGGGTCTGGCCCGTCGGTGATTACGATCAGGCGCACGCCAGCAGCGAGACGCCATTGCAGCCACGTATCGGCGTCGTGATCGCCGCGCAGTAGGTCGAGCTCCTCGCGGGACAGCTTGAGCAAGTGTGCGTGGTCGAGCAGGGCGGTGACACGGCCGATATCGACGCGGTTATCGGGCCACAGGTTGTGGCGCAGGTTGGCATCGACGCTGATCAAGGCTTCGCCGCGCCGCGCGATGTCGGCGATGCTCAGTGTGGTCTCGGCGATTGCGTCATCGGTGAGGCTGTTGCTGCACATGTGCAGGATCGCCGGCTCGGCGAAGATGCCGGCGGGCAAATGCTCGAGACGATAAAGCAGATCCGCCGCGGGGGGTCGGTAAAAGTCGAAACGCCGCTCGCCCTGGGCATCGCGCGAGACGAATGCCAGAGCCGTGCGCGCCTCACGCGTGCGGCGAATGTCCTCGACCGACACGCCATGACGCGCAAGTTCCTCCACGAGAAAGTCGCCGAAGCGGTCGTCGCCGACCATGCCCAAGAAGCGACTCGACAGCCCCAGGCGGGCGCAGGCCACAGCGACATTGGCCGGCGCGCCGCCCGCATAGGGCGTGAAGGTTTCGGGGATGTCGTCGGTGGCGTCATCCAGGCGATTGGACAGCATGTCGACGAGTGCCTCGCCGAAGGCAATGAGCGGTGTCATGACGTCTTTCCTCGTGATTTCTTGTTGTTGTCCGGTGCCTTGCCGTTCGACGCCGATGCAGGAAAGTGCTCGCGGACCAGCGACAGCAGGCCCTGGGTCGAGGCATCGAAGTCCCCGACGTTGGTGTCGATACGCTCGCTAATCTCGCCGGCGATACGCTTACCGAGTTGAACGCCCCATTGATCGAAGGAGTTGATGTTCCAGATCACGCCCTGGACGAAGACCTTGTGTTCGTACAAGGCGATCAAGGCGCCCAGATTCTTGGGCGTCAACTCATCGAGCAACAGTGTGCTCGAGGGACGGTTGCCGGGACAGCTATAGGGATCGAGTTGGCTGCCGTCCTGGCTGCCTTCCATGAAGGCGTTGGCCTGCGCGAGCATGTTGGTGAGCAGGGCGAAGTGGTGATCCTCGAATTCCGGCTCGGGTTTGAGCGAGGCGATGAAGT
Organism: Chromohalobacter moromii; assembly: GCF_023091865.1. Classification (GTDB taxonomy): domain Bacteria; phylum Pseudomonadota; class Gammaproteobacteria; order Pseudomonadales; family Halomonadaceae; genus Chromohalobacter; species Chromohalobacter moromii. The sequence continues at coordinate 448,172 of NZ_JAHXDI010000001.1, forward strand.
CGATGGGTACGTAGCGCGTGCCCTGGTGCAGCAGCTGGAAGAACGCATGCTGCCCGTTGGAACCCGTCTGCCCCCAGACGATGGGGCCGGTCTTGTAATTCACCGGCTGACCGAAGATATCCACCGACTTGCCGTTGGATTCCATGTCGAGCTGTTGGAGAAACGACGGTAGCTGATGCAAGGCCTGATCGTAAGGCACGATGGCATGCGTTTCGGCGCCGATGAAATTGATGTACCAGATGCCGATCAACGCCATGAGTACCGGCATGTTCTGCTCGAATGGTGCCTCGATGAAGTGCTGGTCCATTTCGTAGGCGCCTTCGAGGAGTTCCATGAACCCTTCGAAGCCGATGGACAATGCGATGGGCAGACCGATCGACGACCACATCGAGTATCGCCCGCCGACCCAGGCCCAGAATTCGAAGACGTTTTCCTCGCGGATGCCGAATTCCATCGCGGCCTTGCGGTTGGTCGAGGCAGCAATGAAATGCGCGCCGACATCGGCATCTTCGCCGGCATTGTCGAGGAACCAGCGTCGCGCGGTCTTGGCGTTGAGCAGCGTTTCCTGGGTCGAAAAGGTCTTGGTCGAGACGATGAACAACGTGGTCGCTGGGTCGAGTGCTCTCAGCACTTTCTGGATGTGCGCGCCGTCGACGTTGGAGACAAAGTGAAAGTTGAGTTCGCCGTGGCGGTGCTTGAGCAACGCGCGGCAGGCCATGTTGGGCCCCAGGTCCGAGCCGCCGATGCCGATGTTGACCACATCTTTGATCCGCTCGCCGCTGTAGCCCTTCCAATCACCGCTGCGTACTTCCTCCGAGAAGCGCTTGATCTGTTCGCGCGTGCTTTGAATCTCGGGCATGACGTTCTTGCCATCGGCGTAGACCGGCTCATCACCCAGATGACGCAGGGCGGTATGCAGGACTGGGCGATCTTCGGTGACGTTGATGATGTCACCGGAGAACATCTGCGCGCGACGCTGCACCAGGGCCGAGTGATCGGCGAGTTCGATCAGTTTGGCGAGTACCGCGTCGGAGACATGGTGCTTGGAGTAATCCAGGAACAAGCCGCCGACGCGCAGGCTCATCTTGTCGAAACGCTTGGGGTCTGCGGCAAAGTAATCACTGATGCGATCATCGGCGGTCTCGCGGTGGAGACGTTCGAGAGCGCGCCAGGTGACGCTGCGCGTGAGTTGGAACATGGCGTCATCCTTATTCATGAATCGAGCGGCATGACCACGCGGGTCGGTTGGATGAATCGTGTCAGCTTGCCATCGGGTCCACAATGCTCATGCGACGAAAGCCGCATGCGAGACCCAGGCTAGGCCACACGATGACTGCGTGCCTCTTCAAGCAATGCGAACCAAGTGGCCCGATCCAGCGTCAGGTTGCTGTCACGGTGCAATGCTTGAATACGACTTTCCTTGAGGGTGCCGATGACAGGCGCGGGATGTCCCGGCAGGCGTCGTAGCCAGGCCAGAGCCAGTCCGGCGGTACTCGACTCGAACTCTTCGGCGAAATGCTCCAGCGCGCTGCCCAGAACATCCTCGAAGACCAATCCACCACCGAGTGGTGACCAGGCCATGGGCGCGAGGTCGTCGGCGATCACGGCATCATAGAATCCATCGAAAAGCACTTCCGGACGTGCCAGCGACAGCTCAAACTGATGTGCGCCGAGCGGGTGGCGCATGGCGGCCTGCAGGCGTCGCCACTGCTCGGGCAGGAAGTTGGAAACACCCACTGCGCCGACCTTGCCGGCGTCGATGGCGGCATCCAGTGCGGCTGCAGTGGCAGAGGCATCGAGTAGCGGATCGGGGCGGTGTAGCAGGAAGTGATCGAGGCGCTCGACGCCAAGCTGCTCCAGCGAAGCGTCGATTCGCGCATTCAGGTACTCGGGGGAGGTATCGTAATGCTTGACCCCGAAACGCGATGTGTCACGTGCGGGCAGCACGATATCCGTTTTGGTGATTACCTTGACGCGGGCCTTGAGCGCTGGGCGTCGTGCCAAGGCCTCGCCGAACAGTCGTTCACACTCACGATTGCCGTAGATATCAGCGTGATCGAACCAATCGAGCCCTTCATCGAGGCGTGCTTCGATCCAGTCGGCCAAGCGCGTGGCACCGGCGAGTTCGGGGCGCTCGTGAAGACGCATCATGCCTAGCACAAAAGGAACGTCAAACGTCAGCTCATCGCTCATTGCGTCATGTCCTCGCGGGTCAGGGTAGTGGCCAGGAGGTGTTGGGCGCCAGGCACCAGCCATACGGGGTCGACGCGGGTACAGGCGGCCTCGACGCACAGGAAGCGGTAGCCGACATCGGCGGGCGTGTCGCCGGGCAACTCAGTGTCAGGATGCCATACCACCGTGGAATCGCTGCCTTGCTTGGCGATCTGAAGGCGGCGTGCGCCGTCGTCGAGCACGAGTGGACGATTGGATTCGTAGATGCGATCCAGTGGGCCGCGCACACCGAGCTCGCCCTGTTGGTGCGCCTCGGAAAAGTCCTGTCGCTTGTCCAGGTAGCGCGCGCCGGCCAGTCCCTCGACACGGCATTGATGCGTATGCGCAACACTCAGGTAGCTATGCAATGCCGCGGTCAGTTTCACGGGCGTTTCGCCGCGGTGTTCGGTAACCAGCTCGACATGCAGGCGTTGGGCGCTGGCGTGGATCATCACGCGGGGCGTGAGTTGTTCGTCGAGGCGTGCTGTCGGCGACAGGTGCACCTCGACGCCTTCGTCCTCGTCGTCGACGCCGTCCAGTCGCCATTCGGCCTGACGCGCAGTGCCATGCTTGGGGCCGCGGCCGTCCGGCGACTCGTCGGCGAACCAGGGCCAGCATACCGGGATGCCGCCGCGGATCGTGCCGGGCAGTGCCTGTGGCGTGGGGGTGACCCACAGCCAGCCGTCCTCCTTGCTGGGTGCCGGTTGGGTGCCTGTGGCCCGCTCGGTGTCGGGGGCGAAAGGCAAATAGTGCAGTACCTGAGCGCCTTGCAGAGAGACCGCGAGTTCTCCCCAGGCCGTGTTGAACAATAGCACGCGACGGCCTTGCCATTCGGCTTCGCGCTGCCCCTGGGTCGCGTCGAGCAATTGACGCAGGGAATCAGGAATCATGCCACCTCCTCGTTATGTAACGCTTCGCAGGCACCCAGCAACCCATTCCAGGGTGCTGTGACCACCCACACGGGAATGTGAGCAGTGTACGCGTGCATGCGTCCTTTGTCGGTGAAGGCGTCGCGGAAATGGCTGTGGGGCAGCCAATCGAGAAGGCGTGGCAGGATACCACCACACAGATAGACGCCGCCACGCGCACCGAGCATCAAGGCTGCATCGCCGCTGACATCGCCGAGAATCTTGAGGAAGCGCTCTAGAGACTGACGCGCGAGCGGGTCGCCAGCGCGTGCCGCGCCGGTCACCTCGGCAGGCGTGTTGTAATGGGCAATCTGCTTTGCCAGGTGCGCATTCGCGCGATAAAGATCCAGCAAGCCTTGACCACAGAGAATACGTTCTACCGAGACGCGCCCGTAGTGTTGATAAAAGTACGCCAGCAGCTCGCGTTCATGCGCGTCGGTGGGCGCGAAGGACACGTGTCCGCCTTCGGTGGGAAGTGGTATCCAGTCGTGCTGACCGGGAAAGAGACCCGCCATTCCCAGGCCGGTGCCGGGGCCGAAGATCAACCTTGCGCTGCCCGGCGCGGCCTCGCCTTCTCCTAGCGGCACCAGGTCCTTGGCATCCACGTGGGGAACACCCAAGGCTTGTGCGGTGAAGTCGTTGATGACCTTGAATAACTCGAACCCGAACTCCTCGGTAACCTGGCGCTTGGAGAAGCACCAAGCGTTGTTGGTCATGCGGACTTCATCGTTGTGTACGGGGCAGGCGAAGGCGAGACAGGCCTCGCGGGGGGCGTCTGCGCCCACCTCGTCGAGGTAGGCGCGAATCGCCTCGGACAATGTCGGGTAGTGCGCACAAGGAAGCGTTCGGATGGCCTGAAGATCGAACGCCCCCGGCGTCACCAAGGCGAAGCGGGCATTGGTGCCGCCGATGTCGCCAATCAAGGCAGGTCGGCTCATTCAGACATCCCCACCTTGAGTGTGCGCTCCTTGGCGGGCGAGGTCGTCGGCCTCGAAGCCGCCCAGTACGCTGCAGCCTTCTTCGCCGCGCATAGCGAGCTGGCGGAAGCCGCCGAAGAGCTCGCGTCCCAGCCCTACATGGTAGTGATCGAGGTTGCCGACAGCCTGCTCGCGTTGCGCCCAGGTCTGTGCGTCGAGTTTTACTTCCAGGCGGCCGTTGTCGGCGTCGAGGCGCACGACATCGCCATCGCGCAGCTTGCCCAACGGACCGCCGTCGAGGGCCTCGGGTGTCATGTGAATCGCCGCGGGGACCTTGCCGGAGGCGCCGGACATGCGGCCATCGGTCACCAGCGCGACCTTATAGCCGCGATCCTGCAGGACCCCGAGATAGGGTGTGAGCTTGTGCAGCTCGGGCATGCCGTTAGCCTGAGGGCCCTGAAAGCGGACGACAGCGATGACGTCACGGTCCAGCTCGCCGGCTTCGAAGGCGCCTTGGAGGTCGTTCTGATCCTCGAAGATTCGAATGGGTGCTTCCACCAGGCGATTTTCCTGCTTCACGGCGGAGATTTTGATCACGCCGCGTCCCAGGTTGCCGTCGAGTACCGTCAGTCCACCGGTCGGGGAGAAGGGGTTCGATACCGGGCGCAGGACGTCCTCGTCGAGGCTTTGTTCGGGGCCTTCGCGCCAGATCAGTTCGCCGTCCTCGAGGAAGGGCTCTTTGGTGTAGGCCGTCATGTCGGTACCGAACGCGGTCGGGATGTCGCTATGGATGAGCCCGGCATTGAGCAGCTCACGAAACAGGAGGCTCATGCCGCCCGCGGCCTGGAAGTGGTTGATGTCTGCCTGGCCGTTGGGATAGACGTGCATCAGGCTCGGCGTTACCGCGGAAAGATCGGTGAAGTCATCCCAGGTCAGGGTCAGTCCCGCAGCGGCGGCCATGGCCACCAGGTGCAGGGTATGGTTGGTGGAGCCGCCCGAGGCGAGCAGACCGACGATGGCGTTGACGATGGCGCGGGCGTCGATCTGCTTGTAGAAGGGCCGGTAATCGCCACCCGGCTCGGTGTTGCGAATCGTCTGCTGGGTGGCGAACTGAGTCAGGGCTTCGCGCATTTCGGTGCCAGGATTGACGAACGATGTCCCTGGCAGGTGCAGGCCCATCATTTCCATCATCAGCTGGTTGGAGTTGGCGGTGCCGTAAAAGGTGCAGGTGCCGGGGCTGTGATAGGACTGCGACTCGGCTTCCAGCAGGTCTTCACGCGTCGCCTTGCCCTCGGCAAAAAGCTGGCGGACCCGGGCTTTTTCCTTGTTGGGTAGGCCGCTGGGCATCGGGCCGGCGGGCACGAAGGTGGCCGGCAGGTGGCCGAAGCGCGCAGCCGCGATGAACAGCCCCGGTACGATCTTGTCGCACACGCCGAGGTAGAGCGCGCCATCGAACATGTTGTGCGACAGGCCTACTGCCGTGGCCATGGCGATGACATCGCGTGAGAACAGTGACAGCTCCATGCCGGGCTGGCCCTGAGTAACGCCGTCGCACATGGCGGGAACGCCACCCGCGAACTGGGCGGTCGAGCCCATTTGTCGAGCGGCATCCTTGATGGTAGCAGGGAAGGTCTCGAGGGGCTGATGCGCCGACAGCATGTCATTGTAGGCCGATATGATGCCCAAATTGGCGGAGTTCATCAGCTTGAGCTGATTCTTGTCCTGGCTGCCGCAGGAAGCGACACCATGAGCAAGGTTGCCGCAACTGAGGTCGCTGCGGTGGACCCCGCGCTTGTACTGATCGTGCATGCGCTTTTCGTAGAGTGCTCGGCGTTCCTTGGAGCGTTCTTCGATGCGGCGAGTAACGTCGGCAACGGTCTGATTCAGTGGCATGTCAGGACCTCATCAAGTGCGTTGGGTGGTCATGTAAGTAAATTTAGCAAAAAATACCTTGATGGTCGTGCGTCTTTTGCCCAAATTAAGGGGATAGCTGTAGTATTCTTCCAAAAGGTACTTATCGTATCCTTGGGGTGACGCCAATCAAAGGAGGAAGCCATTATGACGCTGCGTATTGCAATCAATGGGTTTGGGCGTATCGGTCGTAACGTCCTGCGGGCTCTCTACGAAAACGGTTATCGCGACCGCGTCGAGGTTGTGGCCATCAACGATCTGGGCGACCCATCGCTCAATGCCCATCTACTCAAGCATGATAGCGTGCATGGACACTTCATGTTCGAGGTAGGGCACGACGACGAGTCGCTGAACGTCGATGGCGACCGCATTCGCATATTATCCGAGCGTGATCCGGCCGCTTTGCCTTGGACATCGCTGAATGTCGATCTGGTCATGGAGTGCACGGGGCTCTTCACCAAGCGTGACGCCGCCGCCAAGCACCTCGAGGCTGGTGCCGAGCGTGTATTGATCTCCGCGCCCAGCGGCGATGCCGATGCCATGGTGGTGTTCGGTGTCAACGAGGACGTGTTGACCAGTGAGCATCGTGTGGTTTCCAACGCCTCTTGCACCACCAATTGCCTGGCGCCGGTCGCCAAGGCGCTCAACGATGCGGTGGGCATCGAAAATGGCTTGATGACGACGGTGCATGCTTACACCAACGACCAGAATCTGTCCGATGTCTACCACAAGGATCCCTACCGGGCGCGTAGTGCGACCCAGTCGATGATTCCTACCAAGACGGGCGCTGCGGCGGCCGTGGGACGAGTGTTGCCCGAGCTCGAAGGCAAGTTCGATGGTTTGGCGGTCCGCGTGCCGGTCATCAATGTGTCGCTGGTCGATCTGACCTTTACTGCCGGCCGTGAAACCACTCAGGAAGAAATCAACGCCATCGTCGAGAAGGCGGCCGAGACGTCTCCTGTGCTGGCCTCTAATGCTCAGCCACTGGTGTCGATCGATTTCAACCACGATGCGAACTCATCCACCTTCGATGCCAACCACACGCGCGTCAATGGCCGCCTCGTCAAGGTGATGGCGTGGTACGACAACGAATGGGGTTTCTCCAACCGTATGCTGGATACGGCACTGGCAATGCACGCGGCCAAGTAAGGCCATCGTCGGTGACGTAACCACACCGTGTGGGAGCGTCCGGACATGCGTCTCGCGCACTCACGGCTCCGCTCGATCGTTGTCCGTTCGCTCTCGCTTCCCATCGAGTGCGTCAGTACTCGGGAAATCAGGCGCCTCAGGGCGCCTTTTTTCTGCCGGAGGCATTCAAGATTCGATACCCCTCGGCCGATGTTCCAAAGTAAGGCAGCACCGCATTGCCACTGGCATGTTGCAACTTTCGTGACGATGCCTAAGTTCCTAACCTGTAGAGAATGACGAAAGTGCCATAATGAGTCCATCATCACGTCATGGTCGGGTTTATCCCCTTCCTGTGATAGACTGCAAAAGGCATGCATCATTTCTCATCAACGGAACGGGCATCATGCGCGATTTTGTGCAACAGGCTCATCGGCTAGTCGGTGTCATGCTGCGCGACGGACACCGCAATCGCCAAGGAAAGATCACCGGTGTCGATCAATCGCGCGACACGCCTGCCGTCTACGTCGCTTGGTCGGGACAGTCCCGTTGCGAGCGTGTGGCGCTGAGCATTGAAGAGCTGCGCACCCTGGTGTCGGCCTATCTCGAAACGCATGATCGCCGACCCGTTGAGCAAGCCGAGCCGGAAGCTTCACAGGTCTCGCCGCCGCAACGGCGCACCGGGGTGCGGTAGCCCGCTTGTGCCTTCGCCGAGTCAGCGGTCGTGTGAATTCGTCACGAAGCCTGTGAAGTGGGGCGATGATTCATTATGGACATACCGGCCGCGAAGGGGTTCTCCACGCTTCCCAGCGATTGCGATGCATTGCTGGAGGGCTCTCCCGCCATCCTATATGCGACCGGCCCCGGCTGGTGGCGTAACGATCTGCACTACGTTAGCTATAATCTCGCGACGCTGATCGGCGCCACGCGGGCGCAACTTCAGTCTACTCCTGCTTTGTGGCTCGAGCATGTCCGCGATGCTGAGGACGTCGAGGCACGTCTGTTCGCGGGGCTGGCGGCGGGCGAGTCGCGTCTTCGCCTGTATTATCGCATTGCATGCGCCGAGGGGCATGTTCGGTACATGCAAGATGATATAGCAGTGCAGCGTGACGCCACGGGCGATGTGATCGAGTTGGTGGGTTCCTTAGCCGACATCAGCGAGACGCAGGTGGCGCTTACCCGTCTTGAGGGATTGGCCGACAGCGAGCGCCGCTATCGCTTTATCGTCGAAAATGTCAGCGATGCCATCCTGTTGATGGACGCCGATGGGGAGTGCCGTTTCGCGTCGCCGTCGATTCGCGGCCTGCTCGGGCATCGTCCCGAAGCTTTGCACGATCGCGGACTGTTGGAGCTGTTGCCGCCGGACGACGCGCCGCGCGTGCAGCGCCTGATTCACGATGCCTCGCGTCATGGCGAACCATTGCGCATGGAACTGCGCATGCGGCATCGACTAGGTCATTATGTGTGGCTGGAGACTTGTTGTTCGCCCTATTTGAACCCTGCCAGCGAACGCTACGAATGGATCCTGGCGGTGGCCCGCGATATTACCGACCGCAAGCATCGCGAGCATCGTCTACATGAGCTTTCGACAACTGATAGTCTCACCGGAGCGCTCAATCGTGGTGCCTACTTGAGTTGCTTGCGTAGTGGCTTGGAGGCCGCCGATCATGTGTTCCAGCGTGTGTCTCTGATGATTTTCGATATCGACCATTTCAAGACGATCAACGACACTTGGGGGCATGCGGCCGGCGATCTGGTGTTGGCTTGCGTGGGCGAGATATGCCGTACTGCGTTACGCGATCATGATGTGTTCGGGCGCATCGGTGGGGAAGAATTCTCGTTGATGCTGGCCGGCCAGTCACTGAACGACGCGGCGTTGCTGGCCGAGCGGCTGCGCAAGAAATTCGAAAGCGTTCGGGTCGAATTTCATGGTGAATGGCTGAGTTTTTCAGTCAGTTTCGGCGTAGCGGAACGCCAATCTCACGAGGGGGTGGAGTCGCTGCTGCATCGCGCTGACATGGGGCTCTATGCCGCCAAGCACAATGGCCGCAACCGCGTGCACCAGGCGCCACCACAACCCGTATGAACAGGTGATGACCTGACATTCGTTGCCACATCGCCGCGCATTAGCCGGACACGACGTAAGAATCAAGGAGAAGAACATGATGCGACTTCTACTGGCCTGTTTGCTAAGCATGCTGAGCCTGGGCGCCTGGGCGGAGACCGTGGAGGGCCCGAAGGTCGTTGGTGAGACGTTCGAATATTCCACTGGCGGAGAAACGTATCAGGGGTACCTGGCACGCAACGTCAATGACGAGGAGCCGCGCCCCGCGGTGTTGTTGGTGCACGAATGGTGGGGTCTCAACGATTACGCGAAGTCACGCGCCGATCAACTGGCGGCGCTGGGATTCGTCGCCTTGGCGGTCGATATGTACGGTCAAGGCAAGACTGCCGCGCATCCCGACGATGCGCAGGCGTTTTCCAAGCGTGTCATGAGTGACTGGCCTACGGCGCGTGCGAGCCTCGAGGCGGCCATGACCAAGCTGCGAGAGCAGCCCTACGTCCGTGGCGATCGTATGGCGGCGTTGGGATATTGCTTCGGTGGCGGCGTGGTGATGAACATGGCGTTGGCGGGCATGCCCATTGAGGCAGCGATCAGTTTCCATGGCAGCCCTACTCAAGCGGTCTCCGACCCGCAGCCCTTCGATGGCATCGTGCAGATTCACAATGGCGAAGCCGATGGCCTTGTCGAATCGGATGCGCTGGAGTCGATGGCACAGACGCTAAGCGATCAGGGCGCTGAGGTGCGCGTGGTGCAGTATCCGGGCGCCAAGCATGGTTTCAGCAATCCGGGATCCGATGCCAAGGCTGACGAGTTCGATCTGCCCTTGGGTTATGATGCCGCCGCCGACGCGGCCTCTTGGCAATCGGCCCTGGTGGCACTGGATCGTGCTCTCAACCAAGACTGACATACAATCCAGCGGCGCCATGCCGTGCCGCTAGATTGCTGCCGGGCGTGAATCAGGCGCGCCGAGAGAGTGCCAGAACGCGCTTGGCGAGTTCGATCATGTCGGCGTCGCCGGTGTTTTTGTCGGGGACGTCGGAAAGCTTGATCACCGGGATCCAGTGCTGCCCCTCTGGGCGCGCCTCGGTCATCTTGATGACCATGTTCATGGGCGTAACGCCGACATCGTTGGTGAAGTTGGTACCGATACCGAACGCGGTGGTAATGCGCCCACGACAGAAATTGTCGATACGCTCCACGCGCTCGGGGGTCAAGGCATCGGAGAAGATGATGGTCTTAGTGCGTGGGTCGATGCCCATGCGCTCGTAATGCGCGATGGTGGCGGCCGCGAAGTCAAGTGGGTCGCCGCTATCGTGACGCACGCCATCGAAGAGCTTGGCGAACTTCTTGTCGAAGCTGTCGAAGAAGGTGGCTGAGGTGAAGGTGTCGGTAAGCGCGATGCCCAGGTCACCGCGATAGACATCTACCCAATGCTCCAAGGCCAGGCTATTGGCCATCTTGAAGCCGAAGCGCGCACCGTGAAACATGAACCATTCGTGGGCATGCGTACCGATCGGTTTGACGCCATGTCGCATGGCTAGATGAACGTTGCTCGAACCGGAAAAGGTACCGCTTCCGTGATGGCATAGCGAAGCCACGACGCGATCATGGACATCATAAGAGTAGCGCCGACGGGTGCCGAACTCGGCGATCTTGAGGCCCATGCGCTTGTAGTGTTCGATCTTGTCGCGGGTGCGAGTATCGATGAGCGCATCCGAATCGCGCTGACCGTCGCCCATTTGATACCAGATTTCGCTGATCAGCGCCATCAGCGGCACTTCCCAGAGAATGGTGCGATACCAGAGCCCCTCGATGCGCAACGTGAAGTGTCCGCCCTGCTGTACGATTTCGACTTCCTCGGGGTTGTAATGGAACCCCGACAGGAAGTCGAGATAAGTCGGGTCGAGATAAGGGCAGGTGCGTTCCAGGTAACGCTTTTCCTCGAGGGTCAGCGACAGGTTCGCCATGGCGTCCACTGCCTCGCGTAGCCGCTCGGCAAAGCCAGGGGGGAAGGTATGGTCACCCCGGTTGATAAATGCATAGCGAGCTCGCGCATAAGGAAAGCGCTTGATGACCGCGCTTTGCATGGTGAACTTGTAAAAGTCGTTGTCGAGGAGCGAATCCAGCATCGTGCATCCTATACGGCGAGGTTCCGAAACGGGGACGCCAGCTTAGCGCAGCTATACGATAGGCACCACTGCCACCGGGCTGTGCGTCGGCTGGTAAAGTGCTTACATGAAGGCCATGACACCGAACATGGTGATCATGAAGCCGCCGAACAATAACAAGCCCGCGATCGACAGCAGGAGTAGCAGATAACCGAGGATGAGTGCCGCCAGTGCCCAGGCGTCGCCTTGTTCGCCTGTGCGACGGATCTGTCGGCGTGCCAGGTGGCCGCAGACGACGCCGCCCAGCGCGCTAGGCAGCACGAAAATGCCCAGCACACTGAGTGCAAAAGCGACGGCGGCCATTGTGTTGAGCTGCGGCGTTGGTGGTGGTGTGGATGGCGCGGGCGTGACGCGGGGCATCGCTTGCTCCAGAAATGGGTTGGCCTCACCCTAGCATGAGCCGTGATATTCGGGAATCCGCTTCGGGAGGCGTAGCGATGAGCTTGACGGTACGGGAGCTGACGCGTGTTGCCGATGTCCCGCTCGAAACATGGAATGCGTTGGCAGGCAGGAGTTATCCCTTCCTGCGGCACGAATTCCTGGATGCCCTGGAAAGCACCGGCTGTGTGGACGCCGAGAGTGGCTGGGTGCCGCGCCACTTTTCGCTGTGGCAGGGCGAGCGCCTGGTGGGCGTGCTGCCGCACTATCTCAAGACGCATTCCTTTGGCGAGTACGTCTTCGACTGGAGCTGGGCTGACGCTTGGGAGCGTGCCGGTGGACGGTATTATCCCAAGCAGTTGAGCGCCATTCCCTTCACTCCTGCCGTCGGGCCGCGCCTGGCCGTGGCGTCCGACATCTCGTCCGCCCAGGCCATACAGACGGTAGCGGCTTTTCTTGAGGCGCGGGGCGACGACTTGTCGAGTTGGCATTTGTTGTTTGCCGGTGAGCGCGAAGTGGTGCAATGGCAAGCGCAGTGGCCGGCCTTGCTGCGGCGTGAGGCGGTGCGTTTCGAATGGCGCGATGCCGACTACGGTGATTTCGAGGGCTTTCTGGCGTCAATGGTAGGGAAGCGGCGCAAGGAGATTCGCCGTGAACGTCGCAAGGTCGCCGAACAAGGGCTGAGCCTGCGTCGACTGAGCGGAGACGACATCGATGCTGCGGCGTTGGCTCACTTTTATCGCTGCTATCGTATTACCTATCTCGAACGTGGGCAGATGCCCTACCTCAGCGAAGCATTCTTCACACGATTGCGCGCGACGATGAGTGAGGCGCTGATGTTGGTGCAGGTGCGCCAGGGCGATACGCCAGTCGCCGCGGCGCTCTATCTGAGAGGCGGTGATACGTTATATGGACGCTACTGGGGCAGTGAAATCGTTGCCGACTGCCTACACTTCGAAGCATGTTATTACCAAGGCATCGAATACTGCCTGGAACAGGGCTTGCAACGCTTCGATCCCGGTACTCAGGGAGAGCACAAGTTGCTTCGTGGCTTCTCACCTGAGCTAAGCACTTCGCTGCATTACTTGCCGCATATGGGATTTCGGGAGGCGGTCGCGCGGTTCTGCGTCGAGGAGCGCCAAGCCATGGGCCACTATCGCTTGGCATGCCGCGAACGCTTACCGTTTCGTCCCGTACAGTGAGCAGACGCCATCGCAGGGAAGCGTGCCGTGGCGCGGCCATGGAAGGATCACATGAGGAAGTCTAGCGCATGAATTTTTTCTATGAAGCAGCGGTGCTGCTAGGCGCGGTCATCATCGCCGTACCGCTGTTTCAACGTCTGGGATTGGGCTCGATACTGGGCTACCTCGCGGTGGGGTTGCTGCTAGGGCCGTCTGTGCTCGGCTTTATCGCCGAACCTGAGGAAGTACTACATTTCTCGGAGTTCGGCGTGGTGATGTTGTTGTTCCTCATCGGCCTTGAAATGCAGCCCTCGCGTTTGTGGAGCATGCGCAAGCAATTGTTCGGGCTGGGGCTTCTGCAACTGCTGGGATGTGGCGTTTTGTTGACGCCCATCGGCCTGGCATTGGGGCTGACATGGGAGCTCTCGGTGCTGCTGGGGCTGATCCTGGCGCTGTCTTCCACGGCGTTCGCTCTGCAGCTTCTCAATGAGCAGCATCGCCTGGCGACGCCTCACGGCCAGACGGCGTTCTCCATCCTGCTCTTCCAGGACCTGGCGGTCATCCCGTTACTCGCCTTGTTGCCATTATTTGCGGGCGACCTTAGTGGCCACGGTAGTGCGGTGTGGCTCGATATCGGCAAGGCCGTGGGCATGGTGCTGGCGGCGATCGTTTTCGGACGCTTGATTTTCCCGCGTGTACTGGCGCTCATCGCGCGCAGCGGTGTGCATGAGGTGTTCACCGCTGCGGCGTTGTTCATGGTGCTGACCATGGCCCTGGTCATGGAGTGGGCGGGCTTGTCCATGGCGCTGGGGGCATTCCTCGGTGGCGTCATGCTGGCGGATACGGTTTATCGGCACGAGCTGGAAGCCAACATAGAGCCCTTCAAGGGCATCTTGCTGGGGCTGTTCTTCATCGCCGTGGGCATGTCGGTCGACCTGGCGCTTGTCTTCGACAACGTATGGTGGGTGCTGGGCATCACCTTGGGGCTACTGGTGGCCAAGCTGGTCGTCATTACGTTGGTGGGCATGGTAGCGCGCTTGCCGCGTCAGGAGATCCCGCGCTTGGCGACGGTGATCGCTCAGGGCGGTGAATTCGATTTCGTGCTGCTCAGCGCGGCGGTCAGCGCGGGGGTTTTCGATCAACGTATCGCCAGTCTGTGTATTGCAGCAGTGACCTTGAGCATGTCGCTCACGCCGTTTCTTTATCGTGGCGGTAATCGGCTCGCCTCTCAGATGGGGGAGAGCCGCCCCTATGATAAGGACTTCGGCGACGAGACACCGCCGGTGCTGATCGCGGGGCTGGGGCGCTTTGGTCAGATGGTGGCGCGCGTGCTCAAGCTACAGGGCATCAACTTTACTGCACTTGATCCCAATATCACCCAAGTGGAGTTCATTCGCCGCTTTGGCTCGCGCATCTATTATGCCGACGCCGCGCGTCTCGATGTCTTGCGCTCGGCGGGCCTCGCCCAAGCCAAGGTGTTGGTGATCGCCGTCGACGACGAGGAAGCGGCACTGGTCATCGCGAGGATGGTGCGCAACCACTACCCACAGATCAAAATCTTCGCCCGTGCGCGTAATCGTCATCATACCTGGAAGTTGATGGAGATCGGCGTCGAGACCGTTGTACGCGAGACGTTCGCCTCGAGCATGGAGATGAGTGTGGAGGTGCTCAAGGGCCTTGGCTATCCCGCTTCCAATGCACTCGAGGCCGTGCGTACCTTCCGCGACTTCGATAATCAATTGCTGGCATCGTCCTACGCGCACCGCCATGATCTGGAGACCTTGAGAAAGACCGAGCATGAAGCCATTGCTGAATTTCAGGCGCTTTTTCAGCAAGAGTTGAAGCAGCGACGAGGCAAGGAAACGGATGCCGCGCCGCCATCGGGGACGGCAAGCACGTCCGTGCCGGAAGATCGCTGAACACGTTTTGCGTTGTGCACTGCGGAGAGGGGCAGGGCGTTCGTGGCGCAAGGTGGGAAGCAGTTAACGGGAGGTCGATATGCAGGAGTCGCTGCGTGCCGTATTGGCATCGCAACATCTTGTCGCTCGGGGTGAGCCCCGGGCTCTTGCGGGGGGCGACATCGCCGAGGTCGCCTGGCTGGAAACCGATCAGGGCGCGGTGGTAGTCAAGCGTGACGCCCCCGAGGCCCTGGCTGCCGAAGCCGAGGGGTTGCGCGCTCTGGGTCGGGCGAACACGGAGCTGAAAGTGCCGGCGGTGATCGCCCAGGAAGGCGAGTGGTTGATCATGGAGGCATTGGCATCGGGCGGCAAGCGCGATGCAGCGAGGCTTGGCGCCGGTCTGCGCGGGTTGCATGCCGTTCACGGCGATCGTCACGGATGGCCGAGTGACAACCGCTGCGGGCCCACGCCACAGAGCAACACGCCCTGTGATGATGGTCGCGTGTTTCAACGCGAGCACCGGCTAATGCCACTGGGTACGGCTTGTGTTGAACGCGGCTTGCTGCCTGCAAAGATGCTGGATGCCCTGGGCGATGTCGCCGGTCGGCTCGAGACGTGGTTGCCGGACGTGCCGCCAAGCCTGGTGCATGGCGATCTATGGTCCGGCAATGTGCTCACCACGCCCGAGGGGCCGGCCATCATCGACCCTGCTGTCTACTATCATTACCCCGAGGTCGATCTGGCGATGCTGACGCTGTTCGGCGCGCCGGGCGAGGCGTTCTTCGAGGCTTACTGGAACGGTGCTCGCCCTGACGATTGGGAGCGTCGCGAGACCTTGTTCCAGTTGTATCCGCTGCTTAATCACCTGCTGCTGTTCGGTGGTGCCTACCGGGCGGGTGTCGAGCGGGCCATCGCACGCTTGCAATCGACTTAATGTTGGCGGGGCGTACGTAACAACCGTTGCCACCATGTATCGCCAGCAGTAGAAGGCACACACCGTTCACGTACCCGAGGAGTGTCGAGAAACGCGGCGATCGGGGCGCTCTGTGAAGCCTTGTCGAGCATGGGGGCGTGGCCGCACCCGGGCACTTCGAGGATGCGGGTGCTAGGTTGGTGGTGACGCATGGTCGATAGTGTTTGGCGTGACAGGATATCGGATTGCATGCCGCGTATGGTCATCAAGGGACAATGTAGGGCTTTCCAGGCGGCCCATAGATCGCGTGGCGTATCGTGGACGAATTGCTCGGCGATACGCGGATCGAAATGGTGGCTCCAGCTACCATCGGGTAAACGCCGAGCACTGCCCAAGAGCAGGCGTTGCCATACTGCCTCGCTATCGATGCCGAAGCTCTGGTAGTGATCGCGGATTTCCGACTCCAGTGACTGCAAGGTCGTGAATCGCTGCGTCGAGATGAAGTGATTCGCCAGGCGCTGCAGGCCTTTCGCTTCGACGGTTGGACCGACATCGTTGAGAATCAACGCCGCTACACGGTGCCCATGCGACGCGTCGGCGGCCAAGAGTAGCCCCAGCAGCCCGCCCATCGACGTGCCTAACCAGGGAACGCTCGTGAGTTCGAAGTGATCGAGGACTGCGATGGCAATTCGCATGTAATGTGCGTAGAGATAATCGTAGGCGGGAAAGAGCGACCAGCTGGAAAGACCGCGTCCTGGTGTATCCGGGGCGATCAATCGCCAACGGGGACCAAGCAGTCGGGCTAGGAACTCGAAGTCGCCGCCATGCCTCGATAGGCCGTGCCAGGCGATCACTGTCCGTGGGGCATCGGGATGCCAGACGCGCACGGCGATCTCGAGCTCACGGTGCTGGAGCAGAACAAGCTCATCCACGGCGGGGTCCTGAACATCGATACGTCACCAGTATAGACGTGATGCTGCAATGCAGCAGAATCTTAGGCGCGTCGCGTGATGAGGTGGAACAGGCTGTCGATTGCCTCGCCGCCGCTTTCGCGTAGCGAGAAACTATCGGGGGCTCGGAGCCAGTCGTGTACCAAGCCACCGATCATCGAGTGCAGCATCAGGGTGGCGACGTCCGGGGCGATCTCGTCGATGAGTAGGCCTTCGTCGTGGGCTTGCTGAAAACAGCGTCGCACGACCTCGCGGCAATCTGAGGCCAGACGGTTTTGAAGCTCCACGGGGTTGATGTCGCTGATGAATTCGCAGCGATGCATCAAGATGGTGTGGACGCGACATGAACGTGGGCGCTCGAGCATCTCGAAGGCGTGTAGCGTGGCAAGGCGCAGCGTATCCAGCGGACCTGTGGCCTGGCGCTCGGCGGTGATGTCGTCGATGATCTGCTGAAGCGGCATCTTGACCCGGTCGAGCATGGCATGGAACAGGTCGGCTTTGTTCTTGAAGTGCCAATACACGGCGCCGCGCGTCATACCGGCATGACGCGCGATATGTTCGAGCGAGGTGCGTGAGACGCCCTTTTCGAGGAAGACGTCTTCGGCGGCATCGAGCAAGGCTTCTCGCGTGGCCTCGGCTTCGGCTTTGGTTCTGCGGGGCATGGCGTGATCTCGTTGATGAATCCGGCCAGACGGCGGGGAATGAACACCGAGAGGCGAGACTTTTTTAGACATCATACCCCAAGTGAATGGCATTTACATTCATGTATGTATGCGTGTAGTCTTAGCCATCATTGATCTCGATCAAACAAGGTAAAATACCGATGGTATCCACGACAGGGAATGAGCGCCGGGGCCTTTGGGCCGTGGCGTTGGCGGGCGTTCTGTTGATGGGCTGCGGCAGCGATGACGATGCTCAGCAGCAGTCAAGCGAGGCGTCTTCTCCGCCGCCCAAAAAGGCTCAGGTCATGGAAATGGCCAAGCGCGACATTTCGCTCGATAAATCTTATCCTGCCATGCTGCGCAGCGATAATGAAGTGACCGTCGTGGCGCGTGTCAGCGGTACGCTCGAAGAGCGGCATTTCGACCCCGGCCAGCAGGTCGAGAAGGGCGAGAGTCTCTACACGATCGAACCCGAAACCTATCAAGCGACCGTGCGCCAGCGCGAGGCGGACCTGCAAAGCGCGCAGGCCGATGCGGAACTGGCGCAGACCAACGCTAACCGTTATCAGCGCCTGCTCAAGCAGAACTCCGTCAGTGTACAACAACGTGATCAGGCGCAGGCCGATCTCAAGGTCGCGCGTGCCAGCGTTGCGCAGGCACAAGCGTCGCTTGATAGCGCGCGTATCGATCTTGATTACACCGATGTCGAGGCCCCGGTATCGGGCATGATCAGCCTGAGCGAGGTGAATCTCGGCAACCTCGTCAACGATGGCACCGAGTTGGCGACGATTACCCCGCTCAATCCTCTTGAGGTGCGTTTTCAGCTGCCTCAGGAAGAAGCCTTCGAGCTACGCCGTCAGCGCCAGCAACAGGGCAAAGAAGCGATTACCGCCGAACTGCAGATGCCGGCGTTGCCGGGGCAGACCCTGAAAGGGCACGTGGAATTCCTGGGCTCGCGTGTCAGCGAAAGCACTAGCACCGTGCAGGCGAATGCCTTCTTCGATAATCCCGATGGCATGTTCATGCCGGGACAGTTCGTGCGCGTCGAACTGGAAGGCCTGAAGCGCTTCGATGTGTTCGCCGTGCCCGAGATTGCCGTGACGCAAGGGCTGATGGGCCCTCAAGTCTATGTACTGAATGAAGAAGGCACGGTACGTACACAGACCGTGCAGCTCGGTGATACCGCGGGACCGTGGATGATCATTACGGACGGGATCAAGGCGGGAGATCGCGTCATCGTTAGCGATCCAGGCAATATCAGCGCCGGTGCGAGCATCGATCCTCAGCCGTTCGACGGCGATGCCGAAGCGCTCTCGGGTACCGAAAAAGGTGAGTCTGCATCAGGAAGTCAGACCCAGAAGAAAGGGGCATCCAATGGCGATGGTGGCCAAGCCAACGAGGAAGGTGGAGCCTGACGGATGAATATTTCCAACTTCTTCATAAAACGGCCGGTCTTCGCCACCGTTATTTCGATCATCGTGGCGGTGATCGGGATAATGGCGATGCGCGTTTTGCCCATCGAGCAATATCCCAGCGTGGTGCCGCCGACGGTCTCCGTGCAGGCAACCTATCCCGGTGCCGATGCCGAGACGGTCTCTAAGACCGTGGCAGCTCCGATCGCCGAGGCGATCAACGGGGTCGAGGACATGATCTACATGACCTCGACCAGTGCCGATAATGGCTCGATGCGGATGAACGTCTCGTTCGGTATCGGTACTGACGGGGATATCAACACGATCAACGTCAATAATCGTGTCCAGCAGGCGCTGTCGCAGTTGCCAGAATCGGTGCAATCGCAAGGGGTCACGGTTGAGCTGAGCTCAAGCAGTATCTTGATGTTGGTGGCATTGACGTCGCCGACGGATGAATACAACAACATCTACATGCAGAACTACGCCACGCTCAATATCCTCAATGAGCTCCGCCAGGTACCCGGCGTGGGCACGGCCGAGGTACTGGGGGGCGGCGAGTTCGCCATGCGTATCTGGCTCAATCCGGATAAATTGGCGCAGTACGACATGACGTCGGCCGAGGTGGCCAATGCCATCCGGTCGCAGAACACGGAAATTCCGGCGGGGGCCCTGGCGCAGGCGCCACAAGACGACCCGCGAGCGTATACGTATACCATTACGGCGCCGGGACGTTTGGCTAATGCGGACCAATTCCGCAATATCATCCTGCGCGCTAATAACGATGGCTCGGCGCTGCGCTTGAGCGATGTGGCGCGCGTCGAGTTGGGGGCGTCATCTTATTCGGTCAACGCCAACATGAACGGCGCCACCATGACGCCGATCATGATCAATCAGCAACCCGGCGCCAATGCCCTGGAAACCGCCGAGGCCGTCAAGAGCAAGATGGACGCGCTATCCGAGCGGTTTCCGCCGGGGCTCGAGTATGACGTGCCTTACGACACGACATTGTTCATCGATGCCTCGGTGGAGTCGGTCTTTCATACGTTCATAGAGGCATTGCTGATCGTTGCGGTGATCGTGTTCATCTTTCTGCAGAATTGGCGGACCACGATCATTGCCATGTCGGTAGTGCCGGTATCGGTAGTGGGGACCTTCGCCGGGCTGTACATGTTCGGCTTCTCGATCAACTTGTTGTCGCTTTTTGCCATGGTGCTGGCGATCGGCATCGTGGTCGATGACGCGATACTGGTGGTGGAGAACGTCGAGCGATTACTGGAGGAAGACCCCGAAATACCCATACGTAAGGCCGCCATTACCGCCATGAAAGAAGTGAGCGGCCCCGTTATCGCGACCTCGTTCATCATGGCAGCGGTGTTTGTGCCGGTGGCTTTCTTGGGCGGTTTTACCGGCCAGATTTACCAGCAATTCGCGTTGACCATCGCGATCTCCGTGGCCATCTCGGCGGTCGTGGCCTTGACCTTTACGCCGGCGATGAGCGCCCTTTTCGTCAAGCACAAGTCAGAGATAGGCGATTCCAAGATCGCGCGTGCCGCCTCGACACCATTCCGTCTGTTCGACCGCTTCTTCGAGTGGGTGACCCGGGGTTACATGGCCGTCGTACGCTTGCTGGTCAAGGCTTGGGTGCTGACGTTGGTATTGGCGGCGCTCATCATCGGCGCTTCCTACTGGCTGTACCAAAGCAATCCCTCGACATTGATTCCCGAAACCGACCAGGGGATCGCCATCGCGAGCGTCACCTTGCCGCAAGGCTCATCCGTTGCGCGTACCACCGAGTACATGGAGAAGCTGAGCAACAAGATCGAGCAGGATCCGGCAGTGGCATATTCCACGGCGGTGGCGGGCTACGATATGCTCTCCAGCGCGGTCAATACGGCCAAGGGTGTGATGTTCATCACCATGAAGCCGTGGGGCGATCGTGATGAGTCCGTCGAGGATATGATCGCCAAGATCAATCGCATTGGGGCTGGTCTTGAGGGTGGTACGGTCATGGCCTTCAACATGCCGCCGATCATCGGGCTTTCTACCACGGGGGGCTTTACCGGGTATCTGCAGTCCTATGGCGGGGCCGACTCTCAAGAGTTGATGCAGGCTTCCGGTAAAATAATGCAAGCCGCCAACAAGCGTCCCGAGCTGGCACAGGTATTCACCACCTTCGATGCCTCGGTACCGACCTATCGAGCGCATATAGACCAGGAAAAAGCGCTGAGTTATGGCGTTTCCATCGATGACCTCAATACGACGCTATCGAATACGTTGGGCAGCGGTTTCGTGAACTATTTCACGTATCAGAACCGCAACTTCCAGGTCTACATGCAGAACGAGGACACGTTCCGGCAAACACCCGATGACCTGAACAAAATCTTCGTGCGTGGCGGTGATGGCGAGCGTATTCCGATTTCCGAGTTCGTGACGCTCGAACGTCAGTCGGCGGCATCGGTGGTATCTCGCTTTGGGGTCTATCCTTCAGCGCAGTTCCAAGGTGGCCCTGCGCCGGGCTATAGCTCGGGCCAGGCGATCGCCGCGATGCAAGAGGTGGTTCAGCAAGAACTCGGCAATGAGTGGGGCATGGGCTGGACTGGCACGTCCTTTCAGGAGGCCAATGCCGGCAATGCCGCGATCATTGCCATTACCTTCGGCATCTTGATGGTCTTCTTGATCCTGGCGGCGCAGTACGAAAGCTGGGCCTTGCCGCTGGCGGTCATCACGGCGGTACCGTTCGCCTTCATAGGCTCCATCGGCGGGATCGTGCTGCGTGGATTGGACACCAGTGTCTATGTCCAGGTGGGCATGCTGGTGGTGGTCGGGTTGGCGGCCAAGAACGCCATCCTGATCGTTGAGTTCGCCGAATTGCAGCGGCGCGAGCTCGGTAAGTCGATCCGGGATGCCGCATTGACCGCCTCCGAGCTACGTTTCCGGCCAATCGTGATGACCTCGTTGGCATTCATCTTCGGGACCTTGCCGTTGGCCATCGCGAGTGGTGCCAATGACACCAACAGCCATCACATTGGCACCACGGTAGCGATGGGGATGGTCTCGGTGGCCGTGTTGGCGAGCTTCTTCGTGCCAGCCTTCTACGCCATGATCGCCAATGCGCAAGTATGGCTGCAGAAGAAACGTGGCGTATCCGCTCATCATGAGGATGACGACGAGGCGTCGGCAACGTCCGGGTCGCCGATAAACCGTCACTGATCTTTGATTGAATCGACTATGGCCAGGGCCTCGCGCCCTGGCTTTTTTATTGGTGCGTGCATGGTTCAGGCGTGCCGGCCGGTTGGTTGCGACGCTCGGCTAGGGCACTCTGTCATGATGGAAGGCGAGATGAGGTGAGCATGATCAAGAGCGTGACGCATTGGTACCGAGGAATCGTCCTCTTGTGTGTATTACTAGTGTTTGCCGGCAGTGCGTGGGGCCAGAGTGCATCTCCGCTGGCGACCCTGTCTGGGGGTAGTAGCGGTCAGGCATCACAAGATGAGGCCCCATCGAACGAGCAGGCGCGTGCCTCGTTAGATAGCGTCATCTCGATGCTCGAGGATCAGGAGCGTCGAGATGCCTTGCTCACACAGTTGCGTGAGTTGCGAGCCTCGCTGGAGGGCGCCGATGCCGACGCCGAGCCAGAGACGCCGCGAGGGTTGTTGGGGGCCATTGCGGACTCGCTGACCTCATTGAGCGATTCCGGCGAGGTCGTGACCCCGTTCGAATATTGGCAGCGCCTGGGCAAACGAGCGGGAGACACCTTGACACAGCGCGTCTCGTCGTTGGAGTCGTTGCTGCATCTCGTCGGCGATTTCGTCTGGGTGCTGGGATTGTGGGGCGGTAGTGCGGCGCTGATGGTGTTCGGCGGGCGCAGCTTGGCCAAGCGCATGAACATGCAACTCACGCTCAGCGCCGAGCCGAGCACCTGGATGCTGATACGCCATATGCTGCGGCGCTTGCTACCCTGGGGCCTCGCCTTCGGCCTCACCTTAGGTGTCGTGCACGGCATGACATCCACACTGGGGATGGCGCTGGCGATGGTGATCGCTTACATCACCTTGTGCGGGATTCTGTTCACCGCCGTGTGTGAAGTCGTCTTCTCGCTGTTCGCTAACGGCCATCGTCGTGTTGCTTTGCGTATTCTGCATCGCCGGGCCGCTCGCTGGTTGTTCATCATCGGTGCGCTGGTCGCCTTGGGCGACGCCTCGAATGCCTCGGAACTGCGCTCGGACTTGGGAGCGTCGTTAGCGGAAATGGTCTCGATGCTGTCCAATGTCACCGCCGCCTTGTTGACGGGGGCGTTCACGATCCGCTTCAAGCGCCCGATCAAGCATCTGATCCGTAATCGGCCCTATCGCTACCGGCGCGATAAGCGTGCCAGCAGTGAGTTGATCCAGGTGATTGGGTCGTTGTGGCATGTGCCGATTCTGCTCATGGTCGTGGTCTCGCTGGTTGCGATCCTGACATCGGAGGGAGATTCGCGCAGCGCCTTCGCCAAGGCCATCGTGACCGCCGGATTACTTGTGGTGACCCTGATCATCAATGGCCTGATTCATCGCCATGCCGAGCAGCCTTCCAAACTGCGTCGTCAGTCACAGTATCGGCGGCGTCTGCTGCGCTTTGGTTATACTCTGGCGCACTTGATCAGTTGGTTGGTCTTCGCCGAGTTGGCGATGCGTGTCTGGGGCTTATCGTTGTTGGCCTTTGGTGGGGACGAGGGCATCAGTCAGCGTATTGGGCAATCGCTGATCAGTATCGGCATGACATTGCTGCTGGCGTGGCTGGTCTGGATTTTTGCCGATACCGCGATCGAGCGGGCATTGCTCTCCTCCAAGCGCGGTCGCAGCGGGCGCGCGCAGAGTACGCGGGCGCAAACCATTACACCGCTGATTCGCAATGTGGTCTTCGCCACCATCGTGATTATCGCGGTCATCGTGGCGCTGGCCAATCTGGGGGTTAATGTCACGCCGCTGCTGGCCGGTGCCGGGGTGATCGGTCTGGCGGTGGGCTTCGGCGCTCAGACGCTGGTCCAGGACCTGATTACGGGGCTTTTCATCCTTATCGAGGATTCTTTGGCCATCGATGATTTCGTCGACCTGAGCGGACACATGGGGACGGTCGAGGGATTGAGCCTGCGCACTGTGCGCTTGCGTGACCTGGATGGCATCGTGCATACGATGCCCTTTAGTCAGATCAAGGGAATCCAGAATTTTTCACGGGAATTTGGTGTCGCCCTGATGCGTGTTCGCGTGGCACATCATATGAAGATCGACGAAGCGATCGCTATCGTGCGTGAAGTGGCCGAAGAGCTGCGCCGCGATCCGATGATGCGGCATTACATCTGGTCGCCGCTGGAGCTCCAGGGGGTGGAAAGTTTCGATGCCGGTGCGGCGATTCTGCGTATGCGCATGCGCACGGCGCCGATCATGCAGTGGGACGTGGCGAGGGCTTTCAACCTGCGGCTCAAGCGACGTTTCGATGAACTGGGCATGGAGCTCGCCATGCCGCGTATGAGCGTGAGTCTCGAGCAGTCATCGGTCGAGGCTGAGAACCTGCCGACTGCGACTGAGCATGCCACGACGGCCAGTGGCGATGTCAGCGATGCGCCATCCGACACCAGCTGATCGCGACTGCGGAGGTGATTAGCTAGAAAAAAGGGGATGACGCATGTCATGGCGTCGCCGTTAAAGGTATGCAGCTAGCGGCCGATGCTCATAGGATGTTCGCACGCCACGCGGCAATTACCTATAACGAACAATCCAAAAGCCAGGAGCTGGCATGGCATCATCGCGTTTTACGCCTTTCGAGCGCTTATTGCTCAGCAGCCGTAACGAGGCCGATACGGCTGCGTTGTTGTTATTGGCGTGGCTGGCGATGAGCGATGGGCAGGGGACCTTGAGCGACCGCAAGCGCACCTTGCTCGACGAGCTCACCGGGGACTTTCGTCACGATCACGGTTATCAGTTGATCGTCGACCTGGCGAGTGCGCCGGATTTCGTCGCCTTGCAGCTCGCGGCGGAAGTGTTGCAGCGCTATTATCGAGGGCCGCGCCGGGAAACCTTTCTCCGCCAAGCGATTCATGTGGCAACCCATGAAGGGGCATTGGCGGCTGGCCAGCATCATGTGCTGCGTTTTCTGGCCGACCTGCTGAACGTAGCGCCAGAGACGTTCGAGGTCTTGTTCCGGGATGTTGCCGGTTACCCGCTGGAGGCGCCCGAGGATCCGAGTGCCGCGCATTACTGGCGGTCACGCGAGAGTGCCGATCATCGGCATTCCTCCCAGCAAGGCCGTCACGGCGCGCAAGGTGACAGCTCTCGGGAGCGCACGGGCGGGGAGGAAGACAACGCGCAAGGTTCGCGGGATCGTCACCGGCAGGAGCGGCGCTATCGCCAGCGTGAGCATGCCAAGGACGAGCGTGAAGAAGCTCGGCAGCGTCGCTGGCGTTGGCGGCGCGAGAAGACCGGGCAGCGTGAGCGGGCTGATGACGGCCAGCGTTCGGACGAAGGCAAGCGGCGCCGCGAGGGCTTTTCCCACGAGGGCTTTTCCCACGAGGGGGCGCACGCCAAGGGACATGCCACGGGTAGTAATGAAAAGGCCCAGCGGGCATTGGCCGTGCTGGGCCTGATGGAAAACGCACAGAAGAGCGAGATTAAGCGCGCTTACCGACGTCTGGCCCAAAAGTACCATCCCGATCGCTATCATGCGCAAAGTCAGGAGGCGATGGTCACGGCGTCGCTGCGCTTTCAGCGAATCAAGAATGCCTACGATTATTTGATGCGCCAACATGCGTGATCTTTATCGACGATTGGACATACACGTGTCGGCGAGCGACGCGGGCATCGCCCGGGCCATTGCGCGCTGTGAGAATCAGGCCGTCAAGACGGACGCCGAAGATGTCTTGCGCGTCGAATCGCGCAAGCGTGAATACGACCAGCTCTATGGCACCTTGACGGGCATAGGACTGCTGCGTGCGCGCATGGGGTTGAGTCATGCGCCGTACTGGAACGGCAACGTGGCTAACGACTTCTCGATCAGCGCCGATGGCGAATACGCTCGCTACGCGGAGCTAAAGGCCAAGGTGGCCCGTGCCGTACGCGTTCACGATACCTGGCAGCAAGTGCGCAGGGGGATGCTGTGGGGCGGTGGGATTTCGTTGGCCACGGGCGTCGGCGTGGCGTTGCTGGTATTTGCGCCGGATCTTTTCTGATCCCATGTCATGGCGTCGTTGAGGGACCTTGCGCTACCCCCTACAATCGTATGAGCGCTTGCTCAGTCAAGAGGCTCAGGGTGCGACGCGGATGCGGCAATTGGTCGCTTCTATTTCGCCTGATTTTGCTTCAGAATGCCGCCCCGTCGGCTCTTCCTGCTTGTTGCCTGCATTCGAGCGAATAGCGATGCTTTAGCAGGCAGGCGAGGAGTGAGATGGCGTAAGCGATGCGTGCTCGTTTATGGCGGAGACATTCACCATTGCCTAGCATGCGCGGTACGCCCAACCTTCAGAGCGCATCACACTCGTGTCATTGGCAGCCGGGAAACCGGTGGCCGGTCGGGATGTATGCCATGGGGCGTTTCCAAGTGGTCAGCGATGCATGAGCCGACCATTTGGACACGCTCCAAGTCGCTGACGTTCCGTTGGTGAATGTGCCACTACATTTTGACCGCCGGGCCTAACGGGTCGCTAGCGGAGGAAAGCATTCAATGAGCAAGCGCTGCAACGTCTTCCCATGCTTGAGTGAGGTCATGCAATGAGAATGAAGAAGAACCTGGGATGGCTCGGTATCCTGCCCTTGATCGCAGTGCTGCTTAGTGGCTGTGACTGGGCGCTCGTGGATCCCAAGGGTCAGATCGGGATAGAACAGAAATCACTGATTATTACCGCTTTCTGGCTAATGATGATCGTGGTGATCCCCGTCATCGTAATGACGGTGGTTTTTGCTTGGAAATATCGGCATAGCAACCATACCGCCAAGTACATGCCGGACTGGGCGCACTCCAACAAGATCGAAGCCGTCGTGTGGCTCATCCCCTGCATCATCATCCTGTTTCTGGGGATCATTACCTGGAAAACGTCGCACTCGCTGGATCCGCACAAGCCGATCGAATCCGACGCCGAGACCATGGAAGTACAGGTCGTCGCTTTGGACTGGAAGTGGCTGTTCATCTATCCCGAGCAAGGCATCGCAACGGTCAACGAAGTAGCCATGCCCGTCGATGTGCCGGTTCACTTCAGCGTGACATCGGCGTCGGTGATGAACTCGTTCTTCATTCCCACGCTGGGTAGTCAGATCTATGCCATGGCTGGCATGGACAACGACGTGTACCTGGTGGCGAACGAGGCGGGCGTCTACGACGGCAAGTCCTCCAACTACAGTGGCGAGGGTTTCTCGGAGATGACCTTCGATGCGCATGCCATGTCGCAGGATGATTTCGATGCCTGGGTCGACAAGGTGGGTCAGTCGTCCGAAACGCTCTCGTATGAAGGGAGCTACCAAGAGTTGGCGGAACCGTCCACGGACCATCCTGTGGAGTATTTCTCCGACGTAACGTCAGACCTGTACCGCGACATCGTCGAGGGTTTCCATGGTGGCAACGGTGAAGGTGGACACGATGGCGGCCATGGCGAGACGTCCATGAGCGCAGAGGCAGCGGAGTAACATTATGTTCGGAAAACTTGGACTTGACGATATTCCCTATCATGAGCCAATTCTGGTCGTGACGGCTATTGTCATGATGCTGGGTGGCTTAGCCATCGTCGGCTTGCTGACGTACTTCAAGAAGTGGAAATGGCTGTGGACGGAGTGGATCACCTCCATCGACCACAAGAAGCTGGGTATCATGTATTTCCTCGTGGCGCTGGTCATGCTGTTGCGCGGTTTCTCCGACGCCATCATGATGCGTACCCAACAGGCCATGGCCGCCGGAGGGGCCGAGGGCTATCTACCCCCGGAACACTACGATCAGATCTTTACCGCGCATGGTGTGATCATGATCTTCTTCGTGGCCATGCCCATGGTCATCGGCCTGATGAACCTGGTCGTGCCGCTGCAGATCGGCGCGCGTGACGTTGCCTTCCCGTTCATGAACAACCTGAGCTTCTGGCTGTTCGTCGCGGGCGTGGCGCTGACCATGATCTCGCTGCTCATCGGCGAGTACGGCAAGACCGGCTGGTTGGCCTATGCGCCATTATCGGGAATACAGTACAGTCCCGGCGTAGGGGTCGATTACTGGATATGGGGACTGCAGATATCGGGGATCGGCACGACCCTGACCGGTATCAACTTCTTCGTCACCATTCTGAAGATGCGTACCAAGGGCATGACGATGTTCCGTATGCCGGTCTTCACTTGGACGTCGCTGGTTGCGAACGTTCTGATCATTGCTTCTTTCCCGATTCTGACCGCGACTATCGCGCTTTTGACTCTCGATCGTTACTTGGGGACGCACTTCTTCACGAACGATATGGGCGGCAACATGATGATGTACGTCAACCTCATCTGGGCCTGGGGCCATCCTGAGGTGTACATTCTCATCCTGCCGGCGTTCGGGGTGTTCTCTGAGGTCATTGCGACCTTCGCCAAGAAGCGCCTGTTCGGTTACAACACCATGGTCTGGGCGACCTTGGCGATCGGTATACTGTCGTTCGTGGTGTGGCTGCACCACTTCTTCACCATGGGGGCAGGCGCGAACGTCAACGCCTTCTTCGGTATCGCGACGATGATCATCGCCATTCCGACTGGGGTGAAGATCTTTAACTGGTTGTTCACCATGTACCGTGGCCGCCTGGAGTTCACTTCTCCGGTGCTGTGGACGCTGGGCTTTATCATCACCTTTACCATCGGTGGCATGACGGGTGTGATGCTGGCAGTACCGGGTGCCAACTTCGTGCTGCACAACAGCCTGTTCGTCATTGCCCACTTCCACAACGTCATCATCGGCGGCGTGGTGTTCGGCATGCTGGCGGGCCTGACCTACTGGTTCCCGAAAGCGTTTGGCTTCAAGCTCGATGAAAAGTGGGGCAAGCGCTCCTTCTGGTTCTGGATCGTCGGCTTCTATCTGGCCTTCATGCCGCTCTACATCCTGAGCTTCATGGGCGCGGTGCGTCGCATGCAGTCCTATGCGAACCCCGAATGGCAGCCGCTGATGATCGTGGCGTGGGTCGGTGCCGTGTGCATCCTGCTCGGTATCGCTTGCACCGTGATCCAGTTCATCGTGAGTATTCGCAATCGCGAGAAGTATGCCGACATCACGGGCGATCCGTGGGATGCGCGTACCCTGGAGTGGTCCACGTCTTCACCGGCGCCGTTCTACAACTTCGCGCATCTGCCCCATGTCGGCTCCATCGATGCCTTCTGGGAAGCGAAGAAAGAAAAAGGCATGGCGGCGGACAAGCCGACGCAGTACGAAGACATCCACATGCCCAGGAACACCGTGGCGGGACCTGTCATCGGTCTGATCAGCATCGCGTTCGGTTTCGCGCTGGTCTGGCATATCTGGTGGCTGGTCGGTGTCAGCGCGATTGGCATGTTCGTGGCCTTCATGTTCCGTGTCTTCAATGACGACATTGACTACTACGTCCCGGCGGCAGAAGTCGAACGCATTGAGCGCGAGCACCATAAACGGCTGGAGATGCAGGCGTAATCATGACGACGCAAACAGTTAATCAACATGACGCTCATGCCCACGATGGGCATGAGCACCACGATGCCAGTGGCATGAAGTTGTTCGGCTTCTGGGTCTACCTGATGAGTGACCTGGTCATCTTCGGGAGCCTTTTCGCGACCTATGCCGTGCTCATGAAGGGCACGGCGGGTGGCCCCTCTGGGGCCGATATCTTCGAGCTCCCGCTGATTTTGGTCAGTACCTTCCTGCTGCTATTCAGTAGTTTCACCTATGGCATGGCCGTGCTGGCCATGCATGCCGATCGAGTGGCGCAGGTGAAAGGATGGTTGGTCATCACGTTCTTGCTGGGTGCCGGCTTTATAGGGTTGGAAATCTATGAATTCCATCACCTGATTGCTGAAGGCTTCGGGCCGGATCGTAGTGCTTTCCTATCTTCCTTCTTCACGCTGGTCGGGACGCACGGCCTTCACGTGACCTTCGGCTTGATCTGGATGCTGGTGATGATCGTCCAACTGTTCACGAAGGGTCTTAACGACAAGACGCGCCCGCGCATCATGTGCCTGAGCCTGTTCTGGCACTTCCTGGATATCGTGTGGATCTGTGTCTTCACCTTCGTCTATTTGATGGGAGTTCTGTAATGAGCGATGCACATGCTTCCCACGATGGTGGCAACCACGGCAGCGTCAAGTCCTATGTGATTGGCTTGATACTCTCTCTTGTATTGACGATCATCCCGTTCTGGATGGTCATGAGCGGTGGCTTCAGCAATATGGCCATCGTTTTGACGATCTCGATCATGGCCATCTGTCAGGTGCTGGTGCAGTTGATCATGTTCATGCACTTGGACTTCAAGACAGAAGAAGGATGGAACGCAGGGTCCTTTATCTTCACTGCGTTGATCCTGGTCATCCTGGTAGGTGGGTCGCTGTGGATCATGCAGAACCTGCACGCCAACATGATGCTTGGTGGGTGAGTCGCTCGGCGTGATGCTCAAACCCTACGTCTCCATTACCAAGCCGGGCATCATCTTCGGCAATCTGATCTCCGTGGCCGGGGGCTTTTTCCTCGCTTCTCAAGGAAGCGTGGATGGTGTGCTCTTTCTGGCCACGGTCATCGGTATTGCGTTGGTGATCGCGTCCGGGTGCGTGTTCAATAATTACATCGATCGCGATATCGATCGTTTGATGGAGCGTACCCAAGGGCGTGTCACGGTCCAGGGGCTGATTTCACCCGGCATCACACTGGCGTATGGCAGTGTGTTGGGCATGGCAGGCTTCTTGATCCTTTGGTTCGGCACCAATGCCTTGGCGACGCTGTTCGCCTTGCTCGGGTTCGTCGTCTATGTCGGGCTGTATAGCCTTTATCTCAAACGACACTCGGTCTATGGCACCCTGGTGGGCAGTTTGTCGGGTGCGGCGCCGCCGGTGGTGGGCTATTGTGCGGTCAGCGGCCAGTTCGATCTTGGTGCGCTGACGCTGCTTTTGATCTTCTGCCTGTGGCAGATGCCGCATTCGTATGCCATTGCCATCTTTCGCTATCAGGACTATCGCGCAGCGTCGATCCCGGTACTGCCGGTCACGCGTGGCGTGAGGGCGGCGAAGCATCACATCTTCTGGTATATCCTGGCGTTCTTGGTTGCGACCCTGATGCTCACGCTAGGAGGCTATGCCGGATATGGCTATTTCGCGGTGGCGGCAGCGATGGGGATTTATTGGCTCGTCATGGCCCTTCGCGGCTATCGCACCGGCGACGACCGCGTGTGGGCCAAGAAGGTGTTCATCTTCTCGATCTTCACCATCACGGCGCTCAGCATCATGATGTCGATCGACTTTCAGGTCACGGATACCGAAGTGCTGATGACGTCATTGCGTTGATCTCGCCTCACGTGCTTGAAATGAAAAGCCACGCCCTATAAAGGCGTGGCTTTTTTCGTCTTACGGGCGGTATCCAGGTCGAGTCCCAGATTGAACTGATGGTCAGATCGAGGCCTAGCGCGTGTAATCACGTACGCCGCGCAGGATCCACGGCTCATCGCCGAGTTCGTGATGCTCGCCGTGCAGTACGTTGATGTTGCCGGTGCCCTCCATGATCATTGCATGCACCTGACGGGTATCCGAGACATTGGCTCGGCGCATGTGGGCGCGCAGATCATCCTCGGTGACGCGCGCCACACGCAGATTGGCGTGCTTGATCTCGCCACCCGGCCCCATGAGCAGAATTGGCCGATTGTCGGTCGCCGCCTCAAACACAGAGAAACGCGAGCGCAGTCGCGACACGAGCAGTTGCAGCACGTACAGCGTAGCCACTGCCACCAACCCCTGGAGAAGGGGCGGATTCTTGGAGACCACCACGCTGGCGATCATCGAGCCGAGCGCGATCGTGACCACGATATCGAAAGTCGACATCTCGGCGAAGCTACGCACGCCCGACCACCGTGCCAAAGCTACCACGACTAGGTACAGCACGACCGTACACAAGACCACCCAGATCAAATTGGAGGGATGGGATACGAGCCAGTCGTTGAGCATATCGACGCTCCTGTCTGCGATGGTCATTGATCGCCGACCGCGATCGAAGGATCATCCAGTCTAGAGGCTATTTGGACCTCACGCACCCCGAACGCTACGGTGCCGGCCCCCTTTTTGAGCAGCCAGTCCGGGCCGGACATCGGCCACGACGTTTCGCCCCTCAGGAAGGGGCAGCGCGAAATGAAATACCACGCCATAAAGGCGTGGTTTTTTCGTTTCGGGCGCGTATTAGACCTCGCGATATAAGTGGCCGCCTTGCTCGCGGAATTTCTCCGCGTGCTCTTTCATGCCACGCCTCACCGCCTCTGCGTCGCTTTCAAGTCCGCGTTCGGAGGTGCGGTCTTTGTAAGCATCGCGCACTTCATGGCTGATCTTCATCGAGCAGAACTTGGGCCCGCACATGGAGCAGAAGTGTGCCACCTTGGCCGAGTCCTTGGGCAGCGTCTCGTCGTGGTATGCCCGCGCAGTGTCTGGATCGAGCCCCAGATTGAACTGATCCTCCCAGCGGAACTCGAAACGCGCTTTCGAGAGCGCATTGTCGCGGCGTTGCGCCCCGGGATGCCCTTTGGCCAGGTCGGCGGCGTGGGCGGCGATCTTGTAGGTGATGATGCCGGTCTTGACGTCGTTCTTGTTGGGCAGCCCCAGGTGTTCCTTGGGGGTGACGTAACAGAGCATGGCGCAGCCGTACCAGCCAATCTGTGCCGCGCCGATGCCGGAGGTGATGTGATCGTAGCCGGGAGCGATATCGGTCACCAGTGGCCCCAGCGTGTAGAAGGGCGCGCCATCGCAGCATTCAAGCTGCTTGTCCATGTTTTCCTTGATCAATTGCATCGGCACGTGGCCGGGCCCTTCGATCATCACTTGGACGTCATGCTGCCAGGCGATCTTGGTTAGCTCGCCGAGGGTTTCCAATTCGGCGAACTGCGCGGCATCGTTGGCATCGGCCACTGAACCGGGGCGTAGTCCATCGCCCAGCGAGAATGCCACATCGTAGCGCTTGCAGATCTCGCAGATATCCTCGAAGTGCGTGTACAGGAAGCTCTCTTCATGATGATAGAGACACCACTTGGCCATGATCGAGCCGCCTCGGGAAACGATGCCGGTGACGCGCTCGGCGGTGAGCGGCACGTACCGCAGCAAGACGCCGGCATGAATGGTGAAATAATCCACGCCCTGTTCCGCCTGTTCGATCAGGGTGTCGCGGAAAATCTCCCAGGTCAGGTTCTCGGCCACGCCGCCGACCTTCTCCAGAGCCTGGTAGATGGGCACGGTGCCGATGGGCACCGGGGCGTTGCGGATGATCCACTCACGCGTTTCATGGATATTGGCACCGGTGGATAGATCCATGATGGTGTCCGCGCCCCAGCGGATACCCCACGTCATCTTGTCGACCTCGTCCTCGATGGACGAACTCACTGCCGAGTTACCCAGGTTACCGTTGATCTTCACCAGGAAGTTGCGGCCGATGATCATCGGTTCGGTTTCGGGATGGTTGATGTTACAGGGGATGATCGCACGGCCGGCAGCGACCTCGTCGCGTACGAACGCCGGGGTAATCTCCTCCGGCAGGCGTGCGCCGAACCCTTCCCCCGGATGCTGCTGATCGAGGATACGTTCAACCTCGCCGCTCCCCAACGCTTGGCGGCGCTGGTTTTCGCGGATGGCGATGAATTCCATTTCAGGCGTGACGATCCCCTGACGGGCGTAATGAAGCTGGGTGACGTTACGGCCTTCCTTCGCGCGGCGGGGCGTGCGGGTCAGCTCGAAGCGCAACTGGGCGAGCATGGGGTCGTTGGCGCGGCGTCGTCCGTATTCGGAAGTGGGGCCGTCGAGGAATTCGGTGTCGCCGCGCGCGTCGATCCAACGGCGTCTCAGTTCCGTTAGCCCCTGGCGCAGGTCGATCTTCGCATTGGGATCGGTATAGGGGCCGGATGTGTCGTAAGCCAGTTGGGGCGGGTTTTCCTCATCCTGGCCCGAGGTACGGGTCGGTGATAGCGATATCTCGCGGAAGGGGACGCGGATGTCTATGCGTGAGCCCTCCACATATATCTTGCGCGAGCCGGGGAGCGCCTGAATGGCGGCTTCGTCGACGCGAGCGGTGTCGGAAAGAAATTGCGGTGATGTCATATGTGCTCCAGGTCATGACGCAAGTCAGGCCGGCGCACAGCGTAGGCGGGAGAAGTAAGCAACGACGGATGACGTCCTGACGCCGCGGACTCCGCTTGATCCCTACGCCGGTACTAGCCGGATCAGGTTCGTCGGGATCCGTCGTGGCGTCCGCCGGGATGGCGAGCGCAGGACGATCTCAGCCGGTTCCACCGGCACCCCGTCAAGCTATCGTCTAGAGTCTAACAAGGTATCGGCCGAATGAAATCCCCAGGGCGATGTGTATGGCAAGAGGGACGTCAAATCCTCGTTTGCATGCTAATGTCTAAGGGAGAAGTCACCACAGGAGCGTATGAATATGAAGGTTGGATTCATTGGTCTGGGTGCCATGGGACGTGGCATGGCGCAGCAGTTACTCGAGGCGGGGCATGACGTCACGGTGTGGAACCGTTCCCCGGAGGCCGCCGAGGCGCTCGCCGAGCAGGGCGCCAAGATCGCCAAGAAACCGGCCGACGCGGCGCGGTGTGAGGTGCTGGTGAGCATGCTGGCCGACGATCAGGCTGCGCATCAGGTGCTGGTCGACAGTAAGGCCATCGAGGCGATGAAAAAAGGCAGCGTTCACGTCAACATGGCCACGGTGTCGGTGGCTTTCGCGCGCGGCATGGCGGCGCTCCACGAGCGCCTGGGCGTGGGCTATGTCGCCGCGCCGGTGCTGGGGCGTCCGGACGTCGCGGCGTCGGGTAAGCTCAATATCATTGCTGCCGGCAATGAGGCGCATATCGAGCAGGTCAGGCCGCTGCTGGAGGCCATGGGGCAAGGCATCTGGCCGTTGGGTGAGTCGCCGGAGCGAGCCAACGTGGCGAAGATCGCCGCCAATTTCATGCTTGCCAGTGCCATCGAATCGATGGCCGAGGCCTCGACATTGACCCGTGCGTACGGCATCGAAGCCAGCGATTTTCTGGATATCGTCACCAACACGCTCTTCGCCTCGCCGGCTTATAAGGGCTATGGCAAGATGATCGCCGAGGCACGCTTCGAGCCTGCCGGCTTCACGATGCGTCTCGGCCACAAGGATGTCGGGCTGGCCTTGAGCGCGGGTGATGAGCAGAGCGTTGCTTTGCCATTGGGCAGCGCGGTGCGTGATCGTCTGCTCGATGCCCTGGCCCATGGTGATGGTGAAAAGGATTGGTCGGGGCTCGCCGAGGTTGCCGCGCGCCAGGCGCATTTGGACAAGCGCTAGGGACTTTTAGACGAGGCCTAGGCCATGTTCATGGCGTCAGGCGATACAAGCCCGTGTCGCCATCGTCGGTTGTGAAATAAAGCGCGCCTTCACGGTAGGCGATACCGGCGGGGCGTGCCCAGCGCTCTCCATTTGCCGCTTGGAAACCGCTGACCAGATCGACCACGTCGCCTTGATGACCGCCATTCGTGAGTCGAATGCCGACGATCTTGGGCGGTCGGCGAGAGGCACGGCCTTCCGAGGCCTGTGTCGCCCAACTGCCATGAATGGCGGTGACCATGTCCACCTGCCAGGGGTTGCCCTCGGGTAGGAAGGTCAGGCCGATAGGGGCGCTACGCGCGGCGAAGGTTGCCACCGGTGGCGTAAGCGTGTCGCGCGCGGCAGGCGGCGCCGAGTCGATGCACTCATCGCGCTGCCACTCGCCCTCATTCCATTGATACCACGGCATGCCATGAAAGCTCCCTGATTCGGCGCGCACTAGCAATTCGGGCGGGGCTTCATAACCCCAGTGGTCGGGGCCGTTGTTGTTGAGATATAGCGTTCCCTCGGGGCTCCAGGCCATGCCGATGGGGTTGCGCAACCCGCTGACGTAGGGCATCCATTCGGGCGTCTCATGCGTGGGATCGAGGGCCATCACGCCGCCGCGCCGGTCCTCGAACGCAACGTCTTCGGCGATGCGTTGCGCCGAGCAGTTGCCTTGAAGGCCGAGCGCGACATAAAGCCTGCCATCGGGGCCGACAGATAACGAACGCGAGGCGTGGCCGCTACCGCCGGGCAAGTCGGCGACGCCCTCGAAATCTATCTCCGTGACATCCTGCCCCGGCGTATATGCCGTGCGATAGAGACGCTCGGTGGTCGCTACGTACAAGTAGCCTTCGTGGACCACGGCACTATGCGGGTAACCGGACAGCGGGATTTCCGCATCGACACGGTCATAGGGCGGTTGCAGACGATACAGGCGCCCCGCCTGGGAGCCGATGAACATCTCATCCTTGGGACCAAAGCTGATCAGTCGGGGCGCGCGTAGCGCGACCTGCTTATCGAGCGTGGCACCGTCGGGGACATTGGCCCGTTCCGCGTTGCCGGCAACCTCCACTGGCGTCAGTGCCTGGGCTTGCCCGGAGGCGATCATCATGGCGCCCAACCACAGGCCGGCGCGCTTCGCCTCAGTGCATGGGTAGTGTGGCGAACGATCATGCACGACTCCTCGAGAAATTCTCTGGAGCAGTGTAGACAACAATCAGTGACGCGTCCGAGGGCTCAGTAGATGCGAAAGCGTTTGAAGTCGGGGTGTTTGGCAGCTTGTTGCGGGGTCTTGCGGAAGCGCTTGTATTCCCACTGATACTGAGCGGGTTCCAGGGCGATGGCGTGTTCCACGCTGGCGTTGACGCCAGTGGCGGAGAGTGTCTCGTCGCGTGAGTAGACGCGTTCATCGGCGGCGAGGAAGTGCAGCGCGAAGCCCTCGCCGTCGGGGAGGCGTTTCGCCACACCGGTGACGACACGCGCCTCGGTGCGGGCCACGAGCTTGGGCAGCAAGGTGGCGGTATAGGCCGGGCGTTGGAAGAAATCGGCAAAGACGCCGCTACCCCAGCTCGGTTCTTGGTCGGGAAGAATCCCCACCGCCTCGCAGCGCTTGAGAGCCTTGAGCAGTGAGGCGACACCGCGTGGATTGGTGGGCACCAATTGCGCCCCCATACGTTCGCGGCCATACCGGATCACCGGGTCGAGGGCGTCGATCTTGGGAGGCTCGTACATGGCGGTGAACGGGAAGTGGCTAGAGAGCCAGAAGTTGAGCACTTCCCAGTTACCGTAATGCGGTGCCAGCACGATGACGCCTCGTCCCTCTGCACGGGCGTCGTCGAGTAGTTCGCGGCCGTGCACGGCGCGGATCGAGGCCTCCACGCGCTCTGGGGCGGCCATCCACGCAAAGCCCAGCTCGAGCATGGTGGCCGAGGAGTGTGTCAGGCTGTCCCGTGTCAGGCGCCGTTGCTGACGTGTCGGCATCTGCGGATAGACGTGTCTGAGGTTGATGCGCGTCACATCACGTTCACGGCGACTGAAGGTGAGAATCAGCGGGCCGACCAGACGAGCCAGCTGCCACAGCCGGTGCGGTGTCAAGCGTGCCAGGGTGCGCCACAGCAGGGCGATGGCGCGTGCGCGTAAAGGAGAAGAAACGTCTTCGGACATCGAGCTCATGGCATCATCGGTTACGGCGGACGATAGGGCCCGTATTATACAGATCGCGCGGCGTATGCCTGCCCGCGCGGGCGTACAATCTCATCTCTTCAGCGGCGCCGTGGTCGGGAAATCTCAATCAGGTTGCCATCGGGATCGCGTACGTGAAGCGTCTCGGTGGGCTGCTGTTCATCGGGCCCTTTATCCAGCGGCACCCCAAGTACCTCGAGGTGTGTCTTCACTTCCGCCAGCGGCAGGGCACTACGAAAGCCCAGGGCCTGGCGGCCCGGCGGGACGGTATGAGGATTGCCGGACGTTGCCTGGGGGGCATGTAGGCGCAAGGCGAAGTCGTCCAGGTAGAGGTCGGTGCGTGTCGCATCGTGGTAGCGTGCCTCGAGCCCCAGTACGCGTGTGTAGAAATCGATGCTGCGCTCGAGGTCGGTGACGTTTACCACCAGATGGTCGATGGCATTGAGCATGGCGAATTGTCCAAAAAGTGACGGTCGGCCCCAAGGGGGAAGGACATCATGCACGTTCGAGGCGGTCTGCATCCAGTCGAAAGATACACGCGTGCGTATTCGTGAGAGTGTCTGCCGGTGAGTACTCGCCGTCGGGCCGGTCAATCTATGCAGTCATGTGAGGCCCAATGACGACACCATCTATATCACCGGCCGTTACGCCTGCGTGCCCCCTGTGTGCCGCGTCGCAAAGCGTGCCCTCACCGGGTGCGCCGCCACGCACCTATTATCGCTGCCCGGCGTGCGCCTTGATCTTCGTCGCTCCCGAGGAGCGCCCCACGGCCGAAGAAGAGCGCGCGGTCTACGACCTCCACGAGAACACGCCCGAAGACCCAGGCTATCGCCGCTTTTTGGCACGCTTGTGCGACCCCTTGCTGGCGCGTCTGCCGCCTGCCTCGCAAGGGCTCGATTTCGGATGTGGGCCAGGACCCACATTGTCGTTGATGATGGAAGATGCTGGGCATCGCATGACGGTCTTTGATCCTTTCTATGCGCCGTATCCTGAACGTCTGGCGCGGCATTACGACGTCATCACCGCCAGTGAAGTGGTGGAGCATCTGCATGCGCCAGGGCAGGTATTGGCCGAGTTGATCGCGCGGCTACGTCAAGGAGGCTGGCTGGGTATCATGACCCAGCGCAGCGATGGCGTCACCGACCTCACGCGCTGGCGTTACATGCGTGATTCGACGCATGTCTGCTTCTTCTCCAAGCGCAGTTTTGACTACCTCGCCGAACAACACGAGCTGACGGTGACGTTCCCGCGTGATGATGTGGTGCTCTTGCAGCGGGCGTCGGGCGGTTTCGATTACGAAAAGCATTAGGCATTCACGCATAAGAGCATATCTTTTTTGTGCTCAGGGGACTGGTGGGGGTGTGATTTTAATGCTCCATTAAGCGCCTTAAGAAGGAAAAGCAACTGCATTATGACTTTTTGCGGCATATAGGTTTCGGCTATAGGCGCGATTGGCAAATCTGTTATTGCGTTTATTGTTAGCTTGCTATATATTTTACTCAACGTTCGCAAGCGAACATGAACACGCAAGGAGATTCATCATGCAAGTACGTACCCTTATTGCCGCCGTCGCCCTCGCCGCTCTGCCGGTTGCCGCTCAAGCTAGCATTGCCTCTGCAGAAGCGCTGCACGTCAATCACGAGTCACTGCAGGCCAACCAGGGTGCCGATCAGGCATCCGTGAGCTTCCAGCAGCTCGATACTTCGGGCGCCGACAGTTTTGGCGTCGCCAAGGCTCGGCACTACATTTCAGTGCATAACACCAAGCAGACCGACCTGCCCAGCGATACACAGGAGCAACAGCAGATCGGCCATCGCGCGGATTGGTAAGGCGTTGATTGACGGCGTCGCCAAGGTGCCGTCTGAACGAATATGCAAAAACCACCCGTTTTCGAGCGGGTGGTTTTTATTGTGCTGTTGGTAGGGAAGTTCAAGCGTTGGGCTGGTACTTGTACCCGACGCTGTAGACGGAGTGGATGATGTCGCGCTCGGGGTAAGCGTCGGCGATCTTGCGGCGCAGCTTTTTGACGTGGCTGTCCACGGTGCGCTCGGAGACGATGCGATGGTCGCGATACATGTGATCCATCAATTGGTCGCGGGAAAAGATCCGTCCCGGGGCGCGCATCATGACCTTGAGCAACTGAAATTCGACGGCGGTCAGGCCGAGGTCGTGGCCTTGGGCCAGCGCGCGCCAGCCGTCTTCATCGAGGTGCAGGGGTGGGGCGCCGGTCGCGTTCTCGTGGCGTGGTTCCAGGCGGCGGAGTACGGCCTTGACCCGCGCCACGACCTCGCGCGGGCTGAATGGCTTGCAGATGTAGTCGTCGGCGCCTAGCTCTAGGCCGAGTAGCCGATCGATCTCCTCGACCCGAGCGGTCAACATGATCACGGGCAGCGAGGGATGAGCGTCATTGATGTGTCGGCAGAGTGTCAGGCCATCGGTGCCGGGCAGCATCAAGTCGAGTAGTATCAGGGCGGGGGCGTGGTGCGCGAGCCAGGGCATGACCTCGTCGCCATGCGCTAGGTGATGCGTGGCGTAACCGCTTTGCTGAAGGTAGTCGGCGACCAGGCGCGCGATCTTGGGCTCGTCTTCGACGATCAGGATGGTGTCATTCATGACTGTCTCCAGACTTGGCTCATGGCATGTCGTGCTCGAGGACATCATCGCCATGACGCACCGGAAAAATCAGCGTCCAGCGAAGCCCACCAAGCGACGACGCCGAGGGAGTCAGCGTGCCGCCATGCGCCGTGACCAACGCATTGGCGATCGCCAGGCCCAGGCCGCTGCCGCCGCTGCGACGGTTACGCGAGCCTTCTACACGGTATAGGCGCTCGGTCAGGCGCGGTAGTGCTTCCTCGGTGACGCCGGGGGCGCTGTCTTCCCAGGTTAAACGCAGATGATCGGAATGACGCTCGAGACGTATGCGCAGCTGGCCCGGGGTGTCGGTGTAGGTGCAGGTATTGCTCAGCAGGTTATTCCACAATTGACGCAGCCGCTGTGGATCGCCGTGAATCGGCGCCGGAGCGGTGCCGATTTCTGTCTCCAGCGCGATGCCGCGTGTATTCAGCCAGCCATGTGCCTCGTCGAGTCGCGCCCTCAGCGTATCCGCCAGATCGTGCGGGGCCAGGTAGATATCCAGGGCGCCCGCATCACTCTGGGCGAGCAGGCGTAGATCGTCGACCAGACGTTCGAGTTGAGTCACCTCCTGGGCGAGCGAGGCGAGCGTCTCGCCGCCAAGCGGGCGCACGCCGTCCTCGATCGCTTCGATCTCGCCGCGCAACACAGCCATTGGTGTGCGCAATTCATGGGCGATGTCGGCGACCCACTGCTGGCGGTTACGTCGATTGGCCTCCAGCGTCTCGGCGAGCACGTTGAAGTCGGCGGACAGGCGGGAAAGCTCGTCGTGGCCACGTTCGGGAAGACGCACGGCGAAGTCGCCCTGGGTCATGCGGCGGGTCGCCGCGGTCATGTCGCGGGCACGCCGCCCCAGCCACCAGGCCAGGCCCGCGGCGAGCAGCAGCGAGGCCACCGAGAGTGAAGCGACGATGATCGTCATGTTGCGCAACTGGCGCTGCAGGAAGATACGATCCATGCGTGCCATCAGCTGCGCAGGGGGGAGGTAGCCGAGACGGCCGACGACCTTTCCTTGATGCTCGATGTCGATAAAGCGGGGCTGCGGAGGCGGTTCCGCATCGGAAGGTGGTTTGCCGGGTGGCAGTGGGCGGCCGATGATGGCGTCGCCCTCGGCATCGAGTACCACGAAATCCCGCGCATCGCTCAATTCGCGGTCGATGCCGCTGGGCGGTTGGCGTTCGCCTGGCCAGAGTTGGTTACGTACCAGGCGATGCCAGGCGCGTGGATCGTCGCGTAGCCAATGCCAGTTGCCATGTTCCTGCCAGCGTTCGGCGAGCGCGGTGGCTAGGGTGTCGGCACGATTGGCTTGGGTGCGTTCCAAGTAGTCGATGAAGCCTTGGTCGAGGCTGCGGGCAATGAGCAGGAAGCTCATGCCACCGATCAATACGTTGGTCAGCAGGATGGCGGCGAACAGCTTGAGGCTGATGCGCGCCATGCGAGGACGCTTGAAACGTAGCCGATGTTTCATGAGGCGACTCTTGATCTACGAAACGGCCGTGGCGCGGGCGCATGACCGCAGGATGAGCTCATCATGCAGGACGCCCGCGCAAGAAACCGTCACGCAATGTGCAAGCAGTGTGCATCACGCGGCTCGGTCCCGGGATGTCAATCCGGATGTGAGAGCGTACGGCCACGCCAAGTGAAGGACACGGGCCATAGGTGTTGGTCGCCGTTCGTGAACGCGGCCCACAGCGCGGCATAGGAGGTTCCCACCTCAGGATGCGGCGTCTCCGGCAACAACTCGGCGAGTGGCTGCAGCACGAATGCATGTTGGAGGATTTCGTCACGCGGGAGGTCGACGCCTTCGATATGGCCGCATCGGTCGCCCACCGTGAGCAGGTCGATATCCAGGGTGCGTGGGCTGAACTTGGGGCTACCCGGTAGGCGCCCGTTGTCGGCTTCGACCCGTTTGCACCAGGCTTGCAGCTCGCCGACCGTGAGGGTGGAGTGGAACGCTGCGACAAGATTGTAAAAATTGCGCCCGTCCTCGAAGCCGACCGGTTCGCTTTCGAAGACGCGCGATACCTGCACGTCTCCGAAGGTGTCGGTGAGGGCGTCGAGACAGGCAAGAACGTGGCGCTCGCGATCGATATTGCTGCCGATGCTGACGGTCACCTGTGTCATTCCTGCCCCCGCGTGATACGTACGCCCACGCTGGCGGCATTGGCAACCGCACCGGGTTTGCGGACGGTCAGGCTGAGCCGGGCGATGGTGAATTCTTGGCGCAAAGTCTCGGCCAGGCGTTCGGCAAAGGTTTCGACCAGCGCGAACTGATGGGCCTCGGCGAATTCGCCGATACGTGCGCTGATGGCGGCGTAGTCGAGCGTCTGTTGGATATCGTCTCGCTGTGCGGCGGGGCGAATGTCGGTCGCCAGTTCGAGATCCAGCCGCAGCCGCTGGCGAAGGGTGCGTTCCCAGTCGTAGACACCGATGACGGTATCCACTTCCAGTGCCTCGATCAGCACGTGATCCACGGCGTATCCTCATTAGGTCGGACATTGATGCGGCGAAGCCTGGTAAGCGCTTCGCGGCGTCGCAAACCTTAGATTGTACGTCATGGAGGTGGCAGAATCATGGGCGGGGCCTATGCATCGGTGTCGCCCACGCCATGAGGGAGTCCAACCCATGTCTCCAGTCTTGCCCGTCGCTGCCTTGGTGGTGGCCGGCTATCTAAGCGGATCGCTGCTTGGCGCCGTCTGGGTGTGTCGTGCGCTGGGGCGTCGCGATCCGCGTTACGCGGGATCGCGCAACCCCGGATTTTCGAATGTTTTGCGTGTGCATGGGGCGGTGCCGGCCGCCTTGACCCTGACGGTCGATGCGGTCAAAGCCATGCCGGTGCTCTGGGTGGCGCAACGTGAGGCGTTGCCGTTGTGGCTACAGGGCGCGGTGGGATTGTCGGTGTTAGTGGGACACAGCTATCCAGCGTGGCATCGTGGACGCGGTGGAAAAGCCGTGGCCAGTGCCTTTGGTGTACTACTGATGATCGCGACGCCGGTGGCCTGGGTATGCGCTCTATGCTGGGCCATCTTGGCGTGGCGCTCGCGTACTGCGGCGGTGGCGTCGCT
Source organism: Chromohalobacter moromii (assembly GCF_023091865.1). Classification (GTDB taxonomy): domain Bacteria; phylum Pseudomonadota; class Gammaproteobacteria; order Pseudomonadales; family Halomonadaceae; genus Chromohalobacter; species Chromohalobacter moromii. The sequence goes on from NZ_JAHXDI010000001.1 coordinate 491,260, forward strand.
GGCTGCGGCTTTGCTCGCCCCGTTGGCTAGCTATTGGCTAGCGCGCGAGGCGACGCTGGTCGTGAGCGTCTTCTCAGCGTTGGTGTTGGTGCGCCATGCCTGGAATATTCGCCGCTTGGGGCAGGGCGGTGAGCCGGGGCTTGCACGCTCCTCGCGCGAAGAAGATGGTGACGTCAGACCGCCGGAGGGGTGAGCGTTGCTAGTGGCCAGCGTGGCGTCGCCTGCATGGTCGCGTCGTCGCGCTCACCGGCGAGCAAGCGTTGTGCCCCGACGTAGGCGATCATCGCGCCGTTATCGGTGCAGAAGCGTCCACGTGGATAGAACGCCTGCGCCTGGCGTTTAGCGGTGGCATGGTCGAGACGCTCGCGCAAGCGGTGATTGGCGCTGACGCCGCCGGCCACCACGAGACGCTTGAGCCCCGTGGCATCGAGGGCGCGACGACATTTGATGACCAGCGTGTCGACGACGGCTTCCTCGAAGGCGCGCGCGATATCGGCTCGGTCCTGATCGCTGAGGGGGCCGGCTTCCTGAAGCTTTCGGGCGGTGGTCAGGGTATGTGTCTTGAGCCCGGAGAAGCTGAAGTCGAGTCCCGGGCGGTCGGTCATGGGGCGCGGGAAACGAAACCGGTTGGGGTCGCCGCGTTCGGCGAGCTTGGCCACCTGTGGGCCACCGGGATAGGGCAGGTCGAGCATCTTGGCGGCCTTATCGAAGGCTTCGCCTGCGGCATCGTCGACCGACTCGCCGAGCAAGCGATAGCGTCCGAGTCCGTGTACTTCGACGAGTTGGGTGTGCCCACCCGATACCAGCAGGGCCACGAAGGGAAAGTCGGGCGGCGTGTCCTCGAGCATCGGCGCCAGTAGATGTCCTTCCATGTGGTGCACGCCGAGTACCGGGATGTTCCAGGCACGCGCCAGGCCGTGCGCGGTCGAGGCACCCACCATCAAGGCGCCGACAAGCCCGGGCCCGGCCGTGTAGGCGATGGCGTCGAGTTCAGCACCGTTAAGCGCGGCCTCGTCGAGCACCTGGCGAATCAGTGGCAGCAATTTGCGAGTATGATCGCGCGAAGCGAGCTCTGGCACCACGCCGCCGAAGTCGGCATGCATCGCCATTTGGCTATGCAGCGCATCGGCGATCAGGCCGCGCTCGGTATCGTAGATGGCGACGCCAGTTTCGTCGCAGGAGGTCTCGATGCCCAATACCCGCATGTGTCGTCATTTCCCCGCTATCCCATGAAGCCCGCCATTCTACGCCTTTCGCGGCGTGCGTGGCAGGGGCCGTCAGGTAAACGCTCGGGTAAAGGCTTTGCAAAGCAATCTTACGGCGACTAGAATACTGTGTTCTGCAAGACTGGGTCGTGCACTCGTCATGCCGTTGGCAATCGCTAAACATGGGCTGACTGGGTGTGCGTTCAATCCGAACTCATCTTTCCTAAAGGTAGGTGATTGGTTAATGCCTTCTGTAAAAGTACGTGATAACGAGCCGTTCGACGTCGCTCTGCGGCGTTTCAAACGTTCTTGCGAAAAAGGCGGCGTTCTCTCCGAAGTCCGTCGTCGTGAGACTTATGAAAAGCCCACCGCAGTGCGTAAGCGCAAGGCTGCTGCGGCGGTCAAGCGTCATGCCAAGAAGCTGCAGCGCGAGCGCAAGCGTTTCGAACGGCTGTATTGATCCGTACTAGAAGCGGCCTCGGTCGCTTCTAAGAGGGACGCCAAGCGGCTGCCATCAGGTGGCCGCTTGTTTTTCTCACCCCGCTGTTTCCGCGCTGCCTGGCTCCGTGATTTCCGCGATACAGACAACGTTTCGTCGAGCGCTTCCCCGCCATGGCTGGACAGATACCTCAACGCTTCATCGATGATTTGCTGGCTCGCACCGACGTGGTCGAGATCGTCGGCGAGCGCGTTCAGCTCAAGAAGGCCGGTCGCAACTACTCGGGCCTTTGTCCCTTCCATCAGGAAAAATCGCCATCGTTTACCGTCAGTGCCGAGAAGCAGTTCTATCACTGTTTCGGTTGCGGCGTGCACGGCAATGCGCTGCGCTTCTTGATGGAGTTCGATCATCTGCGCTTTCCCGAGGCGATCGAGCAGTTGGCGTCGCGGTTGGGCCTGGACGTTCCGCGTGAAGGCGATGACGATCCACGTGCCCAACAGCGCGAGCAGCGTCGAGAAGAAGCGGTCAACTTGCTCGAGTTGTCGGCGAGCTTCTTCCGAGAGCGCTTGGTGATGGCCGAGGGGAGTGACGCTCGTGATTATCTCGAGCGGCGTGGGTTGTCCGAAGATATCGTGCGTGAGTTCGGGATCGGCTTCGCTCCAGACAAGTGGGAGGCGCTCAAACGCCATTTGGGTGAGCGTGGCATCAGCGATGCCGTACAGATCGAATACGGGCTGCTGGTGCATCGCGAAGACTCGGGGCGCAGCTATGATCGCTTTCGCAATCGGGTGATGTTTCCGATCCGCGATTGGAAAGGACGCACCATTGCCTTCGGTGGTCGCGTGCTCGGTGACGCCAAGCCCAAGTACCTTAACTCGCCCGAGACGCCGGTGTTCCACAAGGGGCGTGAGCTATATGGCCTCTACGAAGCGCGTCAGGCCAACGCACGGCTGGAACGTATGCTGGTCGTCGAGGGTTACATGGATGTCGTGGCGTTGGCCCAGTTCGGGATTCGCAACGCCTGTGCCACCTTGGGGACCTCGCTTAGCGAAGATCATTTGCAGCGTTTGTTCCGCTTGGTGGGTGAGGTGGTGTTTTGTTTCGATGGCGACCAGGCCGGTCGGCAGGCGGCACGCCGCGCACTGGAGACGGTGCTGCCGTCGATGATCGACGGTCGCCAAGTGCGCTTTCTGTTTCTTCCCGAAGGCGAAGATCCGGACACCCTGATACGGCGAGAAGGCACCGAGGCCTTCGAGAATCGTGTGCTATGTGCCGCACCTCTTTCGGAGTTTCTCTTCGATCAGGCGGCCGAGGGGCGCGATCTCAAGCATATCGAAGAGCGTGAGCGTTTCGTTACCACGGTATTGCGCGCCTTGGAGCGTCTGCCTGAGGGCGTTTTGAAATCGCTGTTGCTGCGCGAACTATCGCAGCGCACGGGCGTCGAACAAGCGAACTTCCAGGCATTGCTGGCACGTGCCGATAAGGCGCATGGCGCCCAAGATTCTGGCTTCGTCGAGGTGCAGGAGGGAGCGCCTTCTGAGGCCGCGCCTCAGCGAGAGGGCGCATCGAATGAGCGTCGTGGCACTCTGAGCCTCGTCGGTCGTTTGCTGCATTTATTGGTGCATGAGCCTGGCTTGGTAGGGCGTTTGCCCGAGTCGCTCGACTGGTGCCCTGACGACGAGGGCGATGGCGCGCTGTGCCACGAAGTGGTGCGTTTGATCCGTGCGGGAGGCTACCGCAACGCCCAAGTCTTGCTGGCGCATTTTCATGGTACGCCCGAAGGTGAGCGACTAGCCTGGCTGGCGCGTCGGGAACTCTTGATGCCGCGCGACGCACGCGGCATCGAGGTGGAAGGCCTGGTCGAGGGGTTGCGTCAACGTCATTCGCAGCGTTCGCCGCAGGAAGAATATGACGCCTTGTTGGCCCGGATGCAGGCAGGCGAGTCTCTGTCTAGAGAGGAGCGTCAGCAGTTGAACGAGCTGCTGATGGAATTGAAGGGCGGTGCTCGTTCAGTATGACGGTCGTGGGGAAGATGCCTGCCGCGACGGGTTGAATTGGCGCAAAACGTCGCCATTTACTAGGCAATATCGAAAAGGGTAGCCGAACACACTAGCACACCTGGATGACAAGACAAATACGACACTGGCAGTAAAATGCCCTTAGCGGCTATACTGGCAGGCTTAGCAGCGTTTCGATCCGTTCGCTTCCAGGTGCTCCATTGTCGAGATAGGGTTTCTATGGCTGGAAATACGCAGCAGTCACGTCTGAAGGAGTTGATCGCCCAAGGTAAGGAGCAAGGCTTCCTGACCTATGCGGAGGTCAATGACCACCTTCCCGAGGATATCGCCGATCCCGATCAGGTGGAAGACATCATCGCGATGATCAACGACATGGGTATCAGCGTCGTCGAGGAAGCACCTGACGAAGATACCCTGATGATGTCCGATCAATCTACCGACGAGTCGGCGGCGGAAGAAGCCGTCGCTGCCTTGGCGGCGGTCGAGAGCGACGTCGGGCGTACCACCGACCCCGTGCGCATGTATATGCGCGAGATGGGTACGGTGGGCTTGTTGACGCGCGAAGGCGAGATCGAAATCGCCAAGCGCATCGAGGAAGGCACCCGCGAGGTAATGTCTTCGTTGGCTTATCTGCCGGGGGCCGTGGACTCCGTCCTCGAGGCCTATGACGCCACCCAGGATGAAGAAGCGCCGGGACGGCTCTCCGATTTGTTCTCGGGCTTCATCGATCCCGATGAGGGGATCCCCGGTGTGGCCGAGGCGGACGTTCCCGAGCCCGAGCCCGAGCGTGATGCCGTGGACGGCGATGCTTCCGAAGATGATGACGATGCCGAGGAAGAAGAAACCGGCGGCGGTCCGGATCCCGAGGAAGCGAAGGCGCGTTTCGAACAGATTCGCGAACAGAACGAGCGTGCCAAGGCCGCGATCGACAAGCATGGTCTGGGGTCGTCGAACGCGGATCAAGAGCAAGCGCGTCTTGCTGAGCTATTCTCGCCGATCAAACTGGTGCCCAAGCATTTCGAACGTCTTGTGGGACAGGTACGCATCAGCATCGAGCAGATCCGTGGCCAAGAAAAGGCCATCATGCAGCTCTTCGTGAAGCAGGCGAAGGTGCCGCGTAAGACCTTCATCGGCTCCTTCCCCGGCGCCGAGTCCGATCTCGAATGGCTGGACCGTTTCAAGGCCAAGCATTCCAAGTACGCCGAGCGTATCGAGCCATTCCGTGCCGACATTCTGCGTGCCCAGCGCAAGATCGGCTTCGAGGAAGAAATGGTGTGCTTGCCGGTCACGAACATCAAAGAGGTCAATCGCCGGCTGTCGATTGGCGAGGCCAAGGCGCGTCGTGCCAAGAAGGAGATGGTCGAGGCCAACCTGCGCCTGGTGATCTCGATTGCCAAGAAGTATACCAATCGCGGGCTGCAATTCCTGGATCTCATTCAGGAAGGCAACATCGGGTTGATGAAAGCGGTAGATAAGTTCGAATATCGCCGTGGCTACAAGTTCTCGACGTATGCCACTTGGTGGATTCGCCAGGCGATCACGCGCTCCATCGCCGACCAGGCACGCACCATCCGTATTCCGGTGCACATGATCGAGACCATCAACAAGCTCAATCGCGTTTCACGCCAGATGTTGCAGGAAATGGGTCGCGAGCCGACGCCGGAAGAGCTTGGCGAACGCCTCGAGATGCCGGAAGACAAGGTTCGCAAGGTGCTCAAGATCGCCAAAGAGCCGATCTCCATGGAAACGCCGATCGGCGACGATGACGACTCGCACCTCGGTGATTTCATCGAGGATGGCACTATGCTGCTGCCGATCGACTTGGCCACTGGTGAGGGCTTGATCGAGGCGACTCGCAACGTGTTGGGTGGTTTGACAGCGCGCGAAGCCAAGGTGCTACGCATGCGCTTCGGGATCGACATGAATACCGACCACACGCTAGAAGAGGTCGGTAAGCAGTTCGATGTGACCCGTGAGCGCATTCGCCAAATCGAAGCCAAGGCGCTGCGCAAGCTGCGCCATCCGTCACGCTCCGAGCCGTTGCGCACTTTCCTCGACGAGTGAAAGAAGTGAGAGCAAAAAACCCGCGAGTCAACTCGCGGGTTTTTTTATGCACTAAGGATGATGGTGGCCGTTTCAGCCATGATGGTTGAAGCGTCGACGCACCAGTAGCACCAGTTCGATGCAAGCAAAGAAGAGCAGCATGTAACCGGCCAACTCGGTCACTTCCTCGGCTGCGTCTTTGATGACGCGCCGGTAATGATCGCCGAGCATGGCTTCCCAGAACGCGGAGCGGCCATAAAGGCGCGAGAAAACATACGTCGTGAGGAAGCCGGCGGCAAACATCCCGAAGCCAAGGCTGTTGGAGATCGACTTGAACTCCTCGGCAAAGGCATGTCGATGGCGAATCACCACGTAAAGCGTCGGCAGTACGATCAGGGTCACGATCACTTGCCAGGCACCGTCGAAGACGTAGATGTCTAGCCAGGCGTCATTTTCCCTGACGAAGGACGCGAACAGGAACGCCCCCAGTAACAGGCTGACATGAGGAATGGCGTTGGGATGGCGGTATAAGTAGGCCATCAGCAACGAGCTGAGCAGCAACAATGCCGACTGCGTGAGTTCGGTCAGTGACGTCTCGGAAAACTGACCGACGCCCGATTGAGCGTCCAGCATCACCAGCTGCATGATGCCGGCGACGATCAAGATATAGCAAAGTGCGCGAAGAAGGATCGCCTTGAAGCCGAAGGAGACTTCGGGAGGCTGGGGTGAATGCGTCATACGGTGTCTCTGGCGTGCGTCGAAGCGACAGTGATTAGGGTTTCGATTAATGTTTAATATTAGCAGGGAAACGACTCTTAAGAAACACCGTTTCCGATCTTCAAGGTAGCCCTTTACAGAACCTGGGGAGAATCTCAGACTAACGGTATTGTCCTACCATTGTCGGAGAGCGGTCGTATGCAAGTAGAATTGCTGGAGATTCGTCAGCACATGGCGCAGTTTCCGCCCTTCGAGCAGCTGTCTGACGACTTGCTCGATGAGCTTGCCGGTCAGGTCGAGGTTGGGTATTTTCAGGCCGAAACCGACATTTACCGCCATGGAGATGCCGTCGAGTATCTGCACTACATTCGTAGTGGCGCTATCGATCTCTATCGCCGCAACGGCGATCTTTATAACCGCCTCAGCGAAGGCGATATCTTCGGTCAGTTCGACTTGCTCCGGGATCGCCGCGTACGTTTCCCGGCCCGGGCGATCGAAGATACGCTGATCTACTTCATCCCCCTCGCGGCGTTTCAACACTTGTGCGAGGCGGACGACAATTTCGCCGATTTCGTCGAGGTCGAGCGCCCGCGGCTGGAGTCTACCGTCGACCAGCAGCGCAAGGGTCACGAGATGCTGGTGACGCGGGTGCGCAAGCTGGCCTCCCGAGCACCGGTCATGGTGGAAAGCGATGCCACGGTGCAGGAGGCGGCGCAGCGAATGGGCGAGCACAGCGCCTCTTCGGTACTGGTGCTGGCGGCGCCGCAAACACCGGACGATTCGCATGCCTTTACCCATGAAGACGGGCAACTGCGCCGCATGGTTGGCATCCTCACCGACCATGACCTACGCAACCGTGTTCTAGCCGAGGGACGGCCGGCGAGCACCACGGTGGGGGAGCTGATCGACGAGCGTCCGATCACCATTCAGTCCGACGAGTCGGTGTATGAAGCGATGCTGCGCATGCTGCGCAACAATATTCATCACCTGCCTGTCTTGTATCGGCGGCGCCCGGTGGGCGTGTTACATCTATCCGATATCGTGCGCTACGAGACTAATAGTAGCTTGTATCTGGTGGACAATATCTTTCGCCAGCCCAATGTCGAAGGGCTGGCCGCGATGAAAAGTGACGTGCGCGCGGCCTTCGTGCGTATGGTCAACGAAGACGACAATTCGCAGATGGTCAGCAGTTCGCTGTCGAGCATCGGGCGCGCGTTTACACGCCGCTTGCTGGAACTGGCCGAGGAAGAGTTGGGGCCGCCGCCAGTGCCGTATTGCTTTATGGCGTTGGGGTCGATGGCGCGCAATGAGCAATCCATCGTTACCGACCAAGACAATGCTCTGGTACTGGATGATAGCTTCGACCCCGAGCAGCATGACGCGTACTTCCTGACATTGGCACAACGCGTCAGCGATGGGTTGGCGGCATGCGGTTATAGCTATTGCAAGGGCGACGTCATGGCCACCAATTCGCGTTGGCGTCAGCCGTTACACGTGTGGCAGCAATATTTCCGCGACTGGATCGATGACCCCAGCCCCGAGCGCTTGCTGCACAGCTCCATCTTTTTCGATCTTGACAGTGTTTATGGCGACGAGGCGTTCGTCGAAAGCCTTCAAGATCTGGTCGCTGGGCGTGCCTCTCAGCGTCCACGCTTTCTGGCCGCTATGGCGCGAAATGCGTTGAATCGTACGCCTCCGCTCGGTTTTTTCCGCACGTTCGTGATGGAAAAAGACGGCGAGCAGAACAATACGATTAACCTCAAGCGACGTGGCACAGCGCCCTTGATCGATCTGATCCGAGTGCATGCGCTGGCCTGCGGCTCACGAGCACAGAATTCCTTCGACCGTCTCGAGGATATCAACAAAACTCGCTTGCTTGCGGGCCACTCCGGGGAGCGGATTCGCTATGCACTGGAATTTATCGCCATGGTGCGAATTCGCCATCAGGTCATCGATATCCAGGAAGAGCGTGAACCGGACAATAACATTGAGCCCGAAAACGTCTCGGATAACGAGCGCCACAATCTCAAGGACGCCTTTCAGGTACTAAGCAACGCCCAGAAATTCCTGAAGTTTCGTTATCCCATGCCTTCTCAGAAACGCTGATATTTGAATGAAGCCACTGCTTTCACGTCGACACTCGGAGCCGCCGACATGGGCGGATTATTTCATGGCACGTCGCGAGCAGGCGCGTGATACGGCATTGGAAGGCTACTTCGATGTCGGTGTGCCCACGCCGGAGACTCCCATCGGTGATGTGCCGATGTTGGCCATGGACATGGAAACCACGGGCCTCGATGAACAACGTCACGCCATCGTCAGCATCGGCGTAGTGCCGTTCGACCTGCAGCGCATACGGCTCGCCGAGCGCCGTTATTGGGTCGTGAGGCCGCCACGTCCTCTCAATGAGCGCTCGATCACCTTTCACCATATTACCCATAGCGAGATCGAGCAGGCCCCCGATCTTGATGATGTTCTCGATGAGCTATTGGCCGTGATGGCTGGGCGCATCGTCGTGGTGCATTATCGCCATATCGAGCGGACCTTCCTGAATGCAGCCGTCAAAGCGCGGCGCGGCGAGGGCATCCACTTTCCCGTGATCGATACCATGTCGCTGGAGGCGCGTCTTCACCGTCAGTCGTGGTGGGCACGTCTACGGCGCTGGCTGGGACGTCCGCCAGCGTCGATTCGCCTGCCTGATAGCCGCACGCGCTATGGCTTGCCGCCCTATCAGGCACATCATGCCTTGATCGATGCCCTGGCGACCGCCGAATTGCTGCAAGCCCAGATCGCCCATCGCTACAGTCCCGAGACGCCACTCCGAGAAGTATGGAGCTAGGCTCGGCAGGTTAGAGAGGTCGTAAACGAAGAAGGCGGCCCGTGGGCCGCCTTCTTCATATTGCGAATGAGGACATCGCGTTACACGCTGCGCGGTTCGCTCATCAAACCTTTGATGATGGCGTAGCAAGCCGCCAACAAGACCAGCGTGAAGGGCAGGCCCGTGGTGATGACCGCGGTTTGTAGTGCGGTGAGGCCACCTCCCAACAGCAAGGCGATAGCGATTGCACCTTCGATCAAAGCCCAGAAAACGCGTTGAGGCTTGGGTGCGTCGACCTTGCCGCCAGCAGTGATAGAGTCGATGACCAGAGAGCCGGAGTCCGAGGAGGTGATGAAGAATACCATCACCAGCACGATACCCACGAACGACGTGATCGCTGTCAGCGGTAGCTGGCCGAGCATGGTAAACAGTTGCAGCTCCAGTGCGGCATCCTGCACGCCATTGTACCCATCGGAGATGACCTGATCGATGGCGGTGCCCCCGAAGGCGGTCATCCACAGGATCGATACCAGTGTCGGCACCAGTAGCACCGCGATCAGGAATTCACGCACGGTGCGGCCACGGCTGACGCGGGCGATGAACATCCCGACGAACGGAGACCAGGAAATCCACCAAGCCCAGTAGTACGCCGTCCAGCCTTGTGTGAAGCCAGTATCCTCACGGCCGAAGGGGTTGGAGAGCGCGGGGAGATTCTTGACGTAACCGAGTAGGTTCTCGAAGAACCCGGTCGCGATGAGTAGCGTCGGCCCGACGAAGATCACGAAGAGTAGCAGCAGGAAGGCGAGTGCCATGTTGAGCTGCGAGAGGCGTTGCACGCCCTTGTCGACACCGGCGAGTACCGAGCCCAGCGCCACCAGCGTAATACCCAGGATTAGTACCACCATGGTGACGTTGGTGTTGGGCGTATCGAACAGGTAATGCAGCCCCGCAGAAGCCTGTGAAGCGCCCAGCCCGAGAGAGGTCGCAAGACCGAAGAGCGTGGCGAAGACTGCCAGGATATCGATGATATGGCCGGGCCACCCCCAGACGCGCTCACCCAGAATCGGGTAGAAGATCGAGCGCATGGTCAGCGGCAGGCCCTTGTTATAGGAGAACAGGGCCAGCGACAGGGCGACGATGGCATAGATGCCCCAGGGGTGCAGTCCCCAGTGGAAAATCGTTGCCGCCATGCCCAGATGTGCCGCTGCTTGCTCGTTGCCTTCGGCGCCACCTAGAGGGGCGCCGCCATCACCCGCAAGCGAGGTGCCGAAGTGGGTCAGCGGCTCGGAAACGCCGTAGAACATCAAACCGATGCCCATCCCCGCGGCGAACAGCATGGCGAACCAGCCGGCATAGCTGAAATCTGGCGTGGCGTTGGCGCCGCCCAAGCGGACCTTGCTCAGTGGAGTGAAAATCAGTACGACGGCGAGTACCACGAAAATATTAGCGGCAAGAATGAAGAACCAATCCAAGTTGCCCGTCAAGAACGAGAACATGGCATTGAAAATCGGTGCCACCTGGTTCTGGAACGCCAGCGTCACGATGACGAAAAACAAGATCACCAAGGAGGAGACCGTGAACACCTTGCCGTGTAGGTCGAAGTCGATACCGAACTTCGTGGAGGTGATGTTGTCCTGGCCTATTACATAATCGGTATCGATTAAGTTCGCCGGCCCATCCGGAGCCGGAATACCCTCTGAGCCTTCATTTGGCTCGTTGGCAGTATCGTCCTGCGAACGTTTGTCCATGAGAATTCTCCGTCTCAGGTAAGCGTAGAGTGCGTCATTGACGCGAGAATGCCGTATTGGCAATTAGCGTATTGTGCTTAAAAGCTATTGTACTCAATAAGTTTGCAGAGTTGAGTCGTTTTTGCCATCGAGACCTTAAACGTTTTGTGCTGTGTTTCGCAAAAAATGCATTCTCGGCGGAATCGGTCTGGCATTCAATGGCCATGGCAGCGCGCCGCTTCCTCGACGATCCAATCATGCACGGCACGTACCCGGCGATCGTCCAGCGCCCCGGGGTGATAGACCAGGCCATAGGTCTTGCCGGTGGCCACGGCGCCAGCGAACGGTGCTATCAATGCCCCAGTGTCGAGCTCATCGGTAATCAGTGTGCGCCGAGCGATCGCCACTCCCATGCCGGCGATGGCCGCCTCTACCGTCAAGTGGTTGCGATTGAAGGTGTAACCTCGCCGTACATTCACGGAGCCGGCGTCCAACGCCCCCAGGTAATGCTCCCATTCGGCGTAATCGTGGCTGCCGCGCCATGCGGTCACGTCATGCAATAGCGGGTAGTAGCCTAGATCCTCGGGACGTACCAGTGGCGGGCGTCGGCGCAGCAGTTGCGGCGAACATACCGCGAAGATTTCCTCATCCATCAGCGGCGTGATCTGGAAACCGGCATAGCGACCGTCGTTGAGGTCGATGGCCAGCTCGAACTCACCCTCACGCAGTGACAGGTTGCTGTCTTCGGAGGCGACATGCAGCTCGATGTCGGGAAAGCGGGCCTGCAAGCGCGTCAGTCGTGGCATCAGCCATTTGGCGAGAAACGAGGGCACACAACGCAGGCGTAGCACACCGCTCATGACCCCCGTACGCAGGCGACGCACTTCCATGCCTACCGCATCGTAGGCTTGGTCGACCACGGTGGCCAGGCGCTGGCCTTCATCGGTGAGCTCCAGACGACGTGGCAGGCGACGGAAGAGCTTGAAGCCCAGCCGCGCCTCGAGCTGCTTGATCTGCTGGCTGACTGCGCCCGTGGTTACGTTTAGCTCTTCGGCGGCCCGGGTGAAGGAAAGGTGGCGCGCGCTGATTGCGAAGACTTTGAGCCAGGCGTGGGTTTGGGCGTGCAGTGTACGGCTCATGGTTTAGTCATTCTAAAGCTTGGTCGAATTATTCTCCGTTGCCCAGCATTCGGGCTGGCTTCAAGCTAAAGTTAAATCGAGCTACTAACAAGCTCGTTTAGTAATTTTGATATATCAAGACTGTTCGAGGTGTCACGCATGGCAATCAGTGTGTTCGATCTGTTCAAAGTGGGAATTGGACCGTCCAGTTCGCATACGGTCGGCCCCATGCGTGCGGCCTGCGACTTCATCGATGCGCTGCGCGCGCATGATTGGCTGACGCGCGTCACGCGCATCGAAGTGCATCTGCATGGCTCGTTGTGCGCCACTGGCAAGGGGCATGGCACCGATCAGGCCGTGATCATGGGACTCATGGGCGAACGCCCCGCCTGCATCGACCCGGAGATAGTCCCCGCTTGCATGGAAGAACTGCGCGAATCGCAGACCTTACTGCTCGCCGGTCAACAGCCGATCTCATTTCCCTGGGCACGCGACATGCAATGGCATGAAGAGTCGCTTGCCTATCATCCCAATGCGTTGCGTCTCATCGCTCATTCCCACGGAGAAGAGCTGTACCGCAATACCTATTACTCCGTGGGAGGCGGCTTCGTCGTCGACGAGGCACAGGCGGCCAGCGGCGCGCTGGATACCGATACTACGACGTTGCCGTTTGATTTCGCCACGGCGGAAGAACTGCTCATGCTGTGCCGCACGCATGGATTACGCATCAGCGAGCTAATGCTCGAAAATGAGAAGGCCTGGCGCGATGAAGAAAGCGTTCGCGACTCGCTGTGGCGTATCTGGGAGGCGATGAAGGACTGCGTTGACAACGGCTTGCGCCATGATGGCGTGTTGCCCGGTGGCCTTAATGTCAAACGCCGGGCCAGTACGCTGCATCGGCGCTTGCAGGCGGCCAGCGACAACACCAGCGTGATCGCGTCGACTTTTTCGGCGATGGACTGGGTCAATGTCTTCGCTCTGGCCGTCAATGAGGAAAACGCTGCCGGTGGACGCATGGTGACCGCGCCGACCAACGGGGCAGCGGGTATCGTCCCGGCGGTATTGCACTATTACATGCAGTTTCAGCCCGATGCCTGCCAACGCGATGTCGTCGACTTTCTGCTGACGGCCGGCGCTATAGGCATCCTATGTAAGAAAAATGCCTCGATTTCCGGCGCCGAGGTCGGTTGCCAAGGCGAGGTCGGATCGGCGTGTGCGATGGCCGCAGCCGGGCTCGCGGAGGTAATGGGCGGCACGCCCGCGCAGGTCGAGAACGCTGCCGAGATCGGCCTCGAGCACAACCTGGGATTGACCTGCGACCCCATCGGCGGCCTGGTACAGGTGCCGTGCATCGAGCGTAACGCTATCGCCTCGGTGAAGGCGATTAACGCCGCGCAAATGGCGCTGGGTGGCGATGGCGAACATTTCGTGTCCCTCGACCGCGTCATTCGTACCATGCGCGATACCGGCGCCGATATGCAGGATAAGTACAAGGAAACCTCGCGTGGTGGCTTGGCAGTGAATGCCATCGAATGCTGACGCTGAATCGTTCGATCAACCCTTTGGGACGCCTGCGGGGCGTCCTTTTTTTGATTCGGGATCGCACCGCGTGGCCTTCTATGGTTTTATTCCATCGGACAGTAATGCGCTTAGGGTGGCCGGGTCATGCTCGGTGCCCTGCCTAGGACTCCCGACGAGATTAAGATAGAGAAGGTCGCTCATGAGCGAGACAGATAGCTGCATCATCCGCCATTTCCGGCATTACGCGAATCTCACCGAGAGTGACGAAGCCCTGTTGGACTCGCTCGAACGCGAGCCGCGCGAGGTCGAGCGCGGAGAGGCACTATGGCAAACCGACGACCCGGCGGGGCGTTTCTGCACGCTTTCCAAGGGCTGGGCGTATTCCTTCCGCGACATGGAAGACGGCTCGCGGCAGATTCTGGAAATCTACCTGCCCGGGGATGTCATTGGCTTGCGCGAGTTCGCCTTTCAAGAGCGCCTGGCCGGGGTGATGATGTTCGATGACGGCGTCGTCTGCGATTTTCCTCATCGCCGTTTACTCGAGGTGTTTCGAGAGTCCTTTACCCTGTCGATGATCTTCTTCGCCGTGTCCTCGCAACAGCAGGCCCTGCTGACCGAGCGTCTGGTCAATCTGGCGCGACGCAGTGCACGTCAGAAAGTGGCGCATCTTATCTACGAGATGTACATGCGCCTGCAGCGCATCATGCCTTACGCCACTCGGCGTTTCCGTCTGCCGCTGTCGCAGCAGCAATTGGGCGATGCGCTGGGCCTTACCTCGGTGCATATCAGTCGCACGTTAAGCGGGTTCCGTGAGGATGGCTTGTTGATCCGCGAGCGTCAGTGGGTCGAATTGCTCGATCCCGATGCCTTGGCCCGCGAGGCCGAATTCGCCGGACGGTATCTGCGGGATAGACTCGGGCCAATGTCGGGGGAGTGAGTCTCGAGGCTGCCACGGGGTATGAGTCAGGCCCGTAGCGCGTCTGGCAAGCGCGCGACTAGAAAATCGACGAACTGACGCACCTTGGGCGAGAGATGCCGGTGGCGCGGATAGATCGCCCACACCGCGGTGTCGGTGAATTGATAGGCATCCAACACCGGCACCAGTTGCCCGTGCGCCAAGTACGGCGCCACGTAGTAATCCGGTAACTGCGCCAGCCCCAACCCTTTTAAGACCGCATCGAGCAACGCCGGCCCTGAATTGGCACGCCAGCGGCCCTCGATACGTACTTCCCGGCGCTGACCGTTGACCTCGAACAGCCAGCTATTGCGAGAGCCGCGCAGGCAGTTGTGATGAGACAGCTCGGCCAACGAATGTGGCGGTGCGGCGCGCTCGAAGTATTCCCGCGCGCCGACGACGTATTCGCGACGCTCGCATAGCCGCCGTGCGATTAGGCTCGAGTCACGCAGCACGCCCATGCGAATGGCAACGTCGAAACCTTCCTCGATCAACTCGACCTGACGATTGGTGAAGTGCATGTCGACTTCGAGCTGTGGATGCAAGCGCTGGAAATCGTTGACCAGCGGGGCGATGTAGCGCTCGCCGAACGTGGTGGCGCAGGTCAGCCGCAAGGTGCCCTTGGGCCGTGACTGGAAGTCGACGATGGCTTCCTCTGCTTCGCGAAAGCCATCGACCAAATGGCGGCAATGCCGGTAGTAGAGCGCGCCGGCATCGGTGAGGCGCGTCTGGCGCGTGGTGCGGTACAAAAGCGTCGTGCCGAGTTGACTCTCGAGCTGCCCAATCGAGCGGCTCACGTGTGAGGTGGACACTTTCAGATGCCGCGCAGCGGCGGAAAACGTGCCCAAGCGGGCGACTTCGATGAAAGCCTCGATGCGATCCCAGCGCTGCATTGTTGCTCCACGGCAATAATGTTGTGACGTCGTAAGCATTTATCCAAGCGCGCCAACTGCCTAGACTGGTGGGGTTAACCACGCGCGCCTAGACTGCCTATGCTGGCGCATCGGGCGCCGCCACGATCGACGAAGGAGAATGCCTGATGAAATCACGCGCCGCCATCGCTTGGGAAGCCGGCAAACCGCTGGAGATTGCCGAGATCGACGTCGAAGGGCCCAAGGCCGGCGAAGTCATGGTTCAGATAAAGGCGACCAGTGTCTGCCATACCGACGCTTACACATTGTCCGGCGCCGATCCCGAGGGCAACTTCCCGGCGGTGCTGGGCCATGAAGGGGCCGGGATCGTGCAGGAAGTCGGTGAGGGCGTCACCAGCCTCAAGCCCGGCGATCACGTCATTCCGCTGTATACCGCCGAGTGCGGTCAGTGCAAGTTCTGCCTCTCCGGCAAGACCAATCTGTGCAGCTCGGTCCGTGCCACCCAGGGCAAGGGCGTGATGCCCGACGGCACCTCGCGCTTCTCCAAGGACGGCCAATCGCTACATCATTACATGGGCTGCTCGACGTTCAGCGAATATACCGTACTGCCGGAAGTTTCGCTGGCCAAGGTGTCCTCCGAGGCGCCGCTGGACAAGATCTGCCTGCTGGGCTGTGGCGTCACCACCGGCATCGGCGCGGTGATGAACACCGCCAAGGTCGAGCCGGGGGCCACCGTCGCGGTGTTCGGCCTCGGCGCCATCGGCCTGGCGGTGATCCAGGGCGCGCAGATGGCCAAGGCCTCGCGCATCATCGCCATCGACGTCAATCCCGACAAGTTCGAGCTGGCGCGCCAGTTCGGTGCCACCGACTTCGTCAATCCCAAGGACTACTCGGATCCCATTCAGCAGGTCATCGTCGACCTGACCGACGGCGGCGTCGATTACTCGTTTGAGTGCATCGGCAACGTCAACGTCATGCGCTCGGCGCTGGAGTGCTGCCACAAGGGTTGGGGTGAGTCGATCATCATCGGCGTGGCCGGGGCCGGCGAGGAAATCTCCACACGGCCATTCCAGCTGGTCACCGGGCGCGTCTGGAAAGGCTCCGCCTTCGGTGGCGTCAAGGGTCGCAGCGAACTGCCGGGCTATGTCGACGATTACATGAACGGCAAGCTCAAGATCGATGAGTTCGTCACCCAGGACATGGCGTTCGAGGAGATCAACGAGGCATTCGAGCTGCTGCATGCCGGCAAGAGCATTCGCACCGTGTTGCACTTTTGACACGCGCCCGAAGCCGCGCGAAGAGCATCTGATTTATCGCGCCCTATGTCGTTCATCCGCCGGCGGCTCGATGCCGCCGGTCTCTCAGGGAGAGCACCATGACCATGTCCGAATCGTTGGAGCTGGTCTCCGCCACCAAGTCGTTCGGCGGTTGGCTGAAGCGCTACAAGCACCATTCGCGTGCACTCGATTGCGAGATGATCTTTGCCATTTATCTGCCGCCCCAGGCGGAAACCGACAAGGTGCCGCTGCTGTGGTGGCTTTCGGGGCTGACCTGCAACGACGAGAACTTCATGCAAAAAGCCGGCGCGCAACGCGTGGCCGCCGAGCTGGGCATAGCTATCATCTGCCCGGACACCAGTCCGCGCGGCACCGATCTCCCCGGAGAACACGACAGCTATGACTTCGGCTCCGGCGCGAGCTTCTACGTCAATGCTAACCAGGCCCCGTGGTCCAAGCACTATCGCATGTACGACTACGTTACCGAGGAGCTACCCTCGGTGGCGCGTCAGCACTTCCCGCTCAACGGAAGGGAAGCCATTAGCGGGCATTCCATGGGCGGTCATGGTGCGTTGGTGTTGGCCTTGCGCCAACCTGGACGTTACGCCTCGGTGTCAGCGTTCGCGCCGGTGGTCAACCCCATCGTCTCGCCTTGGGGACAGAAGGCCTTCACGGCTTACCTTGGCGAGGACCATGGTAAATGGACGCAATACGACGCCTGCGAGCTGATTGCCAAGGGGGCCTCGCGCCAGCCGCTGTTCATCGATCAGGGCGAGGCGGATAACTTCCTCGACGAACAGCTCATGCCTGAGCGCATCGAAGCCACCTGTGAGAAGCATGACCATCCACTGACCCTGCGTCGTCAGCCGGGCTACGATCATAGTTACTTCTTCATCGCCACCTTCATCGAAGAGCATCTGCGCTATCACGCCGAGCATCTGCAGCGAAAGCGTTAGTAGCAGCGCAGTCGCACGATCGACAGTTTGCTAGGCGCCGTGCCGGACCCACGCCCCGACCAGATGTACTGGTGCGGGGCGTTTTCTTAAAAACGTCATGGGTATGTCGTTTTTGATAGCGTGAGACGACGCTTTTAGATACGTTGAGGGGGCGCCTTCTCGTCACACTCAAGGCGTTGAAACCAACTTCCTATAATGACAATACACCCCTGGTGAAGCACTACCAGTGGCTCCGAACGTGACCCGAGGAGAACCGCTGATGGCCATGACGAGCGATCGTCCCACGCCGCCTACCGTCCCTGATGCGCCGCTGCGTTTGGGCTTCTTGTTAATGGATAATTTCACGCTGATCTCGTTGGCCTCGGCGGTGGAGCCGTTGCGCATGGCCAATCAGTTGGCGGGGCGCGAACTCTACCAGTGGACCACCCTGAGTACGGACGGCGAGGCGGTACGAGCCAGCGATGGCTTGCTGATCACGCCCGATAACGGCATGCACGAGCCGTTGGCGCTCGACATGGTATTCGTGTGTGGTGGTGTCGGCATCCAGCGTCATGTCACACGTGAACATGTGCTGTGGCTGCAGGCGCAGGCGCGCCAGTCGCGACGCATCGGTGCGCTATGTACCGGCAGTTGGGCGCTGGCCAAGGCGGGGCTGCTCGATGGCTACGAATGCAGCATTCATTGGGAGTTCCAGGCCGCCGCACAAGAAGCCTACCCGCGTGCCACGCTGACCACCCGCTTGTTCTCCATCGATCGCGACCGCGCCACGGCTTCCGGCGGGACCGCGCCGCTGGACATGATGCTGACGTTGATCGCCCGCGATCATGGTCGCGAGCTATCGGCGGCGATCTCCGACATGTTCATTTGCGACCGCATGCGCGGCGAACAAGATCAGCAGCGTGTGCCGCTGCGACATGTTCTGGGCACCAGCCAGCCCAAGTTGCTCGAGATCGTGGCGCTGATGGAGGCCAACCTGGAAGAGCCCATCGCCCTCGACGAGCTAGCGAATTATGTCAACGTCTCGCGCCGCCAACTCGAGCGCCTCTTCCAGAAGTATTTGAGTTGCTCGCCATCGCGCTATTACCTCAAGCTGCGCTTGACCCGCGCCCGACAGCTGCTGCGCCAGACCTCGATGTCGATCATCGAAATCGCCTCGGTTTGCGGGTTCGTTTCCACACCGCATTTTTCCAAGTGCTATCGGGAATACTTCGGCACGCCGCCGCGTGACGAACGCTTGACGCGCCTGGCGAGCGCCAGCGTGACGCTGACGCCCGCCAAACTCACAGCGGGCAATGAAGACGACGCCTATGTCGCACCGCGCGCCTCCAGCGCCATGCAGGCGCTGGCTCAGGCGCAAGGCGAACCCACCTACGCGAGTGTGCACTTGAGATAGTGCGTATTAGCGCCATTCATGCGGCCGACGTGCCGCTTCCATCGGGGCCGTCCGATCATCGGGCGGCCTCGTTGCGTTAGGGCCGATGACAAGGCGTGACGTATTTGGAATTTTCCTCGTCGCTTCCAAGCGTCGACGGTCTCGGGGACGGGGCTAAGCTGGCGACATGACGCCATCCCCGGGAGCGAGACCCATGACCGCGCAAGCACTACACGACGACGCCATCGTTATCGATGGCCTGATCATCGCCAAATGGAACCGCGAACTACTCGAAGACATGCGCCGGGGCGGTTTGACCGCTGCCAACTGCACCGTCTCGGTATGGGAAGGGTTTCAGGCCACGGTCGATAATATCGTCCAGACCAACGCGCTACTTGCGGCGAGCGATGACCTGGTACGGCCCGTGCACACCACCGCCGATATCACTCGTGCCAAGGAAGAAGGCAAGACGGGCATCATCTACGGCTTCCAGAACGCCCATGCCTTCGAGGATCAGATCGGCTACGTCGAGGTCTTCAAGCGCCTCGGCGTGGGTATCGTGCAGATGTGCTACAACACCCAGAATCTGGTCGGCACCGGCTGTTACGAGCGCGACGGCGGGCTTTCCGGCTTCGGTCGCGAAATCGTCGCCGAGATGAATCGCGTGGGCGTGATGTGCGATCTTTCCCACGTTGGCGAGACCACCTCTCGCGAGGTCATCGAAACGTCCGAGAAGCCGGTCTGCTACTCCCATTGCCTACCGTCCGGCCTCAAGGAACACCCCCGTAACAAGTCCGACGCCGAGTTGCGTTTCATCGCCGAGCATGGCGGTTTCGTCGGCGTGACCATGTTTACCCCCTTCCTGCGTGCCGGTGTCGACGCCACCGTCGACGACTACGTCGAAGCCATCGAATACGTGATGAACATCGTCGGCGAGGACGCCATCGGTATCGGGACCGATTTCACCCAGGGGCAGGATCAAGCCTTTTTCGAGTGGCTCACCCATGACAAGGGCTACGCTCGGCGCCTGACTAACTTCGGCACCATCATCAATCCCGAGGGCATTCGCACCATCGGCGAGTTCGGCAACCTCACCGAGGCACTCTTGCGACGCGGCATGAGCGAGCGACAGGTGCGCAAGATCATGGGTGAGAACTGGATGCGAGTGCTCAAGGATGTCTGGGGCGCTTAAGAGGCTCCGCCATTGTATGTAAGGGGTGCCGGGGTAGGCCGAAGAGGAGGTCCGATTCCAGGGATGGAATCGGTAGCGTACAAGGACGTATTCAGAGCGCCTCCTCGCAGGCCTACCGCTGGCAATCCCTGGTGAGAAACGTGCCAAGAACAACGATGCGAGGAATACGACCGTGACCAAGATGCCTCCCGAACTGCCCATCGAAGTGGATAGCGAGACCGGCGTGTGGACCACCGATGCGCTCCCCATGCTCTACGTGCCGCGCCATTTCTTCATCAACAATCACGTCGCCGTGGAGCAGGCGCTGGGCATCGAGACCTACGCCGAGATTCTCTACCAGGCCGGCTACAAGAGCGCCTGGCACTGGTGCGAGAAAGAAGCCGAATGCCATGGCCTGGAAGGCGTGGATGTCTTCGAACATTACATGAAGCGACTCTCGCAACGCGGCTGGGGGCGCTTCTTCACCGAGGCGTTCGATCTCGATACGGGTAGCGCCCGTGTACGCCTGGAAGACAGCGCCTTCGTCTATCAACAGGGCAAGGTCGGGCACAAGGTGGATTACATGTTCACCGGCTGGTTCGCCGGCGCGATGGATCAGATTCTCACTGCGCAAGGCAGTGAATTGCGCACCGTCGCCGAGCAGACCCAAAGCGCCGCTGAGCCAGGTTGCGATGTCGGTCGTTTCCAGGTCTCTCCCCGCTCCCAATCCGCCGGCTGAGGTTTCCACGATGGCATTCGACGCACTTTTTCAACCCATCGAGATCGGCAAGCTGACGATTCGCAATCGCGTGGTCAGCACCGCCCATGCCGAGGTTCATGCCACCGATGGCGGCATGACCACCGATCGTTACGTCAAATACTACGAAGAAAAAGCCAAGGGCGGCGTGGGTCTTTCTATCTGCGGCGGCTCGTCGCCGGTGTCGATCGACAGCCCACAGGCTTGGTGGAGTTCGGTGAACCTGGCCACCGATCGCATCATCCCGCACTTCCAGAACCTCTCGGGCGCCGTTCACAAGCACGGCGGCAAGATCATGATCCAGATCACCCACATGGGGCGTCGTTCGCGGTGGGACGGCCACGACTGGCCGGTGCTGCTGTCGCCCTCGGGGATTCGCGAGCCGGTGCATCGCTCGACCTGCAAGACCATCGAAGAAGAAGACATCTGGCGGATCATCGACGATTTCGCCCAGGGCGCGCGGCGTGCCAAGGAAGGCGGGCTGGACGGTGTCGAGCTTTCCGCCGTGCACCAGCATCTGATCGATCAATTCTGGAGCCCGCGCGTCAACAAGCGTACCGATGAATGGGGCGGTAGCTTCGAGGGCCGCATGCGCTTCGGCATGGAGGTGCTCAAGGCAGTACGCGCCGAGGTCGGCGACGACTTCGTGGTCGGCATGCGCATCTGTGGCGACGAGTTCCATCCCGATGGCCTGACCCACGACGACATGAAGGACATCGCCGCCTACTACGATGCCACCGGCCAGATCGACTTCTTCGGCGTGGTGGGCTCGGGCTGCGATACTCACGACACCCTGGCCAACGTGATTCCCAACATGTCCTACCCGCCGGAGCCGTTCCTGCACCTGGCGGCGGGTATCAAGGAAGTTGTCAGCGCGCCGGTGATCCACGCCCAGAACATCAAGGATCCCACCCAGGCCAACCGCATTCTCGAAGGCGGCTACGTCGACATGGTGGGCATGACGCGTGCGCACATCGCCGACCCGCACCTGATCGCCAAGGTCCAGATGGGGCAGACCGACCGGATCAAGCAGTGCGTGGGCGCCAATTACTGCATCGATCGCCAGTACCAGGGCCTCGACGTATTGTGCATCCAGAATGCGGCTACCTCTCGTGAGTACATGGGCCTGCCGCACGAGATCGAGAAAAGCACCGGTCCCCAGCGGCGTGTGGTCGTCGTAGGCGGCGGGCCGGGCGGTATGGAAGCGGCGCGGGTCGCCGCCGAGCGGGGACACTCGGTCACGTTGTTCGAAGGTGCCGAAGCATTGGGCGGACAGATCACACTGGCTGCCAAGGCGCCGCAGCGTGATCAAATCGCCGGCATTACACGCTGGTTTCAGCTCGAACTGACGCGGCTCAAGGTCGATATTCGTCTGGGCGTGCACGCCGATGGGGCGACGATCGACGACCTGCGCCCGGACATCGTCGTGCTCGCCACCGGCGGCCAGCCGTTTCTGACTCAGGTGCCGGAATGGGGATATGCGGAAGATCGCGACGAGAGCTTGGTCGTCAGTGCCTGGGATATCCTCGGCGGTGACGTGGCGCCGGGGCAGAACGTGCTGGTGTTCGATACCATCTGCGAATTCACCGGTGTCTCGGTGGCCGACTATCTGGCTGACAAAGGCGCCCAGGTGGAGATCGTCACCGACGATACCAAGCCGGGCAGCGCGGTCGGCGGCACGACCTTTCCCACCTATTACCGCAGCCTTTACGAGAAAGAGGTCATCATGACCTCGGATCTGGCGCTGCATAAGGTCTATCGAGAGGGCGATGCCCTGGTCGCGGTACTCGAGAACGAATACACCGGCGTCCAGGAAGAGCGCGTGGTCGATCAGGTCGTGGTCGAAAATGGCGTGCGCCCGAATGAGTCGCTTTACTACGCGCTCAAGGAACGCTCACGCAATCACGGTCAACTCGATCTCGAAGCGCTTTATGCCGCCGAGCCACAACCTAGCCTGGCAACGCTGGACGATGATGCACAGGCCGGCTTCCTGCTGTTCCGAGTGGGCGATTGTACGGCGCCGCGCAATACGCATGCGGCGATCTACGATGCCCTGCGGATCTGCAAGGACTTTTAACCCCTAGCTGGAAGCCTGAAGCCTGAAGCTTGAAGCTGGAAGGAAACCCTGCGCTTTTCGCCCTTTCTTTCAGCTTCCGGCTTTCAGCTTCCAGCTCGCCGATGAGGTGAGCCGACATGCTCGATATCCTCCTGCCGATCCTGCTCTTTTCCGCCCTTGCGCTGGCGGCGGTCGGTGCCGTGCGGCGCATTCGCCTGTGGCGTCAGGGGCGGCCATCGCCGGTGCCCGTGCTCCGCGGTCTGGCAGCCGTACCGCGCCGATATCTGGTCGACCTGCACCATGTAGTGGCGCGCGACAAGGTGATGTCCAATACCCACGTCGCCACCGCCGGTGGCTTCGTCGCCGCGATGGGGCTGGCGATCGTCGTCCATGGCCTGGGCCTCGGCTCTGGCTGGGTTAGCGGCGTCTTGGGCTGGTTGCTGCTGGCGGCGAGCGCGACGATGTTCGCAGGCAGCCTGTTCGTTGCCCGGCGTCGGCGCGATCCACCGGCGCGCCTGTCGAAGGGCCCCTGGATGCGTCTGCCCAAGAGTCTGATGGCGTTCTCGCTGGGCATCTTCGTGGTGACCCTGCCGGCGGTGGGCGTGCTGCCCGCCGACGCTGGTGGTTGGCTGGTCGCACTGGTGCTGGCCGCCGTGGTGACCTGGGGGCTGGCCGAGCTAGTGTTCGGCATGACTTGGGGTGGGCCGATGAAGCATGCCTTTGCCGGCGCCCTGCATCTGGCCTTTCACCGTCGTCCCGAACGCTTTTCCACGAAAAAAGGGAGCGGGGGCAATCGCTCCACCGGTCTCAAGGCTCTCGATCTCGAGGATGACCAGGCCCCGCTGGGTGTGGAAACGCCCAGCGACTTTACCTGGAACCAGTTGCTGGGCTTCGACGCCTGCGTGCAGTGCGGCCGTTGTGAAGCGGTCTGTCCGGCCTTCGCCGCGGGGCAGCCGCTCAATCCCAAGAAACTGATCCAGGACATGGTGGTGGGCATGGCCGGCGGCAGTGACGCCCATTACGCCGGTTCTCCCTACCCGTCACCCGAGCGCGGGGACCAGCCGGTCGGCGAGCATCATGGTACGCCCCATGGGCCGATCGTCGCGCCGGCTTCGACAAAAGACGGCAAGGCGCTGGTCGACGCCGAGACGCTGTGGTCCTGCACCACCTGCCGTGCCTGCGTCGAAGAGTGCCCGATGATGATCGAACACGTCGATGCCATCGTCGATATGCGCCGTCATCTGACGCTCGAAGAAGGCGCGACGCCTGGCAAGGGCGCCGAGGTGATCGACAACCTCATCGTCACCGACAATCCGGGCGGTTTCGATCCCGGTGGGCGGCTCAACTGGGCGGCGGATCTCGAACTGCCGTTGATGGCCGACGTCGAACGCGCCGAGGTGTTGTTGTGGTTGGGCGATGGCGTCTTCGATATGCGCAATCAGCGCACGCTGCGTGCCCTGGTCAAGGTACTGCGCGCCGCCGGCGTGGATTTCGCGGTGCTCGGCAATGAAGAGCGCGACAGTGGCGATGTGGCGCGCCGTCTCGGGGATGAGGCGACCTTCCAGTCGCTGGCGCGGCGCAATATCGCCACACTCGCCCAGTATCGCTTCGACTGTGTCGTTACCTGCGATCCGCACAGCTTCCACGTGCTCAAGAACGAATACGGTGCCTTCTATCCAGAAGGACAGGCATCTGACTATCCGGTCTGGCATCACAGCACCTTCATCAATCAGTTGATCGAGGCGGGTCGGTTGCGACTGGCGCCGGGCCAAGCGGCGCGCGTGACCTACCACGACCCCTGCTATCTGGGCCGCTACAACGGTGAATACGAAGCACCGCGCGCGGTGCTGCGCGCCCTTGGCGTGGAGCTGGTCGAGATGCAGCGTTCGGGCTATCGCTCGCGTTGCTGCGGCGGCGGTGGCGGGGCGCCCGTCACCGACATTCCCGGCAAGCAACGCATCCCCGACATGCGCATGGGGGACGTGCGCGAGACCCAGGCCGAGCAGGTGGTGGTGGGCTGCCCGCAATGTACGGCCATGTTCGAAGGTGTCGTTCCGCCAGCGGGCGACGAAGAGGTTGCAGTCAAGGACATTGCCGAGATGGTCGCCGCTGCGCTGGATACCACGCCGGTGTCGACATCATCTACGCCGCGTGATGCCTCGACCGCGCAGGCCACCGAGGAGGTCATGTCATGAGCGATCTACCGCGTCGCGATCCCCGCCAGGAGTGGATCGCCCGCAATCGTCTGCATCCGCGCCATGCTGAAGTTCTCCAGGAGATGGGCCGGGGCGCGGCCAGTGAATGGTGGGGCCCCGGCGGTCTCGTACGCAGGAATCCGCACGCAGTGGGATTCGTCGGCCCCAATGGCGTGAAGCGTATCGACCGCAGCGGTACGCAGCAGGGCGCGTGTGGCGGCGGCACGGCGACACCGATTGCCGAGCGCAAACCATTGGTCGAGATCGACGCACCCGCCTTCATGATTGCAGTGGTGCCGGATATGGCCGGCGGTCGCCTGAGCGGACATGACCGGGATCTATTCGGCCTGGCGCGCCAGCTCGCCGATGCCGATCCTGCGGCGCGAGGCGCGGTGGTGGCCGTGATTTTCGGTCCCCATAAGGAAGCGGACGTCGGTGAAGCGGGCATCGACCGCCTGCTGCATCTCGATTCACCGGAGGTTGCGGGCTATGCCCCCGAGGCACGCTTGGGAGCGCTGATCATGGCCGAGGAAACCTGGTCACCACGCCATTGGCTGCTGCCGGACTCCAAGCTGGGCGGCGGCGAGCTGGGACGGCGTTTGGCGGTGCGTCTCGGCGAGCGACCGGCGACGGGGGTTTGGCAGGTCGAAGCAGATGCCGAGGCGGCCACGGGGTGGCATTGCACAGCGCGGGGTGCGGCGGGGTCGCTCGACATTCGGCGCCCATTGCCGCGAATCGCCCTGGCCTTGGCCGAATGTGCCGAGCCGGTCAGCGAAACGCGTCACGCCGCTGTCGAACTGGCCCTGCCACAGCCATTGCCGTCGACCTTGTCGCGCATTCAGGATCTCGGTCAGGTGAGTGTCGACCCGTCAGGCGTGGCCCTGTCCGAGGCGGAGTTCATTCTCTCCGCCGGCAATGGCGTCAAGGATTGGCAAGGCTTCCATCATGCCGCCGAAGTATTGGGGGCCACTGAGGGGGCCTCACGCGTGGCGGTGGATGATGGTTTCATGGCCCGTGACCGTCAGGTGGGGGCCACCGGCACCTGGGTGACGGCAAGGGTCTATGTGGCCGTGGGCATCAGCGGCGCCATTCAGCATCTGCAGGGTATTCAAACCTGCGACAAGGTGGTGGCGATCAACATGGATCCCGGTTGCGACATGATCAAGCGTGCCGATCTCGCAGTGATCGGAGACTCGACGCAAATACTCGAGGCGTTGGTCACCCTGGTGGCACAGGCACGAGAGGAGAAACGCGATGCAGCCTGAATCCGCCATGACGCCAGGACTCGAAGTGACGGTGCTGGTCTCCGTCGGCCGCCATCCGCTGACGGGGAGAGCTCGGCGTGCCGACCAGGATGCCCGGGGTGTGGAGCTGGCGCGCTCCTTGGCGGATGCCCAGGTGCGTCTGCTGCATGCCGGCATGCGCGATGAAAGCAGCGAAGCGGCATTGCGCGGCTATCTGGGCATGGGCTTCACCGAATTATCGTTACTCGAGCAGTCCGAGGGCGCCGATGTATTGCCCGCGCTCGCCGAAGCCCTGGATGCGGCGTCGCCGCACTTAGTGATTACCGGTGAGCGTGCCGAACGGGGCGAAGGATCGGGCCTGTTGCCCTATCTGCTCGCCGAACGCCTTGGCTGGCCTCTGGTGAGTGGTCTGGCGGCGGTGGAAAGCGTCGAGGATGGCGTGGCGACCTTGCTACAGGCCCTGCCGCGGGGGCAGCGGCGGCGACTCAAGGTCCGTCTGCCGGTCATCGTCACCGTCGACGATGCGGCCCCTGCGCCGCGTCAGAGCGCCTACGGGCCGGCGCGGCGCGGCGCGTTCGAAGCGACGGCAGGGCCGGTGAGCGCTGACGATGAATGGGCCTCTTGGCACGTGCAACCCGCGCGCCCGCGTCCCAAGCGCTTAAAGATCGTCAAGGCCGCCTCGGCGCGGGACCGTTTCAAGGCCGCCGCCGCCAAGGCCGAAGGCGGCAGTGGGCAGGTACTGACGGATGTGACCCCGACGCAAGGCGCCGAGGCGATCCTGACGTTACTGCGTGAAGAAGACGTCCTGCGTTAAGGCACGATGTAAACGCCGGGCCAAGACCAGCCATGTGCTATGGCATTAGTTCTTGTTTTAAGCAGCATGGTCATGCTCGGGCAGGCCGCTGGCGAGAAAAATGCTGATCACACCGCCACCCAGGGCGATCCACAGCGGTGCGGCGGGCGCCCAAAGCGCGGCGACCGGTCCCAGCAGCATCACGCCGAGGGCCGCCAGCGCGTTGGCCAGGCCCAGCGCCATGCCCGACCCCAGTGAGCGGTTTTCGGGCAGGATGTCCTGGGCGATGAGGATGCCCAGCGGCAAGGTCGCGAACAGGCTGATGCCCAACACGCCGAGTATGATCCATAGCCAGATGCCTTCGGCCAACAGGAAAGCCGCCAGCATGATGACCGAGATGCTCATGGCGACGATCAACACCGGACGGCGGCCGAAACGATCGGAGAGCCGTCCGCCTCCCAGATTGCCGATCACGCCGACGACCAGCAGAACGGTGATGAAGCTGGCGCCGGTGGTCAGATCGCCCCCGCCTTGGGCCCACATCAGCGGTACATAGGTCACCACCGAGAGGATCATTAGCGAACGCAGGGCTGAAAAGGTCACCAACCGCGATAGCGGACCGGCATGCAGACGCCAGGCAATGGGTGTGGCATCCGCGGCGCGTGGCGGCAGACGCGGCGCCCAGTGCAGCATGAACGGCAGCGTAGCGAGCGCGGGCAATGCGAGTAGCCATAGGTAGCCCAGTCCCCATTGCACCACCACCCAGCTCGCCAGGGCTGGCCATACACCGCGCCCCACCTCACCGCCGACCATGAAGATCGACATCGCGGTCCCAGGGCGCTCGCCACCCAGACGACGAATGCCGGCCAGCGCCTGGGGATGGAAGAAGGCGTTGGAGATCCCGATCAGCATCAGGATGCCGAGCAAGGGCCAGAAGCCGGAGGCGAAGCCTATCAGGGCGCCGCCCAGCGACGAACCGGCGAGCCCCAGGGCGACCATGACGCGGCCACCGACCCGGTCGGCGAAAATCCCCACCAGCGGTTGCAGTGCCTGGCCCATCAGCAAGGCCGCCATGATCGTACCCGCCAGCGCCACCGATAGATTGAGCGAGATCAGAATCGCCGGCAGCACGCCCGGCAGGTAATTGGCGGCGCCGTCGTTGAGAAAGTGCGCCCAGCTCATGCCGGTCAGGCGAGCGGGGTAGGACGGGGAACGAGACGAGGCGGTGGCGGTCGAGGCCTCCATGGTGAGCTCCGGTGACGAGTGGGCGGTGGATACGCTTCTCGGGGTAGGGCGTATTTCGATCATTGCTTGAATAGCACGCCCCCGCAGCCGGAACAAGTCGCGCTTATGATAAGGCGGCGCACAATAAGCGGGGCTGCGATTGGCACGGCAATGTCTCTTTTGAGCATGGCGATGACTCGCTGGGAACAGTACGCGCCAGCAAGAGGGCTATGGTCGAAGAGTGGCGTTGACGCCACGACGCCTCTCACCACGAAACCAAAGGACAATAGCCATGAGTGCAGCCAACCGCGGCGTGATCTACATGGGCGCCGGCCATGTCGAGGTCCAATCGATCCCTTTTCCCGAGCTGGCGCTAGGCAATCGCAAATGCGAGCACGGCGTGATTCTCAAGGTCATCACCACCAACATCTGTGGCAGCGACCAGCACATGGTGCGCGGCCGCACCACAGCGCCGAGCGGCATGGTACTCGGGCATGAAATCACCGGCGAAGTCGTCGAGTGCGGACGCGACGTCGAGTTCATCGGCGTTGGCGATGTCGTCTCGGTGCCCTTCAACATCGCTTGCGGGCGTTGCCGCAACTGCAAGGAAGGCCAGACCGGCATCTGTCTCAACGTCAACCCCGCGCGTCCGGGCGCCGCGTATGGCTATGTCGACATGGGCGGCTGGGTCGGTGGCCAGACCGAGTACGTCATGGTGCCCTATGCGGACTTCAATCTGTTGAAGTTTCCCGACCGCGATATCGCCATGGACAAGATCCGCGATTTGACGTTGCTCTCCGACATCTTTCCCACCGGCTTCCACGGCTGTGCTACCGCCGGTGTCGGCCCCGGCAGCACCGTCTACATCGCTGGGGCAGGACCGGTCGGGCTGGCCGCGGCGGTCTCCGCCCAGTTGCTGGGCGCCGCCTGCGTCATCGTCGGCGACATGAACCCGCAGCGTCTCGATCAGGCCAAAAGCTTCGGCTGCGAAACCCTGGATCTGCGCCAAGATACGCCCATGCCCGACATGCTGGAGCCGATCCTCGGCGAACGCGAGGTGGACAGCGCCGTGGATGCGGTGGGCTTCGAGGCGCGTTGTCATGGGCACAACCATGCGCACGAGCAACCCGCCACGGTGCTCAATGCCTGCATGGACATCACCCGGGCCGGTGGTCAGATCGGAATTCCGGGGTTGTACGTCACCGAAGACCCCGGTGCCGAGAGCCAGGAAGCCCAGCATGGCAATCTCTCGATGCGCCTCGGGCAGGGTTGGGCCAAGTCTCATTCCTTCCATACCGGGCAGTGTCCGGTGATGAAGTATCACCGGCAGCTGATGCAGGCGATCCTGTTCGACAAGGTGAGCATCGCCGACGCGGTCAATGTCGAAGTCATCTCCCTGGACGAAGCGCCGCGCGGGTATGCGGACTTCGACGGCGGCGTGGCCAAGAAGTTCGTCATCGATCCGCACGGCAGCGTGGCCGCTTGAGCGGTGTGAATGGCCCCGGCACGAGACCGGGGCTAACCTGCAATCAGCCGCCTGTCTTAGAACAGGAGGGTCGATATCCGGGGAGCCGTTGTCCATAGCGGTGCGTTACGCCGGACAGCGCATTCCCGGGCAAGTGCCTACCGATAACAACGAGCACGCCATGACCGTCGAGACTCTCACTCCCAAGCGTCGCTTCCGCGGCAAGCTGCGCGGGCGCGACCTGCCCCCCGTTGCCCTGGCGGCGCTTCGCCAACTCCTCGGTGATGAACGCGAGGACGGTGAACGGCGACGCCGCGATCTCCTGATCGAGCATCTACATACCCTCCAGGATGCCCATGGATATCTATCGTTGGTGACGCTCCGAGCGCTGGCCGCCTACATGAATCTGCCCATGGCCGCGGTCTACGAGACGGCGACCTTTTACGCTCACTTCGATGTGGTCCATGACGATCAGTCGCCACCGCCCGAGGTGACGGTCCGGGTCTGCGATTCTCTTTCCTGCCGGCTGGCCGGTGCCGAGGCGCTCAAGGCAAAGCTGGCGGCCGGCGTCGATCCGGAAGCGGTCCGGGTGGTGCGAGCTCCTTGTATGGGGCGCTGCGACACCGCGCCGGTGGTGGAAGTGGGGCATCATCACGTGCGCTTCGCCACTCATGAAGGGGTGGCCTCGGTGATCGATACCGGTCATTACCATCCCGAGGCGATTCTCTGGCAGCGGCTGGTGGATTATCGCGCCGAGGGCGGCTATGCATTGCTCGCCGACTGCCACGCGGGGCGCGTCACGGTCGAGGCGTTGATGCAGGCGCTGGAAACAGCCAATCTGCGCGGCCTGGGCGGCGCCGGCTTCCCCACCTTCAAGAAATGGACCTTCGTGCGCCAGGAAGCGGGGCCGCGCTACTGTGCCATCAACGCCGACGAAGGCGAACCCGGCACCTTCAAGGACCGCGTCTATCTGGAACGCTCGCCGCACCGCTTCCTCGAGGGCGCCCTGGTCAGTGCCTGGGCGGTGGAAGCCGAGGCGCTCTACATTTACCTGCGCGACGAGTATCCGGGCCTGCACCGCGTATTGCGCGAGGCGATCGCCGAGCTCGAGGACGAGGGCCTGGTGGTGCCGGACTATATCGTGCTGCGGCGCGGTGCCGGTGCCTATATCTGCGGCGAGGAGTCGGCGATGATCGAGTCGCTGGAGGGCAAGCCCGGCAAGCCTCGCCATCGGCCGCCCTTCGTCGCCCAGAGAGGGTTGTTCGATCGTCCCACGCTGGTCAACAACGTGGAAACCGACTACTGGATCCCGCTGATCTGGCAGCGCGGTGCCGAGGCCTTCGCGCGCCAGGGCCGCCACGGTCGGGTGGGGCTGCGCAGCTTCTCGGTCTCCGGCCGGGTCAAGCACCCCGGCGTGCACTTGGCTCCGGCGGGCATCACCCTCGAGGAGTTGATCGAGGAATATTGCGGCGGCATGGCCGAGGGGCATCGCCTTGTTGCCTACCTGCCCGGCGGCGCCTCGGGCGGCATCCTGCCGGCGTCCAAGGCGAACGTGCCGCTGGACTTCGACACCCTGCAGGCGTACGGCTGCTTCATCGGCTCGGCGGCGGTGATCGTGCTGTCCGACCAGGACGATCTGCGTGCCGTCGCCACCAATCTGCTGGCCTTCTTCGCCGACGAGTCCTGCGGTCAGTGTACCCCTTGTCGGGTGGGCACCGAGAAGATGCTGACCCTGCTCGAGGGCGACGAATGGGATGCCGCGACCCTGACGCGCCTCTCGCAGGTGATGATGGATGCCTCCATCTGCGGCCTCGGGCAGGCAGCGCCCAATCCGGTGCTGGGGCTGCTCAAGGACTTCCGCGGTGAACTCGCCGCCCAGAACGTGATCGTCAAGGGATAAGGGAGACATGGCATGAGCAAGCAATGCTCGAACACAAGCTTCACCCTGACCCTGGACGGGGTGGCAGTAAGCGCCACTGCCGGGGAGACGCTCTGGCAGGTGGCCAAGCGTGCCGGCGAGAGCATTCCTCACCTGTGCTTCAAGGATGCCAGTGGCTACCGCGCCGACGGCAATTGCCGCGCCTGCATGGTGGAGATCGAGGGCGAGCGTGCCCTGGCCGCCAGTTGCCTGCGCGAGGCCGCCCCCGGCATGGTGGTCAAGAGCGCCAGTTCAGAGCGGGCCCGCACGGCGCGGGAAGGCGTCATGGAGCTGCTGCTGGTCGACCAGCCGGTGCGTGACGACAGTCCCGACCGTTCCAGCCACTTCTGGGCCATGGCCGATCAACTGGCCATCGATGCCACGGGGGTGCGCCGACGGCTACCGGCGCGGGCCGAGAGAGAGGCGACCACCGTGCACCATGTGCACCTTCCCGAGCATTCGCGGCGCGCCTCGTCGACCCGTGACGCCAGCCATTCGGCCATGAACGTCAACCTCGACGCCTGCATCGAGTGCAATCTCTGCGTGCGTGCCTGTCGCGAGGTCCAGGGCAATGACGTCATCGGCATGGCGCATCGCGGCGCGGCTTCCAAGATCGTCTTCGATTTCGACGACCCCATGGGCGATAGCACCTGCGTGGCCTGCGGCGAGTGCGTTCAGGCCTGCCCGACCGGGGCACTGATGCCGGCGACCCTAGTCGACGAAGCGGGGCGCGGCGATTCCCGGGTGGCCGACCGCAGCGTCGATTCCGTCTGCCCCTACTGCGGCGTGGGCTGCCAGCTCACCTACCATGTCAAGGACGACGCGATTCTCTTCGTCGAAGGGCGCGAGGGCCCTTCCAACCAGAACCGGTTATGCGTCAAGGGCCGCTTCGGCTTCGATTATCCGCGGCACCCGTCACGCTTGACCACGCCACTGATCCGCAAACCGGGGGTGCTCAAGGGGCTCGATCCCGATTTCGATCCGGCTCAGCCACTGACCCATTTCGTCGAAGCGAGCTGGGAAGAAGCGCTGGAGCTTGCCGCCGGCGGACTCGCCGACCTCAAGGCAGCGTACGGTCCCGATGCCCTGGCTGGCTTCGGCAGCGCCAAATGCTCCAACGAAGAAGCCTGGCTGTTTCAGAAGCTGGTACGCACCGGTTTCGGCTCCAACAATGTCGACCATTGCACCCGGCTGTGCCATGCCAGTTCGGTGGCGGCACTGATGGAATGCATCGGCTCGGGCGCGGTGACCGCCTCCTTCATGCAGGCGCTTGAGGCCGATGTCGTGATCCTCACCGGCTGCAATCCGACGATCAACCATCCCGTGGCGGCCACCTACTTCAAGCAGGCGGCCAGAAACGGCACCAAACTGATCGTCCTCGACCCACGCGGCCAGGCACTGGATGCCTACGCGCATCGGAGCGTGCGTTTCACGCCCGGCGGCGATGTCTCGCTCTACAACGCCATGCTCAACGTCATCATCAGTGAGGCGCTCTATGACCAGGCCTATATCGATGCCCACACCGAGGGCTTCGAGGCACTCAAGGCCCATGTGCGTGACATGACGCCCGAAGCGATGTCGCCCGCCTGCGGCGTCGAGCCCGAGCTGATTCGCGAGCTTGCACGGCTGTATGCCCAGGCCGAGCGGGCGATGATCTTCTGGGGCATGGGCATTTCCCAGCACGTGCATGGCACCGACAACGCCCGCTGCCTGATCTCGCTGGCGCTGGCCTGTGGCCAGACCGGCCGTCCCGGCACCGGCCTGCATCCGCTGCGTGGCCAGAACAACGTCCAGGGCGCCTCCGATGCTGGCCTGATTCCCATGGTGCTGCCCGACTATCAACCGGTGGGTGACGCCCAGATGCGCAGTGCCTTCGAGGAACTGTGGAACTCGCCGCTGGATGCGACGCCTGGGCTCACGGTGGTGGAGATCATGAATGCCATCGCTGCCGGTACCATCAAGGGGATGTACATCCTCGGCGAGAATCCCGTGATGTCCGACCCGGACCTCGATCACGCCCGAGAAGCACTGGCCAAGCTCGAGCATCTGGTAGTGCAGGACCTGTTCGTCACCGAGACCGCGCAGTTCGCCGATGTGATCCTGCCGGCCTCGAGCTGGCCAGAAAAGGACGGCAGCGTGACCAACACCAACCGTCAGGTGCAGCTCGGTCGCGCTGCGGTGCCGCTACCCGGTGAGGCGAAGCCCGACTGGTGGATCATCCAGCAGCTCGCCAATCGCCTGGGCCTGGACTGGCATTACACGCACCCGCGCGAGGTGTTCGACGAGATGAAGCAGGGCATGGCGTCGCTCGATCACATTTCGTGGGCCCGTCTGGAACGCGAGAGCTCGGTGACCTATCCCTGCCCGGCCGAGGACGCCCCCGGCGCTGACGTAGTGTTTTCCGACGCCTTCCCCACCGCGAGCGGGCGAGCGACGTTCACACCGACCCGGCCACTGCCACCGGATGAACCCATCGATGATGACTATCCCACGGTGTTGATCACTGGGCGCCAACTGGAACATTGGCACACCGGCTCCATGACCCGGCGTACTCGGGTACTCGATGATCTCGAGCCCGAGGCGGTGGCCAGCCTCGCGCCGTCGGAATTGGGGCGCCTGGGGCTGTCGCCGGGCGAGGCGGTCACCATCGCCACTCGGCGTGGCAGCATCACCCTGAAGACGCGCGCCGATCCCTTGATGCAGCCAGGCATGGTGTTCGTGCCGTTCTGCTATCTGGAGGCGGCGGCCAATATCCTGACCAATCCGGCGCTCGATCCGTTCGGCAAGATTCCCGAGTTCAAGTACGCCGCCAGTCGGTTGCATCGCGCCGAGGTGGCGACGGCGCTCGACGGCTGATCCGGGGGCGTGTCGCAAACGCATCCGGCCGTGACGCTTGCAAGTACCCCGTGCCAGGAGGGACGGGGCTACCATCGCGTCATACACAGACACGTCGCCGTGCCATGACAGCGCACGGGGATCGCGCAGGAGAGGTGCCATGCAACGTTATTCAGGCTTCGGCCTCGTCAAGCACGCGTTACGCCACCACGAGGATTGGCAACGCCAATGGCGCAATCCCACGCCCAAGCCGGGGTACGACGTGATCATCGTCGGCGGCGGCGGCCACGGTCTGGCCACGGCGTACTATCTGGCCAAGGAGCACGGCATCACCAATGTCGCGGTGCTCGAAAAAGGCTGGTTGGGCGGTGGCAATACCGCGCGTAACACCACCATCGTGCGTTCCAACTACCTGTGGGATGAGTCGGCGGCACTCTACGAGCATGCCATGAAGCATTGGGAGGGGCTGTCCCAGGAGCTCAATTACAACGTCATGTTCTCCCAGCGTGGGGTGCTCAACCTGGGTCATACGCTTCAGGACATGCGTGACATTCAGCGCCGGGTCAATGCCAACCGCCTCAACGGTATCGACGGTGAAGTGCTCGACGCCGAAGGCGTTCAGTCGCTGGTGCCGATCATGGACTGCTCGAAGCGTGCTCGATATCCGGTCATGGGCGCTTCCTGGCAACCACGCGCCGGGGTGGCGCGTCACGATGCCGTGGCCTGGGGCTATGCCCGCGCCGCCGACGCGTTGGGCGTCGATCTGCTGCAGAACACCGAGGTCACCGGCTTCAAGATTCGCGACGGCCAGATTCAGGGCGTGCATACCAATCGCGGCGATATCGAGTCCAAGACCGTGGGCTGTGTGACGGCGGGCAATTCCAGCGTGTTGGCCGGCATGGCCGGTCTCAATCTGCCGCTGGAATCGCATCCGCTACAGGCGCTGGTATCCGAGCCGCTCAAGCCGGTGTTGGACACCGTGGTGATGTCCAATCACGTGCACGGTTATATCAGCCAGTCGGACAAGGGCGATCTGGTCATCGGTGCGGGCATCGACGGCTACAACGGCTACGGCCAGCGGGGCAGCTATCCCACCGTCGAGCACACCTTGCAGGCCATCGTCGAGATGTTCCCGATCTTCTCCCGGGTGCGCATGAACCGTCAGTGGGGTGGCATCGTCGATACCTGTCCGGATGCCTGTCCGATCCTCTCCAAGACCAAGGTCAAGGGGCTCTACTTCAATTGCGGCTGGGGGACGGGCGGCTTCAAGGCGACGCCGGGCTCGGGGCATGTCTTCGCGGCCAGTCTGGCCAAGGGCGAGATGCATCCCATCGCCGCGCCGTTTTCCATCGACCGCTTCCACAGCGGGGCGTTGATCGACGAGCACGGCGCCGCTGGCGTCGCGCACTAAGGGAGAGCCACCATGTTCCATATTTACTGCCCCTATTGCGAAGAATTGCGCGAAGAAGAGGAATTCCACCCCAAGGGCCAGGCGCACATCGCTCGTCCCGAGGAGCCGGACGCCTGCAGCGATGAGGAGTGGGGCGATTATCTGTTCTTCCGCGACAACCCGCGCGGCATCCATCACGAGATGTGGCTGCACGCGGTGGGTTGTCGCAAGTTCTTCAATATCACGCGCAATACCGTGAGTTACGAGATCCTCGAAACCTACAGAATGGGCGAGCAGCCGACGGTGGGCGCCGAGCATCTGGCGCGTGAAGAAAAAACCGCGAGCGTGCAGGCTGCCGAGGGCGGCCAGCAGACCGTGGGTGCCAGTGACGCCGCCCTGGCGTCGGTCAAGGGAGCACAGGCATGAGCCAGACAGCATCACAGTCCAACCGCCTGGCGCAAGGCGGCCAGGTCGACCGCACGCAGACGTTGACCTTTACCTTCAATGGCCGCTCATATACCGGCCATCCCGGCGATACTCTGGCCTCGGCCTTGCTGGCCAATGGCGTGGACCTGGTCAATCGCAGCTTCAAGTACTCGCGCCCGCGCGGCATCGTCGCCGCCGGTGCGGAAGAACCCAATGCGGTGGTTCAATTGGGCGCCACGGAGGCGACCCAGGTACCCAACGTGCGCGCTACCCAGCAGGCGCTTTACGACGGTCTCGTCGCGTGCAGCACCAACGGTTGGCCCGACGCGCAGCGCGACATCATGCGCTGGGTCGGCAAGCTGGGCAGCCCGTTCATGCCGCCGGGGTTCTATTACAAGACCTTCATGGCACCGGCCTCGATGTGGATGACCTACGAAAAATACATCCGCAAGACGGCCGGTCTGGGGCGCAGCCCGACACAGCCCGATCCGGATATCTACGACCACATGCATCGGCATTGTGATCTGCTCGTCGTCGGCGCTGGCCCTGCAGGCTTGAGCGCGGCGCTGGCGGCGGCACGTGCCGGGGCTCGGGTAATCCTCGCTGACGAACAAGAGACGATGGGTGGCTCGCTGCTCGATACGCGCGAGACGCTGGACGATCAACCCGCCGCTCAATGGCTGAAGACGACATTGGCGGCGCTGGCGGAACACGACAACGTCACCTTGCTGCCGCGTACCACCGCGCATGGTTATCACGATCATCATTTCGTGACGCTTCACGAACGCCGCACCGAGCACCTGGGCGATAGTGCGCCGTCTCAGGACGGTCATCGCCAGGCGCGCTCGCGGCTGCACCGGGTACGTGCCGGCCAGGTAATCCTGGCGACCGGCGCACATGAGCGCCCGCTGGTGTATGCCAACAACGATGTCCCCGGCAACCTGCTGGCTGGAGCGGTATCGACCTACATTCGCCGCTACGTCGTGGTGCCCGGCCAGAAGCTGGTGCTCTCCACCAGCAACGATCACGCGTACCGCGCCGCATTGGATTGGCAGGAGGCTGGACGTGAGGTAGCGGCTATCGTCGATGCTCGTCCCGCGCCCCAGGGCGATCTCGTAACGCAGGCCAAGGCGGCGGGCATCCGTGTCATCACCGGCAGCGCGGTGATCGAGGCCAAAGGGGCGCAGCGCGTCTCAGCGGCACGCGTGGCGGCCATCGACGTGGACACCTTCACGGTCACCGGAAAAGTCGAGACGCTCGAGTGCGACACCATCGCCAGCTCCGGCGGCTACAGCCCGGTGATCCACTTGGCCTCGCATACCGGCGCGCGTCCGGTATGGAGCGATGACATCATCGGTTTCGTGCCGACCACCGTGGCGGGCGTCACGGCGACGGGCGGTGCCCATGGCGTCTATCCGCTGGGCGAGGTGTTGGCGGACGGCGTCGAGGCCGGCGTTAACGCAGCGACGGCGCTGGGATTCGACGCCACCGTGAACGACGCGGACCTGCCACATGTCGAGCCGCGCCATGAAGGCCCGGCCTGCGCGCTATTCCAGGTGCCGCATGAGAAAACCACGCTGCGTGCGCCCAAGCAGTTCGTCGATCTGCAGAATGACGTTACCGCCGGCGCCATCGAGGTGGCAACGCTCGAAGGGTTCGAATCCATCGAGCACGTCAAGCGCTACACCGCCATGGGCTTCGGTACCGACCAGGGCAAGCTGGGTAATATCAATGGTATGGCGGTCGCCGCACGCTGCCTGGGGCAGAGCATTCCCGAAACCGGCACTACGGTATTCAGGCCCAACTACACGCCAGTGACCTTCGGTGCCGTGGTCGGACGCCACTGCCGCGAGCTCTTCGATCCCGAGCGCTACACGCCGATGCAGGCCTGGCACGTCGCTCAGGGCGCCGAATTCGAAGACGTCGGGCAGTGGAAGCGTCCTTGGTACTATCCTCGCAAACGTACCGACGGCGGGATCGAGAGCATGGCGGAGGCCGTGGCGCGCGAGTGCCGTGCGGTTCGTGAGGGTGTGGGCATTCTCGATGCCTCGACGCTGGGTAAGATCGATATTCAGGGGGCGGATGCCCGCGAGTTCCTGGGTCGCATCTACACCAACAAGTGGCAGAAGTTGGCGCCTGGTCGCGTGCGCTACGGACTGATGTGCGGCGACGACGGCATGGTGATGGATGACGGCACCACCAGCTGTCTGGCCGAGAATCACTTTTTGATGACCACCACCACCGGCAACGCCGCGCCGGTGCTGGAATGGCTCGAACTCTGGCACCAGACCGAATGGCCGGAACTCGAGGTGTATTTCAACTCGGTTACCGACCACTGGGCGACGATGACCGTGACCGGCCCCGAGGCGCGCAAGCTGCTCACTGACTTGACCGACATCGATCTCGACCGCGAGGCGTTCAAGTTCATGGACTGGCGCGAGGGGCATGTGGCCGGTGTTCCCGCGCGGGTGTTCCGGATCTCCTTCACCGGGGAGTTGGCCTTCGAGATCAACGTCCAGGCGCACTACGCCATGCACGTCTGGGAAGCGTTATTCGCGCACGGCGACAAGTACAACCTGACGCCTTACGGCACCGAGACGATGCATGTGTTGCGTGCCGAGAAGGGCTTCATCATCGTCGGCCAGGATACCGATGGATCGGTGACGCCCGAGGATCTCGGCATGCACTGGGCCATCGGCTATGACAAGCCGTTCCCGTGGGTCGGCAA
Source organism: Chromohalobacter moromii (assembly GCF_023091865.1). GTDB lineage: Bacteria > Pseudomonadota > Gammaproteobacteria > Pseudomonadales > Halomonadaceae > Chromohalobacter > Chromohalobacter moromii. The sequence goes on from NZ_JAHXDI010000001.1 coordinate 530,500, forward strand.
GCGGGCGCTGACGCGTTCCGATACGCGCCGCGAGGGACGCAAGCATCTCGTCGGTCTCAAACCCAAGGACGCGAGCGTGGTGCTGGAGGAGGGCGCGCCGATCGTCTTCGATCCGAAACACGCCATCCCCATGCCCATGGCTGGCCACGTGACCTCGAGCTACTACAGCCCGACGCTGGAAAGCGGCTTTGCCCTGGCGGTGGTCAAGGGCGGCCACCAGCGCATGGGGGAGAGCGTCTACTTGCCCATGGCCGATGGTCGTGTGCATGAAGCCGAAATCGTCGGCACCCAATTCGTCGATCCCAAGGGAGAGCGCCAGCATGTCTAACTCGGTCCATGTCTACGATGCCCGCGCCGATCACGCTACCGTCACGGCCGAGTCGCCGTTGGCGTACTCCTTCCAACGCAGCGGCATGCCCGCGCCTGGAGAGGAAGGCCGTGCAGTGGTTAGCGAGCGAGCGTTTCTGGGGCATCTCATCCTGCGCGGCGGTGCCATCGTCCTCGATGAAGCGTTACGGGAGGTGCTCGGCATTGGTCTGCCTGGGCGCCCTAATTCGCTCACCGTCGACGCCGATGGCCAGCGCTCCGTGCAATGGTTGTCGCCCGACGAATGGCTGCTGATCGTGCCCGGTGACGAGATCTTCGGCCTCGAAACACGGCTGCGCGCGCATCTCGGCGGGTCGCATGTCGCCATCGTCGACGTCAGCGCGGGACAGACGCTGATCGAACTCTCCGGGGAGGCGGCGCATGAAGTCCTGATGAAATCGACGGTCTATGATGTCGACCCGCATGCGTTCACGGTAGGCAAGGGCGTGACCACGCTCTTCGCCAAGACCAACGTGATCCTGCGTCGCCCGGACGAGGCGCGCTGGGAACTCATCGTGCGGCGCAGTTTCGCCGACTACGTGTATCGCTGGTTACTGGATGCGGGGGAAGAATATGGCATCGGTGTCGCTCGAGAAAGCCGCCATGAGCCGCAGTAACGATACATGGATCCTCGCCGCGCAGTGCCCCAGCCGCTTGGGCACCGTGGATGTTGTGACGCGTTTCCTCAAGGAGCGCGATTGCTACATCACCGAACAGCAGTCATTCGACGATCGCCTGGGCGAGCGGTTCTTCATCCGTACCGAATTTCGGCCCCTGGCCGCCGATTTCGACCCCGAAGCCTTCCAGGCCGACTTCGCGACCCGGGCCCTCGAGTTCGAGATGGATTTCGAACTGACCCCGCCCGAGCGTCGCACCCCGGTGGTGATCATGGTCTCCAAGGCCGATCATTGCCTTCATGACCTGTTGTATCGCTACCGCACCGGGCAGTTGCCGTTGGATATTCGTGCGGTGATCTCCAATCATCCCGATCTCGAATCCTTGGTAACCGGGCACGGGTTGGCATATCACCATTTTCCGATCACGCCCGAGACCAAGGCGGCGCAGGAAGCCCGCGTTCTCGAGGTGATCGAGTCCACCGGCGCCGAATTGGTGATCCTGGCGCGTTACATGCAGGTACTTTCCAGTGAGATGTGCGCGCGCCTCAGCGGGCGCGCGATCAACATCCATCATTCGCTATTGCCGGGGTTCAAGGGCGCCAAGCCGTATCACCAGGCCTATGAAAAAGGCGTCAAGCTGGTCGGCGCCACCGCGCACTACATCAACGACGATCTCGACGAAGGCCCCATTATCACCCAGGGAGTGGAATCGGTCAGTCATGCCGACTATCCCGAGGACTTAGTGGCCAAGGGCAGAGATATCGAATGCTTGACCCTGGCGCGGGCGGTATCGCTTCATCTGGAGCGCAGGGTGTTTCTGCATTCCAAGCGCACCGTGGTGTTCACACGTTGACGATGCGGGAGCGGGCATTTTGCCACCGCTCTCCTAAACTTCGGGTAACGCCTCTGGCGACAGGCGTTCACGATAGCCACCATCCACAATAACGACCATCGCAGCCGTGACCGGGGACACCGGTCGGCGCACCGTCACTCGAGGAGGGGAAGACATGATGCTCGCGGATTTGATCGACGGCGATGACTTTCGTCAACGCCTACAAGCGCTGGGCGTACGCATTCCCGATGGTGCTTGCCCCGAAACCTGTGCTCGCATGGCCGCATGCAAGTACAACGAAGTCGGCGTGGAAGGATTGCCCGAGGCCATTCACGACATGATGCAGCACAGCGATGAAATGCTGCCCTCGGTACGCCAAGCGATCGACACCCATTTGCTGCCTCGCCTGCGGGCTTAGGTAAATTCTCGCTCGGGACACTTGGCCTGGTGACAGTTGGCAAAGCACAAAGGTGAAACGTGAATGCCCCACCGCGCTGCATGATATGCATCGCGCGGTGGGGCATTTATCGGATGGGCACTGCCCGATGGACGTTCAGCCCCGCACGACCTGCAACGAAGGTGTCTCCGATTCCAGGTACGAGAGTAGGGTTTCGCTGTACCAGTCGACGAAGTCGATCACGCCGAATTCATAGGTTTCGGAGTAGGGGCCGGGCTGGTAGGCGATGGAGTTGATGCCGCGCTGATTCTCCTCGGCCAGTTGCCGGTCCTGATCGTTGGTGGCGTCCCATACCTTGCGTAGCCATTGCGGGTCGTAATCGACGCCTTCCTGGGCGTCCCGGCGGACGAGCCACTTGGTGGTTACCAGGGTCTGTTGCGGACCCAGCGGCAGCACGCGGAAGACCACGGCATGATCGCCCATGAAATGGTTCCAGGAATTGGGCAGGTGCAAAATGCGCAGCGAACCCAGATCGGGGCTCGTGAGGCTTCCCATCAGTTTCCCGCAGCCGGGCTTGCCGTCCATGGTCATCGACATGACGCCGTCGATCATAGGCGTGCGGGTCAGACGGTTGCGCTTGCCGAAGTGCTTGAGCGCCCAGGGCACCTGTAGGCGTTCCCAGTGGGCCTGCTGGCGGGCGACAAGGTCGCGGTAGGCGGGCGTAGCGCGCGGGTCGTCGGTGTCGTCGAACTCGATAAGCGAGTTGAGCAGCTCCGGATGGGCACCGTTGCAGTGATAACACTCGCGGTTGTTCTCGAGGACCAGCTTCCAGTTGGCCTGCTCGACGATGTTCGATTCCGCCGCGACTTTGACGTTATCCATCTCGTAAGGCGCCAGGTACTCATCCAGTGTCGCCAGAAAGTCGTCGATGGCCGGCGGCTGCTCGGCGAGACTAATGAAGATGAAGCCCCCGGCGCTCTTCACTGCCACCGGCTTGAGGCCGTGGGCGGAAAGATCGAAGTCCTCGCCCATGTCTTGTCCGGCGAACAGCAGGCGGCCGTCGAGTTCGTAGGTCCATTGATGATAGGGGCAGACCAGCTTGGCGACCTTGCCTTTCTCCTGCGTGCACAGTCGCGATCCACGGTGGCGGCAGACGTTGTGGAAGGCATGCAGCGTACCCTGATCGCCGCGCACCACGATGATGGGGTTATCGCCGATCTGTGCGGTCAGGTAATTGCCCTTGGCGGGTAGCTCGCAGGTCATGCCGACGAACAGCCACTCATGGGTGAAGATTTCTTGCATATCCAGCGCGAACACGCGCGGGTCATTATAGAAGGGTTGCGGCAGCGAATACGTGCGCCGACGCTGGCGAAGCATGTCGGCGGTCGCGTCACGCGCGGCGGCCAAGGGATCGTCGAGTGCGGATGTAGCGATCAGATCCATGAAGGCATCCTCTTCGTGCGCCGTGTCGGGTAACGGATGGCGCCATGACATTGAGTGAGTGTGCGTGAGAGGCGTGAGTGACACGAAGTGTGGCGTATCGCCATCAGTGGGGATTGTCTGCCCGCGACATTGGCCGATGCCGTGACGACGTCAGTTGGCGATTGCCCTCGTAATGGCGGCTGGCGCAGGCATGCGCGTGTCGTTGGCAGGTAAGTGGTCGGTGCGGGGGGCGCCCACAATGCGCCTGACAGTCAGATACCGCCGCGCGACCAGGTAGCCATCTCATGAGCTTGAACTTCTTCAATCCCGTCACTACCCAGACCTGGACCAATGGGCGCCATAACGTGCGTTGCGTGAAGATCATCCAGGAGACCTGGGATGTCCGCACGTTCTGCTTCATGGCCGATCAGCCGGTGCTGTTCTTCTTCAAGCCTGGGCAATTCGTGACCCTGGAGCTGGAGATCGACGGCGAGCCGATCATGCGCTCCTACACGATTTCCAGCTCGCCCTCGGTGCCCTATAGCTTCTCGATCACGGTCAAGCGGCTTCCCGATGGACGCGTTTCCAACTGGCTACATGACAACCTGCAGGTGGGTAGCGAGCTTGCCGTCCATGGTCCTGTGGGAGACTTCAACGTCATCGACTATCCCGCCGACAAAGTGCTCATGCTCTCCGGTGGAGTCGGCGTCACGCCATTGATGTCGATGACGCGCTGGTTCTTCGACACCAACGCCAATGTCGACCTGCAGTTCGTGCACAGTGCACGCGAGCCACGCGACATCATCTTTCACCGCGAGCTGGAACATATTTTCTCACGGATCCCCGATTTCCGGCTGCATATCGTCTGTGAGCGCGGGGATGAAAACGGTGTGGCCTGGGCGGGATTCCGCGGATACCTGGCGCAGGCGATGCTCGAATTGATGGTGCCGGATTATCTGGAGCGAGAGATCTTCTGTTGCGGCCCCACGCCGTACATGAATGCCGTTAAAAAAGTGCTGAAGAGCAACGGCTTCGATATGAGCCATTATCACGAGGAGTCGTTTGGCGCCACACCCGCCGAGGTGCGCGCCGACGTGCAGGAGCTGGCCGAGCAGGCCGAAGCGGAAATGGAAGCCGTCGACACCGCCGACATGTTGCAGGTCGAATTCAGCTCCAGCGGCAAGAGCATTCGCATTCTGCCCGAGGAGACCGTGCATTCCGCCGCTGCCAAGCTCGGCCTACATATCCCCAAGGCTTGTGGGATGGGCATCTGCGGCACCTGCAAGGTCAAGAAGCTCTCGGGCGACGTCAACATGGAACACAACGGCGGTATTACCGAGGACGACGAAGCGGAAGGCTACATTCTGAGCTGCTGCAGCACGCCCAAGAGCCATGTCGCTATCGAGTTTTAACACCTGACGTTCCTTGGCCCGGCATGGCCGGGCGCTCAGCGCGACTCGGTGGCAGTAGTGCCAAGCCGTTCGGCGTCGCGCGCTTCACGTAGCTCACCACGCGCTTGATGGGCGATCTTCCAGCCGCCGGACAGCGAGAGAAAGGCGAATATCCCGCCGACGATCAAGTCGGGCAGGGCGGTGCCGCTGCCGAAAACACCCAACGCGGCGAGTAGCACCGCGCCGTTGCCGATGACGTCGTTGCGTGTGCAGATCCACACGCTGCGCATGTTGCTGTCGCCCTCGCGATAGCGCATCAACAGCAGCAGCACCGCGAGATTGGCAAGCAGTGCCAAGACCCCCACCGCGCCCATGGTCGGCGCATCTGGGTAGCTACCCGCGAACAGGTTATGCAGTGTCACACCCAGCACCACGACGCCGAACCCGGCTAGAGTCGCAGCTTTGACCAGCGACGCACGAGCGCGCCAGAGCAGGCCCATGCCCAGTACACCGAGGCTTATGGCGTAGTTCGCCGCGTCGCCGAGGAAATCGAGTGAGTCGGCCATCAGCGAGGTGGAATCGGCTTTCATCCCTGCCAGCATCTCGACGCCGAACATCCCCGCGTTGACCACCAGCGCTATCCACAGCACGCGCCGGTAACGCGGCGCCGCGTGTGGCGAAGGGGAAGAAGAACCGCAGCAGCATGCCATGAGAGATCCCGTGTTTTTTGTCGATCAATGTACCTCAATTCTACAACCCTAGAGTGCGCTCCAGGGCAAGCATGCCGTCGCAGCATGCGTAATTTGAACGTACAATCAAAATTATGAATAATGGAAAAAGAAATTATAGATAAAAATTCAACATAAGAGGGATCTCATGACACATTCACGATGGCGCTTTGTGCCGCTTGCGGTGCTGACCTTGGGCGCCGCCTCGCTGGCCCAGGCCGATGTCAGCGTCACGCGCGGCGCAACCGATATTCCCGATGGCGAGGCCTCTCACGCCGAGGACATTACCGTCGCTAACGACAAGTTGGCCTTCGCGCTGGCCGTCGAATCACGGCCGCCCTGGGGCGTGCCACGCGGCACTTTGGTCGACTTGGCGGCGGTTAAAGGCGGCGAGATCGATCTCGACCGTGTTGCCTTCGCCGATTTCATCCCCAACAACTGGTCCGCCTGGCCCAACGACGGCAAGAACGTCGAGGTCGTCGAGAAGTCGCCCGAGCGTGCGGTGATCCGCGTCAGCCGCAACTTCGGCGAGGCGATGGTCACCACCACTTACACGCTGGACGCCGACAGCGACCGCGTGCATCTGGAAACCGTGTTCGACAATCGGGGTGACGAGCCGCTGGAAGGCATTCGCTCCGGCTTCACGCTGTGGCCGGATACCGGCTATCTGTTTGGCGTACCCGGCCTGGGCGACGCCAAGGAGACCGAGGCCAGCGACGCGCTCACCGACCGCATGGTTGCCTACGATCAGGATTGGGCCTTCGCCCTGCATGCGCCGTATTTCGACCGCATCAACTACGAAGGCCAGGACATGTATCTCGAACACAGCCTGAAAGCCGGCGAGTCGCGCCGCTTCGAAGGCTGGCTGCAGGTCGTGCCGGAAGGCGATCTGGCCCCGGTGGTCGCCAATGAGATCGAACGCAAGAACCTCGATAGCGGCGAGGTTCATGGTCAGCTAAGTGATGGTGACGGCGAGGCGCCCGCCAACGGCCTGGTGATGATCGAGAAGGAAGGCGCGCCTTACGCCTGGACGCTGGCTGACGATGGCGAGTTCTCGATGTCGCTGCCGGTAGGCGAGTACCAGGCTTACGCCACGGCGGAAGGTTTCGCTAACTCCGAGCCGGTCGAATTGAATGTCACCGATGGCAGCGAACGCAAGCTTACCTTCGACGGCATGCGCGGGCCCGGTACGCTATCACTGGATATTCACGGCGCCGAGAGCGACACGCCGCGCGACGCACGCCTGACCATTCTCGACGGTCAGCAGCCGCCGGTAGAATTCCTCGGCAAGCAGACTTTCTTCACCGAGCTGGACCCGGCCGGTCACGCCGAGCTCAAGCTGGCGCCCGGCGATTACCGCCTGGGTGTCAACGCGGGGGCGGGTTTCACGGCTCGCGAGCAGACGCTGGACGTCAGCCTCGAGACCGGAGAAGAGATCGACAAGGCCGTCGAGATCGAGCGTCTCGTCGAACCCAACGACGATCACTGGTACGGCGCCGACCTGCATCATCACGCCAACGTGCTGGAGGGCACCACGCCGCCGGATACGGTGGTGCGTGCCCAGTTGGCCACGGATCTCGATCTGACCTTCATCAGCGATCACGACTCCACCGCCAACCACGACACCTTCCGCAAGCTCTCCGCCGAACGTGGCGTGCCGTTCATTCCCTCCATCGAGATTTCACCCTCGTGGGGCCATATGAACCCGTTTCCCATCGAGATGAACGGTGAGCTCAAGGTCGATCCCGGCACCGATGACGTGCAGGACATCATCGCCGATGCGCGCCGTCTGGGTGCCGAGGTGATTCCCATGAATCACCCGTACAACGCCTATGGTTATCTACAGAACTTGGGCGATGGCAAGGTGCCTGGTGGCTTCACCACCGGCTTCGACTTGCTCGAACTCAATGCCGAGGTGGATAACGAACCGACCTTGAAGGCCGCGCATCGCTTGTGGGATCAAGGCACGCGCATGTACTTCACGGCGGGCACGGACACCCACGATGCCTGGAACGACCTCACTGGCCGCATTCGTATGATGGGTCAGGTGCCCGGCGAGTTGACCCCGCGCGCCTTCGCCCGTGCCCTCAAGGACGGCCACGGATACGCGACCCAAGGACCGCTGCTGTTCCCCGAGAACCACATGTTCGGCGACAGCCTGCGCCTGGTCGAAGACGCCAAGGGTGAATGGGTCGTGAACGCCACCGCCGTCAACGGCCTCAAGGAAGCGCGCCTGATTGGCCAGGGAGGCGAAGTACTCGCCACGCAATCCCTCGACGGCACCGATGCGACGTTGACCTTCGAGATTCCTGGCGACGCCAACGGCTGGGTCGCGCTGGAAGTCGACGATGCCGATGGCGATACCGCCTGGACGAACCCGCTGTGGCTCGAGCGTTCCAGCAAGGCCGATTACCTCGGCAGCGGTAGTACCAATGACGGCGGCGCTGACGAGGAAGATGCCTGATCGCGCGATCCGGCCCTCGTCACCATAATCACGATAAATCGCCGCCAAGACCCCTGTTCAAAGGGGCTTCAAGGGAATGCCACGCCTTCGGGCGTGGCTTTTTTATGGGCGGTGGGCAGAAACTGTGTCAGTGTTTCTCCGAAGGCAGCGGCGTTGCGTAACGGGGCGCCTGGGGCAGCGTCGTCAGTGATCACTGGAGGAGCCAGGGAATGAACGCAAACAAGATACTGCAGCAGTTGATGCAACAAGCCAGTGGTAGCCAGAAGGGCAGTGGTGTCGATGTAAAAGGCATGCTGGGTGGCCTCTCGAAACAGCTGGGCGGAAGTTCCTCAGACGGCAAGTCCAGTGGGGGATCTGCGGGCGGCTTCGATATGAAAAGCCTGCTCGGCGGTGGTGCCATGGGCATGCTGGTTGGCTCCAAGCGCGGCCGCAAACTGGGCGGTAAAGCCCTCAAGTACGGCGCGATCGCCGGTGTTGGCGTATTGGCCTGGAAAGCATGGCAAAGTTCTCAAAACAAAAGTTCGGGCAGCGAGCCACAAGACGCTGGCGAGGGCGAACGTGTCGAGGTGCTCGATGGCGAGTACCAGGAGCGGCGTAGTCTGGAACTCTTGCAGGCGATGATCATGGCGGCTCGTGCCGATGGCCACATCGATGAACAAGAACAGGCGATGATCACCGAACAGATCGATGCGTTAGGGGCCGACGACGAGATGCACCGTTGGGTCGAACAACAACTCAATGCGCCGTTGGATGCCAAAGCGTTGGCCCGTGAAGCGGACTCGCCCCAAGCGGCGCGAGAAATGTACTTAATCAGCGTCGCCGTGATCGATGAGCAAAACCCGATGGAGCGCGCCTGGCTCGATCAATTGGCCAGTGCCCTTGATTTACCCCAAGAGATGACCGCCGAGCTTGAACGTCAGGCACAGCAGGCCGGTTAATGTCTGGAATTCTCATGCCTAGAATATCGCCAACCGTGGCTGTTTCCCGGCTGGCGACTTCTTGCCTTCTTTACTGACAGGCCGTGACAGCATCGCCATCGCTGGAGACAGTCGGCTGCGTTCTCACGCCGACAAGCACCAGAGCGGCGGCGGCCAACAGCATCGTGCCGGCTGTCGCACAAACACCCAAGACGCCGCTGATGTCGAACATGACGCCACCGACGGCGGCGCCCAGCGCGATCGCTAGCTGTATTGAGGCGACGATCAAGCCGCCCCCGCTCTCTGCCTCGTCCGGCACGACACGGGTGATCCAGGTCGACCAGGCGACTGGCACGGCACCGAAGGCGAAACCCCATAGGGCCACCATGAGGACATCGGTGCTCATGGAAATGCCGCCCAGCGTGGCCAGTAGCCAGCCCAGCACACCCATGATCAGCGGCATCAGCAGCAGTGTCAGTCGCAGGCTGCGTTCAAGCAGATAACCCGCGATCAATGTGCCGACGAAGTTCGCCACACCGAACGCCAGCAAGGTCGAAGAAAGCTCGTTGATGCCCATCCGGGACACGCCTTCGAGAAACGGACGCACATAGGTGAAAAAGGCGAAATGGCCGCAGAACACCAGCAGAATGGCCACGATGCCGGCCGCCATTCCCGGCCGCTTCATCACGCTCACTAACGTGCCAAGTGGCGTCGGGCGCTCAGGTGTCATCCGCGGCAGGGTGGTGTACTGCAGCACCAGCGTCAGTACCGAAAGCGCCGTCGCGAGCAGGAAAACATTGCGCCAGCCGATCATGTCGCCGAGATAGCTGCCCAGCGCGGCGGCGCTTATGGTGGCGATGGGAACGCCGGTGAACAGCAGCGACAGTGCGCGTGGCACGTCATGCTCCGCCACTAGCCGCATCACCGTGGCGGCAGACAGTGCCCAGAAGCCGCCCAGTGCCACACCGAGCAGTACCCGACCGACCAGCAACCAGGCCAGATGCGGGGCGAAGGCCACCACCAGGTTGGCCGCGATCATCAGCACGGAGAACCCTAGCAGCACATGGCGCCGGTCGAGGCGCTGCGTGACGGACGTCACCAGCAAGCCAGAAAGTAGCGCTACCACCGCCGTGACCGTAACGGCCTGCCCGGCTTGGCCTTCGCTGATCATGAGCGAATCTGCCATCGGCGTCAGCAGGCTGGCCGGCAGGAATTCGGCCATCACTAGGCTGAACACGCCCATCGTCAGCGAAAACACGGCGACCCAGCGCGATGTCGTGGGCGACGTGTGCGTCGAGCGTTGAGGTTCTTGCGTCGTCATTTCGATACTTCCGATCAAGACTTGGGATGATGTGCAGACTAAAGTATTATCCTAGGATCATCTATCACTATAAATCCGGTATGTTTGATCAAGAGTCCGAAATTTTTGCCGTCTCCGGTTCAAATGCCAGATCCAGCGAATGGATCAACGAGTTGCTCCTCGGCATGCGTCTGTCGGGGCTGAACTATCGTCGCGTCCAGGTAGCACCGCCCTTCGGCATTCGTTTCGATACCGACGCCAGCTGCGCGCAATTTCACTTCGTCGCCCACGGGCCCGTCATATTGCTGCTCGGCGGCGAGAAACAGACACTGGAGACTGGTGATGCTGTACTTCTGCCTCGGGGTGGCCAGCACTGTCTGCTTTCTTCGCCTGAGGTGAAGAGTCGCGATATCGAGCAGATCGACGCGCTGCCGCTATGTGACGACTTCAGTTGCGTCAATGAATGCCCCGATACGCTCGACGGCACGCCACCGGTGCGGCTGTTCAGCGGCTGCATGCAATTCGATCTGGGCGGCATGCAGCCGCTGTTGACGCTGATGCCTGCGGTAATGCATGTCGGCACTCTACTCTCGCGCTATCCCGAGATGCTGCCGATGCTGGAAGCGATGGCACGTGAAGCGAGTCTCGAGCGGGCCGGCGCCGCCGGCATTCTTTCGCGATTGGCCGACGTGGTCGCCGCTAGCATCGTGCGTGGTTGGGTCGAATGTGGCTGCGCCGACATCGGTGGCTGGATCGAGGCGTTGCGCGATCCGCGTCTGGGCAAGGTCATCGCCGCTGTCCACCGCGAGCCCGGCCGCGACTGGACGGTCGCCGCCATGGCGGCGGAGATGGGCAGCTCGCGCTCGGTATTCGCCGAACGCTTCCGCGGCTCGCTGGGCGTGTCACCGCTCGGCTATGTCACCCAGCTTCGCATGCGTCTGGCCACGCAGTGGATAGCCGAGAAACAATTATCGATCGAGCAGGTCGCCTGGCGCCTGGGCTATGGCTCCCAGGCCGCTTTCAGTCGCGCGTTCAAACGGTCGACCGGGCAGACACCGGGAAAGTTAAGGCACGGCTAAGCGACTGCGCCAAGCGTAGCAGGCCGAGGCCGATTCGGAGCCTTGCGGCTGATTATGGGCCTCAGCGATGCGAGGCCGCCAAGGTTCCACCGGCGGCGATGAACAAGCTGCCCGTGGTGCGATTGAAGAGCTTTACGCGGCGTGGACTATGGAACCAGCGACCGATCCCCGACCCCATCGTGGCGTAGCTCGACATGGTGGTGAGGTCGATGGCCAACCAGGTCAGCGACAGGATCGCGAATTGCGGCAGTTGCGGGGCGCCGAGGTCGATGAAGCCGGGAAACAATGCGCCGAAGAAGAGCAGGTCCTTGGGGTTGCTGATACCTACTGTAAAACCGCGCCGGAAGAGGGCTCTCGTGCCGGTACGCCCGACGTGCTGTGGGCTTTGCGCGGCATTGTCCGTCATCGACGCCGTCACCTGTGCGCGCCAGGCCTGAATGCCCAGATAAATCAGATACGCCGCGCTTCCCTCGTCGCGTCTACACGATGACACCTTCATGCAACACCGCCGGGCTTGGAGATCGACCTTCGTCGGGCATAGAGTGGGAGCGGGACGCCACGCATCGGCGTGGCGATCACGTTTACGTGCCTCTCAAGGGCACCGATGCGGAGGGAGTCGCATGAGCAGTCACAGTAACGTGGCCGATATCATCGTCGAGACACTGGCGGACGCGGGCGCCAAGCGCTGTTACGGCGTCGTCGGCGATACCATCAATCATTTCACCGACGCCATTCGGCGCAGCGATGCCCTGGAATGGGTGCATGTGCGTCATGAAGAAGTCGGCGGCTTCGCGGCGGGCGGCGAGGCCTACATGACGCGGGAGTTGGCGCTGTGCGCTGGCACTTGCGGCCCCGGCAGCCTGCATTTCGTCAATGGGCTATTCGAGGCGCATCGCAGTGGCTCACCGGTGGTGCTGATCGCCTCCCAGGTTGCGACCAAAGACACCGGCATCGGCTTTCCGCAGGATGTCGACCCCGCACCCATTTATGAGCAGTACAGCGTATTCTGCGAGTCGATCGTCAATCCCGATCAAGCGCGGCGCATGACTGCCCTAGCCGCACAGGCTGCCTTGGCCAACAACGGCGTGGCGGTGCTCGTCGTGCATGGCGACATATTCACCCAGAAGTCGAGCCAGGACCTGCCGTTTCGCGCGCATCGCTTCGATCCCATCGTACGGCCCAATGCCGAGGAATTCGTCCCCGCCGTCAAACAGCTCAATAAGGGGGGCAAGATATCCATCTTTGCCGGATTCGGCTGCGAACACGCGCGCAGCGAGGTCATGGCGCTGGCGGCTAAGCTCAATACCCCGGTGGCTTGGACCTCGCGCGCCAAGGACTTCATCGAACCCGATAACCCCTTCCAAGTAGGTATGACCGGCGTGTTCGGCTTGGCGGGCGGCTATCACGCCGTGGCCGAATGCGACACGCTTTTATTGCTGGGCTGTAATTTTGCGTGGAGCCAATTCTATCCCGAGAAGGCGACCACCATTCAGGTGGATATCGACCCGCAACAGATCGGCAAACGCCACCCGGTGGATATCGGCCTGGTCGGCAGCGTGCGTGATACCTGTCTGGCGCTGGCCAAGATGGTCGATGAGCAGACCGACACCCACTGGGTGGATAACTGTCGCAAGCAGTATCTGGAGGCGCTTGAGCATGATGCCCATGAATCCAAGGACGACGCGCTGATTCATCCGCAGGCACTGACCCTGGCGCTCGACGAGCAGGGCGCCGACGATGCCATCTTCACGGCGGATGGCGGTAGCCCGATGGTCTGGATGCTGCGTCACATTCACGCCAATGGCCAGCGCCGTACGCTTTCTAGCCTGGTCCATGGCACCATGGCCAACGCCTATCCGCAGGCTATCGGCATTCAGAAGGCGTTTCCCAAGCGGCAAGTCATCGCCATGTGCGGCGACGGCGGCCTGACTATGCTGATGGGCGATCTCCTCACCCTCAAGCAAGAGAAAGTGCCGCTCAAAATCGTCGTTTATAACAACAGCTCGCTGGGTTTTGTCGAACTCGAACAGAAGGTCGAAGGCCTGCTCGACAGTTATACCGACTTAGAGAATCCCGACTTCGATAAGCTTGCCCAAGCCATGGGCATCTGGGGCAAACGCGTCGAGGAAGTCCACGAACTCAAGCCCGCGATAACCGAGTGGCTCAATCACGACGGCCCCGCGCTACTCGACGTCAAGGTCAACCGCATGGAACTCGTCATGCCGCCCAAGGTAGAGGCCGGACAAGTTGCTTCTACCGCGCTCTACTCCACCAAAGCCGTCCTCAACGGCCGCATGGAAGACGTCGTCGATCTCGTAAAAAGCAACTTCTTCAAGCGTTAAACGAGCGTAGGAGTTAATGCTTACTCTCAACCGGGCGCTTTCAAGCGCCCGGTTTTTGATAGTGTGTCAGGTTCCGTGCACAGCGCCGTAGAAGCGCGACTCCGGCATCTGAGTGACGGGCTGGGTGACGGATATCGTGGCCAGCTTGAGTTAGTAGCGGCATGTCATCAGATCACCTTCTTGCGTAACCAGGCGGCGACAGCTTCACCGGCGATGACGAGAACGATGATCGCGAGCAAAACGGTGGCGACGGTGGGCCAGGCCAGCGTGTCGATGGCACCTTGGAGAATCACACCAATACCGCCAGCACCCACTAGGCCGAGTACGGTGGATTCGCGCAGGTTGATGTCCCAGCGCAAGATACTGACGGCGAAGAAGGTCGGGACTACCTGTGGCACGATGGCATAGAGAATGACCTTGGCGCGTGAGGCGCCGGTCGCTTCCAAGGCTTCCACCGGGCGGCGATCGATTTCCTCGATGGCCTCGCCCATTAGTTTGCCGAGAAAGCCCAGCGAACGGAACATGATGGCAATGATTCCTGCCAGCACGCCTGGCCCGAAGATCGCGACAAACAATAGTGCCCAGATCAGCGTATTCACCGAGCGGCTGGAAACCAGGATGAAGCGTCCCAGCCACAAGGTGAACCGATTAGGCGTCGTGTTCTGCGCCGAGATATAGGCGATCGGCAGCGACACGAATACCGCCACGAAGGTGGCCAAGGTGGCGATATTGAGTGTTTCGACCAGCGCCCAGAAAATCGCCCGCCAGTTACTGAATTCCGGTGGCACCATGCGCCGGAACAAGTCACCGATCTGTACCGGCGCATCCCAGACCCAAGGCCAGATGACATCCAGAGTTGCTACCGACCAGGTGACTGCCAGTGCTACCACGATGAGGCCGGCGAAACGTTTCCAACGCTGTTGGGGGGTGTAGCGCGACCAGGCGCGCTCGGCCACGGATGGTTGTGTCACCAGATCGCCCTCCTGATACGTCCACTTATGGCCTCGCTGACTAGAATCACGGCGATGATCACCAGCGTGATGGCCAGTGCGAAGTCATAATCGTAGCGGCCGAAGGCGTTCATCAACGTGGAACCGATACCTCCCGCGCCTACGATACCCACGACTGCTGAAGCACGCAGATTGCTGTCGAGTTGATAGATCGAGAGCCCTATCTGACGTGGCATGATTTGCGGCAGCACGGCGAATTGCAGCACCGTGAGATAGCGTGTGCCGCTGGCGCGCAATGCCTCGACCTGTCCCCAATCGATTTCCTCGATGCGCTCGGCAAGCATCTTGGCGACGAAACCGATCGAGTAAATGGTGAGCGTCAGGATGCCCGCCACCGGGCCGAAGCCGACTGCCTTGACGAACAGAATGGCGACGATCACCGGATGGAAGCTGCGGGTGATGATAATCAGCGCGCGTCCTATCAGGTAGATTGGTTTGATGGCGATGTTGCGTGCCGCCATGAATGCGATCGGAACGCTCAGCGCGAGCCCTAGCAAGGTGGCAAGAATGGCGATCTGGAGACTCTCCAGGAAGCCTTTGATCAACAGATCGTGACGCGAGAAATTGGGGGGAAAGGCACCCGAGAATATACGCGCTGCACGTTCCATGCCTTGGCTGACTCGGGCCCAGTCGAACGGGAGTGTAGAGGCTGCCCAACTCAGATAGATGAGCGCGACGACTATCAGCCCCCAGCGTAGCCACGGATTAGCTATAAAGGGCGGCTTTCGCCAAGTGCGGGATGGAGTGGCGTCGTTCATGAGACCACCGCCTTGGATGTGTCCTGTTCGGCCTGTTGCCGGTCTTCCGCCGGTGTGCCGCTGTAAACGGTATCCATCGCGGATTGATCGAGGTCCTCGGGCTTGCCATCGAAAATCAGCCGCCCGAAACGCATCCCGACGATGCGCTGCGTATATTCGCGCGCTTCGGCGACATTGTGAATGTTGATCAGTACCGGCAGTTGCAGCTCCTGTGCGAGTGTCTGCAGCAATTCCATGATTTGACGTGAGCTGACAGGATCGAGCGAGGCGGTGGGTTCGTCGGCGAGCAGAATTTCCGGATTTTGCATCAGGGCGCGAACCACACCAACGCGTTGGCGCTCTCCACCGGAGAGTTCATCGGCGCGCTTGTTGGCGTAATGGGCAATCCCCACGCGTTCCATGAGCGTGTAGGCCCGGTCGATGTCCTCGGTCGGGTATTTGCGTAGCGCGGCGCGCCAGTAGGGGATGTAACCCAGGCGTCCGCACTGCACGTTCTCCATTACGGTCAAACGATCTACCAAGTTGAAGCCTTGGAAGATCATGCCGATGCGTCGCCGTGCCTTGCGGAGTTCATTGCCGTGCAAACGGGTCAACTCGGCACCGTTAAGCTCGATACTGCCAGAGGTTGGCTCGACTAGCCGGTTGATGCAGCGTAGCAAGGTACTCTTGCCGGCCCCTGACGCACCGATGATCGAGACCACCGATTCGTCGGGTACTTCAAGATCCAGCCCCTTCAATACAGGCTCGTCGTGGCCGTAGCGCTTTACGAGCTGTTGGATTCGCAACATATCCATCCTCCTCGCCCGAGCTCCTGCGATAGAGCCCGGGCGGTCGGTGTCCACGGAAGTCTGGCACACATCTTGTGCGGTTTAGCCATCCAGGTTGTCGGGGGTGTATTTCACACCGTTGGCTTCCTGGATATCGCGAATGACTTCCCAGTCTTCCTTATATGTCACGGGAACGAACTTGGTAACGCCCTCGAACTCCTTGCCGAGTTCGGTGCCGCGCATGTCGAAGGTAAAGAACGCTTCCTTGATCTTATCGATCAGCTCGGGCTTCAAGTTGTGGGCGTAGGTGTAGGCTGTAGTAGGGAATGGCTTGGACTCGTAGATAATCTTGACCTCTTCTGGATCGTAAAGACCGCGATCCGCCATACGGTCGACGACCTCGGAGGCTACCGGCGCTGCATCGTAGTCGCCGGCGACCACGCCGAGCATCGATTGATCGTGCGACCCTGAGTAAACCACCTCGTAATCTTCGCCTGGTACGATGCCTTCTTTCGGGAATAGCGCGCGCGGCGCGAGGTTGCCGGAGTTGGAGGTCGGCGAGGTATGGGCTATACGCTTGCCTTCTAGGTCTTCCATGGTGTCGATGCCGCTATCCTTGCGCGTGTAAAGCTGCAAGGTATAGCCGAATTCGCCTTCTTCCGAGCCCATGATAGCGAATGGTACGGCCCCGGCGAGATTGACCGCGAAGGGCGTTGGGCCGGTGGAGAATCCCGCAACGTGAATGCGATCGCTGCGCATGGCTTCTATCTCGGCGGCATTGGACTGCACGGCATAGAAGCGTACGTCCTTGCCGGTCACCTCGCTGAGATGCTCGATGAACGGGTCCCAGATATCGGCATAGATGGCCGGATCCTCGACTGGGGTGTAGGCGAAGATCAGCGTCTCGGGGTCGATGTACTTGCTGGGGTCGCTTGGCGCATCGGCGACCAGATCGCCGTCGGCATCGCAGTAGATCGAGGCCAGCTCACCTCGCTGCGAGCAGTCTTCGGCAGCCTGAACCGTGAGTGGAAGGGCCGCTAATAGTGCCGTTGCCAAAAGATTGCGCGGGCGCTGTATGCCACGGAACAAGACAGAAAAGGCATTGTTGGAAGTGTTGAATGGCGCGTATGCG
Organism: Chromohalobacter moromii; assembly: GCF_023091865.1. Taxonomy (GTDB): domain Bacteria; phylum Pseudomonadota; class Gammaproteobacteria; order Pseudomonadales; family Halomonadaceae; genus Chromohalobacter; species Chromohalobacter moromii. The sequence continues at coordinate 548,022 of NZ_JAHXDI010000001.1, forward strand.
GGCGCCTGAAAAGCATCGTGGGTCATGGCGTGGACTCCTTGTATCCCTGACTCTGATTGTTCGTGTGGGATTATCTGGAGGCTAGACTAGCTAAATTGGTATTTACAACAAAAATGCAGCATTGTTCGCCAATAGTCGCAATACAATGTGGTAAAACAAAGATTAAAGTGTGGGAAATAGCGACCCAGGTAGCCTTGCTAAATGTGTTAAGGAGTCTTAGCGTCATGAGCCGCAAGCCGCGCAAGGACGAACGTCATGCTCAGATCCTCGAGGTTCTGCGCTATACACCCCACGTGCGCATTGCGACGCTTGCCTCGCGCTTTGGGGTGACCGCCGAGACGATACGCCGCGATCTGGATGCACTCAGCGACCAGGAGTTACTCGACCGTGCCCATGGTGGCGCCGTGGCGCGCCCGATGGGGATTCAGCCGCCCATCGATGAGCGCGAGCAAGCGACGGTCGACGAGCGGCGGGCTATTGCTCATACCGCTGCCCGGCTGCTGGAACCCGGTCAGGTCGTGATGATCGACGCCGGCTCCACGACCACTCAGCTTGCTTGGCAGTTGGCGGCCAACGGACAAGCGCTGACCATCATCACCAACAGCTACCCCGTAGCGCGCGCGATGGCGTCTTCGGCGTCTCGACTGATCTTGTGCCCCGGCGACTTCAATGCCCGTGAAGGCGGTGTTTTCGGGCAGGACACGACCGACTATCTGACCCGTTTTCACGCCAACATCGCTTTCATCGGCGCCAGCGGTTTGACGCAAGAAGGCATTCTCGACGTCAACCGTGACGCTGCTTGGGTCAAGCGCACGCTGATTTCGCGCAGCGAAAGGACCTACCTACTCGTCGACCACACCAAATTCGCCCAGACCGTACTCGAGCGAGTGGCGCCGCTGAGCGTACTCGATGGCATCGTCACCGACCGAGCGCCATCCGATGCCATGACGCAGCGCTTGGAACGTGCCGGCGTCGCCCTACATATCGCCACTCTCGAGGCTATCGACAGCGCGCTATCGGCGCGTGCCTCGGACACTACTGCCCGCGAGGATACCGCATGAGCGCTCCCCAGCCGTTGCAATGTGCGCCACGTGAGACGTTGGCCAGTGTGTCGGTGGTGCTGACCGATGTCGATGATACCTTGACTCGCCATGGTCGCCTTGCGAGTACAACGCTGGCTGCACTGGAGCGACTCGATGCTGCCGGTATTACGGTGATTCCGGTCACCGGCGGTTGCGCTGGCTGGTGCGATCATCTCGTTCGCGCCTGGCCGGTCGCGGCAGTCATCGGCGAAAGCGGTGCCTTCCGGTTTCGGCGCACGCAGTCGGGTGGACTGGACATTCACAGCGTGCGACCGCTGACAGCACTGCATAAAGAACAGTACCAACTGCTAGCGATTGCCGAGCAAGCGATGCGCGCCGTACCCGGATCCCGATTGGCCGCCGACCAGCGTTACCGCCTGGCCGATGTGGCTGTCGACCATGGACAAGATGTAGCGCCCCTTGATGATGACGCAATTGCACGTCTAATCGCGGCTTTTCATGACGCTGGTGCTAGTGCTCGAGCCAGTTCGATTCACGTCAATGCCTGGTTCGGCGATCATGATAAGGCCACCATGGCGGATTGGGTGCTTGAGCATGATCTTGGCCTTCGTCCCGAAGAACGCCGAGATCGTGTTTTGTTCATCGGTGATGCGCCCAATGATGCGTCTCTTTTCCAGCGCCACTCGCTGAGCGTGGGCGTTGCCAACATAGTCACGCGCCTCGATCAATTGCCTCGGCCCCCACGCTGGCTATGTAATGCCAGCCATGGCGACGGCTTCGTGGAAATGGCGGAGGCGCTGCTAGCCGCCAGAGCGTGAACAAGCGCTAACACGAGGGAGGGGGACGGATGATGTTACCGGGGTTTCTGTGTGCAACATGCGGGGTGCAATATCCCGCGAGCGAGGCGCCGCCGTCGCGGTGTCCGGTATGCGAGGACGAGCGGCAGTACGTGCCGGCATCGGGCCAGCAGTGGACGACGCCTACGGCGCTGGCGGCGGGGCATACCAATACCTTTCGCGAGATGGCGCCGGGTCTACTGGCGCTGGGCACGGTGCCGAAATTCGCCATTGGCCAGCGGGCGTTCTTACTGCGCACGCCCCACGGCAATGTGTTGTGGGATTGCCTTAGCCTGCTGGATGCGGCGACGGTCACGTTGATCGAGGCGCTGGGCGGGCTAAAGGCCATCGTCATTTCGCACCCACATTACTACGCCACCATGGCGAGCTGGGGCCGTGCGTTTAAGTGCCCAGTATATGCGCATGCAGCGGATCGCGAATGGATCATGGTGCCTGATGAAGCGCTCACTCCGTGGGAGGGCGAGACGCTGGAGGTGCTGCCCGGAGTGACGGTGCACCGTTTGGGCGGGCATTTCCCCGGCGCCAGCGTGCTGCATTGGGAAGCGCGCGGTACATTGTTGACCGGAGACACGCTGCTAGTCACGCCGGATCGCATGGCGTCGTTCATGTGGTCGTACCCCAACAATATTCCGTTGCCTGCCGACGAGGTGACACGCATCGGCGAGCGTTTGCATGCACTGGAATTCGAGACCGCCTACGCGGCATTCTGGGGCAGCGAGATCACCACCGATGCCAGCGCCGTGGTGGCGCTGTCGGTAGCGCGTCATTGCCAGGCATTGAAAGTGCCTCGGGCGAAGTGAGCGCACACCTTTAAAACCCAATAGGACAATCATGGAGCGCATGACATGAAGCTGTATCTCAAGCCGGGTAGCTGCGCGATGGCCGTGCATATCGCGCTGGAAGAGGCGGAGTTGACCTACGAGATCGAGAAAGTGGATCTGGCTGCCAAGACAACGGAGAGCGGCGAGGATTATCGGGCGATCAGTCCCAATGGGTACGTGCCCGCCTTGGTGTTGGACGACGGTGAGGTGATGACCGAGGCGGCGGCGATTCTTCTCTACGTCGCCAATCTCGCACCGGAGGCCGAGATGGCGCCTTCCCCGGGTAGCAAGGCGTATTTCGAGCTATTGAGCCAACTGGTCTTCATCTCCACCGAGCTGCACAAGAACTTCAGTCCGTTCTTCAAGCCCAATAGCGGCGAGACCTGGCGTGGTATCGCTCAGAAAAATCTCGAGACGCGGCTATCGCTGATGAACGAGCGCCTGACGTCGCGTGACTACGTGATGGGCGAGCGCTTCAGCGTGGCGGACGCTTACCTATTTACGGTGCTCAGTTGGGCGCAGGTGGTGGATGTCTCGCTGGACGCGTGGCCCCATTTGCAGCGTTTCGTGGCGCGCATCGCCGAGCGGGACTCGGTTCAGCGCGCCATGCAGGCCGAAGGCTTGAAGTGAGCAATCACTTGCGATAGGCCCGTCTTACTCAGCCGTGATCGCGCGGTTCGGCGTCGCTGACGTCGATATCCACCTCGACCATCATCCCAGGGCCGATCAGCTCGGTCGGCCCATCGTCGAATTGGATGCGCACCGGCAGGCGTTGGGTGATCTTGGTGAAGTTGCCGGAAGGGTTGGGGTCCGGCAGTAGCGCGAACTGGCTGGTGGCGGCTCGGCCGATGACGCTGACATGGCCCTTGAAGGTGGCGTCCGGGAAAGCGTCGACGGTGATCGCGACCGGTTGGCCCTGACGCAGCTCGCCGATATCGGTCTCCTTGATGTTAGCCTTGACCCAGAGTTTGTCGGGGTCGTGCATCATCAGGACCGGCTGCCCAGCGCTGATGTATTCGCCTTGATCGGCCAATGTCTTGTTGATTACGCCGTTGCTGGGGCTCGTGATATGCAGGTCGTCGAGGCGTAGGCGTTCCTCGTCGCGCTTGGCTCGGGCGGCGGCGAGGTTTCGTTCGGCGATTCCCACCTGTTTTTGCAGCACGTCGGGGTTGGGCAATGGCATCTGCGAACCGTTGATGAAGCCCACCTGAGCGTTATCGGCCAGCGCCTGGCTGACTTCCACTTCTTGCTGTGCCTGGGCGTGCTCGGCCTTGGCGGCCTGATAAGCGTAATAATCCTGATCGCGACGCTGTTCGGAGACCGAGTTCTTCTTGTACAGCGTATCGGCACGCTTGAACTCGCGTTCGGCCTCGGTGAGTCGTGCCTGGGCGGCTTCCTCGGCGGCTTGGCTGGCCTCGAGGTCTTGATGGGTCAAGTTCATGCCGCCTTCAAGCTGCTTTTGGGCCATCGCCAAACGTGCCTTCTCGTAGTCGAGCTGAGCCTGCTGCGCGGCGACGTTGGCCTCGAGCGATGCCATCTTGCGCTCATCGGGCTTACTGTAGAGCGATGCCACGGCGTCACCTTGCTTCAGGGTATCGCCCTCGGTGAGCGTGAAGTCGGTGATGCGACCGTCCAGGCGGCTACTGACCGTGATCTGATCGGCCATGACGCGGGCGTCCTGAGCGCTGACGTGGGTCACGCGATGAGCGATGGCGAAGCCGAGCCAGATCAAACAGAGCACGACGAGAATCGCCAGAATTAGCCACTTGCCGCGCGGCGGCAGGCGGCGTTTGTCGGTTGCCTGTGGTGTTGTGTCATCGGTCATGGTGGTGTCGTTGGTCATGACAGTGTCCTTGGTCGAAACGTGCGTTACGTAGACGTCGTGGTCACTTGGGCGTCGTGGCGCGCCAGCGGCTGAGCAGAAGCGAGGGGATCGCGACGATGAACAGGCTCCCCGTGAGCACCCAGAAGCCATCCTGATAAGCGAGGATCGATGCCCAGATCGTCTCGATACGTTCCATCAGATATCCGGCCATGGCACCTTGTTGGGTGGCGGAGGTGCCGAGATGGCCAGCCAGCTCGGCGAGCTGGTGGAGTTGCTGCTGGGCGAGGGCGTTATCGGCGTTGACGCCCGCGTTGAGCGCTTGTCCATGCTGTACCGTTTGCCGGTCGAGCAGAATGACCAACGCCGCCGTGCCCAGTGCACCGCCGAGCTGCAACGCGAAGTTGATAGCGCCGGAGCCGTGGCCGGTCAGGTGCCGGGGCAGTCCGGCGATGGCGTTGGAAAGTGTTGGCGGAGGAAACGCGGCCATGCCGATGGACAGAATGCCCATCGCCGTCGCCAGGTACGCGAACGAGGTATTCCAGTCCATTTGTGCCATCAACCACACCGCATACATCGTGCAGGCCAGCCCCGGCATGGTGAGTCGGTGCGGTGGGTGACGGTCGCTCAACCAGCCCACTAGTGGCACTAGCACTCCCAGCACGGCGGTGGAGGGCAGAAAGATCTGTCCGGCGGTGATCGGGCTGTAATGCAGCACCGACTGCACGAACTGAGGCAGCAAATACATGATGCCGTAGAAGGTGCCACCGAACAGGAACATCGCCAGGGTGCCGACCACGAACACGCGATTGCGGAAAATCGCTAGGTCCATCAACGGATGCTCGGTGCGCTTCTGCCAAACCACGAACGCGGTGCCACAGACGAGGGCGATGAGGATCAAGCCCGGCACGCGCGGGTCATACCAGCCCCAGCGCTGGCCGTTGGAAAGCGCCGCGAGCAGTGAGAAAACCGCAACGAATAGCAGCACGACGCCGGCCCAGTCGAAGGGCGGGCGCGGGCCCTTCTGTTCTCGCGAGGGCAGGAAGAAGTAGCCCATCACCGCCGCCGCCACGCAGATCGGTAGGGTCACGAAGAAGACGTAGCGCCAGGTGAAATGCTCGACCAGCCAGCCGCCGATCACCGTGGCCAGCGTCAGCGGCAGTCCCAGGCACATGCCGTACATCGCTGTCGCCATGCCGCGTCCTTCGGGCGGATAAGCCGCGAACAGCGCCTGCATCGCCACCGGGCGGATCAGCCCCGTCATTCCGCCTTGGATGACGCGCGCGGCAACGAGCATGCCCATGCCTTGTCCCAACCCCCCCAGAAACGAGGCGGCGATGAACACGACCAGCAAGCCAATGAAGGTGGCGCGCTGGCCGACGGCGGAGACCAGCCACGGCGCGACGAGCAGCGAAACGGTCGTCGAGGCCAGAAAGCCGGTCGACAGCCACTGGACCTGGGAATCGCTCATGCCGAACGCGCCTTTTATATAAGGCACCGCTACATTGACGATGGTGATCGACATGCCAAGTGCCACGAGTCCCAGCATCACGGTCAGGGTGACCCACAGGCGGTAGCGGGGGCCGTAGCGTTCGAAGAGCCGGTCGACCTGCGTCATGCGCGACCACCGATGCAGAGGGAGCGATGGCACCGGGAAGCGGGTGCCAGCGAGAGAGGATGCAAAGCCTTGTCCTTGTGTGTCGTGGGCGTTACCGGAAGCGGATGCGACGTCGCTGAGGACGAAAGCAGGCGAATCGATAACGTGACGATATTTTGTTGGCTAAGGGATTATGACGGCTTTGCAGGTCGTCTTTCAACGGGCTGATCGTCGGAGGTGGCAAGTCAGGGTGACGGGGGCGTGATCAACGCGGAGCCAGCGTCTGGAGTCGTGCCAGCGTCTCGTTGCCCAGTCGGCGCGTGAGAGTCTCGGCGTCGCCCTGGAGCGCCAGTGCCGCTGCCTGGCCGGCCCACAGCGATGAGAAGTCGCCACGTCCTTGGGCCTCGGCGGCTTGCTTGAGCGGAGCGAGCGCGCCACCGGCGGTGGGGAAGGGCGGGGCGGCTGGCGAGAGCGGGCCGAGCTCATGAATCACTCGATTGACGAGGCTGCGCGCCGGGCGGCCGGAGAACAGGCGGGTGACGACGGTGTTGTCGTCGCGGGCCTTGGTCAGGGCAGCGCGATGAATGTCGCTGATCAGACTTTCCGGCGTGGACAGGTAGTAGCTGCCGAGCTGCACGCCACAGGCACCCAACGCGAAGGCGGCGGCGACACCGCGTGCGTCGCCGATGCCGCCGGCGGCGATGACGGGCCGGTCGATGGCATCGACGAGCTGCGGCACCAGCGCGAAGGTGCCGGGCTGGCGGGCCATGGCGTCGGCCACCGTGTCCGCGCGGGTATCCTCCAGAAAAACACCACGGTGTCCGCCGGCTTCGAGCCCCTGGGCGATGATGATGCCCGCACCGTTGGTGGCCAGCCAGCGCCCCTCGGCGACGGTGGTGGCACTGGCCATGACGGTGGCGCCGGTGGCCTTCACGCGAGCCAGCAAGGGCGCGTCCGGCAAGCCGAAATGAAAGCTCACGACCTCGGGACGCAGACGCTCGACCAGCGCGCACTGGACCTCGTCGAAGGGCGTGCGTTGGGCGGCCGGGGCGGCATCCTCGGGGTCGAGTCCCGCCTCGCGATAAAACGGTGCCAAGCGCTCGCGCCAGGCAGCTTCGGCGCAGGGATCGGGCGGTGACGGCAAGTGGCAGAAAAAGTTGAGATTGAGCGGGCCGGTGGCATGCTCGCGAAACCGTGCGACTTCCTGCTCGATGCGCTTGGGGGCGAGCGTGGCGCAAGGGATGGAGCCCAGCGCGCCCCCTCGACTAGCGGCGATGGCCAGTGTCGCGTCGTTGGCGCCAGCCATGGGAGCCTGGACGATGGGCAGTTCGATGGCGAGGCGGTCGAGCAGTTCACGTTGCGGCCACATGGCGATGCTCCCGGGTATCACGGTAAGGAGGCGGCGACCCTGGTATCAGGACCGGCACGACCCATGATCGAATGACCGGGGCGGGGTTGCAAGCACACTAATATGGATGTCATATCGCACTACTTTGGTATCACGCCTTTGGTCTTGGGTGTGCAGGGTGGTATCCGTTTATTAGGGGGCATGCGAATATGATAATCGAATAGATATCGCTTTTGGCCACGAAACGCATTAGATGGCTATCGGCACACGCAGTAGGTTGACGTCGGGCTATGCGGCAGTCTGTTAACGGGCAGGCCTGATATACTCCTTCGTCATGATGCTGCGACCCAATAAGGCTAACGCATGACGCGGGATTGGTTGCGCAGGGGACTGCGCTTTTTATTGTTCGTGATACTTGGCTTCGTGGGGCTATCGGTGCTCCTGGTGCTGGTGTTTCGCGTGGTACCGGTGTTCGGCTCGACGGTGATGCTGGAGCGCAAGATCGAGTCGTGGGTGAGTGGCGAGCCGATCTCGATCCACCAGCAATGGCGGCCATGGGCGTCGCTTTCCGACAATGCCAAGCTGGCGGTGATCGCCTCAGAGGACCAGCGCTTTCCCATGCATCACGGATTCGATTTCAACCAGATGCAGAAGGCACTAGACGCCTGGTTCAGTGGCGACAGCCTGCGCGGCGCCAGCACTATCAGTCAGCAGACCGCCAAGAACCTGTTCCTTTGGACCGATCGGACCTGGGTGCGCAAGGGGTTTGAAGCCTGGTTCACGGTCTTGATCGAACTGCTATGGCCCAAGGAGCGGATCCTCGAGGTGTATCTCAATATCGTCGAGTGGGATAGCGGCGTGTTCGGCCTAGAAGCCGCCGCGCAGCACTACTTCGGTGTGAGCGCCAACCAACTCAGCGCAGCGCAGGCTAGCCGCTTAGCGGCGATTCTGCCCAATCCGCGCGAGTGGAGCGCGTCGCGACCCTCGGCGTACATCCAGCAGCGCAGCCAGTGGATTCGGCAGCAAATGCGTCAACTGGGCGGTAGCGCTTACCTTGAGCGCCTGTAAGCGTTGTCATCGTGCTGGCCGCCGTCATTGCAGTCGCTTTTATTAGATAAGGAGCCTTCATGAATTCCACTTCCGTGGCCATCGTCGGATTCGGCAAAATCGCACGCGACCAGCACGTGCCCGCCCTGCATGACAGCGCGGCGTTCACGCTCGATGCCGTGGCCAGCCGTAATGCGTCGCTGGAGGGTGTCGCGCATTTTCGCGATATCCAGACCTTGCTCGATGAGCGTCCGGACATCCAGGCGATTTCGCTGTGCGCGCCGCCGCAAGTGCGTTATCGCCAGGCGCGCGCGGCCATCGCCGCAGGCAAGCATGTGATGCTGGAAAAACCGCCGGGTGCGACGCTGAGCGAGGTTGAAGATCTGCGTGCTCAGGCCGAGCGTGCCGGCGTGACGCTGTTCGCAACCTGGCATTCGCGTTACGCGGCGGGGGTCGCTCAAGCTCGTGAGTGGCTGAGTGGGCGTCGCGTGCGTTCGGTCAACGTGCAATGGAAGGAAGACGTACGGCGCTGGCATCCCGGCCAGGAATGGATCTGGGAAGCCGGTGGCCTGGGCGTTTTCGATCCCGGCATCAACGCGCTGTCGATCATCACTGCGATTCTGCCCGAACCGTTCTTTCTCACCCAGGGCGAGCTTGCAGTGCCGGCCAATCGGCAGGGACCGATCGCGGCGACGCTGGCGTTCCGCGATGCACATGATGCCGATATTCGAGCCGAGTTCGACTGGCGCCAGACGGGACCGCAGACCTGGGATATTTACATCGAGACCGATACCGGGCCGTTGTCACTCACCCAGGGCGGCAGTCGCTTGACCGTCGGTGATGAGGTGGTAATGGAAGGCGGCGATGCCGAGTACCCCGGGCTCTACGCTCGCTTCGCCGAGCTCATCGCTCATGGTGAGAGTGATGTCGATGTCGCGCCGCTACGGCATGTCGCCGATGCCTTCCTGCTTGGTCAGCGCGTCAGCGTCGATGCTTTCCACGAGTAAGCGTGCCTTGCTGAGGGCGTGACTCATCGACCACGGATGATCTCGCGCAGAGTCGACATCAACGCCGCCGCGCCGGGCGAAAGCCGCTGTTCGCGCAGGCTGACCAGCCCGTAGGGCTGCACGCTCAGCGCCTCTGGGAATGGCAAAATGCGAAAGCGCGGCTGGTCGCAGAGCAGGTCCGCTACCTGCCGCGTGGTCACCGTCACGGTATCCGACTTGTCGACCATGGCCAGCGCCACCAGGATGTCCGGCGTATCGACGATTTGACGCGGCAACGCCACGCCGTGATGCAGGAATAGATGGTCGACCCGCTGGCGCATCAAGGCGCCGGGCGGCTGCAATACCCAAGGGTAGTCGACCATCGCCGCCAGGTTCAGCGACTCGCGCTGGGCGAGCGGATGGTCGGCGCGACACACGAAGCACAGCGCCTCCTCGCCGATCTCTTCGAAGACGAAATCGCCCGCGGGCAGCGTCGATGGTATTCGCGCGATGGCGAAATCGAATTCGCCTTCCATGAGACGCGGAATCAGCTCGTGGCTGACATCCACGTCGATGCTGACCTTGAGGTTGGGGCGGTCGCGATGCACGCGCTCCACCGCGCTGGTCAGCAGCGTGACGGCTGGCGCCATCACCGTCCCCACCGAAACACTCCCCGCGCTGCCCGCATGCAATGCATTCAATTCGTCGCCTGCTTGATGAAGCGACGACATGATGCCGCGCGCGTGTCGAATCACCGTCTCGCCGTACCAGTTGGGGGCGATGCCGCGCGGGTGACGGTCGAACAATACGAGGCCGAGCTGGTTTTCTAGCTCACCCAGCAGTTTGGATGCCGCCGGCTGACTCATACCCAGGCGCTCGGCGGCGCGGTGCAGGTTGCGCAGCTCGTCTAGCGCGATGAACAACTGCAAATGGCGCAACTTTAGTCGCACCTTCATGAACCAGTCAGTGGGCAAGGAGCTCATGGTGTCTGGCCTCAGGAGAAAACAATAACAAAATGGATATCGGTATTTCTGTCAAGTGGCATTAGTCGGTTATTTCGCTGATGCCTATTGTTCAGACTGTTAAGAAACCTGTTCTGCAGCACAACAACAACCCCTCGAAGGGATCCAGGAGGACGCCGGATGTCATTAACAACACCTAAGACGCGTACGCTACGACCCATGACACGTACCCTACTGGGGATGGCCGTGGGCTTGGCGCTGAGCGCTGGGCCGTTGACGGCACAAGCCCAGAGCGATGAGGACGTCAAGATGGGCTTCATCGTCAAGAAGCCCGAACAGGCGTGGTTCATCAATGAGCAAGAGGCCGCGACCGCATTGGGTGAAGAGAAAGGCTTCGAAGTGGTGCGCTTGTCGGGCGAAGATGGCCAGGAAGTGTTGAGTGCCATTGATAACCTCAACTCGCAAGGCGCTCAGGGCTTCGTGATCTGTCCGCCGGATGTGCGGCTGGGGCCAGCGATCATGAACCGTGCCAAGCAATATGGCATGAAAGTGGTGACCGTCGACGATCGCTTTATCGGCAGCGATGGCGAGCCGATGGAGAACGTGCCGCACTTGGGGATGTCCGGTTATAAGATCGGTGAGCAAGTCGGTAACGCCATCGCCGAAGAGATGGACAATCGCGGCTGGGATCCGGACGAGGTCGCCGCACTGCGTATCACCAACTATGAACTGCCTACCGCAAAAGAGCGTACCGATGGCGCCACGGCTGCGTTGCTCGAGTCCGGTTTCAAGAAGGACAACATCTTCGATGCGCCGCAGCAAAATACCGATACCAGCAGCGCCTTTTCGGCGGCATCGCCGGTGTTCTCCAAGCGTGGCGATTTCGAGCACTGGGTGATCTACGCCCTCAACGAAGAGAGCGTGCTAGGCGGCGTACGCGCGAGTGAACAGTACGGACTCGATCCGGAACAGGTCATCGGCGTGGGCATCAACGGCTCCGGCGCGGCGTTCGCGGAGTTCTCGCGTGAGACGCCTACTGGCTTCCACGGTACCGTTGCCGTGAGTTCGACCATGCATGGGCGCCAGTCGGCGGACAACCTCTACCAGTGGATTACCGAAGGCGAGAAACCGCCGGCCAATACCGAGACGACCGGTAAGCTGATGACGCGGGACAACTGGCAAGACGTACGGGAAGAGCTGGGTTTGTAAGATCGATGCCCGCGCCACGTCGCGGGCATGCTTGTTTCCTTCAGGAGTGCCGTATGTCCGAGGCTTTTCTTCGTTTCGATGATATTACCGTCGAGTTTCCCGGTGTGAGGGCGCTCGACGGTGTGAGTTTTGCTGCGAAGGCCGGCGAGGTGCATGCCTTGATGGGCGAGAACGGCGCCGGGAAGTCGACCTTGCTCAAGGTACTCAGCGGCGTAAACCGTCCCTCCTCGGGCCAGTTGTGGATCGATGGCCAGTCGTATGTCTTTACCAACGCCCGAGAGGCATTGGCTCACGGCATCGCGATCATCTATCAAGAACTCACCTTGTCACCCAACTTATCGGTGGCCGAGAACCTGTTGCTGGGACAGTTGCCGGAGCGTCGCGGCTTCATCGACCGGCGTACCATGAAGGCGCGTGCTCGGGAGATTCTCGAAGATCTCGGCGAGGGGGAGATCGATCCGGCCACCAAGGTGCGAGAGCTGTCCATCGGCCAACAGCAAATGATCGAGATTGGCCGTGCACTATTACGTGACGCCAAGATCATCGCCTTCGACGAACCCACGAGCAGCCTTTCCGTGCAGGAAACACGGCAGCTCAAGCGCATCGTCGCGCGGCTACGCGAGGAAGGGCGCGTGGTGCTCTATGTCACGCACCGCATGGAAGAAGTCTTCGAGATGTGCGATGCGCTGACGGTATTCCGCGATGGGCGCCATATTTGCACCCACGAGACGTTGGACGGCGTCAATCAAGACACCTTGGTCGGCGAGATGGTGGGGCGTCAAATCGAGGACGTTTATGGCTTCAGGCAGCGTGCCATGGGCGACGTATTGATGCGTATCGACGGTCTTCAGGGGCGGGGCGTGAACGAGCCGGTCAGTCTGGAGGTGAAACGCGGCGAAGTGTTCGGTCTCTTCGGGCTTGTTGGCGCCGGGCGTAGCGAGTTGATGCGTTTGGTGTGTGGCGTGGAAAAGGCGAGCCAAGGGCAGGTGACGTTTCGCGGCAAAACCGGTGTCTTTACCTCGCCTCAACAGGCGATTCGTGCGGGCATCGCCATGTGTCCCGAGGACCGCAAATCCCAGGGAATCTTTCCCGTGGCGAGTGTCGCTGACAATCTCAATATCAGTTGTCGGCGCTTCTTCAAGCGCTGGGGCGTGTTTCGCCATGCTGGGCGTGAAGCCGATAACGCCAAGACTTATATCCAGCGTTTGAGTATCAAGACGCCGAACCATCGCACACCGATCAATACCCTCTCGGGGGGGAATCAGCAGAAGGTGATTGTCGGGCGCTGGCTGGCGGAGGAGATCGACTTGTTCGTGATGGACGAGCCCACGCGTGGCATCGACGTGGGGGCTCGACGCGATATCTACACCTTGCTGTATGACCTCGCGGACCAGGGTAAGGGCGTGATCGTGATTTCCAGCGACCTCGCTGAGGTCAGCTCGATCTGCGATCGCATCGGTGTCATGCGCGATGGCGCCCTGGTCGATATCGTACCGCGCGAGCAGGCGACCCAAGAGCGCCTGCTGGGACTGGCGCTTCCGGCTTGAGTTGCCATCAATCGCATTGCTCACCCGCTAACAACATGAAGAGATTGACCACATGAGCACAAACAAAATGGCCGCTACCGACACCTCGCCGACGGCGCCAAAACCGCGGGCCAAGGCATTGCGCACGTTGCTCGACACCTCCGGGTTGATTGCGATTTTTTTCGTCCTCTTCATCGCTTTGGCGATATTCGTGCCGGACTTTCTGACCGGCCGCAATATCGTCGGATTGCTACTCTCGGTCACCCTGATCGGCACCATCGCGACCACCATGATGATGGTGCTGGCCCTCGGCGAGGTGGATTTGTCGGTCGCCTCCATCGTCGCCTTTACCGGCGTGGTGGCTGCCGTTGTGACGTCGACCTCGGGCAGCGTCTTCATTGGCGTGCTCGTGGGGGTCGCCGCCGGTGGCGCGGTGGGGGCCTTCAATGGCTTCGTGGTATCCAAGTTCGGCATCAATTCATTGATTGCCACTTTGGCAGCGATGGAGTTCGTGCGCGGGTTGGCTTACATCACTTCCGGAGGTGATGCGGTCATGGTCACCGTGCCGAGCTTCTTCGACTTGGGCAGTGCTTCATTTCTGGGGCTGACGTTGCCGGTATGGACCATGATCGCGTGTTTCGTGGTCTTCGGAATCGTGCTCAACATGACGGCGTTCGGACGCAACACCCTGGCGACCGGTGGTAATGCCGAGGCGGCGAGCTTGGCTGGGGTCAACGTCCGTCGTCTGAAGATTACCGTGTTCGCCCTTCAGGGCGTTGTCGCGGGCATCGCTGGGGTACTGTTGGCCTCGCGCATGGGGCTTGGCGACCCCAACACCTCGATGGGGCTAGAGCTGGCGGTGATTTCCGCCTGTGTGCTGGGTGGCGTCTCGCTGTCTGGTGGGGTGGCCTCGATCACCGGCGTGCTAGTCGGCGTTTTGATCATGGGCTGCGTACAGAACGCGATGGGGCTACTCAACGTGCCCACCTTCTATCAGTATCTGGTACGCGGGGCGATCCTGCTGCTGGCGGTGATGTTCGACCGCTGGAAACAAACACGCCGCGCCAAGGGGTGACGTGCGATGGCGGAAAGAGCGCCGCGCCTGCATGGCAAACATGTCTTCATTACCGGAGCGGCGGCCGGCATCGGCCGGGCCATGGCTGAGGCCTGTATCGAGGAAGGTGCGCACGTATCGCTAGCGGATATCGATCTCGAAGGCGCGCAAGCCGTCGCCCGGCAACTGCGCGATACCGGCGGGGTGGTTGTGGCGATCGCCTGCGATATTGCCGATCCCGCTTCTGTGAACATGGCGCTCGACGCGGCACGCGAGGCGCATGGGCCGGTCACGACTCTGATCAACAATGCTGGGCGCAACGTCTTCCACACGCCGCTTGAAATGCCCGAGGCTGCCTGGCAGCGCTGCATGTCAGTGGATCTGGAAGGCGCTTGGCACTGCGCGCGCGGTGTGTTGCCAGACATGCTCGCGCAGGCGAGTGGCAGCATCATCAACGTGGCCTCGACGCATGCGTTTTCCATCCTGCCGGGCTGTTTTCCCTACGCGGTGGCCAAGCACGGTTTGATAGGGCTGACGCGGTCGCTGGGCATCGAATACGCTCGACAAGGCGTGCGCGTCAATGCCATCGCGCCGGGGTATATCGCTACGCCCGCGGTCGAGGCACACTGGCAACGATTCGACGAGCCGGACGCGGCCAGGCAGCGGATCGAGGCGCTGTTGCCGCCGGGGCGCCTGGGAACGCCGCGGGAGGTCGCCATGACGTCGGTCTTTCTCGCCTCCGACGAGGCACCGTTCATCAACGCAAGCTGTATCACCATTGATGGCGGGCGCAGCGTG
This sequence comes from Chromohalobacter moromii, assembly GCF_023091865.1. Taxonomy (GTDB): domain Bacteria; phylum Pseudomonadota; class Gammaproteobacteria; order Pseudomonadales; family Halomonadaceae; genus Chromohalobacter; species Chromohalobacter moromii. Next base: position 563,092 of record NZ_JAHXDI010000001.1, read on the forward strand.
GTCTATCACGATTGAGCGACCCACCGTCACCGACTCGACCTTCAGGAGCCCATAACATGCAACTCGCACAAGCTCGGAACGACAATGGCGAGCGTTTCGTCCTGGTCATCGAAGACGATCCGACACAGGCGCGTCGTCTAGATGACGTGGATAGCGTGCTAGCCCTGGCACTCACGGCGCTCGATCGCAATGTCGGGCTTGCCGCGTTGGTTGCCGAGTGGCCGGGAGAGGCCCGTATCGACGCCGCGGCATTGTCCGATCAAGGCCGCCTATTGGCACCGCTCGATCATCCCGACCCGGCGCACTTGCTGGTCACCGGCACCGGGTTGACGCATCTCGGCAGTGCCGAGGGGCGCGACAAGATGCACCGCCAAATGAACGAGGCAGATCAGAGCGAAGCGCCGCTCACCGACTCGATGAAGATGTTCCGCAAGGGGCTCGAGGGCGGTAAACCGACCGGCGATGATTTCGGCGTGCAGCCGGAGTGGTTCTACAAGGGCGATGGCGGCATCGTCATGGCCCCAGGCGAGGCGCTGCGCATGCCACATTTCGCGCTGGATGGCGGCGAAGAGCCCGAAATCGCCGGGCTGTATCTGATCGACAACGACGGCGCGCCGCGTCGCATCGGCTATGCGCTGGGCAACGAGTTCTCGGATCATGTCACCGAGCGCGAGAACTACCTGTACCTGGCGCATTCCAAGCTGCGTGCCTGTTCCTTCGGCCCGACGTTGCTCGTCGACGAACTGCCCGACGACGTGCAGGGCACATCGCGCATCCGGCGCGACGGCGGTGTGCTATGGGAGAAACCGTTCATCTCCGGCGAAGACAACATGTGCCACAGCCTCGCCAATCTCGAGGCACATCATTTCAAGTACGCGCAGTTCTGTCGGCCGGGTGACGTTCATGTGCACTTCTTCGGCACTGCGACACTGAGCTTCAGCGACGGTATCAGTGCTCAGCCGGGAGATGTGTTCGAAATCGACGCCAAGCCATTCGCCCTACCATTGCGTAATCCGCTGGCAAAGGACGCCACCGCACCGGTGCCGAGCGTCAAACCTCTGTAAGTCTTTCAGGCTATTTTGACCCGAACCCCAACGGCCGCTGGAGCATACCAGCGGCCGTTGGGGTTGTGGCGGGTTGGCGTTGTGCTGAGGGAGTATGTCGGTCAGTTCATCGCTTGCGGTAGATACAATGCGATCCCAGGGAACAGGTGCAATAGCACCACGGCGAGGATCATTAGCAAGAAGAACGGCAGGGTAGCGCGGGTGATGGTGATGATGTCCTTGCCGGTCAGTCCCTGAATGACGAACAGGTTGAAGCCGACCGGCGGTGTGATCTGCGACATTTCCACCACGATGACCAGGTAGATGCCGAACCAGATGAGGTCGATCCCTGCGCCTTCGATCAGCGGCATGATGATCGACGTGACCAGCAGGATCAGCGAGATACCGTCGAGGAAGCAGCCCAGTACCAATAAGAAGAGTGTCAGAACCACCAGCAGCATGGTTGGGGACAGTCCCATCTCGGCGATGGCGTTAGCGAGCTGCATGGGCAGTTGCGTGAAACTCATTGCCGAGGAGAGAAAAGAGGCGCCTGCGATGATGAAGGCGATCATGCACGCCGTGCGCAGCGCCGCGAAGAGCGAGTCGAGAAAGATGGCCTTGTTGAAGTGACCGTTGCCCCGCGCGATCAGCATCGACAGCACCACGCCGACGGCGGCGGCTTCGGTGGGCGAGGCCAGCCCGCCGTAGATGCTGCCCAGGATGCCGCCGATGAGCGCCAGTAGTGGGATCAACTGGGCGCTATTGCGAAGCTTCTGTCCGAACGGCATGTGGGCCGCGCCCTCGCCGGCACGCCCTTGGCGGTTGCCGACCAGCAACGACCAACCGATCAGGTAGGTCATGAACAGACCCAGCAGCAGTAAGCCCGGCAGAATGCCGGCGATGAATAGCCGCGAGATTGACTGCTCGGTCACCACGCCGTAGACGATCATCATGATCGAAGGTGGAATCAGCAGGCCCAGCGTCGAGGCGCTGGCCAGCGTGCCGATGGCAAGGTTACCGTCGTAGCCGCGGCGTTCCAGCTCGGGCAGCGTCATCTTGCCGACCGTGGCGCAGGTCGCCGCCGAAGAGCCGCATACGGCGGCGAACAGGCCGCTACCGATGATATTGGAATGCAGCAAGCGTCCCGGCAGGCGGTTGAGCCAGGGCGCCAGGGCGCGAAACATGTTGTCCGCAAGCCCCGAGCGAAACAGGATTTCTCCCATCCATACGAACATCGGCAGAGCGGTCAAATCCCAGCCGTAGCTGGCGCCCCAGAAGTCGGACGCCAGAATGGGGCCGGGCTCGAAACTGCCGAAGAACGTCAGGGCGATCCAGCCAGTTCCCAGCAGGGCAAAGGCGATCCATACGCCGCCGCCGAGAAGCAGCGCCAGGGCGAGGATCGTGACGAGACTGAGGGTCAGCATGACAAGGTATCCTCTCGCGTATGGCGGATCATGAGTCACCGTCCTGTGGCTCGGGTGCCACATAAGAAGCAGGGGCCGTGAAAGCCGTGCGCAGGGTACCCAACAAGGTTTCGAGGAGCGCCACGCACATCAAAGCGATGCCAACGACGAGAACGCTTTGCGGTATCCATAGTGGAATGGCGAGCAATCCCGAGGACACATCGTTGTATTCGAGGCTTTCACGCACCAGGCCCACCAGTTCCCAAGTGAGCAGTACACTAAGCGCCAGCGCCACCAGCAGACAGAGTGTCTCGACCCATACGCGGGCACGCGGTGGCAGACGTGAAATGACCAGCGTCACGCGGATATGTGCGTGGTGCGTGAAGGTATAGGCTATGCTTAAAAAAGTGGCGCCCACCAGCAGATAAGCGGCCATTTCCGAGACGCCGGGAATTTCGAGCCCCAGGCGCGCGTTGCCCGCCAGGACCAGCAACGCATCCAGGCAGCGCAGTAGCACTTGAACGGTGACGATGGCACAGATCGCCAGCATGCAAGCCGCGGCGCCCCAAGCGCCGAGGCGATAGAGTCTGTCGAGTCGGTAGGTCATGTCGGTCACTCACGAATCGGGGGCGAAGACGTCATCTAACGTTCGCGACCGCCATGCATTATGGCGATCACGAAGCGTCGAATGTCGTCTTGGGTCGGATGTGACGCGTCAGTCGTCGGCCTGGCGCTCGCGATAGCGCTCGATCAGCATCTTGGCCTGATCGCCAGCGCGTTCCTGCCAGTTCTCGAACAGCGAGTCGCCGGCAGCCTCGAGATCCTTGGCCAGCTGGCCGCTGGGCTTGGAAATCGTGATGTCGTGTTCCTTCAGAGCCTTGGCGCTCTCGGCGCTGTCCTCGCGGCTGGCCTGCCAGCCACGTCGTTCGGCTTCAGCGGCGGCATCCAGCACGGCTTGCTGCGTCTCGTCATCGAGTTGGTCGAAGGCACGTTTATTGACGAACACGATGTTCTTGGGCAGCCACAAGTTGGCATCGCTGTAATGCGAGACATAGTCCCAGGCTGACATCGACTTACCCGTGGAGACCGACGTAATCATGGCGTCGACGCGTCCGGTGCTGAACGCAGTGGGAATATCGGCCTCTTCGGTTTCGGTGGGCGTGCCACCGAGATTCTCGACGAAGCGTTGCGTGTTGATGTTGGGGGCACGCACGCGCAGCCCCTCGAACTGCGATGCATCGGTCAGCTCGAAGTCGGTATAGATGCCCTGCGCCGGCCACGGTACGGCATACAGCGGCATCAGGCCTTCATCGGCGAACATCTGGGTGATGATCGGCTTGGAGGCCTGCCAGAGGTCGTAGGCATCTTCGTAGCTCCCGGCCAGTCCCGGCAAGGTATCCACTTCGTAGATCGGCGATTCGTTGGAGAGCGACGAAAGGAACACTTCGCCCGCCTGGACGGTGCCGCGTCGCACGGAAGGTTTGATCTCGGAGTGCGCGATCAACGAGCCGCCGCTATGCACAGTGATGTCCAGTTCACCGTCGGTAGCGTCGGCGACGTCCTCGGCGAATTGTTTGGTGTTCTGAGTATGAAAGCTGGCATCGCCATAGGGTGTGGCGAGGTTCCATTGCGCGGCCATGGCGCTGCTGGCAATGCCAAGCGAGCCGAGTGCCGCCAGCCAGGCGAAAGAATGCATCGTACGCATGTTCAATTCCTCATTGTTATTGAACTTGGAAGACGATTTCATTCTTCAAGTGGCGATGCGTTGGCGTCAAATCGTTAATTCTGATGTCAAGTATCGACGTAACCTTTCATAGTGGTCGGTGATGAAAGCTTTCCGTGATCCTGGGCGTAATCGGCGGCGCACTGCTTGGCCAGGCGAGCCACGCTGGCGCAGAAGCTCGGGTAGTTGGAACGGCGCCAGATGGCGTCATAGATCATCGGTGGCAGGGGTTCTTCCAGCGTCAGACGCTCCAGGTTACCGGCCTCCACGGCATCGCGTACCGTGGCGACCGGTAAGACGCCGATGCCCAGCCCCTCGATGCTCATGCGCATGATGGTCATCAGCGTGCTGGTGGAGTGAATGCGTGGCGTGTCGATGCCCAGCGCGGTGAGGTAGGCGACCAGCTCGCTGTAGGGCCGCGCCTGCTTGCTGAAGGAAATGAACGCCGTGTCGGCGAAGGTCGCCATATCGCCATGGCGTAATGCGGCGGCTAGCTCGGGGGCGGCGAACATACCCATCTCGTAGGTGCAAAGCGGCGTCTGAATGGCAGAGAGACCCGGCGCTAGGCCGTCCATGGCGAACAGCATGTCGAGATCGTTCTCGGCCAGGCGTTGATGTAAAAAGGGGGAAATATCCACCATCAACTCGATGGTCAGTTGCGGATAGCGCTCTGCCAGTCGGCGCATGAAGGTCGGGCACCAACTGCTGGCGATGGTCTCGATAACCCCAAGGCGCAGCGTGCCGGAGAACGATTCCTCGTCCTGGAACAGGCGCATGGCCTCGTCGCGTCCCTCGAGTAGACGTTCTGCATGGGTGAAGAACTCGCGGCCGCGAAGCGTGGGTTGCACGGGGCGCGCCGAGCGGTCGAGAAGCGATTCGCCGACGCTGTCTTCGAGCCGGGTGATACGGTCCGAGATCGATGGCTGGGTGAGGTGCAGCTTGGTCGCGCCCTTGCGGAACGAGCCCAGGCGCACCACCCAGACGAACGCCTCGAGTTCCTTGAAATCGAACATCGGTGATCCTGCACAGGTCGCCGCGCGATTCCCGCGCGGCGAAAAGGAAGCGGCGTCGAGTACTCTGTCTTCTTGAAAAGCGATGTCTTCCTGAAAAGCTATGCCTTCTTGAACAGCTGTGTCTCGCGATCTTTGAAGGCCTTGAATTCTAGGGCATTGCCGGAGGGATCGTAGAAGAACATGGTGGCTTGCTCGCCGGGTTCGCCCTTGAAGCGTACGTAGGGCTCTATTTCGAAGGCGATGCCATGAGCGCTTAGCTTGTCGGCCAGGGCCTGCCAGGCCTGCATCTCGAGAACCACGCCGAAATGCGGCACCGGCACGCCATGACCGTCCACCGGATTCTTGTGACTGGCCACGGCGGTGTCCTTCAGGGCAGGGTTGAGATGGCAGACGAACTGGTGGCCGAAGAGGTCGAAGTCGACCCAGCTCTCCGATGAGCGGCCCTCGGGGCAGCCTAGGAAGTCGCCGTAGAAACGCCGGGCTTCGTCGATGTCGCGCACCTGCACGGCGAGATGGAAGGGATCGCTTACGGCCATGGGAGCATCCTCGGTGTCAGTTGTGATTGGCATTCGTGAGCCTCGATTCTTTAGCCCGGCGCTGTGCGGCGTCAACTCGTTTTCCCGCGCCGCGCTGAAAGGTTCCACCGATATCGTGCATCGCGAAAAACGATTGGACCGCGCCTCGTGGGCTTTCTTAGAGTGAAATATCCAAACCGTGAAAGCCGACGACAATAAAAGAGGTCACGTTCATGTCCCTTCCGCTCCTCAACTGCGACATGGGAGAGAGCTTCGGCAACTGGAAAATGGGCCTCGATGACGAGGTCATGCCCTATGTCGATTGCGCCAATATCGCCTGTGGCTTTCATGCCTCCGACCCCGACATCATGCGGCGTACCGTGGCGTTGGCCGTGCAACACGGCGTGCGTGTCGGCGCGCATCCCGCCTATCCCGATCTGCAAGGCTTCGGGCGTCGCTCATTGGCTTGTTCGCCGCGCGAAGTCGAGGACATGATGCTGTACCAGATCGGCGCGCTGGAGGGCATGTGCCGCGCCGAGGGCACGACCGTGAGCTACGTCAAACCCCATGGCGCACTGTACAACGACATGGCCCGCGATCCGGAGCTTTTGCGCGGCGCCATGCGCGCCGTGCTGGCCTATGATCGCACCTTGCCGCTACTCGCCATGGCCACGGCGGACCCGGCGCCGATGCGGGCGCTGGCCGAGGAAATGGGCGTCACGCTGTGGTTCGAGACCTTCGCCGACCGCGCCTACGACTCCCAGGGACGGCTGGTGTCGCGGCGCGAGCCGGGTGCCGTCCACCATGATCGCGAGACCATCGTGGCGCAGGCGGTGACGCTCGCCAAGGGCGAAGCGCTGACCGCCAACGACGGCAGCACGCTGCGTCTAGCCGCCGATACGCTTTGCGTCCACGGCGATAATGCTGAGTCGGTGGCCGCTGTGCGCGCCATTCGTGACGCCTTCGATGGTCTGGCACGGGAGTGAGTCGGTGAGCGACCCAAGTATCGAAACGGTGGGCATGGACAGTCTCATCGTGCGCCTTTTCGACAACATCGACGAAGAGAATATGCCGTGGATGCTAGCCGCCGACCGAGCCTTGCGCGAGGCCTTCGGCGAGGCGCTGATCGATCTGGTGCCGTCCTACACCACGCTGCTGGTGCATTACGATATCCAACGCCTTGATCTGCAGGCCGCTCGAGCCCGGGTGAGCGAGGCGCTGAAAGGCCTCACGCCCGCGACGAGTGGCGAAGGCCAGCGGCATGTGATTCCGGTGTGGTACGACGTTAGTGTCGGGCCGGAGCTCGAGCGCATTGCCGAGCGTCTGGGGGGCAGTCAAGAGGACGTCATCGCGCGGCATTGCGCGCGGGACTACAGCGTCTTCGCGTTGGGTTTCGCACCCGGTTACGCCTTCATGGGGCGTCTCGACGATGCGTTGGCCACGCCGCGCCTGAAGACTCCGCGTCAGAAAGTCGCCGCCGGTAGCGTGGCCATCGCCGAGCGCCAGACGGCGGTTTATCCCACGCTCTCGCCGGGCGGCTGGAACATCGTCGGACGTACGGCTGTGGCACTGTTCGGGCGCGACCGGGAAGGCTATAGCCTATTTCGCCCCGGCGATAAGGTGCGTTTCGAGGCTATCTCCCGCGAGGCATTCATTGAACAGGGTGGCGATCCGACGCCACTGGCCGAGCGCGGCGACACCCCCACGGAGGCCCAGGCATGAAGGGATTGATCGTCGAACGTGCGGGGCCGCTGGCACTGATACAAGATGGCGGACGCTTTGGGGTACGCCATCTCGGCGTGACTCAGGGCGGTGCCGCCGATTGGGTGTCGCTGGGGTGGGCCAATTGGCTGCTGGGTAACGCGCCGCAAGCCCCCGGCGTGGAAATTACCGTGGGCGGCCTGACCCTATACGCTGAGGCTCCGGCGACGCTGGCCCTGACGGGGGCTGATCTAGGCGCGACCCTCGACGATGAGCCATTAGTGCCAGGGTGCCGCTTTACGATCGCTGCCGGGCAGCGCCTGGCGTTCGAGAGTCCTCGAGCCGGTCTGCGTGCCTATCTCGCCTTTCCGGGCGGACTCGATGCCACGCCGGTGCTGGGCAGCGTGGCCAGCACGGTGCGCGAAAGCCTGGGTGGGCTCGATGGCCAGGGGCGCGTGCTGACCGAAGGCGATTGCCTGACATGGTCGGGCGGTGCCGGCCCCGAGCGAACGTTGCCCTCGGGGGTGGGCACGTTACCCGGAGATGGAGAGCGCGTGACGTTGGCGCTGGTCGGCGGCGCGCAAATTGCCGATTTCAGCGGCACCAGCGTATTCGAGGCCTTCAATACCGCTTGGACAATCGATCAACGCACCGACCGCATGGGCGTGCGCCTGACCGGCCCCGAGCTGCATTATCAGGGCGAGGGAATGGTCTCCGAGGGAATTCCGCTGGGTGCCGTCCAGGTGCCCGCCGATGGCCAGCCCATCATTTTGCTCAACGACCGCCAGACCATTGGGGGTTATCCGCGACTCGGTGCGCTGACGCCGCTGGCCTGCGCGCGCTTGGCGCAATGCCAGCCGGGCACCGAGGTATGGCTGACACCGGTGGCGGCGGGGCAGGCGCGTGATGTCCACCTGCGTCAGTTGGCGTGCTGGCGCTGATGCGTGAGAAGGGCGAGGCGGAGCGGTCAGTCGCGCTCCGCTGCCCGCATCGGCATCTGGTCGATGATGTGATAGACAGTCTCCGGCGCCACGAACCCCTCCAGCTGCATTTTCTTGCCGCCGTCCTTACCGATGAGCACCGTGGTGAGCGGTGCGTCGTCATCTAGCGTCAGTGCCTTCAACAGAGCTTGAGTCTCGAAGCGAGTCATCGGCTCGTCGTTGCGATATCCCTGCCCGTTTTCTACCCGGTAGAGCACCATGTCACGTGCCTCGAATTTCGCGTGACTGGCTCTGAGCTGAGTCCGCATGCGCTGGTAATCGTCGTCGCGCTGTGGGGAGACGATCACCAGCGGACGAAAAAGCCCGTGGTCGGTGATCAAGGGATTGGCGGGGTCGGCGGCATGTGCGGTGTTCACCGGGCCAAGCAGCACGAGCATCCAGCAGGCAAGCAGGGCGGTTCGCATGGCATCACTCCTTTGCATGGCATCACTCCTTTGGGAGTACTGCCAGTATGGCAGAGGACTGCAGCCGAGGTAGTTTTCGATATTTTATTTCCCGTATTGCAAATTAATTTGCAATACGGGAGGCGGATGCCTAATCTGGAAGCAGAACCCTTTCAGGGAATGGTGTCAGGAGCCCGCCCCATGTCCGCCGAGAATGTCGACTTGCCTCCCCGGCGCTATGCCGACCTGCAACTGCTGGCGCTGCGTGCTCGACGTGGTGACGCCGCCGACCTGAAGCTTTCCGCTAAGGGACTCGCTTTGCTCGAAGCCCTATTGGCCCAGCCCGAGTCAGTGAGCCTGTCGAGTATCTCGCAGTTGGCGCAGCACCACGGGGTAAACCCTTCGCGCCTGACGCGCCTAGCACACGCGCTCGGCCTGGAAGGCTACAAGGCGCTGCAGGCGCTGTTTCGTGAGGATCTTAGCGATAGCGCCTTCTATTCCACGCGTGCCCAGCGTTTGCTGGATTTCGGTGAGACGCCCCGCGCCGAGGGCGACGCGCTGGCGGATGATCGCGCGCTATGGCAGCAGGAGATGCAAAATCTATCGGCTGCCGTGGACACGCTGGATACGGCGCAACTGACCACGGCAGCGGCTAGCATCCAGCGGGCCCAGCGTATCCACGTCATCGGCCTGCGGGCCAGCTTCGGGGCCGCGCATTACCTGGCGTATTACCTGGATTATCTGCGCGATGGTGTGCACCTGGTCTCGGGACACGCCGGTGTCAGCGTCGAGCAGGCATTACGGCTGGGCGAAGGTGATCTGGTGATCGGTATTGCCTTTAGGCCCGAGTCGCGGATGAGCATCGACTACTGCCGGCTGGCGGTGGAGCAGGGCGCCTCGCTGCTGGCGTTGACGAACCATTCCAACTCGCAGCTGGCCGCGTTGAGCGAATCGACGCTGCTTGCGCCGGCCGAGGGCGCCTTCTTCTTCAACCCCATGAGTAGCCTGTTCATGCTCGTCGAGCTGTTGTTGTCCCGCGTGGCCCGCGAGATGGGGCATGACGCAGTGCTTGCCTTGCGTCAGCGCGAGGCGCTGATCTCGCGTCTGCACGTCGAGTGACGTGTTCGCTTACACCGCTTCTTTTGCCGCTTCTCTGGAGTTTGCCATGACCACTTCTGTCTCTGCCTCCGATGTCCCAGGGCCCGCTCCCAGCGCTGCCGAATGGCTGGACCGGGGCTACGCCGACGATCACAACGCCACCGCCGCCTCGGATACGCTCTTGATCAACGAGCAGTCGCGTCTACTCGAAACGCAGGGGCGGCGCATCACCAAGTTCGGTTTCGGCCAGTCGCCATTTCCGGTCTTTCCCCCTGCGGTGGAGACGCTGGCCGAACACGCCGCCGACAAAGCCTACCTGCCGGTGCAGGGTATGGCGGCGCTGCGCGAACAGGTGGCGGCTTTCCATCGCCACCTGGAGGGCACCGATTGGCGAGCCGAACGCGTGTTGATCGCCCCGGGGAGCAAGCTGCTGCTGTTTGCACTGATGAAGGCCCTGCCACGTGCCGAAGTGCTCATTCCGGCGCCGGCCTGGGTCTCCTATGCGCCACAAGCGCGACTCGCGGGACAGCCGGCGGTGAGGCTGGAAACAAGCTTCGATAGCCGCTGGCTGGTTACGCCGGCACAGCTCGACCGGCATTGCCGTGAGCATGGCCCGAGTCTAAGGCTGCTGATCCTCAATGCGCCTGGCAACCCCACGGGGCTGTCGTATGAGCCCGAGATGCAGCGTGAACTGGCCGCGGTCGCCAAGCGCCATGGCGTGCTGGTGCTCTCCGACGAGATCTACGGGCCGCTTCATCACCGCGGAGAACATCGTCCCTTCGCACTCGATTACCCCGAGGGTACGTTGACCACTAGCGGGCTTTCCAAGTGGTGTGGTGCCGGGGGGTGGCGCTTGGGTATGTTGAATGTGCCCGAAGCGCTGGGCGATGCATTGTTAACGCGCTTGCTGGGGCTCGCCTCGGAAACGTGGTCGAGCGTGGCGAGTCCGGTCCAAGCGGCGGCGATCACCGCGTATAGCGTGACGCCGGCGCTGGAAGCGTATCTCGAGGCCCAGCGGCAATGGTTGAGTGCGATCGGACGCTGGTGCGCGCAACGTCTTGAGGCGGCTGGAATTCGCACGCACGCGCCGGATGGAGGCTTTTATCTGTTCCCCGATTTCAGTGCATATCGCGAGATACTACGAGCGCGTGGGATTGCCACCAGCGCCGAGTTGACCGCCAGGTTGCTCGAAGAGGCCGGCATCGCGCTCTTGCCGGGCAGCGCATTTGGCTGCGAATCGACGCAACTGACGGCGCGCTTGGCCTATGTGGACTTCGATGGCGCGGCGCTTTTGGAACGCGACTACCCCGACGATCTCGAATCGGCGATGGCCGTGCCTGAGCTTGCCACGGTGCGTCATGGAATCGAGGCGTTGGTGGCCTGGTTGAATGGCGCGTGAGCATTTACACTCTGTTACAGGAAAAATGTGAACTCACCCACTACAGTGGCGTCACAATGGCTACGCACACGCAATAACCTGGAGGTATTCATGCAACGGATCACTGCTCTTGTTTCAGCGGCTATGCTGACGACCGGAATGGTAGCGGCACAGGCCGCCATGGCACAGCAGGAAGACCCGGCAGCAAGCGGGACAACCCAGACTCAAGGTGCGTCCTCTCAAGATTTTTCTGACGAACAGCTTCAGCAGTTCGCCGATGCGTCTGAGGAAATCGCTCAAGTTTCCCAGAAGTACACCAAGCAGCTTCAGAACGCGGATGACGAAGCCAAGCAGAAAGAGCTTCGTGAAAAAGCCAATGAAGAGATGGTCAGCGTTGTCGAAGACAGCGGCATGAGCGTCGAAGAGTTCAACTCCATTGGCCAGGCGATCCAGCAGGATCCGCAGCTCATGAAGCGCGTTCAGGGCATGGTCCAAGGCCAGCAGTAAGCGAGCCAGGTATTGCGGTATCGCCGCGCTTTGCGTCGGTGCCAAGTGATATAAGCTTCGCGGAATGGGCCACCTTCGGGTGGCCTTTTTCGTGTTGGGCTTTCTCAAGGACGTCTCGAGAGCGGCTCGTTAGTTCCGTTGCCGCTAAGTCGACATGAAAAAGGCTCGCCATCATGGCGAGCCTTTTTCATGCCTTCACCCGTTATGGGCGGAGAGTCTGACGATCAGTCGCTGATGGCATCGCTGGCATCGTCCAGCAGGTCGGCGGTAGCCGACTTGGTGCTTTGCCAAGCGCTTTCGGCGCCTTGCTTGGTGTCTTTCCATGCTTGGCGGGCCTGCCCTTTGGCATCCTGCCACCAGTCGTTATCGTACTCAGGTAGCTTGGCGACATCATCGCGCGTCATGTCGAGCGTGACGCGATAGTCCAAGTCGTCGAGGTCATCGGCGTTCTGTGTCTCGAGGGTAAAGTTGTCGCGATCGATAACACGATGTGTATCGCCGAGGTCGAGTACGCCCCCGGTTTCGATGACCAAGGCTTGAACGCTCATGTCTTCGCCTAGCAGCACGTCCTCGACATCACCCACATCTTCATTGGGGTTTTCAGTGAGAAAGACGTCAGCATCCATCAATTCATCGGCCGAGTACAGCCCTTGAGGCTGCGTCTCGGACTGCGCGAGGGCAGCCCCTGTCAGGCTCAGGCCGCCGATGAGAATGGCGGTTTGCGTCATACGATGCAGTGAATGGCGCATTGAGAAGCTCCTTCTTCGTCGGTTCTATCTATTCGATGGGTGTCGAATCGCTGGCAGGATGGGTAATTAGATCGAACGAGCCCAGTCATCGGCGCGCTTTTCGGCTTCTTCCTTGGTGATCCCGTATTTGGCTTGCAGCTTGCCGATCAATTGATCGCGCTTGCCGGCGACTTGGTCGAGTTCGTCGTCGGTCATTTCGCCCCAGGACGCTTTGGCCTTGCCTTTGATCTCCGTCCAACGGCCTTCTATCTGATCCCAATTCATGGCGGTTCCTCCTGAACGTTTGCCAACAACGCGCGCGCTTCCTGCACGTCGCGTTCATTACGAAGAATAACAGAGATGTGTGCTTTGACAATTACACGCCATGCGCCAGGGCACACCCGCTACATGAACAGCGCCAGCAGCAGTGGCACGTAGATGAAGGCCAGTAAAGTGGAACAGAACACCAGGCTGGCGACATATTGCGGTTCGCGCCGTGAACGTTGCGCGAAGAGATAGTTGTAGACGGCCACCGGCATGCTCATTTGCAGCACGAGCACGCTCTGCGCTAGGGGCGGGAGGTTTAGAAGCCACCCCACGCCGAAGGCCACGCAAACGGCGAGTACCGTGCGCAGCAGGCTGAAGGCGAGCCCCGAGGACAAGCTGCGCACCTGGATGTTGGCCAGCGAGACGCCGAGGGTGATCAGCATCAAGGGCACGGTGAAGCCGGAGATCAACTCCACGGTGTTGTCGATCCACAACGGCAGGTCGGTATCCGTCAGCAGGATGGCCACCGATAGCAGGATGCTATACACGGTGGGCGTACGCAGCAGACTCTTCAGCGGATTGCTGCGGCTGATCATCATCACGCCGAAGGTGAACTGCACCAGGGCGACCGTCACCATCACGGTAATGGCGTAGGCGAAGCCCTCGCTGCCAAACGCATAAAGTGCCACCGGTAAGCCCATATTGCCGGTGTTGGGATACATCATGGGCGCCAATAGCACGCGCCAGTTCTTGCGCAGTAGGATCGCCATCAGCCAGGTAGCCAGCGCCATGACCAGGAGCACGCCCAGCGTGCTCAGCATGGTACGCCCGAAGATATGGGCATCGATGTTGGCGCCGGAGAGCGAGGCGAGGATCAACGACGGCGTGCCGACATTGAAGACCAGCTTGGTGACGAAGTCGGTGGGATACGTGTATCCCAGGCGTATCCAGAAAAATCCGATACTGGCGCCCACGAACACGGGGGCCATGACAGCGAAGAGTTGGGCGAGCATGCGCGAGCCTGATTCAGGGTCTGCGTCCACGGTGCGGAGGTGGACGGGACGATGTTGAACGCGACTGTGAGGGTCGCGGAAAGTGCCATATGGGGGGCTATTGTCGCCAATCGTGGTGAATCGTTGCAACGTGCATACGAAAACGAGAATCCTTTACCTTGACGTGGCGCGAGAATTGGCAAGAATCATGGGCCACGCTGACATTCATCGGCGTCGCGTATAACGCGGCGCGTCGCCACTTTCAAAAATACGTTTAGAGAATTGCATGGAACTTTTGCGCGTCGTCTATCGCGATTACCGCTGGCCGTTCATCGGCGTCATGGTGTTGAGCCTAGCCAGCGCGGGGCTCGGTATCGGGGTCATCGCCTTCATCAACCAGTACTTGATCGAGGCCCAAGGCGACCCGCTGCTGGTGCTACCCCAGTTCCTGGGACTGATCGCCTTGCTGCTGGCGGTCACGCTCGGTTCGCAATTGGCGCTGACCGTGCTTGGTCACCATTTCGTCTATCGACTGCGCGGGCGTCTCATCAAGCGAATTCTGGATACCGACATCGAGCGTATCGAGCGTCTGGGCAGCGCGCATCTGCTGGCAAGCTTATCCAGCGACATCCGTAATATCACCATCGCCTTCGTGCGACTTCCCGAGCTGGTACAGGGTGTGATCCTGACACTGGGCTCGGCCGCTTATCTGGCCTGGCTCTCGCCGGGGATGCTATTCATCACTGCGCTTTGGGTGGCGGTGACCGTGGTAGGGGGCTGGTATCTGGTATCGCATGTGTATCGCCATTTGGGGCAGGTGCGCGAGACAGAGGATCGGCTCTACAAGGATTACGAGGCGGTGATCGACGGTCGCAAGGAATTGGCGCTCAACCGCGACCGTGCCAAGACGCTGTACGAGGATGTCTACGAGCGCGACGCCAAGGCCTATCGGCATCACATCATCCGCTCTGACACCTTCCATCTGAGTGCGGTGAACTGGTCGAACATCATGATGCTGGGCGCCATTGGCATGGTGTTCTTCCTCGCCAATGGTCTCGGTTGGGCCAATACCAACGTGGCGGCGACCTATTCGCTGACGCTTTTGTTCCTGCGTACGCCCCTGATTCAGGCGGTGGGGGCGTTGCCCACGCTGCTCAGTGCCCAGGTCGCCTTCGACAAGCTCAAGACGCTGGCGTTGACCGAGTATCGCGCCGAGTTCGGCGAGAGCGCCGCGCACGGCGACTGGCAGACACTGGAGCTGCGCGGCGTGACCTTTGCCTATGCTGCGGGCGAGCATGGCAAGGGATTCGAAGTGGGGCCGGTCGATCTCACCTTATCGCGTGGTGAACTGGTGTTTCTGATCGGTGGCAACGGCAGCGGAAAATCGACACTGGCGCGCCTGCTGACCGGGCTCTACCAGCCCCGCAGCGGTGAAATTCTCATCGATGGCGCCCCTGTGAACGAGGCCGGCTGGCAGGCGTTTCGTAGTCGCTTCGCCGCCGTATTCACCGACTTTCATCTCTTCGATCAGGTGATCGGCCCTGATGGCGAGGCACCGGACACGGCCCTGACCGAAGCCTGGATCGCGCGCCTGGGCATGGGCGAGAAGCTGCATTTCGATGGCTGGCGGGTGACCGACACGCAGCTCTCCCAGGGGCAGCGCAAGCGCCTGGCGTTGCTGCTGGCGGTGGCCGAGCAGCGCGATATCCTACTACTCGACGAATGGGCGGCGGACCAGGACCCGCAGTTCCGGCGCATCTTCTACCGCGAGCTGCTGCCCTTGCTGCGCGAACATGGCAAGACCGTCTTCGCCATCAGCCACGACGATCACTACTTCCAGCACGCTGATCGACTACTGGAAATGCGCGCGGGGCAGTTGAGCGAACTGACCGGCGAGATGCGCGAGCGCGTCAGCCGCGACGCCGTGGCACGGCTCGAGAACACATCAGGCGAGGTGTGATGGCGAGCAGGGGCAGCGTTGAACGTTCGTCATTGTGAAAACAAATCACAATTCTTATCATATGCGATAGGCTTTGCTTTATGCGCGCGCCCGGCCGTCCGCTAATAAAATCTCACAAGGAAACCTCATGTCCCGCTCCCATCCCTCGCCTCTACCTTTCAACGTGCTGTCGTCACCGGCCCGCCGCGTGGCGATGGCAACGCTGCTGCTCGGCTGCCCGCTAGCGGCGCAGGCACAAGACGACGTCGCCCAGAGCGACACCGTGGTCGTGACCGCGACGGCGTTGAAGGTTGCTACTCCACTGGTGGAGACGCCGCGTGCTGTGTCGACTGTCCAGCGAGAGGAACTGGAAGAGCGTAATGTCCAGAGCCTCGACGAGACGCTACGCTATCGCTCAGGTGTGCTGTCCGGCCAATACGGTGCTGATAACAATACCGATTGGCTCAAGATCCGGGGCTTTGACCAGGCAACTTATCAGGATGGTCTGCGCATTTACCGCACGGGATACTATCAGTGGTTACCCGAGCCCTATGGTCTAGATCGAGTAGAAGTGTTCAAAGGGCCTGCTTCCATCCTCTATGGCGAGGCGCCCTCTGGTGGCCTGATCAATGCCGTGAGCAAACGGCCTACTGCTGAGAAGCGTGGTGAGATTGAGATTCAGGCCGGTAACCGTAATCATCGCCAATTCGGGGTAGATACTTCGGGGCCTGTCACCGAGAGCGGTGATATGCGCTACCGTTTCGTGGGACTGTACAAGGAGCGTGATGGCGACCTAGAAGGAACTGATAATGAGCGAGTTTACTTTGCGCCGAGTCTTGAGTGGGATATCTCCGATGATACCCAGTTGACCGTGCTGGCCAGCTACCAGAAGGACGATGGTGTTCCCGTCAATCCATTCAAGACGCCCTATGGCACGGTGCAGGACACGCCGTTCGGCAAAGTCGACCCGGAGACGAATTATGGTGCTCCGGACTACGACAAGGACGAGCATACGCAGACGGCCATCGGTTACGAATTCAAGCATCAGCTTGATGACACTTGGAAATTCGAGCAGGATTTCCGCTATAGCCACCTTGATTTGGATTTGCGTAGCACCTATATCTTGTCACGTATTGACGAGCGGACAGCTACTCGTGGTCACCTTCAGCGTGATGGCGATATAGATAGCTTTACCATCGATAATCGAATGATGGGTAAGTGGTATACCGAGCGCACGGAAAATACGCTACTGCTTGGGGTGGATTACCAAAATCTCAGTCTCGATGGCAAGGAATACGATAGTGAGTTTAGTGGTTACGACACCGTCGATATCTTTGACCCACAAGGAGATATCGCTGCTGTTCCCGACGATCAACTAAAACGCCGCCGAATCGATAAAGAGCAACTAGGTCTCTATGTACAGGATCAGTTGCGTATCGACGACCGATGGGTGCTTCTGGGAGCTGTTCGCTACGATCAGGCAGAGACTGATAATGCTGACCGTACTGCTGATACAACGGAACGGGCCGATGATAACCAAGTGTCTTGGTCCGGTGGAGTGATGTATCTCGGGAATCAAGGCATCAACCCATATCTCAGTTATACCGAATCTTTTGAGCCGCAAACTAGCGTTGACGATGGTGGTAATCTCTATGAGCCTCTTGAGGGTGAACAGTGGGAGTTAGGTGTTAAGGTCGCCCCGCCTGGCTGGGATGGCTATTTTACAGTTGCAGTTTTCGATCTTGAGCAACGTAATAGCCTCGTGGCCTCATCAAGCGGTGGCCGTCAGGAGCAGAGCGGTAAGCAGACATCTCAGGGTGTCGAGTTAGAGGGTGTCAGTTATTTGACCAACCAACTGCAGCTCACTGCCGCCTATACTTACACTGACGCTGAAGGCGAGAATGGTGAGCGCAAAGACTTGATCCCACGCCATCAAGCATCGGCTTGGCTCGATTATGATTTTGAGGGGACGGCACTTGATGGGCTGAAGGCCGGTGCGGGTGTCCGTTATGTAGGCGAGTCCTCTGGCGGCAGCACCATTACGGTGCCTGACTATACTGTGGCAGATGCCATGGCGAGCTACGACTTCAATAGTCATTGGACTGCTCAAGTTAACGTTAACAATGTCACCGATGAAGAGTATGTGGCAAGTTGTGAGGCTGACTTCTATTGCTACTACGGCGAGTCGCGCAGTGTGATTGGCAGCCTCAAGTACCGTTGGTAAGCGGAAAATTATACGAAGTCAGAAGAACGATGTAAGAAAATGGCCCGGGGAATCCCGGGCCATTTTTTATTGACCTTTATGCCCCATATGCCGGCATCATTGTCTTCCGTCTTCCGTCTTCCGTCTTCCGTCTTCCGTCTTCCGTCTTCCGTCTTCCGTCTTCCGTCTTCCGTCTTCCGTCTTCCGTCTTCTTCCTACAGCCGCCGCAGCGTCCACATGAAGTAGGCGCCGCCGAGCAGGGAGGACATCAAGCCGGCGGGAATTTCCTGGGGGAATAGCCACTGGCGTCCCAGCCAGTCGGCCAGCACCATCAAGAGCGCCCCCAGCAGGGCGGCGGCGAGCAGGTGCGCGCGTGCTCGCGCCGCGCCCAGCAGGCGTGCCATGTGCGGTGCGAGCAGGCCGACGAAGGAAAGCGGCCCGACCACCAAGGTGGCGGCGGCGGTGAGCAAGGCGACGACGCCCAGCAGCGCGAGACGCGCCCGGTCGACATTGACGCCCAGCGCACGGGCGCTGGAGTTGCCCATCGGCAACAGGTCCAGCCAGCGCGACAGGGATTGCATCGCCAGCGTCAAGATCACGGCGCTTGCCGCCACGGCGACGGCCAGCACGGTGTCGACGTAATAGGTCGAGCCGGACATCCAGGCGAGCAGTTGCTGCGTGCGCGGGTCGCCGTTGGCCAGCACGATACTGCGCAGGGGGTCGAACAGGGCGGTGATGGCGATCCCCGTCAGCAGCACGCGCTCCGGTTGAAAGCCGCTGCGGCGGTTGATCAGCAGCAGTACCCCTAGCGTCGCCAAGGCGCTCAGGGTGCCGGCGATCAGTAGCATCGGCAGGCCCACATCGGGCACGAACATGACCACGCCGATCAGGCCGATGGCGGTGCCGCCACTGATCCCGACGACTTCCGGACTGGCCATGGGATTGCCGGTGACGCGCTGGATCAGCGTGCCGGCCAGGGCGAGTAACGTCCCGGCACCCGCCGCCGCCAGGGTACGCGGCAAGCGCCATTCGTGGGTGGCTTGCCACACCGACCACGAGGGCAGGGCCCAGCCTTGGCCGTCCTGGCCGAGCAGCAGGGATGCCGCGAGCGCGACCAGCAATGCCAGCCCCAGTGCCAGCTGCAGGCGCATCGGATGCCGACGACGTGGCGCCGCCAGCATGGGGGCGGTCTGGGGGCGATCGCCGCCGAGCTTGAGGCGCGGAATCAGCCAGAGCAGCAGCGGGGCGCCGAGGGCGGCGGTGGTCGCGCCGGTGGGAATCATCGTCGGCAGCGCGCCGGAAACATGCTGCAGGAGCTGGTCGGTGGTGGTCAGCAGCAAGGCGCCGAGCAGCGGCGCCCACAGCAAGCGCTGGGGCAGCGTGCGCGCCCCCAGCAGGCGGACGATGGCCGGTGCCGCCAGGCCAATGAAGCCGATGATGCCCACCACGCTGACGACACAGGCGGTGATGAAGACCGCCAGCCCGAGGCTCAGCAAGCGCAGATGCCTGAGCGAGACCCCGAGGCTGCGGGCATTGACGTCGTCGAGCTCGAGAATCGCCAGCGGGCGCAGCATGAGCGCGGCCAGGGCAAGCGCGATGAGCAACCGCGGGAGCAGATAGAGCACGCCGTCCCAGCTGTTCTGCGAGAGCGAGCCCGCGCCCCAGACCATCAGGCCGCGCAGCTCTTCCTGATGGAAGAGGATCAGCGTGGTGCTGACCGCGCCCAGGTAAAGGTTGACCACCAGCCCCGCGAGCACCACCACCATGGGCGCCAGGCCGCGTCGCCAGGCCAGCGCGAACACCAGCCCCATGGCCAGGCCGCCGCCCGCCACGGCCACCCACTCGCGGCCGAGAACGAGCAATCCCGGTGCGAACAGGGTGGCGAGCAGCAGGGCGAGCTGTGCACCGGTGGCGACGCCCAGGGTCGTGGGCGCGGCCAGGGGGTTGCGCAGCACCTGCTGCATCAGCACCCCCGCGATGCCCAGGGCACCGCCCGCCAGCAGAGAGATCGTCCAACGCGGCAGCCAGCTGTAGTGCGTGAGTACCTGTTCGATATTGCGTTCATCGGGCACGAACAAGGCTTGCGCCCACTGTGCGGCCGGCAACTGCGTGGCCAGCGAGTAGCCACTCAAGGCCAGGCAGGCCAGGGCCAGCAGTACGCACAGGCGTGCCGGGGTCATCACGACATGAGGAAACGGCAAGGAGCGAGAGATCCAGTCACGCATCGGGTGCCTCGCGGTGGGCAGCGGTGCGAGGCGCCTCATGCAGGGCCTGGGTCAGGTTGTCGGCGAAACGCCGTGCCGAAGGGGCGCCACCGAAGCTCCATACCGGTGGCAGCGTGAGAACGTCATCGCGACGCACGGACGGCAGGTGTTGCCAGAGCGCGCTCGTCTCGAGGCGTTCCTCGACGCCCACGGGCATTGGATCGACCACGACCAGGCGAGCGTCGTCCAGCCCGGCCAGGGCTTCCAGGCCTACCATGGAGAAGCCCCAGTAATTAGTTTCCCGCTGCCACGCGTTCTCCAGCCCCAGGCGCTGCATGACGGCGTTATAGAGGCTATGGTCGCCGAACACGCGCACATGGCGGGCATCCATGAACTGCACCACGAGCAGGGGCCGTGCCTTGGCCGCGTCGCTCAACCCGTCCCGCAGCTCGGCCAGGTGCGCTTCCAGCGAGGCGAGCAGCGTGTCCGCGCGCTCCTCGCGATTCACGAAGGCGGCGATTTCACGGGTGGCTTTCTCGAGTCGCGTCCACAGGTCGCTACCCGGCGTATACAGCGACACCGTGCTCGTCGGTGCGATACGTTCGAGGCTTGGCTTCAGGGTGCTGAACATCGGCGAGATCAGAATGCGGTCGGGCGACAACTGGGCCAGCAATTCCCGGTTGGGTTGCGCCCGCAGGCCGATGTCGGCCACCTCGGCGGGCAGCGTTGGCGCGCCGACCCATTCGCGGTAGGCGTCGGTTTGTGCCACGCCCACGGGCGTCACGCCGAGGGCCAGCAAGGTTTCGGCGATGGTCCAGTCGACGGTGGCGATACGCGGTGTCTCGGCATTGGCGACATGGGACCAGACCAGCAGCACCAGCGTCAGCAATGTCATGAGCCGCGAGCGACGCAGGCCTTCACGGTTCCAAAATGGCCTCACATCGACTCCTAGTGCAAGACGGCGATGGGGTGCTCGCCGCCGGGGTGGGACATGACACGCATGGGGATGCCATAGATGGCTTCCAGCGTGCTATCGCACATCAACTCGCGGGGCGCGCCCTGGGCCAGGACCTGCCCGCTGTGCAGGGCGACCAGATGATCGCAGTAACGTGCCGCCATGTTGACGTCGTGCAGCACGATCACCACGCCCAGCCCCAGCTCGCGGCACAGCGAGCGCACCAGGGCCAGCACTTCCACCTGATGGGCGATGTCCAGCGCTGCCAGCGGTTCGTCCAGCAGCAGAAACCGGCTTTCCTGGGCCAGCAGCATGGCGAGCCAGACGCGCTGCCGCTCGCCACCGGAGAGAGTGTCGACCAGCCGGTCGGCGAAGGCCTCGGTGTGGGTCAGTGCGATGGCGCGTTCGATCTGGGTCTTGTCCTTGCCGTTGAGCCGGCCGAGCAGGCCGTGCCAGGGATAGCGTCCGAATCCCACCAGCTCGCGGCCGGTGAGGTTGTCGGCGCCGGGCAGGTGCTGTGGCAGGTACGCCACGTGACGGGCGAACTCGCGCGTGCCCCAGTCGGCGAGTGGGCGCTTGTCGAGGCGGATCTCGCCTCGGCTCGGGGCCTGCTGCTGCGCGAGGAGCTTGAGCAGGGTCGACTTGCCCGAGCCATTGTGGCCGATCAGCCCATACACCTTGCCTTCCTCGAAGGCGAGGTCGGTGGGGTGCAACAGGCACTGGCCGTTGACCTCGAAGCTGGCAGCGTCGACGTTGAACATCAGGTGGACCCCAAGCGGGAAAAGCGTAGGGCGCAATCGTAATTCAAATAAGAACGGTTATCAAAACTCCTTGCTCCATCATGTCAGGCGTCAATGGCTTGGCGGCAGGCGTGCAGCGCTTGCTCGATGTAACGCCCGGCCATGCGTTCCGAGACCCCGAGGCGGGCCGCGATCTCGCGTTGGGGCAGTCCCTCGAGGCGATGCCATAGCAACGCCTGACGGACGTGGCGAGGCTGCCGTCGCAGGCAGGTGCGTACGCACGCTAGGCGCTGGGCCTGGCAGACATCGGCCTCGGGGCAAGGCCGTGCGCAGGCGAGCCCGGTGGTGGTGTCTTCCAGGGGAATCGTCTCGGGCCGCGCCCTAGCCTGGCGCTGATGATCGATCAGCAGGTTGCGGGCAATGCGGAACAGGTAGGCGCGAGGATTGGCGAGCGGCTGAGTGAGTCTCGCGCGCTGCAGGCGCAGATACACCTCCTGGCAGAGGTCGGCCGCCAGCTCCGGCGTATCCAGCTTGCCGGCCAGATAGCCGACAAGCTCCCGGGAATGCTCCATGAACAGTCTATCGAGTGTATCGACCATATGTCGGGTCCGTCCGTGGGTAGCGTCGCGTGATGGCGTCATGCCGTCTCGGTGTGGCGCCGAGCGTCGTCCGTGTCATGCGCGCTTGGTCGCCAGGGGGCGATGGGGTTATCCAGCTCGCCGACCAGCTGCAGATTTTTGGACGGATCGGCGAGGTCGATCATCTGCCGGTTGTTGCCCAGTTGCAGGCGGTTGAGACAAGAGCGCGCGAAGGTCGGCGCGAACAGGTCGTGACGCGCGAATTTATCAGCGAATTCGGGATGGCGACGCTGGTAATCGAGAATGCATTCGGCGACGCCGTGCCAGAAGTCGGATTCGGTGAAATCGCCCCGAGCCTCGCCATGCTCGACCATGACCGGGGCCAGGTAGCGAAAAAAGCAGTCGAAGGTATCGGTGAACAGCGACAGCACCTTGAGGTGTTCCGGCACGGCTACGGCCAGGCGTTTCACGCCTTCGGGAAGCGCGGCGTCGGGGTCCATGATCGCGCTTTCCTCGGCGATGTCCTTCATGATCGCGCGCACCGGCACGTGGGCATCGAGCTGCAGGATCACGTTTTCGCCGTGGGGCATGAAGACCAGGTCATGGGCGTAGAAGCAGTGCAGTATCGGTGTCAGGTAGGCGGTGAGATAACGCCGTAGCCAGTCGCGGGGCGCGAGCCCCGAGGCCTCGACAAGCGCCGGCAGGAGTGCCTGGCCGTCCTTGTCGCGATGCAGCAGTGCGGCCATGGTCATCAGGCGCTGACCGGGCGGCAGATGATTGAGCGGACTTTCACGCCACAGGCAGGCGAGCATCTTCTTGTGAGGGCTGTCACGGGCGACGGCATCCTCGAAATAGGCGTTGCGATACCCGATGGCGGCTTCCTCGCGCAGCAGGGTGAAGCCGTTGTCGGCCAGGAAGGCGTCGCCGTCGAGCAGTGTCTTGAGCCATTCATTGATGGCCGGCGTCGCCTGCATGTAGTAAGGCGAGAGGCCGCGCATGAAGCCCATGTTGAGGATCGAGAGCGCCGTCTTCACGTACCGGCGCTGGGGCTGCGAGGTATTGAACATCGTACGAATCGATTGCTGGGCACGATAGCGGTCGTCGCCGGTACCCAGGTACACGATGCGCCGGTTGGCGATCTCGCTGGCAAAGCTGGTCGCCAGCTTGTTGTGCCATTGCCAGGGATGCAGCGGCATGAGCAGGTACGCGCCAGGGTCCAGTCCCCATGCCTGCAAGTGACGGTGGAAGCGTGCCACGGTGTCGTGGCCCAGCTCCTGTTCGAGCAGTTCGGTGTAGGGCAGATCGCTCAGGCTGCTGAATTCGGCACACTGCGTATGCACGGCCAGCCACACCAGATGGATGTCGGCGCCGGCCTCGGGGGCGTAGGCATGGTAGTCGTCGGCGTCGAAGCCGATGCGTCCGTTGTTGGCGACGAAGCTCGGGTGGCCCTCGGTCATGGCGCTTTCGATGGCCTGGAAGTCGCCATGTGCCAGCTCGGGCGCCGTGAGTCGCTGATGCGCCTGCTTGTAGGCACTGCCGGACAAGGTGCTGCCGATCTCCTCCAGATATACGGGGAGCGTCTCGTCATCGAGGCCGAGCACGGCGCTGAATTCGATGATGAAACGCTGCGCGTCCAGCTCGGCGGGCTCGTCGTCGACGATCTTTGCGAGGGAGCCGGGGGCGATCCACCAGTGATCGAGCTGCATGCGACGCGCCCGGAAGCGGTAATGGCCGTTCGCACCGGGAATGGGCAAGGTGTAGTCGCCCCAATCGCCTTGCCGGTCGAGCCGGCGGGGCGCCACGAGGCGTTCGTGGGCGAATTCGGCGATGGCCTTGCGGATCAACTGACGGTTGGCCCGGGCCCAGCGCTCGGGGTCGAGATGGGCGAGGCGCGTGTCGATTGCCGGAGGCGTCTCCATGGCGGTGGTCTCCTGTTCCCTGGATGGCAGTGGTTCTCTGGCTGGCAGGCGTTCGCGGGAGAGCGCTGCCAGCGCCTGGTAATAAGCGGCGTGGAATTGGGCACGGGTGCAGAACGCCAGATGCGCGGTTTTCTCCGGCAGGTGCACTTGGCGGTCGTAGCGAAAGCCCACCCGGCGGTTGAGCGGATGGATACGTTCGTTGCGGACATCGGGTTCGACGACCACGCGTTTAGTGGCGGGATCGCTGAACATCAGCGTCATCACGCTGCTGAGCACGCCCCAGGTGAAGCGGGGGATGCGCGTTTCCGGTGGTGCCACCAGCACGTGCATGCCCCGGTCGCCGGGGCGCACGTCGTAATGCGCGCCGATGGGA
The DNA here is from genome assembly GCF_023091865.1 of Chromohalobacter moromii. GTDB lineage: Bacteria > Pseudomonadota > Gammaproteobacteria > Pseudomonadales > Halomonadaceae > Chromohalobacter > Chromohalobacter moromii. The sequence continues at coordinate 587,755 of NZ_JAHXDI010000001.1, forward strand.
TCGTGTTGAGGCTGGTAGCACTCGACCAGAAAGGCGGGGCGGCCTTCGAAAAAGCCCAGATAGCCTTGGCTGTGCGGACTTTCATGCAGTCCTCGATAGAACGTCGCCACCTGCTCGCGGCTGTCGCCGCGCATGCCCCAGAAGCGGGCGTAGTCGCGGCTGACCCAGTCATGAATCAGGACGCTGTCCGAATCGCAGTGGATGGCGCGTAGATGGAAGCGGCCGAGCCCGGGAATGGCGTCGGTGTAGGTATTGCCTGGATCGTACAGCGGGCTGAGAAAGGCGGATGTCGTCATTTCGGCACCTCACAGGTCAACGGGGCGGTCTCGTCGGCGGTTGGCTGGCGCCGGGCCGGCCGGGGCGCGGGGCGGAAGACGGCGTTGTCGGGCGTGCCGAACGTCTGGAAGGCGATGCGACGCTCGATGGGATAATGCTCGACCCCCGTCAGCTCGCGGATGATGCAGGCGTTGCGATAGCAGGCCATGCCCAGGTCCGGTGCCGCCAGGCCGTGCGTGTGTCGCTCGGCGTTCTGCACGAAGAGGCGCGAGCGGTCATGATCGATGCTGTAGAAGCGGTCCACCGCGAAACGCCCGGCGGTGTCGCGGCGAATGTGCGCGTGGATGGGCGACAGGAAGCCCGGCTCCCGATAGCGATAACCGGTGGCCATCACCAGCGCCGGGGTCGTATGGCGGTAGGGCCGTCGTTGTTCGGTCTGGTAAAGGTCGAGTTCGAACGTGGCGCGTGCCGCGTCGTAGTGACAGTCCTGCAGCTCGGCGTTGGTCAGCAGGTGCGTGTCGACGGGACCACCGAGCCGCTTGGCATACAGCAGGTCGTAGATCTCGTTGACCAGCGCCAGATCGATGCCCTTGTAGAGGTTCGCCTGTTGCGACATCAATTCATCGCGGGTGGCCTGCGGCAGGGCGTGGAAGTAGTCGATGTACTCCGGCGAGGTCATTTCCAGCGTCAGCTTGCCGTATTCGAGAGGAAAGAAGCGCGGCGAGCGGGTGATCCAGCTCAGGGTGTAACCGTAGCGGTCGATGTCCTGCAGCAGGTCCTTGTAGATCTCCGCGGCGCTCTGGCCGCTGCCCACCAGCGTGATCGCCGGCTGCTGCTGGAGCCAGGCCTTGTGCGCAAGGTAGTCGGCGCTGTGGGTGATCCGCCCGGCGTGCGGCCGGCAGCATGCGGGCAGGTCGGGCTGCGTGCCGGTGCCGAGTACCAGCTTGCGGGCCCGATGGCTCGTCGCGGTATCGCGGGCGGTATCCACGCAGTGCACGACATAGCAATCGTCGTCGGCATCGAAGTCGATGCGCTGCACCTCGTGATGGAAGCGGATCGACGTGAGCTGATCGATGGCCCACTGGCAGTAATGGTTGTATTCGCGTCGCAACGGGAAGAAGTTCTCGCGAATGTAGAAGGCGTAGAGCTTGTCCTGGCGCTTGAGGTAGTTGAGGAAACTGAACCGGCTGGTGGGGTCGGCCAGGGTGACCAGGTCGGCCAGGAAAGGCGTCTGCAGGGTGGCGTCTTCCAGCAGCATGCCGGGGTGCCAGTCGAAGCCGGCCTTGCGCTCCAGGAAAAGGCCGTTGACGTCCTCGAGCGGGTCCGTCAGGCAGGCCAGGCCCAGGTTGAAAGGGCCCAGTCCGATGGCGATGAAGTCGTGAATCGGCGTTGGCATGATGGCTCTCATCGTTGAAGGCCGGGGATCAGGAGAAAGCGGCAGCGAGGTCATGCCGCCTGGGTGGCGCGGCATCGTCGCGCGTCAGGAAGTCGGCGCCATGGGCCTGAAGGCGCTCCACGACCGTGGCGAGATCGTCGATGCCGGTCTCCGGGTTGAGCAGCGTGAACTTGAGGTATCGGCGCCCCCGGACACGCGTCGCCGCGACGACCGCCTCGCCGTGGCGCGAGAGGGCCTGTCGGATATGGGTGTTGAGCGCATCCAGGCTGGCGTCGTCCAGGTCGTGGCCACGCGGTCGGTAGCGAAATACCAGCGTGGTGAGCTGTGGTGCCGTGACCACCTCGATGTCCGGCGCGGTCCGCAGCAGATGGTACGCCTCGCGGGTCAGCGCGATGACGCGATCGAACAGCTCGCCCAGGGCATCCGGCCCCAGCAGGCGCAAGGTCATCCACAGCTTCAGGGCGTCGAGGCGGCGCGTGGTCTGCAGGCTCTTGTCGACCAGGTCCGGCGGTGCGTCGTCGTGCCGGCCGGCCGGGTTCAGGTAATCGGCGTGATGAGTGACATAGCCGAGCCTCTGGCGCTCGGCGACCATGAAGGCGCTGCAACTGACCGGCTGAAAGAAGGACTTGTGGTAGTCGACGCTGACCGAATCCGCCTGTTCGATACCGGCCAGCCAGTGGCGGTGCCGTGGCGATGTCAGCAGGCCGCCGCCGTACGCGGCATCGACGTGCAGCCACACCCCATGCTGATGGCAGAGCGTGGCGATATCCGCCAGCGGGTCGATGCTGCCGAAATCCGTGGTGCCGGCCGTGGCGACCACGGCCATCGGAATCGTTCCTGCTTGCCGGCTCTCGGCCAGGGCGCGTGCCAGCGCCCCGGTGACCATGCGGTAGCGGTCGTCGCAGGGAATCGGCACCACGGCACGGTGTCCCAGCCCCAGCAACGCGGCGGCCTTTTGCAGACTGACGTGGCTCGCCTCGGAGGCGAAGATGCGCAACCTGGCCGCGTCGGCGGGCAGGCCGTGTTCGCGATTGCCCTGATGTCCGTCGAGAGCTGCGCAGCGATGATCGCGCGCGATCAACAGGGCCATCAGGTTGGACTGGGTGCCGCCGCTGGTGAAGACACCGTCCGCGTCATCGCCCAGGCCGATACGGCGGACCGTCCAGTCGATCAGCGCCTGCTCGATGAAGGTGCCGCCGGCGCTTTGGTCCCAGGTCTCGACGGCGGTGTTGATCGGGGTGGCGATCGCTTCGGCGAGGATCGACGCCAAGGTGATCGGACAGTTGAGGTGCGCGACATAACGCGGATGATGAAAATACACCGCGTCGTCGAGATACAGCCGTTCGACTTCCGCCAGCACGGCGTCGAGGTCGTCGAGCCGACGGTTCAGATCCAGCCCTTCGAAGCGTCGCTGCATCTCGCTGGGCAGAATTCCCGAGAACGGCTGGCCGGTCTCGGTCAACTTGCGTTGCACGAGTTCGATGCAGCGCTGCATGCCCTGACGATAGGCATCGGCATTGCGCGGCATGAACAGGGCATGGTTCGCGTCTTCGCCCATCGCCCGAGATGCGAGCGGCCGGGAAGAAAGCGGCGCCATCCGAATGGCAGCGTTTTGACTCATGGCATCACCTATGTCCTGGTGGCGTAAGAGGTCGCAACGGACATCATGAGGTTGCGACTTTCTTCCTTGTGTTAATGATAATCGTTAACAAGTCAGTGTTGCCTACAGGAAGACGATGCCGGCCCCGGTTTCTGAACCGAGCGGACAACTTTTTTTCATCCGGTTTTGCCATCCGGGCTGGTGCCGCGGGGAAGACGGCGGAGGAATGACGGCTTGGTTGCGTCGAGGCTGGCACGCAAGACGGCCCGCCTGGGTAGCGGGCCGTCGTGAGTGTGCGGTCTTGAGGTATAGTGGCCTTGGGAGGCGGCTCAGGAACTTTCCAGACAGTGCCTAGTAGGCGTGCGACCATGTCAGGGTATAGGTGCGCCCGCGTCCCTGGAGATCCCACAGGGATTGCGCGCCATAGGCTTCATAGAACACGGCGGCGCGTTGTCCCCAGATCGTCACGTAGCGCTCGTCGAGCAGGTTTTCGACGCCCAGGCTGAAGGTGCCGTAGGACGTGTCCTGGCTGGCGGTGGCGTCCACCGTGGTGAAGCCGTCGATCTCGTTGCCCGAGGCGTCGTCGATGCCGAAGGCACGGTTGACCTGCAGGCGCGCGCGGGTATCGACGTCCGACCATTCGCCATACAGGGTGGCGGTGGGCAGGCTGGCTTCGGTGACGCTGGTATCGACCCATTCACCGCCGACCTTCTCCTCCGACTTGACCCAGTTGAAGGCCGAGCCGAACAGCCAGTTGGCGCCGACGAAGCGCTCGATCTTGCCTTCCAGGCCGTACGTTCTCACGTCCTTGTCGATGGTGGTCACCCCGATCTCGAGTTCGCCATCGTTGGTATAGAGATAGTCGATCGCCTTGTCCGACCAGCTGTAATACGCGGCGATCTGCGATTGCCAATCGCGCCCGGTGAGGCGCCAGCCGGCCTCTAGCTGCTGGGTCTTGATGCCATCCACGGGGTTGTCGGAGATGTCGAAGCTGACGTCGCGATACGCCTTGGCGATGTCCGGAATCTCGAAGCCCTGGGTATACGCCAGCCAGGTCTGCTGCCCGTTCTGGAAGTCGTAGAGCGCCTTGAGATTGAACAGCGAGACGTCGTAGTCATTGGAGCCGCCGTCGTTGCCGCCCTGAGGCTCGACCTCGACATCGGTTTGCTCCACCCGCGCGCCGCCGGACAGCTGCAGGTTCGAGGTGAGCTGATAATCCGCCTGCACGAACGCGGCCAGGGTATCGGCCTGGAACGATGGATAATACGGGTCGAGCACGTCGGTCTGGTCGAGTTCCAGGCCGCCCTCGGAAGGCGCCAGCGTATAGCGCTTGGAATCGAATTCCTCCCGCGAGGCGTCGAGCCCGTAGGTCACGCTCAGCGGGTCGCTCGGTGATGCCGTGAAGACCGCCTTGGCGCCGGTCAAGTCGGTGTTCTGTTCCGAGACGGTGAAGGTGCTGCCGCCGGGGAACGGGTTGAAGACCGAGGACTCTTCGCGGTGGTAGGCCTGGAAATAGAAGCGCTGGCCGAGCAGGGCATCGTGATGGTAGTTGGCGTTGAGATACAGCCGCTCGGTCTCGGGGTCGACGTCCGAGTCGTAGCCGTCGCGGACCTCGCTGTTCTGAATCTTGTCCGAATATTCCGCGCCGCTCTCGTAATTCGGGTAGTAGAGCCCCTTGTCGCCCACGTAGGCGGAGTCGTAATACTGGGCGGTGATATCCAGGCGCTCATGGTCGCTCAGCTTGGCCTCGATATTGCCCATCAGGTCGACGGAGCGATTTTCCTGGAGTCCCGTCTGGGCGATGTCGGGCTTGATGATGTCCCCGTCGGCATCGTAGAACGAGCCGTTTTCCTGCACCGCCACGGCCAGTCGCCCCTGAACGCGCTCGTTGCCGCCCGAGACCGATTGCGCGGCGCGCCGAGACAGGTCGTCCGAGGCATTGAAGCCGCTGGTCAGGCCCAGCTCGCTTTCGAAATGCGGGCCGCCTTGCTCGCCCTTCTTGGTGATGATGTTGATGATGCCGCCGGTGGCGCCGCCCCCATAGAGGCTGCTCGCGCCGGAGAGCACCTCTATGCGCGCGATGTTGAAAGGGTCGATGGAATCGAACTGACGCGACAGACTGCGCGAGTTGTTCAGCGACACACCGTTGATCATCACCAGCGCATCGCGGCCCCGGAAGTTCTGGGCGTAGTTGGTGCGGTTGGTGCTCGAGCCGAAGTCGAATCCCGGAATCAGCCGCCCCAGGGCCGACTTCAGGGACTGCCCCGAACGCAATTGCTGCTGGATCTGTGCTTCATCCACGACCCAGACCGCCCCGGGGATCTGGCTGATTTCCGTGGGCGTGCGCGCGCCGACCACCACCATCGTCTCCCCGGTCTCCTGCGCCGAGGCGCCAAGCGCCACGCCCCCAGTGGCGACGACCAGGCCGAGTGACAGAGTCTTCTTCATGACGGGTCCCTTGAGATTGAGTGTTATTCGTATGCGCGTGCCAGCATACGCATGCGAAAACAAAACTCAACGATAATCATTATTATTAGAGGGCGTTCAACAAGCAGGAAGACACACAGGGGGCAGACTCAGGTTCGTTCAAGAATGCGCGGGGGCTCGTGCGCCTGGGGTAACGCGATCACGCTCAAGAGCCGCCGTGGGTCCGCCACGTACTGGCCATGGCACGGTGTGTCTGCAGGCCAGTCGGGGGCAAGCGTGGTGAGAAGACGAAGCGTGACGCGGCCTTCCTCGGGCTGCCAGTCCGCGAGTTCGGCATCCTGAAAATAAAAGCGCCGCTGCACGAGCGGAAACAGTGCCTTGAACAGGCTTTCCTTGCAGGAAAAGGCCAGGGTGGTGAACAGTGCCTGCGCCTCGGCGGGGAGCCGGTCGCGCCAGTCGCATTCCCGAGGCGTGAGAATCTGCGGTGCGAGGCGCGTCGCGCGTGCCGCCGGCATGGGCGTCTCGGCATCCAGCCCCAGCCCTTGCCAATGGCGAGCCGGCGCCGCCAGGGCGGCGGCGAAATCGGCACTGTGCGTGATGCTTCCAACCGTGCCCGCCGGCCAGCATGGGGCCCGTGTCTCGGCGACTCCCGGCACCTCGGCATGGCCCGTCACGGCGCGCAGGGCATCGCGCGCGCACAGGCGTCCGGCGAGAAACTCCGCGCGGCGCTTGGCAACCGCCGACCCCAGCCCCGTCGGCAGGGCGATGCCGTGCTCGGCAAAGGCCGCTTCGCACATCGCGTCCGCCGTGAACGTCACCCCCCGCCAGACGACATGAGGCAGCGCATGCGGCCAGGGCCACGTCTGCCGCCAGTCCTGACAGCCGGGGGGGAGGTCGAGCGCTTCCTGCATGCGTCAGCGGTCCACCAGCACCGCGTCGAGCTCGACCGGCACCTCGTCGTCGATCTGCTGATAGCCGAGCAGGCCGAGCACCGTGCGTGCGGTCTGGTTCTGCATGATGACCTGGCCATCCAGGGCCACCGCCTCGGTATTGCGAACGCGTATCTCGCCTTCGCTCTCACGCGTGAAACGCACCTTCAGCGGCTCCTGCTGCGAGGCATCGCCATCCTTCACGCTGAGCATCAGCGTCTCGGTACGGGACTCGCCGACGGGCAGGTTCTCGAGCACGCTCGGGTCCAGTTGCGTGACCACCGTGGTCAGCTCGGTATCCGACAGGCTCTCCATCCACGGTGGCAGGTCGCCCAGCTGCTCCAGCACATCGGTTTGATTGAGCCGCACGGGCAGGCGCAGCGTGCCATCCTCGGCGATATGACCGGCCATGCGCTTCAATGCATGGCGATGCGCCACCGACTCGCCGGACGACGTGATCTCGGTGATCGTCGCCTCGACGCGTGACTTCTCCGGATCGAGCTGCCAATCCGCCTGCGCCACGCAAGGCAGCGCGACCACGCCCAACGCCGCCGCCCAAGCAACACGACGCGCTATTCGCTTCATCTGATACATCACCAAACCCTCCATGGGATGGAATTACATTCCAGGAGCCAATCACCCCTAGTCTCGTTTATCGGCTTCCGCTATGATACTGCCCCGTTGCGATAGGGCCTATAGCTCAGTTGGTTAGAGCAGGGGACTCATAATCCCTTGGTCGGCGGTTCGAGTCCGCCTGGGCCCACCACAAACTTTAATAGTCGACTGACGTACTGCCTGGCCTATAGCCTAGAATTGACCGTAGCGAATACAGGCTAGCTTGGACACTTCTTGTATGTGCCCATTCAGGAGGGACGCGCAGTGACCCATAACGTTCGTAGAGCGACTTGTTGGATTGTTGCGGGGCCCAATGGAGCTGGCAAGACAACCTTTGCTCTTAACTATCTTCCCCACGTGGCCAATTGTACTCGCTTCATCAACGCAGACCTTATTGCTGCGGGTCTTTCCCCATTGGCTCCAGAACGTGAACTCCTTGCTGCTAGCCGTATTTTCCTTCAGGAAATTGAAGAAGCCATCGGTGAGGAAGAGGACTTCGCTTTTGAGACGACCCTGGCAGGGCGTGGCTACTCAAAGCTCGTGGAACGCTTGTTGGCTGAAGGATGGAGAGTTGAGCTCGTTTACCTGGCACTACCATCGCTAGACATGTCGAAGTTACGCGTTGCCGAACGAGTGTCCCACGGTGGCCATAATATCCCCCTGAAAGACATTCAGCGTCGATTTCCGCGTAGCCTGCATAATTTGCTGACGTTGTATGCACCTTTGGTTAGCCGCACGCGCTGCTTCATGAATAGCGGTGGGGCGCCGGAACCTGTATTTGAGCAGTGCGGTGAAGATCGGCAAGTTCTTAATGAAAGGCTGTTTAATGTTCTCACTCGGGAGGCGCGATCATGACACAGCTCACACCTGATACTCAGGAAATGTTGGATAGCCTCCGTGCTGCTGTGTCGGAGACCTTGGAGCGCAAGCAGCGTTTGGGCCACTATGCTGTTATCTGGCAGGACGATAAGCCTATGTTAGTTGGCGAAGACGCTCCTGATCAGGTTGATCGACAATCACCTGGCGGCCAGGCACTGGACTGACTTCTTTCCAAGTGTGCAGTTTCGCAGCGCGCCGGCATCTATTTGCGCGACACTCAAAGGCTGCCACTAGCCACTCATCTCCCATCATAGAACATCAATCATGCCCTCTGTCGAGTAGGCGTATACAGGAACGCTTTGCGGCAGAGAGAAGTGTCGGGCTGGAGGTGCCAGCTAGGTCTGATAAGCCTCGCGCTCCGGCCCTCGACGCGTGATCGTCCTGGATACCAAAGACGAGTCGCGTTGATTGAGGTGTATGTCGCTACGAAGACAGTGATCCATATATAAGTGCTTATCATGACTGCGAATTTCAACAACAAGTGTAATTCGTCATGGTCTATACCGCTGCCATCCTCTTGAGCCTCGTCGGCTACTTCATTATCGGCAATCTGGCCGGCCGCCGGGTCAAGAATCTCGACGACTACCTGGTCGCCGGGCGTAACGCCCCCACGTTGATGATCCTCGGCACCTTGGTCGCCAGCTACCTGAGTACCAGTGCCTTTCTGGGCGAGACCGGTTTCGCCTACCAGGGGTATCCCTTCGTCATGCTGATCTTCGCCGCCATCAGCACCTCGGGCTGTCTGCTCGGGGCGCTGGTGTTCGGCCGTTACCTGCGTCGCAGCGAGGCGCTGACGGTGCCTGAGTTCTTCGGCAAGCGCTTCGCTTCGAAACGCGTGCAGATGATCGCCGGGCTCACCACCGTATTCGGGTTGGGGGCTTACTTGCTGGGCGTGATGCAGGGGGCTGGCATCATGTTCGAGGAGCTCACCGGCTTGCCCTATTGGGCCGGGTTGGTACTGGTATGGCTCACCTACACCGGGTTCATTCTCTACTCCGGCTCCCAAGGCGTGGTGCTCACCGACACCGTGATGTTCGTGATTTTCTCCATCGCCGCGGTGGGCGGCTCGCTCTACATCATCAGCGATCTCGGCGGCTGGTCGGGGGTGATCGAGGGGCTGCTGGCGCAGTCCGACAAGCCCGGCATCGCGCTATGGCACGGCGTGATCGAGGGTGAGGGAGCGACCTTCTCATCACCCGGTGAAGCGCTCATCTGGGGGCTGACGCTGGGGCTGGTATGGGCCACGGTGCTGGCGGCCAGCCCCTGGCAGGCGAGCCGCTATCTGATGGCGCGCAACGAGCACGTGGTGATGCGCTCGGCCATGCTCACCGCCGTGGTGCTGGCGGTCTTCTACGCGCTTATGATGATGACCGGCGCGGCGATCAACCTCTACGACCCGACGCTCGACGGCGAGCGTGCCATGGTGTGGGCGGCGCTCAACGTGCTGCCGAGCTGGCTCGGAATCATCATCCTCACCGGCGTGTTTGCCGCCGGACTCTCCTCGTGCTCGACCTTTCTGTCGATCATCGGCTTCAGCCTCGCCCATGACATTCTTCCCGCTTCGCGCGGCGAGCGCGGCGCCATGCGGGCGAGCCGTATCGGCGTGCTGGTGGCCGGGTTGGCAGCACTGCTGCTGGCGCTCTTTCAGCCGCCGGCGGTGATGGCGGTGGTGTGGTTCGCCGCCACGCTGTTCGCCTCCTCCTGGGGGCCGGTGGCGCTGATGAGCATCTGGAGCCGTCGGATTACCGCCGCGGGTGCCGGCTGGGGCCTTGGGGTCGGCTTCGTCGGCAACCTGATCTTGTCGCTGATGGTGCAGGCGGAATGGGTCTCGCTGCCGGTATATCTTCACCCGGTGATACTGAGCACCCTGGTGGCGCTGGTGGCGATCGTGACCGCCTCCAAGTTGACCCATGTCAGCCAGGCAGAGAGTGAGTACCGCACCTTTCTGCATCGTAGTCCGGTGGAGAACGAGCGCAGCTGGGCGGCGGTCAGCCGACGGGTGGCCGGGGCGACCATGCTGGCCGGCGTCGCGGTGGGGGCCTTTCTATGGTGGCAGTACGCCGGCTCGCTGGCGGCGCTGGCCGGACGTTTCGGCGTGGCCGATAGCGCAGTGAACGGCGCCTACCTGCTGGCGACGGGCTGCGGCGTCATGCTGGTGATCGCCGGTGCGGTGGGCTTCCGCCTGGTGAGCGCACGCAGCACGAAAGTCGGCAGCGCCCGCATGGCGAAGCCCTGAGCGAGACTCCCGGGCCGGTGGTCGAGCGCATCACGCAAGAAACGCAAGAGAGCATTCAAGTGTCTGGTTGGCGTGTGATGGACGTCACGGACCCTAACGAGATGCGTGAGTCTCCCTGCATGATACGGAGCCGCAAGCCATCGAGGCTGCTCGTAATTACGAACGCGAGACCTCTAACGAGCCGGGGTCGCAGCCGGGCGATACTCAGGACTATGAAGGTTCCGAAACTCCCCGCGGCTAACATGAGGCCTGATCGCTAGCCTCACAGGCTAGCGGAGCCGCTGAAATTAGGCCTGCGGGTACTCGTGGCGAACCTCAGCCGCTCTGCTCCTCCGCTTTACGTCGATCCAACCACCCCATCACTGGGGCTGAAACCATGCCGTAGGCGAAGACGGAGACCAGCACAACGAAGCTAGTCGTGGTCCAGACAATGTCGGCCTGTCGGAAGTCCTGCATACTCGCTGCGTAGGCAAGATAATAAAAGGAGCCAACGCCACGAATCCCGAACAGGCTGACGACGGTCCGCTCGCATCGAAGCATTGGGCTACCCGCTAGGCTGAGCATGCCCGCCAAGGGCCGGATGCAGAACAGGATGATGACCGTGGCGAGGGCGATTTTCCAGGTCAAACCCTCTAGCGCAGAGCCGGCCAGCGCCCCTCCGAACAGTACAAGTAAAACCATCATCAGTAGATGCTCGGTCTGTTCGGTAAAATCATGCAGGCGAGTGTTGTATACATGGTCACCGTCGCGCCGACGGAGCACTAGCGCCGCCACAAAGACCGCAATAAATCCATAACCATGAATGAATTCCGCGCTGGCGTAGGCCACAAAAGTAATACCGAGGGTGGCGAACCCTTGCCCCGTCCGGGCAATAATCTTGCTCCCGACACGGTATACGATATTGCCAAGTAACCGTCCTATGCACCATCCAGCTACGAAACCGGCGATACTTCGCCAAACCACATCGACAGCCAGCCATTCCCAGGTCCAGGCTCCCAGGGAACCACCGTGGGCAGCCAAGCCTATTGCTAGGAAAGTGAAAGGGAATCCCACGCCATCGTTAAGGCCCGCTTCGGTAGTCAGATTAAACCTTACCCCATCCTCCGGCCCTTCCATGGGAGGGCCCACACGTACGTCAGAGGCCAGTACCGGATCTGTGGGTGCGAGAACAGCGCCGAGGAGCGCTGCTGTCTCCCAGGGGAGGCCAAGGAAATAGGCCGCTAGCCCCGCGACCGCCGCTACCGAGACAGGCATCGCGATGCCGAGTAGCCGCGCTGTGTCTATCCATTTTCGCCATTTGAGCCTTTTATCGATACTCAGTCCCGCTCCTGTGAGAGAAACGATGATGGTCAGCTCCACCAGCAGGGAAAGGGTGTTGGGGTAATCGCGTGGATTAAGCTCAATCCCGGCTACCGTGAATATGGCGTAACCAATCATTACGCAGATGATCGGCAAGGTCAGGGGTAGGTTGCGGATGAAAACCGGAAACCAGGCCACCAGTAAAATCAGCAGCCCGAAACCACCAAGAAAATAGATATGCGCTTCCATTCGAATAACTCTCCCATAGTGCAGCTGCGGCACAGTGCCAGCAGGCGCAGAGCGTGTTCCATGCTACTGACGCTAGGGTAGTTGAACGTCGAGGAATGATTTTTGCCCCAGATTGCGAAACGTAGACGCCGATAGCGCGATGCTCAAAGGGCTGTCACTAGCCACTCATCTCCCGCCATAGAACATCAATCATGCCCTCTGTCGAGCAGGCGCTTTTGACAGTTTTCTGCTAGCATTGATTGCATTGAGATCGCATAGGAGAGGCTGGTATGGCATCGATCACGATTCGCAATCTGGATGAGCAGATAAAGGCTCAGCTTCGTATGGAAGCGGCCAAGCATGGCCACTCCATGGAAGAGGAGGTGCGTATTATTCTTCGCGGCGCCTTGAGCCAGCCTCAAAAAGGGGGATTAGGCAGCCGTATACGAGAGCGCTTTGCGGCAGCGGGAGGTGTTGAGCTGGAGGTGCCAGCCAGGTCTGACAAGCCTCGCGCTCCGGACCTCGACGTATGATCGTCCTGGATACCAATGTGCTATCCGAGCTTATGCGGCCCGAACCAGACGCATGCGTTGTCGACTGGTTGGATAGCCAGGACGCGAGCGCCGTGACTATTACCGCTATTACCGTGGCGGAAATTCTCTATGGCATCGAGCGCATGCCCAGCGGCAAGCGCCAACGCCGTTTCGCCGCCATGGCAGCAGCGATGTTCGAGGAAGATTTTGCAGGCCGCATTCTGCCGTTCGATGAGGTCGTGGCGGTGCACCACGCAGAACAAGTAGCAATCAGTGAGCGTGCAGGCAGGGTAGTGCATACCGCTGACGCTCAACTCGCCGCGATCTGTCGACAGCATCACGCGACGCTGGCGACACGCAATGTGAAGGACTTCGAGTCGCTTGGCATCGACATACTCAACCCGTGGGAGCGTCGCTCAGCGCCAAGATCTTAAACGCCGGGGCACTCCCGCGTTATTGGCTTCAGGCTTCAGTCAACAAGGTTGCCTTGCGCCGGACTTCATCGGTCAGCGTCTTCAGGGCGTCATCGTGCTGCAGCAGCTTGAGCGCGTCACAAACGGCGCGGCGAATAGCGTCGCGTTGTTCTTCCATGGTGGTCGTCCCGCGCAGCACGTCGAGCAGGGGCGTCTCCAGGTATAGAGGGTGATAGCGATTGGCCGGGCGTTCCTCGAGGTGATCGTAGAAGCTCCAGCCTTTGCCTGGCGTCAGCTCTTTAAGCTGGTTCACGAGCTTCTGATAGCTCGGCAGTTGCGGGTAGATGTCGTGCAGCTTGACCGAGAAGTCGAGAATGACGTTCAGCATCACCCGGTCGGTCTGCCGGTTCTGCACCAGGTGGTCGCGCCCGTCGAGAATCACCCCGACGAACAGCCCCGGCATCCAATGAAGGGGCCCGTCGGCGGGGATCAGCTCGAACCCCAGCCGGCCCCAGCGCGTCTTGGGGCTGCGTCCTTCATAGCGCTCCGCGAGCGGCCATTTCTCGTACGCCAGCGGCGTCAGCGTATCCGCCAGTTGCTCCGGCAAACGCCACGCTACCGGATAGAACGCCACCGCCTGATGGCTGATCGGCGCCGCCGGATGCAGCCCCTCGTGCCGTAGCAGGGCCAGGAAGCTGGCGATATGAAAGTGCTCCGCCGGGTCGCTCAGCGTTTCGTGGCGTGCCTCGAGTAGTTTGTACACGTCCTCCCAGCACAGGCAGCCGTGCGCTTCCGGCCGATGCTGACCGGTATTGGCGGAGACCACGATCACCCGCGCGGACTTGCCGGGAAACTCCGACGCCGCCAGCTCGCGATACTTGTTCACCTGCTCGGCCAAGAGCGGCGCATGCACCTTGTGCTCGAAAAGTAGGGCGCCGCCCGGCCACTGGGCGAGCATGTCGAGCCGCGCACCCGGATAGGGCGCTTGTGTCTCCCAGGTGATGTCCTGATCGGTATCAGGCAGCTCAAGGCGATCTGCCTCCGGCACATGGGTCATGACGGTGTCGAGAAAGGCATCGGCCACCTCGCGGGAATTCCGCAGCAGCCAGGCGAAAATCTCGGTGAGGTAATCCTCGAGGCTATCGCGGCCTTCTCGGGGGCGATAGCGGCGGAGGCTGACCAGCAGGGAGTCGTCCATCGATGCAGTCCTGGCAGTAAAGGGAAGGGGCGCCATGTGTCACGGCGCGCAAGGCGCGTAAAGGTACCTCGGAAAGGGCGCGATCCCAAGCCCGGTGGTCATTGTGAAGGACCATTGCGAAGGGGCCATCGCTCTCTCCTGACCTGCACGCCTCGACCTCCCTATTCATCGCCAGTACAAGCGCCAGACGTTTGGATTTAGACAAAAGTCTTTCTAGGCGCTCTCCAAAGTGAATACTAGTATATCAGTTGGCTCCATAGAGAGCCTTCGATGCCAGCGCCTGTATCAGCTAACGGGGAGCACAACAAATGACACACTCACTCTCAGCCATCATAGGCCGCACTCTGGTTGGTTCCGCATTGCTGGGAACGACCATGTTTGCCGGACATGTCTACGCACAAAGCACGGCGACCATCAAGGTCGCGAGTTACTTCGCGGAAGATCATCCGCAAAACGTGGCTATCCGCGAAAAATTCAAACCGTATGTCGAAAGCCATTCCGACATGCAGGTGAAGATCTACCCCAACAGCTCGCTCGGTGACGAGCGGCAATACACCAATGGCGTCAGAACCGGCAGCATCGAAATGGCGATTGCCGGAATGGGGCTGCAGACCGCCAAGCCGCAAATCGGGTTTCCCGAGTGGCCCTTCCTGTTCGAAGACTATGATCAAGCGCAGTCGATGCTGAATGGTCCTGTCGGCGAGAAAATCGATCCCTATTTCCGTGAGCTGGGTGTAGAGCCCCTGGCGTGGACGGCGAATGGGTTCCGGGTTTTCTCGAGCAAGGAAAAAATCGACAGCATGGACGACTTCGATGGCTTCAAGCTGAGAATGCCCAACCTGGAACTGTACGTGGACGTGGGGCAGGCGTTAGGCGCCAATGTGCAGACCATGGGCATGTCCGAAGTCTACCCGGCGCTCGAGCAGGGAGTGATCGACGGGCAGGATAACCCTCTCGCCACGCTTTATCGCTCAGGGTGGTACGAGGTACAGAACAATGTGCTGGAAAGTCGGCATATGTTCAGCCCCAACGTGTACCTGATGAACCAACAGTTTTACGACAATCTGAGCGATTCAGAGAAAGACGTCATCCAGGAAGCTTCTCGCCAATCCATGGAGATGGAATGGAATTTGATGCGTGAATCCGCTTCCGAGATCAAGAAGGATCTCGAGAAGGCTGGCCTGGAAGTGACGGAGCCGAGCCAAGAACTTCACGATGAAATGGTGAAGGCCGTTCAGCCGATCTATGACGACTTTTACAGTCAGTATGATTGGGCTGAAGACATGGTCAACATGGTACGTGAAGGCTCCTGAGGTTCGTCATATGAATGCCATGCGAACTCCTGAAGTTCGCATGGTAAAACCGAGTGGATAAGGGGTGGTTTCATGTCGATGACGACCTTGTTCGGTTTCTTGAAAAAATCCATCAGGCTGGCCATTGCCGTGGCACTGGTGCTGATGGTGGGGTTCGTCTTTACCAATGTCGTGCTCCGCTATGCCTTCGATAGTGGGCTGACATGGTCCAGTGAGGTGGCGCGATACCTCTTCGTATGGGTCGTTTTTCTGGGCTCCATCCTCGCCGTGGTGGAACATAGCCACCTGGGCGTAGATATCCTGGTGCGCCACATTCCCGGCTGGCTTCAGAAGCTGTTTTTCCTGCTGACGACGGCCCTGACCGTGGCGGTGATGACGCTCGTGGTCAAAGGGCTTTTGGCCCTGATCGAGCTGAATGTGGGGATTACGGGCCCCGCCACCGATATTCCCATCAACAATTACTATTATGCCGGCATGATTGCGGCCATTTTGATGTCCGCGGTGATGGCATACCAAGCATTGAGCTTTGTCCTGACCGGGCGAAATGGTCCCTCGTGGGCATATGATCATGATGAGGAATCCACGTCATGATGGTTGTCGTTTTTCTCGCTGTCCTTTTCTCATTGATGCTGATCGGCATGCCGATCGCCTTTGCCATGCTCAGCTCCGCCGTGGTGATGATGTGGACCCAGGACATGTTCAATGTCACGACACTGGCCGAGCACTTCATCACCGGGGCCAATAGCTTTGCCTTGATGGCCATTCCCTTTTTCATCCTGACCGGCGAGATCATGAATGCCGGGGGTGTTTCCAAGCGCATCGTCGACTTTGCCTCGTCACTGGTAGGCCATGTGAAAGGCGGCCTGGGGTATGTCGCCATCGTGGCCGGTGTGATCTTTGCCGGGTTATCCGGCTCCGCCGTTGCCGATACTGCGGCGCTGGGCTCGATCCTCATTCCCATGATGGTGGCGCAAGGCTACGAGAAGAAGCGCTCGACCGCGCTGGTGGCGTCCGTCGGCATCGTGGGCACCGTGATTCCCCCGAGCATCCCCTTGATTCTTTACGGGGTCGTGGGCGGCGTCTCGATTACCGGGTTGTTCATGGGTGGCATCGTGCCCGGTATTCTCATGGCGATCGGCATGACGTTCACCTGGTGGCTGGTCGCGCGCAAAGCTGATACCAAGCGGCTCGAGCGTGCAAGCTGGCAAGCGCGGCTTCACAGCTTCAAGCGTGCCTTCTGGGCCTTGCTGCTGCCCCTGATCATCATCGTCGGACTGCGTGGCGGCGTGTTCACGCCGACAGAAGCGGGCGTCGTCGCCGCGGTATACGCGTTCTTGATCAGCCTTTGCTATCGAGAAATTCGCCTGACGCAGCTTTTCGATGTGCTCACCAATACCGCCAAGACCACGGCCATCGTGATGCTGATCGCCTCGGCGGCCATTGTCACGGCATATGCGATCACGGTAGCGCAGGTTCCCGCCCAGATCGCGGCAGGGCTCACGAGCATTACCGATAGCCCGACCCTGATGCTCTTGATCATCATGGTCATACTGCTGCTGTTCGGCTGCGTGATGGACATGACACCCGCCGTGCTGATTTTCGCGCCCGTGCTGATCCCGGTGATCGAGCAGCTCGGTATCGATCCCATCTACTTCGGTGTGGTGATGATCATCAACCTCTCCATCGGCTTGATCACACCGCCGGTGGGCACGGTGCTCTATGTGGGGTGCAGCATCAGCCGAATCAGCATCATCGACATTTCGCGCGGCATATGGCCGATGCTGTTGATGTACGTGGCGATCCTGTTTGCACTGATTCTCTTCCCCGAGATCGTGACCTATCCCTTAAGTATTCTGCACAACGGTTGAATGATGGAGCTGACATGAAAAGAATCATGCCGCGTAGATGGCGCTACGATCAGGCACTGAGCATCGCGGAGCTTGCCGAGATCGCACGCCGACGGCTTCCGAACTTCGTCTATGAATACATTCATGGCGGTGCCGACGACGAAGTCAGCCTGCTCAATAACCGGGCCGTCTTCAACCGCTACCGGTTCACGCCCAAGACGCTGACCGATGTCAGTCAGCGGGATCTCGGCCGAGAATTGTTGGGCCACCGGGTGAGCATGCCGGTCGTGATCGGGCCGACGGGGTTCAACGGCATGATCACCCAGGACGGAGACTCCAAATTGGCCCGCGCCGCGGCGGACCGGGGCATTCCCTTCACGCTGAGCAATGCCTCGACCGAGCCGCTGGAGGAGATTGCCAAGGTTCCCGGTGGATGGCCATGGATGCAGATCTACTTCTATCGCGACCACGACTATGTGAAGAACCTGGTCGACCGCTGTCGGGCGTCGGGCTACGACACCATCGTCGTGACCACGGACAGCGCCATCTACGGCAACCGGGAGTGGGACACGCGCAATTACGCGCGCCCCTTCGTGCTCAACTGGCGCAACAAGCTGCATGTGTTGAGCAGGCCCGGCTGGATGAAAGATGTGCTGTATCCGCATGGCGTGCCGACCTTCAAGAACCTGGGGGATCTGTTGCCGCCCGAGGATTCCTCCGTGCAGGGCGCAGCCGCCGAGATAGGCAAGCACTTGATGCCTTCCCTGAACTGGGAGGACATTCGCTGGCTGCGGGATAACTGGTCCGGCAACCTGCTGATCAAGGGCATCCTGTCGGTGGAAGAAGCCCGCACGGCGGTGGAATACGGCATCGACGGCATCGTGCTGTCCAACCACGGCGGGCGCCAACTGGACAGCTCCGTCTCGCCGATGGAGATCCTCCCCGATGTCAGGGCAGCCGTCGGCGATGCGCTCACCATCTTGCTGGACGGCGGTTTCAGGCGCGGCAGCGATATTCTCAAGGCGGTACTTCTGGGAGCAGACGCGGTATTGCTCGGCCGCACGACGCTCTACGGGCTCGGCGCAGGCGGCCAGGCGGGCGTCGATCATGCACTTGGCTTACTGCACAAGGAGATGGACCGCACCCTGGGGCTTCTCGGATGCAGCAACCTGCAGGAGCTTGATCGCTCCTTGATACGCGATGCGTGCGCGCCGCCAACGGTTAGCCCCGCATAGGTCGGAAGGGTAGGATGGGCGGTAACAGAGCGTAATCGGCCGCGTCAGCCAGGAGCCAAAAGCATGATGAAAGGGGTGCAGGAACGGTCGTCGAGTGATCGGGCCTATAGCGATATACGCGACAAGATCATTACCACCGTACTGAAACCCGGTGAAAGGATTCATGAAAAAGCGCTGTCGGAAGAGTTCGGCATCAGCCGCACGCCGATTCGCGAGGCCCTGATGCGACTGCGCTACGACGGTTTCGTCGATATCTTCGCCCAGCGCGGCACCTTCGTGACGCCCATTCGTCTCGAAGTCGTCAAGGCGGCCCACTACACGCGCTCGGTGCTGGAATGCGCCCTGATACGCGACGCCGCCATGCAGTGCAGCGACCGCGATGCTCGAGATCTGTGCGACAATCTCGAGCATCAGCGGCTCGTGTATCGGCAAGGGCAATACTACAAGATCGAAACCCTCGACGAAGAGCTTCATCAGAAGATTGCCGACATCGCTGGGCAACCCTCAGTCTGGCAAATCATTTACCACGTTCAGCTGCATATCAACCGAGTGCGGATGCTGTTTCTCAACGAACAGCGCGTGCCCGCCATCGTCGAGGAACACACGCGGATCATCGACGCCATCGCCAACCGCGATCCCGACGCTGCGGAAATCGCCATGAAAGCGCATTTGCAGTACATGGATGAGAACATCCAGAAGCTCGCCGAAAGCTACTCGGAATATCTGTCTTGAGGGGGCTTGCCCTGCGCTGATTTATTATCGATAAGCCTAGGTGGCGTGCTGTAAGCTTACATTGTAAGCGTGTTGGTATACTGATGGTTTTAAAGGAATTCCTGGGTAATGCTGGTCTATAACGCCACCAAGCAGCAGTTTATCGATGATGTGCGTGCGAATGTAATAAGCGATGCCATCGAGAACGAGGTGGCGCGCAGACTGAACCGCAACTCGCCGCGTGGTGAGGTGACGTCGTGGGAAAACTCCCTTCGCTTCATGATGAGCGTTCTGCTCGATGAGGGAATTCCCGCGTCGGCCGGGGTGGCCATCGAGTACAACATTCCGCTGACCAATCGCCGCGTGGATTTCATCCTGACCGGCAAGAATCACCAGCGAGACGATGCCGCCGTCATCGTGGAACTGAAGCAGTGGCAGTCCGTCGAGGTGACCAAAAAGGATGCCATCGTGCGTACTCAGCTTGGTGGCGGTGTCCGCGAGACCAATCACCCGTCGTATCAGGCATGGTCCTATGGCGCGCTGATCGAGGACTACAACGAGACGGTACGCTCCGAATCGATCCGCCTGGTGCCCTGTGCCTACCTGCACAACATGAAGCAGGCCGATGCCATCAATGATCCCTTCTACGAGCACCACACAAGCCGTGCGCCGGTCTTCATCTCGCAGGATGCCCTGAAGCTCTCGGAGTTTCTCAGCCAGCACATCAAGTACGGCGACAGCAACGACATTATGTATCGCATCGAACATGGTGTGATCAAGCCGAGCAAGAACCTGGCGGATGCTCTGGCATCGATGATGCAGGGCAATGCCGAGTTCCTGATGATCGATGAGCAGAAACTGGTCTATGAAACCGCGCTTGATCTTGCTCATCGTGCGGAAAAAGGCGGCAAGCAGTGCCTGATCGTCAAGGGTGGTCCGGGCACCGGCAAGTCGGTGGTGGCCATCAATCTGCTGGTGGAGCTGACGAAGCGCGAGATGATGACGCAGTACGTGTCGCGTAACTCGGCCCCACGGGAAGTCTTTAAGAAAAAGCTGACCGGTACGCGCAAGAAGACCCACATCGATAACCTGTTCAAGGGCTCGGGCAGCTACGTTAACGCGGAGCCGGATACCTTCCATGCGCTGATCGTCGACGAGGCGCATCGGCTGAATGAAAAGTCCGGCATGTACCAGAACCTGGGCGAGAGCCAGATCAAGGAGGTGATCGCCGCCTCACGCTTCTCGATCTTCTTCATCGATGAAGCGCAGCGCGTGACGCTGAAAGATGTGGGGACGGTAGAGGAGATCCGGCGACGGGCGGCGGAGTCTGGAGCCGATGTCCACGAGCTAGAGCTGGCGTCGCAGTTTCGCTGCAACGGTTCGGACGGTTACCTGGCATGGCTCGATCACGCCCTTCAGATTCGCACCACGGCCAACACCGATCTGGATGACATCGACTACGACTTCCAGGTGTTCGATGACCCGAGCGCCATGCGCCGGGCGATTCTCGATAAGAACCGCAAGGCCAACAAGGCACGCATGGTGGCGGGCTACTGTTGGCCCTGGGCGAGCAAGAAGGACAAGCACGCCATGGACATCGTGTTTCCCGAGTATGGCTTCGCGGCCCAGTGGAACCTCGATGACGACGGCATGCTTTGGGCCATCGCCGAGGATTCTGTCGTTCAGGTCGGCTGCATCCACACCTGCCAAGGACTCGAA
Organism: Chromohalobacter moromii; assembly: GCF_023091865.1. Lineage (GTDB taxonomy): Bacteria > Pseudomonadota > Gammaproteobacteria > Pseudomonadales > Halomonadaceae > Chromohalobacter > Chromohalobacter moromii. The sequence continues at coordinate 608,609 of NZ_JAHXDI010000001.1, forward strand.
TTCGACTACGTCGGCGTCATCATCGGCGACGACTTCGTGATTCGTGACGGTCGCGTGGTGACGGACGCGGGGAAGCGGGCAGGGCAGGATCGTTCCGTGCATGGCTACAAGAAGATGCTCAAGGAGCAGCCCGAGCATGCCCGCGCCATTGCGGACCAGATCGTCAAGAACACTTATCGCACGCTGATGACGCGGGGCCAGAAGGGCTGTTACGTCTATGCCACGGATCCCGAGACTCGCGAGTACTTCGCAGCCTTTGCTCGCTCTCAAGCAGCGACAGAGCGACTGGACGCTTCCGAGGATGCCGAGATGCTGGATGGCTTGCATCTGCCCATCGTGACGCGTGACCAGGCAGCACCGTTCGAGCGCCATGTGCCCGTGTACGACTTGAGCTTCGCCGCTGGCGAGTTCAGCGAGATGCAGATCGCCGACGCCGAGCACTGGGTCGAACTGCCGGACTTCATGCGAGTAAGCCCCGACCTGTTCGTCAGCCGGGTAGTGGGGGAGTCGATGAATCGGCGCATCCCCAATGGCGCCTGGTGCCTGTTCCGTGCCAACCCTGGTGGCACACGGCAAGGCAAGGTCGTCGTGGTGCAGCATCGCGCCATCGAGGACCCCGACCACGGCGGCAGCTTCACGATCAAGCTGTATCAGAGCGAGAAGATCGAGGAGTACGGCGAGTACGTGAACCAGCGAATCGTGCTGAAGCCCCAGACCAACGCCTTCGGTTACAAGGACATCGTGCTCGAAGACGAGCTTGAGGATCTGAAGGTCATCGGCGAATTCCTCTCCGTGCTGTGAGCAAGCAGGCGGCCGGATAGCCGCCTATACCGATGTAGGCTAGATAGCGAGCGGCAGAGCAGGCATGCTCACCGCTATCCGATACCGCAGAACCAGGTGAGCCCTAGATGTCAGACCCATTCAAGCAGCTCCGTGATTCCATGGACCAGTTCGCCACCGAGCGCGACTGGGACCAGTTCCACTCGCCCAAGAACCTGGCCATGGCGCTGACGGTGGAGGCAGCCGAGCTGCAGGAGTGCTTCCAGTGGCTGACCGAGGCGCAGTCCAGGGAGCTGGATGAGCAGCAACTGGCCGCCGTGCGCGACGAAATTGCCGATGTGCAGCTCTATCTGATCCGGCTGGCGGGCAAGCTGGACGTGGATATCGAAGCGGCATGCCGGGCGAAGATGGAGAAGAATGCGGAGAAGTATCCCGCCGACCAGGTGAAGGGAAGTGCGAAAAAGTACACACATTACGTTGATGGTGAAGCGGATTGATGTGGGGCTGCCCCTGATGCTGTTGGCCGAAGTAATCGCTGTGGCCGATGAAAGATCGGGCAATTGAGGAAGTAGGACAGATCAGCCTGGAGATCGAGCAGGCACGGAAGACGCTCAAGCAGACAGGGACGGATACCGACTAGCCGGAAAGGTAGCGGCGAGGTGGTACCAGGGCGGAAGGCTTCAGGGATAGGAGGTCCCCTTGAGTAAAAGGGCTGTATTTGCCCAGGATTTAATAAAATAAAAAAGAGATAAATATCCGCGTAAATTTCTTCGTTTCATGAAAATGCGAAAGTAAATATTTTGAGAACTGCAGGGAATAGCATGAGTAATTGTGAGCAAAAAATAAAGACGTTAGTGGATATTGTTTATAACTTTAAGCCAGGCTCGCAGCTTAAGAACTTTATAGGAAGCGCGCGATTCCCGAATTTCAAGGGCCTAGAGAAAGATTCAGAGATAAAGTTCGACTTTCCGTTTACTGCAGTCGTAGGAGCAAATGGATCGGGGAAAAGTTCTGTTTTACATGCTTTACATGGGATGCCTGAGGGCGAGAGTACTGCGGTTTACTGGTTCTCAACTGAATTAGACCCAATTGAAGCAAAGAGGAATAATCCGCCGCGATACATATATTCGCATTGGCACGAAGAATATAAGAATTATGTAGAGACCAGAAAGGCACGTGTCTATAGTACAGTCAGGAAGTATGAGTATTGGGAACCAACTAAGGCTACCAAAGGCGACGGTATGGCTAGTATGCCGTCTGGAAAATATTCAAGGAAAGATCAAGATAGATGGAATCCCGTTGTTCGGCAGGTTGTTAACCTGAACATGAGGAGCGTAGTTGGGGCTTTTGATAGGGCTTTTAGTTATGGGCTTCCCTTGTCAGATTTACGAAAAAAACATGCCGAGATGAAAGCCGGGGCGAAAAGAATTAAACGTGTTTTGCGAGAGGGGATTGAAAGCTGGCATGTCAGCGGAGGGCCGGAGAGAGTTTTTGAAAACAGAGTTTTAAGTAATGAAGAAGTTAGCTGGATCTCTTGTATTCTAGGCAGGGAGTACAAATCCGCCTATTATCTAAGGCACTCCCTTTATTCTGGGCAAAAAAGTGAAGATGTTAGTGTCGTTTTTGATAGGGGGATAGAGTACTCAGAGGCTTTTGCAGGGAGTGGTGAGGTCTCAGTAGTTGAGATTGTAGTTAATGTTCTCTCAGCTGATGATTACGCCCTCGTTCTTATTGATGAACCTGAGACATCTCTGCACCCAGGAGCTCAAAGAGAACTCCTGAGCTTTCTCCTCGAACAAATTAAAAGAAAAAAGCTACAGGTTGTAGTTTCAACTCATTCGATGGAGTTTTTATCAGGCTTGCCTGATAAGGCAATAAAAGTGGTGGAGGCGCAAGATAATGGAAAATCTATCATATTAAACGAGTGCTCTCCCTATGTGGCCCTAAATAGGCTTGGCAAAAAAACCGGAAAGAAGGCCATTTATGTAGAGGATGTTTTGGCCAAAGTCTTGGTTGAGCATGCGTTAAGTGCAATGGACCATGGTGAAGTAGAGGCATGCGAGGTTGTAGTGGCGCCAGGTGGTGCGAATGAGATTTTGTGTTATCAGGTGCCTGGGCATATTATATCAGGGAGCGACTGTTACGTTCTTTTAGATGGTGATCAGAGGAACGTTCATGAGTTCACAAAACCAAGCTCTATACCTGACTCCCAAAGTCATCAATTCGGTGGTATAATACTTGCGGAAGTGGGTGTAAACCCCAAATTCTCACTAAGTGGCGGTAATAACCCCAAGGGAACTCAGAAAGAAAAAATAGAAAAGCAGAAAGAGTATCTTGAATGGGTTGGAAAGCGTTTAAGGTATCTCCCCTGTCAATATCCGGAAGAATTTTTTTTGGAAGAGATTTTTGGTATCGCTCCAGGTAGCTTTCAAGATTCTGATGCGGCTAAGCTGGGGCTGAGGAAACAGCTTCCAAGCAGCTTAGGTCCCGGCGAAGAAGCCGTGGCGCTCAAAGTTTATTTGGATAATATTCCTGAAAGTAATGCCACTTTTGTTGAGATAAGACGGCAAATTAGAGAATGGCTTGGATGAGGTCTTTTAAGTTTAGCTATGGTTAAAGATAAACAGTTAGTTGCTATAGACCTTTTTAGCGGCTGCGGTGGCTTAAGCGAAGGCCTGAAACATTCAGGCTTTTCTGTTCTTGCCGCTATAGAACTAGACTTGAAGGCGGCTGAAACATACAGACTGAATCATCCAGAAGTCTCATTGCTGAATGAAGATATAAAAAGAATTGATCCTGTTGAGCTTATGGAAAAGCTTAATGTGAAGCCGGGTGAAGTTGATCTTATTGCTGGCTGCCCTCCATGCCAAGGCTTCTCTAGGCTAAGGACTAAGAACAAGTCAGGTTCTGTAAGAGATGAACGCAATGACTTGATTGAAAGTTTTTTTGTTTTTGTTAACGCAATCAAGCCAAAGTGCGTAATGCTTGAAAACGTTCCTTCTATTGCGGACGATGATAGGTTTTTAAAAGTGTATGAGGAGCTCAATAAAGCTGGGTATCAATGTGTTTACGATGTCTTGGATGCCTCTGATTACAATGTTCCACAGCGCAGAAAAAGGTTGATATTGCTTGGCTCTAGAGTTGGCAAGGTGACTCTGGCCGAAAAGAGCTTGAAGAAAAATACAGTCAGGCATGCTATAGAAGGCTTAGGAGCTGCCGGTGATAGCGGCGACGAGATTCATGACATGCCTGAGAAAAGAAGCAAGGAAGTCAAGAACATCATATCGATGATACCTAAAGACGGTGGGAGTAGGTTTGAGCTCCCAGAGAAGTATCATTTGGCATGTTACAAAAGGAGCGGAGGCTTTAGGGATGTTTATGGGAGAATGTCATGGGATAAAGTTTCACCAACCATTACAAGTGGGTGCCACAATCCCTCAAAAGGTAGGTTTTTGCACCCAGAAGATAATCGTGCAATAACTCTTAGGGAGGCTGCTATTTTACAGGGATTTCCTGAGCAATATAGGTTTATTTCAAGCCATGGTAAAGAAAGTATTGCTTTAATGGTGGGGAATGCTTTGCCACCCCCCTTCATAAGAGCCCATGCTGACTCATTAAAAAAATTGCTGATGGACGGCTAGTCGAATTTTGAATGTACAGTGATGGTGTTCGCCTGACACATGCCCCCGTGGGCTCCCTATAGTTAAGCAGTGTTTTCTGCCGTTTTCCTGGGCTCCTTCTTCGTCCCCTTGGGGAGTCCTTTCTTGAAGACGGCATAGGGCGTCGTCCCCTTCATGTTGCGGCCCTGATGCGGCCGTTTCGTGTTGTAGATGACCAGATAATCGTTCAGGTCCTGCTGCATCTCTTCCAGGGCCTCGTACCACTTGGTGCGCCCCTGGATGCGGAAGTGCTCGTCCAGCAGGGTGCGGTGCAGCCGCTCGACGAAGCCGTTGCTCTGCGGTCGCCGAACCTTGGTGGTGCGGTGCTCGATCTCTTCGAGTTGAAGGAACAGCTCATACGGATGCTGATCCTTCCGGCCGCAGAACTCTCGGCCGTTGTGGCTGAGTACCGTGCTGACTTTGGCGTGGGCCTCGAAGAAAGGCAGTACGTCGTTGTTGAGCACATGTACTGCCGTGGTGGGCAGTTTGCTGGTGTAGAGGCGCCCCCAGGCGTAGCGGCTGAAGCAGTCGATGACGGACTGCAGATAGACCTTGCCGACCCCCTTGAGCGTTCCGACGAAGAAGGTGCCACTCGCCGGTGTGGTGGACTTCGATATGCTGTTCACGGAACTCAGGGCTAAAGCGTTCGAGCTGGCGTACCTGGTCTTCAGTGAGCTCGATTTTCTACTCACGCGTGGCGCGCTCGAGTCGCAGCAGGCGCTCATGACGGGTCACAAATCATGGCGTCCCTAGACGCCTCTGACGCCCGTAGAGCTGACCTGGATGCCACGTAGCGCCAGTTCTTGAGCGACGCGAACCGGACCGTGGGTGGGGAAGGCCAGTCTGTGCTCGAGAATGGCCGTTTTGATCTCTTCGCTGACGCAATTGCGGTGTGGTCCCCGCGGCCCGGGAAGCTTGTCGACGAGCCCATCGGAGCCGAAGGTTTGATAGTTGCGCCGTATCTCATAGAACTGCTGTCGCGAGTAGTCCATCAGCTTGCAGTCCATGCTTACATTCTGCAGACCCTTGGCCAGCTTTAGGAGGCTGAGCTGGCGCTGTGCTACTTTTTATTCGCTGGCCTTAGTCGTTTCCTTATAGTTTTACGGCCGATCTTCAGACATTTTCCCTACAGTCCACGGGGAGCGCTATGGCCAACTCGCTTTCAGTGGTCAACTGTCAGGTAAATACCGTCACATCTCACACAAACGTCTCTGCCATCAGGGTAAAGGAAGAGGAAACCCGCATCGGCGGTGGAGCAAGTTCTGGAACCTACGTCGGTGAACGATGCTATAAGCGTCTGCCCTTCTGGCGACTCTTATGGTCTTCGTGGGTAGCGGTACGCGCCAGGATCCAGTTCCAGCTTTTGAAGCCGGTAGGCCAGCTTGGCCCGTGTGATGCCCAGTTCACGGGCGGCGAGGGAGACGTTGCCTTCGGTCTCTCTGAGTATTCTTTCGAGCATTTCTACTTCTTGCTCGGCAGCGGGCTTGCTCGTCGTGTCAGATCTTTTGACCTCAGCGGAGTCGGCGGGGCTGGCCGTCTCGAGATCTCCCGCGTCGTTGATTCGTAGTTTGGGGCCAGGGTTCGAGGAGAAGCCGGTGTCCTCGAACAGGTGGAAAACATCGATCGGCCCGCCATCGATGGCATTGATGACGCCTCGTTCCACCAGGTTCTGGAGCTCGCGGATGTTGCCGGGATAGTCATATTCCAACAGGGCGTCGGAGGCCTTCCGGGTAAGCCCGGTAATGGATTTCCGATAGCGCTCGGCGTAGTGGCGTGAAAAATGCTCGACCAGCAGCGGGATATCATCGCGCCGTTCCCTGAGCGGTGGAAGGCGGATAGGGAAGACGTTCAGGCGGTAGTAGAGGTCCTCTCTGAACCGGCCAGCCTGCACCTCCTGGAAGAGATCCTTGTTCGAGGCGGCGACGATCCGAACGTCGACCCGGATCGACTGGCCCCCGCCTACGCGTTCGATCTCGCCGTCCTGCAGCGTGCGCAGCAGCTTGCCCTGGGCTTCCAGACTCAGTGACGGGATTTCATCGAGAAAGAGAGTGCCGCCATCGGCGCGTTCGAAGCGTCCGGGCCGGCTGCGTTCCGCCCCCGTGAAGGCGCCTTTTTCCACGCCGAACAGCTCGGCTTCTATCAGTGTCTCGGGAATTGCCGCGCAGTTGAGGGCGACGAAGGGGCCATCGGCCAGCAGGCTGTTACGGTGCAGTGCATTGGCGAAGAGATCTTTGCCCACGCCCGACTCGCCGTTGAGCAGCACGGTAGCTGGTGTGGGGGCGACGCGTTCGATCTTTTGCAAGGCAATGCTGACAGCGGCAGACACCCCCACGATTCTTTGGAAGTCGCCTCCGGTGGGGGTGCCCCCGGGGGAAGACGACATCTCGGTCTTTCTGCGAGAGGTGCGAGTCGGTGTCTCGGTGTTTGGCAGCGTATGCCGATCGAGCTGCAGCCAGCTGAGATCATCGATGTCGTCCATGCGCTCATTGGTCGTTTCACCCACGATACGGCAGTGCGAAGAGCCACAGCCGGCGCATTCGAGCTCACGGTAGATCACGCGCTTGCCATAGAAAGCGCTGGCATAGCCACTCGCGTAGCCGAGCTGCATCCAGCAGATAGGCTCCGGAGAAAGACCGTACGCCTTGATGTGCTCGGCGGCTTCGATGGAGTCATGCCAGAGAAACTCCGCATCGAAGGTGCCGTTCGGAATGTCGTGATCGCGGCGTATCGTCTCGACCTTCACCATCCCCATCACTGCATGTAGGCGCTCACCCGCGGTCAAGACCCCGGCATCGTCGCTATCTGGCCAATGTTTTCGCACGAACGCGGCATCCGAGGCGCCGGCCGAGAAGCCGACTCGCATCAGCAGGTCGCGTGCGCCGATGGGCCCCAGGGCCTCGATCAGCTCTCGACGCAAGGCGCCAAAAGAGTTGGCGCCGAACAGCAGCATGCGGCGGGTATCGAACCAGATCCGTCCGTCGTTGGGTGTGAAGCGAAGGCTCTCCGTCAAATCGTGTAGCGTCGGCGGATCTCCGGTATGCAGCGAATCTTCGACAGAATTGGCTCGCTGAGCTTGCGCAGCGATCTCCGAAAGGCGCAGTTTTCTGGGCATATATTTACCCTACCAAAGTCGCAGGAATTAATTCTATCCGGCCTCAGTTTTCAAAATTTTTTGTGAAAATAATGAATTTTATAAAGCCTAAAAGAATGCGCTTTATCTTGCCGTTATCCATTGGTCTTTAGGGCGAGTGATATTTTGCTTTCCCAATGGGGGGTTATGCCTATTACTTATACAAAGGTCTATTCCTATTTGTTGGTGGCATACCGCTTGCTCTTAGTTAATGGGAAAGCAGTATGACTTAGCATTTAGAGGAGAAAGACCATGTCGAATGCACCCGCAAGCAATGCTTATAAAATCGTCGAAGTACCAGAGCCGATGAAGGCAATGCAGGATCGATTCGGGAAAGAGGGGAGTTACGTCGGGCTCTCGGAAGAGGAAAGTCCGTGGGTTCCTTTTGGCGAAAACGCTGCCATACGCCATCTCGCTTTCGATGTCAGGAACAATGTTTACTGCAATATTTTGTGGATAAAGGGACCTGGCGTCATTGGCACGCACAAGCACCGTGGCATGGTCTGGGCCGTCGGCATGGAGGGGAGTTTCCGCTATCTGGAGTACGACTGGACCTGCGGGCCCGGTGAATTCATCACCGAAATGCCTGGTCAGGCACACACGCTGGTGACCGATGAACCGAATGGCATGAAAGCGCTTTTCTGGATGCAGGGGGCCAATGAATTCTATGACGAAAATGGGGAATGGGCAGAGACTCTAGACGTCTTCTGGTTCATCAACCACTACGTAACCTACTGCGAAGAAAACGGCATTCCCATCAACGAACAACTGTTTCTGTGAGGAATGTCATGAGCTTTTTTGAACGGTTCAGCGTCGAGGGGCGCTCGGCATTGGTCACGGGCGGTGCGTCGGGTCTGGGGCTCGCGTATGTCGAAGTGTTGGCGGAAAACGGCGCCAGGGTCACGCTCGCGGATATTGATATCGAAACCGCGGAGCGTGAAGCAGGTCGATTGAGAGAGCGGGGTTTCGAGGTATACGCCCAGTCGCTCGATGTGGCCGACAGAGATCAGACTGACCTGGCATTCGAGGAACATGTCCGCCGCTTCGACGATCTGGATATCGTCTTCGCCAATGCCGGAATCGACCCGGGCGCGGGCTTTTGGAATCCGGCCGGGTGGCGCAACGAAGAGGGGCAGGTCGATACGCTGGACCCGGCACGCTGGGACCGGACGATCGCCATCAACCTGACCGGTACCTTCAACACCGTGCGCATGGCGGCGAAATACATGAAACCTCGTCGTCGCGGATCCATCGTCGTCACCTCGTCGAATGCCGCCATCATCACCGAGCCCGTGGTAGGGCTCCCCTACATGCCGGCCAAGGCCGGTGTGTCCCACATGGTCCGCCAGTTGGCCCTGGAGCTCGCTGAGTTCGGGATACGCGTCAATACCATCGCGCCGGGCGGTTTTGCCACCAATATCGGTGGGGGCTGGCTCAAAGATGAAGCCGTACGGCGAAGCTGGGACGCCAAGGTGCCCCTCGGGCGAATAGCGGACCCTGAGCAGATCAAGGCGCTCGCACTCTATCTGGCCTCGGAAGCGTCCTCGTACATGACGGGCGCACAGCTAGTCATCGATGGCGGAACTTCTCTCGGGAGGATCGACTGATGCGTGCTGCCGTCTTTCATGAGTTGTATCGGCCTTTGGAAATCCGTGAGCTTCCGGATCCTACGCCGGGCGATGACGAAGTCGTCATCCAGGTGAAGCGCTGTGGAATCTGCGGCTCGGACCTGCACATGACCGAAGACGCCGTGTTCGGTCTCTGCCCCGGCGATGTGCTGGGGCACGAGTATGCCGGCGAGGTCGTCGCCTGCGGCACAGCGGTCGACAATCTGCGCCCGGGGCAGCAGGTCTCCGTCATGCCATTCCGAAGCTGCGGGCGCTGTCTCTCCTGCCTGTCGGGGGATCCGGCCTGGTGTCGACAGATGGTGCTCGAAGGCGGGGGCTATGGCGAGTACGCGGCCACCGCGGCACGCCAGTGCATTGCGCTGCCCGATGGCGTGAGCACGGAGGACGGCGCGATCGTCGAACCCCTGGCCGTGGCGCTTCACGGGGTTCGGCTTTCCGGCCTGCAGCCCGGCGATCGCGTGCTGATTCTCGGCGCCGGTCCTATTGGTCTGGCGGCCGCCTTCTGGGCGCGTCGCTTCGGAGCGAGACAGGTCGTCGTCCAGGATATCGCCCGTTACCAGGAGCAGCGGGCCCAAGACATGGGGGCAACCGGTTTCGTCTGCACGCCAAACGATCCCGTGGGGAGCGCGGAGCGTGAGCTCGGTGGGAAAGCGGACATCGTTTTCGAGTGTGCCGGTGTTCCAGGTCTCATCGCACAGGCCATCGATCAGGTCAGGCCACATGGCACGATTCTGCTCCTCGGCCTGTGTACCAAGCCCGATAGCTTCGTCCCCTTCGCCGCCCTGTCGAAAGAGGTACGCCTTCAAACGGCTGCCTTCTTTTCCCGGCGCGAGTACGAAAGTGCTCTGGATGTGCTCGATGCCGGTGCTATTGAACCTCGCCACTTGATTACCGAGACGGTGCCGCTGAAAAACGTGCCGACGGTATTCGAGTCTCTGAAAAGCCGCACTCGCCAATGCAAGGTGCTAATCAGCCATGAACAACAACAATGCTAATGCCATGCCTAACACGCGCGCCAGCTCACGCTATCAGATCATCCTGGTCGCACTGCTGAGCTTGAACTTCGGTATCGTCTTTTTCGACAGGAATGCGCTGAACTTCCTGATGCCATTCGTCCAACCAGAACTCGGGTTGACGAATACCCAGATAGGCCTGACGGCCTCTGCGCTGTCGATTACCTGGGCCATATCGGGCCTGATATTTGGTGCCATGTCCGATCGCAGCGGGCGAAGAAAGATTTTTCTCATTCTGGCCACCATCATTTTCTCCCTCTGCTCCTTTCTGACCGGGCTCGCCACTTCCTTTCTGCTGCTGCTCGGTGCACGGCTGCTCATGGGGGTTGCAGAGGGCCCCATCCTGCCGATATCGCAGACGGTGACGGCCATGGAAGTGACACCCGAACGCCGGGGTGTGGCCATGGGCGTGATGCAGAACTTCGGGTCGAACCTGTTGGGCTCTTTCGCGGCCCCGGTGGTGCTGGTCGCCGTGGCCTCGGCCTTTGGTTGGCGAGAGGCCTTCTTCCTTGCCGGTATGCCGGGGCTGCTTGCCGCAGGACTTCTCTGGTGGCTGATGCGTGAACCTGGCGTCTCTCCGGTGCCGTCCGCGGTGGGTGACAAACCCGCCTCACGGCGACCGAGTATCAAGGAGATGCTCGCGCACCGGAACATGGTCATTTGCTCACTGATGGCGATCCTGCTGGTCGGCTATCTGGTGGTCTGCTGGTCCTTCATGCCTATCTACCTCACCAGTGTTCGGGGCTATTCTCCCCAAGCCATGGGCTGGTTGATGGGGACTCTGGGCATCTCGGCTGCCGTCGGAAGCTTCGTGGTCAGCGGCATCTCCGACAAGGTGGGCCGTAAGCCGGTCATGATCATTACGCCCTTCATGGGGCTGATTCTGACCCTTGGTGCGATGTACTTCCAAGGTCATGCCTTCATCCTGGCCATTCTGTTTTTCTTCGGTTGGTCCTTGAATGGCATATTCCCACTGTTCATGGCCATCGTCCCGTCCGAGACAGTCGACTCACGATACATCGCCACCGCCCTTGGCTTCGTGTGTGGTATCGGCGAAGTCTTTGGTGGCGGTGTTTTCCCTACCTTGGCCGGTGCTGCAGCCGACATTGCCGGCCAGGCCGCGCCTCTGTGGTTGATGAGCGGTATCTGTGTCCTTGCAGGCATTCTGGCACTGGGTCTTCAGGAGACAGCACCAGCGGTTTTGGCCAAGCGGTCGCAAGAGACTCTAGCCTCGCCATCTCTCAATTGAGTTAAAAGCCGAGTGTCGAAAAATAAAATTTATAAATGCACGCCGATAAAATACAAGGATAATAATGAATCATTCAATCAGTTCACGCCGAAATGTCGAAAGGCAAGATGGCCTTTCTAGTAAGAAAACTCCTGAGTGCAACATGTTGAAGGTTGCCAAGATGAGCTTATTGGCAGCAGTCATCATGGCAGTCTCGTCCAACGCCTGGGCAAGGAACTCGGAAATATCGGAGCGACTCGATGATAATCGAAACGCTTCACGCCTAACCCAAGGAGAGCCCCTTTTCAGCGAGCTGGGAAGAGAGCTAGAGGCTTCCGGAATCACCCCTCATTTATCGCTCTGGTCGCTGTGGGTCGGCAACCCTTCGACGGGGCCGAGGGAGGGGAGCCATGCTGTCACCAACAATATATTTGCCGGTTCTGACTTTGACTTGGAAAATATTCTAAGCATTCCCGATGCCACCTTTCATCTAGAGTATACGTTCTTTCCTGGTAACCAGAATGTAGGGCAGCCTACGGGCCCTGCGTATGCCGGTGCGGCGGGAAGTTATTTTGGGGGATCGCCGGCACGCAACGATATTTCCGGCGGTTACTTGTCGCAATTTTCTTATGAGCAAGACTATTTCGATGGCCGACTGCAGGCCGTGGTGGGGCGTACCAACGCCAGGCGCTATTTCTTCGAGAATAATTGCTCAAGTGTCGTGGCCTGCAATGATCCCATTTGGGATAACGCAACGGGATCGCTCCCGCCACCGTACGCGTCGTGGGGGGCATTTGGGCAGCTTCAGATAGGCAACCATAAGAGTCTGAAGCTGGGTGTCTTTGAATCCGACCCTGGGCAGTATCTGGATGAGGGGCATGGCTTCGACTGGAATCCATCGGATTCCGCCGGGGAAAGTATCCTGGCCGCGATCGGGCACGAGACGACGTTCTCGGAAGAAGCCTACCCGGGCCGATACGAGCTCATCGGGTTCTACAACACCAGCGACCAGTACGATCCACGTACCGGCGAACGTGACGAGAGTGGCACCGCCGGCGTCATGTTCAAGTTTCGTCAGGCGTTATGGCGCCCGGATGGAGGGACACGAGGCATCAAGGATCCAGAATCTCTTCTTGTGTTTGGATCGATCGAAGCGGCGCCTGGTGACAACCAACCCTACCAAGGCTTTGTCGAAACGGGGCTAACCTATTTGAATCCCTTTGATAGGCCTACCGACATGGCCAATATCAAGGTGAGCTATGCCCGCCTGGGGAGTCGTCAGCTCAAGGCGCAGCGCGACGCACGCATGGCAAATGGAGGGTCGGCCGATACCGGATCCAGAAACGTGTATCGTATCGAGACGAATTACCACCTTGGTTTGCCCGGTTATATATTCCTTGAGCCTTCGGTGCAGTATGTCATCAATCCCAGTAACTTCTATAACCCGACAGCGCGCCACCTCAATAATGACGGGCTCGTGGTCGCTTTGCAGTTTGGCATCAATCTCGGCAAGGCCATGGGCTTGACTCCGTCGGATTGAGAACGGGGGCATTGCAATTTCCAGTTATCCATTGCCTAAGGTCTCGCTGTCAGCGGTTCTTGAAAAAGAAGCTAACCATGAGGAGGTAATCATGAAAAACAAAGAAATTATGGACGTTCCACCATCGACAGCATTCAAGGTTGTCGATGTTCCGGACCCGTTTCGAGAGGTTTTTGAGCGTCGTGGTGGTCAAGGAACCTTCATTGGTCCGTCTGAAAAAGATAGCCCGTGGGTCCCGTTTGGGGAAAACGCAGCGATACGTCATCTGGCTTTTGATGTGAGCAATAATGTTTTCAGCAATGTCCTCTGGATAAAGAAACCCGGGGTGATAGGCACTCATTACCATCGAGGACGTATCGTGATGATATGTCTCGAGGGGAGTGCACGCTATCTTGAGTACGACTGGGTCGCCTATCCAGGCGGTTTTATTCAGGAGGTTCCTGGTGAGGCTCACACACTAGTCACTGAGCATCCACAGGGAACGAAGCTCTTTGGCTGGATGCAGGGAGCGATTGATTTTTATGATGAAAATGCACAATTCGTGCAGACTGCGGATGTATGGTGGTTCATCAACCACTATGAAACTTATTGCCGTGAAAACGATATTCCTATTAACCCACAACTCTATATTTGACTGACTTCCAAAGACTTGACCCTGATCAATCCCCATTCCCCAGCCCTTCCTATACTCAGTCGGAGTGCCTGCCGAGTCGCGGTGGGCGTTACCCGGGGAGGGTGACATGAAAGCGCTTGTCTATGAGGGAGTGGGGCAGCGGGCCTGGAAGGAGAAGGAGCGGCCCGCAATCGAGCAACCCACGGATGCCATCGTGCGGGTGACGCATACCACCATTTGCGGCACCGACCTGCACATCCTCAAGGGCGATGTGCCGGCGGTGACGCCGGGGCGCACCCTGGGCCATGAAGGCATCGGGGTGATCGAGGAAGTTGGCGGGGCCGTCAGCGGCCTCGCGGTCGGCGATCAGGTACTGATCTCGTGCATCACGTCGTGCGGGCACTGCGATTACTGCAAGCCGGGCATGTATGCGCATTGCCGCGATGGCGGGTGGATTCTCGGTCACAAGATCGATGGCACCCAGGCCGAGGTCGTGCGCATTCCGCATGCCGCCAACAGCCTGTACCGGTTGCCGCCGGGGTTGGAGCCCGCCGCGGCGCTGATGCTGAGCGACATCCTGCCCACCGGCCACGAGATCGGTGCGTTGAACGGCGAGGTCTCGCTGGGGGATACCGTGGCCATCGTCGGTGCTGGGCCCATCGGGCTGGCCGCCTTGTTGACCTCGCGCTTCTATTCGCCAGGGCGCATCATTATGGTCGACCCGGACGAGAACCGCCTGGCCGTGGCGCGGCAACTGGGCGCGACCGATACCGTCAGTGCCGATCCGGTGGAGACGGTCATGTCGCTCACCGACGGCGAGGGCGTCGACGTGGCCATGGAGGCCGTGGGCATCCCCGAGACGTTCGATACCTGCCAGCGCATCCTGCGTCCGGGCGGACGGCTCGCCAACATCGGCGTGCATGGCCGCAGCGTCGAATTGCGCCTCGAGGAGCTGTGGATCAAGAACGTCACGGTCCGCACCGGGTTGGTGAACACCAACACCATTCCCGTGCTCATGCGGTTTCTCGAGACCGGCGGCATCGATGCCGAAAGCCTGATCACCCACCGTTTCGCGCTGGACGAGATCGAAAAGGCGTACGAGGTGTTCTCGCGTGCCGCGTCGGAAAAGGCCATCAAGATGCTGCTGACCGCCTGATGGCTGCCGCTCGCTGAACGGACCGGAGAGGCTCGATGTCGATTCGCAATCTGGATGCGTTGTTCGCCCCGGCCACGATCGCCCTGATCGGGGCGAGCAACCGGCCGGGCTCGGTGGGGGCGGTGCTGGCACGCAATCTGCTGGAGGCCGGTTTCGCGGGGCCCATTCTGACCGTGAACCCGCACGAGCGGGCCATCCGCTCGACCCTCAACTACCACAGTATCGCCGAGCTGCCGCTGGCGCCGGACCTGGCCATCATCGCCACGCCGGCGGAGAGCGTGCCGGGGCTGATCCGCGAGCTTGGCGAGCGTGGCTGTCGCGCGGCGGTGGTGATCTCGGCGGGCTTCGGCGAGGGCGCGCGCCCTGAGGGCATGGCGCTCAAGCAGGCGATGCTCGATGCCGCCAAGCCTTATTTGATGCGCATCGTCGGGCCCAATTGCCTGGGAATTCTGGCGCCGCACGTGGGCATCAACGCCAGTTTCGCGCATCTCACGCCTGCCAAGGGCGACGTCGCCTTCGTGACCCAGTCCGGCGCGGTGGCGACGTCCATTCTCGACTGGGCCTCGGCGCGCGGCATCGGCTTTTCGCACGTCGTCTCGCTGGGGGCGATGAGCGATGTCGATTTCGGCGACATGCTCGACTACCTGGCCCTGGCCCCCAAGACCCGCTCGATCCTGCTCTACGTCGAGGCGGTGACCGAGGTGCGCAAGTTTCTCTCGGCAGCGCGCATGGCCTCGCGCAACAAGCCCGTGGTGGTGGTCAAGACTGGGCGCAGTACGGCGGGAGCCAAGGCGGCGCTGTCGCACACGGGGGCGCTGGCCGGGGCGGATGCCGTCTACGATGCGGCGTTCCGGCGCGCGGGGATGCTTCGGGTGTCAACGCTGGACGAGCTTTTCCAGGCCGCTGGCACCCTGGCGACCGGTATCCGCGTGAAGGGCGACCGGCTGGCGATTCTTACCAATGGCGGCGGCATCGGCGTGCTGGCGGTGGACGCGCTGGCCGCCGCGAACGGTCACCTGGCCGAACTCTCCGAGACGACGCTGGCACGCCTGAACGAGGCGCTGCCCGAGGCGTGGTCGCATGCCAATCCCGTGGACATTCTGGGCGATGCGCCGGGGAGGCGCTACGCGCTCGCCCTCGAGGCGTTGCTCGACGAACGCGGCGCGGATGCGATTCTGGTCATGAACTGTCCGGCGGCGGTCGTCGATAGCCTGGATGCGGCCCGGGCGGTGGTCGAGACGCTCGGCACGCGGCAGGCGGCGGTGCTGACCTGCTGGCTGGGCGAGGGCGCGCCCGACCAGGCACGGCATCTGTTCGCCGCGCAGCGCCTGCCCACCTACGAGACGCCGGAGCAGGCCATCCGAGCCTTCTCGCACCTGTTCAGCTACCGGCGCAACCAGCAGGCGCTGATGGAAACGCCCCCGGCGCTGGCCGAGGCCGTTACCCTCGAGCCGGCCAAGGCGGAGGCGGTCATCGACGGCGTGATCGCGGCGGGGCGCAGCGTGCTGACCGAGCCGGAGGCGGTGGCGGTGCTCGCGGCCTATGACATCCCCACGGTACCCGCCATCGTGGCGCGGACCCTGGAAGAGGCCAGTCAGGCGGCGCAGCGGCTGGGCTTTCCGGTGGTGTTGAAGATCCTTTCGCCGGATATCTCGCATAAATCGGATGTCGGTGGGGTGCAGTTGAATCTGGCCTCGTCCGGCGCCGTGACGCAGGCCGCCGAGGACATGCTCGCGGCGGTGCGGCGTGCCCAGCCCGAGGCCCGTGTGGAGGGCTTCAACGTGCAACCGATGATCCGCCGGCCGGGCGCGCATGAGTTGATCGTGGGCGTCGCCGAAGACAGCCTCTTCGGGCCGGTGATCGTGTTCGGCCAGGGCGGCACGGCGGTCGAGGTCATCGGCGACCGGGTGGTGGGGCTGCCGCCGCTCAATCCACTGCTGGCGCGGGACATGATCGCCTCGACGCGCGTGGCGCGATTGTTGCGTGGCTATCGAGATCGCCCGGCGGCCGACCTCGAGGCCGTGACCGCGACGCTCATCAAGGTCTCGCAACTGGTCAGCGACCTGGCGCGCGTGGTCGAGCTCGACATCAATCCGCTGCTGACGGATGCCAGCGGGGTGATCGCCCTGGATGCGCGCATCGTGGTCCGCGCTGAGGGCGACCAGCGCAAACCCCTGGCGATTCGGCCGTACCCGCAGCAGCTGGAGGAAGAAATCGAGACGCGGGCCGGGCAGCGTTACTGCCTGCGCCCCATTCGCCCCGAGGACGAGGGCGCGCTGGTCGAGATGCTGCGCAATTCCACGCCGGAGGATGTGCGGCTGCGTTTCTTCGCGGCCATCAAGCTCTTCGATCATGCCTTCGCCGCGCGCCTGACGCAGATCGACTACGACCGCGAGATGGCCTTCGTGGCGACCTTGCCGGGGGATTCGGCCATCGTCGGCGTGGTGCGGCTCTCCGCCGACCCCGACAAGGAAAAGGCCGAGTTCGCGATCATGGTGCGGAGTGACATGAAAGGCACCGGCCTCGGTTATCGGCTGATGGAGCAGATTATCGGCTACGCCCGCGAGACCGGCATTCGCCAGATCTTCGCCGATGTCCTGCGCGACAACCACCCCATGCGGCAGATGGCGGCGGAGCTGGGGTTCGTGACGCAGCCCACCGGCGACACCGCGGACACCGTGACACTGAGTCTCGATCTGACACGATCCGGGCCGTAACGACACGATCCATGGGGAAAAGCGGCCGGGCACCCCGGCCGATCCTCGAGGAGACAAGATGTAGACGACGCCAATCGCGAGGTGTTCGCCGGCATGGTCCCGAGGAGGGAAATGTCGTCGGCATTGCCTGCGTCTATGTTGCTATGCAGGCATCCAATCAATACCCGAGCATCTCGTCCACGTGCTTGCGGTTATCTTTGATCCAGGCGGCGGCGGAGTCCTCAAATGACACATTGTCGTTTTCGTACGCAGCCATCATCGCTTCCAGATCGTCCACGTTGATGCTCCAGCGGGACATGATGTCGTAAGCGCGCGGGTATTTATCTTCGATACCCTGATAGGAGAGGACGTAGACGTTGTCATATTTGAAGTGTCCTTCCGTATCTTCCAGGAACTTCAAATCGTATTGCGAGAACATGGAGTGCGGACGCCAGCCGGTAATGATGAACGGCTCTTCGTTGGGCATCTTGTCCCTGATTACGCCCATCATGGCGGCTTCGCTGGTATAGGCAAGTTGATACCCATCGAGGTCATAGTCTTCATCCGCCATTACCTGCTCGGAGAGGTCGACGATGCCCGCTCCGGCGCCGATGGTCACTATTTGGCCGTCGAATTTATCCGCTTTACCTTCCAGATCGCCGATGGTCTCTTCTTCGACATAGGCAGGGACCACCCCACCCAGCCTAGCGGCACGTTTTCATAGCTGGTGGCAACTTTCTGCAGATCATCCTGGTATTCACGCCACAGTGCCTGCTCGGTGTAGGGCAGCCAGGCGTCCATGAAAAAATCGATCTGTTTGGCCTGCATGCCCTGGAAGATGGCTGGTTGAGCAAGCAGTGTCTTTTCGACGTTGTAGCCTGCCTCTTCCAAAATCTGCTCGGCAATGGCCGTTGGTGCTTCGGTACTGGTCCAGGCCGGCATACCGAAGGTGATGGTGGCGTTTTCGACACCGTCAGCGGTCAGCGGAGGCTGGTCGGCGGCTTGGACGCCTGCCGTCATCAATGTGGCAGTCAGCAATGTCGATAATTGTGTGAACCTCATGTTGTTCTCCTGTGTTCGAGTGTTTCGATCACTGCTTGTTGGCAGCAGCGGTAAGCGTGGCGAAGGTCTCGCGCAGGGTTTCCGGCGTGAACTGCAGGGCATCGGCGTCATCCGCTTGCCAGGCGGCATACGCGTGCCCTTCCACGCAGTTGATCATGTTGTCGGTATTCAGCACTTCCAGGGAGTAGACCCAGTTGGCCATGTGGAGCATCGCGGCCATGTGGGCGCCTTCGTTGGAGGCGGTGCACATGTCGTGAACCAGTTGGATGCGGTAGTCGCGGAAGTAGGCGTCGAAGACCGAGGTCATCAGGCAACCGTCCGTCACCACGCCGCCGATGATCAGGTTCTTCACGCCGAGGCTTTTCAGCATCAGGTCCAGGCTGGTTTCGAAGAAGGCGCTCCAGCGGTATTTGTCGATCACGATGTCGGTTTTCTGTGGCCGGATCTCGTCGACAATCTCGATGCTGTCACGGTTGTCGGCGTAGAAATGCGGTTCGCCGCTGGCCTGGCGGGGCTCGTCGAGCGAGAGGCCGATACCGTCACGGCGATTGATTTGGCGCGTGTAGATGACCGGGATGCCGGCCGCTCGGCAGGCTTCGATCATGCGCTGGGTGTTGCGCACCACGCCGTCCATCCCGCGCAGGCTGAAGCCGCTTTCCTTCTGCACATCGATCACGACCAGGGCGGTTTCACTTGTCTTCATGCTTGATGTTCTCTTGGGGGGAATGGCGGTCCGACAGCGGCGTATCGCGCTCGGGCCGGGGGAAATGCTCGAAGATGTCTCCCGACTCCATGGCATTGGCCAGCTGTGTGATCCAGGTCAGGTACGTTTTCGAACCGCTGATCAAGGCCTGGTCTTTTGCAGCCATCTCCCTGGTCTCGCTGTCCGCCCCGTGATCCGCGATCTCACGCATCACCGGCTCGGTCTGTTCGACCGCCTTATGAATGATGCCGCGTTCCAGGCGCAGCATCCTGACCATGAAGTTCAGGAAATTCTTGAAGAAGTCCTTCTCGGCGATGTAGTGGTCCTTGCGGTCGCCCTTCTTCCACACCTTCGACACCATGCCGGTGTCGATCAACTCGCGGACACCGGTACTGACGCTCGCCTTACTCATGGCGACCTCGTCCTTGATGTCGTCCAGTGTCAGCGGTGAGGCGGAGAAATAGAGCACGGCGTAGATTCGTCCCACCGAGGGCGTAACGCCGTAGGCCACCATGCTTTGGGCAAGGGCGCTGATCATGACATCGCGCGCTTCTTCCAGGCGCTGTGTGTCGGTTTTCTGCATGGCACGCTCTTTTGTTCAGTTTGTTCAAAATGTTTTGAACAATTTAGACAAATAGATGAGTGCCGTCAAATTGCCTATTTGGTTTGACCGCATCGACGATCATGGCCAACTGGGTCTATTCCCTGGAAGTGCTGAAATAAAAGCTTCCTGCGGAATGAACCAGCGAGCACGGCGCGAGGCACAAAAAAGGGGCCCGCAGGCCCCTTCCGTCTCTCGGCATGCCGGATGACGTTTACTGCGCGGTGATGGTCTCGGTCACGAGCTTGCCGTCCATCTTGATGGGGCCGTCTTCCTTGGCGCCGAGGGTGTACTCGAACACGCCGGGCTCCATGCCACCTTCTTCGCTATGGACCATCAGCATCAGGTGGTCGCCGGCCATGACGTCTTCGGTCAGTAGCGCGGTGACGTCCATGTTTTCGCCTTCCTTGAGCGGGGCGTGACCGACCACGGGGCCGGGTTTCATGCTCTCGTCGGTGCGATGGACCACTAGCCAGCCGTTGCTGTTCGCCGTGACCTTTTCCGCTGTGACCGTGCCGTCGGCGACGGACTGATCGTCGGCCCAGACTTGTGGGTGCATGTCACCGTTCATGTCCGCCTGGGCCAGAGAGGCGCCGGCGAGCAGGGTGGCGGATACGAATGCGCTTGCCATGAGCTTGGTCATCATCATTCTCTCCTTGAGTTCTGAGCACGCCCCATCTTGTGCGAAGTCGTTGCGATGGGCGTGCTCCTAGTTACGCAAGGAGCGCGGGCAAGGTTTCACCTCGACGCGAAAAAAATTCACAAATGCTGCGATACCGCGTCCTGATCGGTGGCGTAGAGGTAGCCGTGAATCGCGGGACCCGTCGGCTGGCCGGTGGGGGAGCCGCCCGGTGGCTCGATGCTGATGCCGAAGGTGGCCTGCTTGAGCAGCTCGGGGTCGTAGTCGCTCAGGGCGTCGGCCGGCAGGCTCAAGTTATCGTTGAGCACGCCCACGGAGCGAGGATTGGATCCCAGCGCCTCGGCCTTGATCCATAGCTGATAGCTGCGGTCCGGCAGTGGCTTGGCGGTCACCGGTCGCACGTTGAGCCGGCGGCTGTCGAGGTCGACGGACAGCATGAAGGCCGGCTGCTGGTCGTCCTGTTGGAAAACAGCCACCAGGGGTGGGGCGTTCGGTGTCTCATTGAACGGCACGATCAGCACGACGGCGAGTATCAGCGCCGCAGCCGTGGCCAGGCCGGCGCACCCGCGCCAGAAGCCGAGGCGGCGACGCAGCGCGATCACCTGGGCGGTGCCGTCTGTGTTGCCGGTTTCGCGCCTGTCGTCGGTGGTGTCGTCCGGCTGGGTCTCGAGCGCGTCGATGCGACGCTCGATCCGGACCAGCAGGTCCGGCCCCGGGGCGATGGTCTCGACCTCGTCGCCGAGCGGGGCGAGGCGTGCTTCCCAGGCGAGAATGCGCGCGTCCAGATCGGCGTCGTGCCGCCGACGCCGGGCCACCTCGGCGCGTTCCTCGGCGTCGAGGGTGCCCAGTACGTACTCGGCGGCCAGCATGTCGATGTCGTCGTGGTCGGTCATGGTGCCAGGCACCCCTTGAGTTGCTTCAAGGCCCGATGGAGCCAGGTCTTGACGGTATTCACCGGCTGCTCGAAATGCGTGGCCAGATCGGCGCGCGACCAGCCGTCCAGATACGCGAGGCGGACCATGTCCCGGCGCTCGGCCTCGAGCGCTTCCAGGCACGCATGCAGCCGCTTGGCGTCCTGCTCGTGCTCTAGGTGCTCACGGGCGCTGGGCCCACCGGCGGGCGTGTGGGCCAACGTCTCTTCCGGCTCGTGAGGCGCGCGGGGCTGGCGCCGCAGCTCGTCGATGGCGGCATGGCGGGCGATGGCGACCATCCAGGCAATCGGCGAGGCACGCCCGGTGTCGAACTGTGCCGCCTTTTGCCAGATCGTGACGTAGGCTTCCTGAACCACGTCATCGGCCCGACCCCGCTCCTTCAAGATACGCAGTACCGTGCCATAGAGTTTCGCCGACGTGGCCGCATACAACTGCTCGAAGGCGCGGCGATCACGCTGGGCCACGCGCCGAAGCAGTTCGGGCAGGCGTTCTCCTGCAGTGGAAGGCGCGGCGGAGGCATCATCCGCCGCTATCGAGGAGCGCCTCGGAGAGCGTCTTGAGGCATCGGACATACCACGTTCCCTGTTGTCGTCGTTGGGGCATGCTGTCGGCGGCGCATCTGTATCCGCGCCATCGCGAGGCAGTTTGCAAAACCCCCGTGGTCATTACAAGCAGGGCGTGTGCGCCTGACGCTTGCGGTGCTGTAGGCCTGGCACCACAACCGGGCGCGATCAGGCGTACGGCCTAAAGTTTACTTATGACATGCCGATACGCGTGGGTACGGGGCATCGATTCCATGCTCCTTCCCAGTTCGAACCCTCTCCCAAACGAGATCGTTTCCATGTTGTCTTGCTTGACCATGTGCTTCCACGTGGCGGGCGGTGCCGTATCGGCGTCGCCACGCCTTGCATGTTCCTTTACCGAGCCGTCACGGCGGGAGGTATGAGCATGCATTTCAAATCGATTCGCACCTTGGTCGCGACGCTTGTCGGGGCCTGCATCGTGGTGCTGGTGGTGGCCTTGGTCGGCTATGCGACCTTTGCTAATTCTCGGTCGGCGGAGTTCGTCGAGAAACAAACGCGAGGACTGCTCGAGCAAAACATCGAGCAACGTTTGGACGCGGTGGCCTCGACCCAGGCCGAGCGGATCAAGGCGCGGCTGACCCAGGCACTGGATCAGGCGCGCAACCTCGCCTCGCTCAACGAGCTGATGGGCGAGGACCGGGGTGTCTCGTTGTCCCGTGAAGAGATGTCGAACGTCGTCCGCGACACGGTGGCTGAAAACCCCGATCTTTTGGATGCCTTCATCGGTTGGGAGCCCAACGCCTTCGGCGATGACAGCGAATACACGGGCCGTGAAGACGCCGGCTACGGCCCGAATGGCCGTTTCATGCCGTGGTGGTATCGCACGGAGTCCGGCGATATCGAGGTGCTGCCCCTGGGCGAGACCATGGAAAGCCAAACACTTCAGGACAGCGGCATCCGTGAGGGCGAATACTATCTCTGCCCCCGCGAGACCCAGAAGCCTTGCGTCATCGACCCGGCCCCTTACGACTATAACGGCAAGACCTTGATGGTGACGTCGTTCAACGTGCCGGTAATGGTCGATGGCGAGTTCCGGGGTAGCGCCGGGGTCGATCTGTCAGTGGATTTCATCCAGACCTTGTTGAGCGACGCCAACGAGACGCTGTTTGACGGTGCCGGGGAAATGGCGCTGATCGCACCGCGCGGTGGGATTACCGCCTCCACCGGCCATGCCGAGGCGGCGGGCCAGCAGGCGGAAGATGTTTTCGACGAGACGGTGGTTTCGCAGTTGCAGCGGGCCAAGGCCGGCGACCCGGTACGCGACGATTCGGGCGAGATGATCGAGCTGTATTGGCCGTTTAAGTTGATGGAAGACAGCGAGCCGTGGACGGTGATGATTCGTCTACCGGCCGATGTGGTCATGGCGGGGGCCGATACCCTCCAGGGGGATCTCGAGGATCAGCGCCGGGCCGATATGTTTGGCATGATCGCGGTCGGTGCGGTCATCGCGGCATTGGGGCTGCTGGTCAGCTGGCTGCTGGGCGGCAGCCTGTCACGGCCGCTGCGCCAGTTGGCCGGCCGTATGCGTGACATTGCCTCCGGTGGCGGCGACCTGACACAGCGTCTACCGGTACGCGGTCGCAACGAGATCGCCGAGCTGGCGACGCAGTTCAACGCCTTCGCCGACAAGATGAACGATGTGCTGTTGGATGTCCGCGATAGCAGCGATTCGGTCCGCGTGGCGTCCTCGGAGATCGCCTCGGCGAGCCAGGATCTTGCCGGACGAACGGACACTACGGCCTCCAGTCTGCAGGAAACCTCGGCCTCGATGGAGGAATTGACCAGCACCGTTTCGCATACCGCAGACTCGGCGAGTCAGGCCAGCGGCCTGGCCCAATCGGCCAGTCAGTCGGCGACGCGCGGTGGCGAGGTCGTCGGGGATGTGGTCAAGACCATGGACGAGATCGAGACGGCTTCGCAGCAAGTCGCCGAGATCGTCACCACCATGGATGGTATCGCCTTCCAGACCAACCTGCTGGCTCTGAACGCCTCCGTCGAGGCGGCGCGTGCCGGTGAGGAAGGGCGTGGCTTCGCAGTGGTCGCCAGCGAGGTGCGCCAGCTCGCCACGCGCAGCGCCGACGCCGCCCGTGAGATCAAGTCGCTGATCGACAACGCCTCGAGCAAGACCCAGAGCGGCGCCGAACTGGCGCGCAGCGCAGGCACGGCGATGAACGAGATCGTCGATGGCGTGACACGCGTCACGGATGTGCTCAACGAGATCAGCGCCGCGACCAGCGAGCAGCGTGACGGCATCGGCCAGGTCAACGTAGCGGTGACCGATCTGGACAACATGACGCAGCAGAATGCCGCCATGGTCGAACAGAGCGCCACCGCCGCCGCCGAGCTCAAGGCCCAGTCACAGCGCCTTGCCGAGACCGTCGGCGCCTTTACGCTGCGTGAGCGTGGCGAAGGGGAAAGCCAGCCGGCTGCGTTGCCGAGCGACTCGCACGCGCGCTGATGCGCGGCCCTCGGGCCACTACGAAAACCCGCCGGACATCGCCGGCGGGTTTCTTGCGTAGGGTAGAAAAGCGCGCTTTACCACATGACGATTGCGTTGATGTGACGCATGGCGGAACTTCGCTCTTTGAACTAAAGTCGTATAAGTAGCCGTGAGTTACACACAACAAGCGAGACAGCAAATGTATCGGGAGGTTGGGAGATGATTACCCAGGAAGATGTCGAGCTGGCGCGCAATGCGCCGTGGTTGGACACCCCACGTGTGGATGACACCAGCCCTGAAAACAGTGCCTTGTTCACGATCGGGACCATCATCGAAGCGAAAGTTCGCGAGGCATCACGTCCGCTGCGCGATGTCATCGATGAGATGGTGCGGCGTTTTTCGCCTTGGGGGCTTGATTCGCGCCTGGCGGAAACGGCCTATCGCTACGTGTATTGCTGGGGTTGAGGTGATCCAGGCATGCCGCCGCGACGATAAACGTTGCGTTGTGGCATGCCTCGCCCCACAATGCGCCGCAGCGGAAGGGGAGTATTCCCGAAGCGGGTCGCCAGGCCTGTAGCTTCGCGCTGTCATCGTCAGCACGGGCGCAACGCCCCGGTGACAGCGGCTCGGCATTCATGCCAAGCGGGAGAGACCTTCGGCAACGTTGACCGTTGACCGGAGGTAGACCTATGCACGTCCCCCTGTGGGTATGGCTGGCCACTGTGGCCGGCATCATCGCGCTGTTCGTTTTCGATTTCTTCTCACATGTCCGCAAGCCGCATGCGCCGAGCTTCAAGGAGTCGGCGGCATGGAGCTGTGTGTACATCGCCTTGGCCATGGTGTTCGGGGCAGGACTGTGGCTGGTTTGGGGGCCGCAGCACGGCGCCGAGTATTTCGCCGGCTTCATCACCGAGAAAAGTCTGTCGGTGGATAATCTGTTCGTGTTCGTGATCATCATGAGCAAGTTCGCGGTGCCGCGTATTCACCAACAGAAAGCGCTTTTGATCGGCATCGTCATCGCCTTGATCATGCGCGGCATTTTCATCGCCGTGGGCGCGGCGGCGATCCATCAGTTCAGTTGGGTATTCTATATCTTCGGTGCCTTCCTGCTGTGGACGGCCTACAAACTGGGTAAAGAAAGCTTCGAGGAGCATGACGAAGAAGAGGAATACCGCCCCAATCTGGCGGTGCGATTGGCACAGCGCTGGCTACCGGTAACCGAGGAGTATCATGGCCAACGCTTGATCGCGAAGATCGGCGGTAAGCGGTTGGTGACGCCACTTTTCATGGTGATCGTGGCGCTGGGCTTCACCGATCTTTTGTTCGCGCTGGATTCCATTCCGGCCATCTATGGGCTGACGCGTGAGCCCTATATCGTCTTTACGGCGAACGCTTTCGCGTTGTTGGGATTGCTGCAGCTCTATTTCCTGCTGGGTGGCTTATTGTCGCGCTTGGTTTATCTGGGGCTGGGGCTGTCGGTGATCCTGGGTTTCATCGGCGTCAAGCTGGTGATGGAAGCGCTGCACGAGAACACGCTGCCGTTCATCAACGGCGGCCATCCCATCGAGTCGATTCCCGAGATCCCCATCTGGTTGTCGATGACCATCATCGTTGGCGCGCTGGTGAGCACTGGCGTGGCGAGCTTGATCAAGGATCGCCGCGACCGGGCGCGTGCCTGATCGTATGATGGTAGGGCGGCGGGCGTCAGTTGGCCTCGACGCCATAAAGCCGGTGCAGTAGCCCGCGCAGCTCGGCCATCGAGCGCGCGGGCTTGTCGTGGGACGGTTGCATTCCACGCTGGAATCCGTGCTCGAGGAGTGGCGCGATCAAGTCGGGGTCGCCGCTGATGACGTGCACCGGTACTTCGCGGTCGGGCGTGAAGCCGAGCATCCCCGGCGCGGCCTGGTGATCGCCAAGCAAAATCATCAGGGTCTCGTCGTTCACGTAACGCGCGGCGTATTCGCCGGCGACTGCCAGCGAATAGGCCAGCGCAGGGCCGTAGCGTTGCCGCATGCCGTCGTTGTCCCCCCAAAGTTCGAGGAAGTCGCTGCCTTCGCCTTCCCAGCGCGTGAAGGCGTGGCCGTCGTCGAGTGCGTCCCATGGCAGCGGTTCGATCACCGGTACCCAAGGCGCATGGCTGCTGATCAGGGCCAGTTCGGCGAACAGCGGATTGCGATGTTCGCGGCGTACCTGGCGCAGGCGATGCCAGACGAACTGATCGGGTATCGTCACCCAGCCCAGGCGCGGACCGCGATAGTCGAGCCGCGCGTCGTCGTGGATCTCGTCATAGCCCAGTCGACGTCCCGCCGGCCAATCCCGATAGATCGCCGGCATCATGGCCACGCTGGTGTGTCCTGTGCGCTCGAAGTCGTCGATCAAGGTGGCGCGCGGGCTCTCGAGCAATCGTGCGTAGCGTAGCGGTGAACTTACCCATAAGCCGCTGAGCACGCTGGCATGCGCCAGACGTGACTGCCCGCCGAGCGTGGGTGAAGTGATCCGGCCGCTGGCCACGCTGAGCCCTGCTTGTGCGAAGGCCTCGGCCATGGCGTCGAGGCGTGCGTTCACGGGGCCGGCAAAGGGAGCACGTTCGAGCGCGGCCATGCCGTAGGATTCCACGAACGCCAGAATGACATCGGTCTTGGCGAGGCCGGGCAAGGGCTGACCGCCCGGCGCGTCGAGCGGAGATTCACGCGTCGATAGGCGTGCATCGAAATCGCGCAACGACGCACGCGTTTCATAGGCACGGGTGGCCTGCTCGGTGAGCAGGGTGATGCCGGGCGTGCCGATGGGCGCCATGTCGCGCCACAGGCCGAGAAGTGCCAGCCCCACGCCAAGCACCAGCGTGCCCCAGGCGCAGCGGCTAGGTGCGCCGTGGCGTGGCAGGCTCGCCAGCAGATGGCCCAAGCCCAGGCCGATGGCCAGCAGCGCGAGAAGCGTCGCGGTCACCAGGGCGATACTCACCGGCAGGCCCAGATTGTCGCGCAACAGCTCCAGCAGGATCGGTACCTGCGAGGCATCGAGATAGAGATTGAGCGGCCGGCCCTGGATCTCCTGGGTGATCGCATCGCCCAACGCGCAAGCCAACGCCAGCACGATCAGCACGGCGCTGGCGTACGACAATAGCCGGCGCGCCAGGCGCTGCCGGGGCCATAGGCTCAGCACGCCGACCAGTATCAGCCCCTCCAACGCCAGCCAGGGCATGGCGGCGCTGCCGAGGCGGGGAAGTGCCGTGGCGATGAGCGCGGCATTGACGAGTAGCAGTGTCAGCCACCAGCGAACCATGGGCTTTCCTTGTCTGTATAGATCAAAAAGTATCTAAGGCCATTCCCACAAATAACTTCCTGGAATATTCGCGGTTCGTCACAATGCGGGCATCGTATCTCTTGTTAGGACACTGGCGGTATGCCATTCGATGCTTGGCTGACGCTGGCCATTGTGGCGGCGTCTTTTCTGTTGATGGCGACGAGTCGCCTTGGCCCGGACGTGATTCTCATGGGCGCGGTGATCGCGCTGTTCGGTGCTGGCGTCATCAACGCCGACGAGGCCCTGGCCGGCTTTTCCAACACCGGCCTTTTCACCGTGGCCTTCATGTACATCCTGGTGGCCAGCATACGCGAGACGGGCGGTATCGACCTGCTCATCCGCTACGTGCTGGGGCGTCCGCGCCATGAGCTGGGCGCTCAGGTGCGATTGCTGCTTCCGGTCTCGGCGACCAGCGCCTTTCTCAACAACACGCCGGTAGTGGCGACGTTTCTGCCGGCGGTGCTGAGCTGGAGCCGGCGTCTACGTTTGCCGGCACACCGCTTGCTGATGCCGCTGAGCTTCGCCTCGATTCTGGGCGGTACCTGTTCGCTGCTCGGTACCAGTACCAACCTGGTGGTCGATGGCTTGCTGCGCGAGCGTTATCCCGAGCGGGCCCTGCATCTGTTCGACATCGCCTGGGTCGGCGTGCCCGTGGCGTTGGTGGGGCTGACGTATTTGATGTTGGTGGGGCGCTGGCTGCTGCCCAAGCGTCGCACGGCGGCGGATGTATTCGAGAACCCGCGCGAGTACACCATCGAGATGCAGGTCGACCCGCAAGGCCCCATCGTCGACAAGAGCGTCGAAGAGGCGGGACTTCGCCACCTTGATGGGTTGTTTCTGGTCGAGATCGAACGTGAGGGTAATATCGTCTCGGTCGTGGGGCGCGGCGAGCGTCTCAAGGCCAATGACCGCCTGGTGTTTGCCGGTACCACGGAAGCGGCGGTGGAGCTGCAGCAGATTCGCGGTCTGCGGCCTACCGGGCAGGGGCAGTCGAGTCTCAAGAAGTCCTTCGCCGAGCGGCGCCTGGTCGAGGCGGTGGTGTCCGAGCAATGCCAGTTTTTGGGACGACGGCTGCGCGAAGGGCATTTCCGTACCTTCTACGGCGCTTCGGTACTGGCGGTTTGTCGCCATGGGGAGCGGGTTTCCGGCAATCTTGGGCAGATCCAGCTACAGCCGGCGGACGTGCTGCTCATGGAAGTACGCCCGGCGTTCATCGAGCGCCATCGCCAGTCGCGAGATTTCCTGCTGATCAGCGAGCTCAACGGCCAGGCGCGCCCGCACCATGAGCGTGCCTGGTTGGCGTGGTCGATCATGCTGGGGGTGGTCGCCCTGGCGGCGTTCGGCGTGTTGAGCCTGCTCAAGGCGGCGATGCTCGGCGCCGCCTTGGCGTTGATGACCGGTTGCTGCACGATCAGTGCCGCGCGGCGGGGGCTGGATACGCAGGTGTTGCTGACCATCGCCGCTGCATTCGGCCTGGGGGCGGCGATGGAAAGTTCCGGTGCCGCTTCGGCCTTGGCCCAAGTCGCCTTGGCACTGGCCGATGGCAACCCGTACCTGCTGCTGATCGGTACCTATCTGGTCGTGGCGCTGCTCACCGAGATCGTCACCAACAACGCGGCGGCGGTGATCAGCTTCCCCATCGTCACCGGCGCCGCACAGCAACTGGGGGTGGATGTCATGCCGTTCGTGATCGTGGTGATGTTCGCCGCCTCGGCGAGTTTTTTGACGCCCATTGGCTACCAGACCAATTTGATGGTCTATGGGCCCGGCGGGTATCGCTTCAGCGATTATCTGCGTGTGGGCGGTGGATTGAGTGTGTTGGTGGGCATGATGACACTAGTACTGACCCCGATGGTCTGGCCTTTCTAGGTGCTTTTCAGACGCGATCTAGGCCGTGGCGGCTAAACATCGTCGCCGGCATGGACAGCGCTGGGCGTTTTGCACATCCTGAGTCTTTGTATCTTCGAATGCCTTTCAAGGAGCCGAGCCGATGGCCGATTCTGCGCCACTGATCATCGAACCCCAGCACCGCACCGCCGATGCGACAGTGATTCTGTTGCATGGGCTGGGTGCCGATGGCCACGATTTCGAGCCGCTGGTGCCGGCCTTGCCGTTGGATGACGCGCTGGCGGTTCGCTTCATCCTGCCGCATGCGCCACGCCTAGCGGTGACAGTGAACGGCGGCATGGAGATGCCGGCGTGGTATGACATCCTCGACATGAACCTTGGCCGACGCATCGACGAGGCTCAGCTCAAGGCCTCGGCGGACAGAGTGCATGCGCTGATCGATGCCGAGATCGCCAAGGGTATCGATAGCCGCCGCATCGTCGTGGCCGGATTTTCGCAGGGCGGGGCGGTGGCCTACCACGCGGCGTTGACCTACCCCCAGCCACTGGCGGGCCTGTTGGCACTTTCGACCTATTTCGCCACGGCTGAGTCGATCCAGCCCAGCGAGGCCAATCGCGCGCTGCCCATTGAGGTGCATCACGGTAGCTTCGACCCGGTGGTGCCCGAAACCTTGGGCCACGAGGGCGCCGAACGGGCCGAGGCGCTGGGGTACGCGGTGAATTACCGTACTTACCCCATGCAGCATGCGCTGTGCCCCGAACAGATCGGTGATATCGGCCCTTGGCTGAACGCTCGCCTGGGCGCGAAGGAGGCGTGATGCAGAGCATGGAAACGCCCGAGAATGGTGACGGCGTGCGCCTTTCCACGCCCGCCGCGAAGCGCAACCGCGAGCCGATCCTGGCTTTGTTGCATGAGGTGTTGCCCGCCACGGGGCGTGTGCTGGAGATCGCCAGTGGTAGTGGCGAGCATGGCGTGTATTTCGCGACGCATCTGCCCGCGCTCGTCTGGCAACCCAGCGATCCCAGCGCGCAGGCCCGGCGCTCCATCGACGCCTGGCGGCGTCACGTGGGTCTGACGAACCTCGAGGCGCCGCTCGCGCTGGACGTCACCGGGGCTTGGCCCGAGTCGGCTGACGAGCCGTCGGCCATGGTCTGCATCAACATGCTGCACATCTCGCCCTGGGCGGCGACCCAGGCGCTCTTGCGCGAGGCGGGGCGTCGCTTGCCCGAAGATGGCGTGCTGGTCGTCTATGGCCCGTTCATGCGCAATGGCGAACATACCGCTGCGAGCAATGCGGCCTTCGATGCTGACCTGCGCCGCCGCGATCCGGCCTGGGGCATCAGGTCGCTCGAGGACGTCACGGCCGAGGCAGAGGCGTGCGGGCTCGACCTGCAGCGTGTCGACGAATTGCCGGCGAACAATCTGGGCGTGGTCTTTCGGCGGCGCTAACGACGGTTGCACGTTTCTGCCTTGATTTCTCGCCCACGGCCCCAAACACTAAGGGAAGTACATGGATTGTGGCGGCGTCGGCGCAAGCGGCGTGGGTCTCGATCCCTTTCCGCAGGCTCATGGAGGAATGGCGATGAACGAGGACTTTTCCGTCGAGTTGCGTTTGCCCAAGGCATGCCCGAATTGCGGTAGCCACAAGGTGACGGTCTCCCAGGCACAGAAGCCCGATGACCGTGTGTTCTGCAGCTCATGCAATACCGAGATCGGCGATTACCAGACCGCCAAGAAGATGCTCGACGAGATGCCGCGCAGCGAGAACGAGCAGCTCATTGAGGACGTGGTCAACAACCGCAAGCCGTCCTCTACCGAAGAATAGATCCACTGCGTCGTTGCATGATCCGATGCTCGCTTAGGTCATTGTAAGAATTAGCGGTAACGACAGTTTAAAAGCGCGCGCCCCGGCCTTGTGGCCGGGGCGCGTTACGTTGAGAGGGAGGAAAGAGACGTCGTGTTAGCGACGCGGTGTCAGAGCAGTTCCTCCGCGGCGAGGGCGAGGCGTGAGCGTTCGACGCTTTTCAGCGTCACGTGACCGGCATGCGGCCAGTCGCGGAAGCGTTCCACAGCGTAGGCCATGCCGCAGGTGTTGGCAGTGAGGTAGGGCGTGTCGATCTGCCCGACATTACCTAGCAGTACCAGCTTGGTATTGCGCCCCGCCCGCGTGATCAGTGCCTTGAGTTGCTTGGGGGTGAAGTTCTGTGCCTCGTCGATGATCAGGAAGGTATCGCTCAGGGTGCGCCCGCGCATGAAACTCGGCGAGCGGATTTGCACGCGGGAACCGATCAACTGACGGGTGGCGCCGTCACTCCAGCTTGAGCTGCCGTGTTGTTCATCGCGCAGCAGGTTGTCCATGTTGTCGTGGAAGGCGCCCATCCAGGGCGACATCTTTTCTTCCTCGGTGCCGGGGAGGAAGCCGATATCCTCACCCATGGGAATCGGTGCACGGGTAAAGACGATACGCTCGAAGTGTTTGCTATCCAGGGTTTGCTGGAAGGCCGCCGCCAGTGTCATGTAGGTCTTGCCGGTCCCGGCGTTGCCGGCGATGGTGACCAGGTCGATTTCGGGATCCATCAGCAGGTTGAGGGTGAAGTTCTGTCGGCTGTCGTGGGCATGCACGCCCCATACGCCGTCGTGATGGCGGTAGTTGGTCAGCAGTTGCAGCGTGGCACGGCTCGGCGCGAGCGAGCGTACGATAGCCTCGAAACCGGCGCCGTTGTCGCTGTCCGATACCAGCATGCCGACGTGCCAATCCTTGGGGAGCTCGCCAGCGAGGTGGTAGAAGGTGCCGTCTTCGGTGCGCTCGACATCGACTTCGACGTTGAGTCGATCCCACAGTCCTCGGCCTTCCACACCGGCCTCTGCGTAGACCTTGGCGCCCTCGATCATGGCGTCGAGATCGTCGAAGGCGCGATCGTTGAGGTAATCCTCCACCGGAACGTTCAACGCTGCCGCCTTGACGCGCAGGTTGATGTCCTTGGTGACCAGAATCACCGACGCGTCGGGACGTTCGTCACGCAGGCGGCAGGTTTCGGCGAGCAGACGGTTATCGGGGGAGTCGACCAATGGGTCGAGCGTCTTGAGGTCGGTGTAGCACAGGAAACGCAGGCGGCCGCTAGGGCCGTTGCTCACGGGTAATGGGATGCCCTCTTGAATTTGCTCGGGGGTGAAGCGAGACGTCAGGTCGGACAAGGTGCGGCTGATTTGTCGCGCGGTCTGGGCGATTTCACGAATCCCATTCTTGTGCTTGTCGAGCTCCTCGAGCACCGTCATGGGAATGACGACATCATGTTCCTCGAAGTGGTACAGGGCTGCGGGGTCATGGATCAGGACATTGGTATCCAGCACGTAGAGCCGGGTCACTTTCTTGTCGAGTCTCACCATCGGGGGAAGCACTCCTTGGTTAACGGCTTCTCCGACCCTGACAGGATGATGTTGCGCCTCTATGGCGCTCGACACCCCCTGGCAGCGTCGCCTGCGAAACAGTCCGGTCGAGGTGGGGTGTCGGGCATTCTCCTTTCGCGTGTCATATGGCTTAAGCATGGTCGAGCGACAAAAAAATGCAATTTTTGAGGCGCTAGTCGTTTGCGTGCCGAGCTTGATACTGACGACGACTCTATTTGTTTCGTGGGTCGGCGACATAATGCCGCCACGCATGCGCTTCACGGAATCCGAGCATGTCGCGGATCTTGCGATTCGAGTACAGCGCCTCGTATTCGCCCAGTTCGCGGCTCACGGGGACTTCGGGATAGAAGCGCTCGATGATCTCCCGCGTCGTCAGATTGACGGAATTATCGTCGTTGCCGGCGTTGAAGATCTGATAGCCGAGGCCGTCGGTCGTCAGGCAGCGATCGACGATCTGGCCGAGATCACGCGCATCGATGTAGCAGAAGACATTGCGCCGCCGCAGCGACGGATCGGCGAAGTAGGCCGGGAAGTTCTCCGCGTATTCGTGGGGCTCGACGACATTGCCGATCCGCAGGCCGTAGATGTCGACGCCCGTGCGCTTCTGGAACGCCTGTGCGGTGCGCTCGTTGACGACCTTGGACATGCCGTAGCTGTCCATCGGCTCGGTCGGGTGTTCCTCGTCCACCGGCAGCACATGCGGCTGGACGACACCATCGGCAAAACAGACGCCATAGGTGGTCTCGGACGAGGCAAAAACGATCTTGCGGATGCCGAGCTTTACGGCGGCTTCGATGACGTTATAGGTGCCCATCGTATTGACGCGGAACGTCTCGTTGTCCGGCTTGATGAGAATGCGCGGCACCGCGGCGAAGTGCACGACAGCGTCGAAGTGCGGGACACCGGTGCCGGGTTCCAGTTCGTCTAAGGCGGCATAGCCGCTCAATGCGTTGAACATCTGGCCGCTGTCGGTGACGTCGGCGATGATGTTATCGACACCGGGATGGTCCAGCGGCGTCAGGTCGACGTTGACGACCCGGTGCCCGCGCTCCAGCAGATAGGGGACGACATGTCGGCCCGCCTTGCCACTACCGCCGGTAAACAAAATACGTTGGGTCATACCGTTCCTCCTCGAGATCGGATCAATATGCACTGTACTGCATGGCCGGTAGGCATGAGTAGGTCAGAATAGAGGCTGAGGAATGGCCGGTGGAGCGGCGCGTGATGTATCGCGCCACCCCGGATGGCGGAGGAATAGGGGGGAGGCTCAGGCAACGTACTAAACGAGGTCGCGTGGAATCTCCTCATCCCAACTCTTGGCGAAGACTCGACTGTCGTCTTCGTAGGCATCCAGCGTGGCACGCAATCGAAAGCTTTCCGCGGTGGAGGTCATCAAGGTGCGGGTCACGCTGCGTACCATCCAGTCGCCTCGCCGGAAACAACGCTCCCATTGCGTCCAACCGCTGATGCTGTCGTAGTTGCCGTAGGCGTAGGTGTAGCGCTCGGTGATACGCACCGAGAGTTCAAGATCGATGTCATCAAGGCGGAAGGTGCCCTCGTCGTTGATGACTTCGAGCGTGGTCTGGTCATTGGCGAGATCGCGTATCACCCGCCACGTTTCCTGGCTGGGCTGTACCAGCGTCTTGGCGAGCGGCGGGGCGGCCTCTGGTGGCGCAAATGCGGGCAGCGCGGCTTCTTCTTGGGGCTGAGGCGAGCGACACGGCAATAGCAATCGGCTGCCGGCGGGATGAATCGTCAGCTTGACGGGCGCTGGTGCGGGCCAAGCTAGCGGCCAGTAGCTGCTCGAGATCGATAGCCGAATGGCGTTGCCTGCGGGGAACTGCTGGGCGATATGCTTGAGTAGCACGCGCACGTGATAGCGCTCGCCCGGTTCCAGTGGCTGAGGATGTTCGTCGCTGTCACGGTGGGTCAGGTTGAGCAGGCCATAGGAAATTCGCGTGGCTTTGTCGTCCTCGGCGATGTCGCTGAGGCGTATGGCGACCATCGCCACCGGTTGGTCGGCCTCAATCTCGAGTTCGACCACGGGCTGCCCGCAGATCTCGATGTCCTGGTCGAGCCGTGCCGTCTGGAAAACCAGCGCGCCGCCGTCTTCGTCGCGTTGGTCGTGCGGTAGATCCGGCGGTGCGTTGTAGGAGCACCACTTGCCCGCAAAAAGTCCCACCGATAGCGGTGAGCGTATCGTCAGCGGCGTCTCGTCGTGGTTCTCGGGCAGAGTGGATGCCGTCGTCATCGGCAGCAGGTCGTGGCCGCTGGTCAGGCGAAAGGGCTGCATATCGATGCGCGGTGACGGCCAACTGGGCTCTGATACCCAGCGCCCGGGGCGTGTCTCGTAGCGGGCCGAGGGCGGCACCGACTCCTGCATCCAGACGCGCAGCATAGGCTCGTCCATGATCCCGGTGTCTTTGTCCTTCAGCCAGTGATCCCACCAGCGCAGCGATTCCTGTAGAAAGCCGATGGCGGGGCCCGGTACGCCGAGATGGGGATACTTGTGCGACCAGGGGCCCACTAGGCCTTTGCGGGGGACCTCGAGCCCCGCGAGTAGGCGAAACACGGCGTTGCAGTAGCCATCGGCCCAGCCGCTGACAGCGTAGACGGGGCAGCGAATGCGCGAGAAGTCCTCGCACACCGAGCCATGTTTCCAATAGTCGTCACGACGTTGATGCTTAAGCCATTTTGCCAGCCACAAGCCGCTGCCCTCGAGGCGCTCCTGCCACATCTCGCGCCAGCGCTCGCCGACGAGCATTGGATCGGGTGGACATGTATTGGCATCGAACATGGTCGAGGCCCATGACAAGTTGTCGCCGAGCAGACAGCCGCCCATGTGATGGACGTCGTCGGCGTAGCGGTCATCGGTCGAGCACAGGGTGATGACCGCCTTGAGCTCAGGGGGCTGCAATGCCGCGATTTGCAGGCCGTTGAAGCCGCCCCAGGAAATGCCGATCATGCCGACATCTCCGGTACACCACGTTTGTTGCCCCAGCCACTTCAGAATTTCGACGCCATCGTCGAGCTCTTGCTGTAGGTATTCATCACGCAGCACGCCATCCGATTCACCACTACCGCGAATGTCGACGCGCACCCCGGCGTATCCGTGGCCGGCCCAGTAGGCATGCGACTGAGCGTCGCGCATCGCCGTCAGGTCGCGCTTGCGGTAAGGCAGATACTCGAGTATCGCCGGTACGGGCTCGCGTTCGGCATCCATTGGGCGCCAGATACGCACGGCCAGCCGGCAACCATCGGCGAGCGTGATCCAGTCTTCCTCCTCGTGAATCTGGCGGGGAAAATGGCGAACGATGTGCATGCAGTGCTCCCGTGAGTGAGGTTTAGGACGACGGTAAGAACGCTAGCCGATGATCTCCTCGAACTCGAAATGTAGCTGCTCGGCGAGCCGCGCGTAGTTTTCTTCCAGTGAAGTATCGTCGTCCGCGCCCATCCATATATAAGCCAGGGCGAAACTATAGCTATCTTGCTCGGGAAGGGAGGACAGGCGCGTGCCGGTCTCGGCTTGCAGTGTGATGACGGTACCGGGAAATGCTTGCTCCAAGGCATCTATTTCTTCTTCCGTCGGCACGCGGCTAATAGTGGCATCGACGAAGAACACCCGGTAGAAGAATTTCGCCGCGACTTTGAAATCTCCTTTCCGATAAGGCATGTCGGGTAGTTGGCCTAGCGCCAGGTCGACCGTTATCTGTTGGTGACTGACCCCGTCGACCTTTTCGAAAAGATCGCAATGCGATTGCGCGATACGCGTATTGATCTCCAATAGCCAGATGCGATCTTGTACTTCATCCCAGAAATACTCGATGTTGAAGGCGGCGTTGTCATAGCCGATATGTTTCATTACTTGGCGAGTGAGTTCTCGCATTTTTTCTTGAATATGATCGGGAAGGCGTGATGGGTATCGATAATAGAAGAAGCTTAATACCTGAGGATAGCGAATCGAGTCGACGACGCCGTAGGGAATGACTTCGCCCTGAAAGACATACCCTTCCACCGTGCATTGCCAGCCCCCTATGATCTCTTCAGCCATGCAATGGCCACCGTCGATGGCGCGCACGTCATCGGGTAGTTTGGCGTGATCTAGGACAAAATTGAAAGGCTCGGAAATCGTCCCGATGTCTTCACAAAGTCGTGAGATGGCCTGTTCGAAATCTTCAGGGCTCTCGATACGAAACCCCAGGCGTGAGCCCGATGACTTGATCGGCTTGACAAAGAAAGGGAAGTAAAGACCCTCTTCACCTATTTTGTGTAGCGCCTCAGAGTCGAAGGGATCAAATGCGGTAAAGCGGGGAATGTAGTCGCCGATGACCTCACGTTGTACGCACCGGCTCCAATATTTGTG
This sequence comes from Chromohalobacter moromii, assembly GCF_023091865.1. Classification (GTDB taxonomy): domain Bacteria; phylum Pseudomonadota; class Gammaproteobacteria; order Pseudomonadales; family Halomonadaceae; genus Chromohalobacter; species Chromohalobacter moromii. The sequence continues at coordinate 645,936 of NZ_JAHXDI010000001.1, forward strand.
TTCACATTTGAGCAAGCTTTCCAGGCTGGTGGAGCGCGTACCAAAACGCTCGCAGAGTAAGGGCAGCATGGTCGACACGGGGAAGTCCATGTAGCCGACGATGGCGTCGATCGAATCATGGAATTCATTCAGCTGCGTCTCGGCCCGGGACAGCATATCTTCGATGGGGAAGATCTCCGTGTCGTAAACCTCCGATGGTTCGATCACACCATGGAACCGGTAGTTTTCGGCACCGCGCAGATGTTCAAGGCGTTTCCTATTGAGTTCATCCAACCCGACAACGAACACGTTCTTGTCGCTCATAATCGCCTCCTGGCGCAAGCTCGGCTGCTGGTTTCCTTGTAGCCGAAGCGCAATGGTTCGTACCGCTCTTGGTTGTCCTGCCCTTTTAGGCTGGGAATGGGAGGTGCCAATGTCTGAAGAATAGCGTGTTGTGACGAATGCGCTGGACCAATATGGGGGTAAACGGGAATCTCATTGTTTTACGGGAAAAGAATAGTCCGTGCCGGCGGGGTGTCATTAATCTGGCGGGGATGAGGTAAGGCTGTTATAAGTGAAGAACCGGGTTCGATTGTCACGCGATACAACATTACCTGTATAAGAGGTAATGGTTCAGTATTTCCTAAAAAGCGTTGCGAGGCGACGAGAGGAATATGACGTCACGACCCCCTGCCGTATGCGGCCACATCGTGGCCATTGGTGGTGCCGAGGACAGGTCTTCGGAGCTTGCCATTCTCAAGCGCGTTTTCGAGCTAGCGCCCGAGGATAATCACGAAGTTGCCGTCATCGCGACGGCCAGCAGTATTCCCGAGCAGGTTCTTCCCAGCTATGAAGCCGCCTTCGAGCGCTTGGGCGCGACCCAGGTCCATGCGCTGGATATTCAGGATCGCCAGCAAGCTGCCGATGCCGACAATGCCCAGTTGATCAAACGTAGTGGGGTGATCTTCTTCACCGGGGGCGACCAACTGCGCCTGACCACCGTGCTGGGAGGCTCCGCCACGTTGCGTGCCATCCGCGAGCGCTTGCGAGCGGGCGCCGTAGTGGCGGGTACCAGTGCCGGGGCGGCGGCGATGCCCAGCACCATGATCTACAACGGATCGGCCTCGGATGCGCTGCGCAAAGGCGCGGTGAACATGACCTTCGGCCTTGGTTTCGTGCGCGGCATGGTCATCGACAGCCATTTTCTCGAGCGTGGTCGCTTCACGCGTCTCATGGAAGTAGGGGCCAGCAATCCCGAGCAGTTGGGGGTCGGCCTGGGCGAAGACGCCGCCGTCATCATCTATCCCAATCGTATCCTCGAAACCATCGGACCCGGGCATGTGATCATCATCGATAGCCGGGATCTGGCGAGTTCCAACATTGCGGAACTGGAAATGGGCGAGCCGGTCGCCATCGAGAACATGATCCTGCACGCCATGGTCAGCGGCCACGGCTACGATCTCGATGCGCGTCGCTATCTGGTGGCCGAGGAACTGAAAGCGGTATTGGCAGGGAGGCACCAAGAATGAAGATTCTCGAGCATCGTGCATTGCGAGGACCGAACTACTACAGCCGTTATCCGGCGATTTTCATGCGTCTGGATATCGAGGAACTCGAGGCGCGGCCAAGCGATACCGTGCCCGGTATCGTCGAGCGCATCACCCAGCTGTTGCCGACACTGGAGGAACATCGTTGCTCGGTGGGGCGTCCAGGGGGCTTTCTAGAACGACTAACGCGTGGTACCTGGGCCGGCCATGTCGTCGAGCATGTGGCGATCGAGTTGCAGAACCTGATCGGCTTCTCGGTCGGGTATGGAAAGACGGTCGATTCCTACGAGACGGGGATCTATAACGTCGTCTATCGCTACCGCGACGAGGCATGTGGACTGGCGGCTGGGGTCGAGGCGGTGGAGATCGTCACTCGGCTTTTCGCCGGTGAAGATAGCGATATCGATGCGATCATCGCCCGCCTCAAGGATGTACGTGACGCACACATGCTGGGGCCATCGACCGCTTCGATCGTGGCGGCCGCGCAGCGCCGTGGAATTCCCTATGCGCGCCTTGACGAAGACACCAGTTACGTACAATTAGGGCATGGTTATCGCCAACAACACTTTCAGGCGACGGTGACCTGTCGCACGAACCTGCTCGGCCATGGCATCGCCCACGACAAGGATTGGACCAAACGGATTCTTGGCGAGGCGGGTATCCCTGTACCGCGTGGACACGTTTGCCATTCACGCGACGAGGCGCTCGAAACCGCACATGAAATCGGCTATCCAGTCGTCGTTAAACCGTTGATCGGCAATCACGGTCGCGGTGTCAGCACGGACATCGAGGATGACCAGTCCTTGGAGAATGCGTTTGCGGTCGCGTCCGGTCACAACGCGGCAGTCATCATCGAGCAGTATATACGGGGAGAAGATCACCGGCTGCTGGTGATCGACGGCAAGCTCGTGGCGGCGGCCAGGCGGCGTCCGGCCCATGTGGTCGGCGATGGCAAGAGCACGCTGCGGACCTTGATCGATAACGAGAACCACGACCCGCGCCGTGGCATCGGCCATGAAAACCTGCTGACGCAGATCGATGTCGATGCACAGACGCTTCGGCTACTGGCGCAGCAGAACCTGACGCTGGACAGCGTCATCTCAAGCGACGAAATCGTCTATCTCAAGCCCACCGCGAATCTGAGCACCGGTGGCACGGCGACGGATGTCACCGAAGACGTCCATCCCGATGTGATCTACACGGCGGAGCGCATCGCGCGCCTGGTGGGTCTCGATATCATCGGCATCGACCTGCTTGCCGAGACGTTGACGCGTCCGCTGGAGGAACAATCGGCGGCCGTGGTCGAGGTCAACGCCGGACCGGGCTTTCGCATGCACCTGTCGCCGACTCATGGCATCGGTCGCGATGTCGGTGCACATGTGGTCGATATGCTATTCCCGGATAGCGAGGATAACGGCCGTATTCCCATCGTGGCGGTCACCGGCACCAACGGCAAGACGACCACGGTGCGCCTGATCTCGCATTTATTGCGCCAGGCGGGGCGCAGTGTCGGTACGGCGTGCACCGGGGCCATCGAGATCGACAATCACGTCATCATGCGCGGCGACTACAGCGGCCCGCAGGCCGCCACGACGGTTCTGCGCGAACCCACCGTCGAGTATGCCGTGCTCGAGGTCGCCCGTGGCGGCATCATGCGCCGGGGGCTGGGGTTCGATGAATGCCAGGTCGGCGTGCTGCTGAACATCGCCAGCGACCACTTGGGCGAGAGCGACATCCATACCTTGGACGAGTTGGCGCGTTGCAAGAGCGTGGTGATCGATGCGGTCGGTGAGTCCGGCACGGCGGTGCTCAATGCGGATGATCCGCGCGTTCTGGCGAGTGGTGAATGGGCGCGTGGCGATATCATCTATTTCGCGCTGGACCCCGACTCGCCGGTCGTGCGCGAACATGTGCGTGAGCATGGCGTCGCTTTCACGGTGCATCACGGCCATATCGTGATGCTGCAAGGCCAGGTGGTGGCTGAGGTACTTCCCGTGGCCAACGCGCCGATCACCTTCGATGGGTTCGCGCGCTTCAATATCGCCAACGCCCTGGCGGCAAGTGCTGCCGCGCATGCACTGGGGCTCAGTATCGCCGATATACAGTTGGGCTTGCAGACCTTCCATCCGACGCCGGGGCAGAATCCAGGGCGCACCAACCTGATCGATGCCGGGGGCGTGAAGGTGTTGATCGACTACGGCCACAATGTGCCGGCACTCGAGGCCTTGAGCGAGCTGGTCAGCCGTATCCCGGCGCAACGGCGTATCGGCGTGGCCAGCGCGCCAGGCAATCGGCGTGACGAGGATCTGGTTGCGCTGGGGGCGCTGCTTGCGCATATGCATGACGTCATATTCTTCTGCGAGACCGCGCCGCGGGGTCGTCCCGAGGGGGAAACCATCGATTTGCTGTGCGAGGGGGCGGCGTCGGTGCCAAATGAGTGTCGGGTCGAGACCGTTATGCAAGAAGTCGATGCAGTTGATCGGGCGCTCGACGAGGCCGCCGAGGGTGATCTACTGGTGTTGCTGGTGGATGATGTCGATGCCGTCACCGAGCGTTTGCGTGGGCAGCGTTTCGAGCCCCCGATGCCCTCAAAAGGTGGCGTGGGAGTTCGTCCATGAGCCCTAACAAGGCACGCCCTGCCGATACGCTGACCCTGCTGCGTGTCGGCGAGACGTTTACCCCCGAGCGATGCGAGGCGACGGATATTCTCATGGCCGGTGGGAAAATCGTGGCGCTGGGACAGGATCTTGCCGTACCTCATGGTTGGCCTGTGCGAGAAGTGGATGCGCGCCATCTGATCGCCGTGCCCGCCTTCATCGACCAGCACGTGCACGTCACCGGGGGCGGAGGCGAGGGCGGTTGCGGTACGCGCTGCCCGCCGATCAGCGCCCATGACATTGCGTCGATGGGCATCGGCACGGTGGTGGGCGTGCTGGGCACCGACAGCATCAGCCGCTCGCCGGCCGACTTGCTGGCCGCGGTGCGAGGACTGGCGGCCGACGGACTGGCCGCCTACATGTACACGGGGGCGTATCGAGTGCCGGCGCCGACCCTCACCGGCGATATCCAGCGCGATCTGGCCTGGATTCCCGAGGTCATCGGGGTGGGCGAAATCGCCATTTCGGATCACCGCTCGAGCCAGCCGCGTCAGGATGAACTCGAACGGCTGGTGAGCGACGCGCGGGTCGGCGCCATGCTGGCCGGCAAGCGGGGGATCTGTCATTTCCATCTCGGCGACGGCAAGCGAGGCCTGGCGCCTCTGAGGCGCCTGCTTGAAGAGACCGAGATTCCTGCCGATCAGATCATCCCCACCCATGTGAACCGCCGTCCTGAGCTACTCGAGGAAGCGGCGGATTTCGCGCTGGCGTTCGATGCCAGCGTGGATGTCACCGCGTTCGAGGATGCCGGCGATGGGCTTTCCGCGTTCGAGGCGGTGTCGCGCCTGCTGGCGCGTGGCGTATCGCCGGCACGCATCACCCTGAGTTCGGACTGCAATGGTAGCCTGCCGGAATTCGATGCCGATGGTGCCTATGTGGGCATGCAGGTGGCGCGCAATACGGCGCTGATCGCGGATTGGCAGCGGCTCGTGCATGACGAGGTATTGCCACTCGAAGCGGCGCTGGGGCTGCTGACCGCTAACGTTGCCCGCGTGTTGGGTCTGCATGCTCACAAGGGTCGCCTGACGCTGGGGTTCGATGCCGATATCACGCTGCTCGACAAGGCCTTGCGTCCCCAGCGTACCTTCGTCGCGGGGCGCTGCGTATACGGCGATGTCGACGCCTAGATGATCGGTAGACGTCATGCTCTGATCATGACGTCGTCGCCGTCGATCTTGATCTCCCAGGTATGCAGGCGAACGCTTTCGTCCTCGACGCAGACGCCGTCGCTCAAGCGGAAGTGCTGCTTGTAGAGTGGCGAGGCGATGACCGGCTCGCCTTTTATATCGCCGACGATGCCGCGCGCGATGACGTTGGCGTTGGAAAACGGGTCGTGGTTGTCCACGGCGTAGGCCTCGGGCGTCCGGCCGGGCAGGTACAGAAGCGCGACTTGCGTGTCGGTGCCGTCCAGCCAGGCGGCCACGCCGGAATGGGCCACCAGATCGGCCTTTGAGCACAGCGTCTGCCAGGCCACTTCGCTCTTGAGGGCTGTTGCAGTGTTCATGGTGTTTTCCTCATTAGTGTCCAATAGCTTAGGCGGGCCTTAGCTGGCCGCGCTCCTCGGTGGCAATGATGTCCGGGTCGGGGCGACTGTCATTGACGAAGGTGCGAAAGCGCTTGAGCTTCTCCGGATTGGAGAGGGTGTTGGCCCATTCGCACTCGTAGGTGTCGATGACGTGCTGCATCTGTGCCTCCAGCTCGTCTGCGAGGCCGAGACTGTCGTCGAGCACCACGTCCTTGAGATAGTCGAGTCCCCCTTCGAGATTCTCGCGCCATACCGAGGTGCGCTGCAGGCGGTCGGCGGTGCGGATGTAGAACATCAGGAAGCGGTCGATGGTGCGGATCAACTGCGCGTCGTCGAGATCGGTGGCGAAGAGTTCGCCGTGGCGCGGGCGCATGCCGCCGTTGCCGCAGACGTAGAGGTTCCAGCCGTGTTCGGTGGCGATCACGCCGACGTCCTTGCTTTGCGCTTCGGCGCACTCGCGAGTGCAACCTGAGACGGCGAACTTGAGCTTGTGCGGTGAGCGCAGCCCCTTGTAGCGCTCCTCGAGCCGGATCGCCATGCCCACGCTGTCCTGCACGCCATAGCGGCACCAGGTACTGCCCACGCAGGACTTCACGGTACGCGTGGCCTTGCCGTAGGCGTGGCCGGTCTCGAAGCCGGCCTCGATCAGTTCGCCCCAGATGTTGGGGAGCTGATGCAACTGGGCGCCGAACAGGTCGACGCGCTGTCCGCCGGTGATCTTGGTGTAGAGGCCGTATTTCTTGCCGACTTCGCCCAGCACGATCAGCTTCTCGGGCGTGATCTCGCCGCCCGGGATGCGCGGAACGACCGAATAGGTGCCGTTTTTCTGCATGTTGGCCATGAAGGTGTCGTTGGTGTCTTGCAACGGCACGTGAGCAGCATCGGTGATCGGCTCGTTGAAGCAGGCGGCGAGGATCGAGGCCACGGCGGGCTTGCAGATATCGCAGCCAAGTTTCGGGGCTGATGAAGAGCCGAGGCCGTGACCGGTGGTCGTGCCGTGTTTTTCGAGCAGTTCGCTGAAGGTCTTGATGCCCTCCACGCGAACGAGGGAGTAGAGCTCCTGGCGGGTATGCGCGAAGTGCTCGCAGATCGACTGGTCGACCTCGACCCCGCGGGCCGCCAGCTCGTGGTCGACGACGCTCTTGAGCAGCGCCGCGCAGCCGCCGCAGCCGGTGCTGGCCCTGGTCTCGTCTTTGACGCTGGCCAGGTCCAGGGCGCCGGCGTCGAGCGTCGCGCAGACGTCCCCCTTGGTGACGTTGTGGCACGAGCACAGGGTGGCGGTGTCCGGCAGGGCATCCGGCCCCAGCGTCGGCGCGCCGTCGCTGGATGGCAGGATCAACGACGCGGGGTCGTCGGGCAATGCCAGCCCGTTGGCGTAGTACTGCATCAGGGTGTCGTAGGTGGCGTTGTCGCCCACCAGCATGGCACCCAGCAGCTTCTTGCCGTCGCTGGAGACCACCAGCTTGCGGTACTCCTGCTTGAGCTCGTCCAGGTAGCGGAAGGTGCGAGCGCCGGGCGTGCGATCGCCATGGGCATCGCCGATGGCACCGACATCCACGCCCAGCAGCTTGAGCTTGGTGCTCATGTCGGCGCCGGTGAAGGTCGCATTGCCCTCGGTCAGCGTGGCGGCGGCGACTTTCGCCATCTGGTAGCCCGGTGCGACCAACCCGAAGATACTTTGATTCCACAATGCGACCTCGCCGACGGCGAGGATCGCGGGGTCGCTGGTCAGGCAGCGATCGTCGATGACCACGCCGCCGCGTTCGCCGATTTCCAGGGCGCAGTCACGCGCCAGTTGATCGCGGGGCCGGATGCCGGCGGAGAACACGATGAGGTCGGTTTCCAGCATCTTGTCGTCCTGGAAGACCATGCGGTGAAAACTCGTCTCGCCGGCCTCGATGCGCTGCGTGGCGCGATCGGTGAGGACCTGCACGCCCAGGGCTTCGATCTTCTCGCGCAGCAACGCGCCGCCTTCGGCGTCTACCTGCATGGGCATCAAGCGGGGCGCGAACTCGACCACGGCGGTATCCAGGTTCAGACCGCGCAGGGCGTTGGCAGCCTCCAGGCCCAGCAGGCCACCGCCGACGACCACGCCGGTGGTGGCATCCTCGGCGGCCTCGCGAATGGCGTCGAGGTCGTCCAGGGTGCGATAGACCAGGCATTTCTCGCGGTCGTTGCCGGGAATTGGCGGCACGAACGGATAGGAGCCGGTCGCCAGGACTAGGCGATCATAAGGATGACGTCCGGACTCGGTGACGACCTCGTTGGCGTTGCGGTCGATGGCGGTCACCGTGTCGTGCAGGCGCAGGTCGATGCCGTGCGCGGCGTAGTCGTCGGCGCTGGCAAGCGCCAGCGAGTCGGCATCGCGCCCGCTGAAGTACTCGGACAGGTGGACCCGGTCATAGGCGATGTGACGTTCCTCGCCGAACACGGTGATGGCGTAGTCGCGGGGCGCACCGCATGCGATGAGCTGCTCGACCAGGTGGTGGCCGACCATGCCGTTGCCGATGATGATCAAGCGCGGTGCGTTGGGGGACGTGGGCATGCTCATGCGGCTTCCTCCGATAGAGTGTCGGGCTTATCGAGTAACGGTTGCGCGTCGCTGGCGCCGAACAGCAGGGCCTGGCGACAGGCGCTCAGATCCTCGCCGGCCAGGGCGCACTGGAAGTACCAGGGCCCGTCGCCGGTGTCGCCGTACAGCACCGCACCGTCGATGACCCCGTCACGCAGCAGCAGGCGGCGGTAGTCGCCGTGCTGCGGATCGTGATAGGTCAGCACCTCGTGCGCCGAGGTGGGCGCGATCGGGCCGAAGGCGTACAGCGAGATACCGCTGACCTTGAGCTTGGTGGCGCAGGGGCGTTCGCGATAAGGCGCGGGCGTGTCGCCGCATAGCCGGGCGGCAAGGACCTCGGCCTGGCGCCAGATGGGTTCGACGAGACCGTAGGTGGTGCCCTCGAACTCGCAACATTCGCCGAGCGCCGAAATGTGCGGATCGGACGTGGTCATGAAGGCATCGACCTGGATGCCGCGCGCGGTCGCCAGACCGGCGCGTTCGGCGAGTGAGGTGTTGGGCACGATGCCGATCGCCGCGACGACGCAGTCGGCCGTGAGCGTGGTCCCGTCGCTCAGGACGACGCCGGTGGCGCGCTGGCCGTCGGCATCCGGGGCATAGGCCGCGAGATCGGCGCCGGTGTGGATTTCGAGGCCTCGGGCGCCCAGCTCGGCGGCGAGCATGTCGGCGGCGGTGGGGTCGAGTTGACGATTCATCAGGTGCGTTGCGCGGTGCACGACGCTGACCGTCATGCCGCGCTTGCGCATGCCTTCGGCAGCCTCCAGGCCGAGCAGGCCGCCACCGATGACCACGGCGCGGCCGCCCGCGTCGGCCAGGCTGGCCAGCCGCTCGCCGTCCTCCAGATCACGAAAGGCGTGGATGCCGTCGAGGTCGCTGCCCGGCACCGCGGGGCGTGCGGCACGCGATCCGGTGGCGAGCACCAGCCGGTCGTAGGCGAGTCGGCGCCCCTGGTCGGTGGTCAATGTCCGGCACTGCCGGTCGATGGCGGTGACGCGCTCGCCGACGATCAGCGAAACGCCCTGCGCGGCATACCAGTCGGGGTGGCGCAGCGTCAGGGCCTCGCGGTCCATGTCGCCGGCCAGCCAGGGCGAGAGCAGGATACGGTTGTAGGCCGTTGCCGGCTCGTCGCCGAGAATCGTGATATGGCGCGGGCGGTGAGGGTGCGCCAGCACGGTCTCGAGCAACCGGTGCCCGGCCATGCCGTTGCCGACGATCACCAGATGTTCGTCGTATGCACTCATGCCGTCTGCCTCCCTGACAGTGTGAAGCAGAAACGCAAAAGCGCCTGACACCCGGCGGGGAAACCGGATGCCAGGCGCCTTTGCCTGAAGAGAATCGTGTTGTCGCGAGCCCTGTGTCGGCTCCGGCCGGCGCGAGACATGTGTGCGTCTCACGCCCAAGGGGTCGACGTTGACCCGCCTTGCCATGATTTATGCCAGAGGCATGCCAATCGTCTGCTAAGGCTTTCTTTTCAGTCGTTTGGGCGGTTTCGGTAGCACGCGTCGATGGCGATGGATGGCGAGACGTGCGCACTGGCTGTGCGAATGGTGCGCGGATTGCACCAGGCTGGTGCCTTTGGGTATGGGTAGGTGTGTGATGGACAGCCAGGTGTCAGCCCAAGTGGTTGTTTAAAAGGAATTAGATCCAAGATGGCGCTGGATTTGCAGGCATGGTGTACGTCATCTTTTCGGCCACGGTGCGCCGAAAACGCCAACGGCGGCGAGACGCAATTCATCATTGGCGGGCGGCCTGCACGGTCGTCCTACCAGGCAAAGAGGCCTGATCCTGCTGCGGCGGGGTCGGGCCTTTTGCGTTTGCAGGTGGAGGGCGAGACAGCATGCAGCAGCACACGACCTGCCCATATTGCGGCGTCGGTTGCGGCGTCGCGGCAACCATCGAGAACGGCGTCATGACGGGCGTCGAAGGCGACCGGGCGCATCCCGCCAATTACGGCCGGCTATGCGTGAAGGGCTCGGCATTGCATGAAACGCTGGGCGACCACGGGCGTCTGCTCGCGCCCCGCGTCGATGGGCGCGAGGTGAGCTGGGACGCTGCGCTCGACCAGGTGGCGACACGCCTGGCGGCGGTGCGCGATGAACATGGCGGCCAGGCGATTGCCGGCTATCTCTCCGGCCAGTTGCTCACCGAGGACTATTACGCCGCCAACAAGCTGTTCAAGGGCTTTTTGGGGTCACCGCATCTGGATACCAACTCGCGGCTCTGCATGGCGTCCGCGGTGGCGGGCTACAAGCGCGCCTTCGGCGCCGATGCCGTGCCGTGCAATTACGAGGACCTGGAAGAGGCCGAGCTGGTGGTGCTGGTGGGCAGCAACCTGGCCTGGAACCATCCGGTGCTTTTCCAGCGCTTGCGCACCGCCAAGCAGCGCAACCCGTTGATGCGCGTGGTGGTGATCGATCCCCGGGTGACCGACACCTGCGAGGTTGCCGATCTGTATCTGCCCATCGCCCCCGGCAGCGACGCGCGGCTCTTCAATGGACTGCTGGCCTTCATGGCCGACAAGGGCAAGCTGGATGCGGTCTATCTGGAACGCCACACTCAAGGGTTAGACGATGCCTTGGCGGCGGCCCGTGACGAAGCGACGACGCTTGCGGGTATCGCCGACGATTGCGGCTTGGACATCGAGGCCCTGGAAACCTTCTATTACTGGTTCGCTTCGCAATTGCACGTGGTGACGCTGTATTCCCAGGGCATCAACCAGTCCACCAGTGGCACCGACAAGTGCAATGCCATCATCAATTGCCATCTGGCGGGCGGCAAGCTGGGCCTACCGGGTGCGGGGCCGTTCTCGATCACCGGCCAGCCCAACGCCATGGGCGGTCGCGAGGTGGGCGGATTGGCCAATCAACTGGCGGCGCACATGGACTACCACACGCCGGGGGCTCAGGCGCTGGTCACGGCGTTCTGGGATGCGCCCCACCTGCCCGAGGAGCCGGGCCTGAAGGCCGTCGAGCTATTCGCGGCGGTAGAGCGCGGCGAGATCCAGGCGCTGTGGATCATGGCCACCAACCCGGTGGTCAGCTTGCCCGACGCGGATCAGGTCAAGCGTGCGCTGGCGGCCTGCCCGTTGGTGATCGTCTCCGAATGCATGGCGGATACCGACACCCTGGCCTATGCCGACATCGTGCTGCCGGCCAGTTCCTGGTCGGAAAAGGACGGCACCGTCACCAATTCCGAGCGGCGTATTTCGCGCCAGCGCGGCATGCTGCCACCGCCCGGTGAGGCGCGCCACGACTGGTGGATCATCGCCCAGGTCGCCAAGCATCTGGGGTATGAAGAAGCGTTCGAATATAGCCATCCTCGCGATATCTTTGTCGAGCACGCGCGACTCTCGGGGTATGGCAACCACGCCGGGGGGATACCGCGGCTGTTCGATATTTCCGCCCTGAGTGATCTGGACCGTAACGCCTATGACGCGCTGGTGCCGCTGCAGTGGCCGGTGACCGCCGAGGCGCCGCGTGGCACCGCCCGGTTATTCGAGACGGGGCGCTTCGCCACCCCGGACGGCCTGGCACGCTTGGTGCCGGTGCGTCCGGTGACGCCCGAGCAGGCGTTGGAAGCTTGCTACCCGCTACGCCTCAACAGCGGTCGCGTGCGCGATCAATGGCATACCATGACGCGTACCGCGCGCGCGCCTCGCCTGCTCAATCATCGCGCCGAACCCTATATCGATATCCACCCGCAGGATGCCCAGGCGCACGCCCTCGTCGACGGGGGGCTGGCGCGGGTCTTCAACCGTTGGGGCGAAGCCCGGGTACGGGTGCGTGTCGCCACGTCGCAGCGGCGTGGCGATGTCTTCATCCCCATCCACTGGAACGCCCAGTTCACCGGGGCCGGGCGTGTCGGCACGCTGTTCGCGCCGCTGACCGATCCACTCTCGGGACAGCCGGAGACCAAGCACGGCGCGGTGGCCTGCGAGCCGCTCGACGTGGCCGAGGAGGCGACCCTCCTGCTGGCGCCGACGTGCGCTCGAGATCCCCTTCGGAGCGACGATGCCTACTGGGCGCGAATGCCGCTGAATCACGCCCAGCGCTGGCAGATCGCCAGCGCCACGTCGCGCGACTGGCTGACCTGGTGCGCCGCGCGGTTCGGCGTCGAGGCGACGCTGTGGTGCGAGGACGCGACCGGCGGCCGCCTGCGGGCCGCGGGGCTTCGCGATGGGCGTCTGGTGTGGTGGCTGATGGTCGGGCCGCCCAGTGAACTGCCGGGCTTGGCCTGGCTCGATGCGCGGTTCGGCGATGCCGCGCTGACCGACGAACAGCGTCGCCGCGTCCTGGCGGGCAGCGCCTCGGGGGAGGCCGATACGGGCCCGGTGGTGTGCAGTTGTCACCAGGTCGGCGCCAAGACGATTCGCGAGGCCATTCGGCGTGGCGATGCGAGTGTCGATGCGCTCGGCGCGCGCCTGGCCTGCGGGACGCAATGCGGCTCCTGCATTCCCGAACTCAAGTCATTGCTCGAAGAGGAGGTGGCGCATGCTGGGACTGATGAAGCGCTGGAAACGGCCTGATACATCTATCGCAAGCGTGAGTGCCTTGCTGGCGAGTTGGTGGCCCGGTATGCGGGAAGATCGCAGCGGGGCATCGCTCGCTCGCACACCAGCGGTGGGTCGTGCCACGCGACCCGGCCATGTCTATCTGGTGGGAGCAGGGGCGGGCAGTGCGGACCTGCTGACCCTGCGTGCCTGGCGTCTTCTTACGCAAGTCGATGCCATCGTCTATGACCGCCTGGTCGGCGACGATATCCTGGCCATGATTCCCCCGTCGCGCGAACGCTATTACGTCGGCAAGGCCCGCGGGCATCACAGCGTGCCACAGGCCGAGATCGGCGCCTTGCTGGCTCGGCTGGCGCGGGAAGGGAAGTCGGTCGTGCGTCTGAAGGGCGGCGATCCCGGAATTTTCGGTCGCATGGGCGAGGAACTCGCAATTCTCGGCGAGGCCGGCCTGCCCACGGAGGTCGTTCCCGGCATCACAGCGGCCTCCGCCGTCGCCGCCACCCTCGGCATGCCGCTCACCGACCGTGCCCATGCACAGCAGTTGCGTCTGGTGACCGCCCAGCACTGCCGCGAAGGTGGCGAGCCGAACTGGCACGATCTGGCGCGGCGTGACGAGACGCTGGTGTTCTACATGGGGCTTTCCAAGGTCGACGCGATCTGTCGCGGATTGCGCGACGCCGGCCTGCCCGACGACTGGCCGATCATGCTTGCCGCCAACGCCTCGCTGCCCGAACAGCAAACCCTGATCGGCACGCTCGGCGACATGCCCGAAAAGCTCGCCGCCACGCCGCTGCCCTCACCGTGCCTGATCGTCGTGGGCAGCGTGGTCACGATGGCCGACACGACCCGCCACGCAGACTGCGTCGTTACGCAGGCATGACGCTGACATTGGTGTGTCAGCCAATGCCGCCGTCTCGAAACCTGGCCGCTTCGTCGAGCAACCAGTCGATGAAGTGCTGGATCGCAGGTGGGGCTTGACCGGTGTCGGGGAGGATCAAGTCGTAGGTGAACGGTGAGTCGATCACGTGGCGATCTCCGAAGGGGCGTACCAATACGCCGCTGGCGAGGCGGTCGGCGACGATGGCAGGGTTGGCGAGCATCACGCCGCGCCCGGCGATCGCTTGGTCCAGGGCCAGGCCGTAGAGGGAATATCGCTGCTGGATCGGCAGGGTCTTGCCCGGTAGTCCGGCGGCGTCGAACCAGTCTCGCCAGCCGGGGAAGTCGACGTTCTGTCGCGATTGCCAGACCACCTCGAGCAAGGGGTGGGCAAGCAGGTCGACGGGGGTGTCGATGGGGGATCGTTCCAATAGGGCGGGCGAGCAGACGGGGAATAATGCGTCCTCGAGCAGCCGCTCGCTGTGAACGCCGGGCCAGGGGCCGCGTCCGTAGCGCAGGGCGAGCCGTGCGCCATCACCGTGCCATATCGGGTCGCTCAGGTTCTGGTCCGCGTCCAGGGAGATCTCGACGTGACTTTCCAGTGCTTCGAATGCCGCCAGACGCGGGAGTAGCCAGAATTGAGTGAAGGAGGGCGGTGCGCTGAGAGTCAGCGTGGTGGCCGCATAGGCGCGTTCATGTACGGCTTGTACGCCGTTGGCGATGCGTGCCAGACCGGCATCGACATCCTCGGCCAGCAGGTGGCCGGCATCGGTGACGTGCACGCCCTTGGCATGACGCTCGAACAGCGCCACGCCTAGCCGTTCTTCGAGCTGCTTGATTTGTCGACTAACCGCGCCGGGTGTCACGGCCAAATGCTCCGCCGCTGTTTTGAAGCTTCCCGCTCGTGCGGCTTCCGAGAAGGCGCGCAGCGCGTTAAGAGGCAATCGCTCTATCTTCATGAGTTGAGTTTTCCTGAGCCTGAGGCTGAAGATTAATCGTTTGGATCGCAGCGCGGCAAATGCTCCACTGAGTCTCGATTCAATGGAGGTGCGATCATGACGGAGTCGACTTCGGAAGCTGTCGTGGGAAGGTCGGGGGAGGCGTCGCCTCGATTGCGCCGCGGCCTGGATATGCCTGCCGGCATCGCGATGACCGGGTTTTGCTTGGTGCTGGGACTGCAGCAGGTGGCCATCAAGGCCGTGGCCGACGATATCACGCCCTTGAGCCAGATCGCGTTGCGCTCGCTGCTGGCGGGGGTAATGGTGCTGATCGTCGCGCGTATTCAGGGCATCGGCCTGGCGGCGTTTCGCGGTCGGCTGGGTGCAGGCATTCTCGTCGGCCTGGGCTTTGCGGGGGAGTTCGGTTTCGTCGCCTGGGGGCTCAACTACACCCTGGCATCGCACATGTCGGTGTTTCTGTACACGGCGCCGGTGTTCGCCGCTCTGGGACTGCATCTCTGGGTGCCGGGCGAACAGTTGGCGCGGCACCAATGGTGGGGGATCGGCGTGGCATTCGTGGGCATGCTGGTCGCCATGGCGCCCTCGGCCGCGCCCGGGGCGCCGGCCGGCGACATTCTCCTGGGCGACGCGCTGGGCTTGCTGGCGGGGCTGTCATGGGCCGCCACCACCCTGGTGGTGCGTCGCTCCTCGCTCTCCGAAGCGCCCCCCGTGCAGACCCTGACGTACCAACTCCTGACCGCGGGCGCGCTGTTGTTGCCCATCACCCTATGGCTGGGCGATTGGCAGCAGGCCACGCCCAGCGCCATGGCCGTGGCGAGCATGACCTTCCAGACGCTGGTCATCTCGTTCGGTGCCCTGCTGTTGTGGTTCGCCCTGCTGCGCCGTTACTGGGCCTCGCAACTGGGCGTGTTGTCGTTCTTGTCACCGATCTTCGGGGTGCTCTTCGGCGCCGTGCTGCTGGGCGAGCCCTTGAGCTGGAACTTCCTGCTCGGCGGGGCGGCGATTCTGCTGGGGATCGTGCTGGTCAGTCGCCAGGCGTGATGGCAGATGTCTGGGTCAGGCGTCCCAGTTCCTCGAGGTAGCTTTCCACGACCAGGTTGGGGGGCGCGCCCTTGCGGGTGATGGCGCTGTAGTGGGTCAGGTAATGCCAGCGCTCGGGATTCAAGGCACGCATGCGGCCGTCGCGCACCCAGCGTTCGGCATAGTGGGTCGGCAAGTAGCCGATATAGCGGCCGGACAAGATCAAGAAGGCGATGCCTTCGCGGTCGGTCGCCGAGGCGGCGGCCTTGAGCGGAGCATGGCACGCCTTGACCTCCGGGGTCTGGGCGTAGGCGGGTACCACGGCGTCATGTATCGCGAGTCGCTCCTCGTCCACGTCCTCGACGTCGAAGAGTGGATGATCGGCGGCGCAGTAGAGCCGCGACGCTTCCTCGTAGAGCGGCAGATACGCAAGCCCCGGCAATGTCTTGAGCGCCGGGATCACGCCGGTATGCAAGCGACCGTCCAGCACGCCCAGTTCGATGTCGCTGGGCGGAATCATGCGGATATTGATGCGCACCTCGGGCCCCCGCGCCTTGAGCGCGCTGAGGGCATCGGTGATATACATCTCGGGCATGGTCACCAGGTTATCGGTGATGCCGATGCTGAGCTCGCCCTTGAGACGGGCATGCAGGCCATTGACACGTGTCCGGAATCCCGCCACGGCCGTCTGCAGCTGGAGGGTGGCATCGTAGACCTCGGCGCCCTCGTCGGTGAGGGCAAAGCCGCCGCGTCCTCGCTGGCAGAGCCGCAGGCCGAGCCGTGTCTCCAGGTCGCTCATCGCCATGCTGATCGCCGCACGGCTGATGTTGAGTTCCACTTCGGCGGCGGAGAACCCGCCGCACTCCACGACCTTGCGGTAGATCCTCAGCAGGCGCAGGTCGGCATCGCTCGGCTGCCCCATCAGGGTCTCGCTGCGGGAAGGCATGGCGGGATTCCTCATCTCGACGACGGACACCTGCGAGGATAGCCCTGTCAGCCCGTAAAGTTAACCGGTGACTTGAATGAGATTCAGTATTTCTGGATTTAACTTATCCGCCGACCCGCCTAGCTTTTTCGATAGCACCATCCATCACCGTCTATCGGCAGGAGAAGACATGTCGGATCGCGAGTTTCCCCCCATGGCGGGTTTGAGCCCGGAGCAGCTGGACGCCTACTGGATGCCGTATACCGGCAATCGGCAATTCAAGCGCGATCCACGCCTCATCGTGGGCGCCAAGGGCAGCTATCTTACCGATGCCCAGGGTCGCCAAGTCTTCGATGCGCTCTCGGGGCTGTGGACCTGCGGCGCGGGGCATTGCCGCCCCGAGATCACCGAGGCGGTCAGCCGTCAGCTCGGCGAGTTGGACTACTCGCCGGCCTTCCAGTACGGCCACCCCAAGGCCTTCGAGCTGGCCCATCGTCTGCGGGAATTGACGCCTCAGGGCCTCGATCACGTGTTCTTCACCGGCTCGGGCTCGGAGAGCGCCGATACCTCGCTGAAGATAGCGCGTGCCTACTGGCGCAAGAAAGGCAAGCCGAGCAAGACCAAGCTGATCGGGCGTTCCAAGGGGTATCACGGCGTCAACTTCGGCGGTTTCAGCCTGGGCGGCATCGGCGCCAATCGCACCATGTTCGGCCAGGGCGTGGATGCCGACCACCTGCCCCATACCCTGTTGAAGGAAAACGCCTTCACCCAGGGCATGCCCGAGCGGGGCGCCGAGCGCGCCGATGAGTTGCTGGAGCTGATCGCGCTGCATGATGCCTCCAATATCGCGGCGGTGATCGTCGAGCCGCTGGCCGGCTCTGCGGGAGTGATTCCGCCGCCCAAAGGCTATCTCAAGCGCCTGCGTGAGATCTGCGATAAGCACGACATCCTGCTAATCTTCGACGAGGTCATCACCGGCTTCGGGCGCATGGGATCGATGACGGGGGCTGAGGAGTTCGGCGTGGTGCCGGACCTTCTCAACGTCGCCAAGCAGTTGACCAATGGTGCAGTACCCATGGGGGCGGTGATCGTGCAGGGCGAGATCTATCGGACCTTCATGGAGCAGGGCGGCCCCGACTACATGCTCGAGCTGCCCCACGGCTATACCTATTCGGGACACCCGGTGGCTTGTGCCGCCGCCTTGGCCGCACTGGATGTGCTCGAGAACGACCGCCTCATCGAGCGAGTCAAAGAGATGGCGCCGATCTTCGAAAGTGCGCTGCATTCTCTCAAGGGGACGCGCTACATCAGCGACATCCGCAATTACGGCCTCGCCGGCGCCTTGCAGATCGAACCGTATCCCGGCGAACCGGGGCGGCGTCCTTTCGAGATCGCCATGAAGTGCTGGGAAAAGGGCTACTACGTGCGCTATGGCGGCGACACCATCCAGCTCGGCCTGCCGTTCATCGTCGAGCGCGAGGAGATCGATCGCCTCGTCAATGTGCTGGGCGACACCATCGGCGAACTGGAATAAATCAGACGACGCCTGTCGAGATGCGCGCCGGGGATAAGGCGCAGCGAGGGTCATCCGTCATGGATGACGGATGTAGCGCCCAGGGAAGGGTCTACAGCGCCCTCGCGAAGACTTGTCCACGGAAAAGCGTATCGGAACGCCGGCACTCAAGCATTTCTCTTACGGTTGCATTCAAGAGGTGATACATGACCACACTCGGCCATCTGATCAACGGCTCACGCGTCGCCGGAGAAGGACGCACCCAGGATATCTTCAATCCCTCCACCGGTGAGGTCGGCGGCCAGGTGAGCCTGGCCAGCAAGGCCACCGTCGAGGATGGCATCGCCGCCGCCCAGGCCGCCTATCCGGCTTGGCGCGATACGCCGCCCGCCAAGCGGGCGCGGGTGATGTTCAACTTCAAGCAGTTGCTGGAGCAGAACGCCGACGAGATTGCCCGGCTGATCGGCCAGGAGCACGGCAAGATCGTCCATGACGCCAAGGGCGAACTGCAGCGCGGCATCGAGAACGTGGAATACGCCTGTGGCGTGCCGGAGCTGCTCAAGGGCGAGTACAGCAAGAACACCGGGCCCGGCATCGACGCCTGGAGCGAGTTCCACGCGCTGGGCGTGGTGGCCGGCATCACGCCGTTCAACTTCCCGGCCATGGTGCCGCTGTGGATGTATCCCATGGCCATCGCCTGCGGCAACACCTTCGTGCTCAAGCCCTCCGAGCGCGACCCGACCTCGGCGCTCTACATCGCCGAACTGGCCCTTGAAGCGGGCCTGCCTGCCGGCGTGCTGAACGTGGTCAACGGCGACAAAGAGGCGGTCGATACCCTGCTCGACGACGACCGCGTGAAGGCCGTGAGCTTCGTCGGTTCCACGCCGATCGCTGAAACCATCTACCAGCGCGCCAGTGCCAACGGCAAGCGCTGCCAGGCCCTAGGCGGCGCCAAGAACCACGCCATCGTGATGCCCGACGCCGACATGGACAACGTGGTCAATTCCCTGAACGGGGCTGCCTTCGGCTCCTCGGGGGAACGCTGCATGGCGCTGTCGGTGGCGGTGGCCGTGGGCGACGAGACCGCCGACGCGTTGATCGCCAAGATGCAGACGCAGATGAAGACCCTGAAGGTCGGCCCCTTCCATGACGCCGACAACGACTTCGGCCCGGTGATCACCAAGGCCCATCAGGAAAAGGTCTGCGGCCACATCGACAGCGCCGAGCAGCAGGGCGCCGATATCGTGGTCGATGGTCGCCGTATCCAGGTACCGGGGCACGAGCATGGCTTTTATGTCGGCGGGACGCTGATCGACCGCGTCACGCCCGACATGACCTGCTATCTCGAGGAGATCTTCGGGCCGGTGCTGCTGGTGGTGCGTGTCGGCACAATGGAAGAGGCCATGCGGCTGATCGACGATCACGAATATGGCAACGGCACTTGCATCTACACCCGTGACGGTGAGGCGGCGCGTTACTTCAGCGATCGTATCCAGGTGGGCATGGTCGGCATCAACGTGCCGTTGCCGGTGCCGGTGTCCTATCACAGCTTCGGCGGCTGGAAGCGCTCGCTGTTCGGCGACCTGGCCGCCTACGGGCCGGACGCCGTGCGCTTTTACACCAAGCGCAAGACCGTGACCCAGCGCTGGCCGTCGGCCGGCGTCCGAGAGGGCGCGCAGTTCTCCTTTCCTTCCTGACGCTCGATGGCCCCGTTTGAAACGGGGCCATCGCTTCCTTGGCTAGCAGCAGTACCTAGCTGCCGGCACTGCCCGCGAATTGCGCGAAGACCTCGTCGCCGGTCAGGCTCGGAGTGTCGTTGGCGAAATCGTAGAAGCTCGGTTTTTCGTCGATGAAAATTTGCTGGCCGATGGTCCAGGGTTCGCCGGCATCCAGCAAACCGACGGGGAAGGCGTAGTGCTGCCCCTGGGTGAGACGATAGAAAAGGTGCGTACCGCACTGGCGGCAGAAGCCGCGCTCGGCCCAGTCCGAGGAAGCATAGACGCCGACGTTTTCCTCGCCCTCGAGGGTCATGGGCGCGTCGCTTTCGAGGGCGAACATCGGACCGCCGCTCCAGGTCTGGCACATGCGGCAGTGACAAATGCTCACGTCATGACGCTCGAGCGTGACACGGATGCTGACGGCGCCGCACAGGCAGGTACCTCGGCTCTCTTGGGATGCTGACATGGTGGGCTCCTTCTGGTGAGGGTCGATGAAGACCGGCAATGTCGTCAGGAATGGGGGAGTCAGTCAATGGCCTCGATGGCATCGGCGACGGCCGTCTTGACGCGATTCAAGTAATCGCTGCCGTTGGAGGGCGGCGTGGGGTCGCTGGTCATGACAAGGGTGGCGTCATGCGCCGGCACCACGAAGAGCAGTTGCCCGCCATACCCCCAACCATAGTAGACCGGGGTCTCGGCGAGCTCCGTCATGAACCAGCCATAGCCGTAGTCGTCCTGATTGAAGTGCGAGCGGGTACGCGGCTGCCAGGAACGCTCGATCCACGAGGCGGGCAACACGCGCTGGCCGTCATGCATGCCCTGCTGCCGGTAGAGTTCACCGATCTTCAACAAGGCGCGTGGCGTGAGCCCCATTTCGTTGCCTCCGAAATAGATGCCTTGCGGGTCACGCGTCCAGGGCGGTATCTCGATGTCCAAGGGCGTCCCCAGCCACTCGCGCATCAACGAGAGCGTATCGCGGCCACTGGCGTCGGTCAGCGCGGCCGACAGCAGGTGGCTGTTGCCGGTCGAATACAGCATGCGACCGCCGGGATCGGCGACGAAGGGGCGCGACAAGGCATTGCCGACCCAGTCGTCGCTGGCCACCCAGCCACCGTAGTTGGCGCCGGAGGTGCGCTCGAGTCCGGCCTGCATCGACAGCAGGTGGCCGACCTCGATGTCCTGGACACGAGGATCGGCGTCACGAGGCACCCGGCCATCCAGCAGCTCGGTGATCGGCTGGTCGACGCCCTGGATGACGTCACGGGCGATAGCGGCGCCCACCAAAGCCGAGATGAGTGTCTTGGAGAGCGACTTGATGTTGGTGATGTCGTCGGGGGAGTGGCCGCGCCAGCCACGGGCGACGAGAGTTTCGCCGTCGACGGCGATGAGCAGGGTATGCGTGCGCGGCAAGTCGCCGAGCCGTTGCGCGGCGTCCTCCAGGGCCGGACGATCGATGGCCGCCATGGCATGCGGTGTCATGACGGCGAAGGCGAGGGCAAGGACCGGCAGGCGCCAGGGATGCATGAATCGGGATAGCATGCGGCAAGCCTTCATTGCAGACAAAGCAATAGTGTGGCCGATGCCAAGCGATATCCCCAACGTATGCGGCGCAAAAAAAAGTCCCCAAGAAGGGGACTAGGGGAGCACGCCAGCTCACTCGGTTCATCGCTGTCATCAGCGACGTTGAAAAAGGGGAAGAAGGCGCCGGATTCGATGGTTGGCGTTCTTCGTATCTTATAGATAGCGAAGTACGTGCCACTTTTTATAAAAAGTATATATAACAATTACTTAGTAATGTAAGCA
This sequence comes from Chromohalobacter moromii, assembly GCF_023091865.1. Classification (GTDB taxonomy): domain Bacteria; phylum Pseudomonadota; class Gammaproteobacteria; order Pseudomonadales; family Halomonadaceae; genus Chromohalobacter; species Chromohalobacter moromii. The sequence goes on from NZ_JAHXDI010000001.1 coordinate 667,540, forward strand.
TCATTGTCGAATACCGAGATGACAGTGGTGCGGGAAAACGATGCGTCAAGACGGAGAATTGCATGGGATTGGCGCACCATGAGTGAGCAGCAATTACCCGCCGATGCCCAACACCGGATAGAGCGAGGCTACGAGCAATGCGGCCATGGCGATATTGAACGCGCGCCGCCGCCGAGCGCTTGAGAGCCACTGGCGAACCACCGTGCCCAGCCAGGCCCAAATGGAAATCGCCGGGAAGCAGACCAGGGCGAAGGCAGCCGCCACCAGCATGATGGACAGTAGCGAGCGGTCGGGCGCGTAGAGCGTGATCGCCGACAGGCCCATCGCCCATGCCTTGGGATTCACCCACTGAAAAGCCGCGGCTTGCCAGAAGGTCATCGGTTGACCACCGGTCGCCGTGTCTTTCAGCGGCGCGGCCGTAGCGACTTTCCAGGCCAGCCAGAGCAGATAACCGATGGAGATGACTTCCAGAACGTTACGCAGGAGGGGGAAAGCGTCAAACAGCGCCATCAGCCCGATACCAGCCATCAAGGTCAATACGGTCAAGCCACCGACGATGCCGATCATGTGCGGCACTGTCCTGCGAAATCCGAAGTTGGCACCGGACGCCATGAGCATGAGGTTGTTCGGTCCCGGGGTCGCGGTGGTGACCAACGCGAAGCCCAGCAGGGCGGCGAGGGTGGGGAAATTCATGGACGATCCTCTCTTTGCACGTGGCGTGAAATTTTAAGAGAATCGTGGCGCAATATTGGCCCTTATATCGTCGTTTTTGCGCGTTTCATGCAATGAAGGAATGAAATGGATGCTGTAGACCGCAGGATATTGCAAGAGCTCACACAGGATGGTCGTATCAGCAACGTGCAGTTGGCCGAGCGTGTCGCATTATCGCCTTCGGCATGCTTGCGTCGTGTCCAGGAACTCGAGCGCACGGGCGTGATTCGCGGCTATCGTGCGGTGACCGATCCCCAGCAAATGGGGCGCGGGTTCGTCGCCTATGTCACGGTGGGACTGTCATCGCATACCAAGGCTGCTCAGGAAACCTTCGAGCGTGCCATGTATGTCGCCTCCGACGTGGTCGAATGTCACAACATCGCCGGCACGTTCGAGTATCTCCTGCGAGTCGAAAGTCAGGACTTGGCAAGCTACAAGCGCTTTCATACCGAAATGCTGGGGACGCAGCCCCATGTCAGTGCGATCACGACGCATATCGTGATGAGTTCACCGAAAGACGAGCGGCGTTGATCGAGCGGCCGGTGCCCGATGCACCGGCCGAGGGAGGTAGGAGAAGGCATCGGCAGGACGCCGATACATAGTCTTATAGATTGGCGAGGATGGTTTCGGCGCTGCTCTTCTCGACGCCCTTTTCATCGACGCCCAGATAGCTCACCACGCCATCGTCGACGATCATGGCGTAACGCTGGCTGCGGGTGCCCATGCCAGCGCCGCTGGCGTCCTTTTCCATGCCGATGGCGTGAGTGAAGTCGGCGTGGCCGTCGGCAAGCATGGTGATCGCCTGGGCGTTTTGATCCTGCTGCCAGGCGCCGAGCACGAAAGCGTCGTTGACGGCCAGGCAGGCGATGGTATCCACCCCCTTGGCGAGAATGTCGTCAGCATTGATCACGAAGCCCGGCATATGGGTGTTGGAGCATCCCGGCGTGAACGCGCCGGGCACCGCGAACAGCACCACACGCTTGCCGGCGAACAGTTCGCCGGTATCGAGGTCTTCGGGGCCGTTGGCACCGTTGGTCTTGAGGGTGACGCTGGGCAGCTTGTCGCCTTGCACGATGGTCATGGTCAACTCCTTTAGATGATCGATCCTGATCATTCACAGTGCGCTATCAAGTCGGCATACCGCAACCCTCGAGCATCAGGCGGTCTTGCCGGTTGGGGTGCATGACGCCAAGTGTGGTGAGAGCAGTGGTAGACTCGCACAACAGCGTGAGGATTCAATCGGATAGAGAGAACAATGGCCAGACGAAAGGGATGGATTCGTCAGCAGAACGTGGAGAAGATCCTGCTGGCGGCGGAGCAGGTGTTTGCAGAGAAAGGGTATGCCGGCGCCTCGATGGGGGAGATCGCGCAATTGGCGGGGCTTCCCAAGTCCAATGTGCACTACTACTTTTCCACCAAGGAAGAGCTGTACCGTGACGTCCTGCTCGAACTCCTCGAGGTGTGGAAGCAGGATGCGCTGTGCTTCGAGCTTTATGATGATCCGCGCATCGTGCTCTCAACTTACATTCGCGCCAAGATGAACCATTCGCGCGGCCGCGCGGCAGGATCCAAGGTCTGGGCAGCCGAAGTCATGCAAGGGGGCGCGGTCATCGGCGATTCACTTCGCGATAACCTCTATGAATGGGCCAAGCTCAAGGAGGCGAAGATACGTGAATGGGTCGAGGCAGGGCAGATCTGGCCTGTCGAGCCGTCCTATTTGCTGTACATGATCTGGGCATCGACCCAGCATTATGCCGATTTCGATTACCAGATTTATCTCCTCAACGATGATGCACCCCTCGACGACACTCAGTTCGAGCATGCGGTGCAGTCGGTGACTAGCGTTATCTTGCGTGGGATAGGGTTATCGCCGTGACATGACCGTCCTATGAGCGGAAGACGCCCCCAGCATTGTTGCCAGGGGTACCGCTCGAGTGGGCAGGAACGTGTTCAGGCGGACTCACGAAACGGATTGCGCGGGTCCTCGTTCCAGCTCATGTAGGGTTTGTCGCTTGGCTGCGGCACCATGCTGATGCAATCTTCGACCGGGCAGGTGATCTGGCACAGGTTGCAGCCCACACACTCCTCCTCGATCACCTCGTAGCGCCGCGCGCCGCTGGCGTCGATCAGCTTGGCGATCGACTGATGCGAGGTATCCTCACAAGCGATATAGCAGCGCCCGCATTGGATGCACGTGTCCTGATCGATGTGCGCGATGGTCTGGAAGTTCATGTCCAGATACTTCCAGTCGGTGGTATTGGCCACCGCCTTGCCGGAGAACTCGGCGAGACTGCGATAGCCCTTCTCGGCCATCCAGCGCGCCAGACCGTCCTGCATTTCCTCGACGATGCGAAAGCCGTGGAGCATGGCGGCGGTACATACCTGCATCGCGCCGGCCCCCAGCGCGGCGAACTCCGCGGCGTCGCGCCAGTTGGAGATGCCGCCGATACCGCAGATCGGCAGGCCCTGGGTTTCCGGATCGCGGGCGATCTCGGCGACCATGTTCATGGCGATCGGCTTGACCGCTGCCCCGCAGTAGCCGCCGTGGGTGCTCTGGCTGCCCACGGTGGGTTTGGCGACCATGTTGTCGAGGTCGATGGAGGTGATCGAGTTGATGGTATTGATTAGCGAAACCGCGTCGGCGCCGCCGCGCATTGCCGCCCGCGCGGGTACACGGATATCGGTGATGTTGGGCGTCAGTTTGACGATCACCGGCTTGGAGTAATACTGCTTGCACCAGCGTGTGACCTGTTCGATGAGATCGGGATTCTGGCCTACCGCGGCGCCCATGCCGCGCTCGGGCATGCCGTGCGGGCAACCCAGGTTGAGTTCGATGCCGTCAGCGCCGGTGGCCTCCACCAGCGGCAGAATCGCCTTCCAGCTCTCCTCGACGCAGGGCACCATCAGCGAGACGATCAGCGCGCGGTCGGGCCAGCGCTTCTTGACCTCGGTGATCTCGCGCAGGTTGATCTCCAGGCTTCGGTCGGTGATCAGCTCGATGTTGTTGAAGCCCAACACTTCACGATTCTTGCCGAAGTGCGCCGAGTAGCGCGACGACACGTTGACCGCCGCCGGATCCTCACCGAGGGTCTTCCAGACCACGCCACCCCAACCGGCCTCATAGGCGCGCTCGACGTTGTAGGCCTTGTCGGTGGGCGGGGCGGATGCCAGCCAGAAAGGGTTGGGCGAGCGGATGCCGGCGAATTCGATACTCAGATCGACGTCGGGCTTTTTCGCGAATGCTTTCATTACGCGACCTCCTGCTGGGCCATGATCTCGTTGTGGATGGCCTGGGCGGCCAACTTGCCGTGCTGCACAGCCTGTACGGTAAGATCCTGTCCGGCTGCGATGCAGTCGCCGCCGGCAAACACGCCGGCCAGAGAGGTGCGAAAGTTGCCGTCGACCTCGATCTTGCCGGCTTCGTGGCCGAGCTGGCTGGCTCTGGCGTCGCTCAGGCTGGCGGCCTCGAAGGCTTGACCGATTGCCGTGAACACCGCATCGGTGGGGATGTCCAGGGTCTCGCCGGTGGTGACCAGTGCCCCGCCGCGGGACTCGGTGCGCGCGAAACGCATGCCGGCCACGCGTCCGGCATCGTCGAGCAGAATCCTCTCGGGCTGGGCCCAGGTAACGATGCGTACGCCGTTGGCCTTGGCGATTTCCTGTTCGTGGCCGGTGGCGGCCATCGACTCGACCCCGCGCCGGTACACCAGGGTGACTGCGTCGGCACCCAGGCGGGCCATCTGCACTGCCATGTCGATGGCGGTATTGCCGGCGCCAATCACCACGCAGCGCTTCGCCAGCGGCAACTCGCTCAGGTCATCGGTCTGGCGCAGCTCCTTGATGTAGTCGGTGGCGGGCATCAAGCCCACGGCGTGTTCGCCGCTCAAACCGAGCTGGCGGCTGGTGCCGAGGCCCAGGCCCAAAAATACCGAATCATAGCCATGCTGCAGGGTCTCGAGGTCGAGGTTGTCACCCAGGCGCTGGCCGTGACGGATCTCGATGCCACCGATCTCGAGCAGGAAGTCGATTTCCTTTTGTGCGTAGTCGTCGACCAGCTTGTAGCGGGCAATGCCGTATTCGTTGAGGCCGCCGGTCTTGGCTTCGGCCTCGAAGATCGTCACCCGGTGGCCGTAGGTGGCCAGGCGATGCGCGCAAGACAGTCCGGCCGGCCCAGCGCCGACGATGGCAATATGCTTGCCGGTGTCGGCGGCGCGCATGAATGGATGGCCGTCGAAGTGCATGTGATCGACGGCGTGGCGTTGTAGCAGGCCGATCAGCACCGGTTGGCACTCGGCGTCGTGATTGCGCACGCAACTCTGCTCGCAGAGGATCTCGGTGGGGCAGACGCGGGCGCAGCTGCCCCCGAGGATGTTCTCTTCGAGGATGGTCTGTGCGGCGCCGTTGATATTGTCCTCGGCGATCTCGCGGATGAAGCGCGGGATGTCGATGTCTGACGGGCAAGCTTCCACGCACGGTGCATCGTAGCAGTACAGGCAGCGCTGGCTCTCGATGAATGCCTGGCGCTGGGTCAGCGGCGGGTGCAGGTCGCTGAAGTTGGCCTCGAGCGAGGCGCTATCGCGGGTGTCGTCACCGGCGCGGGATAGATGATCCAGGGGATGAGTCACGGTAGAACTCCTTCGGCTCTTCTGAAAATGGCTGCGCTCGGTCATACGGCGTTAAAAATTGGCTTAAATTGCTCATTTACTTCAGTAAACTCCGCATTTTTCGCCAATTTTTGCCTTGTCTGACCTTCGCTCGCCTGATTTTCAGCATCAGCCGAGAATTGTTATTGGATGACGGTTCTCGGCGATTCAGCGCTCGACGGCGGTGGCCGCGTTGCGCTCGGCACGTTTCTTGAGTACGTCATAGACCCCGGGGTAGGCGGGCCGCTCGATATAGCGACCGGCGCCGCGTTCGGCGTGCAAGTCCTTGCCATCGCGCCACACCCACTTGCCTTGGCTGATGGTATGGCGCGGGATGCCGCGCACCGTCTTGCCCTCGAAGATGTTGAAGTCGACGTTCTGATGGTGGGTCTTGGCGGAAATCGTGCGCGTGGCGTTGGGGTCCCAGACCACCAGGTCGGCGTCGGCGCCCTCCTGGATCGCGCCCTTGCGCGGGTACATGTTGAATATCTTGGCGGTGTTGGTGGAGGTGACGGCGACGAAATCCTGCATCGAGATACGCCCGCCGTTGACGCCTTCGTCCCAGATTACCGCCATGCGATCTTCGATCCCGGCGGTGCCGTTGGGGATCTTGGTGAAGTCGTCCTTGCCCATCGCCTTCTGTTCGGCGCAGAAGCAGCAGTGGTCGGTGGCAGTGGTCTGCAGGTTGCCGGATTGCAGACCGGTCCAAAGCGCGTCTTGATGCTCCTTGCTGCGAAACGGGGGACTCATCACGTGGGCGGCGGCCTTGGCCCAGTCCGCGTTGCGGTAGACGCTGTCGTCGATCATCAGGTGCCCGGCGAGACATTCGCCGTAGACCGGCTGGCCCTGGCGGCGGGCGTAGGTGATCTCGTCAAGCGCGTCGCGACAGGAGACGTGAACCACGTAGATCGGTGCGCCCAGCGTGCCGGCGATGCGGATGGCACGGCTGGCGGCTTCGCCTTCGACCTGCGGTGGGCGCGACAGCGGATGCGCTTCGGGACCGGTGAGCCCTTGAGCGAGCAGTTTCTGCTGCATGTGATAGACCAACTCGCCGTTCTCGGCATGCACGGTGGGCACCGCGCCAAGCTCCAGGCAGCGGGTGAAGCTGGCCACCAGGATGTCGTCGGTGGCCATGATGGCGTTCTTGTAGGCCATGAAGTGCTTGAAGCTATTGACGCCGTGTTCGCGCACCAGGGTGCCCATGTCTTCGTGGACACTGTCGTCCCACCAGGTCACCGCGACATGGAAGGCGTAGTCGCTGGCGGCCTTCTCGGCCCAGCCGCGCCAGGTCTCGAAGGCTTCCATCAGTGGCTGGCCGGGATTGGGAATCACGAAGTCGATGATCGTGGTAGTGCCGCCGGCGAGCCCGGCGGCGGTGCCGGTGTAGAAATCCTCGCTGGCCACGGTGCCCATGAACGGCAACTGCATGTGGGTATGCGGGTCGATGCCACCGGGCATTACGTACTGGCCGTTGGCGTCGATTACCTCGGCGTCGGCCGGGGCTTCGAGGTCGACGCCGACGGTGGCGATCTTGCCGTCCACGCAGAGCACGTCGGCGCGGTAGGTGGCGTCATGGGTGACGACGGTGCCGCCACGGATCAGGATGGTCATGATTTCAAACCTCTTGGAATTGTTAGCCGTTGTTTCCCTATTCGCCGTCGGTTAGCCGTGTATACGTCTCGGGCCGGCGGTCGCGGAAGAACTGCCAGGTGTTGCGGATTTCGCGGACCATCGCCAGATCAACCTCGTGAATCAGCAGTTCGTCCTCGCTGGCGCTGGCCTTGGCTTCGATCTGGCCGCGCGGGTTGGCGATATAGGAGTTGCCGTAGAACTCGCCGATGTTCCAAGGCGCTTCAGTGCCGACGCGGTTGATGGCGGCGACGAAGCAGCCGTTGGCGGCGGCCGAGGCGGGCTGTTCGAGTTCCCACAGGTATTGCGACAGGCCGGCGACGGTCGCCGAGGGATTGAAGATGATCTCGGCGCCGTTGAGTGCCAGGGCGCGCCAGCCTTCGGGGAAGTGGCGGTCGTAGCAGATATATACGCCGATCTTGCCGTAGGCGGTGTCGAAGACCGGCCAGTTCGACTTGCCCGGCTTGAAGAAGTACTTCTCCCAGAAGCCGGCGACCTGGGGAATGTGTGTCTTGTGGTACTTGCCGAGATAGCTGCCGTCGGCGTCAAACACTGCCGCAGTGTTGTAGTAGATGCCCGGGGCGGTCTCCTCGAAGATGGGCACGATGATTACCATGTGATGCTTGGCGGCGAGTTTCTGCATCATCTGGCAGGTCGGCCCTTCGGGGACTTTCTCGGCGGCGGCGTACCACTTCTTGTCCTGGCTGGGGCAGAAATAGGGCTGGTTGAAGACTTCCTGGAAACACAGCACCTGGACACCGGCCTCGGCGGCTTGCTCGATGTAGGGCAAATGCGCCTCGTTCATGGCATCGCGAATGGCGGCCGGCTCGAGGTCGGTCTCGACCTTCAAGGCCATCTGGATCAAGCCGATCTTTACTTTTTCCATCAATCAATCCTCATCTTGTGCTTGTTGTTAACGCTCGTCATGCGTCGGCGTGTATTGATTCGCTTTTCCTAAAACCTGTCTGTAGAGTCAGGATAGTAAAAACCTAGTCGCTATTTAGGTATTATTTCAAGGTTTTTTTAAATTTTTTGTAATGGCTTTAAAATAACGTAACTCATTAATTAACAACGAATTCCCTATAAGGATGCAGGGCATGCACCAAGCCTTTCATTAAAAATATGAGTTATTTTTTTACTTTTAAAACATATAGATATGATATTTATCAAGACAAATGGGCAGCCTGATTAGCGTTGTTATGCACCATTGTAGAAATTGTCTAGAGTGTCAGGGTGCTTGCCAACCAGCCCGATAAGGCATGTTTAATTTTCGTAGTGATGATATCGATCAAAAGTTGACGATATGGGCAGGATTGATTGATTTATTGAAATCAATGACTTGTTGCAAGCGGCCAGGGTCGCCGAGGGCGGCTTTCAAGGGTGCTCCTTCATCAAAACGTCAATTTGGGCACGCTTTTTGCGGGAAAGTGGCAGGCGACAGTCAGTATTCAACACAACGCACGGCTTCCCGGTGCGGGGAGTTGGCGGCCGCATGAGGAGATAACAACAATGACGGCAAACACTTCACGCTCGGTACAGCGTGGCGATCTCGTCGAGCTCGAGGTCGGTGACGATGTTCGGGAAAGTTCACGCTTCAATGAGGATATCGCCCCGACACGACTCGAAGAGCGTACTTGGTCGCGTTGGAACGTCGCGGCTTTGTGGGTCGGTCTGTCGATTTGCGTACCGACCTACACGCTGGGCGGCATCCTGACCGCTTACTTCGGCCTCTCGGTGAGCGAGGCGCTGGTCACGATCTTGATTGCCAATATCGTGATCCTGGTGCCCCTGACGCTGAACGCCTTCCCTGGCACCAAGTTCGGCATTCCATTTCCGGTGGTATTGCGCTCGTCGTTCGGTATTCGTGGCTCCAACGTTCCCTGCCTGATCAGGGCGCTGGTCGGGTGCGGCTGGTTCGGTATTCAGACGATGTTCGGTGGGCTGGCGATTCACCTATTACTGTCGGCGATCTTTCCGCCGTGGCGGACGCTGGACGGGCTCGGCGAGGTGATCGGCTTCTTCCTGTTCGGTGCCATGAATCTTTATGTAGTGATCCGCGGTGCTGAGTCGATCAAGTGGCTGGAAACCCTTTCGGCGCCGCTGCTGTTGGCGGTCGCTGTTGGCTTGATGGCCTGGGCCATGCCGCACGTGTCGATGACTGAGCTGTTGAGCCAGCCGCCATCGCGTCCCGAGGGCGAGCCGGTATACGGATACTTTTTTGCCGGGCTTACGGCCATGGTGGGCTTCTGGGCGACCCTGTCGCTCAATATTCCCGACTTCAGCCGTTTTGCCAAGAGTCAGAAGGACCAGATCGTCGGCCAGATCATCGGATTACCGCTGACGATGTTCTTCTTTGCCTCGCTCGGCGTTGTCATGACGGCGGCGTCGGCGTCGCTGGTGGGTGAAACGATTGCCGACCCGGTGAACTTGATCGGGCGTATCGACAATCCTTTTTGGGTGGTCATCGCCATGGTGCTGATCATCATCGCGACGATCTCGACCAATACCGCCGGCAATATCGTGTCGCCGACCAACGACTTTCAAAACATCGCGCCCAAGCTGATCAACCAGACGCGCGGCACGCTGATGACCGGTCTGGTGGGTGTGCTGCTGATGGGGTATGACCTGCTGCAGAAAGCCGGCGTGATCGTTTCCGACGTGACCCTCGAAAGCCTGTATTCCAACTGGTTGCTGGGATATTCGAGCCTGTTGGGGCCGATCGCTGGGATCATGATCGTCGATTACTTCCTGATCAAGCGCCAGAAACTCGATGTCGCCAGCCTGTACAAGGACGGTGCGGCCTATCCGGCTTACAATCCGGCCGGTTTCATCGCCTTCTTCGTGCCGGTGGCGCTGACTGTCTTCTCGCTGACGACGGGCGCCTGGACCTGGTTCTACGATTACGGCTGGTTCACCGGATCGGCGTTGGGGGCAGCGATCTATTATGTGGCGAGCCACCGACTCGCCAAGTCAGTGCGCCAGGATGATGTCGTGTCCGACAAAGTGGGCACCTGAGCGAGCGCGATGCGGTCATCGTGATGTCCTTGCTCTCTACACGCAAACCACCGCCCAAGGGCGGTGGTTTTTACGTGGGTCAATAAGGAAGATGTGGTTCAGCGCGCCGCGATGGCATCGACGGGGGTTGCGTTGCCTGCGGCGGCGTCGCGATAGGCGGCATCTTCTTCGGCGAGGACCTGCGGCGAGAAGCGCACCAGCAAGGCACAGAACGATGCCAGCAGTACGGCTAGGCCAAGATAAAACAGCCCTTGCTGATAACTCAGCGATTCGCTGCGGAACAGAAAGCCCGCCGCCACGGCGCCAGCGTTGCCGCCGGCTCCCACGATGCCGGCCACGGCGCCGAGCGCCTTCTTGTTGATGAAGGGGACGACGCCGAAGGTGGCGCCTTCCGCCATCTGGGTGAACAGGCTGAAGACCAGCATGATGCCGATGGCGAGTGCCAGCGTCTGCATCTGGGCGAAGCCCATCAGCGCGATGCCTTCGCAGAACATGGCGATGAACAGCCAGCGCACGCGGCCCTTGAGACCACCCTGGCGGGCAAAAAGATCCGAGAAGATGCCGCCCAAGGTACGAGCGAACAGGTTCATTAGCCCAAATAGCCCGGCGATGAGTCCGGCAGTGGCCAAGTCGAGCTCGAAGTTATCGAAGAAGTAAATGGCGGCGATATTGTTGATGGTCAGCTCGACGCCGAAGCAGGCCGCGTAGACGATGAACAGCGCCCAGACGCGCACGTCCCGCATGGCGGCGCCGAAGCTGTGCGCCATACCGTGTTCCTTTTCGGGATAGGGGAGTTCTCCGCGCGCCCGCAGTGCGTCGAAGTTGCCGTTCGGTGCGTCCTGCGTGAAGACGTAATAGGCAATGCCGGTCAGGAACAGCACGATACCGGGCACGACCATGGCCAGACGCCAGCCGAGCGCTTCGTTGACGCCCAGCATCAGAATGCCGGAGAAGACCAGTGGCATCAGGATCTGCGTGGTGCCGCCCCCCAGGTTGCCCCAGCCGGCCGTGGTCGCGTTGGCGGTGCCGACGACATTGGGCCCGAACATGATCGAGGAATGATATTGAGTGATCACGAAAGAAGCGCCGATGGCCCCGATCGCCAGTCGTGCCAGCAGGAAGGTCTCGAAGCTGTCGGCCAGGCCGATCAACATCACGGGAAGCGAGCCGAGGCATAGCAGCCAGGTGTAGGCCTTGCGTGGCCCGATCTTGTCGCAGAGCAGGCCGATGACCAGGCGGACCAGCACCGTGATGGCGACGGAAGCGATGATGGTATTGCCGATCTGGGCCTTGCTCAGGTCGAGATCTTCGCGCACCACGGCCATCAAGGGCGCGATACCGAACCAGCCGAAGAAGCAGACATGGAACGCGAACCATGACATGTGGAAGGCGCGCATCTGCGGTGTCTTGAGGCTGAAAAGCCGTATCTTGTTGGCTTTGTTGCGGATTTCCATGGCTCATCCTCTAACGTTGGCGTAGCGGTGGTCGAACGAGACGTCGGCAACCTTCGTCATGAAGGGCCGGTCCTGGGGTTCGACGCACTCGTACTCACCTGGTGAGCCTGGTCCACGTCTTGCTGTCCTATAAAAAGCAAAAGGCATGCCAATGAAGCAGGGCGAGGATGCATGTCCCGGCTTAGCGGTCCATGACGACTCACTGGCATGCTTTTGGTGCGTCTTGAAGCGCTATCGCACCGTAGTAATGCACCGATGACGCACTGCTGATGTGCAGAGTCCGTGTGGTATGGGCTGCCGAAGGGCATTACCTGGCATGTAACCTGCATTACAAATCGACAAGCACCCAGGAGAGGAAAGCGCATGACCGTGAAGGTGCTGATCGTGGATGCGCGTCCGGAACGTTCGCGAGCACTCGAACATGCGTTGCGTGACGCGGGATTCGAGGTCGTGACGCGTGCCGACGAGCATGACGATCTCTACGCCATCATGACGCGCGTCAAACCGGATGCGGTGATCATCGATGCGGCGCTGCCCAGTCGCGATACCTTGGAGCACATGGGGCAACTGGGTCGCCGCTTCCCGAAGCCGATGATCATGCTTGCCGAGGAAGAAACGCCGGACTTGACGCGCGAAGCGACGAGTGCAGGCGTCAGCGCCTACGTGGTCGAGGACGTGCAACCGGCGCTGGTGCGTTCGATGGTTAACGTGGCGATTGCGAGCTTCGAAGCGCATCGCGCTCTCAAGGGCGAATTGACCAAGACGCAGACCACGCTCTCTCAGCGACGCACCATTGAGCGCGCCAAGAGCCAATTGATGGAAATGCACGCGTTCAGTGAAGACGCCGCCTATCAATGGCTACGCAAACGCGCCATGAATCGTCGGCTGACCATTCACGAGGTGGCTCAGGCCGTCCTGGCCAGCGATGACGTCGAGTCGTAGGAGACAATGATGAATGAGCCCCAAACGCCTCGAAGCGAGTGGCCCTTGCCCGAGCGCGATACATTGACCCTGGGCATGTTGCCGCTCAACGATGCTGCGCCACTGGTGGTGGCGCTAGAACGCGGCTTCTTCGCGACGCATGGGCTAGATGTGTCGCTGCACGTCGAGTCGTCGTGGGCGGGCTTGCGCGATGGTATGCAGCTCGGACTCCTCGATGGTGCGCAGATGCTGCCCTTGATGCCGCTGGCCTCGACATTGGGACTCGATGGACGCTCTACACCGATGCTTTCGGCGCTGACGCTGAACCTCGGGGGTAATGCCATCACTGTGTCCAATGCGTTGTATGCCAGCATGCAGGCAGCCGACCCTGAGGCCATGGCGCAGTCACCGATCTCCGCCCGTGCATTGGCAGCGGTGGTGCGCCAACGACGGGCCGCCGGCGAGCCGGCGTTGCGTTTCGCTAGCGTGTATCCATTTTCTTCGCACCGCTATCAGCTACGCTATTGGCTGGCGGAAGGCGGTGTCGACCCCGATCGTGATCTCGAGTTACGCGTGGTGCCCCCGCCCTTGGTAGCGGAGCAACTCGAGGCCGGTTGGCTGGATGGCTATTGTGTCGGCGAACCCTGGAATACGCTCGCGGCGCGTCGGGATAGCGGCCGCGTGCTGATCGGCAGTCATGCCATTTGGCAGCATGGGCAGGAAAAGGTCTTTGCGGTACGCGAGGCATGGGCCGATGCCTATCCGGCCACGCACCGCGCAGTGCTAAGAGCGCTACTCGAGGCTTGCGCCTGGCTGGACACTCCGGCGCAGCGTATCGAGGCGGCACGTTTGATGTGCGAAAAGGGCTATCTGGACGTGCCCCCCACTGTGGTGGAGGAAAGCATGGCGGCGGAAGGTACACCGGCGCCGCATGGCGCGAGTGTATTCTATCGGTATGCCGCGAACTTCCCCTGGCGGTCTCATCTACGTTGGTATGCTGAACAGATGCGGCGTTGGCAGCACCTGGATGTCAGCGAGCCGATACTTGAGGAATGCCTGGTCCGTTGTGTTCGACCGGACCTGTTTCGTGAGGCCGCCGATGATCTGGGCGTCAATTACCCGCTGGTGGATACCAAAAGCGAGGGCGAGCATGGGAGCGACTGGGTGATGGAAGGGCGGCATGGTCCGCTCGATATGGGCGGCGACCGACTGCTGGGCGGTGCCCGGTTCCATCACGCCCCTTAGCCATGACGCCCCATAAATGCCACGCCCCACCATTAGGTGGGGCGTGGCATTTATTGCTCGAAAATCGTTGCCGGGATCAACCTTCGTCGCCGGTGTCCTCGTCGAGATGCACGCTGGCGATGGCCGGAGTATCGGCGTCGTTTTCCAGCTTGGCGAGTAACGGTTTGGATTCCTTCTGGAATGCCGCCAATGCCTTGCCTTCCAGACTCTGGTTTTCGGGCAACTTGACGCGCATAGCGTCCACGGAACGGTTGTTGACCATTACCTCGTAGTGCAGGTGTGGGCCCGTGCTACCGCCCGTGTTACCGGATAAGGCGATTTTTTGACCCATCTCGACACGATCACCTTCAGAGACGAGGCGTTTGGAGAGATGCATGTAGCGCGTCTTGTAGCCGTTGTCGTGGCGAATGACGAGGTAGTTGCCGGCGCCACCCGCCTGATAGGCGGACTTGATGACGCGGCCGGCAGCCGGTGCATCGACGGGCGTGCCGGTACGCATGGCGAAGTCCGTGCCCCGGTGCGGGCTGATGCGTCCGGTGATCGGATGCGTGCGTCGCAGGTTGAACGGCGAGCTTATGCGATAGTGGCCTTCGAACGGATACCGGTTGAAGGCGGGATCGAGGCTCTGGCCGTCGGGTGTATAAAACTGGTCGTCGGCGTTATTGCGTACGACGGTCAGATTCATACGATCGCCTTGGTACTGAGCGGCGAGAATCCGTGAATCGACGCTTTCGCCTTCCAGCATGTCGGATTCGACGAGTACCTGGAAATGATCGCCAGCACGCGTATTACGGCGGAAATCCAGTTTCTTCGAGAGTAGGCTCGTCAATTGGGCGACTTCGGCGCGAGAAAGCCCTGTGGATTCCGCCGACAGAGTGAAGCTTCCGTTGACCGTGCCGGCAAAAAGGCGTTGAGACGGTTCGGTGGCCTTGAGGATGTTGGAGACGTCGAAATCGTCTTGGGGAGACTTACGCTCGATCAAGTAGCCTTCACGTGCATTTTTCATGACACGCAGTGCGAGCAGGTCGCCTTCCTGATCGAGCTTGTAATCGAACGAGCGCCCGACACGCCAGCGGGTCAAAGCGCTCTTGTCGGGAATGCTGTCCAGAATGTGCATGACATCGCTGTATCCCAGGCCCAGGGTACGCTCCGCCGTCAAGGCGAACGTATCGCCTTTCTGTACCGTATAGGTTTCCCATTCCGGCACGAATTCCTGCTGTGTAGCGATCTCGCGCTCAAGATCGGGGGGGCCGTCCTCGTCGTGCAATTCCGTCGGGTCGATGGAAAAGTCTTCGTAGGACGTTCCGCCTAATGTTGCATCGTCGAGCTCGTCCTCGGAGAGAAGTCCAGGTAACTGGATGGCCACGTGAAGGGCATCGGCGGCGAGGTAAGGAGGAGCTGCGTGCGCCTTGAAAGCGGGCGCCTCGGCCACGGTGTCATCAGCCGCATGCGCCTTGTCGACGAAGTCGACATCGACGATTTCCTGAGCCTTGAGCTCACTCAGCGGAATGTCGTGCGTGGTGACGGTTTCCAGGGTGTCGAGGGCATTGCTCGCCAGCGAAGGAGACGACGAACGAGAAGTGTCGACGTCCTGAGTGATCTGGTGAGTGGCTGAATTGCCACCATTATCGTCGATGACGGTAACGATTTTGTGCGCGCCCAGCACGGTCACCATGGTGGCGACCGGTAACAGAATTAATTTATGTGTGCGGGGCAGCGAATGAAGAATCCGCAGCATGATGAATAGAAGCCGTATACGTGAACGTTAAATAAATAAAAGGCATCGAAACGATAACTCATGCTAAATGAAATGCCTATCCTGTTCATGCATACAGTATAGGCAAGCCGATGTTATCCGCTTGCCTATAACGTGGCTATGTTGGTAGTCCTTTACCGGTGCCACGCGATGTACCGTAGCGACATGACTTTAGTCGGTCAAGCTGCCGTCTCGATAGGCCTGCATGGCGGCCTCGAGCTCGTCGCGTGAATTCATCACGAAAGGTCCATAGTGAGCGATGGGCTCGCGATGCGGAGTGCCACGCAAGAGTAAGGCACCGGCCTTACCGTCAGCTTCCAGAGTGAGCGTATCGCCTTCCTCCAGTACTGCGAGATGACCAGTATTTACCACTTGGTTACCAATCTTTACCGTCCCTAAATAGGTATATACCAGCAGAGTCTCGTCACCGAGCTGCGTCAGCGACACGGTGCCCGATTCGACCCGCACATCGGCGACGCCGGCATTACCCGCCAAGGCATCGAGAGGGCCGTCGACGCTGGCCGTGGCGTTTTGCCAGCGACCGCCGAGAGCGATCAAGTGCGCGGCTTGCCCTTCAAGGTGTGGCATGTCCCGCGCGCGTATATCGCGGTAAGTGGCTGTGCTTAGTTTGTCGCGTGCCGGCAGGTTGATCCACAACTGAAAGGCGTGGAGTCCTTGGCTGTCGGTCAGCGGCATCTCGGAATGAATCATCCCGCGTCCGGTGTGCATCCATTGCGCATCGCCGGCATGAATGGTGCTGCTGTGGCCGAGGTGGTCTTCGTGCGTTAGCCCCCCGTGAATGACATAGGTGAGCGTCTGCATGCCTCGGTGTGGGTGCGGAGGAAAGCCTCCGATATAGTCATCGGGACGATCGGAGCCCAGTTCGTCGAGCATGAGGAACGGATCGAGCCCACCCTCGAAGTCGTGGAGGCGTTTGATCTTGACGCCATCGCCATCCTGGCTTGGGTGGCTGGGGCGAATGTGTTTGATCTGGCGGTCAGTCCGCGTCGTATGTGTCATGGTGAGCCCTCTTGATGACCATGCCTGGCATTCTAGTTCGTATTTTTCGAAAATTAATCGCATATTTTTGCTCCTAACCTTCGGGATAATCGAATGGTCAATGTCACGTTAGCGCAATGGAGAATGCTCGCCGCCGTGGTCGATCATGGTGGTTTCGCGCGTGCCGCCGAAGCCGTGCACAAGAGTCCTTCCACGCTCAATCACGCGGTACACAAGCTTGAAGAGCAGTTAGGCGTCCAGGTGCTGGAACCCGTGGGGCGCCAGGTGCGATTGACCGAGGCGGGCGACATGTTGCTACGTCGTGCCCGGCAATTGCTGGAAAGCGCCGAGGCTCTGGAAGATGTCGCCGGACGCTTGGGCGAGGGGCTCGAAGCCGAGGTGGTGATCGCCGTCGATCAGATCTTTCCGCCGGATGCCTTGGCGCATGCGTTGGACAGTGTCTCGCGCCACTATCCCCATGTTCGCGTGCAATTGCATGAAACCGTACTCAATGGCGGTGTCGAGATGCTCTACGATGGACGAGCGGACCTGGTGGTGTCTGGCATCGCCGCCCAGGGGTTTCTGGGCGAGCCATTGGTCAACGTGGAGTTTTTGGCTGTCTCGCATCCCGAGCATCCCCTGCAGCATCTGGGGCGTGAACTCGACCTGCGCGATCTGGAGCAGCATCGTCAGTTGGTGGTGCGAGATTCGGCGCTACATCAGTCGATGGATGCCGGGTGGCTCAAGGCCGAGCAGCGCTGGACCTTGAGTCACCTGGTGACGTCGTTCGACATGCTGTGCCGTGGGTTGGGGTTCGCCTGGATGCCGACGACCCGCATTCGCGAGGCATTGCGTATGGGGACGCTTGTCCCCTTGCCTCTGGCGCTCGGGGGGCGTCGCGAAACGCCGATGCAGTTAATCTTTCGCGACCGGGACCGCGCCGGGCCTGCCACGCGGGCGTTGGCGGCGGCCCTGCACGAAGCCGTGGCCGATTGCTGTGATGAACATTCGATAGAAACGAATGATTAGGGCGCTTTAATGCGCTTGAGCATCGAATCAATCGTCCTATGCTGAGCGGCATCGAGAGTGGCCAGACGCCGGCCACCCGCTCAATAAGCGTCAGGATCGGTTTAGGAGAGCAGATATGGGACTGTTGATCGAAGGACGTTGGCACGACCAGTGGTATGACACCAAGAAGCACGGCGGTGAATTCGTTCGCGAGTCCGCCCAGTTGCGTGACTGGGTGACGCCGGACGGTACGCCGGGACCGCAAGGCCAGCCGGGTATCGCGGCCGAGGCGGGGCGCTTCCATCTGTATGTGTCGCTGGCGTGCCCGTGGGCGCATCGCACCCTGATCATGCGCAAGCTCAAGGGGCTCGAGGACTTGGTCGGTGTATCACATACCAGTCCGCTGATGCTGGAGCAGGGCTGGTCCTACGCCACCGATGAAGGCTCGAGTGGCGATCCGCTCAATGGTGTCGACTACCACCACCAGCTCTATACGCTGACCGATGCGCATTATACAGGGCGCGTGACGGTGCCGGCGCTGTGGGACAAGCGTGAGGAACGTATCGTCAACAATGAGTCCGCCGATTTGGTGCGCATGCTGGGCGGGGCATTCGATGACTTGACCGGCAACCGGCTGGATCTTTACCCGGTAGATCTCCGCGAGACCATCGATGCCGTCAACGCCGATGTCTATGACCACATCAACAATGGTGTTTACAAGGCCGGCTTCGCCACGCAGCAGGCGGTCTACGAGAAACACGTCACGGCGTTGTTCGAGGCACTCGAGCGGCTCGAGTCACGGCTCGACACCCAGCGCTATCTTGCCGGTGAGTGGCTGACCGAGGCGGACATTCGGCTATTCACCACGTTGATCCGCTTCGACGCCGTCTATCACGGACACTTCAAGTGCAATCTCCGGCGTATCGAAGATTATCCCAATTTGTCGAATTATCTGCGCGAGCTCTATCAATGGCCAGGCATTGCCGAGACGGTGAATTTCGATCACATCAAGCGCCATTACTATTATAGCCACGACACCATCAACCCCACGCGCATCGTTCCCAAGGGGCCGGTACTGGCGCTGGAACGTCCCCATGACCGCGAGCGGTTGCCGGGGCGGGGCATTCGTGGTGCTTAGATCGATGTATCAGCGTCGCTGCTGGGCGCGTGTCAGCCAGCGATCGAGCGCATTTGCGAAGGTGCGTCGTTCGACGTCGCCATAAGGTTTGGGGCCGCCGGTATGCTCGCCGCTGGCGCGCAGGGTTTCCATGAAGTCACGCATCTGTACCTGGGCGCGAATACTGTCGCGGGTCAGCGTTTCGCCACGATTGGTGATGACCTCGGCCTCGCGCGCCAACGCGGCTTCCGCCAGTGGTAGGTCGGCGGTGACAACGAGATCGCCCGGCGCCACTCGGTCGACGATGGCGTCGTCGGCGGCATCGAAGCCACCGGGGACGGCCAGCGCGCTGACCCAGGCCGAGGGCGGCAAGGGCAGGCGGTGATTGGCGACGAAGCGTGTCGGCGTTTGAGTGCGCTCGGCGGCACGTACGATGACTTCGCGGGCATGACGCGGACACGCGTCGGCGTCGATCCACAACGTCGGCATGGGGAGACTTCCTCGATAATCGAATAGAGCTTGATGTACGAATAAGATTGGGCAAAGCCATTAGTCGATGGTAGTATGCCATCTCCTCGCATGTGTTGACCCCTCCATCCTGTATTCGTCCCTGTGCGATGTGCCTTCCACCCAACGTGGATAGAGCCTAAAGGACGTTTCTGCGCAAGGCGCATTGCCCGCTCGCTTCGAGCCGGCCGTGAGAGCGCTTGCCGCATCGATGGCGCGCCACGACGCGTAAGGTCGCCACAGCTGCCGCATATGCGGCAGGACGCAGGTGCTGCGACCGGCGCCTTTTGTTTCGATGCCCCAGGCCGAGCGGCCGATGGGCAATGAAGGCGCCTTGAATTTTTCCGCCGGTTCGCTCCGGCTATCCAAGGTGTGACATGACCACGACTCCCGCTGCCTCGCCGACTTTCGCCGAGCTTTCGCTGCCGTCTGTTCTTCTTTCTACGCTCGAATCATTGGGATATGAGACGCCCTCACTGATTCAGTCTAAAACCATTCCCGCGCTGCTTGAAGGGCGCGATGTGCTGGGTCAAGCCCAGACCGGTACTGGCAAGACCGCTGCTTTTGCCTTGCCGCTGCTGTCGCGTCTTGACCTCAAGCGTCGTGAGCCGCAAGTGCTGGTGCT
Source organism: Chromohalobacter moromii (assembly GCF_023091865.1). Classification (GTDB taxonomy): domain Bacteria; phylum Pseudomonadota; class Gammaproteobacteria; order Pseudomonadales; family Halomonadaceae; genus Chromohalobacter; species Chromohalobacter moromii. The sequence continues at coordinate 687,170 of NZ_JAHXDI010000001.1, forward strand.
TGCGCCGACGCGTGAGCTGGCACAGCAGGTTGCCGCTTCTTTCGTCCAGTACGGCCGTGATCTCAAGGGGCTTGAGGTTCTCAGCCTGTGTGGTGGCCAAGAGTATCGCGAACAACTCAGTGGATTACGCCGTGGCGCCCAGGTCATCGTGGGCACGCCGGGACGCGTGATCGACCACCTCAATCGTGGCAGCCTTAAACTCGACGGCCTCAATGCGTTGGTGCTCGACGAGGCCGACGAAATGCTGCGCATGGGCTTCATCGATGACGTCAAGCGTGTGGTCTCCGACACGCCGAAAGAGGCGCAGCGCGTATTTTTCTCCGCGACCTTGCCCAACGAAATCTCGCGCATCGTCGATCATTACCTGGTCGATCCGCTCAGGATCATGATCGAAACCAAGACCAAGACGGCCGAAGGCATCGAGCAGCGCTTGGTGCGTATCGAAGGTGGCGCCAAGCTGGAGGCGCTATCGCGCTTGCTCGAGGTAGAGCCGGTGGACGCCGCTATTGCCTTTGTGCGCACACGTGCCGCCTGCACCACGCTGGTCGAGCAATTGTTGGCGCGTGGTGTGAACGCGGCGGCGCTGTCCGGCGACCTGGATCAAAGCCTGCGCGAGCGGACCGTCGATCGCCTCAAGCGTGGCAAGGTCGATGTCCTCATCGCCACCGACGTCGCCGCGCGCGGTCTCGACGTGCCGCGTATCACGCACGTTTTCAACTACGACCTGCCGCAAGACGGCGAGGCGTATACCCACCGCATCGGGCGGACGGGGCGCGCTGGGCGCAAGGGCGTGGCGATTACCTTCGCTGGTGGCCGCGAGCAGCGCCGCGTACGTGATATGGAGCGTGTGACCGGTCAACAGATGCAGGAAGTCGAACTGCCCGATGAGTCCGTCATCCGTGCCCATCGCGACAAGCTGTTTCGTGAGCGCGTGCTGAAGACGCTGGAGCAAGGCAGCGACTATCAGCGTGAGTTGATCGAAGGCTTGGCCGACGACGGCTATGATCCCGTGGATCTGGCTTGTGCCATGGCCAGCATGGCGCGTTCCGGTGAGGCCCCCATCGGTCGCTTGCCGAAGCCGGGTGAGCGTCGCCCCGCTCGCCAGGGAGGCGGTCGCGACGAAAAACCCAATCGTCGTGATCGTGGCCCGAGCGCTGGTATGACGCGTTACCGCGTGTCAGTGGGTCACAAGGATGGCGTCAAGCCCGGCCAATTGGTGGGTGCATTGGCCAATGAAGGCGGCATCGACGGTGGCAAAATCGGCCGTATCGACATCCGCAATGCCTTCTCTGTGGTCGAATTGCCGAGTACGCTGCCGACCGCTGTGCTGTCGCGTATCGGCCAAGCGCGTGTCGCCGGCCGTCCGCTGGAGATTGCCGAAGATCACGGCTCGACGGAGCGTGCCCCGCGGCGTCAACGTGAAAACGGAGACGCTCCTCAGCGGAAGCGCTCGCAAGCGTGATCTAGCCGCTAGCGGCTCACGCGCGCCGCTCGTCAGGTGACGAGCGGCCATGAAAAACGCCCCATGGCAATGTTGCTGCCATGGGGCGTTTTGCGTTGCTGATGGCTCTTGTCCGGAAGGGCTCAGGCACATCAGGAGGGAATGTTTATCCCTCGCGCTTGCCGTCGACGAGACGCTTCAGGCTGAGGCTGTTCGCTTCCTTGAGGGCCTCGGGAAGCAGCGAATCGGACAGGTTCTGATAGCACACCGGACGCAGGAAGCGGAAGATCGCGGCGCTGCCTACGGAGGTGGTGCGTGAATCGGTCGTGGCCGGGAAGGGACCACCGTGGACCATGGTATGAGAGACCTCGACACCAGTCGGCCAGCCGTTGGCCATGATGCGACCCGCCTTGCGTTCCAGCGTGGGCAGTAGGCGTGCGGCGGCGTCGGTGTCGCCTTCGTCCATCTGCAGGGTAGCGGTCAGTTGGCCTTCCAGTGCTTCGGCCACACGCTTCATCTCGTCCATGTCGCTACAGATCACGACCAGAGACGTGGCGCCGAACACTTCTTCCTGCAGCGATTCATCGGCCAGCACATCGGCGCCTTGCGTGGTGAAGAGGCCGGCTTGGCACTGGTTTTCGCCTTCGCCGGTAAGGCCACGGCCCACTTCGTTCACCTTGGCATTGCCCGCCAGCTTGGCGACGCTCTGCTCGTAGGCTGAATGGATTCCGGGCGTCAGCATGGTATTCGCAGGCGTCTCCTTGAGCGCCTTGCCGGCTTCTTCGATGAAGCTATCCAGTGCCGGGCTCTTGAGACCGATCACTAGGCCAGGGTTAGTGCAGAACTGGCCTGCGCCCATGGAAAGAGAGCCGACGAAGGCTTGGGCGAGATCGGTACCGCGTGCTTCAAGCGCTTTGGGCATCAAGAATACGGGGTTGATGCTGCTCATCTCGGCATAGACCGGGATCGGCTCGGGGCGCGATTGCGCGGCTTGTTGCAGCGCCAAGCCACCCTTGCGCGAGCCGGTGAAACCGACCGCCTTGATGTTGGGATGCTTGACCAGCGAGGTACCCACTTCGTAACCGGCATCGAAGAGCATGGAGAACACGCCTTCAGGCATGTTGCACTTCTTGGCGGCGCTTTGGATGGCACGTGCCACTAGCTCGGAGGTGCCGGGGTGCGCCGAGTGTGCCTTGACGATCACCGGGCAGCCCGATGCCAATGCAGAAGCGGTGTCACCGCCGGCCACGGAGAAGGCTAGCGGGAAGTTGCTGGCGCCGAAGACCGCGACGGGTCCTAGAGGAATGTGACGCTGGCGAAGATCAGGGCGCGGCATGGGCGTGCGTTCCGGCAGCGCCGGATCGACACGGACATCGAGCCATTCGCCGGCACGGACGACACCCGCGAAAAGGCGTAGCTGGTTGCAGGTACGTCCACGCTCGCCTTCCAGGCGTGCGACCGGCAGGCCACTTTCGCTCATGGCACGTTCGATCAGGCCACCGCCCAAGTGTTCGATTTCCTCGGCGATGGTCTCCAGAAACTTGGCCCGTTCCTCCAGAGAGGTTTCGCGATACGCATCGAAGGCGTCCCAAGCGAGCTGACAGGCGCGCTCGACCTGCTTGCTATCGGCACTGGGAAACTCGGGGGGCAAAGTCTCACCATTGGCAGGGTCAACCGCCTGGAAGCTAGTGCCGGGGCCGGCTGCGATGTCTTGTCCGATGATCTGTTTGCCTTCCAATATCATGCTTGCCTCCTGGCATTGATGGGCATATATGAGACATGGCGACGCTGAGCGCTAGAGTCAAGGGGCGTTAAGTCGCACCGATGTTGCGGCGTGACCCCGTGGCGTCGCGTGCGCCTCCCATGTCATCGAGAGTACTGTTTTGAGTGGATGCCATGGCCAGGCACAAATCTTCAGTGGCAGGCCATGTTGGTGTTGAAAAGCCGACCGTCAAGCGCCGGGACGCTGTCGTACGAGATAATTCAGCAGAGCGCCGCTACCGAACTGCCAGGGCCGAATGCGGTCGCTGGTGTCGACGCGATTGACCAGCGCCCCGAGTGTGGGCGTGGCGATGGTCACCACATCTTCGAGGTGGTGAGTGAAGCCACTACCTTGGGTATCACGGTCCTGGGTCGGGGCGAATAAGGTTCCCAGGAACAGCATGAAGCCGTCCGGGTACTGGTGATGCGCCCCCAGTGTTTGGTCGACGAGATCGAGCGGGTCGCGACTGATTTGATTCATCGAGCTCACCGCATCTAGGTGAAAACCATCCTCGCCGCGGACATCCAGGGTGACTTCCAGGGCGCGGACACTGTCGATGTCGAAGTCGTCATCGAACAGGCGCACGAAGGGGCCGATGGCGCAGGAGGCGTTGTTATCCTTGGCCTTGCCCAGCAACAGAGCACTCCGTCCTTCGACATCGCGTAGGTTGACATCGTTGCCGAGCGTGGCGCCACGTACTTGGCCGCGCGAGTCCACCGCCAGCACGACTTCAGGCTCGGGGTTGTTCCACTTCGAGGCCGGGTGAATCCCGACCCGGTGACCCAGGCCCACCGCCGACATGGGTTGCGACTTGGTGAACACTTCGGCGTCGGGGCCGATGCCGACTTCCAGGTATTGCGACCAAACGTCGAGCTCCACCAGCTTGGCCTTTAGGGCCTCGGCCTCGGCAGATCCCGGCGTTAGCCGGGAAAGGTCGTCGCCGATCAGCGAGGTGACGGTGTCGCGCAATGCCGCGGCCTTCTGGCTATCGCCACGCGCCTGTTCCTCGATCACTCGCTCCAGCATCGATGACGCGAACGTTACCCCACAGGCCTTGATCGCCTGCAAATCGCAGGGCGCTAGAAGATGCCAGGTGGCGGGGTCGCCCTCGGCGTCGAGCGAGGCCTCCAGGCAATTGCTAACCGTGAGGAGAGGTGCATCCGGTGCTTGGGCGATGCGTGTTGCTAGATCGTCGAACTCCAGCAGGGCGCTGAACGTGGGAGCCAGCGCGCTGATATCGTGCAGCATGCCGTCACGTACGGTGACCAGGCGGGGACCTTGCGCATCGGGGTCCCATACGCGGCCGATCAAGCTATCGTTGCCGGCATCCTGGGGGAGAAACGGGTGAAATTCATTCATGGGAGCGCCCTTGGATTCGTCGCATCAGGCGGTAAATGTTGAACATAGTGCTTACATGTTCAACATAGACTTTGGTATACCCATTGCAATCTACCCCAGGCACCCTGGCTGCCGGTATGGGGGGTAATCGACGCCGCAATTTCAACGTTCGTTAGATAAAAATGCCCTTTAATCAGTACCCTGACGGCGCTTTTCGTCATTGTGCCTCAGTCTCGATGTCTGTTCCTGAAGAGGGTGGAAAAAGCGCGATATTATTTTTGATATTTTTTTTTACATCAAAGAAGGTCTTTTTTGACATTATCCGGTTATTGAAAGGGGCGTTTATGGTGTTGGCAACGCGAATGCGAATGCCACGAGAAGGAGCCCCTGATGAGCCAGTCCCCCCGCCGACTGCGCAGTGCCGAGTGGTTCGGCACTGCCGACAAGAACGGCTTCATGTATCGCAGTTGGATGAAGAACCAGGGCATTCCCGACCATGAATTCCAGGGTAAACCGATCATCGGCATCTGTAATACCTGGTCGGAGCTCACCCCCTGCAACGCGCATTTCCGCAAGCTCGCCGAACACGTCAAGAAAGGGGTGCTCGAGGCTGGCGGTTACCCGGTCGAGTTTCCGGTGTTCTCTAACGGTGAGTCCAACCTGCGTCCCACCGCGATGTTCACCCGCAACCTGGCGAGCATGGATGTCGAGGAGGCGATTCGCGGCAACCCGCTCGATGCCGTGATTCTGCTGGTGGGCTGCGACAAGACCACGCCGGCGCTGCTGATGGGCGCGGCGAGCTGCGATATTCCCACTCTTGTGGTCACTGGCGGCCCGATGCTCAACGGCAAGCACGAGGGCAAGGACATTGGCTCGGGAACCGTCGTCTGGCAGCTCTCCGAGGAGGTGAAAGCCGGCAAGATATCGCTGCATGACTTCATGGCCGCCGAAGCAGGCATGTCGCGCTCCGCCGGTACCTGCAACACCATGGGGACCGCCTCGACCATGGCCTGCATGGCCGAATCGCTGGGTACCTCGTTGCCCCACAATGCGGCGATACCGGCCGTCGATTCGCGCCGCTATGTACTGGCGCACCTGTCCGGCAATCGTATCGTCGAGATGGTCCACGAGGATCTCAAACTCTCCAAGGTGCTGACCAAGCAAGCCTTCGAGAACGCTATTCGCACCAACGCGGCCATCGGTGGCTCGACCAATGCGGTCATTCACTTGCAAGCCATCGCCGGACGCATCGGGGTCGACCTGACGCTGGATGACTGGACGCGCATCGGACGCGGCACGCCGACCATCGTCGACCTGCAGCCTTCGGGTCGCTACCTGATGGAAGAGTTCTACTATGCCGGCGGCTTGCCCGCCGTGTTGCGGCGCCTTGGCGAGGCCGACCGGCTGCCGCACAAGGATGCTCTGACCATCAACGGCAAGACGCTGTGGGAGAACGTCCAGGACGCGCCGCTTTACAACGACGCCGTGATTCGCCCCCTCGACACGCCATTGCGCGAGGACGGCGGCATGTGCGTGATGCGCGGTAATCTCGCGCCCAACGGTGCCGTCCTCAAGCCTTCCGCGGCGACCCCCGAGCTGATGATGCACCGTGGCCGTGCCGTGGTCTTCGAGAATTTCGATGACTACAAGGCGCGCATCAACGATCCCGATCTCGATGTCACCGCCGACGACATTCTGGTGATGAAAAACTGCGGGCCACGCGGTTATCACGGCATGGCCGAGGTCGGCAACATGGGGCTGCCGTCCAAGCTGCTCGAGCAGGGCATTACCGACATGGTGCGCATTTCCGATGCGCGTATGAGCGGTACCGCCTACGGTACCGTGGTTCTCCACGTGGCGCCGGAAGCCGCTGCCGGAGGGCCGCTCGCGGCGGTCCGTAATGGCGACCTGATCGCCCTCGATGCCTACGCCGGCACGTTGCATCTGGAGGTCGACGATGCCGAACTGACTGCGCGCCTGGCTGAGTCTGATCCCACCGCTGAGTCGACCCAAATCGCCAGTACCGGCGGCTATCGCCAGCTCTACATCGAGCATGTACTGCAGGCCGATCGAGGCTGCGATTTCGACTTCCTGGTCGGCTGTCGCGGCGCAGAGGTACCGCGGCACTCGCACTGAGGGCTTGGACTAACGAAAAAGAGCGTACGCAAAACGAGAAGGCGGCCCATCGGGCCGCCTTCTTGCGTTGCGGCATTGCTCAGCGCGGACAAGCGGCGTCTCTACACCTATCGGAGTATGTTGAACATACTCGCAATATGTTTGACTTACATAGGAGCCGATTGTTCTTTCGAGAGGAGATAACCCGATGTCCGCCGACAATCGCCGCATGACCCCCGATCAACTGCGTTCGCGCTGGTGGTTCGACAACCCCGAGCATCCGGGAACCACCGCGCTGTGCATCGAGCGTTACATGAATTACGGCTTGACGCTGGAGGAGCTCAAGAGCGGCAAGCCGATCATCGGCATCGCGCAGTCGGGCTCCGACTTGACGCCTTGCAATCGTCATCACATCGATCTGGTGAAACGCGTCAAGGATGGCATCCGCGCCGCCGGGGGCGTGCCGTTCGAGTTTCCCCTGCATCCCATCCATGAAAACGTGCGTCGGCCGACGGCAGCGCTGGATCGCAACCTCGCGTACCTAGGGCTGGTGGAGGTCCTGCATGGTTACCCGCTAGACGGTGTGGTGCTAACCACTGGCTGTGATAAGACCACGCCCGCCTGCCTCATGGCAGCGGCGACCGCGAATATTCCGGCGATCGTGCTCTCCGGCGGCCCCATGCTCAATGGCTGGCGCGGCACCCAGGAACGTGTGGGCTCGGGTACCATCATCTGGGAACTCCGCAAGCGTCTCGCGGCGGGGGATATCGGCTACGAGGAATTCCTGTCCCGCGCCACCGATTCGGCGCCTTCAGTGGGCCACTGCAACACCATGGGCACCGCCTCGACGATGAACTCCATGGCCGAAGCGTTGGGCATGAGCCTGCCCGGCTCGGCGATGATTCCGGCGCCCTACAAGGAACGCTCGATGGTCGCCTATCAAACCGGGACGCGCATCGTCGACATGGTATGGGAAGACCTGCGTCCGTTGGATATCATCACCCGAGAGGCCTGCGAGAATGCCATCGTGGTGTGTTCGGCGCTAGGCGGTTCTTCCAACGCGCCGGTGCATATCAACGCCATCGCTCGTCACGCGGGGATCGAGCTGACCAACGACGATTGGCAACGCCTTGGGCATGAGATTCCGCTGCTTGCCAACGTGATGCCGGCAGGGATCTATCTTTCCGAGGAGTTCCACCGGGCCGGTGGCGTGCCCGCGGTGCTCAGCGAGTTGATCAAAGCGGGACGTCTGCATGGCGATGTGCCGACGGTCAATGGCAAGACATTGGCGGAGAATACGGCCGGGCGTGAAACCCTGGACGACGATATCATTCGCCGCTATGACAATCCGCTGGTGGAAGAGGCCGGCTTCATCAATCTCAAGGGCAACCTGTTCGATTCGGCGTTAATGAAGACCAGCGTGATCGCCAGCGACTTCCGGCAGCGTTTCCTGAGTCAGGCCGATGATCTGGATGCTTTCGAAGGCAAGGTGGCGGTATTCGACGGCTCCGAAGATTATCATGCACGCATCGACGACCCGTCACTCGAGATCGACGAGAAGACCATCCTGATCATGCGCGGTGCCGGACCAATCGGCCATCCGGGCAGTGCCGAGGTCGTCAACATGCAGCCGCCAGAGGCGTTGATACGTCAAGGTATCGAATCGCTGCCGTGCATCGGTGACGGTCGTCAGTCGGGGACCTCGGGCTCGCCCTCGATCCTCAATGCGGCACCTGAAGCTGCCGTGGGCGGCGGCTTGGCACTACTGGAAACGGGGGATCGAATTCGTATCGACCTCAAGCGCGGCGAAGCCAATCTGCTGGTCGATGACGCCGAGTTGTTACGGCGTCGCCAGGCGCTGGAGTCGCGTGGCGGTTATATTTACCCGGTGGACCAGACGCCTTGGCAGGAAATTCAACGCGGCATGGTCGAGCAGCTCGATCGTGGCATGACGCTAGGCCCTGCCACTAAGTACCGCGACGTCGCGCGTAAGAGCCCGCCCCGCGACAATCACTGAGTACTTGATGCTAAGCACTTGACCAGACAAACCGGGCGTCGCCATGCGACGCCCGGTTTGTCTGTCGAGTGTCAGAGGTAGCGCTTGTCAGCTTTCGGACAACAGCTCGGCGCTATGCCCAAGAGGCGTGTCGGGGATTTCCAACCCCAAGGCGCTGGCGGTGCCAGCGAGTACGGCCTGTGAGGCGCGAAAGGCATCGCGTGGCCGGCGTGCGCGAATGCTTTCCATCAGCAACCGGTGGCGCTCCAGGCTCTCCGCCGGGTCGCTGGCGCTGACGTTCGAGGTCTCGATCAATAGCAATATCGAGGGACGCAGAATGTGCGAGAGCTGTGACCAGACGATATTGTGCGTGGCCTTGAAGATAGCCACATGGAAGGCGATGTCATAGTCGCTATGCAAGCGGCCGTCACGGTTGGAAGAGGGGTCGTCGAGGTCACTGCCCATGCCGTTGAAGGCCTCCTCGATGGCGACCAAGTCATGCGCCGTCGCGTGCTTGGCGGCGGTCATGGCGACATAGGGCTCCACGTCCAGACGAAAGGCCAGGATCTCACGCTGCACGCCGGGGTTGGGCGCGGCGTAGCGCGTCATCCACTCGGTGACTTGAGCATCGAGAATGTTCCACTCCGGATACTCGCGGACCTTCGAACCGTGTCCGGAAATGCGTTCGATGATTCCGGCGTCGACCAACTGGCGTAGATCGCTGCGGACCGCCGAGCGATTGAGAGCGAAGCGCGCGCATAGATCGATCTCGCGGGGCACGAAATCCCCGGGTTGGTATTCGCCGGAGAAGATCTCCTTTGCCAGCGCCTCGGCGACGCTGGGACGTTTTCGGGATGGGGTTTGCTTGCTCTTCACGTGACATCGTTCCGAATCATTTCGTTCACGCTGGCATATGTCGAACATTTCGACAAGGCGCCGATGGTAGAGGTCCTCTCGGTGGAGATGTTGCGATGCTAGTCGGCGCTTGCCATGCGCTTCCCAAGCGCCGCCATGAAGGCATCCGCTGCCTCGAGCTGGGCGACGTCCAGATATTCGTCGGGTTGATGTGCCTGAGCGATGCTGCCGGGGCCGCAAATCACCGTGGATAGGCCGGCGCGTTGAAATTGCCCCGCTTCGGTGGCATAGGCCACGGCTTGGTTGTCGGCGGCGCCGAGCAGCGACTGGCATAGTGCCACCGCCGCTTGGTTGTCGCGGTCGGCCAGGGCGGGCACGGTCTCGGTGAGGTGGTCGGTATGGATGGCGATCTGCGGCGCGCGTGGGCGCAAGTCGTGTACCAATGAATCGGCGTAGTGCTGGAAACGCTCGAACAAGGCTTCGAAACCGTCCGTTGGTAGATGGCGGATCTCCCAGTCGAAATGGCACTCGCGCGCCATGATGTTGATCGCCGTACCGCCCTGGATCTTGCCCACGTGGAGACTGGAGTGGGGGACGTTGAAGAGCGGATCGACACGCCCCTCGCTGACAAGTTCCGCCATGATGTCTTCGATGCGGGTCACCAGGCGGGCGGCCACGTGGACGGCGGATACACCCTGGCGCACCTGGCTTGAATGCGCTTCGCGACCGGTCACCGTGGTACGCAGGTTAGTGATGCCCTTCTGGGCCACCACCGGCGCCATCAGCGTGGGCTCGCCGACGATGACCGCCGCTGGCGTCGGTGCATCGGCCATCAAGCGTTCGATCAAGCGCGGCGCGCCCAGGCAACCGACTTCCTCGTCGTAGGAAAACGCCAGGTAGATGGGTCGCTGCAAGTCGAGCGTTTGCCACTGCGGTACTTGTGCCAGTGCGCTGGCGATGAATCCCTTCATGTCGCAACTGCCACGTCCGTAGAGGCGGCCGTCGTCTTTTTCGATCAGCGTGAAAGGGTCGCTGCTCCAGGGCTGACCGTCCACCGGTACCACGTCGGTATGCCCGGACAGCACCACGCCGCCCGCGACCTTGGGGCCGATGCGGGCCAGCAGATTGGCCTTGCTGCCGTCATCGTTGTCGATGCGGGTACAGGGCACGTCGTGCTCGGCGAGATAACGTTCGATGAAGGCGATCAATTCCAGGTTGGAGTGACGCGAGACGGTATCGAAGCCAACCAAGTGCTCGAGTAGGGCGGTGGTGTTGGGCATGGCGACCTCCAGCGGATGTTTTGCGCCAGCCTAGCACGTCACTTTGACGGTGGCGCGAGCGTGCGCCATCTTGAAAGCGTCCATACATCCAGTCAGGAGAGTACCCTCGTGAGCAAGATTCTCGTCCTTTATTACTCCAGTTACGGGCACATCGAAACATTGGCCAATGCCGTCGCCGAAGGCGCACGCGGCGTGGCCGGCACTCAGGTGGATCTGTATCGCGTGGCCGAACTCGTGCCCGCTGACGTCGCCGAAAAATCTGGCTACAAGGCGGACAGCACTGCCGCCGTGCTGGATGACCCCAGCCTACTGGCCGAGTACGATGCGATTCTCGTCGGTACGCCCACGCGCTTCGGCAACATGGCCTCGCAGATGCGCAATTTCTGGGACAAGACGGGCGGTCTCTGGGCGCAAGGCAAACTGATTGGCAAGCTGGGCGGTGCCTTCACTTCTACCGCCAGCCAGCACGGCGGGCAGGAAACCACACTGACCTCGATTCACACTACCTTGCTTCACCACGGCATGGCGATCGTCGGTGTGCCGTACTCCTGCGCGGCGCTGAGCGAGCTCAATGACGTCTCCGGTGGCACGCCTTACGGCGCGACAACCATCGCCGGTGGCGACGGCAGCCGCCAACCCAGCGAAAATGAACTCACCATCGCCCGCTTTCAGGGCCAGCACACCGCTGAAATGGCCGCCAAACTCGCCGGCTGAGCCCCGTTCGAAGCGCTTCGAAAGACGCCAAAACGCCGTGCCTTAGTGCACGGCGTTTTAGTGTCGGAGATATGTACACGAAGCGCGTTTTTTCGACACGTCGCCTAAGTATTTAACCCACCCTCTACTACGGGGCAGGTGCTTTTTGCCCGTTCAGCGCCTGGATGGCGGCGACGGCGGCATCGATAGCGTCGGGATCGAGTATCAGGCCGATGTGGTCGATGTCGGGGAGTTGATCGACCGCTACGTCGCTGCCGGCGTTTTGAAACACAGTAGCGAACTGACCGGCACGAAAGATTTGGTCATCCTCGCCCACCAGCACCCGCATCGGGTGATTCGTCGCGCGTAGGGCGGCTCGGTAATCGGCTTTCGGCCGGTAATTCTGGGCCAGGTCGTACGAGTAGGCTGGTGTCAGGTCGGCACTTTCGTCGACGGCATAGCGGACCACAGGCAGATGATTGAAGGCGTCGATACCGAGACGATTCAATAACATGATGGCGATGTAACGCGGTAATCCGACGCGGGTCCAACCGCCGCTATCGGCCCGATACGTCGATGCCTCCTGACTGATGAACGGCGACAGTAGCAGGTAGTTGGAAAACAGCTGCTGGCGTTGACCACCGGCCACCCTGAGCGCGAATCCACCACCGGAAGAGAAACCCACGAGCGTGGTGGGCGTGACCGGCTCAATGGTCTGCATGAAATCTTCCAGATCATCCTCGAGTTGTCCCACGTAGGCGATGTCGCCGTTGGTGCCGGAGGAACCGTGTCCGCGAACATCCAGCGTGTATGCGGTATACCCGGCGGCGGCGAAAGCCTTGGCCAGCGGATGCATGCTGCGGCTGTCAGCGGCGGAGCCGTGGAGCAGCACCACACTGCCGTGTGATGTGTCTGCAGAAGATGCGTAACGGCGAAACGCGAGAGGCGTGCCATCTCGCGCCTGGTAGGTGCTGAGTGCTGGTAAGTCGCTATCGTCGAGTGCCCTGAATGGCGCATTGATGCCTTCCAGGGTCGGCGGCCGGGATGGGCCGCCGAAGATCAGCGCCAAGGCGGTAGCGCTCACCAGCCCCACGCTGATCAGCAAGAGTAAGCCAATGGCGAATTTCATGGGCACCTCGTGTCAGGTTTTCCGGGCTTTTTATATCACCACGCATTGCGTCATCACCAGCGTGGGCGATTCGCGGATAGGATATCGATCAGCTCAGTGACGCGGATACCGTCTTCGTTGGCGGCAGGGTCGTTGATGGCAAAATAGTACGCAATGCCTGGCTACCGAGGGATGGCCTCTCAATGGCACTCTATGGGAAGCAAGTTGATATGTTCACGGCATCGACACATGTTGAGGGCATGTACACGGAACGCGATTTTTTCGACATGCCCTCACTACAAGGAGATATATGCCCAGTTTCCATACTCGCTCGTTGTGCGAAGCGCTGTTGGGTATTGCGGGGATCTGGTTGCTGGTCAGGACGCTCTCAAACCAGGCCACGTCTCTTTATATTGTCTGGTCCAGTTCGTCGGTAGCTCAAGAGGCGGATGCACCGAATATGCTCGCCATCCAGGGTGTGCATTTCTTCGTCAGTGTGCTGCTTGGAGCGGGGCTTCTCCTGGCGCGTAAGCCGATCAGTCGATGGTTAACATCCTCTGAGGAGGAAGTCTCAGCCTCGTCGGCCACTCTGATGGCCGTGGGGACTGCCTTGATTGGCATCGGTTATCTGGCGTCGGGTCTGGTCACGCTGGGCACGCATTATGCGCGACTGGAAACGCTGGGCGCCGCCAGTCCAGACAGTCTCTGGCGTGGTGGTCTTTCCGCGAGTATCGGGATCATACTGTTCGCCAGCTCCGTCGGTATCGGCCGTCTTTGGCGGCGGCTTCGGGCGTTATGATACTGAGCCGAGGACGGCGGAGGTAGCCGTCCTTTATTTATTGAGAATTCATATTTCCTAGTTACTCAATATTGCCTAGGTACTCACCAACCTCGCGCGACTCGTGCCATTGCCCAGCGGCTCGACTTGTATCTGCACCGGGATGCGTTCGTGCATTTCCTGCACGTGGGATATCACGCCGACGCGGCGGCCCAGTGCTTGCAGGCCGTCGAGGGCGTCCATGGCGAGCGCCAGGGATTGCGGGTCGAGGCTGCCGAAGCCTTCGTCGATGAACAGTGATTCGATGACGAGTTCGCCGGAGGCCATGGAGGCGAGTCCCAGCGCCAGCGCCAGCGAAACGAGGAAGGTTTCGCCGCCGGAGAGTGAATGCACCGAGCGGCGCTCGTCGCCCATATCGCGGTCCTCCACCAGCAGACCCAGCTCGCTGCCACCGCGAATCAGCTTGTAACGGCGACTCAACCCCATCAGGTGCGTGTTGGCGTGCTCCAGCAATTGCTCCAGGTTGTAGGCCTGCGCGATGCGCCGAAAGACCTTGCCGTCCGCGGAACCGATCAGTTCGCTGATGCAGCCCCAGCGGCGGTACTCGGCGCGCGCGGCGTCGAGTTCGGCTTGCCCTTCGCGTTGGCGCTGACGCTTGCGGTCGTCATCGCGCAGGGCGTGCAGGGCGTCGTCGCGACGTGCCTGGGAGGCATCATGGCGTGGTGCCAGGGCGTCACGTTTGGTGTCGAGCGCCTCTCGACGCCGCTCGATTCGGGCGTCGACCGCCTCGCTCAATAGCGCCTCCGCGTGCGCATCGTGCTCGGTCAAGGCCTGGTCGCGGCGATGCGCGATGAGGGCCTGGCGGCGTTCGGCGAGGGTGGCGGCGGTCTGCTGGCGAGCCTGCTCGGCCTGAGTCAGTTCCCGTTCCCTGCGTTCAGTGGCATCGTCGGTTTCGTCGAGTAGCCGCTGCAAGGTGGCGTCGTCCAGCCCGGGATGCGCTTGGCGCCAGGCATCCAGCTCACGGGTGAGGGTGTCGAGTTCCTGCTTGAGCCGGGCGAGTTGCTCGGCTTCATAGTGCGATTGTTGGGCAAGCCGTTGGGTTTCCCGCTCACTGTCATGGCATTTGGCAAGTGCCGTATCCCGTGCCTGGCGTGCGGTGGCCTGGCGCGTATCGAGCTGCTGCTGCCAGGCGTCCGGCGAGGCATGCTCGCCGAGCAAGGCCTTGAGCCGGGCGGCGATGTCGTCCCGCTCGCGGCGTAGCGGAGGCAGGCGCGCATCGAGTTCTGTGAGTTCCTCGTCGAGTCGTGTGCGCTGGGTGTCGAGTTGCGCCAGTGTCAGCTCGCTCTGGCGCAATGCCTCGTCGAGCGGTGCCAGTTCGGTCTCGGCGCGGGCAAGGGCCTGAAGCGTTTCCTCGTGTTGCGCGCGCTGGGCGTCGCTTGTCTGGCGTTGCTCGGTTAGCCAGGTGTCGCGCCGGTCGTGATCGATGCCGGCAAGCTCGGCGTGTAGCGGATGTTCGTCGAGCGCCTGGTGCGCCTCTTGGTGGCGCTTATTGGCATCCGCACCGTCCTGGCGTTGTTGCGTGAGCGAAGCCTCGAGTGCGCGGTATTGGCCCAGCAGTTCGTCGCGCTGTTGCTGGGCGTGGTCGCGTTGTCGCTGGGCATCCGCTAACTGGCGGTCTTCGTCCGCTTGCTGCGCGGCAAGTTGGGCGGCTTCAGGTGTCTGCGGCGGCTGGTGGCGCCAAGGATGCTCGAAACCGCCGCACACCGGGCAGGGCTGGCCTTCCTCGAGGGCGTCGCGCAGGTGCGTGACACTCTCGCTGCGCACCGCGCGACCGCGTTCGACGAATTCCAGCACGCTGCGATAGTGGCGCTCACGCTCATCGAGACGTTGACGTGCGGCCTGGCCTTGGGCGATCAATGCCTCGAGGCGCTTTGCATCTTGCGTTAGGCGCTCATTGAGTGTGCGCCGGGTGTGGTCGGCACGATAGGTGGTCTGCCAGCGGCTTTGCAGCTCGCCGAGTGCCAAGTGACGCTGGGCGGCGAGATCATGCGCGCGCTGTACGGCCTGGCGGGCGTCCTCGACGCGGGCGTGCTCGCCCATCAACTGGCGTAGGGTGGCCTGCCAGTCATCACGCTGGCGGCGCTGGCGTTGCTGTGTCGCGTGGGCTTCCTGATAGCGCGTGGTCAGCGTCTGCGCTTCGCGGCGATGCGTAGCGTGGGCGTTGTCGAGCTCGGCCAACTGATGCTCGCGTGTCGCCAGTTGCTGCGCCTGCTCGCGGGCTTGATGCAGTTGAGGCTCGGCCGTGCGGCGTGCCGCGTCGGCGTCTTGAAGGGTCCGTTCGGCCGTGGCGTGGGTCTGTTTGGCCTGCTGCAGTGTGGTCTCGGCCTGCGCCAGGGCCTCACGCGTATCGGCATGCGTCGCTTCGAGCCTCGATATCTCGCCGGGAAGTGCGGTCTGACGTGCCAGGCGATGGCGTTGCGGTGCGATCAGGCGCTGCCAGTCACGGTCGGCGCGGGCCGGGGCCAGCGTTTGCCAATGCGTCTCGGCATCGTGGTGCTCGCGTTGCCCTTGGGCGTGAGCATCGCGAAGCTTGGCATCCGTGGCGTGCCACTGCGCCTGTGTTTCCAGGCGCTTGGCATGGCGTTGCACGGTGTCGAGCTCGGCTTGAGCGGTCTCGGCGGTCTTTTCGAGCGCGGCGCGAGCCTCGGCCTCGGCGGGCAGGTCGTCGGCGAGCTTGGCGTTCAGCGCCTCGACGGCGTGCTTTGCTTGGTTGGCGCGGCGATAGGCGGCGACCGAGATCTCGGAGTACTCGGCGGTACCGGTGAGGCGCTCGAGCAGGTCGCTGCGCTCGTTGTCGTCGGCCTTGAGGAAGGCGGCGAACTCACTCTGGGCCAGCAGCACGGCGCGGGTGAATTGCTCGAAGCTGAGGCCCAGGCGCTCGGGCAGCAGGCGGTCGAACTCGCGTTTCTGGGTGGTCAACAGGCGGTCGCTATCCAAGTCGGTGAGCGACTGCTCGATTTTCTGCAATTTGCCATCGGCCTTCTCGCGGGCGCGGCGCACGGCCCAGCGGGCGCGATAGCGGCGGCCATCGCGGCCCAAGAAATCGACCTCGGCATGGCCGCTGGCAGTGCCTCGGCGCAATAGCGTACGCGGATCGGCGGTATTGAGGGTGGCGTCGCCCACGTCGGGCAGCGGGGCGTTCTGGCCCGGCGCCTGGCGCAGTCGGGGCGTGCTGCCGTAGAGCGCCAAGCACAATGCATCGAGCAAGGTGCTCTTGCCGGCGCCGGTGGGACCGGTGATGGCGAACAGGCCGGCCTCCGCGAGCGGCGCGGCGGTGAAGTCGAGTTCCAATGGGCCGGGGATCGAGGCCAGGTTGGTCAGGCGCAGGGCGAGGATCTTCATGTCGTTGTTTCCTCGTCGTCGAGCACGTCCTGATGTAGCCGGTCGAAGTCGGCGAGCACGTCGTCGGCGGGCGGCTCGCCCCAGCGCGCTTGCCAGGTGCGCTCGAACAGCTTGCGTGGGCCGAGCGCCGCCAGGTCGATGCGCGCGGGCGCGTCCTCGGCAGCGACTCTCGGCAGGCGACGTTCCAGACGCAGCAGGCGCAATTGCTTGCCGTCGAGCGCTGCGTCTATACGGGCACGCAGGTCGGGCATCGGGGCGTCGAGTTCGACGCGTACCTCGAGCCAGGGCCAACGTTCTCTAGGGAGATCTCGTCCCTGATCTGTCGATAGCTCGGGCGTATCTTCCAGGGCGTCCAGCTCGGCGAGTACGTCATCCAGTGGCGCCGGGCCGAGCCGATGCATGGCCACCGGACGTGGTACGGGTAGGCTCTCGACATCGTGCAAGGCGTCGCCGTCGAGCGTGACTTCGACGACCTGATGGGGATAGGCCACTTCGCTGAAGTCCAACGGCAATGGACTGCCGCTGTAGCGGATGCGCGTCTCGCCGACCTGCTGGGCGCGGTGCAGGTGACCCAGCGCCACATAAGCGATGTCGGAGGGGAACAACGAGGCCGGGATCGATTCTTCGCCGCCGATGACGATGGGCCGCTCGCTGGCCTCGGAGACCGCGGCGCCGTGCAGATGAGCATGACTCATGGCAATGAGCGCCTGGCCGGGGACGCGACGTTCGCGCGCTGCGTCGATGAGCTGTTGGTGAACGCGCGTGATGCCAGCGACATAGGTATTGCGCGAGGCGTCGTCGGTCTCGTCGCCGTTCGTCGCTGTGCCGCCGGTGACCTCGGCGGGCCTCAAGAAGGGCAGCGCCAGGCACCAGGCGCGAATCTGGCCCTCGGCATCGGTCAGCGGTACCAAAAGACGCGAGGCGTCGAGTCGTCCATCGTCGAGCCAACTCACTCGGCCCAGGGCGTGGGTGTTGAGGCGCTGCATCAGTGGCGCGGGCAATTCGATACGGTTGCCGCTGTCGTGGTTGCCGGCGATCATGACGATGGTCAGTTGCGGTAAACGCTGATGTGCCTCGACGATGAAGTCGTAGAGCAGCTCCTGGGCGCGCAACGATGGATTGACGACATCGAAGACATCGCCTGCGATGAGCAAAGCGTCCGGGCGTCGCGCGTCGAGAGTCGCCAATAGCCAGTCGAGGAACGCGCGTTGCTCGGTGTGGCGCTCTTGCCCGTGGAAGGTCTGGCCGAGATGCCAGTCCGCTGTGTGGATGAGTTTCACGCAGATCTCCTATACCGGAGCGTCAGTCTACCGGTTGCGGGAGGGCGGCCCAATGGGGCACTGACAAGGAGAACGAAGCACAAGGAGGCGGTATGACTCATCATGAAGACCTGCATGCTTGGACGCTGACCCCCGAGGAGGCCGTGGCACTGCAGCGTCGCTTGGCACCGCGCGTGGTCAGGCACGGAAAGCCGGATGCGGTGAGCTGCATCGCGGGCGTGGATATCGGCTTCGAGGATGGCGGCGAGACGACGCGTGCGGCGGTGGTGGTGCTGGAGTGGCCGTCGCTTACGGTACGCGAGTCGGTGGTCCACCGCGAACCCACGCGCATGCCCTACATTCCCGGCTTGCTATCGTTTCGCGAGATTCCCGCCGCGCTGGGCGCCTTCGCACGGTTGGAAGCACACCCCGATCTGGTGATGGTCGACGGCCAGGGTATCGCGCATCCACGGCGTCTCGGCGTGGCCTCGCACCTGGGCCTATGGCTCGATCTGCCGACGATCGGCGTGGCCAAGAAGGTGCTTTGCGGTCGTCACGGCGAAGTACCGGCCATGCGCGGTGAATGGACGCCGCTCACCGACCGTCGCCGCACCGAGGACCCCGCCGACGTCGAGGTCGATGCCGAGGGACGCGTGGTCATCGGCGCAATGCTGCGTTCCCGCGAGAACGTCAAGCCGGTGATCGTCTCTCTCGGGCATCGGCTGGATCAGGACTCCGCGCTGGAATGGGCGATTGCCTGCCTGGGCAAGACCAAGCTGCCCGAACCGACCCGGCTGGCGGATCGGTTGGCGTCGCGCAAGGGCTAAACAGGGCCATGGCTGATGGAGTGTCCTGTCAGTGAAAGCCACGTTTCGCTAAGCCAACGCCCGGCACGCTCTATCTCGGCCTCCGTCGCGCCGGCATAGCCGAGGACCAGCCCCGGCTGGCCGGGCGCTTGCAAATAAAAGCCGGATAGCGGCGATAGCCGCAGGCCTGCTTGCTTGCCCTGGTGGACCAGTTCGTTTTCCAGTTCATGGCTTTCCAGATACGCGACCAGGTGCATTCCCGCATGGCCGGACGAGAGTTCTAGCCCGTTGGAAACCGCCGGCGCCAGCGCCTGGCGAAGCGCTGACTGGCGGTGTCGGTAGCACCTGCGCATGCGCGCTACATGGCGCGAGAAATGACCCTCGCCGATAAAGTCGGCCAGCGCCGCCTGAGCGACATATTGCCCTTCTCGGTGCAGGCGAGCGTTGATGCGCTGGAAGCTTGCCACCAGCGAGGGCGGCAGCACCAGATACCCCAGCCGTAGCCCCGGATAGAGAACCTTACTGAAGGTGCCTACATAGATTACCGGGGCGTTATCCATCAACCCCTGAAGCGAGGCGATCGGCGCGCTGGTATAGCGGAACTCGCTGTCGTAGTCGTCCTCGATGATCCAGGCGCCATGCCGCTGGGCGAGCGCCAGCAGCGCCGCGCGACGTGACATCGGCAGAGTCGCGCCGCAGGGGTACTGGTGCGATGGCGTCACGTAGATCAACTTGGGAGATGGTGTCTCGGAGGGAAGCGAGGCGGCATTCAGGCCTTCATCGTCGACCGGTACCGGCTGCAGGGCCAGTCCAGCCGAGGCGAAGCAGGCTTGCGCGCCGCCGTAGCCGGGCTCCTCCATCCAGACGCTATCCCCGACGTCGGCAAGCAGTCGTGCGATCAGCTCGAAGCCCTGCTGCGCACCCTGGGTGATCAGGATCTGCTCCGGCCGGCAGCGCACCGAGCGCGCTAGACGCAGATAATCGCACAGCACCTCGCGTAGCGTGCTGACGCCTCCCACATTTTGGTAATCGAACCATTCCACCGGGGCTCGCTGCTGATGGCGTCTAAGCAAGCGCTGCCAGCGTTCCCGGGGAAAACGATCCAGCGCCGGAACGCCGGGCGCGAAGGCGGTATGACGTTCGCTCGAAGGCGCCGTGAATTCGAGAAGGCGTTCGCCGCGTTGCGAGAGCGCCACGGATAGCGGTTCTGGCGCTTCGAGGCGCTGCTGTGTTCCCCACTGCCAATCGGCAACGAAAACCCCGGCACCGGGACGCGATACCAGAAAGCCCTCAGCGATGAGACGGTCGACCGCGCTCAGCACGGTATTGCGGCCCATACCCAGGCTGGCGGCCAATTGCCGGGACGAGGGCAGGGCGCTCCCCGGAGGGAGCCGGCCCTGCTGGATGCCGCCGCGCAGGGCATCATAAAGACGCTGGCTGAGCGTGCGGTCGTCCGGCTCGGCCAGTTGAAGATTCAATGCCTCTTGAATCCAGAGACGGTGGGCATTCGGATCGGTCACTGGTTCCTCGCATATCGGCAATATTGGTTCTTCTTGGGGAACCGTTATGTCGCCAGACTAATGCTTCGTCATATCCTGAGGAAAGTCCTCCATGAGCCAAGCCTATAACGCTTACGGACAGCCGATCGGCTCGAACCTCGACCGCTGGCAAGCGCCGTCAAAACCCAGTGCCGAATGCCTGGCAGGGCGTTTCTGCCGACTGGAACCGCTGGATGCCGCCCGTCACGCCGAGGCCCTGTGGCAGGCGTGGCAGGTGCCGGCCCCGGAGATCGACAACGACACCGAGGGACGCGCCCGCTGGACCTATCTGGGCGGTCGCCCCTTCGACGACGAGGCTGGTTGCCGGGCCTGGCTGGCGCGTATGGGCGCGGACTGCGAGTTGCTTTGCTATGCCGTGGTCGACCTCGCCGATGAGACGGCGGTGGGCATGGCGGCTTATCTCAATATCGTGCCGGTCGATGGTCGCATCGAGATCGGCCATATCAGCTTCTCGCCCCGCATGGCACGCACGCCGATATCCAGTGAGGCACTGATGCTGATGATGGCGCACGCCTTCGATATGGGATATCGGCGTCTCGAATGGAAGTGCGATGCCCTGAACGCACCTTCGCGCCGCGCCGCCGAGCGGCTCGGTTTTCGCTTCGAGGGTGTCTTCCGTCAGCATCGAGTCGTGGCCGGGAACAATCGTGACACGGCATGGTTCTCGGTCCTAGATGGCGAGTGGCCGGCGGTTCGCGAGTGCCACCGCCGCTGGCTGGCCCCCGAGAACTTCGATGCCACGGGCCGCCAGCATCGTTCGCTCACGTCGATGACGGCCGCCCTGCGTCACGATCCTTTTCCCTCCTGAGAGTCGAGCCATGTATCAGCCGCCCCAGTTTTGCATCGACAGTCGCACCGAATGCCAGCGGATCATCGAGGCTGCTCCCTTCGCCACGCTTGTGACCCGTGATGCATCCGGCGAGCTAAGCGCCGATCACTTGCCACTTTTGCTGGCACCGGCGGAGGACGAGTGCGCATCGGATATCCTGCTTGGCCATATCGCGCGTGCCAACCCGCTTGCCAGGAGAATCGAAAACCCCTTGGGGAGCATCGAAGCACTGGCGATCTTTCATGGTCCTCAGGCCTACATCACGCCGAGCTGGTACCCGGCCAAGCGTGAACACGGCAAGGTGGTGCCGACCTGGAATTATCAGGTGGTGCACGTGCATGGCCGGCTACGCCTGATCGACGATCCACACTGGCTTCGCGAGATGGTGACCACCCTCACCGAGCGCTTCGAAGGCGAGCGGGAGAGGCCTTGGCGGGTAAGCGATGCCCCCGACGATTATATCGCCGCGATGTGCCGCGCCATCGTCGGGATTGAGATCACCGTCGACCGCCTCGAAGGCAAGCGCAAGGCGAGCCAGCACAAGTCGCTCGACGAACGCCGAGCCATTCATCAGGGGTTGCAAGATGAATATGGCTACGGGGAGCAAGAGGCCGCCTGCCTTGGCGGTGTCACACCCGAGGATTGAGCGTCGGTATGGCGCCGTCAACGCCTAGACGATATCCAGGGGCGGCTTGCGCGACGGCGCGGGAAAGGTGGCGTCCAGCCTTGCGAGACTGGCGTCGTCCAACGCGAGCCGCATGGCGGCGGCATTGGCTTCGACGTGTGCGGGCTGTACGGCCTTGGGGATGGCGATGACATCGCGTTGCCCGTCGGGCGCGGGGCGGGTCGCCCAGGCCAGCAGCACCTGGGCAGGGCTGACGCCGAGCGCGTCGGCGATAGCGCGAACCTCTGGGTGGTCGAGTTCTCGACCGCCTTGGGCCAAGGGGCAGTAGGCCATGGCCGGCAGGCCGCGTTCACGCTGCCAGGGCAGCAGACTGTGCTCGATGCCGCGCGAGCCGAGATGGTAGAGCACCTGGTTGACGGTGCAGCGGTCGCCACCGGGAACGGCCTGCAGGGCTTGCATCTCGTCGACGTCGAAGTTGGAGACGCCGTAGCGACGTATCTTGCCTTGGGCTTGCAGGTGCTCGAACGCTTCCAGCGTTTCTTCCAAGGGCACGTTGCCGGGCCAATGCAGCAGATACATATCCAGATAGTCGGTGCCCAGGCGTTGCAGGCTGCGCTCGCAGGCGGCGACGGCGTCGTGACGGCCGGCGTTCCACGGGTAGACCTTGGAGACCACGAAGGCCTCGTCGCGACGCCCGCGCAGGGCCTCGCCGACGATTTCCTCGGCGCCACCGTCGGCGTACATCTCGGCGGTGTCGATCAGTGTCATCCCTAGATCGAGGCCGTATTGCAGGGCATGGATCTCGTCGCGGCGCGGGGCACGGTTCTCGCCCATGTGCCAACTGCCCTGGCCGATGGCGGGCAGGGCGACGGCGGGTTCACGCTCGGTGGCGTCAAGCGTGACGCGGGGAATGTCGTTGGCGGGGGACGTGGTCATGGGGGAGCCTCCCTGGCAAGTCTGGCATGGATGTGGGCTAGCCTTCAGGGTGCGCCGATACGGCGGGATGCGACAAGTCCGTTATACTGGCAGCTCTTTCTCGTTTCAGGATCGATTCATATGTCCGAGCGTCCCCTGGATGCCGATGTCATCGCCATGACCCGCGCCTGGGTGGCGAACTTCGTCGTGGCGCACGACGTTTGTCCCTTTGCTGGCCGCGAGGTGCGCCGTGACAGCCTGCGTTATGTCGTGGCGAACGATGATGACCCCGAACATCTTCTGCATACCTTGATCGAGGAATGTCATCGTCTGGATGCTGAGCCGGCCATCGAGACCACGCTGATGATCCTGCCGGAAGGGGTGGCCGACTTCGACGATTATCTGGATCTGCTAGGTGTCGCCGATGCGTTGCTCGAGGCGGAGGGCTATATGGGGGTTTACCAGTTGGCGAGCTTTCATCCCGACTATGTCTTTGAGGGCGTAGCGGCCGACGATCCTGCCAATTACACCAATCGGTCGCCGTGGCCGATGTGGCATCTGCTGCGCGAGTCCAGCGTCGAGGCGGCCGTGGCGGCATACCCGGACCCCGAGTCGATTCCCGAGATCAATGTCGCGGCCTTGCGTGAAATCGGCAGTGCCGCGCTGGCCGAGCAGTGGGCGGCGTGTCGTCGTGTGCGGGCGAGAGACTAATCACTGGCCCCTTGAAGTCCACGACATCACCCATATGGACTATGGTGTAGGGGCATGACGCCCACTCACGAAAGGAGGCACGAATGAGTATCGAGAAAACCGGTTCCGCCCATTGGCAAGGCAGTCTCAAGCGTGGCAAGGGGACGGTCTCTACCCAAAGCGGTGCACTCAAGGACAATCCCTATGGTTTCAACACGCGCTTCGAAGGCGAGCCGGGCACCAACCCCGAGGAATTGATCGCGGCGTCCCACGCCAGTTGTTATTCGATGGCGCTGTCGATGATCTTGGGAGAAGCTGGCCATGATCCTGACGATGTGCGTACCGAGGCAACTGTGACGCTGGATCAGGACGACAGCGGTTTCAAGATCACCAAGGTGCATCTCGTCACCCGCGCCAAGGTGCCGGGCATCGATCAGTCGAGCTTCGACGACGCCGCCCAGAAAGCCAAGGAAGGTTGCCCGATCTCGCGTGTGCTCAATGCCGAGATCACGCTGGACGCAACGCTGGAAAGCTGATCAGTATCGATTCTCCGGGGCCGGCCTTGTGCCGGCCCTTTACATAGGCCTCTTACCTTAGCGTCGTTGGTGCTTGACAACGTCGCCGATGCAGTCTTTCCGCGAATCTGTTAGCCTCCTATACGCTCGTCGGTCGGTACCTCCCGCCTTGTTTGGGTGCCGCGACGCTGGACGCTGACATAACATAACCAACGATCATTCGACGGAAGATTTCATTCATCATGGCTACTTCGCAAGAGACCGATGCGGCTTCGTCGCGCCCGCTGAATCGCCGCGACGTCAAGGTGCTGTCGCTGTCTGCCCTGGGCGGTGCACTGGAGTTTTACGATTTCATCATCTTCGTGTATTTCGCGACGGTGGTGGGGCAGTTGTTCTTTCCCCCTGAGATGCCCGAATGGCTACGCCAGATTCAGACGTTCGGGATCTTCGCCGCCGGCTATCTGGCTCGCCCATTGGGTGGCATCATCATGGCGCACTTCGGCGACTTGCTGGGGCGCAAGAAGATGTTCACCTTGTCGATCTTCCTGATGGCGTTGCCGACGCTGCTGATCGGTGTGATGCCGACCTACGACACCTTGGGCTATGCGGCGCCCCTGCTGCTGGTGGCGCTGCGTATCCTGCAGGGCGCCGCGGTGGGCGGGGAAGTCCCTGGCGCCTGGGTCTTCGTCACTGAGCACGTCAAGCGTCGTCACGTGGGCTTTGCCTGCGGGACACTATCCGCTGGCCTGGTATCGGGCATTCTCATCGGCTCGCTGATGTCGGCGTTCATCAAGACCACCTACAGTGATGCGGAGTTGGCCGCGTACGCCTGGCGGATTCCGTTTCTGATCGGTGGCGTGTTCGGGTTGGTGGCCGTGTACCTGCGGCGCTGGCTGCACGAGACGCCGGTGTTCGCCGAGATGCAGGCGAAGAAGGCGCTGGCCGAAGAGCTACCGGTCAAGAGCGTGCTTCGCAATCATTTGCCGAGCGTAGTGCTGTCGATGGGCGTGACCTGGATTCTGACTGCCGCCGTCGTGGTGGTCATCCTGATGACACCGAGCCTTCTGCAAAGCCGCTACGGACTGGATGCCTCGCTGGCCAATGTTTATGCCATCCTCGGCGTGCTGGTCGGATGCCTAGCCTCAGGGTGGAGCGCGGACCGCTTCGGTAGCGGCCCCACCATCATGCTCTGGGGATTGCTGCTGGCGATTAGCTACTGGGCGATGATGACCACCGTCGGGACGCATCCCGAGTGGCTGACGCCGCTTTACATCCTGTGCGGCTTCGCCGTGGGCATCGTCGGCGTGGTACCGACGATTGCCGTCAAGTCGTTTCCGGCGATGGTGCGCTTCACTGGGCTGTCGTTTTCCTATAACGTCGCCTACGCCATCTTCGGCGGCTTTACCCCCATCGTCGTCTCGGTATTGATGACCGTACATCCTCTGTTTCCGGCGGTTTATGTTGCCGGGCTAGGCGGATTGGGCATCGTCATCGGGTTTTATCTGATGCGTGCGACGAGTGGTCGGCGGCTGGCGGTCATGGCCTCATGAACCGCTGAGACGTACGCCACGAAAGCCGCACGCAGACCGCGACGCCCCGCCATCATGCGGGGCGTCGTCGTGTGGGGAGGTCAGCGCTGTAAAGCGCTCAATGCTGGCGTGCGGCATCGACGAGGCCTCGGATCAGGCGCTGTTGGGGACGATTGAAGAGCAGGAATTCGGGATGCCACTGGACACCGATGAGGTACGGATGGGTTGGCGCCTCGATGGCCTGGATCAAGTCGTCGCGATCGCGCGCTACGACCTCCAGTGCATCGCCGAGCCGATCCACTGCCTGGTGATGCAGGCTGTTGACGCGACAGCGCGAGACGCCAAGCAGGGTATGCAAGCGGCTTCCGGTAGCGATGTCGACATGCTTGCGAGGCAGCACGGTGCGCTGGCGGCGCACATGATCGTAGGTGGTATAAATATCGCCGATCAGGGTGCCGCCGCAGTGCACGTTGATGATCTGCGCGCCTCGGCAGATCCCCAGCACGGGCAACTGCTGGGGCAGAAAGCGCTCGAGCAGAGCGAGTTCCAGTCGGTCGCGTGCCGGGTCGACGCGCACGTCGAGTCGCATTTCTCCGCCGTAGAGCTGAGCGCCGATGTCGTCGCCACCGCCGATCATCAAGCCCGCGAGCCCCTCGGGAATCTCGCGCGAGGGCGAGAGCCGCACCGGTTGACCGCCGGCACGCCACACGGCAAGCCGGTCACATGCCCATGCCAGAAAGCTCTTGTGGTCCGAGGTGGTGATGCCGATCAGCGGTCGTGAACTCATTTCTCGACCCAGCGTTTCAGTTTGTCCCGCCAGTGGCCCATCGTCGATTGCGTATGGTGGGCGCGATAAGCCTGCATCTGAGTACGCAGGCTGTGTGGGTCGGCGGCCAGTCGTTCGACCGTTACCCAGCGGTTCCACTCCGTGACGCTGCCCCAGTCGAGCGTGTCGAGCTGGGCGTTGGGCAGGCGAAAGTGAAAGGTAGGGCGCGGCTTGACCAGGCTTTCCTGAAGCAAGGGATGCGCGGCCTCGGGCGCGAGATGGGCGAACAAGGGGCACATGTCGAGTTCGCGATTACGCGTCGGGTTGTCGCGCAGGTAGTCGCTGATCAACTGCGCCTGCGTCGGTGCGTAATCGGGGTCGAGAACCTTCAAGGCATAGGCCTTGGGAAACGGATTGGTATGCGGCAGTATCTCGCGCGTGATGTCGACCCGGATCTGATCGCGCAGCCAGGCGGCGAGGATGATATAGGCCTGCAGATGCGCGAGGACGCTCGGCGTATCGGTCGCGGGGACTTCGGGATTGAGATGCAGCCCGAAACCATAGAAGACGCTGGCATCGGTACCTTCTGCGCCATGCCGCCGCAAGGCTTCGAAAAGCCGGTCGAACTCGCCGAGTTCCGACCAGGGAATCGGCGGTGAGACGATTTCGGTTGGCACCAGGCCGGCGACCATTTCGCCGAGCCACTCGCGCGAGCGTTGATGGAACTCCACGCGCCATTCGCGCCCCGCTGACGCTGCCTGCCCGGGCGCCATCCCGTTCGCTTTCATGACCGCGTCGTCAGGGTGGACGTACTTGCTGTCCAGCTCGATGGTGAACTTGCCCCAGGGCGTGCCCTCGACACTCATGCGGTGGGGGCTCCTGCGCACAATGTCGCCACCGAAGCAGTCGGTGACCAACCGTGCGGCGGTGTCGGGCATGATGCCGGCGAATTCGATTTCCACGCCGACCCGCCGTGGGCGTCCCTCGGCGGTATTCGGGTAGGGAGGCGGCAATGGCTGCACGGATGACTCCTCGCGGAATTCGCGGTGCCGGTGAATGAAAGGGCACATGAGCCTGATAGGTTAACATTGCCGATGGGCGAAGACGTAACCCGGCGCCTAGCCGGGGTATGTGGATATTGAGGTGGGCAGCGGTCTCATCGCGGGCTCGAGGTTGTGTGGCACTCGAAAAACCAATGCTTCATGGCATCGGTAATTTGGCGCAAGTCGTACTTTGAGGTGATGTAGGCCGGCATGGTGTATAGCCAGCGACCGAAGGGACGCAACCACACGCCCCGGGATCGGGCGAAGTCGGCCACGCCTTTGAGTGCCTCGGCATCGTGGACCTCGATCACCGCAGTGGCGCCCAGCACGCGCACGTCGGCCACGTCCGGATGCGCACGCAGCGCCGCATCGTCGAGCAGTTCCTCGCGCAGCACGCCGTTGAGCGACTGGATGCGGCCTAGGTAGTCGTCCTCCTCGAACACCGCCAGGCTTTCCAGCGCGACGCGACAGGCCAGCGGGTTACCCATGAAGGTGGGGCCGTGCATGAAGGCGTGAAGCTCGCTGTCGCCGATGAAGGCGTTGTGGACGCAGTCGGTGGCCAGGGTCGCTGCATGGCCCAGGTAGCCGCCGGTGAGACCCTTGGAGAGCACCATGATGTCCGGCGTCACGTCGGCGTGGTCGGCGGCGAACATCCTGCCGGTGCGGCCGAAGCCAGTGGCCACCTCGTCGAAGATCATCAGCACGTCGAATTCGTCGCACAGCTCCCGGGCGCCACGCAGGTAGTGGGGCGACGTCATGTTGAGCCCGCCGGCCGCCTGCAGCAGCGGTTCCATCAGCAGCGCGCCGATCTCGTCGTGATGAGCTTCCAGTACGGCGCGCAGGGCGTCGAGATCGGCCTGGACCTCATCCTTGCCGGCCTCGAAGCCGGCGGTAGGCGCCGGCGCGAAGTGATGCTGCGGCAGAAAGCCGGCGAACAGCGAATGCATGCCTTCCTCGGGATCGCACACCGCCATGCAGCCGGCGGTGTCACCGTGATAGGCCTTCATCAGCGTCAGCATACGGTGCTTGGCCGGCTTACCGCGTAGATAGTGGTACTGCACCGCCATCTTCATGGCCACTTCCATGCCCACCGAACCGCTGTCGGAGAAGAACACGTGGTTCAAGCCTTCCGGCGTGACGCGCACCAGTTCGCGGGCCAGGCGGTCGGCCGGCGCGTGGGTCAGGCCGCCGAGCATCACGTGGCAGAGTTCATCGGCCTGTTGCTGGATGGCGCGCACCAGGCGGGGATGACGATAGCCGTGGATCATGCACCACCAGGAACAGGTGGCGTCGAGCAGCGACTCGCCGGTGTCCAGGGTGAAGCGCGGCCCGTCGCCGCCGACCACCTTGGGGGCGGGGGCTTGGGTCTTGAGGTGCGCGTAAGGATGCCAGACGGGAGATGTCATCGGGGTTCCTCGCATGTGGGGTGCGTATCGGGGCGCGTGGGTTGGACGTCACGCATCGCCGGGCAGCGTCAGGTAGTCGGCGGCGGCAAGGGCGCGCGCATCCGGCGTGTCGGCGGCCAGGCGCGGCACGATGCCCAGGCAGGGAGCCTCCAGCGTGCGTTCGAGGGTCGCCAGGTTGTCGCGATAGCAGGCGTCGTCGGCGACCTCGTCGAAGGACAGGCCCGGGTCGATCAGGTTGCCCACCCAGCCGGCCAGAGTCAGACCGTCGGCGCGGATCGCCTCGGCGCTGAGCCGGGCGTGGTTCAGGCAGCCGAGCTCGAGCCCGACGACCAGGATCACCGGCAGTTCGAGGCGCACTGCCAGGCCGGCGAGATCCTCGTCGTCGTTGAGGGGCACGCGCCAGCCGCCGGCGCCCTCGATCAGCGTCAGATCGCGTTTCTCGGCCAACGGTTCGGCGACGTGCGCGACCAGGGCATCGAGGGTGGGTATCTCGCCGGCCCGGCGGGCGGCCAGGTGAGGTGCGATGGCCGGTTCATAGGTGTAAGGGTTGATGGTGGCGTAGGGCGTGGTCGGCATGCTCTGGGCCTGCAGCGTCAGGGCGTCGATGTTGCGCAGCCCTTCGGCGGTAGACTCGCAGCCGGAGGCCACGGGCTTGAGCCCCAGGGTGGTCAGTCCATGGCGGCGGGCCAGCGCTAGCAGGCCGCTGGCCACGAAGGTCTTGCCGGCGTCGGTGTCGGTGCCGGTCACGAAGTAGGCGGTCATGTCAGCGTTCCAGATCGAGCGTCAGAAGGTGGTAGGAGACGGGCAGGCCGGCGTCGGTGCGCAGCGTCTCGAAGCGCCGGGCGGCGCGGGCCACGTCGGCGCGCGAGAGCCGCGCCCCGCTGCGGGCCACTTGGGCGCCCACCCCCTTGATGGAGGCCATCACCGCGGCGAGGTCGGGATAATGGAAGCGCTCGAGACGCGCCGTGACCTCGACCCGGCGGAAGCCGGCTGCGTAGGCGGCACGGCGGTGGCGGGCCGCGTCGCGAAATTCGAGCAGCGCGGCCGGGCGTTCCCAGGCCCGGCCGACCTCGTCCAGCGTGCCCGGCGCCAGGGTGTTGATCAGCACGCGGCCGCCCGGTCTCGACACGCGGCGGATCTCGGCGAGCACCGCGTCCAGGTCCGGGCACCACTGGATGGCCAGGTTGGAGACCACGAGGTCGAGGCTCGCACTGGGTAGCGGCAGGTCGGCGGCGTCGCCGCATAGCCAGCGGATCGCGCCGGGGTGGCGTCGACGCGCTTCGGCGAGCATGCCCGGCGCCAGGTCCAGGCCGCTGACCGTGCAGGCGGCGTCGTAATGCGTTGCCAGCGCAGCGGTCAGGTCGCCGGGGCCGCAGCCCAGATCCAGCACATCGCGAGCGTGATCGGGCAATCGCTCGAGCAGTCGCTTGCCCATGGCGTGCTGGGCGGTGGCGCGGCGGGCGTAATGCGGTGCGGCTCGGGAAAAGGCATGCGCGACCCGGGTGCGCCAGTCGCGCGCCCGGGCATCGGTACCCGCATCGAGGCCGTGGCATGGCAGCGCGGTCATGGCGTCGTCTCCAGGGAGGCCTCGGCGAGTGACTGTGCCGGCGCCACGGCGATGGCGGCCAGTGCACGGGTGAGTCGCAGCGGTTGACTGATCGGCGGGCAGTGGCCGGCCACGGGCAGGCGGTAGTCGGCCCGTTCGCGGACCGCCGGGGCCAGCAGCGGGTCGTACTCGCCGGCCAGCCGATGCACCGGGCAGGGCGGCGTGGCCAGGCGCTGGGTATTGTCGATCTCCGCGAGATGCGCGAGCCCCGCGGCCAGGGTGGCGGCATCGGCGTTGATCTCGTCGCCGAGCAGGGTGCGCAGCCTTCGATGGGCGGCCCGAGGTGACGGCTCGCCGCCGAGCTGCCAGCGCATGAAGTGGGCGTGGGTCGCCACCGGATCGCGCCGGAAGGCTTGGCGAAAGCGGGCCAGAGCGGTCGGGCTGACGCCCTCGGGATGCGGGAAGCGTTCTCCCATGCCGAGCAGCACCAGCGCGCGGGGCGCGGGCAGCCGATCGAGCAGAGCGCCGGCCAGCAGGCCCCCCAGCGACCAGCCGACCCAGACGGCGTCACGCGGCAGATCATCGGCCATGGCCTCGGCCAGGGCGTCCAGCGAGGCAGGGTTATCGAGCGCGGCGTGTGCGCCGTAGCCGGGCCAGTCTGGCGTCATGACCTCGAGCCCGGCCGGCAAGTGATCGTCCAGCGCCTGCCACAGGCGAGCGTCGCAGCCCCAGCCGGAAAGCAGTACCAGTCGCGGCGTTGCCGACTCGCTCATGCGACTTCCTCCCGCTGGCAAGCGGCCAACCCGTCGAGTAGGGCGTCCAGGGCATCGTCGCCGTGGGCGGCGGAGAGCGTGATACGTAGCCGCGCCTCGCCCTTGGGGACCGTGGGCGCGCGGATGGCGCCGACACGCAATCCCGCCCGGGCCAAGCGCTCGGCCCAGCGCATGACGCGGGCGTTGTCGCCCAGCACAAGGGGCTGAATGGGCGTCCGAGAGCCGGTCAACGGCAAGCCGAGCGTCACAGTTTCGCGCCGAAAGCGCGCGATGCGTTCATGCAGCCGGGCGCGGCGCTCGGGTTCGCGCGCGAGCACATCCAGGGCGGCCAGGGTGGCCGCCACCACGCCGGGCGGCTGGGCGGTGGTGTAGACGTAGGGACGGGCAAACTGGATCAAGTGGTCGATCAGTGCCTCGTCGCCGGCCACGAAGGCGCCGGCGCTGCCCAGTGCCTTGCCGAGCGTGCCGACCAGAACCGGCACCTCACGACGATCATGGGCGCGCCCCACGCAACCGTCGCCGACCTCGCCGAGCACGCCGAGACCATGGGCGTCGTCGATCATCAGCCAGGCCCCGTGGCGACGCGCGGTCGCGGCGAGCTCTCCCACCTCGGCCACGTCGCCGTCCATGCTGAACACGCCGTCGCTGACCACCAGCGTCGGCGTGTCGTCAGGGGCGCGGGCGAGCAGGCGCTCCAGATCCTCGAGGTCGCGATGATGGAAACGCCGTGAGGTCGCGCCGGCGAGCCTTGCGCCATCGATCAGCGAGGCGTGGTTCAGGCGATCCTGGAACACGCGCGTATGGCGGTCGCACAGCGCCTGCAGGACGCCGAGGTTGGCCATGTAGCCGGTGGAGAACAGTAGCGCCCGGGGGCGTCCGGTCAAGTCGGCCAGATGTCGCTCGAGGCGTTCGTGGATCTCCAAATGCCCGGAGACCAGGTGCGATGCCTTGGCCCCGGCTCCCAGGCGTCTCGCGGCCTCGGCCTGAGCCTCGGCCAAGCGCGGGTCGTCGGCCAGGCCCAGATAATCGTTGCCGGCGAAGTCGGTGAAGGGCGCGACATCGCTCAGCGTGGGGCGTTGTCGCCAGCCGCCGTCGGCACGACGCTGTTCCGCGGCCTTCGCCAGCCGTGTCGACCAGGGATCCGTATGCGAGCCCATGACTCAGCCCGGGGTAGCGTCGTAGAAAAGAGCGTCGTCGCGTTGGCGCTGAATGGCATGGGCCAGCGTGATTTCGGCTTGTTCGTCGTCGCTGCGGGCGTCGCGCGCATTCGGATCGATAGGCTCAGGATGCAGGCCGAGCTTATCGAACAGTGCCCGGTCGCGTTCCACCTGGGGATTGCCGGTGGTCAGCAGGGTGTCGCCGTAGAAGATCGAGTTGGCGCCGGCCAGGAAGGCCAGGGCCTGGGTCGACTCGTCCATCTGCTCGCGGCCGGCGGACAGGCGCACGTGGCTTTTGGGCATCAGGATGCGGGCCACGGCGATGGCGCGAATGAACTCCAGCGGGTCCATGTCCTCGACGTTTTCCATCGGGGTGCCCGGCACCTTGACCAGCATGTTGATCGGCACCGACTCGGGGTGCGGCTCCAGACGTACCAACTGCTGGAGCAGGGCAGCGCGGTCACGGGGCGCCTCGCCCATGCCCAGGATGCCGCCGGAACAGACCTTCATGCCGGCCTCGCGCACGTTGGCCAGGGTATCCAGGCGGTCGGCGTAGGTGCGGGTGGTAATGATCTCGCCATAGTACTCCGGCGAGGTATCCAGGTTGTGGTTGTAATAGTCGAGCCCGGCCTCGGCGAGGCGCTTGGCCTGATCGACGTCGACCATGCCCAACGTCATGCAGGTTTCCAGTCCCAGCGCTTTGACTTGGCCGACCATCTCCGCCACCACGCGCAGGTCCTTCTCTTGCGGGCTGCGCCAGGCGGCGCCCATGCAGAAACGGCTGGCGCCGGCTTCCTTGGCGGCACGGGCCTGCTCCACAACCTTCTCGATCTCGAGCAGCTTTTCCTTGCCGAGCCCGGTGTTGTAGTGCCCGGATTGCGGGCAGTACTTGCAGTCTTCGGGGCAGGCGCCGGTCTTGATCGAGAGTAGGGTGGAGACCTGCACGGCGTTGGGATCGAAATGTGCTTTGTGCACCTGCTGGGCACGGAAAAGCAGATCGTTGAAGGGCAGCGCGAACAGCGCTTCGATCTCCTCCAGGGACCAGTC
Organism: Chromohalobacter moromii; assembly: GCF_023091865.1. Classification (GTDB taxonomy): domain Bacteria; phylum Pseudomonadota; class Gammaproteobacteria; order Pseudomonadales; family Halomonadaceae; genus Chromohalobacter; species Chromohalobacter moromii. The sequence goes on from NZ_JAHXDI010000001.1 coordinate 720,403, forward strand.
GTGACGCATCGGCGGTCGAGAGGCTGACGACGAATCGGCCCAAGTAGGGTCGCGGGGCGGGGCAGACATGATGTTCTCGCTCTTAGTTAACTTGTGGAATTAAAAAAGTTGACCAAGAGGGTACGAGGCTGCGGCGATATGTCAACCTGTCTATTATTTTAGGTTGACCGCCTGGTGGCTCGTGGTGTCTGAAGTGCTGACCGCGAGACGTGTCGGTTGTCTTCCGTCCGCCCCGGGCTCGGGGCGGCCCTCGCGATGGTGTAAGATGCCGCTGGACGCCACCTCGACCGCCGGGAGCCTGCATGTTCAGCGTCATACACGCCAATCACCTCGAGGACCTGGGGACGCTCGCGCTCGATGTCATTCGGCGCCATCGTCAACCGCCGCTGGTGCCGGAAACCTTCCTCGTGCAATCCAACGGCATGGCGCAGTGGCTGCGCATGACCTTGGCCGAGGCCGATGGCATCGCCGCCTCGGTGGACTTTCCGCTGCCTTCCAGCTTCGTGTGGCGCGCCTATCGCGCGGTGCTGGGTGACGACATCCCCGAGCAGTCCCCGTTCGACAAGACACCCCTGGCCTGGCGGTTGATGGCGTTGCTGGAACGTTGCCTCGATCCCGAGACGTCTCCCGACGACCCGACATGCTATGCGCCGCTGCGCGACTATCTTCAGGGCGAGGCACTGGAAGCGAGTCCCTTGCCGGGCGCCGCAGAAGAAGCGCGCGAGCGGCGCCGTTGGCATCTGGCGGTGCGCCTCGCCGACCTCTTCGATCAATACCTGATCTACCGCCCCGAATGGATCGAGGCCTGGGAACGAGGCGAACACGCGCCCGCGGACCTGCCCGACGACCAACGCTGGCAGCCGGCGCTGTGGCGCGCGCTGATCGAGGATGCCCCGGCGCAGGCGCGTGAGCATCATCGCGCGCGTCTGCACCGGCGTTTTCTCGATGCTGCCCGGCAGCTTCGCGAGCGGCCTCGCGACGTGCCGCCCCGCGTCTTCGTGTTCGGAATCTCGGCGTTGCCGGCGCAAACGCTGGAGGCCTTGCACGCGCTCTCCGGCGTGGTCGACGTGTTCCTGATGATCGCCAACCCTTGTCGTCATTACTGGGGGGACATCGTCTCCGACCGCGATGCCATCAAGCGCGCCGGACGGTTATCGGCCCAGGCTCGCCATGAACAGGAAGCACGGCATCCCGAGGCGCCGTGGCTGGCCGAACTCGACGAGGAGGCCCTGCATTTGCATGCCAACCCGTTATTGGCGGGGTGGGGCACGCAGGGACGTGACTTCATCGTGGGTCTCTACGATTTCGAAAGCGACCGCGGATTCGATCTGGAAACCGACGTCTTCCGCGACATGGCGCCCGAGCAGTCGTCGACATTGCTTCAGCAGTTGCAGCAGGACGTGCTCGAGCTGGTGCACCCTGGCGAGCGGACCCGACAGGAAGGCGGGCCGAGAACGATCGCCGAGGACGACGACTCCCTGGCCCTGGTCAGCGCTCACTCACCGCTGCGCGAAGTAGAGATCCTGCACGACCGCTTGCTGGCGGCCTTTGAAGACGCTGAAGCGGCGGGCGAACCGCTGCGGCCTCGCGACATCGTGGTTATGGTGCCGGAGATCGACCGCTACGCGCCCTGCATCGAGGCGGTCTTCGGCCAGTTGCCGCCGTCGCATCCCCGGCACATCCCCTTCACCATCGCCGACCAGGTAGCCAGCGAGGCGGACCCGCTCATGGTGCTGGCCTTGCTGTTGCTCGACTTGCCGGAGCGCCGGCTGACCGTCAGCGAGGTACTCGATGCCCTGGAAGTGCCCGCCTTTCGCGCGCGTTTCGCCATCGACGAGGCCGAGCTCGAACGGCTGCGCCAATGGCTGGCAGGCAGCGGCGTGCGCTGGGGGCTGAGTGCCGAGCACCGTCAGGCACTTGGGTTTCCGGCGCTGGGCGAGAACAGCTGGCGCTTCGGGCTGTCGCGCATGCTGCTCGGCTACGCCGTGGGCGAACCGCCATCTGTCGCATCTCGGGGCGAAAGTGATGACTCACTGGGGCGCACGCCGAGTTGGGACTTCCAGGGGGTCGTGCCGTATGCCGAGGTGGGCGGTCTGGAGGCCGATCTGGCGGGGCGTGTGGCGGCCCTGCTCGATACCTTGGAAACGCAGTGCGCGGCCCTGAGTGAGCGGTTGCCTCCCGAGGCATGGCTGGGGCGTTTGCAGACGTTGTTCACGGCGTGTCTGAGTCCCACCACGACGGAGGAGCATGATGTCGTGGCGCGCCTCGATGCGGCGCTGGGGCGTTGGTCGCAGCAATGTCGACAGGCCGGTTTCGAGGCCCCGGTGGGACTCGGTGTGGTGCGTGATGCGCTACGTGCCGAATTGGACGAAGGCGGCCTCGCGCAGCGCTTCCTGGCCGGCAAGGTGAATTTCGCCACCTTGATGCCGATGCGCGCGATTCCCTTTCGCCATGTCTATCTGCTGGGCATGAATGACGGCGATTATCCCCGCGTGCGTCAGCCCCAGGACTTCGACTTGATGGCGACGCGGCCGCGTCCCGGTGATCGTTCGCGGCGTGACGATGATCGTTACCTGATGCTCGAGGCCATGCTATCGGCGCGCGAACGCCTGACGCTTTCCTGGGTGGGGCGCGACGTGCGCGACAATACCCCGCGCCCACCGTCGGTGCTGATTGGCGAGTTGCTCGATACCATCGAACAAGGCTGGGACGCGCCGGCGAGCGATGCCGCCGACCGTGCCACGCGCCTCGCGCAGCGCCTGATCGAGACACATCCTCTGCAGCCGTTCTCGCGACGCTACTTCGAACGCGACGACCCGCGCTTCACCTATGAGTCGAGTTGGGAGGCGCTGTATATGGCATCCGAGCGTGACGAATCCGGGCCACCCCATGCCGCCACGGCGGTCGAGTTGCCTAGTGAACCGCTCGGGTTGGGTGATCTACAACGCGTACTGCGTCGGCCTTGGACGGTTTATCTCGGGCGCCTGGGCGTACATTTCGCCGACGCCCATGTGCCCGATGAGGACAACGAACCGTTCGCTCCGGATGGCCTGGAAGATCATGGTCTCAAGCGCGAGCTGCTCGAGGGTGCTCGCGAGGGTGTGTCGCTGACCGCCGTCGCCGAGCGGCTGCGCATGGCCGGGCGCTTGCCGACGGCCGGTTTCGGCGAGGCATTGATCGAACCGCGTCTGGCGCGCCTGTCGCGTCAGGTGGAAAGCTGGCGCCGCGAGGTGGCCGAATGCGTCGCGTCGCCGCCGCCGCTGGTGCGTTATGTCGATGGTCACGACAAAGCATTGACACTCGAAGCGCGTCTCGACGGGCTTTTCGCCGCGCCCGAAGAGGCCACGGCGCCCTGGCGGCTGGTGACGCTGGAGCCAGGACACTATGGGCACCTCAAGGTCGAGGGTGAAGGTCCTTATCGCCATGTTGGCAAGTTGCATCGATTGTATGCTGGTTATCTGCGCTGGCTGCTCGCCAACGCCACGTTGGAGGCGTCGTGTGCCTGGACGGCGATCTTCGAGGATCGCTGCCTGAGCCTTCCGGGCCTCGACAAGGCCAGCGCCGCAGGCGAGCTCGACGGCTTGCTGGCGGCTTGGGCGCGTGCCTATCGGGCGCCGTGGCCAGCCATCGATGAGATCGCCAAGGAGGTCTGGAAACGTTTGCCGCGTGCCGATTGGGCGCCGTTGATGGCAGGCGAGGTGCCGGAGGCTGGCCTGCGTGAGGCGCTCATCGCGCGTTATGAGACCGATGCCTTCGCCGGTCCGGCGGCGCTGCGTAACAGCGACGGCGCCCTAGGCCAGCTGTGGCCCGATTTTGCCACCTTCGAGGCAGCGGGCGGCATCGCTGCCTCGCTCAACCAGTATGCGCCGCTCATGAACATGCTGGCGCGGATCACCCAACGGGTACACGGAGGTCGTTCATGACATCGCCTGGTCATGCCACTGCGCCGGCCGTTGAGCCCTTGGTACTCGAGACCCTGCCGCTGACCGGCCATCACCTGATCGAGGCCAGTGCGGGCACCGGCAAGACCTTCACCCTGGCGGCGCTCTACGTGCGTCTGGTGCTCGGTCCGTTGCCCGGGCGCGAAGAGCACGATTTCCCGCGCCCGCTATTGCCGCCGGAAATTCTCGTGGTGACCTTTACCGAAGCCGCCACCGCCGAGCTACGTGGGCGTATTCGTGCACGGCTCAAGGAGGCCCGAGACTGGTTGCTGGCGTCGCAGGAGGCGCGTGACGACAAGGTGCTCGCGGCGCTGTTGGGGCCCTTGGTCGAGGCCGGTGACGAGGCCTTGGCCGGAGCCGCCAAGCGCCTCGACCAGGCCGCGAGACTGATGGACGAGGCGGCGATCTTCACCATCCATGGTTTTTGCCAGCGCATGCTGACGCGCCACGCTTTCGATGCCGGCGCGCGTTTCGGCGCCGAGCTGCTGCAAGACGGCTCGGGCTTGTTGACGCGGGTCGTGGAGGACTATTGGCGTTGCCATTTTTATCCCCTCGCCGCGCACTGGCAGCGCGAAATACGCCGCCGCTGGGAGGGGCCGGAGGCGCTGAGCCGTGCGTTGACACCGTTGCTCAAGGAAGGGCGGGCGCAGCCACTGTGGTGGGATGGCGAGCCTATCCAGGCGCCCGCGTCGCTGCCCGCGTTGTTGGAGAGCGCAGAGCGCTCGTTGGCCGCGCGCAGTGAACTGGAAGCGCGGCTGCGACAGGCGTGGGATCGCGACGCCATTGCGGCCTGCTTGCAAGACGCCTTCGAGCGTGGCGCCCTCAACAAGCGTAGTTATAAGTCGGAAGAGCTCGAGACACGCCTGGCGGCATTCGAGCAGTGGCTGACGACACTTGAAACGGGCAGCGATGACGATACGACCGACAGCCAAGGACGCTTCTGGCTGAGCCAGGCCAAGCTCGAGGGGGCCACCAAGAAGGGCCACGACACCCCCGCGCATGCCTTCTTCGCGCTGCTCGACGAGCTGGCCGAGGCCGCCACACCCTTCGATCAGTTGGCGCCGCAAGTGCTGGCCCATGCTCGCGATACGGTGGCGGCGATGTTCGCCGCGGAGAAGCGTCGCCAGGGATTGTGGGAATTCGGTGATCTGCTGCGGGACCTGGATGTCGCGCTCGACCCCGACACGGCCCCCGAAGCCGCCTTGCGCCTCGCGGGACGTATTCGTCAGGCACTGCCGGTGGCGCTGATCGACGAGTTTCAGGACACCGACCCGCTGCAGTACCGCATCTTCTCGCGCATTTACCGGGCGCCCGAGGTGGAGATCACGACCACCTTGCTGATGATCGGCGATCCCAAGCAGGCGATCTACGCCTTTCGCGGCGCCGATATCGACACCTATCTAGCGGCACGGCGCGACACTCCGAGCCGCTTCACGTTGGCGCGCAACTTTCGCTCTAGCCAGGCCATGGTCGAGGCGGTCAACACGCTCTTCGTGCGCCATCCCGAACCCTTCGGCAGCGATGAGATTCCCTTCATCGAGGTCGAGGCTCAGGGGAAATCGACGCGTCTGGTGGATGCCGATGGGCACGACATGGCGGCGCTCGGCGCCTGGTGGCCGGACGAGGAGCGTCACACCAAGGCGGATTACCAGGCCCGCATGGCAAGCGCCGCGCGTGCCGAGGTCCAGCGGATGCTCGAGGGTGGTGCTTATTTTGTAGATAACAGCTCCGACGCTGCCAGCGGCGCCCGGCGTCCGGTACGTCCCGCGGACATTGCGATTCTGGTGCGCAAGGGCGCCGAGGCTTTGGCGGTACGTCGCGCGCTGGCCGAGGGTGGCATTCGCAGCGTCTATCTCAGTGAGCGTACCAGCGTCTTCGATACGCCGTTGGCCTTCGAGCTGTTGCAGCTGTTCGAGGCGGTTGCGCAGCCGCGCCAGGACGCTCGCCTCAAGGCAGCGCTGGCGACGCGCCTGTTGTGCGACACGCCAGCGACGCTGGAAGCGTTGCTCGCCGATGAGCTGGCGTGGGAGCGTGAAGTCGAGCGTTTCGCCGACTATCATCGCCAATGGCAGCGGCGTGGCGTGCTGCCCATGCTGCGTGCGGTGATGCGCGATTTCCGGGTCGCCGAACGCTTGGGACAGCGCGACGATGGTGAGCGTGCGCTGACCGACCTGTTGCATCTGGGGGAGCTGGCGCAGACGGTGTCGGCGCGGCTCGACGGCGAGCATGCGCTGTTGCGCTGGTGGCATCGCGCGCTCCTCGAAGGGGCGGCCGAGCTCGATGCCGAGGCCGTCAGTCAGCGCCTGGAAAGCGACGAGGATCTGGTCAAGGTCATCACCATCCACAAGGCGAAGGGCCTCGAGTATCCCATCGTGCTGTTGCCGTTCGTCTGCGATTATCGTCCGGCGGCCCCGGACCGCAATACCGGCCTGCTCGAATGGCGCGATCCGCAACAGGGACGGGTCTGGATGCACGGTGCCGACGACACGCAACTGGCGGCCGCCGAGCAGGCGCGGTTGGACGAGGATGTACGCCTGCTCTATGTCGCACTCACGCGGGCCGCGCATGCCTGTCGCTTGGGCGTCGCCCCATTGGGGCGCGGGCGCGGCGCGTCGACCTGCCTACACGAAACGGCGTTGGGCCGGTTGCTGGGTTGTCAGGCCGATGACGACGGCCATGCTTTGCGTGAACGTCTGGCGGCGGCGCTGAACGTCGAAGACCTGCCCGCGCCGCCCGCGCATCGCCTGCGGCTTGGCGACACTGCTCCGGAAGTGGCGCCGGCGCGACGTTTTACGGGAGGCATCGACGATGATTGGTGGATCGCCTCGTATTCGGCGTTGATCGTCGACGCGCGTCTCGAGACTGGCACTGGCACTGGCACGCAGGCGCTGCCCTGGGATGCCCCGGCGACACTGGATGTCGAGGTCAGTCGCGAGCGCGATCCGGTGCCGCGTCCCGCCGCACGTACGCTGCGTGATTTTCCGCGCGGCCCGCGTCCAGGGACCTTTCTGCATGGCCTGCTGGAAGCGGTGGACTTCGACCGTCTGAGTGAACCGACTTATCGCGATGAATTGCAGCGTCTGGTCAGCACGCGTCTGCATCTCGGCGGCTTCGACGCCGAGTGGGCGCCGGTATTGCTCGATTGGTTGTGCCAGGCGCTGCCGGCGCCGTTCGCCGGCCATCAGGGCGCGGTGATCCGTCTCGATGGACTGGCCGCCTGGCGTGCCGAGCTGGAGTTCTGGTTGCCCGCCGAGGATGCCTGGAGTACGCCGCTGGATGCGCTGGTTTGCGCATTGGAGCCCTTGCCGACGCCGCGCCCCCGACTGGCGCCGCGCAAGCTCAATGGCATGCTCAAGGGCTTCATCGATCTGGTGTTCGAGGCCGAGGACGGTCGCTGGTACGTCCTCGACTGGAAGTCCAATCATCTCGGCGATGCCCTGGCCGACTATCACCACGAGGGGCTGGCCGAGGCCATGGTCGCGCATCGCTACGATCTTCAGTACGTGTTGTACGTGTTGGCATTGCACCGCCTGTTGACGGCGCGTCTCGAGGATTACGATTACGACACTCACATGGGGGGCGCCTGTTACGTGTTTCTACGCGGCTTCGATGGCACGCCGGATCATGGCGTCTTTCATCGACGCCCCGAGCGGCGCTTGATCGAGGCCCTGGATGCCTGGCTCGCCGGCGATGGGGCGCCCGTCGAGGCGCTGCGTCGCGAATACGGCGTCGCTGTGCCTGAGACCGTTTCGGGAGAGGCTTTATGAGCGACGCACAGTATTCCTTGATCCTGGAGGCGACGCCGCCTTCGCGCACGCGATTGTTCGAGAGCCTGACGTGGTGGGAGGCGCTGGGCTGGCTGCGTGCGCTGGATGCTCACTTCGTGCGCTTTCTCGCCGAGCACGACGCCCAGGCACCGGCCGAGGTCCTGCTGGCGGCGGCGCTCGCCAGCCATCAACTGGGACGAGGCCATGTCTGCCTGGCGTTGTCGCGTGCCTTGGCAGCGCCGCGAGACGTGCTGTCGCTGCCGCCGCTGGAAGAAAGCGCGCCACAGGCCGAGGTGCCGCTTCCCGTGGACTTCCTTCAGGGATTGGATAGTGCTACCTGGGCGTCGCGATTGGCTGCGTCGCCATTGGTGGCGCCGCCCGGGCCGGGTACCACGCCGTTAGTGCTGGAGGGCGAGCGATTGTATCTACGCCGCTACTGGTCGGCCGAACGAGCAGTGGCGGCGCATCTCGGTGAGCGTCTGGGGCGGCCTCTGCCGGTGGAGGCGTCGTTGGCCGACCCTTTGGCGCGGCTTTTTGCCGCGAACGCCACGCACGACGATACGCCGGATTGGCAGAAGGTGGCGTGCACGCTGGCGCTGCGTAACCGACTGACGATCATTTCCGGCGGCCCCGGCACCGGCAAGACCACGACCGTGACGCGGCTTTTGGCATTGCTTCAGACGCAGGCGCTGTCGTCGGCGGAGGCGACTAACGGTCTGCGTATCCAACTGGCCGCGCCCACCGGCAAGGCGGCGGCACGCTTGTCCGAGTCGATCGCTGGCGCGGTGCAGGATCTCGACGTCGGCGATGACGTCAAGGCGGCCTTGCCACGCGAGGCGTTGACGTTGCATCGCTTGCTGGGCGCGCGACCGGATACGCGTCGTTTTCGCCATCACGCCGGGCACCCGCTGAGTCTCGACCTGTTGGTGGTGGACGAAGCCTCGATGGTGGATCTGGAGTTGATGGCCGCGCTACTCGAGGCCATGCCGCCCGAGGCGCGTCTGATTCTGCTTGGCGACAAGGATCAGCTCGCCTCGGTGGAAGCCGGCTCGGTGCTTGGCGATCTTTGCGCCAATGCCCTGGATCAGGGCTATTCGCCTCATGCCTGTGACGTTCTCGAGCGGCTGGCGGGAATCTCGATGACACCCGATGCCGCGTGCTCGCCGCTGGCCGATCACGTGGTCATGCTGCGCAAGAGCTATCGCTTCGATGCGCATAGCGGCATCGGTGCCCTGGCGGCGGCGACCAATGCCGGCGACGTCGCGGCGTTTCGCCGTGCGTGGGACGCAGGTTACGCGGATATCGACTGGCTGGCGGCGGCGCATGATCGGGCGGCCATTGAGCGTGCCGCGCTGGCCGGCTATCGCGCTCTTTACCGGCGTATCGCGGCAGGCACCACGGCGGTAGAGGTGCTGGAACGGCTAGGGGACTTCCAGGTGCTGTGTGCGCTCAAACGTGGCCCCTGGGGCGTCGAGGGGCTCAACGCGCGTATCGCCACACGTCTTTGGCGGGAAGGTTTCATCGACGATCACCAGGGTTGGTACGCCGGGCGCCCGGTGATGGTAACGCGTAACGATCCACAACTGGGGCTTTATAACGGTGACATCGGTATCGTCTTGCCCGACCCCGAGGCGCAGCAGCGTCTGCGGGTGTTTTTTGCGACCGCTGATGGCGCGCGGGCGGTGTTGCCTTCGCGTCTTGAGGCCTGCGAGACGGTGTTCGCGATGACGGTACATAAATCGCAGGGCTCCGAGTTCGACCACGTGCTGTTCGTACTGCCTGAGCACGCCACCCCGATTCTGACTCGCGAGCTGGTGTATACCGGTATTACCCGCGCCAAGCGCCGGTTGACGTTGGCCGGCGGCGACGCGCGGGTCATGGACAGCGCGCTGCACCGACGCGTGGTACGTGACAGCGGCTTCGCCGACTGGGTGGCGGCATTGGAAGAGGAGGAGACATCATGAATGCTTCATCGCTTGAACATGCCGCGATCGGTGGCATCGACTGGGCGTCGCTGAGCAGCCCCGAGTTGGCTCGGCACGTAGGCCCGGAGAGCGTGGCTTTATTGCCGCTGGGGGCCATTGAACAGCACGGTGCGCACCTGCCGCTGTCGACCGATGTGGATATCGCCGACGGCCTGGTGGCGGCGGCTCGTACCCGCGTGGCACGCGACCTCGAGTTACTGGTACTGCCGACGGTGGCGGTGGGGGCGAGCATGGAGCATGGCGATTTCGCGGGCACCTTGAGTCTGACGCCGGAGATTGCCATTGCGCACTTGGTAGAGATCGGCGCCAGCGTGGCGCGCGCCGGGGTCCGCCGCCTGGTGCTGTTCAATAGCCATGGCGGCAATAAGGCGGTGGTCGATTTAGCGGCACTCAAGTTACGTGAGCGCCATGGCTTGCTGGTGGTCAAAGCGAATTACTTTCGCTTTGCGCCGCCCGACGACGCGCTGCCCGCCGAAGAATTGCGCCACGGGCTGCATGGTGGCGCGTTGGAAACCGCGATGATGATGCATCTTGCGCCACACAAGATACGCCAGGCCGAACTCGATGAGGCAGTCTCGCTAGGGGCTCATCAGGAACGCGCCGGGCGCACGCTACTCCCCGAGGGCGATGCTGGATTCGCCTGGATGGCGCAGGATCTGCACCCCAGCGGCGTGGTAGGCAACGCAACGCTGGCCACGCCGATCCTGGGAGAACGGTTGGTCGCGCATTTCGCTGGGCGTCTGGCGAGCGTGATCGAGGAAGCGCGCTGCTTTGATCTCGCCCAGCTACGCGAACAAGGCCCTTAGGATGAGTGGCGCGCCGGCATGGCGCGCGTCACCTTATTAGAGCGAGTTCATTAGAGCGAGCCTGACGTATCGCGGCGCGGGACGCGCCTGTCGCTGGCGTCGGGGCTTTCGAGCAGGTCCTCCAGCCAGTGTCCGGCGCGTTCGGCCTTGGCGCTCAGGTAGCGTCGATTGTGCTCGTTGAGTTGGCCGTAGCAAGCTTCGCGGCCCACCACGTCGATGCCGCCGAGGCTCATGGCCGCGATCTTTTCGGGGTTGTTGGTCAAAAGCGCGATACGCGTGACATCGAGCTCGGCCAGCATCTGCAACGCTGCGCGGTACTGCCGTTCGTCCTCGCCGAATCCCAGCACCTGATCGGCATCGACGGTATCCAGTCCGGCATCCTGCAGGCCATAGGCACGCAGCTTGTTGGCCAGGCCGATGCCGCGCCCTTCCTGGGCGAGATACAATAAGATACCGCCGCCACGTTCGCTAATGGCCGCCACGCTGGTGCGTAACTGTTCGCCACAATCGCAGCGCAGGCTACCGAACAAATCGCCTGTCAGGCAGGCCGAATGCAAGCGTACCGGCACGGCATCCGTCCAGTCGGCGGGATCGCCGACGAGTACTGCCAGATGCTCGCGGAGGCCGTCGCTTTCACGGAACAGCACGAAGCGGGCGTGTTCGGCATTGGCGAGGGGCACGTCGGCTTCACTGATACGCTTGAGCGAGGTCATATCGCCTTCGCCATAGCGTTGCACGTCGTCGAGTGCCACACCGAGCAGAGTACCGTCGTCGATGAGCGCGGCCAGTGCCTCGCGCTGGGTGGCATCGACCCGGGCGCTGAGCGCGGCGGGGACCAGCAGGCCGCGTCGCATCAAGCCCAACGCGGCTGTCTCGGCAGCGGATGCGGGTTCGGGCGCATTGGCGTTCGGAGGCTCGGCCATGGCGGCCATGGCCCAGGCGACGATATCGCGGGCACGGTGATGTCTGCCCAGGGGGAGGTGTACTGCGTCGGCGTCATCGGGAGCGATTGCGCCCAGTCGGGCGAGACGATGCTTGGTGATCACCAGGCTTGGCGCATGGCCGGCCGTATTGGCAAGCTCAGCCAGAGCGGTGTCGTCGATGCCTTCCAATGGCTGGATCAAGATGTCTTCTTGCGGGGTTCGCAGCACGACCGGCAGGCCGCGGCGCAAGTCGAAGATTGCACGTTCTACCTGTCTCATGAGCCTCTCCTTGGTTTTTGCGCGTCGTAATGCTTCGATGACGTGTCATGACACTTTCGTTGGCACACGGCACTGGAGACCGTATGAGCCCTGCGACACTCGATGTGGCGCTGGCCTGGCAAGGTATTCGCGAGGCTCGACGCCAGAACTGGGACGCCCATGCGGCGTTGACGCTGGCAGCCGGCCGGTTGCGAATCTGGCGCGGCGGCGCCTGGCAGGCCGACGCCCCGGTCACGGCGGAGGCGGCGGCACTGCTCGATAGCCTGCTGCCGAGCAGCGCCACGCCCGGGCGTTTCGTCATCGCGCAACTCGGGCAGAGCCTCGATGGACGTATCGCCACGGTCACTGGGGCCTCGCACTATGTCACTGGCGAGGCGAGCCGTGTGCATCTGCATCGCCTTCGCGCGCTGGTCGATGCCGTGGTCATCGGGGCGGGCACGGCTTGTGCCGACGACCCGCAACTCACCGTGCGGCATGTGACGGGGGACAACCCGGTACGCGTGATTCTCGATCCCAACGGTCGCGTGCCCGCGACCAGTGGCGTACTTCAGCGCGGCGACGCCCCGACGTTGCATATCACCCGGCATCCGTTGCCGCGCGAAACCCTGGGCGCCCATGTCGAATCGCTGGTGCCCGACGGCGCGGCCGATCTGACGCCGTCCGCGATGCTCGACACCCTGGCGGCACGCGGGCTTCGACGCGTGCTCATCGAAGGCGGCGGACAGACCGTGTCGCGCTTCCTGGCGGATGGTCAGCTCGACCGTTTGCATGTGGTCGTGGCACCGTTGCTGATCGGTTCGGGGCGCCCAGCGGTTAGCTTGGCCGAGATCGAGACCCTCGATGCCGCTCTGCGTCCGCCATGTCGCACGTTTGCGATGGGCGACGACACGCTGTTCGATCTGGCGCTGCGTCCCGGTCACGTGGGGTAAGAGGGTGTTTACAAAACAGGCGAACGATGGCAAGACAAGGCAAAATTGGCCGAAAACACGGAGTTTACATGGGGTAAATGAGTCTTTTGAGGCCGATTTTAACGCCGGATTGTCGAGTGCAGGCCTTTTGTAAATACCCTCTGCGTTATCGCGCATGGCAGCCTCCTCCGCTCTTGCTCGTTAGCGGGGCGCCTGTCGAGGTGTCACGGTCTCGACGCTGACGACGCCGGCGGCAGAGCATCCAGGCACCTGGCAGACTCGAGATCAGCACGATGACCCCGTAGATCAGCGAAATGGCCACGCCCTGGGCGGGCTCGAGCCCGGCGCCCATCCACACCAGTGCGGCGGCACTCTCACGGAGCCCCCAACCGGCTATCGAGAGGGGAATCGCCATGACCATCAGCACCGGTGGAATCAAGGGCAACAGGGTGGCGAGGTCGATATCGGCCCCTACGGCACGGGCGGTGATGGCATAGATCGTGATGTAGCTTGCCACGACACCCAGGGAGCTGAGGCATTGCCAGAGCCACATACGCGAGGCGACCAGGGCGGTGCCGAGATCGTCCAATGTGTGATGCAGCCAGGCCGGCGGGTGGCGATACCCCCAGACTCCTAGCCCGCCCAGCACGATAACCCCTGTCGTCAGCGCCCCGGGGGCATTACCCAGCCGGGCAAGGCCACCGAGCACGCTATCGCGCAAGGTCGGTGAAGCTAGCAGTCCCATTATGGCGATCAGTGCCAGCATCAGTTGGCCGGAGAGGCGTTCGATGATGACGGCGCGCCATGCCCGTGGTCGGTCCACGCTCGATCGGGCATGGCGCCAGGCTCGCGAGGCATCGCCCATTACCCCGCCCGGCAGTACTTGGTTGAGAAAGGTCGCCATGTAGTATTCCGCCACGGCACGACGTAGCGGCAGCGTTAGCCCCATGCGCCGGGCGGTCAGTCGCCAGCGCCAGGCGGAGAGCACGACCTGGGGCACGCTGAGGGCCAATGCCAGCAATAGCCAGCCCGGGGCGGGGGCGACGAAAGCGTCGCGTAGTGCCTGGGCATCCAGTCGCCAGGCGAGCAGGCCGATCAAGGCGCCGCTGACACCCAGGCGCAGCCACATGGCGTTAGCGCGGGTCATGGTCCGGCTCCGGTGCGGCGAACACATCGCGATGACCGACGTAGAGGTCGACCTGGCCTTGATCCAGCGCTTCGCGGCGACGTCGCCACCAGCGGTCGATACGTGCGCGTTCTTCCGGCGCCTGTTCGCGGGCGGCCTCGGCCCAGCCGTCGAGCAAGCTCAGGGCCAGAGGGCGTTGGGCGGGGCCCAGTCGCCAAGGACTCGGGGCATCGACGAGCCGGAAACCCCGGTCGCCGAAGGCAGTGGCGAGCGCCTGAGGGGCGGCCGTGCCCAAGGCAGGCCCGAAGCCCTTGTCGCGGCGCTGATGCGCGGCCAGGGTGGCGAACAACCAAGCATCGTCGCGATCGGTAGCATCGGCGTCGTTGGTACAAAAGCGCGTATCGCCCTCCACGCTTAGGGTGATCAGGGCGGCGCAGCGATGAACCGCACAGGCGTCGGCGAGGGCCTCGACCCAGGTGGCGCTGACCAGATCGCACAGCGCCGAGGCGGTGACCAGATCGACGTTTGTCAGCCAATCTGCCGCCAAGGCGTTCAGATCGTGTTGCTGGGTGGTCAGGCGAATCGGCATGCCGTCCATGTCGCGAAGCGGTTGGCAGCGTCCCAAGGCATGCTCCAGCAGATCGGCGTCATGATCGACGAGCCGCCATGTCTGAGGCCCGGGAAGACGCGGTGTGAGATAGCGCACGTTGGCACCGCTGCCGCTGCCCAGATCGACGAGTCGTGCTTCGCGTGCCTGGCAGTGTGCGGCAAGCCAGTCGCCGGCGGCCTGCAAGGGAGCCGTGGCGCGAGCGTCGTGGTCGGCCTGCTCGCGCATCGCCAGCCAAGACTCGCTGAACGTACCGGCGGCGTTCATGCGGCGCCTCGTTGCAAAGCGGCGGCGAAGGCCGAACCGACCTGCGACCAGTCGCGCTGCGAGGCTCGTGCACGCTCGGCGCCTTCGCGCCATGCCTGACGCTTGCGCGGGTCACCGAGCATCTCGCGCAGGGCGTCGGCAAGCGCAGCGACATCGCCGGCGGGCACCTTCAGGCCGGCCTCGTCGGGCAGGGTATGCGCCAGCGCCCCTCCGGTCGTGGTGATCACGGGCAAGGCATGTGCCAAGGCCTCGCTGACGACCATGCCGTAGCCTTCGTAATGCGAGGGCAGCACGAAGATGTCGCTGGTGTGATAAGCCTCGCTGAGGGCGTCGGCAGGCCGCTCGCCGAGCAAGTGGACGCGTTCTTCAAGGCCATGGGCGGCGATACGTGCCTGGACATGCTCGACATGCGCCGGTGCCCGATCCAGACCACCGATGCAATCGCATGTCCAGGGCAGGTCGGTCAGCGTGGCCAGCGCTTCGACGAGCACATCATGCCCCTTGCGCGGAGTGACCGTAGCCACGCACAAAAGGCGAGGCACCTCAGCATTGCCACGTGCCGGCGCGGCGCGCATCACGCCGGGTTCGACCACATGCAAGCGTTCGGCCGTCACACCGAAATCGGCGAGGCGGCGAGCGGTGAACGCACTGGTGACGATGACATCGCGCACGGCCGACAGCGCCCGGGTTTCGCTGATCGTGAAACGTTCGCGTTCGGCGTCACCAAGACCGGTTTCGTCGGCGAGCGGATGGTGAACCAGGGCGGTGAGCGTCAAGCGCTGGGCATGGGGTTCAAGTACGTCGGGCAACCCACCCATCGCGAGTCCGTCGATAATGACATGGGCGCCTTCGGGCTGGGCCGCCAAGGCGTTTTCCAGTGCCTTTTTTGCCGTGGCGTCGGGGGCGGGAAAACGCCCCTCGAGGCCGATGACCTCGACCGACCAGCCGTGTTCGCGCAGGGCCGTGACGACGCGCGCATCGTAAATGTAGCCGCCGGTCAACTGATCGGGATCGCCGGCCACGATCAATGTCAGCACTTCGCTCATATCGCGCCCTCGTAACTGGCCCAGGCGATATGCGACTCATGTAGCGTGACACTGAGGGCCGTCAGGCCATGCCCGGTCTCGCCGAGTTCGCCCTGGCGAATGGCGTGGGCGAGCCGCTCGAAAATCACCTTGGCCATGAACTCGGTGGTGGTGTTGCGCCCCTGGAACTCGGGAACCTCGTCGAGGTTGTTGAAATTGAGCTCGCTCAGCACGCGGGAAAGTGTCTGGCTGGCCAGGCCGATGTCGACGATCAAGTCGTCACGGTCGAGTTCGGGGCGCTTGAAGGCGACATCGACCACATAGGTAGCGCCGTGCAAACGTTGCGCGGGGCCGAATATCTCGCCGTTGAAGCTGTGCGCGATCATGAAATGATCTCGAACCGTTAGGCTGAACATCCGTGTGGCTCCTTTTGTATTGCCGGTATGTGTATGACCGGTTATGCGTTTTATGTGGGCGTCGTCGCATAGTGGCAGCGTCAGGCATAGCGTATGCGATGGCACAGTGGCGGGCGATCCGCGTCGCTCAGCCGTGCCAACGCGGCGGGTAGGTCAAGGAAGTCGCTTTCGCCGTCGATCAAAGCATCGAGGCGGGCATCGCGTAGTAGCGTTAGGGCCAGTTGTAGACGCTGAGCATGGCTGCGCCGCGCGCGTCTTGCTGGCGAGACACCGCCGACCTGGCTGGCACGCAGCGTTAACCGCTGCGAGTGGAAAGCCTCGCCGAGGGGCAATGTTACCTCGTCGCGTCCAAACCAACTCAGTTCGATGATTTCTGCTTCGTATCCCGCCAGTTCAAGGGCGCTGCGCAGGCCATGCGGGTTGCCGCTGGCATTGATCACGATGTCTTGTTCCTCCTCGGCATCGTGCGGGTGGCGAAACGGCAAGCCCAACGCGGCGGCCAATTCGGCCTTACCGGCATCGATGTCGAGCAGTTGCACGCGAACACCAGCCGTTTGTTGGCATAACCAGGCGACCAGGTTGCCGACCACGCCGGCGCCGATGACGCTGATCCGGTCGCCGACGCGTGGGGCGGCGTCCCACAAAGCGTTGACGGCGGTTTCCATGTTGGCCGCGAGGACCGCACGTGTGGCGGGAAGATCCTCGGGTAAGGGCACGACGGCCTCGATGGGAACGACGTAACGTGTCTGGTGAGGATAAAGACAGAAGACTTCGCGACCACACCAAGCCTCCGGCCCCTCTTCGACCACGCCGACGTTGGCATAGCCATATTTTACCGGCCCCGGGAAATCCCCTTCTTGAAAAGGCGCGCGCATGCGGGTGTATTCGCTCTCCGGGACCTTGCCTTGAAAAACCAGGCTTTCGGTGCCGCGGCTGACGGCGCTGTAGCGTGTTCTGACCAACAGCTCATGCGTCTGGCGGCTAGGCAAGGCGTGCTGTCTAATTTCACCGTGCCCCGGTGCCTGTATCCAAAAGGCTTGGGCGTTCGTTGCGAGCATGGCAAATCTCCTTATTCACCTTGAGTATCGTCCATGACACCATTCATGTACAGGTATTGTACATAGAGGCGTTTGTGTACCATTTTATTTTGAGTATTGAGTGCTATCAGCGTAGTGAAAATCGCGCTGTTTATTGGGCCTTCTGCCATAGTTAGACGCAGACGTTGGGGAGAAAGGTCATGCGTGACACATCACACCACGCCACTGGTCGCAGAGCATCGTGGGTACATGGGTTGCCGGCGGTATTGGAACTACTGTTGGGCTTGTGCCTGGTGGGGCTGTTGGTGGAAACCCTCCAGTGGCATTTGGCGGCGCCCCCTGGGCTTGGCTGGACGGTAGGGGGCGTGTATCTGGCGATGGCGGTCATGATCGTATGGGGGTGGCCAGTAGCATTGCGTTGGCTGGGCTGGGCCAATCGTGTGACCTTGCTGCGTGGGGTATTGATCGCACTGCTGGCCGGTAGTATGGCGTTTCCCGCCTTTATGCAGCGTCATGCGCTGGAAATGGTTGGGTTGGCATTGTTGGCCTTGTGCTTGGATGGCATCGACGGCTGGGTAGCACGACGTACGCATTCCGCCACGGCCTTCGGTGCCCGGTTTGACATGGAGCTGGATGCCTTCTTCATCGCAGTGTTGTGCTGCGCGCTCGTGGTGCTCGACAAGCTGGGCGGTTGGGTGCTGTTATGCGGGGCGCTGCGATATGTCTTCGTCGCGGCAGGATATGCATGGACATGGTTGCGGTGGCCGTTGCCGTCGAGTTTACGCCGTAAGGTGATTTGCGTGTGGCAGGTGATCAGCCTTCTGGCGGCGTTACTGCCTTGGGTACCGCCCTTCTGGGCCACTTGGAGTGTGGGCCTGGCGCTGGTATTGCTGTGGTACTCGTTCATGAGTGATGTTGCGTGGCTATATCGCCGCCGACGCATGTGTGTCTGACAGTGGGCTCACGATCTCGGAGAGATTAGGGCTCCAGCGACGGCTAAATGTAATGATTCAGCTCATACGCTTGATCGGCCCGTCTAGTGGTGCTCTTCAAGATGATTCAGGTGGTTGATGAACTGCGTGAAAATTTCCGCCTGAGTGGAGGTGTTCAGTCGCGTATGGATGTTCTTGCGATGCACCTTTACGGTACCGACGCTGATTTTTAGGTGGTCGGCAATCGCTTGAGAAGAAAAACCCCGCAGGATGAGGTCGGTAATTTCCCGTTCACGCTGCGTCAGCACGCCACTGGCGAAAGTGCGCAGCGCGCGCTTCATGGGGCCGTCGGAACGGCCGTATTGCAGGAACTCGTCGGACTGGATCTGCCAGAACTGGCGCATGAGCGCGCTGATGACCGGGTGAAACTCTTGTAGGGCATTCAACTCGGTGCGCGAAATGCTTTCTAGTGAGGCTTTTCGCCCGAGCGTGATGGCGCAGGTCACTTCGTCATCGAGACGGATCAAGAGATTGATTTCATCCACCAGCCCGAAGTTCTGGTAGCAGGTTTGATAGTACTCAGTGCTCTTGAAGGAATCCGGCATGATGTCGGCAAGTCGTACGATGCCGGGGGAGGCAGTGTCCTTGATGGCGTGGAAAAGCGGGTCGAGTACATAGGCATGATTGATGTACTGGCGCAGAGTATCGCTCTGCTCCGCCGGATCGGAAGGATGGACGAGAATCGGTCGCAGCGATTTTTTGTAGGTCAGTAGCAAAATCGTGTCGAAGAAACACAGAGTCGACAGGAAGGCCTCCAGCATCGCCGGAAAACTGCGCAGTCGCTGATGCTCGATGAGTACGGCCAAGTTTTTCTGCCAACTTTCATTGGTCTGTATCTGATTGACGCGATCTCTCATCGCTTGTCCTTGCTCGTGTACGCCGCCGGCAGGGCGTTATCGGGAATTTCCCCAAGGCTAAGCTAGATGGTGGGCTGGCACCAGTCCGGCGCGCCTTCGGGCCATGCGGCAGGCAGAGATAAATGACGTCTTACACCGACCGGATACCCCTGGGGTGATAGATACACCGCTATCTGGATGGGATATCTTGATGCTCTGATTTTCGAAAAGCATTCAAGAGTCACGCGTATGGCGACGCATAACAAACAGGACAAGACCCGCGATCTGGATCTCTTCATCACGGATTTGAACGGGAACTTACGCGGCAAGCGCCTGCCTGCCAGCGGTTTGAAAAAGGTTCGCAAGGAAGGGCTCAAGCTGCCGCGTTCGGTGGTGGGATTTGATTTCTGGGGCGCCGATGTTCTGGCCAATGGGCTGGTATTCGAGACCGGTGACAGTGATGGTGTTTGCATGCCTGTCAGCCAAGAGCCGATTCCTGTGCCCTGGTCGGAGGCGCCGCGTGACCAGATGTTGGCGATGATGTTCAATCCCGATGGCACGCCCTTCGAGGCCGATCCTCGGCAGGTGCTAAAGCGCATGGTGGATCGCTTCGCCGAAAAGGGGCTGACACCGGTGATGGCCACCGAACTCGAGTTTTACCTGATGGATGCCGAGTCGGAAAGCGTCCAGCGGCCGATTCCGCCGGGACTGGCCGATGGTAAAGGGCGTCGCCTCGCCAATGCGGAAGGTTATTCCGTTGAGGAAATGGATGGCTTCGAGGCCTTCTTCGCGGATATCCGCGCGGCTTGCCAGGCACAGGGGATCGGCGCCGACACCATCATTGCCGAGATGGGCCCCGGGCAGTTCGAGGTGAACCTCAACCACGTGGCCGATCCGCTGAATGCGGGCGATCAGGCGATTCTCTTCAAGCGTCTCGTACGTGGTGTTTCCCGTCGCCACGGTTATTCGGCGACCTTCATGGCCAAGCCTTACGTCGAGGAAAGCGGCAACGGCTTTCACACGCATTTCAGCCTGCTCGACCGCGACGGTCACAATGTCTTCGATGACGGCACCGAGCAGGGCAGTGATCTATTGCGCCATGCCATCGCCGGGCTGATGCAGTTGATGCCGGAGAGTATGCTGGTGTTCGCGCCGCATCTGAACTCCTATCGTCGCTTCATGCCGGGCGCCCATGCTCCGACCCATGCTAGCTGGGGCTACGAGAACCGGACGGTGGCCCTGCGTGTGCCGGAAAGCCCTAATCAGGCGCGGCGGATCGAACATCGGGTGGCCGGTGCGGATGCCAATCCGTATCTGGTATTGGCATCCATTCTCGCCGGTGCGCTGCATGGCATGGAAAACGCACTCGAGCCGGATGCCCTGGTGGAAGGTGATGCTTACGCCGAAGAGAATCCCCAATATCCGTTGCCTTGTGAATGGCAGGACGCCATCTCTCGCTTCGAGCAGAGCGAGAAACTCAGGGAATACCTGAGCGACGAGTTCGTGCGTGTCTACGCGCATGCCAAATGTCAGGAGCGCCGCCTTTTGAACGAGCGCATCTCCGATGTTGAATATGAGGCCTATCTGGGATTGCTCTGACCCCGGCCAGGCCTGATAAGACCGTGAGCGAGGAATCAGTCATGACGCTGAAAGTCGGCATACTGGCCACCGGCACGACGCCGGACAACCTGATCGAAATGTATGGTTCCTACGCCGACATGTTCGTTCGTTTGTTCGGGCAAGCCGGTTATGCCTTTACCTTCATTACCTTCGATGTCCGGGACGATATCTTTCCCGAATCAGCCGATGCCTGTGATGCCTGGATCATCACCGGCTCGAAGTCCAGCGTCTGCGACAAGACACCCTGGATGGCACGGTTGAAAGCCCTGATCCTGGAAATCTACGACACCGGACGTCCGATCGTGGGCATTTGCTTCGGCCACCAGATCGTGGCGGAAGCCTTCGGCGCCGACGTTAACCAGTACCCGCAAGGCTGGGGCGTGGGACTGCATACCTATCGACTGGAGAAGAGCGTGCCGGAACTGAGCGCCCTGGATGGCCGATTCACGCTGAATGCAGTGCATCAGGATCAGGTGCTGAGCAAACCGGAGCAGGCTGAGGTCATCGCCTCTTCGGCGTTCTGCCCGTTTGCGGCCCTTCAGTACGACGACCGCATCCTGACCCTCCAGGCGCATCCAGAGTTCGACGTGGCGTTCGAAACGCGGTTGCTTCAGTCACGTCGCGACGCCCCGATTCCGTCGACGGCGACCGACCCGGCGCTGGTCGCGCTCGACGAGGCGTCGGCGCAGACGGATTCGCTGCAGGTCGCCCACTGGATGGCCGAGTTCCTGCAGCAGGGGCGACGTCGTTGAGCGTGCTCACGCGTTATCTGAAAACGCTCGGCTTGCCCATACAACGCTCGATGTGGCCATTCGGGATCAGGCGGGCCATGTCGCGATAGCCCGATGATCCCGAAAGCCCGTGCAACGCTCAGACACGCGGCTGCTGTTGGGTGATGCAGTGGATGTTGCCGCCGCCGAGCAGGACCTCGCGGGCATCGACGGCGACCACTCGGCGGTCTGGAAACAAGTTCTCGAGAATGGCGCGAGCCTCGTCGTCATGTGCCGGGTCGAGCCTGGGCATCACCACCACCGAGTTGCCGATGTAGAAATTGACGTAGGAGGCGGCCATGCGGTCGCCCGGTTGCCGTGGACGCGAACTGCTCAGACGGTCGACGCCGCTGGCTTCGGTCTCGGCGATGGTCAGCGGGCCGGGCATCGGTAGCTTGTGCACGGTCAGCCGCCGCCCCCTGGCATCGGTGGCCGCCTCGAGAATCCCCAGAGCCTCGCGAGAGATGGCATGTTGCGGATCGCTATCGTCATCGGTCCAGGTCAGGGCCACTTCGCCGGGGGCGACGAAGCAGCACAGGTTGTCGACGTGGCCGTCGGTCTCGTCCTGGAAACAGCCCCGCGGCAGCCAGATGATCTTTTCGACACCCAGGTAGGCACACAACAGCCGTTCGATCTCGGGCTTGTCGAGATCGGGATTGCGATTGGGGTTGAGCAGGCATTCCTCGGTAGTGATCAGGGTCCCCTCGCCATCGACGTGGATGGCCCCCCCTTCGACCACCAGCGGGGTGATGAAGCGTTCGATACCGAGTACCTCGGCGATCTTCTGGCGGATGCGACGATCCTTGTCCCAGGGAAAGTAGAGCCCACCGTTGAGTCCGCCCCAGGCGTTGAATTCCCAGTCGACCATGGCCAGGCGACCATCCGGATGGGTCAGGAAGGTCGGCCCGACATCGCGCATCCAGGCGTCGTTACTGGAAAGCTCGATCACTCGGATGTGGCTCGGCAACTGGTTGCGGGCGTTCTCGTATTGATCGTCGTTGACGCCGACGAATACCGTCTCGCTCTCGGCGATCGCCCGGGCCACGGCGACGAACGCCGCCTGGGCCGGCTTGGCGCCATAGCGCCAGTTGTCGGGACGCTGTGGCCAGAGCATCCAGCAGGCGTCGTGCGCGGCGAACTCGGCGGGCATGCAAAAACCGCGTTCTGCCGGGGTGGCGGTGCGACGCTCCGTCGCGATGTCTGTGTCGTTCATGACGAACCTCAAAGATAACCTGCCGCCAGAAATACCAGCATGGCAAGGAAGGCGGCAATAAGCGCATAGGGAAGCTGGGTCAGGGCATGGGCCATGGGCGTGCAGCCGCTACCTTGGGCCGACAGCACAGTGGAGTCGCCGTAGAAACAGGCATGGCTGCCGAAGGCGCTGGCCGAGATCAATGCGCCGATCACCAATGGCATCTCGGCGTGAACGCTGCTCGCCAGCGGCAGAACGATCGGCATCGCTACGGCGAACAGCCCCCAGAACGAGCCAGTGGCAAAGGCCAGGAACGCCATGGTGACGAAGCTCACTGCCGGCAACAACTGAGCCGTCATCAGCGGTTGCAGCGTCTGGATCACGTATTCGGTGAGTCCCAGCCCATCGTTGACTTCCTTGAGCGTGAAGCCGGCGACCAGCGTGCCCAACGGCATGAGCATCGATTTGAAGCCATCGAGCGCGGTATCGAAGGTGGCGTGAAAGCTCATCAGGCGCTGGCTGAAGATCAGTACCAGTGTCACGGCCAGGGCCACGATCACGCCGCGCAGTATGTCGATATCGAAATACCAGGTGAAGAAGATCAGGCTGGCGATGGGCAGCAGGAAATTGAGCAGGTGCGGGCGGTGCTGGCCTTTGTCTTCGGTCTCCAGGGCGTTTTCCTCGGCGCCGTTGGGCATCACCTGGCCGCCGCTGGCGCGCAGTTCGGCCGTCTTCATGGGACCGATGGCGGGAATCCAGCCCAGCGCGACCAGCGGGACTACCGCGGCGGCAATCCAGGCGTAGAACATGTAGGGGATCGCCTCGATGTAAAGTCCCATGCCGCTGCCGGTCACATCGTTTTCCTCGAGCAGTCCGGCGAAGAACACGGCCCAGGTCGAGAAGGGGACCAGGATGCAGATCGGCGCGGCGGTGGAGTCGACGATGTAGGCGAGCATCTCTCGCGAGACCTTGAAGCGGTCGGTGATCTTCTTCATCGAGGCGCTGATCGCCAGGGCGTTGAGATAGTCGTCGACGAAGATGGCCAGACCGAGGAGCCAGGTGGTCAGCAGTCCCTGGCGCCGGCCGTGGATGCGACGGGTCATGACGTCGCCGAAGGTCAGCACGCCACCGGTACGCACCAGTAGCGCGATTAGGCTGCCGAACAGCCCGCAGACCAGGATGATCCATGTCACGGTGTCGTTGCCGAGCACCGTGAGCAACGTGTCGGAAGCCTGGGTCACCACGCTGGTCGGATCGATCATCAACATGCCGACCAGGGCGCCGGTCATCAGCGACTCGATGGTGCGGCGGGTGACGATGGCCATGATCAGCACAATCAGGGTGGGGAACAGGCTCCAGAGTCCGTAAGTGTCCATGTCATACTCTTTTGTGATTGTGGTGTCGGGGATCGAGCCCGTGGTTGGACCTCGGCAGGCCGCCCTGTTCGAAGGCGCGTTAAACCCTTCCATGGGCGCTATATTCGCCCCCATGGCGAATGCCCTTCTGACGGACGACCTGCCACGGCTGCTCCCATCGGGCAGGTCGTGAAGGCGCTTTTACAGGTAGCCGTCGGCCTTGAGGGTCGCTGTCGTGGCGGTCAGCGCGGCGTCGAGGATATCCACCACGCGGTCGACGGTTTCCCGCGTCCAGATCAGCGGGGGCGACACGATGTTGAGGTGTCCGACCGGGCGAATGATCAGACCGCGCTGCTGTGCCTCGAAGGCGACTCGGTCGCCCACGCGTGCCTCCACCGGGAAGAGCGCCTTGGTCTGCTTGTCGGCGACGTTTTCGAGACACATCATGAAATGGCTGCCGCGCACGTCGCCCACCGTGGCGTGTTGCGACAACGATGCCAGGCGTTCCTCGAGATAGGGGCCCACCTCGCGCACGTTTTCGCAGATCCCCTCGCGCTCGATGATCTCGATATTCTTGAGTGCCGCCGCGCAGCTCACCGGGTGCCCGGAATAGGTGAAGCCGGTGCTCAGTACGCCACCCGGTCCCTGCGGGATGGACAGCACGTCGTAGAGCGCGTCGGAGATCAGCGTCGCGCCCAGCGGCGCATAGCCGGACGACAGCCCCTTGGCGCAGTTGATGATATCGGGTTGGGTCTCGTACATCGCCTCGGAGGCGAAGAAGTGCCCCAGGCGACCGAAACCGGTCACGACCTCGTCGGCGATGTAAAGGATGTCGTTGGCGCGACACACCGCCTGCATGCGCTTGTGATAGTCCCTCGGTGCCACCAGCACGCCGCCGGCGCCCATGATCGGCTCGGCGATGAAGGCGGCGATGTTGTCGGCGCCGATCTCGGCGACGGTGTCCTCGAACTCCCGGACCAGTTGGTCGCAGTAGTCGGCCTCGCTCATCCCGTCGGGGCGCCGATAGCAATTGGCCTCGCTCAGATGAGTGACCAGGTGATCGAGGGTGTCGAAGTCCCAGTTGTTGCTGGCGATGCCGGTCAGGGTGGAGGCGAGGTAGGTGGTGCCGTGGTAGGCGTTGTTGCGTGAAATGATGCGCTTCTTGGCCGGCTTGCCGAGGCGGTTGAAGTAGTAATGCACCAGGCGGATGGTGGCGTCGTTGGCCGTCGAGCCGCCGCAGCTGTAGAAGACGTGGTTGAGGTGCGCGGGGGCGAGCTCGGCCAGCCTGGCGGAAAGCTCGGCGGCCGGGGCGTTGGACAGGTTGTTGAAGGTCGAGAAGTAGGCCATGCGGGTGGCCTGATCGGCCATCGCCTCGCCGATCTCGCGGCGGCCGTGACCGACGTTGACGCACCACAGCCCGGCGATGCCGTCGATGAAACGGTTGCCCTTGGCATCCTGGACGTAGATGCCGTCGCTGTCGGTGATCAGGTCGCAGCCCCCCTCGTGAAAGGTGCTGAAGTCGGTGAACGGGTGGATGAAGTGATCCTTGTCTTTCTGCCACAGCGCTTGGGCATCGTGGGCACGGGTCTCGATGGTCATGGTGTCGTCTCGCACGTTGAAAGCGGTCAGTGCCGGGATGGGTGGCCGCGATGAGTCGTCGTTGTGATACGTCGTTGCGTTCGCAAAGAGACTAGCGAGGAAGGGTAGGGCGGGAATATATCCTGATAGGGGTATATCGCAACGACCCGGGAGCCGCCTAATGTGTTCCATGACCCAAACACCTGACAAGCACAAAGGGGAGACTTCATGGCGGTTTCCATTGACGGCCAACGGCTGTGGGACAGTCTGATGGCGATGGCCGAGATCGGCCCGACCGAAAACGGTGGTAGTTGTCGCCTGGCCTTGACGCCGGAAGATGCCGCCGGACGACGCCTGCTGCTCGACTGGTGCGAGGCGCTCGGTTGTACCTGGCAGGTCGATCGCGTCGGCAACCTCTTCATCCGCCGCGCCGGCCAGCGCGACGATCTCGCGCCGGTGGCCATGGGGAGTCATCTGGACACCCAGCCCAAGGGCGGTCGCTTCGACGGCATTCTCGGCGTTCTGGGCGGACTCGAAGTGCTGCGCACACTCGCGGACCGCGACATCGTCACCGAGCGGCCGCTGGTACTGGTGGTCTGGACCAACGAGGAAGGCAGCCGTTTCGCGCCGGCCATGGTCGCTTCCGGTACCTATGCCGGTGCGTTCAGCGTCGTGTCGACCCTGGCCCGTGAGGACCGCGACGGCGTGACGTTCGGCGAGGCTCTCGAGGCCTGCGGTTATGCCGGCGAATCGCCGGTCGGCGAGCCGCGTCTGGACAGCTTCTTCGAGCTGCACATCGAACAGGGCCCGGTGCTCGAGGAAGAAGGCGAGACCATCGGCGTGGTGACCGGTGTCCAGGGCATGCGCTGGTTCGACGTGACGCTTGCGGGGCAGTCGGCCCATGCCGGTCCCACCCCCATGCGTTATCGGCGTGATGCCCTGGCCGCGGCGGCGCGTCTGATCGACCGGCTGCAGGCCCATGCGCTGGCCGACGCAAGCGGCGACACCAAGGTGACCTGCGGCTGCCTGGAGATCGTGTCCGCGTCTCGCAATGTGGTGCCAGGCGACGTCAAGCTCACCATCGACCTGCGCCATGTGGTAGAGAACGAACTCGACGCATTGCAGGCGTATTTCGAGGGACTGCTCAGCGAAGTGGGCGAGACCTGCGGCGTCACGGTGACCCAGGAGCGGATCTGGGCCTCGCCGGTGGTCGAGTTCGCCCCCGAATGCGTCGCTGCGGTGGAACGCGGCGCCCGTGAGCAGGGGCTGAAATACCGTCGCATGATGAGCGGTGCCGGTCATGATGCCGTCTATGTGTCGCGGGTCGCGCCGACGGCCATGATCTTCGTGCCCTGCCGCGACGGCATCAGCCACAACGAGGCCGAATACGCCACGCCGGAAGACTGTGCTGCAGGCACGCAAGTGCTCTGCGATGCGATTCTTGAACGCGCCAACCGTGCATCCTGATACTGGGAGAACAACATGACTCACTCCACCCCTTCAAACCCCGTCACTCACGCCGATTGGCAGGCCCTGGCCGAGCACCTGACTGTCGAAGCAGGCCTCGAGGCGCGTGCCTATATCGATGACACCTTCGTCGATGCCGTCGATGGCGCGACATTCATCACGCTCAATCCGGCCACTGGCGAGACGCTCGCCGAAGTGGCCAGTTGCGATGCGGCCGACGCCGAGACGGCGGTGTCGGCGGCGCGGCGTACCTTCGAAGACGGCACGTGGTCGCGTTCGTCACCGGGCGAACGCAAGGCCGTGCTGCTGCGTCTGGCCGACCTGATGGAGGCGCACAAGCACGAGCTGGCACTGCTCGACAGCCTGGACATGGGGAAGCCGGTATCGAGTGCCATGGGCGACATGGCCGGTGCCATCGGTTGCATTCGTCACCATGCCGAGTCCATCGACAAGCTCTATGGTGAAATCGCGCCCACCGGCGAGGATAGCCTGGGGCTGGTTCTGCGCGAGCCGCTGGGTGTGGTGGCGTCGATCGTGCCCTGGAACTTCCCGTTGATGATGACGGCCTGGAAGATCGGCCCGGCGCTGGCGGCTGGCAACAGTGTCATCCTCAAGCCTTCGGAAAAATCACCGCTTTCGGCGTTGCGCCTCGCCCAGCTGACGCGCGAAGCCGGCTTGCCGCGCGGCGTTTTTCAGGTTCTGCCCGGCTTCGGTCATACCGTGGGCAAGGCCTTGGCATTGTCCATGGGGGTCGACTGTCTGGCCTTTACCGGCTCCACCGGAGTCGGCAAGCAATTGATGCAGTACGCCGGTCAGTCGAATCTCAAGAAGGTCTTTCTGGAGTGTGGCGGCAAGAGTCCGAATCTCGTCTTCGCCGACTGCAAGGACCTGGATCGCGTGGCCGAACACGCTGCCGCCGCGATCTTCCACAATCAGGGCGAGGTGTGCATCGCCGGCTCGCGCCTGCTGGTCGAGAACAGCATTCGTGAGCGTTTCGTCGGCAAGGTACTGGCCGCCGCCGAACGCATGCAGCCCGGCGACCCGTTGGATCCGGCGAGCTTCATGGGCGCGATGGTCGATCAGACCCAGTATCAACGCGTACTCGACTACATCCGCCAGGGGGTCGAAGAAGGCGCGACGCTACGTGCCGGCGGCCAGGCCCTGAATGTCGAAGGGATCAATGGCCAGGGCCTGTTCATCGGTCCGACGGTGTTCGATGGCGTCACCGACGCCATGACCATCGGTCGGGAGGAAATATTCGGCCCGGTATTGGCGGTGTTCGGCTTCGACACCGAGGAGGAGGCCGTACGTCTAGCCAACGACAGCGACTACGGCCTGGCGGCGGGCCTGTGGAGTCAGGACATCGATCGCATCATGCGCGTCACCCGTCGGTTGCGCTCGGGCCAGGTCTTCGTCAATAACTGGGCGGATATGGACCAGACGGTCCCCTTCGGCGGCGTCAAGCAGTCCGGAAACGGTCGTGACAAGTCCCACCATTCGCTGGAGGAATACTCCGATCTCAAGACCGTCTGGATGACGCTCGCCACCTGAGCGCCGTCCACGCCATGCATCAGGGCGGGAGCATCGGCTCGTTCGTGGAGGCAGGCCGGCCCAAGGAAGGGCACCCTCAGGGCGATATGGCTGGGTTCGGGTTGAAGTCTACTATCCCGCCTGCTGCCGCGAGACCATCGCCACGTGATCTAGGAAAAGCCGGAAGAGCTGTGACTGGCTGGAAACCTCGAGGCGTTGGTAGACATGCTTGCGATGGACCTTGACGGTACCATCGCTGATGCCCAGCTGGCGGGCCGCCGATTTGGTGGAGTGCCCGGCCAGCAGCAGGCGCACGATGTCCCGTTCACGTGCCGTCAGGCGTTCCCGCCCGAAGCTGTCGAAGGCTTCCTCCACCGGTTCCCGCTCGGCCAGGCATTGGTGGAAGCGGTGTTCCTGCCACTTCCAGTATTCCCCTAGCAGCACTTCCAGTACCGGCGAGATATGGCGTAACGCCAGCATATCCCGGCGGGTGATCCGTGGGGCATCGTCGCGAAACCCCAGTGACACCACCATGACGACGTCAGTGTCGACCCTGGCGAACAAGCCGATCTCGTCGGTGAGCCCCAGGGCGCGATAGTAATGATGATAGTAGTCGCTGTTCTCGAAACGGTCCGGAGCTAGCTCACGCAGCCGGTGTGCGCCACTTTCTAGCCCGTCATAGACGGCCTTGAAGAAAGGGTCCAGCAGAAAGGCCTGGTTCAAATAGCGTTCGATGCCTTGTTGGCGCTGGGTTGCGGGGTAATTGTCGTGAATCAGCAGCGGCCGTCGTTGTCCTTTATAGGTGTTGATCAGGATGGTGTCGAAACCGACCAGCTCGCGCAGCGTCTGCTCCAGCAGGAGTGGAAAGCCGCTGCTGGCGACGCCTTGGAACAGGCGGGCCAGATGATGGTGCCAGGCCAGGCTGGCTGAATTGGCGAGGTGATCGGTCGGTGTCACGAAAAATCAGCCTAGACTCTGAGCAGAAGGTGTTCGCGCTCCCAGGAGCTGATCACCTGGAAGTATTCGCGGTGTTCGGCGCGCTTGACTGCCAGGTAGCTGTTAGTGAAACGCTCGCCGAGAACCTCGGCCAGTGGCTGACAAGCGCTCAGCATATCCAGCGCCGGACGGATATCGTCAGGCAGTGTGTGGCCGCCGGACCAAGCCGACCCAATCATCGGTGGACGTGGCTCGAGCTGGCCGAGCATGCCGAGATAGCCGCAGGCCAGCGAGGCTGCCATGACCAGATAAGGATTGGCATCGGCCCCCGCCAGGCGGTTCTCGACCCGCGTTGCCTCGGGCGTCGAGACCGGCACCCGCAGGCCCACCGTGCGGTTGTCGGTACCCCACTCGACGTTGGTCGGCGCCGAGCCGCTGGTCTCGGTGCGCATCAGCCGACGGTAGGAGTTGACGTTGGGCGCTAACAGCGGCATGGCCGAGGGTAGGTATTGCTGTAGCCCGCCGATGAACTGCTGGAACAACCGGCTGGACTTGCCGTTTTCGCCAGCGAACAGGTTATCACCGGATTCGGCGTCCAACAGGCTCTGATGGAGATGCATCGAACTGCCGGGCTCATTGGCCATCGGCTTGGCCATGAAGGTGGCGTACATGCCGTGACGGAGCGCCGTTTCGCGCAAGGCGCGCTTGAACATCACCACCTGATCGGCCAGCCGCAGGGGATCGCCGTGTTGGAAGTTGACCTCCATCTGCCCGGCACCTTCTTCGTGAATCAGGGTATCCAGGTCGAGGTTCATGGCATCGCAGTAGTCGTACATTTCCTCGAAAAGCGGATCGAACTCGTTGACCGCATCGATGGAGAACGACTGCCGGCTGCTTTCCTGACGGCCGTTACGGCCGATCGGTGGCTCCAGAGGATAGTCGGAGTCGGTGTTGGTCTTGACCAGAAAGAACTCGACCTCGGGCGCGACGATCGGCTTCCAGCCGCGCGCCTCGTAGAAGGATAGCACCCGCTTGAGCACGTGACGGGGGGAAAGTTCCACCGGCTCGCCGGTCAGGTAGTGGCAATCGTGGATGATCTGAGCGGTGGCATCATCGGCCCAGGGCACCAGGAAGATAGCGTTGGGGTCGGGCACCAGCTCCATATCCCGCTCGGCGGGATTCCAGAAGTGGATATCATCGTCGTCGGGATAGCCTCCGGTGACGGTCTGGATGAAGATCGAGTCCGGCAGTCGTGGGCGACCACCGCCCAGGTACTTGCCGGCAGGCATGATCTTGCCCTTCAGGATGCCGGTGAGGTCGGTGACCAGACATTCGACCTCGGTGATGCCGCGAGTCTGAAACCAGTCGTTGAAGTGGGGGTGTTCCTGACGGTTACTCATTGGATTTCCTTGCTCTGCAGATGGGTCCCCGGCCGAGTGGCCGGGGCCTGTCGTTTCAGCGTGACTGGACCTCTGACCAAAACTGCTGGAAGACCTGCAGTTGTTCGCCCTCGAGACTGGGTGTGAAGTGCAGCCGTTGCATATCTTCCTCGGACGGCTGGATCGGGGGCTGGGTCAGTATGTCGTCGAGGTAGGGCTGAGCCGCCGCATTGGGGCTGGCGTAGTAGTTGTAGTTGGATAGCTGAGCGCCGATCTTGGCATCGAGGATGAAGTTGATGAACTTGTGGGCCAGATCGGGATGGGGCGCCTTGGAGGGGATCAGCATGGTGTCGACCCACATCTCGGTGCCTTCGTCGGGAATCATGAACTTGATGTTCTCGAAAGAATCCGGGTTTTCCTGGCGGTAGAAGAGGTAGTCGCCGTTGTAGCTCAAGGCGACGTGCGTCACGCCGCGCGCCAGTTGTTGCAGACTCGGCGTGCCGTCGACGAAGCCACTGAAGTTGCTGCGATTCTTGGTGTCGATCAGCAGTCTTGCAGCCTCCTTCCAGGCCTCGGTATCGGTACAGTCATAGCCGTGATTCAGGTACGCACAGGCGCCGCCCATGGTGACCTGTCCATCGCCCATCAGCGCGAAGGGATAGCTCGAGTTGGACTCGGGATCGAACATCAGCGACCAACTCTTGGGCGCGTCGGGGAACGTCTCGGCGTTATACACCAAGCCGGTCACCCCCCATTGGTAGGGTGCCGAATAGGTACTCTGCGGGTCATAACTAGGATTCTTGAACTGCTCCATGACATTGTCCAAGTTGGGAATCTTGGACTTGTCGAGCTTCTGCACCATGCCAGTCTCGATCAGCCGTGGCACGTAGTAGTTGGATGGTACGATGATGTCGTACTGCGACACCCCGCCGGCATTGAGTTTGGCGAACATCTCGGGTAGCGAGTTGTAGTAGTTCTGCACCACCTCGGCGTCGTATTTCTCCTCGAAGGCCGTGATGATCGCCGGGTCCATGTACTGGGTCCAGTTGAACAGATATAGCTTGTTGTCTTCCTGAGCCTGGACGCCGCTGGCCAGCAGCAGGCCTCCGAGTGTAGCGGCGATTCTTGTGGTCATTGTTTTCATCGTTTCGCTCTCCTTCGGTGCTACGTTTTGTTGGTGCTACATCGTTTTGACAGGAAGCGCCTAGCGGCGCCCCTGGCGGTTGAAAAGCATGCTGAATATGGCGGCCATGGCCACCGCACCGATCATCAGGGTGGCAATCGCATTGATCTCGGGCGTCACTCCTTTCTTGATGGCGCTCCAGATATAGATCGGCAATGTGGCGCTCTCCGGTCCTGCCGTGAAGAAACTGATCACGAAGTCGTCGATCGATAGCGTAAACGACAAGAAGAAGGCGGAGATCAACGCTGGTTTGATGGTTGGCACCATGAAGTGCACCACGCGTTTGATCGGCGACGCGTAGAGGTCCTTGGCAGCCTCGAACAGTGTCGGGTCCAGGCCCACGAAGCGCGAGTAGACGATCAGTGCCACGAAAGGAATCTGGAACGTCACATGCGCGATGATCATGGTGCCGAGCCCTGGTTGCAGCAGGCCGGTCCAGTCATGGATCTGCACGAAGAAGGTCATCTCGGAGATGCCGAAGACGATATCCGGCAGCACGATAGGCAGATAGATCAAGACGATCAGCCACCCCAGCTTGCGATGGCGATGACGATACATGCCGTAGCCAATCAGACATCCAATCACCAGCGCTATGATCGAAGAACTCACCGCCAGTACCAGGCTGTTGCCGAAAGCATTGATAATCTGCTCGTTGCCGAACAGCCTGCGATACCAAGCCAGCGAGAAGTTTTCGAAAACGGCTGTGCTGTTGGCTGAATTGAAGGAAAACAGCACGATCACGAACAGGGGGGCGTAGAGGAAGAACAGCGTCACCCACCAGATACCCGCGAGACCGCGCGCAAGCGTTCGCTTTCTCATATCACTACCTCCTCACCGCCGCCCAGGCGCTTGCCGATACGTCGCATGGCGAACAGGCCGATGAATGTCGCGATCAACATCAAAATCGCCCCAGCGGCTCCCAGTGGCCAATTGGAACTGCCGGCGAACTGATTGGCGACCAGATTGCCGAGCATCATGCCCTTACCGCCGCCGAGTAGTTCGGGAATCACGTACATGCCGAAGGCGGGAATCGCGACCAGTACCGTGCCTGCCAGCAGTCCTGGGAGCGTCTGCGGAAAGACAGCGTGCCAGAAGGCTCGTACCGGGCTGGCATAGAGATCTTGTGCGGCCTGTACCTGCGCCGTATCGAGCTTCTCGAAGGCGGCGTACAGCGGGAGCACCATGAAGGGCAGGAAGTTGTAGACCAGCCCTAGGGTGACCGCGAGGTTGGAGGGATAGAGTCCCATGTTGGGCGCCACCAGTCCGAGGCTCTCGGCCAGGCTAGACAAGGGGGTGCCCGGTGCCAGCAGGTTCATCCAGCCGAAAGCGCGAATCACCTGATTGGTCCATGATGGCACGACGACCAGCAGCAACAGGATCGGGCGCCACTTCTCACGACAGGTCGTGATGTAGTAGGCCACCGGATAGGCGACGATCACGACCAGCACCGTCGATACCAGGGTCTGCCACAGCGAGCGCAGCAACGTATAGAGATTGCCCGGGCTCCAGCCTAGAAAGCCCACGCCGGCCAGGCGCTCGAAGGCGTCCAGCGACAGCGGCATCTGCGGCAGGCCATAGGGCCCGTTGGTCATGAAGGCTACACCCATCAGATATGCACTGGGCAACACCAGGAAGATGAAGATCCAGAACGCCCCTGGAGCCACCGTGAACAGCAGATGGCGGGTCTCGCGGACCATGGCCCGGCTGCGGGCAGTGGGTACTGCGCCAGAATAGGACATGTTCGCCTCCTCACTCATGCAGGGTGACCAGGTCTTCCGGCGCCACCGCCACCGTCACCGTTTCGCCGACCTCGGGCAGGTGACGGCCGCGGTTGTTGACCGTGGCCTGCAGGGTGGTGTTGCCGATGGCCAGGCGGAACTCGGCATGACTGCCACGATAGAGTCGCTCGGCTACGGTGGCCGTTAGGTGGTTGGGTCCCTCGACCGCGCCAGGCAATAGATCCAGCGTCTCGGGGCGGATCAGCAGCAGCTCGCCGTTGCCGGCATCCTCGGCGGTCAGTTCCCCCAGCGCTGTGATCAAACGGTCACTCTTGCGGGCGCTGATCGTATAGAGATTATCGTGGCCCATGAAGCGGGCCACGAAGGCATTCACCGGGCGCTCGTAGACCTCCCGCGGGGCCCCGACCTGCTGAATGGTGCCGCCATTGAGGACGGCGATACGGTCGGACATGACCATGGCCTCTTGCTGGTCGTGGGTCACGAAAACGAAGGTCATGCCGAGCCGCTTCTGCACTCGTAGCAGTTCTACCTGCAACTGGCTGCGCAGGCCGGCATCCAAGGCCGAGAGTGGCTCGTCGAGCAGCAGGACGTCAGGTTCGCAGATCAGTGCCCGAGCCAGCGCGATGCGCTGGCGCTGCCCGCCGGAGAGCTGGTCGACGTGGCGGTCGACCAAGTCACCGAGCTTGATGAAGTCGGCGATCTCATCGACCTTGGTGTGGCGTTCGGCCGCCGGCATGCCGCGCATCTTCAAGCCAAAAGCCAGGTTCTCGCGGACCGAAAGGTGAGGGAAAAGCGCATAGGACTGGAAAACGGTATTGACGCTGCGTTGATGGGGAGGCGTTTCAGTGATGTTCTTGCCACCTACCACCAGCGACCCGGCATCCGGCTCCTCGAGGCCGGCGAGGATGCGCAGCAGGGTCGTCTTGCCGCAGCCGGAAGGACCCAGCAGGGTGAAGAACTCACCGGCCCGGATGTCCAGATCGACGCCATCCAAAGCCACGGTATCGCGACCGAAGCGCTTGTGCAGGCCCTGCATCTCGATCGAAGACGCTTTATGGTTCGCCCGGCCGCGTTCATTGGCGGCCGGGCGAGCGCCCGGATGGTCGGCAGTCTCCGCCGTCATGGTCTCGCTCATGGAGGTACCCTCTTCGCTTGTCGTTGGCTTTATTCAGAGTCGGTCGCGCAGTTTGTAGAAATTGGTCGCCAGCACCAGCAACGGCTTGCGCAAAGCATGTCCGCCTGGGAAGTGTCGATGTGGCATGGCGGAAAAGACATCGAAACGTTCGCTCTGGCCGGCGATGGCCTCGGCCATCAGCTTGCCGGCCAGCCCGGCCATGGCCATGCCATGACCAGAGTAGCCTTGGGCATAGTAGAGATTATCGCCTAGGCGGCCGAAATCGGGGGCCCGATTGAAGGTGATCGCGACATCGCCGCCCCAGCGGTACTCGATGGGCACCCCCTCGAGTACCGGGAAAAGCCGGGCAATCTTGGCATCCATGCGCGCCTGAAGGCGCGGGGGCTCACGGCCGTCGTAACTGACTTCTCCACCATAAATCAGGCGACGGTCGGCGCTGAGCCGGTAATAGTCGAGCACGAAGTTGGCATCGGCGAGGGCATCGTTTTTCGGTAACACCTTGGCCGCTTGTGCCTCGCTCAGCGGTGCGGTGGCGATCATGTAGTTGGCGGCCCGCATGATGCGACCGGAGAGTTCCGGGACCAGGTCACCGTGATAGGCATTAGTGGCCAGCACGACGAAATCGGCGGTTACGCTGCCGTTCTCGGTGGTGACCGTGGCCGGCTGACCTCGGCGGATCGTGCGTGCGGCACTATGTGAGTGCACGCGTACCCCGGCGCGCTGTGCCGCCCGGGCCAGGCCCAGCGTGTAGTTGAGGGGATGAAGGTGGCCGCCTTCCCGGTCGTAGAGGGCCGCGGGGTAGGCATCGGTGACTACATGCTCGCGTAGGGCATCGCCCTCCAGCCACTCGAGAGCTGCATAACCGTAGTCACGGGCCATCTGCTCGCGGAAGGTTGTGAGCTCCTTGATATGCCGCGGCTTGACCGCTGCGTGAAGGTAGCCCCAGGCCAGGTCGCAAGGAATGGCATGACGCTCGATCAACTCGGCCGTGAGACGCACCGCCTCACGGCTCATCTCCCATATCTCGCGGGCGCGAGTCAGCCCCAGAGCTTGCTGGACGGTGGTGATGTCGGTGCCCAGCCCCGGTAGAATCTGTCCGCCGCTGCGTCCGGAGGCTCCATGGCCGATATCGCCGGCTTCTAGCAATGTCACCGAGTAGCCACGCTCGGCCAAGTGCAGGGCCGTGGAGCAGCCGGTCACCCCGCCGCCGATCACGCATACGTCGCTCCTTGTGTCGCCTTCCAGCGGCTGGCTGGGCGCTAATTCCACGGCGATGGAGGCTCGGTACCACGAAGCGGGTGTGTCGGAGACGGCACTGCACATAGATTCCATCCTGTTATTGTTGTTGAATAATTTATGAGAATACGACGAAAGTCTCACGTCACGAAGGGAAAGTCCCGCGGAGAGGCTAGCGTCGGTTGCCTTTCACGTATTCAGCTTATAGCCCAGTTCATCGCTTAGATGTCTGCCCGGTTTTTGATGTTCATGGCGGTAGTGGTTGATTATAAAAAATCAAATCCCGAGCTTGTCGCGCAAGTTGTAGTACCAGGCCCCCATGGCGGTCAGCGGAATCTGCATGGCCCGTCCGCCTGGGAACGAGTGCTGGGGCAGGCCGGCGAAAATATCGAAGCGTTCTGACTGACCCTGAATGGCGTCACTGATCACTTTGCCCGCCAAGTGGGTGCAGGTGAGGCCGTGGCCGCTATACCCTTGTGCGTAGTAGATGTTGTTTCCGATGC
Organism: Chromohalobacter moromii; assembly: GCF_023091865.1. Classification (GTDB taxonomy): domain Bacteria; phylum Pseudomonadota; class Gammaproteobacteria; order Pseudomonadales; family Halomonadaceae; genus Chromohalobacter; species Chromohalobacter moromii. Next base: position 756,941 of record NZ_JAHXDI010000001.1, read on the forward strand.
GGCCGAATTGGGGCAAGCGGCTTAGTGTTAGCAGGAAGTTGCCGGTCCAGGCAAAATCTACCTTAGTGTCTTTCAACTCAGGGAACGTTTTGAGCATTTTCGGCATGATCAGAGCCTCGACTTGCGCCGGCTCGCGGGCACCATAGGTAACGCCGCCGCCGTAGATCAGCCGGCCATCGCCAGACAGGCGGAAATAGTCAAGGAGGTAGTTGCAGTCCTCGACGCAATTGTCTTTCGGTAGTAAACGCTGCTGTACGCTTTCCGGTAGTGGTTCGGTGGCGATGACCTGTGTGCCGCAGGGGATGGCCTTGGATTCCAGCTTTGGCAGCAGGCCATTTAGATAGGCATTACCGGCGACTAGCACGTAGTCTGCTTCAACGTCGCCTTCCTCGGTATGGACGATCGGTTTGTCGCCTTCATGAATCCGCAGTGCTGCGGAGTTCTCGTAGATGGTTCCTCCCTGAGACTCCACGGCGTCGGCTTCGCCGAGTACCAGATTCAAGGGATGGAAATGCCCCCCGCTGTGATCGATTAGGCCGCCAACGTAGCGCTCGGTACCCACGTATTGCGGGATGGCATTCTCGTCGAGCAGTTCCAATTGTTCGTGGCCGTGGGCTTCCCAGAGCTTCTTTTTCTCGACCAGCTCCTCGAACTGCTTGCGGTTGCACGCGGCGAAAATACCGCCCTCCTTCAAGTCACACTGGATGTCGTAGTCTTTGACGATACGACGTAGGATGCGACCGCCCTCGAAAGCCATCTTCCCCATCTCTGCACCGACCTTCTGGCCATAATGGTGCTCGATGAAGTCGATATCGCGGCTGTAGCTGTTGACGATCTGTCCGCCATTGCGGCCGGAAGCACCGAATCCTATGCGGCTGCCTTCCAGGACAACCACCTTGTAGCCATTTTCGGCCATGTGAAGGGCGGTAGACATGCCGGTAAAGCCGGCGCCGATGATGCAGATGTCTGCCTTCACGTGACCCTGCAGGGTCGGACGCACGCGCTTGTCGTTCGCGGACGCCGCGTAATAAGAATGGGGATGAGACGTTGCCAGCACGGTTTGCTCCCGAACCATCGTTTTATCTTGGCCAGCCTTCGTTAAAAGTTGGTCATTTGAGTCTTAGCGTTGGGATAACGTTACGAAGGCGGGGCAACTCTGTGATATACCCCCTTGGGTATATTTTAAGAGCACGCCGCCCAAAGAGGCTCCGTGAGGTTCTCAGGAGGTAAGCATGCTTCATTTTTCTCCTCATGGCAGTGGTCGAAAGCCTACGTCGCTGACATGCGTCGCGCCCTTCATTGACGGCTAAATCAATAACCGCTTGCATGAATAGGGTGTCATGAGGCGCCATGGCGGGTATAAAGAATTTGCCATCTTCGGTATAGGAACACTCATGGCTCGCGCTCCCTTCGAACTCGCCGGTACGCGTATTCCGCCTGGCAGCCGGGCACAGATCGACGTACCGGTGGCCAAGCTTTACACCCATGCACCGCTGCATATTCCCGTTGAGGTCGTTCATGGCCGTCAGCCAGGGCCGGTGCTATTGGTGTGTGGGGCTATTCACGGTGATGAGATCAATGGCGTCGAGATCGTACGTCGCATGCTGAGGCTGGCGTCGCTATCGCGCTTACGAGGCACGCTGATTGCGGTGCCAATCGTCAATGTCTTCGGCTTCGTGCAGCAGACGCGTTACTTGCCTGATCGGCGTGACTTGAATCGCTGCTTTCCAGGCAGCGAGGTCGGCTCTCTGGGCTCGCGTGTCGCGTCGTTGTTTCGCGAGCAGATCGTCGACCTTGCAACGCATATCGTCGACCTGCATACCGGTGCGATTCATCGTACCAACCTCCCCCAGGTGCGGGCGCAGATGAAGGATCGGCCCGCGACACAGGCCATGGCCGAGGCGTTTGGGGTGCCGGTGATTCTCAACGCCGAATTGCGCGAGGGGAGCCTACGGGAATATGCGCAGTCGCGTGACGTGCCGGTACTCACCTATGAGGCTGGCGAGGCACTGCGCTTCGACGAGTGGGCGATCGCGCCGGGGGTAAGAGGTGTGCAGCGCGTGATGCGCTTGCTGGGCATGCTACCCACCGATCGGCGCCGGCATGCGCCTGCCGTTGCGGAGGTTGCCAATGGCTCGAGTTGGGCTCGCTCGCCTATCGACGGCATTCTACGCCCCCGGGCGCGGTTGGGCGCGCGCGTCGCACGGGGCGATGTCCTGGGACGCGTTGCCGATCCGTTCGGTAATGCCGAGCAGGAAGTGCTCGCCAACGCCGATGGTATCGTGATCGGCATGAGCAATCTGCCGCTCGCCAATGAAGGCGAGGCGCTATTTCATGTGGCGCGCTTCGATGAAATCGAAGAGGCCGAAAACGCCGTTGAAACCTTCCACTCCGATTTCGAAACGCGCCAGGAGCTATAGTGTTGGCTCAGGCAACGGCGCTGGCGGTGTCGAGCTCGCGTACCTTTGCCAGTGCTTCGTCGAAAACCTCGAGCCCGGCGCCGGCGCGGTGGGCGTTTTCCGATAGGTGTCGGCGAAACTGGCGTCCGCCGGGGCAGCCCTGGAACAGGCCGAGCAGGTGACGAGTGACGTGATTCAGCTTGGCGCCCGCCGTCAGGCGTTCGGCGATGTAGGGACGGAAAGCGCGTGCGGCGGCATGGCGGCTACGCACTGGCGAAACGCCGCCGTAAATGGCGGCATCCACATCGGCCAGTAACCAGGGATTCTGATACGCCTCTCGCCCGATCATCACGCTATCGACGAGATCGAGCTGTGCCCGGCACTCGTCCAGCGTCTTGATACCGCCGTTGATACCGATATGAAGATCGGGGTGCTGCGCCTTGAGACGATGCACGCGTGGGTAATTGAGCGGCGGCACGTCGCGGTTTTCCTTGGGCGAGAGTCCCTCTAGCCAAGCCTTGCGGGCATGCACGATGAAGACCTCGCAGCCGGCATCGGCGACGCGTTCGATGAAGTACGCCAGGTCGGCGTCCTCGTCCTGGTCGTCGATGCCGATACGACACTTGACCGTAACCGGAATCGAGGCCGCCGCCTGCATGGCGCCGACCGCTGCCGCGACCTTGTCCGGATGCTCCATCAGGCAGGCGCCGATCAGGTTGTTCTGTACCCGATCGCTAGGGCACCCCACGTTCAGGTTGACCTCATCGTAGCCCCAGGCCTCGGCGATGGCGGCGCATTCCGCCAATGCCGCAGGATCGCTGCCGCCAAGTTGTAGCGCCACCGGATGCTCCACGTCGCTATACCCCAAAAAGCGCTCGCGCGGCGAGCCATGCAGGATCGCCCCGGTCGTGACCATCTCGGTGTACAGCAGCGCTTCACGCGTCAGCGTGCGGGCGAACGCGCGGTAGTCGCGGGTCGTCCAATCCATCATCGGGGCGACGGAGAACCGGCGGGCCCGCGCTAGCGAGTCTTTCGCTGATTTTTCAATCATTGATGGCCTCCGGTGAAGGGATTGGCTAAGAACGATAGCGGATGCAGTGGCCGCGTATTGTACGTCATACGGCTAGCTCGGCAATATCACTCCGGAGCGGAGTCGAGTTAGCCTGTATGAGTGGCAATGACGTCTTTGCGGCTTGCTGTACTTCTGGAACGTTAAATGGAGGTTGTTTAATGCAGATTATTTTACTGCTGGGAACCTTCTGCCACGGTGATGATGTTCGCCAAGGAAGGGCGGAAAGCAAGGAAGCTAGGTATAAAGGACGCCTAGGTAAGCATGGAGGCACGGACAGGACGTTCGTGATAACTGCAAGGACATGCAGGTTTGCATAAAAACCCGGCCGGTATTGGTCGGGTTTTTTTGTGTCAGGGTGACTGGTTGCGCTGATTTCTGAGCTCGCGTTGCGAGTCTTCCAAGCGCCGCTGAGAGCGCTTGAGTTGGCGCTCTCGACGCTGGCGCTCGTCGAAACGTTCATCGCGGTGTTCGCTACGGTTCAGCGATTGGCGACGCTCGATTGTGGTGGCGCGGTCGCTACTGACGTCACGTTGCAGTTGATTGCGCTGTCGACTGTCGTTGAGCGAGTCGCGCTGACCCTCATCGGCCAGCACCGGCCATGCCAAGGCAAACAGTGTCACCAGCAGAATGGCTTTCCTCATGATGCCCCCGTCGCTGAGGATATGCACTTAGTATGGACCAAGACGTCATCCATTGAATCCCTGAGCCGATCAGAAAAGCCTGTCGGATAGCGTCAATCGCTGACGTCACGTTGTTGCCAGCGAGCCTGAAGGCGCCCCATGATGCGAAAGGGGAGAGGCTTATTGGGATCGACGCTAGTGTGATGTGCATGGTCGGCGATGTGCAACGTCTCCGGTTCAGGCAGGCTGAGGCGTTGGATCGTGAGTGCGTGCCGCCATTCGAGCAGGTAAAGCCCTTCCTGTCGGAAGTGGGAGGTGGGAAGAATGGCGGCGATATCGCCCGCCTCGAGATAGGCGAATGTCTCGCCTGAGCCCGGTGTCACGAGGTAACACCCTCGAACGAGAGCGTCGATGACGGTGCCGGAGGCGGGAAGAGGGGCGGCGAGCGTGTGAGCTTCCCACGGCACCGGGGGCATGGTGTGTAGTGCCAAGAGGCATGCCTTGCCAGACACGTCCTCGGTGATACGTTGCGAGGCCGTGTTTGCTGTGGCGGCAGTGCCATCTTCGAGTAGTCGCTCGATCGGGCAATGCAGTGCATCAGCCAGCGCGATGAGTCGCTCGTGTCCGACTTGCTTGATCGTGCCGGATTCCCAATAGGAAATCGTGACATCCGATACGCCGACACGTCTGGCTAAGGCAGCCTTGCTCAAGCCGGCGTCTATCCTTAGCTGCTTGATCCGGGGTCCCAGTGCGTCCATGTAGACATCTCGCCATGAGGTGAACGCGTTAGCATATCCAGCCAATGGCAAAGTATGTTTCGGGTTGGGGGATATGAACAGCACGTAGTGCGTATACCGTATTCGGACGGCACTGCGGGAAGGAGGTCATGAGGAGGAAAAGAGCGCCGGCCGTCCCGAAGAACAGCCTAGTGGCGCAAAGAAAAGCTCGTTTCACTGAAGACGCCACACGGCGCAGGAAAGCCGAAACCATCGAGCGCCGCTAGCGTGCGCGTGGCAACTTCGCTAGAAAAGGCCACGCATGTCGGGAGCGATACATCGCTTGCCCGAGCGCGCTCAGTATAGGCAGTCGGCCTTTGCGTAATAAGAGGGTACAATCGAAAACTAGTGTTTCTGATTTGGAAACTAGTATGTCGGAGTATCTTCAACATGACGACACTGGATGCATTGCGTGTCTTCGTCGAGGTCGTGCGAGCGGGCAGTTTTACCTCAGCGGCGCGGCGTCTGAGTATTTCCAAGTCGTTGGCTTCCAAGCGTGTGGCTGCACTCGAAGATGAGTTGAGCGTGAGCCTATTGAACCGTTCGACGCGTTCGCTGCGCCTTACGGAAGCCGGACAGATCTATTACGAGCATGGGTTGCGGGTCATCGAAGAGTTGCAGACGGCGGAGGCGCAGGTGCAGTCGGTGACGTCGCAACCCCGAGGGCAACTGAAGGTCAGTGCCCAGGTGAGTTTCGGCTTCATGTACTTGGCGGCACCGACCACGGCCTTCATGCGTCGCTATCCTGAGATGTCGGTGGAAATCTTACTCGAGGATCAGCGCTTCGAGCCCATCGACGAGTCGGTGGATCTGGCCATTCGCATGGGTCCGATGCCGCCTTCGAGCCTGGTGTCGCGTCCGCTGTGCAAAGTGGTGTATGGCCTGTACGCCGCGCCGGATTATCTGGCTCGTGTCGGGCGGCCGCTGCACCCCAAGGACATCGCTGAATTCGATACGGTGTTCTACGGCAATTACGACCTCGGTGCTCACTGGCGCTTTTCTCTCAATGGACAACCGCTGGATATCGAGCCTAACTCTCGTCTGGTGATCAATAATCTGCTGGGCGTGGTCGAAGCGGCCAAGGCGGGATTTGGCTTGGCCTACCTGCCGACATTCGCGGCGCGCGCGGCGGTGGAGGAGGGGCAACTGACGCCACTCTTGCAGCCTTATTGGAACGAGCACGGCAGCATGTTGGTGTTGTTTCGCTCGCGCAAATATCTGCCCGACAAGACCCGAGCTTACCTGGATTTCATCACGGAGTGGTTTCGCGAGCACCTGGCCCTGTGAAAACGTGCTGGACGAGTGCCATAGGGCTTATCCGATGCGTTTATCTCGGCGGTGCTGATGCCGGATAGGTGCATGCGTATAATGATGCCATCGTCAGTCACCAAAGATCGGGAACTTCATGACCGTACGTACACGTATCGCGCCGTCGCCGACCGGCGATCCTCATGTCGGCACGGCCTATATAGCGCTGTTCAACCTATGCTTCGCGCGTCAGCATGGCGGGCAGTTCATCCTCCGCATCGAGGATACGGATCGAGTGCGTTCGACGGCCGAGTCGGAGCAGATGATCCTCGACTCCTTGCGCTGGTTGGGGCTCGAGTGGGATGAGGGCCCAGATATCGGTGGCCCTCATGGCCCGTATCGGCAGAGCGAGCGTGGCGATATCTATGCGCAATATGCGCAGCAATTGCTCGACGCCGGGCATGCGTTCAAGTGCTATCGGACCAGCGAAGAGCTCGATGAACTGCGTGAGACGCGCAAGGCGGCGGGGCTGCACCTGGCGCTCAAGCCCGCCGATCTGGCGCTTGCCGACGAGGAAGTAGCGCGTCGCGAGCGTGAGCAATGGCCTTACGTGGTGCGCATGAAAGTGCCGGGCGAGGGCAGTTGCATCGTCAGCGACATGCTGCGTGGTGAAATCGAAGTCGACTGGGCGCAGGTCGATGCCCAGATCCTGCTCAAATCCGACGGTATGCCGACCTATCACCTGGCCAATGTCGTCGACGACCATCTGATGGGCATCACGCATGTCATGCGCGGTGAGGAGTGGATCAACTCGGCGCCCAAGCACAAGCTGCTGTATGAGTACTTCGATTGGCCGATGCCGACGCTGTGCCATATGCCATTGCTGCGCAATCCGGATAAGTCGAAGCTATCCAAGCGCAAGAACCCGACCTCGATCAATTATTATCGGCACATGGGCTTTTTGCCGCAGGCGGTGACCAACTATCTGGGTCGCATGGGTTGGTCGATGCCCGATGACCGCGAGAAGTTCACCCTCGAGGAAATGATGGAGAACTTCGATATTCAACGCGTGTCGCTGGGCGGCCCGGTGTTCGATCTGGAGAAGCTCACTTGGCTCAACGGCGTCTATATTCGCGAGGATCTAGACGATGCCGCCTTGCTGGAAGCCCTGAGAGAGTGGGCCTTCAACGAGGAATACGTTAACCAGATCTTGCCGCAGGTACGTCCGCGAATCTCGACGCTCTCCGATGTCATGCCGCTGGCCGGGCATTTCTTTTCGGGGATACCGCCGCTCGAGGCGTCCAGTTTCGAGGGCATTAAGCTCGACAACGAGGACTTGCTCAAGTTGCTACAGTTTTTGACCTGGCGACTGGAAGGCGTTTCCAGTTGGCACAAAGAAGCCTTGCTTGACGAGGTCAAATTCTTGGCCGAGGCGTTCAATATGAAGATGAAAGCGTTCCTGGCGCCGGTCTTCATCGCCGTTACCGGGAGTGCGACCTCCACCTCGGTGCTGGACGCCATGGCAATTCTCGGCTCGGATATGACACGGGCGCGCCTGCGTCATGCCACCCAAGTGCTGGGGGGCGTTTCCAAGAAGCAGGCCAAGCGCTTCGAGAAAGAATATCGGGAGCTGTAAGCTCATAGATCGGTGCTGCGCGCCTGGAAGAGGGAAGGACGCTGCTACGCAGCTTGAAGGGGGAAGAAAATCCCAGATACTGTCTTCCTTCTTCCTTCTTCCTTCTTCCTTCTTCCTTCTCGAAAAATATTGACGAAGCCAGAGAGAATCAGTATTCTACGCACCGTCTTGAGGCACGGGGCCTTAGCTCAGTTGGGAGAGCGCAACACTGGCAGTGTTGAGGTCAGCGGTTCGAACCCGCTAGGCTCCACCAAGCATCAAGACAATGCGTCCCATTCGTCTAGTGGTCCAGGACACCGCCCTTTCACGGCGGTAACAGGGGTTCAAACCCCCTATGGGACGCCACCTTTTCTTGCCTACAGTTGTGGCGATATCAGAGACGCGAAAGCGTCTTTTTTTGTCTCTGCTTGTCGTTCGTGACTAGACGTTTTTATACGTTTTTCCCCTTGACACCTCCGGGACCTTGTCCACTGCCGTGCCGTCTTTGCCTGCGTGTTGTGTATAACGCCAGCCAAGGCCCGCCATGTTGCGCGTTATTGAAAAACATGCTGTTTTTCAACCACTTATGTTAGATCAAAAATTAATCGATTTGAGCGTAACCGCCTTGTCATGGTGTTTCTGGCGAACTACCTAAAGGTTTTGAACAGGTTTATCCACAGAAAGTGTGGAAAACGCTCAGCGGCTCCAGGATAGAAGCGTAAGGCGGTGGGGATGAAGAGTGCAGGGGCGCTATGAGACGGGATTCAAACGTCACGGACCGCCCTGAAGGCGGTCCGTGACACTTGTACACAGTAACTTGGCCGGGCGTATCTCGGCCGGGTTTGGGCTAGCAAGTTACTTGGTTGGGTAGTCTCGCTGGGCATGGCCGATATAGAGCTGACGCGGGCGGCTGATGCGATAGCTACCGCTGATCATCTCATTCCAGTGAGACGTCCAGCCAATCGTGCGGGCCATGGCGAAGATGACGGTAAACATGTTGGTCGGAATCCCGATCGCCTTGAGGATGATGCCGGAGTAGAAGTCGACGTTCGGATAGAGCTTGCGCTCGATGAAGTAGTCGTCTTCCAATGCGATCTGCTCCAGCCGCTTGGCGATCTTGAGCTGTGGGTCGTCGGCCATGCCGAGTTCGCCCAGGACCTCGTCGCAGGTTTCTTTCATGACTTTGGCGCGCGGGTCGAAGTTGCGATAGACGCGGTGGCCAAAGCCCATCAGCTTGAATGGATCATCCTTGTCCTTGGCGCGATCGATGAAGCGTTGGATGTTCTCCTCGGACTCATCACCGATTTCATCGAGCATGTTGAGCACGGCTTCGTTGGCGCCACCGTGGGCCGGGCCCCATAGCGCGGCGATGCCAGCACTGATGCAAGCAAAGGGATTGGCGCCCGTCGAGCCCGCTAGACGCACCGTAGAAGTGGATGCGTTCTGCTCATGGTCGGCGTGCAACATGAAGATACGGTCCATGGCCTTGGCGAAGACCGGGTTGACCTCGTAACTTTCACATGGGTTGCCGAACATCATGTAGAGGAAATTCTCCGCGTAATCCAAATCGTTGCGCGGATAATTGAATGGCTGTCCGATGTTGTACTTGTGGCACATCGCGGCCAGTGTCGGCATCTTGGCGATCAGGCGAATCGCACTGACGCGGCGCTCTTCTTCTTTGGTGATGTCCAGATTGTCGTGGTAGAAAGCGGCCAGACCACCGACGACGCCGCATAGGATCGCCATCGGGTGGGCGTCGCGACGGAAGCCCTTGAAGAAGTTGACGAGTTGTTCGTGGACCATGGTGTGATTTCTCACGGTGGCCGCGAAGTCGTCGTATTGCGCCTTGCTGGGGAGCTCTCCGAACAACAGCAGATAACAAAGCTCGACGTAGTTGGAGTGCTCGGCCAATTGGCCGATGGGGTAGCCGCGGTGAAGAAGAACGCCCGCAGCACCATCGATGTAGGTGATGCCCGACTCGCAGGAGGCGGTGGCGACGAAGCCCGGGTCGTATGTGAACAGACCTTCGCTGGTCAGGCCGCGGACGTCGATCACATCAGGCCCGACGGTGCCGGAGTAGACAGGGAACTCGATCGTCTTGTCCAACCCTTCTACCGTCAACTGCGCTTTCCTGTCAGCCATTATGGCCTCCTCTTTTACCTAAGTCTTTGTCTTGCTTGCCATGCCAGCGAAAATAATGCGCCTACTATAGAACCACGCGGTGGATTGTCAATTGGGCCTAGGGCGCCTGTGAGCTTGGCGCCGCCGCGCATGGCGTGTCCCGACGTGGCGATAGAAAGGAGGGCGAGCAAGGTTCCTACCCGGAAGTGCCACCCTATTTGACGCGTCCATGGGGATGGCTGCAAGGGCTATCTCATTTGTCATGACATCCCCCGGTCCTTATAATCTTATCCCGCGCGACTGGCAGGAGCATGGCTTGGTCATGTAAGCCCTCGACCAAGGCCTCCCCCTCAAACCACCGCCCGCACCGGGTACAGCCCTAGCCGCTGGCGGGCCAAGAGAGTGTGATGAGCCGTGAATAGCAAAAGACCCGTAAACTTAGACCTGACGACGATAAAATTTCCACTTCCCGCACTGACCTCCATTGCCCACCGTATTACCGGTGTCATCCTCTTCGTGGGGTTGATCTTCGGTTTCTGGGCCCTCGATGCGTCACTGTCGTCTCCCGAAGGATTCGAAGCAGTGCGTGACGCCCTCGCCAACAATGTGCTCGCCAAACTGGTTGCCTGGGGATTGCTCTCGGCGTTGGGCTTCCACTTCGTGGCCGGCATCAAGCACCTGCTGATGGATGCAGGTATTGGCGTGGATCTCGAGGGTGGGTATCGCAAGGCGCAGATCACGGTCGTGATCAGTGCCATCTTGGTGGTTTTGGCAGGAGTCTGGGTATGGTAACCAACATCACGAACCTCGGTCGTAGTGGCCTGTCCGATTGGCTGATCCAGCGAGTCTCGGCCATCATTCTGGCGGTCTATGCCGTGTTCATGGTCCTGTATCTACTGTTCCATCCGGGGCTCGATTACGCCACATGGAGCGGTCTCTTCTCGCAGACCTGGATGCGCATCTTCTCCCTGCTGGCCTTTATTTCCATCGCGGCGCACGCATGGGTCGGTTTGTGGACGGTGTCCACCGACTATCTCAAGCAGACGGGTGCACGCTTTGCATTTCAAGCGGTCGTCATGCTGGCCATCTTCGTTTTTCTGGTGTGGGGCGTTCAAGTCCTTTGGGGAGCCTAATCCATGTCCAATATGCGTAGCCTGACATTCGACGCAATCATCATCGGTGGCGGTGGCTCCGGCCTGCGTACCGCGCTCGAGCTGGCCAAGTCCGGCAAGAAGACTGCGGTGCTATCCAAGGTCTTTCCGACCCGTTCGCACACCGTCTCCGCCCAAGGCGGCATCACCTGCGCCATCGCCTCCGCCGATCCCAATGACGATTGGCGCTGGCATATGTATGACACCGTCAAGGGCGGTGACTATATCGCCGACCAGGATGCTGCTGAGTACTTGTGTTCCGAAGGCCCCAAGGCGGTTTTCGAGCTGGAACACATGGGGTTGCCGTTCTCGCGTTTCGATAACGGCCGTATCTATCAGCGTCCCTTCGGTGGTCAGTCCAAGGACTTCGGCAAGGGCGGCCAGGCCGCGCGTACATGCGCCGCCGCCGACCGTACCGGCCATGCGCTGCTGCATACGCTGTATCAGAACAATCTGAAGAATAACACCGTGTTCCTGAATGAATGGTACGCGGTGGATCTGGTCAAGAATGCCAATGGCGATGTGGTGGGCTGCATTGCCATGTGCATCGAGACCGGCGAAATCGTGCATATCAAGTCCAAGGCCACGGTATTGGCGACAGGCGGTTCGGGCCGCATCTACTCTTCCACGACCAATGCGCTGATCAATACCGGTGACGGTATCGGCATGGCGCTGCGCGCTGGCTTCCCCATGCAGGACATGGAGATGTGGCAGTTCCATCCCACCGGCATTTACGGGGCCGGGGTCTTGGTCACCGAAGGCTGTCGTGGCGAGGGCGGCTATCTGATCAACAAGGATGGCGAGCGCTTCATGGAGCGTTACGCGCCGAATGCCAAGGATCTGGCCGGCCGCGATGTCGTGGCTCGCGCCATGGTCATGGAAATCCTTGAAGGGCGTGGTTGCGGCGAAAACGGTGATCACGTCATGCTCAAGCTCGATCACCTGGGTGAAGAGGTTCTGGGTAAGCGTCTGCCGGGCATCGTCGAGCTATCCAAGACCTTCGCCCATGTCGATCCCGCCAAAGACCCGATTCCGGTCGTGCCGACGTGTCATTACATGATGGGCGGCGTGCCGACCAACGTCCACGGCCAGGCGATCATGCAGGATGCCGATGGCAACGATCAGATCGTCAACGGACTGTTCGCCTGTGGCGAAGCGGCATGTGTGTCCGTACACGGTGCCAACCGTCTGGGTGGCAATTCGCTGCTCGACCTGGTGGTCTTCGGGCGTGCCGCCGGCATGTTCATCGAAGAAGCGCTCAATGAGGGGGTCGATTACCTCGAGGCGGCTCAGTCCGATATCGACAGCGCCATGGCCCGCCTCAACCGCTGGGACGAATCGAGCGGTGGCGAAGCAATTCCGGAACTGCGTGCCGAGCTGCAGGAAGTCATGCAGAACGATTTCGGTGTTTTTCGTCAGGAAGACACCATGCAGGAGGGCGTCAAGAAACTGGCCGATCTCCGCGAGCGTATCGGTAATGCGCATCTGGCCGATAAATCCAATGCCTTCAATACCGCGCGTGTCGAAGCGTTGGAGCTCGACAATCTGCTCGAGGTGGCGGAAGCCACGGCAATCTCCGCTTTGGATCGCAAGGAAAGCCGCGGCGCGCATTCGCGCTACGACTATCCGGATCGCGACGACGCCAATTGGCTCAAGCACTCCATGTACTTCCCGGTCGAGAAGCGGCTTGGGCAGCGTGACGTGAACTTTGCGCCGAAGACCGTCGAGACCTTCGAGCCGAAAATCCGCACCTACTAAGGGGTTGTCCAAGATGTCTACGCTTCAGATATCCATTTATCGCTACAACCCGGAAACCGATTCCGTGCCCTACATGCAGGAGTTCGAGCTGGACACGCAGGGCCGCGACATCATGGTTCTCAATGCGCTTGAAATGATCAAGCAGCAGGATAGTTCCATGGCGTACCGGCGTAGCTGCCGCGAAGGGGTTTGCGGTTCCGATGGCATGAACATGAACGGCAAGAATGGCCTGGCGTGCGTCACGCCGTTGTCCGAGGTGGTCAAGGACAACAAGCTGGTGCTGCGCCCGCTGCCCGGTTTGCCGGTTATCCGCGACCTGGTGGTCGATATGGGGGTGTTCTACAAGCAGTACGAGAGCATCCAGCCCTATCTGCAGAACGACACCACCGAGCCGACGATGGAGCGACTGCAGTCACCGGAAGAACGCGAAAAACTCGATGGGCTTTACGAGTGTATCCTGTGCGCTTGCTGCTCCACGGCCTGCCCCTCTTTCTGGTGGAATCCAGACAAGTTCGTGGGACCGGCCGGCTTGCTGCAGGCCTATCGCTTCCTCGCCGATTCGCGTGATACCGCAACGCGAGAGCGCCTGGCGCGGCTCGAAGATCCGTTCAGCCTGTTCCGGTGCCGTGGCATCATGAATTGCGTGGCGGTGTGCCCTAAAGGGCTCAATCCGACGCGTGCGATTGGCAAGATTCGTGAGATGTTACTGTCTAATGCCACTTAAATCGCGCCGCGTGGCTTGTTATCATTGGCAACAAGCTTCTTCCTGCGACATGCCGTCGCAGGAGGCCGGTCCAACGACCGCCGTTAGCCGGTGCCCTGCGCACCGGCTTTTGACGATAAGTGGACCCTAGCGTCGCGTGTGACGCCAGCCTGCTCCCGCAGGTCCCAAGTGACGCCGGCACGTCCGGGCGTGCCAGCGCCAAGAACACCCATCAGTGCATAGGGTGACCAAGAGATGCAAGAAGGCATAATGGAGTTGATGTGGCGCACTTCCCATGTCAGCGGCGGCAACGCCCACTACGTGGAAGCGCTCTACGAGCAATACCTCGTCGAGCCCTCTGAGGTTCCCGACGAATGGCGTAACTATTTCGATCAGTTACCTCGTCCGGAAGGCGCCCCCTCTCACGACGTTCCTCTCAGTCCGATTCGCGATCAGTTCTACCAGTTGGCGCAAAACCGTCGTGGCAAACCCGCCGCCGGTGTCGCTGATAGCAGTGAGAACAAGAAACAGGTCAAGGTTCTCCAACTGATCAACGCATACCGCTTCCGCGGCCATCAGCGTGCCGATATCGACCCGCTGGGGCTTCGCAGCCCGACCCCGATTCCTGATCTGGATCTTTCCTTCCATCAGTTGACCGACGCTGACATGGAAACGTCCTTCCAGACTGGTTCGCTGTTCTTGGGCAAGGATCAGGCGCCGCTCAAGGAAATCGTCGATGTCCTTGAGAAGACGTACTGCCGCAGCATTGGCTGCGAGTTCATGCATATCGTCAACACCGATGAGAAGCGTTGGTTACAGCAACGTTTCGAGTCGGTGCGTTCCAAGCCGGACTACAGCGTCGATGTACGCAAGCACATCCTCGAGCGTTTGACGGCTGCCGAAGGGCTGGAAAACTATCTCGCGTCCAAGTATCCAGGCACCAAGCGCTTCGGCCTGGAAGGCGGCGAGACGTTCATCCCGATGGTCGACGAAATCATCCAGCGCACCGGCAATTATGGTACCAAGGAAGTCGTCATCGGTATGGCCCACCGAGGTCGCCTGAACCTGCTGGTCAATCTGCTGGGCAAGAGCCCTTCGGAATTGATCGACGAGTTCGATGGCAAGAAAGTCATCCAGCAGGGTTCCGGGGACGTGAAGTACCACCAGGGCTTCAGTTCCAACGTGATGACCGAAGGTGGCGAAGTTCATCTGGCATTGGCGTTCAACCCTTCGCACCTCGAGATCGTGTCGCCGGTCGTCGAAGGCTCGGTGCGCGCGCGCCAGGATCGTCGCGATGATAGCGAGGGCGCCAAGGTGTTGCCGGTCGTGGTCCACGGCGATGCCGCCTTTGCGGGGCAGGGCGTGGTCATGGAGACATTCCAGATGTCCCAAACCCGCGGTTACAAGACCGGCGGTACCGTGCACATCGTCATCAACAACCAGGTTGGCTTCACGACCTCGCGGCCCGATGATGCACGCTCCACTGAGTATTGCACCGATATCGCCAAGATGGTCCAGGCGCCGATCTTCCACGTGAACGGCGATGATCCCGAGGCGGTAGTGCATGCCACTCAGGTGGCCGTCGATTATCGTTACCAGTTCAACAAGGACGTGGTGATCGATCTCGTCTGCTACCGCAAGCGCGGTCACAACGAGGCCGACGAGCCCTCCGGGACTCAGCCGCTGATGTACCAGAAAATCAAGTCGCACAAGAGTTCGCGCGAACTCTATGTGGCGCGCTTGGTGCAAGAGGGGATGATCAGCGACGATGACGCGGCCACCATGGTCGAGAAATATCGCGATGACTTGGTGGCAGGCAACCACGTCGCCAATGCGCTGGTCAAGGAGCCCAATACCGAGCTATTCGTCGACTGGACGCCTTATCTCGGGCACACGTGGACGGGCGACGCCGATACCTCGATCGACATGACGCGCATGCAGCAACTGGCCGCCAAGATGTGCGAGGTGCCCGATGACGTCGAGGTCCAGCGCCAAGTGGCCAAGATCTACGAGGATCGTCGTAAGATGGCTGCCGGCGACCTGGCCATCAACTGGGGCTTTGGCGAAACTTTGGCGTATGCCACCTTGCTGGATCAAGGCCATCCGATTCGCCTGACGGGGCAGGATACCGGTCGTGGAACCTTCTCCCACCGCCATGCCGTCGTGCATAACCAGAAAGACGGCTCGACCTATGTGCCGCTGGAGCATATCAAGGAAGATCAGCCGAATTTCACCATCCGCGACTCCCTCCTGTCCGAGGAAGCGGCGTTAGCGTTTGAGTACGGGTATTCCACGACTACGCCCAAGGCCTTGATCATTTGGGAGGCCCAGTTCGGTGACTTCACCAATGGGGCGCAAGTGGTGATCGACCAGTTCATCTCCTCCGGCGAGACCAAGTGGGGACGGCTTTGTGGACTTACCATGCTGCTGCCGCACGGCTATGAAGGCCAGGGCCCCGAGCACTCTTCGGCGCGTCTTGAGCGTTTCCTGCAGCTCTGTGCCGAGCACAATATGCAGGTTTGCATACCGACCACCCCGGCCCAGATCTTCCACCTTCTGCGCCGTCAGGTGATTCGTCCGCTGCGCAAGCCGCTGGTGATCATGTCACCGAAAAGCCTGCTGCGTCACAAGGAAGCAACCTCGACGCTGGAAGATTTATCCAATGGTCGCTTCGAGATGGTGCTGCCGGACCAAGGCAAGCTCGACGCGGAGAGCGTCAAGCGCGTGGTGTTGTGCTCGGGCAAGGTCTACTACGATCTGGCTAACTACCGTGCCGAAAATGGCAACGATGATGTTGCGATCGTGCGTTTGGAACAGGTCTATCCTTTTCCCAAGGAAGAGCTTTACGAGGTCTTCAAGGCCTATCCGAACCTCGAGCAGGTCGTCTGGTGTCAGGAAGAGCCGCTCAACCAGGGCGCCTGGTATCAAAGCCAGCATCACATGCGTCTGGTGGCCGATATGGTGCAGGAAGGCTTGGGGCGCGATCTGAAGTTCGCGGGGCGTCCGGCATCCGCCGCACCGGCATCCGGCTATATGTCCGTCCATGTTGAACAGCAGCGTCAGCTGGTGGAAGACGCCATTACTGGCTGAGGCGTTCCATCGGGATCGAGAGAAAATACTAAGGAAACGACATGGCTACTGAGATCAAAGCGCCGAATTTCCCGGAGTCCGTTGCCGAGGGCACCATCGCCACTTGGCACAAGAAGGTCGGTGACAGCGTTGAGCGTGATGAGCTGATTGTCGAGATCGAGACGGACAAGGTCGTTCTCGAAGTCGTGGCGCCGGATGCCGGCACCGTGACTGAAATCAAGGTGGAAGAAGGCGATACGTGCGACTCTGAGCAGGTGCTTGGGATGCTGGGCGCCGCGAGTGAAGGCGGCGGCGAAAAAACCGCTGAGGGCTCTAAATCCGCTGAAGGCTCTAAATCCGCTGAGGGCTCTAAAAAAGAGGACGCGGAGCCGGCCAAGGACTCCCCCAAAGAAGCGGCAGCAGCTAAGTCCGACGATGCCAAGCCGGCGGCGTCTGGCAAGCAGCATGACGTTAAAGCGCCGAGCTTCCCTGAATCCGTTCAGGAAGGGACCGTGGCCACCTGGCACAAGCAGGTCGGTGAAGCGGTGAAGCGTGACGAGATCCTCGCGGACATCGAGACCGACAAGGTGGTGCTCGAAGTCGTCGCGCCGGCCGATGGCGCCCTCAGCGAAATCAAGGTGCAGGAAGGCGAGCAGGTCGAGTCCGAAGCGGTGCTCGCTTTGTTTGCCGAAGGCGCCGGGGGTGATGCGGGGGGCGGCGACGCTGCCGCATCCAGCGATACGGCGAGCGAGTCGAAAGACGCCGGTGGTGGCAGTGACGAAAAGGTCGGCGACAAGATCCTCGCACCGGCGGCACGCAAGCTGGTCGCCGAGCACGATCTGGACGCCAGCAAGATCGAAGGCACCGGCAAGGGCGGCCGTGTTCTGAAAGAAGACGTGCAAAAAGCCGTCAAGGATGGCTCCGCCAAGAAGGAGGCCAAGTCCACTGGTGGGGACGTCAAGGCCGCCGCTGCACCGGCACCTGCCGTCGAGGGTGATCGCCCTGAGCAGCGCGTGCCAATGAGTCGTCTGCGCCAGACCATCGCCAAGCGTCTGGTGCAGGCGCAGCAGACCGCCGCGATGCTGACCACCTATAATGAGGTGGACATGAGCGCGGTGATGAACCTGCGCAGTCAGTACAAGGAAACTTTCCAGAAGGCGCACGATACCAAGCTCGGGTTCATGGGCTTCTTCGTCAAGGCATGCACCGAGGCTCTCAAGCGGTTCCCCGACGTGAACGCGTCGATCGACGGCAGCGATATCGTCTATCACGGCTATCAGGACATCGGTGTCGCCGTGTCCACGCCGCGTGGCTTGGTCGTGCCGGTGCTGCGTGACACCGACAGCATGAAGCTCGCCGATGTCGAGAAAAGCATCGTCGACTTCGGCAAGCGCGGTCGCGACGGCAAGCTCGGCATCGAAGACATGCAGGGCGGCACCTTCACCATCACCAACGGCGGTATCTTCGGGTCGCTGCTGTCGACACCGATCATCAATCCGCCGCAGACCGCGATTCTGGGTATGCACAAGATCCAGGAGCGTCCGATGGCCGTCGACGGCAAGGTCGAGATCCGTCCGATGATGTATCTCGCCATTTCCTATGACCACCGCATGATTGACGGCAAGGACGCGGTGCAATTCTTGGTCACGATCAAGGAATTGCTCGAGGATCCCGCACGTTTCTTGCTCGACGTGTGATGGTTGTCGCCGAATGATGCGTTGCGACTAATTAACTGAATTCGAACAGGATGATTTCATGGCCGATAAATTCGATGTGATCGTTATTGGTGCCGGGCCTGGTGGGTATGTGGCGGCCATTCGCGCTGCTCAAATGGGCCTGAAGACCGCGTGCGTCGAGAAGTGGGTCAACAAGGAAGGCAAGACCGTCCACGGCGGCACCTGCCTGAACGTGGGTTGCATCCCTTCGAAGGCGTTGCTGGAAACTTCTCACAAGTTCGTCGAAGCCCGCGACCATTACGCGGAGATCGGCATCGACGTGGGCGAGCCGACTCCCAACATCGCCAAGATGCAGGAGTTCAAGGAAGGCGTTATCGCCAAGAACGTGGGCGGCATCAGCGCGCTGTTCAAGGCCAACGGTGTCACGGCGTTGGAAGGCACCGGCAAGGTCGTCTCTGAGAAGCAGGTCGAAGTCACCGGTCAAGATGGCGAGACGGCCACCTACGATGCCGAGAACATCGTGATTGCTTCCGGCTCCGTTCCGGTCGACATCCCGCCGACGCCCTTGACCGAAGGCTTGATCGTCGATTCCAGCGGTGCGCTCGAGTTCGATGAAGTACCCAAGCGCCTCGGCGTGATCGGTGCTGGTGTCATTGGCCTTGAATTGGGCAGTGTCTGGAACCGTCTGGGCAGTGACGTCACGGTCCTCGAGGCGATGGATGCCTTCCTGCCGATGGTCGACAAAGACATTGCCAAGGAAGGTCAGAAGCTGTTCAAGAAACAGGGCATGGACATCAAGATGGGGGCTCGCGTGACGGGCTCCGAGATCAAGGACAAGGAAGTCGTGGTCAAGTATTCCGACGCCAACGGCGAGCAGGAACAGACCTTCGACAAGCTGATCGTGTGTGTGGGACGTCGTCCCTACACCGAAGGCATCCTTAGCGATGATGTTGGCATCAAGCTCGATGAACGCGGCTTCGTGTTCGTCGACGATCAGTGCCGCACCAGCGTGCCGGGTGTCTACGCCATCGGTGACGTGGTGCGCGGCCCGATGCTGGCGCACAAGGCGTCCGAAGAAGGCGTAATGGTGGCTGACATCATCGCTGGCCACAAAGCCGAGATGAACTATGACACCATTCCCAGCGTGATCTATACCTCGCCGGAAGTCGCCTGGGTAGGCATGAACGAACAGGACGCAAAAGAGGCCGGTATCGAGGTCAAGACCGGCTCCTTCCCGTTCTCCGCCAACGGACGTGCGCTGGCCAACAATGCGTCGGAAGGTATGGCCAAGGTCATTGCCGATGCTGAGACCGACCGCATCTTGGGGCTGCACATCATCAGTCAGCATGCCGGGGAGCTCATTGCGCAAGGCGTCATCGCCATGGAATTCGGCTCTAGTGCCGAAGATCTGGCCCTGACCTGCTATGCGCACCCGAGTACCTCGGAAGCCGTGCACGAAGCGGCGTTGGCGGTGGATGGCCATGCCATTCACATGGCCAACCGCAAGAAGCGCAAATAAGCGCTTCGACGAGCGTTTCAGTGTAGAGACGCGTCGCTCCCGCTGAGGCGGGAGCGAACAGGGGTAGCGGTGGCCTGAAGCTGTAAAGATCGAGGCCATCGTTACCATTCGAGTCACATGCAACCAATGGCATGACACGATGAACCTTCACGAGTATCAGAGCAAACAACTGTTTGCCGATTATGGTCTACCGGTGTCCAAGGGTTTCGCCGTGGATACCCCCGAAGAAGCTGCCGATGCGTGCAAGAAGATCGGCGGTGATAAGTGGGTCGTCAAGGCCCAGGTTCACGCAGGTGGCCGTGGCAAGGCGGGCGGCGTCAAGCTGGTCGAAAGTCCCGCGGATGCCAAGGCGTTCGCCGAAAAATGGCTGGGCGAGAACCTGGTGACCTTCCAGACCGATGAGAAGGGTCAACCGGTCACCAAGATCCTGGTCGAGAACTGCACCGACATCGCCAACGAGCTGTACTTGGGCGCCGTCGTCGATCGCGGCACGCGCCGCATCGTTTTCATGGCCTCCACCGAAGGCGGCGTTGAAATCGAGAAGGTCGCCGAAGAGACGCCGGAGAAGATCCTCAAGGCCGAAGTCGATCCGCTGGTTGGCGCTCAGCCGTACCAGGCGCGTGAACTGGCGTTCTCTCTGGGCCTGGAAGGCGCACAGATCAAGCAGTTCACCAAGATCTTCCTGGGTCTGGCCAAGCTGTTCGAGGAAAAAGACCTCGCGCTGCTCGAGATCAACCCGCTGGTGATTAACGACAGTGGTGACCTGCACTGCTTGGATGCCAAGATCGGCCTCGATGGCAATGCGTTGTATCGTCATCCCGATTTGCAAGCCATGCGTGACCCGTCCCAAGAAGACGAGCGTGAGGCGCACGCCCAGGCGTGGGAACTCAACTACGTCGCTCTGGAAGGCAACATCGGCTGCATGGTCAATGGTGCCGGCTTGGCCATGGGTACCATGGACATCATCAAGCTCAACGGCGGCCAGCCGGCCAACTTCCTGGATGTTGGCGGCGGTGCCACCGAAGAGCGCGTCGGCGAAGCCTTCAAGATCATCCTCTCCGACGATTCCGTGAAGGCCGTTCTGGTCAACATCTTCGGCGGCATCGTGCGTTGCGACATGATCGCCGAGGGCATCATCGGTGCCGTCGAGCAGGTCGGTGTCAACGTGCCGGTCGTGGTACGTCTCGAAGGCAACAACGCCGAGCTGGGTGCCGAGAAACTGGCCTCCAGCGGACTGAACATCATCGCTGCTACCAGCTTGACCGACGCGGCCCAGCAGGTCGTCAAAGCAGCGGAGGGCAAGTAATGAGTATCCTGATCGACAAAAGCACCAAGGTCATCTGCCAAGGCTTCACCGGTGGCCAGGGGACCTTCCACTCCGAGCAGGCGATTGCCTACGGCACCCAGATGGTGGGTGGCGTGACGCCAGGCAAGGGCGGCCAGACGCACCTCGGCCTGCCGGTGTTCAACACCGTCAAGGAAGCCGTCGACACGACCGGTGCCGAAGCCTCCGTGATCTACGTGCCCGCGCCGTTCTGCAAGGATTCCATCCTTGAGGCCGCCAATGCCGGCATCAAGCTGATCGTGTGCATCACCGAGGGGATTCCGACCCTCGACATGCTCGACGTCAAGGTCAAGTGCGACGAGCTGGGCGTGCGCCTGATCGGGCCGAACTGCCCGGGCGTGATCACGCCGGGCGAGACCAAGATCGGCATCATGCCGGGGCATATCCACAAGCCCGGCAAGGTCGGCATCGTCTCGCGTTCGGGCACCTTGACTTATGAAGCGGTCAAGCAGACCACCGATCATGGCTTCGGCCAGTCCACGTGCGTGGGCATCGGCGGCGACCCGATTCCGGGTTCTACCTTCATCGACATCCTCGAGAAGTTCGAGCAGGACCCGCAGACCGAAGCGATCGTGATGATCGGTGAAATCGGTGGCACCGCTGAGGAAGAAGCCGCGGCGTATATCAAGGAGCACGTCTCCAAGCCGGTGGTCTCCTATATTGCGGGCGTGACAGCGCCTCCCGGCAAGCGCATGGGCCATGCTGGTGCCATCATCGCCGGTGGCAAGGGCACGGCGGACGAGAAGTTCGCGGCGCTTGAATCCGCGGGCGTCAAGACCGTGCGTTCGCTCGCCGAGATCGGCGATGCACTGAAGGAAGCGACTGGCTGGTAAGTCGCCTCTATAGGCACGGCGACCGATGGGTCGCCGGGCAGTGAGCATGACGAAGGGCATCCCCATGGGATGCCCTTCGTCGTTTGAGGTGCTACACGAAAATGGCCTGCGTTCGCCGCCTTGCGTAAAAATGCGCGCGTGATTACCGACGGCGGGACAGTAGCTTGGCGAAGGCACGCCCTGCCAGCGCCAGAAAGACTGGAGCGCCGGCGATGAGATAGAAGTAGTAGGTCACAAAGCGCCAGATGAGCACAGCGGCAGCGGCGCTTTGCTTGCCGATCAACGGCGCCAGCAAAGCAGTGGAGGTCAGTTCGGCACCGCCTGCACCGCCGGGCAGAAAGCTCAACTGTCCCGCTGCCATAGAAAGCATCTGTACCAGGAAGGTCCAAGCCCAGTCGATGTGCGCACCCAGGCCTTTCACGGCCAGATACAGGACACTGTAACGTAGCATCCAGTGAGCGCAGCACAGGGCGAAAACCGACAACAAGGTCAGGCGAGGCAGGCGCAGCGTTTCGATCAAGGCGTTACGGAAATGCAACAAACGGCGGGCGAATCCGAAACGTGCCTTGCGGCGGATCTTGAGCCGCTCGAGCCAACCGCCGGTAATCTGGAGCAGAGGACCATAGTGGCGTATGACCATCCATAGCAAGATGAAACCGCACACCAGCAGCAATGACGGCAGGCCCACCAGCCAGCCGAGGTTGAGGTCGATGGCCTCGATGACGACATAGAGGGCGACGCCGATCAATGCGGAAAGAAAGAAGAGCAGGTCGGTCAATTGATCGACGGCGAAAATCGCCGAGGCTTGGGCGGGGCGAACGCCGCGCCGGGCCAACAAGCCTAGGAGCGTTAGCAAGCCCCCCGTGCCGCCGGGCGTGGCGCAGATCGCGAACTCCGTGGACATCACGATGCCTACCGCGCGCGTCTGGCCGAGACGTCCGGCGCGCCCCGCAAGCAGCAAGCGAAGCCGCAGTGCATTGATGTTCCAACAGATGACGATCAATAGCAGCATCAATGCCAGTTGCTGCAAGGGAAATGCGGCGAGCTCACCGAAAAGTGCGCGCCCTCCGAACAATAGGGGGATGCTGATGGCCGCCACCAACCCGATAATCAGCAATATCACCAGGCGCTTCATGCGGCGTGTTGCTCCCTCCGACGTTGCCCCCTCACCCAATCGTACTTGGTGATGGGACGCCGCCCTTCGTAAATCAGTCGCTCCAGGACAGAGAGCCAGTAGGCCTGAACTCGGGCATGACGCATGTCCACGGGATGCAGTCCCAGGCGCAGCAGTGGTGCCTGGCGACTACGCCAGCGCTGCGTTTCGCTGGCTAGGCGTGACAGGCCACGACGCCAAGCACTACGAGCACTCCATACCAGCCCCGGCGCCTCGAGGCGCGTAAAGTCGGGCAGCGTATACAGATGCTGTGGGTCGCTGGTATAGCAAAAGTCGCGTTGAGCCAGTGCTCGCCGCGCCCCTTGGCTCATGAGCCAGGCCGGTGCCACGAAGCCGGTGAGAGGCCAATTCTGCGATCGAAAGAGTTCTATGCCCTTGTCCAGTCGTCGTGCCGCCTCGTCTTCGTCGAGGGCGTAGAACTCACCTTCCCAGGTGTAAAAACGCCGCATGAACCAGTCGCGGGGCGTACGCGGCGAGGGCGCATCGTCGCAATGGTAATAGCCGTGCAATGCCAGTTCATCGCCCATGGCGCGGCGACGTTGCAATTGCTCGAGGAAGGCGCCATCGCGGCGACAGTCGCTGCGATGATGAAAATCGGGCACCACCAGCCAGGTGATAGGAATCGGGCCGTGTCGGCATGCCAGAGCGTCGACCTTGGCCACGAAATCGACGTAATCGGGCCAAGTCTCCGGCGCGACATCGTGGAGCACGAGGGAAAGATGACGATCAGCCATGCTGAAGACTCTCCGTGTTGACGCGCTGTCCGGTCAATTCACGATAATGATGCATCAGGCTGGAGACCACGATATCCCAGTCGTGATGGCGTTCGACATGCAGGCGGGCATGGCGCCCTTGTTCCTCGGGCGCATTGGCGCTGAGTTCGCGCACGGCGCGTGCCATGTCGTCCGGTGAGTGGGGCTCACAGAGCAGCCCACAGCCCAGAGGAACGTTCTCGGCTAGTGCGCCGGCGCGTGCTGCGACGACCGGAATGCCACTTGCCATGGCTTCCAGGGCGACCAGGCCGAACGTTTCCTGAGTACCGGCATGCAGCAGCATGTCGCTGCTTGCCAGCCACTCGGCGACCTCGGCGGTGGCCGTGTAGCGGCCGATGACGCTGACGTTGTCGGGAACGCGCTGCGGCATCTGTGGCCCGATCAACAGCAGGTGGTAGCCTTTGCCGAGACGGCGTGCGGTTTCCAGCAAGACCGGAAGATTCTTCTCGCGCGAGCCGCGTCCCACGAAGATCAGAAGGCGCGTAGCGTCGTCGAGGCCCAAGTGCTGGCGGTAGACATCTTGGCGGCGCTGTGGCGAGAAGGTTTTCAAGTCGACCCCAAGTGGCTGCAGGGCGACATTGTCGAGGCCGAGGCCATGCAATTTATCGGCGATGACGCGACTAGGCGCGAGGACACGGTTGCAATGCCGATAGAGGTTTTCGACATAGCGCTCAAGGGCCATGCGCGTCCAATTCCCGAGGCGGTTGCCGATCAGGCGTGGCAGGTCGGAATGGTAAAATCCGACCACGGGCACGTCCAAGGCCCGGCCGGCATCAAGCGCGGCCCAGGCAGTGACGTAAGGGTCGCCCGCCTCGATGAGGTCCGGCGCCATCTGGATCAATTCGCGCCGCCAGCCCTCTCGCTTGAGAGGAAACCGGTACCCTTGGCTGAAGGGAAGCGGTGGCGCGGGGATTTCATGAATGGACTCACTGACCGTATGGCGGGCGCCGGGAATCACTAGGCTGGATGTCACGCCAGGCAGTGTCGCCAAACGGTTGCGTTTGGCCTCGAGGTAGGTACGCACCCCACCGCTGGCAGGGGCGTAGAACATCGTGATATCGGTGATATGCAAAGCGTGACTCCTTGAAACCTTCCCGGTTGGTTACGGAGTGACCGCTCGGGCCCTGACGGGCTTGTCGTAGGAATGTCACCGCGCTGTCATGAGATTACGCTGGCACATGCCATGCCTTGCGTCCACTGCTTGTGACGCAAGGCATGGTCAGCTTCAGACGGCGGGACGTGCCACCAACGAGCGTGTCGTCTCGACGGCCTCGGCCAGGGCGACCTGAACGCTGTCGCCGAGCTTGTAGCGCGGCTGGCCCTCGATCTGGATGCGGCCTTCCTTGTCGTCGATGGCGACCTTGTCGCGTTCACTGTGCATGAACGGTGCCGGGACGAACGCCGTGGCGCCATTGGCGGAGAGCCGAACCCGCATGCCACCACGGTTGATGGCGATGATTTCGGCGTCGAAGACCTCGCCGTTTTCGGCGGAGGGGCCGAGATAGCGGACGTAGAGCCAATCCTTGACGTCACGCTCCGCCATGCGATTCAGACGCCGACGCTCGGTGAGCTGCTCGGTCAATGCCTGACTGGCCTCGGCGGGTGCGTCCTCGCCCTTGAGTACGCGCTTGATCAAGCGGTGATTGACCATGTCGCCGTACTTGCGGATCGGCGATGTCCAGGTGGCGTATGCCGGCAGTCCCAGCCCGAAGTGCGGGCCAGGCTGGGCGGACATGTTGGTATAGCCCTGGAAACGGCGCAGACGTGCGTCGAGCCAGGCATCCTCGCGTGCTTCCAGGGCGCGGCGCAGCTCGCGATAGCGCGAGAGTTCCAGCAACTGTTCGCGTTCCACGTTGATGTCCTGGGTGGCCAGGAACTCGATCGCCTGATCGGCCTTCTCGGGTTCGAACGCCTGGTGCACGTTGAAGATGCCATGGCCCACGCGCGAGGCCAGTAGGTCGGCGCAGCAGGCGTTGGCCGCGATCATCGACTCCTCGATCATGCGCTGAGCGGTGCGACGTTCCTCGATACGGACCGCCAACACGTTGCCCGCGTCATCGACGTCGAAGGCATAATCGGGACGATCCTTGAACACCAGCGTGTGTTCCTCGCGCCAGGCGTTGCGGGCCTCGGTCATCGCGGCCAAGGCCTTGAGCTGCGTGGCCATGGTCTCGTCGTCGGGAGCCCAATCACCTTGGCCTTCCAGCCAGTCGGAAATCTGGTCATACACCAGGCGGGCATGCGAACGGACATTGGCGGCGAAGAAGCGATAGTCGCCGAGGGTGCCGTCGCGCTGGATATCCAATGTGCAAACCAGGGTCGGGCGATCCTCGCCTTCCTTCAGCGAGCACAGTTCATTGGCGAGCGTTTCCGGCAGCATGGTGACGTTCTGGCCCGGCAGATACACCGTGAAGGCCCGTGTCTGCGCTTCCAAATCGACCGGGTCGCCCTCGCGGACGTAGGCCGTGGGGTCGGCGATCGCCACGCTGAGACGCCAGCCATCTTCGCGTGTCTCGATGTACAAGGCGTCGTCCATGTCGCGTGTCTTTTCACCGTCGATGGTGAAAAAGGGCGTCGCGGTGAGGTCTTCGCGTTCAAGCCCTTCGTCGTGCAGCGGCCACTGCTCGCCGAACTGCGGCGAGGCTTGCTCCAGCGCATGACGCGCCAGCGTCACGCGCCACGGCACGGCGGGGTTGTCGGCCTTGACTACGAGCTCGTCGACCTGGGCGAAAAAACCGCGATCGTCGGGCTTGAGCGGGTGGCGCACCAAGCGCGCCACGACCCAGTCGCCGTCACCGAGCGTACTTTCGTCGAGCGAGTTCTTGAGGCGTGCGCGCAACTGGTTATTGATCAACGGATGGTCTGGAACGACGCTGAGGCGCCCATCGCGCTTGACCAGTCGCGCCACGAAACGCTCGAGCCCCGCCTCGAGGAGCGTGTCGGGCTCGGCGGAGGTCTTGTCCCCCTCCTGCTTGATCAGCGCATCGACGCGGTCGCCATGCAGTACCTGCTTCATGGCGGGGGGCGGAACGAAATAGGAGGTACCGTCTTCGGCTTCGAGAAAGCCGAAGCCGCGATCGGTGGCCTTGATCACCCCTTGGACACGCGGGGTGGTTTCACGAATCTGTTGCTTGAGCTGGGCAAGCGCGGAGTTGTTCTGCAGCATCGAGACACATTCGGTTTGGGGGAGTAGGTCGATACTATACGGGTTCGTGTATTCCCCGCCAACCGACGGCTGGCGGGGAAAAGCGGGGATACACGTGATGTCCCGCCGAACGCTGGATCAGCGCAGCGCCTCAGCAATCGCCGTATTGCCATCGAGCAGGGAAAACTCACGCTGGCGCAGTTCGCGATTGCGCACTACCTCGATCAACGCATGCGCGACATTGGCGCGTGAAATGCGATTGTCATCGGCGTTGGCGACATCGGTCGTGACACGTTGCGTCGCGGCCTCGTCGGTCAATCGGCCCGGCTTGAGGATCACGTAAGGCACCTTCGATGCACGCAGATGAGCATCGGCGGCATGCTTGGCGGCCATGTAAGGGCGTAGCTTGGCCGGTGCCTCAAGCACTTGGTCGGCGCGCATCGCGCTGAGCATGATGAAACGCCCGATACCCAGTGACGCGGCCAGATCGATCGCGCTCAGCGCGCCATAGAGATCAATCATCAACGTCTTGTCGGGGCCGGTATGCGGGCCCGAGCCCGCCGCGAAAACCACCTGATCGCAGCCATAGAACGCTTTGCGGAAGTCACCTTCCAGATCGGCGAGTACCGTTTCGATACCTCGCTCTTGGAACCACGCCTGCTGCGACGTATCGCGAATCATCGCGCGTATCGGCACGTCGGCCTCATGCGCGATTTCACAAAATTGGCGGCCGATCTGGCCGTTGGCACCGATTACTAGCGTCTTCATGGGGCTCTCCTCAGTGTTGTCGATGACTATTGCATGCGGTTCTCGGCGCCGGTAATCAAGTCCGAAAGGCGCTTGTGTCTACCAGCTTCGCCCTTCATTCCTCCATTCCTTAACCCCCTTCGTCATTCTTCCTTACTTTTCTCTTGCCTCTTCACGTTCTCCTTCGGCAGGGGGTATAGCTTGGTAGATACCACCATAAAACCAATTGGTATTTGACTGGTATTAAGGAGGCTCTATATTGGTTATCAAGTATTGAAGACCAAGAGATCGCTTTCATGGACCCGCGTTTTGCTCGGATCACACTCGACCCCGACCTGGCGACGCCGCTTTATCATCAGTTGGCGCGGCAGTTGGGGGATGCCATAGAAGCGGGAGCCTGGCAGGCCGGCGAGGCCTTGCCCTCCGAGCGCGCTTTGGCCGAGACGCTGGAAGTGTCACGCATCACCGCGCGCAAGGCGTTGGAGCGACTCGCGGAGCAGGCCCTGATCCGGCGTACGCACGGTTCAGGCACGTTCATCGCACCACGCTTCAACCAGCCACTGACGCGTCTGACGAGTTTTTCTGAGTTGTTGACGCAGCGTGGCTTCACGCCCCGTTCGCGTTGGCTGTCTCGTCAATTGGGCATGCCGAGTACCGAAGAGGCCTTGCGCCTCGGGCTGCGAGGCGGCACTCAGGTGGCGCGTCTCAAGCGTCTGCGCCTAGCCGACGACGTGGTGATGGCGGTCGAGGAAAGCTGCCTGCCCGAATCGGTACTGCCCGAGCCGGAAGGCGTCGGGCAGTCGCTCTACGCGACGCTGGAAGTGCACGGCAAGACGGTGGAACGCGCTCTGCAGCACCTGACTGCCGTCAATGCCGACGCCGAACTCGCCGCCTTGGCTGAAGTCCCCGAAGGCGAGGCGCTGCTCAAGGTCACCCGCCTTGGCTACCTCGCCGATGGCAGCCCGGCGGAGTTGACCATCACTTACTGCCGCACCGATTACTACGACTTCATGGTCGAGCTTCACCGGGCTCGATAAAAAACCGAGCTGCACCGGGCTCGATAACCAACGCGAACGCGCGTCTGTGGGCGCGTTAAAAAGGTAAGCCAATGCATTACGGCAACATCCTCACCCCCGAAGGCTGGCGCCTGGGCGAGATCCACTGGTGCGATGGACGTATCGCGCGCATTGACGGTGCGCCGGTCGATCCGGCGGACAACGGTGCCCCCTATATAGTGCCCGGCTTCATCGACCTGCATGTGCATGGTGGCGGTGGCGCCGACACCATGGAAGGCGGCGAGGCGGTGACCACGCTGGCGCGTACCCATGCGCGCTTCGGCACCACCAGCCTTTTGGCGACGACCATGACCGCCACCGACGCCGAGATACGCCACGTACTTGGCGAAATCGGTTCCTTGATGGAGCAGTCACCGGGCAAGGGCGCACGCATACTCGGCGTACATCTCGAGGGGCCCTATATCAATCCCGGTAAGCTCGGTGCTCAGCCGCCTTATGCACGGCCTGGTGAAATCACCGAGATCGACGCGCTGTGTGCGTTGGCGCCGATTCGGCTGGTGACTCTGGCGCCGGAGCTTTCCGGCCACTACGCGTTGATTCGTCACCTGAGCGAGCGCGGCGTGCGCGTGCAACTGGGGCATACCCTGGGCACCTACGAGCAGGGCGTGGCGGCGATGGAGCATGGCGCTTGCGGTTTCACCCACCTTTATAATGCCATGACCGGTTTGCATCATCGTCATCCGGGCATGGCGGGAGCCGCCTTGGCACATGCCGATTTCGCCGAGCTAATCCCCGACTTGTTGCACGTCCATCCCGGGGCGATTCGCGTCGCGCTCCGAAGCATCCCGCGTCTTTATGCCGTCACCGACTCGACCGCTGCGGCCGGCATGCCCGATGGCGAGTACCGGCTTGGCGAGCAGGCGGTGACCAAATGTCTAGGCGGGGTGCGCCTAGCCGACGGCACGCTCGCCGGAAGTACCCTGACCATGGATCAGGCGCTGCGCAATCTGGTCGAGATCGGCCTATCACTGGCCGAGGCCAGCGAGCGCGTATCGCGCCATCCTGCTGACTTTCTTGGTCTGCATGATCGCGGCCGGTTGGCTGCTGGCTGTCACGCCGATCTGGTCGTGCTCGATCGCGATCTGGCCGTCGACTGTGTCTACGTCGAGGGCCAGAGCGTGGCTATGGGTTATCCCGAAGACGCCCCCACGACCCGCCCAGGAGACGACGTATGAGTTCGATGATGCTCAGCGAAGCGCGCAGCGCCCCCGAGCGCATCGCCGACCAGTTGACGCGCAACGCCGAGTCGCATGCCGAGCTCGGTGCATGGCTACACCAGTGCGATCCGCAGGGTGTGGTCACCGTGGCGCGCGGTAGCTCCGACCATGCTGCCAGTTACTTCGCCTATCTATGCATGCAGAGCCGAGGGATTCCGGTGGCCTCGCTGCCGCCGTCGTTGACTACTCTGGCGCGGGCGCCGTGGAAGCTTGACGGCCAGCTGGCGCTAGCGATCTCGCAGTCCGGCCAGAGCCCCGATCTGATCGAGACCCAAAAAGCGCTGGCCGCTGGCGGGGCCCAGACGCTGGCGCTGGTCAATACGCCCCAGTCACCGCTGGGTGAGGTCAGCGATCGCGAAATTGCGCTGCATGCTGGCGAGGAGCGCAGTGTTGCCGCGACCAAGAGCTACCTGGCCACGCTATCGGCCTGCGCTCAGTTGCTCGGCCACTGGAACCGGGATCGTGAATTGCTCGCTGCGCTCGAGGCACTACCCGCACGGCTGCGCGTGGCGGCTGAGCAGGACTGGTCGCCGGCCATCGAGGCACTGCGCGATGCCGACAAGTTGATGGTGGTAGGGCGCGGCGCCGGATTGGCCGTCGCCCAGGAAGCAGCGCTCAAGTTCAAGGAGACCTGCGCCCTCCAGGCCGAGCCATTCAGTGGTGCCGAGGTCAAGCACGGACCGATGGCGTTGATCGGCCCCGGCTACCCAGTGCTGGTATTCGCCCCACCGGGACCCGAGCAGGCCGGCCTACTTGAGCTCGCCGAGTGGCTTAAAAGTGTCGGCGCGCGGGTGTTGCTGGCTGCCGACGAAGATGTTGCCCAGCGTGAGCTGACAGTCACCGATGCCGGCCATGCGGCGCTTCAGCCGCTGTCGGTCATCCAGAGTTTCTACGTCATGGCCGCTCAGCTAGCGGTGGCACGGGGTAGCGATCCCGATCAACCGCGTCATCTCAAGAAGGTGACCCGTACCCGCTGAGCGTCGTCCATCGGTCTAAGCCAAACGATGCGCGACAACGATTCTTTCTAAACGTCTTTTTCTACAGCGACACAGCGACGTTCTTTACAACAACAATGCCGGAGGCAACATGGCTTCATCACTCGATATTCAGGCACCGGTGGATGGCGTGCTCGTCGCCCTCGACGCGGTGCCCGATCCGGTCTTTGCCGGCGGCACGCTCGGCGAGGGCATGGCCATCGATCCGCTCGGCGACACGCTGCATGCGCCTTGCGACGGCGAGATCGTGCATTGTGCACGTACCGCCCACGCGGTGACGCTTCGCAGTGCGGGTGGCGTCGAGCTGCTCATTCATCTGGGGCTGGATACCGTCAATCTCGACGGTGCGGGCATCGAGCTGCTGGTCGAGGCCGGTCAAAGGGTCGAGGCCGGCGCGCCGTTATTGCGCTTCGATGCCGACCAAGTCGCCCAGCAGGCGATGAGCCTGATCACGCCATTGATTATCGCCGAACCGTCCGGTTGGCGTCTGACACTCCTCAGTACACAGCACAGCGGTGACACGGTGCGCCAGGGCGAGTCGATCATGCGTCTCGAGCCGCCCACGTCTTGGGATGCGCCAGATGGCGGCGACGCGACGCCCCGGCGAATAGGCGAAGCGACCCGCGAGGTGACGCTGGGGTTGGCGACTGGATTGCACGCGCGGCCTGCGGCTCGGCTACGCGCCATCGCCCACGAACAGAATGTCGATCTCGAACTCGTCCACGGCGAAACGCACGTCGATGCGCGCAGCTTGAGCCGGTTGATGAATCTAGGGCTGGTGAACGGCGATCGTGTGACGCTGATCGCGCGAGGCGAATGTGCCACGGCGGCGTTGGATAACGCCGAGCGGCTGCTGAGCGAAGCCGAGGCCGATGATCCCGTAGCTAGTAAGGCCGAAGTGCCTGCCGCCGAGGCTGGGGTAGGGCAGTTGGCTGGGCTCGTCGCCAGCCAAGGGCTCGCGGTCGGGCCGCTGCATCATTATGTGGCGGCATTACCCACAGTGCCGCAAGTCGGAGGCGTTCCGGCGCATGAGCGCGAGGCGCTGGGCGTGGCATTGGAGAACGTCGGTCATTCGCTCGAGACGGCGCTGGAGCAAGCCAAGCGCAGCGGACGAAGCAGTGAAGCCGAAATCCTCGAGGCGCACTTGGCCTGGCTCGACGATCCGGCGCTACGCGAGGCCGCCGACGGTTACGTCGACAGCGGACGCAGTGCCGGGCAGGCCTGGAAGGAGGCCCTCGATGATGAAGCGGTGCGTCTGCAGGCGACTGGCAACCAACTGCTGGCGGCGCGAGTTGCCGACCTGCGCGACCTACAGCGTCAAGTGATGGCGCACCTGGGGGCGGCGCCGAGTGTCCCACAGGTGCCGGCCGACACCATCATCATCGCCGACGATCTGACGCCGTCGGAACTGACGGCCTTGGCCGCTCAGCGTCCGGCGGGCATCTGCTTGGTGGCGGGGGGGACCACGTCGCACGTGGCGATTCTCGCCCGTGCCCGGGGCCTGCCGTGTTTGGTGGCGATGGGCGCGATGCTGGAGGCGGCCGAAGGAGAGATGGCGATTCTCGATGCTGAACGCGGCCTGCTCGAACCGCAACCGGATAGCGCCAGTCTCGAGGCCATGCGCGAGCGCATCGCTGAGCGCGAGCGGGCTCGAGGCGCTGCCCGCGAGTCGGCAAGACAGCCTGCGACGACCCGTGACGGGCGCACTATCGAGGTATGCGCTAACGTCGCCGGCGGCGCCGA
Source organism: Chromohalobacter moromii (assembly GCF_023091865.1). GTDB lineage: Bacteria > Pseudomonadota > Gammaproteobacteria > Pseudomonadales > Halomonadaceae > Chromohalobacter > Chromohalobacter moromii. The sequence continues at coordinate 789,716 of NZ_JAHXDI010000001.1, forward strand.
GGCGTTTATCGCCGCCGAGGAGGGCGCCGACGGTATCGGCCTGCTGCGCAGCGAATTCCTGTTCCTCGACCGTGATCGCGCGCCGAGCATCGGCGAACAACGCGATGAGTATCAGGCCGCGCTCGATGCACTAGGCGGCAAGCCGGTGGTCGTACGAACGCTGGACATAGGTGCCGACAAGCAACTGGGCTACCTACCGCTGCCCAGCGTTGCCAATCCGGCGTTAGGCGTGCGCGGCATTCGCCTGTGGGCAAGCCAAGCGAAGCTGCTGGAGAGTCAGTTACGCGCTTTACTCGCGCTTGAGCCAATCGGCTCGCTGCGCATCATGCTACCGATGGTCAGTGGCGTCGGGGAGTTGCGGGCATTGCGTCAACGACTTGAAACGCTGGCCAGTGAACTGGGCGTGAGCCGCCTGCCGCAACTTGGGGTGATGATCGAGGTGCCCTCAGCCGCACTTTGCGCCGCCAGCCTCGCCGCCGAGGCCGATTTCCTGTCGATCGGCACCAACGACCTGACGCAGTACACGTTGGCCATGGACCGTGAAGATCCCGGACTCGCCGCACAACTCGACGTGCTCCATCCGGCAGTACTGCGGCTGATCAAGACAACCGTCGATGGCGCCGCCGGGCGCTGCCCGGTGGGTGTATGTGGCGCCGCTGCCGGTGATCCGCTGGCGCTGGCCGTGCTGGTGGCACTGGGGGTCGACGAGCTCTCGGTGGAGCCAAGCCGCGTGCCGGCGGTCAAGACCATGCTGCGCGAGCTCGACGTTGGGGCACTCGCCGAGCAGTTGCCGGCCTGGTTGGAACTGGACGACGGCGCCGCCGTGCGCGCGCAAGTCAAGGCTTGGCTGGAAGCACCGGTCACCGCCTGACGCGCCCGTTCGGAACAACGACATTCTGGACAACAACAAGAGTGGGAGAAACGATCATGCGACTCGATATCATGGGCGGCCTACAGAAACTGGGTCGTTCGCTCATGCTGCCCATCGCGGTGCTACCGGTTGCCGGTCTGCTGCTGCGCTTGGGGCAGCCAGACCTGCTCGATATTTCCTTCATCGCCAATGCCGGCGATGCGATCTTCGCCAATCTGGCGCTGATTTTTGCCATCGGCCTAGCGGTGGGCTTCGCTAGCGACAGTAACGGCGCCGCCGGTCTGGCGGGAGTCGTCGGCTATCTGGTACTCGATGCGGTCCTGCACACGCTCAACGAAGACATCAACATGGGGGTGCTGTCGGGCATCATCATCGGCACCGTGGCGGGTCTACTCTATAACCGCTTCAAGGACATCAAGCTTCCCGATTACTTGGCTTTCTTCGGCGGGCGGCGCTTCATTCCGATCGTCACCGGGCTCGCTGCGGTCATCCTGGGGATGATCTTCGGGGTGATCTGGCCGACGGTCCAGACCGGCATCGACACCCTCGGCCAGTGGTTGATCGACGCCGGCGATCTGGGGCTTTTCGTCTACGGTGTGCTCAATCGCTTGCTGATCGTCACTGGGCTGCACCACGTACTCAACAGCTTCGTGTGGTTCGTGTTCGGCAGTTTCGATGGCGCGACCGGCGACCTCAACCGCTTCTTCGCGGGTGATCCCAGCGCGGGTAGCTTCATGGCGGGCTTTTTTCCGGTGATGATGTTTGGCCTCCCGGCGGCGGCGTTGGCGATGTACCATGCCGCGCCCAAAGGACGACGTGCCCAGGTTGGCGGTTTGTTACTGTCGCTGGCGTTGACCGCTTTCCTGACCGGTGTCACCGAGCCGATCGAGTTCACTTTCATGTTCCTGGCACCATTTTTGTACGTGCTGCATGCGCTGCTCACCGGCTTGTCGATGGTGATCATGAATCTGCTCGACGTTAAGCTGGGTTTTACCTTCTCTGCCGGGGCCTTCGACTACGCGCTGTCCTACGGGCTTTCGACCAACGGCTGGCTGATGATTCCGGTGGGGCTTTGCTATTTCGCGCTGTATTACACGGTGTTCCGCTGGGCGATTGCACGTTTCGATCTACCCACGCCGGGGCGCGAACCGGAAACCGCAGGTGCCACTAGCGCCCCGACCGATCTCGGGGAGCGTGGCCCAGCTTTCGTGCATGCCCTGGGCGGGGCAGCCAATATGACCAGCGTGGGCGCTTGCACCACGCGCCTGCGGCTGGTGCTCGTCGACGACAATACCATCGATGAACCGGCGCTCAAGCAGCTCGGTGCACGTGGCGTGCTGCACCTACGCGGCGGTGGCTTGCAGGTAATCCTCGGACCGATAGCCGACGGCGTTGCCGACGAGATTCGCGCCGCGATGAGTGCCGAAGGCGCCGCGCCGAGTGAAGCGCCAGCGGTCAGTGAGGGTAGCGGATCGGATACGGTTAGCGTGGTGCGATTGAGTGCCGAACAGCTCGACCACTGGTTGACGGCCCTGGGTGGGCGCGGCAACGTCCAGGAAGCCACCGCCGTGGCCATGACCCGCCTGCGGCTTCGCCTCGCCGATGTCGCGAGTCTCGACGAAGCCGCGCTCAAGACACTCGGTGCGCAAGGCATTCAACGCATCGACGGCGGCCTGGTCCACATACTGCTCGGCGAACGCGCCCCCGGCGTCGCCGCAAGCCTGGGGGATCGCTGAACGCAGCGGCGTGTGGAAGCCGATCAGCTTGGGCCGGGCAGAATTGCCCGGCCTTTTTTGTGCCTTGAGGAATTCCCAAATCGCCGTTTCACACTGATTTTGTCACTTCCTGCTGGTGGCCTTAAATTCGGCTCACTTGAATACTCGCTGTTGGCCGGTCAATGGAGACTCTATTACAGCGTCTCTTCCAGAAGCAGGGCCAGTCGCTTGTGGTGCAGGTCATCGGCGGCTGCATCGTAGGAAGGGGCGTCCTTGGCCGTGAAGCCATGGGCCGCGCCTTTGTAAAGCTCGGTGGTGAAGTGCACGCCGGCGGTGGCGAGGGCTTCGTCCAGGCGAGCGATCTGCTCTGGGGGCAGCAGTTCGTCTTTGTCGGCGTGACCGAAATAGACACGCCCTTCGATATTGCCGACGACGTTCACAGGGCTGTTCGGGTCGTCTGCCTCGGCCAGTCGCGCCGAATGGAAACCGGCTGCAGCAGCCACGCGATTGGCATGTTCGGCCGCCATGCGCAGCGCGAAGGCGCCGGTCATGCAATAGCCGACCACGCCGATCTTGCCGCCCCCGAACTCGGGCTCATTGTCGATGCAGTTCAGCAGGGCGGCGAAGTCGCGGGACTGTGCCTCGGGAGTGAGATGGTCGGCATATTCGAGCAGCGTCGGGCGCACATCCGGATCGCGGAAGGACTTGCCCTCCGGGACGATGTGTCCGTTTGCATCGCGGTAGTAGACATTGGGCATCAACACGGCATAGCCGTCATCGGCGATTCGCTGAGCCTTCTCGTGATAGCAGGGGCGCAGGCCGCCGATATCGGTGAACAGTACCACGGCCGGTAGAGGGCCGTCGGCGTTATTGGGCATGAAGATATGCGCGTCGATAGTGCCGTCTGCGGCGGGGATTTCGATAGCACGAGACATGGATGAGCTCCGGGTTGTCGATGGCGAATGGATGTCGTCAAGGGCGACGGGCCCTGTTTCGCTGCCTAGGCAGGTTCGTAGCGGCTGACTTCCAGCCCTGAGCCCACCGGCAGCAACACGCTCGTCATGCCCGGCATGGCGCGGACGGCGGCAGCGTATTCTGCCTGGCCGCTGCTATCGCCACCGCCGCCACGGATCATGTTGTCGGCCACCAGGATGGCGCCGGGAGCGAGCTTGTCGCGAAAGGCCTCGAAACTCGGGAGATAGAGGTCCTTCCAATGGTCGACAAGCACGAAGTCGAAGGGTCCGTCGAGACCGTCGATCAAGGCCAGGGCGTCTCCCACTTGGTAATCGACCCACTCGACGAGCCCCGCGCCTTCGGCCATTTCCTTGGCAATCGCAGATTTTTCTGCTTCCAATTCGATCGTGGTCACTCGGCCGCCCGTAGCGCGGGCGGCATCGGCGAGCCAGAGCGTCGAGTAGCCTAGAGAAGTGCCCAACTCGAGAATGTGCGGTGCGTCGAGGCTGCTGGCCAGCAAGTTGATGAAACGACCGGCTGCTGGCCCTACCGCCATATGGCGATGTGGGCCACCATTTCCTTGCTTTTCCTCTTCGATACGCTGGTGATAGAGGCCGAGAGCATGCCGCATGGCATCGTTCATATCGAGCCGGGGGTCGAAGTTAGCCATGAAGTCTCCTTGGAGAAGCCGCCACCTATGGTGAGCGAGTAGTGCAGGTTTAGAGGATGATCATCGGTACGACAGGCCATGGTAATACAAACCGGCTTGATTCACTGTGCCTGTACATCTTTTCCAGGCGACGCGAGGCGCGCCGATATGCGGTAACCTTGGGGTGTCGAGAACCAACCGGGAAGCCGCATGCAGCCACATCTGATTGTCACGGATCTGGATATGATGACTGGATGATCTGTCAGAGCGAGGATGTGGTGATTCACCGGGCGACCGTGACTAAATTCGGTATCCGGGTTGGAGAGGTTACGCTGTTTTTCACCCAGTCTAATCCAGACGGAGGTTCGTCATGACGGTGCGCGCTGCTTTAACCGGCCTCGTCCAAGGGTTGGGACTGGCAGTCATGATTGGTTGGGGCGGTAGTTCAGCCCTCGCGGCGTCGTTTGCGGCTGAAAAGTCACTGGATGGGACTGAACTCGTTTTGCAAGGGGCAGGCACCGCCAGTTATATGTTCTGGGATGTATATGACGCGGCTCTTTATGCACCGGCTGACGCTAGCCAGGATGCCATCATCAACGCCGAGATACCGATGAGCCTGCTTCTCGAGTATCGGCGCGATGTGGACGTTGCGGATATTCGCAAGGCGACTTGGGCCACTCTGGACAAACAGTACGAGGTGAAGGCACGCGAGGCGATTCGCCCCAAGATCGAGACGATCCAGAATGCTATGACCGATGCCACTGATGGTGACCGCTATCGGCTTGACTGGAATCCAGACGTGCCACGACTGAGCCTGAGTCTGAACGGTGATAAGCGCTTCGAGTCGGATGACGTTGAGCTGGCGCGTGCCTACTTCGGTATCTGGCTGGCCGAGCCACCGTTGTCGGAAGAGCTGCGTGCCGCGCTGCTCTCACAAACGAACTGACGTGGCAGATGCCTGGAGCCGAACGGACGCGTAGACGCCCACGCCCATGACGCCGCAGTGTCGTGCAGAGCCTCGTGATGTTTGGCTTCAGTTAGTGGCCTGAAATCTGCCAGACTGGCCTCATATATCCCATGAATCCGCAAGAGAGAGCCTCAATGAGCGAGACCAACCACCCTTGGAACCGGCCTATGCCGGAGCAGCAGTTCAAGCTGATGCGCGAAATCCTCGACGCGCCCAGCCCGGTGGGGCTGGAGGGCGCAATGACCTATGGCGTGCTCAAGCCGCAGTTCGAGTCGTTTGCGCCGAGCGATTGGCAGCTTCATCAGTACCAGGGCCACGCCGGCGTGGTGCTGGATACCCATCCCGGCCGCGACGACATGTTCAAGGTGATGCTGATCGGCCACGCTGACAAGATCCGCATGCAGGTTCGCTCGATCGGCGACGACGGCAAGATCTGGATCAATACCGACTCCTTCCTGCCCACGGTGCTGATCGGCCACGAGGTCAAGCTGTTCAGCGAAGACCCCGACAATCCCGGCAGCTACCGGGTGATCCATGGCGGCACGGTGGAAGCGCTGGGCGCCATTCACTTTTCCGATCCTGCCATGCGTGACGGCAGTAAAGGCATCAAGAAGGAACAGATCTATCTGGACCTGCAGATCCACGGCGAGAACAAGAAGCAGCAGGTACTGAACCTGGGCGTGCGGCCTGGCGATTCGATTATTTTTGATCGTCCCATCCGCCCCGGCTTCAGCCCCGACACCTTCTACGGTGCTTACCTGGACAACGGCCTGGGTTGCTTCGTCACCAGCGAGGTCGCACGGCTGATCGCCGAGGCGGGCGGCACCGAGCAGGTACGCGTGCTGTTCGCCATCGCCAGCTACGAGGAGATCGGCCGCTTAGGTAGCCGGGTACTGGCCGGGGAACTCGAGCCGGACGTGCTGATCGGCGTCGACGTCAATCACGACTATATGGCGGCGCCCGGCATCGGCGACCGACGCATGCAGCCGCTGGAAATGGGCAAGGGCTTCACCATGGCGGTGGGCGCGATCGCCAGCGAGCAGCTCAATCGGATCATCGAGAGCACCGCCAAGCAGCACGACATTCCCATGCAGCGCGACATGGTCGGCGCCGACACTGGCACCGACGGCATGGCCGGTGTGCTGGCGGCGGTAGATTGCGCCGCCACCTCGATCGGCTTTCCGATCCGCAACATGCACACCATCTCCGAGACCGGCAATACTCAGGACGTGCTGGCGGCGATCCATGCGCTGACATATACCATCCAGTCGTTGGACGCCCTCGACGACCCGCACCGCGAGTTTCTCGACAACCATCCGCGTCTCGACCGGGCCACGCCGCTGGAGCACCAAGGCTCGGCCAAGCCCGATGAAGGTGATGAGAATAGCGCTCTCTAGGCATTTAACTGTTCAGCATTTATCCGCCATGCTCCGCACGAAGAAAATGCTGAACAGTTGGGCGACTCAAGGAAAAAGCACGGAATGATCGGCCACACTGGCGTTGGAGTCGTCGATATCGCTCGTTCTGCATATGGGGCTGTCCTGTTGTGAGATGCACCTTGACCAACAGTACGTGGCGCTAACGCCAGTCCCCAACTTCAGGCCGATATGCGGTAACCTTGGGGTGTCGAGAACCAACCGGGAAGCCGCATGCAGCCTCATCTGATTGTCACGGATCTGGATAACACACTGCTCAATGCCGAGCACGATCTCGATGAATTGACCATCGAGACCTTTCAGGCCTTGGCCGCCGAGGGCCATCATCTGGCGCTGGCATCGGGGCGTCACTTTCACGATATCACGGCGTTCCGCCGCCGACTGGGCGTGCCCGCCTATATATTGAGCACCAATGGGGCACATCTCTACGCGCCCGACGATAGCTTGATCGCCGAACAGTGGGTGCCGGCGGAGCTGGTGCGAGCGTTGGTCGAGCTGCCACGCGATGCCGATATTCGGCTCAACCTGTATACCGGCGACGAGTGGTTGATCGATGCGTCGGCGCCGGAGTTGAAGGCCTTGCATGCGCATACCGGGTTCCACTACCGCGTCGCCGACCTCGAGGCGCACGATGGCAATGGGGTGGGCAAGGTGCTGTGCATCGGCGATCCCGTCGCGCTGGCGTCGTTGGAACAGAGCATCAACGAGGCGCTGGGCACACGGGTACATGTGACCTATTCGATGGCCCACTCACTGGAAATCATGGCGGAAGGTGTCAATAAGGGCGCCACGCTGGAGCGTCTGTTGACGCATCTCGAGCTACCCGCATCGCGCTGCCTGGCGTTTGGCGACAACCTCAATGATGCTGAGATGCTGGCGTTGGCTGGCCACGGCTTCATCGTGGAAAACGCTCATCCCGAATTGGTGCGGCGCGTTCCTGACGCCGCACGCATCGGCCATCACCATCCTTATGGCGTTGCCTGGCAGTTGCGAGAGTTTTTCTCGCTAACCTGAGCCCCGGTGATTCAATGCACGCTGATCACGTGGCAGGGGGCGGTGTGCGAAACCTTGTGCGAGACACTGCCGACGACGAGCCCGGCGATGTCGCTCAAGCCACGGCTGCCCATGACGATGGCATCGGCGTCCAGCGTCTTGGCCTGTTCGATGATCACTCGTGCCGGATCGCCCTGATGTAGCGAGCCTTCGACATCGGTGATGCCACGTTCGCTGGCAGCCTGAGTCGCGGCATCGAGCAGTTGCCGGCCGGCGCGCTCGAGTTGTTCGGCGCTGGCTTCCATGGGGACCGCGCCCACGCCCCAGACTAGGAGAGTGTCGTGGGCCAGCGATTCGGGAATATGCAGGATATGTAGGCGCGCACCGTCGGCGCTGGCCAGCTTGCAGGCGATATCGAGCGCCGTGCTGGCTGCTTCCGATCCGTCGACAGGAACCACGATGGTCGAGTACATGGCAACCTCCGTATGTGCTGGCATTAAAGTCGGCACTTGCGATGCGTTTGGACGCGATTACGAGTGCACTCAATCTAGCCTAGTTGCCCAGTACGTGCCGCATCGTGATCTGGATCAAGACGATGTGGATTGTTGGTTATCGCCTTGTGTTTCCAGCCGGCGCAGGCGCTGCCAGAGTTCGCGGCGCAGGTCAGCGAGGCGCGGGGCTTCGCCCTCGTCGAAGGGGATCGGGCGTGTCATGCGCAGCGTTCGCAAGCCGAGCCGCGCGGTGAGAAGGCCTGCGCCGAGCCCTTGGCCGGCGCGAGTGGAAAGTTTGCCGGCCACGTTCATCGAGAGCAGGTCCATCCCGGCGTCCGTGGCAATCTCGCTGGCGCCGGCGAAGGCCATGTTGTAGAGCACTGCGCGAAATAGACGTAGGCGGCTGGCGTAACCGAGCTCCAGGCCGTAGAGCGCGGCGAGGCGGTCGATCAGACCGATGTTGCGCCACGCCATCAAGGCCATGTCGAAAAATGTCACCGGGCTAACGGCGACCATGACGGCGGTTTCACCGGACATGCGCGCGATCAATCGGCGTGCCTGGCGGTCGCGCGGGGCCAGGAGGTGGTGCGCCAGCAGGGTGCGTGTTTCCTGAGCGTCGTGGTGCGGCTGATGTGCGGCTTGAAAAGCGCGCCAGTGGGGGTCGTCGTCGCCTAGCTGCATTTGGCGCCGCAAGCGTTCGGCGAGCGTCTGCATGTCCTGGGACGTGGCTTCTTCGGGGGCGTCGAGTTGGTCACGCAATCGGGTGTGCCGCTTCAGACGCCGCAGACGCCATAGCTCGCGTAATAGTGCCACGGCACCCAAGCCCAGCGCCAAGATACCCAGTGCGCTCCAGGCGCCTGCCAGCCAGTCGCCGTCGAGGGTGGCGGTATACAGATGACGCGCGACTTCCAGGCTGCCTAGCGCTAGGGAGCCGCCGAGTAGAGCCATGAGCCCCCAACGGCGCTTGCGGGGTTTGCCCAGGCTGGCTTCGAGGGGAACCTCCGGCGCGCTATCCTGTGTGGCGAGCGGATGAGAAGCGCTTTCCGGGGGAAAGCGTTCCCCTGGCTCGGGGGCAGCCGTAAAGTGAGGCGGGGACTCAGGATCGACGCGAAAACGTTGTCCGGGGCGCGGCTCGCTCATTTCAATTTATCTCCAATCAGCCAGTCGAGCGCTGCATCCATGCGTACGTGCGGGAGTTCGGGCGTGTCGCGATGCGGAGGCCGAAACGCCGTGAAGTCGAATCCCTGGCGAGCCCAGAAGTCGTGCTCAGGTAAGCGGGACGGCACGTCGCCGGGGAACAGCAGTACGTCTTCGCCTTCCAGGGTAGTACCACGTAGTGCGGGGCGGCGTTGGCCGTCATTATCCACTTCGCGTGGCTCGGTGGCACGCACCGCCGCCAAGGACAGCGCCTTCACCGGCACATCGGCAAAGCGCAGATCCTTGAGTGGCTCGGCAAGCAGGGATTCGAGTAAGGCGACGACATTGGGATGCTGTTCGGGCGTGACGTGGTCGGCTTTGGTCGCGGCAATGGCCAGACGATCGATGCGCGGCGAGAACAATCGGCTCATCAGGCTGCGCTTGCCGTAATCGAAACTCCGCATCAGGGTGCTCAGCGCCCGGGAAAGATCCTCGAAGCGTTCCGGACCGGCGTTGAGCGCGCCCAGCACATCGACCAGTACGATCTGGCGGTCGAAGCGCCGGAAATGCTCACGGTAGAACGGTTTGACCACGTGGCGGCGATAATGGTCGAAGCGCCGCGCCAGCGTCTTGTAGACGCTTGTCTCGGGCAAGGCGTCGAGCTCGGCTCGGTTGGCTTCGCGCACGCCGGGAAGCGGAAAAAATTGCAGTACCGGCGCATCTTCCAGATCGCCCGGGAGTAGAAAGCGCCCCGGTTGCAGATCGGCGAAGCCGGCCTCGCGCGAGGCGCGCAATGCGTCGGCGTAATGGCTGGCGATCTCGGCGAGTTGGCCTTCGTCGGCTTCGTCGTCCGGGGCTAGGGTCTCGGCGGCACTCAACCAGGTCGCAGCGAGGCTTTGGCGCTCACTGCCCATGGTGGTCTGCTGCGCCTCGCTCCAACTGAGGAAGTCGTGCTCGAGCAGGGGCAGGTCGAGCAACCATTCACCGGGATAGTCGATCAGATCGAGGGTGAGTGTTGCCGTATCGCCCAGCAGGCCCCGGGCGCGCCGTGTACGGTGCTTGATGGTCAGGCGCAGCTCACTGATGCCCCGCGTGGGCGCTGGCCAGTGCGGTGGTGTGCCGTCGAGGGAGGCCATGGCGGCGTCATAGGGAAAACGTGGCACGCCGAGGTCGGGCTGAGCGACCCGCTGGGCGCCAAGCAGGCGGCCCTCGCGGGCGGCGCGCAACAGATCGAGGCGTGCTTCCAGGCCCGCATGACGCAGCTGATGCACCAGCGAGGTGAGAAAGGCGGTCTTGCCGGCTCGGGAAAGGCCGGTGACGGCGAGTCGCAGTTGGCGGTCGCGGCCGCGCTCGATGAAATTGTGCAGTTCCTGGGTCAGGTGACGTCGCATTACGGTATCCGACTGAAGTTCTGTCTCGAATGTGCGGGTGAATCGTGCCCAAGGCAAGAGCCGATAGTCTTCTCAAATGGTAATAATTGTCATTATTGATGCGAACGGTCGTTATCTTGACGCTAACATAGCGTTCGAAGCCGCGAACTCGCCGGCTCTCTTCACATCGAATCCATAGAGGACTAAAATGGTCCTCAATAGAGCATCCGTGGAGTGAGGGCATGTTGAAGCTTTCCAAGCTAACCGACTATGCCGCCGTGGTAATGGCGCAGATCGCGCGTTACCCGGAGCAGGCACACGCCGCCACCGAGCTGGCCGATGCGGTGCAGTTGCCACACCCCACCGTCAGCAAGACGTTGAAGATGCTGGTGAGAGCCGGGCTTCTGGAATCGCGGCGCGGCTCGTTGGGCGGTTATCGGTTGGCGCGACCTGCGGCGTCCATTACCGCCTCCGATATCATCGGCGCCATCGAAGGGCCGGTAGCGATGACCGAGTGCAGCCACGCCGATGGCGACTGCGATCTGGTCAACACCTGCGGCGTCGCTGATAACTGGCAGCGTGTCTCGCTGGCTATTCGCACCTTGCTCGACAGCGTGACCCTGGCGCATCTAGCCCAGGAAGCACCGCTGAAACTGCCCGTTCAATTGCCCATACAGAGCGTGACCTTGGCGAGTCGCGCCGAGATTTGATTAGACGATATCGGGGCCGTGGCGATGGCCACGCGCCGAGAGCATACCGCTCGGGAGGAGAGACACCATGGCAAGTCAGGAAATGGAAGAGCTTGTTCAGCGCGAATATACCCAAGGGTTCGTGACTGACATCGAAAGCGATACCGTACCGCCGGGGCTGGATGAAAACACCATCGCCTTCATCTCGAACAAGAAAGGCGAGCCCGAGTGGATGCTGGAATGGCGCCTGGAGGCTTATCGCCAATGGTTGACGATGACTACGCCTTCCTGGGCGCATCTCGACTATCCGCCTATCGATTATCAAGCGATCTCCTATTACAGCGCGCCCAAAAAGCAGGAAGATAAGCCGCAGAGCCTCGACGAGGTCGATCCCAAGCTCCTGGAAACTTATGAGAAGTTGGGGATTCCGCTGCACGAGCGCGCGGCGCTGGCCGGGGTCGCGGTGGATGCGGTGTTCGACTCCGTCTCCGTGACGACCACCTTCAAGGAGAAGCTGGCGGAAGCGGGTGTCATCTTTTGCTCGATTTCCGAGGCGATTCGCGAGTATCCGGAGTTGGTGCGCCAGTACCTGGGTAGCGTCGTGCCTCAGGGCGATAACTACTTCGCCGCGCTCAACTCGGCGGTGTTCACCGACGGTTCCTTCGTCTATGTGCCCGAAGGTGTCGAGTGCCCCATGGAGCTGTCCACTTATTTCCGCATCAATGCGGCGAATACCGGCCAGTTCGAACGTACGCTGATCGTCTGCGACAAGCGCGCCCAGGTGTCCTACCTGGAAGGCTGCACCGCGCCGCAGCGTGACGAGAACCAACTGCATGCGGCGGTGGTCGAGCTGGTGGCGCTGGAAGATGCCAACATCAAGTACTCGACGGTCCAGAACTGGTACCCCGGTGACGAGGACGGCAAGGGCGGTATCTACAACTTCGTCACCAAGCGCGGCGATTGCCGGGGCGATCGCTCCAAGATCAGTTGGACGCAGGTCGAGACCGGTTCGGCGATCACCTGGAAGTATCCGTCCTGCATGTTGCGCGGCAAGGACAGTGTCGGCGAGTTTTATTCCGTGGCGGTGACCAACGGTCGCCAGCAGGCCGATACCGGCACCAAGATGATTCATATCGGCGAAGGAACGCGCTCCACCATCATCTCCAAGGGGATCGCCGCCGGCCGCAGCGATCAGGCCTATCGTGGCCTGGTCAAGGTCGGTCCACGGGCCAAGAACGCGCGCAACTTCACGCAGTGCGATTCGCTGTTGATCGGTGATCGCTGTGGCGCGCATACCTTCCCGTATCAGGAAATCGGCAATAGCTCGGCGACCGTGGAGCACGAGGCGACCACCTCGAAGATCGGCGAGGATCAGCTGTTCTACTGCCAGTCACGCGGCATTTCCGAAGAAGACGCCGTCAACATGATCGTCAACGGCTTCTGCAAGGACGTCTTCCAGGAGCTGCCGATGGAATTCGCGGTGGAAGCCGAGGCGCTTCTCAATGTGACGCTGGAAGGGGCAGTCGGGTAACGCACCCGAGATGCAGTCAGGCGCACAGCCAAGGTCTCAATCCATGTATCGAAGTCGCCGGGCGACTCGAACGCAAGCAAGGTATCAAGATGCTCGAAGTCAAAGATCTGCATGTCACGGTGGAAGGCTCGGAAATCCTCAAGGGGCTTAACTTGACCGTCAATCCCGGCGAGGTTCATGCCTTGATGGGCCCCAACGGGGCGGGCAAGTCGACGCTCTCGGCGGTGATTGCGGGTAAAGACGGTTACGAGGTAACCAGCGGGGAAATACTGTTCGAAGGCAAGAACCTGCTGGAAATGGAAATCGAAGAGCGCGCGCTGGCCGGTATCCTGCTGGGGTTCCAGTACCCCGTGGAAATTCCGGGCGTGAAGAACATCTACCTGCTCAAGGCGGCGCTCAACGCTCAGCGAGTCGCGCGTGGTGAAGAGGAAATTCCGGCGCCGGAATTCATGAAGCTGGTACGCGAGCAGCTGAGTTTCATGAAGATGGACGGCAGTTTCTTGCAGCGTGCGGTCAACGAGGGTTTCTCGGGCGGTGAGAAGAAGCGCAACGAGATCCTGCAGATGCTGGTGTTGCAGCCCAAGCTGGCGATGCTCGATGAGATCGACTCGGGGCTTGATATCGACGCCATGAAGGTGGTCGCCGAGGGCATCAACTCGCTACGCAATGCCGATCGCGCGATTCTCATGGTGACGCACTATCAGCGTCTACTTGAGCACATCGTGCCGGATCGTGTTCATGTTCTGGTCGACGGTCGTATCGTCAAGTCCGGCGACAAGGAGCTTGCCAACGAGCTCGAAGCTCGTGGGTATGAATGGGTGCTGGAGGAGTCTGCGGCATGAGTGCAGCACACGCTTTTCTACAGCGGCTCGGCGAACGAGCCGATGACGAGCCGACCTGGGTAGCGGCACGCCGCCAGGCCGGCGCGGCACGCTTCGAAGCTTTAGGGTTTCCCACCAAGCGTGACGAGGCCTGGAAATATACCGACGTGCGGCGCATCGCCGAAGGCGAATTCACGCTAGCCGATGACGCCGAACTCGATGAGGCACGTTTCGCAGCACTCGGCATGCCGCTGGACGCGCATCGCCTGGTATTCGTCGATGGTGTGTTCTCGACGGCTTTGTCCGACCTGACGGATCTGCCTGACGGCGTTTCGGTCGAGCCGTTGACCACGGCGATGCGCACTAACCACGAGGCTATCGGTGGCGCCATTGGACGTCTCGCAGGGGTCGATTTCTCGCCGTTCACCGCGCTCAACGTGGCGCTTTCCGAAGAAGGCGCGGTCGTGCGTATCGGTCAGGGCGTCGTGGTCGAAAAGCCGATCTATGTGGTTTTCGCCTCGCGCGCCAATGAATCGGCACGGATGAGTCATCCGCGCGTGTTGGTGATGGCCGGCGCGCGCAGCCAGTCCACGGTGATTGAGCATTACGCCGGCGAAGCGGGCGCGGCCAACTTCACCAACGTGGTCAGCGAAGTCATGCTCGAACGCGGCGCCATCGTCGATCACTACAAGCTTCAGGAAGCCTCTAGTGAGGACCTGCACGTGGCGAGCATCCATGTCGAGCAGGGCCGCGATTCACGTTTTACGTCGTTCAACTTGAACTTGGGCGGCGCGCTGGTGCGCACCGACTTGGTCACGGATCTCAACGCGCAAGGCGCGGAGACCAATTACAATGGCTTGTTCTTCGTCCAGGGCCGTCAGCACGTCGACAATCACACCTTGGTCAACCATAACGCGCCGAACACCTTCTCCAACGAGAACTACAAGGGCATTCTCAATGATCGTGCCCGGGGCGTGTTCAACGGCAAGGTGATCGTCAAGCGCGATAGCCAGCAGATCGAGGCGTATCAGAACAACGCCAACCTGCTGTTGTCCGACCGCGCCGAGATCGATACCAAACCGGAGTTGGAAATCTACGCCGACGACGTCAAGTGCTCGCACGGCGCGACGACCGGTCAGCTCGATGAGGAAGCCGTCTTCGCATTGCGCACGCGCGGCATTGACGAGCAAATGGCGCGCGGTCTCTTGACGTTGGCGTTCGCCGGCGAGGTGATGGACCAGGTGCGTCTGCCGGTCATTACCGAGCGTGTCGAGCGTGCCGTGGCGGGGAAATTGCCTGAGCGCTTCAATCTCGCGGATCTGGTTGAGGTTTCCGACGCGCTTGAGGAGGCTTGAGCCCATGAATGCCTTTGCCGAGACGATGCTTGATGTGGCGCGTGTGCGTAGCGACTTCCCGATCCTCGAACGTGAAGTTCACGGCAAGCCGTTGATCTATTTGGACAACGCGGCGACCAGCCAGACGCCGTCGGCGGTCATCGACACGCTGGACGATTACTATCGGCGCTATAACGCCAACATCCATCGTGGGTTGCATACCCTGGCCGACGAGGCCACGGCGGCTTACGAGGGCACGCGCGAGAAGGTGCGTGCTTGGCTGGGGGCGGCGTCGCATCGCGAGATCGTCTTCACGCGCGGCACCACCGAGGCGATCAATCTGGTCGCCAATAGCTGGGGTCGAGCTAATCTGCGCCCGGGTGACGAGATCATCGTCTCGTTGATGGAGCATCATTCGAATATCGTACCTTGGCAGATGCTGGCCGAGGCGCTGGACGTCACGCTCAAGGTGATTCCGGTCGATGAGCGCGGCGTGCTCGATCAAGCGGCTTACCGGGACATGCTGGGGGAGCGCACGCGTTTAGTGTGCGTCAATCACGTCTCGAATGCGCTGGGCACCGTCAATCCGGTGGCGGAAATGGCGCGCGCGGCGCATGAGCATGGTGCGCTGATCCTGGTCGACGGTGCCCAGGCGGTGCCGCATCAACGCGTCGATGTCCAGGCGCTGGACGTCGACTTCTATGCGTTCTCGGGCCACAAGGCTTATGGTCCCACCGGCGTGGGCGTACTCTATGGTCGTGAGGCCTTGCTCGAGGCGATGCCGCCTTGGCAGGGCGGTGGCGAGATGATCAGCCGCGTGTCTTTCGAGAAGGGCACGGTTTACAGCGAGATTCCGCACAAGTTCGAGGCTGGCACTCCGGCCATCGCGGAAGTGATCGCCCTGGGGGCGGCACTCGACTGGATAGCGGATACCGGCATCGACCTGATGGCGGCGTGGGAGCATCACCTGCTCGAGCGTGCCACCGACAAGTTGCAGGCGGTCGATGGCCTTCGCATGATCGGTACGGCACCGGACAAGGTGAGCGTGCTGTCGTTCGTGGTCGACGGTGCTCATTCCCAAGATATTGGCCTGCTGATCGATCAGCTTGGCGTAGCGATTCGTACCGGGCATCATTGTGCTCAGCCGATGCTTGCTAGCATGGGACTCGATGCAACGTGTCGCGCCTCTCTGGCCGCGTACAACACGCCGGAAGAGGTCGATGCATTCGTCGAGGCCTTACAGAAAGTCATCGCCATGGT
Source organism: Chromohalobacter moromii (assembly GCF_023091865.1). Taxonomy (GTDB): domain Bacteria; phylum Pseudomonadota; class Gammaproteobacteria; order Pseudomonadales; family Halomonadaceae; genus Chromohalobacter; species Chromohalobacter moromii. The sequence goes on from NZ_JAHXDI010000001.1 coordinate 805,934, forward strand.
GCGCTAACGGAGACGGCATGGATCAACTGCAAAGCCTCTACAAGGGGCAAGAAATGCCCTTGCAGCGCGATGTCGAGGCGATTTCGATTCCCTTCGGCAAGAGCGTGACCTTGACCGAGGATAGTATCGTCTCGGTGATGCAGGCCAAGGGTGGAACGGTCAGTGTCGGCTTCGAGGGACGCATGTTCCTGATCGAGGGACACGACCTCGATGCCCTGGGGCTCGAAGCAGTGTCGCGTGCGTCCCTGCCCGAGGGAGCCAGCGACGAGCAACTCGAGGCCTTCATTTGGGCGCAACTGCGGACTTGTTTCGACCCGGAGATTCCAGTCAATATCGTCGATCTGGGGCTGGTCTATGGATGCCGTATCGAGCATCTTCTAAGTGGCGAGACCATGGTCACCATCCGCATGACGTTAACCGCGCCAGGCTGCGGCATGGGTGAGGTGATCGCCGAAGATGCCCGGCGCAAGCTTCAGGGCGCTGCGCAAGTGTCCAAGGTGCATGTCGAGATCGTTTTCGACCCGCCCTGGAGCCGTGAGATGATGACGGAGGAGGCGAGGCTGGAACTGGGCATGTTCTAGGACGAGGTCTTAGTCGCTCTCTTTCTCATGGTGGGGCGTGGCTGACGCCCCTTATTCGTTGGAGATCCGCATGCCGCGAGAAAACGGTCGCCGGGGGCTGATCCGGTGGGGATGGCGACTGCTCAAGTGGTGTCTTGTCGGCGTGATCTTCATGTTCGCCGTGGTGGTGGCGCTCAACGTCTGGGTGTTCGCCAAGACGGCTGGCCGTATTCATCACGACGCGCTCGTGTGCGATGCCGAGCCGGTCGGGCTGGTCTTCGGGACCGCCGAAGGACTTCGTGGCGGCGGCCACAACCCCTATTTCGCCGCGCGCATGGAAGCCGCAGCGCAACTGCTGCGCCTGGGGCGTGTCCAGCACCTTTTGCTGTCCGGTGACAACCGCACGCGCTACTACAACGAGCCCGTGTCGATGTGGCGCTCATTGCGTGCGCGTAACGTCGATAGTGACGATATGACGCTCGACTATGCCGGTTTCAGCACCTTCGACAGTGTGGTGCGAGCGCGCCGTGTCTTCGGGGCCGAGCACGTGCTGATGATTTCGCAGGCATGGCACTTGCCGCGTGCTCTGTTCATCGCCGATGCGGTCGGTTTGAAAGCGGAAGGGTGCGCTGTGCCGGACGGTCGGGTCGGGGGCGAATGGCAGCTTTGGCTGCGCGAATGGTTGGCACGTGCAGCGACCGTCGGTGATATCTACCTGTGGGGCAGGGTACCTTACTTTCTCGGGCCGCCTGAAACGTTGCCTATTCGCAAGAAGGAGGAGTGACGGTGCCCGAGGTTGGCATCAGCGCTTGTGCTGTGCATTGAGTTCGCGGATCAACGCTCGGCAATTCTTCCAGCAGCGCTCCAGTGCCGGCTCTACGGCATCCGGGAGAGGATGGGTGAATGCCGTGCCCATCGCCTGCATCAACACGCGCTCTTGCTCGAGTAGCTCGCCTAGCAACACCTGGCTGTCGTTGCCCACGAAACTCTTGATACGACTCCATAGCCAGAGGTAGTCATCGCGCTCCACGTCGGCATCGCGCGGCAGAATATCGAGATGTTCCTTGGCCAGTTTCTGCAGCTCGCGCATGGCCTGGCCGCGCTCTTCATAATGCGGCTTCAGACGATCGCGCAGCGCGGGACGCAGGCGCTCGAAATTGTCCTGGAAATAATCGAGACTGTCGGCCAGCGCTTCCAGCACGCTGTCCATCGCCACTTGGCGATTATCGAGAAACATGGGCGGTCACCTCCTCCGGTGACGCAAATTGTGCGGGTGGAAACAGCGTTTTGCTACCCCGGCGGCAAGAAAATTTCCCCGTGTGGCACGGCACACGGGGGATGTCCCACTCAGCCCTTGGGTTTGGGAGGTGCTTTGCGAGGGGTGACACCATTTTTCGCAATGTAATCGATGATCTGCCCGGCAATATCCTTGCCTGTGGCGGTTTCGATGCCTTGCAAGCCCGGCGAGGAATTGACCTCCATGATCACGGGGCCGTGGTTGGAGCGTAGTAGATCCACACCGGCGACGCGCAGGCCCATTGCCTTGGCGGCGCGGATAGCCGTGGAACGCTCTTCCGGGGTAATGCGTATGACGCTGGCGGTACCGCCACGGTGGAGGTTGGAACGAAACTCACCTTCAAGCGCCTGACGCTTCATGGCGGCGACCACCTTGTCGCCGATCACCAGGCAGCGCACATCGGCGCCTTTGGCTTCTTTGATGTATTCCTGGACCATGATGTTGGCTTTCATGCCCATGAAGGCCTGGATGACCGATTCGGCGGCCTGGTTGGTTTCCGCCAGAACCACGCCGATGCCCTGGGTGCCCTCGAGAAGCTTGATGACCAGTGGCGCGCCTTTGACCATGGTGATCAGGTCAGGAATATCGTCCGGTGAATGGGCGAACCCGGTGACCGGAAGCCCTAGACCCTTGCGTGACAGCAATTGCAGAGAGCGCAGCTTGTCGCGTGAGCGCGTGATCGACACCGAGTCGTTGAGCACATAGGTACTCATCATCTCGAACTGGCGCAATACGGCGCAGCCATAGAAGGTGACGGAGGCGCCGATGCGCGGCACGATAGCGTCGAACGGCTCGATTTCCTCGCCTTTGTAGTGAATCGACGGCCGGTGTGAGGCGATGTTCATGTAGCAGCGCAGCGTATCGACCACCCGGGCGGTGTGCCCGCGCGCTTCGGCAGCCTCGATCAGACGCCGCGTCGAGTACAGTCTGCGATTGCGTGAAAGAATGCCGATGTGCATGGTCGTCTCCACTCGATAGCGATGCCGGCGGGATCAGGGCTCGCCGTGCAGAAAGGCCGCGCCAGGCGCGACCAGAAGGCGGCGCAGCGCGCGCCGTCCAAGCAGCATGGGGTGGCGCATGCTACGCCGGTCAGTCAATGTCAGTTCGATAGGATAGTCGAGTCCCCCGAGTTGCATGTGCGTTCGGATGACGTGGCGCCATTGCTCGAACCCGTTGGAACTCCTGACCTTGCGGCGGTCGTACAGGGGGAGTTCTAGCGTATGCGATGGGGCGTCGGGACCGCCGCTGCGCGTAATGCAACGCACCCAAAGATGCCCTTGCCGCTCGAACGTCTCGATATCTTCGGCATGCAGCGCCGAGGTGCGCGCTCCCGTGTCGATTTTAGCGCACAGCGTCAGGCCCAACTCCGGCAGAGTGACCATCTCGCGCCGGCCGATGACGGCCTTGGCTTGATAGGGCAGTGCTTTCATGCATCAACGATCCAGTTCGGCCAAGCGTAGACCGATAGGAGAGTCGGCACTCGCTTGGCGCAGCGTCATTAATACCGGTAGGCGCAAGCGTGGCACAAGCGCTAGGTCACGTACCAGTGCGGTAAAGTTAGCTTGTGGCGTTTCCGCTAGTCGTGTGAGGAATCGCGGCAAGCGTTGCTCATCCTCGAGATGCATCCAGCCGCGCGCGGCCATGGCGGCGAGCACATCGGGCCCGCAGGCCGCTGGATCATCGAGTAGCGTATCGTACCAGGCACCGACCCGGGAATCGTGGCTGCTGCCCAGGGCGCGAATTACCGCGCATACGGTTTCGAGGTCCCCTGAGCGCGCCGCTTGTTCGGCGCGTTCGCGAAGCGGCTCCACGCATGCCGAAGCCAAGTCACGATGCTCCATACAGTAGCAAAGCGGTCGCAGGACCTCGACCGGTAGTACGGGGATGCGTTCGGCTAGGCGAGTTTCTTCCCCACTTTCGAGACGGGCCACGAGGTCGGCAATTCCCTGCAGGCCGAGCATTTGCCAGTCGACGCTGGTGTCGGCATCGATCAGGTAGGCGTAGACCAGTGCATGGTGCTTGCTGGCTGGCTGGGCAAAGTCGCGGGCGGCCTGGGCATGCAATATGGCCTGCTGTGTGAGCTCAGGGGTAAAGACCAAGGGGTTGTCGCGCATCAAGTTGTCGATGTGCGGTGCGTCGTCGCGTCCGACGCTTTCCACCGTGCGGCCCAGGGTCTCGACCAAGCGTTCGAGGAAGGCGTCACGGGGTCCGGGGACCAGCATGCCTTGCTCATCTAGGGGCAAGGCCAAGAACCAGATCAAGGGCTCGCTTGCGGCATCGCTGCCTAGGCGGAATGCGCATGCCAGGCGCGCTTGGCCGTTCCAGGGCAAGGGCCAGGGGGTGGCGCCGGCTTCGAACTCGGTAAGCCGTGAGAATTCGAAAGGCGCGATGCGACGCCCCATGTCGAAAAGGCGTACTTCCGCACCGGTACGTTGGAAAAATTCACTGAGGGTGGTGATCGACTGCATGCTGCCTCCGGGATCGAGGCCGGCACTGTAGCGCTCAAGGATGGCGCTGACCAGTCCCAGATTGGTCAAAAAATAAACGCTTGCTGCCAAGCGGCGTCATCCAAGGACAAACGAAGGTTGTCCCACGTTTATCCACAATCCCGTCCCAATGAACTGTGGGTAAACGACATCTTGGGGAGAAACCGTCGGCGAGGTGGTCAATCGCCTAGGGTGAACGCGATAATGGAGCTGTATTTAACCCTTTCCAGGAGGCGAGATGACGGCTCATGACGACTTGATGAAGGCATTGGAAAACTTGGTCGCGACATTACGCAGTGTCGATATGTGGCGGGTGGAAGAACCAACCGCAGCGGCTTTTGCCAGCCAGCAGCCATTTTGCGTCGATACCATGGTGATGCCGCAGTGGCTGCGCTATGTCTTCGTGGCGCGGCTCGAAACGCTGGTCGAGACCGAGTCACCGTTGCCGGCGTCATGCGATGTGGCGCCTGCCGTGGATACTTGGCTGAAAGACGCCTCGCCCAGCGTACGTCGCGTGGTTACTGAAGCCGTGGCCGAGGTAGACCGGGTGGTTACCGAGGCGTGAGATGCATGGCCAGATACGAAAACGCCGGGCGAGAGCCCGGCGTTATATCAACGTGCTGATGCGTGTTGCTTAGAAGCGATAGCTGAGACCGCCACCCACGGTGACCGGGTCCAGGTCGACTGAACCGGCTGAGCTGCCATCGATGTCGACGTCGGAATCCACATCGGTGTAGCTGGCGAAGCCGTTGAAGGCCAGGTTCTCGGTCACGAACAGGTCAACGCCCAGTTCACCGACGGCACCCCAGGATTCGTCCATATCGGCGCTCTGGCCGTTGGCGAGGTTTTCGCTGGAAAACTTGGTGTAGTTGACGCCGGCACCGGCATAGGGCTGGACGCGCGAGTCAGTGCCACCCAGCGGATAGTATTGCAGCATCAGATTAATCGGGCGCTGTTCGAAGTCGCCGTTGACCCCATTGGTCGAGAAGTCGTGCTCGAACTTTTCGCTGGAGGTCAGGGCAACACCCAACTTGTCTTGGAAGAGGTAGCCAACGCTACCCATGAAGCCATTTTCGTCCTCGACGTGGCTATCATCCATGTCGCTCTTGGCGATATCGCCGCGTACGAAGAAGTCGCCTGCGTCATAGGCGAGAGCAGCCTGTGTACCGAAAGCGCAGGAGCCGGCCAGTACGAGGGCGGAAAAAAGTTTAGTCTTGGTCATGGGACACTCCTTTGGGTTACAGCGCCGTATCGAACGGCGTTTCCGTATCAACGCTTGCAGTATAGGAAACAGTGTTTTTTAAGTCCAGAAGAATTTTCAAACACTGTTTTCTTCCGTTGAACGAGTCTGATCCACCATGATGGGTGAGTTCGGCATCATACGGGTGCCGTGCCCTCGAAATGATTGGATTCGCCAAGAGGGTGGAAAACCTCTTAACTGCCAAGTGAGCCCATCGCAAAAGGAGTGCGTTGATGCGGTGGGGATGGCGACATTGAGTCTGTGGTTGATCGTGGCGAGCTAAAAGCGGAGGAAAAGATGGAACTATCATCATCGTCGGCGAGCGAGGGAGTACAGGAAGAAGGCACCGGTGCTGGTTGGCTATTGTCCATCGTGGTGCCTGTCATGAATGAAGAGGCCGCCATTCCGGGATTTCTTCAAGCGATCCGTGACGCCCTCGATGGCCATATTGCACGCTGGGAAGTGCTCTTTATCGATGATGGGTCGCAGGACGCGACCCTATCCAGCTTGCGCCACGCGCATGAGCAAGATGCTCGCGTGCGCTACTTGTCGTTGACTCGTAACTTCGGCAAGGAGGCGGCGCTATCGGCGGGGCTCGCACATGCCCGTGGCGATGCCATCGTGCCCATGGATGTCGATCTCCAGGATCCGCCAGAGGTGATCCTCGAGTTCGTGCGTCGGTGGCGTGAGGAAGGTTATGACATGGTCTATGGCGTGCGTGGTACCCGTGACGAGGACACTCATACCAAACGTGCCACCGCCGGCTTGTTCTATCGCTTCTTCAACCGCATGGCGGAGACGCCGATTCCACGTAACGCGGGGGATTTCCGACTCATGGATCGGTGCGTGGTCGACGCTATCAACCGCTTGCCGGAACGCAGTCGGTTCATGAAGGGGCTATTCTCCTGGCCGGGGTATCGCACCACTGGGGTTTACTATGCACGTCCTTCCCGCGAGACGGGGCAGAGTAAGTTCAACTACTGGAAACTGTGGAACTTCGCACTGGACGGCGTGGTGAGCTTTTCCACCTGGCCGTTGCGGATCTGGTCCTACTTCGGTGCGGTGATTGCCTTGATCGCTTTCTTGTACATCGTGTTGCTGGTGGGGCGTGTGGTGCTATTTGGCAGCGACGTGCCCGGCTATGCGTCGCTGATGACGGCGATCCTGTTTTTCGGCGGCATGCAATTGTTGTCGATCGGCGTGCTGGGGGAATACGTGGGGCGGCTCTTCATAGAGGCCAAGCATCGGCCGCTCTACCTGGTCGCCGAAGATAGCGAGACGCCACGAGCGTCGCGCGGTCGAGGTAACGGCTAACCATGAGTCGGCTCGTGGGAGAGGCTGGCACTGCTGCGCGCTTCGGGCTCGTCGGGGGCATCGCCACGGGGGTACATTTGCTGGTGGCGGGCGTGCTGATCGGGCTCTGGCCGGGAATGTCCGAGTTCGTGGCGAATCTCGTGGCATTTTTGGCGGCTTTCCAGGTGTCATTGATCGGGCATCGGCGCGTTACCTTTCGCCGGCGTGGCCGGGCAAGGCGTTTCTTCTTGGTGGCGGCGTTGGGCTTCGCTCTGAACAACGGGGTATTGGCCGCCTTGTTGGCCGTGACCCCACTAAGCGGCTTTATTGCCGTGGTGATCGCGACATTGATGGTGCCGGTGCTCACTTACCTGGCGTCGCGCTTCTGGGCCTTTGGTGCACCACCGTGACCGACCATCGAAAAGGGCTCCCGCAGGAGCCCTTTCACTAATCGGCGTGCGCTATGCGCGCCCTTTTAGCGAGAGATTTGCTTATATTCCCCGGCATCCTTAGTCACATTGCTCACCACCAGGATGGCAATGAAGGAGGCGATGAAGCCAGGAATGATCTCGTATACACCGGAACCTCCCATGAACGATGCGTTCCAGCCCAGTGAGATCCAGATCATGACGGTGACGGCCCCCACGACCATGCCGGCGATGGCGCCAGCACCGTTCGTGCGCGACCACATCAGCGACAGGATGATCAATGGGCCGAATGCCGCACCGAAGCCTGCCCAGGCGTTGCTGACCAGCCCCAGGACCTGAGAGTTCGGGTCAGATGCAATGAAGGCGGCCACCAAGCCAACCAATACGACACTAACGCGACCTATCGTGACGGTCTCCTTTTCCGTTGCCTGCTTACGCAGGAACAGGCGGTAGAAGTCCTCGGTCAGTGATGAAGATGCCACCAGAAGCTGGCTGGACACGGTGCTCATGATCGCCGCAAGCAGTGCCGCATAGAGGAAACCGGTGATCAGCGGATGGAACAGCAGGTCCGCCAGGATGATGAAGATCGTTTCCGGATCCTCGACCTCCATACCATTGCGGATTGCATAGGCTCGGCCGAATATCCCCAGAGAGACCGCACCGATCAGGGAAATGAGCATCCAGCTCATACCGATGTTACGGGCGATAGGCACATCCTTCAGAGACCGAATGGCCATGAAGCGCACGATGATGTGCGGTTGTCCGAAATAACCCAGTCCCCAGGCCACTGCAGACAGCCAACCGATGAAGGTCAATCCATCCGTCCACGATAGCAGTGTGGGATCGACCTCATTCAGGGTCTGCGAGGCTTGGGTGAAACCGCCGCCACCTTCGCCGAAGATCACGACCGCTGGCATGATGATCAGCGCCAGCATCATGATGCAGCCTTGCACGAAGTCCGTCATGCTCACGGCCAAAAAGCCGCCGACAACCGTATAGACCAGCACCACACCCAGAGTGATGACGACACCGACAGCGTAATCGCTCAGGCCACCGATGTTGATAACGCCGGAAAACGCGCTTTCGAACAGTTTGCCGCCTGCCACCAGGCCGGATGCCGTGTAAACCGCGAAGAAGACAACGATGACGATGGCGGATACCGTCCTCAACGACATAGCTCGCGTCGGGAATCGGTTTGCCAGGAACGCGGGGATGGTTATCGCATTGCCATAATGAACCGTCTGTTCACGAAGGCGTGGTGCCACCAAAACCCAGTTGAAGAATGCCCCTACGAAAAGGCCGATGCCGATCCAGGCCGAGCCCAAGCCGGATACGAACATCGCCCCGGGTAGACCCAGCAGCAACCAGCCACTCATGTCCGAAGCGCCGGCCGACAGGGCCGCCACTTTAGGGCTGAGGGTTCGACCACCCAACATGTAATCTTCAGACGTGGACGTGGATGTGCGCATGGCATAAAGGCCGATGCCTATCATGAGCGCAAAGTAAGCAAAAAGGCTGATCCAAACACCAATAGCCATAAAAACGTCTCCTGTTCTTAATTATCTTAGTTATTAGGCCGGATGCAGATCCGGCAGGTTGTTAGTACGCATGCGGGCCAGAACGTTGATGGCGAGCATCATGAACAGGCAGAACGTGGAGGTGAAGCCGATAGTGGCGTTATTTTGACCATGAGGGAGTTCCCACCGTTTGTTGTTTGATGACGAGTGAAGATCACTCGTCTCCCAGCGCGAGTAGAGACGCATTGCCGCCCAAGGCAGCGGTATTGATGGTGCGAGTCTTCTCCGTGGCGAACCGCTGCAGATAATGCGGTCCGCCCGCTTTGGGGCCAGTGCCTGACAGACCCTGGCCACCGAAAGGCTGTACGCCCACGACGGCTCCAATGATATTACGATTGACGTACACATTGCCCACTCGAATTTTCCGCGCTATGTCAGCGGCGAAGGACTCGTTGCGGCTGTGAATGCCGAACGTCAGGCCATACCCCTTGGCATTGATGGTATCGATGACATGGTCGATCTCCGCGCTACGATACCGAGCTATGTGTAATATCGGCCCGAATTGCTCGCTCTCCAGTGCATCGATGCCTTCGATCTCGAACGCGGTCGGCGCAATGAAGTGGCCGTGCGCCGTGGTGTCGGCATCGGGTGTCGCCTCGGCCACCAGACGGCCTTCCTCCTTGAGGCGCACGATGTAATCGCTGAGCTGACGATGAGCATCCTCGTCGATGACCGGGCCGACATCGGTACCCAGGTCACGCGGATCGCCGATGTGCAGCTCTGCCATGGCGCCCTTGAGTAGCTCGATAACGTGGTCGGCGACATCTTCCTGAATGTAGAGCACGCGCAAGGCGCTACAGCGCTGGCCGGCGCTCTGGAACGCCGAGGCCACCACGTCGGCGACGACTTGCTCGGGGAGCGCGGTGGAGTCGACGATCATGGCATTCATGCCACCGGTTTCGGCGATCAAGGTCGGCAAGGCGGCACCTTCGCGATCGGCGAGGGAGCGGTTGATGAGTTGCGCGGTATCGGTGCCACCGGTAAAGACCACGCCGGTGATGCGAGCGTCCCCAGTCAACACGCTACCCACGGTAGGGCCATCGCCGGGCAGCAATTGCACCACGTCGCGCGGCATGCCGGCTTCATGCAGCAATTCCACGACGCGATGGGCGATCAGCGAGGTCTGCTCGGCCGGCTTGGCGAGCACCGGATTGCCAGCGACAGCGGCGGCGACCATCTGGCCGCAGAAAATCGCGACGGGGAAATTCCACGGGCTGATGGCGGCGAATACGCCCTTGCCGGACAGGATCAGTTCGTTGGACTCGCCGGTCGGGCCGGGTAGGGGGATCGGCGCGTCGAACATCTCGCGGGCACGCATCGCATAGTAGCGGCAGAAGTCCACCGCTTCGCGGATCTCGTCGACGCCATCGGTGAGCAATTTGCCGCCTTCGCGGGAACATAGCGTCATCAGTTCGGCGAGGTGTTCTTCCATCAAGTCGGCGAAGCGCTCGAGGATCTGCGCACGCTCCTCGACTGGCGTATCGCACCAGCGTGGGAAGGCCGCCCAGGCGGCATCCACGGCGCGTTTGGCCTGCTCGCTCGTGGTCCACTGCACGCTGCCCACGCGCTGGCGGGTGTCGTAAGGGCTGAGCACGTCGTGACGCTGTGCGGCATCGTCTTCCACGTCGAAGGCCAGCAGTGGTTTGACGTGATGTTCGCTATCCATGAATGTCGCCATGGTGTCGATCAGCGGTTGGTATTGGCTGTTGATGTTCAAGTTGACGCCCTTGGAGTTCTTGCGTTTTTCCCCATAGATATCGCGTGGCAGCGGAATCCGTGGATTGGCATAAGTGTCGTATTGCGACAAGGTCTCTACCGGGTGCTCGCAGAGGCTTTCCACGGGCACGCGAGGATCGACCAACTGGTGCACGAAAGACGAATTGGCGCCGTTTTCCAGCAAACGCCGCACGAGGTAGGGCAGTAGATCCTTGTGCGCGCCTACCGGGGCGTAGATACGGCAATAAGTGCCCTGTGGCGCGCGTTTGAGCGCGGCTTCGTAGAGCGCTTCGCCCATGCCATGCAGGCGTTGGAACTCGAAATGACGATCCCCTGCATTGGCGAGCTCCAGTATGGTACTGATGGTGTGGGCGTTGTGCGTCGCGAACTGCGGGAAGATGCGCCCTCGGGTATTTTCGGAGAGCAGGAAATGCACGCAGGCTAGATAGGTGACGTCGGTGCATGCCTTGCGGGTGAAGACTGGGTAACCGTCTAGCCCTTGCTGTTGGGCTTCTTTGATTTCGGTGTCCCAGTAGGCGCCCTTGACCAGTCGCAGTGGGATCTCGTCGCCACACTGATCGGCGAGACGGTTGATGTAGTGCAAAACCGGCAAGACACGTTTGGAGTAGGCCTGCACCACCAGCCCGAAGTGCCCCCAGCCTCGGCAGGTATCGCTTTCGAACACGTCGCGGAAGACTTCCAGCGACAATTCCAGGCGGTCGGCTTCTTCGGCATCGATGGTGATGGCGACGTTGTTCTCGCGGGCTAGCGAGGCAAGCTGGCGAACGCTGTCGGTGAGTTCTTCTAGGATCTGGCGGCGGCGTCCGAATTCGTAACGCGGATGCAGGGCCGATAGCTTAATCGACACCGACGGTGCTGGCGTCTTGGCGTCCAACTTGCGGCTGGTAGCACCGACGCGTTTGATGGCCTGGGCATAGTCATCGAAATAACGACCGGCGTCGGGCCGCGTGCGCGCCGCTTCGCCGAGCATGTCGTACGAGTAGGTATAGCCCTTGTCAAACAGCGGCTGAGAGCGCTTCAGGGCCTCGTCGATGGTCCGCCCCAGCACGAACTGCTTGCCCATGATCTTCATCGCCTGATACATGGCGCGCCGAATCACCGGCTCGCCCATGCGATTGACCATCTTGTTGATGAAGGTGGCGGGCTTGCCTTCGCGAGGCTGGTCGAGCTGCAGGACGCGGCCGGTCATCAGCAGCCCCCAGGTGGACGCATTGACGAACCACGACTCGCTCTGGCCCACGTGCGCCTTCCAGTCGGCGGGTCCCAACTTATCTTCGATCAGGGCGTCCGCGGTAGCCTTGTCGGGGATGCGGAGCATGGCCTCGGCCAGGCACATCAACATCAAGCCTTCATGAGTATCGAGGCTGTATTCCTGCAGCAACTCATCGATGGAATCGACCGCCGTATCCATCTCGCGGACGTCGCGCACCAGCTCGGCGGTTTGCGTGGCGATCCGCTTGAAGTCTTGCTCTTCGGTACGCAGGAACGCGACCAGCTCGGCGACATAGGCGTCTTCCTCGACGCTGTAATAATCGCTGACACGGGCGAACAGCGTGTCGAGATCGTCATTCCAGGTGGCGGTTTCCAGCATGGTGTTGGCATTTTGCATGTCTTGACCCCGTGATGATCGGCGACGCAATGATGAAGGTGGGCGTGCGGAGTCGGCGCCGGTATCGGCGTCCTGGTTATGTTGTATAGCGTCGACTTTAGAGTGGGTCAGCGTGCCCGGTCTTGCCAATTTCCCGGGTATTTGTGTCAAAAAACACGGCAGAAGAAGAGGTGGGCTTGAATTTTAGACCTTAGTCTATGATGGAGGGCGTGGTCATGACGGAGGCGGTGGCGCTTCGGCGCCATTGCGAGGGAGACTGGCCATGCTGGCGTCGAAAGGCATGCGACAGGGCGCTTTGGTTGGCGAATCCTGTGCGTGCCGCTATTTCACTGAGCGGTGCACCGACGGTTCGCAGCAAGGTGCTCGCGCGCTCGAGGCGGCGACGCAACAAGTATTGGTAAGGCGTCAGCCCCGTATGGCGTCGAAAGCGCTCGCCGAAATGTGCCTCGCTCAGGCAGGCCAAGCGCGCCAGATCCTTGACTGTCACGCGCTCAGCGAGGTGAAGGTCGATGTAGCGATCGATAGTATCGAGATCCAACGCGCGTCCGTTATCGAGCGTCGTCGGCGCGGCCAGGCGGGCATGCAGGCAGCTCAAGAAGGTCGTGGCGAGCAATTCTCCGTCGGCATGGCGCGGCTGCGACATTTCCTGTACCACGAAGTTGAGATAGTTGCGCAGGGGGTCGTCGAGCGTGAAATAGCGTGGCGCATCGAACAGGCTGGCCAGTTCGCGATGACCACCGGTCAGCGAGGGCGAATCATCCGGAAGGTCGAGGATCAGCTGGCGGTTGTCACCGATACCTTCGTAATAGTGCACATGATTGATCGGGACGATGCAGCCGGATAGGGGCGCGATGGAGCCGCCCAGCCCCTCGATCTCGAACTCGGCATGGCCGGCTAGGCCGATGACGATCTGATGAAAGGCATGGCCGTGATGTTTGACGGTGTTGTCGAGCGGCGTCAGACGAATGCTGCTGCTCATGGCGACCCTCCCGAGCTTCGCAGTGAGCTTACCATACACGCCCATAGTGCGTGAGGTGCAATTCTCAGGCCTTTAGTTCAGGCTCCCGCAGTGCCAGGCGCGCACGCAAATGGTCGCGTAGCGCCTCGAGTTCGTCACGCCCGGCGCGCGATAGTAGGCAGCCTCCTTGTGCGACTTGCCAGGGCCTACCGTGCTCTTCCATCACATGCTGCGCGCGGCGGCGAATGCTTTCGAGATAGGCATCGTGGCGAATCGGATAATCGACCAGGGTATGCCATTCGGCCACGCTGACGCGTTTGTCCAGCGTTTTGTCGAACAGCGTGAGCAGATGCTCGGGCTCGGTCCGGTAACGGGGCGTACGGCTGAGCATCAGCATCGCCACGGTGCCGACCAGGATCGACAGGCAGACGGCGAAAACCAGTAAAAAAAGTAGCATGATGCGGTGAGAGGCCGAAACGAATGCGAAGCCTTGAGTCTAGCATGCGAGCGCGCCGCGACGCAGTGACTCTCCTGGCGTTATGAACGCAAAGAAGAGATGGAGCGGGCAACGAGGCTCGACCGGGTGGCGTTCCACCGGGCTGGCGTACCAGCTCGCGACCCTAGGGCGACGTCAAATTATGCAGAAAGGATGGAGCGGGCAACGAGGCTCGAACTCGCGACCCTCAGCTTGGGAAGCTGATGCTCTACCAACTGAGCTATGCCCGCTCGACGCAGGGGATGTTAATCAAGCGGGCTAGGACTTGGCAAGCCTGACCATGGCAGCGCTCGATAAAAAATGCGCGAGGCGAGGGAACTTTTGCCGGTAATACGGTCTGAGTTAATGCAAGAAACGTGATTCCAGGCAGTCGCTAGGAAATGCGTTTTGAGCTTACTGTTCTCGATTGACCGCCGTGCCTTTGCACGGCGGTTTTTTTATGGGTTGGCGTCGGCCTCAGCAGCGGTTGCGCATTACCAATAGGGCGGCGAGAACCTCGCGGCGGGTTACCAGGCCAATGACGTGTCCGTCATCGACAACGGGATATACCTTGGGGCGTTCGCCACGCATGGATTCGGCCAAGTCGACGATGCTCTTATCGGGCGTCACCGTCAGGACCTCGTCTCGCATCAACTCGCCGACCAATGAGGGTTGGCCGCAGTGATAGGCGCTATCGAGCAACTGGCCCAACACATCCTGTTCCGAGATGAAGCCGATCAAGCGGTCTTGTGCATCGACGACGGGTGCACCGGGCAATCGGTGGCGCGCCAGGCCATCGGCGAGCGCCGAGATCGAGATGTTGGCGGTGACTCGGTAGCCATCGCCGATCATGATATCGCCGACTACGGCGGGGGATGAACGCGTCATGGCAGGTCTCCTGGGCATCGACGTGCATGACATCCACTGACGTCATGCCGTTAGCGTGGCACCACGCGGCGCGTGGCGTTGAAACATCAGTCCCCCGGGCCGCATTCCATGCAGCGCTCGACGATCGCCGGCCCCAACTGGAGCTTGGCGTTGAGGTCGCGCAATGCGGTGCGCAAGCCTTCCTCGACGACCGGGTGATAAAACGGCATCTCCAGCATCTCGCTGACCGTTAGGCGTTGCTGATGCGCCCAGGCGAGCAAGTGGCCCAAGTGTTCGGCGCGTGGCCCGAAGATCTCGGCGCCGAGAAACAACCCTGAGCCTTGCTCGGCGTATACATGCATCAGCCCCTTGTTCATGCGCATGACCCGTGAACGTCCCTGGCCCTCGAAGGACACCTCGCCGACGGCGAAGCACTCACAGTCGCCATAGCGCGCTTCTAACTGAGGATAGCTCATCCCCACAGTGGCAATCTGCGGGTCGCTGAAGACCACACCCAGTGGCGTGCGGCGGTGCCCAGCCCTGACGTCAGGGTAGCGGCCGGCATTGTCACCAGCGATGCGCCCTTCGTCGGAGGCCTCGTGGAGAAGCGGCAACTCATGATTGACGTCGCCAGCGATGAATACATGGCTTGGCGAATCTTGGTCGTTACGGCATTGCAGCGTATGGCGGTTGTACACCGGCACGCCACGGGCATCGAGCGTGAGGTGGGCCGCCTCGATATCGAGACCGTCGATGTTGGGACGCCGCCCGGTTGCGGCAAGAAGATAGTCGAAGCGTTCGGTCAGGCGTTCCCCGGTCCCGCGTTCGATGAAGGTGATGATCACGCTGTCGCCGTCGCGCTCGATAGACTCGACCGTGGCGTCGGGGTCGACATAAAGCTCGTCGTTGAACGCCTGCTCGGCGTAGTCACGAATCGTAGTATCCTGGAGCGGTCCCAGCGCACCTCCCACGCCGAAGATGCGCAAGCGCACGCCGAGTCTGTGTAGCGCCTGGCCCAATTCGAGACCGATGACTCCGGGGCCGAAAAGGGCCACCGATTCGGGCAGAGTCTCCCACTCGAAGACGTCGTCGTTGATCACCAGGCGATCGCCGGCGGCCTCGAAGAAACTAGGGTAGGTGGGGCTCGAACCGGAGGCGATGACGATTTTTTCGGCCTCGACGCGGTTTTCCTCATCGACGATCAGCGTGTTGGCATCGGCGAAGCGGGCATAACCGCGCAGCTTGTCGCTGTCGGGAATGCCGTCGACCGATTCGATCACGAAGCCCACGAAGCGATCGCGCTCTCGGCGAACACGGTCCATCACCGCACGTCCGTCGACTGTTATCTCGCCGCTGACGTTGATGCCGAAGGGCGACGTGTCGCGGGCATGGTGTGCGGCCTCGGCGGCGGCGATCAGCAATTTGGAGGGCATGCAGCCGACGCGTGCGCAGGTCGTGCCATAGGGCCCGCCTTCGATCATCAAGACCGAGTCGGTATGCGCCTTAGCGGCGCGATAGGCGCCGAGGCCTGCGGTTCCGGCGCCGATGATGGCGACATCCACCTTGCGTACTTCCATGCCTGTGTCCTCGTTGAGTCGTCGGTTTTGAAAATGAGCGAGCCGTCGCGTGTCGCTTGGCTACTTGAAAGCGCGGGTAGTATGCCGAGGAGCAAGGTTATGATGAATTTGATTAAAATTAAATTTCTGATAGCTAAAAACGATGAAGGGGCGGCGGCTTGAAAGTTGGTCTCATGCCTTCATTTAGAATGGATAGGCTATAGTGGCTTTGTGAGAAGATGACGCCGCGCAGAAATAGCGCAAATCATTGGCACGAGACGTAATACACAGGGTTCGGCTCTTCGGGAGGCAACATGAACGCACGCGATTACTTGGCCAAGCAGGGAATCGGCCTCGACAAAGAAGAGGACAAGCCCACCACCCTCGAAGAGCAGGCCTGGGCACGGGCTCGAGGCGCGGCAAGCCAGCGCCCGCGCAGTGGTACCCCACATGATTGGGAAGATTGGGAGCGTCACCACGACACGCTGGCCTCGGGCGCCGACAAGGTGCGCCAGAAGATTGACCCCGAAGCGCATTCGCATGCGCCGGGAGTCGAATACTGCGATCCTCGCAGCAAGTAGTAGCCAGGCTATCGAGGCGTCTTCCCCTTGCGTATCATGCTAGGCGGTGAATACCACCAGTGGGGGCGCCCCACGCGACTTTGAAAGACTCTGAAAGGACGCATTTACAAGGAGAGGATGTATGGACATTATCCGCATAATTCTGGCTATTTTGCTGCCGCCCCTGGGGGTTTTCCTGCAGGTCGGCTTCGGTCTGCATTTCTGGCTCAATATTCTGCTGACGTTGTTGGGGTATATTCCCGGCATCATTCATGCCGTTTGGATCATCGCTACGCGTTGACAGATGTGGCATCGCCGAGATGGTGCCCTTGATTGACGTCATCTGAGCAACGAGCCCGCCTAGGCGGGCTCGTCTTGTTTGGGTAGGGCTTAGTATGAGGTGGCTGGTTAAAAGATATGATAAAACTCCAACCATCGTTGATGTCGTTCTTGAGGATTCCATGCTGCGCAAGATTGCCCTGACATTGTGCCTAGTCGTGATGAGCCCCGTGGCACTAGGCGTGAGTGTGGGAGCGCCGCAGGTCACCTCTTATCTCAATCAGCCCTTGCGTGCCGAACTGACGCTGTCCGGTGTCGGTGATATCGACCCCCAGCGACTCAAGGTGCGTCTAGCGGATGAAGCTGCCTTCGAGGCGGCGGGACTGGGCAAGACGGCGCTCGAGATGCCGCTGAACGTTGGTTTATCGAGTGATGCCACACCGCCACGTGTCACGATCAGCAGTCAGGCGCCGGTGGGGCGCGCGTATCTTGAATTATTGTTGGAGGTGTCATGGCCGCAAGGACGCATCCAGCAGCCGGTGACATTACTGCTCGATCCGCCTGGCTACGTGCTGGCGAGTGCTCCTGGCGCGTCGCAGGCGGTGCAGGGAACGTCGGCGCGGCAAGCTACTTCATCGACGACCGCGACCTCTCAGCCCCAGCCTGAGTCGCCTCAGGGCGTCGTTGGGGAGGCTCGTGAGGGGGGCGAGGCCTCGCGTTCCGCGTCGGGTACCACTTCATCGAGGCAGCACGCAGGTGGGGCCGATTCTCAGCGTGCGGCCGAGCTGGAGGCGGCGCTGCAAGCTCTACGAGTACGCATGGCTTACGTCGAGCGAGAACGTGATGCGCTGGCCGAGCGCCTCGAAGCACTCTCGCCGCTACCGCCGGTCGATGTGACCGGCGTGGCGGCCTTGCTGACACAGACAGCGTCCGATACCCCGTCGGCATCGCCCGGCGAGCAGGCAGCGTCACCCCACGACGAGACATCCCCGAGTACGCCGACTACTGCTGCCTCGCGCGAGGGCTCCTCGTCATCCTGGTTGGGGCCACTGCAGGTAGTGTTGCTGGTCGTGTTGACCGTCTTGCTGGCGCTCTGGGGGTGGCAGCGTTGGCGTAGCGGCCGCGAAGCGACCTATCAGGATATGGCGGCGCAGTTGGGGACGATGCAGCCTACCGCCAAGGCGCGCCCGATCCTCAGTGACGATGATGTACCCGAAACGGCCACCATCGACGAGGCCGATATTTATATCGCCTATGGACGTTATACCCAGGCGCGTGAATGGCTGCAGGCGCGCCTGGCGGTACAGGAAAATGCCGAGTTACGCCTCAAATTGCTGTCGGTGTTGGGTGAACTAGGCGAGCTCGATGCGTTGGAGGGGGAGGCCGAGTGCTTCGCGTCGACGGTCAGTGATGAAACGCATCGCGAGGCGGAGGCCTTGGTGATGCATTATCGTCAAGTCGTCGCCACGCAGGCCGCCAGCGTGCCGCATGAACCGATGACGTCCTCCCCTGACATGGACGCGCTATTCGAAGGCGCCTCGGTGCCTGCCGACAACGCGAAGCCCGAGACGCCGCATGATGAATCGGATGAGGACGCCAAGGCGGTAACGCCGGCCGCACGCCCCCACGAGGAAGCCGCGCCGCTCGAGTTCGAGCCGCCCGAGGTTCCCGGCGCGCCCGCGCGCCTGGACTATCAGTTACCCGAGGTAGAGCCCACGACGGGGGCCGATTCGTACGCTGAGTCAGGTGAGTCATCACATGATGCTGCGCGTTGGGAGGTCGAGGAAGTGGCGTTCGAACCCTCGCATCTGGATAATGGGCGCGCCGCCGAGGCGCCAGCCGACGCGCTGGAGAGGGCGCGAGGGTTGCTGGCCGCCGAGGGCGAAACCACGCAGGCCAAGGCGTTGCTGCAAGTCGCTGCGCGCGCCGAAGACGATGGTGTGGCGCGCGAGGCCAGGGCGCTGATGCGTGAGTACGATGGCGTCTGAGTGCGATACGCAGACGTTTGCACCACATACCCAAGACTCAACGTGACGGATATCGATGGCCTTCTTCGAATTCCAGGATGACCGCCAGCCGCTGGAAGGGCGCATTGCACTCGGTGTCGAGTACGATGGCAGCGCGTACTGTGGCTGGCAGCGCCTCACACAAGCGCCTTCGGTGCAGGCAGCGCTGGAAACGGCGCTTTCGAAGATTGCCAATGCGCCGGTGCAAGCGCTGTGCAGCGGGCGCACCGATACCGGGGTGCATGCCACGCGCCAAGTAGTGCACTTCGATGCACCGGTGTCTCGCACACAAAAAGCTTGGCTGTTCGGTACCAACGCCAAATTGCCGCGCGATATTGCGGTGCGCTGGGTGGTGCCGGTCGCCGACGATTTTCATGCGCGGCTTTCGGCCTTGGCGCGGCGCTACCGTTACGTGATTCTCAATCAGCCATCGCGGCCGGTGCTCGAGCGCGCCAATGCGACCTGGTGTCGTGAGCCCCTGGATGCCGATCGCATGCATGCCGCCGCTCAGGCGTTGATCGGCGAGCAAGATTTTTCGAGTTTTCGCGCCGCGGGCTGCCAGTCGAAAAGCTCCCATCGTCATGTACACTTCATCGAGGTGCGGCGCTATGGTCCGATGATCGTCATCGACATTCAGGCCAATGCGTTCTTGCATCACATGATCCGCAATATCGCCGGCGCATTGGTGGCCGTTGGGCGTGGCGATCACCCGACGACCTATCCTGGCGAGTTGTTGGCGCTGCGCGACCGAACGCAGGGCAATGTCACGGCGCCGGGTTGCGGGCTGCATTTCGTCGACGTGTACTACGATGAGCGCTTCCCATTGCCACAAGAGCCGCTTGGCCCGAACATGCTGGCGTTCGTCGGGGAATGGAGCGGCGAGCGCACGTTGCCGGATAGCGAGTGGGCGCGTGCGCGTCGCCAGCGCCGCGTCCATCCACCGCGTCGAGAGGTGTCGTCATGAAGACGCCGGTGCAGCGAACTCGCGTCAAGATATGCGGCCTGACGCGTGAGGAAGACATCGAAGCGGCTGTGGCGGCGGGGGCCGATGCACTGGGCTTCGTGATGTGGCCTGGCAGCGCGCGGGCCATCGATGAAGCGCGCCTGGCGCGGCTATCGGCATGCGTGCCGCCCTTCGTTACACGAGTAGGGTTGTTCGTCGACCAGCCGCCGGACGAGATTAGGCGTTGCGCGCGGCATCTTGATTTGGTGCAGTTGCATGGTGACGAGACCGCCGAGGCGTGTGCGCATCTGGATATTCCCTGGATCAAGGCCTTGCGCATGCGCGACGGGCTCGACTTGCACGCCGAGGCTACGCGTTATGCCGGCGCGCGCGGCCTGCTGCTGGATGCCTATCGTCCCGGCATGCCGGGAGGGACGGGTGAGACCTTCGACTGGTCGCGAATCCCCGCAAACCTGGCAAAACCTGTTATTCTCGCAGGAGGTTTGACGGCAACCAATGTTGCCGAAGCCATTCAGCGGGTGCGGCCCTACGCCGTCGATGTCTCGGGAGGCGTCGAGGCGGCCAAGGGCGTCAAAGATCCCGCGAGCATCCGGGCATTTCTGTCCCAAGTGTTCCATACCCAAGCCCCATAGAGGTGTCATTCGTGACCAAGTTCAGCGACCTGACCCGACTGCCGGACGCCCAAGGCCATTTTGGTCCTTACGGTGGCCGGTTCGTCTCGGAGACTCTGAGCTTCGCCCTGGAAGAGTTGGAGAAGGTTTACATGAGCCTTCGTGACGATGCCGATTTCCAGGCCGAATTCGACCGTGATCTGGCCCATTACGTGGGCCGCCCGTCTCCGCTGTACCACGCTGAACGATGGTCCAAGCAGATCGGTGGTGCGCAGATCTGGCTCAAGCGCGAAGATCTCAACCACACCGGCGCCCACAAGGTGAACAACACCATCGGCCAGGCGTTGCTCGCCAAGAAGAGCGGCAAGCCGCGCGTCATCGCCGAGACCGGTGCCGGCCAGCATGGCGTGGCCACGGCCACCGTCGCCGCGCGGCTGGGGCTCAAGTGCGAGATCTACATGGGCGCCGAGGACGTCGAGCGCCAGAAGCTCAACGTCTATCGCATGCGCCTGCTGGGGGCCGAAGTGCATCCGGTCGAGTCCGGGTCGCGAACCCTCAAGGACGCCATGAACGAGGCGCTGCGCGACTGGGTGACCAATGTCGACGATACCTTCTACATCATCGGTACCGTGGCCGGCCCGCATCCTTATCCGGCCATGGTGCGCGACTTCACGTCGGTGATCGGTCGCGAAGCCCGCGAGCAGAGCTTCGCTCAGATCGGTCGCCTGCCGGATGCCCTGGTGGCCTGCGTCGGGGGCGGCTCCAACGCCATCGGCCTGTTCTATCCGTTCCTCGAGGATGAAGAAGTGGCGATGGTGGGTGTCGAGGCCGGTGGCGACGGTGTCGAAACGGGGCGTCATGCCGCACCGTTGACTGCCAATGCGCCCAGCGGTGTGCTACATGGCAATCGGACTTACCTGATGTCCGACGCGAGTGGCCAGGTGTCGGATACGCATTCGATCTCCGCCGGTCTCGACTATCCTGGCGTCGGCCCCGAGCACGCACTGTGGAAGGACGTCGGTCGCGTCAATTACGTGGCCGCCAACGACGATGCGGTGCTCGAGGCGTTTCGCGAGTTGACCCGCATCGAGGGCATCATGCCCGCGCTTGAATCGGCTCATGCGCTGGCCCATGCCAAGGTGATGGCGGCGTCCATGCGCCCCGATCAGCACATCGTCGTCAATCTTTCCGGGCGTGGCGACAAGGACATTCACACGGTGGCCAAGCTCGACGGTCTGGAATTTTGAGCATGACTATGAATCGTATCGATCAACGTTTTGCGGCGCTCAAGGCCCAGTCGCGCCGTGCCTTGATTCCGTACATCACTGCCGGCGATCCCGCGCCACAGTATACCGTTGGCTTCATGCACGCCTGTGTCGAAGCGGGCGCCGATGTGCTGGAATTGGGCGTGCCGTTTTCCGACCCCATGGCCGATGGGCCGGTGATCCAGAAAGCTTGCGAGCGCGCGCTCAAGCACGGGACGCGTCTGGCCGATGTGCTCGACATGGTGGCGTCGTTTCGCGAGTCTGACTCGACAACGCCGGTGGTGTTGATGGGATATCTCAATCCCATCGAGCGCATGGGCTACGAGGCGTTCGTCCGGCGTGCGCGGGATGCGGGCGTCGACGGCGTGTTGATGGTCGACATGCCGCCTGAAGAAGCCACGGCGATAGCGCCACTGTTTGCCGAGTATGGTCTGCAGTCGATCTTCCTACTGGCCCCTACCACCTCGTCCTCCCGGGCAGCTACAATATGTGCGCACGGCGAGGGTTATTTGTACTATGTATCACTCAAGGGTGTGACGGGTGCTGCGTCGCTGGATGTCGAGGCCGTGGCGCGGCAGTTAGCGCCGCTACGCGAGATGACCGATTTGCCGTTATGTGTCGGCTTCGGCATTCGCGATGGCGAGACCGCTGCGGCGGTCGGCCGGGTAGCCGATGGCGTCATCGTCGGCAGTGCACTGGTGTCGCGTATCGCCGAAAACGCCGAACGCCCCGAGGCAATACCGGCGGCGCTAAAGGCTGTGCTTGGCGACATGCGCGATGCGCTTGATCGCTGAGTCGGTCATGCGAGCCCCTACTATTCGCTGCATTGGGCCACGGACGTGGCTCGATGCGTCAGACAAGCAACACGGAAGCGTCTCAGAACCATGAGCTGGCTAGACAAAATTGTGCCGTCGATGAGCCGTACCCAGCGAACCGATCGCCGGAAAAGCGTGCCTGATGGCCTGTGGCGTAAGTGCCCCAATTGTGAGGCGGTGCTCTATCTTCCCGAGTTGGAGCGCCATCAGAGTGTGTGCCCCAAGTGCGATCATCATCTGCGCCTGACCGCACGCAAACGACTCAACTGGTTCCTGGATACGGAAGGTCGCGAGGAGATCGCCGCCGACCTGCAGCCCAGCGATCGACTCAAGTTCCGCGACTCCAAGAAATACAAGGATCGCTTGGCGGCGGCTCAGAAAGCCACCGACGAAAACGATGCCTTGATTGCCATGCGCGGTAAGCTCGATGGCTTGCCGGTAGTCGCGGTGGCGTTCGAATTCAGTTTCATGGGCGGTTCCATGGGGGCCGTGGTGGGCGAGAAGTTCGTGCGTGCCGCGACCCAGGCGCTGGAAGAGGGCGTACCTCTGGTCTGCTTCGCTGCATCCGGCGGTGCCCGCATGCAGGAAGCGCTTTTCTCGCTGATGCAGATGGCCAAGACATCCGCTGCCTTGGAAAAGCTCAAGCAGGCGGGCGTGCCCTACATGTCGGTGTTGACCGACCCTGTCTTCGGTGGGGTATCCGCGTCGTTGGCGATGTTGGGCGATCTCAATATCGCTGAGCCTAATGCCTTGATCGGATTCGCTGGGCCGCGTGTCATCGAGCAGACCGTGCGCGAGCAGTTGCCGGAAGGTTTCCAGCGCAGCGAATTTCTGCTCGAACACGGCACTGTGGATATGATCGTGCATCGCCATGATATGCGAGCGCGCCTGGGCGGTGTCATGCGCAAGCTGACGCATCAGTCGCGTTTCGGCCAGGACAGCGAAGCCGATGAAGCGCCGGCCCAAAGCACACTGGACGAGTTCTCCCAGGCCGATCACTGAATGTCTGATACGACCACTCTGGAGGCTTGGCTGGCGCATCTCGAGCGCCAGCACCCCGTGGCCATCGATCTGGGGCTCGAGCGGGTCACTGCGGTTGCCACGCGCTTGGGACTCAATGCCAGAGCGCTGGCGGGGCGTGTCATTACGGTAGCCGGCACCAACGGCAAGGGCTCGACCGTGGCCATGCTCGATGCGCTGGCACGTGAGCATGGCTGGCGCAGCGCCGCTTATACATCACCGCATCTACAGCGTTACAACGAACGCCTGTGCTTCGATGGCCAAGAGGTCGATGATGCCGCTTTGGTCGAGGCCTTCGAGGCTGTCGAAGCGGCCCGCCTTGCAGATGAAGAGATTAGCCTTACTTACTTTGAAGTCGGCACATTGGCTGCCTTGTGGTTGATTATGCGCCAACAACCCGATGTTGCGTTGCTTGAAGTGGGGCTGGGGGGGCGGTTGGACGCGGTCAACGTCATCGACTCGGACGTGGCGGTGGTCACCACCGTAGCTCAAGATCATGCCGCCTTTCTGGGCACGCATCTCGAGACCATCGGTCAGGAAAAGGCCGGCGTCATGCGTCCAGGTCGCCCGGCGGTGCTGGGTAGTACCGCCTTGCCGGCGAGTGTTCGCCAGCATGCCGAGAGCCTGGCGGCGCCGGTATTTGCGCTTGGCGAGCGTTTCGACTGGCAAGCCACAGCCGACGGCTGGCAGTGGCAGGGCGAAACCATCACTGGCGAGGCCCTGACTCTGAGTGCGCTCCCCGATCCCTACCTGCCATTGGACAATGCCGCGACGGCATTGCAGGCACTGGCGTTGGCGGGGATTTCCCTGGAGGGATCGGCGTGCCAGCGGGCATTTGGTCGAGCCGTACTGCCCGGGCGGCTGCAATGGCAGGGCCCCTGGTGTCTAGATGTCGGTCATAACCCGCATGCCGCCGCCTATGTTGCTAGCTCCTTGGCACAGCGTCCGGCGCGCGGGCGACGTCTTTGTCTGCTGGGCATGCTGGCGGACAAGGATGCCAAGGGTGTGATCGAGGCGCTGGCGCCTCAGATCGATGCCTGGGTCCCGGTATCGTTGAGCGGTGATCGCGCGCGCGATGCTGAGCAGTTGGCCGCCTTTTTGGCGACGTGCGACGCTCAGGTGTTGCATTGCGCCGCGTCGCCGGACGCTGGCGTACGCTGGTTGCACACCAACATGGACAATGGCGACGAGGTGCTGGTCTGCGGCTCGTTCTGGACCGTCGCGGAGGCTTCGACCACCCTTGAATCACTCGGGGTCGTGGCGAGCCCAAGGAGTGTGTCATGAAATATGGAATTCGTGAGCGGGTCAGTGGCGCGATCATCCTCGTCGCGTTGGCAGTGATTTTCCTACCTATGTTGCTCGATGAGCCGACTCCGCGGAGCGAGCGCCCCGAGCCGGTACTTGCCATCGAGCAGCCGATTTCCGTTGATCAGCGTGATGTCGACTCTCCCGAGCCGCCTGCCAATCTTGAAGAAGACGCGGACAATGACAGGGTCGTCGAGCCATCGACCGAGGCCCAGCTCGGTCAATCCGACGCCGATGCTGCTTCGCAGCCAGCGTCTTCGCAGCCAGCGGGTTCCGATGACGGCGAGGCATCCGATGAAGCGGATTCCGTGAACGACGATCCTATTGCCGCCATCGCTGAGCAGTCGGCATCGTCGGAAGCGCAAGGGGACACTGGCGAGTCGCCAACGACATCCGAGGTGCAAGACGGCTGGGCAGTGCAGGTTGGTAGCTTCGGGCAACCGGACAATGCCAAACGGCTCGTCGAAAAGCTCTCGTCACAAGGGTTCGATGCCTATCAGCGTCCGCGCGACAATGATCTGACCACGGTGTACGTCGGTCCGTTTGGGACCTCCGATGAAGGTGAGCGCGTGCGCACCGAACTCAAGGAAGACGCCAATATCCAGGGGCTCTTGATTCGCGTGCGGGAGGAGTGATGACGCTGACCTGGCTCGACTGGGCCTTCTTGGCGGTTTTGACCGTCTCCATGCTGGCCGGTTTCATGCGGGGGCTGGTGCGCGAAGCGCTGGGACTAGCGGCCTGGGTGGCGGCATTGTTGGGCGCGCGAATGTTCGCCCCGGCGGTAGCCGAGATGATGGCACCCTATATCGATCATCCCGAAATCCGTCTGGTGCTGGGCTTCGTTCTGGTGATTTTCGTCATCGTCATGCTCTGCGGGTTTTTGATCCGCATGATCAACGCCGCCATCGAATGGGTCGGCATGGGATTTTTCAATCGTGTTGCCGGCGCGACGTTTGGCGCCGCGCGCGGTGCCTTGATTCTGGTATTGGCGACGGTCATCTTGACGTTGACGCCTTTGTCAGGGATCGCCGCGTGGCAGAATGCGCAGTTGCGTCCGGCCTTCGAGCAGTTGCGTGACTGGTCGGTGGACCGCCTGGAGGCGTGGGAAATCGACACTTCAGGTGCCGAACGTGCCTTGCGTGATACGGGACGCGAGGCGGCCGGCCAAGTGCTGGAAACGTCGCCCGAGGCACCTGCATCGAACGCATCATCGGATACGAAGGCGCCTTGAAGGCGCCTCGATGCGTGACAGGCTTTAACCGCGAACGGCATTCATCGCAGCCGTTCGCTACTCTCAAGGCAAGCGAGGAAAGGCACAATGTGCGGTATCGTGGGCCTCATGGCCAACCAGGCGGTCAATCAGTCGCTGTATGACGCGCTGACAGTGCTCCAACACCGTGGCCAGGATGCCGCCGGGATGATGACATGGCATGAGGGACGCTTCCTGCTGCGCAAGAGCAATGGCCTGGTGCGTGACGTGTTTCATACGCGCCACATGACGCGTCTGCGCGGCAACATGGGGATTGGGCATATTCGCTATCCGACCGCCGGCTCATCGAGCGAAGCGGAATCGCAGCCGTTCTACGTCAACTCGCCTTACGGGATCTCGCTGGCGCACAACGGCAATCTGACCAATTCCGAACAGCTCAAGCGTGAGTTGTTCTTTTCCGATCTGCGCCACATCAATACCAGCTCCGATTCCGAGGTCCTGCTCAATGTGTTCGCGCACGAGCTGGGCAAGCAAGGGCACGACCTCTCGCCAGATGACATCTTCGATGCCGTACGTCGCGTCCATCGTCGCTGTCAGGGCGGTTATGCTGCGGTTGCGTTCATCAATGGCTTCGGCATGGTCGCGTTTCGTGATCCGCATGGGATTCGCCCGGTGGTCTATGGCACCCGCGACAGTGACGATGGCCAGGACGTGATGATCGCCTCTGAGTCGGTGGCGCTGGATGTCGGCGGCTTCGAGCTGTGTCGCGATCTGGCGCCCGGTGAGGCGATCTTCATCGAGACCGAGGGCAATCGGGTGCATACCCAGCAGTGTGCCGACCGCCCGCAATTGACGCCGTGCATCTTCGAACATGTCTACCTGGCGCGCCCCGACTCGATCCTCGATGGCGCCTATGTTTACGGTACGCGCATGGAGATGGGTCGCAAGCTGGGCGATCGTATCCAGCGCGACTGGCCTGAGCATGACATCGACGTAGTGATTCCGATCCCCGATACCTCGCGGACCTCGGCGCTGGAAATGGCGCAGCATCTGGGCGTGACGTATCGCGAAGGCTTCATGAAGAATCGCTATATCGGGCGGACCTTCATCATGCCGGGGCAGACGCAGCGCAAGAAATCGGTGCGTCAGAAGCTCAACGCCATCGACGTTGAGTTCGCCGGCAAGAACGTGCTGTTGGTCGACGACTCCATCGTGCGCGGTACCACGTGTAAGCAGATTATCCAGATGGCTCGCGAGGCTGGTGCGCGCAAGGTCTACTTCGCTTCCGCTGCGCCGCCGGTGCGTTACCCCAATGTATATGGCATCGACATGCCGGTGGCATCGGAATTGATCGCGCATGGGCGTAGCGAAGAGGAAGTCGGTGAGCTCATAGGCGCCGATCGAATCGTCTATCAGAAACTCGAGGACCTCAAAGCGGCCTGCCGCGACGTCAATCCCTCGCTCGAGGAGTTCGACTGCTCGGTTTTCGATGGTGAGTACGTGACCGGTGATATCGATGCAGCTTATCTGGCCGATCTCGAGGCTGCGCGTAACGATGTAGCCAAGCGCCAGGAGAACTCAGTGCACGCTGTGGTCGACCTGCATAACGATGTCGAAGAAGAAGACTGAGGAGGTGAAATATGCATGACGATCATGACGACACCTTCGCGCTCGACACGCTGGCGATTCGTGCTGGCCACGACCGCACGCACGAACAGGAACATGGCGAGCCGATTTTCCCCACGTCGAGCTTCGTCTATGGCAGTGCCGCTGAGGCGGCACGCAAGTTCTCCGGCGAAGAGCCGGGTAACATCTATTCGCGTTTCACCAATCCCACGGTGCGCACCTTCGAGCAACGCCTGGCGGCGCTCGAGGGGGGCGAGCAGTGCGTGGCTACCAGCTCGGGCATGGCGGCGATCCTCGCCACGGCGCTGGCGTTCCTGCAAGCCGGTGACGAAATCGTCGCCTCGCGTTCGTTGTTTGGTTCCACGGTCAGCCTGTTCGACAAGTATCTCGGTAAGCTAGGCATCGTGACCCGCTACGTGGAACTGGGCGATTTGGACGCCTGGCAGGCCGCGATCACTCCGAAGACGCGCTTGCTGTTTGCCGAGACACCCTCCAATCCGCTTTCCGAGGTGGTGGATATCACCGCCTTGGCTGATTTGGCGCATCGCCATGACGCTTGGCTCGCCATCGACAACTGCTTTTTGACCCCAGCGTTGCAGCGTCCCCTCGACTTGGGCGCCGATCTGGTGATTCATTCGGCGACCAAATATCTGGACGGCCAGGGGCGTGCCATCGGCGGTGCCGTAGTGGGGCCCGAGGAGATGCTCAAGGAGCTGGTGGGCGTCGTACGCACCTGTGGTCCCTGCATGAGCCCCTTCAATGCGTGGATCTTCCTCAAGGGGTTGGAAACGCTGGGGCTGCGCATGAAGGCGCATTGCGAGAATACTCTGGCCCTGGCGCAGTGGCTGGAGACGCAGCCGGAAATCGCCCGTGTGCATTACAGTGGCCTGGAAAGCCATCCGCAGCATGCACTGGCTAAGCAACAACAAAGCGGCTTCGGCGCCGTGCTGGGTGTGGAGGTGAAGGGCGGTCGCGACGGCGCCTGGGCGCTAATCGATCATTCACGCCTGATGTCGATCACCGGCAACTTAGGGGATGTGAAAACCACCGTCACGCACCCGGCGACGACGACGCATGCGCGCTTGAGCGACGAGCAGAAGGCTGCCGCGGGGATCAGTGAAGGCTTGGTGCGCATCG
Source organism: Chromohalobacter moromii (assembly GCF_023091865.1). Classification (GTDB taxonomy): domain Bacteria; phylum Pseudomonadota; class Gammaproteobacteria; order Pseudomonadales; family Halomonadaceae; genus Chromohalobacter; species Chromohalobacter moromii. The sequence goes on from NZ_JAHXDI010000001.1 coordinate 834,815, forward strand.
CCGTGGGGTTGGAAGCGCTGGATGATCTCAAGCGCGATATCCGTCGCGGGCTCGACACGCTTGGTTGAGTCGTATCCCAGCCTGTCGGTGCGCTCGGCATGTCGTTCGAATGACGCCTCGCCCCTCCTGGGGGCGAGGCGTTTTTTCATGGGGCGTTCTTCATGGAGAACGGTCGGGTTCCAGGCTATCGACGATGTGTCGGTAGCTATTGAACCGTGAGGCGAGAATGTCGCCGCGTTCCACGGCCTCACGCAAGGCGCATCCCGGTTCCTGGCGATGGTGACAATCGCGGAACTTGCAATGGCCGAGATACGGTTGGAATTCGATGAAGCCGTGCGCTACCTCATGCTCCTCGAGATGCCCCAGGCCGAATTCGCGTATGCCTGGCGAGTCGATCAGTTCACCGCCCGCCGGCAGGTGATAGAGCGTGGCCGTGGTGGTGGTGTGCGTGCCCTTGCGCGAGTCCACCGAGAGTGCGCCGACCCGCAGTTGTCTATCGGGCAGCAGGCGGTCGATCAAGGATGACTTACCCACTCCGCTCTGACCCACGAACACCGAGGTACGCGCGGTAAGGCAGGCATGCAGGGCATCGAGTCCACCTTCCTGCTGCGTAGAGGCGGCGACGACGCGATACCCGATGGCTCGATAACGTGCCAGTAGATCGCGCAACTCACCGCCCTCATCGGGTAGCAAGTCGGTCTTGTTGAGCACCAGCACGGGCGTGATGCCGGTCGCCTCGGCTGCGACGAGATAGCGGTCAATGAGGTTGGGGTGCGGTGCGGGCTCCACGGCGAAGACGATCAGAATCTGCGCGATATTGGCGGCCACGGGCTTGAGCTGGCCGCGCGCGTCGGGACGTTCGAGCACACTGCGGCGCGGTTGGCGCGCCACGACCACACCACTGCCGTCGCTCGCCGTACGCCATACCACGTCGTCGCCAGTGACCAGGCCCTCGAGATTGGCGCGCAGATGGCAACGGTGGCGCTGAAGGTCGCCGTGTTCATCTTCGGCCTCCACCTCCAGCGTGCGTCCGAAATGCGCGGTGACACGTCCCAAACGCTCGGGGCCGTAATCGCCGGCCTCGAGTGCGGTGTCGTCGCGCTGGGTGCGGCGTTCGGCACGTTCGGCGCGCTGGGCCTGAATCTTTTCGACTCGCCAACGTTGCTGGCGGCTGAGTTTGCGTTTGCTCATGCGCTCTCGGGACAGGGTACAATGGCCGTTATTGTAGCGTTCATTGCGTCCCCTTGTCCCTAGGTGGCGCCCCGATGGAGACCCCCATGGCAAGTGACACTCCGCAAACTCCGCGTAACGACCTGCTGATCTGGATCGACCTGGAAATGACCGGGCTCGACCCCACCCGCGAGCGCATCATCGAGGTCGCGACTTTGATCACCGATGGCGACCTGAATCTTATTGCCGAAGGGCCGGTGCTGGCGGTGCATCAGCCGGATGCGCTGCTCGAGGAGATGGACGAGTGGAACACGCGCACGCATGGCGCCTCGGGGCTGACGCAGCGCGTCCGCGAGAGTGATATCGATACCGCCGAGGCCGAGCGCCAGACACTGGCGTTTCTCAAGACGTATGTGACGCCGAACAGCTCACCGATGTGCGGCAATAGCGTGCATCAGGATCGTCGCTTCATGCTGCGGGAAATGCCCGAACTGGCCGAATTCTTCCACTACCGCAATCTTGATGTCTCGACGCTCAAGGAACTGGCCAAGCGCTGGAATCCGCAGGCCCTGGCGGGCTTCGAGAAACGCAATACGCACCAGGCGTTGGACGACATTCGCGAGTCGTTGGCGGAGCTGGCGCATTATCGCAAGACATTTTTGCGCGTCTAGCCGGTCAAGCACGCCTTAAAAGGCTTAGACACTGGCGTGACTGACGATTAATTGCTCGCGCTTGTGCCGTTGTTGCTCGAGCGCCCAGCGCACGTGTTCGCGGACCAAGTCGGAAGGGTAGGCCAGGCGTGCGCGCAAGGCACCTTCAACTTGTTCGCTCCAAGGAGCGTTACCTAGGCCCACGGCCAGGTTGCGCAGCCAGCGCTCGTAGCCGATGCGGCGAATGGCGCTGCCTTCGGTACGCATCAGAAACTCTTCTTCGCTCCAGGCGAAGAGGCGGATGAGCGAGGCCCGGTCGAGGTCGTGGCGCGGTGCGAAGTCTTCTTCCTTCGAGGCACGCGTGAAGCGCGTAAAAGGGCATACCAACTGGCAATCGTCGCAGCCGTATACGCGATTACCCATCGCCTTGCGGTATTCTTCGGGGATCGAGCCGGCGAGTTCGATGGTCAAATACGAGATGCAGCGCCGCGAGTCGATGACCTTGTCATCGACAATGGCGCCTGTAGGGCAAGCCGTCTGACAGCTGGAGCACTTCCCGCAGTGCTCGTTCTCGAATGGCGCGTCCACCGGTAGTGGCAGATCGGTGTAAAGCTCGCCGAGAAAGAACAGCGAACCGGCCTGGGGGTTGAGCAGCATGGCATTCTTGCCGAACCAGCCGAGGCCGGCTTTCTGCGCTAGGGCGCGCTCCATGACCGGAGCCGAATCGACGAAGGCACGGTAGCCGTAAGCGCCAACTTCGTCCTCGATGCGCTTGGCCAGGGCGGCAAGGCGCTTGCGGATCAGCTTGTGGTAATCGCGTCCCAGCGCATAGCGTGAAACATAGGCGCGCTCGGGTTGTCCGAGGACTTTGGTGGTTTCCACCTCGGGGGGCAGGTAGTCCATGCGCACGCTGATGACGCGCAAGGTGCCAGGTATGAGTTCCTCGGGGCGCGTGCGCTTGTGGCCGTGTTTGGCCATGAAATGCATTTCGCCGTGGTAACCGGCCGCCAGCCAACGCTCGAGATAGCGCTCATGCGCTTCGAGATCGGTGTCGGTGATACCGACCTGCTGGAAGCCGAGTTCGCGCCCCCACGTATGGATGCGATCGGCCAGTGCGGCGTAATCGATGGGCGAGGATGAGGACATGATGAGAGCCCCGTGAAGCGTGGACGCCACCCTAGCGCAATCGTTGCGGGGAATAAATGCTTGTCGCCAGCGAGCATGAGACAGGAGGCAATTCATGACAACGACATGCAGAGCACCGCATCCCTTGTATGGCGCTGATCAAATCCAGGCGCTGGAACGACGCCTCGTGGCCGAGGGAGTGGCCGGGTTCGAATTGATGCAGCGCGCCGCGCAGGCGGCGTATGCTGCCCTGCGCTCGCGCTGGCCGGAAGCGCATCGCTTGAGCATCTTGTGTGGCGGTGGCAATAACGCTGGTGATGGCTATGTGATGGCGGCACTGGCGGCGGGCGATGGCCTTGACGTACAGCTCATCGCCTTGCGCGACCCCGCGACGCTGAGTGGTGACGCGGCGCGGGCTTACGAAATGGCCTGGCAGGCGGGGCTGGATGTCATCGAATGGCGCCCCGAGACGGTGATCAACGGCGATGTGGTGATCGATGCGCTGTTGGGCACCGGCGCGACGGGGCAAGTGCGCGAACCGATGCGCAGTGCTATCGAGACGCTCAATGCGACGCCGCGTCCGGTGTTGGCGGTGGATATGCCCTCGGGGCTTTCGGCACAGACTGGCAGTATCGGGGGGGGAGCGGTAAAAGCCAGCCTGACCGTTACTTTCATCGCCGATAAATTTGGCTTGCATACTGGCGCCAGCGTGGACCATGTCGGCGAGCTGCGTGTCGAGACGCTTGGAGTGACGCCTCAAGGACATGAGGATCTCGTGCCACTGGGCGAGCTGCAGGCGGCCGACATGCTGCAACAGGCGCTCCCACCTCGGTCACGAGGGAGCCACAAGGGTGACTTCGGGCATGTGTTGGTGATCGGCGGCGCTCCCGGTTTCGGAGGCGCGGCGTTGATGGCCAGCGAAGCCGCGCTGCGTAGTGGCGCAGGGAAGGTCAGTTTGGCTACTGATGCTGCGCATGTCGTGGCAAGCCTGGTGCGCAGCCCGGAGGTCATGGCGCGGGGTGTGGAAAAGGCCGAAGATATCCGCGCGCTGTTCGATCAAGCCAATGCCTTGGTGGTCGGGCCGGGGCTTGGGCGCCAGGCCTGGGGGCAAGCCCTGTGGCAAGCGGCGCTCGCCGCAGGGTTGCCCAGCGTTCTCGACGCCGATGCGCTCAACTGGCTGTCCGAAGACGCGTCCAACCGCCGCGAGGATTGGGTGCTGACCCCGCATCCCGGTGAAGCCGCGCGTTTGCTAGGTGTCTCCGGCGCCGAGATTCAGGCCGACCGACGCGCGGCGGCATTGGCGTTGCATGAGCGCTATGGGGGGAGTGTGGTGCTCAAGGGAGCGGGCACCTTGGTCGCTGACGCGGACGGCGTCAGCGTGTGTCCGTACGGCAATCCCGGCATGGCGAGCGGCGGAATGGGCGATGTACTCTCCGGGATCGTCGGGGCGTTGTTGGCCCAAGGCCAAACGCCGGGCGAAGCGGCGCGGCATGGCGTTCTACTGCATGCCCTGGCCGGTGATGCGGCGGCGCAAGACGGGGGCGAGCGTGGTCTGGTCGCCACGGATCTGGCATCCTATGCGCGCGCGATTGCCAACCCACGCCGCTTTGATGCCATGCGATAACGCGAGATGCCACGATAGATGCAACGCTTTCTGCCCAACGAAGCCGCCCATGTCGCTTTCGGTGAAGCGCTAGGGCATGCCCTGAATGGCCACGGCCAAGTCCACCTGGAAGGTGAGCTGGGTGCCGGCAAGACCACGCTGACGCGCGGCATCTTGCAGGCTTATGGCCACGAGGGAGCCGTCAAGAGTCCCACTTATACGTTGGTGGAGCCATACATGCTGGACGGGCGTTGCCTCTATCATTTCGACCTCTACCGATTGGGCGATCCCGAAGAACTCGAGTTCATGGGCGCACGCGATATGCTCGGTGATGACGGTTTGAGCCTCATCGAATGGCCTTCCCGAGGTGCTGGATGGTTGCCCAAGGCTGATCTCGTGGTGCATCTGGCCCTGGAAGGTGAGGGCCGCCACGTTACGCTCGAAGGACTCAGCCCGCACGGCCAGGCCGTGATCACTGCACTGCACGCCACTCGTCAGGACAAGGAAAACGACGCTTGATGCCGTTTCATGAAAAGCCCTGGCAGACGCGATGCCACTCGAATGCCGTCCGGCATTTCATCAGCTTGTTCGTGCTGATGGTGCTTGCGATATGTCATGTGGCACCTGCGCAGGCCGCCGACGTTGACGTCGACAATATCCGTCTTTGGGCGGCGCCCGATCATGTGCGCGTGGTCTTCGATTTGTCCGACGAGGTGGACAGTTCCGTGTTCAAGCTCGACGACCCGCGCCGACTGGTCGTCGATTTGAAGGATACGCAACTAGCCTTCGACCCGGACGAGGTTGATCCGGAAGACAGTGCGATAGATGCGTTGCGCACGGGGAGGCGCAATGGCGATGACTTGCGTGTGGTCTTCGATCTCAATCGCAAGATAGAGCCTCACCACTTTTTGTTACCGCCCACCGATCAGTACGGCTACCGTCTCGTGGTCGATCTCGACTACCCGGGCGAGGGGGCGCTGGACGAGCCCGTCGATCCCATCGCGGCTATGATCCGCGATCAGGAAATGGATGCCGAGCGGGAACTGAGGCAGGCCGAGGCTGAAGGGGCGTCGCCAAGCGCGGCGTTGGCCAAGCGCGACAGCCAGGCGAAACCCCACCCCAAGCGCGATATCATCGTTGCCGTCGACCCCGGCCACGGGGGCGAAGACCCGGGAGCGATCGGACCTAGCGGTACGTATGAAAAGGACGTGGTATTGGCCATTGCACGCAAGGTCAAGGCACACATTAGTGCCACCCCGGGCTTCAAGGCCTTCCTGACGCGAGATAGCGATTACTACGTGGGTCTACGCAAAAGAACGTTGCTTGCACGTGAGCAGAAAGCCGACTTCTTCGTCTCGGTGCATGCTGATGCGGTCAAGAGTCGTGGTCCTAGTGGGAGTTCTGTCTATGCACTGTCCAAGAACGGGGCTACCTCGGAAAGTGCGCGTTGGCTGGCCGAGACGGAAAACCGCTCCGACCTGATCGGTGGTGTCGACGGACGACTCGATCTGTCCGACAAGGATGAGGTGCTGCGCGGTGTCCTGCTCGATTTGACCATGACCGCGACGATGAATGAGTCGCTAAGCACCGGCGGTCAAGTTCTCGATAAATTGGGGCGTATCAACCGTCTACACCGCTCGCAGGTCGAACAGGCGGGTTTTGTGGTGCTCAAGTCGCCGGATATCCCATCGTTGCTGGTCGAAACCGGGTTTATCTCCAATCCCGGCGAAGAAAAGAGACTGCGCTCGTCGGCGTTTCAAGAGAAGATTGCGGACGCCATCGGTGATGGCATCATCGCGCATTTTCGCCGCCATCCACCGCCTAGCAGTCTGTTGGCCTGGCAACGTGACCAAGGACGTGGCGAGGAGCCCGACGAATATCGTGTGCAAAAGGGCGATACCTTGTCTCAGGTGGCAGCGCGTCATGATGTGACGATGCTGGCTCTCAAGCAGGCCAACGATCTTAGCGGCGATATTCTGCGCGTGGGCCAGGTGCTGAAGATCCCTCATTCGTGAGCATGGACATGACGTTAGCCCTATGCGCGAGGCACAATGGCGGTTATGACTGAATCCCGACGCATTCATATTCTTGATCCCCGGCTCGCCAACCAGATCGCGGCCGGCGAGGTCGTCGAGCGACCGGCTTCGGTATTGAAGGAGTTGGCCGAAAACGCCATCGATGCCGGTAGTCAGCGTATCGAGATCGATCTCGAAGCGGGTGGTGCCCGCTTGATTCGTGTGCGTGACGATGGGCGTGGCATCGCCGAGGACGATCTGCCGCTGGCACTATCGCGGCATGCCACCAGCAAGATCGCCTCGTTGGACGACCTCGAAGGCGTGGATAGTCTCGGTTTTCGCGGTGAGGCGCTGGCCTCGATCAGTTCGGTCTCGCGGCTCGAACTGGTGTCCAATACGCAGGATGAACCAAGCGAAGGCTGGCGTGTGGTCGCCGAAGGGCGTCAGATGGAGCCTCGTGTGAGCCCCGCGCCACATCCGCGTGGCAGCTCGGTCGTGGTGCGCGACCTGTTCTTCAATACGCCTGCACGCCGCAAGTTCCTGCGTACCGAGAAGACCGAGTTCGGCCATGTCGAAGAGACGTTTCGGCGGCTGGTGCTGTCGCGCTACGACATCGCCTGGGTGCTGCGGCACAATCAGAAGGTCGTGCACCAACTACGCGCGGGTGATGAGCCGGCGGCGATGGAACGACGTGTTGGGGCGTTGCTGGGTCGCAATTTCCTCGAGAATGCCCTGCATGTGGATATCGAAGCGACCGGTTTACGCCTGTGGGGCTGGGTCGGGTTGCCGACCCATTCCCGAGCGCAGGCGGACCAGCAGTACTTCTTCGTCAATGGCCGTGTCGTGCGTGACCGCCTGGTCGCGCATGCCGTACGTCAAGCCTACCGTGATGTACTGTTTCACGGTCGCCACCCGGTTTTTGTGCTCTATCTGGAACTCGATCCGCACGTGGTCGATGTCAACGTGCACCCCACCAAGCATGAAGTCCGCTTTCGCGATGGACGTCTGGTGCACGACTTCCTTTTCTCGAGCCTGCACCGTGCGCTGGCCGATGTCCGCCCCAACGAGGCCTCTTCGTCAGACGCGGTGACCGCGAGCGCTGGTAGTGCTGGTGATGAAACGCCGGCATCGGGAGCATCAGCGGCGGCTGTCGATGCGCAACCGCGCTGGCAGCAACAAGGCATGGCGCTGGGCGCCGATCAGGAGCGCCCCGCGGCCCATCGTGTGCGCGAGTTCATGGCCGGTTACCAGGCACTGCATCCCGAGCATGAAGAACAGCTTTTGACGCCGCAGCCGCAACGCAACGAGCCCGAGGCGCCGGCGACACATACGCCCGACGTCCAGGCGCATGCGATGCCCGAGGCCGATGCGACCCAAGCGCCGCCACTAGGCTATGCGGTGGCGCAGTTGCATGGTGTCTATATTCTCTCGCAGACCGCCCGCGGGCTGGTCGTGGTCGACATGCATGCTGCGCATGAGCGCATTACTTACGAGCGCATGAAGCAGCAAGTACATGGCGACGGGCAGGCTCTGGGACGGTTGCAGACACAGCCGCTGCTGGTGCCGATGTCGCTGGCGGTCAGTACGCGCGAGGTAGAAACCGCCGAACGCGAACACGAGACTTTCGAGCGTCTGGGGGTCGAGCTGGATGTCGCCGGCCCGGAAACACTCCTCGTACGCCGAGTGCCAGTGCTGCTCGACAATGCCGATGTTGAATCGCTGATTCATGGCATGCTGGGCGATCTTGAGCGCTTCGGGCGGTCGGACAGAGTCGAAGCGCATATCAATGAATTGCTTGCCAGTATGTCGTGCCATGGCAGCGTGCGGGCCAATCGCCGGCTGACAGTGCCTGAAATGAATGCCTTGCTGCGCGACATGGAGCGTACCGAGCGCAGTGGGCAGTGCAATCACGGGCGGCCAACCTGGACCGAGATGTCGATGCACGAGCTGGATAAGCTGTTTCTTCGTGGCCAGTAAGGCTGGTCATTGACCGTTTTCAGGATTTTCGATGAACGATACGCGGCCACTGGCCATCCTCTTGATGGGCCCGACGGCGGCCGGCAAGACCGATTCGGCCATCGCCCTGCGCGAGCGCCTGGGCGGTGAGCTCATCAGCGTCGACTCGGCGATGATCTATCGCGGCATGGACATCGGTACCGCGAAACCTTCGGCGGAAGAGTTGGCGCGGGCTCCACATCGTCTGATCGATATTCGAGACCCGGCCGAAACGTACTCTGCCGCTGAATTCCGCGAAGACGCTCTGACTGAGATGCGCGACATCTCGTCGCAGGGGCGTATCCCTATACTCGTGGGTGGCACCATGATGTACATCAAGCGTTTGATCGATGGGGTGGCGGAATTGCCTGCCCGCGATCCTGCGCTGCGCGATGAGTTGGCCCTGCGCGCCGAGCGCGAAGGGCTGGAGGTGCTGCATGCAGAGCTCGCGCAGGTCGATCCGATCGCCGCGAGAACCATCCATCCACACAATCGGCAGCGCCTGTTGCGGGCGCTGGAAGTGTACCGCCTCACTGGCCGGGCACTAGGCGAACTCTGGGCCGAACAGCCCCGTGAAACCTTTCCTTGGCGCCTCGTGTCCATAGCGCTGGCGCCTACTGAACGCCGGGTGTTGCATGAACGTATCGCGCAGCGCTTCGAAAGCATGTTGGCGGGCGGCTTCCGCGAGGAAGTTGCCGCTCTCAGGGCGCGTGGCGATTTGCATCGTGGGTTCCCCGCGATCCGCTGTGTCGGCTATCGTCAGATGTGGGAGCATCTGGATGGTGAGACCGATGAAGCCACGATGCGCGAGCGAGGCATAGCAGCGACGCGGCAACTCGCCAAGCGTCAGTTGACCTGGCTGCGCAATTGGCAAGGCGTGCAGTGGGTCGATAGCGAGGCGAGCGATATGCACGAGCAGGTATTGAAAATCGTGCGCGGAAGCGGCACTTAGCGTAAGATGACCGGTCACGACAACGCTTGGCGAGTAGCGCCGCGAATGGCGGTGGCAACGCGAATGGCGGCTGTGACCCTTCGAAAACGACCATAAACCACAGCGAGAAGTTAGGGAGAGCAAAATGTCCAAAGGACAGTCCCTTCAAGATCCATACTTGAACATTCTGCGCAAGGAGCGCATTCCGGTCTCCATCTTTTTGGTGAACGGTATTAAATTGCAGGGGCAGGTCGAGTCTTTCGATCAATTCGTCATCCTGCTGCGCAATACCGTCAGCCAGATGGTGTACAAGCACGCCATTTCCACTGTCGTGCCATCACGCAACGTGCGTCTTCCCGTCCAGGATCCGAATGCCCCGGCGGAAGAAGACGTTTGATCGAGAGGCGCTGATTGTTTTTCGAACGTCCCGACGCCGGTGAAACGGCGATTCTCGTCCATGTGGATTTCCACGACGAACAGGAACGTGAAGACCCGGGAGAATTCCTGGAGTTGGTGCGTTCCTCGGGTGTGACGCCGGCGACCCTCATCGAGGGCAGTCGGCGTCGTCCCGATCCCAAGACATTTATCGGCAGCGGTAAGCTGGAGGAGATTCGCGAGATCCGCGAACTTCACGGCGCCGAAGTCGTCATTTTCAACCATGCCTTGTCGCCTTCGCAGGAGCGCAATCTGGAACGCGCCCTGAAAAGCCGTGTTCTGGATCGCACGGGGTTGATACTGGATATATTCGCGCAACGCGCGCGTACGCACGAAGGCAAGCTTCAGGTCGAGCTGGCACAACTAGAGTACATGTCGACGCGCCTGGTGCGTGGCTGGACCCACCTGGAGCGTCAGAAAGGCGGGATCGGTTTGCGCGGTCCGGGGGAAACGCAGCTCGAAACCGACCGCCGCTTGTTGGGTGGGCGTATCAAAGCGATTCACAAGCGCTTGGAGAAGGTCCGCACCCAGCGCGACCAGAATCGCCGTGCGCGAGCGCGTGCCGAGATCCCCAGCGTTTCTCTGGTGGGCTATACCAATGCCGGTAAGTCGACGCTTTTCAATGCCTTGACCCAGTCAGACGTGTACGCCGCCGATCAGCTGTTCGCTACGCTCGATCCGACGCTGCGTCGCATCGACGTGGAAGATGTCGGGCCGGTGGTCATGGCTGATACCGTGGGCTTCATCCGCCATCTGCCGCACAAGCTGGTGGAGGCGTTTCGTGCCACCTTGCAGGAAGCGACCGAGGCATCGTTGTTGGTGCACGTCATCGATGCCGCGGATCCGGATCGCGATTTCAACGTGGCACAGGTCGATGCGGTACTCGAGGAAATCGGCGCCGCCGAGGTGCCACGGCTGCTGGTCATGAACAAGATCGACATATTGGACAGCGCTCCACGTCTTGAGCGTGACGGACACGGGCGTCCGCAGGTCGTGTGGCTGTCGGCGCGTGACGCACGCGGCTTCGAATTGTTGCATCAAGCACTCGGCGAGCTGTTGGCTGAAGAGCTGCTCGAGACGAGTTTGACGTTGGAGCCCGAACAGGGAAGATTGCGGGCATCGCTGCATGCGTTGAATGCCGTGCAGCAAGAACAATTTGACGAGCAGGGCCGAATCCTGCTGGATATCCGTCTGCCTAGGCGCGATTTCTTTCAGTTGATGGCCCGTCTCGGCGAAAACGCAGCACACTATTTGCCGCCGGGAGCCCTCGATCGCCCGGAGTGGGAGCGCCACTGACAGTGCCCGTCACTGGCGTCCCTGGCGAGATGCATCGCAATCAATGCAGTGGAGAAAACGTATGGCTTGGAACGAGCCTGGTGGTGGAAATCAGCAGGACCCGTGGAGCGGCGGCGGTGGTCGTCGCGGAAGCGGTAACGGTGGGGGGAATGGTGGAAACAACCAAGGCCCGCCGGATCTCGACGAGGCGCTGAAGAAGTTTCAGGACAAGCTTAGTCGCTTGATGGGGAAGCGCGGTAAGCGTGGAAGCGATGGCAACGGCGGCGGCTCGGGCGGCAAGGGGAACCCCTTCATACTGCCGGGCGTGCTAGTGATCATCGCATTGGTCATCTGGGCCGGGTCTGGGTTCTACGTGGTCGATCAGTCTGAACGCGGTGTGGTGCTGCGCTTCGGCAAGTATCACGATACGGTGAGTCCCGGTCTGCATTGGAGCCCGACCTTCGTCGATCAAGTGACGAGGGTGAATGTTACTGAGGTGCGTTCGTTCCGGCAGGACGCCTCCATGCTGACGAGCGATACCAACATCGTGACGGTGCGTCTCTCTGCTCAGTATCAGGTCGCCAATCCTCGCGATTATGTGCTTAACGTACGTGATCCCGAGCAGAGTCTGCGTAACGCACTCGATTCCACGTTACGCCATGTCGTCGGTGCGAGTGGCATGCAGAATGTGCTGACCAGTACAACCGAGGTCGAAGAAGTCAAGCAGATCGATGAAGGCGGTAAGGTGCCGGATATGCCGGAAACCGTGGAAGATCCCAGCGAATTGCCGGTGGTCACCATGACGCCGCCGGTCCCGGATTCGTTGCTCAGTGGCCGTGAGGAGCTTGGTCCCGAGGTCGCCAAACGGCTCCAGGAGTCTCTGGATGCCTATGGGCTAGGGTTGCGTTTGCAGACCGTCAATCTGGAGAGCACTCAGGCGCCGGAACAGGTTCAAGATGCCGTGGACGATGTGATTCGCTCACGTGAAGACCGCCAGCGCTTGATCAACGAAGCACGGGCCTACGAGAACGCCCTGCAGCCCCGCACTGAAGGGGAAGCGCAGCGCTTTATCGAAGAAGCGACCGGTTATCGTAATACCGTGGTCTCGGATGCCGAAGGCCAAACCAACCGCTTCCTGGCCGTACTGGACGAATACCAGCAGGCGCCGGACGTGACACGCCAACGTCTCTATCTGGATACAGTGAGCGAGGTATTGGGTAACAACCGCAAGGCATTGATCGATGTTGGCTCTCAGAACAACTCGATGATTTATCTACCGCTCGATCAGCTAGGTAAGCCTCGCGCCGGCAGCGGTAGCGATGCTGACTCGCAAGATATACGTCAACTTGAGTCGGTCTCCCAGCAGGTTCAAAACGAACCACTTTCTGGTAGCGACAACAGCAGTGGTCAGCGCCAGTCGAGCGGAATTTCGCGGGAGGGTCGTTAATCATGGTCAACAATCGTGCCTTGGGTATCGTCGCATTGCTGGCCGTAGGGGCCTGGATCGCCAGTTCCAGCCTGTATGTGGTGACGGAGAAGCAGCGGGCCATCAAGTTACGCTTCGGTGAGGTAGTGCAGGCCGATATCGAACCTGGCTTGCATGTGAAATGGCCGGTGCTCAACACCGTGCGCTTCTTCGATGCGCGTGTGCAGATGCTGGAAAGCACCGAAAGTCGCTTTCTGACAGCGCGTCGCAATGCCTTGATCGTCGACTCCTACGTCAAGTGGCAGGTCGTCGATCCCAGCCTGTTCTATCAGGCCACACGAGGTGAGGTCTCGCGCGCCGAGGGCCTCATTGCGCCGCGCGTCGATGAAAGCTTGCGTAACGCTTTCGGTAGCCGCGAAGTGGACAAGATCATCAGCGAAGAACGCAATGAGATGCTCGAGGAGCCGCAGAAGCAGTTGGATAAACGACTGCGTGAGGAAGTGGGTGTCTCGATATTGGATATTCGCCTCAAGCGTGTCGAACTGCCTCAGGAAGTCCAGCAGGCGGTTTTCGAGCGTATGCGCACCGAGCGTAATGCCGAAGCGCGTCAGTATCGCGCCCAGGGGCAGGAGCAGGCCGAGCGTATTCGCGCCCGCGCCGATCGTGAGCGTCAGGTGACACTGGCTAACGCCCGCAAGAAGGCCGAGACGCTGCGTGGTGAAGGCGATGCCAAGGCTGCGGAGATCTACGCCAATGCTTATAAGCAGGATGAAGACTTCTTTGATTTCTATCGTTCCCTGCAGGCATATCGGAATAGCTTCGACAAGGGCGACGATATGTTGTTGTTGAGCCCGGATAGCGAGTTCTTCCGTTATTTCCGGTCGCCGAACGGCGAGGCAAGCAGCAACGACGAATAAGTCACGACCTGGCCTCCGGGGTCCGTCCGTCCGGGGTACATCCGTCCGGGGTACATCCGGAGGCCAAACGTGGTAGACTCTTGACACCGGGCGTCGCCCGGTTTTTTTGTGGCCTGTCAGCGGATCTGGATGCCTCTACGGCGATTCGCGACGGGCTCGGTATGCGACTCCGACATGACGTGTCAGCGTTCGTGTCGTCTCGCCCTCAGCCGACGATGCCAATACGCCACTCATTTCTGGCAGGACCGAAAAATGACCATCGCTGACCGCTGGCTGCTTCCCGACGGCATGGATGAAGTACTTCCGCCTCAGGCGACGCGCATGGAACAACTGCGTCGTGCGTTGCTCGATCTCTATGATCGCTGGGGATATGACCTGGTGATTCCTCCGACGGTCGAGTTTCTCGATTCGCTTTTGACCGGCACGGGGACCGATCTCGATCTGCAGACATTCAAGCTGACCGACCAGCTCTCCGGACGGATGATGGGCGCCAGCGCGGATGTGACGCCGCAGGTGGCGCGTATGGATGCGCACTCGCTGCAGCGCAATGGGCCGGCGCGGCTCTGCTATTGCACGACCGTATTGCGTGCCAAAGCCGATCAGCATCAGGGCGGCCGCAGCCCGACTCAGGTGGGGGTGGAGCTGTTCGGCCATGCGGGGTTGGATGCCGACATCGAGGTCTTGCGGTTGGCGCTCACGGGGCTGGAAGTCGCCGGGGCGGGCGAAACTCACCTGGCGCTCAGTCATATCGGCATCTATCGTGCCTTGGTGCACGCGGCGGCATTGAATGCGGAAAGCGAGTATGCGCTTTTCGAAGCCATCGAGCGCAAGGCCTTCAACGACGTCGATGCCCTGGTCGCGCGGGATGTGCGTGACCCCGCGTTGGCCGAGATGCTGCAAACATTGCCGCGTCTGTACGGGGGCCAGGAGATGCTTGATCAGGCTCGCGAGGTCTTTGCAGGAGCGCCTCCCGCAGTCGCGGCGGCACTGGATGAGCTGCAAGCATTATGCCGTGCCGTCACGGCCAATCACCTACAGGCCGAGGTGTATATCGACCTGGCTGAGCTGCGTGGGTATCAATACCACACGGGGATGGTGTTTGCGGCGTATGTGCCGGGTTATGGGCAGGCTTTGGCCAAGGGCGGGCGCTACGATGACACCGGACGCGCCTTCGGTCGGGCGCGCCCGGCGACGGGATTTTCCATGGATCTCAAACTGTTGGCCTCGCTGATCGAAAGCGGTCCGCGTGGTGACGCCATTTGGGCGCCTGCCGATGAGCGTGCCACGCTCACCCAGGCCATTGCGCATCTGCGCGCTTCCGGCGAGCGCGTCATTCAAGCATTGCCAGGGCAGCGTGTGGGGCCTCGCGAACAGCGTTGCGATCGACAATTAGTGGAAACCAACGGCGAATGGCGGGTCGAACCGCTCGCGTAAATCGGCGGATCCTTTGATCGAGAGACGAAAGCAATGGGCAAGAACGTAGTCGTATTGGGCACCCAGTGGGGTGACGAAGGCAAGGGCAAGGTCGTCGACCTGCTGACGGAATCCGCCGCCACGGTGGTCCGTTTTCAGGGGGGGCACAACGCCGGCCATACGCTTGTGATCGATGGCGAAAAAACCGTCCTGCACCTGATCCCCTCCGGGGTGTTGCGTGCCGATAAAACCTGCGTGATCGGCAATGGGGTGGTGCTCTCGCCGGAAGCGCTGATGGAAGAAATCCGCGAGCTGGAAGCGAAAGGCGTGCCCGTGCGTGAACGGCTTCGCTTATCCCCGGCCTGTCCTCTGATTCTTCCGTATCACGTGCGTCTCGATCAGGCGCGCGAAAAGGCGCGTGGCGTTGCCAAAATCGGCACGACCGGCCGTGGAATCGGGCCGGCCTATGAAGACAAGGTTGCACGGCGTGGGCTGCGTCTCGGCGATATCCTGCATCGCGAGCGTTTCGCGTCGAAGCTGGGCGAGGTACTCGACTACCACAATTTTGTGCTGACGCAGTATCACAACGAGTCACCGGTGGATTTTCAGCAGGTACTCGACCAGGCGATGGAAATGGCCGAAGAACTGCGCCCGATGGTCTGCGATACCGTGTCGTTGGTCCATCAAATGCGTAAGGCCGGCGATAACATCCTGTTCGAAGGGGCGCAGGGCTCGTTGCTGGATATCGACCACGGCACTTATCCGTATGTGACCAGCTCTAATACCACAGCAGGGGGCACGGCGACGGGCTCGGGCGTGGGGCCGCTATATCTTGATTACGTGCTGGGGATTACCAAGGCCTATACTACGCGTGTCGGGTCGGGGCCGTTCCCCACCGAGATTTTCGATGAATTCGGTCGCCACTTGGCGGAGAAAGGCCATGAGTT
The DNA here is from genome assembly GCF_023091865.1 of Chromohalobacter moromii. GTDB lineage: Bacteria > Pseudomonadota > Gammaproteobacteria > Pseudomonadales > Halomonadaceae > Chromohalobacter > Chromohalobacter moromii. The sequence goes on from NZ_JAHXDI010000001.1 coordinate 850,717, forward strand.
CGGTGCCACGACGGGCCGCGCGCGACGCTGTGGCTGGTTCGATGCCGTGGCGCTACGCCACGCGGTGCAGATCAACTCGGTTTCCGGGCTATGCCTGACCAAGCTGGATGTGCTCGATGGCCTGGAAAACATCCGGGTTTGCGTGGGATATCGCAGCAAGGATGGCGCTACTATCGATAACCCCGTCGACTCCGAAGGTTATGAGGTCATCGAACCGCTTTATCAGGATCTGCCCGGCTGGAGTGCGTCGACGTTGGGAGTCAAGCGTATCGAGGACCTGCCCAATAATGCACGCGCCTATATCAGCTTTCTAGAGGAGCAGACGGGCGTGCCGATCGACATCATTTCGACGGGGCCTGATCGCAACGAGACCATCGTGCTGCGCAACCCGTTCTCTGACTAGATGGGCCGCTTGCCTGGTTCCTGGGCAATGCCCGGTCGGGCGTTTTCGTGCAGGAGCTTAGGTTTTTAGAGCCGGCCTTGTCACGCTGACTATGAAAGACAATGAAAAAGCTCGCGCCGTTACCGGCGCGAGCTTTTTTACGTGTTGCTGAGGGAAGTCGTTTAGCCGGCGAAGGCGGCATAGATGGCAATGACGCACAGGACGAGTACCAAGCCCACAGGCCAAGCGCCCTTCCAGGGAGTTAGATCGACTTCGCCCGCATCCTGGTGAACCCACTTGGTTCCGCGTGGGCAGACCTTGCCGATGATCAGCATGATGGCGATTAGCAGCACGAAGACGCCTGCTACGAAATGGTATTGACTAGTGACGTCGAGAATCTTGTTGAAGGGCGGTATGAAATATCCCGCCGCTATCAATAAGCAGCCCGCGACCAAGCCTATCTTGGCTGCAATCGCGGGAACGCGCTTGGTGAGCAGCCCCACTAGGACCACGGCCAGGATGGGAATGAAATAAATGGCGTTCATCGTCTGCAAGTAGCTGAACAGGCTTTCCTGGCCCGCGAGAAGCGGTGCGATGACCATGGCGGCAATGGCCATGATCCAGCCAAAGATCTTGCCTGACTTAACCACTTGCGCTTCCGTGGCATCTTTCTTGATGACGCCTTTGTAGATGCCCAGGCTGAACAGCGTCGTGGTGCTGTTGAGCGCCGAGTTGAACGACGACAGGATGGCGCCGACCATCACGGCAGCGAAAAAGCCGGTCAGGTAAGGGGGCAGGATGTCGAACACCAGGTGGCCGTAGGCTTCATCGGCCTGGACGCCCTGGTCGGCATACATGTGATACGCGATGATGCCCGGCAGTACGAGGTACAAGGGGCCGAGAAGCTTGAAGAAACCGGTCAGCAGAACACCCTTCTGGCCTTCGGCGAGTGTCTTGGCGGCGAAGGTGCGCTGAATGATCTGTTGGTTGGTGGTCCAGTAGAACAGGTTGATCAGGAAGACGCCGGTGAATAGCGTGGCGAACGGTACGGCCTGATCCTCGCGCCCCATCGAATTGAACATCTCGGGGTGCTGTTCGTTGAGGATATCCCAGCCGGCCAGGATGCCTCCGCCATCGCTGACGGCGTTGAGCGCGAAAAACACGATCAAGAGGCCGCCGATGAGTAGCCCGACCCCATTGAGCGTATCGGACACGGCCACCGTCCGCAGCCCCCCGAAGAGCGCATACACGGCGCCGATCAGGCCCACGATCCATACGGTCGCCCACAGCAGAAAGCTGCTCGATTCGATGCCTGTCAGCCCCGGGAGATCGAGCATGCCTTGCAAACCGATCGCCCCGGAATACAGCACGATCGGGAGCAGGATCACCGCATAGGCGATCAGGAAGATGATGTTACAGATCAACTGCGTGCCGTGATCGAAGCGGATCTCCAGCAGTTGCGGTACGGTCGCGATCCCGCTACGCAGGAAGCGTGGCAGAAAGAAGAGCGCCAGCAGCACCAGGGCAACGACCGCAACGACCTCCCACGCCATGACACTCAAGCCATCGGTGAAGGCGGCCCCGTTGAGCCCCACCATCTGTTCGGTGGAGAGGTTGGTCATCAACAGTGAGCCGGCGATCAGCGGAAAGGTCAGGCTACGGCCGGCCAAGAAGTAGCCGCGGGTGCTACGCAGGTCATCTCGGCGCGTGATCAGCCAGGTGATCAGTGCGACGAGCCCCGTGAAGAAAAGAAACGAGATCAGCGTCAGGGCATGCATGGAATAGGCATCCTTGGACTTTCATGGGTCATGGCCGTGTCGATTGAAGGCCCGCGACATGGCCTTGTCATATCGTCAGTCTTCAAGCGCACGGGCGTGTCGAACACTACATCGTGAGGACGAATTTTAGCCGGCAAACAGAAAACTACCATTCCCCATTTGTCTGACATTGCTCCAGTAATGTCTGTGTAACTCGCTTTATGGGTTGCTAGTGTCCTGGCGACAGCCCTCATCCAAGGCGACGAAGGTGGCGTCCTGCCACCGATATAGGGTGTACCAGCCACGTTCCAGAAGAGGCTCGAGGCTAGTGCAGTGGTTGGCGAAGGCGTCGCGCAGTGCCTGGTCGCCATTGAACTCGTAACGTTGGGGCAAGCCCAAGCGGTAGAGGTTTTGGTAGCCCCACCAGTAGCCGTTGTCTAGATAGCTGCCCATGAGTATCTTGAGTACGGGGAATGCACGCACGGTGTTGTGGGCGCTCTGACTGAGCGGGAGAGTACCGAAGACAACGAGGGGGCCACTTGCCTCGAATCGTCGCAGGTCGTCGACTAGCTGGCGCGACACGCTTTCCTCGAACGCTTTCTGACTGCCCTGGGCATTGCCGTAGGCATATGCGATCACCGTGGCACCGCCCAGTACGAGAATGAGCATCGACACGCCTAAGCGGCGCCATCCGTAATGCTCACAGGTAGCCACTGCACAAAACAGTGAGCCGGCGCACAAGGCGCCGAACCCGATGAAGGTGCGCGGACGCCAGAGAGGATCTTCAAGCGCCGCCATGATGCCCAGCGAACCAAGCGGTAGCAGCAGCAAGATGACCACCATGAGCAAGAGCCGCCAGGGCCATGCAAGGGAGCGCTTGGCCTGTGCAGGGCGCAGGGTGCCGAGGATCAGGCCGATCAATGCGATCAGGGTCGTGGCCGATAGACCCCACCAAGGCGCTCCTGCGAGTGTCCTGGCTGCATAGCGCCAGAAGGTCAGAGTATTGTCGAAAATATGAATGGGCAGTGTCGCGGGGGCGGCCATCTGGCTATGCGACAGGCTATAGCCGCCAGCCAGCCACCAACCCGACATCAGCTTGTACCCCACGAGCGTGACGGCGCCAGCGGCTAGCAAGCCGACATGGCGCCGCCATTGGAGTGTGCCATGCGTGGCCAGGCTGAGCAGAGCATGAAAAGCGAGTAACACGAAGTAAACGCTCACCGCCGCCTGATAGAAGCATAGACTGGCGAATAAGCCGATGACCGATAGCATGACGCCCTTTCCCAGTGACGCTCTCATGCCGGCGGCGAGGGCTAGCCCGGCGCAGCTGACGGCAAGTGCCATGGGCAAGGCATCGAACTGATAGGAAAGGTTCTGCAGGAAGAAGGGTTGCAGCACCAACAACGTCATCGCAAGCCAGGCGTGGCCGTCACTGAATTGCACAAAGGCCTGACGTAGCGCAACGAGCATTGTCGCGACGCTGGCCAATCCCAGCCATAAAGGAAGTGGAGCCAGCTCGACGACACGCGTGCCCTGATTGAGCGTGAGCATGACGACATCGGCAAGAGGGCGCGCATTCGAGGTCCAACCGGGCTCGCCATACATGCTGCGCCAGATATCGTCGAGGTAGAGACGATCGGCCGCCACGATCGGATAAGTGGCCAGCACAAGACCAATGAAGATTCCCGCCCATCGCCAGGCATCGGGGCTCGGCGTGCGAGAGGGAGGCAGAGTTGACGGTATCGACATCAGGTACCCTTAGTGGTGTGAGAGAAAGCGTGGATGAGCGCAATGTGACGACAACGCTGCCGGTGGGCTCCCTTCATGCCCTGCGTGATGCTAAGCTCTCGTATCGGGAGCATGGAGGGCTTCTCGTCTCATCAATCTGCGTCGCCTCTGGAACTTTCATCTTCGTTGGGTGTATTGCATACACTAGTGTGTTCAGCCGAAGAATGTGACGTAAAGGGGGGACTTGCCCCTGAAAAGCCGCAAGGGAGTAGTAATGTGAGTGTACCGAATCGACATTTTTTGACGGCAATTTCCTCGCGTCGTTGTAGTCGCCCTCTCGCGGGCATGCTGGGCGTATGGTTAGCCTTCGCGGCGCAGGCATGTATGGCCTTTGGCTTCGAGGATGTGGTCAAGAAAGCCGAACAACTTTCCGAGCAAGGGTACCAAGCACCCGACACGAACTTGCCGGAATCGCTGAGCAATCTGGAGTACGCGGATTACGCCAAGATCCATACCAAAGATGGGCACGCGCTGTGGGAAGACGAAGACCTACCCTTCAATCTTGCTTTCTTTCATAAAGGGATGCACTACGACACTTCGGTGAAGATACACACCGTGGTGGAAGGTGAAGTGGAAGACATTTCCTTCGATCCCGACGATTTCGCATACGGTGACCTGGATATTCCCGAGGAAGATCTCGAGGGCCTCGGGTTTGCGGGATTCAAGGTGACCAATGCGCTCAATGACGCCGATCGCATGAATGAAGTCATGGCTTTTCAGGGGGCGAGTTATTTCCGCACCTTGGGGCGTGATCAGACCTATGGTGCATCCGGTCGTGGTCTGGCGATCGATACGGCGCTACCCAGTGGTGAGGAGTTCCCCGCGTTTCGTGAGTTCTGGGTCGTCAAGCCAAGCAACGACAGCCAGTATCTAACGGTGTTCGCACTGCTCGATTCACCGAGCCTTGCCGGTGCTTATCGCTTCGTTCTTCGTCCTGGCGAAGACACCGTCGTCGATGTGACATCGCATCTCTTCATGCGCAACGCCGTGGAAAAACTGGGGGTCGCACCGCTGACGAGTATGTACTTGTATGGCCCTGGCCAGCCTACAAACTCACTCAACTATCGGCCGGCGATTCACGATTCCAATGGTCTGTTGGTGCACGACGGAGGCAAAAAAGCGGAAGGGGGCAAGGAAGACTGGGTCTGGCGCCCGCTTGCCAATCCCAACAAGTTGATGGTCGACGAGCAAGATGTCGACTCTCTCAAGGGATTCGGACTGCTGCAGCGCAGTCACGACTTTCATGATTATGAAGATCTCAAAGATCGCTATGATCGTCGTCCAAGCGTGTGGATCGAGCCTCAAGGCGACTGGGGCAAGGGCCAAGTCGAACTGATCCAGATCCCCACGCCAGACGAAACCAACGATAATATCGTCACCTTGTGGAAGCCCGACGAAGCGCCGCAAGCGGGCGATGAACTCGACTTCAATTATCGTATGTACTGGACGACGCACGAAGCCAAGTTCCATAGTCCCGATTTATCCTGGGCTGGCCAGACGCGTCGCTCGCAAGGCGAGGTACGTAAAGACAACTTGGTGCGTGAGACCGATGGTTCGCTAGCGTTCATCGTCGACTTCAAGGGACCGGGGCTGGAATCGATCAAGGACGGTGCCAGCATGCAAGTCGATGCCTCCGTCGGAGAAAACGGCGAACTGGTCGAAAGTCGTGTCGTTCCCAATGACGCCGAAGGGGGGTGGCGAATGTTCGTGCGCGTCAAGCGTAGCGATGACAGTCAACCTCTGGATATTCGCGCTTACCTGAAAGATGGAGATGAGCGGCTTTCGGAAACCTGGTATTACCGGCTCCCCGCCAATGGTTGATACACAAGCTGATACAGTGACCGGCGATTATCTCGAACGTCTGGCACAGGAAACGGATTCCCGAGGGGCGCGCCGCGAACTGCTCGCGAGTCGCCTCGATGAACAAGGCATGGAAGCCTTGCACTCGAGCCTCGGTGCGCGCGAGGTCTCGGAAGATGATCCGGCGTCGGCGTCGGTGGGCGCGCGCTTGTCGCTTGCGTATAGCGCCCGTCCGTTGGCGCCGCCCACCGTGCTCACGACGGACGCGCAAGGCATTACGCGGCTTTGTACTACGCCGCCCATAGTCCGCACACCCCTGGCACCGGAGCCATGGGCGACCAATCCTTTCGTGCGTTATGCTCAGCGTACGCGCAACTGGGTAGAGCGTGGCTTTCGTCGACGTCAAAAGGGCGGGTCGGATGCCATGCCGACCCCGCGTTGGCAGAAAGTCGGCAGGCTGCGTCGTAAGATTCTGTTGCTCCTGGTGGTAGGGCAAAGTCTGGTGGCGGCGGAATACATGCGTTCGGTGTTGCCCTATCAAGGGAAGCAAGCGCTCGAAGTCGCCATTCTGACGCTGTTCGTGCTGTTGTTTTGCTGGGTCTCGGCGGGATTCTGGACGGCCCTCATGGGGTTCTTTCAGCTTTTGCGCGGACGCGACCGCTACGCGATCGATGCCCGTGATGTGCAAGAGGATGCGCCGATCGACGAAGCGGCGCGCACGGCGTTGGTCGTGCCTATCTGTAATGAGGATGTGGCGCGCGTTTTTGCCGGTGTGCGAGCCACGCTCGAGTCGCTGCGCGATAGCGGCCAGGAACGTCACTTCGACCTCTTCATTTTGAGCGATACCTTCGATCCCGAGCTGGCGATTGCGGAGACGCACGCCTGGCTGGCGTTGTGTCGTGAGCTGGATGCCTTCGACCGTGTCTTCTATCGCCGTCGCCAGCGCCGCATGAAGCGCAAGAGCGGCAATATCGACGACTTCTGCCGGCGTTGGGGCGTTAATTATCGCTACATGGTGGTGCTGGATGCCGACAGCGTCATGAGCGGTGCGTGCTTGACGCGTCTGGTGCGATTGATGGAAGCGCATCCCAAGGCCGGGATTATCCAGTCTGCACCGCGTGCCTCCGGTCGCTTGAACCTCTATGCGCGCATGCAGCAGTTCGCGACGCGTGTCTATGGACCGCTATTCACGGCGGGGCTGCATTTTTGGCAGTTAGGCGAGTCGCATTATTGGGGGCATAACGCGATCATTCGTTTGGCCCCCTTCATGCGTCACTGCATGCTGGCACCGCTGCCTGGGAAAGGCTCGCTTTCCGGGGAAATTCTGTCTCACGATTTCGTCGAAGCGGCGTTGATGCGTCGGGCAGGGTGGGGCGTGTGGATCGCCTACAATCTGGATGGCAGTTACGAAGAGATGCCACCCAACCTTCTCGACGAACTCAATCGCGACCGCCGCTGGTGCCACGGCAACTTGATGAACTTTCGCCTGTTTCTGGCCAAGGGCATCCATCCGGTGCATCGCGCGGTCTTCCTGACCGGGGTGATGTCGTACATATCGGCGCCGCTGTGGTGCTTGTTCCTGATCTTGTCGACAGCCTTGCTGGCGGTGCATACGTTGAGTACGCCGCAGTATTTTCCCGAGCCGGGCATGATGTTTCCTGTCTGGCCGCAGTGGAATCCGACCATGGCGGTGGGATTGTTCGCGGCGACGGCCACGCTTTTGTTCTTGCCCAAGGTGCTCAGCGTGATCCTGGTGATTGCGCAAGGGTCCAAGGAGTTTGGCGGCGGCTTGCGGCTATGCGCGGGCATGGTCCTGGAATCGCTTTTCTCCATGCTGATGGCGCCGGTACGAATGCTTTTTCATACACGTTTCGTACTGACGGCGCTTCTGGGACGCGCCATACAGTGGCGTTCTCCGTCGCGTGACAACAGCGATACGCCGTGGGGCGATGCCGTGCGTCACCATGGCGTTCAGACGCTCATCGGGGCGGTATGGGCCGTGGGCGTGTATTACATGGAACCGACCTTTCTCTGGTGGCTGGCGCCCATCGTGGGCGCCTTGATGGTATCGATCCCGGTGTCGGTATTTTCCAGCCGTGTGTCGCTGGGGCGCTGGTGTCAGCACGCGCGCTTGTTTCGTATTCCCGAAGAGACGCACCCTCCGCGTGTGTTGCGGCGCATGGTGCGTCACCTGAAACGTATGCGCACCCAGCAGGCGACGGCACCGACGTTCGTGCAGGTGGTCGTCGACCCCATGGCCAATGCGCTAGGGTGTGCGCTGGCCACGAGCCGGCATGGCGTATCGGCGCTTCTACGGCAACGTCGAGAGGAACGGGTCAGGGCGGTCGTTACCGAGAATCCCATCAAGGTGGAGCCTGCGGCCCAATTGAACTTTCTCGATGACCCCGTGTTGCTGTCGATGCTGCATCACTGGGTATGGACATCGCCTGACGCACACCCGGACTGGCGCGAACTCGGTACGCCGACGCCTGTCTCATGGCGGGTGCCGGGATGAGACGACGGGCGACGAAGTATCGCCGCCAGCCTAGCTGCTATGCTGGAGGCGATGTCTGTGAGTGGCCTTTCGTGTAGCGTCGCATTCAAGGAAAGAAGGAGATAAAGGAATGAGCATCATTTTGTGGTTGATCATCGGGGGCTTGGCCGGCTGGATTGCAGGCAAGATCATGCGCGGTGGCGGCTTCGGTATCCTCGGCAACATCGGTGTCGGCATCGTGGGCGCGGTTATCGGCGGCTTCCTCTTCAGCCTACTGGGATTGGCGCAGACCAATATCATCGGCTCGTTGATCATGGCCGTGATCGGTGCCGTGTTGCTACTGTGGATCGTGGCCAAGGTCCGGAAGTCGTAGCGTGCCGTGGGTACTGATACCCTAAAGAGCGTTCGTTGAATATGGAAAACGAATAATTCCTTGCCCCGGCCCCTTTGAGAGGCCGGGGCTTTTCGTGGATGCAGTATTCTCGGAACTGCTGTGAGACTCGTGCTTATGGACAAGACACAACGGTCAGGCCAGAAGGAACGCTTTATTGGCCTGGAGTGGTTACGCTTCGCGCTCGGGCTTTATATCGTTATCTTCCATACTCTGCATACCTACCCGTCGATCAGTGACTGGTCGCATTACGTGACCGATATCGGTTTCTTTTCGACCAGTACGTTTTTCGTGCTGTCGGGTTTCTTGCTGACCCATGTCTATCTAGACAATCAGCGCAAGCTGCGTGAGCCGGCGCGGAGCTTCTGGATCAAGCGTTTTTCGAATCTGTACCCGATTCATATAGGCTCTCTGCTGCTGGCGATTGGTATTTCCTTGTTGATAGGTTACCTCGCCATCACGCCTCAAGACGCTGGTATGTCGCCCCGTTTCGTCATTTACGATGTCAACAACGATCTGGGTCAGACGACACCGGGCGCCTTGGAGCATTTCATGAGCAACGCCGAGCTCGCGCTCAACCTAGTGCTCAATGTCAGCCTGTTGCATGCTTGGAATCCGTATTATCTGACCTTCAATCCGCCGTCCTGGTCGATTTCGGCGCTGATGGCCTTTTATTTGGTCTTCCCGTGGATAGCGCCGCGCCTTTTTCGTCTTCGCCACGCGGGACGGGCTTTGGTCGTGACCAACTTGCTCTATCTGCTGCCGCCTCTAATAGTCATTGCAATGACCGACTTCGGTATGCCCGAAACGGGAATCCTGCACCGCAACCCCCTGATTCGCTTGCCTGAGTTCGTGGCGGGAATACTGCTGTGCGTGTGGTATACCCGCTATCGCGCGGCGGGCGGCTGGCTGAGTGTCATGCAGCGTCTGATGCTGATGGCATTTGTGGCCAGCTGTGTCGTGGTGGCGGTCTGGTTGTTGGGGCAGGGACATGCCTGGTATTACCTGCTGCATAATGGCTTGTTACTGCCTGCGCAGTTGGCATTGATTCTTCTGGCTACACAATGGCGCACGCCCGAGAGCCGCCGTGTCCGTCGCTTGGCGAGTCGGCTGGGCGGTGCGTCGCTGCCGATGTTCGCACTGCATGTTCCGCTTTTCGTGATCTTTACCCGAACCGAGCGCGTGTTCGCGGGCGATCCAGCCCTGTGCACGAGCGGATTTCGCGCTTGCTTCGATGCCGCTGGTGACAGCTCGCTGGTGTTCTATCCGTTGTTTCTCCTGCTGACGGTGCTGTTCTGCGTAATGTTTCAAGAACAGTTCGTACTGCGGGTACGCAATGCCATGCAGCGTTGGTTGCTGCCTAGGGTGGGGACGCCGCCGTCGCATACCGAAAAGGTGGCGCGCTGACGTTAGTTGCTGTCTGAGCTGAACGACGAGAGGGGGGCCATGTATATGGCGCCCCTCTCGTATCATGCGATGACGCTCGTGCGTTTACGCGTGGCTCAACTCCTTGAGGCAGGCCTCGATGATATCCAGACCTTCCTGGAGAATATCGTCTTCGATGGTCACCGGCATCAAGAAGCGGATGGTATTGCCGTAGAGCCCGCAGGACAGCAGGATCAATCCCTTCTCACGCGCTTTCTTGCACAGCGCTCCGGTGCGTTCAGCATCTGGCGTATGCTTGGCCTTGTCGGCGACCACGTCGAAGGCGGCCATGGCGCCCAGGTGGCGGACGTTGTCGACGCAGGCGAAGTCTTGCTGCCATTTTGCGAAACGCTCACCCAACTTATCGCCCAGTGCTTGGCTCTTCTCGAGAATCTTCTCTTCTTCGAAGACTTCCAGTACCGCGAGAGTCGCAGCGCAGGAGACCGGGCTGCCGGTGTAGGTGCCGCCCAGCGAATTGCCACCGGAGGCATCCATGACCTTGTCGGTACCGACCACGGCGGAGATCGGCATGCCATCGGCCATGCTCTTGGCCATGGTGATGATATCCGGCTCGACGCCGCTGTGTTCGATGGCGAACAGCTTGCCGGTACGCCCGAAGCCGGACTGCACCTCGTCGACGATCATCAGCATGCCGTGCTCGTCGCAGATCTCGCGAACCGCCTTGAGGAAGCTGGGCGAGGCTGCGTAGAAGCCGCCTTCCCCGAGCACCGGCTCAAGCACCACGGCGGCGGTGTCGCGGGGGTTGGCGTCGGTCTTGAGCGTCATTCTCAGGCCGTTAAGCGCGTCTTCCTCGCTGACCCCGTGATAGGGTACCGGATAAGGGGCGCGGAAGACGTTGCCCGGCATGCTGCCGAAGTCGGTGGCATAGGGGGCGACCTTGCCGTTCATGGCCATGGTCATGAACGTGCGGCCGTGGTAGCCGCCGGTGAAGCAGATGACGTTGTCGCGTCCAGTGGCCGCGCGGGCGACCTTGACCGCGTTTTCCAATGCCTCGGCGCCGGAATTGGCCAGCATTACCTTGCCATGGCCGCGCACCGGCGTGAGCTGGCTGAGCTTCTCGGCGACCTTCACGTAGCCCTCATAGGGCATCACCGTCTGACAGGTGTGCATCACCTTGTCGAGTTGGTCCTTGACCGCTTGCACCACCTTGGGGTGACGGTGACCGACGTTGAGCACGCCGATACCGCCGGCGAAGTCGATGATGCGGTTACCGTCGGCGTCCCAGATCAGAGCGTTTTCGGCACGCTCGGCAAATTGGGTCGCTGGGCTCGCGGCGCCGCTGGCGACGTAACGTGTCTTGAGTTCATTGAGCTGTGCGTTGTTCATGCTTGCCTCCTTGTTAAAGTCCGCCCATGCAGACGTATTTTAGCTCGGTGTATTCCTCGAGACCGTGGTGGGAGCCTTCGCGTCCCAGACCGGACTCCTTGATGCCGCCGAAGGGCGCCAGCTCGGTCGATAGAAGCCCTTCGTTGATGGCGACCATGCCGTATTCGAGGCCCTCCATCACTTGCCATATACGTCGATAGTCGCGCGCATAGACATAGGCGGCAAGGCCGAATTCGGTGGCGTTGGCCATGGCGATGGCTTGGGCCTCGTCGGTGAAACGAAAAACCGGGGCCACGGGGCCGAATGTCTCTTCGCGGGCGACATGCATGTCTGCGGTGACGTCGGCGAGCAGGGTCGGTTGGAAGAAGGTGCCGCCCAATGCGTGCGGTTCGCCACCACACACCAAGCGTGCGCCCTTGGACCGAGCATCGGCAATGTGTGCCTGCACCTTGTCGATGGCCGCGGCGTTGATCAAGGGGCCTTGGGTCACGTCGTCCTCGAGACCGTTACCGACCTTGAGTTCCGCGATGCGCTCGGCGAACCTAGCAATAAAGGCGTCGTAGATGCCGTCTTGCACCAGAAAGCGGTTGGTGCACACGCAGGTTTGACCGGAGTTGCGAAATTTGGAGGCGATGGCTCCCTCCACAGCGGCCTCCAGATCGGCATCGTCGAAAACCACGAAAGGCGCATTGCCGCCTAGTTCCAGAGAGGCTTTCTTAACGGTCTCCGCGCACTGCGCCAGCAAGCGCTTGCCGACCGGAGTCGAGCCGGTGAATGAGACCTTGCGCACGCGGGGGTCGGTAGTCAGCACGTGGCCGATCTCGGCGGGCTTCTCGGCGGTGAGCACGTTGATGACGCCTGCGGGAAGCCCGGCATCCTCGGCGAGCTTGGCCAACGCCAGGGCGGTCAGCGGCGTGGCTTCTGCGGGCTTGATCACCACGGGGCAGCCGGCTGCCAAGGCCGGGGCGCATTTTCGGGTGATCATCGCCAGCGGGAAGTTCCAGGGCGTAATGGCGGCAACCACGCCGATCGGCTCGCGCATGACGAGGATACGCTTGTCGGCGCCGTGGCCGGGCAAGGTTTCGCCAGCGATGCGCTTGGCTTCCTCGGCGTAGTATTCGATGAAGCTTGCGCCATAGGCGACCTCACCGCGCGACTCGGTGAGTGGCTTACCCTGTTCCAAGGTCATGAGTTGCGCCAGTGCCTCGCGATGAGTCATGACAAGCTCGAACCAGGCACGCAACAAGGACGCGCGCTCCTTGGCGGGGCGTCGACGCCATTGCGGCCACGCGGCTTCGGCGGCGGCGATGGCATCGTGTGCCTCGTCGGCGCCCAGGTCGGGGACCTGCGCCAGGCATTCGCCCGTAGCAGGATCGGTGACCGCGAAACGGCGCTCGCTATCGCGCCATTCGCCCCCTATGTAGGCGCGGTCGATTAAGATGTTAGGTGTTGGTTGACTCATGGAAGCCTCCGGGTGACGCGTGATTCATCGTCTATTATTTGACGGTGTGTGCATTATTTAAAACACTTGATTAGGGTGGCGTCCAGCGATTTTTCGCATCTCGCATGGGCAGGTTATCGCGCCTTGCGTATCGGCGACACCAGCCTCTTTCCGGTACACTATGGCGCCGTTGTATGAATGCCGAGTCCATTAGTGAGGTGCGTCTTGATCGATCCTCTTAACGCCTGGTGGGCACAGCAATTGGTGCTGTGCGGCTGGGCGTTTGATCCCGAACCGTTGAGTGTGCCGCCCGAGACGGCTCAGGCACGCCTAGCGTTGCTTGACGTGCGCGAACGGGGTGAACTCGGCTGGCGCTTGGCTGAAGCGTGCATGCCGGGGCAGGGCGAGGCCTTGCGCCAGCTACAGGCACTTGAACTGCTGGCGTTGTCGGGCACCGTCGGCTGGCTGGACCCTCCCCGCGCCTACGCCTGGGCGGAGTGGATAGCCGCCGATATCCAGGCGCATCATGCCTCGCTGGACGCATGGTTGACGGCGTTGCGTCACGAGCGGGGACAAATCGACTGGACACAAGACGATGACGGCTTTCTCGAGGCATGCGAAGCATTGTCGCAACTCGAGCGCGAAGCGGCCGGCGTTACCTGGGAGGTGCTCGCCGAGTGGTTGTCCGACCGGTCTCCCCAGCTACCGTGGCCGATCGATCAGAATAGCGGAGTATGGCGTCTGCGCGCGGTCTTCGCCCCTGTGCTGACCGCAACGTGCGATGCACACTTGGACTGGCCGGAGGTGGAGCGCTGGTTGGCTGATGTCTGGCGCATCGACGGGCGCGATGAGTTGATTCGCATGCTGTTGTGGTTGGGTGGACAAGGGCATCGTTATACATGGGATCTCGATGCCGCGCGCTTGACCTCCCAGGGTGGGAGTGCTCGACATCAATGGTGGGAATCGCTCGGTGAAGCGCATGACTACGGCCATATGATGCTGACATTCCTCGACAGTGGAGAAACCCTGGAATGGGCGGCGTGGGATTGGCTGCGGTTGGCGGATCTAGCCTATGCGGGCTGGAACGCAGGCTGGCTCGACGCGCAGGAAGCTGAGGCATTTGCTGCACACGCGGGCGATCTGCTGATGCGCCGGTATCGCGACTGGACGGCCGTCGCCAAGGCCTACCAGCGTGGGCGTAGCCTTTTCGAGGGGGCCGATCGGCGTGCGGATTTCGCGCGTGATTGGGACGTCTTGTTGCGTTCACGGTCGAGCCCCTGGCAGATGCCCCTCGAGGCACTGCTAAACGACACGCAGCGCGAGACATCGCGGCAGACAATACGCGGCTGGCGTGCGCCAGCGTGGCATTGGGTCCTGGCGTTGGCGGCGATGCGTGAACCCGATCTGTTGTACCGACAGGGCATTGATCGTCCCCCGGACTCGCAGCAGCGAGATGAGGCGCGTCGCTATCTGCGTGACACCTTGGGTCTTGAACCTGCCATGGGGACGGCCGGCCTGGCCAGCTTGTGGCTGCCCGGGCAGGTGCATCATCTCAATCAACTGGCCGCCGATGCCGCCCACGGTGCATTGCCCGCGGCGAAAACGCCCTTTGGTCACGCGATGCCGGAGGCTATACGGCTACGCAATGGCCTCAAGCACTGCACGCGCCATGCGGCGACGATATTCATGGCGGAGAAATACGCCTTCTATCTGATGATGTGTGCCGACAGCGGCGATTACGATCGGCGCGAGCTCGAGACGCTGGCAGAGTCGCTGCGCGGCGTGCTGAGCCGCTTTTATAGTGGCCCCAAGGCGCTGATCGAGGCGTGGGCGGCATGGGAAGCGGCGTTGCCCGAGGCGGACGAGCCGTCCCTGGTAGCGGAAATCCGTTGGCACCGCGATGATCCCGGAAGCCCCTTCCATTGGCTCGATTGGCACCATGCTACCTGGCTTGAGCCCGGCGAGCGCTTGTCGTTGCCACGCTTTACGGCCCTGGCGTTGGTGGGGCCTCTCAATGCCCCTGTCTGGAGTGCCCCAGGCCCGGAGGTTGGCAGCGAGCGCGAGGAACTGCGCGAATGGCTCGATAGTCATTATGGGTTGTTGTCGGCGGAGGCGCTCAAGGCGTTCCTAGGGTTCTTGATCGAGGCGGGTGATCGTCAGGAATATCAGATCAACTATGCGCCTTACACGCTCAATGCCGCGCGCTTGCGTGAGGAAGTCGCGATCATCGAGTCCGGCGAGTGCAGCGAGGATGATCGCAATCATCTACTGCGCTTGCGGCGCGTCGAGAACAACGTCTCGGGGTGCAACGAGTACGACATGGCCGCCTGGGATGTGGCGCAGGCCGTCGATCTTGCCATTGCCGGACGACAGATGGACTGGCTGTCGGCGGTGGAATTCGACACCCTGGTGGATCGTGCCGCTCATTTGGCGCAATCGCACTATGCGAGTTGGTACGATTACGCCCGAGGGCTTTATGCGGGTTTTTCCTTCTTCATGGGCGAGACCGATGAGCGTGAGGCGTTTCTGCAGGGATTCGGCGAGGCATTGACCGCTTGGTTGACGGCCGCACCGCCACTGTCCGGTGGCTGGGCGAGTCTCGATTTCCCGGGCGCTCCCGCACGTCACTGGGCACCTCTGCATATCGATACCCTACCGGGCGATGCGCGGACGCTGCATTGATCGGGCAGGGCGCCGGGATGAAGCATTTCGTATCCCGTTTCCGAGGACTCTCGTCAAAAGGCGGGAGTTTCTTTATCATCGTGTCGGTCTTGATGCCCTCCAGCGGGCACATGGCATGTTAACGAGTCGAGTTTAGGCCGCTCTGGCGGTGGCACCTGCGACGCGCGCCACCACCACAGCGACCCCCTCGCCAGGTAGTGCCTAGTAAGGCAGGGCAGCGTCTTGCATTCATACAAGCGCCCCGAGGCATCCGCGAGGTTGAATACGTGTGATGAGGTCGCTTGGATGCTTCGAACCATGGCATTGGGATGGGTATTGGCTGCTCTGTTGAGTGGCTGTGCCACGCAAAGCCCGCAATATAGCGCTCCACAATCGTCTTCCCTGTCCGCGGCCGCCAAGGCCGGTGAAGGCGCTCTGTCTGATGCAAGTCGCGAATCTCCGTTGGCCACCTTTCGCGCCAGCGACGTTCAGCGGGCGTTGGTATCGCCGGTGCGTATTCGCAAGGCACTACTATCCGAACATCAGCGCTGGGTGGGGACTCCGTACCGTCTCGGTGGGACCACGCAGCGTGGCATCGATTGCTCGGCGTTGATGCAGCATGTCTATCGCGATGCGTTCCATATCGCGTTGCCGCGTACCACCGGGCAACAAATGCAAGAGGGGCGTCGGGTTCAGCGCAGCGAGCTTGAAGCCGGCGACTTGGTCTTCTTCCATTCTCCCGGCCCGTACAACCATGTCGGCGTCTATGTCGACGACGGTTATTTTCTGCATGCTTCGACGTCACAGGGCGTCAAGTTATCACGCCTCGACAATGTCTACTGGAATCGTCACTACTGGCAGTCACGGCGGCCCATGGACAGAACTCAGTTGGCGGCGCGTATTGATCGCCAGCCCCACGAAGGGTGAGTGGCTCACAGGTTTCGGCATGCCAGATCGATAGGCTCCTCGTGTCTCGTTTATATAATGCTGCGTCCGGCGAAAGCATGATGCACTCATGGAGGGCGTCATGATCGAGCCGCGTACCCGCGCCTGGTGGCGCGCAA
This sequence comes from Chromohalobacter moromii, assembly GCF_023091865.1. GTDB lineage: Bacteria > Pseudomonadota > Gammaproteobacteria > Pseudomonadales > Halomonadaceae > Chromohalobacter > Chromohalobacter moromii. The sequence continues at coordinate 867,267 of NZ_JAHXDI010000001.1, forward strand.
CCCTGGCACTGTGCCTAGGATCCTTTTCCGTCTTCATCAATTTGTACGTTGCACAGCCATTACTGCCGGCCATTCGCGAGAGTTTCGATGTCTCGACACTGGCGGCGGGGAGTGCGATGTCGGTGAGCATGTTGACGCTGGCACTGTCGCTGCTGTTTTACGGACCGCTGTCCGATGCCATCGGCCGAGCCGCGATCATGCGTGTCACGTTGGTACTCGCCAGCCTCTGCACCTTGACCATGGCATTTGCACCTAACTTCGCGAGTCTACTGGCCTTACGTGCCTTGCAGGGGTTCCTGCTGGGCGGGTTGCCTGCAGTGGCAATCGCCTGGATGGGCGATGAATTCAACAAGCCGGCGCTTTTGCTGGCCGTGGGGCTCTATATCAGCGGTAACACGCTGGGGGGAATCGGCGGACGCGTTATCGGCGGTACGGTCGCCGAACATTGGGGGTGGCATAGTAGTTTCGTGGCGATCGCGTGCCTGAGCCTGGCATGCACTTGGGTCTTCTGGCGCGCCTTGCCGCCTGCTCGACAGTTCCGCCCTTCGCCGTTGCGCGTGGGCCAGGCCGCGCGAGACATGCAGGGGCATTTGCGCGATCCTCGGTTGATTGCCGCCTACCTGATCGGCGGGTTCAACTTTTTCATCTTCATCAATCAATACAGCTATGTGACGTTTCGGCTTAGCGAGGCGCCGTTTTCCCTCACTTCGCAATGGTTGGGCCTGATCTTCCTGACCTATCTCGGCGGTACTGTGGGCTCGGCGCTCTCCGGGCGTATCGCGCAGCTTTTGTCACAGCCGGCCTGCATGATGCTGGGCATCGGTATCTTGATGAGCGGCTCGTTACTCACATGGATGCCTTCCTTGGTCACGATCATCGTGGGGCTGACGATCAATGCCGTGGGGTTCTTCCTGGCGCATTCGATGGCCTCGAGCTGGGTGGGACGGCACGCACGGCGCGCCCGGGGCAGTGCTTCGTCGCTGTATCTGGTGTTCTACTACCTGGGCGCCAGCCTCGGTGGTTTCTATCTGGAACCGTTCTGGGCGCGCTGGCAGTGGAGCGGCGTGATCGCTGCCTCGCTGCTGGTGTTGTTGGGAACCTTCAGCGTGGCGGCTTGGTTGTGGCGTCGCGAGCGACGCATCGTCGACATGCCAGCGGCGACCTGAGCGCTTACTCTCAAGGCTTGCCAGCGTCATCGCCCCATACGGCCTCGAGGCGGTCGTCCCGACCGCAACCGGCACGGTAGAAGCGGTAGCGCACGGGGTTTTTCTTGTAGAAATTCTGATGGTATTCCTCGGCGTCCCAGAAGGGCGCCTTCGCTTCGATGCGCGTCTTGACGTCGCGCTCGAAGCGCGTTTCCACGGCCTCCTTGGAGGCTTCAGCGAGGCGTCGCTGATGTTGGTCGAGGGGGAAGATGGCGCTACGGTATTGGCTACCGACATCGCAGAATTGGCGCCCCTCGGCGAAGGGATCGATATTGTGCCAGAACACGTCGAGCAGCGTGTCGTAGCCGACGACCTCATCATCGTAGACGACCTTGACCGCCTCGGCATGGCCGGTATTGCCGCTGCTGACTTGTTCGTAGGTGGGACGCTCACTATCACCGCCGATGTAACCGGAGGTTGTCGAGACGACGCCCTCGAGTTTGTCGTAAGGCGGCTCCATGCACCAGAAACAGCCGCCGGCAAATATGGCCTCGCGCTGAGCTGCATGCGCCTGGGAGATGGGAACGGATGCAAGCGTTGCGAGTAGGGCTAATGCCAGCACGGGAAAGCGCATCGGGAATCTCCTGAGCGTTGGGTTAGTGGGCCACGCTGATACGATGAACATACATCAAGTCTACTCGAAAAATAGCGGGAGCCCGAATGCTGGATAAATGGACGAATGCCTGGGTCGCGCCGGTGCTGACGCGTTGCACCACTGGCTTGGGACGTCGCGGCGTGACACCGACACAACTGACGGTGGGCGGTTTTGCAATCGGCCTGCTGGCGCTGCCGTTATTGGCCTATCAAGCCTATGGTCTGGCGTTGGTAGCGATTGTCCTCAATCGCGTGTGTGACGGCCTGGACGGCGCTTTGGCGCGTCATCAACAACGTCAAAGCGATGCCGGCGGTTTTCTCGATATTGTTCTGGATTTCGTCTTCTATGCCGCCGTGGTATTGGGATTCGCGCTTGCCGACCCGGCTCAAAACGCCTTGCCCGCAGCCTTTTTGCTCTTCGCGTTCATGGGAACAGGCGCATCGTTTCTGGCCTTTGCGATCGCCGCGGCACACCATGACTTGGAGCGTCCGCACTTTGAGCACAAGGCGTTTTACTACCTGGATGGGTTGACCGAGGGCACCGAGACGATCATTGCTTTCGTCGTGTTCTGCTTGTGGCCGGCATATTTTCCCTGGTGGGCGGTCTGCTTCGCGTTGGCCTGCCTGCTCACGACAGCGACGCGCGTTGTGGGAGGCTATCGTGCCTTGGCCAAGGCTGAAGCGACATCCGAGGGGACGTTCGATAAAGGCGTTGATTCATCGAAAGGCGAGCTAAGATAGGCGGGGGCCGTACATGAAACGGGCGGCTCGCAGGCCGCCCGTTTTCACGTCAGGTGTTGCGAAGGAGCGTCTTAGTGCTCCTGTTCTTGCTCGCCTTCACCGTGTACGTGACCGTGTTCGGCTTCTTCTTCGGAAGCTTCACGCACTTCAGCGATCTCGACATCGAAATTCAAGGTCTGACCGGCCAGCGGATGGTTGCCATCGACGGTGACGGTGTCGCCTTCGACCTGAGTGACCGTGACCATGAGCGGCCCACCTTGGGTCTGCGCTTGGAACTGCATGCCCGGTTGAATTTCGTCGACGCCCTGGAAGGCATCGCGCGGCACTTCTTGCATCAGGCCGGGCTGTGTTTCACCGTAGCCTTCTGCCGGCTCGACGGTGACTTTGAGATTCTCGCCGCTCTGACGGCCTTCCAGTTCCTTTTCCAGCCCTGGAATGATGTTGCCCGCGCCGTGCAGGTATGTCAGAGGATCGCGGCCTTCCGAGCTGTCCAGCACTTCACCCTCGTTATTGGTAAGGGTGTAGTGGAAGGAAACCACGGAATTCTGGGCAATCTGCATGTTGAAGACCTTTCTGGGTGTATGTCGCTACCCATGGTAACGCGCTCACCCAAGTGTGTCAGGGGCCTCTCGGAGTTTTCATCTGCCCTTTGAATTGCATGACGACACTTCAAGGTGCATCGGGAACGAATTCGCCGCCGAGCGGTCTCTTGAGCAGCGCCCTGCGTCAGGACGTCGCGCCGGTTGCGCGGTAAGGGGGGTGACGGTACCCTGCCGACATTGGTGCAATTGAAAGATTACCGACGTTGCCTATCAGGAGGCCAACATGACCGTAACGCTGATCTGGCTGATCGCTTTCGCCGTGATTCTTTTCCTGGCGCTGCGAGCGTGGGACGGCTCTCTCGGGAAGATGATCATGCGCCGCATCCCGGCGGCGTTGCAGCTGGGCGGTGACGATCGTTGGGTGTGGAGTATTGCCTTGGCCGTGTTGGGCGCCACTTTCATCGTCAACCCGATCTCGATGTTACTGACGTTGATCATCCTGGCGCTGTTTTATTGGATCGCCAAGCGCGTGGGATGCTGGTTGATGCGTCGCGTCAAGTTACACTGACCAAAAGCTGCTTTCGCTAGATCAATGCCCCGCTAATGCGGGGCATTGTCGTTGGGGCGTCACAGCCAAAGCGAAAGCGTCAATGAGCCGAATTGGTCATTTTCGTCTTGGGCTTCGAATTCATCGGTTCGCCAGACGCTGGTGTAGGTGAGCTGCCAGCTATCCCACGTCAAGGCGATACCGGCCAGCGCATCGCCGACCCATTGGCGGCGATCCACGGAATGGCTGTCCTCGAAAGTATTGCCATCTAGCAGCAGGTTATGCGCCATGAAGCGGCCCTCGAGGCTTGCGAACGCATACCAGCCGAAACCCTGACCGGGTTCGAAGTCGTTGCGTCCGCTTTGGGCAGGGGCGACGGCAGGTATACCGGCGCTATTTTGTAGGTTATCGCCAATACGTAGGCCCACGCCGCTTGAGGCATAGGTATACAGGTTGCCGAGGGCAAAGCCAGCGTTGGGGCCGTATTCCATGTCCAGGTTGCCGAGCGAATCTTGCAGCCACCAACTGCGCTTGTAGGTCAGGTTGAGTATCGGCTCGTTGTGAAGCTGATGCGACCAGCCGTTGGGCTCGTCGCTACCGATGAGGTGATGAAAGTTTTTCTGTATGGCTTTCCCACCCGATGCCGGCCCCACGATGCCGGCGTCGAAATGGAGATCATCCGCTTGGCGCCAGCCGTTATACTGGCGGTTATCGAAGAGTGACACGCCGGCATAGAGTAGGCCCGCATAAGGCCGGTCGTTCTCGACGAGGTCCGAGCGGTCGATATCGTTGGGCGTGTAGATCTGCTGACCGGCACGATAAGCCACGCCATCGAGCTCCGAGCCCGACCAGCCTGGTACCGCATCGGCGAGACGTCGTGTCCAGTGATGTGTCTCGGGAGTGAACGACCAGCCAATTTCCAATCCATTGGTGTAATGTCCATCGCCACCGCCGGCGAACAGATCATTTTCGCTCTTGATCGTGAGCATTCCGTCGGCCATGACGGAACCGGAGAACATCGCGAGGGCCAAGATCGAGGCGAGGTGACCGAGCGTGCGTTCTGTGTTCATGAAACGATTTTCCTATCCGTGGCGTATCACGTGACATACGATAGCGTATGTAAACGATATCGGATAGGAAAACTTGGCACAGACAATGCCGCCCGGGTTGCGAAAACACACGGGCGGTACATTACCTGTTTGGCAAACGCTTACCGGCGATCAATAAGGCGCGACACTCAGATTGGCGCCACTGCCTACCATGCGTACTTGTTGTCCTACTTGCCAGTTGCGGTCCGCTTTCTGAACCACGACGACGGAATCGCCGCTATCGCGACGGATTTCTATCTCCCAGGCCTGTGTACGATTGGCAGCATCTTCGACCTTACTGCCGGCGACGCTACCGCCGATGGCGCCAGCCGCCGTCGCGATGGTGCGGCCGGATCCACCGCCGACTTGATTCCCGAGCAAGCCACCCAGCACGGCGCCGCCTAGGCCACCTAGAATGCTTTCGTTCTGATCGCCGGCTTGAATCTGAACCTGACGCACCGACGTGATGGTGCCGTACGTCACCGACTGTGCGGTTTCGGCTTGCCCGCTACGATAGACATCGCCGGAATAAGGGGATGTGTTGGCACAGCCGGCCAGTGCCAATGTTCCGATGAGGGCTAAGGGAAGTAGTGCTTTCATGCGACCTCCATTGCTTGTCATGCTGTTTGAAAACAGCGTTCTCAAACTATTCTAGCGCGTTGTGACGATGTCGACCAGTGCTGGCGACGAAGATGCGTCGTTGCGCTGCGCTAAGCGTCTGGCTGTCGATAATGGTAGACGAGTCGCTCATCCTTGCGCGGTCCCGCGATATGCCATTCGAGTCGAAAGCCGTGGGGCTCGAAGGTGAGCCGGGCTCGATAGGTGTCGGCACCGCAGAGATGCGGCGACTGGCTGATCAATTTGGTCGCCGAGTCGGCGACGAGATCGAATAACCAGACAGCCGCGTCGGGGCCCCGGCGCTCGTGGTAGAGCGCGATATGCTCAGTATGAAGGTCCCAGCGATAGACATTGCGAAATGCTACCTCTCGGGATTGACCTTGGGGCAGGAAATGGCCTTGTTCAATGAAGCGTACCCCGTCGGTGTGTGCCTCAGGTGTTACCGTTCCCGTGCCTTGGCCGGACCAGGCTACCCCGGAGGCGTGCCCCGAGCGAGACGTGAAACTCAGTCGGTGAATACTAGGCAACAGGCGTGTCAGGCGTATAATGGCAGTCAACTTTTTAAAATCCTGAGGTTAACTTTAGATGGGGTATCTGGTTGGTGTGACGACGCTCTGGGCCTTTTCCTTCAGCTTGATTGGCGCCTACCTCTCTGGCCAGGTCGATAGTTATTTTGCGGTGCTTACCCGGATTGTACTAGCGGCACTGGTCTTTCTGATCTGGCTACGTCCGCGACATTTGCCGCTTGGGCACGTACTGGGACTGATGGCGATCGGGGCCATACAGTTGGGCGCGATGTACATCGGCTTCTACCAGTCGTTTTTGTTATTGAGTGTGCCAGAAGTCTTGCTGTTCACAATCTTCACGCCCCTCTACATCACCTTGATCGACGACATACTCAAGGGGCGTTTCACGCCATTCTATCTGCTCACTGCTGCGCTTGCCGTGCTTGGGGCGGCGGTCATCCGTTACGCCAACATCAGCGATGCCTATTGGGCCGGGTTCCTGGTCGTACAGAGTTCGAACCTATGCTTTGCCGTGGGGCAGGTCGCTTATCGCCATTTGGCGCCGCGCTTGCCGCGGGAGGTAGCGCATCGTCATGTCTTCGGCTGGTTCTACTTGGGGGCATTGTGCGTGGCGCTACCAGCGTTCTGGCTATTCGGCGACATCACGGCGTTGCCGACGACCTCTCTGCAGTGGGGCGTTCTGGTATGGCTGGGTGTCGTCGCGTCGGGGCTTGGTTACTTCCTCTGGAACAAGGGGGCTTGTCGAGTCGATGCCGGGACGCTGGCGATCATGAACAATGCGCTGGTGCCTGCCGGATTGCTGGTCAATCTGCTGATCTGGAATCGCGACGCTGACGTACCGCGGTTGGTGTTGGGCGGGGGAATATTGCTGGCCTCATTGCTGATCAATACTTGGTGGCGCCGGCGCCACCAAGCGTCGCTCGGTATTGCTTGATGGCGTTGCGGTCGCCTATTGGGCTAGGCGACTCTAAACCCAGACGACGTTTCGTGTTTTCATGGTGATGACGCCTTTCGTTCAGGACATCTTCATGAAGCATTCTTTGTTATCGCGTTACGGTTTTTTCACAGCGTGCTGCGTGATCACGCTGGTGACGACGCTCATGGCCATACAGTGGCATGGCGGATGGCCGCTGCCGCTGGTGAGCGGCGCGCTGGTGCTCGTGGGTATTGCCGATCTCTCGCAGCGTGGATATGCGGTGCGTCGCAATTACCCTGTCATTGGCAACTTGCGTTATGTTTTTCAGGCGTTACGTCCAGAGTTACGTCAGTATCTCTTCGAGGCCGATACCGAGCAGCTGCCATTTTCCCATGTGCAGCGTGGCTTAGTTTACCAGCGAGCGCGCCAGCATAACGATGCCAAGCCCTTCGGGACGTTACGCGATGTCTACGCCAATGCCTATGAGTACATCGGCCATTCGATGGAAACGGCACCTGTGGCAGAGCCGGACGATTTTCGTCTGACCATCGGTAATGGCCAGTGTGCCCAGCCTTATGAAATTTCGTTATTCAATATCTCGGCGATGAGTTTCGGTGCGCTGAGCGCCAATGCGATTCGCGCCCTTAACAAGGGTGCGCGGCTTGGACGCTTCGCGCATGACACTGGGGAAGGGGGTATCAGCCCTTATCATCGCGAGCATGGTGGTGACCTGATCTGGGAGCTAGGTAGCGGTTATTTCGGCTGCCGTACGCCGGAAGGCGAGTTCGACCCCAAGCGCTTCGCCGAGCAGGCCAGTGATGCGCAGGTCAAGATGATCGAGGTCAAGCTTAGCCAGGGTGCCAAGCCCGGTCACGGGGGGCTGCTCCCAGCGGACAAGATCACGCCGGAAATCGCCCAGACGCGGGAGATCCCCCAAGGCGAGGATTGTCTCTCTCCGGCCAGCCATCCGGCGTTCTCGACGCCGCTCGAGATGCTCGACTTCATCGCGCAATTGCGTGAGCTTTCCGGTGGCAAGCCGGTCGGCTTCAAGCTGTGTCTCGGCCAACCCTGGCAATTCATGGCCATCGTCAAGGCGATGCTCGAAACCGAGATTGTGCCCGATTTCATCGTCGTCGATGGCAGTGAAGGGGGGACGGGCGCGGCACCGGTCGAGTTTTCCGATCATCTGGGAGCGCCACTGCGTGAAGGGCTCTTGTTCGTGCATAACACGTTGGTCGGGGTGGGGCTGCGTGAGCAGATTCGCCTCGGCGCGAGCGGCAAGGTCATCAGCGCTTTCGATATCGCTCGGGTCATGGCCATGGGGGCCGATTGGGTCAATGCCGCACGCGGGTACATGTTTGCGCTGGGCTGTATTCAATCGCAAAGCTGCCATACCAACCGCTGCCCGACGGGAGTGGCTACCCAGGACCCGCTACGTCAGAAGGCACTCGTGGTCGGCGACAAGGCCGAGCAGGTGTATCACTTCCATCACAATACCCTGCATGCCCTGGCGGAAATGATCGCGGCGGCGGGGCTGACGCGTCCGTGGCAGATCACCCCGGACCACCTCGTGCACCGGGTCTCGGAAAACGAGGTGAAGCTATTCTCTCATCTACACCCATTTCTGGAGCCGGGCGAGTTGTTGCGCGACCCCGGTCAGCGTCCGTTCTATGGGCGTATCTGGCGCATGGCGCAAGCCAAGAGCTTCGCCCCCGTGCGGTTGGCTGATGCGCCGAGTGGGGCGACGGCCGCGTAGAGGTAACTTTCAGGTGTCATGACGGTGTTGGTGCGGCTCAGGGGCGGCCTTGCCGTGAGCGAAGGCGGTTAGGATCGTGCATTGCGTGGCCGCGTGCGGACCGCCGCAGCAGGCATCGGTCAGGTGGGCCAGTGCCTGGCGCATTTGATGCAGCTCCGCTAGCCGCGAGTCGATGGCGGCGAGTTTGTCCTCGGCGACGCGTTTGACCTCCTCACAGGTGTGCGCATCGGCGTCGACCTGTAGCGAGAGCAGCTCACGAATGTCAGCCAGGGTAAAGCCCAGGCGCTTGGCGCGAAGGATGAAATGCAGGCGCTCGAGGTTGTCCGTAGCGTAGTAGCGATAGCCGTTGTCGCCGCGTTGGGCATGCGGGAGCAATCCTTCCTTTTCGTAGTAGCGCAACGTATCGACGCTGACGCCGCTACGCTCAGCCAATTCTCCGATCCTTAGCATGGTGGGATTTCCTCCCTATAGTGGCGTAATGGGTGGTAATGGCAGGCTACGCGGCCAATCATCGGGCACCATGAAAAAACGTCGCTGGGTGCCGTCGGGCGCTTGCAGGTGATATTGCCGTGGTGCGCCGATGCCTGTGAAGTGCGCCTCGAGCTCGGTTTCCAGCCTGTGAAGCGAGCGATAAGTCTCGCATCCGGGGAGCGCGAGCCAATGCGGCTTATGAAGCGGGGCTCCCAGGGTTCCCGTCGGCAAGTGGTCACGCAGCATCGGCCAGTCTTGCCATGTTAGCCAACCGCCATGAGCGGCGGCGGTACGTGCCGAATACGGCGCCGCTTTCGTGACGGACCAAGGGTAAAACAGCATCCCGAGCATGGCCGCACGCTGTCGCAGCAATTTGGGATCGATACCCAGCGCGCTCAAGCGTGCCATCGAGCGTGGATGATGGGCCAGGGGCAATTGGTGGTGCCGGGTATGGGCATGCTTGCGGGCTAGCGAGTCGGCACAGCCGGGGCCGATCCAGCGTGCCGGATTGCGTTCGTTGCCAGGTCCTTCGCGAAGTCCCAAATAATACTTGATGGCCAGTTCAAGATGGATGGGCCGTCCCTGGATATCGGCATAGATCACATCCAGCTCACCGAGGGTGCGGCCGGCCTCGTGAATCGCGATGTTGGTGGCCAGCAGGCGCGTCGCCGGGGCAAGGTCGAGCAGAGCGTGCCAGAGACGCTCATGATAATGCCCCAGACGTCGCGGTGGCGTCGCGCTGATATAAGGCATGAGCTGTTGCGGCTCGGCGTCGAGTGCACGCAGCCAAGCCTTTCTGCACGAGGCGTCGCCAAGCCCGAGCTCCTCGATGGTCGGTCGGCCCGGGTAATCGCTGTCGATGATATCCGGTGCATGCAATAGCCAAGCGAGATCACGCACCCAGGGATGGTGAAGCGATGCCCATTCGTCTTCCAGCGCGGGCGTGGCCGCATCGAGCAGTACTTGCGTCATTTCGTCGTCATGTGTGAGGCGCCTGTCGTCAACTGATATGCTTTTTTCATACTTATCTGAATCTGTACTCTCCATGGTATTCCCCTGACAATATCTCCAGTTGCAAGACAATGCGAACCCGTTGCCGTTGCGTTTAAACAGGTATTGAGTGTTGTCGGAGGTGGACATGAAGCGTTATCAACATCTGGCCGAAGCACTTGAGTCTTCAATTCTCTCCGGTGCGTTGCATGCCGGGGATCGTCTGCCTTCGATTCGTGCTGCCAGCATCAGCCGTAACGTCAGTCCCACGACTGTGTTCAAGGCGTATTATCTGCTGGAAGCCAAAGGACTTATCCGGGCGCGTGACCGCTCAGGGTTCTATGTCGTTGGGCCGGAAGGCACCCGTCCGCCGGAAATCGAGATGACCAGCGCGCCTGACGAGCGTGTATTCAATGTCGATGTCAGCGACCGTGTTCTCCAAGTGCTAGGCGCCACTATGCGCCGCGATCTGGTACCTTTGGGGTCTGCACTGCCGAGTCCTGAGCTCTATCCTATCCCGAGGCTTTCTCAGGTCATGGCATCCACGCTACCCAAGCTGGGTGTCTGGCATACGGTAGATGATTTGAGCCCCGGTAGTGCTCAACTGCGTCATGCTATTTCACTGCGCTATCACGCGGATGGTATGCAAGTTTATGCGGATGATCTCGTAGTGACCAATGGCGCACTGGAAGCGCTCAATATCTGCCTGGGTGTCGTCACCCAGCCGGGGGCTGCGGTCATTGTAGAGTCCCCTACCTTTTATGCCGCGCTCCAAGCGCTGGAGCGGAATCACCTACGGGCAATCGAGGTATCGACACATCCACGCGATGGTATTGATCTGGAGGCGATGGAACGGGCGATACAGCGGTATAAGCCGGCGGCATGCTGGTTGATGACCAACTTCCAGAACCCGTTGGGTAGCCTGATGCCAGAAGACAAGAAGCGCGATCTTGTCGCGTTACTGCAACGCTATGCGCTGCCGATGATCGAGGATGATGTCTATGGTGAGCTTTATTTCGATAGCCGCCGGCCGCTGCCTGCCAAAGCCTTCGACCAAGAAGGCTTGATCATGCACTGCAGCTCATTTTCCAAAAGTCTGGCACCTGGCTGGCGTGTTGGCTGGGTGGCAGGGGGACGCTATACCCAACACATCATGCGCGACAAACTTTCACTTTCTTTATCGGCATCAGCGCCGGCTCAGGTGGCGCTATCGGCTTATCTGTCACGAAGCGGGTTTGATCGGCATTTGCGAACGCTTAGGCACAGGTTTGAATGGCAGCGTAACTGTATGCTGCAAGCGATCACGGCGCACTTCCCTGAAGGTACCCGGACGACATATCCCGCTGGAGGATATTTTTTATGGGTCGAGTTGCCGAAGTGTGTGGACACTTCGCGGCTACATCAGATGGCGCTGGCCGAAGGTATCAGTATCGCGCCGGGTAGTATCTTTTCTTCGCACGAGCGTTTTCGCCACTGTCTGCGTTTGAACTATGGCCATCCTTGGGATGAGCGCCTGCAGACCGGCATGGAAATTCTCGGGCGCCTGATCGCCCAGCAGCTGGAATGCGGGGACCACTCGACAGATGAAATCCAGCAAGGAGCGATACCATGAGTAAAAAGCCAATGTCGCGTAAGCTTAAAGCGATATTCAAATTCTTCGCGGCTATCCTCGTGATCAACGTGATTGTGGGCGTCGCTGGCATTGTCTTCATGATGCTCTATTACGGCGAGGTCGATGGACAGGGTTGGGCAGCGTTGGTGACCTTCATGATCTTGAATACGATCTTCGCTTCGCCGGTGGCCTTGTATCTCTACTGGTGGGAGTTGCACCCCGTGCAGACGCCCGAGTCGGATCAGTACAACGACCCCAGGGAATGAGCGAAGATCACTAATGTTGCAAGCGTTCCGGTTGGGCGCGGTTTGCTCCGCTGCTCGCCAGTCCGCATAATGACGGGCCGCGATGCCGGCAACGAGATGCTTTCATGCAGCCATTCAAGACCATTGGCCTGATCGGGCGATTGGGCAGCCCCAACGCGGTAGAGACGCTCAAGCGTTTGCTCCGCTTCCTCGGCGCTCGCCAGCTCGATGTGATCATCGAGGAACGCACCGCCACGGTATTGCTCAATCATGGTTATCCCGAAGCGAGTCGTCGCCAACTGGGTGAGCGCTGTGATTTGGCGATCGTGGTGGGCGGTGATGGCAGTCTATTGAGCGCTGCACGGGAGTTGTGCGCCACGGGCACGCCGGTATTGGGCATCAATCGGGGACGACTGGGGTTTTTGACCGATATCTCGCCGGATGAAGTCGAAGATCGGATCGGCGAAGTGCTCGATGGGCACTTCGAGAGTGAACGTCGTTTCCTGTTGGAGGCGGAAGTGTTCCGTGCCGGCGAACAGGTCGGAACGGCCTCGGGACTCAACGATGTGGTCATCCATCCCGGCAAGGCTGCGCGGATGATCGAGTTCGAACTGTTCATCGACGGTCAGTTCGTCTATAGCCAACGCAGCGATGGGTTGATCATCGCTACGCCGACCGGCTCCACTGCTTATGCTTTGTCGGGAGGTGGCCCGATCGTGCATCCACGGCTCGAGGCCATCACGCTGGTGCCGATGTTTCCGCATACGTTGTCGAGTCGGCCGATCGTCATCGACGCGGCCAGCGAGATCACTGTGCACATCGGTGAAACCAACCACGCGTATCCGCATGTCAGTTGTGACGGCCAGACGCAAGTGGTTTCCAAGCCCGGCGATCGCTTGGTCGTGCGTCGCAAACGTGAACGGCTGACGCTTCTTCATCCGCATGGTCACAACTATTTCGAGGCCTGTCGCACCAAGCTCGGCTGGAGCAGCCGGATGGGGGAGTGACATGACGCTGGTTCGACAGGATCTCGACGGTTACGACCTGATCGGCGACGTGCATGGATGTGGCGCCTCGCTGGCCGTGTTGCTGGAAAAGCTAGGATATTCCTATCGGGAGGGCGTGTATCGTCATCCGCGTCGTCGAGTGATCTTCTTGGGCGATTTGATTGATCGCGGTCCGCGCATTCGGCTGGCGTTGAATATCGCGCGTGACATGGTCGAAGCGGGCGAGGCAGATATCGTGATGGGCAATCACGAATACAATGCCTTGGCGTATTGTCGCCGAGCACCGCCGGAATGGGCGGGAGAATGGCTGCGTGAGCATTCGCCGCGCCACAATCGCATCATCAATGAGACGTTGGCACAGTTTCGCGATCACCCTCAGGAGTGGCAGTCCCATCTCGACTGGTTCATGACGATGCCGTTGTGTCTCGAACGTGATGGACTGCGGGTGGTGCATGCCTGCTGGGACCACGATCTCATCGCTCCATTTCTGTCGCAGTGCCCCGATGGCTGCATGAGCGAGGATTTTTTTTACGATTCAGTCTGCCCGGGCACATTCGCCTTTCGCGTCATGGATCGACTGACGCGCGGCCCCTCACTGCCGCTTCCTGCGGGCTTGCGAATCTATTCCGGTGATGGTTTCACGCGCACCACCTTTCGAGCTCATTTCTGGGCACGCGACCCGTTGACCTATGGCGATGTGGTCTTCCAACCCGATAACCTTCCCGACGACCTCGAAAATTGGCCCTTGCGAGCGGAGGAGCGACAGCGACTGCCGTATTACGGACCGGAGGAGCCGCCGCTGTTCATTGGCCACTATTGGTGTGAGGGGGTTCCGGCGCTGCCAGCGCCGAATATTGCTTGCCTCGATTACAGCGCCGTGAAATACGGGCGTCTGGTGGCCTATCGCTGGGAGGGCGAGCAGCGCCTGGATGCCAATCGCTTCGTGTGGGTCGATGTGGCACGTGAGGGGGCGGCTCCTCCGACGCCAGATGACAGCGCGCTGGCTTGAGGGGCAGAAAAAATTGAAAAAAATTTCGTTGCGCCGGGAACTCATCGCGGTGGGGCGTCGTCAGAGTAAGTGTTCCCTTGAATGATCCCTTGCTCTTGTCCGGCGGCCCCCACCGCCGGACTTTTTCTTTTGTGCGTTCGTCTGCGGTACTGAAAGGGACCCCGCCCATGTACAAGCTGCTGGAACTACCTCGTCAACAGGATATCGTCGCCCTGCGTCGGGCGTTGTGGGCGCATCGTATCGGCCATCAGGTGACCGAAGAGGATGAGGGTCAGGTGCTGTGGCTGGCCGATCCGCGCCAGCGTGACGAGGCGGCGCACTTGATCGAGCAATGGCATCGTGGCGAGTTGGCCGAGCGTCCTGCTCAGGCCGCGAAACGCCAATCGCCCGGCATGCTTGGCAGTGCCTTTACTCAGGCACCGCTGGCGGCTGCCTTGGTGGCATTGTGTGTGGTGGTCTTCGCCTTGATGACGTTGTTCGGCGATCGTGTGGTCGCCGCGCTAACCTTCGTGCCCGTCGATGCCGTGTCTGGACGCCTGACGGTCGGCACCCTGGGCGACTCCCTGGCAAGCGGTCAGGTATGGCGCTTGTTCTCGCCCGCGTTGATGCATTTCGGCTGGATGCACCTCGTCTTCAACATGCTGTGGTTATGGTATTTCGGGCGCCAGGTCGAAGCCCTGCAAGGCCCCGCGCGTCTTATCATGCTCGCCGTCGTGGCGGCACTCGTCTCCAACCTGGCGCAATACGCCACGGGGACCGTACTATTCGGCGGCATGTCCGGGGTCGACTATGCCTTGCTGGGATACGTCTGGCTGATGTCTCGTCGGGCCCCGGGAAGCGGATTTTTCGTGCCCCAGATGCTGGTGGTGTTCATGCTTGCCTGGATGGTCTTCACCATGACCGACATGGCGAGTTTGTTTGGATTCGGTAACGTCGCCAACGAGGCGCACCTGGGCGGTCTGTTGGTCGGACTGATCGGTGGATGGTGGGCCGGTGGACGTGCCGCGAGAGGAGAGCGTTAGTGAGTGACATGACCTTCGACAAGATGGTGGCGCAGATGACACCCGCCATGTACGACAGCTTCAAGCAGGCGATCGCGCTGCGTAAATGGCCGGATGGACAGCGCCTGAGCCAAGAACAGACCGAGCTTTGTCTCGAGGCGGTGATGAAATACGAAGTCGCCCACGATATTCCCGAGAACGAGCGTGTGGGCTATCTCGAGCGCGGTGGTTGCGGCACTGACGATGAAGCTGGCGAGTCCGATACCATCAAGTGGATGAACTGATGAGCGATCTGTTCAGCGTGGCGGATGTCAGCGCCGCGCGCGGGCCCTTGCGCAAGATGGAGATTGCGCCCAGCGATGCCGAGACACCGGCACAATACACCCTGCGGGCCGGCGAGCAGCGCATTGGTCTCAATGCGCACCTGGGCGCTTCGTTGCGCCTCGTGCATACCGGCGCCATCCACTGCGTGCATTGCGGACGCGCCACGCGCAAGAGTTTCGCGCAGGGCTATTGCTACCCTTGTTTCAAGTCGCTTGCCCAGTGCGATACTTGCATCGTCAAGCCGGAAACCTGCCACTACCATGCGGGCACGTGTCGCGAACCGGCATGGGGCGAGCAGCATTGTTTTCAGCCGCACGTGGTCTACCTGGCCAATTCGTCGGGGCTCAAGGTCGGCATCACGCGCAAGACGCAATTGCCTACACGCTGGCTCGATCAAGGGGCGATTCAGGCGCTGCCGATTCTCGAGGTCGACAATCGCCTGCAGTCGGGGTTGGTCGAAACTTTGTTCAAGCAGATGGTGGGCGATCGCACCAATTGGCGTGCAATGCTGAAAGGTGACGTGGCGCCGATAGACCTGCCCGCTGAGCGAGATCGCCTCCTGGCCGCGCTCGATCAGGAGCTGGCGGCACTCAAGCAACACGTTGGCGAGCAGGCGATTGGCACGCTGGCGGCGAGCCCGGTCGAGTTGCACTATCCCATCCTGGAATTTCCCGGCAAGGTAGTGTCACACAATTTCGATAAGTCCCCCGAGGTGAGCGGCCGCTTGATGGGACTCAAGGGGCAGTACTTGATCTTCGATACCGGTGTCATCAACCTGCGCAAGTTCGGTGGCTATGAAGTGGAAGTGGCGATCGAGTAATGCGCTTGGCGCGGCGACGCCTTGAAGTCCGCTTGGATGTCTCCACTTCATGGGTATCGACATGAACGTCGCTTACCCAAGGAGGTTCGCATGAAGATTCTGATGGTATTGACGTCGCACGACCGCATGGGGGACACCGGTCACGCCACCGGCTTCTGGCTCGAGGAGTTCGTGGCGCCGTACTACGTGTTCAAGGATGCGGGCGCCGAGTTGACCCTGGCCTCGCCTCAAGGTGGGCAGCCGCCCATCGATCCCACTTCCACGCAGCCCGATGCGCTGACCGAGGAAACGCGCCGCTTCGAGGCGGATAGCGAGGCCAAGGCGCAGTTGGCCAATACGCGCAAGCTGTCCGAGGTGCGCGCCGATGACTATGATGCAGTCTTCTATCCCGGCGGCCATGGCCCATTGTGGGATTTGACGCAAGATCGCCATTCCCAGCAGTTGATCCACGACTTCCTCGTGGCCCGCAAACCGGTCGCCGCAGTCTGCCATGCGCCTGCCGTGTTGGTGCATGCCCAAGGTCCCGATGGTCAGTCGGTTGTCAAGGGGCATCGCGTAACGGGGTTCTCGAACAGCGAGGAAGACGCCGTGGGGCTGACCGATGTCGTGCCGTTGCTGGTGGAAGATGCTCTGAAAGAAAAGGGCGGCCACTATGAGCGCGGCGACGCGGATTTCGATGCCTTCCAATTGCGCGATGGCCTGTTGATCACCGGTCAGAATCCGGCTTCCAGCGCGCCGACGGCCAAGTTGCTGCTGGATGCTCTCAAAGGCTGATCCTGGCCCTCGACCTTTACCCGCTTCCCTTATAATGGCTCGCCTTGGCGGGCCATTATTTCTTTTGAGTTAATGATGCCTTTCCTCTCGGCGTCCTGGCGTGATGCGCGATAGCCATTATGCTAAAGGCATAATCGGTGGAGAAACACGCATGTGGCGCAATTCGGTACACGGCTGGGGCTTGCCCAGCATCCTTTTGCATTGGCTGAGTGCCGTGCTGGTCGTGTCGCTCTTCGTGCTTGGCTGGTGGATGACCGGCCTTGATTACTATGACCGCTGGTATCAACTGGCGCCGTGGTGGCACAAGTCGCTGGGCCTGGCGCTACTGGGTTTGACGCTGCTGCGGCTGGCGTGGCGCCTGATGCAGCCCACGCCCGAGGCACACGGCGTGTCTTGGGAGCGGGCGATGGCGCATGCTGGCCATGGCTTGCTCTACGTCTTGCTGTTGACGGTGATGATCAGTGGCTACTTGATCTCTACTGCCGAAGGCCAAGGCATCAGTGTGTTCGGCGCCTTCGAAGTACCGGCACTGCTCAGCGACTTGCCCCGGCAGGCGACCCTCGCGGGGGAGGTGCACTGGTATGCAGCGTGGGCATTGATAGTGCTAGCCGTGGGGCACACGCTGGCTGCGCTTAAACATCATATTCTCGACCGCCGAGACACCTTGCGTCGCATGTGGTGGCCCGGTGAGTCTCGACGCCAATGAGTTCTATGTCCGTGGCGGTTTGCCGCCACTTAAGTACTTCAATCCTTCCTCCTAGGAGATGACGATGTTCTCGAAATCGCTATTCAAGACCGCGACCAGTGCCGCCCTCGGGGCTGCCGTACTGTTGCCCATGGCCCAGGCCAACGCCGCCGATTACAAGATCGACAGCGAAGGGCAACATGCCTTCATTGAGTTCAAGATCAGCCATCTGGGGTATTCCTATGTTCTCGGTAGCTTTGAGGACTTCACGGGAACGTTCAGCTACGATGCCGATGCACCGGAAGATGCCAGTGCCAATGTCGAGATCGACGTGAACAGTATCGATACCCACCACGCCGAGCGTGACAAGCACCTGCTGAGTGATGACTTCCTTGATGCGTCGCAGTATCCCACCGCGACGTTCGAGTCGACCGGTTTCGAATCGACCGGTGAAGGCGAGGGTGAACTCACCGGTGACTTGATGCTGCATGGCCAGACGCAGTCGATCACTATCGATGTCGATCATATCGGCGGCGGTGATGATCCGTGGGGTAATTATCGCGAAGGCTTCGAAGGGGAAACGACGTTGACGTTGTCTGACTTCGGCATCGATACCAGCAAGTTGGGGCCGACCGCGTCCACCGTCGACATGTACTTGGTGATCGAAGGTATCCGCCAGTAATTCGCTCTGCATACGTGAGCCCGAATCGCCCCGCCTTGTGCGGGGCGATTCACGTTGGACTCAGTGGTGGGCGATCGCCAGTCGATTGCGCCCGCCTTGCTTGGCCCCGTAAAGCGCCATATCGGCGTGATGCAGCAGAGTGTCGGCGTACTCGCCGTGCTGGGGGTAACAGGCTAGCCCTAGAGAGACGGTAAGGCCAAGCGGTGTATCATCGTCCAGGGTGATATTCAGCGTGGCGACCTGTTGCCGAAGATGCTCACCGCGTTGCCGTGCGGCGGCCAGGTCGGCACCGGGCATGATGATGACAAACTCCTCGCCGCCGTAACGGCAGACGATATCGCCGCGCCGAACGTTGTTGCTCAGGAGACCGGCGACCTCGATCAAGACCTTGTCGCCAAAGGCATGGCCGTGGTCATCGTTGATTGGCTTGAAATGGTCGATATCCAGCATGAGAACCGACAAGGGGCCGGGCTGGCGTTCGGCACGTGCCAGTTCGCGCGTCAAGGTATCGTCCAAGAAGCGTCGGTTGTAGAGACCGGTCAAGGCATCGCGAACGCTTGCCTCCTCGAGTTGCTCGCGCAGTTGCACATTGCTTAGTGATAGTGCCATATCCTCGGCGGCGCCCAGGGCGAATTCAGCTTGAGGATCGCCGTTATCCGTCTCGTCAGGGGGGCTGGTGAGATGAAGGTGCAGTACCCCCATCGGTTCCTCCGTACCCCTCAAGGGTATGCAAAGATGGCGTCCGGGGCGCGCGGCGCGCAGGTGCGAGCAGGCCTTTGCATCGTGCGCCATGGGCAGAGTGACATCGCGCAGTCCACCATCGCGCAGAGCTAGGCATTCGTCCCGCTCGATATCGCCACTGTCCTCGCCCCACTGACAAATACGATGGGGCGCGGCGGTATGTGTGTTGAGGCACCACAACGTACCGCCGAGGGTATTGGCAAAAACCGTGGGTAACTGGTTACGCAGCGTCGACTGCGCTTCCTGCGTACTGCGGCAGGCTTGCAGGGCTTCGACAAGATCATGACGCGCTCGCATATCGCGGGTTCGATCGCGTACCAGCACATTGACGCGTTCGGCGAGTTCGCGATTAGTGCGTTTTTCGGTGGCTACCAGCGTCTCGAGGCGCGCGGCCATGGCGTTGAAAGCATGCGCCATCCAGGCGAACTCATCGCGTCCTCGGAGCGCCACGCGCTGGCTGAGGTCCCCCGCGACCATACGCTGCGAGCGCTGGGTGATTTCCGAGACAGCGTGCCGGGTGCGCCGAAACAACGGCCACCAGGTCAGCAGGGCGCTCGCCAGTGCCAGCAAGATGCTCCATACCATGATGTACTGCGCGTGTTTTGCGGCACCCTGGCTATCGGTCTGACGCGTATGGAGAGCTTCCTGCTCGGTATCGATGAAGTTGCCCATGACCGTGCGGAACTCATCGACCATGCGCTTGCTGGCCTTATCGGCTATAGGGAGTAGTTCGGGTGTCTCGTTACGCGTCTTGAGGATGCTGTCGGTGGCGACGTTTTTTATCCATTGCCGGAAAAGTTGGTTGGCCTGCTCGAGGCGTCGATGTTGCGTCGTGTCGTTCGAGGCTTCTTTCAAGCGTCGCAGGGTGCGCGGAAAAGTGCTCAAGGCACGCTGGTAGGGCGCCAGGTAATCGCCATCCCCGGTCAGGGCGTAACCACGCTGGGCAGTTTCGGCGTCCATGAACAGTCGCATCAAGTGATTGGCATCGGCGATCACCTCCAGGGTCTGGGCGACGCTGCGAGCCGTGCGCTGCTCGACCTGAGATGCCTGGTAGAGGGCAAGGCAGCCGGTCAGCATGATCATGAAAGGCACGATGGCGGCGACTATCATGCGCGCGTAGAGTGAATGAGGCATGAGGTTTAGCTTCCTCAGGTGTGTAACTATCGGTTACGTATGGTTGATCATAATGGGGCTCGGTAGCCAATCTCAATGGCGATCTAGCGTGAGGAAGGTGTTGAAAGTCAATTTAACGGTCCCCACTTCCCGTACTGATGAGACAGATCACCTGATGCGATGTTTCATATTGTAACCAGGCGTTTTTTGTACTGTCTTTTGTCATCTGACAAGGAGTCATCATGCTGAACCAACGTACGTTGCCCCGCATTGGTCTCGGTACCTTTCGTCTCAAGGACCAAGACGTCATCGACTCGGTCACGTCAGCGCTGTCACTCGGTTACCGGCATATTGATACTGCTCAGTTCTACGATAACGAGCGCGCCGTGGGTGAGGCGCTCAAACAAAGCGATGTTCCCCGCGACGAGATATTCCTGACCACCAAGGTGTGGTGGGACCGTTTACAGCCGCAGGCATTGCTGGAAAGCTTCGAAGAAAGTTGCCGCAAGCTCGGCGTAGAATACGTCGACCTGGCTCTGGTGCACTGGCCGTCGCCCGACGATGAAGTGCCGATGGCCGATTACATTGGCGCCTTGAACCAGGCGCGCGAGAAGGGCCTCACGCGCGAAATCGGTGTATCCAACTTCACGGTGGCGCAGCTCGACCAGGCCCTCTCGGTGCCCGGAGGCGAGCATCTAATTACCAACCAGATTGAAGTGCATCCCTTTCTGGCCAATCGCACCGTGGTGGCGCATTGCCAGGAGAAGGGGCTGCAAGTCACCGGTTACATGCCACTGGCGGTGGGCAAGGTGATGGACGAGCCCGTGCTCAAGGAGATTGGCGAGGCGCATGGCGTGAGTCCGGCGCAGATCGCACTGGCTTGGGTCGCGGCGCGCGACATCGTGGTGATCCCGTCGTCCACGAAGCCGGAGCACCAGCAATCGAACCTGGAGGCGATGGCGATTACTTTGAGTGCCGACGAGATGGCGCGCATCGATGCGCTGGATAGGGGCGAGCGTATCGCCAATCCGGATTTTGCTCCTGAGTGGGATGCCTGAATCGTCATCACTCACGAAGGCACTTTTTGCTGGCAGCCTGTTAGACTTGGCGCCCCCGGTATCGACCGATGCCGGGGGCGCCCTGCTTGATACCTTGACCGTTGATTCGCAATGAGGTTTCCGTGACGGAATCCATGTCCTCGCTACGTCGCCAACTGTGGCAGCAGACCTGGCCCATGGCCATTGGTGTACTCTCGCTGCTGGGCTTCCAGCTTGTCGATAGTGCTTTCATCGCGCGTTTGGGCACCCAGCCGCTCGCGGCACAATCCTTCACCTTCCCGCTGTCGTTTCTGATCATCGGCGTGCAGGTGGGGCTGGGGATCGCCATCGCGGCGCTGATTTCGCGCACCCTGGGGGCGGGCGATACAGCGCGAGCCAGGCGTCTAGGCAGCCTGGTGCTGGTCGGTGGAAGTGCCTTGATGGCACTGCTGATGTTGATCATGTGGGCCGCGCAGACGCCGATCTTCACGCTGTTGGGAGCCGATGCCCCCACGCGGGAGCTGATTCGCGCCTATTGGGGGCCGCAGTTGGTGGCCAACTGGCTAGGGGCGGTGCTGTATTTCGGCTATAGCTTGTTCCGGGCACATGGCGATACACGCTTGCCCGGCAAGCTCATGGTGCTGACCAGCCTGATCAACCTAGGCCTCGATCCGCTGTTGATTTTCGGTGTCGGCGACTGGTCGGGCTGGGGACTGCCTGGCGCGGCCTGGGCGACGGCGTTGGCGTTTTCCATCGGTATCTGGCAACTGGTGGTGCGCCTACGTGCCCACGACTGGTTGGCGCGTCATGGGTTGCGTGATGAACTGCGTGCCTCGGCCGTGCCGTTCATGGCGATTGCCGGCCCTGCGATGATCAGCCAATTGATGCCGCCGTTGTCGGCGATGCTGGCAACCTCCATTGTCGCCAAACTGGGTGAGACGGCGGTTGCGGCGTGGGGGCTGGCCAGCCGTCTGGAAACGCTCTCGTTGATGGTGGTGCTGGCGCTGACCATGTCGCTGCCGCCTTGGCTGGGGCGTTGTTACGGCGCTGGCGATTGGTCGCGCATCGATGCCTTGATGAGGCTAGCGGCGCGTACAGCGGTGGTTTGGCAGTTGGGGCTGGGATGTGTCATGGCACTGGCGGCACCCTGGGTAGCGGTCGCTCTGTCGGGTAATCCGGAAATACGCGATGAACTCGCGACCTTGATACGTTGGCTGCTACCTAGCTATAGCCTGCTGGGCCTTTGCATGCTGGTAGTCTCCGCCTCCAATGCGCTGGGCTGGCCGGTACGCGCGATGCTGCTGTCCTTCATGCGCTTGTTCGTGTGTTACTTGCCATGCTTGGCGGTGGGCGCCTGGCTGTCGGGCGTCTTTGGCGTCGCCTGGGGAGCCGCGTTGGGCAACGTGCTGGCAGGCGGCCTTGCCTGGGGCATTTTCCGGCGTTCCTTGACGCAGCGCATGGCGGTCAGTGGCGAAACTTGAAAACGCCGTTTTTTAAGTCCTAAAAACCAGGTGGTGGATAAAAATCGATTTCATCATCTGGTTATGAGTTAGATTACCTCATATTTTACTGGCTTTTCCGTCCTATACTGGCGCTTCGTTTCAGCATCCAATCAGCGCCAAGTAGGGGAAAGCCATGCACGTACTCATTCTCGGCAGTGGTGTCGTCGGTGTCACCAGCGCCTACTATCTGGCATCGCAGGGGCATGAAGTCACGGTGGTGGATCGCCAGGCTGGGCCCGCCATGGAAACGAGTTACGGCAATGCCGGCCAGGTATCCTTCGGGTTTTCCTCGCCCTGGGCGGCCCCGGGCATTCCGCGCAAGGCACTCAAGTGGATGTTCCAGGAACATGCGCCGCTGAAGATTCGGCCCAAGCGCGACCCCGCCATGGCACGCTTCATGATGGCGATGTTCAACAATTGCACGCCCGAGCGCTATGCCGTCAACAAGGAGCGTATGGTGCGTGTCGCCGAGTACAGCCGACAATGTATCGATGCGTTGCGCCGCGATACGGGGATTCGCTACGAGGATCGCCAGCGTGGCCTGCTGCAGCTCTTTCGTCATGACGCTCAGGTCGAGGCGGTGGCCAAGGACATGCGCGTGCTGAGCGATTGCGGCGTGCGCCACCGGCTGCTCGATGCCCAAGAAGTGACCGCCGTGGAACCGGCGCTGGCACGTGTGCCGGGCAAGTTCGTGGGTGGGCTTCATCTGCCGGACGATCAGACCGGCGACTGCCATTTGTTCACCCAACGCTTGGCCGATCACTGCCGTGAACAGTTAGGTGTCGAATTTCGCTTCAATGTCGATATCCAGCGCATCGAGCGTCAGGCCGGTCGCATCGAACGAGTCATGACCTCGGCGGGCGCCCTGAGCGCCGATGCATACGTGGTGTGCCTGGGCAGTTTCTCGCCGCTTCTGATGAAGGATCTCGATATCCGCTTGCCGATTTATCCTGTGAAGGGGTACAGCCTGACGTTGCCGGTGATCGACGATGGCGGCGCGCCGCAGTCCACGGTGATGGACGAGACCTTCAAGGTAGCCATCTCGCGCTTCGACGACCGGATTCGCGTCGGCGGTACCGCCGAGCTGGCGTCCTACGATTTGAGTCTGCTGGAAAAACGCCGCGCGACTATCAGCATGGTGGTGCGTGATGTCTTTCCTGAAGGCGGCGATATGGCCAAGGCCGAATTCTGGACCGGCCTGCGCCCGATGACGCCGGACTCGACGCCCATCATCGGTGCCACGCGGTATGACAACCTCTGGCTCAACACCGGCCATGGCACCCTGGGATGGACGATGAGCTGTGGTAGCGCCCACTTGCTGGCTGACCTGATGGCTGGTCGTCGCCCGGCCATCGATCCTCAAGGGCTTTGTGTGGCGCGTTACGCCGCGTGATCTTGTGGCTTGGGGAATCCCTGAGCGCACTGCTTGTCCAATGCTCGCATCAGGTCCGGTCCATCAGTATCGGGCACTCTTAAGTGTGATGAGAGCCATTGAGGAGGCAGCGATGACGAATCTCTCAAACTGGCGTGCCACAAGCGCCGGCATAGTGGCGTTGTTATTGAGCAGTACGATGATGATGAGCGGGGCGGCACTCGCCCAGGAAGCGGCTGCTTCCTCGGAGGTCCAGAAGGGCCAAGCGACCGAGGCGGGCGAGGTTAGCGAAAAATCAACCGGGGTCAGCGATGAGGAAGCCAGCTTCGGCCAGGGGGGTGCACAAACCCCGCTCGACCAACGCCGCAATGCGGTGACCTTCGATCAGATGGATATCGACGCGGATGGTGTGCTCAGCGAAGAAGAGGCACGTCAGGCCGACCGCCTCGATTTGTTCGAGCGCCTCGACGACGGTGAAGGTGAGGTAACGCGGGAGACGTTTCGCGACAAGATCGGCTCGGACACGCTACCCGACGCTCAGGATAAGTAAACGTACAACAAAACGCCCGCCATGCGTGCGCGTGGCGGGCGTTTTCGTGCCGGTCAGCGGCGTCGTTGTCAGCCGACGACGGTGGCGATGGCCTTGGCTACATAGGGAAGGTTTTCCTGCGCCAGGCCAGCGACGTTGGCCCGGCCGGAACGCACCATGTAGATGCCGAATTCGTCGCGTAGGCGGTCCACCTGTTCCGGGCTCAGCCCGGTGTAGGAGAACATGCCACGTTGCTCGGCGATGAACGCGAAGCGTTCGTCCAGCCCGTAAGGCTTGAGCGCCTCGACGAAGTCACGGCGCAAGCCGTTGATGCGATCACGCATCTCGGTGAGTTCCTCACGCCATACGCCGGCCAATGCATCGTCGTTGAGAATCTCGGCCACGACCGCGCCGCCATGGGCCGGCGGGTTGGAGTAGTTCTCGCGGGCGACGATGGCCATCTGCGAGCGAACGTTTTCCATCTGCTCGCTGTCGCGGGCGATCATGATCATGCAGCCGGTGCGCTCGCGATAGACCCCGAAGTTCTTGGAGCAGGAGCTGGTGATCATGACCTCGTCGAGGTTTTCGGCCAGCAGGCGCGGTCCGTAGGCGTCGGCATCGAGGCCATCGCCGAAGCCTTGATAGGCAAAATCGACGAGTGGCAGTAGACGGCGCTCGCGTACGACTTCCAGCACGCGTTGCCATTGCTCGCGTGACAGGTCGAAGCCCGACGGATTGTGGCAGCAGGCGTGCAACAGCACGACATCCCCTTCGGGAATCTGCTGCAGGGCGCTCAACATACCCTCGAAGTCGAGACGGTTGTCGGCATCCACGTACGGATACTTCTTCAGCTCGACCCCCGCCGCATGAAAGATGCCCAGGTGGTTGGGCCAGGTCGGATCGGAGACCCAGATGCCCTTGCCGGGCAACTGCGACTTGATGAAGTCCGCCGCCAGCCGCAACGCGCCGGTACCGCCGGGCGACTGGGTCGCGCTGGCGCGGTTGGCGGCCAGCACCGGGGATTGCGCGCCGAGAACCAGTTCGAGTACCGCCTGGCCATAACGCGGATCGCCGTGCGAGCCGATATAGCTCTTGGTCGTCTCGTTCTTCAGCAGCCGCGCCTCGGCCTCCTTGACGGCCCGCATGACGGGCGTATTGCCGTGGGCGTCACGGTAAACGCCGACCCCCAGATCGACTTTCTGGGGGTTGGGATCCTTTTTGAAGGCTTCGATGAGCCCGAGGATGGCGTCCCCGGGTACGCGTTCAATCTGCTCGAACATTGGACTGCGCTACCTCGTCGGTTCTGGCGGCCATGATGAAATCGTTTTTATGCAAGCCCTTGATCTTGTGCGACCACCAAGTAACGGTGACCTTGCCCCATTCGGTGGTCAGCGCCGGGTGATGACCTTCTACCTCGGCGAGATCGCCCACCTGGTTGGTGAACGCCAGGGCCTGCTTGAAGTTGCGGAACGTGAACTCACGCTCCAATTGCATGATGCCATCGCGCTCCACGATCCGCCACTCGGGAATCTCGGCGCCGAGGCTATGCATGTCCGCATCGCTGACGGTGGGGGCGTCGGCGCTGCAGGCTTCGCATTTCAGTTCGGCAAGCTCGCTCATGCTGTTCTTCGCCTCCTTCGAGTGATTTATATCAGTGTAGAAGCCAGCGCCGGGGCGGGCCTACCGCAACGGCGCATGATTTACGCCTCGCTCGACGATGTGGCCTTCACGGCGGCGTGGATCTCCGGGTAGGGCCAGTCTTCCAGCGCCGCGAACCCCTCGAGCTGGCGTGCCTTGAGGCGGGTCAGCACGGGGTTGCTGAGCCCCGCGAGAAAGCGTGTGAACAACGCGTCGCTGGGGGGCGGCGCATCGGATAGCGCGGAGAGCCGTTCATGCAAAGGCGCACACAGCGTGGCTATCTGGTGCGGCTCGAGCGGTGCACGTGTCGGCTCCGTGGGCCACTGTGCGATATGGCCGCGGCACACCGAACAATGACCGCAATGCTCGGGCGCCTGATAATCGCCGAAATAGTCGGCTAGGCGCCGGCTGAGGCAGGTCGTCGATTCGAACAGAGCCAGCATGGCCTGCAAGCGCTCGATCTCGGCGCGCTCCTTGCGTTGGAAGTACGCCGTGAGCCGCTCGGCCAGCACAGCAATATCGATTTCGGAGGAGCGTACAGCGTAGACCTCGGTCATCTGCTTGCTTTCGAGCTGAATGAATCCCTGGTCGTTGAAATACTCCAGCGCGCTGATGACGCGTCGCCGAGAGGTATCGAGACCGCGCTCGGTACCCAGGGCGTCGAGCGCCTCATGGTCCAGCGCGCACCATGTCTTGGCCCTGGGCGATGCCTCGATCAGGGCGGCGACGAAATCGCGACGTTCGCCATTGAAACGCTCGATCAGTGTCTCCGGCGCGATCAGATACTTGAAGCGATATTCGGCGAAATAGGCGTAGCGCGGGGCGATGACGCCCTCGAGCTCGAGTCTCACCAGCAGTGTCTTGAGCGGCAGCGGCCGTATGTTGCTGTGCTGGGAGAGGGCGTTCAGGCGTACCTCCCACTGGCCGTGGGGCGCGGCATCGCGAATGTCTCGCAGGACGCGCTCGATGCCGTCGCGCTCGGGCGTGTCGCCGTAGACGAAGTTTTCCAGCGCACCCAGGGCGTCGCGACCGCCGAGCATCAAGCAGTTCGACGGTTGTCCGTCGCGTCCGGCGCGACCGATCTCCTGGCTGTAGTTCTCGATCGACTTGGGCAGATCGTAATGCACGACGTTGCGGATATCGGCCTTGTCGATGCCCATGCCGAAGGCGATGGTGGCGACGATGCAATTGAGCTCGCCGTTCATGAACGCCTGCTGCAGGGCATCGCGGGTCTCGCCGTCGAGGCCGGCGTGATAGGCGCGGGCCTCGAGGCCCGCCTTGCCCAGGTACGCCGCCATCTGCTCGGCGGTTTTCTGCAGGGTGACATAGACGATGCTGGGCTGGGGCGGCGAGGCGGCCAGGCGCGGCTCCAGCCACTCGACCAGGGCACGGGGGCGGCGCTCGGTGGCGGTGGGCTGCACCTGCAGGTCGAGATTGGGACGATAGAAGCCCGTGGCGGCGACATCCCGGGCGTCGATGCCGAAGCTGTCGCGCATGTCGTCGATGACGCGCGGCGTGGCCGTGGCGGTGAGCAACAGCGCCTGCGGAATGGCGAATTCACGCTGATAGGCGGGCAGCTTGAGATAGTCGGGACGAAAATTGTGGCCCCACTCGGACAAGCAGTGCGCCTCGTCGACCACCAGCAGCGAGACCGGCACCCGCTGCAGGAAGGCGCGAAAGCGCTCGTTCTTGAGGCGTTCCACCGAGATCATCAGGATGCGGATGTCGCCGCGCCTGACGCCATCCATCACCGCCGAGGCTTCCTCCCGGCTCTGGCGAGAGTCGAGGCTCGCTGCGGCGATGCCGTGACGGCGCAGGAACTCGAGCTGATCCTGCATCAGCGCCAGCAGTGGCGATACCACCAGGGTCAGGTGCGGCAGATGCAGCGCCGGCAGCTGGTAGCAGAGCGACTTGCCGGATCCGGTGGGAAATATCGCCGCCGCCGAGCGCCCCTGGGTCACGGCCTCGACCACCTGGCGCTGACCGGGGCGGAAGTCGGCGTAGCCGAAGACGCGTTGCAAGGTTTCCTGAATCATCGATCGTTCTCGCTGCAGAACTGAGTATGGCCGGGATATCGGGAGCGTGGCGATTGGCGCCCGTCGATACGACCCTTTGGGCGGCTAGCCGGTGGCATCCCTCTAGTCTACTTATTCTCGCATATCGTCGAAGTCGATGATGCGGGGATGCGTGTGCCATTCGACGCCTTGCCCGTCTGCTTCTACTGTGTTTCTAGAAGGACAATAAAAGATAAAGGAATAACCCATGGAAAAACTGGCTCGTAGACTCGGTCTGCAAACCGACCCGACCATCTTCTTCGTGTCGGCCGGCATCATGGTGATCTTTCTGATCGCCCTGTTAGTGGCGCCTGAACCCATTGGCGCTGCCTTTGGTGCCGGACGGGCCTGGATCGTCACCAATCTCGGCTGGTTTTTCATCTTTGGGGTGACTAGTTGGGTGGTGTTTCTGCTGTGGGTGGCCATCAGTCGTTTCGGCGCGATTCGCCTCGGCGGTAATGATGCCAAGCCGGCTTATAGCAACGTCTCCTGGTTTACCATGCTGTTTGCCGGCGGCATCGGCACGGTACTGATGTTCTGGGGGGTGGCCGAACCGATGTCCCATTTCGCCAACCCGCCGCGGCCGGACGTCGAGGCCTTCTCGGTCCAGGCTGCCGACGATGCGATGGGGTTCGCGATCTATCATCTGGGCCTGCACACCTGGGCGATTTTTACGCTGCCCGGGTTGGCATTCGCGTATTTCATTTATCGCTATAACCTACCCATGCGCTTCAGCTCGGTGTTCTATTCGCTGATCGGAGATCGGATCTACGGGCCGCTGGGTAAAGCGCTGGACGTCTTCGCGATTCTCGGCACTCTGTTCGGGGTGGCCGTTTCGATCGGCCTGGGGACCCAGCAGATCAATGCCGGCTTGACGGAGCTGCTCGGTGTCTCCAATGGCGTCCTGCCCAAGGTCATCATCATTGCCGTTCTCACCACTGTGGCGGTGTGCTCGATCGTGGCGGGCCTGGACAAGGGCGTGAGAGTGCTGTCCAACATCAATATCGGCATGGCGGTGGGGTTGATGCTGTTCGTGCTGGTTACCGGATCGACGGTGTTCCTGCTGCGCTCGATCATCGAAACCGTCGGCATCTATGTCTCCAATATCGTGCCGATGGCGTTCTGGAACGATGCGCTGGCGGAATATACCCACGAGGAAGGTGGCTGGGGCTGGCAGGGAAGCTGGACCGTCTTCTACTGGGCATGGACGGTGACCTGGTCGCCCTTCATTGGCATCTTCGTGGCGCGTATCTCCCGCGGGCGCACGATCCGTGAATTCGTACTCGGGGTATTGTTCGCCCCGTCGATGTTCACCTTGGTGTGGTTCGCGATCTTCGGCTGGTCGGCAATGCAGATCGATGGCATCGGCGAAGATGCACGTGCGGCCCTCGGCGCGCAGGCCGGATCGTTGTCCGCGGCGGTGGAGGAGAGCATTCCGCTGGCGATGTTCGCCTTCTTCGAGCATTTCCCGGCGGCGACGCTGATTCAGGGCCTGGCGGTCGTCATCGTGGCGATCTTCTTTGCCACCTCGTCGGACTCGGCTTCGCTAGTGGTCGACATGCTATGTACAGGGACGTCCGATCCCGGTCCCTGGCATCAGCGGGTATTCTGGGGCGTGTCCGAAGGGATGTTGGCCGCCATGTTGATCGTGCTTGCCGGCGATGCCGGTTTGACCGCCTTGCAGCAGGTCATCACCGTCGTCGGCCTGCCGATGTTCATCCTGGTGTTCGCCATGATGTTCGCGCTGCTGCGGGGCTTGGCCCACGAGAAACTCAGCGAGGTGACTGTCGGCAAGCCGCCGCGGGCCGACGAGTTGTAGGTGAACCTGGGCAGTATGCAGCGCGGGCTGTCTGGCGTGGGGCAATGGCTTGTGTGTATCGGTGCCGACGAGTAGTGGAAGTGCCAACGTTGGTTGTGCATGCCCGGGTGGGTAGAATGGCTTTTTGCAAAAAAGCGCAAACTACCAAGGACGCGGCATGGCCCATTTGTTACGTATCGTGATGATTCACGGTCATCTGGAAGGCGTCGTCGAACTGGATGTCGATGGCCATACCAATATCTGTGGCACCAACGCTTCGGGCAAAACCACGCTGCAGCGACTGGTGCCGGTCTTCTATGGCGAGCTACCCAACAAGGTCGTCCCCAAGACGCGGATGAAGTTCGATGCTTTCTACCTGCCGCATCGCAACAGCTATCTGATCTACGAATACCGCCGCGAAGCCGGCAATGTCTGCCAGGCCGTGCTGACGCGCAAGAAAGAGGGCGGCCTGGAATATCGCTTCGTCGGGGCGCCGTACCAGCCCGAGAATTATCTGGTAGAAAGCCAGGATGGGGTCGTGGCGCTGGAGTACGGCGACTGGTTGGCTGGGTTGCGCCGCGCCGGTATCGACTTCTCTGCCAAGTACGGGGCGACCTCCGAATACCGTGCGGTGATTCAGAACGACTTCACTCAGCAGCAGGGCAATCGGCGCGAGGCTTTGAAGCTGCGCCAGACCGCCGCGAAATTCAGCTTGGTCAAGCCCGAGCGGCGCATTCGCCACATGGAAAAGTTGATTTCGGCGGTGCATGCCAAAGAGGGCAAGATGGACACCCTCAAGACCATGCTGGCGGCGATCTTCGAGGAAGATGGCGTCGAACTGCCGGTCACCCGCATTCGCAACACCAAAGCGCGCGACTGGATCGCTCAGATGCGCCAGTCGATGCGTCTGGAGCCGCTGCAACAGTCATTGGCGGAACTGGCCGACGTCGACCGCGATATCGTCGATCTTGAATCGACACTCTGGCAGCTCAAGCCGCAGTTGGATGCCGACCGCCATCGCGCGGAGCGCGTGCTGGCCGATACCGAGGCCGAGCTGAACACTCAGCAGGAAGCTTTTCAGGCTCGCGAGCAGGAATACGAGCAGGCGCGCGACACGTTCAACGACCGCATCAGTGAGCTTGCCAGCGAGCTGGACCGTACCCAGCGCAGCCTGAACGACCTGCAGCAGCAGTATGAGCAATATGCCGAGGCCGATATGCCCGCCTTGGAGCGGGACCTGGCCGAACTGCCGCAATGGCGCGAACAGGCCCAGCAATTGCAGGAGCATCTGGCGGTGATGCAGGAGGCCTCTGCGGCCAACCGCTCACGCCTTGACGGTCGCCTGCGTGAGCTTGCCGATGACCTCTCGCGGCGCACCGATGAAATCCAAGCACTCATCAATGAACTGGGCGACGAAAAGTCGGCCCGCCAGGAGCAGCAGTGGGCCTCCGAGCGTGAGCTGGAGTCCCAGTATCATACGCAGCGCAGCGAACTGGATGCCGCTTATCAGACGCGGCTCGAGCAAGGCATCGAACGCTTGGCCGATCTCAAGGCGCAGCTCGCCTCGACCGGCCAGGTGCCCGAGGAGATTCAAGAAGCGGAACTGGCCCAGACCCGGGTCGATCAGGCTCAGAGCGACCGTAACGCTGTCGCCAGTCGTCTCGAGAGTTTGCGCCGTGAGCACGAAACCTTGCGCCGCGAGCGCGACACGGCAGAGCAGCAGCGAGAAAGCGCCAAACAGCAACTCAATCGGGCGAACCAGCGTTCCCAGGAACTTCAGCGTCAGCGCGATCCTGCCGAGGGCAGTCTGCGCTATTTCATGCGTTACCACCGTCCTGGCTGGGAGCACGGCCTCGGCAAGGTCATCGCGCCCGAACTGCTTGAACGTCGCGATCTTTCGCCACAACTTGGCGACACCGAACACGATGACTTATTCGGTGTAGCGCTCGATCTTTCCGCCATCGAGCTGCCCGACCATGCTCGCGATGAAGCGAGTCTCAATGCCGCCATCGACGCCGCCGAGGCCGACCAAGCGCGCGCCGAAACCGACCTCCAAGCTGCCGAGAAACAGCTCAAGGCCTGTCATGACCGGGTGCAAGGGGCCGAGGAGCCATTAAGCCAGGCGCGGCTTGCCCTCAAGCATGCCGATGACGAAGTCGAATATGCTCTAGATGCCCGACATCAACTTCAGGAGCGCCACGCTCGGCAGCAGAAAGAACGCCGACAGGCCGCCGAAGAAGCGCTGGCCAGCCAGCAGGCCGCGGACAAAGCCCTACGTGATGAAAAGCGCGAGGCATTGAGCACGCTCGACGAGACCCATCAGGCGCAACTGTTGGAACTCAAGGCCGATGGCCAGACCCAGCTGGCCAGCTTCGACGCACGCCTCGATCAGTACAAGCAGCAACTCGAAGACCTCAAGGCCGAGCACCAGCGTCAACGTCAGGAGCTGGAAGCTGCCTTCGATCAGGAGCTGCAGGACCAGGGCGGTGATCCCGAAACCCTGCGTGCGACGCGCCAGCGCATCAGTGACCTGCAAGAGCGCATTCGCGTCACCGAAAGCCGCCGCGAAGAACTCGATGCTTACACACGCTTCATGCGCGTCGAATGGGGCGAGCGCAAGCCGCAACTTGTCGACCGCGAAGCGACGCTGACGCGTGACAAGCAGGCCGCCGAGCACCAGCGCGATCAATGCCGCAGCGATTTTCAGGCCGCCAAGGTGGCGCATCAGCAAGCCATCAAGACGCTCCAGGCACGCTGCAATGGTGAACGCGAGGTCATCGATGCCCTCAAGCCATTGCTCGGTCAGGTCGAGGGGCTTGGACTGACGTCGACGCCGGATGCCGCCGGCGAGCCGCCTCGAGAAGCGCCGGGCGATGTGCATGAGCGCATCGAGCGCACACGCCAGGCGCTGAGCAACCGGAGCAGGGAGGTGGAAACGCTGCGCAAGGGCTGCGAGCACGTCGAGAGCGAGCTGATCAAGGGGGCTAGCGAGGGCTTCGTCGAGACCTTGGAAGCCGAGCGCGGCAAGCTGTTCAGTGGGTCGGGCAGCGGGGCGAGCGAACAGGGCATCAATCCGCGTCGCCAGCTTCCGCTGCTGCGGGGCATGTTGCAATTGCTCGAAGATCAGCAGCAGCAATTGATCCAGCAGGGGCGCAATCTGGGCGCCGATCTGGACAAGTTCTTCACCGTCTTCCGCGATCTCAATCGACGCATCAGCGCCCAGAGCCGTCGCTTGTCCGAAGAAGTGGCCGATGACTTGCGTCTCGAGGGCATCAACAAAGCTGAGGTGCGCATTCAGTCGACCATCGACGAGCTGGGCTTCTGGGAGCCGCTCAAGCGCTTCGCTCAGCTTTATCGTGACTGGGAGAGCTCCAGCCAGACGCTGCCCAGTGATGACTATTTGGATGCGCTGGCCGATGTCGTCGACCTGCTGCGCCATGACCAGCAATACAGTTTCGAAAGCCTGCTGCGCCTCGAGCTGCACTTGAACGAGGGCGGCACCGATTTGGTGATCAAAAGCGATCGTCAGTTGCTCGAATCCTCGAGCCACGGCATGGCCTACCTGATCCTGTGCAAGTTCTTGCTCGCCTTCACGCGGTTGTTGCGCGGGCCCTCGGAGATCGCCATTCACTGGCCCATCGATGAGATCGGTACGCTGGCTTATCACAACGTCGAGATGCTGTTCGATGCTTGCGATAGCAATCGCATCCATATCGTTGGGGCGTTTCCCAACCCCGAGTCCGACGTCTTGCTGTTATTCCATAACCGCTACTTGATCGATCGTGACGCCGAGCAACCGAGTCGCCGCCGCTTGAAGCGCATCGAACCGCGTCTGAGTCGCCTGGCCGAGCGCCTGCAGGAACGCACCACCGAGGAGGTCTCGTCATGATCGAACATGGTCCGCTGCTGGAGCGTTTGCTGGCCGGCGAGTTCGTCTGCGCCGTTAGCGATGACAGAGCCTTCCGTCGCCTCGAAGACGAGGAGGTGCGCGAGCAGATCGACACGTACCTGCGACCGCTCAACCGTCGTCTGGCTACCAACGCCGAAGGCAGTGTCTACTTCCTGGCCTGGCGGCAGCTCAACGACGAGGCCCGCGAGCAACTCTCGCGACAGCTCGGCGAGGTACTGCACAGTTTGATGCCGATGCTCGAATGGCTTCAACTGATGCAGGAGGCGATGGGGCATGACGCCCTAGTGGCGCCGGGCGATGTACTCAAGCCCGCCGAACTCAGCGCTCGCTGCGAGGACAACCAGAGTCTGCGCGAGCAGCTCGAACGTCTCGCCGGCGACACCTTCTTCGGCTCCCAGAGCGAGCAGCTCGACGCTCAGATGAAGCAGGTCTTCAAACGTCTCAAGGAGCACGGTTATCTGCTGCAGCCGCATGCCGACCGCCAGGTCTATCTGGTCACCGGCAAGATCGATTACCTCGTCGATCTGGTGCGACTCATCCGCGACGAAGAAAACCTGCCCGTCGAGGATGAGCGCCCTCAGACGCAGGAAAGCTTGTTATGAAGGAGCTTGCTGTGCGCGACGAGCATGAGTTGGAAAGTCGCCTGATCGGCACCGGCGTGGAGCGTTTAGCGCTGCTTGGCAAGCACGCCGATGCCCTGATGCAAGGCTACAGCCGCGATGAAGTGCCACTGGAAGCCTTGAGCGATAGCGCACTGCGGCGGCTGCTTGCCGCACGCATCGTCTGGCGGCCCGACGATCAGGGTGGCGTCAAGCTGGCGCCCAGGGTGCGCGAGTTGATCGCCGAGATGTTGGCTGACGAAACCCGCCGCCAGGTCAACGCCGACGTGGGCGAAACCCTGGAGCTTTTGCGCACGCTGGTGCAGAGCTATCGCGAGGCCCAGAATCAGGGGGAATACTGGCGCCAGGAGCAGCAGTTGCTGCGTCTGCGTCAGGCCGTCGATGACCTCAACGGACGTTTCGCCGATGCCATCGATAGTCTCTGGCAGCGTCTCAACAGCGACTTCGGTTTCGTCAGCCGCCTGAACGACAAGATCCGTGAAAACGACCGTGCCCAGAAGCAGATCGTGCGCCTGCTGGATGGCCTGCAACTGATCGACTTCGACGAGCTGATCGAACTGGTCGGTAGCGACGGCACCCTGCGCAAGCTGCTGATCAGTCAATTGCAGCGCCAGGTCAGTCAGCATTACACCAGCCTGCGTGAAGTCCAGAGCCGTCTGACCGAACTGATGGCGCGGTTCCGCCAGCAGCAATCGCGTAGCCGGCTGATTAGTGGCATGGCGGCGTTTCTACGCGAACACCCCAACTTCGTTCCCGGTAATTATGCGCGGCGCAGCGAAGTGCCCGATCTGATCAACCAAGCCAGTCCTTTGATCGCCGCTGCTGCGCCGGCCTTGGACCATGAGCCGGACATTCGCGTGCTGACCGACCTCGTGCACCAGTTACCGACGCCGGTGCACAAGCCGCAGGCCGTTGCCGCCGCACGGCCTGCCGAGGCCGAGGAGCAAAGCCTGGTGGCGGCTCGCCAACAGGCGCTCAAGCAAGACGTGGAAAATTTCTACCTCACGGTGATCGATCACCCCGATCCCATGGGCATCAGTGCGCTGGCCTATCTGCAGGAAAGTGACATGGAATGGGGCGACGAGATCTGGCTCTTCCAAGTGATCGCCGAGTACCAGGGCCTACCGCGTAGTGAGCAACGGGCCTTTCGGCTACATCAATCGGAGAGCCGGGCCAGCCGCTTCAACGACCTTCGGCTGATCCACGACGTTACGTTGCAACTGGCGAATTCGGCATGAACGACGAACGGCATGAGACACCTGACGTCATGGTCTTCGGCGTCGGCGATAGCACGTTGCGCGCCGTGGGCGGCGAGGCGGCGGTGCGCGAGTTGGTGGATCGTTTCTACGATGCCATGGAGCGCTTGCCCGAGGCGCGGGGGATTCGCGCTCTGCATCCCGCCGACCTCGACGAATCCCGCGACAAGCTGACGACCTTTCTGATCGGCTGGATGGGCGGGCCGAGCCGTTACCGCGAACGCTTCGGGCCGATCGCCATTCCTGCGGCGCATCGCCACCTGGATATCGGCCCTGAGGAGCGAGATGCCTGGCTGTCATGTATGGCGACGGCACTGGATGAAATCGGCGCGGCGGACGACCTCAAGCGCTATCTGTTGACTCAGCTACGCCACCCCGCCGAGATGTGCCGACGTCGTTAAGGCCGAGAAGCGGCGGGTTCTCATGACGTTCCGTCGGCTTGGGCATCGAGCTCGGCGCGCCAGGCCTGCATCTGCTTGAAGCGTTTTTCCTGTCCGTATTCGGTGGGCGCGAAGAATGTGGCCGCGGGGAGTTCCGCGGGCCAGCAATCGTGCGCTCGTCCGGCGGGGTAACCGTTAGGCTCGTTGTGCGCATAGCGATAGCCTTCGCCGTGGCCGAGGGATTCCATCAACTTGGTCGGGGCGTTGCGCAGATAGGTGGGCACCTCGAAGTCGGGGTGCGCGGCGACGAACTGCTTGGCGGCGTTCCAGGCCTGGTCGATGGCGTTGCTCTTGGGGGCGATGGCGAGATGCAGCGCGGCATGCGCGATGGCGCGCTGGCCTTCGTAGTCGCCCAGGCGTAGGTAAGCGTCCCAGGCGGCCATCACCAGCGGCAGGGCCCGTGGCTCGGCATTGCCGACGTCTTCCGAGGCGATGGCGGCGAGGCGACGCACCACATCGAGCGGATCTCCGCCACCTTGTACGAATTGCGCGATGTACAAAAGCGCGGCATCGCTGCGTGACGAGCGTATCGATTTATGGATGGCCGAGAGCAGGTCGTAATAATGATCGCCCTGCTTGTCGAAGGCGCTGGCCTGGTGCCCCAGCACTTCATGCAGCGCCTGCAGGGTCAGGCGTTCGCCGTTCTCGGTCGGCTCGGCGAAGTCGCATGCCGTCTCCAGCAGGCCCAGTGCGCGTCGTGCATCACCCGAGGCCGAGCGCGCGAGCGTTTCCAGCACGTCCTCGTCGGCCTCGATATGGCGCTCTCCCAGGCCGCGCTGGGCATCCGTCAGGGCCTGATGCAGTACACGCAGCAGGTCGTCGACCTCCAGCTTGCGCAGCACATAAACGCGTGCCCGCGAGAGCAGCGCCGAATTGACCTCGAATGACGGGTTCTCGGTGGTTGCACCGATCAGCGTCAGTAGTCCGGACTCGACGTGTGGCAGCAGGGCATCCTGTTGACTCTTGTTGAGACGATGGATCTCATCGAGGAACAAGAGCGTCGGCTGGCCGCGCACTTGCCCCTCGCGCGCACGCTCGACGGCGGCGCGGATGTCCTTGACGCCGGCCATCACCGCCGAGAGGCGTTCGAGCATGGCGCCCGACGCATCGGCGAGAATATCGGCCAGGGTGGTCTTGCCCACGCCTGGCGGCCCCCACAGGATCATCGAGCGTACCGCGCCGCTTTCCGCCATGCGGCTCAACGGTTTGCCGGGACCGACCAGCGCCTCTTGGCCGACGTAGTCGTCGAGACGGCGAGGCCGCATGCGATAGGCCAGCGGTGTGTTATCAGATTGGGAAGAAGCGAACAGGTCCATGTGTATGCCACCGTGGGTGAGTCGAGTCGCCAAAAACCGTGTCTAGACTTTCGGCCAACAGGCGTAATCCTGTCATACACGCTAGGGTAAAACATTCGAGCCCCGGTAGGGTGTTTCCCATCGGGAGAATGGGAGTCACTGAAGACTCTCGCCTAAACTGGCAAATAGGCTGCCGGATACCCCGCGCTGCCACGCTTCGACAGCAAAGGAGGCCTGTACATGCCCATGCTGACTCAACTGCGCCAAGACCACGCCAACATGGCGCGTCTGCTGCATGTGTTGCAGCTCAAGCAGAAAACCCTGGCGGAAGGTGAGCGACCCAACTTCCAATTGATACGCGAGGTCGTGGATTACATCCTCGACTACATGAGTGGGTTCACCGAGCCGCTGGAACGCATGTGTACCGAGCAGTTGAATGTGCGGGCGCCGCAAGCCGACGCGCTGTGTCAGCGGTTGTCCGAGGACTATCGGGCGCTCAATGAACGCCTGGCGAAACTCTCTCAGGATCTCGACATGATCCTGATGGATGCGGTAGTGCCCATGGACCGCTTCAGCGAAGATCTTAGGGCTTATCTCGAGGCGCATCGGGCCTATCTGCGCGGCGAGCGTGAGGAGTTGTTCCCGTTGATCCGCGAGCACTTCGATGAAGACGACCTGGATCGGCTGGCCAAGGCGCTGCCGGAAGGGGCCGAAGCTGAACTGGCGCGCCTGCAGGAAGGCTATCCGGAGCTTTACGCCGAATTCCGCGAGGCGCCTTCGCCGTTGAATTGATCTGTGTCGCCACGTGAACGGCATAGTGGTCATCGGGCGCGTGCGCGGGGCAGTTCGTCCCAGCGCGTGGTGTAGCAGGCCGAACGGTAGGCGCTGTTCATCTGCCAAGAGGCGTCAATGGGCTGCGGGCCCAGGGTCAGTGCTTGACGTCCGTAGCGGGCTCGGATCGCGTCCCAAGCCTCCATCAATGCCTCTCGCCGGGCGGGCTCGGCGCCATCGAAGAGCGTCGTTTGGCTCTGCTGGCGGGGCGTCAGTTCGGCGAGCATTATTCCGAGCTTCTGATAGGCTGCCGGTTGCCATAAGCGTGCTAGCAGGCGCTGCGCCGCGCGGTTGAGTTGCTGCGTGTCGGCACTGGGAAAGGGTAACGCGGTCCACTCGCAGGCATGACGAAACGTGCCGGCGTGGTGCGGGTTGGTACGCAGATAGACGCCGATGGCCGAAGC
This sequence comes from Chromohalobacter moromii, assembly GCF_023091865.1. Lineage (GTDB taxonomy): Bacteria > Pseudomonadota > Gammaproteobacteria > Pseudomonadales > Halomonadaceae > Chromohalobacter > Chromohalobacter moromii. The sequence continues at coordinate 905,961 of NZ_JAHXDI010000001.1, forward strand.
CTGCATGGCATCGCGTCGCAGCTTTTCGCCGGCGCGTTGGCAGTGATGGCGCAAGGCACCGGCGAGGGCGTTGTGGTCGCGCAAGGGGCGCCCGAACGAGCGCGAGCAGAGAATGCTACGGCGCGGGGTTTCCAGGTCGCTCATCGATAAGCAAGGATGGCCGTTGAGTTCGGTGGCGGTGCGCGCCAGTACCACGCTGAAACGACGTCGTAGCTCGCTGTCGGGGGTCTCGCGCAGCGCAGCAGCGGTGAGTACGCCCATGCCGGCCAGGCGCGCGTTGAGTCGCTCGCCCACGCCCCATACATCGCGCGGCGATAGCCGACGCAGGTGTGCCGTCAAGTCGGGCGCGTCAGCATGTGTCCAGACACACACCTGAGGGCGCGTCGATTGCGCCTTGGCCTGGCGGTTGGCGAGCTTGGCCAGAGTTCGCGTCGGGGCGATGCCGATGGATACCGGCAGTCCGACTTCCCGCACCACGCTACGCACCAGGCGTGCGCCCAGCGCGTGCCAGTCTTCCTGTAAGCCGCGTAGATCGAGAAAACACTCGTCGATGGAATAGGGCTCCAGCGTCGGGACTTGACGCGCCAGTACCTGTTGCACGCGTGCCGAGAGGTCACCATAAAGCGTGTAGTTGGAAGACTTCAGCACTACGCGACGTCGCAGTGCTGGATCGATCTTGTGGGTGGGAATGCCCATGGGAATATCGAGCGCCTTGAATTCTTCGGAACGCGCGATGACACAGCCGTCGTTGTTGGACAGCACGCCCACCGGAACGCCCTCCAGACGCGGTTCGAACAGACGCTCGCAGGCGGCATAGAAGTTGTTGCAGTCGATCAGCGCAAACATGATGACTCTGCCGGCTCCTCGCCCGTGGCGGGCAAGGCGTGAATGGCGTAGCAGATGACGCCCCACAAGCGGTCATCGTCGGCCTCGAAGGGCAGCGTCGCCAGACCGGGGCGTGACGGCGCGAGATACAGCTGCGCCTCACGACGTTCGAGGTGCAACACGCTCAGTTCGCCATCGATGGCGGCGACCAACCAATGCCCAGGGCGCGGTGAAATAGCGCGGTCGATCACCAACAAGTCACCGTGGTGCAGACCGGCGTGGCGGTGGTCATCGCCTTCCAGGCGCATGAAGAATGTCGAGGCCGGGCGGCGCACCAGATGGTGATGTAGATCCAGCGGTGCTTCTCGGTAGTCGTCGGCCGGAGACGGAAAGCCGCTGGCGCCGCGTGACAGGGTGTCGCTCGATGCTGGTGCCGAGGTGGATGCGGCCAGGGCGATAGGCGTCATGGACATGGCGGAACCTCGAAAACGAAATGACGAATACTGTAAAAATAAACAGTATTTTGCCTTTAGGCAAGTCGAGCCATCTCATCGCGTGGGCGGGTAAGGTAGAATGAGCGCACGTATTTTCGAGGAAGTCGTATGGACCGCCTGCAGGCGATGCACATCTTTCGCGCCGTGGTCGAGGCCGGCAGTTTCGCTGGCGGTGCGCGCAAGCTGGAATTCTCCAATGCCATGGTCAGCAAGCAGATCTCCAAGCTGGAAGCCAGCCTGGGGGTGCGGTTGTTGACGCGTACCACGCGGCGTTTGCAGCTAACCGCAGAGGGCGAGCGCTATCTCAATGGCGCGAGTCGCTTGCTCGATGAGTTGCAGGAACTGGAGACCGGACTTGGCGAGCAGCGTGGCGAGGTGCGCGGTCGGCTACGACTTTCCGCACCGTTGGATTTCGGCGTGCGTGCGCTGATACCCGCCTTGCAGGCGTTCGAGCGCCATCATCCGGCGGTGATGCTCGATGTCGTGCTCGAGGATCGCCGTGTCGACCCGGTGGCCGAGGATTTCGACCTGGTAGTACGTATCGGCGAGCTGGAGGACTCCAGTCTGATCGCGCGGCCGTTGATGGACATGCCGCGCCACGTATACGCCGCGCCGGAGTATCTGGCGCGGCATGGAACGCCCACGCACCCCGCCGAGCTGCGTGGACATCGTTGCCTGCACTATAGCCTGGCGCGGGAAGGGCACTATTGGCACTTCCAGGTCGACGGGGCGCCGTATCGGGTGCGCATCCGGCCGGTCATGGCCTGTAACAATGGACGCGCCCTGACCGAGGCGGCAATACGCGGCATGGGGCTGGTTTACAAGCCGGCGTTCCTGGGGGAACCGGAAGTCGAGGCCGGACGACTGGTCCGCGTGTTAGACGATTTCAGCGTGGCGCCGATCAGCGTCCATCTGTTGTATGCCGAGCGTGAGTTCATCCCCGCGCGCCTGAGGGCCTTAGTGGATACGCTGCTGGCGCACTTCGCGGAGACCCGCGCATGACGGCGCCGATTCTGATCTTCGACTCCGGCGTTGGCGGGCTCTCGGTGGTCGGTGCCTTGCGCACTCGTTTGCCGGGTGCACCGCTGGCGTATGTGTGCGACAACGCCGCGTTGCCGTACGGCACCAAGCCCGATGCCTGGTTGGTCGCGCGGATCGTCGCGGTGTGTCGCGCGGCGGTCGAAGCGAGTGGCGCGCGTGCCTTGGTAGTGGCCTGCAATACGGCCAGCACGTTGGCGTTACAGGCCTTGCGCGAGTGCCTGAGTATTCCGGTGATCGGCACCGTACCGGCGATAAAGCCGGCTGCCCAGGCCTCGCGTAGTGGTGTGTTCGGACTTCTGGCGACCTCGGCGACGGTGTCGCGTCCTTATACGCAGCGTTTGATTGGTGAGTTCGCACCGGATTGCACGGTGGTGAGACTGGCGGCCGATCCCTTGGTCGCGCAGGCCGAACGCGTCCTGACCGGGATGCCGTGGGACGATGCGGTCATCGCCGCGAGCCTAGCGCCGTTATGGGAAGCGTCGCGTCTCGATACCGTGGTGTTGGGATGCACGCATTTTCCGCTGCTGCGCGAGGCGCTCGAGCGGCATGCGCCGCGCGAAATCGTGTGGATCGATTCCGGTGACGCCATTGCGCGGCGCGTGGCACAGGTCGCTTCGCCGGCCGTTTCAGGGGCCGCGCGTGATGCGTCGGGTAGCGATGCGAGCTGGGCCAGCGCTCCGCAACAATCGGGCCTGGCACGTACCCTGGCGGGTTATGGCTTCAGCGCACCGTGTTCTTTGGCATTGCCTGACCCTGTTTTAACCTTCTGATTTCCATGAGATGGTGTCGTTTCGGCGACATCGCGAGTTTTTGCTGAAAGGAGTTTTCGTGGCCGTACCCGTCGTCGACCCCGAACGTTACGAGTCTCAGCTCGATGCCAAGCGCGAGCGTATCACGGAGCAGTTCGCGCGTTTCTCTCCGCCGCCGCTGGAAGTATTTCCCTCGCCGCCGAGTCATTACCGGCAGCGCTGCGAGTTTCGTATTTGGCATGACGGCGACGATCTGTTCTATGCCATGTTCGAAGTCGACCCGGCCGATCCCAAGCGCAAGGCGGTCATTCGACTGGATGAATATCCGGTGGCAGGGGAGCGCATCAATGCGCTCATGCCCGCCTTGCGTGACGCGCTGTTGGCAAGCGATACCCTGCGGCGCAAGTTGTTCCAGGTCGAGTTCTTGACCACGCTGAATGGCGAAGCGTTGGTGACCTTGATTTATCACCGCCAACTCGACGAGGCTTGGGAGCAAGAAGCACGGGCGTTACAGGAATCCCTGAATGTGTCGATCATCGGTCGGGCACGTAAGCAGCGTCTCGTTCTTGAGCGCGATCATGTCTGGGAGCGGCTGAGTGTCGAAGGCCGCGAATTCGTCTACCAGCAGGTGGAGAATAGCTTTACCCAGCCCAATGCGGCGATTTGTCGATCGATGCTGGGGTGGGCTCGGGATGTGACCCGCGAAAGCCACGACGGCGATCTGGTGGAGTTCTATTGCGGTAATGGCAACTTCACGATTGCGCTGGCCGAGAACTTCCGCCGTGTCGTGGCGACTGAGATCTCGCGGACCTCGGTGGCCTCGGCCAACGTCAATCTCGAGGCCAATGGCGTGGCTAACGCGGTGGTGGCGCGGATGTCCGCCGAGGAGTTCAGCGAAGCCCTGGCCGGAGAGAAAAGCGGGCGGCGCGTGGCGGCGTTGGCGCTCGATGAGCATGATTTCACCACCGCGTTGGTCGACCCGCCGCGGGCCGGCCTCGATGCGCATAGCTGCGAGCAACTAAAAGCCTATTCGCGCATCGTCTATATTTCCTGTAACCCGAACACGCTCGAGGCGAATCTCGAGTCGTTGGCCACGACCCATGTCGTGACCCGTTTCGCACTGTTCGATCAGTTTCCGTATACCGACCACTGCGAATGTGGCGTGTTGCTGGAACGCCGGGAAGCGCCAGTACGTGCGTGACCAGCCCATGCACAACCGGCATACGCCATGAGGGAGCGTCACATCGGTGGGGTCTGACGCGCGATGGGAGTAAGCTCGTGTCACCGTGGTGGTGCACGCGATACGCGTGCGTGCCGCCGAAGGATCATTCATCGGTCGCCATGAAGGGCGGCCGGTCGTAGACGAGGTGCTTGATGCAACACGTTGCGATCGAGGGCAAGGAAGATTTTCTCGCCCAGCTCAAAGAACAACTGGCCAAGCGGCTTCCCCAGGAAAAAGTGGAGCGGATCGCTGCTTTCGCCGAGGACCTGTATGCGTCGGCGCCGTTCGAGGAGGCCGCCGAGCGCGGCCTGGATGATATCTACGGCGCGACGTTGTCGGCGTGGCACTTCATGCAGACGCATGACCCCAGCGAGGCGAAGGTTCGCGTCTTCAATGCCGACTTCGAGGAACACGGCTGGCAGTCGCCGCACACCGTAGTGGCCGTGCTGCACGAAGACATGCCGTTTCTCGTCGATTCGGTGCGTATCGAGCTCAATCGCCGCGGGCTGACCGTGCATGCGATTCATAACTCCGTTCTGGCGGTGGAGCGCGATGCCAAGCATCATCTCAAGCGTGCAACCTCGACTCAGGCCAAGAATGCCCCGGCCTCTCGCGAGTCGATCATTCTGGTGGAAGTCGACCGCCATTCCGATACGGCGACCCTGGACGACCTGCACGACAGCCTCAAAGAAGTACTGTGCGACGTGCGTGCGGCGGTGGAAGACTTCGATCCCATGCGTGAGCGGGTGCGCGAGTCGATCAAGGAACTCAAGGCGCAGCGCCCGAAGCAGATCAAGGCCGACGATCATAAAGAAGCCATCGCTTTCCTCGAATGGCTGCTCGACGATCACTTCACCTTCTTGGGCTATGACGAGTACGAGGTGTTGCAGGAAGACGGTCAGGATCGTCTACGCCAGATATCCAAGAGCGAGCTGGGCGTGTTCAAGCTCGACCAGCCGCGTTACCGCGAGCGCATCAGTACCGACGAGGGCGTCGAAGACGATCAGTATGTGCTGGTGCCGGAGCTTTTGTCCTTTGCCAAGAGTGCCTATCACGCGCGCGTGCATCGCCCTGCCTATCCGGATTACATCTCCATCGACCGTTACGATGAAGACGGTCGCGTCATCGGCGAGCGGCGCTTTTTGGGGCTCTATACCTCGACGGTCTACAACGAATCGCCGCGCAACGTACCGGTGCTGCGCAAGAAGATCGAAGCCGTCATCAAGGCCGCGGGCGTCAATCCCAAGGGGCATAACGGTAAACAACTGACGCAGATCCTCGAGGTCTATCCGCGTGACGACTTGTTCCAGATCGACACCGACGAGCTGGCGCAGACGGCCTTCGGTATTCTCAATATCCGCGAACGGCGCAAGGTGCGCTTGTTCATTCGCGAGGACCGTTTCGGTCAGTTCTATTCGTGCCTAGCGTTCGTGCCGCGCGATGTGTTCTCCACCGAATTGCGCGTGCGCATCCAGAACCTGCTTTGCGAAGAGCTCGACGCTACCTTCGGTGATTTCAATACGTATCTATCCGAGTCGGTGCTGGCGAGAATCCAGTTCATCCTGCGTTTCAACGGCGAGCGCCCGGCCGAATACGATATACGACGTCTGGAGAAGAAGATTACGGCGCTCTCGCGTAGCTGGCGGGATGACCTGCAGACCGCCATGGTCGAGGGCTACGGCGAAGAACAGGCTAACCGCCTGATGCAGGACTATCGCGAGGCGTTTCCCAACAGTTATCGCGAAGACTTTTCGGCCCGTACTGCCGTTTACGATATCCATCATCTCGGTGAGTTGGGCGGGAACGCACCGATCAGCCTGAGCCTTTATCGGCTGGTCGAGGAAAACATCGACGGGGTCAACCTCAAGCTGTTCCACGCCGATCAGCCGATCCCGCTCTCCGATGTGCTGCCGGTGCTCGAAAACCTGGGGCTCCGCGTGATCAGCGAGCGTCCCTACGAGGTCGAATGCCCCGACCAGACTTACTGGATTCATGACTTCACGCTCGAGCACCGGGGCGACGGAGTCGTCAATCTTCAGGAAATGCGCGATGTCTTCATCGAGGCGTTCACGCGCATCTGGACCGGCGATGCCGAAAGCGATGCCTTCAACCGTCTGGTCATCGGTGCCAATTTGGCGTGGCGCGAAGTGGCGGTGCTGCGTGCCTATGCGCGTTATCTCAAGCAATTGCGATTCGGTCTGTCGCAGGACTATATCGCCAATACGCTTGCCAGCCACCCGGAAATCACGCGTGAACTGGTGACGCTGTTCGAACTACGCTTCGATCCCGACGATGCCGCCGGCGACAGCGAGATCGAAGAATGCGTGACGCGCATCGAGGGCTTGCTCGATGAAGTCGCCAGTCTCAATGACGACCTGTTGCTGCGTCGCTACATGGCGCTGATTCAGGCGACATTGCGGACCAACTATTATCAACGGCGTGAAGATGGCGAGGCCAAGGATTACATCGCCCTCAAGCTCGAGCCGACGCAAGTGCCGGACATGCCCAAACCGCGGCCGATGTTCGAGATATTCGTCTACTCGCCGCGCGTCGAGGGTGTTCACCTGCGCAGCGGCAAGGTCGCGCGCGGCGGGCTGCGCTGGTCCGATCGTCACGAGGACTTCCGCACCGAAATCCTGGGGCTGGCCAAGGCGCAGCAGGTCAAGAACGCCGTCATCGTTCCGGTAGGCGCCAAGGGCGGCTTCATCTGCAAGCGCATGCCTGATGGTGCCGACCGCGACACGGTGCAGAAAGAAGGCATTGCCTGCTATCAGATATTCATCCGCGCGCTGCTTGACGTGACGGACAACCTGGAAGGTGGCGAGACCGTGCCGCCCGAACGCGTGGTGCGTCACGACGAGGCCGATCCCTACCTGGTGGTGGCTGCCGACAAGGGCACCGCGACTTTCTCGGACATCGCCAATGCCATTTCGCTGGAATACGGCCATTGGCTGGGCGATGCCTTCGCCTCCGGCGGTGAGCATGGCTATGACCACAAGAAGATGGGGATTACCGCCAAGGGTGCTTGGGAATCGGTCAAGCGCCACTTCCGTGAAATGGGCCTCAATACCCAGGAGACACCGTTCAGCGTAGTGGGTGTCGGCGACATGGCGGGCGACGTGTTCGGCAATGGCATGCTGTTGTCGGACAAGATTCGCCTCATCGCCGCCTTCAACCACCGGCATATCTTCGTCGATCCCGATCCGGATCCGGCGGCCTCGTTCAAGGAACGCAAGCGCATGTTCGAGCTGGCGCGCTCGAGCTGGGAGGACTACGACACCGCCTTGATCTCCGAGGGTGGGGGCGTGTTCTCGCGCGATGCCAAGTCCATCAGCATCACGCCGCAGATGAAAAAGGCTTTCGACATCAAGGCCGGCAAACTGTCGCCCAACGAGTTGATTCGCGCGATTCTGACCTCGCGTTGCGATCTGCTCTGGAATGGCGGCATCGGCACCTACGTCAAGGCGTCCGACGAGACGCATGCCGAGGTGGGTGACAAGGCCAACGATGCCTTGCGTGTCGATGGTCATGAGTTGCGCTGCCGGGTGATCGGTGAAGGCGGCAACCTTGGCTTTACCCAACTCGGGCGCATGGAAGCCGCAGAGCAGGGCGTACGCGTCACCACCGACTTCATCGACAATGCTGGCGGGGTCAATTGCTCCGACCATGAAGTCAATATCAAGATCCTGCTCGACGGTATCGTCAAAGCCGGTGACATGACCGACAAGCAGCGCAATGAGTTGCTGGCGAGCATGACCGAGGAAGTGAGTGAACTGGTCCTGCGCGATAACTATCGCCAGACCCAGGCACTCTCCTTGTCGGAAATTCTCAGCCAGCAAGGCATGGGTCCCTATCGCCGCTTCATCAATGAGCTGGAAGCCGCCGGGGGACTGGATCGCGAGCTGGAGTTCTTGCCCACCGACGAGATGCTGGTCGAACGCTCCAATGCGGAAAACGGCCTGACGCTTCCCGAACTGTCGGTGCTGATTTCCTATGCCAAGAGTGCGCTGAAGACCGACATGATCGCCTCCGATCTGCCGGACAATCCGCATGTCCAGCGGCATATGGCGCGGGCCTTCCCGCAGACGCTGGTCGAGCGCTTCCCTGACGAGATGTATCAGCATCGCTTGAAGCGCGAGATCACCGCGACGCAGATCGCCAATGATCTGGTCGATCATATGGGAGTCACTTTCGTGCGGCGTCTACGTGACTCCACCGGTGCCACACGAGCGGAGGTGACACGCGCTTATCTCATCGCGCGCGATTGCTTCAATCTCGAAGGCCTCTGGGAGCAGATCGAGGCGCTCGATTATCAGGTCGAAAGCCGCGTTCAGTACGGCATGATGCTCGATCTGATGCGACTGCTGCGTCGCGCCACGCGCTGGTTCCTGCGTCATCGCACCAATCAGAGCATTCAGGAAGCGGTGGAGTATTTCGCACCGCGTATCACCCAACTGCAAGAGAGCGTCGGCAAGCGCTTGCGTGGAGAGGATCACGAAACGTGGGATGCGCGTCGCGATGAGCTAGAAAAAGCCGGCGTGCCCACCTCTCTGGCGAGCGTTGTCGCGGCGGCCAACAGCCTATATGCCGGGCTGGGCATCATCGAAGCGGCGCGTGCCACCGACGAGAAGATCCAGCGTGTCGCCGAGGTCTATTACGACATCGGCCATCGTCTGGAGCTGCCGTGGATGAATGGTCAGATCAACGCACTGAAAGTACGCGATAGCTGGCAGGCGCAGGCGCGCGAAACCTTCCGCGACGATCTCGATCGCCAGCAACTGGCGCTGACCGTCAGCGTGCTCAAGATGGACGGCGCGCCGAGTGGTGTGGAACCGCGTGTCGAGCAGTGGCTGGAACGGCATGCCGGCTTGGTCGAACGCTGGTGCGGCCTGCTCAACGAGGTGCGTTCGGGCGCCCAGGGCGGTTTCCCGCTATTCGCGGTGGCCATTCGTGAACTGGTTGATCTCGCCGAGAGCAATGGCGAGGGATAAACCCGCACACAATGCTCCGAGCCTCGTGCTCGGGGCATTGTCGATTTTCCTTCCTCTTCGAGCTTTCAAGTGAAGCATTGGCGCTGATGTCTCTGATATGCTGTGCCCGACTCAGGTTCGAAGCCAAGTAGAGAAGCCCCATGAATCATCGCGTGATTACCACAATGCTCGTGGCCCTGGGACTGGCCGGCACGTCATCGCTGGCCATGGCGCAGAGCGCTGCACAGCAGAAGGCGCACGAAGCGGCGGCTAAAATCGATCTTACCGATTTCTTGCAGTCGAGTTCCGATGCACGTAGCCAGAGCTTTTTCTTCGGCGGGACGCAGACCCACCCCTTTACCGTCGAGAAGTCAGGACGTTATCAATTTCAGAGCTCAACCTTGCCGGGTGACTCCGACGATTACCGAATCGAAGCGACCTTGCTCGACGAGCAGGGCAATGAAATCGCCTCGGCGTCGGGGCTGGGCCAGAACGACGGCTTGACCATGGAGCAGCGCCTGGAACCCGGCGATTACGTGCTGCGTGTTCATGGTCAGAAGTTCGGTACCACCAAGACGGGCGGTAATAGCTTCGTTGTCACCGTCAATGGCCTCGACGCACAAGGTAACCGGCTTTCAAGTGATGAAAGCGGTGTCGACGCCGGCGGTGGCATCATGTTTGGTGGCCCGGGTAAAGACGGTCATACCACGGCCTTCGTTGATGATGACGATGCGGTGGCGGCCATCGCTGCGCCGCGTCCCGACGCTAGCGAGGCAGCTTCTTCTACGACCGCGTCGGAGACGGCCACCGCATCGGCCGGTGGCCAAGCCGCTGGCTCCTCCGACGATGAGGCCGCGTCCGCCAATGACGAAGACGCCTTGCCGGATGCGTTCGACGAGATCGTCACCGACCTGGCCATTCGCGAGCAGGGTAAGGTATTGAGTTTCGATGTGGTGGAAGCGGGAACCGTGTCGGTGACCAGCTCGACCTTCCCTGGCAATGAGGGAACTTATAGCCTCGAAGCGCGGATCCTCGACGAGAGCGGTGATGTCGTGGCCAGTGACCAAGGTGAAGGTTTCGAGAGTGATTTCGACATCGAAACCACGCTGCAACCGGGACGCTACACTGTCTGGGTGAAGGGCCGGAAGTTCGGCAGTGCGATGAGCGGTGTCAATAACTACACGCTACGCGTACAGCAGCTCGATACCCAGCCGTAAGGTCTGGTGCTGTGTCGGGGGCTGACGCGCCCCGATGCGAGCCCCGCTTCGCCATGTGCGAATGCGGGGCTCTGCGCTTTTGGGCGTGGCTACGCTATACTGCGTGCCCATTTCATGTCTTGCCGCTCATTACATTGTCCGAGGATCCATGTACGCCCTGGCCCGTTCGCTACTGTTCCGACTCGATCCCGAAACCGCCCACGGCGTTGCATTGACGTCACTCGATGCCGTCCATCGCCTGGGGCTGGGCAGGTGGATGGGTACGCGTGCCGCGGCGCCCGTCACGCTGATGGGGCTGACGTTTCCCAATCGCGTGGGCTTGGCGGCGGGGCTCGACAAGAATGCCGAGCACCTCGACGCGCTCGGAGCGCTGGGCTTCGGGTTCGTCGAAGTGGGCACGGTGACGCCCAAGCCACAGCCCGGCAACCCCAGGCCGCGCCTATTCAGGCTGCCGACGGAAGGGGCGATCATCAATCGTATGGGGTTTAACAATGCCGGTGTCGACGCGCTTGTCGCCAATGTACGCAAGAGCCGCTACGACGGCGTGATCGGCATCAACATTGGCAAGAATCTAAGTACGCCAGTCGAGCATGCGGTGGACGATTACCTGACGTGCCTGCGCAAAGTGCATGCGCATGCGCATTACGTCACGGTGAATCTGTCGTCGCCGAACACGCCGGGGCTGCGCAACTTGCAGTTCGGCGAGCACCTGGATGCATTGCTGGGCACACTGGTCGAGGAAAAACACCGCCTCGATGCCGTCAGTGGCCGGCGCGTGCCCCTGGCCGTAAAGATCGCGCCGGACATGGACGCCGACGAGGTGGCGTTAGTTGCGCAGGCGCTGGCGGCCAACAGTGTCGATGCGGTCATTGCTACCAACACCACAGTGTCACGCGAGGCGGTGGCGGGGCTTGCACATGCCGAGGAGCAGGGCGGGCTTTCTGGCCGCCCGGTGTTCGAGCCTTCCAATCGGGTGATTCATGAGTTGCGCCGCCACCTGCCGACGTTGCCGATCATCGGCGTGGGCGGTATCGACAGCGGTGATGCGGCAAAGACCAAGCGCGAGGCGGGGGCCGATCTCGTCCAGCTTTATACCGGCTTTATCTACCGTGGACCGCCCCTGGTGGGCGAATGCGCTGGAGCTGTGGCGTAGTGTGTTTTGACGTAGATAGTGTGTTTTGACGTAGATAGTGTGCTTTGACATAAAAAGGCCCGCGATGCGGGCCTTGTCATGGACCTGTCACTGGGGTATCGATCCAGGTGCCATTAAGGATTCTACCATCACAGTACCATGGGGTTTCGATGGATGCCGGAAATCCCCGTCATGCCGGCCCATTGGTCCCCACGACCTTCACGCCAACCGCTCATCCAGTATTCACGGAGGTTGATGTCCTGGCTGGGGCAATCATCGCGAGAGCGCCCCGTCATGCCGGCTTTGTATCCGTGGACATATGCACGCTGAAAGCGATCACGTTTCTGTCGTTTCATCGGATGGCCTCTTATCAAGAACCGATTGTTGAGATCTGACAGTACATGCCGACAATGGGGCAACCATCATCGCCATGAACCGGAACGTCCGGACACGAAACGCATGCGTTTTCAGTAGCTACTACTTGTAATGTTTAGTGCTTTGAGGCGGATTTGTCGACCAGCGATTTGGCATAAGCCAAACGTTCCATGTAAACCATAGGAATATGACCGGTGCGTGGCGCCGGGATGACGACTTTATGACCGATGTGCAACCCCAATCTTTGACGCTCTACGTCACCTGTCCACGGGGCCTTGAGGGCTTGCTGGCCGACGAACTCGCGGGCTTCGGCGCGGAGGTGACCGGGACGACCGTGGCGGGTGTCCACGTGCAGGCCGATATCGCCATGGCCTATCGCATCTGCCTGTGGTCGCGCCTGGCGAATCGCGTGGTGCTCTGTCTTCTGCGCGAGCAGGATATCGAGCGTCCCGAGTCGCTGGTCGAAGCCGCCCGCCGGGTCGACTGGCGCGCACACCTGCGTACCGGAAGCAGCCTGGCCGTGGATTTCCATGGCCAATCCGAGCATATCCGCCATACGCGCTTCGGCGCTCAGAGCGTCAAGGATGGCATCGTCGATTCAATGCGAGCGGCCGGCCATGAACGCCCGGTGATCGAGCTCAAAAACCCCGATGCACGTATTTACGCGCACCTGCATCGTGGGCGCTTGCTGCTGGGGCTCGACTTGGTCGGCGGTAGCCTGCATCAGCGTGGTTATCGTCGTGATGCCGGCCATGCGCCGCTCAAGGAGAACCTCGCCGCCGCCTTGCTGATGCGTGCCGATTGGCCTGCGCGGGCACGGCGTGGGGAACCCTTGCTCGACCCCATGTGCGGGGCCGGCACGCTGCTCATCGAGGCGGCGTTGATGGCGGCGGACATCGCCCCCCAGTTGGCCCGGCACTATTTCGCCTTCGAGGCCTGGGCAGAGCACGATGCCGGCGTATGGCAAGAGCTCAAGCGCGAAGCGGACGCCCGTGCCAGCGTGGGGCGTCGTCGCGTCAAGTCAAAGCTGTTCGGGCGCGATCAGAGTCCACCGGCCATCGCCGCCGCCAAGGCCAACGCCATGCGCGCGGGGATTCCCGCCTTGATCGAGCTGCAAGGTGCCGAGGTAGCACAACTAACGCGCCCTGAAGGCATCGACGGGCCGGGGCTGGTCATTACCAATCCGCCGTATGGCGAGCGCCTGGGCGAGTTGCCTGAGGTGGTTCCCATTTACACCGCCCTCGGTGAACGCTTGCGCGCCGAGTTCGAAGGCTGGCAATTGGCGCTGTTTACCGGCAACCCCGACCTGGGCCACCGCACCGGGCTGCGGGCCACCAAACAGTATGCGTTCAAGAACGGGCCGCTGGATTGCAAGTTGCTGCTGATCCCGGTGGAGGCGGCGCGCACCTCGCACGCTTCTGGCAAGGACTCGGGCGAGAGCGCCTCGGCAGGCGAACGGGATACCCAGGCGGCGCCTGGCCATGCCCCGCGCAATGACGGCGCGCAGATGTTCGCCAACCGGTTGCAGAAGAACCGCAAGCGGCTGAAAAAATGGCTCAAGCAATCCGGCGAGAGCTGTTATCGGCTGTATGACGCAGATATGCCGGAATACGCCTTGGCGGTGGATGTCTATGGCGACCACGTCCACGTGCAAGAATACGCGCCACCGCGCTCGGTAGACCCTCGCCAGGCGCAGCGTCGCTTGTTCGATGCGCTGGAGGTCATCCCCCAGGTGCTCGGCGTACGCCCGGAGGACGTGCACTACAAACAGCGCACGCGACAATCGGGCAAGGCGCAATACACCAAGCAGGAGGCCAGCGGCGAACGTTTCGAGGTCAGCGAAGGGCCGGCGCGGTTGTGGGTCAATCTGCGCGACTACCTGGATACCGGTTTGTTTTTGGATCATCGCCCCGTGCGCCGAATGTTGCGTGACATGGCTGACGGCAAGCGTTTTCTCAACCTGTTCTGCTACACGGGAACGGCGACCGTTCAGGCGGCACTGGGGGGCGCGAGCGACAGTGTCAGCGTCGACCTTTCCAATACCTACCTGAGCTGGGCACGCGATAACTTCGCGCTCAACCGCCTCGACCCCAGCCGGCATCGGGTGATCCGCGACGACTGCCTGCGCTGGCTGCAAACCGCGGGTAGCGAGTTCGACCTGATCTTCATGGATCCGCCGACGTTTTCCAATTCCAAGAAGATGGATGACGTGCTCGACGTGCAGCGCGATCACGTGCGACTCATCGAACTGGCGATGTCGCGCCTGTCAGCGGACGGTACGTTGGTGTTCTCCAACAATCAGCGGCGTTTCGCGCTCGACGCCGCCATGGGCGAGCGTTTCGCGGTGGAAGATATTTCGGCGCGGACGTTCGATCCGGACTTCACGCGGCGCCCGGATCTGCATCATTGCTTCCTGATCCGTCACCGCTGAAGCCGGCGGAGGCGCGTGGGGTCAGACGCCGTCGAGCAGCGATAGCTGACGCATCGCTTCCCGGGCCTCGGGGCTCGAGTCGTCGCTGGCCTCGAAGACCTTGGCGAAGCCGCGCGAGGATTGGATATGCGCGACATCCTCGAGCCATGTCGTGGCCTGGGCATAGCTGTCGGCCAGTTGATGCTTGAGGCCGCCGAACTGGGTGCCGATCTGGCCCCAGGCGCGGCTGAATATCCAGTCACCGAACATATCCTGGTGGACATGCACGAGAACGTAGTCGTGTTCACTTTCCCAGCGGACGATCACGAGAACTCCTGGTGGCGCCGTTGTGGTTGGCAATGGGCTTGTGACGTGTCTTTCGCGGGCCTACTATCGACATTCCCGGCGGGTATCGAATCCCCGGCGAACGCCGTCTCTGGCGTGGCCGTGGACAGGCAAGTGCGCCCCGTGCGTATTGTAACCGGCCGTCGGACGTGAACAAGGGAGAAAAGAGAAGGTCATGCGCATCCTGGTCGATGAAAACATTCCTCTGGCCGATGAGTTCTTCGGCGAGCTGGGCGATATCACCCGCTTGCCTGGGCGCGACATCGATGCGGCGGCGGTCCGCGATCAGGATCTGTTGGTCGTGCGCTCGATTACGCCGGTGAATGCGGCACTGCTCGATGGTTCCCGCGTGCGTTTCGTGGGCACCTGCACCATCGGTACCGACCATGTGGATCTCGATTACCTGCGGGAAGCGGGCATCGGGTTCGCCAACGCACCGGGCTGCAATGCCGACTCAGTGGTCGACTACGTGCTTTCGAGCCTTCTATTGCTGGCCGAGGAAGATGGCTTTCATCTAGCCGGCAAGACCATCGGTATCGTCGGGGCTGGCAACGTGGGTAGCCGTCTGGTGGAGCGTCTGGACGATCTCGACGTGACGTGTCTGATCTGCGATCCGCCACGTGCCGAGGCAGAGGGCCGCGAAGACTTTCTGGCACTGGATAGTCTGCTCGAGCGTGCCGATATCGTCTGCTTGCATACGCCGCTGGTGTCGGATGGTGAGCACGCAACCCGGCATCTGCTGAATGCGACGCGCATCGAGGCCCTGGCGCCGGGTACCGTGCTGATCAACGCCGGACGTGGCGCCTGTCTCGACAATCAGGCGCTGCGCGAGCGCCTCGAACGCGTCAATGATCTACGCGTGGTGCTCGACGTGTGGGAAAACGAGCCGGGCATCGATCATGGCCTCTACGATCTCGTCGATATCGCTACGCCCCATATCGCCGGGCACAGCATCGACGGCAAGATGCGCGGCACCGAGCTTGTCTATCAGGCGGCGATGCGCCATTTTGGCTTGCCGGCGCGCAAGAAGCTCGGTCAGCTCAAGCCCGACCCATGGTTGCGCAAGATCGTGCTGACGCCCTGGGCGCCGCCGTTGGAAGCGCTATCGCTATGCACGCGGGCCTGCTACGACGTGCGCCGCGACATGCTGGCGTTCGATCGCTACCGCCGGCGCATGGGAATGGCGTCGGGGTTCGATGCCTTCCGCGCCGAGTATCCGCTGCGGCGTGAGTTTTCCACCTTGCGGGTCGAACTCAAGCAGAACAAGGGCGGCCTGCGCGACGCCCTCGAAGGCTTCGGTTTCAAGGTCAAGCTGTCTAGCAAGTAGCAAGTAGCAAGTAGCAAGTAGCAAATCGCCTGACATCATACGGCGTGCCGAAACGAAAACACCCACCGACCTTTGGATGAATCCAGGGCCGGTGGGTGTTTTGCGTTGCGCCGCTATGTGCCGTGATTATTCGCGGTAGGCGCTTTCCTTGAGGGCGCGAATGCGGTCATCCAGCGGTGGGTGGCTGGAAAACAGGCGCTCCATGAGCTTGCGTGTCTGGCCGGAGGTGATGGCGAAGGCCGTCAGCGTATCCGGCATCTGATCCGGCATCTGCGTTTCGGCTTTGAGGCGTCCCAGGGCATTGATCA
This sequence comes from Chromohalobacter moromii, assembly GCF_023091865.1. Taxonomy (GTDB): domain Bacteria; phylum Pseudomonadota; class Gammaproteobacteria; order Pseudomonadales; family Halomonadaceae; genus Chromohalobacter; species Chromohalobacter moromii. Next base: position 922,376 of record NZ_JAHXDI010000001.1, read on the forward strand.
TCGCACCGCTACCGGCCAGCTTGGCACCGGCGGCGTCGGCGCGGTATTCGCGGAAGCGCGAGAACCAAGCGACGACGATCGAGGCCACCAGGCCGAAGACGATTTCGGCAACGATGACCACCGCCATGTAACCGAAGAAGCCCAGACCGCCGCCGTCGTCATCGCGGCGCAGGAAGCTATCCACCAGTTGCGCGACGATGCGCGCGAAGAACATCACGAAGGTATTGAGCACGCCCTGAATGAGCGCCAGCGTCACCATGTCGCCATTGGCAACGTGGCCGATCTCGTGCGCCAGCACCGCGCGCGTTTCCTCGGGGCGCATGCGCTCGAGCAGTCCGGCGGAAACGGCGACCAGCGCATCGTTCTTGTTCCAGCCCGTCGCGAACGCGTTGGATTGCTGCGCGGGAAAGATCGCCACCTCGGGCATCTTGATGCCCGCATCGCGGGCCAGCTCGCCGACGGTGTCGAGTAGCCACTGTTCGGTAGCATTGCTGGGCTGCTCGATCACCTTGGCTCGGGTACTCCTCTTCGCCATCCATTTGGAAATGAACAGCGATACCAACGACCCGGCCATGCCGATCACGAAACAGAAGATCAACAGGCTGTTCATGTTGAGCCCGTTGGCGTTGAGATAGGGCTCCACCCCGAGTATTCGCAGGGTGATGCTGGCCACGATCACCACGGCCAGGTTGGTCGCGAGAAACAGCAGGATTCGCATCATCGATGAGTTCCCTCAGTCAGTGAGACAGCAATGGTCATGTCGATTCTTGTTGGCCATTAGATACGGCGTCTTGCCTTGGGTTTCAAGACAAATATCGATAATCGTTGAGAGCGGGATGATTCCCGCCCGAGCCGGGCATGGCTCGGGCGAGAAGCGGGTCATTGGCGGTGGCGTGTTATTGGCGGTAGCGCGACAGGAAGTTGGCGAAGCGGTCCAGGGCATCGTCGAGCTGGTCGGCCCAGGGCAGGGTGACGATGCGCACATGATCGGGGGTCGGCCAGTTGAAGGCCGTGCCCTGAACCAGCAGGATCTTTTCCTGCAAGAGCAAGTCGAGCACCAACTTCTGGTCGTCCTGAATGTTGAAGACCTCGGGATCGAGACGCGGGAAGGCGTACAGCGCCCCCTTGGGCTTGACGCAACTGACGCCGGGAATGGCGTTGAGCTTGTCATAGGTAATGTCGCGTTGGGCGAGCAGCCGCCCGCCGGGCAGCACCAGGTCGTTGATCGACTGATAGCCGCCGAGTGCTGTCTGGATGGCGTGTTGCGCGGGGACATTGGCGCACAGACGCATCGAGGCCAGCATGTTGAGGCCCTGGATGAAATCGTCGGCGCGCTGTTTGCCGCGATTCCCGGAGAGAATCATCCAGCCGCTGCGGAAGCCGGCGCAGCGATAGCTCTTGGACAGACCGTTGAGCGTCACCACGAGTTGGTCGTCGTCGGCCAGTGCGCCGGTGGAGACATGCTCGGCGTCGTCGTAGAGGATCTTGTCGTAGATCTCGTCGGAGAACACTATCAGGCCGTGGCGCCGCGCGATCGCCAACAGTTCCTTGACCACTTCCGGCGGATAGACGGCGCCGGTGGGGTTATTGGGATTGATGATGACGATGGCCTTGGTGCGTGCGGTGATCTTGTCGCGCACATCGTTCAAGTCCGGCGCCCAGTCGGCCTGCTCATCGCACAGATAATGCACCGGTCGCCCGCCGGAGAGATTGGCCGATGCCGTCCACAGTGGATAGTCGGGCGCGGGGATCAGTACCTCGTCACCGTCGTCGAGCAGCGCTTGCATGGCGATGGCGATCAACTCGGAGACACCGTTACCGACGAACACATCTTCGACGCTGACGTCAGGAATGTTCTTGCGCTGGCATTCCTGCATGATCGCCTTGCGCGCCGAATAAAGCCCCTTGGAATCGCAGTAGCCCTGGGCCGTCGGCAGGTTGCGCATCACATCCTGAAGTATCTCTTCAGGGGCTTCGAAACCGAAGGATGCGGGATTGCCGATGTTGAGCTTGAGGATGCGCTGACCTTCGTCTTCGAGCCGCTTGGCGTGGTCGAGTACCGGGCCGCGAATGTCGTAACAGACGTTATCGAGCTTGTGCGATTTCCGAATGGGCGTGTCGGTATCCATGAGGCTTCCGTTTGCTGCGCAGCCGGTGGGGTGGAGGCGGTGTTTCCGTACCGTTCGGGGCGGGCTGCCGCGCCGCTTCCTAGCATACCGTGGCGCGCGGGCCACGCAAATGGCCCGCACCGGAATAGGCGATTGAAGTAGAAGGGTAAAAACCTGGCTGTTTAGGCCGGGGAGGATGACGCGTCCAGTGAGGGGTCGTTTTCCACGGGTGCAGGGATGTCGTCCGGCGTCTCCAGCGTCAAGCGCCCGAGCTTGCCATCGCGCAGCTCGTGCAGCAGCACTTCGGCGCCGCGGTGCATGTCGACGACGCCGCCAGCGCGCAAGCCGCCCCGTTTGCCGGCGATGGCCTCGACGATGGCTTGGCCATCGAAGCCGGCCTGTGCCAGCAAGTCGCGGTGCGGCGGCCCGTCGGCTTCGACGCTGCCGGCATCCGGATTGGGGGTGTAGGCAGGCAACGTTTTGAGCTTGTAACGCGCTTTGAGAGCATCCGGGTAGCGCTTGGCCAGTTCGGCGGCGGCGACGATGGCGACATCGCTATACTCCATGGCGGTATCGCGGATCGCGCCGCTGGCTGCTAGGCGATAGGCGCTGGCCTGGTCCTCGATCTTCGGCCATAGCACGCCGGGGGTGTCGATCAGCGCGACGCGGCCATCCAGGCGTATCTTCTGCTGGCGCTTGGTAACGGCCGGCTCGTTGCCGGTCTTGGCGAGCTTCTTGCCGGCCAGGCCGTTGATCAGCGTCGATTTGCCGACATTGGGAATCCCCATCACCATCACCCGCACGTCGCGATCGGCGCGCACATGGCCGGCGAGCTCGTGGCACAGCGCGGGGATGCGCTTCAACTCACGCGATTGGGTGGTGGTGACCGCCAGAGCACGGATGTCGGGCTGGGCGTTGAAGTGTTCCACCCAGCGCTCAGTCTGCTCGGGATCGGCGAGATCGGCGCGCGAGAGCACCTTGAGCACCGGCTTGTGCTCGGTCAGCTCGGCCAGCATGGGATTGGCGCTGGAGTAGGGCAGGCGGGCATCGAGGACTTCGAGTACCACGTCGATTTCCGGTAGCGCCTCCGTTATCTGGCGGCGGGCCTTGTGCATGTGTCCGGGATACCAACCCAGCATCGTCTTTACTCCAGCTCGAACAAACGGCCGCCTATGGTAGCAGAGCGAAGCCCGCTAGCAGAGCGGCGGCCGCGATGAATCACACTCCAGATGCACGACTCTTGTATGACTCTTCCGGTGAATTACTCGCCGGGGTGGAAGTCGAGCGATACCGAGTTGATGCAATAACGTTGCCCGGTGGTCTCCTGCGGCCCATCGGGGAATACATGCCCCAGATGTGCGTCGCAGCGCCGGCACGTGACCTCGACGCGGCGCATGCCGTGAGACGTGTCCAAATGCTCCTCGACGCCAGCATCCGCGAGCGGCCGGTCGAAACTCGGCCAGCCGCACCCGGAATCGAATTTATGCTCGTTTTCGAAGAGCGGGGCGCCGCAACAGATGCAGTGGTAAATGCCTTGTTCGTCGGAGACCTGGTGATCGCCGGTGAAAGGGCGCTCGGTGCCTTTCTCGCGCGTTACGCGATATTGTTCGGGCGTTAACTGCTGCCGCCACTCTTGCTCACTTTTATGCGTTTTCTCGCTCATTGCCGCCTCCTGCTTTGAAGATACTGTGATGCGCCATGCCGATGCCGATAGTCCTTGTAACGCATGGACGAGGTCACGACGTTTACTAGCAGTGGGCGCCACTTGGTCCACAATATGGGGGCATGGCAGCGACAAGAAAAGGGTGTTCAGACAGAGGGTTGACACCCGCGGGGGTGCCCAGTAATATACGCCGCACCTCGACGAGGCGAGTGACGACACGTCCCATTCGTCTAGTGGCCTAGGACACTGCCCTTTCACGGCAGTAACAGGGGTTCGAACCCCCTATGGGACGCCAACTCACCTCGTGTGGCTGGAAATGCGGGAATAGCTCAGCGGTAGAGCATCGCCTTGCCAAGGCGAGGGTCGGGAGTTCGAATCTCCTTTCCCGCTCCAAATTTGGTAGTATTGGATAGGCAGTATGGTCGTGAGCTGGAACGCCAGTCCGATCGATCTCCTTTCCCGCTCCAAAATGCGTCCCATTCGTCTAGCGGTCTAGGACACTGCCCTTTCACGGCAGTAACAGGGGTTCAAACCCCCTATGGGACGCCACTTCCAGTCAGTATGAGGCAGCAGTACCGGTGTTGTTTGTGATGCGGGAATAGCTCAGCGGTAGAGCATCGCCTTGCCAAGGCGAGGGTCGGGAGTTCGAATCTCCTTTCCCGCTCCAAGTTTGGTGGTATTCGATAGGCAGCATGGGTCGGGAGCTGGAACGCCAGCCCGGTCGATCTCCTTTCCCGCTCCAACTTTTGGTAGCAAAACACCACTCTCCTATCTCGATACGTCCCATTCGTCTAGTGGTCTAGGACACTGCCCTTTCACGGCAGTAACAGGGGTTCGAACCCCCTATGGGACGCCACTTCGTTTGCTTATAATATGCCTTGCCACTGAGTGCGGCGTTCGAGACATTGATTTTTCTCGATTTGCCCGCATTGTCTCCTGTCTTTGCAAGGTTTCTTTCGAATATCAAGAATTGGGTGCGCCAGATGGCAGAACCAGCACTGTCCATCCGCGGGCTGACCAAGGTCTACGGTAATGGCTTCCATGCCCTCAAGGGCATCGATCTCGACGTCGCCGAAGGCGACTTTTTTGCGCTTCTCGGTCCCAACGGGGCGGGCAAGTCCACCACGCTAGGGGTCGTATCATCCCTGGTACAGAAGACGGGTGGCAGCGTGAGCGTGTTCGGTATCGATATCGACCGCGACTTCGCCAAAGCCAAGTATCACCTCGGCGTGGTGCCGCAGGAATTCAACTTCAACCAGTTCGAGAAGGTCGAGGACATCGTCCTGACTCAGGCGGGCTATTACGGCATGCCGATGCGCGAGGCCAAGCCGCGCGCCGAGCAGCTACTGCGCGATCTCGGTCTGTGGGACAAGCGCAAGGGGAGTGCGCGCATGCTCTCCGGTGGCATGAAACGCCGCCTGATGATCGCGCGTGCCTTGATCCACCGCCCTCGGCTTCTAATTCTCGACGAGCCGACCGCCGGGGTGGATATCGAGTTGCGCCGCAGCATGTGGGAATTCATGAAGCGCATCAATCGTGAAGGCACCACCATCATCCTCACCACGCATTATCTGGAAGAAGCCGAGAGTCTGTGCCGTAACATCGCCATCATCAACCACGGCGATATCGTCCAGAACACCAGCGTGCGTGACCTGCTGGCGCAGCTCAACACCGAGACCTTCCTGCTCGACCTGGCCCAGCCGGTCGAGACTGTGCCCGAACTGGAAGGCTTTAACGTGGAACGTGTCGACGCCACGCAATTGGCGCTGTCGGTCGAGCGTGGCCAGCGCCTCAACGACGCCTTCGCGCAATTCTCCGCGCAGGGTTTTGAAATCGTCTCGATGCGCAATCGCGCCAACCGCCTGGAGGAAATGTTCGTGTCGATGGTCGAGCACGCCAATGCCGAAAGCGGCCGGTCCACCGACAAGGTGGAGGTGCGCTCATGAATGCCTGGCAGACCTGGATCGCGCTTTGGACCCTGGTGACCAAGGAGGTGCGCCGCTACATGCGCATCTGGCCGCAGACGCTGCTGCCGCCTTCGATCACCATGACCATGTACTTCATCATCTTCGGCAACCTGATCGGCTCGCGCATCGGGCCCATGGACGATATCCCCTACATCGATTACATCGTGCCCGGCTTGATCATGATGGCGGTGATCACCAACAGCTATTCCAACGTTGCCTCGAGCTTCTTCTCCAACAAGTTCCAGCGCAGCGTCGAGGAGATGATGGTCTCGCCGATGCCCAACTGGGTGATTCTCGCCGGTTTCGTGGTCGGCGGTGCATCGCGCGGCCTGGCCGTGGGCTTGATCGTCACCGTGGTATCGATGTTCTTCACCGACCTCTCGATTCATCATCCCTGGGTGACCATCGGGGTGGTGATCATGACGGCGTTGCTGTTCTCCATCGGCGGTTTCATCAACGCGCTGGTGGCGCACAAGTTCGACGACATCTCGATCGTGCCGATCTTCGTGCTGACGCCGCTGACGTATCTGGGCGGGGTGTTCTACTCGATCCACATGCTGCCGGCTTTCTGGCAGGGCGTGTCGATGGTCAATCCCATCCTGTACATGGTGAACGCCTTCCGTTACGGCATTCTCGGGGTCTCGGATATCCCGGTCGGCGGAGCGCTGGTAGCCATCGCGGTATTCATCGTCGTGTTCTTCGCGGTGGGACTGTGGATGCTCGACCGTGGCAAGGGGATCCGAAGCTGACATGAGCGAACGTGACGAGACCCTCGCGCATGCGCCGCTGGGGCGCGAGTCCGCGTATCCCGAGCACTACGACGCCGGCCTGCTGTTTCCCATTCCCCGGCAGGCCAACCGCGCGCCGCTGGGGCTCGATGATGCCGCGCTGCCGTTCGAGGGCGAGGACGAGTGGCACGCCTTCGAGCTTTCCTGGCTCGACGCAAAGGGCAAGCCGATCGTCGCCGTGGCCCGGTTCCGGCTGCCCGCCGACTCGCCCTTGCTGATCGAGTCGAAGTCCTGGAAGTTGTACCTCAACAGCTTCAATCAGACGCATTTCGACAGCCGCGAGGCGGTGATCGAAACGCTCGAGCGTGACCTGGCCCAGGCGGCGGGCGCGCCGGTAGCGGTAGAGCTGTTCGGCGTCGAGGACGATGCCCTGATGCCCCGAGCGCTGCCCGGCGAGTGCCTGGACGATCTCGACGTGAGCATCGAGCACTACACGCCGACTCCCGAGCTGATCGAAGTCGGCGAAGAGATCGTCGAAGAAACGCTGCACTCGCACCTGCTCAAGTCCAACTGCCCGGTGACCGGCCAGCCCGACTGGGGCAGCGTGCTGATTCGATATCGCGGCCCTCGGCTTGAGCGCGAGGCCTTGCTGAAGTACCTGATCTCCTACCGGCAGCATCAGGACTTTCACGAGCACTGCGTCGAGCACCTGTTCGTCGACCTCATGGCGCGGGCCAGGCCGGAGCGGCTGCTGGTCATGGCGCGCTACGTGAGGCGGGGCGGGCTGGATATCAGCCCCTGGCGGGGCACACCCGGCGAACGGCCGCCTACGCCACTCCGTCTGGCGCGTCAGTGAGCGTGTAACTCAGCGCCATACATTGAACCCAGGCGGCTTCGGCCGCACATCATTACCCTATTCAGACGGCCAAGGAGATGTTCATGGATGCCATGACCTTACTGCACGAGCGCAGCTCGATGGGGAAACTGGCCGCGCCCGCCCCCGACCGCGATCAATTGGACGCGTTGTATCGTGCCGCCTTGCGCGCGCCCGATCACGATGCCCTGACGCCATGGCGGTTCATCGAGTTCTCCGGGGAAGGGCTCGACCGGCTGGGCGAGCTGTACGCCAAGGCCGAGCAGCGTCTCAATCCGCACATCGACGATGGTCACCTGGACGCCGCGCGCAAGAAGCCCAAGCGTGCGCCGATGATCATCGCGGTGATCGCCAAGGTCACGCCCGATCACCCCAAGGTGCCGCGTATCGAACAGCTGCTTTCCGCCGGCTGCGCGGCGCATGGCATCCTGCTCGCGGCGCAGGCGCAAGGCCTGGGCGCCATGTGGCGCACCGGCCACTACGCCTTCGACCCCACGGTGCGTGAAGGCCTCGGCCTTGCCGAAGACGATGAGCTGGTCGGCTTTCTGTACCTCGGTCAGATGGGAGGGCGCCACAAGCCGCTGCCCGAACGCGACCCAAGCGACTTCGTCGAGCGCTGGTCGTGAACGCTACGCCACGCCGCCCGGGAGTGATGCATCCCCGCTTGCCGTTACCTGAGGCGAGCGACGGAGACGACCTCGAGGGCTTTCTCGCCTGGTTGCGTGAGGCGATCCCGCAGGTCGCGCATTACGGCATTCACTCGCCCGCCTGGGACGCGACGACGCTCCGCTGGCAAGTCGCGCTGGATGCCAACCTCAATGACAAGGGCACCGGCTTCGGCGGCGCGCTCGCCGCGGAGACCACCTTGCTCGGCTGGTGCTGGACGACGCTATGGCTACGCGCCCGGGGCAGGGCGCAAGACGTGGTGATTGCCGAAGGCCAGCAGCGTTTTCTCGCCCCCGTCACCACGGACTATTACATGCAGTGTTTCCCTCTCGAAGCCGACGGCATTGCTCGCCTGGAAGCCTCGCTGGCGGAGAAGGAGCGAGGGCGCATCAAGCTCGTTCAGCGCGTCTACTGCGGCGACACCCTATGCATGGAAGCTCAAGGCAGTTACGTGGTACTCAAGTGATTCCTTGTCGAGACGGAAAATCGCTTGCAAAACAGCACTTAGCTCGATAGTATGTGCGCCGTTCTGACGGACATGGTCAACGCCATTCGGCGGAACGACAATTTGCGGAGGGGTGTCCGAGTGGTCGAAGGAGCGCGCCTGGAAAGCGCGTAAGTCGAAAGGCTTCGAGGGTTCGAATCCCTCCCCCTCCGCCAAGATTTTTGATTAAGCCGCTGATTTCAGCGGCTTTTTCTTTTTCTGTATCTTGGCAACCCACACTTTGACCCACACCTTGTACTTGGCTTCCATCGGCCCTTCTTGGATACCTCTGGACTGTTTTCCTCTCCACTATCCCGCACTTCCTTTATGCACATCCCCATCTTTGTCAGTCTTATCTAATTCAGGGATGACAACAGCAGCTCAGGGTTTTGGGTACTATCATCCTAATTATTATGAATGGTAGTTGGCTTCGGATTTGGTAATTCCAGCTTTCTGTCCGTTGGCATCGCTCATAGCGAGCATCGCCTTCGGTTAAAAGCCTTATGTCCATGTTCGCCTGCCCCATCTCCTGCTCCCTATCGTTATTGTCCTGTAACAATAGGATACCACCATGCAGGGCAGAGCATCATGCGACCAGCTAGGGTAGCTATCTAGAGTGGACATGATGACGCCCCAGTATGCTTCAGACCTGTTTGATCGGCAGTAATGCTATGCATCCCACAGGATCCATATTCACGTTCCTTTCCGCATGACCTTTGAGTTTTTTCTCGGTCAATTCCTCTGTGTTCGGATTCAGCTATCGCAATATAGACCTGTCCCGTCATTGGTGGCGGGCCAACACAAGGAGACTGACATGGCCAAGCAAGATGATGACAACCGCAGCCGACAACTGGACCCGGAACATGATGCCTACTGGCAATCTCGGGGCGAAGACGAAAGGCCGGATGACTGGCAGGATCGCATAGACTAGGGCTCTATGCTGGCGGGGCCGTTTCCGCCGGCCCCGCTTTTACGCCATCGATTGGGCGATCGCTGTTGAAGCTTTGAGGTACTCTGGCTGGAATACTGAAAAGACCTCTTCGATCATGGGGATGGGTACCTTTGCTACGCTCATGTCATTTTGTACCACCCGGCAGGTTTCTAGCAGCACGAAAGCCCGTGCATAGCCCTCGGCCACCAACTCAAAACCCGGTTCTTCCGGTTTTGTCACCTGATGGGCTACTACCTTGGTCAAGGCTCGAACAGACCCCAACTTGGGGCGTCCACCTACCCCTTTGATCCAGTTTCGCAACAGCCTTTGCTTTGATGCTATCTGCTCGCCTCGGCCACAGCCTTCAGAATCTTCCCGGAACTCATGGTCAGCCCATAGCTTACCCAGGCAGGCGCTGGCCGTGCTTTCAGGAGGGCACTTGGCCTGCATTGCCATGTATTTGATGAAGACCTGAACAGGATTGTTCCATGCCCCTGCATCAGGGTTGTACTGAGGCAGGAACCTTTCGAGTGGTACCCTGGCTTCAAGGGTGTCCGTTAGATATTCCCACTCAGCGACGAGCCAGGCAGCAAAACAAAGCAGCGTCGATAGGACGGCGCATAGACGGAATCGTCTCAACTCGAGGCAGTTCTCGTAGCTTTCATTGCTTGGATCGCTGGCTAGCAAGTCTTCCACATCATGTCGAGCCAGGGAGCAGCCGGGTTTCGATGCAAGATTACATCTCAGCAACAGGCGTAGCTTGTCGTGAACATTCTGCGACTGATGCAGCTGTATTATCAATTGCAGTTCTGCATCGACTCGTTTTTGCCAGTACGCTTTACTGACGGCAGCTTTGAGGCAATGACTTGCGATGAGGGTCGACCAGTCATGGTAAGGCCACCATACAACATCGAGCTGCGCAGGATCGATGCGTAACGCCTGTGTCTCAGGGATTTCGGCTGCCATTCGTTCGAGTTTGGCAAGGGTGCTTGGACGCATTCGTTCCACGGCGAGGGGATTGTCCTGCAATTGTTCAAAAGTCTTCCATGACGGCCAGCCGGGGGATTTCATTGCTTCGTACCCATGCTTCAGAGCCGTCGGCATATTCAGCAGGCGGCAGAGAAGCTTCGTCGGGTAAAAAAAGAGAAAGCCCTCCAGATATGGTATTTGTAGTTCAGGGTCTGCCATGAGGTGTTTTGACATAGTAGGGGTGCTCCTCTTGGCGCTGATAGGCCGTGACACATTGGCTCAAGCGCTCCAGCGGTATTCAGCCCTCCTGTTGACAGCGATCACCAAATTGGTTGTTTCCTCTCGGGTCATGGCAAAAATCAAGGATAATTGATAAATGAGCCGATAGCTGTCCGGTACTCGACGGATGGCTTGTACTGGAAAACCTGCGTAGTTTTTTCAACATGACTACAGTACATCCTTATAGGCTTTAGGCATACGCTCCTTAGTATGGCTTTTTTTATAGCTTCACAACCATTCCTTCGCCAAGAAGGGCGGTAGCTGGCTGAGTTGTCTTCCATTGCTCAAGCGAGTCATGCGCCCTGCAGTTGATTCCTGTCTCCCGGCCTTGTGCCAGTGGCGTTATCTCATTCATGGCGATACTCCATGCTCATGTTGCTTGAGACCAGTGTTCACCGATATAGCGACAACTTGTGTCGTACAGCAGGCCTATTTGACTCCCAGGCCGAATTACTGCATTGAGAAAAGGTCACCATACACGAACGAAGGAAAGATAATGCACGCAGGAATCGACTTCGGCACCTCCAACTGCCTCATCAGTACCGCCCAGAGTGGTGCGGCCAGGCCACTTCCCCTTACCGGGGATACTGATGAAATGCCCTCGGCCATCTACGTGCTGAAAGCAGCCATCGCCGCCCAAAGCATCGATGATCCTCGTCACCAAGAGACGCTCAGCCGTCGCATCGCTTCGGCTAAGACTCAGCAGACGGCCGAAGTGAACCGCGCCAAGGAAAAATACGAACGCGCGCTCAGCGCTAGCCGTCGCCACGGCAACCAGCAGCGGATGCCCGCTTCGTGGAAGGAGTACATGTCGACCCGGGTCATGATGGATTCCGAGATCGAGGGGCAACAACGCACCGTGCTGCAGCGGGAACTGAACGCCACGGCGGAAGAAGGTTTTACCCAGCAGGGCATAGCCTTCGCCCTCTCTGGAGGTGGCGAAACGACATTCGGGCAAGAAGCGATCAGCCAGAACCTGCTTGCCGGGAGTGATGGCTTCTTCATCAAATCGCCCAAGTCCTTCCTCGGCGCCAGCCTTCATCAGCGCCAGCTCGACGTCTTCCAGGAAGTCTCCTCTCGGATGCTCGCCCACATCAAGGCCAACGGCGAACAGCAGGTCGATGAGCCGATCGACTCGGTCGTGATAGGTCGGCCGGTCAACTTCCACGGCACGCGCGGAGAGGAAGGCAACCGCCAGGCGATCGAGATCCTTCAGGCCGCGGCAAGGAAGGCTGGCTACAAGCATGTTGAATTCATGCTCGAGCCTGTCGCTGCGGCGATCGATTTCGAACGCACCTTGACCGAAGACAATACGGTCCTGGTAATCGATCTTGGGGGTGGTACTACCGACTGCACGGTATTGCGACTCGGTCCAAGCCATCGCAACAAGGATCACATTGAACGGGACGTACTGGCGCACACTGGCAGTCGCATTGGCGGTATTGATCTCGACATTCAGCTCGCCTTCCATGAGTTCATGCCCCATTTCGGCAAGGGCACCTCGCGCCGGGACGGGCTCCCCATTCCACAGCACATCTTCCTGGAGGCATGCTCCGTCAATGACCTTCCCGCGCAGCGACGCTTCGGCAAGGAGGATCTTGACTTCCTCTGCTCGCGTGCCGATGAGCCGGAAAAGCTAAGTCGCCTGCTGTCACTGCAACGCAATGCTGCCATGCCGCGACTCAGCCTGACTGCGGAGGAAGCGAAGATCGCCCTATCGGATGCAGAGATTCACTCCGCCAGCTTGGACTATCTGGAGCCGCGCTTTGTTATCGAAGCGCGACGTGAGATATTCGAGGCCGCCATTGAGCAACAGCTCTCCAAGTTTGCCGGACTGGCGCATGAGGCCGTACGACAGGCACAGGTTACGCCCAGTCTTGTGTATGTCACTGGTGGGACCGCGAAGTCCCCGGTGATTCGTAGGGCATTGCGTCAGGCCTTGGGGAGCGTCGAGATCGTTGCTGGCAACCTGTTCAATGGCGTTGTCTCGGGCCTGGCCACCCATTCCGAAAGCGTTTACCGCTGATACAGAGTATCGATAAAGTGAGGTCTGTATGACGCTTTATGTTACGCAGGTATCTCGTATCTCGTGTCTTGTTCGAGACTGACCCTATGGGGACCTGCTGTAAGGAGAACGATTGCTTCGATGAGTATGCTGCAATCGCCAACGATATCGTCTCGCGACGTCAGCGTGGCCAGCCCTATCAGGTGGAGCGTGAAGCCCAGTCGCTGACCGTGGAAGAACGCCGACGACTACGGAATACAAGAGCGAGGCCCATTACCGATGCGTTGCATCGCTGGATGCTGGCACATCGCGAGACAGTGCCGAACGGTTCGGCGTCGGCGAAAGCGTTGGACTACAGCCTGAAGCGTTGGGCGGCGCTGACGCGCTACCTCGATGACGGCGGGTTGCCCATCGACAACAATCGGGTCGAGAACCTGATCCGCCCCTGGGCACTGGGCCCCAGCAACTGGCTATTCGCCGGGTCACTGCGTAGCGGCCAGCGTGCGGCCAACATCATGAGCCGGATCCAGTCCGCCAAGCTGAACGGCCTTGAGCCGCATGCTTACCCGAGAAAGATGTGCTGGCTCAGCTGCCGACGCACAAGGCCAGCCAGATCCACGAACTCCTACCTCAGCACTGGAAACCGGGCGACTGATTACTCGCGAAGGATAATGCCCGTGCGCTTACGTATCGCAGACCTTATGAGCAAGCCAACCAGCGCCATCGAGCGCTGGATCGACAGCTGGACCGAGATCGCTCTACAGGTGCTGTCCTGGCACGAGGGGTTGAACTGCCTTACCGTCTACTACCTCAAGAAAGCCGGCATCACCAGACCTCGATAGGTGCAATGAAGCAATGGCAGGCTGACAGACCCAAATTATTCTGGAAGTGCGTAATTAATCATTCGGGCCCCGACACTCCTCCCTCTTACTCAATTTAGTCAGCTGGCGTAACATGGCCTCCTAATACCCATAAGCGAGCTGGCCAGGGGTCTACGCCTCGTCGAAGCATCCCTATGCCGGCCTTGAACCTCGTCGCTGATCAGAGGGGCACCCTGGTCGGCAGCAAGCAGCACTGCAGGGAGCAACCGATGCGAGACGTCCTTTCCACCTGCCAGCCACGCCCCGAGATCCTGGCGGGCACTTTTAACCCCGAGATCTTCACGGCGAGCCTGAGCCGCGTGCTGGGCGACTATCGTAAGGGCGAGGCCCGCGAAGGGGCCAGCTCGCTCTACTCCGACCCAGTGGCCTTCTTCAGGGATGCCACACACCCGACCCAAGGCCTATGCACGATTCTGGACAACGTGTTAGCCAGGCTGACCAACGGCGACCTGTCCCGACCGGCGATGCAGCGGTTGGATACCGCCTTCGGTGGAGGTAAGACCCACACCCTAATCGCGTTGGCCCACGCGGCCATGCAGGGCAAGCCGCTGGCCGAGCACATGACGGGGATCGTGGCGTCCGAGCGACTGCCAGAGCCTGGTCAAGTGCAAGTGGTGGGCATCATCGGCGACACCGTGGACACGCTGCGGGAAACCGCCGGAGGCTCGTCCAGCAAGCCCAACACCCTATGGTGGCAAATCGCCCAGCAGACCCTTTCATCCGACCAGCAGGCTTCCATCCAGGCACGCCTGGATGATGTCTCGGCGCCGGCCTCGGATGAGTTCTTCGAGACGCTGTTCGGCGACCGGCCGACGCTGATTATCGTCGATGAGATCGCCCAGTATCTCTCGCGCATGGAGGCCGCCTTCCCGGGCGTGGGGGCCGAGCAGACCGCTGCCTTCCTGATGTCGCTTTCGACCTATGCCGCCGGCAAGCCTAACGTGGCGGTGGTATTGAGCCTTGCCTCGGCGACCAATGCCTTCGGCGATTTCAACAAGCTGATCCGAAAGCTACAGTCCACTCACAGCATGAGCTCTGCGGAAGCCGAGGCAGTTGTCCAGGAGGCCCAGCGTGGCGTGCTGGACGTGGTGAACCGTACCTCGGAAGCGACCACGCCGGTTCAGGAAGGTGATCTGTCACGCATCATGGCCAAGCGCCTATTCGTGTCGGTCGATCTCGATGCGGCCCATGAAGTGGCCTCAGCATTTATCGAAACCTACCGCCAGGCAGGTACCGACCTGCCGGCCGGGGCCAACGATCCACAGCTGCATGATCGCCTGGTGGCTCACTATCCCTTCCACCCCACGCTGATCGAGTTTCTCTCCGAGGAGCTGGCCCAGGTCGAGAGCTTTCAGGGTACCCGGGGGCTTCTACGCACCCTGGCACGGGCCGTGCGGCGGATCTGGGAGGCCAAGCTCGCTATCCCGCTGATCCAGACCGGCCATATCGATCTCTCGGATGGGACCATCCGCGGTGAGCTGCTGGGCAAGACGGACAACACCGATTTCGTCTCCGTGCTCGACTCCGATATTAGTAAGGCCTCAGGCACCCAGACCACTAGCCGCACCGTGGCCGGCGAACTGGATGCCGCCAACCCCCATCCCGATGGCTACCCGGTGCACGAGTGGGCTTGGCGCGTGGTTTTCCTGCACAGCCTGATCGGTCGTGGAGGTGGTCTGCAGGATGAGAAGTTCGGCATCGACATGACCTCGGCGGTCTATGAGATGGCCTCACCCGCGATCAAGCCGGCCACCGTGCGTTCCGCCCTGGAAACCATCGAGCGTGAGGCGAACTATCTCCGCGAGCGTAACGGTCGGCTGTATGCCGATACTGTACCGACGCTCAACAACATCCTGCGTCGCATCGAAGGCAACGTGGCCTACGCGGAGGCCATGACACGCGTCGAGCAGGTCGTTCGGGGCCTGATCAAGCAGTCGTCCGTGTTCGATATTCATCCCAATATCGATGATGGTGAAGGGATTCCCGACAAGACGCGCAAGCCGCAGCTGGGCGTCATCGCCTTCGAGGTGGAAGAACTGGACCCGGCGCGCTTTATCGAGCGCCGCGGCGAGGCAGTTCGCGAGTACCAAAACCAGGTGTTCCTGCTGGCTCCCAGCACCACCCATATTGCCGGCTCGACCTGGACGGAAGCGCGTACGCACCAGGAGCACCGCACCCGGCAGAACATCCTTACCCTGGCGCGCAAGGCCATCGCCGTGGAGCGCCTCAAGGAAAACCCCGAGAACTGGGGCGTTAGCCATGACCAGCTTCAAAAAGGTGAGTTCAGGGAGCGGGCCGCCAAGAGCCCGGCCGAGCTGCGCACGGCCATCGATGAAGCCTATCGTTTCCTGATCTACCCGGGGCGCGATGGTGGCCGCGTGGTGGTGCGCGATCTCGGCAAGCGTGGTGCCGGTCCCACCGCAGGTGGCTCCAGCGGCCTGCACCTGGAAGATGCCATCCTCAAGCAGCTTGCCGAGGAAGGCGAGCTTATCACCGAGGAACGTGCCTCCACCGCAGAAGCGGCGACGCTGCTTGGCAAGCTGTTCTTCGAGAACCAAAAGCAGGTCAATGTCAGTGATCTCGTGGAGCGCTTCGCCACGCGCCGTAACTGGCCGATTCTGCAACGTCCAGCGCTGCTGGCCACCGTGCTGGTAGAAGGCGCCAAGCGCAGCAGCTGGTGTCTGGGCCACATGCCAGACAAGAAGGCCCACAAGCCCGATGCGCTGTATCACAAGGACAACCCGCCGCCGCTGACGGTGGAGCCTCTGGAAAAGGACGGCGAAGGCTGGATTCTCTGCACCAAGGAGCACGCCAAGCAGCTGGGCTGGCTGGAAAGCATCGTACGCGACCCCAACACCGTCGCCGCTTGGATCGAGCAGACCATCCAGAGCCGCGATCAGGTCGACCTCACCCAACTGCCGCAGATCATCGAGCAAGAGCACGACAAGGTCGATCCACACGTCTACCAACAGCAGCTGGAGAACCTCTTCGCTCAGCGGCAACTGGCGGCCTATCCTCAGGAAGCCTTCAATGAGGAAGGGGACGCCGACCCCGAGCAGGCGATGACAGGAGATACTGTACCTGTTGGCGGCGTAACCGGTGGCATCGTGGTGCCTTACCAGACGGCCCAGGCGCGAGGATGGATTACCAAACCTAAGGTAGAGAACCGCATGCTTCTGCTGCGGGCGCCCGACAAGGTCAAGCAGCTCTTTCATATACTGTCCGGGACGGCACTTAGCCAATCGAAGACAGAGGTGCAATCACTGCAAATTTCAGCGGAAACACCCGACAAAGGGCGTTTCCAGCTGGTCATGGGCCCTACCACAATAGGTGGCCTGGTAGAGAGCCGCTCCCTGTTCGCGGCCCTGAACAGCCGATTGCGCTTCACGACTGAACAGCATCAGATCCGGCTGACCTTGGGTGAGCTGGATCAGAACTGCAAGTTCACCAAGATGCTCGATCAATTTGAAGGATAAACACGACCGATGGCCACCACCGCCACCAAGACGGCGCCCCGCGGGCGCCGCAAGAGCTCACAGGCCGATGAAGCGCAGCTGGCCAAGCTGGCCAGGCGCTCGCCCTATGTGCTGCGCCTGACGCGCCACAAGGATCTGCCGCCCCCGGTGCTGGTCGTCAAGGAGCGCATCGCCCCGGAAGACCGTGACGATACCGAAGGGTTGACCAACCCCCGCGCCAAGCATATGGAGCGTGGCACCCTGCATGGCGAGAGCGTGCGTGCGTGCCTGCCGGTACTCAAGCGCATCCTGGAAGAGGTAAAGGACGAGCAGGGTATCCCACTGGGCCTGGAGCGTTTCATGTCCGCCCAGGGGCTCAAGCAGACCGACGTGAACTTTCCCCTAGACGAAGCTGCCGGCGCGCGCCTGGCGCTGTTCTTTCGCCTGCAGACCAAGGTGAAGGACGTCGACCGCATCGAGTTGATCGGCCGTCGGGTCGCGATGTTCTCCCGGGAAGAGGCCGTCTACTGGCTGGCCAACGTGACAACAGCCGACCCGGCGCTGCGCAGCTGGGCCACCAGTGGGCTGCGCATGCTGCTTTGCGGCGAGGCTGGTGACAAGCGGGTGCCACGCATCCTGGAGAAAGTGCGTGCCCGTGGCTGAGGGATAGGAATCGACGTGGCTCGCAGAGCGGGCCGGAATGGCAGTTTAGCCGTACCAAGAACGGCAGCGCCAAGAACGAATGATCAGCCAGGCCGGTTGCCTGGCTGTCGCCTTGTTAGAGGAAGCAACCGTATGGACGTCAACGAATCAGGCCTGACTGCTACCAGCATGCCGACTACCAGCACCGCCCAGTCATTGATCGACGATCAGCGCCTGATTGAAGCTGGGTTCCCCTGCCACCAGGTGGGAGCGGAAACCCAGCGTGAGCGAGGTGCCAGCTCGGCGTTGCCGCCGCTCTATTATCTGCACGTTTGGTGGGCACGGCGCCCCCTGACGCCCAGCCGCGCGGCCATCCTGGCCTCTCTGCTGCCTGCTGATGCCGACTCTGAGGAGTTTGTGAAAAGCCTTGGGATTCGACTGCAAGTAGCCAAGGTTGGTGGCGTTGGGTGGGTTCTGGGTGAAGCCAAGCTTCGTGATCGGGTTACTGTGCGTGATGGTCAAGCGATACTAGAAGTGGATGGGGTCATTCACCGTGCCTTGATAAAGGAGCAGGAAGCACGCTCCGAACAGCAGGTCTTAATCAGGAAAATGCTCGATAAGACGCCTGAGCTTGCAGAGGAAGAAGCTATACAGAAATGGCAACAGCTAGTTCAGGATTTCCCTTATCTGCCGCAGCAGGGAGAAAGGCTCCACGTTCATGAAGAAATGGGCGACCCTGCCTGGTTCAAGGAACTAATGGAGCTTGCCAAGCAAGCAGGGGTGAGGGTGCCGAACCTTTACGGCTATGATCGTGCGTACCAGAATGCAGCACCGCTTACCAAAGAGCCCAAGGTGATTCTGGATCCCACTTCTGGTGGCGGCTCTATCCCTTTCGAGGCGCTTCGCCTCGGCCATAAAGTCATCGCAAATGAGCTTAACCCTGTTGCCAGCATCATACTCAAAGCTACTCTAGACTTTCCGGTGCGTTTTGGCAGTGAGCTGCTGCAGGATATTAGGCGTTGGGGGGAGCTCCTTGAATCTTCCCTCGACGAAAAGATGCGGCCTTTTTTCCCTAGCTGCGATGCTGAAATTGATCTGTCGCACCCTAAAGCAGTTAATCGAGATGCGTCTTATCTTTATTGCCGACAGGTGACCTGTCCCCACTGTGCCGGCGATGCTCCGCTGCTCAACTCCCTGTGGCTCTCGAAAGAAGGCGAGAAATGGGGCGTGGCGGTCAAACCCCAGCCCGACAGGACGGTGCGCTTTGAGCCCTTCGAGATGACAAGCGGCAATCGCGGCCCAAATGGTGAGGACCTGGATGCTGGAACCGTTAGCCGTGGCGTGGGTCAATGCGTCCACTGCCACCAGGCGATCTCGGGTGATGAGATCAAGCGCCAGGCCCGTGGCGAGTCTGAGCTGGGCAAATGGAAGGACGTGCTCTACTGCGTGGTCGGCATCCGTATCGAGCCCAAGCTCGACAAACATGGCAAGGTGCAGCGCTTCGCCTCAGGTGAGCGGAAGGGAGAGATCAAGACAGGCAAGATGCGTTACTTCCGTGCGGCGAATCAGAAAGATTTTGAAGCGCTACAGGCGGCAGAGCAGGAGCTGGAAGAGCGTCATCTCGAGTTTGAGATGAAGGGCCTGGTTCCTAACGAGCCATTTCCGCCTGGTAACGACATGCGCCCGGTCAACTATGGCATGCCAACCTGGGCAGATCTGTTTACTCCACGACAGCTGCTTGGTCACTTGACGGTAATGGAGGCTCTTCAAGAGGCGAAGCCGTCGATTCTTTCAGAGTTAGGAGAAGAAAAAGGGCGAGCGCTGATTACCTACCTTCAGTTCGCGATCGATAAGATCGTTGACTATAACAGCCGACAGACTCGTTGGGAGTATACTCGGGGTGTCATTAAAGGCGGCTTTGGTCGACATGACTTTTCCTTGAAGTGGACCTTCGGTGAGATGGTGTATGCTGGACCCTCTTCAGGGTTTAAATGGGGCCTTTCTCAAGCGACCGATGCCTATAAGGGGTTAGCAGAGCTGGTGAAAGAGCGGAGTGCTCTCGGTGTCGAGGACGGTGATATATTGCAGATTCAAGGGTCGGCGACAGATATGTCTAATGTCGCCAAGGAAAGTGTTGATGCCGTTGTAATGGATCCGCCTTATTATGACAACGTCCAATACAGTGAGCTCTCCGACTTCTACTACGTCTGGCAGAAAAAGACGTTGGGTGATTTGTATCCAGGCTGGTTTGATCAGGAAGTGACTGATAAAGCGCTGGAGGCTGTCGCCAATCCAGCTCGTGATGGGTCAGCCAAGAGTGCCAAGGGGCGCTACGAGGAGCTGATGCAGGGCATCTTTGCCGAGAGCAAGCGGGTGCTGAAGCCGGACGGCATCATGACGCTGATGTTTACCCACAAGAGCTCCGATGCCTGGGAAACGCTGACCAATGCCTTGATCCAGGCAGGGTGGGACATTACGGCCTGCATGCCGGTTGAGTCGGAAAGCGGCTATTCCACCCACCAGATGAATATGGCTTCGGCGGCTTCCACCATCTTTATTGCCTGCCGTCCGGCTGAACGCCATGAGCGTGAGCCCTCCAGCTGGGCGTACGAAGTGAAGGGAAAACTGGAAACCGCGGTGCGTGAAGGCCTGGGAGAGTTCGAGCGCCTCAAGCTCAACCCCGTCGACCGCATGATCGCCTCCTGGGGCCGAGCGCTGCGCGTCTACTCCGCCCACTGGCCGGTGCAGGATGGCGACGAGGACGTACCCCCCACCCGCGCCATGCAAGAAGCGGCCCGCGTGGTGGCCGAGGAAGAGGTCAGCCGGCTTTCCGGTGGCCTCGTCACCGTCGACGACCTGGATGCCGAATCCCGCCTGGCGGTGATTGCGCTCGGTATCAACGGTCTGGGCGATTTCGCCTTCGATGACGCTCTGCAGATGAGTCGGTCCCTCAGCTTCCGCCTGCAGAACCGCAACGGCAACTACCGAGTCAGCGACGACATGGTGGCCTACGCCTACGCCAACGCCAACGCCAACGCCAACGCCAACGTCGGCGAAGACGAGCGCGCCGCTCCGCTGGCCATCAAGGGTAACAAGCTGCGTCTGCTCAAGCCGGAAGAGCGTGCCGCTGCGCGCCTGGATAACCCCCAGACCCTGTGGGATGTGCTGGGTGGGTTAATCGTCACCTACCGCGACGGCGGCATCGTCGCAGCACGTAACTTCCTGGCTCAGCATGGCAAGCGCGACAGCGAGGCTCTGCGCGGTCTACTCAAAGTGTGGGCCAAGGAATGCCGCGACGACGAGCTCAAGCGCGAAGCCCAGCTGATCGACTACGAACTCTAATTTTACAAGGAGGTTGTATGAGCTCTATTAAGGGAGCAGAACTTAAACTGCATAAAGTGTTTTCAAGCGATTTTCAGTTTGAAATACCAGACTACCAACGGCCTTACTCATGGCAGGCCGAACATGCTGAAGAGCTTTTGGATGATCTCTGGACGTTTCGTGAGCAGGAAGATAAGAGCGAAGAGTATTTCCTTGGCAGTGTAGTTCTTATTAAAAGTGATCAGTCAAACCAAACGGATGTCGTGGATGGCCAGCAACGGCTGACTACGTTGACCATTTTGCTTGCTGCCATTCGTGATCGGCTTAAAAGCCACACTAAGTGGGGCGGCGCCTTCGATAAGTACATTATGGAGCCAGGGGATATCACTCTGGATCTTTCCCCTAAACCCCGCCTTTTTCTGCGCAAAAAAGATCTCAGCTTTTTTGAAAAGTATATTCAAAGCCCCGGGGGGATTGAGGAGCTGGCGAATCTCGATGCCAGTCGGTACAAAGACTCCAAGCTTAATATAATTAATAATGCCCGGGCCTTTCAGAACCGGCTGGCGGATATTGATGACGAATTGGTAGGTCAATTTGGACAATTTGTCGTTCAGAAATGCCTGTTGGTCCTAGTGACAACCGAAAACTTCAAATCGGCATACCGTATTTTCTCAGTAATGAATGACCGCGGCCTGGAGCTCGCCCCTTCAGATATTTTGAAAGCCAACATTGTCAGTAGCATCGGGGAGCATGAGAGAGAGGGGTATACTGAACTATGGGAAGATATGGAAGAACGCTTAGGACGTGATAATTTTAATGACCTTTTTGCTCATGTTAGGATGATTTTTCGTAAGGAGAAGTATCGTCGTTCTGTTCTTGATGAATTTACTGATTATGTAGTGAAACCGAGCGTCAGTGGAAAGAAATTACTTGATGATGTGCTGTTGCCTTACACGGATACGCTTGAAGTTATCATGACTCGAAGTTTCAAAAGCGAGGAAAATGCTAACAGAGTTAATGAGTTAATCGAGTGGCTACACTATCTGAATAACAGCGATTGGATACCAGTGGCGATGGAGCTTATTCGTCGTTTCGATACCGATACGGATAAGCTTAGGGCGCACCTTGAAAAGCTAGAGCGTCTGGGGGCAAGCTTATTTATCCGTGGCGTTTATGCTACCCCGCGCATCAATCGCTTTGGTGATGTGCTCCACGAGCTAGAGGAGGGCAAGGATCTCTTGGTAGAAGGCTCAGCACTTGATCTGGACCACAATGAGCGTCGAGATACATTATATTGGCTGAACAGCCATGTTTATCGCTATTCAGGAAGGCTCCGTTTGTACATCATGATGCGCCTTGATGCCTTTATGTCCGATCAGTATGTGAGTTATCGCGAAAGAACTAAAACAATCGAACATGTTTTGCCACAAAATCCTGCCACACAGTCTCAATGGCGTAAGGACTGGAGCGATGAGCAGCGTGAGGATTGGGTCGATCGCATTGGAAATCTATTGCTATTAAGTCGTAAAAAGAACTCAGAGGCATCTAACTATGATTTTTTACAAAAAAAGGATCGGTATTTTAGGTCTCGAACAGGAGTGTCAAATTATGCAATATCGACAGACGTCCTTAATCATAGTGACTGGAAGCCAGTTACTGTAAAAACTCGGCAAAAGTTTCTGATTAACCTATTTGCTGAGAAATGGGCACTAAAAACTGGCTTAACATGGGACGATCTCGAAATTCTCTAACTTGAGGGCTTGCTGGCTATGACTGGATTCTTCCGCTTCCCCCATACACCGCACCTTGTCTGGCTCGGCGAGGGAGAGTCCCGCGACGACAAACTGCTCGATCCCCCCGAGATCGAGGCGCTGCTAGCTGGCGACGTGCTGGCTGAGGAGAAGCTCGACGGTGCCAATTTGGGCATTTCCTGGGGAGATGAAGGCCAGCTGCGTATGCAGA
The DNA here is from genome assembly GCF_023091865.1 of Chromohalobacter moromii. GTDB lineage: Bacteria > Pseudomonadota > Gammaproteobacteria > Pseudomonadales > Halomonadaceae > Chromohalobacter > Chromohalobacter moromii. The sequence goes on from NZ_JAHXDI010000001.1 coordinate 945,311, forward strand.
ATCGTGGTGCCTATCTCGAGGCGCCTTACCGCGGCCAGTTCTCTCGCCTGAACCAGTGGCTGATGCAACACCTCGCGGTGTTCCAGCAGCACCTACCCGGTCACGTCATTCTATTCGGCGAGTGGTGCGCAGCGCGCCACTCGCTGGATTATGCCGCCTTGCCGGATTGGTTCCTGATTTTCGATGTTTACGACCGTCAGGCCCAGCGATTCTGGAACCACGATAGACGCAATGCCTTGGCCAGTCGGCTCGGCCTATCTGTTGTGCCGCTACTCAAGCGGAGGTGTTTCACCGTCAAGGAGTTGGAAGCTCTGGTGCATACCGGTCGCAGCGCCTACCGGAATGGCAAGCTGGAAGGCCTCGTGATCCGCCAGGATGGGCCAAAGTGGTGTGAACACCGCGCCAAGCTGGTTCACCCTGATTTTGTGCAACAAATCGAGGAGCACTGGCGGTCAAGGGCCTTGGAGTGGAATGAGCTTCTCTCTTGAGTCGTATGCTGGTCGAGCTACACAGGGCAGAACTTAGTGAATGAGGCCAAACATGGCAATTCGTAATTTCGACTGGGAGCCCAGCTATGCCACCTCCGATATCCGTGAGGATGGCAAGCTTGTCGATGTGCTGCACGACTTCTATATCCCGGCGCTGAGACGGTCGACCCGCTATGATCGTGTCGCCGGCTATTTCACGTCTTCGTCGCTTGCAGCGGCGTCACAAGGCTTTTCGCATTTCGTCGAAAACGGTGGTGTGGCGCGCCTCGTGGTAGGCATGCAGCTCGACCCTGAAGATGCCGCCGCGATTCTGCAGGGCGATGAGCAGCGTGCCAGTCAGGTGATGCTGGCCGAGTTAGAGTCCTCCCAACAATGGCCCACCGCATTACGCCATGGCGTCGAACTGTTGGCATGGATGGTGGCTCATGGCCATCTGACCATTCGGGTGGGGCTACGTGTGCATGCGCAGAACGGAACCCCTCAGTCAATGGAGTTTGCCCAAGATGGCTACCTGCATGAAAAGTGGGCCATTATTGGCGATGGTCAGGATGAGCTATTCATTTCGGGTTCGTTGAACGAATCTCGAACGGCGCTTGCCATCAATGCCGAAAACATCACCGTCCAGCCCTCGTGGGAAGAGTGGAATCGTAAGCTCTTCGTACAAAAGCATCGCAGCTTTCTCGCTCTTTGGGAGGGGAAGCATCCTGCTATCAAGACGTTCTCTCTGCCTGAGGCGGTCAAGGCCGAGCTGGTGAAAATCGCCAGTAGCACCAGTGAGCTGTTTGAGATCGATGGCACGCCCATGTCGCGGGATTCACATGAAGTCCGTGAAAAAGACGAGCTCAAGCCGAGCTTATCCGAGCGCCTTCGCTTCGCCATGATCCGTCTGGCACCATTGCTTCCCGGTGGCGAACGAGTCGGGATCGAGACCACTCCCATTGAGCCATGGCCGCATCAGCGCTTCGTGGCCAGCCGCTTGCTGGACACATATCCACGTAACCATCTGCTCTGTGATGAGGTAGGTCTCGGCAAGACCATCGAGGCGGGCCTGGCTTTCCGCGCCCTATGGCTCAGTGGCCGTGCCAGCTCAATACGGGTGTTCGCGCCTGCCTCGTTGACCTCGCAGTGGTTGGTTGAGATGGCCGAGAAGTTCTTCCTGCCCTTCGTGAGGCGCACGAGTCGAAAGGGACGCTGGGAGTGTCTTGACATGCTCAGCGGCGAGCCTATCCAGGGCGATGGCCAGATGTTCGATGCCCCGCTGGAGATCGTCTCTACTGGCCTGGTTATCAACCGCCATGGGGGGCGATTGCTGGCGAATTTGCCAGAGACGGACCTGGTACTGGTGGATGAGGCCCACAAGGCCAGGCGCCAGACGCCCGATAACCAGACCACCATGCCTCGCTTCAATAAGCTCTATCAGGAGCTGCAGAGCTCGCTGTATGGCAACTCACGGACCCTGCTGCTGGCCACGGCGACACCGATGCAGCTCAATCGGGTCGAGGCCTTTGATCTGCTGAAGCTGATGCCCTCTGCAGGTGCCGTACAGTTCTCCGAAGACCTATGCGAGATCTTCTACCGGGTCCGGGACAAGCTGCTGAACAACGATCCCATGGCGGACTACGAAAGCGAGTGGCTACGTCGCTACCTGAACAATGTCCGCGCCTCATCGCCCGAGCAGTGGAAGTTCGTAAATGATCATGTGCTGAGTCTGTTTGGCAAAACAGGGCTGGGGGATTTTACTGATCGCGGGCTGGACCCGTTGAGCTGGGATGAAGTTCAACCGGCGCTGAGCTTACTGGCACCACTGGGACGTAGCATGCTTCGCCACACCCGCTCGCTCCTGCGTGCTTACCAGCGAGAGGGCTTGCTGAACGCTAACCTGGCCTGGCGGGAAGTCCACCCGGGCATCATCCCGCTTGCTAGGGTGGAGCGTGAGGTCTATGACGAGCTTCAGGCTTACTGTGCCGAATTGGCCAGCCATATGGCGGCCAACATAGAAGAGGGTCAACAGAGGGCAGCTATCGGTTTCTACCTCAGCTTCCTGCGCCTCCGTTATTCGTCCTCCTTCCATGCACTGCGCTGCTCTCTCGAGCGGCGACTGGAAAAGATCCAGCAGACTCTCGACCACAAGGCGCAGCAGTTCGCCAATAGCGGCGCCGACCGGGAAGAGTTGGAAGAGCTACTTGATGAAGAGGTCGAAGGGTTGATCCTCAAGCATCGCACCGAAAGTGACCTGACGTGGGAGCAGGGCGCTGTAGCCCGTTTGATTTCCACAATGGACCGGCTCCCGACGATGCCGTCTAAGATGCAGCAGTTGCTGAAGGACATCGAAAAGCGACGAACCAATGGCACTGACCGTGTACGGCAGTTGGTACTGTTTACACGCTACGCCGACACCATGAACTACCTTCATGACGAGTTGAGGCGGCTACTCCCTGGATGTCCAATCGGCACCTTCTCCGGAGCTGGTGGTACCCTGCGCCGTGCTGGTGAGTACCATCCTGAAAGGCTTGATCGCACGACGATCAAGCAACGTTTCGTCGCTGGCAATATCGACATCCTGCTATGTACAGATGCGGCAGCAGAAGGTTTGAACCTGCAGAGCGCTGACCTGCTGATCAACTTCGATCTGCCGTGGAATCCGATGATGCTGGAGCAGCGCATCGGCCGCATCGATCGTATCGGTCAGCATCACGAGCACATTCACGTGCTTAACTACCTCTACCAGGATAGCGTGGAGGAGGTGGTGTACTCGCGCTTGGTCAGGCGTTTCCGTGAGGCACTTACTGTATCCGGCGAGCTGCAATTCTCGCTCCTGCCCATCCAGCCAGAGGATTTCGAGGATTACGCCAAGGCAGAAGGTGAAGAGGACAAGATTGATGAAGAGGAGCTGATTCGCCGAGCCCAGCGGCATGCCGAGCGCATCAAGGAGCGACAACAGCTCACGGAGTTCAAGGCGGAAGAGCAGAAGGCGGCCTATGAGCATCTCGAGGCCCAGCGTCGTGCAGAGCCGATGCCGGCGACTCTGGAGGATATCTGGCGGGCCATTAGCGAGAGTCAGTATCTCAGGGCTCTGGGAGGCGGCATCGAAAGCTTCAAGCATGGGGATGCTTACCGGGTGGTCGACGTCCCCGGGTTACCTAAGGAAGTATTGCTGACGACCTCCCGGTGGCTCTATGAGCATGGCCTTGGGGAATCTGATTATCGCAGGCTGCACTTTGCGACCTTTGGCGACCCTGTCTTTGAGAAGCTGCTGGATTACATGCTGCAACCACTGGAATCTGTGCAAGCCGCATGGCAGTCGCGCAAACCACTGGCATCAGTGCGCGTAGCTGACCATGACCTGGAAACCTTCGAGGAAGCCTTTGGCATTGAAATTGGTGAAGAACCCGAGATTGAGCTAGTAGAGCGCTTCCTCCCGTTAGCGAAACGACAAGATGACCGGATAGGGCGTCAGCAGAGAGTCATGCTGGATACGGTATCCGCCAGCCTCGCTGAGCTGAAGCTAAAACCCAACCCCGATACAGCTAATAACCAGATTGCTGAGATTGATCAGTTCCGATCTGATGTCAACAACCGACATGGACAACGAGTGCATCTGAAATTTGATGCGACGGATCGTAGTGGAATGCTGGTGTTGAAGGACAAGCTTTTGTGGCCAGTGTTACAAAAGAATGATGGGCTAACAGTCGATGCGGATCCTCTGCTGTTAAGTGCAGCTCGAGATGTCATATTCAGGCAGCTAGGAGATATGAAAAAAGACAGTCGGACTAGTCATGATGTGGCAAAGAGGTTGGCTGCATATGCAAAAGAATTTTCGGGGGGGTGAAGTTGGTTTCTCTCGCAATGTCTTGTTCGGATGTCTCGATATATAAAAACTATTAAATAATTATATATCTCTGCCGATATGGATATTAATTTTTTCATTATTACACTTCGGGTGACAAGGATGCATGATGGAAAATACTCTTGACATAAGAGGGGACGAGGATCTTCTTGAGCTGCTGATGAATGCAGACAAAGAGGATATATCACTGTTGATCGATCATTTGACCGATAATGGAAAAGGACGCATTTCTCTTCCGAAATCGGTTCGAATACAGCTATGTAATGCTCAGGAGAAAAGGAAATATTCAGAAGCTATTATTAGATTGCTTATTCGTGAGATTCAATGTTTTGGCGGGAATAGCTTTGCTAATACCTTTAGAAGAAACGGCGTCCCTTACGCAGAAATATTGAAAGATGTGACTGAAAGCTTGGGGTGTGTACGTTCAGATACTGATAGCGTTGAAGATATAGAAATTAAGCTTTTAAATAAGGTTGCTGAAAAAGCATGGGAGAACATGACGGACGAAGAAAAAGAATCCCTTGCTCGGCAGTTTGGTTTTAGTGTTGTAAGAGATGGGTTGGGGGTGTCGCATATAAAAGAAAAGATTGCGAATGAGAACCTGTCTTCTCTTACCATGGCTAAAATTCTTTCTGGCGGTTTTGCATCTATACTTGGAAGAGCACCTAGCCTTGGCCTTGGCGTAAAGACTTTGCTGTCTAGAATACCACTTGGGATTGCTGGAGGGGTGGCTGGGGGGTTCTTAACTGCCGCCGCGGGTGCATATGGGCTTTCTCGGCAGGCTTATCGAGTAACCACGCCATGCGCCGTGCAAATTGCATATATACGGCAGAAGTCAATTCAGAATAATACTTAAGTATATATTTGCTAACTTAAGAGGAGGTGATTATGCGACAGCCCAGTTATGAGGGTGAAAAGGCTCCAGTGGTAGCGTTAGGTGCTACCAGCGAAGCACCATTGATAAAGTTTTATGCATTAGAAAATGACCACAGTTTTAATAAAAAACACAAAATCAATATCGAGGAATCTGGGGTAGATAGGCTGTCACCATTGTTTCAGGCAATTCCTGGGGTGTTAATTAAAGGGAAGGAAAGCAGTGAGAAGATAATGAAAGTGGTTGTCAACGGCCCCCTGAGCTCAGCTGCAGACGGGGATGGGTTGAGAGCCTTTGTACGAGATTCAAAAAATCAATTCACTGAACATGCTAGGCTATATGAGGCGGATGGCCTATCTCAGTTAATTGGTGCCAATGCAGTGTTTAATATTGCATCTGCAGTGGTTGCACAAAAACATCTTGCTGACATAAATGAAAAGCTGATAGAAATAAAAGATGGTATTGAAAAGATTAAGGCATTTCAGGAGAATGAAAGAAGGTCGAAAATAACAGGCACTGTTGAATACCTCCAACAAGTCTCGCCAGTGGTGATTGGCGGCAAAGCTTCACCACATGTTCGCCAACAGCTAGAAGAGTTTGAAAGCAACCTTGCACAGGTGCAGCACCATCTAACTCAAGATGTCCAAGACTTTTCGGACGATAAAATATTTTCTCCCAAAAAGTTTGATTTTTTCGGAAAAAGTGTCAGGCAGGGGATACTGAAACGACAAGCAGAAATGTCTGATGTTTTGCAACAGTGGTGGCTCTGTTTTTCTTCACGAATTCTTGCTTGTAGGTTGCTGGCTTACTTCCCTGGTGAGAGCGAATTAGCAAAAGCCAGGTATGCCCATCTAAAAAATATAGCAGACAAGTTTTTTAATGAAGATGTAAGTGCCTTCTTGGCTTCCATTCGACCTGCAATAGATTCCACGTCTTCCATATTTGAAACAAAGTCTGAGCAATTTGCCAATAGGATTTCTCTTCTAGAGTGGGAGGAAGAGTTTTTACATGACTTTTTGAATAAAGCCAGGTTTGGTATAAGTAGCAATGAGGCGTGCCTTATTGAGAATGAAAGTCCAGTAGAGATTTTCGTCAGGGTTAACGAAGGGAAAATAGAGCAGTGCTATGCTCAATGACCTGACTAGGAACTTTCGACTGGCATCAGGTATTTTATTAGTATTGATTGATTTATAATTATGCTAAATTTGCAGATATTGTTGCTGGGACCAGGAAGGTGCTGATTGGATATGTGCCCGCTTCGCCCCCTACACTGATCCTTTCGTCGTCGCCCACTGTTACTGGGCACAACTGACGACACAGGTCGGGTCGAGTCGGTGTCACCACGAGTTTCGTCATGCTTCGGCCGTCGAGCGAGCGACGATGGTCTTGGCTGTGGACAGAATCCCCTGCCGCCAGACGGTTGGAGCCAGTACGTCCACGTTAGCGCCGAGCCCCATCAGCCACCAAAGAGTCTGCTGATCGTCCGGAACATTCACCTCCAGTCGCTATCGGGCAGGGGCGTGAGGGTCTGTGCTTCGACCAGGGAAGTCTCGGTCAGCAGCCAGGCCACCTGAGGGGAGACGTTGAAGTGACCCCCTTCAGAACTGCACAGGCTATAGTGCAGTCATCAGGAGGACAGAATGAACGACGACACTCCCATCAAGCGATGGACCGCAAAGCGCAAAGCGTCCGCGGTCATGGACATCTTCAAGGGCAAGACCACGGTCGCTGAGGTCGCCCGGCAGCATGACCTCACTGTCTCCTAGGTCGAAGGCTGGATCGATGAAGCCCAGCGCAACATGGAGAACGGGTTTAAGGCCCGTCCCAAGGATATCCGCGAGCAATACGAGTTCGCCTGGCGGGAAAACAAAGAGGTGCTGGGCGGGTCCACTTGCAGATCTACGTACTAAAGAGGTGGCGTCACCTGCTTTACGAGGACGAGAATTCGTAAGGTCGCTGCAGGCGGGAATGGCTTGGGAAGGCCGCGTGGTATCACTTGCCAAATTTTGCCGCTGGTTGGGATCCCCTCGGCGCAGTTTGTATTACCGGCCAAAAGCGCGGTCTCGTGTCGTTAATACGGAACTGACGGCCCGGGTGAAGCTGGCGCTGGGACGTTTCCCCAGCTACGGCTATCGTCGGCTGGCGTGCGTACTGGGCGAGAACCGCAAGATGATTGGTGCGCGCATGACGATGTTGGCGAGACGAGGCTTCACTGACCCGAGACCATTGGACTTCCCCCAAAAAAGTGGACACGCGCCATCAGTGCAAATCCTCAAATTCCAGCGGCGTCCTGTAACCAAGGCTGCTGTGGAGCCGTTGGGTGTTATAAAAGCCTTCAATATAGCGATTTATATGTTTCCGTAATTGCCGCATCGTCACGAAACTGGTGGCGTGCAGCAATTCTCCCTTCAACGTCTTGAAGAAGGACTCAACCTCGGCGTTGTCCGTGCATTGGCCCGGGCGGTTCATGCTGTGACGTACCCGATGCTGTTTTAGCAATCGTTGCGTCTTTTGGGCCCGGTATTCGATACCTCGATCCGTGTGAAGCAATAATCCAGCAGCGGGACGCCGCAATTCGAAAGCCTCTCGCAGGGTCGCTCTGGAGAAATCCGCACTCAGTCTCTCACCCAATCGCCAGCTCAGCACTCGACGCGAGAACAGATCCAGCACCACCGCCAGGAAGACGTATTTCGAACCCAGCTTGATGTAGGTGACGTCGCTGCTCCACTGCTGATCGACAGCGTCCGGTGCGGAGGCTTCCAAACGGTGATTGGGCAGCGCTTTCAGCTCATGACGGCGCCTCGCCAAGCGCCGGTAGACACGGGAAACACGCGCCCTCATTCCCCATTGCTGCATCACCTTCGCAACCCGGTTTTCACCTACCGTGACGCCCTCACGGCGCAACGCTTGATAAACCCGTGGACTGCCATATCGTCCCCCGCTGTCATCGTAGATCTTGCGGATCTGGGACAACAGCACAGCCTGCTCGGACATTCGTTTGCTTGGCTTTCGGTTGACCCAGGCGTAGTAGCCGGAGCGTGAAATGCTCAGGTGCTGGCAAAGCGACTTTACGCTGTATCGTTGCCGGTGTTTCCAGACGAACCGGAACGCTTCCGTCGTTCCTCGGCCTGAAAACGTTGAAACTTTTTTAGGACATCGTTTTCCTCCTCAAGCTCCGCAATCCGGCGTTTGAGGCGGGTGAGTTCATCCTGCTCCCTGACCTTTTCCTTGGCCTCGGCAGGCGCTTTCTTGACCCGTTTCATGGCAAATTTTCCCTCTCGGTACTCCTTTCGCCAGCGTGACAGCATGAACGGGTGAATATCCAGCGCTTCCGCGACCCCTTGGACGCTTCGGTGAGCCTGATGGCTCCACTCGACCGCCTTCACCTTGAACTCAGTGCTGTAACGTTGCGTTTTCTTCCCCGTGATGATTGCGGGCATCGGTTTTCTCCTCCGTGGGAGTTATCGATGCGTGTCTACTAAACCGGGGGAAGTCCACCATTCAGGGCTATGGGCCTGTTATTCGAGATATTCGCTCACAGTCGTTTTCAGTTGATCTTTGTGCTGAAAGAGGTCGCTGACGGAGTCTATCTCGATGCGGCTTTCTTGTTTGTCGGTGAAGAAGCCTACCCGTTTGACTGACTTCGCGTTGAAGTGGAAGCGGTAGATGGGCTTGCGGTTGTTGTCATCGAGGATTACTGCGCAGTAGGACTTCGCATCGCGCATGGCTATACGGCTGACATCGACCTGTTCTGCGAGCAGTGATCGAACGATGTTATAGGCGTCGATCTCTTCCTGGGTAGTGATGATGCCATCATCATCAGGCTCGGGCTCTTGCGATGCACTTTCGGGAGTCGAGGTAGGGTGGGGCGCATCAATATCGTTGCTGGCTAGAGCACCACGTAGTCGCTGGGCGACTTGCTCTTTGATATAGAGCTTGCCTGCTTCCCTGATGATTGGCGTGAATTCTTCGACGACTTGCCGTGTCTGGCGACCCTCGTAGATCTTGCCTACTACGAACTTGACGAATTCTTCTGGTATGTCTCGAAAGACTTCGCCAATGGCCTGTTTGGCAAGGTTGGTGTACTTGAGCCGGTTGGCCGTACTGAGAATGGCATCAACATCAAAGTTGGGCTTGGTGAATTTCTGAAGCTCGTCGATATCTTGTTCGTTAAAGTCTTCCAGATTGAAAGTGAAGAAGGGGCGCGTGTCTAGCTTGTTCTCGGAGTCCAGATCAGAATAGAAGCGGTATTCAAAGCCGTTCGTCAAAATGGCGAATTTTGCATCCGTGCAAGAAAAGTAACGGTAGAGTTGGTTGTACTGGACGTTGGCGAGATTGGTGCCCAAGGGTTTGCATTCCATGAGGATCGAAATGTTGCCATCTGCACGAATGGCGTAATCGACCTTTTCACCCTTCTTGGTGCCTACATCCGCCGTGAATTCTGGCACTACCTCTCGGGTATCGAAGGGATCGTATCCAAGCGAGTTGATGAAGGGGAGCACTAACGCCGTCTTGGTCGCTTCCTCGTTCTTGATGTGTTCTACCTGTTCTTCACCACGACGTGCGATGCCATAAAGCTTCTCGCTCAAGTCCATGATGCCCCCTGTGTTTAGTTTTTGGCGTATAGGTAAACTTACATTACGCGAAGTTTCCTGAATTTACCAAAAGACCAAAGTCAAATGAGGGCCTCGTCCTGTCTACTCCCATGCTGTTCTATTCAGGCGACCAAGCCCGGCCGCTGATCGAGCAGCGGCAGAGAAGTGGGCCATCAAGGGAGAATAGAGACGGTACGATACCGTGAACGCCTAACGTCCAAGCATCCGGTGTAGCGTGTCGTCACGCCGAATCAACCGGTGGTAGCCGGCCATGAGGATATGCCCGGTCACCAACGCGGAGAGGAACCAGGAAAGTGGTGCATGGAGTTGGCCGAACGCGGCGGCCCAGGGCACATCGGCGTCGGTCCAATACGCCGTGCCGAAGACATAGACGCCGTAGCCAAGCCCCCAAGTGAATGCCATGCCCGAGAGCGGCATCAGCAACAGCACCAGATACATCAGCGCGTGACCCCATATCGCCGCCTTTTGAAGTGCGCCACGGTGCTCCGGCCGGTGCCTGAGCTGCGAGATGGCCCACAGCGTGCGTATGGCCATCAAGGCGAGAATGCCGACGCCGATGGTCGTGTGCCACTGCACGATAGCCTGACTGTAGACGTTCCCCTCCCACAGAATATTGAAAAACGAGCTGGTCAGTTGAAGGATGACCAGAATCGCGATGAGCCAGTGCAGGCATCGTGTGATGCTGCCGTAGTGGCTGGGTGAGTCACGCAACATGGCGCAAGTCCGTATTAACAATAATGCTTCATATTCGCATCTTTGGATGCAGATTTCCTCATCGATGTTTTCGCTATAATGGCTCGATGGTCTTGTTAGCCGATGGCCTTCACATGGGCCCTCATGCCACGGCTTTGGGCATCGCAGCATTTGCCCATCGTTTATCAGGCCTTCGCTCTGCATCTGGTTATCTGCTTGCCGATTAGTAACTTATAAGTTACCATTCTTCCATGAAGATCGAACTCCGAGAATTTCTACGTGATGACGGGGCCAGCCCTTACCAGGAGTGGTTTGAAGGGCTCGATGCTCAGGCCGCGGCGAAGGTGGCCACCGCCGAGTACCGTATGTCGATGGGCAACACATCGAACATCAAGTGGTTCGAGGGGATCGGTGAATATCGAATCGACTGGGGGCCGGGATATCGCATCTATCTGACTCGTGATGGCGAGCAACTGATCGTTCTGTTCGGAGGCGGTACGAAAAAACGCCAGCAGGCCGATATCGACAATGCCAAGGCGCTACGCGACGAATACAAGCGGCGCAAGCGCCAGGCGAAGCAGGGAGGGAAGTGAAATGGCACTGACCCGTGATTTCAAGGCGACGATTGCCGCGCGCGTCGAACGCGATCCAACGTTTGCGAAAGCCATGTTGGATGAGGCCGTCACGCTGTTTCTCAATGGCGAGCCCGATACCGCGCGCGCGATGCTCCGCGACCTGGTCAATGCAACCGTGGGGTTCGAGGCACTGGCCAACGAGATTGGCAAGCCCAGCAAGAGCCTCCACCGCATGCTGTCACCGTCGGGCAATCCCGGCATGGACAATCTGTCTGCGATCATCGGTGCGATCCGTAAGACGCTGAAGGTTAATCTTGAAGTGCATACTGTCAGCGCGGCGTGATTCTGGCGCTGTACGCGAAAAGTAGCTCACTCGGCGGGGCATTGCCCTGCCGATTTTAAATCTAGCCCCTGCCTATCCGCTCGTCGCTTTTTCCCCACCTCGCACCTACTGCACCCTCGTACCAAAGCCGTTGTCATCGAGTGAATCTTCCACTTCCGTGATCAGCCAGGGTGTGGCGTCGATACTTGGTCACCAACGTTCATGCCTTGCGGCATTCCGGATATCCGGTTCTTGGCTATCCTGTTGGCAACATGTCATTGCCTGATGGCTGCGGGGAGAATCCATGCATACGCAAGATATCAGCGCCTGGAGGCACGACCATGTCTTCGACCAGGACTGCGTCCGCTCGGGAGAGCGCCGTACGTTGATCGTCGTTCTGCTGACGCTGGTCACGATGTTCATCGAGATATTCGCCGGCATGGTATATGGCTCGATGGCCTTGTTAGCCGATGGTCTTCACATGGGCTCTCATGCCACGGCCCTGGGCATCGCAGCATTCGCCTATGCGTATGCTCGCCGCCACGCTGGCGATCATCGCTTTAGCTTCGGTACCGGCAAGATCAATGCGCTGGGCGGGTTCACCGGAGCGGTATTATTGGTGGGCTTTGCGGTTTTCATGGGCATTGAAAGCATCAACCGCTTCTTCAACCCGGTCGCCATCGTGTTCGATAAAGCCATTCTGGTGGCGGGCGTCGGGCTGGTGGTGAATGGCATTTCTGCCTGGATTCTGGGGGCGCACGGGCATGACCATGAAGCCGGTCACGGTGGGCAGAATCACCATCATGAGCATGACCATAACCGACGCTCCGCCTATTTCCACGTGCTAGCGGACGCCTTGACATCCCTGCTGGCAATCTTCGCCTTGCTGGCAGCGAAGTACCTTGGGTTGCAGTGGATGGATCCGGTCATGGGCATCGTGGGGGCCATCCTGATAACCCGCTGGTCCTGGGGATTGCTTCGCGATACCAGCCAGGTATTGCTGGACCGCCAAGTGCATGAGCTCGATGAGAAAATCCGAGATGTCATTGAAATTGGCTCGAGTGACCGGATCAGCGATCTTCATGTCTGGTCGATCGGGCCGGGCATCTATGCCGGCATTATTGCGATCGTCTCCGATGCGCCTGCAACACCGCATGACTACCGGGATAGGGTACGACAGCGACTGCCCCAACTGGTGCATGTCACATTCGAAGTGGAGCAGTGCGCCGGGCATCGCCATCCGCAAGCCGCATGATCCAGCAGAAGTGGCCTCATATCGAGGCCGCTATCTTTGTCTAATGTCAGCGATCCGCTTATGCTGGACGTCGGGTTGATAGCAAAATGAAGGGTCATACCCGCCGATCAATCAACAATTAAGGTCTGCACAAGGAGTCTTCTGCAATGACCGTCAAGAAACCGCTTATCGGTGCTATTTCCGCGGTGGCCCTGGCCACCAGTCTTTCTGCCATGGCCGAGCCGCTCAAGATCGGTGTGCTGGTGCCGCTGACCGGCGACCTGCAAAGCTATGGCGAACCCGCGCTCAAGGCGGCGCAACTCGCGGCCAAGGAGATCAATGCCGCCGGCGGCGTACTCGGTGAAGACGTCGCGATCAGCAGTGGCGACACCCAGACTTCACCGCAGCCCGGTGTCGCTGCGGCTCAGAAGCTGGTCAATATCGAAGGCGTCAGCGCGATCATGGGCGCACTCTCCAGTGGGGTGACCATTCCCGTGGCGCAGAGCGTTTCCAAGGCCGGGCAGATACCGCAGATCAGCAGCGCCTCGACTTCGCCGGTGATCACCTCGCTGGATGACGACGACTTCCTGTTCCGGACCGTGCCGTCGGATGCCTTTCAGGGCGTAGCGCTCTCCGAGGTGACTCAGGAGAAGGGCTATGAAAATGTCAGCATCATCTATATCAACAACGACTACGGCAAAGGACTGGCCGAGGCCTTCACCCAGGCTTTCGAAAAGGCGGGGGGAGCGGTTTCCGCCACGGTAGCCTACGAGCAGGGCCAGGCGGCCTATCGCGGTGAACTGCAGCAGGCGGCCAGCGACGATGCAGAGGCGCTGGTCCTGGTCGGCTATCCGGAGAATGGACAAACCATCCTGCGTCAGGCGCTGGAAGGCGGTTTCTTCAGGAACTTCGTGTTCACCGATGGCATGAAGGCGCCCGAGCTGGTCGATAACCTGGGCGCTCAATACCTCGAGGGCTCGGTAGGCACCGTGCCGCAGGCGCGTGCCGACTCGCCGGGCGCCCAGCATTTCAGCAGCGCCTATGAGAGCGAATACGACTCGCTGCCGCCCAAACCTTATCTGGATACCGCTTACGACGCCTTCTATCTGTTGTCGCTGGCGGCTCAGGCGGCGGGTTCCACCGACAGCGTGGCGATTCGCGACCAACTGCGCGCGGTGGCCAATCCGCCGGGCGAGCAGGTCGGTCCGGGTGAGTTCGAGAAAGCCGCCAAGCTGCTCGAGGAAGGCAAGGAAATCGATTACGAAGGCGCATCCGGTTCGGTCAACTTCGACGATAACGGTGACGTGCCGGGAACCTTCGGCGAGTGGACCTTCAAGGATGGCGAAGTGGTGACCGAGCGGATCTTCGAACCCAAGATGTAATCGCTCGTCAGGCGGTCGGGAACCATCTGGCCGTCGCGACGAACGTTTCGGCTCTATCGCCATTCACGCAACGCCCGGCTCAGGCCGGGCGTTGTCGTGACTGTCATGACAGGAGAAGTATCGGGCGAGGCCGCTGAAGCAGATGCTCAGCGCTTTCTGGCGATCAGCTTGGGCGGTTTCTCGGGGAGTACCCCCTCGGGCCGAGTGACCAGGATTACCTGCAGCAGTACCCCGATCAGCAACACGCGCATCGCCGCGCCTTGGGTGGCGTACTCGGTGGGCAGCAGCCCGGTGAGCAATTCGGTACCCGACCACACGCCCCATACCAGGACGGCGCCGAGAATCGCGCCACGATTGTTGCCGCTGCCGCCGGCGATCAGCATCACCCAGACCAGGAAGGTGCCGTATAGCGGCATGAACGCCTCGGGGCTGAGAAAGCCGAAGAAGTGGGCATAGAGCCCGCCACCTAGGCCCATGATCGCCGAGCCCAGCACGAATGCCTGCAGTCGGAAGCCGGCGATCGACTTGCCGGCCGCCGCGGTGGCCGGCTCATTCTCGCGAATGGCGCGCAGCACGCGGCCCCAGGGCGAGGCGTAGGCGCGCTCGACCAGGAAATATACCCCGACAACGAACAGTGCCACGATCACCAGGTAGGTGAGCGGGCTATCCAGCACGGTGTCAGCGAACGGCCGCTCGATGCCGGCGATGCCGCGTACGCCGTTGGTCAACCAATCCTCGTTCTTGACGAACAGGCGGACCATCTCGGCGATGCCGATCGAGGCGATGGCCAGGTAGTCGGTGCGCAGCCGCGCGGTGATCAGGCCGACGACCAGCCCGAGCAGCGTCGAGGCGATGACCGCGCCGGCCAGGCCGATCAGAAACGGCATGCCGAAGCCGCCTAGGTAGGCAGGGCTAGACGGTGTGGTGAGGATCGCACTGGTATAGGCGCCGACCGCGAAGAAGCCAGCGATGCCGATGTTGAACTGACCGGTGAAGCCCCACTGCATGTTGAGGCCCAGCGCGAGGACGGCGTAGACGCCGGCAAAGGTCAGAAACGAGATCAGGTACGAGGCGATGCCGGAAAGTTCCATCACACAGTCCCCTTGAAGATGCCCTGCGGACGCAGGATGAGCATGCCGACCATGATCGCGAAGGCCACGGCGGGCTTGTAGGCGGCGGGAATCAGCAGCGTCGACATCTCCATCGACACGCCGATGATCATGCCGCCGGCGATGGCGCCGTAGGGCCGGCCGATGCCGCCGAGAATCGCTGCCGCGAACACCGGCAGCAGAGTGGTCCAACCCATCACCGGATGCAGGCGCGTGTCGATGCCCAGGAACACGCCGGCCGCGCCTGCCAGCGCCCCGCCGATCACCCAGGTGACCATGATCACGCGCTCGGCGGGAATCCCCGAGACCAGCGCCAGGTCCATGTTGTCGGACATCGCGCGCATCGCCTTGCCCAGCCGGGTGCGCGTCAGGAACAGATGCACGCCGGCGACCAGGCCCAGCGAGATCAGCATGATCCATAGATGATCGGGCTTGAGCCGCATGCCGCCCAGCCAGTCGAGTTGCCACGGAAACTGGATGCCCGAGGTGTAGGTCTGGTTGTCGGACCCCCAGATCAGTTGCACCAGGCTGCGCAGGATCAACGCCATGCCGAACGAGGCGATCAGCAGAATCACCGGCTGGGTACGCCGGATGCGTCGGTAGAGTACCTGGTCGATGAATACCGCGATCACCGCCATGCCGACCATCGCCGCGGGCAGCGCCCACCACGAACTCAGGCCGAAGGCCGAGATGAAGGAGAGGCCGAGGTAGGCGCCCAGGGTCATGAAGTCGCCATGCGCGAAGTGCGCGAAGCGCAGGATGCCGAAGATCATCGACACGCCGATCGCGCCCATGGTCAGGACGCTGCCCAATACCAGGCCATAGATGAGAAGTTGCAGGATATCGGTCATGGTTCAGCCTCCCAGGAACATTTCGGCGACTTCCGGGTTGGCCAACAGATTGGGACCGGTGTCTTCGTAGCGGTTGCTGCCGGTGGCAAGCACGTAGCCCCGGTTGGCGATGGCCAGTGCCTGCTTGGCGTTCTGCTCGACCATAAGCACGCCGATGCCCTGGGCATTTATTTCCTGAATGCGCTCGAAGGTTTCGTCGATCAGTAGCGGCGAGAGGCCGGCGGTGGGTTCGTCGAGCATCAACAACTGCGGGTCGATCATCAGCGCACGGCCCATGGCGACCATCTGGCGCTCGCCGCCGGACATTAGTCCGGCCTGCTGGCGGCGACGATCGGCAAGCTTGGGAAACAGCGTGTAGACCTTGTCGAGACGCTGGGATAGGTCGCCCTTCATCAGGTAGGCCCCCATCTCGAGATTCTCGCGTACCGTCAACGATGGAAAGACGTTCTTCTCCTGAGGCACATAGGCGATGCCGCGGCGGACCATCTGTTCGGGCTTGGCATTGGTGATCGCCTCGCCGCGGTAGCGGACTTCGCCCTCACGGATGCGCAGCAGGCCGAACACCGCCTTCATGGCAGTGGACTTGCCGGCGCCGTTGGGACCGACGATGACCACGATCTCATCACTTTCCACGCGCAGGTTGGTGCCTTGAAGGATGTCGGCGCCGCCATAGCCGCCGTAGAGGCCCTTGGCTTCGAGCAGGCTACTCATGAGGGGGCCCCTTCATCCGTTGAGGGCTGGCGGCCCGTTTCGCCCATCCGGCCACTGGCGCCACCGCCCAGATAGGCCTCGCGGACCTCGTCGTTCTGGCGCAGCGTCTCCATCGAGCCGGAGGCGATGAGCTCGCCGTCGGCCATCACATGGACCGGTTCGCAGAGTGCCGAGATCAGATCCATGTCGTGTTCGATGACGCAGAAGGTGTAGCCGCGTTCGCGGTTGAGCCGCAGGATCGCTTCGCGGATTTTGCCGAGCAGGGTGCGGTTGACGCCGGCGCCGGGTTCATCGAGCAGTACCATCTTCGCATCGGTCATCATCGTGCGGCCCAGATCGAGCAGCTTCTTTTGCCCACCCGAGAGATTGCCGGCCAGTTCGTCAGCGACGTGAGTGATCTCCAGAAACTTGAGCACGTCGTCGACGCGGTCCAGCACTTCGCTGTCCTGCTGCTTGACCTTGCCCCAACGCAGCCAGGTCTTGAACAGGTTCTCACCGCTTTGCCCCGGCGGCACCACCATCAGGTTCTCGCGCACCGTCATGCGCGAGAATTCATGCGGAATCTGGAAGGTGCGCACCAGGCCACGGTGGAAGAGTTTGTGGGGCGGCAGGCCGGTGATGTCGTGGCCGTCGAGCAGCACGCGGCCGCTGGAAGGGGGGAAGAGTCCGGCGACGATATTGAACAGCGAGCTCTTTCCGGCCCCGTTGGGCCCGATCAAGCCGGTGATGCTGCCCTGCGCTACCTCGAAGGAAACGCCCCGTACCGCCTGCAAGCCGCCGAACGCCTTGGAGACGTTGTCGATTCGAATCAAGGAAGAATGCCTCGTAAGCGTTTTGTTGTGGTTGTGTGCGCGCGGACATCAGCGGGCGGGAAGTGCGCCTCGCCTGCCTTGACCGGCAACGCTTTTCACGGATCGATAGTGCGACATTGAGTCGTCGCCATACCTTATAGCGCGACGCAAAGGGCGTCGGCCAAAGCATCACGCAATGACCTTTGTCACGCAATGATACAATCGAGTCTATCAGGCTCTTGATATCGACGTCATGCCTGCCTGGCGACGGTGTCCGGCCTACGTGCAATTCGCACTATGGTCGAGCACATCGCCCGCAAGCCAGTAGTGAGTACTCAATCGCAGCGTCCCAGATTCGAACAGGCCGCCCTTTGGCGGCCTGTTCGCGCTAGGCGCGTCTCGAGGCCAAGAGCCTGATGATCACGGCCTGCAGGGCCAACCCGATAGCCAGCAAGATATAGGGGGATGCGATGACGATCGTCCCGAGGTAGAGCAGGGCGCTCACTGAAGCCGGAACGAGCGCATAGGGGATTTGGGTTTTGACGTGTGCGACGTGGTCGGAGCCGGAGAAGATCGAGGCCATGACTGTCGTGTCCGAGATGGGCGAGCAGTGATCGCCGAAAATCGAGCCGGAGAAGATGGCGCCGATCGCCATGCTCACGAGCGTCATGTCGCCGATGTTGTATGCCAAGGGGACCCCGATCGGCGTCAGGATCGCCATGGCGCCCCAGGAACTGCCGGTCGAGAAAGATATCACCATGGCAATGGCGAAAATGAGGATCGGCAAGAGCGTCGGCGATAGCCAGCTCTCCGTCGCTGCAATGACGTGATCGCCGGTTTCGAGCGCACCGGTGACGGTGCCGATCGACCAGGCCAGCACCATGATGACCAGCGCCGGCAGCATGGTCTTGAAGCCCGCCAGCAAGGTGTTCTCGCAGGCTTCCAGCGATTGACGCTGAAGCAGCGCCATGACGATCCCGACGACGACCATCGCGAACGCGGCCCAACTGAGCGAGACACTGACATCGGTATCCGCGAGGGCCTCCATCAGCGGCTTGCCTTCGCTGCCGCCGCCCGTGTACCAGAGCGCCCAACACGCGACGCCAATGAGTACCACAAGCGGAATCAAGAAATTCCAGACGCGTCCTCTGCCTTCAGGGACCTCTCCCAAGTCTTCTTCGACGCTGGATAACGGGTTGTCGCCGGGGGCGACGAGTTCACCGGTTTCTTGCGCGCGACGCTCGGCGCGTTGCATGGGGCCGAAGTCGCCCATGAGGAGGATCATGGGCACCGAGGCGAGGCACAGCAGGGCATAAAAATTCCAGGGTATCGATTGTAGAAAGGCCCAGTAGGGTTGTTCGCCGGTCAAGCTGAGCACGGCGAACGCGCCGGCGATGAGCGAGACCTGATAACCGATCCAGTCGGAGACGGGGCCTAGAGTCGCCATCGGCGCGGACGTTGCATCGATGGTCCAGGCTAGCTTTTCCCGCGAGACGTTGTGCCTGGCCGTCAGGTCTCGCGAGGCGTTCCCCACGATGACGGAATTGACGTAGTCGTTGAAAAAGATCACGACACCGAGCAGCCAGGTGAGCAGTAGGGAACCTCGCGAGGAGGAAACCTTGCCGGAAAGCCACTTGGCCAAGGCCTGAGAGCCACCGGTGGTATGCATGAAGGCAGCGCCGGCGCCGAGCAAGGAGACAAGTACGAGAAAGCGCGCATTCCATTCATCGGTCATCACCTTCGCGAACCAGTCGAACGTCTGGCCAACGGCGGCAATCGGGTTGCCTGCGACGATCCAGGCGCCTAGTAAAATACTCAGGAAGAGCGAGATATTGACTCGGCGGGTCAATAAAGCCAGCACAACGGCGGCGATGGGTGGAGCGAGCGATATGAGAGCATCCATTCGATTTATCACTTTTATCGTTGGCTGATGCGTGTCAGGACAGGCTCTGGCCGGTATACCGACGTCCAGTCCTTAATCCTTGTTTAGCCCTTCACGTTTTATCAGCCCTTAAGGCTCCCCGTCGACACATCCTGTGTCTCTGGGGAAATCTCGCAACAAGTGCTGGAACGAAATGCGGGAGTGGTGCCGGCTCTGAACGCTCGGCTAGCCACAAGCGCCGGGACTGCCAAGTGCTCAGATCTCTCGCCAGATGCGCTCTATGAATTCGTCACTGAGTTCCGAGACCATGCGTGCGCGTTTTGAGGTGGCTTCCGCCATGTCGCTGCCGATTTCATGATAGCAGGACGCCATCGACGCCAGGGTCAGCTGCCCGCCGAGGCCCAGCATGCAATTTGTGAGCTTGTTGCAGGAAGTCGCCATGGTCGAGAAGAACTCGAGTTCGTGACGGGCGACATCGTTGCATGTTTCCAGCCATACCCCCTGTATCTTGACTGCCGAGCCGATGGCCTCGCCCCAAGGTTGGTACCACCACAAGTAAAGACTATCGGTGCTGTCAGATGTTAAAGGCGTTTCCGGTCGTTTCGACGTTGTCATCGCCTTATCCCCTAAAGGAAGAGTATTGAGTATAGGAGATTTTTCTTTTTCCTTGCGGTGTTGTTTGATGATCTCGATGGAGCGCATCTCTCTATACATTCAGGTTAATGTTAAGTTTTAATTTATTATTTTTTAGAGTTTCTGGCGGGCTATCAATATCATGGTCGCTTGATTGTTTGCCTCAGTGGTCAAGCTGAATGCCGGTGTCTGCCGTGTGCCTGGCTGGCGCCGTCATGCGGCATGGCGCGTCGCTGCGAGTCATTCGAGCTGCAAGCCGGCCGCACGGAGGCGTCTTCTCAGGTGGTCCACTTCCTCGAACAGGTCGGCCACTAGGGCGGCGAGTTCTGGGTCGGCGTCGAAGTCGAATTCCATCTGGCGCAGGCGGCGGGCACGGGTCAGGTCGTGGCTGGTACATCGCCATTGAGATATGTAGCGCGTGCCGTCGCCGAGCATGCCGCTTTCGACGCGTTCCACGACCCATTGCCGTTCGACGGCGCAGGCGCGTGCGAACTCTTCCAGCGTCAGGCGGGCGTCGTCGAGCACCTCGGCCTCGATTGCATTGTATTCAGCCATTAGTTGGTCTCGTCTGGCGTGGGTTGAACGGCATGTCTCGCGCCATGCTTTCGTAGAGGCGGCGAGCCTTGTCGGTGTGGGCTGGCGGCAGCACGACCTCCAGCACGAAATAGAGATCGCCTGGCTCGTCGCCAGGGAGGCCGCGTCCCCTCAAGCGCAGTTTGCGCCCACTCTGCGAGCCCTTGGGGATCTTCAGGTGGACCTGCCCCGAGGGCGTAGGTACGTCGATGGCGGCGCCTAGGGCCGCTTCCCAGGGGGCCACCCGCAGCGTCGCGAAGACATCCCTACCTTCCACGCGATAGTCCGGGTCCGGCGTGAAGTGCACTTCGAGGTATAGATTGCCGGGCTCGCCACCGCCAATGCCGGGGTGTCCCTGGCCCGCCAGCCGAATGTGCTGACCTTCCTTGATGCCCTTGGGCAGACGTACCTTGAGATTGTGTTCGCGCACCGAGACGTGCCCCTGGGCATCGGTTTGAGGCACGTGCAGCGTCACGGTGCGTATCGCGCCGCGGTAGGCATCCTCCAGGTCGACATAGATTCTGGCGTGGCGGTCGCCGCCCTGCATGCGATGGCCGCGATGCGTTCGCGAACCTCCTCGGCCGAACAGGTTGGCGAAGAAGTCACTGAACTCGCCCAGGTCGATATCCTCGAAACCGCCGCCCGAGAATTCGAAGCCCGCGTCCCAATCCGGTGGCGGCCGGAAGTCCTGCCCGGCGTGATAGCGTTCGCCAAGCTGGTCGTAGGCGGCGCGCTTTTCAGGATCGGTGAGCACCGCCTTGGCCTCGTTGATCTCCTGCATGCGCAGGGCGGCATCGGGCTCCTTGCTGATGTCGGGATGGTACTTGCGTGCCAGCTTGCGATAGGCCTTCTTGATGTCGGGGATGGCCGCATCCCGGTCGACTCCCAACGTCTGGTAGTAGTCTTTGAATTCCACGGAATCGTTTCACTCGATCAACGCTGCATGGATGACACTATCAAGAATAGTCCTCGTTGCCTGATCGAGGGGGCGTTCATGCACGATGTATCGAAAAACGCGTGCTTATTGCTATGGCAGGTCGGCGCATTCCTTGCAGCGCGTCGTGTAGGGCAAGGCCTCAAGTCGCTCGGGCGCAATCGGATCGCCACACTTCTCGCAGTCATCGCCGACGCCGGCATCGAGCCGTGCCAGGGCGCGCTCCACCTGGGCCAGTTCGGTCCTGGCCTCTTCTTCCAGCCGCGCGATCACCTCATCGTTTCGGACCTCCAGCGCCTGGTCATCGAGATCCTTGTCCAAGGCACCGCTCGTGCGATGCTGGTGTGCCTCGTAGTAACGAATGCGATCCAGCAACTCCAGCCGCAGCGTTTCCAGTCTCGTTTTTCGTTCTTGCATGATCGTCAAGCACCTGGGATGTCTCTTGACAGGATAGTCGCGTTGCGCGGCATGCGAGACAGGCTATTTTGATACCGGTCACATCTTGCTGCAGCGAACTGGCTGGCGTGCTTCCAAGCGATTATTGCGCCAATAGTAAGCCGTTATATTGGTCGGGAGAGTCATGCGGTCATGCGGCTTATCGGTCATGCAGGTGGGCGACCAAAGCCTCGGCAAAGGTATCGGTAGTCCCGGTTCCGCCCATGTCAGGCGTCACTCGATCTCGAGCCGTTTCTAGCACCGTCCGGATCGTTCGACGAATCTGGGCTCCTTTATCCACCATGCCTAAGTGATCGAGCATATCCGCGGCGGCCAATAGTAGCGCACATGGATTGGCGAGCTTTTGCCCGGCGATATCCGGCGCCGAGCCATGCACCGCCTCGAAAATAGCGGCGTCTGTGCCAATGTTCGCGCCCGGTGCTAGCCCCAGGCCACCGACCAGCCCGGCACAGAGATCCGAGAGGATGTCACCAAAAAGATTGGTCGTGACGATAACGTCGAACTGGTGAGGGTTCATCACTAGCTGCATACAGGCGTTATCGACAATCATTTCCTGGAACTCGATGTCCGGATATTCTTTCGCTACCTCACGGGCGACATCGAGGAAAAGTCCGGAACTGGTCTTGATGATGTTGGCCTTGTGAACGGCCGTGACTTTTTTTCGATTGCGCTGATGTGCCAGTTCGAAGGCATGGCGCACGATGCGCTCCGATCCCCGGCGAGTCACTCGGATGCTGGAGAGTGCCGTCTCGCCATCATCGGAGAGGCTCTGCCCGTCGGAGAGATACGCACCCTCGGTATTCTCGCGTACCGTGATCAGGTCGATGTTGTCATAGCGCGAGCGAGTACCGGGGAAGCTGATCGCTGGGCGAACATTGGCATAAAGATCGAATTCACGGCGCAGCTGGACATTCAGGGACGATATTCCGCTACCGATCGGTGTCGTCAAGGGGCCTTTCAGTGCTATGCGATGTTTTCTAATCGCTGCGATCGTTTCAGCGGGCATCGGCTGTCCATGCTTTTCCTGCGCAGTCAGCCCGGCATCCAGAAATTCATATTGCAGGCCACAGTCCAGTGCATTCAGGACGCTGAGTGTCGCCTCCATGATTTCGGGCCCTATACCATCACCCTTCAGTACTGCAATCGTCTGACTCATTGTCATGCCTCAGTCGGTGTTGCGATCCATTTCGTTTCGCTCGTGATACCAACGTAGCGCGATGGTTCTGGCGAATTGCAAGTCGCTACAGTAGGTCAGCCTTCCAGCGACTTTTCGAATACCTGCACGGCGCAGCTTGACGATGATGCGTGTGGGTAACCCTACCAGGATCAGTGCCACTCCCTTGCGATGCATTTCATCGATAAGCGACTGGAGGGCGACGATGGCCGTGCCATCCATGCTGGGAACCTTGCGCATGTCTATCAATATGGTCTGGACGTGATGGTCCACCCGATGAAGGGAAGTAAGGGCTTTCTCGGCCACTCCGAAGAACAAAGGACCGCTGATTTCGTACACCGCCATTTCCGGAGGCAGCCCGGTGACGACAGGATGCTGGTCGGTCTCGAGGCGATCGGTCGTGGTCAGCAAGGCCATGCGTCGGATAAAGAGCGCTGCGGCCAGCCCCATGCCGACTGCGACGGCCAGGACCATGTCAAACAGAACGGTCAGGCCGAAACAGGTGACCAGGATGGCGACGTCGCCGGGAGGCGCCGAGCGCAAGGTGTGCAGGAAATGACGCGCTTCGCTCATGTTCCAGGCAATGATGAACAGTAGTGCCGCCAGGGCGGCCATGGGAACGAGGCCCAGCAATCCAGCGAGCGCGATGACGGACAACAGCACCACGACGGAGTGCACCACCGCGGCGATGGGGGAGCGCCCGCCGCTGCGGATGTTGGTCGCCGTCCGAGCAATAGCCGCCGTGGCCGTTATGCCACCAAAGAGTGGCGCCACGATGTTGCCCAGCCCTTGGCCAACCAGCTCGGCGTTGGGGTCATGCTTGGTCTTGGTCAGCCCATCCGATACCACCGCGCACAGCAGTGACTCGATGGCGCCTAGCATGGCGATGGCGAAGGCGGGCCCCAGCAGCGCTCGAATCAGCTCGAAATTCAGCTCCAAGGGAGCGCCATCGGGACCTGGTAGCAGCCAGGGAGCCGTGAAGGACGGCGCTATTGGGGGAATCCCCGTTCCCGTCTCGCCATTGGCCTCCCAGGTAAAACGAGAGTCAATCGTCTCGACGGCCGGTGCGCTTGCGTTTCCGAACCACTGATTGGCCGCGTAAGCCGCGATAGCGCCGACGACCAGCCCGACAAGAGGTGCGGGAATGGGGATATGCAAGCGTGGCCATAGCAACATGACAACCAGAGCCAATGTCCCAATGCCGAACTCGAGAGGATCGATCGTGGGCAGTGAGGCGATGATTCGTCCCAGGTTTTCGACGAAATGCTCACCGAGCTGTCCGACGTTCAGTCCCAGAAAATCGGGAATCTGCAGGACCGCGATGACGACTGCAATCCCCGCCGTGAAGCCAAGAACCACAGGGTAAGGCACGAACTCGATCAGGCGGC
The DNA here is from genome assembly GCF_023091865.1 of Chromohalobacter moromii. Lineage (GTDB taxonomy): Bacteria > Pseudomonadota > Gammaproteobacteria > Pseudomonadales > Halomonadaceae > Chromohalobacter > Chromohalobacter moromii. The sequence continues at coordinate 969,844 of NZ_JAHXDI010000001.1, forward strand.
CCATTCGGGTAATCCCCAGGGCCACGAGGATGATGCCGGCCATCATCGAGGCGATGAGCAATCCGCCGAGACCGTATTGCTGGACAATCGGGAACAGAATGACGACGAAAGCGGCGGTCGGGCCTGACACATTGAAACGCGAGCCGCCGGTTAACGCGATGATGGCCCCGGCCACAATGGCTGTGTAAAGGCCGTGCTGAGGAGGAACACCTGTCGCGATCGCCAATGCCATCGAGAGTGGCACGGCCACGGTGCCGATGGTGAGGCCAGCCATTGCATCTTTGCGCAAATCGGCGAGGCCGTACCCGCTCCGCCATGCCGTGCGAAGTCCTGAAGAGATGCTGGGCAAGTCAACGGAAAACCTTTGGCGTGACATACGGTGCCCTCGCTGTCATGCCCCTCACCATGGTGGTGTCGAGCGGAGCATTTGGTGTGAGGAATGAAGATTATGTTAATGACATTAACATGCAGTTATAATCATGTGCAAATGTGAACGCCCAGCTGCTCATGGGGCAGAGCAGGGCATTGCGACGTGAAGGTCATAGCATTAACATTTAATGTTAATAAAAGAGGAGAATGCTCATGGAAAAGAAAACGGCTCGCCTCACGTTGCTGATAGATCCACAAAAGAAACGCGCCTTCGAGGAGTTGTGTGCCTTACAGGACCTGACGCCATCGCAAGTCGTGCGACAGCTGATACGTGACTATCTACACAAACATGGTGTGGAGTACGGCTCGCAGCTGCAGGAAGACGAAAAAAGTTCCTCGACCTGACCCTCGAGTTTCTAGCAAGGCCGCGTTTGTCCTCCGTCACTCGGCATCTGTGAGCGAAAAGCTATGTCATGACCTCGGGTCTATCGCCTTTAACGGACACTGCTATGCACAATCTATGGATTCCTTTTGTCGCCATTCTCGCCGTTGCCGGCTTGATCTTTGGTGGTCAAGCCTATTCCGAGGCACAGCGTGATGCCCACATCGCCACGGCCATAGCGGAAGGGCACCAAAGTCAGACGCCTGCCGAGATTTCACACTTGATTCGCGTCAACAAGGGCTATGGCGTATGCGGCGACTACACGCTTGCCGACGGCGAGTCCGGTTCCTTCTATTACAACAGTGCCACCAAGCGCTTGGCGTTGGACGCGAATGCCGATCTGTATCGCGACAATTGCGTGGGCGTCTCGGGCTCGTGAGATGTTGCTAAGACATGGTCGGCTTCTGAGGGGGGCTGCGGCCTCGAGGTCATGGTGAGTCTGCCTATGGCTTGGCGCCAGGAAAGCGTGATACGTCCCTGTGTACGTGTCACCGCAGCCTTGCCTGCCATTCTCTTGCTAAGCTGTGTGTCTGTCATCCTGGCTGCTATCCAGTCTTTTCACCCGTCTTATAAGGATTCCCCCATGCCGAATGTGTTGTCTCTTCTCGAGGAAGTCGCGTCGCCGACCATCGGGCTCGGTTGCATGAACTTGTCCCATGGTTACGGGACGCCGGTGCCGGAAGCCGAGGGCGTGCGGGCGTTGCAGGCGGCGTTCGAGATGGGCTATCGGCATTTCGACACCGCGACCCTCTATGGCGCGACGGCCAACGAGTCGCTGGTGAGCAAGGCGCTCGAGGGGCGACGCGAGCAGTTGCTGCTGGCCAGCAAGTGCGGCATGGCGATCGACCCGGCGCTCGGCCGCAAGGTGATCGACGGTCGCCCCGAGACACTGCGTCGCCAGTGCGAGGCGAGCCTGCAGCGTCTACGGACCGATCGGCTGGATCTCTATTATCTGCATCGAATGGATCGCCAGGTGCCCATCGAGGAGAGCGTCGGGGCGTTGGGGCGGCTGGTCGAAGAGGGCAAGCTGCGTGCCGTGGGGTTGTCCGAGGTCTCCGCCGAGACGCTGCGTCGTGCCCACGCCGAGTACCCGGTGGCCGCGGTGCAATCGGAATATTCGCTGTGGACGCGCAATCCCGAGATCGCCCTGCTCGCGGCATGCCGTGAACTAGGCACTACGCTAGTGGCGTTCAGCCCGCTGGGCCGAGGCTTTCTCGCGGATGCGGTCCCGGACCCGGCGCGTCTGGAAGAAAGCGACATGCGGCGCGGTATGCCGCGTTTCAGTGATGAGCATTATCCGCACAATCAGCGTCTGTTGGCGGATTTCACTGCGCTGGCCGCTGAGCTTGAGATAACGCCGGGGCAGTTGGCGCTGGCATGGGTGAAGGCGCAGGGGGCCGATATCGTGCCCATTCCCGGCACGCGTGATGTCGCGCACATGCGCGAGAACCTGGCAGCGGAGACATTGCGATTGGATGCTGCCTCGCTCGAAAAGTTGAACGCGATGATGACGCCCGATCAAGTCCGCGGCGGACGTTACAGCGAGGCCCAGCAGGCGGACATCGATACCGAGGAGTTCGCCTGACGGCCATCCTGCGCGCGCCGCGTTTCGCGCACAGTGCCTGTCGGTGATCTCTGACAGGCAAATGACCGAGCAGGCTCTAGGATGAAAGTGCGGCGAAGGAAGCGCCGTGCAAACTCCCGGCTAGGATGGCCGGGGTTTTATTTCCTGCCGTATTCTGCTTTCTTCCGTGCCTGCTGTTCATGCCGCCGACGCTGCCGGCGGCGCTTTTTTATCACGCTGTGCCTCTCATCATGACGTTCCGCCCATTTCGCGTTCGAGTTGCCGTGTCACATCGCTGGGCGAGCCGGTACGCCGGGCCAGGATGTCGTAGGCGACGGGTACGACGAGCAATGTGAAAAGCGTGGCAGCGGCCACGCCACTGAAGATGACCGTGCCGATGACCAGGCGCGTTTCTGCGCCGGGGCCGCTGGCGAGGATCAACGGCACGGCGCCGGCCATGGTCGTCACGGCGGTCATTAGTATCGGGCGTAGGCGCGTCACCGAGGCGTCGATCAGGGCGTCACGAAAGGTGCGCCCTTCATCGCGGAGCTGATTGGCGAATTCGACGATGAGGATGCCGTTCTTGGCGGCGAGCCCGACCAGCATCACCATGCCCACCTGACTGTAGATGTTCAGCGACTGGCCGGTCAGCCATAGGCCAAGCAGGGCGCCGCTGATCGCCAGCGGCACGGTCAGCATGATGACCAGCGGATGCACGAAGCTCTCGAACTGCGCGGCTAGGACGAGGAAGACGACCAGCAGGCCCATGAGCATCAAGAAGGCGGTAGCACCACTGGCGTCCTGATAGTCCCGCGAGGGGCCCTTGTAGTCGATCATGGCGGCGGCGGGCAGTTCCTCGTCGGCGATGGCGTTGAGATACCCCAGTGCCTCGCCCATGGAGGTGCCGTCCTCGAGGTTGGCTTCCAAGGTGATCGCGCGCGGACGCGATTGAAGCGGTTGAGCTCGCTGGCGTCGGCATAGTTGCTGAGAGTGACCAAGCTCGCCAGTGGAATCAATTCGCCGCTGCGCTCGGAGCGCACCTGGATGTTATCCAATGCACTGGGGCTGCGCTGTGTGTCGCGCTCGCCTTCGAGCATCACGTCGTATTCCTCGCCGTCATCCACGTAGCTGGTCACACTGCGCCCCCCGAGTAGCGTTTGCAGGGTACGGCCGATGGTGTCGACGGTCACGCCGAGGGCGGCGGCGCGTTGGTAGTCGATCTCGATGCGCAGTTGGGGCTGGGTTTCCTTGTAGTCGCTCTCCACGGCGGTGAGTCCCGAATCGTCCTCGCGAATGCGCTCGAACAGGCGGTCGCGCCAGACGACCAGCGATTCGTAGGTGCCGCCGCCGATCACGAATTGCACCGGTTTCTGAATGCGCCCGCCGAAGCCTTGTCGCATTACCGGGGCGGCCTCGACCCCGGGGAGGTCCGCGAGGCGCTGTCGCACGTCGGCCATGATATCCCAGGCTGAGCGCCGCTCCCCCCAATCGGCGAGACTGACAATCACCATGCCGTCGTTGAAGTTCTCGATATTGCCGTAGCCGCGTGGTGCGCGTACTGAGATGTTACGGATCTCGCCTTCGTCGACCAGTGGCAGCAGGCGCGCTTCTATCTCGTCCATGTAATCCTGCATGTAGTCGAAGGTGGACCCTTCGGGGCCGTTGACGAGGATGAAGAAATTACCGCGATCCTCCTTTGGGGTGTATTCGTTGGGTAGCTCGGTGAACAGCCAGACCGTGGCGCCGAGCAATGCGACGAATACGACCAGGCACAGCCAGCGCACGCGTAACAAAGTGAATAGTACGTAGCGATAGAGGCGCTGGGTGGCGTCGAGCAAGGTATGTACGGCATGGCTGATACGGCTCTCGTGCATCCGCGGATCGAGGATCTTGGAGCACATCATGGGGGCTAGCGACAGCGCCAGCAGGCAAGAGATCGCCACGGCGGCGGCCAGGGTCAATGCGAATTCGGAAAACAAGCGTCCGATGTCACCGCGTAGAAAGCTCAATGGCACGAATACTGCGATCAGCACCAGGGTGGTCGCGATGACCGCGAAGCCGATCTGGCGTGTGCCATGAAAGGCGGCCACCAGCGGTGTTTCACCATAGAGCTGCATGCGGCGGTGGACGTTTTCGAGCACCACGATGGCGTCGTCGACGACTAGGCCGATGGCGAGTACCAGGGCGAGCAACGTGAGCAGATTAAGCGTGAAGCCGAAGGCGTTCAGGGCGATGAAGGTGCCGATGATCGAGATCGGCACGGTGACCGCGGGCACCAGCGTAGTCCGCACATTGCCCAGGAACAGGAAGATCACGATGACGACCAACCCCATGGCGATGAACAGCGTGGCGACGACTTCCTTCAAGGCACCGGAGACGAAGACCGAGGAGTCGAAGTTGAGTCGCAGTTGCATGCCATCGGGCAGTGTCGATTCCAGGCGCTTCATCTCTGCCTTGACGCCCTGGGACACCTCCAAAATGTTGGCGGTGGACTGTTTCATGATGCCCAGGCCGACCATGGGCACGCCGTTGCCGCGAAACAGCGAGCGTTCCTCCACCGAGCCCACTTCGACACGCGCCACGTCGCTCAGTCGCGTGAGATAGCCGTCATTTCCCTGGTCGATGACCAGGTCGCGGAAGTCGGCGGCGGTCTCGAAGCTGCGCGGCAGTCGCAGGGTGAACTGGCGCGAGTCGGACTCCAGAAAGCCCGCCGGGAGTTCGACGTTTTCGGCGCGCAATGCGCCTTCCACGTCACTGACGGTCAGGTCGCGGGCGGCCAGTGCATTGCGCTTTAGCCACACACGCATGGCGTATTCTTTGCCACCGCCGACCCGTACGCGTGAGACGCCGGTTTGCGTGGAGAAACGGTCGACCAGGTAGCGATTGGCATAATCGGTCAGTTCGGGGACCGAGTAGCCTTCCGCCGTGAGGCTCAGCCACATGATGACGTCGTCGCTGCTATCGGATTTTTCCACTTCAGGTGGGTCGGCTTCCTCGGGCAGATTATCGCTGACCCCGGACACCCGGTCGCGAATATCATTGGCCGCTGCTTCGATATCGCGGTCGAGATTGAACGTGATGTCGATCTCGGACTCACCATCACTGCTGGTCGATTCGATGAGATCAATGCCCTCGATGCCGGCGATACGATCTTCGAGTACTTGTGTGATGCGGGTTTCCACGACATCCGCCGAGGCCCCCGGATAACGTGTCTCGATACTGACCACCGGCGGGTCGATGGCGGGGTATTCCTGTACCGGCAAGCGTTCGAGCGCGAGGATGCCGAAGGCGATCAACAACAGGGCGAAGACGGTTGCCAGCACCGGGCGCTGAATGGCGGTATCGGAAAGGCGCATCAGCCGTCTTCTCCGTCACGTTCTTGCTCGTCGTGTACCGCGCCGTCGCGCGCAGTTTCGAGGATTTCGCTGATGGTGAGGCTGCCATCGTCGAGCGCCAGGATATCCACGTGATCGCCATCGCGTACCTTGTTCATGCCATGGCTGACGATCCAGTCGCCTGGCGAGAGGCCGTCGAGGATTTCGACGGTCCCGACGCGGCGTTTGCCGATCTCCACTTGGTGGCGTTGTATGCGGTTGTCCGCATCCCGCAGGATGCGCATGACGTATTGGCGGTCGCCGCTGGGCACCAGGACGGACTCCGGCACCACCAGTGTCTGGCGTGGATTGCGCTCTAGTGTGACCACCATCAGCATGCCGGGGCGCAGAATGCGCTCGGGGTTGGGCAAGCGCGCGCGTACGCTGACGCTGCGCGAGACGGGGTCGATACGCGTGCCGATGCTGGTCACCTCGCCACGAAAGGTACGTGTGGGATAGCTGGGAGTGGTGGCGCTGAGCGACAGCCCCGGTGTGAGCATGTCGAGTACCGTCGCGGGGACAGTGAAATCGAGTTTCATGTCATCGAGCTTGTCGAGCGTTACCAGCTCGGTGTCGGGCGTGACCAGCGCTCCGACGCTGAGGTTGCGCTGGCCGACGGTGCCGTCGAACGGCGCGCGCAAGCGATGATCGGCGAGGCGTGCTTGGATCTCGTCGATTTGGGCGTCGACCTGGGCGAGTTGGGCCTGGGCGTCCTCGAAGTCGGCGCGGGTACCGACGTTGCGGTCTTGTAGTTGCCGGGCGCGCCGCACGGCATTCTCGCGTTCTTGGCGCAATGCGCGGGCGGCACGCAGCTCGGCCTGTTCTGCGCTATCGTCGAGGCGGATCAGTAACTCGCCCTCGGCGACGCGCTGGGCGTCATAGAAATTGAGTTCGGCCACGGTCTCGGTCACGGTCGCGGAAAGCGTCACGCTCTCATCGGCACGCAGCGTGCCCAACGCTTCCAGCGGGTCGCTCCACGTGGCGGTGGAGGCCTTGACGGCGATGACCTGCGTGCGGTCGGTGTCTTCCTGTGCCTGAGCGCCTGTCAGTGCCAGCAGGCTCAATGCCGCCAGCCCTAGGGTGTACCGACCGAGTGCGCTCACGGTCGGGAGAGAAAATACGGGCATAGTGTCTCGTTATTATGCTACTCGTTGACGATGAGCGCGGGGACGCCCCTGCGTGGTACTGACCCTGTGACACCGGATAATACGCACCGGGAGACTGTCGTTGTATCCGACCCAAGTCATGGATGAAAGTGCAGGAAGCGTTTTGGCCCATCATGCACGGTTTTGACACGTTTGGCGCTGCGGGCCACGACCTTGCGTTCAACGCGGTAGGTGCGTGCCGAGCCTCCGCACTCGTCGCTTTCTCGGATAACGCTTAGAATGTTCGCCTTTGCCAGCAATGAGACGCGATGATGGCGCAAACCTATGACGTAGTGGTGATCGGTGCCGGTGCGGCGGGACTGATGTGTGCACTGACCGCTGGTTACGAGGGGCGGCGTGTGTTGGTGCTCGACCATGCCAACAAGGCGGGCAAGAAAATATTGATGTCTGGGGGCGGGCGCTGCAATTTCACCAACCTGGCGACGGGACCGGAGCATTTCTTTTCCGCCAATCCGCATTTCTGTATCTCCGCGCTCAAGCGCTATACGCCGGGCCATTTCGTCGAGCTCGTCGAGCGCCATGGCATCGAACATGTCGAGAAAGCGCCTGGACAGCTCTTCTGTGCCGACTCCGCCAAGCAGGTGGTGTCCATGTTGCTCACCGAATGCGAATGGGCAGGGGCGGAGGTACGCCTCAAGACGCGTATTACGTGCCTCGATCGATACGGTGAGGGCATGCGTCTCGAGACCTCGAACGGTGTCATCGATGCCGGTGCAGTGGTCATTGCCACCGGCGGATTGTCGATTCCGACCATGGGGGCCACCGGTTTCGGCTATGACATCGCCCGTCAGTTTGGCTTGGGCGTCACCGAGACGCGCGCTGCGTTGGTGCCGTTCACGCTGACCTCGCAGTGGCGGGAACGAGCGGCGTCGCTGGCGGGGGTGAGCTGCCCGGTAACGGTCGAGGTCGGCGAAGGCCGCTATCGTGAACCCATGCTGTTCACGCATCGCGGTGTCTCGGGTCCGGCCATGCTGCAGGCCTCCAGCCATTGGCAGCCGGGTATGGCGCTGTCCATCGACTTGCTGCCGGATATCGACGTTGCCGGGGCGCTAGCCAACATGCGTCATGAAGCGCCCAAGCGGCATGTGTCCACGTGGCTGGGGGAGTGGCTTCCCAGGCGCTTAGCGCAGGCCTGGTGCGAATGGCAAGGGGTGACAGAGCAACCGTTGGGCGCGCTTTCCAACCGTGAGGTGGCGCGCCTGGAGGGTGAGCTAAAACGCTGGCAGCTCAAACCCGCAGGGACCGAAGGCTGGCGGACAGCCGAGGTGACGCTCGGTGGCGTCGAGACGCAGGCGATTTCTTCCAAGACTTTTGCGGTAGAAGGGCTACCGGCGCTACGTTTCATCGGCGAGGCGCTGGATGTCACCGGTCAGTTGGGCGGTTTCAACTTTCAATGGGCCTGGGCCTCGGGTGTGGCCTGCGGGCAGGCCGTGTAACAAGCGGCAAAAAGGGCAGAGGAGGCGTCCATGCTGCAACGTGCATCGCAAGCGCTCTGGCATGCCATGGGACAGTGGCTTCCCGCTCGTCGTGCCAAGCAAGCGACGCAGGAACGTATACCGGTCGTCGTGTGCGGATTGGAATATGCGCATTACCGGCTGCTGACACATTTCGCACGTTCGACACGCTATAGGGCTCTGGCGGTGATCGATGACTACCCCTGGCATCACGGCACGCAAGTTGAAGACGTACGTGTCTACTATCCCAGCGAGGTGCCGTCATTGGTAGAACGTCATGGCGTGGCGGCGGTGGTTTATTGCCATGCGGATGAGCTGACCGTCTTCGACGATGCAACGCGTGAGCGGTTGGCGGCGTGGGGGGTGCCCTGTGTACGCCTGTCGCCGGACGACGAGGATATCGATGCCGAGCTGACGCGCCGGCTGACTTTTTGAATATGAAAAAGCCCCCGAACGGGGGCTTCATGCAATCGCGGAAACTAACGGCGTGTGAGGCGGTACAAGGCGCGCACTCGATTGACCAACAAGAAGGTCGAGAGCCCGCGGCGCATCCAGGCGCGAGTGGACCTGGGACGTCGCACGCCCTGCGCCGCAAGTAGGCCGAAGCCACCGATCAAGGGCGCACGCCACTGCATCAAGCGTTGCCAGCCATGATCGATAGGCGCCGTGGCATCACGCCAGTCATGCAGCGCATGCCCCATATCGAGACGCTGCTGCAGGATACGGGTCTCGAGATATTCGAGTTCCGCGGCGCGCTCACGACGATTCACGAGAGCCTCCCAACGCTTGGCGGTCTTGTTCCAAATGACTCAAGGTGGACTGCATCAGGCGCCGACGTTTGGCGATGCGCTTGGCACCGAACGCAAAGCATGCGGTGATGATGAACAGTACAGCCGCGCAAACGCCAATGGCTAGTAGGCGATGATCTTCCCAATACAGTACCACCAGCATTAAAAGCAGCATGCCGAGGGCGAACGAGAAGGTGATCAGCGCGGCACCTGCCAGCAATAGCAGGCTGAGCATGCGATCACGTTCGGCTTCAAGCTCAAGCACAGCGAGACGCAAACGCGTCTCGCCTGTGGCAATCACATTGGAAAGCAGACGGCGCGCCGAGGTGATGACGCGCTCCGCCGGTCCCTGGCGATCCGCCATTAGCGACGCCCGATGAGCAAGCCAATGACGACCCCGACACCAGCGCCGATGCCGATGCTGGTCCAGGGATTGTCACGCACGTAACGATCACAGCAATCCATCTGGTCGCGTGCGCTTTCGTAGAATTTTTCACCGCGGGCTTCAAGCTTAGCGCGCGTTTCGCTGAGACGCTGTTGAGCACGCTCGCGTGCCTCGGTGATGTGGCCGCGAGAATCGTCAGCTGTCGCTTTGACCAGTTCTTCAACGGTCTGTGACAGATGACGCAGGTCATCCTTGAGCTGGTCGGTGGAAGCTTCGCTTTCGCGTTGGCCGCCGGTAGGCTGCATGGTCATGGTGTCTTCCTCTGACAGGTTAATGGCGTCTTCAGCATAGCAGGCCAAGCAGACGTATCAACAGCCCTTCCTGGCCTGCATCGCTATTCTAGGCCAGGAATGCCGGCCAGGAAGGTGTTGATGCTGAAACCGAGCCCTATGCGGCGATTGCTGTGGTCGTAATCGATTAGGCTTTCGCCATAGCCGTGATAATACTGAACGTAACCGCGCACCTTACCGAATAGCGGAAACGAGTAGTCCAGCTGGGCGCCGTAATGGTCCTTGCCGGGATTGCCACGCATCAGCAGAGAAATTTCCTGATCGCCGAAAGCGCGCACCATGGTGATGTCACCATAGCCGATATAGTCCTGAAGGTCGGGATTGTCGTCGTCTTCCTCGTTCTCGGGAACTCGCCAGTGGGGCGCGACACTCACCGCCCACTCGCCGCGTTGGAATACCATATCGGCGTAGACACGATTCCAGCTACGTGACAACGGGTCGGAGCGGCCGTTGGACTGGTGAGCAAAGCCGATGCGATTGATGGTATTGGTCCAGCCTAGGGCGCTCATACGGTTATCGAAGCTGATGAAAGCCTCGGGTTCGTAGTTGGTCTCGCGAAACGGTGCCGACGCTTCGGAATTGTAGGCTTGCCACCAGCTTCGCTGGGTGTAGGCGAAGTACACATCGCCGTTATCGTCGAACAGGTCTTCGATCAGGTTGACCTTGAAGCTCAACTGGTACTTGACCTCGGCGCTATCGGCGTTGGCCGCATCGCTGACCTGGCGGAAGCGGTCTTGATCCGGATTGGCGTTGTAGGCCCACGGCAATAGATAGTTGCGCCGATACGTGGTTACTGCCAGAGGATTACGAGACGACTCGCGTTCCAGCTCGCGACGTTTGTCGGCACGGGTTTCTACTTTCTGTGCCTCGCGTTCTTCGGGCGTGGCGTCGACCTCCGTGGTCGTGGCGTCGTCGGCCAAAGTGTCACGCAACTCGTTAAGCTCCGCTTCCAGTGACTGGACACGTGCTTCAATGGCCTCGCGCTCGCTGTCGCTCAGGGTGTTGGCAGCCTGCGCAGGGGCGGACAGCACGAGCGTGAGCAATACGAGAATCGGCAAGCAGGGGCGTGGTGACTCCATGTCATTTAGTACCTTGTCGATGGCGAGCATTGGTCATCGTTAATGTTTCTATCACGCTGGCGATAGAACGCAAATATCCGCACAAGATTGCCATGTGCGTGTCACGCACCGACAATCGGCGCAACGCATGGGGACGAGGACAGAGCATGTCGTGTCGACGCTGGCATCATTTATTCGCTTGGCAGTACTGGCCTGGGCGGCATGGGCGTGCGCATGCCAAGTGGCGTGTCAGCCATTGTATCGCATATGTGGCGATTTGCCTGCTGTGGGCGGTTGGCGACGCCTCGGCGCAGTCGGCGTTACCTGAACACGACGCGTTGACGACGCGCCTGGATCGGCTGCAGTCCCTTGAGCAGCCCAATAGCGAACAGCGCGCGGCCATAGACGATACTCGCGCGGCGCTTGAGGCGCTGAAAGAGCTCGACACGGTCGACGCTAAACTCGACGCACTCGAGCAGCGTGCGGAGAACGCGCCTCAGGAATCGAAATCCTTGACGCAACAGCTGCAGCGGCTGGAACAGGCGTCAGCGTCACCGAGTGAGCGCGATCTTGGCGATTTATCGCTGGACGCATTGCGCGAGCGCACCGGCGATGCCCTAGAGCAGCTCGAGACGCTGCAAAGCCGTCTAGCGGACGTCAACGCCCAGTTGATCAGCGCCCAGACCCTGCCGGAGCGCGCCCAAACGGCGATCGCCGAAGCTCGGGAGCGTGCCGATACGCGCCAGTCTCAACTTGCCGATCTGGACGACGTCGAAGAATCCAACGAGGTGGAGCTGGCCAAACGCGACCGCTACCGAGTCGAGCAGGCATTGGCGGAACGCCGCGCGCAGTGGCATCAGAGCGAGCTTTCTCACAACACTCGGCTGCGCGAGCTGGCAATGCAACAGCGCGATGTGTTGGAAAAGCGCATCGCGCTCCAGGAAGACCAATTGTCGGCGTTACAGTCGGCGCTGGACCGTGAGCGGCGTGAGCAGTCGGAGAAGGCTATCGCCGATGTCGGCCGCGAAGATGCCGAGGCCATCGCTTCACATCCCGTGTTGACAAAGGTTCAGCAGGTCAACCGTGATTTGAGCGGTGAGTTGCTGGAGGTGACCGACCGCGCTAACGACCTTGTGCGTGAAGGGATCGAAACACGTACACAGCTTGACCGTGTACGTCAGGTCCAGCGCACACTCAATGAACAAATCGATGCGATTCGCGGTAGCTTGCTGCTGTCGCGCATCCTCCGCGAGCAGCGTGAGTCGTTACCCGAGGTGGATGAGCTAGGCGGTTTGCAAGATGAGATTGCCGACCTGCGTTTGCGTCAGTTCGATCTATCCCAGCAACGCGATGTGCTGCGTCGTCCCCAGCAACTCGCTGATAAAAGCCTTGCCGAAGCGGATATCGACGACGCCCCGGGCCTGCGCGAGGCGCTGATAAAGCTATTCGAGTCGCGCCGCAAGTTGCTCGATCAGCTCGACGAGGAATACGGCAACCTGCTGACGATTGCCATCAACCAGCAGCTCAATCAGCAGCAGTTGCTGGAGATCAGCGGCGCGCTACGTGCGACCATTGAAGAGCAGCTTTTTTGGGTCGCCAACGGACGGCCCCTCGATTTGACATGGCTGCAGCAATTTCCACGCACGCTGTGGCAAGCCATGATGCAGGGTGACTGGCGTTCGGCGTTGGTGTCCGCGTGGCAGCGGCCCGATGCTGAGGCGTTTGCCATGTTACCGCTGTTGCTGCTTTCCGCTGTGCTGTTGTTGTTGCGGCGTCGTATCAAGGCGTCTCTACTTCGACTTCACGAGGAAGTCGGGCGTCTCAAGCGCGATACTCAGATGCATACGCCCCGGGCGATTGCGCTCAACGCATTGCTCGCAGCACATGGTCCCTTGTCGTTGGCGGCCATCGGCGGCGTGCTCAACTTGGGCGGTCATGGGTTTGCCGTCATGTTGGGCGCCGCGCTGTTGCAGCTAGCGCTGGCATGGGGCGTCGTCGCTTGGTCGCGACGCTTGCTGGTCGCCGACGGGGTGGCGGCGCGCCACTTTCATTGGTCGCCGCAATACGTGTTGCGCTTGCGGCACTTGTTGCTGTGGCTGGGTATCGCGCTGATTCCGGTCATTTTGATCAGCAACGTCGCGCCCTATAGCGATGTGCGTCTGGCGGAGCGGCCGTTGTCGCTGCTGTTGCTGCTGCTGGGACTGGTGACGATGACGGTGGTATTGGTGCGTCTGATCCTCGCCCATGTGCCGTTTTTCGGCCTCAAGCTCTTCCGTCTCCTGTTGGGCTTGGCGTTATCGATCGTGCCTTTGATACTCGCCGGCCTGATCGTCATGGGATTCGAGTATACCGCGCTCAGTTTGGTCGGACGTTTCATCACCTCACTCTATATTCTCGGGCTGTGGATTCTCGTCGAGGCAGCGGTCGTCCGCGGTTTGGCGGTCGCGGCGCGGCGATTGGCATATCGGCGTGCGGTGGCGCGTCGCCGTGCGCAGGCCAAGGAGGACACCGAAAGCGGACTCGAAGTGGTCGAAGAGCCACCGCTGGACATGGAGCAGGTCAATCAGCAGTCGCTGCGGCTGTCCAAGCTGATCCTGTTTTTGGGCTTCACGCTGGTGCTGTACGTGGTGTGGGCGGATTTGCTGAGCGTTTTGTCTTATCTCGATAACGTCACCGTGTGGCAGATCGAGCGTGGCCAGGGCGAGGCAATGACCACCAGCCCGATCACCGTGGCCGATGTTCTCACGGCACTGGTGCTGGTCGCGTTGACCCTGATGATGGCGCGCAACCTACCCGGGCTTCTGGAGGTCATGGTGCTCTCGCGCCTGAGCCTCAAGCAGGGCAGTGCCTATGCCATTTCCTCGCTTCTGTCCTACACCATCGTGGGGACGGGGGTCGTGGTGTCGTTGGGAACGCTTGGGGTGTCGTGGGACAAGCTGCAATGGCTGGTCGCCGCACTGGGCGTAGGGCTGGGCTTCGGGCTACAGGAAATCTTCGCCAATTTCATCTCGGGGCTGATCATTCTGTTCGAACGCCCGGTGCGTATCGGCGATACCATCACGCTAGGGAACTTGCACGGGACGGTCAGCCGCATCCGCATTCGCGCCACCACAGTGACGGATTTCGACCGCAAGGAAATCATCATTCCCAACAAGACCTTCGTCACCGATCAACTGATCAATTGGTCGCTTTCCGACAACATCACGCGGGTGGTGCTGACCTATGGTGTCTCACACGGCTCTGACCTAGAGCAGGTCCATCGACTGATGCGCCAGGCCGCCGAAGAAAATCAACGCGTGTTGCGGGAGCCCGAGCCGCAGATATTTTGCCTCGAATACGGCGCGACGGCGTTCAGCTTCGAGTTGCGGATCTTCGTCAACGACTTGATGGATCGCCTGTATGCCAGTGATGAAATCAATCGACGCCTCGATGCCTTGTTCCACGAGCATGGCATCCGCATTGCGTTCAATCAGATGGATGTCTGGCTGCACGATGCGTCGGGGCGGCAGGCCTGGATAAGTTCGCAGCCCCAGGCGGATGCCCCATTGGGCGGTGAGGTGTCGACATCGAGGCCGGCGCGACGCGAGGGAATCGAGGATGCCGATACCGGTCGCGGCCACGGCGGAGACGGTACGGCTGACAGCGATGAATAAGGAGGCAGCCGTCAGAGGCTCTTGGCCGCATGCAGGAGGAACTCGCGGTTACCATCGCCGCCGCGCAGCGGGCTTTCCTGCCAGTGGCGGATCTCGAAGCCGGCATCGGCGCAACTCTCGCGGATGCGAGCTTCCACCGTCGCGTAAAGCGCCGGATCGCGGACGATGCCGTGGGCGTCGACCTTGTGGGGGCCGACCTCGAATTGCGGTTTGACCAGTGATACCAGGTGCGCGCCAGGGGATAGCACGGCGGCGAGCTGGGGCAGGATCAAGGTCTGCGAGATGAAGGAAACGTCCATGACCGCCACGTGGAGTCCTTCCGGCGCCAGGGCTGCGAGCCGTTCTTGGGGAAGCGCGCGGGCGTTGACGCCTTCCAAGCAGATAACGCGCTCATCCTTGCGCAGCGATGCGTCGAGCTGGTCGCGCCCGACTTCGATCCCCACTACGCTCGCGGCGCCGTAGCGCAGAGCGCAATCCGTGAACCCGCCGGTGGATTGCCCCACATCGATTACCGTCATGCCTTCGAGGCGAAGTCCCAGCGTCTCGAGCACGGCCTCCAGCTTGAGACCGGCGCGCGAGACGTAGCGTTCCTCCGGATCGTCGGCGAGCTGGAAACGGCTGTCGTCAGCGACTTTCTCGCTGGGCTTGGTCAGCGTGCGCGGAGGCTCCGTCGAGACCAGCGTGACGCGCCCATGACGGATCAGACGCTGGGCCCGCGTGCGTGAGCGTGCCCAACCCTGGGCGACGAGAAGATGGTCGAGACGTTGCATGCCCACACCGCTGGAGGAATTGATAAAAAGGCGTCGATAAAACGCCGTGTAGTATAGCGCGAGGCCGCGTGACGTTCATGCGGTCACGGCCCGTTGTCGCTGAGTCGCGTGTACTCGCGCTGCCAACGCTCGAGCAGCGAGTGGCGCTTGAGGGTGTCGAGCGTGGCCAGCAGGCTGGGGTCGATGGCGATCGGGTGAAGGGCATCGCCAAGGGTCTTGCGTAAGTCACGGGCAGTGCCTTCGCCTTCGAGTGCGGTGTGTACCGCCCCGAGGGGCGTCTTGTCGCGGATCACCTGCTGACCTTGACGACTGAGAAGATAATCGACGAAGCGCTCGGCGGTCTCGGGGTGGGGCGCGCGCTTGGGAATCAGCACCAGGCGCTGTGTCACCAGGGCATAATCGCTGGGAATGACCATTTCCAGTTGCGGGTGATCGGCCACGAAATCGCGTGCATAAGAACCCAGCAAGTTATAGCCGACGGCGTAGCGTCCGTCGGCCAGACCGTCGAGCATTTCGCCGGTGGTATCGGCCAGCGCCGCTTTCACGCCGCCCAAGGCGGCCACCAGTTCCCAGTAGCGCGGTGACATGTGCGCGTCTTCGGTGGCATAGGTATAGCCGGCGCCGCTGCGCCAGGGATCGTAAGTCACCACGCGGCCTGTTAGGCGCTGGCGTTCGTGGGTGAGCAAGCGCAGCAAGGCTTCGTGGCTATCCGGTGGTGTGGCGCCCTCGAGGGCATCGCGTCGATAGACGATGACCACGGGTTCGAAGGTGAAGCCGAACAATTCGTGGCGCCAGCGAGATGCCTGAGGCCACTGCCTGGCTGCGGAGGTGGTCAACGCCTGTGCATGGCCACGGTTGGCGAGTTGGTATTGCCAGGGCATCGCCGAGGACATGACGACATCGGCGGAAGCCTCGTCTTCTGCCAGGAAGCGCCGGTACAACGTGAGCGTGGTCAGGTTGCGGTAGGTGAGGTCGATATCGGGATAGCGCGCATGAAAGTCGGCAAGTAGCGGGGCCATCAGATCATTGTCTAGCGCGCCGTAAATTTCCAGTGGCTGCGCGGTGGCCTCGTGGGCGGCGGCGTAACGCAGCACATGGGCGTCGTCGGCCAGCGCCATGGCCGATAGCATCAAGCCGGTGAGGGCGACGACCCAGTGCGCGAGTAAGCGACATGGCGTGGTCATGGTGTTGAGTCCTCGGTGAAATGCAAGCGCACGCGCAAGCCCTGAGATTCGGCATTCGGGCGTGCCGGCACCAGGGTGAGTCTGGCGGCATGGGCGCGAGCGATACCGTCGACGATCGCCAGCCCAAGCCCCGAGCCTTGGCCGCCTTCCATGCCCCGATGAAAGGGGCGTAGCACCAGCAGGCGTTGCGCCTCGGGGATGCCGGGGCCGTTATCCTCGACCTCGAGACGCGTCGGGGTCTCGCCGACGCGTACCGTAATACGCGATGCGCCGTAGCGGCTGGCGTTATCGATCAAGTTGGCCAGAGCCTCGGCGAGCTGCCATTGAACTGCACGCTGGATGACGGCATGTGACGGTGTCTCGACGCCCAGGTCGATCCCTGCGCGATGACAGCTCGACAGGGCGTCGCGTACGGCCTGCCGCGCGATGTCGCAAAGATCGATGTCGCGGGCTTCCGGCATCGACTCGGGATTGTTGAGGCGCGTCAGGGACAGCAGCTGCGAGGCGAGGCGTGCGGTCTTGTCGGCACTGCCGCGCATGACGCCGAGTGCATCGTGCCAGGCGCGAGGGTCGTTCTGACGCAGGGCAAGCTCGGCGCGTGCCGAAAGCCCCGCCAGTGGGGTGCGTAATTGGTGTGAGGCGTCGCCGATGAAACGTTCCTGGTTGGCGCGCACGCGGCGCATGCGCGCCAGCAGGTCGTTGAGGGTCTCACGTAGCTCGGCGAGTTCTCGGGGGAGAGGCAAGTCGAGCGGTGCCAGAGTGCGCGGGTCGCGGGCGCGAATTGCTCGGCGTAACTGGGTCAGGGGCATCAACGCCATGCGTACCCCGAGCAGCACCACGCCAATGGCCAACATCGCCATGGCGATCAAACGTAGCATGCTGCCCTGGAACAGCGTCTGCGTCAGTGCCTCGCGGCCTTCGCGGGTATGCGCTACACGGACCTCGAAAGGCTGGCGGTCGCGCCACCCTTCGAGTTGCGAGCGCCGCACGCCGAGGCGCAGTGCCATATCGTGCCACTGGATGTTGGTGAAGCGCATGTTGCCTTGGCCGTCATCGATGCGCGGTAGCTCGGCGTTGCCGCTGATGAAGTTGTCATGGGCATCGTAAAGGGCATAGAAGACCCGCTCTTCGGCGTTCGAGGCCAGCATTTTCAGGGCGGCCGGGGGAAGATCCATCCATAATTGGCCTTGCTGGCGTTTGACCTGCTCGGCGATGGAGAGCGAGGCCGACTCGAGCAGTCGGTCGAACGCCCGGTCGGCGGTATCGCGCGAGGCCAGATAGGCTTGAACGAGCATCACAGTGCCCAGAGCCAACATGGGCACCAGCAGCCAGATCAGCAGTCGCCGGTAGAGGCTGGGGGAGTTGACCGGTGGGCTCACGCGTCGCTCTCCAGCAGATAACCCAGCCCCCTCACGGTGCGCAGTGTTAGCGACGAATCTGCAAGACGTCGCCGTAGACGGTGGATATAGAC
The DNA here is from genome assembly GCF_023091865.1 of Chromohalobacter moromii. Lineage (GTDB taxonomy): Bacteria > Pseudomonadota > Gammaproteobacteria > Pseudomonadales > Halomonadaceae > Chromohalobacter > Chromohalobacter moromii. The sequence continues at coordinate 987,872 of NZ_JAHXDI010000001.1, forward strand.
CTCAATGGCATTGTCACCGAGCGTTTCCTCGGCGAAGACGTGTTCGAGCAGGTGGGCTTTTTCCACTGGTTCGCCGGCATGGCGCATCAGGTAGGCCAGCAGGCGTTGCTCGCGGGGCGGCAGTTCGAGCGGGACGTCGTCGAGGGTAAAGCGTTGCGTCAGGGTATCGAAATGCAGCGCCCCGACATGCAACTGTGTGCCGTCGTCGTGCTGACGCCGACGCAGGAGGGCCCGCACCCGGGCTTCCAGTTCGTCCAGGGCGAAGGGCTTGGCCAGGTAGTCGTCGGCGCCCAGGTCGAGCCCTTTGACGCGGTCCTCGATGGCGCCGCGTGCGGTCAAGATCAAGACTGGCGTGTCGCGGTCGTGGCGACGCATGGCATCGAGTATCTCGAGGCCACCACGGCCTGGCAGGTTGAGATCGAGCAGGACCAAGGCATGGCCATGGTCGGGAGCGGCGAGGCGCGTGAATGCGGCGTCGCCGTCCTCTAGGGCGTCTACTCGATAGCCGGCCAGGCTGAGGGCGTCGTACAACGTACTGGCTAGCAGGGCATCGTCTTCGACCAGTAACAGGGGCGCGATGGTTTCGTGGCTCATGACGGATAGTCCTGCAATGCGCGTTGGCTCAATCGTGCCGCGGCTTCTTGCAGGGCGCGCCTCGCCTCGCGGGCGGGCAAGCGTCCCTTGGGGCCGGAAAGGCTCAACCAGTACGCGGTATCGGGGACCGCTTGGCAGATCATCGTCCCGCCCGGCAATGCCAAAGAGGGGTCGCCGTCCTGCCATTGCCAGCGGTAGCCGGGGCGCAACGCATGGCGCAGATCCGTGTCCGGCAAGGTGCTCAAGCGGCATTCCATCTGGCCTTCCTCACATGACAGTAGCGCGGCGGTTTCTCCTGTGTCGTGGCATAAACGTTCGAGAACCGGCATCACCAGGCTGGCCAGCTGGCGCGAGGGCACATGGCGGCGGGCCAAGCGCGCTGGCGTAGCCCCCAGGCGATAGCGCCCGCGGGCATCGCGCTGCACGTAATCGTAACGCTCCAGCGAGCCAAGCAAGCGTAAAAGCGTGCTTTTATAGAGTGTGGTGGCCTCGGCCAGCTCGGCCAAGGACAGGCTTTCATGCTGCGTGTCGAAGGCTTCCATGACAGATAGTGCACGTTCGACAGCTTCTACCCGATCTTGCGCCATGGCGGGTCTCCCAAGGTATTTGTGTGCCGCAATGGCGATATTCAACTTTAGTCTTGAACGGCGGTGCGAGCGTTGACGCTCGCGCATGACACGCCTAGTTTTCTGCTCAAGGGAACGTTGTTCTGCCTTACAGAACTGTAAGGTAAGTGTCAGGTTGCCTGCAACCCATTTCAATTCTCGCTCAAAGGGGATAACAACAATGGCTTTCAAAACGCCGCTCAAAATCGTCATGGCGGCCGCGCTGACACTGGGTGCCAGTACGGCCATGGCTTTCGAACCGTCCGGCAAGGTCGAGTGCATCGCGCCCTCTGATCCGGGCGGCGGCTGGGACTTCACGTGCCGTAGCATTGGCAATGTCCTCGAGGATCTCGACCTCGTGCCGCGCAGCGTGCAGACCATCAATATGGCCGGCGCCGGCGGCGGGGTCGCCTATGCCCATACCGTGAGCAAGCGTGCCGGAGACGAGCAGTTGCTGGTCGCCGCCTCGACGGCAACCACCACGCGCTTGGCGCAGGGCCAGTTTCAGGGCCTGGATGCTGACATGGTCAATTGGATCGGTGCGCTGGGGGCCGATTATGGCGTCATCGCGGTCAGCAAGGATTCCGAGTACGAAAACCTCAATGAGCTGATGGATGCCCTCAAGGACGACCCGCGTGCCGTGAAGTTCGCCGGTGGCAGTGCCAAGGGCGGCTGGGACCATCTCAAGGTGCTGATCGCGGCGAAAGCGGCTGACGTCGACAAGCTGCCGAAGATTCCCTATCTCTCGTACAACAATGGGGGCGAGGCGCTGACGCAGGTGGTGGGTGGCCACGTGGACGCATTTACCGGTGATATTTCCGAAGCGAAAGGCTTTATGGAGTCCGGTGACTTGCGCATTCTGGCCGTGCTCTCTGAAGAGCGCCTGCCCGGCGAATTCAGCGACATTCCTACCGCACGTGAGCAGGGGATCGATGCGCTGGGCCCCAACTGGCGTGGTTTTTACATGCCGGCGGATATTTCCGATGACGCCCGTGAGTACTGGATCGATGCGATGGACACCGTCTACGCAAGCGACGAATGGAAAGAACTCATGAAGAAGAATGGGTTGATGCCGTTCCACAAGAGCGCCGATGAGTTCAACGAATTCGTGAAAAAGCAGATCCAGGATATCCAAGAGCTCTCCAAGGAAATCGGACTGGTTAAATGAAATGCAATGACCGCGTCTTCGGTCTACTGATGCTCGTCCTGGCCGTCGCGTACGGCTGGGGCGCCACTCAGTTTCCCGAACCATTCGGAGGAGGCGAGGCCATTGGGCCCGAGACCTTTCCCATCTTGCTGGCCGTGGTACTCGCGCTAAGTAGTTTGTATCTGATCGTCAAACCCGATCCGGGATCAAAATGGCCGCCGGCGCGCACGGGGCTGGAATTGCTGATCGCCGTGGTGGTGTTGATCGCTTATGTGCTGTTGCTTCAGCCCCTAGGCTTCATCATCACCACGACCCTGGCTGTCGGCACCTTGTGCTGGCGCATGGGCGCCGCTCCAATGCGCGCCTACGCCACGGGGTTGATCGCGGGCATCGTGGTGTATTTTCTATTTACGATCGGCCTTGATTTGTCCCTGCCGCTGGGCGTGCTGAGTGTACTGGAGGGAAGCTGATGGAAACCCTGGGCTATCTGATTGATGGGTTTGGCGTCGCGTTGGCGCCGCACAACCTGATGTTCGCCTTGATCGGGGCCTTTCTAGGTACCTTGATCGGGGCGTTGCCGGGGTTGGGGCCTGCCAATGGCGTGGCCATCCTGATCCCGCTGGCCTTTACGCTAGGCTTGCCGCCGGAAACTGCGCTGATCATGCTGACCTCCGTTTATGCCGGGGCCATGTATGGCGGGCGCATCTCGTCGATACTGCTCAATATTCCTGGCGATGAGCCGGCGATGATGACCTGTCTCGACGGTTACCCGATGGCCCAGAAAGGCAAGGCCGCCGAAGCGCTGGCGATCTCGGCGATTGCCTCCTTCATGGGGAGTTTGATCGCTACTATCGGCCTTATCTTGCTGGCGCCGTTGCTGGCAAAGTTCGCGTTGACGTTTGGGCCTGCGGAGTATTTCGCGTTGTTTGTGCTGGCCTTTGCTACCTTGGGAGGCATTACGGGCAAGAATCCCGTCAAGACGATCCTGGCCGCGGCTATCGGGTTGATGATCGCGACGGTGGGTATCGACAGCACGGGGACCCAACGCTATACCTTTGGGGTGCTGGAGCTTTACGAGGGCATCGACTTCATCATCGCCATCGTTGGCTTGTTCGCGATTTCCGAGTTGCTGTTCTTCATTGAAAGCCGTGCCGGTGGGGGTAAAGGGCCGATGAAGGTCAACAAGCTCTCGCTGTCTTGGAAAGAGATCGGCTCCATTTTCCCGACCACGCTGCGTGGCGGTGTGCTGGGCTTTATCTCCGGTGTGTTACCGGGGGCCGGTGCCTCGCTGGGTAGCTTCATCAGCTATACCCTCGAAAAGAAAATTCTGGGCAGCAAAGGGCATTTCGGCGAGGGCGATCCGCGCGGTGTTGCGGCGCCCGAGGCGGGTAATAACGGGGCATCCTCCGGCGCCTTGGTACCCATGCTAACGCTCGGCGTGCCGGGAAGCGGCACGACGGCAGTACTGCTGGCGCTGCTGATTTCGATGAATATCACCCCTGGGCCGATGATGTTCACTCAGAATGCCGACATCGTGTGGGGGGTCATCGCTGCCTTGTTGGTGGGTAACTTCTTGCTATTGTTGCTCAACATTCCGCTGGTAGGCATCTTCGTCAAGCTGCTCTCGGTGCCGCCCAAGTATCTGCTGCCGATCGTCACTATGGTGGCCTTCGTAGGCATCTACTCGATCAGCAATTCTGCCTTCGACCTCTATTTCATGGTGGCCTTCGGCGTGGCGGGCTATATCCTGCGCAAGTTGGAGATCCCGCTGGTGCCGATTATTCTGGGCTTGTTGCTGGGGCCGGAAATGGAAAAGAATCTCGGCCACGCGCTAACACTCTCCAACGGTGACTGGAGCGTACTCTGGAGTAGCGGCCTGTCGATCACGTTGTGGGCGCTGGCCATCATCGGGCTGGTGTTGCCCGTAGTCGTGGGGCCGATCCTACGGCGTCGCATGCGCGCCGCTCAGGGGAATGTCGATTAACTCGGTCCCCGGTGTCTGATAAGTACGATTTAATTAGTACGATGTGATAAGTACGATGCGTGTTGTTCGCCCCCACCGGTATGCCGGTGGGGGCGAATGTCGTTTACGGCTTCAATGCGGGGAGGAAAGCGCCTGTAGTTCCGCGGCAGGGACACGATTGGCTCCCCAGCTGCGATAGACATGGCCGATCACGCGATCGAGTTCGGCCTGAGGAATATGCGCCAGTTCGCCGTGTTCCAGCGGATCGTAGTGGAAGATATAAAGCCGCGAGGCGAATTGCTCGAAGGGTAGCGACGCCTCGCCGAAGCGCTCGCCGCAACCGGCGGTGCTGACTTTGGTGTCGTCGCCCCAGTCCTGTCCGCTATCGTTGTTGGGATTGAAGAAGTAGGCGCGCATCACGTCCTGAGGGTCCAGATTGACCCGCAGCAGGGTGATGGCGTGCCAGCCGATGAAACGAGCTGCACTGTCGGTCACTGCGATGCCGGCAGGCTGCGGGTGTATCAGCGGCTGATTGCCGTTGTAATACGGATGGTAGCTGGCATAGAAGTGACGCAAGAACGTGTCGAGGTCCTGAAGTTGGCCGGTCTCGACATCCACATTGATACGAAAGCCGCGTCCGGCCCACCAGCCATGGAATTCCGGATTGACCCAGCGATGAGGATCGCCCTCACGGCCTGCACAGCGCCGGCCCATTTCGGCGTAGATGCGGTCGAGATGGGGTACCACGATTAGCGATACCGGGTCGAGATCCAGCGGCAAGGCGGTGGCCACGCCGGATAGGCTGGCCATCGACGACAGCGGCATGCCCTCGAAATGCATGATGATCTCGTCGTCGCGGGCCGCCCAGGCGACCATCTGCAACAGATAGTCAGGGTCGTTATAGGCCCACATCGATAACGCTCGGGCCGACTGGCAGGTCGGATTGTTGCCCTGACCGACGCCCAGCGGCAGACCGAGCATGCACAGCACGCCTTCAAGCAATCGCGCGCGGGGCGCCACGGCGTCGCCATAGGCCATGCGGATACGCTCCTGCGACCAGGCCGAGACCGGTAGACCGATCTGGCGCCACAGCGCGGGCGCGACCGGCGGCTGGTAGAGAATGCCGCGCTCGAGCATTAACGCCAGCCCATACACCGCCTGGGGCGTCTCGGGGAAGATGCTTTCCTCGATGAGTGCCTGAATCAGTTGGCGGTAGCAGAGCAGGCAGTCGCGCCCGGTCGCTGAAAGGCCCAGCGCTTCGGCAAGAAGATGATCGCCCTGGTCGAGCAGGTGGCGCAGCAGTACCGCATGATAGGCCGAGACCAGCCCAGTATCGTGCATGGCGCGGGCGAAGCCGGTGGCCTCGTACTGCAGGGCACCGCTATCCATTGCCTGTAGGCGCTCGAGGTAAATCTCGACACCAGGGTCCTCGCGGGACGCCTGGGTAGCCCCGAAGAGGCTGCTGACCAAGCGGTCGGCCCCTTGGCCGCTGGCGCCCAGATCGATATCGGGATTGGCCTGACAGATGGCGATCTGGGTAATCATGCGTTTGATCGCCTCGACCTGGATGGGGCGCTGCTGAAGGATGCGCCAGATCTCGTCGATCAACTGGTCGATGACATGTTCGTAGCCGATGGTTTCGGCCAGGTGCGTAAACAGGCTACGCGTCAACTGCGCCAAGCGGCCCTGGGTTTCGCGCTCGGCTTCGCTGGGTGCGCTAAACAGCAGCTCGAGATTGAGTGCCAGGACCTGCGTGAGGTAGTGGTGCGCCTGCTCAGCGGAGATCAGCGCATGTTCGTAGCGACCCTGCGCCACGGCAAGCAAGCGCAACTCGCTGAGCGCCTCGAGCACCACGATGTCGCTTTCCGCGCTCTTCAGCGAGTGCACGGTCAACGATGGCACTAGGATCTGCGGTTTGGCCCAGTCGGAACCATCGAAGGTCCCAGCGGTCTCGATCGCTTGGGCGCGCGTGTCGATGGCGGCGCAGCCCCCCGGTTGCAGCATCACCTTGCGAGCGCCGTCGAAGACCCGGCGTAGCTTGCCGGGCTTGGCGAAATCGCGTGCATTGGCGAGGATCTCGACTGCTTCGTCGAGCTTGGCCAGCGCGGCGTCCAGCATGGCGTTATCTGGCGCTTGTTCGTCGTGGCTCGTCACAAGGGCTCCTTTTGCCCAAGAGTACAGGCGTGATTATACATAGAAGTCGAGCTCTTCCTGATGCTTGAGCAAATCTCGCATGGTGTGCGGGTCATCGCCGAAGAAATACAAAAGCCCCCAGTGCGTGCCGAAAGCCGTCCGCTTGGTGACGGTTTCCTCGAGCGGCGCGGTCAATTCATGAGACTCGAAGTAGGGATGATCCTCGGTTTCCTCGGGCATCTGCAGGCGGCTGACCACGCGGCGGCGTGGATAAACGCCGAAACAGCCGGCGACGCCCTTGGCATCGACCACTTCGCGGGGAAAGAAGTCGGTAATCTCCTGCTCGGTGGTCTTCGGATCGAAGGACAGAATCAGCCCCTGGTAGGCATTGAAGCCGTAGGCCCGCTCGAGCAGCTCGAAGACCTTGAAACCGGGCGGGCGGTAGGCGACTTCGCCGAAGTACATCTCGCCATCGCTGGTGACGAAGTATTCCGGATGCACGAAGCCGAAATCGATATCGAAGGTCTTGATCAGTTTCTCGATCTGGCGGGTGATCGACTCGCGGTACCTTTCGAGTTCCGGTGTCGCCGGGACGAACACCGAATATCCCAGGGTCACGTATTCGGAGATATTGAGAAAGCGGATCTTGCCATTGTGGATCCACGCCTCGACGGCGAATTCCCAGCCGTCCAGGTGCGATTCCATCAGTACCGGAAACTCTTCTTCGGGGATGGTATCGACCTCGTCCGGCGTGCGGATCACGCGATGACCCAGGCAGCCCGCTTTGTCGAAGGCCTTGAGGTGGATCGGGTCGTTGGGATCGCCATCGAGTTTGAGCAGCGTTTGGTTGACGCGCTTGAGGAAGCGGATGACGTCTTCCTTGTCGTGGGCTTCTTCGAAGATACCCACGCGTATGCCACCCAATTGCGCGCGGCGCTTCATCAGCGCCTTGTCGCGCAGCAGCAGGGCTTGGCCATAAAGGCGGGGATTGTCGAGCAGCACCGAGTTGATGGCGCCGGCCCACTCGACGGTTTCCTCGTACAGGGGAATGGCGACATCGACGCCCATGTCTTGCAGCGTTTCGGCGATTTCCATCGAACGATCGTTGAGGCGCTCGAAGTTCCATGGCACGTAGGGGATTGCGTGTTCCTGGCAGTAGTCTTCCGCCCACTCGGGGGCCACGACGACATAGCGGCGATCGAAGTTCTCAGCGGCCTCGATGGCATTCAGGCTCCAGCCCAGAAGCGCGATATGTCCCTTTTCGGGGGATTTTTCCATGGTCATTCTCCTTGAACGCGGGAAGGGGCCGTGCCTTTCCAGCCTAGCCTATAATACCGGGTGGGCGCTGGATTGTTTGATGTCTTGCCGACCGGCGAGCACGCTGTTATAGTGCTGCGGCGTTCGAGGCAAGTCATTGAAAGCGCATGGCGTTTTCCTCATGTTCGAACGTTTCGGTGGCGACCTGTAAAAGCGCTCGTCAATCGGATGCACTGTGGTGGCCCTGTCGGTCCTCCCGCAACGCTAAACCGCGAACCCCGCCAGGCCCGGAAGGGAGCAACGGTAGTGGTGGCTGCGTGTGCCGGGATGTGGCTGATGGGGCCGCCTCCAACCTATTGATTTTAAAGGCTTTTTAGCTCTCTGGCTCTCAATAGTAGCCAAAGGGTGATCCAAAATGCCTTCATACCAGCGTTCAAACGCTCCGTACCTGTACCGCTCTCGTCACGGGCTGTTCTACTTCCGTATCGTCGTCCCTGAAGCCATCCGGCCTATCATTGGTAAGCGCGAGATACGCCGCTCTCTACGCACGACCTCAAAGCGTGAAGCTGTCATCCGCTCCAGTGGGTTGATGGTGAACATTCAGAGCGCGTTCGAAAGGGCATATCAGGGAGAGAAGCTAGACACGACCAATAGTCCTATTGGTAATATCAGCATTCCAACAGGTAGTAACGATTTCCCCTCCTATCAGCACGCCTCAAACCAGCCGGTAAGCCTCACACAAGCGACAGCACCACCAGACCCCACCAATCCCCCTCAAGACCTTCCAGCGCCTTCACAGGGGCCGTATCTGTCCGAGATCAACAAGGAGTATCGAGAGAGCCAAGAAAGGGAAGGGGTGTCTTTGAAGACACTGGACGATAAGGAATCCGTAGTAAGGCTTCTTATACGTATCGTGGGTGATATGCCGGTCTCTAGCTTCAGCCTGAACCACGCCAAGACCTTCCGAGAAACAGCCTTGAAGCTCCCGCCACTGGTATTCCGCCTGCTCAAGAAGAATATGAGCCTTGAGAGCATCATCGAGAACGCCGACAAGACCATCAGCGTGACCACGTACAACAACTACGTGAAGTACCTTGTGACTGTCTTTCAGTTCGCTATCAGGGAGGAACACATAGACCGTAACCCCATGCTGGGTATGAAGATCGTTCAGAGGCGCAAGGCGAACACGTACCGGGCCATCTTCACGAACGATGAGCTTGAAACGATCTTCAAAACGGTATCGGTGCTTAGGGAGAAGGCCAAGCCGTTCAAGTATTGGCTTCCTTACCTTGGGCTCTACACAGGGGCAAGGCTGAATGAGTTGTGCCAGTTGTACTTGGAGGACGTGAAGACCATAGACGGCATTCCTTGCATCCATATAAATGAGAGCAAGCCCGACCAGACCTTGAAGACCTTCCAGACGGAACGGGTGATACCGATTCACTCCAAGCTGATAGAGCTAGGATTCCTTGAGTATGTCGAGAGACAGCGAGCCAATGGACACGAGCGGCTATTTCCTGAGTTGGTCAGACATAAGAAGCATGGCTACTCGGCGGCACCTTCCAAGTGGTTTGGGCGCTTAAGAGAACAGCTAGACTTGAAAGATGGGGACCAGAAGCGGGACTTCCATAGCTTCAGACACTCCGTAGCGGACCATCTCAAGCAGAAGGGTGTAACAGAGGCGCTGATTGGCGGCATCCTTGGGCACACGACAGGCGGTATCACCATCAATCGGTATGGTAAGGACTTCAAGCCAAGCGTGCTGAAGCCTGTCATTGAACAAATCGAGCTATGAGGGGTAAGCACCATGCTGGCGACGACCATGCTTCTAGCTGCGCTCACAATCCCTGTGGAGCCGGGTAAGAATCCGTATGATGTAGCCTTGGAATACTGTCAGGATAAGGGAGGGCTTGCCATATATGCGCCCCATGGCGATGTGGTGGATTTCAGTTGTGGTAATGAGCCTTCCAAGGTAATTACAATAAGCGTAAACTAATAATTTATGGAGGTATCGTGAAGGCCAAGCTACATACTAACTGGCGGACCTACACTAAGTTGAGGGAGCAAGGGCAAAGATGCCTTGATTTTAAGACCGACAAAAATAGGTATATTTGCGCTCTCTATGCGAGAATAGACAGCCTTGCTGAAGAGACTTTAAAGCTACTAAAAGGGAACTCAGGGACGGGGGCTCCTGTTCTGTTGAGGTCTGCTTATGAAGCTTATGTTGATCTTGTTTGCATAGCTAAGGACGAAGACCATGTAGAGGACATGAAGTTACGTTTTTACAGCCAAGAAAAGCGGTTCTACAAAAACTACAGTTCTGACAACCACTACATGGCGAATGTGACGGAAGAAGAAGCTAGGCGGAAGGTTGAGCATTTTGAGGGACTGCTAAAAAATAAATCACCATTAAACCTCCGAGATAAGTTCAAGAAAGCTGGAGAGTTGAAAGAATATTATACAGTTTATCATGTGCTTAGTGGTAGTAGTCATGCGTCAATAGAGTCGATAGCAGAATTTTTCAGTGAAAATAGAGAGGTGCTCTTCGGCAGGTCGGTGGATGATGGGCTGTATAATTTCTATTGCTTAAGTGCTATTAACCTTGCCTGTGCTGCGCTTATGTATACTCTTGACTCTCAGAACACAGGGGAACAGTTGGTAAATGAGTTGCGAGAGAACATTCAGCGAGCCATGAAAACCGCAGAGGCGACAGTTTGAATTCTCTTAGCACATATTTTATCGATGCCGATTAGAGTATAATGGGGTTAGCCAAAGCCCGCATGCCCCCTTTAAAATCAATCGTATAATTCTATTGATTGCCAGTATTTCATAGTCATTCTATATAGACTTGAATCCTAACTATTTTACCTTGACGAGACTTTCTAACAATTCCATTTTGACGCTATTTTGATTTGTAATCCATCAGTGCAATTCGATAGTCAGAACCCATATACATTCAAGACTGTCTTGTTAATAGTTCTGCGGATAAGGCTTAATATCAATAACTTATGGGTTCGTGTAACAGCCATTATGTTAAATGCGTGATTTCTAAATGGGTAAATGGCTGGTCCTGATTGCTGGAAGATAAGGGAGTAACTTGAAAGGCGAGAGGTCAGGGTATTGACGGTAGTGGATGATTGTGAAGGAGATTGGAAGGGTAGAGGGATTAGATAAAGTTATTGATGAGGAGTATTTGGTAAGTAATAGTTATAGCTCCTAGGCAAACAAATAAAAGAAGACAAAGAAGTAAGACAAGCTAAACTTACTAACACAATCACCAATCACTCTAAGCCTCAAGGGTACAAGTATTTAATAAGTATCTGACACTATCTTTAGCAATAAGCAAACACCAGAAATCAAAGTATGCTGAGCATTGACCACTTCAAGGCTTATTTTGACGGCTGATTGTAAGAAAATTGAAGCTCAAGATTACCATTCGTGCCTTGAAGTGTATTTGAGTGGTGCTAGAACTCCCTGTGAGTCCACATGCTATTGGAGCTTCAGTTCCTAAACGTAACATGCTAGACAAAAAGAAAGCCCAAACACCAAGGTAGTGAGTGGGCTTAAAGGGTCTTACAACGTTGGTGCTGTAATATCAGGGGCGCTACCAAGACCAGAAAACTGAAACTTGAAATGCTTTGGTCCTGAGGCTGGTGTGGTGTAATCCATCCATCCTTCGGCCTGATACCATTCTCCATTGGCGTACATTATCAAGCTTCCATCCTGTTGGTCTTTAGGAACATCAGGGAAGTTTGGATACTCTCTCAGATATAAAACCTTGTAGTCCTGTGTGTAGTATTGACCTGCTTGTGTGAAGGTCAGGTTGTTTCCACCACTGAAGGGCTGAAGGTTGCCACGAGTAATGTAAGGCTCGCTATAGCCTTCTACATAGTCGCCAATCTCATTGTAATAACTGGCAGACATATAGAGAGCAACAGGTGTCCTGTAGAATGATCGTCTCATGTTGAATCCTTATAGTTTCGTCTAGGAGCTAAAGTTTCACTTATAATAGAGTTGAGCCACCAAGGGATTGAAGGCGCTTGTTGTCCTTACTTACCCTGATAGGGCTGATTAAATTTCCCTTGGTAAGCTGGTTGTAACAATCGGAAAGGGTATCGATAACGTCATCGTGCGCACCGTTGTTCTTGTTACCATCGAAGGCTTCAAGCTCTCGATAGTTGTCTGAACTGAATACGCCTTTGACAATGAACACAGAACCTTCCTGAGCGGCAATCATGAAGTCCTGGGCTCGGTTCAGCTTGGATGCTCTGGTCTTACAAATAACGGCTCTGTTGCCTTGTGCTAGGAGGCGAGCTTTCTTGCTCTGTGCTACTTGTTTCCCTGAAGCCCCCGCATCCTGTGGGATACCTTGGTAAACGTCTCTACCATCCCTTCGAGCGGTATCGAGCATTAGCTTTTCAACGTGTGCGGCACGATCCCTCATGCTTTCCATATCGAGAATGTAAAAGCAACCTGATTCCTTGTCATAGCTACACTTGATACCACGAGTCCAGTCAGGGTCAGGGTAACTCTCACTTGGAAGTGTGCCCGCAATATCCCAACAGCGCATTGTAGGAGCATCCAAAGGAACATCGGACAATGACACTTCCTTGAAATGATCGCGCCTTAGAAAGCCTTCTGAGCCTTGTGTGGCGAACCAATTACCTAGAAGTAGTCTTTCACGCTCAAGGCGTTTCATGTTCTCAAGCTTGAACACATAGTCAGGCTGGTGTTTGACCATATAAGGGTTGTCATAAATGTTCGCAGCGTAGAACACGAAGGAAAGGGCGTGTTTCTGTGCCTCAGTACCGTAAAGGGCTTTGATTTCTTCCTTAGTACTGTAAAACTCAAAGTTCCCGTTGATTTGGAGCATGTAGGTTGTCACACCATCCATATCAGGATCGGGTAAACCACTTTCCAATAGATACCCGCCTTTCTGAAGCCATTCACAAAGGAAGCTGTCACGGTCAGGGTTACACGTCATTCTTAGTTGGTGCTTCCTATCACTCTGAGAGCGTAGGCGAGAGGTGAGATACCACACGTCAGACTCGTCACACTGAGCGGCTTCATCAACCAACCATTCAGTAACCTGTGTCCCTTGCATATCGTCAGTGTTGTTATTCAGATAGTGGGCTTTCACAAAGGAACCTGAAGGAAAGCGCCAATTCATTTCAATAGAGTTGCTGGTAACACCATGGGGCTTGAACAGTTTGTTTCCTGTCTCCCATAGACTGCCAGCGCCTTTAACCATTCGCTGTGACTTCCTCAAGATGCCCGCTACATAATCGGAATCGTACAAGGCAGCCTGAAGAATCCTCATTAATGAGAGCTGGGATTTGCCACTTCCGGCAGCGCCACCGAAAACGATAATGTCATTAGTTTCATCGTTCAGATAGAGTTCATGTTTCTTTGAAAGGGGTGCGATAACCGGGATTTCTGATAGGGATTCTTGATTATGGTAAAAGGTATAGTTTCTTGTGTTCTTTCTTGGCATTATTCCTCCTTGTATGTGTTCTTATGCGGCTTTCTAAGGGCTTTGAATAACTAATTGGTATGGATGCCTTGATATGGATATTCAAAAGCCTGAGAGAGCAACACAAACGGATATTAAAGGCATTAAAAAAGGGAGAAGGGCTTTAACCCAACTCCCCCTAGGCTGTAAGCCTTGACGGCTCACTATGTTTCGAGCAATAGTAAGTCCTATACAGACTTGGAATCCGTTTCCTTATCTGTACTTGATTGGTTCAACAAAGATTCAGGTAGGAGCTATACGCTCCGATGGGAAAACTTACTAAAGCTCTAACAATTAAGCGGCTGTACCAATGGAGAGTTCCACTGTTGCGCCAAACTGTTCAGCAACGATCAGGCTGTTCTGTTCGCTGGAAACTTCAACATAACGATCGCGCGGATCGCGGAAGCTACGGGCGAAACGACGAGCGCCACCATTACCAAGACCGCCAAGGGTGCTTTCAGGACCGAAGAAGGCGCGTCCCAGCTTGGTACGGGGAACCAGTACACCGGCTTCAGGTGTCAGTACATCGACGGTAGAACCATCGGCTTTCTGGAAGCTGTCATCATACTGGACCACTGACACGTTACCCATTTGGAACATGCTGTAGCCATTGGCGACAGTACCAAGTTCAAGACGAAGCGGGTTATTACCGCTATTGTCGAACTGATAAGCCTGTTGAACATCGCTAGAGCCGACAATGTGGTCGAACATATCGACACCAGCAAACAGGATATAACCACCGATACGGCCACCGTTGGTAAGGCCAGCCTTGGAAACTCGCTGTGCTGCGCGTAGGTCAGCGGTCAGGGAACCATCGTTAAGCGCCTGAGTAGGACGAGAGACGCCAAATTCAGTAGCCATATCGATAGTACCGTAGTGGTCTGTATCAACCTGTCCGGTCAGAGTCATAAGCGCCTGAAGATATTCTAGGTGAAGCTCATGATGTTCCACTTGGACTTCGAGTTCTTCAGCGACAGCCTGAGCAACGGTTTGTTCGCTCTGCTGGTCGAAGCCACGAATACCAGCCAGACGCTCGCGGCCAATGGTGCGAGTAACGGGGTAGTGGGGTAGTGCCATCGTATGCACATCATACGGACGTTCACCAGTTACGTTCTTCTCGGCGACATTCCGAAGATGGTCTGAGAGGACGTGGAGGTTATTATCACGAACGTCAAAGCTAATCGCGTCACTACCTACCATCTGTTCACGATAGAGCCCGAGAGAGCCGAATAGGCCCGGCTGCGGTTTGATCTTGTTGATCGCCTCAGTCTGTGACTGGACTTCAGTGTTATTCAGAATACTCATTAATTATTCTCCCTGTGTCTGTTTTATTTGTTGATTACAACGATGCCTTTGGCTTCAAGCTTGCTGTTCACGTCAGCCACGGTAGCGTTGCCATAAATAAGTGCCTTGCCATTAACAGTGCTTGGATTGCCACGAGTCATTACACGGCAATGCTTGGTGCCTGCCGGCTTGTCTTCGGCAAGAATCCCTAGCACATTGGTAGTTGAACCATTTACGGCACTACCAGCGGTAGCCATAACGGTTCCTGATTCGAGAGCGCCACTAGCAGTAATCTCGACTTCATCAAACGGGACTTCATAGTCTCCGTTAAGCTGGGCAAGCCAGCCTTCATTCTGTGTTACATTGGTTTCAATCTTAGCCATTGATCATTCTCCATACTTTTGTTCAAGGATTTGGTAGACGTAATCTGTTTCGTCTGTTTCTTCTTCCTGCTCTGGTAGGTCTTCAACGTTATCGGGGTCTGAGTCCTGTTCGAATGATTCAGGGTTGTCCAACACGTTATTCAATTCCGTTTCTTTGGCTTCGATAAGCTCATAGAAGGTTTCAGCGTGTTCCGATTCGTTGAGTGCCATGAAGGCGGGAAGAAGTTCTTCGACAAGTCTGTCTTCGTACAGGAAGGATTTAATACGTTGCCTTGTCTCTTCTTCGATTTGAGCAAGGTCTTTTTCATCTTCGGTATCTTGCTCTTCCTGCTCTGGTTGTTTCCGTTTAGGCTTTCGGTATTCCTGTAGTCGCTTCAGGATGCTCATTAATTATTCTCCAAAGATGGCTTCAAAGTCGCTCCAATCCTTTCTGTCTGTGTTTAGGAGGATCGGAACAGGTGTCTTTTTGACCCGGTTACGCTTGAGGATGAGAGCGTCGAGACGCTTTTCTAGGGTGTCTATATTGGCTCTGTTCTCACTTGCGTCACCGATACGCCACCTTTCAGGGGTTAACGACAACTGGTTAATGATCGTCTCAAGGGCTGCTATTGCAGCCTCATACACGTCCCCTTCGTTGTCCTGAAGGAACCAGTCATAGATATTATCTGGAAGATACTGGTCGAGTTCTTCAGTAGCCGTATCACCAGTTAGGAGGCGTGTTCTTCCAATGTCTGTGTTTGGATCAATCATCGAATATCCTCCAATCGTGGCTGGTCATTGGCTGAAGTAGGAGCGCCGCCTTTCTCCCTGAAGAAGTCTTCAAGCTTCTCACCGGGGTTTACACCGCCAGCCGTTAGCAGACGTTGCCAACCTGAAGTGAACGTATCCCAATCAACATCTTCGATTTCTTCAAACTCAATATCAGGTATGTTACGGCTGGTGATTCCGTTCAATTCGAAAGCGGTTCGAATAGCTTTCTTGAACACACCAGCGATTGAATCTTGAATAGACTTGGCGAATAGCGTTAGCAAGTAGGTCTTTGACTCTGAAAGGGCGAAACTCCCCGATCCGCCGCCTTCCTGTCCGAGACTCAATAGCATTGATTGGAGAGAGAGCATAATTTCACGGTTACAACGTTCAATGGAGTCATTTACGCGATAGTCGTTACTAGTATCACCACCAATGGTGTCTACCTGGAACTGCTGCTGGCCGCCTTCGTACACGTCTGAGGGCACGACAACATAGCTTGATTTCCCGGCGTGCATCATCTCGGCTTGTTGCAATAGCGAATCAACGTAAACAGCTTCATCGCTGGCTGGCTCTGTCAGGTACTTGGTAATGTACTCTGACGGGAGAGAAACACTCAGGACGCCAGACAGGTTCTTAGCGGTTCCGATTAGGCTGTACTCCCGGTACACATTCTTCTCTTTCCAAGCCGTGTAGCAGCCTTTCAATAGACTCTGACCAAGTGGGGAATCCTGAGAAGGCTGAACGCTGAATAGAAGCAGCTTGGAGCCGTCAATCTCTTTCTGTTGTTCCTCGACACGCTCGATAAGGCCATCATTCTCGGCTGGATCGAGAATAACCTTTTCAAGCTCACCACGATTGAACTGAAAGCGGTTCACTGTGCTCAGGTGAATAGGGCTGAATCCTTTGAAGACTTGATAACCGTCTACACGCTCAAAGACCATTTCCTGAAGGCTTGAACCGTATTCGAGACAGCTAAGCACATGGTACATGAAACGCTTTATGTCATATGGAGAAAGGTTATCGAGCGAAGTATTGAGAGCGTCGATTACTGCCTTCTCTCGTGTAGTGCTTTTGGGGTGATACTTAATTTTGAATTTCTTGGCTAGGACTGACTTGATAAAAAGCATTGAACCTGAAATAACAGGGTCGAATCCCATGTCGTGGAACGTGCGGAAAGCATTATCGATGCTCAAGTCTTTCTTTGTCTCACGGAGAATCGTGTTTTCTACGTGAATTGGGGTTGTCTCTTGTGTGGTGAATTTCACCATGATGTTAGGCTCCCTGTTTTGTTAGATCGTTGTCGAGCTTCCCTCGCCATCGTTTGAAATCCATGTGCCACCCGCCGCCATGGTGCTTGTACTTTTGAGAATGCTGGTACAGGTAATAAAGATCGTCGGGGTGATGGTCGAGCATGTAACGTAGGTATTCACGAAGCTCAGGGCTTGGTGTCTCTGTCAGCATTCTGTTGCTGAAAACGTGTGCTGGTATATCGTCTAATTTCTGGTAGGGCTTTTTAGCCATTTTCAAGACTCCCTTGCTGGTAAACCCCACAACAAGGGGTGAGGAATAATAAAAAGAAGGCGGGGGCTACCCGCCCTGTATCTAAGGACGCTAGAAGGAGAGCGACTTTTCGGAGGGATGAAAAGAAGTGATAAATATAAATTAGCATTGAAGGAAAATGCTGTAGAACCGCAACTTTCCACTAAGTATCATCGTAAGGCACGATGAACCACGAAATAGGTAGAGCGACTTACAAGGAGGTGCCGACAATGAAATGCCCCCATAACATTGCCAGTTTAGTTGTAAGCCGCTCTAGGGAAGTCATGCAAGGTTAAGACAAGCATGACTAGAGGCCAGCGAAAACACGGCTCACAACACCGTGTACAAACTGAAGACAATATTCGCTGGGCTTGGGTAGGGAGACTAAAGCAACTCCCTAGGAGGGGCTGGCAGCCAATATTGACACGAAAAACCGCCAGCTAACATCTGAACGGAGGCAACCATTCAGGTGAAATCAAGTAACTCTTGATATTGCGTAGTGCAATAGAAATCTTTCTTTGAAGTCTCGGACAGGCCACGGATGAGATACCATTTGTGGATGGCTTGTTCTCTCGTGAGTCTGTCACTCTGTTTCCAGCCGTATGCTGGATTTACCACGATCCTAATATAACCACGAGGAACTTCATCGTTACCCCATGATGTTTCATACTCTATCAAGTGATCTATGTTCCGTAGGGTGCGATTAATATTGTTGATTTTGCAGCCGAATAGTTCACACAATCCCTTGCGAGTCATTAGAATGACGTTCTCATAATCAATTTGATCGACTAGTAAGGAGATCTTCTTATATTCTCCCTTGGTGAACTTTGCGGTGTTACGTTTGTTCATGAAGCTATAGAACTTTGAAGCACTGTGAATCTTCAAGCAATCGTTAATAATCTGAGGGGAGTTATCCCCGGTAGACTGACTTTTCATTGGGCCTCCCCTGTGTTGGTGTGAAATAAACGAGCAAAAGCGGCCATCCCAAATCAATGAGATGGCTGGAAATAAGCTAGAAGGAGATATAGAGGAAGGTGTTTTTTGCTTTCCTCCATCTTATAAGTATGGTAACAGAACTTTGCCTAAATGTCAATACAAATGAGGATGTTTATCATTTGTAAATATATAACAATACGGTCACTGCGGGGCCTGTGAGTGGTTGTGAGTAGAGTTAAAACGATGCAGTCGGGAAGTTTGTAAAATTCATCTACGGCGCTTGTGTAGGCCGTGTGGAGTTAATAGGGGAGGGTGTTCTCAACGAGTTGCAGGGCTTCGACAGGTATGGCATACGGCTGGCAGTGCTTGAAGGTGTTTGAAACATTATTGAAGGGAAGGCACGGGTAAGAGTGCATCGTACATCGTGCCACTCGAAAGGGAGCTAGAAACTAGAAACTTGTCGAGATTGCCGCAACGGCAGGGCTTCGACAGGGTGTAACCTCAATTGTCGATTGACAATCACTCTCATCTGTGCTACATTGAAGATGTAAAGTTGAGATTTAACCACAAACCGGATTGACCACTACGGTCATTGCCGGCTTCTCTTGTGTCTGCTCGACTTGCATCAGGCTTAGCTTATTAAACACTGTCACTTCAGCTTTTGACTGGTGGGTATAAGTTGTGCCTGAAATCTCACTGAGTCTTGTCGAATACTGCCGCAAGGCAAATGCTCGACAGGGATATTTAATACGTATCGCGTGAGCACAACGGTACGGAGTGAAACGACTGTGTTCTTCATGTGCCATCTACCGATACATATTCAATAACACTGAAGATTTTCTTGAAGGGTATTTGAGTCGTGAGGGGTCTTACCTCACTCATTTCTTTTCTTCGATAAATCTTCAATACCATGGCAAATTTGCAACACGGTTATTCCAACTGTGGGAGACGCTATGCCTAAAATATAAGAAGGAGCTAATTAATGACAGAACATACCGATGTGTATCATCCTGAAGATATGCCAGCACTCAAGGCAAGGCTTACAAGGACCAAATCAAGGAACTGTATTGTAGCCTTCGAGACTCTTGAAATCGAACTTGATAATTCACTGGGAATTGATTTAAATAAATGCGACCGTAATTCAAAACGTGGCCCAAAGCCTTCTAGTATCACGAATGAGGTTCTGGATTTCATGTGGTGTTGCATGGAAGTTTCCGACATTCCTGATGAAGCCTTGAACGTATTGGAGGGTGTGGCAAGGCTCAATTGGTATTCAAGGAAGCATCGCTCAGACAAGATCGTTGCTCCGAATCCAGTTGTCGAATGCCCTGTTGTAATGACTTGGAGAGTCTTATTTGATAAATGCGACCGTAATTCAAAACAGGAGTTGAACGCGGCTTTCACGGTCAGGAAACATGATGATGACGGGGAGTGGCTTCTTTCACCCGCTGGTGTGACAAGGAACGAATATCTTCGTGGTCTGTGGCAGTCGAAAAATAACGCTGACAGCCTGAGTGTCCTTTCCATGCTCTATTGCTTGCGTGAGCTTAAAGAAATCACAACCAAAGGAGTTCAGCAGGTTATCAATGTCGGTGAGAGGCAGGCCAGACGCTACAAGCAGGCTCTTGGCTTGTGTATGCCTTATTTGGTCGAAGCCTACCAGAGCATAGCGCCAGAATTTGATGCTGGACTGGTGAGAGAGGTTGAGCGTATCGAAGAACAAGTAATATTTTCAGAAGCCGCATAAGCAATAATTCCAAGTCAGATAGAGCGGGAATGACTTGGAAGACCAAAACTCTAGCTACACATAGGGCGAGAGCGCCCGCACAAGCCACACAAGGGCTTTCAATGGGGCAAGCAGGGCCTTCCTACCAGTAACCCCTTACAATGGCTCATGTGAACTTTGAGTGACTCAGGAAATTAAATAGCTATTGTAATGTCCTACGTATGTTGTTCATGGGGCGTTCACACATACCTTGCCACATGCTGTCTAAATAATAGTTTTGGCTTTCTTCTTCCCACCATGTGTTTGCATCGTCTAGTAATTTTCCAGATTTTTCTGTTTCGATATTAGCTGCGTTTACCGTTTTCGATAATAGTATTAAGGAGTCGGGGGCCTTGCCCGTTTTATGTCCAATGATGGCGCATGTGTATAGAACGGATATGGAGGTTCCTTGTTTGAATTCTTCAGTTATGTAAGAGGCAGAATGACTGACGGCAGGAAGCAGCGAGAGTAGGACGATGGCTAAGGTTTGCAATTTCATAGCGTACCTATCGGAATGTTTTTGATTTGGCCTAGGTGTAAACCATGGCTTATCAGGCATCAAGCCCCAACTAAAAGCTCTTATACAGCCCGTGAAGGCAAATGAGAATCATTAGATATTAAAGGAGGATCGACCACATGAGTTTTCCAACCACAACTGACTTTGAAAAGCATGGCGATATAGCCGTGAACACCAACAGGAAACCGACCAAGCGTTTCAAGCGTGACAGGGAAGAACGGAGGGATCGATTAGGAGGGCTAGGGCTGTATTTGGGTTGCTCCAAAGACCGTAAAAAAGAGCGATAATGAGAACCATTCATGACGCTTGAGGTGGTCCAAAATGGTGGTCCATTCAGGGTGCCCCTCATGCCTAATTCTATGGTAAGCTGTAGATAGGTCTTCACGGACAGATAGCTAGAAAAGTCTTTTTTATCAAGTTGTTAAGGTGTCGCCATTAATCGGAAGCCAATCGGTATTTTTGGCTAATAATGTGCCGGGATGTGGCTGATGGGGCCGCCTCCATTTCGTCTCCCCGTATTGCTGTTCGACCTCGATGTCGACTCGCCCCTCGTCGAAGTTCTCGCTACCCGCTAGAATGGACGCTTTAACGATCTTCCCCTCTGTGTCGAGTGCTTGGTGCTGCCAGGTGGGAATCGGCCCGATCTGCAAGGACATCCCGACGGTATGAGTTACCAGGTTCTGGCCCGCAAATGGCGCCCCCGCACGTTTCACGAACTGGTTGGCCAGGAGCATGTCTCGCGTGCGCTGGTCAATGCGCTCGATCAGGGGCGTCTTCACCATGCCTATCTGTTTACCGGCACGCGCGGGGTCGGCAAGACGACGCTGGCACGGATTCTTGCCAAGTGCCTGAACTGCCGCCAGGGCGTGACCTCGGTACCGTGCGGTGAATGCGAAACCTGCCGGGAGATCGACGAGGGGCGTTTTGTCGACCTGATCGAGGTCGATGCCGCGTCCCGCACCAAGGTCGAGGATACGCGCGAGCTGCTCGACAACGTGCAGTACGCGCCGACCCAGGGGCGCTACAAGGTGTACCTCATCGATGAGGTGCACATGCTTTCCTCGCACAGTTTCAATGCGCTGCTCAAGACGCTCGAGGAGCCGCCGCCCCACGTCAAGTTCCTGCTGGCGACCACCGATCCGCAGAAGCTCCCGGTGACGGTACTCTCGCGTTGCCTGCAGTTTACGCTCAAGAATATGCCGCCGGAGCGCGTGGTCGGGCATCTGACGCATATTCTCGAAGCCGAGTCGGTGACCTTCGACGAGCAAGCGCTGTGGTTGCTGGGCAAGGCCGCCGAGGGCTCGATGCGCGACGCCTTGAGTCTGACCGACCAGGCCATTGCTTTCGGGCAGGGTGAGGTGCGTCATGCCGATGTCGCGGCCATGTTGGGCACACTCGATCATCGTCACCTGTTGGCATTGGCCGAGGCGCTGGCGGAGGTCGATGCCGCGCGGGTGCTGCAAGAAGTCGCCAGCCTGGCCGAGCAGGGGCCGGATTTCGGCGGTATCCTCGACGATCTGGCCGGCATCTTCCACCGCCTGACCATCGCCCAGATGGTGCCGGATGCGCTGGATAACGGCCACGGCGACCGCGATACCCTGCTGCCGTTGGCCGCGCGCTTCACCGCTGAGGATGTGCAGCTCTATTACCAGATCGCGCTGCAAGGGCGCGGCGACATGGAGAGCGCGCCGGACCCGCGTACTGCGCTGGAGATGACGCTGCTGCGCATGCTGGCATTCCGCCCCCAGGGCGTACCCAAGCCGCCACAGACGCCGTTGCCGATTCGTGGTGCGGCGGAAGGCGAGGCCGCAGCGAGCACGCCGGCGGCGTCCGCGCCCGGCCAGCCCGCAGCGGCTGAGCCTGCACCTAGCCAGCCGTCGCCTGCCGTCGCCCCTTCGTCTAGCGAGCCGTCACCTCCCGTGACTCAGGCGCCCGCGGCGGATGATAGCAGTCCCGTAGCGGGTGATAGCGGTAACCATGCACCGCACGAGCTGCCTGCGGCCGCCGTACCTGAAGTCGAGACGCCCGCAGTAGAGGAGGAGATGCCGGCTCCGGTGGCCGAAGCCCCTGATGACGCTGTCGATGCCGCGCTCGAAGACGAGGCGCAACGCCAGGCGGACGCCGCTGGCGTTGCCGATGTGGACGATGCACCGCCTTGGGCGCTCGACGATGCGGCGGCGCCAGCCGCCTCCGAGCCACCTGCGGCTGCCCCGGAGCCTCCGGCGGTGAGTGCCACTGAAGAGGCGGATGAGTCTGATCCCGAGCCCTCGACGCCGGCGCCTGTCGCCGCCAGGCCCGAGACGGGGACTTTCGACCACGCGCGTTGGCTGGCGGTTTTCGAGTCGCTGCCGCTGGGTGGCCTGACGCGTAACCTGGCGGCGCACTGCATCGTCGAGCACGACGACGGCGAAACGCTGGCGCTACGGCTGGACCCCTCGCAGGGGGCGATGCTGGCCGATGTCCACATCGAGCGTCTCACCAAGGCTTTGGCCGATCAGGGCGTCGAGCGGCGTTTGAATGTCACGGTCGCGGCCCTGCCCGAGGAGCTGGATACACCGCGTTCGCAAAGTGAGCGGCTGGCGCGAGAGCGTCATGCCCAAGCGGTTGAAGCATTGCGCCGCGACCCGCATATTCAGATGCTAGAACATGATTTTGGCGCCCACTTGTTGGAACGCAGCGTGACGCCGAACGATGGCGCCGCTTCCGATGCGTAAGTCGTTGGCGGCCTTGACTTTTTAGAACTCCTTGAGGATATGACCATGATGAAGGGCGGAATGGGCAACATGATGAAACAGGCCCAGGAAATGCAGGAAAAGATGCAGAAGGTCCAGGAGGAAATCGCCGAAACCGAAGTCACGGGCGAGGCCGGGGCCGGTATGATCAAAGTCACCATGAACGGTCGCCACGACGTGAGTAGCGTGAATATCGACCCCTCGGTGATGGAAGAGGACAAGGAATTGCTCGAGGACTTGCTGGCTGCCGCCGTCAACGACGCGGTGCGCAAGGTCGAGACGACATCCAAGGAGCGTATGGAAGAAGTCACCGCCGGGATGAACCTGCCGGCGGACTTCAAGATGCCGTTCTAAGCGATGGCGTTTTCTCCTCTCGTCGATCAACTGCTGGAGACGCTGCGTGTGTTGCCGGGCGTGGGTCCCAAGACCGCGCAGCGCATGGCGCTGCATCTGCTGGAGCGCGACCGCGATGGCGGCCGTCGGCTTGTTGCCTCGTTGGGCGAGGCGTTGGAGCAGGTTGGCTATTGTCAGCGCTGCCGAACGCTGACCGAAACGCCGCTATGCACCATTTGCGAGGATGCGCGGCGCGATGAAGGGCTGCTGTGCGTGATCGAATCGCCGGCCGACATGCTGGCGATCGAGCAGGCCGGCGGCTATCGCGGTCACTATTTCGTGCTTCACGGCCATTTGTCGCCGCTGGACGGCATCGGCCCCGAGGACATTGGGCTCGATCAGCTCGATGAGCGGCTCGCAAACGGCGCTATCGAGGAATTGATCTTGGCCACCAATCCCACCGTGGAAGGCGAAGCCACTGCGCACTATATCGCCGAACAACTGCGCGGGACTGGCGTGCGTCTGTCGCGCCTGGCGTATGGCGTGCCCATGGGGGGCGAGCTGGAATACGTGGATGGCGGCACGCTGAGCCGCGCCTTCAATGGTCGTTTGCCGTTCGCGCAAGAATCGAGCTGACCCTCATTATCGTCAACTAAGGATACGGGATGCCCCCGAGTTTCGAGATTCGCTGGGTGGAAACGCCCACTGCGCTGGCCGAGGCGTGTGAGACGCTAGCCGACGCCGATTGGCTAGCGGTGGACACGGAATTTCACCGCGAGTCGACGTTCTTTCCCATTGCAGCGCTCGTGCAGCTCTACGCCGGCGGCGATGAGGTTTTCCTGATCGATCCGCAAGTCGTGGCGGCCGATAGTGCTCTGCAGACGCTCCTGGGTGCCGGCGGACCGCTCAAGTTGCTGCATGCCAGCGGCGAGGATCTCGAAGTGTTGGAGAGTTGGGCGGATGTGGCCGTTGCGCCGATCGCCGATACGCAGGTAGCTCAAAGCTTGCTGAGTACTCAGGCGTCGCTGGGCTATCAGCGGCTGGTCGAGCATTGGACCGGCGATGTCTTGCCCAAGGAAGAAACGCGTTCGGATTGGCTGCGACGTCCTTTGTCCGACTCACAACTACGCTATGCCGCGCTGGACGTGGTCTATCTGCCGCTCGTTTGGCAGGCGCAGCGTGACGCGTTGGTACAACAGGGACGCCTGGCTTGGCTGGAGGAAGAGTGCGCGCGCCTATGCGAGGCCAACCGTCGCGATCGCGATGCCGATGAACAGTGGTATCGTCGTCATCGCCAGTTGTGGCGTCTCGAGCCGCGTCAGCTGGCGCTTTATCAGGCGCTCACGCGTTGGCGCGAAGGCGAGGTGCGCCTTCGCGATCTGCCTCGAGGCTGGCTGGCGAGCGATAAGGTGCTGTTCGCGATCGCGGTGGAAATGCCGCACAACCGCTATCAGCTCTCGACCGTCGAAGGCGTCAGGCCCAAACTGATCAAACATGACGGCGATACGTTGCTGGCGATGGTGCAGGAAGCCGTTCACCTCGATGACGACGCATTGCCGGCACCGCTTCCACCACCGCATTCAGCGGCGTTCAAGACGCGGCTCAAGGCGCTCAAGACTGTCGTCAACCGCGAAGCAGAGCGCCTGGACATCGCCCCTGAGGTGTTGGCCAATCGCCGCGATCTCGAAGCCCTGGTGATGGCGGATCTGGATGGCGTGCCGCTGTCATTACCCCAGGGTTGGCGTGGCACCTTGCTGGCCGAGGCGTTCACCCAGGCACTGGCCGATCACTGAGAGGCGAAGACGATGCCCAAACGACTCTGTGAAATCTTCAAGAGCCCGCGTCGCGACGAGATGTATTTATACGTGGATCGCGCACGAGGGCTAACGGATGTTCCCGAAGCCCTGCTCGAGCGGTTCGGCAAACCGGTATCGGTGACCGTGATGATGCTCGGTGACGACAAGTCGCTAGCGCGGGCCAAGGCGAGCGACGTGCTGGCCGCCATCGAGACACAAGGCTTCTACCTGCAGATGCCGCCGGCGCGCGAGTCTTACATGCTGGATTCATACAAGGCGCCCACTGAGGCACGGTACTGATTCATGCGTGAACGTTTCTGGGAGCGCTTTTCCCTCCAAGAGCTCGACGATGAAGAGTGGGAAGCCCTCTGCGACGGGTGCGGTTTGTGCTGCCTGCTCAAGCTTGAAGACGAAGAGAGCGGCGATGTCGCCACGCTCAACGTGGCCTGCCAGCTGCTGGATATCGATACGTGCCGTTGCAGCGATTACGAAAATCGCTTCGAGCACGTGCCGGGATGCACCAAGTTGACCCGAGACAACCTGGCGGCGTTTCATTGGCTACCGGCGTCGTGTGCCTATCGTCGATTGGCCGAGGGGCGCAAACTCGCGGCCTGGCATCCGCTGAACGCGGGCGATGCACGGCGTATGCATCGCAAGCAGAAGAGCGTGCGTCACTTCGCGGTGAGTGAGTGTGAGGTGGCCGATGAGGCGCTCGAGGATCACATCATCGACATCATTCCGTGCCAATGACGTGTTCGGTGGCATGGAGAGGTGATTGATATGAAGAAGGCCCCGGTACGGGGCCTTCTTCATTATGGGCGTCAGTCCGCGCCCTCAGCGGATATTTCGTTGTCGGTGAGGCCCAGAGCCCAAAGCAGGAAGGCATCCTGGCGGGCATTGTCGTGCCAGGCCTTGAAGCGCCCCGAGGCACCCCCATGCCCAGCCGCCATGTCAGTGCGTAGCATGATTGGGCGGCGCTCGGCGGCGGGCAGTTGTGAGACGATCTCGGTCAGGCGCGCGTAAAGCTTGGCCGGTTCCCAGTAGGGCACGCGTGAGTCATGCCAACTGCCTTGCAGGAACAGCGTGGGATAAGGCTGCGCGACGAGGTTGTCGAGGGGCGAGTAGTCGCGTATGCGGCGTTTCGCTTCGGGTTCATTGGGGTTGCCCCATTCGCTGTATTCCGCGGTCGTCAACGGCAGATCGGGGTTTTCCATGGTGCGCAGCACATCGACGAATGGCACGTCGAGCACGGCGGCACAGAACGCGTCCGGCTCGAGATTGAGACTGGCACCCACCAGCAGCCCACCGGCGCTGGCGCCATAGGCGGCGATGCGATGGGTATCTGCCACGCCATTCGCTACCAGGGCATGACGCGCGGCGAGAAAGTCGCGGAAGCTGTTTTCCTTGTGCGCCAGCTTGCCGGCCAAGTACCAGGGCTCGCCCCGATCGCCGCCACCGCGCACATGGGCGACGGCGAACGCCACGCCCCGTGACAGTAGTTCGAGCCGCGCCACGGAAAACCACGGATCGAGCACTTCCCCGTAGGCGCCATAGCCATAGAGCAACGTCGGCAGGGGGCCTTGCTCGATAAGGTCGCCGCGTGCCACGACGGAGACCGGGATGCGTTCTCCGTCGTGTGCCTCGGCCCACAGGCGGCGGCATACTAGTTGCGCCGGGGCAAGATCGCCGTGCACGGGCTGGGCTTTGAGCAGGCGGCGCACATCGGTA
Source organism: Chromohalobacter moromii (assembly GCF_023091865.1). Classification (GTDB taxonomy): domain Bacteria; phylum Pseudomonadota; class Gammaproteobacteria; order Pseudomonadales; family Halomonadaceae; genus Chromohalobacter; species Chromohalobacter moromii. The sequence continues at coordinate 1,014,846 of NZ_JAHXDI010000001.1, forward strand.
TCGAGATCGTGCTCGATCCAGCGTGGCGGCAGCGTGAACGATTCCTCGTGTAGACGCAGGCGGCGGGTGTCGAAGTCGGGTGTATCGCCCAGTACCAGGCTGCAGGGAGCTTCGGGCAGCGGCAGGCGACGCTTGATCGGCGTATCCGTATCGAGCGCGACCACACTGAGATGCACCTGGGCCTCGCGGTGATCGCGTTCGGTGATGACGAGTCCCCAGGCAAAGGCATCGACGCCTTCCAGCGTCAGGTGCTCCTGGTGATCGAGCAGCGGTGTCCAGCCACCCGGCGTGGACTCGGTCGCGACGTCGAGCTGGAAGTGCGGTGCGCCCTGGTTATGCAGGATGTAAAAGTGACCGGGGCGATGTTCGAGGCCGTATTCAACGCCTTTAACGCGTTCGCGTACGCAGCGCGGCGGCGCATCGGGCGCTGCCGCGGGGATCAGATGGCACTCAGAGGTGTCCTTGGAGGCGGTTTCCAGCACCAGCCATGCGCGTGAGCGGGTCTTGCCGAGCCCCACCCAAAACTCGGCGTCCATTTCACGGAACAGACACGCGCTTTTGCCGCTTTCGATATCCAGCCGCCAGATGCTGTCGGGGCGCTGCGTGTCGTCGTAGCGTGTGAATAGCAGGTTGCGGTTGTCCTCGGCGCAACATAGCTCGGGACCTATGTCGGTCAGCAGACATCGGGGTTCGCCGCCGGGCAGGGCGCGCAGGAAGAGGTCGAAATTCTCGTCGCCGTTGGTGTCCTCGGTCCACGCTAGCCAGCTTTCATCGGGGGCGATGGCCATGTCGGCGACTTCCATGAAGTCGTGATGCAGGGCGCGGGCCTGGACATCGAGCACGCATTCACGCTGAGATGCGTCGTGATTGGGGTGGCGCCACCATATCGGATAGTCGGCGTCGTGGGCTGTCTCGCTCCAATAGGTATGGTGATCGAGTGGCGTGCGCAGGCCATCGACGGCCAGTTCGCGACGCGCCAGGTGGCCAGCGTAGAGCGTCTCGACGAGCGGCTCGAGGGGCGCGAAGCAGGCGGTGGACTCTGCGTTGGCCTGCTCGAGAAAGCTCTCCACCTCGGGGTCGTCGCGATTCTCCAGCCAATGCCAGTGAGGATCGTCCTTGCGTTTGAAGCGTGCGACCGGCGAGAGTTGGGTCGCGTCGTGAAGCGCAGGGATGTGCGGCTGTGCTTTCATGTGCAGCGGTGTACCATGTCGAAGAAAGATCGAACGCGAGAGGACGCGATGCTGATTTCCGATTCCCTGCCACAGTTGTGGCTGAGTTACTTTGTATTATCGCTGCTGGTACTGGTCACCGGCTACCTCGGGGTGCGCTTTTTGCCCAAGCTACCGCGTTGGGTCGTGACGGGTGTAGTCGCGGGGATGTTATGGGCGGTGGCGCCATTTACCTCGCCTTTGTTGGAAGACGGTGAGCATTATTCCGGTCTCGCGCCGGCTATCGTCGTCGCTGCGGTGGGTGTGTTGCAAGGCGATGGTGGACAGCTTGCCGTGGCCACGCCGCTATTGTTGGTCGGCATGGCGATAGGCGGTGTGCTCGGTGCGCTGCTGTATATATGGCGCCGGCGGCGCCATAGCGGTGATGATAACGACGGGCCACGCGGTGGTGACAAGCAGCGTAAGTCGACCTCTGGAAATGCGCGGGACGACGACGCTCGGCGTCGTGAGCCAGTGCTCAACTGACACTCTCTGATTATTCGTATTACAAAAGAAGGAAGGGTCATGCGAGCGCTGTTCGCGTTTCTGTTGTTGTGCGTAGGCGGAGGGCTCTCGCCCCTCGCCTGGGCACAGGACTCTACCGCATCCCAGACACCGGATGTCCGCATGATTTTCGATGTCTCGGGGAGCATGAAGGCCAACGATCCCGCTAACTTGAGGGCCTCGGCCCTGCAACTGGCGGCGACCTTGTTGCCCTCGCAGACGCGTGGCTCGGTGTGGACGTTTGGTTCGCAGGTGCGCAATCCCTTGCCCGATGGCAAGGTCGACGCCCAATGGCGGCGACGTGCTCGGTCGCTGGCCCCGCAACTGGTTGACTATCAGCAGTTCACGGATATCGAAGGGGTGCTGCGTGACGCCACCGACACGCCGGGAGGTAAACGCCATGTGGTGCTGTTGACCGACGGTATGGTCGATCTGCCGGGAAGTGGTGAGGGAAAACGTACCCGCGATACGGCGTCGCGCGAGACATTGCTGACCTCGCTGGCGCCTGAGCTGGCCTCGCGCGATGTGGTGGTGCATACCATCGCTCTATCGCATAACGTGGATCGCGAGTTGCTCGAGCGGATATCCCAGGCCACAGGTGGCTTGGCAGCGGTGGCCGAAACACCGGAAGCATTGTTGCGGGCGTTTCTCGATGTGCTCGAGCGCATCGTGCCCAGCGACCAGTTGCCGCTTGAAAAGGGAAGCTTCGATGTCGATGACGAGGTCGAGGGCTTCAATGCGCTGCTGTTTCACGACGAAGACGCGCCCGAACTCGCCTTGGTGGGCCCCGACGGTGAGCGTTACACGCGTGACGATCATCCCGACGATATGCTCTGGCAGAGCAACCCGCGCTATGACCTGATCCGCGTGCCCGAGCCACAGGTGGGCGAGTGGCATATCGAGGGGCCGGTGGGACGCGATAGCCGCGTGAGCATCGAGTCGCCGCTGCAATTGCGCAGTGACACGCTGCCGCCGACTTTGTATCTGGGCTTCGAAGTGCCGATCGATGCCTGGCTGGTCCGCGATGGCGATATTCTCAAGGGCGATACGTTGCCCGAAGACGTACGCCTGCGGGGAGCGTTGCGCGGGCTCGATGACGAAACGCTGGCCTCCACGTCCTTGAAAGCCGACAACGATGGGCACTTCACGGGGACGCTGGCGGCCCCCGAGGAGGCAGGCAATGCTCGCTTGGTGCTCAACGCCGATAGCGACTCATGGCAGCGCGAGCGCGTGCAGGGCGTCAATGTCGTCACTCCCGTAAGCGCGACGCTGAACGACGATGCCACGCAGGTCACGCTGGAAGCGCAGCATCCGCGCCTGAACGTCGACAACACGCAGATATCGGCGAACCTGTTGGGCGAAACGCTCGACGTGGTGCCCGATGGCGAGCGGACATGGCAGGTCGCGCTGCCGGAGATCGATCCCGAACAATCGGTGCCGCTGGATCTCGATGTGTCGGTGACACTCGATGATCGTACCTGGTCCATTGCCTTACCCGCGCTGCGCCTCAACCCCGAGGCGCGTATCGGCGTCTCCGGGGCCGATGTCGATGGCGATGGGCCGCGGGCCGAAGCGTTACCGGACGACGCTACTGCCGCCACCCAAGATGACGAAAGCGATGCGCGCGAAGAGAGCAGTTTGACCGTTCTTGCCAGCGCACTATGGGATAAGGCCGGCGACGAGTGGCAGGCGCTGAGACCGCATGTCGAACCCTATGCCAAGCGCCCCACGACCTGGGCGGTGTTCGCCGCGCTGTTACTGGCGCTGGTGCTCTTGTGGAGGCTGCGCCGGCGTTCCCGACGTCGTCATCATCGGCGGCGCCACGAACCGCAGGTATAACAACCAGCAAGGTTTAGAGCCTCGGCATCATTGCCGGGGCTCTTTGTCGTCCGTTCCTTGTGAGCCGTTCTTTGTGAACCGTTCTTTGTGAATATGTGTCGATGGACGGTGTTGAACGTTAGTTTCAATCGACTGTTTTAATTCCTGCTGGCCTGTTATAACGGAAACGGCACCGCCAATGATGTTGTCCGACAGATGTCGAACAATGTTTCATCACGCGCGCCGAAGCGGCTGGTGTCGTGGCGGGTGTCGCGCTATCTTGCGGAAAGCCTGTGTTTTTCAGCATGGCCCAGGCGCGAGATTCAATAATAAATGTCGGCGCCATTAAGTCGATTCGGTCAGCGGAGATATACGATGAGCCACGCCACCTCGCCGGTCGTTTCCGGTCCGCCTCTCGAAGGAATGGAGGAGTTCGCCTCGGTCAACGAGGTCTTCGTCCACACCTGCGGGCGCTTCGCCGACAAGCCGGCGTTCACCTGCATGGGGCAAACGCTGAGCTACTCGGAACTCGAACGCCTCTCGCGGGACTTCGCCGCCTGGCTCAGCGAGGAAACCGACCTCGTGCCGGGGGACCGCATCGCCATCCAGTTGCCCAATGTGCTGCAATTTCCCGTGGCGATCTTCGGCGCCATGCGTGCCGGGCTGGTGGTGGTCAATACCAACCCGCTGTATACCGAGCGCGAGATGGCGCATCAATTTCAGGATGCCGACGTCAAGGCGATCCTGATTCTCGCCAACATGGCCGACAAGCTCGAGCGAATACTGCCGCGCACGGCGATTCGACACGTGCTGGTGACCGAACTCGGCGACATGCATGACTTTCCCAAGCGCACGCTGATAAATGCCGTGGTCAAGCACGTCAAGAAGTTGGTGCCGCGCTACACATTGCCCGAGGCGACACGCTTTCGCGATGCTCTGACGCGCGGGCGAGAGCAGTCGAGTGACGCCGCGACATGCCAGACCGATGATGTGGCCGTATTGCAGTACACCGGCGGTACCACCGGCGTCGCCAAGGGCACCATGCTCACGCATCGCAACCTGATCGCCAACATGCTGCAAACTCGCCAGATGATCGCCGGACTGATCGAGGAAGGGCGCGAGACGATCATCGCACCGCTGCCCGTTTATCATATCTACACCTTCACGGTGAATTGCCTGTTCACCATGGTCACCGGCAATCACACCGTGCTGATTCCCAATCCGCGCGATATCGACGGCTTCATCAAGACGCTGCGCAAGACCGAGTACACCGGTTTCGTGGGGCTCAATACGTTATTCAACGCGCTGTGTCAGCGCGAGGACTTTCGCGCCCTGGATTTTTCGCGCCTCAAGCTGACCATTTCCGGTGGCATGGCGCTGACCAAGGCCGCCGCGAAACGTTGGGAAGAGGTCACGGGCTGCGCGATCCTGGAAGGTTATGGGATGACCGAGACCTCGCCCATCGTATGCGTCAATCCGCCGGACGGTATTCAACTGGGCACCATCGGCAAGCCGGTGCCCGGTACCTCGATCAAGGTGGTCGGGCCCGAAGGCGAAGAGGTCGCGCGGGGCGAGCCCGGCGAGTTGTGCGTCCAGGGCCCGCAGGTGATGAAGGGGTATTGGAATCGCCCCGAGGATACCGCCAAGACGCTGGACGCCGAGGGTTGGATTCGCACCGGCGATATCGCCGTGATTCAGGACGACGATTACGTGCGCATCGTCGACCGCAAGAAGGACATGATCATCGTCTCCGGCTTCAACGTCTATCCCAACGAGGTCGAGGACGTGGTCGCCACGCACGAGGATGTGATCGAGGTCGCCGCCATCGGCGTGTCCGACGATGCCTCCGGCGAGGCGATCAAACTCTTCGTGGTGAGCCGCAACGAGACGCTGGATGCCGAAACCTTGCGCGCCTGGTGCAAACAGGAACTCTCCGCCTACAAGGTGCCCAAGTTCATCGAGTTTCGCGATGAGCTGCCCAAGACCAACGTCGGTAAGGTGCTGCGCCGCGAACTCCGCGATGACCAGGGCGGCAAAGAATCGGTGCCGGGGGATCGGGCAACATAGGCGCGAGGTCGGCCTTGGCGTTACAATTGACGGCTCGCCTTCCCATGGAGGCGAGCCGTTTTGCTGATTTGATGAGGCGCCCTTGAGCACGACACCGACGAGCGATTCCCACGATCAATTGGCGCACCTGCGCGCGCAACTCGACGACTGCCTGCTGCGTGATGCCTACGATCAAGGGCGGCGTCTAGACAAGCTGGTAGGACGCGCGCGCGGCGGTAAACCCATCGACCGTTCGCTACGCGAGATCGAGACGCATCTGGCGCGCTCGCGCGAGGCCTTGGCGGCGCGGCGTGCCCAGCCGCTGACGCTGAACTATCCCGAGCACCTGCCCGTGGCCGAGCGGCGCGACGACTTGCTGGCGGCGCTCGACGAACATCAAATCGTCGTGGTGGCGGGGGAAACCGGCTCGGGCAAGACTACCCAGCTGCCCAAGCTATGTCTCGAGTTGGGGTTGGGACGGCGTGGCCTGATCGGCCATACGCAGCCCCGGCGTCTGGCGGCGCGTACCGTGGCCACGCGCCTCGCCGAAGAACTGGAAGTACCGCTGGGGTCGCAGGTCGGCTACCAGGTACGTTTCACCGACCAGACTGACGAGCGCACCCTGGTCAAGCTGATGACCGACGGTATCCTGCTCGCCGAGACGCAGAACGATCCGGATCTGACGCGCTATGACGCGATCATCATCGACGAGGCTCACGAGCGCAGTCTCAACATCGATTTCCTGCTCGGTTATCTCAAGCGCCTGACCGAGCGCCGGCCCGACCTCAAGATCATCATTACCTCGGCGACCATCGATGTCGAGCGCTTCAGCCAACACTTCGGGCGTGAAGGCAAACCGGCACCGGTGGTCGAGGTGTCGGGGCGCACCTACCCGGTGGATGTGCTCTATCGGCCGCTGGTCCGCGATGCCGATGACGAGGAAGACCGTTCCCTGCAGGAAGGCATCCTGCATGCGGTGGAAGAGATCGAGACCATCGAGCGCGAACGGCGCTGGTTCAGCGGGCCGCGCGATGTCTTGATCTTTCTGCCCGGTGAGCGGGAAATCCGCGAGACGGCGGATACTTTGCGGCGTGCCGATCTGCGGGGCACCGAGATCCTGCCGCTCTATGCGCGACTCTCCAATGCCGAGCAGAATCGCGTGTTCCAGTCGCACACCGGACGCCGCATCGTGCTGGCCACCAATGTCGCCGAAACCTCACTGACCGTACCGGGCATTCGCTATGTCATCGATCCCGGTCTGGTGCGCATGAGCCGTTACAGCTACCGCGCCAAGGTCCAGCGGCTGCCCATCGAGCCGGTTAGCCAGGCCAGCGCCGACCAGCGTAAGGGGCGTTGCGGGCGTATCAGCGAGGGCGTGTGCATCCGCCTCTACAGCGAGGAAGATTTCCTGGCGCGGCCGACCTATACCGAACCCGAGATTCAGCGCACCAATCTGGCTTCGGTGATCTTGTCGATGCTGGCACTGAAACTCGGCGATATCGAAGCGTTTCCGTTCGTCGACGTGCCGGATTCGCGCTTCGTCAAGGACGGTTATCGCCTGCTCTACGAACTGGGGGCCGTGGGGGCCGACAATCGCCTGAGCGAGCTGGGGCGGCGCCTGGCCCGTTTGCCCATCGACCCACGCCTAGCGCGCATGGTGCTGGCCGGCGCCGAGCAGGGTAGCTTGCGCGAAACCTTGATCGTGGTCAGCGCGTTGGCCGCTCAGGACCCGCGTGACCGCCCGGCCGACAAGCGCCAGGCGGCGGACGAGAAGCATCGCCAGTGGCAGGACCCCGAGTCCGATTTCATGGCGTGGCTGAATCTCTGGCATGGCGTCGAGCATGCGCGCGAGACATTGTCCGGCAACCAACTGCGGCGTTGGTGCCGTGACAATTATCTGAGTTATCTGCGACTACGCGAGTGGCACGATACCTTCCGACAGCTCAAGCAATTGACCCGCGACATGGGGCTTGAGTCCTCCAGCGCGGTGCTGCCACCCAAGGAAGACGCCCCTGCGACGGCGCATCCGCGCGTCGATGGCGAACGCCTGCACAAGGCGCTGCTGTCGGGGCTGCTCTCGCATCTGGGGACGCTGCAGGAAAATCGCGAGTATCTGGGGGCGCGCAATCGCAAGTTCATGATTCATCCCGGCTCGGGGCTGGCCAAGAAAACGCCCAAGTGGGTCATGGCCGGCGAGCTGGTGGAAACCTCGCGACTCTATGCGCGTGACGTGGCACGCATACAGCCGGCCTGGGTCGAGCCCATGGCCGAGCATCTGATCAAGCGTAGCCACAGCGAGCCGCATTGGGAAATGAAGCGCGGCCAGGTCGTCGCCTTCGAGCAGGTCACGTTGTTCGGCCTGCCTATCGTCACCGGGCGGCGCGTCGACTATGCCAAGGTGGCGCCGGTGGAGGCACGCGAGATATTCATACGCCGCGCTCTGGTGGAAGGCGAGTATCGCAGTCAGGCCGATTTTTTCCAGCACAATCGCGCCTTGATCGACGACGTCGAGGAACTCGAAGACCGCGCCCGCAAGCGCGATATTCTGGTCGACGAGGAAACGCTGTTCGCCTTCTACGATGCGCGCTTGCCGGCGGATGTCGCGGGCGCGCGTAGCTTCGAGCGCTGGCGCAAGAAGGCCGAGCGCGAGGCACCCGACGTACTCAAGCTCGACCGTGACACGTTGATGGCGCGCGACGCCGAGGAAATCACGCAGGACGCCTATCCCGATGTGTTGGTACACAATGGCGTGCGTTATCCGCTTAGCTATCACTTCGCGCCGAGACAGCCCGACGACGGCGTGACCTTGACGGTGCCGGCGGCGATGCTGTCGCAACTGCCCGAAGGGCGACTCGAGTGGTTGGTGCCGGGGCTGTTGCGCGAGAAGTGCATCGCGCTGCTCAAGACGCTGCCCAAGGCGATTCGCCGCCAGGTGGTGCCGATTCCCGACTGGGTAGATGCTGCTCTGGCAACGCTGGTGCCCGATGAGCGTCCGTTGACCGAGGCGCTGGGCGAGTTCCTGCGTCGACGCACCGGTGTGCGCTTGGGCCCTGATGATTGGCATACCGAGGCCCTCGAGGCGCATCTGGTCATGAATCTGCGCGTGGTCGATCATGACGGCAAGGTGCTCGGCGAAGGGCGTGACTTGAGCGCCCTCAAGCAGCGTTTCGATGAGGCGGCAAGTCAAGGCGCGAAGGCCCTGGCGGCGAGTGGGCCGACGGCTGAGGCGCTGGACGAGTTACCGGCACAGGCGATCCCCGAATCGCGTTCCACACAGCAGGCGGGGATTCGCGTCGAGGCCTATCCGGCGTTGGTCGATCAGGGCGAGAGTCTGGCGATTGAATCCTTCGATCATCCAGACAAGGCACACGCGGTGCATCGTCATGGGGTCAAGCGCGCAGCGATGCTGCGCCTGCCCGAGCAGGTGCGCTATCTTGCCCGCGAGCTCAAGGGCGTTGACCGCTGTGCGTTGCTGTTCGCCAAGGTGGGCAGCAAACAACAACTCGTCGACGACCTGATCGAGGCGGTCTTCCTGCAAGTTGTCGCCGTGGATCCGTTGCCGCGTGATCGCCAGGCCCTGGAGGCGCGCATCGAGGTCACGCGAGGCGAGCTCGTCGCGCATGCCGAATCCCTGATCGCGACCCTCCAGAAGGCCCTGGAGGGGCATCTTGAAGTGACCAAGGCGCTCAAGGGCAACCTCAATTTGTCCTTGGCCTTGGTCTACAGTGATTTGAAAGCCCAGATGGGACGTCTGGTGTATCCCGGCTTCATCAGCGACGCTGAAGCCTGGCTCGAGCAGTATCCGCGCTACATGCAAGCAGCGCTGATCCGCCTCGAAAAGGCGCCGCGTGAACGCAACCGTGACCAGGCCGCGATGCAGCAGGTGCATGAATTCGAGGAGCGCCTGCACGCGCGCCTCGAGGCCGATCGGCGCGAGGGGCGTCGCGACCCACGTTTCATCGAGTTCGGCTGGTGGATCGAGGAGTTGCGGGTGTCGTTATTTGCCCAGCAGCTCGGCACCTTGGCGCCGGTCTCGGACAAGCGTCTCGAACGTCGCTGGGCGGAACTGACGGGACGTCAGCAGTGACACTGCGCCCTCTAACGACCACACGACAAGCGCACCTGGGAGCACGCTCATGACGCACGCGGTCATCACCGGAACGGGGCTTTATACTCCCCCCAACGCCATCGACAACGCGACGTTGGTGGCTTCGTTCAACGCCTGGGTGGACCTTGAGAACGCGCGCCACCACGAGGCGATTCGAGATGGACATCGCGAGCCACTCGAACATTCGAGCAGCGAGTTCATCGTCAAGGCTTCGGGAATTCATAGCCGCTACGTGGTCGAGGCGGCGGGGATCCTCGATCCCGACCGCATGCGTCCACAATTGGCACCACGCGCCAATGACGAGCTCAGCGTGCAGGCCGAGATGGGCTTGGAAGCGGCGCGCCAGGCGCTGTCCAATGCTGCGGTCACGCCCGACGCATTAGATATGGTGGTCGTGGCATGCTCCAACCTGCAGCGTGCGTATCCAGCCATCGCCGTGGAGCTGCAGGCGGCATTGGGCGCTGGCGGGTACGCTTTCGACATGAATGTGGCGTGCTCCAGCGCGACTTTCGCCATCGATCTCGCCAACAATGCGATTCGCGCCGGCAGCGCCAAGCGCGTGCTGGTGGTGAGCCCGGAGATCTGCTCGGCGCATCTCAATTTCCGCGATCGCGATAGTCACTTCATCTTCGGCGATGCGTGTACGGCGGTGCTGCTGGAGGCCGATGACGTAGCGCGAGCGGAGGAGCGCTTCGAGGTCATGAGCACGCGCCTGGTGACGCGTTTCTCGAACGCGATTCGCAACAATTTCGGCTTTCTCGACCGGGTGACGGAGCACAGGATCGATGCCGAACCGGCGTTCGTTGCCGATAAGTTATTCGTGCAGGAAGGTCGTCGGGTCTTCAAGGAGGTGTGTCCGCTGGTGGCCGAGTTGATTGGCGCTCACCTCGAGGCGCAGAATGTGGCACCTCGTGATCTCAAGCGATTGTGGCTGCATCAGGCCAATCGTCATATGAATGATCTGATCGCCCGGCGCGTGTTGGGGCGCGACCCTGACGAAAGCGAGGCACCGGTGATTCTCGACCGTTATGCCAACACCAGTTCTGCCGGTTCGATCATCGCCTTTCATCTGCACCGCGACAATCTAGCCGTGGGGGATGTGGGGGTGGTCTGTTCGTTCGGAGCGGGCTACAGTGCGGGCAATATATTATTGCGGAAGGTGAAGGCTTGATGAAAATGACCAAGTTGCTGGCCGCGGCATGCGTAGTGACGGCGGTAAGCGGCTGCGCGACGCAGGGCCAGACGGACGCCAATCCCGACGATCCTTGGGAGGGATATAACCGTAAGGTATTCGCTTTCAACGACACACTGGATCGTTATGCGTTGAAACCCGTTGCTCAAGGGTATGACTATGTAACCCCCGAGCCGGTTCAGTCGGGGGTCGGTAATTTCTTCAGCAACCTGGGAGAGATTGGCACCACGGTCAATAGCGTCTTGCAGTGGAAGTGGGCCAATGCCGGTGTGGCGTCCGGGCGTTTCGTGATCAATTCCATCCTGGGGATCGGTGGCATTCTCGACCCAGCCTCACGCATGGGTCTCGTCGAGCGCGAAGAAGATTTCGGCCAGACGTTGGCCACTTGGGGCGTCGGCGAAGGGCCTTACGTGGTCTTGCCGGTGTTGGGCGGACGCACGCTGCGCCATACCTCGGGATTACCCGTGGATTGGTATACCGACCCGGTGACCTATGTCGAAGAAGATTCGGTGCGCTATGGTTTGCGTTTCGTCGATCTCATCGATACCCGAGCAGGACTCCTTGACCGCGAAGAGCTGATTAGCGGTGACCGTTACAGCTTCATTCGTGATGCGTATCTCCAGAACCGGCGCTATGAGGTCAACGACGGTGAAACGGGAAAAGATCCCTTCGCCAGCGGTGATTTCGGCGACGATTTCGAATACGACGAAGACGCCTTCGCCGATTGATCCCGAGGCCCCTGCATGGCCAACGCACGTACTCTGATCGGTCTGCTCGACACGCCCGGCGCATCGCGAGATGCGCTGGCACGTCTCATTGGAAGCGGGCAGTTCGCCGTACTGGCGACGACGTCCGTAGACGCGTTACCCGACGATGTGGCCTTGGTAGTTGCCCATGTGCGGGCGGTCGCACGGGATGACTGGGCCACATTGGCCGCGCGCTGGCCGACTATCGTCATCAGCGAGACACGCCTCGATGGCGACCTGCTGCAGGCCGTGGACGCTGGGTTGGTCGATTATCTGGTCGAACCGGAATGCCATGGCGATATCTTGCGTCGCTTGATCGATCGCTCCATCGAACATCATCGATTGACTCAGGAGCATGCCCGCGACCGCCAACGCCTGGCCGAGCTCAACGAAAGCCTGGAAACCCACCTGGCCATGCTGCGTCTCGACCAGCAGGCCGGTTGGCAGATCCAGCGCAAGCTGCTGCCTGCTAGTCCGATAACGCTGCATGGCGTGCGCGCCGATTACTGGCTCGCGCCATCTCTTTATCTGTCGGGCGACTTTCTGGACTTTCAGCGTTGCGATGCACGCTACAGTTTCTTTTATTTCGTCGATGTCTCGGGGCACGGAGCGTCCTCGGCTTTTGTGACTGTGCTGCTCAAGTACCTCAGCAATCGCTGGCTGACGCAGTGGCCGCAACAGGCGGCGGAGACTTTCCCAGCGCGCTGCCTGACGGAGCTCAATCGAGAGCTTTTGGAGACGGGAATTGGCAAGCATGCCACGGTGTTTGCCGGGGTGCTTGACCATGAGCAACGCTATCTCCACTATTCGCTCGGCGCGCAGATGCCGATGCCCTTTCTGCAAGTGGATCGCGAAGTCAGCGTGCTCGAGGGCGAGGGGCCGCCGGTGGGATTGTTTCCCCATGTCGAGTTCCCGACCTATGGCTGTACATTGCCGCAACGATTCCGCCTTTGGCTGTGCTCCGATGGCATCTTGGAGTGCTTGGGTGGAGATACCCTCGATCAGCGTCTCGAGGCACTGAAACACCGAATTGTCTCTTGTGCGTCGGTGGACGCGTTGAAAGAGGGGCTCGTGCTAGGCGATGAACTGCCGGATGATCTCACCGTGATGACTTTGAGTGGATTCGACCATGCATGAAGGGCGTATTCAGGCGGCGTTCGACGCCGGTGTGTTCGTTCTCAAGCTCAGTGGTGACGTGCGTCTGACGTTATGCGCGACGCTCGATCAGCAGGCGCAGCGCGTGGCTGAGAGCCCGGGCCTTGTCGCGGTGATGATCGACCTGCGCGAGGCGACGAATGTCGACTCCACTGCACTGGGTTTTCTGGCCAAAGTGGCGATGGCCGTCCAGGGGCGTCTCGAACAGCCGCCGACCATCGTCGCTGAGCATCCCGACGTGCGCCGTATGCTCGACGTCATGGGATTTTCACGTTACTTCACCTTGCTCGAGGCACCTTTGACCGAACCGGCAAGCCTCGATGAGTTGCCGCAGGTGAGAGCCGATGAGCATGACATGCAGCAACGCATCCTCGAAGCACATCGTATCCTCATGCGCATGAGCGATCATAATCGCGACGAGTTCCAGCCGCTGGTCGACCTGCTCGAAGAGCAGAAATCCGACAAGGATTGTTCCAAGGCGCACCACTGAAAGCCTTCGAGTGGTGCGTGCGCGCAACGTGCGAGTCTCGTGTCATGGAGCGGCGGTCAGTGCTGGTGGATGCTCTGTCGCTGAGGTGAGTCGTCTCGATGAGCCGGCAACCTATCGCGCGACGGCGCAACGGCGGGTCGGTCGTCGGTTTCTTCGAGCACGAACTCGCGTACCGAGGCATGCAGGCGTGTAGTTTCTTCCCCCAGCGTAATGGCAGCGTGCGTGGCCTGAGTGGCCATGGCGGCATTGCCCTGCGTGAGCCGCTCCAACTGCTCGATCGCGCGGTCGATCTGCTCGATGCCTTGATGTTGTTCTTGACTGGCGTCGGCAATCTCGCGCATTAGCTGGGCTGTCCGTTCCACGGATGCGACGAGTTCGCCAATGGTGGTACCGGTTTCCTTGACGCGTTGGCGACCCGCTTCAACGTCGCGTCGAGCGCTGTCGGTGAGTGAGCGGATATCGCGTGCGGCGTCGGCGCTCTGGCTGGCGAGACGTCTGACTTCGGTGGCGACGACCGAAAATCCTCTGCCATGTTGACCGGCACGCGCTGCTTCGACCGAGGCATTGAGCGCGAGGAGATTGGTCTGGAATGCCAGCGAGTCGATCATGGCGACGCTATCCTCGACCTGACGCGAGCGGGCATGGATGTTGTCCATGGTCGTGGTGACCTGTGATACGGCTTCCTGGCCGCGTTCGGCTGAATGCGAGGCAGTGGTTGCCAAGGCAACAGCCTGCTCGGTGTGTTCGGTATTGCGTCCCACGGTGGCAGTCAGTTGTGCCATGCTGGCGGCGGTCTCTTCCAGGGCCGCAGCTTGTCGCTCGGTGCGGGCGGACAGGGCTTGGCTGTCCTCGGCGATACGCTGAGTATCACGGTGGATCGTTTGACTGCTGGTGCGAACCTCGCCGACGTTGGCAGCGAGGCGCTGACGCATGCCGTCTAGCGCTTCGAACAGGCGGCGAACGTCGCGTTGTCCCCGGGCAGTGACGGGGCTATCCAGACGCCCCTCGGCAATGCGCTCGAAATGCTCGATTAGACCATTGAGCGGTGTCACCACGCGTCGCGTTATGCCCCACATGACGAAGGCAATGGCGATCAGCGAGGCGACAATGGCGGCGCCGATCAAGAATCGGAGCGTGTCGGCCATGATGCCGAAGTCATCGACCAGGGTCGCGCCTCGCTGTTGGCTGGTGGCCATGAAGGCGTCGGCGCTCCCCATGAAAGCGGCGTTCATATCATGCAAGCGTGACTGGCCGGAACGATAGCCGCTGAGGTCGCGTGCCGTATTGTCACCGGCGTCGAGGCGTTCGTTGGCTTCTTGAAGCTGCATCAACTGCAAGGACATTCCAGTGTTGAGCAGAGAGTGAAAGCGTTGGCCCAACGTCTCGAGCGCCGGAGAAGAGGACGTAGGTTCTAGATGCTTGAAAGTGTCCTGTGCCCGGTTCATCAAGGCCTCGGCCTCATCGATGACTGGCCCGGGAGGGTCGAATGACGGACGCTCAAGTAACGATGCGGCACGATTCATGGCCAATTGGGCGCGCAATGTATCGACATAAACATCCTCGAGTACAGTGGTACGTTCGGCGTTTAGACGATCGAGTGTATCGAAGGCATGTTGACCGACATGCAATGTATATCCCCCCAACAAGCCGACGGCGATCACCATCAAACTGAACGCGCCCAGTACCAACATACTGATGGATCGGATCGTCAGCGGCGGTAAACGGCGAGGCAAGTAAACGCGCATGATGGCAGTCCCTGTATCTTTTTGAGATCGAAGAAAGGCAGGCTCGTGACGTCGCCGAGCACTGCAAAGCGGCTGTCATGATGGCGCGGGATTGTTTCGATTTATGGACACACGCACCGATGCTCGGTCCCAAGCGAGACCGTAATCGGCTATGATGAGCACACTAGCGGTTAGCCTTTTTCATGAGCGTGCCGCCCCTTCAGGGCGCCTGCACGGCGATGTATGTTTTTCGGGAGATTTCGTGACTCAACTCAATGCGCGGCGATTGGCCTTGCTGGTGGCGGCCAACACCGCTCTGGCGCCTTTTGCCATCGATGCTTACCTGCCTGCCATGCCCACGCTTGCCGAGGCGGTTAATGCCAGCGTTCACCATACTGAACTGTCGCTGAGCGTGTTCCTTTTCGGGTTCGCGATCGGACAGCTGTTATGTGGGCCGCTGTCGGATCGCTTGGGTCGACGCCCGGTGCTATTGACCGGTCTGGTGGTGTTCTTACTCGCCAGTCTGGGCATCATGCAGGTGTCGTCGCTGGAAACGCTTTGGGGACTGCGCTTCGTCCAGGCCCTGGGCGGCGGTGCCTGCGTGGTCAACTCGGCGGCCATCGTGCGCGACTGTTTCAGCGGACGTGAGGCCGCCAAGGTGATGTCGACCATGGCAATGATTCTGATGCTGGCGCCGCTCGTGGCGCCCACGGTGGGGAGCGTGCTGCTGGGGATTTTCAATTGGCAGTCGATTTTCCTGTTTCTGGCTTTGTACGCGGCATTCCTGTTGTTCTTCTTGGGCACACGGCTACCTGAGACCCACGGGCGCGATCCCGATGCGCCGTCGCCACGCCAAGTGCTGGGCAATTATGCCAGCGTGCTTCGTCATCGCGAGGCGATGGGGTATATCTGTGCGGTGTCGATGTCATTCGCGGGCATGTTCGCGTTCATCACTGGCTCGCCTTATCTGTATATGGAGCATTATGGATTATCGGCGGCTGTCTATCCGTTCGTATTCGGGGCCAATATCCTGGTCATGGCGTCCTCCAATCGCCTCAACATCCACCTGTTGAAGAAGCGTACCCCGCAGCAAAACCTCGTGGTGGGGCTGGGTATCCAATTGTGCGCCGGCGTGGCGCTAGTGGCATTGATCCTGTCCGGGATGGATTCTATCTACAGCGTGGCGCCGCTGATGGTGGTATTCGTAGGGATGCAGGGGCTGATCGCGCCGAATGCGATGTCCTCGATGCTCGATCACTTTCCGAAGATGAGTGCCACGGCGACGGCTCTGCAGGGATGCTTGCAATTTTCCAGTGGGGCGTTTGCCGGCATGCTGGTGGGGGCCTTCGAGATTGCCAGTGCCTGGCCGACGGTACTCACGATGCTGGGGGCCTCGCTGTTGGGCAATATCGGCGTGCGCTTGCTGGCCGGTCGCGCTCTACGTGGGAGCGAGAGCGAAGAGGCCGTCGTCAGTCGTTAGGGAAAATCGCTCACTTCTGTCATGAAGCTGTCATCTTCATTGGGCATCTTAGGTGTCGCGAAGGTTGAACACTCTCATCGACAGGAGTTACCCGCATGAACCGTATCCTCAAGACTACCGCGTTGGCCGCTGCCGTGATGAGCGTCGCGGGTGCCGCCCAGGCGCAGGAACGCGAGCAGCTACGCATCGTCGGTTCCAGCACCGTCTATCCGTTCGCCAGCTACGTCGTCGAGGAGTTCGGCGCGACCACCGATTACCCGACGCCCGTCATCGAATCCACTGGGTCCGGCGGCGGTCTGCGTTTGTTCTGTAATGGGGTCGGGCTGGACACGCCGGACATCACCAACGCCTCGCGTCGCATGAAGCCCTCCGAATTCGAGCGTTGCCAGGAAAACGGTGTGACCGACATCACCGAAGCGAAAATCGGTTATGACGGCATCGCGTTCGCCGAGTCCAACGCCAACGAGCCGGTCAATTTCACGCGTGAGCAGCTCTTCCTCGCGTTGGCCGCCAAGGTGCCTCAGGACGGCGAGCTGGTCGACAACCCCTACACCAAGTGGAGCGATATCGATCCCTCTCTCCCGGATCGCGAGATCATGGTGTACGGTCCGCCGACCACTTCCGGCACCCGTGATGCTTTCGAGGAGCTGGTGATGGAAGCCGCTTCCGAGGACATGGACGCCTACGGCGGTGAAGGTTATACCGACATCCGTCAGGACGGTCCCTACGTCGACGCCGGCGAGAACGACAACCTCATCGTGCAGCGTCTTCAGGAAAACACGACTTCGTTCGGTATCTTCGGGTATTCCTTCCTTGAAGAGAACGCCGATGTCCTGACTGCCGCGAGCATCGATGGCGTGGCCCCCGAGCCCGAAGCCATCAGCTCCGGTGAGTATCCGGTGTCGCGCTCGCTGTTCTTCTACGTCAAGAATCAGCATGCCGATAGCGTGCCGGCCGTATATCCGTACGTCGACCTGTTCATGAGCGAGCAGATGATCAGCCCGATGGGCTACCTCAAGGGCCTGGGTCTGATCCCGCTGCCCGAGGACGCACGTGAGCAGGCGCGTAGCGATGTCGAAGATCGCGAGAGTCTCGAACTCAGCGATCTGAAGTAAGGCCGTACGCGGACCGATGAAGTGGCCGGCGGCTTTTGCTGCCGGCCCATTTGCGTGACGTCCCGCGAGAGTTTGAAGCCTCCCTCTGGGAGCAACGTTATCTTGAGAGACCGATAGGCCGATGAATATCGTCTTCCTGCTATTCTGCGCGGTACTCGTGGTGCTAGGCGGAATCGCTTTCACGCTGAGTCGCGCCAAGGCCGCGCGCGTGCGGGCCACGGGCACGACTATGCATGCACAGCCGGATCAATATGCGTGGTTCGCGGTACTCGTTACCGCCGGACCGGCGCTTTTGGTCAGCGCCCTGGGGGCGTTTGTTCTGTTACTGATGGGGGCGGATATCCCCACGTTTTATCTGTTGGCAGCGAGCCTGGTCATTGCCTTGATTGGCCTGGTTATGGGGCTGAATCAGGTGCGCTCCGATTTCCATGCGCGCCGCGCCATCGAGGGCGTCATTCGTAAGCTGTTGGCCGCCGCGGCGATGATCTCGATTCTCACTACGCTGGGCATTTTGCTGTCGATCATTAGCGAGGCGCTACGCTTCTTCCAGATGCACAGCTTCTGGGACTTCGTAACCGGTACTACCTGGAATCCCGGCGCAAGTTTCCTATCCGCCGCCGGACGTGGCGACGAGGGCGGCAGTGCCGCGCAGTTCGGATCGATTCCGCTCTTCGCCGGTACCTTCATGATCACCTTGATCGCCATGTTGGTAGCGATTCCTTTCGGCCTGGGCGCCGCCATCTACATGGTTGAGTTCGCGCCCTTGCGCATTCGCAAGGCGGCCAAGCCGGTCATCGAAGTGCTGGCGGGGATCCCCACCGTGGTATATGGCGTCTTCGCGGCCTTGACCGTGGCGCCGCTGGTGGTGGATATCGCAGGGCTGTTCGGGTTGGATGCCTCCTATTCCAATGCGCTGGCGCCGGGCTTGGTGATGGGCATCATGATCATTCCATTCATCTCCTCGCTTTCCGACGATGTTATCAACTCGGTCCCCAACAGCCTGCGGGAAGGGGCTTTGGCTCTGGGGATCACCAAGGCCGAAATGGTGCGCAACGTGGTCGTGCCCGCCGCCGCGCCGGGGATCATATCGGCCTCGTTGCTGGCTGTCTCTCGGGCCTTGGGGGAAACCATGATCGTGGTCATGGCGGCTGGCATGCGTCCCAACCTGACCGCCAATCCCCTGGAAGACATGACGACCGTGACAGTAAGTATCGTGGCGGCGCTGACCGGCGATCAAGAATTCGAAAGCGCCCAGACACTCTCGGCCTTTGCCCTGGGACTGGTGCTGTTCATCGTGACGCTGACGCTGAATGTGGTGTCGGTGTTCATGATTCGCCGCTTCCGCGAGAAGTATCGCGTCAACAACCTGTAATCCGATAGGTCGAGAGCATGAGCCAATCGTTCGAAGAAATTTCCGCGCAGCTCAAGAAGCGCCACCGGCGCTCGGCGCGCATGAAATGGATGACCATGGGCGCCTTGATTCTATCGGCGGCGTTTCTGGTGGTCTTCATTTCCGACATGGTGGTGCGGGGATGGCCCGCTTTCCAGCAAGCGCAGATACAGGTCGAGGTCAGCTACGACGAGCAGTCCCAGAAGTTGCCGTTAGCCGCGGTCGATGAAGATGTGCGCCCGCTGATCTCGCGCGGGTTTTTCCGGCCCTTGCCGCGGAAAATGGAAAACAATCCGGCGCTGATGGGCACGACGCAGACGCAGTGGGTCATCGCCGATAGCCGTGTCGATCAGTATCTCAAGGGCAATGAGGACCGCTTGCGTCCCGCCGACAAGGAAACGCTCCAAGCATTGGTCGAAGAGGGGCGGGCGGAGCTGAAGTTCAATACCACCTTCTTTACCACCGGTGACTCCAAGATGCCGGAACTGGCGGGGATTGCTTCGGCGGCTATCGGCACGGTAATGACCATGCTGGTCACCATGGCGGTATGCTTTCCGATCGGCGTGATGACGGCCGTGTATCTCGAGGAGTTCGCCCCCGACAACAAGCTGACTCAGCTCATCGAAATCAATATCAACAACCTGGCGGCCGTCCCTTCCATCCTGTTCGGCCTGCTGGGGCTGGCAATTTATATCAGCTTCTTCGGGGTGCCTCGCTCCTCGCCGCTGGTAGGTGGGTTGACCCTGGCACTGATGACGCTGCCGGTCATTATCATTTCGACGCGCGCGGCGCTTCGCAGTGTGCCGGATAGTATTCGTCACGCGGCATTTGGCGTGGGGTGTTCACGTTGGCAGGTGGTGCGCGATCACGTGTTGCCGGTGTCGCTGCCGGGCATACTGACCGGTTCGATCATCGGTCTGGCGCAAGCCATGGGAGAAACCGCGCCACTGATTATCGTGGGCATGGTGGCGTTCATTCCCGATGCCTCGATCTCGATTACGAACGCCTCGACGGTCATGCCGGCGCAGATATTCACTTGGGCCAGTGAGCCGAATAGTGCCTTCGCCGAGAAGACAGCGGGCGGCATTCTGGTGCTTCTGGCGGTGCTGATCTTTCTCAATGCGCTCGCCGTGTGGTTACGCAACAAATTCGAACGTCGCTGGTAAGCGACTTCCGACAGGACATCATCGCCATGAACGATACGACCCTGCAAAACTTTCAGCCTCAGCAAGATCAATCCTTGGCGTCGGGTGATACCGTACGCGGCCAATATAGCGACGCGACACCCGACAAGGGGCAGCCGGTAACACGTAACGAAAGCGTCGAAGAAAATTTAAGCGTACGCGTGCGCGATCTCAGTCTGTGGTATGGCGAGCACCAAGCGCTGGATGACATCAGCATCGATGTGTTTGCAAATACCGTCACGGCCTTGATCGGTCCGTCGGGCTGCGGCAAGTCCACCTTTCTGCGTTGTCTCAACCGTATGAACGATTTGATCAGCAGCGTACGGATCAAGGGACTAGTGGAAATGGATGGCCGCGATGTCAATGCCCGCGGCATGGATGAAGTAGCACTCCGCCGGCGTGTGGGCATGGTGTTCCAGAAGCCCAATCCGTTTCCCAAGTCGATCTTCGAAAACGTTGCCTATGCACCGCGCATGCACGACATGGTCAGCCGCAAGGCCGACCAGGACGAACTGGTGGAGCGCGCGTTGCGCGATGCGGGACTATGGAATGAGGTCAAGGACAAGCTGCATGAGCCAGGCACGTCGCTATCCGGCGGTCAGCAGCAGCGCTTGTGCATCGCGCGTGCGATTGCCGTGCGTCCCGACGTCATCCTAATGGACGAACCGACCTCGGCGCTCGATCCGATTTCCACCGCAACGATTGAGGACCTGATGGATAAGCTCAAGCAGGACTTCACAATCGTGACCGTGACTCACAACATGCAGCAGGCGGCACGCGTGGCGGATTACACGGCGTTTTTCCACCTTGGTGAGATGATCGAATACAACGCCACCAAGCAAATGTTTGCCAACCCGCATACCAAAAAGGCAGAAGACTACATCACCGGTCGTTACGGTTAATGGCCTGATAAAACAGGTGATTTTGCAGGGCGCTTCGGCGCCCTTTTGCGTGTAGCTACCCGGCTTGCGGTGCTTGACGAACACCGGGTATACGGCAAGCCGTGCTTACGCCGTGATGCGTTGGTACCCGCCGAGCACGCCTGGCTTGGCCAGCACCCATTGCCACAGTTGGATGTCCCGGGCCCGGAAAGCTGCCGCGCATGACAGCAAGTAATAGCGCCACATGCGGTAGAACTCGTTGCCGTAGCGTTCCTTGAATTGTGGCCAATGGGCTTCGAAGTTCTCCCACCAGGCCATCAACGTCTTGTCGTAGTCGGCACCGAAGTTGTGTAGGTCCTCGGTGACGAACAGGCCCCCGGCTGCGTCGCCGATCTGGCCTATGGAAGGCAGGTCCCCGTTGGGAAAGATGTACTTGTCGACCCAGGGATCCGGCGTGCTTTCGCGGACGTTCTTGCCGATGGTATGTAGCAAGAAGAGACCGCCATCCTTGAGGCAACGATGGGCGACTTCCATGTACTCGCGGTGATTCTTGCGGCCGACATGCTCGAACATGCCGATACTGATGATGGCATCGAACTGCTCGTCGATCTCGCGATAGTCCTGAAGCCGAAATTCCACGGGAAGTCCCTTCTTCATCAAGGATTTCCCGTAGTCGGCCTGCTCGCGCGAGATGGTGAGACCAACGCATTCCACGCCATAGTGCTCGGCGGCGTAGGCCATGAAACTGCCCCAGCCGCAGCCGATGTCGAGAATGCGCATGCCGGGCTTGAGATCCAGCTTTCGACAGATCAGGTCGAGCTTGGCTTCCTGCGCGGCATCCAGGGTCTCGGCGTCGTGCCAGTAGCCACAGGTATAGGTCATGCGCTGATCAAGCATGGCAGCGTAGAAGTCGTTGCCCAGGTCGTAGTGCGCTTCGCCGACTTTCCAGGCGCGCTTGACGCTTTGCAGGTTGGTGAGCTTGGCACGCAGGGCGTGAAAGACCAGCTTCGATGGCTGTACCGCCTTGTTGATGTTGGCACGCAATAACCGAAAGAAAAATTCGTCGAGGCGTTCGGCGTCCCAGAGGCCGGCCATGTAGGCTTCGCCGAGCCCAAGATTGCCTTCGGCAAGCGCGCGGTCAAAAACCTCTGATGAATGAACCTGCATGTCCCCAGGGCGCGAGCCGTTGATCTGGATGTCGGCGCGGGCCAGGAGATCTGCGACGAATCGATAGCTCTTGTGCTGTTCAAGTGCCTGGGTCGAAGTGGTAGTTTCCTTGAGTGGAGCGTTCACTGCTGATCTTCCTCTTGCTCATGCTTCCAGTGCGCGGGGAAGCTTATGCGGGCTTTTTGCTCTGCTTCTAGGCTAGACGAAGATTATACGTCATTGACACCGTTTGCACGCTACCGAGCTGATAGTTTTTATGGATAAGGACATATAAACAAAACTATTAAATAAGGTAGCTGCGAGATGTCGCATGTGCCGCATATTGCATGCTTCAGCGCGTGGTATCGGTCATTGAGACTCCCGTGGCAGGCCCAGCGCGAGCAGAGCGCTCGTCAGCACCAGGGCGGCCGAGATCCCCAGGCATGCTGCCAGACCGTACACCTGGTAAACCCAGCCGGAGAGGACCGTGCCGATGAGTCGCCCCATGGCATTGGCCATGTAGTAGAACCCCACGTCCATGGAAACGCCTTCGGCACGGGCGAAACGCACGATCAAATAGCTGTGCCAGCTCGAGTTGATGGCGAAGAACACGCCGAAGGCCAGCAGGCCCATGATTAGCCAGATGGTGGTGGTCGCCAGTGGCGTGAAGGCGAGCACCGCCGGGAGCAGGGCGAGTATCGCGGCCAGTACGGCAGTGATGCTGCGCGTATCGCCGTGCAGGTGTTGCGTGATGCGCGGGGCCTGGGTCTGAACGCCACCGTAGCCGATCACCCAGACGGACATCAGAATGCCGACGCTCCAGAAGTTCCAGCCGTGTTGGTCGTAGAGGAACACCGGCAATGCCACCACGAACCAGATGTCGCGAGAGGCGAACAGGCACAGGCGCGCCGCCGCGAGAACGTTGACCGCGCGCGAGGTGGAGAAGACCTCGCGGAACCTGGGCTTGGCTTTCTGGCGGCCCAGATCGGCACGCAAACGCCATAGCGAAAGCCCCAGCACCACGGCCAGCATCACCCACATGGCGAGTATCGCGCCCTGGAAACCGATCAGCGTCAGCAACAAGCCGCCGGCGAAGAAGCCGGCCCCCTTGAGGGCATTCTTGGACCCGGTGAGGATGGCCACCCAGCGATACAGCGCGCCTTGGGCATTGCTGCTGTCCTTGGGGACCAGCACCTTGACCGCACTCTTGGCGCTCATCTTGTTGAGGTCCTTGGCGACCCCCGAGAGCGCCTGGGCGGCCATGACCCAGGGCACCGTCAAGGCCGAGGCCGGCACCAGCAGCATGCCCAGGGCGACCAGTTGCAGCCCCAGACCGAGATTCATGGTGCGGTTGAGTCCCAGGCGGGCGCCGAGCCAGCCACCGACGAAGTTGGTGACCACGCCGAAGGCCTCGTAGAACAGAAACAGCAGGGCGATTTCCAGCGGCGAATAGCCAAGCTGATGGAAATGCAGCACCACCAGCATCCGCAAGGCGCCGTCGGTCAGCGTGAAGGCCCAATAATTGCCCGTGACCAGCAGATACTGGCGTATTTCGAAGGGCAGGGCGCGCAGGCGTTGCAGGGTCGTCATCGTGCTGGTTCCCGGGCGTTGCCCACTTTCAAGGCTAGCTCTACCGTGCGATTGGCATAGCCCCACTCATTGTCGTACCACGCGTAGACTTTTACCTGGGTCTCGTTGATTACCATCGTCGACGGGGCATCGATGACCGCGCTACGCGGATCGGTGCGGTAATCGATGGAGACCAGCGGGCGGGTTTCGAAGCCCAGGATGCCGGCTAGCTCGCCATTCGCGGCTTGTTCCAGGGCAGTATTGACCTCGTCGACATTGGTGGCACGTTCGACTTCGAAGACCATGTCGGTAAGCGAGGCGTTGGCCAGCGGCACGCGCACGGCGTGACCGTTGAGCTTGCCTTCCAGCTCGGGAAAGATCGCCGTGATCGCCTTGGCCGAGCCCGTGGTGGTGGGGATCAGACTCATGCCACAGGCGCGAGCACGGCGTAGATCCTTATGCGGCGCATCGAGGATCGTCTGGGTGTTGGTGATGTCGTGCACCGTGGTCATCGAGCCATGGCGAATGCCGAAGGTTTCGTGAATCACCTTGACCACGGGTGCCAGGCAGTTGGTAGTGCAACTGGCCGCGGTGACGATGCGGTGTCGCTCGGGGACGAAATCGCCATCGTTGACGCCCATCACCATGTTGAGCACCTCGGGATCCTTGACCGGCGCCGAGACCACGACGCGCGGCACGCCTTGATCGAGGTAGGGCTGCAGCTTGGCGGCCTGGGTCATGGCGCCCGAGGCTTCGATCACCACATCGCACTGGGACCAGTCGCTGTCGGCGAGATCGCGATGGGTACTGAAGATGATCGAGGTGTCGTCGATGATGAGCGAATCCGCTGCGGCGCGAATGCCCGTGCCGGGGGACCAGTGGCCGTGTACCGAATCGAATTCCAGCAGATGAGCGAAGGTCGCCGCGTCGCCGCCAGGATCGTTGATGCGAACGATCTCCAGCGGTTGCGTCGCGCGCGACGCCCACAGGACGCGCAGGGCAAGGCGGCCGATGCGCCCGAAGCCGTTGATGCCGATGCGTAATGTCATGCGATGTCTCCTGACGTGGAGGAAAAGAGGGCCGGCCTGGGCTTGGTGTGGCAAGCCGCCTGACGCCGCCTGGCGGTGCCGGCGTCGGCGAGTCGTCGGTGAGCCGTGATGACCTCCGGCGGCGCGGCGTCGCGCGAGGCCTCGAGAATGATCGAGACCCACTCGGGCAGCGTCGGCTCGAGGCGATAGAAGATCCAGGCACCGCGGCGGCGGCCGCGCAGCAGGCCGGCACGACGCAGGTAGGCCAGATGACGCGATATCCTGGGCTGCGGGGCCGCCAGGGCCTCGGTCATTTCGCAGACGCACAGCTCGGGTTCGGTGCAGAGCAGCAGCGTCAGCGTCAAGCGCGTCTCGTCGGCGAGACAGCGGTGCAAGGCCGCCGGGGTCAGCACTGCCGTGGTCACTGGCTCAGGCCTCTTTGGACTGAACGCTCAACCATAGCCGCAGACGGCCACGAATCTCCTCGAGGGTCTGGGTATAGGCGCCGTCACGCGGATTGAGGCGCGGATCCAGAATATCCCAGAACAGCAGCTCGTCGGTGTTGCCTGTCCAGTCCCGGCAGCGCTGCTGGGCTTTTTCGCAGAGGATGATCACGCTGTCGAAATGCTCGCCGGCATAGGCCTCCAGCGATTTGCTGGCCAGCCCCGTGGTATCGATGCCCAGCTCTGTGAGTGCCTGCAGCGCCGCCTGCTGCGGCTCATCGGGCTCGACGCCGGCGCTGTAGGCCTCGAAGCGCTGTCCGGCCATGTGACGCAGCAGGGCTTCGGCCATCAACGAGCGGGCCGAGTTGGCGTTGCAGAGAAAGAGAACGCGTTTTTTGCTCATGGGTCAGCCTCGTGGGATATATGGCGAGACGAATATGCCCGAGATCCATGTCATTTCGATGAACGTGCCGGGCTACATGCCACGCTGATTGACGCGCCGAGATACCTCTTCAGCGCTCTCCTTGCGTTCGGAGTAGCGGTCGGTGAGCAGGTCGCTGCGGTCGCGTGTCAGCAAGGTGAACTTCACCAGCTCTTCCGTCACGTCGACGATACGGTCGTAGAGCGGCGAGGGCTTCATGCGGTCGTCGTCGCCGAATTCCAGGAACGCCTTGGGCACCGACGACTGGTTGGGGATGGTCAGCATGCGCATCCAGCGACCGAGAATGCGTAGCTGGTTGACCGTATTGAAGGACTGCGAGCCGCCGCAGACCTGCATGACCGCCAGGGTCTTTCCCTGAGTCGGGCGGACGCCGCCCAGCGCCAGCGGAATCCAGTCGATCTGCGCCTTCATGATGCCGCTCATCGCGCCGTGACGTTCCGGGGAGCACCACACCATGCCTTCCGCCCACTGGGCCAAGTCACGGAGCTCCTGAACCTTGGGGTGCGAGACGTCCTCGCTATCCGGCAAGGGCAGGCCGCGCGGATCGAAGCAGCGTGTCTCGGCGCCCATGGCAGCGAGCAAACGCGCGGCTTCCTCGCTGACCAGACGACTGAACGAGCGTTCACGCAGCGAGCCATGCAGTAGCAGGATGCGCGGCGGATGCGTGCTGAGTCGGGGCGCCATCAGCGCATCGCCGTCGGGGGCGGCGAAAGATGCGGTGTCGAGATTGGGAAGGTCGTGCATGAACGACTCCTGTGTGGGATAGTCGGGCCAACGTAACTTCTATCGTTGTGCAAATATGGAAACGAACGACGCTCTCAAGGCCTTATCGGCGCTGGCGCAGCGCACGCGACTGGCGGTTTTTCGGCACCTGGTGGGCGTCGGTCCCGATGGCGCCTTTGCCGGCGATATCGCCGAGGCCCTCGGGGTCTCGCCTTCGACGCTCTCCTTCCATCTCAAGGAGCTCACGCACGCCGGTCTGGTGCATGGCGAGGCGCATGGCCGGCACGTGCATTACCGCGCCGATTTCTCCCGGATGCGCGGCCTGGTGGATTACCTGACCGCGCATTGTTGTGATGACCAGCCCGAGCTTTGCCGTCTGCCGGACGATGGAGGGCGATGCTGACCTTGGGCTTGTCGTCTCAGGACGCGAGCAACTGTAGCCAGGCGGCCAGTGCCAGCAGGGTGATCGTCAGTACGGGGACGGTGAGCACGATGCCCACACGGAAATAGTAGCCCCAACTGATGGTCATGCCCTTACGTGCCAGGACGTGCAGCCACAGCAAGGTGGCAAGGCTGCCGATTGGCGTGATCTTGGGGCCCAGGTCGCTACCGATGACGTTGGCATAGACCATCGCCTGCTGGGTCAGGTCGGTGACGTCGCTGGCATCGATCGACAAGGCGACCACCAGTACGGTGGGCATGTTGTTCATCACCGAGGAAAGCCCGGCGGCGATGAAGCCTGTGCCCAGTGTGGCGATCCACGGGCCATGTCCGCCCAGCCATTCCAGACCGCCGGCGATCATGTCGGTGAGTCCGGCGTTGCGCAGGCCATACACCACCAGGTACATGCCCAGCGAAAACACCACAATGTTCCAGGGGGCGTCGCGCAGCACCTTGCGAGTGTGGATGTGATGACCGCGCTGGGCGATCACGAATAGGATCAATGCGCCAATGGCGGCGATTGCGCAGACCGGTACGCCCAGCGGTTCGGCCACGAAGAAGCCCACCAGCAAGAGCCCCAGTACCCACCAGCCGGCCTTGAACACCGCCGGATCGCGGATCGCCTCACATGGCTTGCGCAGATCACCGAGGGCATAGGTCGAGGGCACCGCACGTCGAAAGAACAGGTACAGCATGCCGAGCGAGGCGAGTACCGAGATGATATCGACGAGCACCATGACACCCGCGTATTCGCCGAAGGCGATATCGAAGTAATCCGCCGAGACGATATTGACCAGGTTGGAAATCACCAGCGGCAGGCTGGCGGTATCGGCGATGAAGCCGGCGGCCATCACGAACGCCAGTGTCGCACCGGCACTGAAGCCCAGGGCGACGAGCATCTCGAAGACGATCGGGGTGAGGATCAAGGCCGCGCCATCGTTGGCGAACAGCGCCGCGACCACGGCCCCGAGCAGTACCACCAGGACGAACAGACGACGCCCTCGGCCGTTGCCCCAGCGGCCGATATGCAAGGCCGCCCATTCGAAGAAGCCAGCCTCGTCGAGCAGCAGGCTGGTGATGATGATGGCAATGAAGGTGAAGGTGGCATTCCAGACGATCGACCACACGGCGGGAATGTCCGCGGGGTGGATGACGCCGGTGAGCAGCGCGACCAAGGCGCCGGCGCTTGCGCTCCAGCCGATTCCCAGGCCACGTGGCTGCCAGATGACGAGAATGAGCGTGGCGATGAAGATGGGCAGGGCAAGTAGCATGCTAGGTCCGACGCGGATGAGTGGCTTGAGATGGTTCTATATTTAAATAATTATCGAAATGTATCAAGCCTTCAAGCTGCTGGCCTCAGCCACCCTATCAGCCGATCTGAATATGGCCCTCGGCGTAGCGCATTCCCCGCGTGCGCCGCGTGGCCAGGAAGTAGCCCAACGACAGCGGTCCGACACGCCCGAGCAGCATGGTCAGGATCAGCATCCATTGTCCGGGGCTCGAGAGCTCCTCGGTAATGCCACGTGACAGCCCCACGGTGCCGAACGCCGAGACGCTCTCGAAGGCCAGATCGAGAAATGCTTGTCGGCTATCGGTGATGGTAAGCACCAGCAACGTCACGAACACCAGCGCCACTCCGGCCAGCGCCACGGCGATGGCCTTCATAACGGTCTGCTGAGAGATGGAGCGCCCAAAGGCCGCGGGTTGCGTGCCGCGTAGGAAGGCGCGGGCCACCAAGATCAGTACGATGAAGGTGGTGAGCTTGATCCCGCTGGCGGTGGAGCTCGCACCGCCGCCGATGAACATCAGTAGCATGGTGAGCAGTGACGAGGCATCGGTCATGGCGGCGGTATCCACGCTGTTGAAGCCCGCCGTACGCGGTGTCACGGCTTGGAACCAGGCGGCTTGAAGTTTGTCGCCGATACTTTCCAACCCACCCAGTGTGGCGGGGTTGTGCCACTCGAGGCATCCCAGCGCCAACATGGCGACGAGATTGACGGCCAGCGTGGCGCAAAGCACCACCTTGGTTTGCATCGAAAAGCGGCCCCAGCGGCGCTTTTCACGCACATCGCTGATCACCACGAAGCCTAGTCCGCCGACGATGAATAACCCGCTGACGACAAGCGTCACCAGCGGATCACCGGCGTCACGCGTCAGGCTATCGGGCCACAGTGAAAAACCAGCGTTGTTGAACGCGGACACGGCATGAAACAGGCTCGCCCAAAGCCCTCGTGACCAGCCAAGCTCCGGTACCCAATGCAGCGCCAGCAATACGGTGCCCAGCGCCTCGACCACCAGAGCAAAAGTGACCACCATGCGTACCAGTTGCGAGAGCGCACCGAACGAGGTTTCGCCGAGTGCCTCGCGCACCAGCGTTTGTTGCTGCAAGGGGAGGCGCGCGCCCAGCAAGAGCAGCGTCAAGGCGCCGAAAGTCATGAAACCGAGCCCACCGATTTGGATCAGCACCAGTAGGATGACCTGACCCAAGGTCGTAAAACTGCTGGTGTCCATGACGGCCAAGC
Source organism: Chromohalobacter moromii (assembly GCF_023091865.1). Classification (GTDB taxonomy): domain Bacteria; phylum Pseudomonadota; class Gammaproteobacteria; order Pseudomonadales; family Halomonadaceae; genus Chromohalobacter; species Chromohalobacter moromii. The sequence continues at coordinate 1,044,201 of NZ_JAHXDI010000001.1, forward strand.
CGGTGACGGTGATCGCCGAGGTCGCCGTGAACAGCGCCTGATGCCAGGCAAGCGGTTGCGTCGTGGCCCCAGGTAGCATCAATAAACCGCTTCCCAGCAGACACAATAGGGTAAAGCCTAGCAGCAAGGATTCCGGCGGGGAGAGTCGTAGGACACGCCCGTGCGGCGCATGCCGGAACGGACGCGTCAGACGCTTCCAGAGATGCATGCTCAGCGTTCTCCTCGGTTGCCGAACGCCCAGGCACGCTGTGACGGTACGCCCATCATAGTTTGTTGCCGAGCTCGCGCAGGGCGGCGAGATCGCCCATCAACACGAGGTGGTCGCCGCAGACGAGGGCGGTGTCGTGCCCCGGTGCACGGATCACCTCGTCGCCTCGCTTGATGGCCACCAGCTGCAGAGCACGTTCATCGATACCGAGATTCTCGACATTGCTGCATTGCTCCGTGAGGCGCTCGGTGGTTTCGATTTCGACGATGAATTCGCGTTCGCCGAGACGAATGAAATCGACCATGGCATGATAATTGAGGCTTTCGGCGACGCGGATGCCGCTATCGTATTCGGGGTAAACGATATGATCTGCGCCGAGGCGATCGAGTAGTTTGTGATGAGCGTCGGAATGCGCCTTGGCCCAGATTTCGCGTGCTCCGAGTTCCTTGGCGTGCACCGTGCAGATCACGCTGGCCTCGAGGTTGCCGTCGACGTCGATGATCACGGCGTCGTAATTCTCGAGGGAAAGCTCGGCGAGGGATTTCTCGTCGGTGACATCGGCAATGACGGCATGATCAAGGCACTCGGCCAGCGCATCGACACGTGACTCATCGCGGTCGACCCCGAGTACCTGATTGTCATGGCGCTTGAGTTCGCGCGCGACCGTGCTGCCGAAATAGCCGAGCCCGAGAATGGCGAATTGGCGTGACATGCGGCCTCCTTGGCTGTCGCCCCATTGCCGCCACACGCAGGCGGCGCTTCGTGGGCAGCTTCGCATATGCCGAGGCTCGGCTCCAGCGCACGACGATGGTATGGCGCGCGGTTCGCGAAATGCCAGTGGAAAACGGTAGAATCACGCAGTGGCAAGTGCTCGCGCCGCGCTGCATGAACCACAACAATAACCCTTCAGGTGAACCATGACGGCAAGACAGCAACCGAAAAATCTTTGGATCGGCCGCTGGGGCTTCGTGCTGGCGGCGACGGGCTCGGCAGTGGGCCTTGGCAATATCTGGAAGTTTCCCTACATGACCGGCGAGTACGGCGGCGGCGCTTTCGTGCTCGTCTATCTGGCCTGCATTCTGTGCATCGGGATCCCCGCGATGATGACCGAGATCGCATTCGGGCGGCGCGGTCGCGGGAGTCCCATCGATGCCGTCAAGCGCGTGGCGCAGGAGTCCGGACGCGGCAAGATCTGGTCCGGCTTCGGCTGGATGTCGATGCTCGCCGGCTTCATGATCCTGTCCTTCTACGTGGTCGTCGCCGGCTGGTCGCTTGCCTACCTGTGGAAGGCGATCAGTGGTGGCTTGCAAGGCGGTAGTGTCGACGACATGGCGGCCATCTTCGGCGCCAATAACGCCAACCCGCTGACGCTGGGGGCGTGGAGCACGCTAGTGACGGTGGTGACCATGTTCATCGTCGGCAAGGGGGTGCAGGAAGGCATCGAGCGCAACATGCGCTGGATGATGCCTGGCATGGTGCTGTTGCTGCTGGTGATGATCGTCTATGCCATGTTCTCTGGCGGCTTCGGCGAGGCGGTGACGTTCCTGTTTTCCTTCGAGGTCGGCAAGCTGTCGAGTGAGGGCCTGCTGGCGGCGATGGGGCATGCCTTCTTCACGCTGTCGCTCTCGGCGGGGGCGATCATGGCCTATGGCGCCTACCTGCCTGATAATAAATCCATCGCGCGTACCACCTTCACCGTGGCGATCTGCGACACGTTGATCGCGTTGATGGCGGGGCTAGCGATCTTTCCGGCGATTTTCGCCAACGGTATGGATCCGGCTAGCGGTCCGGGGCTGATCTTCATGAGCCTGCCGTTGGCCTTCCAGCAGATGCCGCTGGGTAGCGTGCTGCAGGTGATCTTCTTCGTGATGCTCAGCGTGGCGGCACTGACCTCGGCAGTGTCGATGATCGAGGCCACCGTGGCCTGGCTGACCGAGCGCAAGGGCATGAGTCGCAAGGCGGCGGCCTGGAGTAGTGGCATCGTGCTCTGGTTGCTGAGCACCTTGGCCATGCTGTCGTTCAATCTGGGTGCCGATTGGACCTTCGCCGGCAAGAATTTCTTCGATTGGCTCGATTACCTGACCTCGCGCTGGATGATGCCGCTAGGCGGTCTAGGGCTCTGCCTGATGGCGGGCTTCCTGCTCCGCGATGAGATCTTCCGCGACGAGCTGCGTCTTTCCAAACGTCAGCATGCCTTGTGGCTGTTGATGGTGCGCTATGTCAGTCCGCTGGGGATCGTGCTGATCTTCATCGACGCCCTGGGCGTGATGAGCATCGACATCGGTAGCCAGTGGCCGTGGTTCCTCGCGGTGCTGGTGGTGATTGCCGTGCTCGGTGAGATGCTGAGCCCGCGCGTGAAGCGCCAGTTCACCGGCTGATTGCTACTCAATCGCCAGATTGTTGCCGTACGATGACGATGCCCGGCCTTGTTGGCCGGGCATCGTCGTTGTGAGCACCGTCGTTGTGAGAAGCGATTGAATTAAAAGCGTGAGGCGTTAGTCCGCGATTTCCCAGGTAACGTTGACGCTGGCGTCGATGGTGATTTCTCCGGCGCGGTATTCCGGTGCTGATTTAGCGTCGGCTGACTCGGCGCGCATCATCATGGTACGCGGCGTGTAGGTGGGGGACTGCGTTTCCTGGACATTGATCACATCGCCGAGCTTGACCTCGAGCGTATCGGCCATTAGCTGCGCCTTGTGTGTGGCGCGTTCGAGGGCTTTTGACAGCGCCTTGTCGGTAGCCGCGTCGCGGTCCTTTAGATCGTATTCGACACCATCCAGTGAATCCACGCCCGCGGCAGTCAGCGCATCAAGAATGCTCGGCAAGCGTTCGAGGTCGCGAATAGTGACACTGACCGGACGCTCGACCTGGGTCCGCACCTGATCTTCCGCATCGTCGTTCTGTTGTGAGCGCGAGATGATCTCGGGGCGCACGTTGAGCGAGCCGGCTTGAATGTCGCGACTCTCCACGCCGGCGTCTTCCAGGGCGCGAATCAAATCGCCAGTACGTGATTCCAGTTGATCGCGCGCATCGCCGAGAGCCTGGGCGTCACTGCCTTCCTCGCTGCGAGCCACGGCGGGGGTGCGTTCCCACAAGCGTGCATTGAGGCGCGCCATGTCAGGGGCCACGTCGAGACTCGATTGTGCCTGTACGTGAAGCTCATGCGACGTCTTGGGCCCGGGCTTGGCCTGCGCCTGGGGCACGGCGATCAGCAAGGCGCCGAACAGCGCCGTCGCCATGAAAGGAAGACGAATATCCTTGCGCAACATGTAAACCTCCTGTCGACATTGAAAAGCTGAGCCGCCGCCTAAGCCAACCGCTCATGCGAGCATGCTATCCTGCATGCCCGAAAGTGGCTATGGGAGTCGTGAGGTTGCGCCGTATTTGCTCGTTTCTTGCATATCTGTTGACGATGGCCGCGCTGTTATCGTCAGGCACGGCACTGGCGGCGCTCAAGGTGACCGATGATGCCGGCAACACGGTCACGCTCGACGCCCCCGCCGAGCGTGTCGTGGCACTGGCGCCGCATATCGTGGAAATGCTCTATGCGGTAGAGGCCGGCGAACGGCTGGTGGGAGTGCTACAGGGTAGCGATTATCCTGAGGCAGCCAAGCAGGTATCCCGGGTGGGCAGTTATCGCGGCATCGCGTTGGAAGCCATCATGGCCCGCGAGCCAGATCTCGTGGTGACCTGGCGCAGCGGCACGCCGCGCAGCGTGGTGGAGCGCCTCAAGGCGCTCGGTGTGCCAGTCTACGAGAGCGAGCCACGTCATCTCGACGACGTGGCGGAAGACCTGCGCGACTTGGGGCGCCTAACCGGTCACTCGAAGGCGTCAGAGCAAGCGGCCGAGGCGTTCGAATCGCGCCTCGACGCCTCGCGGCAAACGCTCAAAGAGACGCCGCGCGTGTTCTATCAGTTGGGGCATAATCCGCTGACTACGCTGGGCGATGGGCATATCGTCACCCAGGCGATCCGCCATTGCGGGGGAGAGCCATTGTTCGCCAATCGCTCGGTGCTGGTGCCTGAAATCGGGCGCGAAGCGTTGATCGAGGCGCGTCCCGAGGTGATTCTGTCAGCCGCGCGTAGCGATGATTGGCAGCGCGCTTGGCAAGGCCAAGACTGGTTGCCGGCGGTGCACGATGGTCACCTCTACACCCTCGATCCCGATCCCATCAGCCGTCCCGGGCCGCGCCTCGTTCAGGGCGTCGAGCAAATCTGCCAGGCGCTCAAGCAGGCGACTCGACAGCCCTGAGCGCAGGACTCAATAGTCGATGCCGCGGCGCGCTTGGACGCCGGCGTTGAAGGCGTGTCGTACCTCCTGCATCTCGGTGACGGTATCGGCCATGTCGAGCAGCTCGCGATGGGCATTGCGTCCGGTGACGATTACCGTCTGTTCGGAAGGCCGGTTGGCCAAGGCCTCGCGTACCGTGGCGATGTCGAGATAACCGAACTTGAGCATATAGGTGATTTCATCGAGCACTACGAGGTAGACCTCGGGATCGCTCAGCAGGCGTGCTGCATCCGCCCACACGGCCTGGCAGGCTTGAGTGTCCGACTCACGGTTCTGCGTCTCCCAGGTGAAACCGGTGGCCATGATATGCACGCTCAAGTTGGCGTCGTCTGCGAGGCGTTCGCGCTCGCCGCATTCCCACATGCCCTTGATGAACTGCACCACGCCGGCTCGGTAGCCATAGCCGAGGGCGCGGGTAACGGTGCCCCAGGCGGCGGTGGTCTTGCCTTTTCCGTTGCCGGTGAAGACGAGCAGCAAGCCGCGTTGCTCGGTGGCGGCGGCGACTTTCTCGTCGACATGCGACTTGAGGTTGCGCATGGCGTTGCGATGGCGGGACTGACGGTCGGTCATGACGTATTCTCGGGTAAAAGAAGCAACGTAACGCGACGGGGACCTGCACCACAACGTTGTAGACATGCCTGATTTACAGACGCTGTTCGAGTTCTCGCCACAGGCTACGATAGGCACGCGCCGCAGGGGACGACCGTGCGAACTGCGTGACCGGCGCGCGCTCAAGTCCCATGCGCTCGATGGCACTGGCGTTGGGAATGGTCGTGGTCAGCATCAGTGGCCAATCCTGCTTGAGGGTGGCCATGACATCGAGATGGAGTTTCCGGCGGCGATCGGCGAGCGTAAAGAAAGGCCACACCGGGCAGGCATGATCGGCCTCGTCGAGATGCTCGCGTAGTTGCTCCAGGGTGCGTAGCGAGAGCGTCGTCGGCACGGTGGGTACCAACAGGGCATCGACGCTGGAGAAAACATGCTCGGAGAGCGTGGAAATGCTCGGTGGGCAGTCGAGTATCACCAGGTCGTAATCGTCGTGTACCGGTTTGAGTATCTTGCGCAGCCGGCTGAGTTTTTGGCCCTGAAGCAGGTGATCCATCTCCCGCGAGCCGAAAGACGCCGGCAGCAGGTCGAGATCGGGGATCTCGCTGGTACGAATGACCTTGTCGAATGAAGCCTTGCCCTTGACGAGCTTGTCCACGCCGCCGCGCACCTTGGGCTTGACGCGTAGGTAGAAGGTGGTGGCCGCTTGTGGATCGAGATCCCAGAGCAGTACGCGATGCCCGGCCTGGCTCGCTAGCGCGGCCAGATTGACGGCGGAGGCGGTTTTGCCCACGCCGCCTTTAATACTGTAGAGGGCTAGCATTTTCATCACGATTTCTCCCGGGCAATGGCGCGTGGGCACGGTGACAGCCAGTTGTGACATTCATGTGTCAGCCAAACGCTTCAGTGAAGATTGTGCCAGCGATCCGTCAGGACATAACGCGCTATCATGGATAGCCCTTCATTATGTGATGATCGTCAGGCATTAAGGGGAGGATAGTCGTGGCGCTTGGGAGGTGACGGTGGAAATATTGAGACGGCGTATCGAACGTCAGATCATGGGCGTGACCGGCATGGCGCTGGGTGATATCGACTATGAACACCCGTCGGGCGACCCCGGCCTGTTCGGGCCTCAGAGCGTATGCTGGCGCGTACATAGCGATTTCACCTCGATGCTTTGCGGCGGCATCAGCTCGTTGATGTTGCAGATGCTGCATCCGCTGGCGCTGGCCGGCGTGTGGGATCATTCCAACTTTCGCGACGACATGCTCGGTCGGCTACGGCGCACCAGCCAGTTCATCGCCGCGACCACCTTCGCTTCCACGGCGGATGCCGAGCGCCTCATCGACCGGGTACGGCGCATTCATGAGGAGGTGGTGGGTACCGCACCTGATGGTCGGCCCTATGCTGCCAACGATCCAGATTTGCTGACCTGGGTGCATGTGGCCGAGGTCAGTCGCTTTCTCGCCGCGCACCTGCGTTATCGCAACCCTGAACTGAGCGGTGACGACCAGGACCGTTACTATGCCGAAGTGGCGCGTATCGCCGAGGCACTGGGCGCGCGTGACGTGCCGCGCACGCGCGGTGAGACCGATGCCTATCTCGAGGCGATGCGCCCGCGGCTTCGTTTCGATGCCCGCACGGAAGAGGTGTTTCGGCTACTGATCGGGGCGCCGGCCCCCCACCCGTTGGCGCGCCCACTAGTGGCGTTGACGATGCGAGCTGGGGTCGACTTGCTACCTACCTGGGCAGCCGAGATGGCTCACCGCGACATGCCACGCTGGCAGCGTCATAGCGTGCGGATGGGGGTGAATCGGCTGGTGCCGATCATGCGTTGGTCGGTGCGTAATGGCGCCTCGAGCCGCGCACGGCGACGCGTCGCGAGGGCTACGACGATGGCGGCTGGGTCACCGACGGAGCATGACCGTACTTGAGCTCGAACTGCTCGGTCATCTCCTGACAGCGTTCCTCGGTGGTGTGCCGTTGGCGATCGGTCATCTCCGGCGCCGCCATCGACTGCCAGCACTGCGCGATGCCGCGTTCTTCGCCGGCTTCGTCTTCCGGGGTCGCGCCCTGGCTGATGAAGTAGATGATGATGGCGTACACCGCCACGATGAAGGCGATAGCGCCGACGATCAGGCCCAGGCAGCCTGGCTTGTTGGCACGGCGCGGCGTCGTGTCGCGCGAGGATGAAGCGTCTTTCACGGCGGGCTCTTTCTTCGTCGATTGAATGCGTCTCGGGAGTATAACAAAGCAGGGCTCGGATACGGGGCGACGCGATGTCGCGTTCGGATATGCCGCCAGACAAGGTGCGCTCTGCTTGGGTCGCCAAGACGCGGTTGCTATCATGCGTTCATGAATGCTACGCCGCTCCCGCCGCGCCCCGCATCCCTCGACGATCCGCTTTATTATCTGCATAACTTCCGCAGTGCCTTGCGCTGGATCGAAGCGTGCTACGTGGATCTGTTCGATGACGAAGAGCGCGATTTTCTCACTCGTTTTGAAACCTTGCCCGAGCCCGCGCAGGCGCTGTGGGTGCGTATGGTCATGCGCAAAGGCGATACTTTTCGTGACGACCGGCTCGACTATGCGGAAATCGGAACGCCGTCTTCGGCGATGGTGGCGTTGATCGAATGCGAATGGGTGGAAGACGATCCGCCTCTATCGCTGGCGGCGCTGTGGTCCTTGCTGACCAAAGCCGAGATCGGCCGCCATCTGCACGGGCTGTTGCGGGATCACGGCCTCACGCGTGGCGCGCGCAAGGCGGACATGCTCGAGGTGCTCGCCGCGGCCGACCTTGGCGAGTATTCGCTGACCGCATGGTGCCCCGAGATTCCCTTCAAGGTGGTGCGCATGACGCGCATGGCGCTGTGTGAGCGGCTGCGCTTGATGTTCTTCGGCAACCTGTATCAGGACTGGAGCGAGTTCGTGCTTGCCGATCTTGGCGTGCGCCGCTTCGAGCGGGTACCGCTGAGTCCTGCCTCGCGGGCCTTTCAGCGCCGCGAAGACATTCACACCTACGTACATCTGCATGCCTGTCGCGAGCGCCTGGAGGCTGGCGAGCCGATTGCCGACATACTTCATGACGTGCCGGCGGCGAATGACAATCCATGGCTGGAAAACCGGCGTGGCAAGCTGTTGTTTCTGCTGGCTCGGGCGCGTGAGCGCGAAGGTGCGCTGGAGGCAGCGGCAGGCCTTTACGCGCAGAGCGTTCATCCCGGTGCCCGCGGGCGCCGCCTGCGCATGCTGGAGCGCCAAGCCTGCCATGCCGAGGCCTTGGCGCTGGCCAACGACGCCGCAGCGGCGCCGGAAAGCGAGGCCGAACGTCAGCAGTTGGACCGCCTGTTGCCGCGTCTGCATCGCCGTCTTGCACTCGCGCCGCCGTCCGTGACCGAGGAACCGGTACCGCCGCGCTTGGAGATGACGCTACCCCGTACGGCGTCGGTGGAACGCGCCGTGGCGGCGCATCTGTCGTGCGAGTCGATGCCGGTGTATTACGTCGAGAACGCGCTGATCAATGCGCTGTTCGGTTTGCTGTGCTGGGAGGCGGTGTTCGCGCCACTTGCTGGGGCCTTCTTTCATCCGTTCCAGCGTGCCCCTGCGGATCTGTTGCGTCCCGAGTTCGCGTCGCGTCGCGAGGCGCTATTTGCACAGTGCCTGGCGCGTCTCGAGGTGCCCGAGGGCGAGCATGGCTATCGCGCTGTGATCCGCCGTACTTACCATGACAAGCACGGGCTCGAATCCGCTTTCGTGCAGTGGGAGGCGCTCGATGAAGCGCTGCTGGAAATGGCGCTGGCGTGTCTGCCGGCGGCGCATCTGCGGCTGTGGTTCGAGCGTCTGCTGCGCGATGTACGTGCCAATCGAGCAGGCATGCCGGACCTGATCCAATTTCGCCCCGAGCAGGGCGACTACCGGATGATCGAGGTCAAGGGACCGGGCGATCGTCTGCAGGACAATCAACGCCGGTGGCTGGCGTTTTGCGCGCGTCACGCCATGCCTCTCGATGTCTGCCACGTGACATGGGCGTCATGAGCGAGGCAGTGGATTATACGGTGGCGGTGCGTACGCTGTGCGATTTCACCGCCAAGCGCGGCGATCTCGACTTGCGTTTCACGCCGTCGCCCAGCGCTGAAGAAGGCATCGAAGGGCATGCCCGAGTGGCCTCGCGTCGCGACGCCCATTATGAGCGCGAAGTCGCCTTGAGCGGCGTCTACTGGAGTGCTGCCGGGCAAGGCTTGCGCGTGCGTGGTCGTGCGGACGGTTTCGACCCGCAACGTGGACGTTTGGAAGAGATCAAGACCCATCGCGGTGACCTGACGCGTCAGCCGGAGAATCATCGTCATCTGCATTGGGCCCAGCTGCGCCTTTACGGCTGGTTGCTGTGCGAGGCGCGAGGCCTCGACGAACTCGAGCTGGCGCTGGTGTATTTCGATATCGCCCGCCAGGTCGAGACGCCGCTCGTCGAGCGCGTGGACCGTGAAACCTTGCGTCATTTCTTCGAAGCGCAATGCGCGGCGTTCCTCGATTGGGCATTGCAGGAAACCGCGCACCGTACGGCACGCGACGAGGCGCTTGCGGCGATGCGTTTTCCGCATGCGAGCTGGCAGGGTGAGCAGCGCACGCTGGCGGAAAATGTCTACAAGGCGGCCAGTACCGGGCGCGCGTTGCTGGCCCAAGCGCCGACGGGCACCGGCAAGACGCTGGGCACACTCTTTCCTATGCTCAAGGCGATGCCCATGCAACGCCTCGATGGCCTGTGCTATCTCGCCGCCAAAACCCCCGGGCGACAGCTGGCGCTGGATGCGCTGAGCCCCGTGGTGGAAACGACCCCATTGCGTGTGCTGGAGCTGACCGCGCGCGACAAGGCATGCGAGCATCCCGACCTTGCCTGCCACGGCGAGTCCTGCCCGTTGGCGGCGGGCTTTTTCGATAAGTTGCCTGACGCACGGCGTGCATTGATCGCCGGTGGCGACTGGGACCGCACGCACGTGCGCAATGCCGCCTTGGCGCATGGCGTCTGCCCGTATTACCTGGGGCAGGAAATGGCGCGCTGGAGCGATGTCACGGTGGGCGATTATCACTATTACTTCGCCAGCGGCGGCTTGCTGCATCTATTGACTCAGGCCAACGACTGGCGTCTGGGCGTGCTGGTCGACGAGGCGCACAACTTGGTAGAACGTGCGCGTGACATGTACAGCGCGAGTCTCGATCAAGGCGATTTGCGCGCCCTGATACGCGAGAAACCTGCCGGCGTTAGCGCCGCGCTCAAGCAGCTCAATCGCGAATGGAACGCGCTGGGCCGCGAGTGCGTCAACGAGCATACTGCACTCGAAAACGTGCCCGAGGCGTGGCTCGCGGCGTTGCAGCGCCTGGTAGGAACGATCGGGCAAGTGGCGGCCGAGCCACCATATACCTTGTCACCGGCCTTGCAGCGTTTCTATTTCGATGCCTTGAAGACGGTGCGCGTCGCCGAACTTTTCGATCGCCACTTCGTGTGCGACATCGCCATGCGCCCGGGTCACCGCGGCACGCGCCATGCGCGCCTGAGCCTGCGCAACATCGTACCGGCGCCATTGCTGACCCCGCGTTTCAAGGCGGCGCATGCCAGCGTGCTGTTTTCGGCCACCCTGACGCCCGAGCGTTATCAGCGCGATCTGCTGGGGCTGCCCGAGGACAGCGTGTGGCTGGACGTGGCATCGCCCTTCGCCAAGGAACAGCTCAGCGTGCATATCGCCCGGCACATATCCACGCGCTTTCGCGACCGCCAGGCATCGCTGGCACCGATCGCCGACTTGATCGCCGCCACTTATGCGCGTCGGCCGGGCAATTATCTGGCCTTCTTCAGCAGCTTCGCTTATCTGGAGGATGTCGCCACGCGTTTGCGCGAGGCGCACCCCGAGGTGCCGCAATGGCAGCAGGGGCGGGGCATGGACGAAAAGGCACGGACGGATTTCCTGGCGCGTTTCACGTCGGACGGGTGCGGAGTCGGGTTCGCGGTACTCGGTGGGGCCTTCGGCGAGGGCATCGATCTTCCAGGGGAGCGACTGATCGGCGCCTTCATCGCCACCCTGGGGCTGCCGCAGGTCAATCCGGTCAACGAGCAGCGTCGACGCTATCTACAGGCGATGTTCGGCGCCGGCTATGACTATGCTTACGTTTATCCCGGCGTGCAGAAGGTGATTCAGGCGGCCGGGCGTGTGATTCGTGGACACGAGGACCGAGGCACGATTCATCTGATCGATGACCGTTTCGCCGAGCCCCGCATTCAGGCGTTATTGCCGTCGTGGTGGCACGTCACCCAAAACGTTGACAACCAGGCTCGCAACCCGGGCGGTGCTTCTTTAGGGTAGGGCGCACATGTCTCAGAGAGTGTTTACAAAAGGACTGCGCTCGACAATTCGGCGTTAAAATCGGCCTTAAAATACTCATTTACCCCACGTAAACTCCGCTTTTTCGCCCGATTTTGCCTTGTCTTGACGTCGCTCGCCTATTTTGTAAACCCCCTCTCAAGGACGAGTAATATGAGTTTGATGCTGAGCGTGGCGCTATTCGCCGGATGCGCCCTGGTCATCGGCGTGGTCGGGACACGCCTGACCGGCGTGGTGGACACGCTGGCCGACCGTACCGGCATGGGGGAGGCCATTGCCGGGGCGGTGCTGATGGGCATGGCGACCTCGTTATCCGGCATCGTGCTGTCGGTGACGGCGGCCTGGAAAGGCCAGCCCGAACTGGCGATGAGCAACGCCGTGGGCGGTATCGCTGCACAGACGCTGTTTCTCACCTTCGCCGATGCGGCACTACGACGTGTCAATCTCGAGCATGCGGCGGCTTCCATCGGCAATCTGGCGCAGGGCACGTTGTTGATGTGCCTGCTAGGCATGTTGCTGGTGGCGCGCTATTCGCCGGAGTGGACGTTGTGGGGCATTCACCCGGTCACACCGCTTCTGTTTCTGGGCTACGTGTATGGGCTGCGCATCATCGATGAAGTGCGTAGCCAGCCGATGTGGATGCCGCGACGCACGCGTGAGACCCGCGAGGATGCCCCGGATGACGAAGCCCAGCGCCATTCCTTGACTCGATTGTGGGGCGCGTTCGCCGCGCTGGCCTTGTTGCTGGGCGTATCCGGCTGGGTGATGGAGAAAGCGGCGACGACGCTGGCGACGGAAACGGGCATGAGCCAGACCGCCGTAGGCATATTGTTGACCTCGGTAGCGACCTCCTTGCCCGAGCTGGTGACCGCCGTGGCGGCCGTGCGTCGCGGGGCGCTGACCCTGGCTGTAGGCGGGATCATCGGCGGTAACGCCTTCGACACGCTGTTCGCCGCCGCCTCGGATATCGCCTATCGCGACGGTTCGATCTATCACGCCGTTTCCGAGCAGACATTACTGTGGATCGCGCTGTCGGTCCTGATGACGGCGGTATTGCTGTTGGGTCTGGTGCGTCGCGAGAAACACGGGCCGGCACGCATCGGCTTCGAGAGCGTGGCGCTGGTGCTGTTGTACGGCGCCGGGGTGGCGATGGTCTTTCAAGAGGCTTCCTGAATCGCGTGATGCGATGCGGGCGGCCACCTCAGTCGAATAGGTCGCCTTGGGCATGGGGCGCGCGAAATGCACTGGTGTCGAGTCCCATCTCGGTACGGTTTCCTATGCCCAAACGCTGGCAGGTCGTGCGAAAGCGCTGTGCCAGCAGTTCCGCGAACACACCTTCGCCGCGCATGCGATGGCCGAAGCGGGCATCGTAGTCCTCGCCGCCACGGCACTGGCGGATCAGGCTCATGACCTTGTCGGCACGCAACGGGTAGTGCTCGTTTAGCCAGGTTTCGAAAAGTGGCGCGACCTCATGCGGCAGGCGCAGCAGCATCCAGGCGGCGGTGCGCGCGCCGGCGTCGTGTCCGGCCTCTAGTAAGGACTCGAGTTCGTGATCGGTCAGCCCCGGAACCACCGGCGAAATCAAGGTGCCTACGGGGATGCCGGCTTCGCTGAGTTCGCGGATGACCTTGAGGCGCGTGCGCGGTGCTGCCGTGCGTGGTTCCAGCGTCCGCTTGAGGTCATCATCGAGGCTGGTCAGGCTGACGAACACACGCACCAGCCGGTGCTCGGCCATCTCGGCGAGCAAGGCCTTGTCACGCAGGATCAAGGCGCTCTTGGTGACCAGCGTGACGGGATGGCGGGTATCCAGCAGCAATTCCAGCAGGGCTCGTGTCGTGCCGCGTTCCGCTTCCAGCGGCTGATAGCAATCGGTGTTGCCCGACAGGTTGATCGGCCGACAGACATAGCCGGGTTTGTCGAGTTCATCGCGCAGTCGCTCGACCATGCCGGTGCGCGCGATCAGCTTGGTTTCGAAGTCGAGCCCCGGTGACATGTCCCAGTAGGCATGGCTGGGACGTGCGTAACAGTAGATGCAGCCGTGCTCGCAACCGCGATAGGGATTCAACGAGCGATCGAAGGACAAATCCGGCGAGTGGTTCCAGGACAGCGCACTCTTGGCGGGCTCGTCACGCACTTGCGTCGCCAACCGTGCGGGCGTTTCTTCCTGCCACCAGCCATCGTCGACGGCTTCACTGACCGTGGGTGAAAAACGATTGTGAGGGTCGAAGGTTGCGCCTCGGCCCTTGCGGGCGAGGGAGCGGTCTCTGGGCGTCGTCATCATGCAATGCCTTGACTGTATATATAAACAGTATAGGCGTCATTTAGGTGGGTTCAACCCGGCTGGCGAGGTGTCAGCCTGGCGGATAGCCCAGGGCATCGCGCAAGCGTTCGGCATGCGCGGCGACCCACGTCGGGTCGATGGGCCCCCAGTCGCGGATGACGTAACGCCCGATATGATGCCGGGCACCGGCCTGCTGTTCGAATTCGCAGTGAATATCCAACTCGATCAGCGCGTTGACGGTATCCTGGGCGGTTCGGCGTGGCATACCCGTGGCCTCGATCAGTGCCGGGATGCTGGCCGTGCCACCGGCGATCAGGTGTGCGACGTATAAGCGACGATAGAAGCTGCTTTGCGTCTTGCTGAGTGTCATGGGCGTTCTCCTGTAAAGGGTCATACAGCATAACGCCCCACCCCATAAAGGGGCAGGGCGCCATGCGGTGTGCAGCGTAGGAAAGACGAATCAGAAGCGCAGCGTCACACCGCCTTCCACGTAGCGATCCTGGGTGTTGTAGCCGTCGACCAATTGGTATTCCTTGTCGAAGGCGTTCTCGACCTTGGCTGACAGCTCGACCATCGACGTGACCTGCCAGGCGGTACGCAGATCGACGACGCCGTAGCCGCCTACTTCCTGACCACCATAAGAAGTTCGTTCGCTGAAGGCCCAAAGGGTGGAGCCAACACTCCATTCATTATTAATTTTGTAATCCGTGTCCAAACGCGCATAGTGCTCCGAACGATTCAGCAAGCGGTCCCCTACTGAAATGCCGGCATAATTATCCGACCAGCTCCGTACTTCGGGATCCTGAAACGTAATCGAAAGCTGTGTTACCAACCGCTCTCCATGCCAGCCGCCGCTGAGCTCAAGGCCACGAATTCTAGCCTCATCTATATTTCGATAAGTACCGTTAGGAGATGCTCCCGTATAAACGATCATATCCTCGATACGATTCTGAAAAGCCGTGACACGTGTCTTCCAGTCGCCTTGAGAAAAAGCCCAGAAAGCTTCTAAGCTCTTGGATTCTTCAGCGTCTAAGTCTGGATTGGGATTATAGGTGCCATACATATCGCTCAAGCTGGGAGCCTTGAAAGCTGTGCCATAACTAACACCCAAACGCTGATTTTGAGTTATCTGATAGGCATAGGCGGCGTTGCCTGTTGCTTTGTTACCGAACAGGGAGTCGTCGTCATAGCGCAAGGAACCGGAAAGCTCGTGGGCACCGTAGGTGCGCTGCATCATGCCATAGATGCCGTAATTTTCGCGGCTATCCTTTTGGTATGATTCTCCCGCCCGATTATTGAAATCAATATTGTCGTGACGATAGTCGACGCCCAGCACGTCAACGCCATTGTCACGGGTGAAACGGTGCTGTAGCCCGACCTCATCGCGGTGTGTTTCAGTCAGGCTCTGGCGTTCGCCCGAGTAGCGCTCTTCGCGTTGCTCGTCGAAATGGCCGGCGGTGATCAGCATCTGCCAGTCCGGCTGGAGCTGGACATCGAGCTGGCCGCCGAAGGACTGCAGATAGCCTTTGGTAACACAGTCCTGAGAGGCGGGGAACGAGCAATTGTCGTATTCGTTCTCGAAGTTCTGCCGCAGGGCATTGACGCTCACCTCGACGTCGTCGTTGACGCGATGCGAAAGCCCCAGTTGCGCGCCTTCGCGCTCGAAGCCGTCGCGTTCGCCGCTGTCATCCGCCTGCTTGGCATTGAAACCGTCGCCGTCGCGGTGAAAGAGTGAGGCGTTCAAGCGGGTATCGTCGTCGCCGGTGGCGACCCAGGCGCTCTGGCGTTGGGTGCTGTCGCTGCCTGTGCTTGCCTTGAGTCCGCCTTGCGTGCCGGAGGCCGTGCCATGCCGGGTAAAAACCTGAATGACGCCGCCGATAGCGTCGGCGCCATAGGCAGCAGCCCGCGGCCCGCGGACGATTTCGACACGTTCGATGGCCTCGAGTGGCAGCATTTCCAGGCTGGCGCCACCACTGGTGGCTGAGTTGATGCGCACGCCGTCGACCAGCACCAGGCTGTGGTCGGATTGGGTGCCGCGCATGAACAGGCTGGAGAGCGTTCCCGGTGGTCCATTCTGGGCGATTTCGATGCCCGCACGGCCCTGCAGTAGGTCGATGATCGAACCAGCCTGGCTGCGCTCGATGTCATCGCGGTCGATGACGGTGGTGCTGGCCAGGACATCGCTTTGCGACTGGGGAAGCCGGTTAGCGGTGATCTGGAGGTCGGATAGTCGTTGATCGCCCTGCGCCTGTGCACTGCCCGCCATCACGAGGGCCAGCCACAGAAGATTCTTTTTATGCAACATAGAAAAACGCCTCATCAGCGTAAGAAACGAGTTACGCGATGAGGAGGACAAGAGGTGACGCCGCCGCGTCGCCTGGACGGCGTGAATGCAACGGTCGCCACTGGCGAAGCCCTCCGCATCAGCCAGTGCTGAGAACCAGGCCGGTCTCCGGACTGACGCGCTGGCGGCGGAAAAGATCCGACACCGGGCGGAAACGCCTTCCCACTCGAACTGACGAAAGAGCAGTGACGGTCGCATGCGCGGCTGGCAGCGACGATTTCCGATGTGGCGCGATTACCGTTGCGGGGGCAGTACGGGACTTTCACCCGTTTCCCGAGCACCTGGGTCTCGACGGGCGGGGATTCTGCTTGGCGGTTTCGGGGAAGTCAAACGCCGGTCGCGGTGGGCGCGACCGGCATGCGGAGCGACGAAATCTCTTAGAGAGAGAGGAACACGCCGGCCAATGTCGCGCTCATCAGGTTGGAGAGCGTGCCGGCGGCCACAGCCTTGAGCCCCAGCCGAGCGATATCGCTGCGTCGACTGGGCGCCATCATGCCGAGACCGCCCATCAGGATGGCAATGGAGGCGAGATTGGCAAAACCGCACAGCGCAAAAGTGACGATGGCCCGAGCATGCGCGCTCAGTGCTTGCGGATCGGCGGCGAGGTTGGCGAAGGCGACGAATTCGTTGAGTACCAGTTTCTGGCCCAGGAAGCTGCCGGCATGGATCGCCTCTTCCCAGGGGACGCCGATCAAGAACGCCAAGGGCGCGAACAGATAACCGAGTAGCAGTTCCAGGGTCAGATCCGGGTAACCCAACCAGCCGCCGATGCCCCCCAGAATCTGGTTGCCCAGCGCGATCAGGGCGATGAAGGCCAGCAGCATGCCGCCCACGTTGAGGGCTAGCTGGACACCGGAGGCTGCACCATTGGCTGCCGCCTCGATGACGTTGGCGGGGGCCTCGTCGTCTTCGCCGTCGATGACGTCTTCCAATTGCTGAGACGGGGGCTCGGTTTCGGGCACGATGAGCTTGGCCATCAGCAACCCGCCTGGCGCCGCCATGAACGAAGCGGCAAGCAAATATTCCAAGGAGATCCCCATCGCCGCGTACCCCCCGAGTACGCTACCGGCCACCGAGGCCAGGCCACCGACCATCACCGCGAAGAGTTCGGAGCGCGTCATGCGCGACAGGAACGGGCGCACGGCCATCGGCGCTTCGGTTTGTCCGACGAAGATATTGGCGGCGGCGGAAAGCGATTCGGTACGCGAGGTGCCCAGCAGTTTCTGCAGCGCACCGCCCATCAGCTTGATCACCCAGCGCATGATGCCTAGGTAATAGAGTACGGCGACCAGTGAAGAAAAGAACACGATGATGGGCAACACGCGCAGGGCGAAGACGAAACCGCCGTCACCGAAGACGTCGAACATGGTGTCGCTGACCAGGCCCCCAAAGACGAAGTCCATCCCCGCTTGGGCACTGTCGATGACCGATTGCACGGCGTTAGTGAGCCCCAGCAGGACGCTTTGTCCGAAAGGGATGGCGAGTACGAACAGGCCAAGACCGGCTTGGATGGCAAGCGCCCCGGCGACGGTGCGCAGACGAATGGCCCGACGGTTTTCGGACAAGGCGAGGGCGATCAGCAGGACGACCACCACGCCGACGAGCCCCATGAGGGTTTGCATCGAATACTCCTGAATTACACGCGGTCTGGGTTACGAGAAGTGCGGCCATGATGCCGACATCGCCGCCTTCTCGAGGGACCGAGAAGGCGCGCTGGGGTGGCACGCGTGAGGCGACCGTGGGGTCGCCTCAAAGGGGGCGTACTTTATCAGGATCGCTGGTCGATGTGGGAAGCGATGTGTCTAGACGCTGATCACTCAGCCGGTCATTGGCTGTCGGGTTCATGCAGGACTAGCTCGACACGACGGTTTGCCGCACGTCCCTCGGGCGTGGCGTTGCTTTTCAGTGGGTGTGTGTCGGCATATCCCACCGCGCGTAGCTCATCGCTATCGAGACCTTCCTCGACCAGGAATCGTAAGACGGCGGTGGCACGCGCCGTCGAAAGTTCCCAGTTGGAGGGGAAACGGTCGGTGGCGATGGGGCGGCTATCCGTATGCCCCTCGATGGTGATATTGCCCTCGTATTGCTGCAGCGAGTCCAGCAACTGACGCAGTACCTTGCGGCCTTCGTCGGTGAGGTCGGCGCGGCTGCTGGAAAACAGCAGGCGATTCTCAATACGGAAGTTCAGTGTCTGGGCGCTTTGTGTTACTACCACGCCATCGATCAAGGGCTTGAGTGTGCTCGTCAGCTGGCGTACGCGGCGAGTAGTGCGTGAAGCCTCGACGCTCGTCATCAAGGTCTTGGCGGGCTCCGGGTTGACCATGATGACGTTCGGCGTCCGTGGCATCATCGGCGGTGGCGTATAGAAAGCGGTGTCACGCGGCGGAACATAGCGTTTTGTCGAACGAGGCGGGGTATAAAAGTTCGGCGACCATGCGGGCGCTTGCAGTGTGGGCACGCCCAGAGCCGGGAAGGCGAGCGCCTCGTCGCTGGCGGTGCTTTCCCCGTTTCCGGTGAGTGCCAACAGCAGCACGAACAAGGTGATCAGCAGGGTGAGCATGTCAAGGTAGCTCATCAGCCAGCCGCCGCCTTCATCGCCCGCGTGATTTACGGGGGCGATCAAGGTATCGCCGGCGTCGATGGCGTAGCGATGCGTCGCACGGCTCATGCCACCGTTTCCTCCTCACGTGACCGCTTGGACGTATGAGGGGCCGGTTCGCGGATCTCGTCCTGGTGCTCTGCCATGAAGGAATTCAGCGTGTCCTCGACGAACGACGGCAAGCGGCGCTTGGCGATCAGCATCACCCCTTCCATGACCATGTGCATTTCGATCAGACGCTCCTCGGTGCGGCGTTCCAGTTTCACCGCTATCGGCTTGAAGAGCAGGTTGGCGAGCAAAATGCCGTAAAACGTCGACATCAGGGCGATGGCAAGGCGTGGGCCGATCACCGTCAAGTCGCCGCCGTCGATCACCTCGAGCATGTTGATCAGGCCGATCAAGGTGCCCAGCATGCCGAACGCTGGCGCGTAGGTGGCCATGGTGCGAAAGATCTGCGACTCGGCATATTCACGTGCCCGCATGCGTGCGATGCGCCAACGCAAGACGTCGTGAATCTCGTCATCCTGGGTATTGGCGATCACCAGCGATACTCCGGTGCGCAGGAAGGGATTGCGCGTGTCTTCGAGCTCGGCTTCGATGGCGCGAATATTGCCACGGAACCAGTGCCGGGCCATGGATACCAGCGTCTGGATGTCATCGTCGATACGGCTGTTTTCGCGACGGAAGACGAGCCCCACAAGACGCGAGACGCGCACTACCTCACGCATGGGATAGCTGATGAACGTGGCGGCCAGCGTGCCGGTGATGACGATGGCGAGGCCGGGGAAGTTGAAGAAGCTGCTGGGCGTTTGCGCGGTAAAGAGTACGACGGTGGCGAGCAGCAGCACACTGGCGGCGATGCCGATCAGAGTCGACGGGTTCATGGGCGTTGTCCGATGCAGGAGCAGCATGAAAGCGATAGAGCGATGTGGCCAAGGGCCACCATGACGCATGATACGCGCGGCTGGGGTGTGCAAAGCGTGTATTTGCCGTGTGCTTTGTGCGCTTTTCAACGACTAGAGGACGGCTAGGATAGGGCGTTCGTGAAACACGCTGGGTCGTCACTGATCACCGCGTCGACGCCCCATGCCCAGCGAGGCAGAAAAACCGCCGGGTCGTTGGCGGTATAGCACAGCAGTCGCAGGCCCGCGTCGCGGACGGCGCTGGCGCCGGCGGGTTTCAGCTTGCGCCATTCGAGGTGGATGCTATACGTCAGGAGGGTTTCGGCATCCGCGCGCCAGTTTTTGGGGAGCTTGTCGTAGAGCAGTCCCAGGCGTAGCCGGTGTGGATCGGTTTCGATAGCGCGCGCAGTGTGCAGCGCGTCTCGATCGAACGAGGACACCAGCAGTCGCGAGGGTGGAAGCGCTGCCAGCAGGCGCGGAACGACGGCCTCGGCCAGAGCGGCGGGGCTATGCCGGTAGCTGATCTTGAGTTCGAGATTGAGCCCCATGTCATATTCGACGATTAGTGCCAGCATCTCATCGAGCGTCGCCATGCGCTCGTGGCGAAACGCCGGGCTGAACCAACTGCCCACGTCCAGTTGCTGTGCTTGGGCGAGATCGAGATGCCGCAACTTGCCGCGTCCGTTGGAGCAGCGTCGTACCCCGGCGTCGTGCCAGATCACCGGAGTACCATCGCCGAGTTGCTGGACATCGAGCTCCACCCAGCGGCATCCGGCCGCGTGGGCGGCACGTACCGCCGCCAGAGTGTTCTCGGGGGCATGCGCGGAAAGCCCGCGATGCGCGATAACGCGAGGGAGTGCGAGGGCTGTCTCACTAGTCGACGAGGCGTGTGCCCCGCGCTGGGTGGCGGTTGTCTGCGGCAAGATGGTGCCGCTTGAAGAAGGTGGCATGTAAACGGACCTCGCGAATGACCGATGGACATTATGGCATGTCGATCCGGTAGTGGTTCAGTGATTGAAAGCATGCCGTTCACGCCGGTATTGCCGCCTAGATTGAGACACCTTTTTGACAGAATCATGACCGTGTCGCCATGGGGCGGCGTTCGGGGATATGCTAATCTGCGCGCCTTGTTTCGAGATCAGTCGTCTGGCGCTTTGGCCGACAGACGGCACCCGACCGGCAGAGAGACCGATGAAAATCATTCATGTTAAGAACCCGGAAAGCCGCGAGGCGTGCCTCGCACAGCTGTGCGCCAATGTGTATGGCCAAAACGCCGGGCTCGATCCCCTGGTGACCTTCACTGGCACGTTGGGGGTGTTGTTCGAGCAGGACGCGGCGCGCATTTTCGTCTTGGCCGACGAGCAACAGACGATTCTCGCCATGCTGCTGCTGGTCTCGGATATTGAAGGCCAAGGCATGGAAGTGACATTACTCTCGACCCCGGAAACCGGGGGCGACGAAGAGCATGTCAAACGCTTAGTAAGGGAAATGGCCACACGCGCCCCCTTGCGTGTGCAAGCCCCTGACGATGCCAGCGAAGCTTTCTTTCGCGATTGCGGCATTACCCGATGGCTGGACATGCCGGATGGCGTGCGCCTGGGCCTGGGGGCGCGTCATGAGCAAGTGACGCCCGATACCTTGACGAAGCCGCTGCGCTTCAATGCCGAAGGTGTGGTGCAGACCTTCAAGCGCGAGCCCGAGACCTTCGAGTCGTACAAGGCGCGATTCATCGCCGGGCTGGAGCGTTTCGACGGTCGAGTATGATGGTGGCCGGTGACGATGGTGTGCGACTTTAGTGGCAATACGCTGCTTCGGCTGCCTTCCAGAGGGGAGACAGCTTGACCCGGCGAGCGTTCGGCGCTTGGATGAAAGCCCAGATTCGTTAGCTTCGTAAGGAAGGATATATGGCCAAGCGTGTGCAGTTTGCTCGTACCGGTGGACCCGAGGTCCTGGAATATGTCGACGTTACGCCCGCCGAGCCCGGCCCGGGCGAGGTGCGCGTGCGCAATCGCGCGGTGGGATTGAACTTCATCGACATCTACTTCCGGACCGGGCTTTACCCTGCGCCGAGCCTGCCGTCCGGCTTGGGCACCGAAGGAGCCGGAGAAATCGACGCGGTCGGCGAGGGCGTGAAAGGCTTCGCGCCGGGCGATCGTGTCGCCTATGCCCAAGGGGCGTTAGGCGCCTACGCTGAGCTGCACGTGTTGCCGGCGGAGAAGGTCGTGGCGTTGCCCGAGGCGATCAGCTTCGAGACCGCCGCGGCGGCCATGCTCAAGGGATTGACGGTGCAATATCTGCTGCGTCAGACATATCGGGTAAAAGAAGGCGAGACGATTCTTTTCCATGCCGCCGCGGGCGGTGTCGGCTCGATCGCCTGCCAATGGGCGAAGGCGCTGGGCGTCAAATTGATCGGCACTGTCAGTTCGCCCGAGAAGGCCGAGTTGGCCAAGCGCAACGGCGCCTGGGCCACCATCGACTACACCCGAGAAAACGTCGTCGAGCGCGTGCGCGAGCTGACCGGTGGCGAGATGGTGCCGGTGGTGTATGACTCGGTGGGCAAGGATACCTGGGAAACC
Organism: Chromohalobacter moromii; assembly: GCF_023091865.1. Lineage (GTDB taxonomy): Bacteria > Pseudomonadota > Gammaproteobacteria > Pseudomonadales > Halomonadaceae > Chromohalobacter > Chromohalobacter moromii. The sequence goes on from NZ_JAHXDI010000001.1 coordinate 1,066,316, forward strand.
TCACTGGATTGCCTGCAGAAACGCGGCCTGATGGTCAGCTTCGGCAATGCGTCCGGCCCGGTCGAAGGCGTCAACATCGGCATCCTCAATCAGAAGGGCGCCTTGTTCGCGACGCGTCCCAGCCTCAACGGTTATGCCGACACGCGTGAGCGCTTCGAGGCCATGGCCGAGGAACTGTTCGAGATGATCGCCAGCGGCAAGGTCGCTATCGATGTCGCCAACCGTTACCCCTTGAGTGATGCCGCCCAGGCCCAGGAAGCCCTGGCGGCGCGCAAGACCACTGGCTCGACGGTACTGCTGCCCTGAGACATTTCAGATAACGTGTGGGTAACGACGTTAAAAGCCCGGGCCTGTCTGGACAGGTCCGGGCTTTTATGGGTCTAGCGCTTAGGATTAACGCTTAGTGGGTGTCGTGCCACACCACACTTTCCTTGTCGAGCGCGAAGGCGTCGAAGGCGAAGTCGTCGACGCTGAGCATTTCAAGTACCTCCCCCTCGAAACGCCGCATGAAGTCGGCCTCTGCATCGTCGATCAAACCGGATTCCCATGCTGCTGCCACTCGCTGCTCCGGATGCAGGGCCTCGGCGGGTAGTTCCCCCTTGCCATAGGCCTTGGCGATACGCCGATAGAGCGGCTCGGCATGCTCGCTGTCGGCAAGCAGGGCATTGTAACGCGCCAGTGGATTATCCTTTTGACCGGCGCCTTGTGTATCCCAAGTGTTTTCAGTCAGCTTGCGGCGCAAGGCGCTGTCGGTGGAGACGGCGTGGGCGATATCGCGCGTGAAACGATCATGAGGCTTGTGCCAGCGCCGTCCCAGCGGCATCGCGACGGCGGATAGGGTCGTCGCCACGGCCCGGTTGGGCAGGTTGTCGAACAATTCGATGAACGCCTGCTCGGCGCGATGGAGCAATGTGCGGCAGCTGTAATGCAAAAGCGTTGCCTCATGCTCGACATTGTCCGACTCGTGCCACTGCTTGAGCAGCATTGAGGTTAGATAGAGGTTGGAAAGCACGTCGCCAAGGCGCGCCGAGAGCATTTCACGTTTCTTGAGGCCTGAGCCGAGACTCGCCATGGCGGCATCGGCACACAGGCCGAAGGCCGCGGACAGTCGTGCGACTTCCTGCGCGTAAGGGGCGGCGATCTCGTCGAACGGAACGCTTGGCTTTCCGATTCCCAGGCCCAGGGTAAAAGCACGCGCGGCGTTGCCGAAGACCATGCCGGCGTGCCGGAAGATGGCCTTGTCGAAGGCCGGGAGATCATCGTTGTCCTTGGCGGCTAGCTCATCGAGTACATAGGGATGGCAGCGAATCGCGCCCTGGCCGAAGATCATCAGGTTGCGCGTCATGATATTGGCGCCTTCCACGGTAATCGACACCGGGTTAGCGGCATAGGCGATACCCAGGTAGTTGCGTGGTCCCAACGTAACGGTGCGGCCGCCGTGCACATCCATAGCATCGGCGAGCATGCTGCGTTGGAATTCGGTCAACTGGCTCTTGAGGATGGCCGAGGGCACCGCCGGTTTGACGCCGTGGTCGATGGTGTTGGCGGTTTGCATGACCGCTGCCTGGGCGATATAGGCATGCGCCGCGATGCGCGCCAGTGGCTCCTGGACGCCTTCCATCTCCGCGACGGGCAGGTTGAATTGACGGCGGATGCGGGTATAGCCGCCAGCCCAGCCCAGCGCATAGCGGCCGATACCCGAAGCACCGGAAGGCAGGGTGATGCAGCGCCCCACGGACAGGCATTCGACCAGCATGCGCCAGCCCTGGCCTGCCATCTCGGTGCCGCCGATGATCCAGTCGAGGGGGATGAAGACATCCTGGCCGCGAATCGGGCCGTTCATGAACGGGCTACCGATGGGATGGTGGCGGCGTCCGATCTCCATGCCCTGCGTATTGCGAGGGATCAACGCGCAGGTAATGCCAAGGTCTTCGGTATCGCCGAGCAGGCCATCGGGGTCGAACATGCGAAACGCCAAGCCGACCACGGTAGCGATGGGCGCCAGGGTGATCCAGCGTTTCTCGAAGGTGAGCTTGAGCCCGAGGACGTCTTCGCCGTTGTGTTTGCCTCGGCAGACGACGCCGACATCGGGCAGCGAGGTCGCATCGCTGCCCGCGCGCGGTCCTGTGAGTCCGAAGCAGGGAATTTCGCGGCCATCCGCCAGGCGTGGCAGGTAATGGTCTTTCTGTTCCTCGGTGCCGTATTTGAGTAGCAACTCGCCGGGGCCCAGAGAATTGGGCACGCCGACCGTCACCATCAGCGTCTCGTTGACGGCCAATTTTTGCAACACGGCCGATTGCGCCTTGGCAGAGAACTCCAGACCGCCATAGCGCTTGGGGATGATCATGCCGAAGAACCCTTCGCGCTTGAGGTAGTCCCACAGCTCGGGCGGCAGGTCGGCACGCGTGCGAGCGATCTCCCAGGCGTTGCACATGCCGGCCGCCACGGAGCATTGATGGTCGACGAAAGCCTGCTCTTCCTCGCTCAGTTGCGTAGTACCGAAATCCAGCAGCCGTTGCCATTGGGGGCGGCCTGAGAAGAGCTCGCCATCCCAGGCCACACTGCCCGCTTCGAGGGCGATACGCTCGGTCTCGGAGACCTTGGGCGCCGACTTCTTGAAGGCCGCGAACAGGCGCGAGGTCAGCCAGCGTCGCCGCACTGCGGGTAGCCCGCAGGCGGCCACGGCCAGTGCGCCGAGCCACAGCAGCACGCCCACTGTCACCGCGCCGAAGACGATACCGAGGGCGCCGAGGATCAATAAAAGCCCCAGCGCCGGCAAGGCACCTGCCTCCCGACGCATGATCCAGACTAAGCCTGCCAGCGCCACGACGATGAGCAACAGTTCCAACATGTGGACTCTCCCTGGATGATTTCTAACGCTTGTTTGAATTCAGCCTAGCGTACTCGTGTCGCCACGACTAGTCATCCATGGTGGAAGCTGTCATTTAGGAGGGAAGCTTTCATGCAAGATTGACGAGAGGCCCCGCGCCGCCCGAGGCGGTACGGGGCAGTCAGGTCAGGTCGTGGGCTGCGAAGCGTTTTCGAGTCGAGCCGGGCGCAGTCGGCGATGTAGCCGGTCGAGGTAGAGGTAGACCACCGGGGTGGTGTAGAGCGTCAAGACTTGGCTCAGGATCAGGCCGCCGATGATGGTGATGCCCAGCGGTGCGCGCAACGCGGCGTTTTCATCGGTGCCCAGTAGTAGCGGAATCGCGCCGAGAATGGCAGCGAGCGTGGTCATCATGATGGGACGAAAGCGTACCACGGCCGCTTCGCGTATGGCATCGAGCGCGCTCAGGCCGCGTTCGCGTTCGGCACTGACGGCGAAGTCGACCAGCATGATGGCATTTTTCTTGACTACGCCGATCAGCAGAATGATGCCGATCAGGGCGATGAGCGTGAACGGTGTATCGAGTAGCATCAAGGCGAGCAGTGCGCCGACCCCGGCCGACGGCAGGGTGGAAAGAATCGTTAGCGGGTGAATGTAGCTCTCGTAGAGAATCCCCAGCACCAGATAGACCGTCACTAGCGCGGCCAGGAGCAGCCATGGCATAGCTTGCATGCCGCTCTGGAAGGCACCTGCACTGCCCTCGAAATCGACCTGCACGGCGGTAGGCAGCCGCAAGTCGTCCACCGTCCGGCGGATGCGCTGGGTAGCATCGCCGAGCGTGACGCCGTCTTCGAGATTGAACGATACCGTGGTGGAGGCGAACTGGCCCTGATGGTTGACGCTCACCGGCGTGGTACTTTCCTCTAGATGACTGAACGCCGACACGGGAATCGCGTCGCCTGCGTCGTTGATGACGTGGAGTCGTGAAATGGCTTCCGGCGCGCTGCGGTGTTCGTCACCTACCTCGAGGATCACGTAGCGCTGATTGTCGGCGTCAAACAGGCTGGTGATGCTGCGTTGCGCGAAGGCATTACCGAGCAGTGTGTCCACGTCCTGCATGTCGACACCGAGGCGCTTGGCGGTATCGCGATCGACGTTGAGTTCCACGGCTTGGCCCTCGCCCTGGCTATCGCTATCGACGCCGGTCAGCCCGTCGACATCCTGCATGGCGTCACTGACGCGCTGCGACCAGGTATCGAGCAACGCGAGATCGTCGCTCTTGAGGGTGATTTCATATTGCGTCCCCCTGTTTTCGCGACCGCCGATGCGAATGTCTTGCAGGGCCATCATCGAGGTGTTGACGCCGGGAATATCGCCCATCGAGGCACCCAGACGATTGCCGATGGCTTGCGTGCCCGCTTCGCGTTGGCCTTCCTCGAGGGTGATGAACAAGGTGGCGGAGGCGCCCCCACCACGACCGCCCATGAAGCCCAGCACACTATGCACCTCGGGCGCGTCGGATAAACGCTCGCGAATGGTGCGCAACTTGGCGGACATGGCATCGAACGACAGACTCTGGTCTCCGCGCACGAACCCGATCAGTCGTCCGGTGTCCTGCTCGGGTATGAAACCCTTGTCGACGGCGACGTAAAGGTAACCGTTGAGCACGATCACGCCGAGCAGCGAGAGTAGCGTCAAGCACCGATGGCGCAGGGCAATATCCAGGCTGCGCGTATAAAGTCGCTGACAGCCCTGACCGAAAGCGAGCAAGGCCGTCTCCCATCGCGGGGGCTGGCGCTCGCGTCCCGGACGTAACCAGCGTGCACAGAGCATGGGCGTCAGGGTCAACGAGACCACCAGCGAGACCAGCACCGCGAGTGACAACGTCATCGCAAATTCGAAGAACATGCGTCCGATGAAACCGCCCATGAACAGCAGCGGCAGGAATACCGCCACCAGAGACACGCTCATCGAGGTCACCGTGAAGCCTACTTCGCGTGCGCCTTGCAGGGCGGCTTGTCGGGATGGCATGCCTTGCTCGATATGCCGGGCAATGTTCTCGACCACGACGATGGCATCGTCGACGAGAAAGCCGATCGATACGATCAGTGCCATCAGCGATAGCGTGTCGAGCGAAAAGCCCATGACATGCATCATCGCGAAGGTGCCGATCAGCGACACGGGAATCGCCAGGCTGGGAATCAGCGTGGCGCGGGCATTGCGCAGGAACAGGAACACCACCAAGACCACCAGCGCGATGGCCAGCATCAGAGTGAGCTGTGTCTCATGCAAGGAGGCGCGTATGCCGGGAGCACGGTCGAGCTGCACGCTAAGCGAAGCACTTTGTGGCAGCTGACTTTCGATGGACGCCATGCGCTCGCGGATGCCGGCGATGGTGTCGATGACATTGGCGCCGCTGCTGGCACTAATGATCAGCAGCACGGCCGGTTGCTCGTTCTGAAAGCCGACGTTGTAGCGGTCCTCCACGCCGTTTTCGATATCGGCGACATCGCTCAAGTGCATCACGGCACCGTCCTCGCCGCGCGCCACGATGAGATCTTCGAACGCCTCGGCTTGCATCAGCTGCGAGTCGGTGTCGACTTCCCAGCGTGTGGCGGGGGACGCCACGAAGCCGGTGGGCGTGCTGGTGGTGGCACTGCGTATTGCATTGGCCACGGCCGTCAATGATACGCCCGCATGCTCGAGCCGACGCGGATCGAGTGATACGCGCACCGCCGGGGACGAACTACCGCCAACATTGACGTCGCCGACACCGGGAACCTGCAGGATCGGCGGCGCAATGCGTTCGTCGGCGAGTTGATAAAGCTCGCTGGTGGGCAGCGTGTCGGAGGTGACCGAGAGAATCATGATCGGCGCGGCCGCCGGGTTCATCTTGCGATAGCTGGGGCGGCTGGTCATGGCGCTGGGCAGCAAGGGTTGGGCATCGTTGATCGCGGCTTGTACCTCGCGTGCGGCGTCGTCGATATCCTTGTCGAGATCGAATTGCACGACCACGCGCGTTGAACCGTCAGAACTGCTCGAGGTCATCTGCGAGATGCCGGAAATGGTCCCTAGCGAGCGCTCCAGCGGCGTGGCCACGGTAGACGCCATGGTCTCAGGGTTGGCGCCGGAGAGACTGGCGTTGACCACGATGGTAGGAAACGACACGTTGGGCAGCGGCGCCACGGGCAGACGCTGGTATGCCAGTAGCCCCAACAGCACGATGCCTAGCGCCAGCAGCGCGGTGCCCACTGGACGACGCACGAAGGGACTGGAAACGCTCACGCATCCACCTCGGTATCCATGGCGGTGTCATGCGCATCGCCACGCCGGCGCCAGCGTTCGGACAATCGGTCGAAGAACAGATAGATTACCGGCGTGGTGAAAAGTGTCAGCAGCTGGCTCAGCAACAGACCCCCGACCATGGTCATGCCCAGGGGGCGCCGTAACTCGGCCCCGTAACCGCTGGCGAGCATCAGCGGCAGTGCTCCGAGCAGGGCGGCGAAGGTGGTCATCATGATCGGCCGAAAGCGCAGCAATGCGGCGCTATGAATCGCGCGATATGCCGACATGCCTTGCGTTCGCTGCGCCTCGAGGGCGAAGTCGATCATCATGATGGCATTCTTCTTGACGATGCCGATCAGCAGGATGATGCCGATGATAGCCACCATGCCCAGGGCGTTGTTACTGAGCATCAGGGCCAGCAAGGCGCCGATGGCCGCCGACGGCAGGGTCGAGAGAATCGTCAACGGGTGGATGTAGCTCTCGTAGAGCACGCCGAGCACGATGTACATGGTGATGACGGCGGCGGCAATCAGCCATAGCGTGTCACGCGTCGAGGTAGTGAACGCCAGGGCGGTACCTCGAAAATCGAGCTGTGTGTCGGCGCTGAGGACGTCATCGCGGGCCGCTTCGACGGCATCGAAGGCATCCGACAGCGAATAGCCGGGCGCGGCATCGAACGACATCAATGCCGAAGGGAACTGATTGAGGCGTTGACGCGATAGTGCGGTGGGTTCTTCCTTGACGCTGACCAGACTCGACAGCGGCACCATGGCGTCGTCACTGCCGCTGACATATAGCCGGGAAATAGCCTCGGGGCCGGCGTCGTCGCCATGCGCTGCGCCCAGCACCACGCGATACTGGTTGGATTGGGTGAAAATCGTCGAGATCAGGCGCTGGCCGAAGGCATCGTAGAGGGCGTCGTCGATGTCGGCGACCGAGATGCCGAGCCGGCTGGCGCGCTCGCGGTCGATACTGACCTCGAGCTTGCGACCCGCGTTCTGAAGGTCGGTGGCGATATGCGCGATGGCCGGGGCATCCTCGAGACGTTCGGTCATCGCCGAGACGTCGTGCGCCAATTGGTCGCGATCGCCCTGGGTCAAGGCGAACTGGTACGGATAACGGCTGACGGTGTCTTCCAGCGTCAGGTCTTGCACCGGTGTCAATGCCAGGTCGATGCCAGGGACATCGGCAGCGGCATCGAGTAGCCGCGAGACGATGGCGTCCAAGTCGGCGTCGCGCGCGTCCAGGTCGGCCAGGTCGATTTGCAGCCGGCCGCCATTGAGCGTGGTGTTGGTGCCGTCGATACCGATGCTCGAGGCAATATTGGCCACGGCGGGATCGGCCAACAAGCGCTCGGCCAGATCCTGCTGACGCGCCGACATGGCACGGTAGGACGTCGTCTGCGTCGCCGTGGTGATGCCGCGCAAGGTGCCGGTATCCTGAGTCGGGAACAACTGCTTGGGCGTCATCCAGAACAGCACGGCGGTCAGCACGAAGGTTCCCAGTGCCATCCATAGCGTCGCCGTCTGGTGCCTGAGCACCGTGTCCAGGGCGCGTTCGTAGCCACGCGTGAGGCGTCCGAAGAGGCCTTGGCGACTGCGCACCATGGCTTCGTCGTCGAGGGGCTGAGCGTCGCCCTCGGCATCGCGGGTGCGGCGCCGCAGCCAACGCGCGCAAAGCATCGGCGTCAGGGTCAGGGAGACGAACGCCGAGATGACGATGGAAATCGCCAGCGTCATGGCGAATTCACGAAACAGCACGCCGACCACACCGCTCATGAACAGCAACGGGATCAGTACTGCCAGCAGCGATACCGTCAGCGAAAGGATGGTGAACGCGATCTGGCGCGATCCCTTGAGTGCTGCCTGCAAGGGCGTTTCGCCGCGTTCCAAATAGCGTGTGATGTTCTCGAGCACCACGATGGCGTCGTCGATGACGAAGCCGGTAGCGATGGTCAGCGCCATCAAGGTGAGGTTGTTGAGACTGAAGCCGGCCAAATACATGGTGCCGAAGGTGCCGACGAGCGACAACGGTACGGCCAGGCTGGGGATCAGCGTTGCCGGTAGATTACGCAGAAACAGGAAGGTAACCATGATCACCAGCGCGATGGCGAGGACCAGCTCGAACTGCACGTCCTCGACGGCGGCACGGATCGTGGTGGTGCGATCGCTCAAGATGTCCACGTCGACGTTGCCCGGCAAGCTCGCCGATAACGCCGGCAAGCGACGCTCGATATCGTCGACGACGCCGACCACGTTGGCGCCGGGTTGACGCAGGACATCGACCAGAATCGTCTTCTCGCCATTGGCCCAGGCCCCGAGTTGGGCGTTTTCCGCGCCGTCCTCGATGCTGGCTACATCGCTCAATCGCAAGGGGGCGCCATTCTCGTACTTGAGAATGAGGTCGCGATAGCCTGCCGCGGAGGCCAACTGGTCGTTGGCCTCGATGCTATAGGCGCGGTAAGGACCATAAATGGTGCCCTTGGCCTGATTGACGTTGGCGCTTTCCACGGCGCCACGCACGCTGGAAAGATCGAGCCCGTGCGCGGCGAGCTGGCGCGAATCGACATCGATTCGCACGGCGGGTCGATTGCCGCCGGACAGACGTACCTCGCCGACGCCGCTGATCTGGGCGAGTTTCTGCGCCAGGCGGGTATCGACCAGGTCGTGGACCTTGGTCAACGGCAAGCTATCGGACGTCACGGCCAGTGTCAGTACCGGCGTATCGGCGGGGTTGACCTTGCTATAGCTCGGCGGACGAGGCAGGTCGTCGGGCAGCAGGGTTTCCGCCTGGTTAAGAGCGGCCTGTACTTCCTGCTCGGCGACGCCCAGGTCGCCATCGAGACCGAATCGCAACGTGATAAGCGACGCGCCACCGGTACTGGTCGAGCTCATGTCCTCGAGGCCGGCGATTTCTCCCAACTCGTCTTCCAGTGGTGCGGTGACGTGGGAAAGCATGACATCTGGGCCCGCGCCGGGGTACAGCGTGGTGACCTGAATGGTAGGAAAGTCGACTTCGGGCAGCGACGATATGCTGAGCAGCCGGTAGGTAAAGGCGCCGGTGATAAGGATGGCCAGCATCACCAGAGAGGTGGCGACCGGACGTAGAATGAACAGCCGCGATGGATTCATGAGGCGTCTCGCGACGTCTGCGTGTCGGCGTCATCGTCAGCCGTCGAAGAGGCGCGGGTTTCTCCCGGTAGGGCGTTGCTGACGACGCGTACCTTGGCACCGTCGCGGAGGCTATCGACGCCGTCCACGACCACGCGCTCGCCTGCCGAGACGCCGCTGGCTAGGGCGCTGCGATGATTTTCGCTGGCACTGACGACGACATCGTGGCGGGTCACCGTGTCATCGTCGCCGACGACATACACGAACAGGCCGTCTTGACCGGTCTGAACGGCAGGCGCGGGGACGATGACGCGGTCACGCAGCGTGTTGACCGTCAGCCGCACGTCGACGAAGGCGCTGGGGTAGAGGCGGTCCGCTGCGTTGTCGAAGCGCGCGCGGAGTCGCACGGTGCCGGTGGCGGTGTCGATCTGGCTGTCGATGCTGGTCAGTTGTCCTTCGAGGCGTTCGTCACCCACCGTGGTCACCGAAACGCTGGGCGCGTCTCCTGACGCCAGTTGCTCGCGCAGCGTCGGTACGTATTGGCTGGGCAATGAGAAGACTACCGAGATCGGATCGAGCTGGGTGAGCGTGGCAATGGGATCGTCGTCACCACTGCTGACCAGGTTACCGGGATCGACGTTGCGGATGCCGATGATGCCGGCGTTGGGCGCAGTGATGTCGGTATAGTCCAGCTGCACTTGGGCGCTATCGATATCGGCTCGGTCGCTGGCCACGGCTCCTTGGTATTGGCGGACTAGTTGGCGCTGCTGTTCGAGTTCCTGACGGGAGATCGACTGACTCTGCGCCAAGGTCTCATAGCGCTCGAGATCCTCGCGGGCCGATTTCAATTGTGCCTGGTCCTGGACCAGTTGCCCTTGGGCAGCCGCTAGCTGAGCCTGATAGTCACGCGGATCGATGGTGGCCAGGCGCTGTCCTTTCTCGACATGCTCACCTTCCTCGAAATCCACCGTGAGCAGTTCGCCTTCGACACGCGGATAGACATCAATGCTCGATAGCGAACGCACGGTGCCTAGTGCGCCGACGGTGATCTCGAGATCGCCGCGTTGGGCCTCGATAGCTGCCACGGCCGCGCTCCTGTCGCGACCAGCACTGGCTGGCGCGTCGCTTGACTGATCGTCGCTTTGCCAGTTGGGGAACCACCATAGCGCGAGGGCGATCAAGACGACGATGAGTAGGGCGATCCAGAGACGACGAGAGTGGGGCATGACGGGGCATTGATCCTTGTCAGAGACATTCCGGCGCAGAGGCCGCGCGCGTTTTGGGCGGACGCGAGTCACCGGGATAAGAGGCGCATTGTAACGAAAGGTTCCTGTTAACGACGAATCGGTTGGACGATCGTGCACAGTCTAAGGGGGCGGTGGGCAAGAATTAAGGAAGGATAATGCAAAAACACCCGATGCACGTGCATCGGGTGTTCGAGGCGGACGTCATTTCATAAGCAGCGTCATGCCTTGCGGCGTGCCGGTGCGTCATGAGCGACGTAGTAATCGACCTCGGCGGGCGGCAGCGGATCGCGCCCGCGCACCTTGTCGGCCATTTTTTCGGCGATCATGATCGTCGGTGCGTTGAGGTTGCCGGTGGCAATCACGGGCATGATCGAGGCATCGATGACGCGCAGCCCTTCGAGACCATGTACGCGTCCCGCGCCGTCGACGACGGCCATCTCGTCATCGGCATTGCCCATCTTGCAGGAGCCGGCGGGGTGATAAGCGGTCTCCGCGTGCTGACGCACGTATTCGTCGAGCTCCGCGTCGCTTTGCGCATTCGGCCCCGGCGAAATCTCGCGGCCGCGATATTCGTCCATCGTTGGCTGCTCGATGATCTCGCGCGTGATGCGGATCGCGTCGCGGAATTCCTGCCAGTCCTTTTCCTCGGACATGTAGTTGAACAGGATGCTGGGCGCGGCGTTTGGATCGCGGGATGTCAGGCGGATCCGTCCACGGCTCATGGAGCGCATGGAGCCGACGTGGGCCTGAAAACCATGGGCCTGCACCGCGCTCTTGCCGTTGTAACTGATGGCGATCGGCAAGAAGTGGTACTGGAGGTTGGGCCACTCTTCCTGGTCGTTGGTACGAATGAAACCGGCCGCCTCGAACTGGTTGCTGGCGCCGACACCCTTGCCGAAGAAAAGCCATTCGGCACCGATCTTGGGCTGGTTGTACCACTTGAGCGCCGGATACAGCGAAATGGGCTTCTTGCATTCGTACTGGATGTACATTTCCAGGTGATCCTGGAGGTTTTCGCCGACGCCTGGCAGCGCGTGTACCACGGGAATGTCGAATTCCTTGAGGTGCTCGGGATTACCCACGCCGGAGCGCTGCAGGATCTGCGGTGAGGCGATGGCACCCGCGCACAACAACACCTCGCGACGTGCGCGAACACGCTGGGCCTGGCCCTTGCGCTCGTAGCTCACGCCGACGGCGCGCTTGCCCTCGAATTCGATGACATCGGTCGTAGCGTGCGTCTCGATCGTCAGGTTGGGGCGTTGCTTGGCGATATCCAGATAGCCGCGCGCCGTGGAGGCACGACGACCGTTCGGCGTCGTCGTGCGGTCCATGGGACCGAAGCCTTCCTGCTGGTAGCCGTTGACGTCTTCGGTGGCCGGGTAGCCGGCCTCGATGCCCGCACGAATGAAGGCGCCGTAGAGCTCGTTGTTGCCTTCCTTGGGGGTGGCCACCGACACCGGGCCATCGCCGCCGTGGTAATCATTGGGCCCGATGTCGCGCGTCTCGGCACGCTTGAAGTAGGGCAGGCACTGCAGGTAGTTCCAGTCCTCCAGGCCCGGCGTCTTGGCCCAGTTGTCGTAATCCAGCGCGTTGCCGCGTAGATAGCACATGCCGTTGATCAGCGATGAACCGCCAAGCCCCTTGCCACGACCGCACTCCATGCGACGGTTGTTCATGTGGGGTTCGGGATCGGTCTCGAATGCCCAGTTGTAACGCTTGCCCTGCAGTGGATACGCCAGCGCTGCGGGCATCTGCGTACGAAAGTCGAAGCGATAGTCGGGGCCGCCGGCCTCGAGCAGCAGGACCTGGACGTCGGGGTCCTCGGTCAGGCGAGTGGCGAGTACGTTGCCGGCAGAACCGGCCCCGATGATGATGTAATCGAATTCACGAGCCTGGGTCATGAGCGGCCCTCCTTCACGTGGTCGAACGAATGACAGGAATGCACCCGTGGCCGGCTGGCGCCGACCACGGACGCTGCATCAGAACACGGCGGGGAAGGGCCCCATTTCGATCTGTACCGATTTGATCTGCGTGTACTGATCGAGCGACGAGAGACCGTTTTCACGACCGATGCCCGATTCCTTGTAACCGCCCACCGGCATTTCCGCCGGTGAATCGCCCCAGGTATTGATCCAGCAGATGCCGGCCTGCAGGCGATGAATGACGCGGTGCGCGCGGTTCAGGCTTTCGCTGAACAGGCCGGCGGCAAGGCCGTAGCCGGTGTCATTGGCGCGACGAATGACTTCTTCCTCGTCGTCGAAAACCAGGACCGACATCACCGGGCCGAAGATTTCCTCGCGCACGATGCGCATGTCGTCGCGGCAATCGGTGAAGACCGTCGGTGCGGCCCACGCACCCTGAGCCCAGACTCCCTGGTTCCAGCGGCCACCGCCGACCAGCAGCCGAGCGCCTTCCTGGGCGCCAAGATCGATATAGCTCTGCACTTTTTCCTGGTGCTCGAAGCTGACCAGCGGACCGAAGTTGACCGCCGGATCCAGCGGATCGCCGGCCTTGATGCGTTCGACGCGCTCCTTGATCTTGGCTTCGAAGTCCGCCTGCACCGAGCGCTGCACGAAGACGCGGGTGCCGTTGGTGCAGACCTGGCCGCTGGAATAGAAATTGGCCAGCATCGCCGCGTCGGCGGCGCGTTCCAGGTCGGCGTCCTCGAAGACGATCAACGGCGACTTGCCACCCAGCTCCATGGTGACTTCCTTGAGCGTCGACCCTGCGGCGGCGGACATGACCTTCTTGCCGGTGCCGGCTTCGCCGGTGAAGGTGATCTTGTCGATGTCGGCGTGATTGGTGAGCATCTGCCCGACGCGCCCGTCACCCTGGACGACGTTGAATACGCCATCCGGTAGGCCGGCTTCGGTGAGAATTTCCGCAAGTTTCAGGGTGGTCAGCGGTGTGACCTCGCTGGGTTTGAAGACCACAGCGTTACCCGCCGCCAGTGCCGGCGCGGATTTCCAGCAGGCGATCTGGATAGGATAGTTCCAGGCGCCGATGGCGCCGATGACGCCCAGCGGTTCGCGACGCGTGTAGAAGAACGAATCCTCGCGTAGTGGGACCTGGGTGCCTTCGATGGAGGGCGCCAGGTTGGCGTAGTATTCCAGCGAGTCGGTACCGGTGACGATGTCCACGGCTTGCGTTTCGCTGATCGGTTTGCCGGTGTCCAGTGTTTCGAGGTGGGCCAGTTCATCATTGCGTTCGCGCAGCAGCGCGACGGCGCGATGCAGGATACGGCTGCGTTCCATGCCGTTCATTGCTGCCCATGTACGCTGGCCTTCGCGGGCCGAGGCGACGGCACGATCGACATCGTCCTGAGAGGCTTGCTGGATGCTTGCCAGCACACTGCCATCGACCGGATTGATCGTGTCGAATGTCTCGCCGGATGTAGCGTCGACGAATCGGCCGCCGATGTAGAGCTTTTGAGTCTCGAAAGTGGCCATGGGGTCCTCCCGTGTCGTGAATGTGTCGTGAATGGAAAGTGTCGAGGCCTGGCGTCAGGCATTTATCGGCGCTTGAGTCGTGGCATGAGCGAGTTGCTCTTCCACATAGTCATAGGCCAGTTGTCGCGCTCGGTCGACATCGATGCCTTGTGGCGCGAGTGCGCCGCGTAACCAGAGCCCGTCGATCATTGCGGCCAGACCGCGTGCTGCCTGCTGTGCGTCGGGCCTTGGCAGGCAGCGTTGAAAGTGGTGACAGATGTTTGAATATAGTCGCCGATCATTGACGCGCTGCAAACGCTGCAGATCGGGACGGTGCATGCTGACCGACCAGAAGGCCAACCAGGTCTTCATGACGATCTTGTTGACCTGGCTGCGGTCGAAGTTGCCGTCGATGATGGCATGCAGATGTTGACGTGGGGACTCGACATCGTCACGGGCACGCCGTCGTGCGACGGCGTCGCCGAGGTCCCAAAGAATCTGACGCATGGTCGATTCGAGCAACCCGTCCTTGCCGCCGAAATAGTGGCTGATGATGCCCGCCGAGACGCCGGCACGCTTGGCGATCCGCGCGATGGTGGCATCCGCTAGGCCGACGTCGTCGATGGCTTCCAGTGTTGCTTGAATCAACTGGCGACGGCGAATGGGTTGCATACCGAGCTTGGGCACCGAACATTCTCCTTTGCTGACGTTCGGGGTAGTCCAATGGTGCACCTCATGAGCTACCCGTCGTCGAATCATTATGGAATTTTTTTATTGAACGTTCAATCAATAAAAAATCTGCTATCTTTCCTATGGTAAATGAAATCCATAGTGGAAAAGAATCGCCGAATTCATTTAGCATAAAAAAACGTTATTGAATCGTCATTCAATGACTATATCAACATCAACGCAAGGGAGAGTTCCATGTCTAACAAGACTCCATTGATCGCGCTGCTGGGTAGTGCCACGTTGCTTTCGCCGCTGGCCATGGCCGACACGCCAGAGGAATGTCAGCCCGTGCGTTTCGCCGAAGTCGGCTGGACGGATATCACCGCTACCACCGCATTGACGCGTGAGGTGCTCGAAGGGCTGGGGTATGAAACCACCTCCGATACCGTTTCCGTCCCCGTCGCCTACGCCGGCATGAAGAATGGCGACTTTGATGTATTCCTGGGCAACTGGATGCCGTCGATGGCGTCGATCAGCGACGAGTACATCGACAAGGGGCAGGTCGATCGACTGGGCGCGAACCTCGAGGGCGCCAAGTACACCTTGGCGGTACCGCAATACGTCTATGATGCCGGTGTCACCTCGGTCGAAGACCTGGATGATCATGCGGACCAGTTCGGTAGCCGTCTGTATGGCATCGAAGCGGGCAACGACGGCAACCAGATCATTCAGCAGATGATCGATGACGATGCCTTCGGCTTGGGCGACTGGGACCTGATCGACTCGTCCGAATCGGGCATGCTCGCCGAGCTTAACTCCCGGACCCAGAGCGATGAATGGATGGTGTTCCTCGGTTGGGAACCGCACCCGATGAACACCAACTACGACATAGCCTATCTGAAAGATGCCGATGACTACTTCGGCCCTAATCTAGGCGGCGCCACTGTGTATACCAATACACGTGCCGATTACGCCGAGGCATGCGGCAACGTGGGCGAATTGCTCAATAACTTGAGCTTTACTTTGTCCATGGAGAACAAAATCATGGGTGCGATCATGGATGACGGCGAAGATCCGCGCGATGCTGCCCGTGCTTGGCTCCAGGACAATCCGGGCGTGCTCGACGAGTGGCTCGATGGCGTGACCACCGTCGAGGGCGAGTCTGGCCTGGATGCCGTGAAGCGCGAGCTCGACATCGACGCCTAAGCGTCGCACCTTGTCACTGCCATGGGCTTGCCAAGCGGCAAGCCCATGTGCATAATTCGCCCCCGTCGCCAAGCTTCCTGCTATGCGATGTGTGGCTACGTAGCTCAGTTGGTTAGAGCACATCACTCATAATGATGGGGTCCCCTGTTCGAGTCAGGGCGTAGCCACCACTCCCATTCCGCAAGTCCCGCTAAATTTCCTGCTTGCCTAAGCAGACCCTCTGTGTTGATGAATCTCGTTGGCGTTTTGCTGTGCTTTGCGTTCCGCGGAGCGTGTTGCGTCTGTATATCCGTCGCATGGCGCGCTTGATGGGTGAGTCCCATCGCCGTCGTGAATTCGCCGGGGGAGGGATAATCCCCTTGCGGCGCATCGTCGTCTTGCCCTGCGTCGCTAGGTGCCTGTTTCAATAGAAGAATGAGCGCGGGCTAAGGCGGCGATCTGGCAAACGAATTCACTTCCAGCCTTGACGCCCTCGAACTAATCCGTATACTACGCCGCGTGCTCCGGCATCGTTCCCCGATAGCTCAGTTGGTAGAGCAAATGACTGTTAATCATTGGGTCGCAGGTTCGAGTCCTGCTCGGGGAGCCAATACCGGATCGCGCTCGGCGATCCCCGATAGCTCAGTTGGTAGAGCAAATGACTGTTAATCATTGGGTCACAGGTTCGAGTCCTGTTCGGGGAGCCAACTTCCCGCCGAGTGACATCGCTGATATTCCCCGATAGCTCAGTTGGTAGAGCAAATGACTGTTAATCATTGGGTCACAGGTTCGAGTCCTGTTCGGGGAGCCAGGCGATATGTTGTACTTCACTAACGCGCATCGTTGACCGTCTCGGTCGTCCCTTCCTCGCGCGATATCCTATCTTTGTGCAGTGATCTCAATAAGCGTCGTATTTCTGGATGGTGGAAAAACTCCTCCAGTTGTTTCGCGCGCGTTTCTCCAATACCTGAATAACGCTGCCAGTCGGATGGTGCCCATCGTGTGAGCTCACGTATGTCGTGTTCTGCGAGTATCGCCTCAAGGGCGTCCTGCGGGATGGCGGGCAGCCCTAGCGCACGCAGCCATCGGTGAGGAGAGCGTTTATCGGCCGTCGCGAAGCGAGCGCGCCAGTCATGTGCGGTCTTGGTGCCGACGCCGGGCAGTTTCTCCAGGGTTCGAGAATCTAACGTGCGCCAGTCAAGTAGCCCCTCTATGAGCCCGGCGTCGACTAATTGGCGCCATGTAGCGGGGCCGATGCCTTCGAAGTCCAGGCCGTTTTCACTCCCCAGCCATTCGAGCCGAGCGAGGAATTGCTCGCGGCACTTCGGTGTCAGGCGTAGGCATGACAGGCGGTCGTAACGGTCGGCATCGGGTGCCGCGACTGGTGGACGCGGTCGCTTGCGTATGATCACGTCTTGGAGCTGAGGGATGGTCAGACCGGCCAAGCGCAATCTGACTTGATCGCCAGGGCGCACATCCGTAGTGCGCCAATGCGGCAGTGAGCCAAGGCTCACGTGGGTGATGCGCTTGTCGCCAAGCATGACCGGCGTCAAGGTGGCAACGGCGGTGATGCGTCCGGTGCGACCCACCGTGAAGTCGAGGGCGTCGATGTGTGCGATCGCTTGCTGGGCGGGGTATTTCCAGGCCATGGCCCAGTCGGGTGGCGAGGCTTCCCATTCGTTTCCGTCGGGCCGGTCGCCACGCTTGACGACGATACCGTCGGTGGCGAAGGGCAAGGCATGGTCATACCAGTAGTCGCGCCACCGGGCGACGTCTTCCGGCGTAGTGACGGCGTGCGTGGTATCGGCGACATCGTCGAATCCCCAGTCAGCCAGCATGGCAAGACGCGCGGGCATGGTGGCTGGCCCGTCGGGCCAGGCCCAGACGTACAAGCCAATCTCCTCGCCTTGGCGATCCGTCAGTGAATCGCGAGCCATCAGCCCGGCAACACGGGCGCGTGCGCCGTCGAGGCCATCACGGGATTGAGTGTGGGCGTCGCGGCGTGCATAGAGCTCGCCCTGCAAAATGACGCGTGAGGGGGCCGTGTCGGGAAGCTGCAATGGGATTGCCGCGATGTGCGACGCCTTGGCAAGCCAGTCTTGTCCTTCGAGGCCATCGCCACGGCTGATGGCCGCCACCAGGTGCGATTTCCGGTACATGAGAGTGACGGCGACGCCGTCGACTTTGGGCTGTATCCACAGTGGATGGTTTGTCTGCTGGGTGATCCAGTGTGCCACAGCAGCTCGGTCGGAAAGCTTGTTCACACCGGTCTGCGGGATCGGTTGGCGTTGCGAGCCGCTCGGTTCATGCAAGGTGATGTGCGAGACGGTCAAGGAAGGAAAGCAGCGCGCCCAGCGGGCGAGTTGGCGCTTGGCGGAGTCGTAGGTGCCATCGTCGACCAGGCGCTGTCCTTGGTGATAGTAGGCTTGGTCCCAACGCGCGAGTTGGGCATTCAGCGCCTGGTAATCTTCTTGCAGTGTTTCGGGTGGCTGTTGAGGGCACGTCGACGCCGATGCGGGGGTGCCCATGGCGAGAACATAGGCAACGAGACCCTGCAGGAGCCAGCGTCTCGAGAAGTGAGGAATGCTACAGAGTAAAAGAGATAAGGCGCGGCGGGAAAAGCGGCAAAAGGCGAGCATGAAGTATTCATCGTTTCCAATGTTTAGATAAAGCTCATTTAACTGGAAACGATGAAAAAGGCCAACCCTTGCGACGAGTATTGCCGCCGGCAAATGCCGGCGGCATGATGTTTACCGCGTTTCTTTCAAGTGCGCATAGTCGAGTAGGATTTTCGCAGCTTCAATGACTTGTGCGCGATCGACAGGCTTGTCGTCCTCTTCCTTGTCTTCTGGATCGTCACTCTCACGGGCATCGGTCCATTCCTCGAGCTGATCGAGGCCCAGCGCCTTGCGGCGTTGATTCTCCAGCGAGAGTTGCTCGGCCTCCTGGGCCTCCATTTCCCGTTGGCGCTGCTCGCGGTTCAAGCTGATGCTGGTCCGTTGTTCCTTGAGTTGCTTGACCAGCGTGGCCTCGCGTTCGAGATAGACGAAGTTGGGGTCCTGCTTGGCGCGTTCGTCATGCTCCGCTTGCAGCGTATCCAGATAGCGTTGTGGCTCGCCGTATCGCCGGTATTGCACGGGACGTACCTTGTCCCAGGGCAGGGCGTTATCGAGTGCGCTTTCTCCGATTTCGTCCATGCCGATGAGGCTGGGGAAGGTGATGTCTGGTTCGACGCCGCGCAATTGGGTGCTCTCGCCCGTGATGCGGTAGAACTTGGCGCGGGTCAGCTTGATCTG
Organism: Chromohalobacter moromii; assembly: GCF_023091865.1. Lineage (GTDB taxonomy): Bacteria > Pseudomonadota > Gammaproteobacteria > Pseudomonadales > Halomonadaceae > Chromohalobacter > Chromohalobacter moromii. The sequence goes on from NZ_JAHXDI010000001.1 coordinate 1,085,363, forward strand.
ACCATGGCTGAGGTCATTGAGCGTCTGCACGGTCCCCTTGCCGAAAGTCTGGTTGCCGACGACTAGGCCGCGGCCGTAATCCTGAATCGCGCCCGCGAAGATCTCTGAGGCAGACGCCGAAAGACGGTTGACCAGTACGGTCAGCGGCCCGTCGTAGTGGGCGCCACGGTCGGAGTCGCCGTAGAGGTTGATGCGGCCGCGGGCATCGCGTACCTGCACGGTAGGGCCCCGATCGATGAAGAGCCCGATCAGCGAGTTGGCTTCCTGTAGGGCGCCACCGCCGTTATTGCGCAGGTCCAGGACGATGCCTTCGACGTTTTCCTGCTTGAGTTTGTCGATTTCCTTGGCGACGTCACGCGTGCTGCTGCGGTAGTCGCTGTCACCGGCCTGCCAGGCATCGAAATCGACATAGAAGGTGGGCACGTCGATCACGCCGACCTTGTGATCCTTGCCATCGCGGGTCACGGTCACGACCTCGCTCTGGGCTGCCTGATCCTCGAGCTTGACGGTGTCGCGGGTGATGCGCACCGTGTGCGTGCGCGTCACGTCGACGGCTTTGGCGGGAATGACGTCGAGCCGCACGGTCGAGCCTTTGGGGCCACGAATCAGGTCGACGACCTCGTCGAGGCGCATGCCCACGACATTGACCATCTCGCCATCCTCGCCTTGTCCTACCGCAACGATACGATCGGCGGGCTCCAAGGCGTCACCCTTGTCGGCGGGACCGCCGGGCACCAGGCTGGATACCTTGACGTATTCGCCTTCGCTTTGCAGCAGCGCGCCGATGCCTTCGAGCGATAGCTTCATCTGGATATCGAAGGATTCGCTCTGACTGGGCGAAAGATATTCGGTATGCGGATCGACGGTGCCGGTGACGGCACTAAGGAACATCACCAGGACGTCTTCGGCGTTGGTCTGTTCGACGCGCGAGAGCTGGTTTTCGTAACGATCGCGCAGCGTCTTGACGATGTCCTCGGCGTTATCTTCCTCCGGGGCACTGAGAGATTGGGTCAGTGCGGCATTCTTGAGGCGCTTTTCCCAAAGTCGGTCGAGCGCGTCCTGCCCCTGGGCCCAGGATTCGTCTTCACGGTCCAGCGCCAGGCGCTCGTTGCCCTGATAATTGAAATCGCTGCCATCATCGAGACGCTCGATCATCCATTTCAGACGTGCCTCGAGACGTTCCTGGTAGCGTGCGTAGAGTTCGTAGACGCGTTCAAGCTTTCCCTCGTCGAGCGCCTCGTCGAAAGAAGAAGCGAGATCGTGGAAGTCCTTTACGTCACGCGATAGTAAGTAGGCGCGTTGGGGGTCCAGTACATCGAGGTAGCGCTGAAACGCTCTCGAAGACCACTCATCGTCCAGATTGATATCGGCGTAATGTCCATATCGCAGCGATTCAGCGACTTCCGCCGCTGCTTGCCGCTGTTCGTCGGTGGGTGTTGGGGCATTGGCCAATGCCGGGGCACACACCACCAGCCACAGTGACAAGATCGCCGCGCGCCGAGCGGCTGCAAACAGGCTCATTAATCAAGCACTCCCGGTTTCATGTACACTCTCGTTCCCAGATTGCCGGTTCCTTGAGTTGAGTTTTCTCAGACCGGACTGGCATTGTAGCAGTCTGTATCATCCGTCACAGACACTTCTCCGAGGACGCCATGGCTCACGCCCCCACCCTTGATCGCTTGTTACATTTTCTCGAACGTTCTCCTACGCCTTGGCATGCCGTCGACAATATGGCTAGGCGGCTCGAGAAAGCGGGATACCGTCGCCTCGAGGAAACCGAGGCTTGGCAGTTGGCGCCTGGCGAGCGCTTTTACGTTACCCGCAATGATTCGTCGTTGATCGCCATGCAGGTGCCGGAGACGGCCCTGAGCGAATTGCGCATGATCGGGGCGCATACCGATAGTCCGGGACTTCGGCTCAAGCCCCAGCCGGTGGTCACCGGCAACGACTGGCTTCAACTGAGTGTCGAAGTCTACGGCGGTGCGTTGTTGGCGCCTTGGTTCGACCGAGATTTGGGCCTGGCCGGGCGTGTCCATGTACGGCGTGAGGATGGGCGACTGCAGGGCGTATTATTGCACGTTGATCGCCCCATCGCGATCATCCCTAGCTTGGCAATTCATCTCGACAGGGAGGCGAATAATGGGCGTGAGCTGAACGCCCAGACACAGATGCTGCCGGTCATGCTGCAGGGCGGTAGCGAGCCCGACCTGGAGAAGTGGCTCAAGCGCTGGCTGTATGAACAGCATGGTTTGGAAAACATCCAACTGATGGATTATGAACTCGCTCTCTATGACATGCAGCGGCCGTCGCGTGTGGGGGTCGAGGGCGAGCTGATCGCCAGTGCGCGTCTCGATAATCTATTGTCGTGCTTTATGGGTATCGAAGCGCTATTGGCCAGTGATGGTCAGCAAGGCGCGGTATTCGTCGCCAACGATCATGAAGAAGTGGGTAGTGCCAGCGCCAGCGGCGCCCAGGGCCCTTTTCTGGGGGACGTGCTGCGCCGCGTGCATGCTCAATTGGGCGAGGGGGGCGAAGACGGTTGGGTGCGTCTAATTCAAGGGTCGCGCATGATCTCCTGCGACAATGCTCACGCCCTGCACCCTAACTTCCCCGAAAAGCATGATGCTCACCACGGCCCGACACTCAACGGCGGTCCGGTGATCAAGGTCAACGCCAATCAGCGTTATGCCACCAATAGCGCCACGGCGGCGATGTTCCGGGATATTTGTCGCGAGGCGGGGGCGCCGGTCCAGACGTTCGTTACTCGCGCCGACATGGGATGTGGCAGCACCATCGGGCCGATCACCGCCACCGAACTCGGGGTGCCGACGCTGGACGTTGGGGTCCCGCAGTGGGGGATGCACTCGATTCGCGAAACCGCCGGCAGCCGTGACGCCGACTATCTGATTCGTGCGTTGACGGTTTACATCAATCGCGCCGAGCTGAGCTAGCCCGGATACCAGCGTACGAAAAAGCCCGCCAACACGAATGTTGGCGGGCTTTTTTATATCTTGGTGGCTACGCCCTGACTCGAACAGGGGACCCCATCATTATGAGTGATGTGCTCTAACCAACTGAGCTACGTAGCCGTTAAGTGCGGGCGAATATTACGTGTAACTCCCTGATGTGTCAACTATTCGTTGCCATTAAGCCGCTCGGCGGCTCTTGGATACGACTAGACGTTGAAACGGAAATGCACGACATCCCCATCGACGACGATGTAATCCTTGCCTTCCAGACGCCATTTTCCAGCATCCTTGGCGCCTTGCTCGCCGCCCAGTGTCACGAAGTCGTCATAGCCGACCACTTCGGCGCGGATGAAACCTTTCTGGAAGTCGGTATGGATCGCGCCAGCGGCTTCCGGGGCAGTGGCTCCGATAGGCGTGGTCCAAGCGCGGACCTCCTTGACTCCCGCGGTGAAATACGTCTGTAGGCCGAGAAGGGCGTAACCGGCGCGAATGACCCGATCGAGGCCAGGTTCTTCCATGCCCATTTCCTCGAGGAAGGCGCTGCGCTCCTCTTCATCGAGCTCGGCGATCTCGGCTTCGATCTGGTTACATACTGGCACCACCACGGCGCCTTCCTCGGCGGCGATCGCATGAACGGTATCGAGATAGGGATTGTTCTCGAAGCCGTCCTCGTTGACGTTGGCGATATACATGGTGGGTTTCAGGGTCAAGAAGCCGAAGCTCTTGAGCTGGCGTTGCTCGTCGTCATCGAGGCCGAAACTGCGTAGCGGCTGGCCTTCGGCTAGATGGGGCTGGATGCGGTCGAGGATGGCTTTGGTGGCCATGGCCTCCTTGTCGCCGCCCTTGACCACGCGTGCGAGGCGTTGGATGGCGCGCTCTACGGTATCCAGATCGGCAAGCGCGAGTTCGAGATTGATGGTCTCGATGTCGGCGCGGGGGTCGACCTCATTGGCGACGTGGATAACATTGTCGTTATCGAAGCAACGCACCACATGCGCAATCGCCTGGGTCTCGCGGATATTGGCCAGGAACTGGTTGCCCAGTCCTTCGCCTTTCGAGGCGCCCGCGACAAGGCCGGCGATGTCCACGAACTCCATGGTCGTCGGAATGACCTTCTGCGGTTTGACGATGGCCGCAAGCTTATCCAGACGCGGGTCCGGCATGGGGACGATGCCGACATTGGGTTCGATGGTGCAGAAAGGAAAGTTTTCGGCGTCGATTCCCGACTTGGTCAAGGCATTGAACAGTGTGGATTTGCCGACATTGGGAAGGCCGACGATACCGCAATTGAAACCCATGGGATCTTCCTGAATCGTATGCGAAAGGGCGTGATGAACGTGGCCCGCATTCTACCGATGTGGCGGGTGTGGGGCTATGGGCGCGAGGCGGCTGTCGAAAAGAAGCCGTGTTTAGCCGTTGAAGCCTATTTAGCCGTTGAAGCTATGCAAGCGATTCATGGCGCTTGCCCAGTCGCCAGCGACAACGTCGGGGAGTGTGCGCAGGCATTCCTCGATGGCGGCATCGATGGCAGTGCGTTCCGCCTTGCCGGGGCGTCCGAGGACATAGTTCGTCACTTGCTTGGCCGAGCCCGGATGGCCGATGCCAATGCGCAAGCGATGGAAGGATTTGTCGTTGCCCAAGGCACTGACGATGTCGCGTAAACCATTGTGGCCGCCATGGCCACCTCCGTGTTTGTAGCGTGCCGTACCCGGAGCGATATCGAGTTCGTCGTGGGCGACGAGAAGTTCGTCAGGGGATATCTTGAAGAACTGGCAAAGCGCGGCGACAGCCTTGCCGCTGCGATTCATGTAGGTACTGGGCACCAACAAATGAAGATCATGGCCAGCGTAATGGACCTTGGCATAATGCCCAAGGAATTTACGCTCGGCCCGTAGCGGGGTCAGGCTGTCGCGCGCCAGGGACTCAACGGCCCAGGCGCCCGCATTGTGTCGCGTGGCATCATATTCGGAGCCTGGATTGCCCAGGCCGATCAACGCTTTGACGTGACTCATGCGGGCCCCTAGAAAACCGATTACTCGGTTTTTTCGCCGTCTTCTGCGGCGGCGTCGTCACCGCCTTCTTCGTCTTCTTCGTCACCTTCGGTGCCGGTATCGGCACGCGTGACGCTAACCACGCCGAAGTCGTGCTCTTCGCCATGGCTCAGGGCGACCAGAGATACGCCTTCCGGCAGCGGCAGATCGGACAGGTGCAAGGTCTCGCCGAGTCCGAGGGATGCCACATCGACTTCCAGGTACTCGGGAAGCTTGCTGGGCAGGCAGCTGATCTCGACGTCGTTGGCCAGCACGTGTAGCACGCCGCCTTCTTCCTTGACGCCCTTGCACGCGTCTTCACCGTTGACGTGCAGCGGCACGTTCATGGTGATTTCGTGTGTAGCGTCGACACGCATGAAGTCGGCATGGGTCACCAACGCCTTGTACGGATGGCGCTGGATATCACGGATGATGACCTGCTCCGACTTGCCTTCGAGATCGATGTTGATCACGGACGAGAAAAAGGCTTCATCCTCGATGGCCTTGTAAAAGGCGGGCTTATCGAGGGTGATCGGCTGCGGCGTCTTGTCGCCACCGTAGATGATAGCGGCAACTTTCTGGTTCTCACGACGCAGGCGGCGGCTCGCACCTTTCCCCAGGTCGTGACGAACCTTGGCGGATAGAGTGAATTGGGACATTGATTGTCACCTCATAGGTTATGTAAGGAAAGCGGCACCGCCCGCGACCAGGCGATGCCGATTCCGTGAGGGCCTCGCGGCCCGCGTATCCGTGCACGCTCTCTGAGGCTGATTGCCTCAGTGGAACATGGCACTGACGGATTCTTCATTACTGACGCGGCGAATGGCTTCCGCGATCAGTCCCGCGACCGAGAGCTGGCGGATCCTGCCACTGCGGGACGCCGTCTCGGAAAGCGGAATGGTATCGGCCACGACGAGTTCGTCAAGTACCGAGCCGACGATATTGTCGACGGCCGGTCCGGACAGGATAGGGTGCGTCGCGTAGGCGACGACACGCCGAGCGCCGTGGCCTTTGAGCGCTTCGGCCGCCTTGCACAAGGTGCCGGCGGTATCGACCATGTCATCGACTACCACACAGGTGCGATCCTGAATCTCGCCGATGATATGCATGACCTGGGCTTGGTTAGCCTGTGGGCGACGCTTGTCGATGATCGCCAGATCGGCGTTGAGCTGTTTGGCGATGGCGCGTGCACGCACCACGCCGCCCACATCGGGGGAGACCACGACGAGATCGTCGTAGTTCTGGCGTTCGATATCATCGAGCAGGATCGGCGAGCCATAGACGTTGTCGACGGGGACGTCGAAAAAGCCCTGAATTTGATCGGCATGCAGATCCATGGTCATGACACGGTCGACACCCGCCTTGACCATCATGTCGGCGACCAGCTTGGCCGAGATCGGTACGCGTGCGGAGCGCACTCGGCGATCCTGGCGGGCATATCCGAAATACGGTACGACGGCGGTGATTCGCGTAGCGGAAGCACGGCGCAGTGCATCCACCATGAGAATCAACTCCATCAGGTTGTCGTTGGTCGGTGCGCAGGTGGACTGCAATACGAAGACGTCCTTGCCGCGAACGTTTTCATTGATCTCGACCGCGATTTCACCATCGCTGAATTGACCGACGGTTGCATGGCCCAGCCGGTTGTCGAGGCTTTCGGCCACCTTGCGGGCGAGTTCGGGATTGGCATTTCCCGCGAACACCATCAATTTAGACACGCGCAGCCACCTTTGGAGTCTTGAGGGATCTCGGAGTGGGATTCGTCGGGCGCTCTGAGAAATTGGCTGGGGTACCAGGATTCGAACCTGGGAATGTCGGTACCAGAAACCGGTGCCTTACCACTTGGCTATACCCCAGCAACACATCGACTCGTTGTTTCGTGTGTCGTATTGCCACATAGAACACGATGCCGATATCAGGCGTCCCCGTATTAGCTCATGAGTGACATTTCATCGTGAATGTCGAGAGCGTCATGGAGGGGGGAAGTGTTGCAGCCGCGTGCCTTGAATGCATGCCAATGGCTATCAACACGGCGCAAAATCCTATCGGCTTGTTGCTCACTCGTCAAGGGACAGAATAGACAGCTTCCTGTCCCCGTCAGCATGGCTGGGCCGAAAGCCGATAACCAGTCGAGCGCTTGCGCGACCTTCGGCGACAAGCACTTTACCGCAGCTTCGCAGTCATTGCGCCAGGCGCGCCCCTGTTCGGCTTCCCCTCGCAGTGCGCGCGCCATACTAATGGGAGGGGTGTTGCGTGTCAATTCAGGGTGGCTGAACACGGCAGGCGTTGCTATTTCTTCTCCTGGGTTGAGGACCACGAACCACGGGGTTTCGAGCGTCACTGGCGTCAGGTGTTCGCCAATGCCTTCCGCCCAGGCGCTTCGGCCGTATACGAAGACCGGGACATCGGCACCCAGCGAAAGCCCCAGCTCGGCCAGGCGGGGTAGCCCCAGTGAGAGTGACCAGAGTCGGTCGAGCGCGAGTAGGGTGGTGGCTGCATCCGAGCTGCCGCCGCCCAAGCCGCCGCCCAAGGGGAGGCGCTTCTCCAGGCGGATGTTAGCGCCCAGTGACGTGCCGCTTTCATGCTGTAGCAGGCGTGCGGCGCGCACGATGAGGTTGGCATCGTGATCGACGCCAGCCATCACGGGCTGTAGTTGGATGACGCCGTCCTCGCGTGGCGCAAAGTGCAGGGTGTCGCCGCGGTCGAGGATTTGGAACAGCGTCTGCAGTTCGTGGTAACCGTCTGCGCGGCGGCCGACGATATGCAGCATGCGGTTGAGCTTGGCGGGCGCGGGCAGGCTGAGTCGTGCCTTCATGAGTCGGTCATGGGCTCCCATTGAGTGACCACGAGCGTAGCGCGTAGCTCGCCGTAGGTCATGACCAGTCGGCGCGGTAGCCATAGCTCGTCGGCGTGCGTCCAATCACGATACTCGATGGTCCAGCCGAATTGCCACAGGCGTTGGGGGAAGTTCAGGTCGTCGTACTCGGTGCGCTCGCTGGCATTGGGGGTGGGCAGGCCGCGGATCCAGTAATCGAGCGCGGAAATGGGCAACGACCAGCCTAACTGCTGTTCCATCAAGGCTTCCGGTGTCTCGGCGTTGAAACGCCCTTCACCGTTGGCCAATGTTACTTTACCGGGGGCGCCTTTCAGGAGGGTACGGCCGGCCCCGAAAGGACCGCTGATCAGAATGCGGTAGGTGTCGGGACGCTGCTGCCAGTCGATATTGGCGCTTTCGGAGCCTTCATCGGTGCGTAGCCCGACCTTGCCGGCTAGGCTCCAGGCGTCGAGTGCTTGCAGGCGCTCGGCTTGAGCGTCCCAATCGCCACGCTCACGGGCTTGGTCGGGCCCCGGAGTTTGGCTGGCACAACCCGCCAGCATGACGATGAGTAGCAGGCTGAGCCAAGCGCGAGGCGCGGTACAGCGATGGCGAAGGCATAATGAGAGAGAGCGGATCATGAGCTGGCTTCCATGTCGCGAGTAGAGTCCGGATCGACGTTGCGGCTCGCATCATTCTCGTCGGCTGGGGCGAGTTCAGGATGTCGACGCAGTAAGTCATCGATGAGCGGGTGCGGAGAAAAGCGCTGTAGCGCCTCCTCTACCAGGGCGCGCGCCTGGTCGTCGCGCCTGGTAGCGGCGAGTACCTCGGCGAGGTGGGCGGCCACTTCCTGGTCAGGCTGGCCGCGATAGGCTTCACGTAAATAAGGTAGCGCTTCTTGGGCGCGACCGAGGTGAAAATAGACCCAGCCGAGACTGTCGAGAATGGCGGGACTATCGGGCTCGAGGCGATGGGCCTTTTCGATGAGCGGTAAGGCCTCCTGATGGCGGCCCATGTCGTTGCTCAGCGTATAGCCGAGCGCGTTGAGTGCTTCGGCATTGTCCGGCTCGCGTTCGATGATCGTACGCAGGTCGGCTTCCATGGTGTCGAGATCGCCTTGGTGATAAGCGCGCATGGCATGCTGGAAGCGTAGATCGGTGGCCTCGGGCGTCTTGGAGATGGCTTCATCGAGCAGTTCGTCGGCGCGTGCGCGTTGGCCTTGGGCGTCGAGCACGTCGAGCTCGAGGCGCAACAGGGCGACGCGTTGATCGGGATGGCGAAGACGTTCGATGCGTAAAAACGCGCTGGCGTCCTGTGCCCGGTCCGCGGCGACCAGCATCTTGGCGGCCTGTGCGCGTGCCTCGATGAAACCCTCGCCGCTGGGTACCTGACGATAGTAAAGCAGGGCGTTGTCGATTTCGCCGGCTTGTTCGGCAATGCTGCCTAACATCAAGTAGGCGGCCGTAGGCGTTTCGTCGCGGTCGAGCAAGGGAAGAAGAATGCGCCTGGCGCCATCGGGATGTGCGGCGTCGAGATAAAGCTGGGCGAGCGCCAAGCGTAGCGACGCCGTGTCGTCATGGCGAGCGAGCAAGCGCTCGACATCCTCGTCGGCGGCTTCGATATCGCCATCGGCGAGGCGCGCCTGGGCCTGGGTCAGGCGCAGGCGGCTGTCGCCGGGAAAACGCTCGAGTCCTTGGCGGGCATAGCGCCTAGCGTCGTCGAGGGTGCCATTGTGCAGGGCGATCATGCTGCGCGTCAGCCATACCTCGGCGGGCGCCTCTGCCGTGTCGGTCAGGCGTGCGAGTCGATCATCGGCGGCTTCGGTATCGCCGCTCGCTGCCTCGAGCTGGGCGGTCGCTAGCTGGGCATCAAGGTGATCGGGATGACGCTCGACGAAATCATGCAGAGGTGCCAGTAGCGGCGTGATGTCGGCATCCTGCTCGATGGCAAGTTCGGCTAGCGCGGCAAGATCTGCCTCGGGTTCCTGCTCGGCGATGCGCAAGCGCTGGGCCAGGGCGGTTTCCCAATCGCCACGTTGTACCGCGAGACTGGCAAGGACGTGGCGCGGCGTGGTGGCGTCGTCATCGAGCTTTTGCCAGCGCAGTGCGGCGCGTTCGAGCAGGGCGCTGTCGTCGGCGTAGCGTGCCGCGAGAGTGGCGCGCTCTGCCAGGGCGGGCGATGCGTAGCGTTCGTTGACATCCAGATAGCCCTCGGCGGCGCGCCGATAATCGCCGCGCTGTCCCGCAAGTTCGGCAAGCAGCAACGATGAAAGGCCCTCGGCATCGAAGCCGTGGGTCACCGGTGGCGCGTTTTCCATGGGGTCATCGAGCGGGATGGCGCTGGGCGTTGTCGGAGCGTTTTGGCAGCCCGCCAGCAGCAACGCCAGGACGGAGGCCAGAGTCAAGCGTATGCGCATGCCATCCTCGAATGTGCGTTTGAAAGCATCAGCATACCGGCTCGATCAGGCCGGGCAAAGCGTCAGGCGCGGGAAACCTCGCGCTGCGCGGCAACTTGCCGCCCCATGCCCAAATGTCTCAGTCCTATGCTAGGATATCGATCCTGCAGCGCATTAGGCGGGGCTGGTATTCCGGCTTCGTCACCCCCACATTGTCCGCCGCGCCCGAATGCAAAGGACGGACGCTGCCGATAGACCGATGTGATGACCGTGATTTCATGACGCTTCTCGCCCTGGGGATCAACCACAAGACAGCGACCATCGAGGTTCGCGAGCAGGTCGCCTTTACGCCGGCCGAGCTGGCGGGCGCGTTGGCCGAGCTCAAATCGCTGCCCGGCGTCAACGAGGCGGCGGTGCTGTCGACCTGTAATCGTACCGAACTCTATTGCGTGACCGACGCTCAGGGAGAGCGCTCGGTGCTCGACTGGCTGGGGCGCTTTCACGGGCTGCCGCCCGAAACCCTGATGCAAAGCGCCTACCACTATCTGGATGGCGAGGCCGCTCGTCACTTGATGCGCGTGGCGTCGGGGCTCGACTCCATGGTGCTGGGCGAGCCGCAAATTCTGGGTCAACTCAAGGAGGCTTACCAGCTTGCGCGGGATAACGCTGGCTTGGGGGGAGAGCTCGAGCGGCTTTTTCAACATACTTTCTCCGTCACCAAGCAGGTGCGCAGCGAAACCGGTATCGGCGAGAATCCGGTTTCGGTGGCCTATGCTGCCGTCAGTCTGGCCAGTCATATCTTCGACGATTTCGGGCGCGCTCGTGCGCTGTTGATCGGGGCGGGCGAAACCGTCGAGTTGGTCGCGCGGCACCTGCGTGAAGCGGGCATTCGCGGGCTGACGGTTGCCAACCGTACCCGTGAGCGCGCCGAGGTATTGGCCAATGCCTTCGATGCCGAAGCGATTTCGCTAGGGGAAATTCCCCAGGCGCTAGCACAGGCCGATATCGTCATCTCTTCCACGGCGAGCCCGTTGCCTATTCTCGGCAAGGGCATGGTTGAGAGTGCCCTGAAAAAGCGCCGCTACCGCCCCATGTTCATGGTCGATATCGCCGTGCCTCGCGATATCGAGTCCCAGGTCGGCGAGCTGGACGATGTTTTCCTGTATAGCGTCGATGACCTACAGGAAGTGATCGAGGAAAACCGCAAGCAACGCGCCGTTGCCGCGGCCCAAGCCGAGTCTCTAATCGAGCACGGCATCCAGCATTGGCAGCGTGAGCGCCGCGTGCGTGGCGCCGGCGATTTGATTCGCCGCTACCGTGAGCAGGGCGAGGCGCTGCGTGAAGAAGCCGAGCGCCAAGCCCTGGCGCAACTCGCCCGCGGCGAGGACCCCGAAAAAGTCCTGCAGCGGCTGTCGCGTCAACTGACCAATAAATTGCTGCACGGCCCGACGCTACGCTTGCGTGAAGCATCGGGCGAGGAGCGGCACGATATCCTTCAGGCGGCCAATACTTTGTTGATCGACCCGGCCGCATCGACACAGGACTCCGCATGAAAGCGACTCTGCGCACACGTCTCGATGGCTTCCAGGAACGCTTCGAAGAACTCGCCGCCTTGCTGGCCGAGCCCGACGTGATCGCCGATCAGGCGCGCTTTCGCGATTACTCGCGCGAATATGCCGAACTCGAGCCGTTGATCGAGACGTGGCGAGTCTACCGGCGCACAGAAGGCGATATCGAGGCGGCCGAGCAGATGCGCGAGGATAGCGACCCCGAAATGCGCGAACTGGCGGAAGAAGAACTACGTCTGTCGCAGGCGCGCCTCGAGGAGCTGGATGCGGACGTCAAGCAGCTTTTGGTACCCAAGGATCCTGATGACGGCAGTAACGTGTTTCTCGAGATTCGCGCCGGGACCGGCGGTGATGAGGCGGCGTTATTCGCCGGCGACTTATTTCGCATGTATTCGCGTTACGCCGAACATCAGGGCTGGCGAATCGAGGTGATCAACGTCAGTCACGGCGAGCAAGGCGGCTACAAGGAAATGATCGCCCGGGTGCGTGGCGACAACGTCTATGCACGGCTCAAGTTCGAGTCCGGCGCGCATCGCGTGCAGCGGGTGCCGGCCACGGAGTCCCAGGGGCGTATCCATACCTCGGCGTGCACCGTGGCGGTCATGCCCGAGGCGTCTGCCGTCGGCGATGTGGAGATCAACAGCAACGATCTACGTGTGGATACGTTCCGCTCCAGTGGTGCCGGCGGGCAGCACGTCAATACCACGGACTCGGCGATTCGCATCACGCACTTGCCGACCGGCGTAGTAGTGGAGTGTCAGGAAGAGCGTAGCCAGCACAAGAATCGCGCCAAGGCGATGGCGTTTCTGGCGGCGCGCCTCAAGCAGTCAGCCGTGGACGCGCAGCGCCAGGAGCAGGCCGATACACGGCGTTCGCTGGTCGGCTCGGGCGATCGTAGCGAACGTATCCGGACCTACAATTTCCCCCAGGGGCGGATCACCGATCACCGTATCAATTTGACCCTCTATAAACTGGGCGACGTGATGGCGGGCGAGCTTGATGAAGTGATCAACCCCCTGATTCATGAGTACCAGGCCGAGCAGCTCTCGGCGTTGCAGACGGCCTGATGACCTACGATACCTTGTTGGCCCGCGCATCGCGGCGGTTGCAGGCGGCGGGCAGTGCCTCACCGCGCCTGGATGCCGAGGTGCTGATGATGCATGCGGTTTCGGCGACGCGCGCCTGGCTATATACCTGGGGGGACCGCGAGCTCGCAGGCGTGCCCCGGGCACGTTTCGAGGCGTTGGTAGCGGCACGGGCGCTGGGCCATCCCGTGGCGTATCTGATCGGCGAACGCGAGTTCTGGGGGCTACGGCTGCGTGTTGATGAGGCGACCCTGATCCCGCGGCCCGATACCGAGTGCCTGGTCGAGTCGCTGTTGGCGAAGATGCCGCATGGGCCCGGGAAAGCCCTCGATCTAGGCACGGGAACGGGCGCCATCGCCTTGGCGCTGGCGACCGAGCGGCCGGCATGGCACGTCACAGGCGTCGACCGGGAAGAGACGGCCGTAGCCGTAGCCAAAGATAATGCCCAGCGTCTGGGGATTACCAACACTACCTTCCTCGTCAGCGACTGGTTCTCTGCTCTCGGCCATGAGGCGTTCGACGTGATCGCGGCCAATCCGCCTTATATAGCCGAGGATGATCCACATCTCGCGCAAGGCGATGTGCGCTTCGAGCCGCGCTCGGCATTGGTAGCGGGCGATGCCGGGCTAGCCGATTTGCGCCATCTGGCAATGGCTGCGCGTAGGCATCTCGTGACGGGAGGCTGGCTGGCGCTGGAGCATGGCTGGGAGCAGGCATCTCGAGTTCGTGAGGCGCTTACGCAGGCTGGATATGAAAATATCGTCAGCGAGACCGATCTCGGAGCACGTGAACGTCTCACGCTAGGGCGCGCGCCAGTGATGCGGGATGGCCAACATTGACCGCGGTAAACAGGCGCGTTGGTTGCCTGGAGGCGCGGGCGGTGGTTGTGGTAGTAATACGTCTCGCATCGCTGGCCTTGCCCCTGGGTAAGCATCACTCGTCATAGAGCCTGGTTGCGATTTCTTTTGTCATTCATTGTCTCGGAACAACAAAATAATGAAAGCCAAGACCCGATCACTCGATCGCATCGATCTCAACATTTTGCGTTGCCTGCAGGACAACGCCCGCATTTCCTACGTCGATCTGGCCTCCCAGGTGGGCCTGTCGACCACGCCCTGCCTGGAGCGTGTCAAACGCCTGGAGAAGGCCGGTATCATCCGCGGTTACAAGGCGTTGCTCGACCCCAAGGCGCTCAAGGCCAACCTGCTCGTGTTCGTCGAGATCAGCTTGGAAACGCAGTCGCCGGCGGTGTTCGACGAGTTTCGCCGGGCCGTGGCCAAGCTGCCGCAGATTCAAGAGTGCCACTTGGTCTCCGGCCAGTTCGATTACATCCTCAAGTGCCGCATTCCCGAGATGTCGGCCTATCGCCAGTTGCTGGGCGATGTCGTACTGACGCTGCCCGGTGTAAAGGAATCCAAGAGCTACGTGGTGATGGAGGAGGTCAAGGAGGAAGTCTCGCTGCATGTGCCCGATACTGAGCGGCTCGATACATGACGGCGTCTCCGGGTGCTGCGCGCGAAGAAGGTGATGGATGGCCATGACGGAAATGGACGATACCGCGCTGCTGCGTTATAGCCGCCAGATCATGCTCGAGCAGTTCGATGTGGCGGGACAGCAGCGTCTGTTGGCGGGGCATGCCTTGATCGTTGGCGCGGGTGGGTTGGGCTCGCCCGTGGCGTTGTATCTCGCCGCCGCCGGGGTGGGGCACCTGTCCATCGCCGACGACGATGTGGTGGAACTGTCCAATCTGCAACGTCAAATCGCTCACGACGAGCGTGATCTGGGCCAGGGCAAGGCCGAGTCGGCGGCGGTCTCGGCGCGGCGGCTCAACTCGTCCTGCCGAGTGGATGTGATTGCCTCGCGGCTTGCGGGAGACGCTCTGCAACGCGCGGTGGCAAAAGCGGACGTCGTGCTCGACTGCACGGACGGCTTCGCCAGTCGCCATGCCATCAACCGCGCCTGTGTCGCCACGCGAACGCCCCTGGTATCCGGCGCGGCGATTCGCTTCTCGGGGCAGCTGGCGGTCTTCGATACGCGTGATGCGACCTCGCCCTGTTACGCCTGCCTGTACGGCGAGGATGGCGACGACGACGCGCTACGCTGCGCTGAAAATGGCGTGATCGCCCCCCTGGTAGGAATCATCGGTACCTTTCAGGCGCTCGAGGCGCTCAAGCTTCTCGCCGACGTCGGTGAGTCGCATCGCGGCCTGGCCACGTTCGATGGCCTGAGCGGAGAGTGGCGACGCTTCAATGTCGGTCGCGATCCGGCGTGTCCCGTTTGCGGTCCTTACCCGAACGACGCGCCTGCCACGCCCTGATTCCTGAGGGGGAAGATTCCGTCGCCGCATGGCGACGGTGTGCCGGCAATCTCGCAGACAATGTGAAAACGCTGTTCTATAACCCTTTCGGGCTCCCCTCGAACGTTAACCTCGGGTAACATTTCTCTCGTCTCAGTCATGCATCGCTTGCCGAGCGGACGCGATAGCCAGACGCCTGGGCACCAGGCCACTGACAGGAGGTCGGCGGGGTGCCCGTGGTTCGCGTGAATACAAGGAGGCAAGAGATGAACAAGTCCATCATCATTGGCAGTGCCGTTGCCGCACTGGGGATCGCTGGCGGCGTCGCGATCGGCGCCTACCAACAGGGAGATGACGGCCCCGAGTATGCCGACATCGTCGACGTCGCGCCCATCGTCGAAACGCAGCAGGTGCCCCGTGAGGTCTGCCGCGACGTGACCGTCACCAATCGGCGTCCCGTGCAGGATGAGCATCAGCTGGCAGGGTCGGCCATTGGCGGCCTGGTGGGCGGCGTGGTCGGCAACCAGTTCGGCGGGGGGAGCGGCAAGACGCTGGCGACCGTGGCCGGTGCGCTCGGCGGCGGCTATGCCGGAAACAAAGTGCAGGAGCGCCTGCAGGACGGCGATACCTACACGACCACACAACGGCGATGCGAAACCGTCAGCGACACGCAGAGCGAAACGGTGGGCTTCAAGGTTCGATATCGGGTGGACGGCCAGTCGCACGAGGTCAGGCTCGACGAAAAGCCCGATGGCGAGCGTGTGCCGCTGCGTGATGGCACGCCACGCTGGGACGAGATGACCTCATCGTGAGGCGCCATCGGCTTGCCTATCGAGCCCACCGCTAGGCATGCCTCACCCGGCAAGACGACGACGCCCCGGTATGATTCATGCCGGGGCGTCGTCGTACAGGGGGTGTGTCTTCAGAGCTCGAAGTCGGGCAGCTTGCGCGGCACCTTGACCTTGTCGAGCTTGGCCACTTTGGGCAGGCCGTTTTCGAACGGCGGAAAATCCTCGCCCTGGATCAGCGGTGATAGATAGCGGCGACCCGCCTCCGTGATCCCGAAGCCGTCCTCGCGGATGTAGTCGCGGGGCATGAACTTTTCCTTGTTGGCCACCTCGGCCAGTGGCGCCGCGTCGATGCGCCATTCGTAAGGCGTCTCGCTGACGCGCTTGATGGTCGGCATCATGGCGTTCTTGCCTTCCAGGGCTAGCTCGACGGCTTTCTGGCCCACTGCATAGGCTTGCTCGACATCGGTTTTGGAGGCCAGGTGGCGTGCCGCGCGTTGCAGGTAGTCGGCGACCGCCCAGTGATACTTGTAGCCCAGGTCTTGCTTGACCATGCCGGCGAGCGTCGGCGCCACGCCGCCCAGCTGACGGTGGCCGAAGGCGTCGGTATTGCCGGCGTCGGCGAGGAAGGTGCCGTCTTCGTAACGGGCGCCCTCGGAGACCACGATGACGCAATAGCCGTACTTCTTGACGGCCTCGTCGACGCGCTGCATGACCCGGGCGCGCTGGAAAGGGAGCTCGGGGAAGATGACCAGGTGAGGAGGTTCGCCCTCGCCGTTGCCCGCCAGGGCGCCGGCAGCGGCGATCCAGCCCGCGTGACGGCCCATGACCTCAAGCACGAACACCTTGGTGGAAGTGGCGCACATGGAGGCGATATCCAGTGCCGCTTCGCGGGTCGAGGTGGCGATGTACTTGGCTACGCTGCCGAAGCCGGGAGAGTTGTCGGTGATCGGCAGGTCGTTGTCGACGGTCTTGGGAACGTGAATCGCAGTCAGCGGGTAACCCATCTTTTCTGAGAGCTGCGACACCTTGAGGCAGGTATCGGCGCTGTCGCCGCCGCCGTTGTAGAAGAAGTAGCGAATGTCATGCGCCTTGAACACCTCGATCAGGCGCTCGTATTGCGCGCGGTGCGTCTCGATGTCCTTGAGCTTGTAGCGGCAGGAACCGAACGCGCCGCCCGGTGTATGGCGCAGTGCGGCAATCGCCTCGTCGCTTTCCTGGGAAACGTCGATAAGATCTTCGGTCAGGGCGCCGATGATGCCGTTGTGGCCGGCGTAGACCTTGCCGATCTTGTCCGAATGGCGACGACAGGTCTCGATGACGCCGCAGGCGCTGGCGTTGATGACGGCGGTGACGCCACCGGACTGGGCATAAAAGGCATTGTGCTGGGCCATGGGACTTGTAGTGCTCCTGGGTCTGGGCGCATGAATGAGCGAATGATAGCCGACATCGACCGTCGATGCCTATGCCACGGTGCTCGGCTGGTGGGCCGCGCGGCGCCATGCTAGGCTCGCGGCATCATGGCAGGAGGCTCAGATGCACGTCCATATTCTAGGGGTTTGCGGTACGTTCATGGGGAGTCTGGCGCGCTTGGCCAAGGCGCTCGGACATCAGGTCAGCGGTGCGGATGCCAATGTCTATCCGCCGATGAGCACTCAGCTCGAGGAGGCGGGCATCGCCCTTTGCGAGGGCTATGCCGCCGACAACCTGATGCCGCGCCCCGACCTCGTGATCATTGGCAATGCGTTGTCGCGCGGCAACCCCGAGGTGGAAGCCGTGCTCAATGCCAAATTGCCCTACGTCTCGGGGCCGCAGTGGCTGGCCGAGCAGGTGCTGCCGGGCCGACGCGTGGTGGCGGTAGCCGGCACCCACGGCAAGACCACGACCGCCAGCCTGCTGACGTGGATTCTGGAGGCGGCCGGCCAGGCGCCGGGTTTCTTGATCGGCGGGGTGCCGCGCAATCTGGGCGTGTCCTCGCGATTAGGAGAGCCTGGGGCACCGTTCGTGGTCGAGGCCGATGAGTACGACACGGCCTTCTTCGACAAGCGTTCCAAGTTCGTCCACTACCGCCCGGATATCGCGGTGCTGGGCAATCTCGAGTTCGATCACGCGGACATCTTTCCCGACCTGGCCGCCATCGAGCGTCAGTTTCATCACCTGGTGCGTATCGTCCCGGGCAATGGCCAGTTGGTCGTGGCGGCTGGAGAGCCGGCCCTCGAACGCGTGCTGGCGCAAGGTTGCTGGAGCCCCGTCGTGCGTGTCGGTGCCAGCGACGACGCGTCATGGCAGTGGCGGCTGGAAAGCGCCGATGGCCGTCGCTTCGCGGTGCGTCATGGCGAGCGCGTCGCGCACGTCGACTGGGCGCTGAGCGGGCGTCACAACGTCGCCAACGCGGTGGCGGCCCTGGCGGCGGCAGCGGCTTGCGGTGTAGCGCTGGAAGACGGTGCAGCGGCGTTATCGCGTTTCGAATCGCCGCGACGACGCCAGGAGGTGCGGGGCGAGGTCGGCGGTATTCAGGTCATCGACGACTTTGCCCATCATCCTACGGCCATCGCCGCCACGCTCGAGGGGCTGGGAGCGGCGACCGACGCGGGGCGGCTGCTGGCGGTGATCGAACCGCGCTCCAATACGATGCGTCTGGGCAGCATGCGCGAGCGCTTGCCGGATAGCGTGGCGGCGGCGGACCGCGTCTGGTGGTATCGGCCACCGGAGGTCGAATGGTCGCTGGAGGCGCTTGCGGCGGCCTGTCCGGTGCCGGCGACGGTGAGTGATGATATGTCGGCCTTGGTCGAGGCCATCGTGGCCGAAGCGCGTTCGGGAGACCGGATCGTGGTGATGTCGAACGGGGCGTTCGGCGGTATCCATGAAAAGTTGTTGGCGGCACTGGAGGCCCGGCATGGCGGATGAAGCGATGTTCGAAGCCCCCGTCACCGTGGCGTTGACGGGGGCGTCCGGGGCGCAGTATGGACTGCGTCTCATCGACTGCCTGGTGGCGGCGCGGCATCAGGTGCTGGTGCTGATCTCCAAGGCTGCGCACATGGTCATCGCCACCGAGACCGACGAGAGCTTGCCGTCGAACCCCGAGCGTTTGAGCGAGGCACTGCGGGAGCGTAGCGGTGCCGCGCCGGGGCAGATTCGCTGCTTCGGCCGTGAGGACTGGATGGCGCCAGTGGCCTCGGGATCCGGCGCGCCCAGTGCCATGGTGATTTGCCCCTGTTCGACAGGAACACTCTCGGCGGTCGCCACCGGCGCGAGCAACAATCTGATCGAGCGCGCCGCGGACGTGGCGCTCAAGGAACGGCGTCAGCTCATCCTCGTCCCGCGCGAGACGCCGTTCTCGGCCATTCATCTTGAACACATGCTGGCGCTGACCCGGATGGGGGCGGTGATACTCCCCGCGGCCCCCGGGTTCTACCACCGCCCACAGACGCTCGACGACATGATCGACTTCATCGTGGCTCGGATTCTCAATCAACTGGGCATTGCGCATACTCTGATGCCGCGCTGGGGAGAGTCGACATGATCAACCTGTCGGTGCTGTCGGTGTTCGTACCGACGTTTTTCATGGTGTCGTTGACCCCGGGCATGTGCATGACGCTTTCCATGACGCTGGGCATGACGATCGGGGTGCGGCGCGCCTTGTGGATGATGCTCGGCGAACTGGTGGGTGTTGGCCTGGTGGCGGTCTCGGCGGTGGTCGGGGTCGCCACCTTGATGCTGCGCTACCCGGAAGTGTTCGCCGTGTTCAAGTGGGTCGGCGGTGCCTATCTGATCTATCTCGGTGTCATGATGTGGCGCTCCAAAGGGCGCCTGGCGATCCCCGATGCGAGTGACGCGGCGCCCGATGTGTCGCGGGTTCAGTTGATCGTCCAGGGATTCGTGACGGCGGTCGCCAACCCCAAGGGCTGGGCTTTTTTCATCGCCTTGCTGCCGCCTTTTCTGGAATCTGGCCGTCCGCTGGCTCCCCAGCTGGTCGCGCTCGTAGGCGTTATCCTGACCCTGGAGCTGACCTGTCTTTTGATCTATGCCGGCGGCGGGCGCACGGCCAGCCGCTTCCTGCGCCGCAGCGGCAATGTCCAGTTGCTGAACCGCATTGCCGGCAGCTTGATGGTCGGGGTCGGCATCTGGCTGGCGCTGGGATGAGCGCTATCCATCGTGGATGTTCTGCCTAGACGTGGGGCAGCCAGGCAATGCGTGCCGTTAGCAACAGCAAGGAGGCAACGACCAGCGGTGTCCACCGGCAGGGCGTGAGCGGTACGTGTACGAAGCGCTGATAGCTAAGGCGCGTGATGGCGCACACGACCAGGCCGAGGAGTGCGCCGCCGATCAGGTCGCTGGCCCAATGCACGCCAAGGATAAGGCGTGACAAGGCCATCGGCAGGCATATCAGCGTCGCCCCCCAATATACCCACATCCGCCGTTGCGTGGGCAGCGTCTCGGCCGTGAACGCTGCCGCTAGGCCGATCAATACGATACTCGTCGAGGTATGAGCGCTGGGATAGGAAAACGACCCCATGAGATAGTCCGGCGTATCGGGGCGAGCGCGAGCGGCGAGATGCTTGAAGACCAGGTTGGCGAACCCGATACCTAGCAACGCGCTACTGATGTGCAGGAAGGCCGCGATACGCCGCGAAAATAGCAGCCATGCCAACCATGGTAGGGTTATTGCAATAATGCCTAAGATATCCCCGCTCAGGGCCATGACGGTGCTAAATTCTGCTAGCCAAGTGTCTGCGAGGGGCGCTAGCAATGCCTGAATCTGTCGATCCATCGGCAACGAGGGCGCGGGGTGCTCGAGCACCCACAGCGTCCACCCGCACAAGGCAATTAGGCTGACCACGAGAAGCGCGAGGGAGGCTAGCGGTATTTCGTTGCGCGGGTGAGCGGCGCCCAACGCGAGCCATAGGCGTCGCCGACGCGGCGTCGCGCGGGAAAAGCGGGCCAAGCGCATGTACACCCAACCGCCGCGCCCAAGGTGGTGACGAAACCAGGAAAACCCTATCCCCAGCGTTATCAGCATGAGCCCCAGAGTAACGAGCCACCGTTCGCTGCTTGCAGGCAAGGCGAGGAGTTTGTCCCATGAATGGCCGAGCAGATAGCCGGGCAGTAGATAGGCGGGAGCCCAAAGCAAGGCGGACGCGATATTGACGGCGGCAAAGCGCCATGTCGGCATGTGCAGCATACCGGCGACCATCGGCACGATAGGCCGTACCGGTCCCACGAAGCGACCGATGAGGATGGAAAAGTCGCCATAGCGCTTGAAGAAATCGATGCCACGCGCCAGCCATTCAGGATGGCGGGTGAAGGGCCACAGTCGATGCACGCGTTCGCGCTGAGAGTAGCCTAGCCAAAAGCTTAGACCATCACCGAGGGTCGCTCCCGCAAAGGCCGCCGCCAACAATAACGGCAGGGAAAGGTGCTGATGCCCCGCCAGTGACGCGGCGGCAGTCAGTAGCACGATGCCGGGCACTAGCAGACCAATCACGGCGAGCGACTCAAGCAGCGCCACCAACAGCACGATCAAGATCAGTAACGCCGGTGAGGGAGAAAATTGATACAGCCACTCGGTCACGTTCAAGTATCGGGCTCCAGCAGGTTGAATCCACGCTTGATCAGCCGTTGCTCGAAACGTTCGGCGCACTCGTCATCTGCCAGGTGGCAAATACGTGCCTGGGCCTCGATGGCACCGATGTCGCGAAGCGGGGCTTCCCCGAGCGCATGCGTCAAGCGCTCACGGACGATGAGCGCGCCGGCTTCCCCAGCGTCGGCAAGCAGCAGCCAAAAGACGCTATGGCGATGCCGCCCCATGGCGTCGCCACGTCGAGAGTTGCGTTGTACCACCTGATAGAAGGTCGTCAATAGCGTGTCTTGTGTCGTTTGGCCGAACTGCTCGTTGGCCATGTCGAGTTGGGGTAAATGAATGACTAGCGCGCTTAGTGATTGGTTCAATGCACGGGCGCGAGCGACCTCGGCGATAAGCCGTTCGCTGAGCGCATCGCGCGATAGCATACCGCTTTGCGTATCGAGTTGATCGGTAGTCTTGAGTAAGCGGGCCTGTTGCATGTACCACCCGAGAGGCAGTATTGAGATGATGACTAGCGTGAAGTACTGCAGGCCACCCGCGGGCGTCGATAGAACAGAGTTGATCAGGAATAGCCATATGGGGGCGAGCAGTACATTGAGAAGTAGCGCGGCACCAGGCGGTAAGAGCAGCGTGGCGAGTATCGGCGGGACCCCCATCCAAAGTGCGCCGGACGCCTCGAGGTAGGGTGCTTCCACGGCAATCGCCAGATAGCCGCTGATCAGCACCAGGTAGGCAGGTAGTCGACGAGCGTAAGCGTTTTCTGCCATCAGGGCGGCGATAGACACCATGATGGCCAGGATAGTGACCGGCAGGATGCGCGGGTAATGGCCCATCAGGTAGTGCCAGGCCGCGAGACTAGCGAGCACGAGCGCCCCGCAGGCATACGCCATGGCGTGGAGGCGTGACGACGAGAGACGTTCAGGCATGGTCGGTTGTCTCCTGTCGGAAATGCAGGCCGCTGGCTTGCAGCGAGAGTTCATGGCCCAGCGTGATAGGGTCTAGATGGGGAGTGACGGGCGCGATGCGTATACGACAGTGTTCCTGAAGCTCGGTTGAGATCGCGTCACGACGTAAGGCGGCGTGTTGCTCGTCCTTTGAAACCAGCAGTACCGCAAAGGTCTGTGCATCCACGCGGTAACAACCCTCGAAGGCGTAGATAAACGCGGCCAGGCGCTCTTTGAGACGCCGCCGAACATTGTGGCCGCGTTGATGTGGGCGTACCACGAGCAGCTCCGCGTAGACGTTTTCGCGCTGGCGCCGCGACCATTCGACGGCTAGGTCCTGGCGCAGACGATTGAGTGACCAGAGCGAGCCCTCCGGGGTGAGACGGTGGCGACGCTCTAGCTCTTGACGTAGCCGGCTATGCTCGATGGCCTTGGCAATCCCCAAGGCCATGAGGGCGGCCAATAACGCGCCACTCAACGCAGCTTGCGCTATCCCGAGGGGCGCTTGAATGTGCCACCAGCCGAGTGCGGCAGCCACCAGGAGCATGTAACGCATGGGCCGTGGCTGAGGTGCGAGCAGCATGATCGGCCACAGCCATACGCTGATGGCGTACGCCATGGAGGCTTGCCAGAGTAGCGCCAGTAAAAGCAAGGCACACAATGGGATCGTCAATGTCCAGGCGCGACGTGATAAGTGACACCACGCAAGCGTCGTCAACCCGATGATGGCGGCGATGAGCAGGCCTTGTGTGATCGAGTCGTCTTCCTGCCAGGCGGTGATCGTCATTAGCCCCGCGCCTAGCAGGAAAAGCCCGGTTAGAGGTGTTTTGTATTTGCTCTGCATGGTGCCGTATAGTGATTCCTTTCCCAACGGTGCCGGCAGTATAGCCGTTGTACCTCTGCCGTCATGCTTCGGAAAGCACCGATTATCATATGCTTCCCGGCGGATACCCAGGAGAAAATTGCCCGCATGGCCCTTGAAACTTCCGAGTCCGAGATCGTCGACGTCGATGCTTACATGCATGCGATGGGCGAACGGGCGCGTGGTGCGTCACGTGTGTTGGCCCGCGCCACTACCGCGCAAAAGAACCGCGCGCTACTCGCTATGGCGAGTGCCCTGGACGAGGCGCGCGATGCATTGGACACCGCCAATCGCCGCGATCTCGAGGCGGGGCGCGACAACGGCCTCGCCGAGTCGCTGCTGGATCGTCTGGCGCTGACGCCGGCGCGTATCGACACGATGATCGAAGGCTTGCGTCAAGTGGCTGCCTTGTCCGACCCGATCGGCGAGATTCGTGACATGCGCTATCTACCTTCGGGGCTTCAAGTGGGCAAGATGCGCGTTGCGCTGGGCGTGGTAGGCATCGTCTACGAATCGCGCCCCAACGTGACCGTGGACGCCGCCAGCCTGTGCTTGAAATCAGGCAATGCCACGATCCTGCGTGGCGGCTCCGAAGCGATCCATTCCAACCGGGCCATTGCGGATTGTATCCGACAGGGGCTCAAGGCGGCAGAGCTCGACGAGGCCTGCGTGCAAGTCGTGGCGACGACCGATCGTGCAGCGGTCGGCGCATTGATCGCTATGCCGGAGTTCGTCGATGTCATCGTGCCGCGCGGCGGGAAGGGGTTGATCGAGCGCATTTCGAGAGACGCGCGCGTGCCAGTGATCAAGCATCTCGATGGCATCTGCCATGTGTATGTCGACCAGGCCGCCGATCCGGCCAAGGCGGTGGCCATTGCCGACAACGCCAAGACCCAGCGTTACTCGCCCTGCAATGCCATGGAAACGCTACTGGTACACGCCGAGGCGGTGCCTTTTGTACTTCCCGAGTTGGCCGATATCTATCGCCGCAAGGGGGTTGAGATGCGTGCGTGTGAGCGGACACGGGCCTGGATAGCGGACGCCATCGCCGTAACGGAAGAAGATTGGCATAGCGAATACCTTGCGCCGATCGTGGCCATTCGCGTGGTCGATACGTTGGAAGATGCGATCACGCACATCAATACCTATGGCTCGCACCATACCGATGCCATCGTCACCGAGAATCTGACTGACGCACGGCGCTTTCTGACCGAGGTCGACTCCAGTTCGGTCATGGTCAATGCGTCGACGCGTTTCGCCGACGGCTTTGAATATGGGCTAGGGGCGGAAATCGGCATCTCCACTGATAAGCTGCATGCGCGCGGACCCGTCGGTCTGGAGGGTCTCACCAGCGAGAAGTACATCGTATATGGCGATGGCCATGTGCGCAGCTGAGGCCTCACCGCGTGTCGCGATGCTGGGGGGTACCTTCGACCCCGTGCACGTGGGTCACCTGCGTAGCGCTATCGAGTTACGCGAAGCCCTAGTACTCGATCGCGTTCACATGGTCCCGGCACGGGTGCCGCCGCATCGCGCCACGCCTGGCGTCGATGCCGAACAGCGCGCGATCATGCTGGCGCTGGGCATCGCCGACACGCCGGGTCTCTACGTGGATGACCGTGAGATTCGCCGCGAGGGGCCATCCTATTCTACCGCGACTCTGGCGTCTCTGAGAGAAGAGCTGGGCACGCACGCGCGCCTGGTCATGGCGTTGGGATACGACGCCTATCTGCACTTGGCCGAATGGTACGAACCTCAACGGTTGTTCGAGTTGGCGCATGTCGTCGTCGTCGATCGCCCCGATCATCAACAGCCGCTTCCGACGGCGCTCGAAACGCTGATCGAAGGCCGTGAAGTGACGAGTGTCGAGGCGTTGATGCAGTCGCCTGCAGGGGGTGTGCTGCATTTGAGTCTGCCCACGCGCATGGCGATTTCGGCTACAGCGATAAGGGAGCGATTGCAGCGCGGTGCAAGCGTGCGCTATTTGCTGCCCGATGCCGTGGAACGCTATCTCCTAGCGCATCGTCTTTATCGATGATGTCATCATCCATCAATGAAAGGGACCTGGCGAGTGGTGGTGCCACCTAAAGGCCTTTTTAACCTTGCCCCTGGCGGTTTGGTGTCAGCGCGGTAGAATGCGGGCCTTGCCCGCAGGGGTATGACATATGAACGAGGAGCTATGCAGACTGAAGCACTCAAAACGCTGGTAATGGACACGCTCGAGGAACTCAAGGCACGTGATGTTGCCGAACTCGATGTCGCCTCGCTGACCAGCGTCACCGACACCATGATCGTCGCTAGCGGTACATCGAGTCGACACATCGGCGCCCTGGCCGAGAGCGTGGTGGAGAAAGTCAAGGAAGCGGGGTGCCGCCCCTTGGGTATCGAAGGGCACCAGGGGAGCGATTGGGTCCTGGTCGATTTGGGCGATCTCGTGGTCCACGTCATGCTGCCCGAGACTCGTCAGCTATACGATCTCGAGCGCTTGTGGTCGGATCTGCCCAGCGATGGGGTATCCGTTGAGGGGGCGCTTGGCGAGGTGCGTGGATGAAGCTGCGCGTGCTCGCCGTGGGCACTCGCATGCCCGACTGGGTCACGCAGGGGGTCGATGAATATCTCAAGCGGCTGCCGCGTGATTTCAGCGTGGACATCGTCGAGATAGCGCCCGGCAAACGGGGCAAAAACGCCGATGTTGCCCGTGCGATTCAGAGTGAAGGCGATGCCATGCTGGCGAAGCTGCGCGATCAGGAGCGTGTCATCGCATTGGATGTCGAGGGTCGAAGTTGGAGTACCGAACGATTGGCCGCCAACGCCGATCAATGGCGCCAGGACGGTCGCAACGTCGCGTGCCTGGTGGGCGGGCCGGACGGGCTCGACTCACGCCTTCTGGCGCGGGCCGAGCAACGTTGGTCGCTTTCGGCATTGACGCTGCCTCATCCACTGGTACGTATTCTGTTGGCCGAGCAGCTTTATCGCGCCTGGACCTTGCTGGCTGGTCATCCCTATCACCGATGAGTAGCGGGGCTCGATACCTGCTCAGCGGTTACCTTCCACCTTCCCGCCTGTTATCGGGGACCCATGCGTAAACGACGCGACCCAATCAAGGATACCGCTCGAGAAGTCCGTGTATTCCGGGCACGCTCGCTACTGGCGGCATTACTCGTATTATTGATGGCCGGGGGACTGGGTGCTCGTCTTTTTTATCTTCAGGTTGTCGAGCATGATGTGTTCACCACGCGTTCCGAGAAGAATCGCGTGCGCGTCGAACCGTTGCCCCCAACACGTGGGCTCATCTACGACCGCCAAGGGAAATTGGTGGCAGAAAACCGTCCCACTTATAACCTGACGATCGTACGCGAGCGGGTCCAGGATATTGATGCCACTCTCGACCGACTGGTCGACATCCTGGGGCTGGACGAAACGCAGGTCGACGCGTTTCGCAAACGGTCGCGTCAGCGCCAAAGGCCCTATCAACCGGCATTGTTGATGAGCGATCTCAACGAACGGCAAATCGCGCGGTTAGCCGTCAATCGTTATCGGCTTCCAGGGGTCGAGGTCGAAGCACAGTGGCTGCGTCACTATCCCACTCCCAAGATCATGTCGCATGTGCTGGGCTATGTAGGGCGTATCAACGAGGAAGAACTGGCCTCGCTTGATAGTGGCAACTATGCGGGCACGCATTTTATTGGCAAGACCGGAATCGAGAAGCAGTACGAAAAAGCGCTGCACGGGCAAGCTGGTCTGCGTAAGGTGGAGACCAACGCCCGGGGTCGTGTTCTACGCGAGCTCGAGCGTACACCGCCAGAACCGGGCAAGGACTTGACGCTGACCATCGACACGCGGCTTCAAAAGATGGCTTACGATTTGCTGGATGGGCGGCGTGGTTCCATCGTCGCGATTCAACCCCAGACCGGTGACATTCTAGCGATGGTCTCCGCCCCAGGGTTCGATTCCAACGAGTTCGTGACCGGTATTTCCTACAAAGACTATCAGTCGTTGCAAGAGAACCTGGACCTACCGCTGTTCAACCGGGCCGTGCGCGGCCAGTATCCGATCGGGTCGACCATTAAGCCTTTCGAAGCCTTGGCCGCGCTTCAGAATGGTGTCGTGACACCTCAAGAAGTCATCTATGACCCGGGGTATTACAAGTTGCCCAACGATTCTCGCCACTATCGGAACTGGTTGCGCTGGGGGCACGGTCGTGTCGATCTGGAGCGCGCGCTTGCCGTTTCCAACAATACCTATTTTTACACCATGGCACATCGCTTGGGCATCGATGCCTTATCCAGCTTCATGTACAAGTTCGGATTTGGGGAAGTCACCTCATTGGATGTGCAAGGAGCCTCATCGGGGACCGTGCCTTCGCGTGAGTGGAAACGCGAGAAATACGGCCAAGTGTGGTATCCCGGTGAAACGCTCTCGGCGGGTATCGGGCAAGGCTATTGGATGGTGACGCCGTTGCAGCTCGCAACGGCGGAGGCAACGCTGGCCAACCGTGGGGATTGGGTGCGTCCACATTTGGCCAAGCGCGTCGGTGAGACCTCGGTCGAACCGCCTTTCAAGAATACCAAGCCTGACGTGAAGCTCGATAAGGATGTCTGGTGGGATGACGTGTTCAACGGCATGGAAAAAGTCGTCAGTGGTAGAGAGGGCACTGCGCGCCACATCGGGAAAGGGCTGAAATACGACATGGCCGGCAAATCGGGCACGGCACAGGTATTTTCCTTGGGGCAGAATCAGAAATACGATGCCGATGAGCTCAAGGAGCGCTTGCGTGATCACGCCTTGTTCACGGCGTTCGCGCCGGTGGACGACCCGCAGATAGCCATCGCCGTGATCGTCGAAAATGCCGGGGGCGGTAGTTCGCATGCAGCGGGTCTGGCTCGCGCTCTGGCAGACGAGTGGCTCCTGTCCGATGACGAGAACACCCATCAAGCCGAAGAACTCATCAAGGAGGACGTCGAAGTTGAAGGGACTTGAATGGCGTCGCTTCAGTCGGGCACCGGCGGATGGCATGGGGCGCAAGCGTTCCCTTTGGTCACGCCTGCATCTCGACCCTTGGCTGCTTTTGCTGCTGCTGAGCCTAATGGGAGCGGGGTTGGTCGTATTGTACAGTGCCAGTGGCATGAGTCTCGCCGTCACGCTGGGGCAGGCGTCGCGTTTCGGTGTGGCCTTGCTGGCCATGTTCGTGATCGCTCAGTTTGCTCCAGACACCTTGTATCGCTGGACGCCCCTGGCTTACTGCCTAGGTGTGGCGATGCTGCTCGCCGTTGAGATCATGGGCGACATGGGGATGGGGGCACAGCGCTGGCTCGAAATCCCCGGAGTGGTTCGCTTTCAGCCTTCGGAGTTGATGAAGTTGGCGGTGCCCATGATGGTGGCGGCGTACCTCTACAAGAGATCGCTGCCACCGAGCATGCGCGACCTGTTGGTCTGTGCCTTGATCATCGGCGTGCCGGTGATGATGATCATGCGCCAGCCTGACCTAGGGACGTCATTGCTGGTAGCTTGCGCGGCAGTGTTCGTCATCTTCCTCGCGGGCTTGTCATGGCGGGTAATCGGCTTGCTGGCGGTGCTCCTTGCCTCCGCCTTGCCCTTGCTCTGGTTCAATATGCACGAATATCAACGCCAACGCGTATTGACCTTTCTCAACCCCGAAAGCGATCCACTGGGGGCAGGCTGGAACATCATCCAGTCGAAAACGGCCATTGGCAGCGGTGGCGTCTTCGGCAAGGGATGGGGCTTGGGGACTCAATCTCAGTTGGAATTTCTTCCCGAGCGCCATACCGACTTCATCGGCGCTGTGCTGGGAGAAGAGTGGGGGTTGATCGGGATGCTGGTCTTCCTGGCCCTCTACGTGCTCATCGTGGGACGCGGGCTGTTCCTCGCCAATACCGCGCAGGATACCTATGGGCGTCTGGTCGGGGGTAGCATCGTGCTGACGTTTTTCCTTTATGTCTTCGTCAATATCGGCATGGTCAGCGGTATTTTGCCCATCGTCGGGGTGCCGCTACCGTTGGTCAGTTTCGGCGGTACATCCAGCGTGACCTTGCTGGTCGGTTTCGGTATCCTCATGTCCGTTCATACCCATCGACGGTTGTTGCCGCGCTAGGCAGGGCGCGCTGCGGAAAGGAAGCGACGACAGCCCAGGGCCAAGGAGTCAGAGCCTGATGAAGTGGAATAATGCGTGGTCCCATTGGCGAGGGTTTGCCCCGGCGGCGTTGTTGCTGTGCGGGATGGTCCTGTTTCCGTCGGCGCATGCGGCCGAGGACTTCGATCCTGCCTCGCACGCTGATATCCGCGAGTGGG
Organism: Chromohalobacter moromii; assembly: GCF_023091865.1. Classification (GTDB taxonomy): domain Bacteria; phylum Pseudomonadota; class Gammaproteobacteria; order Pseudomonadales; family Halomonadaceae; genus Chromohalobacter; species Chromohalobacter moromii. The sequence continues at coordinate 1,115,008 of NZ_JAHXDI010000001.1, forward strand.
TCGATGACGTATCGGAGAGTGGCATCTCTCGCGATGACGTGACCCAGGCATTGCGTCATGCCCGGTTTCGCCAGGAAGTGCTGGACGCTATGCAGGGGGCGGCGGAGCGTCGCTTGAGTTGGCACGAATACCGCGACATCTTCGTGCAGCCCAAGCGTATTCAAGAAGGCGTAGCGTTCATTCGCGAGCACCGTGATGCCCTCGCGCGTGCTGAACGCGAATACGGAGTACCGCCCGCCTACATTGCCGCGATTATCGGTGTCGAGACGCGCTATGGTCAGCACAAGGGGCGTCATCGTGTGCTCGATTCGCTCGCTACGCTGGCTTTTCATCACCCCTCGCGCGGCGAGTTCTTCCGTGGCGAATTGGCAGCGTTTCTTGAAATCACCCTAGATCAGGGAATTTCCCCGGAAGCCCCCAAAGGCTCCTATGCTGGCGCCATGGGTTACCCACAATTTATCCCTACTAGTTACCGTGCTTATGCCGTCGATTTCAATGACGATGGGCGGCGCGATCTGTGGGACGATCCCGTGGATGCGATCGGCAGCGTGGGCAATTACTTCGCCGAGCATGGATGGCGTCGAGGGGCGCCGGTCGTAACGCCCGCCGATGGCCCCGAAACGCCTCCGCAAGCGATCGACTTCAACCGCACGCATGCGCCTTACGTGAGATTAGCGCCTCTTGCCGATGCCGGTATCCGCCCGCGCGGGGAGCTAGATGCATCGCGTGTCATTCCGCTGTCCCTGGCGCTTGAGTCGGGGGGCTACCGCTACGCGTTGGGACATGAAAATTTTTATGTGATCACGCGTTATAACCACAGTTACCTATATGCGATGGCCGTCACCGAACTCGCGACAGGCATCCAGGCAGCGCTCGACAAGGATGATGCATGAGAGTCAGCGGTGTGCTTGTGTGTATGTTGATGCTGTTGGTGGCAGGATGCGCCAGTGACGGCGGCGGTCGTTATGCGCAGCAAAACGATGCCTATCCGGACGCGCCGCCCGATGTGACGGATGTCCCCGATGCGGTGCCCAAGGACGAGCCGCTTGCCAAGAGCGGCAATCGTTCTACGTATGAAGTGTGGGGCGAGACCTACCACGTGCTCTCCGATCCCAGCGGCTATGTAGAGGAAGGCGATGCGTCCTGGTATGGCACCAAGTTCCAGGGCTACGACACCGCGAGTGGTGAGCCCTACGACATGTACAAGATGTCAGCGGCGCATCGCACGCTACCGCTGCCGACCTATGTTCGCGTGACCAATCTCGATAACCGCCATAGTGTCATCGTGCGCGTCAACGATCGCGGCCCGTTTCATGGCGATCGGCTGATCGATTTATCGTATGCCGCTGCGGCACGCTTGGATATCCTGGGACACGGAACAGGACATGTGCGCGTGGAGGCCATTGACCCTGAGCAATGGGCCGAGCAGCATAAGCGTTCCACCGAGTCAGCATCCCAAGGGGAGGTGGCCCAGGTGTCCTCGGGTGTGCCGACGCAGGGAGCAACGAATGAAGCCTCGGCCGCTGATGCACCTCAGCAAGCCCCTGTCGCCGAACGTCAGGATGGTACAGGGCAATATGTTCAGGTTGCGGCATTGAGCTCCGCGGCCAGGGCCAAGGCGCTGGAAAAGCGCTTGCAAGGACAAGTATCGCGTCCGGTACGCGTAAGGGAAGAGGCATCCGTGTATCGTGTTCAGGTAGGGCCTGTGCATGATGCGTCGCATATCGATTCCATCAAAGCGGAATTACAAGCGGCGGGTTTTGACCAGTCGTTTGTGGTTTCCGCTACCGAGTAACCCCGCTTAGCGAGAAAAGTTGTCATGAGAGTGTTTGCCCGATCGTCATTGTTACGCATTATTTTATTGGTCACGCTAGGTGTCGGTGGTCTCACCCCTGTAGCGCAAGCCGAGAATCCTCCCGAGCCCTCGCCAGTACCGTCGTCGATGGTACCGTCGGCGCCGAGCCTGGCGGCGTCTTCCTGGGTGCTGATGGACGCCGATAGCGGCAAGATCCTGGTCGAACACAATGCCGACAAGAAGTTGCCGCCCGCCAGCCTCACCAAGATGATGACGGCCTATATCGTCGAGCGTGAAATCGATGCCGGCAACATCAGTGGCGATGACAAGGTGACTATTAGCGAGAATGCGTGGCGCACCGGCGGCTCGCGGATGTTCCTCAACCCGGGTAGCAAGGTAAGCGTCGACAACTTGCTCAGAGGGGTCGTGATTCAGTCGGGCAACGATGCCAGCGTTGCCCTGTCCGAGCATATCGCGGGCAGTGAGGACGCCTTTGCCGATCTCATGAATCAGCAGGCCTCGCGTATGAACTTACAGCATACGCATTTCATGAACCCCACCGGCCTGCCGCACGACGATCATTACTCTTCGGCGCACGATTTGGCGATCATTGCGCAACACATCATCAAGGACTACCCCGATCACTACGAGGTGTATTCGGAGAAGTACTTCACCTGGAACGATATCCGTCAGCCTAACCGTAATCGTTTGTTGTGGCGCGACCCCAATGTCGATGGCTTGAAGACGGGGCATACCGAAGCGGCGGGTTACTGCCTGGTGGCATCCGCCAAGAAGGACGATACACGCCTGGTGGCCGTGGTGATGGGCACCGATTCCGACGAGGCGCGGGCCCAAGAAACCCAGAAGCTGCTGAGCTATGGGTTCCGTTTCTTCGAGACACAGCGTCTCTACGAAGCGGGTGCCGTGCTCAACAAGCCGCGTATCTGGGGTGGCGAGAAGGACGAGCTGCGTTTGGGCGTGGCGGATGACGTGTACTTGACCGTGCCGCGTGGACACAGCGATGAATTGAACGCTCAGCTCGATATCAAGAAAACCATCGATGCGCCGGTCGAGAAGGGCGAACAGCTCGGCACGTTGAAGATCAAGCTGGATGGTGAAGTGCTCGACGAGCGTCCCCTGGTGGCCCTGGAGTCGGTCTCCGAGGGTGGTTTCTTCAAGCGCCTTTGGGACAGCGTCCTGCAGTTCGTGAATGGGTTTTTCGACTGATTCATTGTGGTTCGGCCCAAGGGCGAAGCGTTTCGAAAGCTTCGCCCTTGGTCGATACGATAAGGTTGAGTAGAATACTCGGAAATACCATGCCGAGCCCATGTGAGGCCGTTCTCCATGCAACAGACTTCACCAACCGAGCAGGGTGCATCGGCAGATGCACCCAAGATCGAGTTCCCCTGTCAGTATCCCATCAAGATCGTCGGTGACGCGGCACCCGACTTCAAGGTCACCGTGGTCGATATCGTCGAGCAGCACTCGCCTGGCTTCGACCGTCGCAGCGTGCGCATGGTCGATAGCCGCAATGGTCGCTTTCAATCCGTGCGCGTGGTGATTCACGCCACCGGGCAAGATCAGCTCAATGCACTGTTCCATTCGCTGAAAGCGACGGGGCGTGTGCACATGGTGCTATAGGTGGCGATGAGCGAAGAGCGCCCGTCGGTGCAGTTGCATCGCCTAGGGCGTCGCGCCTATGAGCCGGTGTGGCAGGCCATGCGCAAGCTCACTGACGAGCGTGATGCTGCCACGCCCGATCAATTCTGGTTGGTTGAGCACGAACCCGTATTCACGCAGGGACAGGCCGGCAAGCCCGAGCATCTGCTCATGCCCGGCGATATTCCGGTCGTCGCCACCGATCGTGGCGGACAGGTGACGTATCATGGGCCGGGCCAGGTCGTGCTTTATCCGTTGATCGACGTACGTCGTGCCAAGCTGGGCGTACGGGAGTTGGTATCGGCGCTCGAGAACACGGTGATCGCGTTGCTGGCCGAGTATGGTGTGGAGGCGCATGCGCGCCCTGACGCGCCGGGTGTTTATGTCGGCGAGGCCAAGATTGCCTCGCTCGGCTTGCGTATTCGACGCGGCGCCAGCTTCCATGGCGTCGCGCTCAATGTCGATGGTGACTTATCTCCTTTCCAGCGCATCAACCCCTGCGGCTATGCCGGCATGACCATGACGCGGCTTGCCGATCTGGTCGACGATTGTCCGGATAGCGATACGGTCGCCGTCGAGCTGGCCGAGCGTCTGGCGCGAACGCTGGAGCGAACGCTCGTGCCAGTTGCCACCGTCGGCGTCTGACGCACCGTCGTTCAGCGTCCTTCGACACCGAGCGGCGTGTCCCAATGAAAACGGCCCGCCGTGGACTCAGTCCACGGCGGGCCGTTTTCATTGCATCACTAAGACTTGAAAAGTGCGGTCTTCAGCCGACGTTGACGACCGCAATGCGGTCGGGGTCGGGCGATTGCCCAGGCACCTCAGCGGGCTCTGCCAATCCCAGGTTGTTCTTCTCGAACACCCGGTCGGCGCGATAGCTGGAGCGCACCAACGGCCCCGACGGCACTTCCATGAAGCCTTTTGCCAAGCCCTGCTGACGGTAGTGTTCGAATTCGTCGGGCGTCACCCAGCGTTCCACCGGTAGGTGGTTCCGAGTCGGTTGCAGGTACTGACCCAGTGTCACGATGTCGACGCCGATGGCGCGAAGGTCATCGAAGGTCTCGAGGATCTCTTCTTCGGTTTCGCCGAGCCCCAGCATGATACTGGTCTTGGTGATGATCTCAGGGCGGTGGCGCTTGGCATGCGCCAGCACATCGAGAGTCTTGCGATAACCGGCACGCGGATCACGTACGCGTTGCGTCAGACGCTCCACGGTTTCGACGTTTTGGGCGAATACTTCCAAGCCGGAATCGACGACGCGCTCGACAGCGCTGGGTATACCGTCGAAGTCCGGCGTCAGTGCTTCCACCGCCACCTGGGGCGTGCGCGCCTTGATCGCGCGAATGCAGTCGGCGTAGTGGCCAGCGCCCGCATCGGGCAGGTCGTCGCGGTCCACCGAGGTCAGTACCACGTAACGCAGCCCCATCAACTCCACCGACTCGGCGGTGTTCGCCGGTTCTTCGGGGTCTAACCAGCCCCGCGGATTGCCGGTGTCGACGGCGCAGAAGCGACAGGCCCGGGTACATACCGACCCCATCAACATGATGGTGGCCGTGCCGTTGCTCCAGCACTCCCCCATGTTAGGACAGTGGGACTCGGCACAGACGGTGCTGAGCCGGTGTTCCTTAACGTTGCGCTTGACTGCCTCGAAGCGTTCGCCGCCGGGCATCTGGACGCGTAACCATGAAGGCTTGCGGCCGCCGACGCCATCGCCGGCGGATTGCTCGCGTGACTTCATGCCATCCTTGATGGCGGCGATGCCCTGGTCGTTGCGGTATTTTTTGCCGCTGGTGACGCGTGGGGTAGGAGTGTCGCTCATAGCGTGAGCCTCTCTGCAAGCCGGCCGACGGCGCCGAGGCGACGCTACCACAGAAAGAGGGGAAGGGCGTCGGTCGACGTTTCCGGGGGGCCTGGCACGTCTGATGATGCGTGAATTGATGCGCCTAACATACCACAAAAGGCGTAGTGCTGGACAGGTTGGCAACGGCGCGTCAGTGTCAAGGACGGCGCCCGGCCGCATGCGATACCATGCCCGGCCGATGCCGGGCATGTCGTCTTGCACAGGGGCTGTGTCGGTTATGGGAATGTCATGCCTCGGGCATGGCACTCAACACCAGCTTGCCCGTGGTATGTCCGGTTTCGAGGCGACGATGGGCTTCCCCGAGATTGGCTGGGGTCAATGGGCCGACGATATCGCTGAGCGTGCTGCGCAGATGACCGGCATCGAAATGCTCGGCCAGCTTGGCCAGGATGCGGCCCTGGTGAGCGATGTCGGTGCCATGCAGCGGCCGCGCGAACATGAATTCCCAACTGAAGGTGACCGCCTTGCCTTGCAGGTCGTTGAGATCGACGGCCTTCTGGGTCTCGGCGATGGCCACGATATGGCCCAAGGGACGAATGAGCGTGGTCATATTCTCCCAGTGGTCGCCGATATCGTGGCAATTGAAGATGTAATCGACCTGCTCATGACCGGCATGTTGCATGTTCGCCACGAGATCGTGGTGATCGACGACTTCATGCGCCCCCATGCGTCGGCACCATTCGGTGGATAGATCGCGCGATGCCGTGGCGATGACCTTGATACCCGTGAGCTGGCGGGCCATTTGCGTCGCGATCGAGCCGACACCGCCGGCCCCGTTGATGATCAGCAGGGTCTGGTCGCGGTGGGTATCGTCACCTTGTGAGAGCCTGAGCTTGTCGAACAGGGCTTCCCAGGCGGTGAGTGCCGTCAGCGGCATGGCGGACGCTTCCTCGGCGCTCAATTTGCTCGGTGCCTTGGCGGTCAGGCGCGCATCGACGAGTTGATATTCGGCATTGCAGCCGGGGCGCTCGACCTCGCCGGCATAGTACACGCGATCTCCCGGGGCGAAATGCTCGACACTGGCGCCGACGCGCTCTACCTGGCCCACGGCATCCCAGCCGAGGACGTTGTGCTGATCGCTGGGCAAGAAGGCACCTTGGCGAATCTTGGTATCCACTGGATTGACCGATACCGCGTCGACACGCACGAGGAGATCCCATTCGCCGGGGGTGGGCATCTCGCGTTCGTGGAGCTCGAAAGCATCCAGGGGCGCTGCCTGAGGCTGGCCGTTGGTGGCGACTACTTGCATGATTGACTCCCTATAAAAGGCGAAACGTGATAGCGCTGTCCTTTAGATGAGGGTCGTCCAGGTGGGAGTCAAGTCAAGCGTTGCTGATTCAGGGCGTACAGGCGAAGCTGGGCCCAGGCGCGGGCACCAGTGGCGCCTTGAAGTGCGCATTCAACTCGGGTAACAGTTCGCGGACGAAGCGCAGGAAGAGCTCGGTCACGGGCGTGGGGTAGCGATCCTTGGGGTGCACGGTGCACCAGGACCGACGCAGCGGGAAGCCGGGTAGCGTCGGTGACGCCAGAAGCCCCGAAGCGAGTTCGAGCTGGACGGCTAAGCGCGGCAGCACGGCGACCCCGAGATGCGCCATGACACCCTGCTTGATTGCCTCGTTGGTGCCGAGCTCCAGGGTATGGCGCAGCGATACTCGCTCGCGGGCGACGAAGTCCTCGAACGCGGTGCGCGTTCCCGAGCCGGGCTCGCGCATCAGCACGTAGTAGCGCGTGAAGTCCTCGAGCGTGGGCGCGTCGGCCGTCAGCAGCGGGTGGCCGGGCCACACCACGGGAATCATCTCGTTATCGAGGATCGGCATGAAGGCGAGATTGGCATCCTCGGGCACCATGCCCATGATCACCAGGTCGTCGCGGCGCTCGGCGAGACGCTCCAGGGCCTGACCGCGATTGCAGACGCGCAGGCGTACCTGCACCTCCGGATAACGGGCGCGAAAGCGGGCCAGGATGTGCGGCACGACATACTGCGCGGTGCTGACGGCGGCGAGATTGAGCTCGCCGCGGATGGTCCCCGCCAGTTCGGAAAGCTCCATTTGCAGGCTCGAGACCTGGCCGAAGATCGACTGTACCGAGGCGGCCAGTGCATCGGCGGCCGGCAGCACGTGCAGCGTCTTGCCTGCGTACTTGAAGAGTGGCTGCTCGAGCGCCTGCTCGAGTTGACGGATCTGTGCGCTGACGGCGGGCTGTGTGAGGCCCAGTTGTTCGGCCGCACGCGAATAGGACTGCTGCCGGTGCACGGCCTGGAAAACCTGCAATTGGCGAAAGGTCAGACGATTGAGCAGATTGGGTCGTGACATGACGCCCCCGGCGTGGTCATAAGCTATTGCTTATAGCTTGGCAAAAAAATATCAATTTTTCTATTGATCCTTCGGTGGGTAGCGTGAGAGTACGATAACGACAAGCACTCAGCGACCCAGAGGGCGCCACGATGACACGCTGTGTCAACGCGACGTCCACAACCGGAGGGCAGACGGTGTTCAAGAAACTTCTCATCGCCAATCGTGGCGAAATCGCTGTACGCATTGTACGCGCCTGCGCCGAAATGGGCATCCGCTCGGTGGCGATCTACACCGAGCCCGACCGCTTCGCGCTGCATGTCAAGCGCGCCGACGAGGCGCATTTCGTGGGCGAAGACCCGCTGGCGGGATATCTCGATCCACGGCGTATCGTCGATCTGGCTCGAGAGACCGGCTGTGACGCGATTCACCCCGGTTACGGCTTCCTCTCAGAAAACGCCGACTTCGCGCGCATCTGCGAGGACGCCGGGTTGGCCTTTGTGGGGCCGGACGCCGAGGTGATCGCGCGGATGGGCGACAAGACGGCGGCGCGTGCGGCGATGCGTGACGCTGGCGTGCCCGTGACGCCGGGCTCGGACGGCAATCTCGAGACCTGTGCGGAGGCCTTGTCGCTGGCCGACACCATCGGCTATCCCGTGATGCTCAAGGCGACTTCGGGCGGTGGTGGGCGCGGCATTCGCCGTTGTGACACGCCGGCGCAACTCGAGCAGGCCTGGGAGCGCGTGATCTCCGAAGCGACCAAGGCGTTCGGCAGTGCCGATGTGTTCATGGAGAAATGCGTCGTCGAGCCGCATCACATCGAGGTGCAGATCCTTGCCGACAGCGTCGGTAACGTCATTCACCTCTTCGAACGCGATTGTTCGATCCAGCGCCGCAATCAAAAACTCATCGAGATCGCGCCCAGCCCCCAGTTGACGCCCGAACAACGGGCCTACGTCGGCGAGATGGCGGTCCGCGCGGCCAGCGCGGTGGGTTACGAAAACGCCGGTACCGTGGAGTTCCTCGTCAAGGGCAATGAGGTCTACTTCATGGAAATGAATACGCGCGTGCAGGTCGAGCACACTATTTCCGAAGCGATCACCGGCGTCGATATCGTGCGCGAGCAACTGCGCATCGCCGCGGGTCTAAAGCTCGCCTACCGCCAGGAGGACATACGCCACCATGGCTATGCCATCCAGTTCCGCATCAACGCCGAAGATCCCAAGAACGATTTCCTGCCGTCGTTCGGACGCATCACGCGTTATTACGCTCCCGGGGGACCGGGGGTGCGCACCGATACTGCGATCTATACCGGCTACACTATTCCGCCGTATTTCGACTCCATGTGCCTGAAGCTGATCGTGTGGGGCATGAGTTGGGAGGAGACGCTCGACCGCGGGATTCGCGCCCTCAACGACATGCGCCTACAAGGGGTCAAGACGACCGCGCCTTACTACCAGGAAATTCTCCGCCACCCCGATTTCCGCAGCGGGCACTTCGATACCGGCTTCGTGCCCAGCCACCCCGAACTGCTCAATTATTCGGTCAAGCGCAATCCCGAGGAAGTCGCTCTGGCGATTGCCGCCGCCATCGCCGCCCACGCCGGTCTATAAGGAGATACCCATCATGAATGCCGTATCATCTTCCCAAGTCAATATCACCGACGTCGTGTTGCGTGACGGCCATCAATCGCTGATCGCCACGCGCCTACGCACGGAAGACATGCTGCCTGCCTGCGCCAAGCTGGACGCCATCGGTTATCACTCGCTGGAAGTCTGGGGCGGGGCGACCTTCGATGCCTGCGTGCGCTTTCTCAAGGAAGATCCGTGGGAGCGTCTGCGCGCCTTCAAGGACGCCATGCCCAACACCCCACTGCAGATGCTGCTGCGCGGCCAGAACTTGCTGGGATATCGTCATTATGCCGATGACGTCGTCGAACGCTTCGTCGCCAAGTCGGCGGATAACGGCGTCGATGTGTTTCGTGTCTTCGATGCGCTCAACGATTTGCGCAATCTGGAAACCGCCATGCGTGCGGTCAAGGCCAGCGGCAAGCATGCCCAAGGAACGATTTGCTATACGGTGAGCCCAGTACACACCCTGGCGATGTATGTGGACCAAGCCAAGCGCCTGGTCGACATGGGTGCCGACTCGATTGCCATCAAGGACATGGCGGGATTGTTGACGCCGTATGCCACGGGCGAGCTGGTGGCGGCATTGGTCGAGGCCGTGGACGTACCGGTGCATTTGCATGCCCACGCCACCTCGGGGTTGGCGCCGATGTGTCACCTCAAGGCGGTGGAGGCGGGGTGCCGGCATATCGATACCTGTATCTCGGCATTCGCTGGCGGTACCAGTCACCCATCGACGGAAGCCATGGTCGCGGCCTTTCAGGGCACCGAATACGACAGCGGCTTGGATCTCGAAGCGCTCAAGGACATCGGTGACTATTTTCGCGACGTGCGCCAGAAGTATGCCGCCTTCGAGAGCGAGTTCACCCGCGAGGACGTCTCGGTACAGATCAATCAAGTACCGGGCGGCATGATGTCCAACCTTGCCAATCAGCTCAAGGAGCAGAACGCGCTGTCCAGGATCCGTGACGTGTTCAACGAGATCCCTCGCGTGCGTGCCGATCTCGGGTATCCGCCCCTGGTGACGCCGACCTCGCAGATCGTCGGTACCCAGGCGGTGATGAACGTGCTGACCGGCGAGCGCTACAAGACCATCACCAACGAGGTGAAGCGCTATCTTCAGGGTGGGTATGGTCATCCGCCGGCGGCGGTGGACGATAAGGTGCGGCGTCAGGCCATTGGCAACTCTCCGATGGAGGAAGGGCGCCCCGCCGATCGATTGAATCCCGAGATGACACGCTTGACGAACGACATCGGTGAACTGGCCGACAGTGAGGAAGACGTGCTGACCTACGCCATGTTCCCAGAGCTGGGGCACGATTACCTTCAGGGGCGGCGCGATGGCACACTGGTTTCGGAGCCGATCCCCGCACCCGACGCGGGAGACGCCAACCGGCCGGTGACCGAAGGCGTACCTACCGAGTTCGTCATCGACGTGCACGGCGAGTCCTATGAGGTACAGATTACCGGTGTGGGGGGTAACAGCGGCGGCAAGCGTCAGGTTTATCTGACGCTCGACGGCATGCCGGAAGAGGTCGTCTTCGAGGCCAAAGACGCCTTCGTTAGCGGCGAGACCTCGGGCCGCGCACGTGCCTCACAGCCTGGCCACGTCACGACCTCCATGCCGGGCAACATCGTCGATGTACTGGTCGCCGAGGGCGATCGCGTCGAGGAAGGACAGGCGGTCTTGATCACCGAGGCGATGAAGATGGAAACCGAGGTCCAGGCGCGGGTCTCGGGCACCGTCGGGGCGGTCCACGTCGCCAAGGGCGACCGCGTGACGCCGGGCGAGGTATTGATCGAGATCACCTGACGGAAACGTTGGTCATGCCCGTGGTGCCTCGTGATTCGGTGCTGCGGGCCGGGCTTGCTCGAACAGGACGCGAACGCGCTCCAGGCGCTTCTGCACATGCTCGCTTTGCGGCCCGCTAGCGTCGAGGATGTGGGTGATGTGTGCCAAGTAGGCGTCGACTTCTGAGGCATCGCTACGCGCGATGAGCGTGGGAAGCGCCTTGAGTGCCTCGCGCACGTCGAGCTTGAGGATGAAGAACTGCTCGCGGACCAGCATCTTGAACTGTTGAAGATCCAGGCTCTTGCCGAGTTCCTCGCGCGTGGCCTTGAGGCGTTGGAAATTGCGCTCATCGGTGGCCGGTGCCCCACCCAAGATGTAGATCAAAGCCCGCACCACTGCTTCACGCGCGCCACCACTGGCGATGCGTTCCCGCAAGGCGGTGCGTCGCTTACGCAGGAAGTGTTGATGCTCCGGTGCGCGTCCGGGGTGGGGACGCACGCGTGCTGTATCCGGGCCAATACCGGCGAGCGCCTGTAGCCAAGGTTGGCCGTAGATGTTCATGAACAGTGCTTCGCTAACGCGGTCGCGCCATTCGCCATAGGCCTCGAGATTTTCCTCGATACGGGTGGCCACGCTACGCTCCCATTGAGCCAGAGGGTTGTCTGACGAAAGCGGTTGGCGCCGACGACGGATGCGCTCGGCCAGCACCGGCACGGTAGACATCAGCGGATTGCGGTCGGATAGCAGCTTGTAGCCCAGCCGAATGGGGTGCAATCGGCGCCTCCAGCGCCCCGCTTCGGGTGTCATGACGGCTTTTATCCACGGCTGTGTGTATTGTTGATAAAGCGCTAGTCCGCTCTCAGACAGACGCGCTACGGTGGCGAAACGGCGCTCGTCGTCATCGCGACGCTGCACCAGCGGCTGCAGGTCGTCGACGCCGCGCGGACGAAATTCGAGCAGATAGTCACCATCCGTGGCGTCCTGGGTCGCATCGCGTGGCGTGATGGCGGTTTCGTACAAGCCGGGCGGCAGGACGTCGATATAGTCCATGTTGGCAGTGAACTCGGCATGTTCGCGGCGCGAGATGCTGCCCGAGACGAAGATGCCCAGGTGCCCGGTCGAGTCGTGTACGCAATAGACGATGGTCTGCTCGTTGGCAACGATGTCCTCCACGCCATCGTAGAGATCGGATATCCAGCCCAGCGCCTGGGGAGGTGGCGTGATGTTGTCGCCTTGCGAGCAGAACACCAAGATAGGCGAGCGGACATTGCGTAGGTCGATGCGTCGTCCATCGCGGGTGATCAGTTGGGCGGTGCTCAAACGATTGCCGATGAAGAGGTTGTCGACGATGTACTGTATTTCCTCGGCATTGAGCACGATGTGCCCACCCCACCAGCGCTCGAATTGCAGATAACGCTCGCTTTCGTCATCGACGTTGGCGTAAAGCCGATATTGCTTGCTCCATAGCGTATTGGCGGGGTTGAGGCGTTCGAAGTTCTGCACCAGCCAGGCTCCGTCGAACAGTCCTGCCCCCAGGTCACCGGCAAAGGCGGTCAACCAGCTACCGCCGAGCAGGCCCCCGCTATAGCGCATGGGATAGCGGCCGCGCTCGCCGGCCCAATAGGACAACGGGGCGCCAGCGACGAGAATCGGTCCGAAAGCATCCGGTTCCAGAGCAGCGGCCATCATCAATTGCCAGCCCGCCTGGCAGTTGCCGATCACCACGGGTTTTTCATTGGCCTCGGCATGACGAGCGCCGACCTCGCGCAGGAAGGCGATCTCGGCATCGACGACATCTTCGACGTGTTGTCCTGGCACCGGAAACGGTAGAAAGCCGATGAAGTAACACGGGTGACCGGCGCGCATGGCGACACCGATCTCGCTATCGGGCTTGAAGCCACCGATGCCGGGCCCATGGCCGGCTCGCGGATCGACGATGACGAAAGGGCGCTTGAGCGGGTCGATCATGACATCGGGCGAGGGCAGGATGCGCATCAACTCGTAGTTGACCGGGCGCGGCAGGTCGCGGCCATCCATGAGCACCTCGGCCTCGAACCCCAGCACGTTGGGTTTGGTCTGCTCCATGTGCTCGAGATACTGGTTGCCACGCTGACGCATGACGTCCCAGTAGAGCACGCTACGTTCGAAGGTATCCTGCCAGTAGTCCTGGGTGGCACGTATCAGACCGAAGGGATCGAGAACGGGGCTGGCGGCTTCCAGCCAAGCGGCGTGCATGGGAAACATGAAGGGCGCTCCTGGTCACGAATTGCTGCACTGCAATATTGAGCGTAACCCGAAAACGCGTCTTTGGCATGTGAAATCGACGCATGCCGCTAATACGTGGCATGCGTCGCGGTGCTTCAAGGGAGCAAGCTAAGGGCAGCTTGCCGGCAAAAGGTGCTGATCAATCAATCTCGTCGCCGACTTGAATGATCTTCATGGTGTTGGTGCCGCCATGCGCATTCATGTGATCGCCACGTGTCAGGATAACGTGATCGCCTTGCTTGACGATGCCCAGCGAGATGAGATTGTCGACCGCGTGACGATTGAACTCGGTGGGCGCCAGGCTTAGCGTATCGAAGGGTAGCGAGACGACCCCGCGATACAGCGCCATGCGACGTTGCGCGACTTCCGTGTGCGCCAAGGCCACGATCGGCAAACCCGAGCGAATGCGCGAGGCGATCAGCGGCGTGTAACCGGTGGCGGTCATGCAGACGATGGCGGATACGCCAGCCAGGTGGTTGGCGGCATACATCGCCGACAATGCCACGGTCTCATCGACCCGGGTAAAGCCTTCGTGAATGCGGTGCTGCGACTGCTGTGCGGCGCGCTCGCGCTCTGCACCTAGGCACAAGCGTTCCATGGCCTTGATGGTTTCCACGGGATAGTCGCCCGCGGCGGTCTCGGCAGAGAGCATAACGGCGTCGGTGCCATCGAGCACGGCATTGGCGACGTCAAAAACTTCGGCGCGGGTAGGCAGCGGCGACTCGATCATCGACTCCATCATCTGCGTCGCAGTGATGACGACTTTGTTGAGACTACGGGCATGCTGGATGATGCGCTTTTGCACGCCGATCAACTGGGCATCGCCGATCTCAACGCCCAGGTCGCCGCGCGCCACCATGACCGCCTCGCTGGCACGGATGATATCGTCCAGCGTGTCGTCGTCGGCCACCGCTTCGGCGCGCTCGACCTTGGCGACCAGACCGATGTCATTTCCCGCCTCGCCGAGAAGGTCGCGTGCAAGGCGCATGTCATCGCCGTGGCGAGGGAAGGACACGGCGAGATAGTCGACGCCGATATCGATGGCCGTCTTGAGATCCTCGCGATCCTTGTCGGTCAACGCCGAGGCGGAAAGGCCGCCGCCTTGTTTGTTGATGCCCTTGTTGTTGGAAAGCTTGCCGCCGACCTTGACCCGAGTATGGATAGCTGGAGCCTCCACGCGTTCGACCTCGAGCTCAAGGCGACCGTCATCGAGCAGCAGAACATCGCCGGGAATAACGTCATCGGCCAGGTCTTTATAATCGCAACCCACTTGCGTCGCATCGCCAGCATCGCGTTCCAGGGAAACGTCGATGACGAAGGGCTGGTTCTGCTCGAGGGTGACGGCACCTTCCTGGAAGCGTGCGATGCGGATTTTGGGACCCTGAAGGTCGCCCAACGCGGCGACGGTACGACCGACGCGGGCGGCAGCCTCGCGTACCGCCTTCAGTCGGCGGCGGTGATCGTCTGCGGAACCGTGGGAGAAGTTGAGTCGTACCACGTCGACGCCTGCGGCGATCATGTCGTCGAGGACACCTTCGCGGTCACTGGCAGGGCCCAGCGTCGCGACGATCTTGGTGCGGCGAATCGGACCGTGAAACGCATTCTGCATGGAATTCTCCTTGGCCTCATGAAAGGTAATGGCGGCTACGTGCGAGCCATGTCGTTATTTTACTACATTGTGCCTCATCGTCTCGATGGGTGCGATGCCCATAGGTCTGCGAGCGGCAGCGTAACACTTTTCATATGACGGACATGCTCATAGGTTGGATGACACGGGAGAGGCTTGCCAGTGTTACTGATCGGTCGGTATGTCTATCAGACGTTGGGTTTTTGCTTGCCGATGGACAGGCGTCGCGACTAGTGTTTTTCAAGTCAGTGATGCGCAGGGCGCCATGGACCTGGCGTTAAAGGCTGCGTCGCGACGGACTGGCGCGCAACGAGGCGCTAAGGTAGGGTAGGCGCATTTTTCGCCGGGCGGTTCCCGGTCATGATATCACTGCCGGCGCCATGCTAGAGCGCGTCGGCCATTCGAGCGGAGCGTTATGGGCAAGTCACTGGTCATCGTGGAGTCGCCGGCCAAGGCCAAGACGATCAACAAGTATCTCGGCAACGATTTTGTGGTGAAGTCGAGTGTCGGGCATATCCGCGACTTGCCGACAAGTGGCAGCGGCAAGAACGCCACCGATCCCAAGGAGCGAGCCCGCCAGGCGGCGGCGACACGCAAGATGTCGCCCGATGAAAAGGCTACCTATAAAAAGCATAAGCAGTGGACCCAGTTGGTGCGGCGCATGGGGATCGACCCTGAGCATGGATGGGACGCCAACTACGAGATACTGCCGGGCAAGGAAAAAGTCGTCGCCGAGCTCAAGAAGCATGCCGAGAAGGCCGATGCCGTCTATCTCGCGACTGACTTGGACCGCGAAGGGGAAGCCATCGCCTGGCACTTGCAAGAAACCATTGGCGGCGATGCGTCTCGCTATCGTCGCGTGGTCTTCAATGAGATCACCAAGAATGCCATTCAGGAGGCGTTCAAGACGCCCGGCGAGTTGGACCTGTCACGCGTCGAGGCGCAGCAGGCACGGCGTTTCCTGGACCGTGTCGTAGGCTTCATGCTGTCGCCGTTGCTGTGGAGTAAGATAGCGCGAGGACTGTCGGCGGGCCGGGTGCAGTCGGTGGCGGTGCGCTTGATCGTCGAACGCGAGCGTGAGATTCGCGCCTTCGTTCCCGAAGAGTTCTGGGATGTCCACGCCGATCTCGTGCCTGAGAAGGGTGATACGACGCCGGTTCGCTTCGAGGTGGCACGTCATAAAGGCCAGGCGTTTCGTCCCACCTCCGAACAGGAAACGCTAGAGCGCATCGCGCCGCTTCGCGAGGCGGCGCTGGCGATCACCGATCGTGAAACCAAGCCGACACGCTCCAAGCCGAATGCTCCGTTCATTACCTCGACCCTGCAGCAGGCCGCCAGTGGACGCCTCGGGTTCTCGGTGAAGAAGACCATGACCTTGGCGCAGCGTCTCTATGAGGCGGGGTACATCACCTATATGCGTACCGACTCCACCAACCTGTCGCAAGATGCGGTGGAAAGCGCGCGTGCCTATATCGACGAGCGTTTCGGCCAAGCGTACCTGCCCGAATCGCCTAACCGTTATGCCAGCAAGGAAGGGGCTCAGGAAGCGCACGAGGCGATTCGCCCCACCGAGGTTGCGCAAAACGGTGACGATCTTGCGGTGGAGCGCGACGCCCAGCGTCTTTACGAGTTGATCTGGCGCCAGTTCGTGGCCTGCCAGATGGTGCCGGCGGAATACCTGGCGACGACGCTTACCGTCGAGGCCGAAGAGTTCGAGCTCAAAGCGCGTGGCCGAGTGCTCAAATTCGACGGTTACACGCGGGTGATGAAGCCGGCGGGCAAGAAGGAAGAGGACCAGGCGCTGCCGGATCTCGAGAAAGGGCAGTCGATGACCCTGCAGGCCCTCGATCCTCAGCAGCATTTTACCAAGCCGACGGCGCGTTATACCGAGGCGAGCTTGGTCAAGGAGCTCGAAAAGCGGGGGATCGGACGGCCTTCCACCTATGCTTCGATCATTTCCACGATCCAGGATCGCGGTTACGTCAAGCTTGAAAGCCGTCGTTTCTATGCCGAAAAGCTGGGCGATATCGTCACCGACCGGCTGGCTGAATCGTTCAGCGACCTGATGGATTACGGCTTCACCGCGCGCATGGAAGATCATCTCGACGAAGTCGCCACCGGTAACCGGGAATGGCGTGAGTTGCTGGACGCCTTCTACGCGGAGTTCAAGACCAAGCTCGAGCATGCCGAGGCCGAAGAGGGCATGCGGCCGAATCAGCCGGTGCCGACGGATATCGACTGCCCCACTTGTGGCCGCAAGATGCAGATCCGCACGGCATCGACCGGTGTCTTCCTGGGGTGCTCGGGATATAACCTGCCGCCCAAGGAGCGTTGCAAGACGACCATCGATCTTATCGCCGGTGACGAAGCCGTGGCCTCGGATGCCGATGAGGAGGCCGAAACCGAGGCCTTGCGGGCCAAGCACCGTTGCCCGGAATGTGGCACGGCGATGGATAGCTACCTGATCGACGAAACACGTAAGTTGCATATCTGCGGCAATAGTCCCGATTGCAGCGGGTATGAAATCGAGCAGGGCAAGTTTCGTATCAAGGGCTACGACGGCCCGGTCATCGAATGCGACAAGTGCGGTAGCGAGATGCAGCTCAAGTCCGGGCGGTTTGGCAAGTACTTCGGCTGTACCAACGAGAACTGCAAGAATACTCGCAAACTGCTCAAGAGCGGCGAAGTCGCACCACCCAAGATGGACCCGATCCCCATGCCTGAGCTGGCCTGCCAGAAGGTGGAGGATCATTACGTCTTGCGCGATGGCGCCAGTGGCTTGTTTCTGGCAGCGAGTCAATTCCCCAAGAACCGCGAAACGCGTCCCCCGCTGGTCAAGGAACTCAAGGCGCATCGCGACGAGCTACCCGAGAAGTATCACTTCCTGCTCGACGCGCCAGGAGAAGATCCTGAGGGACGTGACGCGCAGATTCGTTTCTCGCGCAAGACCAAAAGCCAGTACGTGATGAGTGAGCGCGACGGCAAGGCCAGCGGTTGGCGGGCCGAGTTCGAAGACGGAAAGTGGCGAATCGAGGATAAGCGCAAATGACGCCGAGAGGTCGTACCAACCAGCTGCTCTATCATGCTCAGCTGTTATTGGATACCGCCTGGACCGACGACGAGCATACCGATGCCCGACGCATGGCGCATGAAGAAGGCGCCTTGGCCACGCTGGAACTGGCGCTTAACGCGGCGCTGCGTGAGTTGACTGAGCATGCGCAACTCTCGCGCCACGATTGGCGCGAACTGCTGGCCGATCAGGGCCCGGCTCTAGCGGGTATCGTGCAGTTGCGCGAGCTGGCGCGACGTGAAGGCAGCTGGCTAGACCGGCTGCTGGCGCGTCTCGAGACGTTGCATGACATCGAGGGCGCATCGCGCCGCCGTGCCGGCGGTTCGGGCATGATCGCCAGCGCCTCAGGCATGGCCTTGTCCGATGAGCTCGACGCATGTATCGCGGCGTTCAAGGCTCAGCTTGGCGAACTGCGCGAGACCAGCGAGGAGTGGTGACGCCGCATGCATGCGGTGGTATCCTTGTAAGTAATGAAAAGAAACGACCATGGCGTTTGCCTTGGTCGTTTTTTATTGGGACAAACGGGAGACTATAGCGTGTCCGATACCGCGATTCTGGAAATCGTCGAGCTTGCCGATGGCGAAGTCGTGCTTCGGCCTTCAGAAGCTGACGGCGAACCATTGGTGAGCATTCGCTTCTCGGAGGAGGCACTGGACCTATTGCGCCAGAGCCGCTTCGAGGTGGCGCGTCAGATGATCGACCACGCGATCACGCGCACGCGTCTGTGGGAAGGCAATGAGGAAGAGTCGCAAGAGGAACCGGAAACGGTGCATTGATGCACGTTGCTTGAGGTTCGATGCTAGTGTTGGCGTCATGATATCCGACTGCCGTTAAGGCGCTGAGCGTTATCATGAATTGCTTTCATGATGACTTGAAGGATATGCAGTGGTCATGGCCGCTGTGGCACGGCAAAGTGAGCGGCCTAATCTTCGAGCCGAGAGTCGAGAAACGCTATGAGCCAGTATCAGCCTCCATTTCGCGCCGACACCGTGGGCAGCCTGTTGCGTAGCGACGAGCTCAAGCAGGCCAGACGCCGTTTCCATGCCGGGGAGAGTGACTACGCGGCGCTGCGTACCGTTGAAGACGCCGAGATTCGACGTGTCGTTGCCAAACAGGAGGCGCTGGGCCTCAAGGCGGTCACCGATGGCGAGTTCCGCCGCGCTTGGTGGCATTTCGATTTTCTCGAAGACCTCAAGGGCGTAGAAGGCTATAACTCGGATCAAGGGATCCAGTTTCAGGGGCGTCAGACGCAGGCACGCAGCGTGCGAGTGACCGACAAGCTGGGTTTCGATCCCGAGCACCCGATGCTTGGGCACTTCCGTTTTTTGGCGGAGACGGTCGACAAGGCGACGCCGAAGATGACGTTGCCGAGTCCCAGCGTGCTGCACTTCCGTGGCGGTCGCCGTAATATCGACAGTAGCGTCTATCCTTCCTTGGATACCTTCTTCGCCGACTTGGCCGATACTTACCGTGACGTGGTCAAGCACTTCTATGCGGCGGGCTGTCGTTATCTTCAGCTCGACGACACGGTATGGGCGTATTTGTGCTCCGAGAAGGAACTGGCGGCGGCGCGCGAGCGTGGCGAGGACGCCGACCGTCTGCAACACATCTATGCCGAGGTACTCAACCACGCGCTGGCCGATCGTCCTGACGATCTGCATGTCAGCCTGCACGTTTGCCGGGGTAACTTTCGCTCGACGTGGATCAGTGAAGGAGGGTATGAGCCGGTAGCCGAGACACTGCTGGGGCGTGTCGATGTCGATGCATATTTTCTCGAATACGACACCGAGCGCGCGGGTGGTTTCGAGCCACTGCGTTTTCTGCCCGAAGGTCACAAGCAGGCTGTCCTGGGGCTGATCACCAGTAAGACCGGTGAACTCGAGCCCGCCGATACGGTGAGCGCTCGCATTGCCGAAGCGTCGCGCTACACACCGCTCTCCCAGCTTTGCTTGAGCCCGCAGTGTGGCTTTGCCTCGACCGAGGAGGGCAATTTACTCAGCGAAACTCAGCAGTGGGACAAGCTGCGCCATGTCGTGGATATCGCCAAGGCCGTCTGGCAAGACTGAGCCCTGCTGCACCGCACCTGTCTGGTCGTCGCCCTCACATGCTCGTATGTGAGGGCGTTTTATTAGGTGGGGCCTCGTTGCATATCAATGAAGACGATGCTGATGGAGCGTTAATCGCTGATTCATCCTGCCATGTAGCGGTAAGTCATCGCTTCTACAACGGTAATTATGACGCTCATCGGCGTCGGTGGTGTGTCCATTCGGCGACGAATGGGGAGCTCCGGGTCTCTTGATCATGGGCAATGCGGGAAAATTTACCGTTTCTCAGGCAATTGATATTGGCGATATTAGCGGTATTCGTATTATCCTGTGGGCGGTACATGAGGGACCTGATGTATCAGGGCTTCATCACCACACACAGAAAGGTTTTCAAGGAGAACGCAGATGTTGTCCAACAGCAAGAACACGCTCAAGCTTCTGGTCGCCGCTGGCTCTCTGGCCGTGTTGGCAGGTTGTGCCTCTGGTCAGGAACAGATGCGGAGCGATATCGATCAGGCGCAGGCTGATGCGTCTGAAGCTAAGAGCATGTCTCAGCAGGCAATGAATGCTGCCCAGAAAGCTCAGCGCGATGCGAATGCCGCTCTCGAAGCGACTCAGCGTAACCGTGCCGAGATGGACCGTATGTTCGAGAAGTCCATGCGCAAGTAATGCGCAGGTAGTATGGGGCCAGCGTTTCGACGTCTGGCCCAGAAAAGGGCCCTGCCATTGGTGGGGCCCTTTTCGTTTGCAGCTGACGGGGATGACGCCCCCCGGGGCTTTCGGTGTACGCTAGCGCCTTGTCACGATCATTCGGAGTGGAACATGAGGCAATGGGCGCGTGCTTTGGTAATGACCTTGAGTGTTTTGGCGCTGGCGGTTTGGAGTGGGGCATGTGCGCTAGCGAACGCCGACGACGAGGTTTGGGTCTTGATCGACGACAATGCGTCCACGTTGGATATCTATCGCGGTGATACGCGCATCGAGCGTTTCGAGCCGGTGGCGTTGGGGCGGGGTGGAACGGCGCACGTGCGCCAGCGAGGCAGCAGGATGACGCCTACTGGCGAATTTCATATCAACCGTATTAACCGCGACAGCAAGTTCAATATCTTCCTGGGGCTGGATTATCCCAAGCTCGATACCGCACGTGAGGCGATGCGGGCCGGGTTGATGTCCCCAGCTGAATACGCCGATTTCCAGGATGCCTATTATCGTGATGGGGCGCCGCCGCAGGATACGGTGCTGGGCGGCTATATTGGCATTCACGGCTTGGGCAGCAGCGATCCCGATATTCACCGGCGCTTTAACTGGACGGAAGGATGTGTGGCCGTCACCAACGATCAGATCGAAGAACTGGCGCGCTTGGTCTCGATCGGCACACGCGTCGTGATTCGAGGGGACGACGATGCGCCGATCACGGCCTTACATGACAATCCTCAGGGCGACTCTAGAACCTTGACCGACTGATAGAGCAGGTGCGGCGGTGTCGGCAAGGCGTCATATAGGCTACCGGGCAGCGGTTCGCGCGGTGCCTTTTCTTCTGGCTCCACGTTCAGTGCTACTGCGGCGCCATCGGGAATCAACACTGCTTCCGTTAGACGCCGGTGATCGATATCCGTGTCGATATCGTGGCGTTTCAAGGTGGCCACGAGCGCTTCATCGGCGTCGAGAACACGCTTGAGTACCGGCGACCGACGGTCTTCCTCGAGCAGAGGGAAAGACTGTACGTAGAGCGTCTCGTCGCGCCAGCCGAACTTGGTCGGTTCGCTGACCAGGTTCACCTGGGTGCCCACCGGGAGCTGGCCGAAGAGATGCTCCACATCCTCCGGGAACATGCGAATGCAGCCATGCGTCACGCGCATGCCGACACCCTGTGGGCGGTTGGTGCCATGGATCAAGTAGCCGGGAATGCCCAGGCGCATCTTGTACTTGCCCAGCGGGTTGTCGGGGCCGGGCGGCACCACATCGGGGAGTTCTCGGCCGTCCTCGGCGTGCTCTTTGATGATTGACTGGGGGGGATACCAAGGCGGATTTTTCTGCTTTTCGGTAATCTTTGTCTCTCCCAGCGGCGTCGACCAGTCCATGCGGCCGACACTAATGGCGTAGGTCTCCACCTGGGCCGGTTCTCCCTCTTTTTGCTCGGGATAGTAATAGAGGCGCATTTCGGGGATGTTGACCACAACGCCTTCATGGTCGGTATCGGGCAGAATGAAGCGCGTGGGAACGGTGACTTCGGTACCTTCGCCGGGATACCAGACACTGACGCCAGGATTGGCACGGCGCATTTCCTCGTAGCCGATTCCATAGTAGCGACCGATATCGAGCAGCGTGTCTTCCTTTTCGGCTTCGACGACGCGTGCTTCGCCGACGATGTTGCTTTCTTCGTCGATCTCGAAGCGTGTGACACGCTGATCGTGGGGTGCCTCTTGGGTTTGCGGCAAGCCGATTGCCTCAGGGTCGATGACGGGGCCCGGGGCGGAATCGGCAAGCGCCATCGTGGACAGAGAGAGCAAAGGGGCCAGCAGGAAAGGCGATAGGCCACGGGAAGTAACCGGCATGGATATAGACTCTTTTTCGTTCAGGCGAGTGGCGGACGCCACGGTCACCTGCATTCTGGCGTATTTTCATGCCGACACAAGCCTTCAGTAGGCTTGTGACGCGCATCCGTGCATCTGTGCAAGCGACCGGGCTGGGCACCCGCAGGGCGGGGCTGCCTGTTACGCTGCTTCCGTTTTGCGGTTGAGTTGCCCGAGTAGCGCCTCGAGCAGAGTAAAGCGCTTGTCCTCGTCGCTCATATCGCCTTCAAAGCGTAACGTGTCCGCGCCGTCGAGTCGGTAGTGCGTCGGGTCCTGCTGAATCATCTGGACCAGCGTCATGGGGTCGACGGCGGTTTGCGTGCCGAAGGTAAGGCGACCACGTTCGGCACCGGCCTCGAGGCGCACGATGCCCAGGCGTTCGGCACGTTGGCGTAGCCGGGTCTGACGGAAAAGCGTCTTGAGGGGCCCTGGTAGCAGCCCGAAACGGTCGATCATCTCGACCTGCAATTCCTTGAGCTCGGCTTCATCCTCGGCGTTGGCGATGCGCTTGTACATGATCAGCCGCTGTTGCACGTCGGGTAGGTAATCGTTGGGGATCAATGACGGCAAGTTGAGGCTGATTTCCACGCCATCGTCCAACGGAGACTCGATATTGGGTGTCTTGCCGCTCTTGATGGCTTTGACCGCGCGGTCGAGCATTTGCATGTACAGGCTGTAGCCGACCGTTTCCATCTGTCCGCTTTGTTCATCACCCAACAGTTCTCCGGCGCCGCGAATCTCCATGTCATGGCTGGCGAGGGTGAAGCCGGCCCCGAGGTCCTCCGCCATGCCGATCGCCTCGAGGCGCTTGAGCGCATCTTGGGTCATCGCCTTGGGCGGTGGCGTGAGGAGATAGGCATAGGCCTGGTGGTGGCTGCGACCGACACGCCCGCGGAGCTGGTGCAATTGAGCGAGCCCGAACTTATCGGCGCGTTCGATGATGATGGTGTTGGCACTAGGGACGTCGATGCCGGTCTCGATGATCGTTGAGCACACCAGCACGTTGAAACGCTTGTGATAGAAATCTGACATCACGCGTTCCAGCGAACGCTCGGGTAGCTGACCGTGGGCGACGGCCACGCGCGCTTCGGGCACCAGCTCGGCAACGCGCTCGGCAGTGGTTTCTATCGTCTTGACTTCGTTGTGGAGGAAGTAGACTTGGCCGCCGCGTAGAATTTCGCGTAGTAGGGCTTCCTTCAGGACGCCTTCATTGCGCTGCTGGACGAAGGTTTTGACCGATAGACGACGTGCCGGGGGCGTAGCGATGATCGAGAGATCGCGAATGCCGCTCATCGCCATGTTCAAGGTGCGGGGAATCGGCGTCGCGGTGAGCGTGAGAATATCGATCTCGGCTCGCAGGCTCTTGAGCTTTTCCTTCTGCGAGACGCCGAAGCGGTGTTCCTCGTCGATGATCAACAATCCCATGTTGGGCAGCGACATCGTCTTGGAGAGCAGCTTGTGGGTGCCGATAACGATATCGGCACGCCCTTCGTTAATGCGCTCTAGCGACGCTTGCTGCCCCTTGCCGGCAGTGAAGCGCGAGAGCAGCTCGATCTGGACGGCAGTGTCCGCGAAGCGGTCGCGGAAATTGTCATAGTGTTGCTGGGCCAGCAGGGTAGTGGGGACCAGTACCACGACTTGGCGACCGGAGTGCACGGCGAGAAAGGCCGCGCGCATGGCGACCTCGGTCTTGCCGAAGCCCACGTCGCCGCAGACCACGCGGTCCATCGGACGCGGTGCGGTCATGTCGCCGATGACCGCATCGATGGCAGCGTGTTGATCGGGCGTTTCCTCAAAGGGAAAGCTGGCCGTGAAGCGTGCGTATTCCTCGCCGGGCGCGTCGCAGGCGAAGCCTTCGCGCGCCTCGCGTCGGGCGTAAGTATCTAGCAGCTCGGCGGCGGTATCGCGTACCTTCTCGGCTGCCTTGCGCTTGGCCTTGTCCCAGGTTTCCGAGCCGAGTTTATGCAGTGGAGCCAGTTCATCGGTGGCGCCGGCATAGCGCGAAATAAGATGCAGGCTGTCCACCGGAACGTAGAGCTTGGCGCCACCGGCGTATTCCAGCGCCAGGAATTCGGCGGCCTGACCGCCAGCTTCCAACGTCTCGAGTCCTTGGTAACGACCCACGCCATGGCTTTGGTGCACCACCGGAGAGCCAGGGCGTAGTTCCGCTAGGTGGCGTACGGCGAGCTCGTTGTCATCGGTCACCCGCCCACGGCGGCGTGCCTGGCGAACGACATCGCCGTACAGCTCGGTTTCGGTAATGACGCAGGTGGCAGGGCTGTCAAGCCATAGCCCTTCATCTAGGCCGCCCGCACAAATCGCCAGCGGCGCGCTGCCATCCAGGAAGTGTTGCCAGCCATCGGCTACGGTCAGAGGGCGCTCCAGGGGGGCGAGGGTTTCTTCCAGTGCTTCGCGGCGTCCACTCGACTCGGCGACCAGCAGAACGCGCGGGGCGTCGGGGGCCCCGAGAAATGCCTCTAGTTTAGCAAGGGGGTGATGACCACGCGCATGAATGGCTACATCCGGGAGAGGTCGCGTGGCGGGTACCCTGGCATGAGGGTGCGGTTCGTCGTCGTCCACCAGTGCCACGCGCGGGTGCTGCTTGATGGAGGCGAATACCTCGGGCACGGGCACGAAAGCATGTGCCGGCGGCAGCAAGGGCCGCGTAGGGTCGACGCCGAGGTTGTCGTAGCGGCTTTCGATGGCGCTCCAATGGTGCTCGGCCGCGTCATGGACGCCGGGCATCAGCGCAATGCGCGTGTGCGCATTCAGATGCTCGAACAGGCTGGCGGTCTCCTCGAAGAAAAGCGGCAGATACTGCTCCAGCCCGGGGGACGGAATGCCCTTGAGCGCGTCGTTATACAGCGGGCACTGGCGTGGGTCGACGTCGAACAATGTCTCGAACCCCTCGCGGAAGCAGGCAATTGCCGAGCGCGACAGCGAATATTCGTGTGCCGGCAGCAGCTCCACGCGTTCGACCTTATCCAGGGAGCGCTGAGAGTCGGGGTCGAAATGCCGCAAGGTATCGACTTCATCGTCGAACAGATCGATGCGCAGAGGATGATCGCTGCCCATCGGATAAAGATCGATCAAGGCCCCACGAAGCGCATATTCGCCGGGTTCGTAAACGGTCTCCACGGCACGGTAGCCAGCCCGCGAGAGGCGTTCCCGGAAGCCTTCCCGATCGAGTTGCATGCCGGTGTGCAATGTAAGCACGCGACCGGCGATGTAGTCGGTGGGCGGGAGCCGTTGCATAAGGGTATTGATGGGCACCACGACGATGCCGCGCGTCCCTTCTTGCAGTTGGCGCAGCGTCTTGAGGCGTGTCGAGACGATGTCCTGGTGCGGTGAGAAACTATCGTAGGGCAGCGTTTCCCAGTCGGGGAACGATAAAATCGGGTGATCGGCAAAGAATTGCAGTGCGCCTTCGAGCCGTTGAGCGCTGGAAGTATCGGGAGTCACGACCATCAGCGGAGCGTCATCGGCGAGGCGGGCCAGCGCCAGAGCGCCAGCGGCAGCGTGCGGACGTTGCCAATAGACAGTGTCACGCATGCCCTGAGGATGCGGTGGATCTAGCGGTGAAAAATACGACATGGTGCACTTCATTTTCTAAGTCGAGACGATGATAGCAGGCAAAACATGGGTTGGGGGCAACGCGCGGGGATTTAAAGCCAGGTCCGCTACTGCTCTTGTAGTCAAAAAAGGTTGCGTGAATCGATGTTCAATGCCTGTTTTAAGCCCTGTAGTCAAGGGCCTATTGGTGTAGTGGAATTACACCGCATGCGACCAAGCAGGCATTGCTAAGAATGTGAAAGGCTACGGATAATGCCTCCGATTTCGTTCCCCGCTGCCGTGACGAGGCCCGCCGTGAGTCAAGAAAAACTCGAGACCTATTTTCAGGATTGGCAAGAAAACGAAGCATTGGCCGAAGAGATGATTCCCCTGCTGGGACGCCTCTACCGCAAGTACAATGTCGTGCCATCCCTGTACGGGCGTTCGTTGATCAATCGCTCGGTCATTCGCATCCTCAAGAATCATCGCTACGTCAAAAAGGTCGAGGGTATCGAGCTCTCGGTGCGCGATACGTTGCCGATGGTCAAAGCCATGACCGAGCTCGAGCTAGGGCCGGCGCACATCGATATCGGCAAGCTGGGAGTGGCCTTCAAGCGCTCCGAGCAAGACGACATCAGGGCCTTCCTCGAAACGGAACTGGCCGATATCGTGGGTCGCCATGCCGATACCGGCATGGGTGGCGAGCCCAAGGATGTCGTGCTCTACGGCTTCGGGCGCATCGGTCGTCTGCTGGCGCGTATCCTGATCGAGAAGGCGGGCGGCGGTAACCTGCTGCGGCTGCGTGCCATCGTGGTGCGTGGCGGCGGCGATGACCTCGAAAAGCGTGCCAGTCTTTTGCGTCGCGATAGCGTGCATGGGCCGTTCGCCGGCACGATCCGCGTCGATCATGAGAACGAGGCGATCATCGCCAACGGCAACTATATTCAGATCATTCATGCCGATTCACCTAGCGAGATCGATTACACTGCGTATGGCATCCAGAGTGCCCTGGTGGTCGATAACACCGGCAAGTGGCGTGACGCGGAAGGCTTGTCCCAGCATCTAGCCTCCAAGGGCGCGGCGAAGGTGTTGCTGACCGCACCTGGCAAGGGCGACGTCAAAAATATCGTGCACGGCATCAACCACGACGAGATTGCCGACGACGATCGTGTGCTTTCGGCGGCGTCGTGCACCACCAATGCGATCGTGCCCATCCTCAAGGCGGTCAACGACGAGTTTGGCATCGCACACGGGCATGTCGAGACGGTACATGCCTATACTAACGACCAGAACCTGATCGATAACTACCACAAGGGTGACCGGCGGGGGCGCAGTGCCGCGCTGAACATGGTGTTGACCGAAACCGGTGCCGCCAAGGCCGTGGCCAAGGCGCTGCCCGAGCTGTCGGGCAAGCTCTCCGGGAATGCCATTCGCGTACCGACGCCCGATGTGTCCATGGCCATTCTCAATCTGACGCTGGACAAGGCCACCGACCGCGAGGCGCTGAACGAGTACCTGCGCAATATGGCCTTGCATTCACGCATGCAAAAGCAGATCGACTACGTCGACTCACCGGAGGTGGTGTCGTCCGATTTCGTGGGCAATCGCCATGCCGGCATCATCGATGCTCAGGCGACGATCGCCGATGATCGTCAGGTCGTGCTCTATGTGTGGTATGACAACGAATTCGGGTACAGCTGTCAGGTCGTGCGTATCCTGCAGCACATGTCCAACGTACGTTTCGTGTACTTGCCGCGCGAGACGCGCTGAGTATTCCCCGCCTCTTCTCACCGGCGCCCCGATCCCGGGGCGCTGTCGTTTCTCGCATGCGCCATCGTAAGCCCCATACTTCCTAAGGTTATGTAGTCATTCGGGACTTGTCTCTCTATAATGGTGCCCGATTTTGGGGACGGCCCTTGGCCATGGGCCGAAAGAAGCAATCGTCTGATAAGAAAAGAATCCGACTACCGTGAAGGGTGCCCGCGCTGTTCAGCATCCTTATAAGACGCGTAGCAAGCGCATGGGCGTTCATGGACCCCTTTCCTTTCGAAACATCAGATCCGACAACTGGGCGAGACTATGATCGAAGTCAAACGAGGCCTGGATCTCCCCATCGCCGGGTCGCCCGAGCAGCGCATATACGATGCGCCGCCCGTGCGGCAGGTGGCGATTCTTGGCACCGACTACGTGGGCATGAAGCCGACGATGGAGGTCCGAGAGGGGGACAAGGTAAAACTGGGCCAGCTACTGTTCACCGACAAGAAGATCCCGGGTGTACGGTTCACGGCACCAGGCGCAGGCGAGGTGGTGGCGATCAATCGTGGCGAGAAGCGGCGCCTGCTGTCGGTCGTCATCAAGCTCGATGATCACGAAGAGGCCGTACCCTTCACGGCGCATGGCGCGGACGCGCTGGATCGATTGGAGCGCCAGACGGTCGTCGATCAACTGGTCGACTCAGGGCTCTGGACCGCATTTAGGACTCGCCCTTATTCTCGCACGCCCGCACCCGATGCCACCCCCGCCGATATTTTCGTTACCGCCATCGATACGCATCCTCTTTCCGCTGACCCCAACGTGGTGATCGGTGAGGACACCGCTGCGTTCGAGCAGGGGCTCAAGGTGCTCAAGCATCTCACGCCGGGCCAAGTGTTCGTATGCCATGGGCAAGGTGCCGAGCTGCCGGGCCGCGAACTCGACGGCGTGCATTTCGAGGCCTTTGCCGGCCGGCATCCCGCTGGACTGGTGGGCACTCACATCCATTATCTCTCGCCGGTGAGCCTTGCGCGTCAGGTGTGGCATCTTGACTATCAGGATGTCATCGCTTTCGGCAAGTTGTTTGCCGAAGGGCGCCTGGAGCCCCAGCGCGTAGTAGCCATCGGTGGTCCGCGTGCCAAGCAACCACGCTTGCTGCGGACGCGTCTCGGGGCGAGCAGCAGTGAATTGCTGGAAGGCGAGATCGAGTCGCCCGATGACACTCGCGTGATTTCAGGTTCGGTCTTCGGTGGCGAAATCGCCGAAGGCTCGCGGCGCTTCCTGGGACGTTTTCATCGCCAGTTCTCGTTGCTGGAAGAGGGCAATAAGCGTGCCTTCCTGGGCTGGTTGTCACTCGGGTTGCGGCGTCATTCGGTGATGGGCATCTACGCCTCTCAGTTTCTGGGGCTCAATCAGTATTCGCCGAATACGTCCACCAACGGTTCCGAGCGCGCTATGGTGCCGGTAGGCGCCTACGAGCGCGTGATGCCGCTGGATATCATGCCCACGCAGTTGCTGCGCTCATTGATCGTGGGCGACATCGAGAGTTCGATGGAGCTCGGCTGTCTGGAGCTGGATGAAGAAGATCTCGCGCTTTGTACCTACGTTTGCCCCGGCAAGTACGAGTACGGCCCCATCCTGCGTGATAACCTCACCATGATCGAGAAAGAGGTCTGACGATGGGAATTCGTAATACGCTCGACAAGCTCGAGCCGCATTTTCACCAGGGTGGTAAATACGAGAAGTTCTACGCGCTGTACGAAGCGGTCGATACGATCTTCTATACCCCCCCGGACGTGACCAAGAGCACGGCGCACGTGCGTGATGGCATCGATCTCAAGCGCATCATGATCACGGTATGGCTGTGTACCTTTCCGGCGATGTTCTTCGGCATGTATAACGCCGGCCTGCAGGCCAACATGGCAATCGGCGACGGCTTCGGTGCGCTGGGCGGGTGGCGTGAAGCCATCACGATGGCGCTGGCGGGGAGTCACGATCCCGGTAGTATTTGGGCCAATTTCGTACTGGGCGCCACTTATTTTCTGCCTATCTATCTGGTGACCTTCGTCGTCGGCGGGTTCTGGGAAGTACTGTTCGCCGTCAAGCGCGGCCATGAGGTCAACGAAGGCTTCTTCGTCACGTCCGTGCTTTATGCGCTGATCCTGCCGGCAACTATTCCGTTGTGGCAGGTGGCCTTGGGGATTACCTTCGGGGTCGTGATCGGCAAGGAAATCTTTGGTGGTACCGGCAAGAACTTCCTGAACCCGGCACTGACCGGGCGCGCCTTTTTGTATTTCGCCTATCCGGCGCAGATCTCCGGCGATAGCGTATGGGTCCCTGCCGACGGCTATACCGGCGCCACCGCGCTCTCCACTGCGGCACAAAATGGAATGGGTGCCGTGCAACAGGCATATAGCTGGTGGGACGCTTTCCTGGGGTTCATTCCCGGGTCGGTTGGGGAAACCTCGACATTGGCGATTCTCATCGGGGCGGTGGTATTGCTGATAACGCGTATCGCCTCGTGGCGCATCATGCTGGGCGTGTTCGTAGGCATGGCGCTGACCGCGATGCTGTTTACCAGCATAGGCTCGGATAGTAACCCGATGTTCGGCATGCCGTGGTACTGGCATTTCGTACTCGGCGGCTTCGCCTTCGGGATGGTATTCATGGCCACCGACCCGGTATCGGCCTCGATGACGGATCGTGGCAAGTTGCTGTTCGGCCTCTTGATCGGAGTGATGACGGTATTGATTCGAGTGGTCAATCCCGCGTTTCCGGAAGGCATCATGCTGGCGATTCTGTTCGCCAACCTGTTCGCGCCGATGATCGATCACTTCTTCGTGCAGGCCAACATCAAGCGCCGCCAGAAGCGTGATGCCGCGTATTCCACCGCGACGACCGAGGAGACCACCTGATGGCCAGTAACAATTCCATCAAGAAGACGCTAACGGTCGCACTCGCGCTCTGCATCGTGTGCTCGGTGGTGGTATCGACCGCTGCCGTGGTCTTGCAACCTACGCAGCAAAAGAACCAGGAACTCGACCGCAAGAGCAACATCCTGCAGGTGGCCAATCTTTACGAGCCGGGGATGGACGTCGACGATGCGTTCGATGAGTTGATCACTCCGCGTGTGATCAATCTGGAAACCGGTGAGTACAGCGATCGTTTCGATCCGCAAAGTTACGATCAGTTCGAAGCCGCCAGAGATCCTGCGACATCACGTACCCTGTCAGGTGAAGAGGATAGGGCGGGCATCGGCCGTGAAGAGATGTACTCGACGGTCTATCTGGTGGGCGACAACCCCGATGACCCCGAGCAGATCATCCTGCCGATTCGCGGGCAGGGCCTGTGGGGGCTGATGCGTGGTTTCTTCGCCATTAAAGGCGATGGCAATACCATTATCGGGTTGTCCTACTATTCTCACTCCGAAACGCCGGGGCTAGGTGGCGAGGTCGACAACCCCCGTTGGAAGTCGAAGTGGAAAGGCAAGGAGATTTATGCAGAAGATGGCATGAGTCCCGACATCTCCTTGGTCAAGGGCGGTGCCGACAGCAAGTATGAAGTCGATGCCTTGTCGGGGGCGACGCTGACGAGCCGCGGCGTTACCAACATGCTGCATTTCTGGCTGAGCGAGAGTGGCTTCGGCCCCTATCTCGCCCGCTTCCACGGCAACTCCGAAGGAGCGTGAACATGGCTGCTGATTCCGTAAAAGACGTTGTTCTCTCGCCGGTCTTCAAGAACAACCCGATCGCGCTGCAGGTGCTGGGGATTTGTTCGGCACTGGCGGTGACCAACTCCATGAGTGTGTCGTTGGTCATGGGCCTGGCCGTTATCGCGGTCACGGCGTGTTCCAACCTGTTCGTTTCGTTGATTCGTCAGCATATTCCGTCGTCGATCCGCATTATCGTGCAGATGACCATCATTGCCTCACTGGTCATCGTGGTCGATCAGGTACTCAAGGCGTATGCCTACGAGATGTCCAAGCAGTTGTCGGTCTTCGTCGGTCTGATCATCACCAACTGCATCGTCATGGGCCGTGCCGAGGCCTATGCCATGCAAAACGGCCCCATTATGAGCTTTCTCGATGGGGTCGGTAACGGCCTGGGGTATGCCGTGATCCTGCTGATCGTCGGTTTCTTCCGTGAGCTGTTCGGGTCCGGTAGCGTTTTCGGCTTCACGGTGCTCACGCCGGTGCAGGACGGTGGCTGGTACGTGCCCAACGGTCTGATGCTGTTGCCGCCGTCGGCCTTCTTCGTCATTGGCCTGATCATCTGGGTCTTGCGGAGCATACGTACCGAGCAAGTAGAAAAAGCCGAGTACCGGATCGTGGCCAACAGCAAGGCTAAGATTAAGGAGTCCGTGTGATGTTCGAGCATTACCTGAGCCTCTTCGTCAAGGCAGTGTTCGTGGAGAACATGGCACTGGCTTTCTTCCTCGGCATGTGTACGTTTCTTGCCGTTTCCAAAAAAGTGTCCTCGGCCATCGGGCTGGGGATCGCGGTCGTGGTGGTGCTGACCATCACCGTGCCGGTCAACAACCTGATCCTGACGTATCTTTTGAAGGAGGGGGCACTGACCTGGACGGGCCTTGAAGGCGCCGAAAATATCGACCTGTCGTTCCTGGGGCTTTTGAGTTATATCGGGGTCATCGCAGCACTGGTGCAGATCCTCGAGATGTTTCTCGATAAGTTCGTCCCCTCGCTCTATAACGCGCTGGGGGTTTTCCTGCCGCTAATCACGGTGAATTGCGCGATTCTCGGCGCTTCACTGTTCATGGTCGAACGTAGCTATAACTTCGGCGAATCGGTGATCTACGGTGCTGGAGCTGGCTTTGGCTGGGCGCTGGCGATCGCTGCATTAGCGGGGATTCGTGAAAAGCTCAAGTACAGTGACGTGCCGGCCAGCCTTCAAGGGCTGGGGATTACGTTCATCACCGTCGGACTGATGTCATTGGGCTTCATGTCCTTCTCCGGCATCCAGCTCTAAGCAACGGAAATAGGAAACCGACATGGTTGATACATCCATCATCGTGATCGGCGTCGTCATGTTCACCGTGATCGTGCTCGGTCTGGTGGCCGTGATTCTGACGGCGCGTAGCCGTCTGGTCAGCAGTGGCGACGTCTCAATCGAGATCAACGGCGATCCCGAGAACACCTTGACGACCCAGGCGGGCGGCAAGTTGCTGCAAACGCTGGCCGCCAATGGCATCTTTCTTTCCTCGGCGTGCGGCGGTGGCGGTTCCTGCGCACAGTGCAGGTGTCGTGTGGTCGACGGCGGGGGCTCGATTCTGCCCACCGAAGAGTCTCACTTCACCCTGCGTGAGAAGAAGGAGGGCTGGCGGCTGTCTTGCCAGGTGCCGGTCAAGCAGGACATGAAGGTCGAGGTTCCCGAGGAGGTCTTCGGCGTCAAGAAGTGGGAATGCGAGGTTACCGAAAATCCCAACGTCGCCACCTTCATCAAGGAACTCAACCTCAAGCTTCCCGAAGGCGAGGATGTGGCTTTCCGGGCCGGGGGGTATGTCCAACTGGTGGCGCCGCCTTACGACATCAAGTTCTCGGACTTCGATATCGAAGACGAATATCGCGGCGATTGGGACAAGTTCGGTCTCTTCGATATCTCTCACAAGAACGATGAGGAGATCATCCGCGCGTACTCGATGGCTAACTATCCCGATGAAAAGGGGATTCTCAAGTTCAACATCCGTATCGCTACGCCGCCGCCCAATACCGGTCATCCCCCAGGGCTGATGTCGACGTATACCTTCTCGCTCAAGCCGGGCGACAAGGTAACGGTGATGGGGCCCTTCGGTGAATTCTTTGCCAAGGACTCCGATGCGGAGATGATCTTCATCGGGGGTGGTGCGGGCATGGCGCCCATGCGTAGCCATATCTTCGACCAGCTCAAGCGCCTCGAATCGAAGCGCAAGATCTCGTTTTGGTATGGTGCTCGCTCCTGGCGTGAGACCTTCTATAATGAAGAATATGATCAGTTGGCTGAAGAGTTCGAGAATTTTGAATGGCATCTCGCGCTCTCCGATCCGTTGCCTGAAGACAACTGGGAAGGCGACACCGGCTTCATCCATAACGTGCTTTACGAGAAGTACCTCAAGGATCACCCGGCGCCGGAAGACTGCGAATACTATATGTGTGGCCCGCCCATCATGAACGCATCCGTCATCAAGATGCTGACCGACATGGGTGTAGAGCCTGAAAACATCATGCTGGACGACTTCGGCGGATGAGACTGGCAGCATACTGTGCAGGACCGGCCTGGAAAGGGCTGGTCCTGTTTGCGTTATTGGCGCTGGTCGGTTGCGATCAATCGCCGCAGGCGCATCGCTTCGAGGGCCCCATTTTCGGGACGGGCTACCATGTGACTGTCTATGGTGACTTCAGCGATAAGCAACTTGCTTCGCTGGAGGATGGCATCAAGGAATCGCTCGACGAGGTCGATCATCTGATGTCGACCTATAAGCCCGATTCGGAGTTATCGCGATTCAATGCCGCGCCGGTAGATGAGCCGTTCGAATTGTCCTCGCCCACGGCGAGCGTGATCGGGGAGGCCATCGACATCGGCGATCTCTCGAATGGCGCATTCGATGTCACCATCGGTAGCGCGGTGAACTTGTGGGGCTTCGGTCCCGAGATGCGTCCGGACGAAGTGCCCAGCGATGACGAAATCGCCCAGGCGTTGGACAAGGTCGGCTACCAAGCGCTGAAATTGAATGGCAATCGTCTAACCAAGACCAAGCCGGTGTATGTCGACCTTTCGGGTATCGCCAAGGGATTCGGGGTCGACCAAGTGGCGGCTCGTCTGGATGCGCTGGGCGTAACGTCTTATCTCGTGGAGGTCGGCGGCGAGATTCGAACGCGGGGTGAAAAGCCTAATGGCCAGCCTTGGCGCATCGCCGTGGAAAAACCGGTTTCGCGGGAACGTAGCGTACAGCGTGTGCTGGAACTCGAAGACGTGGCGGTGGCAACATCGGGAGATTACCGCAATTATTACGAGGAAGACGGTCAGCGTTTTTCGCATACCATCGATCCGCGTACCGGTCGCCCAATTACCCATCATCTCGCTTCGGTGACGGTCGTCTCCGAGCGTAGCGCGACGGCCGATGGGCTGGCGACGGCGCTGGAGGTCTTGGGGCCAGAAAAAGGTATGGCGTTGGCTAACCGTGAGGATATTGCGGCGTATTTCATCGTCAAAACCAATGAGGGTTTCAAGACAGAACTCAGCGAGGCGTTTCATACCTATCTTGCGGATGAGTCGTCCGAAGGGGAAAAGCAATGACAGTATGGCTTTTGGTATTCGCATTGATGCTATTGCTGTTGGCCGGCATGGCCATCGGCGTCATTCTCGGTCGTAAACCCATTGCCGGCTCGTGCGGGGGGCTCAATCAGTTGGGTCTCAAGGAGGGATGCGATATCTGCGGTGGGAATGACAAGGTCTGTGAAGAAGAGAATCAAAAGCGCCGCAAGAGTGCACGTCGTTCCAGCGACGAGAACCGGGGTGCCGACCTCGGCTACGACGCCGTTCGACGCTGAGCGCACTCGTCAATCAATACTGACGCTGGAATCGTTGGTTGAGTCCAAGGCGCCCGAGGGCGTGTCCCGACATGATATCACGGGAAATCCGAGATGCGCCCTCAAGGCAGCATGTCTCGCCATTCCCGCTTGCCGTGGCCAGTCTTGCGTTGAGGCTTATCGCAGCGGTTCCTCATGCATCGAGAGGAGCAGGCGAACCTAATGGCAGTTCACAATTATGATGTGGTGGTGATTGGCTCGGGGCCCGCAGGAGAAAGCGCTGCGATCAACGCGGCCAAGCACGGCAAGCGCGTGGCCATCGTCGAGAAGCAGCAAGCGGTGGGTGGTAACTGCACTCACTGGGGGACGATCCCGTCCAAAGCGCTACGCCACCAGGTCAAGCAGATCATGCAGTTCAACACTAACCGCATGTTCCGCGACATCGGCGAACCGCGTTGGTTTTCCTTTCCTCGCGTGCTGGAACGTTCCAAGGTGACCATCGACCAGCAGGTCGAGATGCGCACTCAGTTCTATTCGCGCAATCGGATCGATCTTTTCTTCGGCGTGGCGAACTTCCGTGACGAGCACACCCTAATCGTGCGGGACAATCAGGAAGGCGTCGAGGAGCTGTGTGCTCAGCAGTTCGTGATCGCCACGGGCTCTCGCCCTTATCGTCCCGCTGACATCAACTTCCGGCATCCACGCATTTATTGTTCGGACACCATCCTGGGGCTTTCCCACACGCCCCGCACCTTGATCATCTTCGGGGCCGGGGTGATCGGGTCCGAGTATGCTTCGATCTTTTCCGGGCTCGGCGTCAAGGTCGACTTGATCGATATGCGCGAGCGTTTGCTGTCGTTCCTCGACGACGAGATCAGCGATGCACTTTCCTACCATCTGCGCCAGAACGGCGTATTGGTGCGCCATAACGAAGACTACGAAAGCATCGAAGGCGATGAGTCCGGGGTCATCGTCAAGCTCAAGTCCGGCAAGCGCCTGCGAGCGGATGCGTTTCTGTGGGCCAATGGGCGTACCGGTAATACCGATCAATTGGGACTGGAAAACATCGGCCTCGAACCCAATGGGCGCGGTCAGCTACAGGTCGATGAGCATTATCGCACCATGGTGCCGCATATCTATGCCGTTGGGGATGTCATCGGTTGGCCGAGTCTGGCCAGCGCTGCCTACGACCAGGGCCGTAGCGCCAGCGATGACTTCCTGGAAGAAGACTTCCGCTTCGTCGAGGACATACCCACTGGCATCTACACGATTCCCGAGATCAGCTCGGTGGGCAAGAACGAGCGTGAGTTGACTGAAGCCAAGGTGCCCTACGAGATAGCGCAGGCGTTCTTCAAGGACACCGCACGTGCGCAGATTACCGGGGACACGGTAGGGATGCTCAAGATCCTTTTTCATCGCGAGACACTCGAGATTCTGGGCATTCACTGCTTCGGCGACCAAGCCTCCGAGATTGTACATATCGGCCAAGCCATCATGCAGCAAAAGGGCGAGGCCAATACTCTGAAATATTTCATCAATACCACCTTCAATTATCCGACCATGGCCGAGGCATATCGCGTTGCCGCGCAAAACGGCCTGAATCGCATATTCTGATATGAGCCGACATGGGCTCGTAGTTCGAGAGCCTTAGGCGTTCGCCGGCATGGTTCGGCATGCAATGAGCCGGCACAAGTGCCGGCTCATTGCGTTGGTACCTATTAGCACAAGGAGGTTTCATGTATCGGGAAGACAAGCAACATAGCGACGAAACGACGTTCACACTGGGGCGCGAGGAATTGGTCATCCACCGCCGTCATGAATTGGCCAGTACCGTGAACGATCTCTTGCTGGGGCTGTGGTTCACGATCGGTAGTGTCTGTTTTTTCTATCAAGGAAGTATCAAGGAAGCGGGTATCTGGTTGTTCGTGTTGGGCAGTTTGCAACTACTGGTTCGCCCGGTGATCCGTTTGCATCGTCAGCTTACTCTCAAGCAGTTGCCGTCCAGTAGTCAGGAATTCTGAGGCGACTATCGGTAGCGATAGACCCTCAGGCTGGGCAGGAAGGGCGTGTCCTCGAGTTTCGTGTCGGCGCGTTGGGCGCGGGTGCGCGTGCTGGGTGGTGTCGCCTTCGGGGTGTTGTGCGAAGGCAGGCGACCGTCCTCGCTGGGAATGAAGAGAGGTAACGGCAGATTCATGGCACGTCGCATGCGCCCATCCGCGAGCGCTTCGCGAAAGAACAGATTGGCGCGCATGACGGGGGCCTGGGTTTGTACCTGTGCCAATGGCTCGCTATCGGGGATGTCCGCCAAGTGACGTAGCTGAATGCGAATGTGCGGACTCTCGGTATCCATTTCCATAAGTCGCCGTTCGGCATCTCGCACGCTCAGTCGCTTGATGGAGCGCCCGCTGGTATACCAAGCGAGACGCACACGCGAAAGCGGTGCATCCGCCACGGGTAAGTGGCGCCAGCATTGCTTGAGGTGTAGACGCGCCAAGCCTTGGCCGCGTAGATGGTCGTGTAGCGTGGGATGGCGAAAGGGTAGTACGGCCTTGATTTCGGGGAGCAGGCTCGGTGCATCCTGACGAATCTCGGCCAGTGTCGCCGCGAAGGTTTGCTTGGCGTGATTGATGTCGGCGACGTAGGCCAGCAATGTGGAGTCGGCCGCAATCAGGCCGATGTAATTGCGCGTCGCGCGACCGTCCTGGCCGTCTTGATACCAGAAGTCGAGCAGTGCATGGCGTAGCCACGCGATATCGAAAGGGATACCGCCCAGTATCCAGCCCTTCGGAGGCATGTGTTCGACATGGCCGATGAGTGCCTCGCAGGTTTCGATGACATGATCGAAGTCATGCTCGAGCCGAGCCAAGAGGTGATATTGCCGCTCCATATTTATACCGTTATCTAAAGTCTATTGGCCACATAATGGCAAGCCTGGTGCGTCTTCGCAAGTATGCCTGGCATACAACGTCGGTCGTGGGGGATGGGCAGCGCTTGCTCATGGATGGCGGGCCAGTGCGGCCCGCTAATCAACGATCGCGATAACGCTTGGTGAGATCGGCGTAAGCATCGACGCGTCGGTCACGCAGGTAGGGCCAGGCCCGCCGCACTTGCTCGCTACGTGTCATGTCGAGCTCGGCCAGTAGATGCGTCGTGTCATCGCCAGCCTGGGCCAATATCTCACCCTGTGGGCCGCAAATGAAACTACCGCCCCAGAAGTCAATGCCGGACGTCGCATTCGAGGGGTCTACTTCGTGGCCTACGCGATTGGCGACCATGACCGGTAGACCATTGGCCACACCGTGTGAGCGCTGCATCAACGTCCAGGCGTCCTTTTGCCGTTGCTTCTCGGGATTGTCGTCGGGCGGGTGCCAGCCGATGGCGGTGGGGTAGAGTAAGAGATCGGCTCCGGCGAGGGCCATCAGGCGCGCGGCTTCGGGGTACCACTGATCCCAGCACACCAGCAGACCGAGCCGGCCGACAGACGTCTCGATGGGCTCGAACCCGGCCTTTTCTTCGGCATCGCCGGGTGTGAAGTAGAATTTTTCGTAGAACCCGGGATCGTCAGGAATATGCATTTTGCGATAGTGGCCGACGCGACCGCGCTGACGGTCGAAGACCACAGCCGTGTTGTGATAGAGCCCGGCGGCGCGGCGCTCGAAAAGCGAGCCGACGAGTACTATGTCGAGCTCGGCGGCCAGGTCGGCCAGATGCTGGGCACTGGGGCCGTCGAGCGGTTCGGCCAGATCGAACAGGTGGTCGTCTTCGGTCTGGCAGAAGTAATGCGTGGCATGCAGTTCCTGAAGCAGAATCAGCTCGGCGCCTTTCCCTGCCAGTTCACGCACACCGGCGTCGCTTGCCTGCAGGCTGCGGTCCTTGTCGGGCCAGGCTTGTTGCTGAACGAGTCCTACCTTGAGCGTCGAGGACATGGCGTCACTCCTTATTATTGGCGCTGCGATCGTTGGCACTGCTGTCATTGGCACCGCGGTCATTGGCCTTGGCGGTGGGTGCGGTGAAGAAAGCGCCGCGTGGCAGCTGCATGGTCAGGCAGTGGAGGCTGCCATGTTGGCGGATCACGGTGCGACAGTCGATGGGAATGATATCGCGCCCGGGGAACGCACTGGCCAGTGCCGTTAGGGCCACGCCATCGGCGGCATCGGCATAGGTGGGCACGAGGACCGCACCGTTGATGATCAGGAAGTTGGCATAGGTAGCGGGCAGGCGATGGCCGTCATCGGCGTCATAGCATGCGCGGGGTAAAGGCAGGGGGATGAGGCGATAAGGCTCGCCATCGGCGCGCTGAAAGGCCTTGAGTTCGCTTTCCATCTGCGCCAACGCGGAGAAATGCGGGTCGTCAGGGTCTTCGCAGCGCACATATGCAATGGTCTCGGCATCGCAAAAGCGGGCGAGGGTGTCGATGTGGCTATCGGTATCGTCACCTTCGAGATAGCCTTGAGTGAGCCACAGGCAACGTTCGATGCCCATGTCGTCGCGCAAGGCGGCCTCGATCTCTTCACGCGTCAGGTGTGGGTTGCGGTTGGGATTGAGCAGGCAGGCTTCGGTGAGCAGTAATGTGCCATCGCCGTCGCCGTCGATGGCGCCGCCTTCCAGAACCATTTCGCGCGCCTCCCGCAGGGCAGCGTAAATGCCAATATCCGAGAGGGTCGCGGTTAGCGCATCATCGCGTTCGGCGGCGAACTTGCCACCCCAGCCTGTGAAACGATAATCGAGCAGTACGATCTGGCCGTCGCGTTCGATGGAAATTGGCCCGTGGTCGCGGGTCCAGGTATCGTCCGACGGCGCTTCAATGAGATGCCATTGCCTTGGATGAATGCCCAAGCGGGAAAAGCGTGAATCGAGGCGTTGGCGTGTTGCGTCATCGGCGACGATAACCAATACGGGCTGGTATCGTGTGATCGCCACGACCAAGGCTTCCAGAGAGGCTTCGATACGCTCGAGAAGAGGCTCCCAATCGCTTTCGGCACTGGGCCAAGTGAGTTGAATGGCGTCCTGAGGATGCCATTCGGGGAACAGGCGTGGGAGCATTGCGGTCTCCTATAGGGATTGAGGCACGACACCGTGGCAGGACCTCGTTCGTCATGTCGATATGACGGTGGCCGCGGCATTTTAGTCTGCGCCGACACGGATGCAAATATCACCAAGCGCTGCCCATGATGATGCCATCGGAGGGGTTTCGCCCCGTCATTGGCTCATGCAGGAGCATGCAAAAACACGTACCATGAGCCCGGCTCATACCAAGGAATCGATGTCGATGCTGGATCGCTTGCCGTTTCTTATCGGATTGCGCTATGTACGCGCGAAACGTCGCAACCATTTCATTTCATTCATATCTCTGACGTCCATGCTGGGCTTGATGCTGGGCGTGGCGGTGCTGATCCTCGTGTTGTCGGTCATGAACGGTTTCGAT
This sequence comes from Chromohalobacter moromii, assembly GCF_023091865.1. Classification (GTDB taxonomy): domain Bacteria; phylum Pseudomonadota; class Gammaproteobacteria; order Pseudomonadales; family Halomonadaceae; genus Chromohalobacter; species Chromohalobacter moromii. The sequence continues at coordinate 1,155,865 of NZ_JAHXDI010000001.1, forward strand.
CATGAACTGCGGACACGCATATTGGGTATGGTGCCGCATACCAAGATCGAAGCCCAGGGAGGCATGACGAACTGGAAGACACTCGCCGAACGCCTGGAAAAGCGTGATCACGTCATTGGCGCGGCGCCGTTCGTTCAGCAGCAAGGCATGTTTTCCTCTGAGGGACGCACCCAGGGAGCAATGGTCAACGGGATCGAACCGAGCTACGAAAGCAAGGTATCGATCATCGACGAGCACATGACGCAAGGCTCGTTAGACGATCTTGCGCCCGGCGAGTGGCATGTGGTGTTGGGTGACCTACTAGCACGCAACCTTGGCGTGGGCGTGGGGGATCGCGTGACCTTGTTGGTACCTGAGGCGTCGATCACGCCGGGGGGCGTCTTCCCACGCCTCAAGCGTTTCACCGTCAGCGGCATCTTCAAGATAGGTGCCGATCTCGACGCCAACCTGGCCTATGCCAACATCAACGATATGCAGAAGCTAGGTCGCCTGGGAGATTCGGTCGGGGGGCTGCGTCTGGAACTGGATGATCTCTTCAAGGCGGGGCCGGTCACCAATGCGATCGTGAACGACCTGGGAAGTGGCTATCGGGGGATCGACTGGACCTATACCCACGGCAATCTGTTTCAGGCGATCCAGATGGAAAAACGCATGATCGGGTTGCTATTAATGGTGATCGTCGCAGTAGCGGCATTCAATATCGTCTCCACACTGGTCATGGTGGTGACGGATAAACACGCCGACATCGCGATCTTGCGGACCATCGGCGCCAAGCCAGGCACTATCATGCGTATTTTCATCGTCCAGGGTATGGCGATCGGGACCATTGGCACCGTCGTGGGGGTGGCGCTCGGTGTGGTGCTGGCATTGTCGATATCGGACTTGATTGCCTGGTTCGAAGCGTTGACGGGGATTCAGTTCCTGGACCCCAATGTCTATTTCATCAGCTATCTGCCCTCGCAACTTCAGTGGGGTGACGTGGGCGTCATCGCGGGCTCGGCCTTCGTGCTGACATTCCTGTCAACGTTGTATCCCGCTTGGCGTGCGGCGCGTATTCAACCGGCCGAGGTATTGCGTTATGAATGAGGAAGCCGCGATGGCATCGAATGGCAATCCCACGTTCGCTAGCAATGAGATCATGCTGCAGTGCGATGGCTTGACGCGTATTTATCGCGAGGGGCCGCAGGATGTCACCGTACTTGATGCGCTGGAATTGGAAGTGCGCGCCGGAGAGCGCGTTGCGGTAGTGGGTAGCTCAGGATCCGGCAAAACCACATTGCTCAATCTCTTGGGGGGCCTCGACCGTCCGAGTGCGGGGCACGTTCGCATTGCCGGTCAGTCACTGACCGAAATGGGGGAAGCCGCATTGGGCGGTTTTCGCAACCGCCATATCGGCTTCGTGTATCAGTTTCACCACCTGCTGGCGGAGTTTTCTGCGTTGGAAAATGTCGCCATGCCGTTGCTCATTCGTGGGCAAAAGCGGCAAGAGGCGCAGGAAAAGGCGCGTGACATTCTTTCCCGCGTGGGCATGGAAGAGCGTTGCGAGCATAAGCCGGGTGAGCTCTCGGGCGGGGAGCGGCAACGCGTGGCGATAGCCCGCGCCTTGGTGACCGATCCCAGCCTGGTGCTGATGGACGAGCCGACCGGTAATCTTGATCAGACCACGGCGGGCAATATCCTGGCGCTGATGGATAGCCTTGCCGCGCGTAGCGCTTGCGCCTTCATCATCGTCACCCACGACACCGGGCTCGCCGCCCATCAAGACCGCGTGATGCGCCTTGATCAGGGACGCCTGAGCGCGGACTGAGTGAGGACGTTACGTCTGACGCTGGCGGCGTCGCCGTGCGCGGCGTTGCCAGCTTCGGGCCACCTGCCAGCGCCAGATCAGTCGAATGATCAGGTTGCTAAGTAAACCGACGATGATCGCCACCACGAGCGAGCCCACTAGCAGGGCAGGCAGGATATCCGCCATTTTCTCGGCAATCCACGCCGTCGACAGCCTGTCGGGCATGTGGCGCGCGGGTGAGTCGAGCAGCCATGCACCGACACGGTAATTAAAGTAGAAAATCACCGGCATGGTGAGCGGGTTGGTCAGCCAGACGAGGCTAACCGACAATGGCAGGTTGCAGCGCAGCAGCCAAGCGCCGAAGGCGGCGACGACCATCTGCAATGGGATCGGTAGTAGCGCAACGAAAAGACCCACCATGAACGCATTGCCAACGCTACGGCGCGACAGCATCCATAGGGACGGGTCGCCCAGCAAGTGATGCATGAAACGCAGCGATCGTTGGCGTTTCAGCGTTTCCGGCCGGGGCATGTAACGCTGCAGAAATCGGCGAGGCATGATCCACGAGCTATCGAAGTGTCGATTCATTATCCATACAACCCTAGGGTCTCGCTATCGTTGCGCGTCGGCGCTCAGCAGTCGATGATATATCGTCATTAGCTAAGAAAAGGATGGCGAATGAATCTGGGATGGGCGATGCCGCTGGCCCTGGCGGCTCTCGCGGGCAGCGTCTGGGGTTGGTGGGGACTGGCCGGTGGTGTCTGTGTGTGGGGGCTGGCCGTCCTGTTGGCTGTGGCATGCGAACGCTGGCGGTGGCTTGCGATGCTCGTCGTAGCGGGGATATGCGCGTGGCAGATTACCGCGCAGCACGTAGGCACGTTGCCGGAGGGCTTATCGCGGCAGGATGTCACGCTCGTCGGTCGGGTGACGCAGATAAGTGAAGGTCAAGGACTGACACGCATGCGCGTCGCGGTCACACACTGCGTGCCCCAAGAGACCGATCTACCATCATGCGAGGCGCTTTCACGGGTGCGATTGTCCTGGTACGACGCGCCGGTGATGCACACCGGGGAGCGCTGGCGGTGGCGTGTGCGTATGCGTCCACCGCAGGGCTTCGCCAATGATTACGGCTTCGATTATGCGGCCTGGCTATGGCGCGAGGGCATCCAGGCGACGGGATATGTGCGTGATTCGTCCGTGACACAGCGTTTGATGACCGCGCCTCCTAGCATGCGCGATGCCGGCTTGGCATTTCTGGATACTCAGACGTTGTCCGATCTGGCTACCCGCTGGCTGGCGGCACTTACCCTGGGCGCCAGCGAGCGTCTGACACAAGACGACTGGGACTTGCTCAACGCGACCGGCACCACGCACCTGATGGTGATATCCGGGTTGCACGTCGGCTTGGTGGCAAGCGTGACGCTGGTGTTGCTACGCCTGCTAGCGCGAGGTGTGACACCAGGGCATTGGCGCCTCGCGACTTGGCCGTGGTGGCTAGCAGGACTTGCGACGCTGGGATATGCCGGCATGGCGGGGTTCGAGCCGCCCGCACTACGTGCCACTGTGATGGCTTTGTTAGGGTTGTGGGTGGCCAGCGGACGTCATGCGCCAGGGCCTTGGCAGGCCTGGTGGCTGGCGTTGCTGGTGATCGTGGTGAGTGATCCTCTAACGGTGTGGCGCCCCGGGCTGTGGCTATCGTTTCTGGCTGTGGGCGTGCTGATAGCGGCCTGGCAAGGACGTCCCGCGCCGCGTGGTGTGCGGGGATGGTTGTGGGCATTGGCGCGTTCGCAATGCTTGCTGGCGCCGTTCATGGCCGCCGCCGTGCTGATCGGCTTCGAGCGGTTGGCGCCGGTGGGACCGCTGGTCAACTTGCTTGCGGTGCCACTCGTCGGCAGCATCATGGTGCCGCTGGGCCTGCTGGGCTGGGCGCTGGCTTGGTCGCCGAGTCTGGCGATGATCCCGTGGAGCATATTCGATGGACTCGCCCAGGGCGTTTGGAAGGGATTGACGCTGGCCGCCGCATGGCTACCTGTGTGGTCACCGCCGATATGGGAGACATGGCCACTGGCGTTGATATTGGCCGCGTTGGGCGCGGTATGGTTGATCCCCGGTTTGGTGGGACCTCTACGCTTGTGGGCCTCGGTGAGCCTGTTCGCCTTGGCGTTTACCCTGCGTCCGCCGGGTATTGCGACGGGGCGGGTCGTCGTCATCGTGCACGATGTGGGGCAGGGGCAGTTGATCGAGCTGCGTAGTGCGACGCAGCATTTACTGTTCGATACCGGACCGCGCTATGGCTCGGGATTCACGCCCGCAGAGTCGCTGTGGCCACCGGGGCGGCACTTCGACGACATCATCGTCAGTCATAGCGATCGCGATCATGCAGGTGGGGTGGAGACGATTGAGGAGATGCACCATGTCACGCGCTGGTGGGGGCCGCCGGAGATGTCCGTGGGCGTCACCACACGGGCATGTCGTCGCGGTGTAGGGTGGCGGCGAGATGGCGTCGACTACCGGTTTCTATCACCCGTTGGGAGTGACGTGACGCGCTCCGACAATGATCGTTCGTGCGTATTGCAGGTGACGGCTGGCGACCAGCGCTTGTTGATCACGGGGGATGCGGGGACTGACATCGAGCGGCGCTTGCTTGCAGGGTTAGAAACCCCATTGACGGTCCTGGTCGCAGGGCATCACGGCAGTCGTACCAGTTCCTCGCAGGCGTTCGTCGCCCGCACTCGGCCGGAGCACGTCATATTCAGTGCTGGCCGGGATAATGCGCATGGGCATCCGCATCCCGAAGTGGTACGCCGTTTTCGCCACGCTGGCAGTTGCTTATGGAATACTGCCACCGACGGCGCATTGCGTTTCACGCTTGGCGTACCGGTGCTGCGCATGCATTCGGCGCGCCCGCCCAGCGGTGTCGAAGGGGCGTGCATTGGGGTAGAATCCGGCGATTGATACGTATGTATCGTATTGCCTACTTCAGCAGTTGCCCCTTGAGTGGGGTGAGCAAGCCTCTCAACCAGCGGAGACGCCGTGAGAAACGCTACCAGTTGGTCCCTTTACCGTCGCTTGCTGGGATACGTTAAACCGCATTGGAAGGCGTTCATGGCCGCCGTGGTGGGGTACGCCATCTATGCGGCCTCGAGCACCGCCTTGGCGGAAATGATGAAACGCCTGATCGACGGCATCCAGAACCCCGATGCGGCCTTTCGCCTGATGTTGCCCCTGTTCGTGATCGGCATGTTCGCGGCGCGGGGCGTGGGGACATTCCTGGGCACCTACTACATGAGCGATGTAGCCCGTAATGTGGTCCATGCGTTGCGCTGCGAAGTGTTCAACCACATGTTGAACCTGCCGGGGCGTTTTTTCGACATGCACTCGAGCGGCCATCTTCTTTCGCGCGTCACTTACCATGTCGAACAGGTGACCGGCGCGGCGACCAACGCGATCACCATCATTCTGCGTGAAGGCCTGTTCGTGATCGGCCTGGTCAGTTATCTGCTCTGGACCAACTGGATGCTGACGCTGATCTTCTTGGCCGTTACACCGTTGATTGGCCTTGTGGTCAGTTACACTAGCAAGCGCTTCCGGCGTTTGTCGCGGCGCATTCAGAATTCAATGGGCGATGTCACCCATGTCGCTTCCGAGGCGTTATCGGGTTATCGCGTGGTGCGTACTCACGGTGCCGAAGGCTATGAAAAGGCGCGTTTCGCTGAGGCCAGTGATTACAACCGCGAACAGAGTATGAAGGTGGCGTTGACCAAGGCCGTCAGCACGCCGGTCATCCAGTTATTGGTGGCGCTTTCGTTGGCGGGATTGGTATGGCTGGCGATGTCGCCGGCCTTGATGGCTTCGATGACGCCGGGTGAGTTCGTGGCCTTTATCACCGCTGCGTCGTTGATGGCCAAGCCGGTGCGGCAGCTCACCGAGGTCAATAGCACGATCCAGAAGGGGTTATCGGCCTCGCAAGAGCTGTTCGGCCTACTTGAGCAACCACCCGAAGTAGACGAGGGCACTTATGTGCCGACGCGCATCGACGGGCGTGTACGTTTCGAGGGCGTGCGCTTTCGTTATGGCGAGGACCAGGCCGAGGTGCTCAAGGGCATCGACCTGGATATCCCCGCCGGGGAGATGGTCGCCATCGTAGGGCGTTCCGGCAGTGGCAAGTCGACCATGGTGAGCTTGCTGCCACGTTTTTATCGTCCCACCGAGGGGCGGGTGACGCTGGATGACGTGGACATCCAGACTTATTCGCTATCACCGCTGCGTCAGCGCATCGCGCTGGTCTCCCAGCAGGTGACGCTTTTTAACACCACCATCGGTGCCAATATTGCGTACGGACACCCCGATTCTGACCGGGAAGCCGTCGAGCGCGCTGCGCGCGCCGCCTACGCACATGAGTTCATCGAGCGTTTGCCCAATGGCTACGAAACCGTCGTTGGCGATAACGGCGTGATGCTGTCCGGTGGTCAGCGGCAACGCTTGGCCATTGCGCGAGCGATTTTCAAAGATGCTCCTGTGCTGGTGCTCGACGAGGCCACTTCGGCGCTGGATACCGAGTCCGAGCGTTATATTCAGCAAGCGTTGGAAACGGTGTGCCGTGGGCGCACGACCTTTGTCATTGCCCACCGCTTATCGACCATCGAGCGTGCCGACCGTATTCTGGTCATGGAACAGGGCGAGATCATCGAAAGCGGCACGCATACCGAACTGCTGGCGCAGGATGGCGCCTATGCCGCGCTTCACCAACTGCAATTCCAGGAGGCCGAGTGAGTCGCTTGCAGGATGCCTGGTACCGTGACGCGGCCTGGCTCATGCCGTTGCGTCCTTTGGCGGGGCTGTATGCTTCGGCCATGGGGGCGCGACGCAGGGCCTACCAGCGCGGCACGAAGACGGTCTGGGCACCTCCGGTGCCGTTGATCGTGATCGGCAATCTTTCCGTGGGAGGAACCGGCAAGTCGCCCCTTGTGGCATGGATGGCGCGCTGGCTCGCCGAACGTGGTTGGCATCCAGGCATCGTCTCGCGTGGCTATGGCGGCCATGCACGTCGTTATCCGCTGTACGTGACGCCGGAAACCTCTCCGGCAGAAGCAGGCGACGAGCCGGTCATGCTGGCGGCCCAGACAGGACTTCCCGTCGCGGTGGACCCCGACCGCCCACGTGCCGCGCGTAAGTTGGTCGCGGCCGGCTGCGATATCCTGCTATCCGATGATGGGCTACAGCATCTGGCCATGGGGCGAGATATCGAGCTCGTGGTGGTGGATGGCGTGCGCGGCTTCGGCAATGGTCGCTGTCTGCCCGCGGGGCCTCTACGCGAACCCCTTTCTCGATTGGATGAGGTGGATGCAGTCATCGGCAACGGCCCCTTGCAGCAAGACTTGCCGGTGCCTCACTACAGCATGCATCTGACGCCGTCGCGTTGGCGGCATCTGATCGATGACGTCTGCTACCCCATCGAAGGGCGGCCGTTCAATGGACGCGTGCATGCCCTGGCAGGGATCGGCCATCCAACGCGTTTCTTCGAGACACTGGCGGGACTGAACGTCGAATTCGATCCTTGCCCGTTGGCCGATCACCACCGTTTCGATGCTGCCGACCTGCAATTTTCCGACAATCGTCCGGTGGTCATGACGGCCAAGGATGCGGTCAAGTGTCGTTCTTTCGCGCATGAACGGTGCTGGGTGTTGGATGTCGAAGCGCATCCCGATCCGGCGCTTATGACCTGGCTAGAAGGCCGCTTGGCGGCGCTGACCGAGAGGTGAACCATGGATAAGCAAATGCTGGCAATGCTGGTGTGCCCACACTGCCAGGGCAAGCTCAAGTACGACCGCGAACGCGGTGAACTCAAGTGTTACTTCGATGGCCTGGCATATCCCGTGGAAGATGAAATCCCGGTGATGCTGGCAGAACGAGCGCGTCACATGGACGCTGACGAGAAGCTGGCCAAGACCCGTAGCGGTGCCGGAGAGGCACGGGATGACGCGAAATGAATGATGTGGTCGTGGTGATACCGGCGCGCTATGGCTCGTCGCGGCTACCGGGCAAACCCTTGTTGGAGATCAACGGCGAGCCCATGATCGCGCGCGTATGGCGACGCGCCTGCCAAAGCGGGGCTACGCGTGTGGTAGTGGCCACCGATGATGTGCGTATCGAGACGGCCATGCGCCCCTATGAGGCCGAGGTCATGCTGACCGAGCGCGAGCACCCCTCCGGGACCGATCGCCTCGCCGAAGTGGCGGCACGTCTAGGTTTGGATGCCGAGACCATCGTGGTCAATGTGCAAGGTGATGAGCCGTTCATTCCCGCGTCGCTGATCGATCAGGTGGCACGGCGTCTTGCCGACGATGCGAGTGCCTCGATTGCTACGCTGGCGGAGCCTATCGGTGACGTCGAGACCTTGTTCAATCCTAACGTGGTCAAGGTGGTGCGCGACCTATATGGGCGCGCCCTTTATTTCTCTCGGGCGCCGGTGCCCTGGGACCGAGAGAGCTTCGCTCAGCGTCCCGATCATCTCGAAACCGATGCTTGGCTACGCCATATCGGACTCTATGCGTATCGTGCCGGTTTCCTGGCCGAGTATGTCGATTGGTTGCCGTCGCCGATCGAGCAACTGGAGCAGCTCGAGCAATTGCGCGCCATGCATTATGGGCATCGTATTCAGGTGGCTCTGGCCTGCGAAGCCCATCCGGCGGGGGTCGACACTCAGGAGGATCTCGAGCGGGTGCGCCGCCTGATCGCCGAGGAGGAGGGTGCGGCATGATCCGTATTCTCTTCGTGTGTCTGGGCAATATATGCCGTTCGCCGACTGCGGAAGGTATCGTCAGGGCGCGCTTGCAGGCGGCAGGCCTTGCGGAGGCCGTGACGCTCGATTCCTGCGGCACCGGGCGCTGGCATGTGGGCGAAGCGCCCGACCCACGAGCCCAGGAGGAAGCGCGAGCGCGAGGTATCGACATTGCCTCACTATGCGCACGCCAGCTCCGTGTCGATGACTTCCATGCGTTTGATTATCTGCTGGCCATGGATGCGGATAACCTAGCTCATATGCGGCGTATGGCGCCTGCCGACTGTCAGGCGCATCTCGGTCTGCTGCTGGATTTTGCAGGGCCCACAGGACGCTCGGTGCCGGACCCGTATTATGGGGCGGGGGATGGTTTTGCCAATGTGTTCGCCTTGATCGAGCAGGCTGCCGGCGGCCTGATCGAAACCTGTCGTCAACGCCTTGAAGTGCAGCATTCGGAGCCTGGCGATGGCGCTCGCTAAGGCCGCGACACTCGATAACACGCTAGGATTGCCCTGTCGGGCGGAGCGTTTCATCGTGGCCACCTCGCACGACGAGATACGCAACGCGCTGGTCATGGCAGCGAATGATACGGCGCCGCTCAACATCGTGGGCGGTGCCAGCAATCTGATCTTGGCGCCGCGTCTCTCGGGGGTAACCTTGCAGGTGGCGTGTGACGATTGGTGGTGGGAAGAAAGCGACGACCAGACAATTCTCGTCTACGCGCAGGCAGGGTTGGTCTGGCATGATCTCGTCGAGGCATGCGTTGAACGCGGCTGGTGGGGCATCGAAAACCTGGCGTTGATTCCAGGCCATGTCGGCGCTGCACCGATCCAGAATATCGGCGCCTACGGCGTCGAGCTTGCCGACGTGCTGGATTCGGTCCATGTCATGTACTGCGATGATGGCCGCGATGCCGTTTTCTCTCGCGATGATTGTGAATTCGCCTACCGCGACAGTATATTCAAACGCGCCTTGGCGGGGCGTGTCGTGGTAACACAGGTCGTGCTGAGGTTGTCGCGTAGTCCTTCGCCTCGTTTGGGCTACGGCGATCTTGCCAAGCGTGTCTCGGTGCATCCCAAGGTGCAAGAGATCTTTGATGCCGTGTGTGCCACAAGGCGTGAGAAACTGCCCGATCCCGCCGTGCTGGGGAACGCCGGCAGCTTCTTTACCAATCCCGTGCTCGAGGTAACCCACGCCGAGCGTCTTCTTCGGGAATATCCTGCGATGCCGCATTTCCCGCAACCGGATGGAAGCGTCAAGCTGGCCGCGGGCTGGTTGATCGAACGCTGTGGCTTCAAAGGAATGCGCTGGGGCGCCTTTGGCGTGCATGAACGCCAGGCCTTGGTGCTGGTGCACTTCGGTGGTGGCGACAGGCAGGAACTGTTGGCACTGGCCGACCATATTCGCGATACAGTCCATCAGGTATTCGAGGTAATGCTGGAGCGAGAGCCGCGCCTGATGGGGTAGCTGGGTCCGCCTGCGCTCGCCCACGGAGAGCCGACCATAAAAAAACGCCTGAAGGATCGCTCCTTCAGGCGTTTTTTTATGTCTGGAAGGCGGCCGAGTCGGCCGCCTTGGGGCTTAGGCGTTGTCGTCGCCGCGGAAGAGATTTTCCTGGAGACGATGACGCTGTTCGCGTGGGTCGTTGTGGGCACGACGACGCGGACGCGGCGTGGCCGTTTCCTGAGGCGCTTGGGACGCTACCGTAGTGGTGGCTGCCGGAGCGGATGTTTCTTCGGCACGCGGTGTGGTCGTCGGTGCCGGGGACTCGGCCGGCGTCGCAGGTGTTTCCTCGGTGCTGGCCGGTGCGTCGGTCGCAGCCGGCGTTTCAACCTCGGGCGCCGGTGTGGGCGTCGGGGTCGAAGCCGAGCTGACCTGCGCTTCGGCGCTGTCCTTGGGCGTTGTCGCGTCGGTCGTATCGGTGACTGCGACGTTATCGTCTTCTGTCTGCGAGGACGGCGTCACGTCATCGTTGGCCGGCTTGTCATCGCTCGCCTGAGCCGCAAGGGGCTCGGTGGGCGTAGACGGTTCGGGTTTCTCGTTTGCGACCGGCGCGTCGCTAGCCTGCGGGGCGTGCTTCTCGGCCGGAGAAGCTGTGCCACTTTCCTTTTTGGAGGCTGTCTCCTTGGGGGCTGCTTCAACGGTCTCGTCGGCATCCTCAGGAGCGGCTTGCGTCGGTGCCTGTGCCGGAGAGTCGTCAGCGGGCGCTTGTGAAGAGCCATCAGCGGACGTTTGTGAAGCGTCATCAGCGGGAGCATCTTTCGACGTCGCCTGGGCGGCGGTACGCTCGGCGCTATCCGCTGCAGGCGTCTGCGTCGCCTCGGTAGTGCTGCCTTCCGCCGGTGCTTCGGTCGGGCGCGATGGCGCTGCCGCATTCTTGCGGGATTCGTCCGCTTGAGCGCTAGCATCCGAATCCGTGCGCGGCTGCGTCTCGCTGGGCGATGTCGTCGCCTCGGACGTCGCGTCGGTTGTGGCGGACGAGACCGTCTCGCTCGGCTTCGTGCTCGCTTTGCCTTCTGCGGGCTCCGCAGCCGAGGGCGCAGGACTGGAGGTTTCGCCCTGGGCGTCTTGTGCCGGTTCGCTTGCCGCTTCTTGCTGCTGAGCTTGTAGCTTTTCCTGCTCGGCCACCGATTGCGGATTCACGGCATGCTTGCGGCTGCGCTTACGCGGATTATTGCGCGTGCGCTTTGGCTTGCTATCTGCCTTTGGCGTTTCGCCTTGCGCTGGAGAGGCCGAGGCCTTGTCCTCGGACGTCGCTTGTGAGGCAGACTCCGACTTGGGCTTATTGGCCTTGGTATCCTTGTTTTCCGCGCGGGGTTTGTTGGATTTGCCGGCGTTACGCGCTTCGTTGCGACCGTCGTTACGAGTGTCCGGCTTCGAGTTGTCGCCGTTACTGGCGTTGTCGCTACCGCTACGTTCGGCATTGTTCGACTTGCCGGAGCCACGCGAAGGCTTTGAGTTGCGGTTGGACTGCGCGTTGTTGTTCTCTTCGCGACGGCTTTCGTTACGCGATGCTTGGCGCTCTTGTGACTCCTCGCCATTGCGGCGCCGGCGGTTATTATTGCCGTTGCGGGCGTTGTTACCAGCGTTATTGCTATTGCTGGACGCTGTATCGCGGCGCGTATCATCGTTGTCACGCGACGTTTGGCGCTGCTGTTTGTTGGCAGGCTTCTTGTCCCCCGATCGTCCCGCTTGGCCGTTACCGTTACGGTTACGCTGTTGCGAGGAGTCCGTCGAAGACTTGCTGGCCGCGCGCTTGGGCGACTCGGCGCCGGAAGCGGCACTCTGTGACGAGGCGCCCTGTGACGAGTCGGCGCTATCATCGCCATTGAGCAGTTTGCCGAGGCCTTTCACCATGCGAGAGAAAAGCCCACCTTCGGGGGCTGTTGCAGGCGTCATGCCGGAGTTCGGCTTAGAGTTCTCTGCGCTCGACTTGCCTTGGGGGTCGGTATCGGTCTGCAGCGAGGTGGGAGCCGGGGCGTTGTGCGCGATGCTCTTGACCGCTGCTTCCGCGCGCTGCACTGGCTTTTCGAGTGCCGGGTCGGGTTCCTGCGTCAGCTCGGTTTCGGTGGCCAGTTCGAAGCTCGAACGCTGGCCGTCCTCTTCATTGACTTGATCGTCGCGCAGACGCTGCATGTCGTAATGCGGCGTATCCATGTCGGGATTGGGTAAGAGGACGACCTGGACGCCTTGTCGCTGCTCGATGTCGTTGAGCACGCTGCGCTTTTCGTTGAGTAGATAGGTCGCCACTGGCACCGGAAGAACCGCGCGAATCTGTGAGCTGCGCTCCTTCATGGCCTCTTCTTCGATGAGGCGCATGATGGACAGCGAGATGGAGCGTACATCGCGGATGGTGCCTTGACCGTTGCAACGCGGGCAGACCACACCACTGGTTTCGCCGAGCGAGGGTCGCAGGCGCTGACGCGACATTTCCATCAGGCCGAAACGCGAGATGCGTCCGATCTGCACGCGGGCGCGGTCGAGCTTGAGTGCATCGCGTACACGGTTTTCCACTTCGCGCTGATTCTTGGCTGGCGTCATATCGATGAAGTCGATGACCACCAGGCCGCCGATGTCGCGAAGCCGCAACTGCCGTGCGATTTCGTCGGCGGCTTCGAGATTGGTCTGTAGCGCAGTTTCCTCGATGTCGCTGCCGCGTGTGGCGCGTGCCGAGTTGATGTCGATGGACACCAGGGCCTCTGTGTGGTCGATGACCACGGCGCCGCCCGACGGGAGCTTGACCTCGCGCTGGTAGGCGGTCTCGATCTGCGACTCGATTTGGAAGCGCGAGAACAGCGGCACGTCGTCGGCGTAGAGCTTGATCTTGTTCTGATAGGAGGGCATGACCTGGCGGATGAAATGCAGGGCCTCTTCATGCACCTCGGGACTGTCGATCAAGACTTCGCCGATATCATGGCGCAGGTAATCGCGCATGGCGCGAATGATGACGTTGGACTCACGGTAGATGAGGAAGGGCGCGCTACGCTTGCCGGCTTCCTCGGTAATCGCTTCCCATACCTGTACGAGGTAGTCCATGTCCCACTGGAGTTCCTCGGGAGAGCGTCCGATCCCGGCGGTGCGCACGATGACACCCATCTTGTCGGGAACGGTGAGTTGGCCCATGGCGTCTTTGAGTTGCGCACGGTCTTCGCCCTCGATGCGGCGTGAGATGCCGCCGGCACGGGGATTGTTGGGCATCAGAACGAGGAAGCGCCCGGCCAGGCTGATGAAGGTGGTCAGCGCGGCGCCTTTGTTGCCGCGTTCTTCCTTGTCGACCTGGACGATGACTTCCTGACCTTCCTTGAGGACTTCCTTGATGTTGGGGCGTCCGGAAGGCTCTTTGGTGAAGTATTCCCGCGAAATTTCCTTGAGCGGGAGAAAACCGTGGCGTTCGGCACCGAAATCGACGAAGGCGGCTTCGAGGCTGGGCTCGATACGCGTGATGCGGCCACGGTAGATATTGGCTTTTTTCTGTTCCCGGGCACCGGATTCGATGTCGAGGTCGTACAGGCGTTGTCCATCGACGAGTGCGACGCGCAGCTCTTCGGGCTGTGTCGCATTGATGAGCATTCGTTTCATGCAAGTCTCACTGACTAGGCGTGCCGGTCTAACGACAAGGCGTGGCAACGGCGCGTCGAATCGTTTGCTTGCATGCTTGTGCTCAGTGCATGTCGTGACGATGTCTTGGCGACCCAGAGGGCCGTGGGCGACAAGACAGGCATACCAACGGTCGTCATCGCCCAACGGGGGCGATGCGCGTGATGATGGCCGCCGAATGCGGTGGACGAGGGGGCCCGCCAGCGCTTCGAAGGGTGTTCAACTTCGTTATCCCGTTTGTATCGATCCTGTCGTATACATCCCTGAACACTGTAAGAGCATGTTGAGTACGCGACGGAGGCAGGACGTGTCCCGGCGGGAGTGTGCCCGTCCGGCCCTGCGGTCATCCGCCAGACAGCTAGCAATAAGTCGATTCGGCGACGCCGGCCCCGGCACGGTGTTTATGTCACCCCGTGTGGTGGCGCCGAAAATATCGTGCGCCCCTGGCGGGCATGGCGTTCCAAACGTTCTCTTCCCCTAGTGCGGCGATGATGTCGTCGCCAGCGGGGATGTCATGTTCTTCGTTCGGGCCTGCGTGTCTGCAAAGCAGGCGCAACTGACGGGCGCTTGATACCCATTTGAACGAGCCTCGAATATAACAGTAAAGCGATAACGCAGCAATTGGCGTCAAGTCGGTCTCGCTGCGGTAGAATGTTGGCCGGCGTCAAGTGGCGACAATTCGGTGGGGATTCGTAAAGGAGAGGGTGCGCATGGCCGAAGGCCGAGACGTACAGTGGGTGGAGATAAGCGAAGGGCAGGTCGGGCAACGTATCGACAATTTCTTGCGTACGCGGCTCAAGGGGGCGCCCAAATCCTTGATTTATCGCATCGTGCGCAAAGGTGAGATCCGCGTCAACAAGAAGCGAGTCAAGGCGGACTACCGGCTGGTGCTGGGCGACATGGTGCGCATACCGCCTTTACGTCTGGCGCCCGAAGAAGCCGTGCGCGAAGTCAGTGACGGGCTGCGTAATCTACTGGCAGGCAGTGTGTTGGTCGAGGGCCCCGATTGGTTGGTGCTCAACAAGCCGGCCGGGCTCGCCGTGCATGGTGGCAGTGGCGTGAAGATCGGGTTGATCGAGGCGCTGCGCCAGGTCCGTGACGATCTCGATTTCTTGGAACTGGTGCATCGTTTGGATCGTGATACCTCGGGTTGTCTGTTGCTGGCCAAATCGCGCGAGGCGTTGGTGACCTTGAATCAGGCGCTCAAGGCACATCAGATGGATAAGCAGTACCTAGCCCTTGTGCAAGGGCGCTGGCCGGCGCGGCGCGAGTTCATCAGCGCGCGGCTCGATCGCTTCAATGCGGGCAACGGCGAGCGGCGAGTGCGTGTCGATAACCAGGGCAAAGTGTCGCGCACGCGCTTTGCCGTGCGCGAGGCGTTCTCGCGTGTCACGTTGATCGAGGCCGAGCCGGTGACCGGCCGCACCCACCAGATTCGTGTGCATGCCGAGCATGCCGGGCATGCATTGTTAGGTGACGACAAGTACGGAACCCGCGAGGGCGCCCGTTTGGCGCGTGAGTTGAAGCTCGATCGCTTGTTCCTGCATTCTCATGCCTTGACCTTTCCCGAGCCCTCGAGCGGTCGCCCGGTGCATGTCAAGGCGCCGCTGGGAGAAACGCTCGAAGCGGTGCTGGCGAGAGCGCGCCGTGCCAATTGATTGGCTCATGAGTCGCGAGAGTGCGGCATCGAATAACGCCGATGAGGGGAAAGTGGTTTGCGCTATCGTTTAGTGATCTTCGACTGGGATGGCACCTTGATGGATTCCGCAGCGCGGATCGTCGCCTGCATGCAAGCAGCCGCGGAGGATATTGGCTGGGCGCCGCTGTCGGATGAGGCGGTACGTGACATTATTGGGCTGGGGTTGCCGGAGGCCATTGCCAAGCTGTGCCCGGGGATGGCTGCGGAGCAGCGTGAGCGTTTGCGCGAGCGCTACGCGGCACACTTCGTTGCTGCCGAGCGGGAGCCGATGCGCTTCTTTGATGGGGTGGCATCCGGAATGACACGCCTACGCGGCGAGTCGAACCTGCGATTGGCAGTGGCGACCGGCAAAAGCCGCCGTGGTCTGGATCGCATTTTCACGAGCACAGGCAGTGGTGAATGGTTCCACGCTAGCCGTACGGCCGATGAAACGTTGTCCAAGCCGCACCCTCGCATGCTGGAGGAATTGCTGGCCGAGACGGACTTGGCGCCGGAGGAGGCGTTGATGGTCGGGGATACCGAATACGACATGGAAATGGCACGGGCATTGGGTATGGACCGCGTGGCGGTGACCTATGGCGTTCATGCCCGCGAGCGCCTGGCGCGTAGCGAACCTGTGTTGATGGCCGATACGTTCACGGCGCTGATGGATTGGTTGTATGTGGATCACCACGATGATGTACCCGATGCAGGACAGTGCATCGGGCGTCGGAGCGAAATCTCATGAGTGACGATAAACGCGAGGACGCTTGGACGCAGGGCCCCGCGGTCGGGCGCGCGTCGCGCGAACGCAACCAGGCCGACGAGTCTGACGAAGAGGCGATAAGCGACCCCGAGCGCTTGCGTGAGCTGCGGCGCCTGCGCGAACAGCGCATGCTCGACCGCTGGATCGACGGCGTGCTCGTCGAGCAGCGGCGTTCACGGCGCTGGAAGCTATTCTTTCGTCTAGTGGTCGTGCTGCTGATTGCGTCGTCGCTAGCGATGACAGCGTATGCGTTATTCTTCACCGATCGCGACATGGCCGGTGGTGTCGGTGCACCCCATCTGGGCGTCGTCGAGGTCGACGGTGTCATCGATGCCGATGGGGAGGCCAGTGCCGAGCGCATCATCGAAGGGCTGCGTGCCGCATGGAAAGCGCCGTCGTCACGGGCGGTGGTGCTGCATATCAATAGCCCCGGTGGCAGCCCAGTGCAATCACAGCGCGTATATGATGAAGTGCGCCGTTTGACGAAAAAAGGCGACAAGCCGGTCGTGGCAGTGATCGAGGATATCGGCGCTAGCGGTGCCTATTACATAGCGTCGGCGGCGGACGATATCTATGCCGCCCCGGCGAGCCTGGTGGGCTCCATCGGCGTCATTTATTCCGGCTTCGGGATGCAGGAGGCCATCGATAAGCTGGGAATCGAGCGCCGGGTCTTTACCGCCGGCGACAACAAGGCATTTCTCGATCCCTTCTCCCCGATGCGCGATGAGCAGCGAGATTTCTGGCAAGACGTGTTGGACACCACTCACCGTCAATTCATCGAAGACGTCAAGGACGGGCGCGGCGCACGTTTGGCCGACGATCCTAGGCTCTTTTCCGGCCTGGTCTGGACCGGGGAGCAAGCGCTCGACTTGGGGCTGATCGACGGCTTGGAGAGTCTCGATGGATTATCTCGGGAACGCTTCGATGATGTACGGCTGCACGATTATACGCCGGCGCTCGACCCCTTGAGTCGTTTGTCACGCCAACTGGGGCGTGTCGCGGCCGAGTGGGCTGGGATCTCTAGCAACGCGTCGCCCGTGCGCTATCAGGTGCAATGACGACGCTTGGCCGGTGTCACCCTAGCGGGTCGAGACCGGCCTCGCGCAGCATTTCACACAGACGTATCAGCGGCAGGCCGATCAGGGTGTTGGGGTCTCGCCCCTCGAGGCGTTCGAAGAGTGTGATGCCCAGCCCTTCCATGCGAAAACTGCCGGCGCTGTCCAATGGGCGCTCTTTTTCGACGTAACGCTCGATCTGGGTATCGCTGAGTTCGCGAAATACCACGTCGTAACGTTCATGATCGACCCAATGGCGCGCGTGGGCAGTATCGATGAGTGCGATGCCGGTTAGAAAGCGAACGTGCCGGCCTGAAAAACGGCGCAGGTTAGCGCGGGCGGTGGCCATGTCGCCGGGCTTGCCGAGTATCTCGCCGTCGAACAGGCAGATCTGGTCCGAGCCGATGATCAAGTGCTCGGGGTACTCGCCGGCGAGCGCCGTGGCCTTGCCTAGGGCGAGGCGATGCACCAGGGCCTGGGGCGATTCGCGGGGGTGCGGAGTTTCGTCGATGTCCGGCGCGGCCCACGCATAAGGCAGTTCGAGACGGTCGAGGAGCTGGCGGCGCCAACGGGAGCCGGAAGCGAGGACAAGGCGAGTCATGGCGTCTCCTGGAAAAACGATGGCGGGATGGCGCGTCAATTCGCAGTCTGCCGCGCTCCGTCGGTTCTGTACAGTGTGCTTGTTTTGACAGCGTCGGGGTGAGTCCCTATTATTGCGCGCCTATGTTGACCACACGACTTCCTAAGCAGGTCGAGCCTTATAAGCTCGCTGCCAATCGCGAACGTCTCGAAGGCCTGGCGGCACTCGATGCGATGTCGCGCCTTGGCGAAGAGATCGGCGCGCAGCAGGGCGACTGCGAGGTACGCCTGAGTTTCGATATCGATACCCAAGGGCGGCGTCTCATGGACGGCCAGCTTCTGGCGCATGTGCAGATGCCTTGCAGACGTTGCCTGGAGCCCATGCCGGTGACGCTGGAGAGTCACTTCCTGCTGGGACTGGTCACCGATGATAGTCTGGCGGGTGATTTGCCGAGCGACTATGAGCCGGTATTGGTGGAAAACGAGCAGCTGAATCTTCTGCCGGTGGTTGAGGATGAGCTCATCCTTAGCCTGCCTCAGGTGATTTATCATGACGAAGCGGATTGCGCCGTTTCGCGCGATCAGCTGGAAAGCGGCGCTGATGCCGAGGTGTCGGAGCAGCGTTCTACAAGCCCTTTCGAGATGCTGCGCAACTTGAAAGGCAAACTTTGAATCATCGTCGACACTCTGGAGTGTAACCCATGGCAGTTCAAAAAGTACGCAAGAGCCGTTCCAAGCGTGGCATGCGTCGTAGCCACGATGCGTTGAGCGCCCCGACCCTGTCTCAGGACAAGGAAACCGGCACCACGCATCGTCGTCACCATGTGGCGTCCGATGGCTTCTATCGTGGCCGCAAGGTCTTCGACGTTTAAGACGTCGTCGACGCGCACGTGACCGTGCGAATCGCTATCGATGCGATGGGCGGGGACCTGGGTCCCCGCGCCACCGTCACCGGCTCTCTCCAGGCGCTCGCCATGCACTCGAATCTCGAGATTCAGATGCACGGCCCTCGCGACGTCTTGGAAGCCGAGCTAGAGTCTCTTCCCAAACGCCTTTCCGGCCATCGTTCCCGTCTCGTCCTGCAGCACGCGCCGCGTGTCATTTCGCAGGCCATGCGGGTAGCGAATGCCGTGCGTGAGGCCAGCGGGACAAGCATGCTCGGTGCCATCGCGAGCGTTCGCGACGGTCAGGCGGACGCCTGTGTCAGCGCCGGAAATACCGGGGCACTGATGGCGTTGGCGAGGCGTGAGTTGGGCACGGTCAAGGGCATTGCACGGCCTGCCATCAGTACGGCGGTACCGACCCAGGGTGGCGGGCGTTGTTATCTGCTCGACCTGGGGGCCAACGTCGGTGTTCAGGCTCGTCATCTGGTCGATTTTGCGCGCATGGGCGCGATCATGGCGCGAGTGATCGACGATACGGTGACGCCGCGTGTGGCGCTCTTGAATATCGGTGTCGAAGCCAGCAAAGGCGTGCCTAGCGTACGCGAGGCAGACGAGTGTCTGCGTCAAGGCGTGGCGTGCCATCGAGATGGTTATGGTTTCGAGTATATCGGTTACCTCGAAGGCGATGGTGTCTTTTCAGGGGCGGCGGATGTCGTGGTGTGTGACGGTTTCGTAGGCAATGCGGTCTTAAAGGCCAGCGAGGGCTTGGCAACGATGTTGCTAGCGCGTCTTCAGGAGACGTTCGAAGCGCATTTTACCACGCGCGTGGTGCGTGCCATGGCCAGGCCTGCGTTACTGCGTCTCAAGCGGCGACTCGACCCGGTACGCTATAATGGCGCGAGTCTGCTGGGGCTGTCGGGTATTGTCGTCAAGAGTCACGGCGGGGCAGATGCCAAAGGTTTTGCCTATGCCATTTCACGCGCGGTGCGCGAGGTCGACATGGATTTGCCTTCGCATCTGGCAAGGGAGTTGGGGGATGCGGTGCGTCCTGAGCCTTCTATCCTCTCGGTCGACTCCGATATCGGCCGAGCGGATAGTGGGTTAGCGAACGATGCTCAACCCGACGACTCCAATCCTCAAAGGTGACTGTCATGACACAATCCCTCGCCCTTGTCTTTCCAGGGCAGGGCTCCCAGCAGGTCGGCATGCTGAGGGAGCTGGCCGAGCGTTATAGCGTCGTGCGGACCACGTTCGACGAGGCGTCCGGTGCGTTAGGTTACGACCTCTGGAAAGTCGTACAAGAAGGCCCTGAGAGTGCCTTGAACGCCACCGCTTGCACGCAACCTGCACTGCTGACCTCTAGTGTCGCGATCTGGCGCGTTTGGCAAGAGCTCGAGGGGCCGCGACCTCTGGTGATGGCGGGCCATAGCCTGGGTGAATACAGCGCCATGGTATGTGCCGGCGTCATCAGCTTCGCGGAAGGCGTGCGTCTAGTGCGTCTGCGCGGTGAGGCGATGCAGGCAGCAGTACCGGAAGGCCGTGGTGCGATGGCTGCGGTGCTGGGTCTCGATGACGCGACGGTCGAGACGGCGTGTCGTGAAGCGGCGCAAGGTGAAGTGGTCGCGGCGGTCAACTATAATGCCCCGGGGCAGGTCGTGATTGCGGGCAATAAAACCGCCGTTGAACGGGCCATTGTTTTGTGTCAGGAAGCCGGGGCCAAGCGGGCCTTGCCGCTACCGGTATCGGTGCCCTCGCATTGCAACTTGATGCAGCCGGCTGCCGAGCGCCTCGCGGCGGAAATCGACCGGCTCGACCTTAGAACGCCACGCTATACGGTGGTCCAGAATGTCGATGCGCTCGCGCATGAGGACGTTCAAACGCTCAGCCAGCGTCTCGTCGAGCAGCTTTATCGGCCGGTACGTTGGACGGATTGCGTCAACGCCATGTATGAACGTGGCGCACGGGTCTTTGTCGAGTGTGGGCCGGGCAAGGTTTTGACCGGGCTCAATAAGCGAATTCAACGCCAAGCCAAAGGGCTTGCCGTCAACGACCCCGAATCGCTTGAGAGTGCGCTGGAATTGGCGCGTAGCGAAGAGGGGTAGTCTTAGCCATGAATGCGGGAAACTCGATGACAAGCGAACGCAGGATAGCCCTAGTTACTGGTGCAAGTCGCGGCATTGGGCAGGCGATAGCCCGTGAGCTGGGCCGTCAAGGACGTGTGGTGATCGGCACTGCAACCAGCCAAGCCGGCGCCGATAAGATCGATGCCGATCTAAAGGCGCATGATGTGGAAGGTGCTGGTCGTGTGCTCGACGTCACCGACCAGGCCAGCGTCGAGAGCCTGATCAAATCGATTGGCGACGAGTTCGGTACACCGACCATACTGGTCAACAATGCTGGCATTACGCGTGACAATTTATTGATGCGCATGAAAGAAGACGAGTGGGATGCGGTGCTCGATACCAATCTCAAGTCGCTTTATCGCGTCACCAAGGCGTGCGTGCGCGGCATGACCAAGGCACGCTTCGGGCGTATCGTCAGTATCAGTTCGGTAGTCGCCAGCATGGGCAACCTGGGGCAGACCAACTATGCGGCGGCCAAAGCCGGCATGGAAGGGTTCTCGCGCTCTCTGGCGCGTGAGGTCGCCTCGCGTGGCATTACCGTCAATAGTGTTGCGCCGGGTTTCATCGCTACCGACATGACGCAGGCACTACCCGAGGCCCAGCACGAAGCGTTATTGGGACAGATTCCGCTGTCGCGTCTGGGCGCTCCCGAGGAAATTGCCGCTGCCGTGGGCTTTCTCACCAGCGACAATGCCGGCTACATTACCGGTGAAACGCTGCAGGTCAACGGCGGCATGAATATGCGTTGACGCTCTCCAAGGCGCTGTTGCGTCGTCTGGGAGCGGTCTATAAACTAGCCGCAGCTTTCCAGAGCTAGCGGATTCGTACCACTAGGAGTAACAAGAGAATGAGCACCATCGAAGAGCGCGTGAAGAAGGTTGTGGCTGAGCGCCTGAACGTCAAGGAAGAAGACATCCAGAACACGTCTTCCTTCACCGAGGATCTCGGCGCCGACTCGCTGGACACTGTCGAGCTGGTGATGGCGCTCGAAGAAGAATTCGACACCGAGATTCCCGACGAAGAAGCCGAGAAGATCACGACCGTTCAGGAAGCGATCGATTACGTCGTCGCTCATCAGTAAGTAGAGCGGTACCGGGTTGCCCGGTTCGACATCGACTCGCGAAGGCCGCTCTGTCATCAGGGCGGCCTTCGTCGTTTGTGCATGCGTGCGGTCTCCATCCCGTCGGTGTTTCGGGTATAATGCGCGCCAAACACGGCATTGCCGTGCCAACTCGCAAGTCTGGAGGAGAGCTGATGCCTCGTAAAAGGGTCGTGGTAACCGGATTGGGCCTGGTCACCCCGGTCGGTAACAGTGTCAAGGAAAGCTGGGACAACATCCTGGCGGGCAAGAGCGGCATCGCACCGATCGACCACTTCGATACTACGGGATTCAATACGCGTTTTGGCGGTTCGGTGAAGGACTTCGACATCAGTCCTTACCTGAATCCCAAGGAAGCGCGCAAGATGGATCTGTTCATTCAGTACGGCATCGCGGCGGCGGGTCAGGCCATCGCCGATGCCGGACTGGAGAGCGACGAAGACAACGCGGATCGCATCGGTGTGGCGATCGGTTCGGGCATCGGGGGGTTGCCGATGATCGAGCATAACCACAATGCCTTGAATCGCGGTGGCCCGCGCAAGATCTCGCCGTTTTTCGTCCCCGGGTCGATCATCAATATGATCTCCGGCAATCTGGCGATCCAGCATGGCTTTCGCGGCCCCAATATCGCCATTACCACGGCTTGTACCACGGGGACGCACAATATTGGCTACGCGGCCCGCACCATCGCCTATGGCGATGCAGATGCCATGGTCTGTGGGGGAGCCGAAATGGCCACCACGCCGTTGGGGCTGGGTGGTTTCTCGTCGGCGCGTGCGTTGTCTACGCGTAATGATGATCCTGCCGCAGCAAGCCGCCCTTGGGATCGAGAACGAGATGGCTTCGTACTCTCCGATGGCGCCGGGGTACTGGTGCTCGAGGAGTACGAGCATGCCAAACAGCGTGGCGCGCCCATCTATGCTGAGCTGTTGGGCTTTGGCATGAGCGACGATGCTTACCATATGACCGCACCCAATGGCAGTGGGGCGGAAATGGCGATGCGCAATGCCGTCAAGGACGCCGCTATCGATGCCGGTCAGTTGGATTACATCAATGCACACGGGACCTCGACCCAAGCGGGCGATGTCGCTGAGAGCCAGGCCGTGGAGCGCGTCATGGGCGAAGCGGCCAAGTCCGTAGCGGTTAGTTCCACGAAGTCGATGATCGGTCATCTGCTGGGAGCCGCCGGCGCTGTCGAGGCGATATTCAGCGTGCTTGCCATTCGCGATAGCGTGGTGCCGCCGACCATCAACCTCGAAGACCCCGACGAGGGATGCACGCTCGATTACGTGCCCAACGAGGCGCGTGAGAAGTCGGTGGTGTACAGCCTATCGAACTCCTTCGGTTTCGGCGGTACCAATGGGTCACTGATCTTCGGTCGCGTTTAGGCGTCATGACCGACGACGCAGTGCCGTTCGACGATCGCGGCTTCGCTTATGGGGACGGTCTCTTTGAGACCGTCCTCGTGCGTGATGGGCAGCCTTTATTGTGGGACGCGCATCTACGGCGGTTGGCACGCGGTGCCGAGAGATTGGAAATCCCATTGCCGGATACGCAGACCTTGGCGAGCTTGCCAGGGCAGGCGGGGGCCGGGTTGTGCGTGCTCAAGTTGCTCGTGACCCGTGGCAGCGGTGGTCGTGGGTACGCATCTCCTGAATCGCCCGTGCCGCGCCTGCGTTGGCGATTCATGCCTTTCATGCCGCAGTCCACGTATTGGCGCGATGGCGTACGCGTTCGCCTATGTCGGCTGCGCTTGGGTCACCAGCCTTTATTGGCGGGCATCAAGCATCTCAACCGTCTCGAGAACGTCATGGCGCGTCGTGAGTGGCGCGATCCCGATGTTGCCGAAGGGGTGTTGTGCGATCAGCACGATCGTCTCGTCGAGGCGACCAGCATGAACCTGGTCTGGAGGCGGCACGGCATTCTCGAGACTCCCGACCTGGCTGCATGTGGCGTGGAAGGCACGCTGTTGGCGGCGTTACGCGAGCGCTTGTCGATCCGCACGCGCGGAGTGGGGATCGAGGCGTTGATGGAGGCCGACGCAGCCTGGGTCATCAATTCGGTTCAGGGGGTTTGGCCCCTGAAACAGTTGGACGATGCCGACGGTACCTGCCTGAATCGATGGCCGGTACATACCGCGCATCGGTATCTGCAACAGCATGCCCATCCATTGCTGGGCTATCCTCATGACGTCTTCGATGAGGCGTGAGACAAGGTATCGACATGCGAGTGGTGAAGGTTCTCATAGGGGTTGCGATATTGGCTGGCGTGGCAGTGTTGGGGGCCTATCAGTATTGGCAATCCCGCCTGGCGGCCCCGCTGGCCCTCAATGAAACGACGATTTACGAAGTGCCGCGTGGGGCGGGATTCTTGCGCGTCATCGGCGAACTCGAAGAGCGCGGCATCATCGATGCCACCTGGCCGTATCGCGTCCTGGCGCAATTGTCGCCCGACAAGGTCAACGGATTGCGTTCCGGCGAGTTCGAACTCGACCCGGGAATGAGCGGCAACGACATGGTGGCGCGACTTTCCAGCGACAATGTCGTGTCCTATCGCTTTACCATTCCTGAAGGGTGGACGTTCGCGCAGATGCGCCGCGAACTGGATGCCGCTGCCAAGCTCGAGCATCGTACTCGAGAGATGAGCGATGAAGAGGTCATGGCGGCCTTGGGGCACGAAGATGAATATCCTGAGGGGCGTTTCTTTCCCGATACGTATCGCTACCACAAGGGAATGACGGACCTTGAGGTATTGCGTCGCGCTTACCAACGCATGGCGACCATTCTGGCGGATGTCTGGGCGCAGCGGCATGACGACCTGCCGATCGATAGCGCCTACGACGCGCTCATCCTGGCTTCTTTGATCGAACGCGAGACAGGCGTTCCGGAAGAGCGACGCCAGATCGCCGGCGTCTTCACGCGACGCCTCGAAAGCGGCATGCGACTGCAAACCGATCCCACGGTGATTTATGGCATGGGAGACGACTACGATGGCAACATCACGCGGGCCGACCTGCGTCGCGAGACGCCCTATAACACCTACGTGATCGACGGACTACCGCCGACGCCGATTGCCATGCCGGGCAAGGGAGCGTTGCAAGCCGCCGTGGATCCGGCCCCCGGGGATGCCTTGTACTTCGTCTCCCAGGGCGACGGCTCGCATCAATTTTCCAGTACGTTGGCCGAGCACAATGCCGCGGTACGTCGTTACATTCTCAACCGCTGAGCGGGGTAGCACATCGCCATGACGCCAGGACGTTTCATCACCCTCGAGGGGGGCGAAGGGGTGGGAAAATCCACCAACGTGGATTTCGTGTGCGACTGGTTGAGCGCTCGCGGTATCGACGTACTGCGTACGCGTGAGCCGGGCGGCACCCCGCGGGCCGAGGCGATTCGTGCGCTACTGCTCGATCCCACGCCGCAGGAACCGCTCGACGAGACCGCCGAATTGCTGCTGATGTTCGCGGCGCGTGCCCAGCATCTGGCGGCCAAGATTCGCCCTGCATTGGCGCGGGGTGTGTGGGTCGTCTGCGATCGTTTTACCGATGCGACCTTTGCCTATCAGGGCGGCGGGCGTGGGCTGGACGAGACGCGTATTGCGACACTCGAAGCCTTGGTGCAAGACGATTTGCAACCCGACCTGACGCTGTTACTGGATATGCCGGTCGAGGCCGCCCAGCACCGTGTCGAACGTCGGGGCACCACACGCGACCGCTTCGAGAGCGAACGGCAAAACTTCTTCACCGCCGTGCGTGAGAGCTATCTTTCACGCGCCGCCCAGGCACCGGCACGGTTCGCTGTGATCGATGCCGATCGGGAGCTGGATGCAGTACAGGCATCGATCGCCGATCACCTGGCAGAGAGAAGCGCGTTATGGTCGTGACGCCACTCCCTTGGCAGCGTGACCTTTGGCAGCGCCTGATTCGTCAACAGGACGCGGGTCGTTTGGCGCATGCACTATTGATTTCGGGTCCGCATGGGGTCGGCAAGCACGATCTCGCCGATGCCCTGATAGCCCGTACGCTGTGTCATGCACCGGGTGACACCGCTTGTGGCGAGTGCCATGCCTGTCACATGCTGGCGTCGGGATACCATCCCGATCTGCTCGATATCACCCCGGCAGAAAAACGTCGCCAGATACGTATCGATCCGATTCGACAGGTCAATGCCTTCGTGTCGCAGACCGCGCAACAAGGCGGCTATCGCGTGATTCGCCTGCATCCCGCGGAAGCCATGAATGTGGCGGCTTCCAATGCTCTCCTCAAGAGTCTCGAAGAGCCGGGCGCGAAGACCCTGTTCGTGCTCCTGGCGGATATTCCCTCGCGCATGCTGCCGACCATTCGTTCGCGGTGTCAGCATTGGAGTTTGGGCGTCCCCGAGCCACACAGTGCCTTGGAGTGGCTGAACGAACGTTTCGAGGATCCCGAACAAGCGCGTTTCTGGTTGCGCGTGGCCGGCGGTTTGCCTCAGTTTGCCGTCGAGCTGGCCGAGGGGCGCGGCTTGCGCCAGGAGCTTCGTGAGCTCTTCGATGCGTTGGTGCGTGGCGCGGAGCCAGTCGCCGAAGCGGCGCGGCTCGACCCCCAGTCGTTGGACCGCGTGTTGTGGTACGGTATCGTCTGGCTCGAAGACCTCATTCGCTTGGGCGTCTCCGGCGAAGCACAGCACGTGCGCAATCCGGACCTCCTGCCACTGTATCGCCAGGCAGCCAAGAATGCTCGGGTTCGCGATTGGTTTCGCCTGCTCGACTACGCGCGCGAACAGCGCGGTTTGATCGCCGCTGGGGGCAACCCCAATGCACAGCTGGTGCTGGAAGCCTGGCTGGTGCGTTGGGCATCGCTGTTGCGCTCGTGACAACGCCACGCTGGCGAGGCATAAACATCGTGCATGCAGCGAGTCGTGCATCCTGACCGAGGAGTACTCCGCGTGGCACAAAAAGCTTTATCCCTTACGTTCCACGATATACAGACCCTACAGGCAGCTTATATGCCCTGGCTGGAGCGTGGCGGCGTCTTCGTGCCCACGCAGGAGCGCTATGCGCTTGGCGATGCGGTGTATCTGCTGATCACTTTGCCGGAGGATCCTGAGCGTCTACCGGTTTCGGGCACGGTCGCCTGGCTGTCGCCGCCGGGTGTCGGCGGGCGCCGCGTCCCGGGGATCGGCGTGCATTTCAGCGCCGCCGATCAGCGTGTGAGGGAGCTGATCGAGTCCCAGCTCGCAGGTGTCGCCGCCTCACGCCCCAGCTATACCCTTTAGGCACTTTTCAGACAGTGCCTAATGCCATGGGCTGGGCTACAGCCTTTTCGACTCTTTAGGTACCGCATGTTCGTTGATTCTCACTGCCATCTCGATCGACTCGACCTCACCGCCCATGACGGCAAGCTCGACGGCGCCCTGGAAGCCGCTCGTCAACGGGGCGTGCGTCACTTCCTGGCGATTGCCGTCACGCTGGATGGCGTGCCTAACCTGGTCGATATCGCTCGCGCCCATGATGACGTGTCGCTGTCCGCCGGCGTGCACCCGTTGCATCGGGTCGAGCATGAGCCTGACGTTCAAGCTATCGTCGACTGTGCCCAGCGTCATGACGCGGTGGCGATTGGCGAGACCGGGCTGGACTATCACTACGATGAAGTGGCTCACGATGTGCAGCGTCGGCGTTTCGCCGACCACCTGCGCGCCGCGCGCGAACTCGAACTGCCGGTGATCGTGCATACCCGTGATGCCAAGGAAGATACCTTGGCGTTGATTCGTGAACATACCGATCCCGCGGTGGGGGGCGTCTTGCATTGTTTCACCGAAGATCTCGACATGGCGCGTGAAGCGGTGAGACTGGGTTTCTACGTTTCGCTTTCCGGCATCGTGACCTTCCGTAACGCCACCTCGGTTCGTGAACTGGCGCGCCTCGTGCCCCTTGACCGGCTATTGATCGAAACAGATAGCCCTTATCTGGCGCCGGTGCCGCATCGTGGCAAGCCCAATGAGCCGCAGTGGGTCGTGGAGGTGGCGGAATGCATTGCCGCCGAGCGGGGTATCAGTGTCGACGAAGTCGCGATGCAGACGAGCGCCAATTTCTATCGGCTGTTCCGCGCCGCATTGCCCGAGGCGCCCGACGATGTGCGCGAGGCATTGTCACAGATGAGCGGCCAGTAACGTCCAGCGAGGAGCGAGCATGCCACTAGAGTCGTTGACGGCACATCTCGACGCATCACCCACGGCAGCGTTGCCGCCGGTCGATACCTGGAACCCGCCTTTCTGCGGTGACATGGCGTTGACCATTGCCGCTGATGGCCGCTGGTGGCATGAAGGTACGCCGATGGGGCGCGCACGTTTGGTACGCTTACTGTCGCGCCTGCTGCGTCGGGAAGAAGACGGCGATTATTATCTGGTCACGCCGGTCGAAAAGCTGCGTATCCAGGTTGAGGATCGCCCGTTTTTGATCGCCGATGCCGATTGTCGCGACGCAGTGTGGACGCTGACCACCAATCTCGGTGATAGCGTCACGTTAGGCGCGCAACACCACCTCGTGCTCAGCCCCATGCCAGCCGGCGATCCGATTCCCGAGGTCGCCATTCGTTTCGGATTGTCGGCACGGCTCAACCGCAACGTCTACTATCGCCTGATCGATATTGCCGAGATGCATGAGACGTTCAACGGTAGCGAACTCGGGATATATAGCGACGGCGCCTGGCAGCCCCTCGGCCGGTTGCCCGAGGAGACACCGTGAGCGAGGCGACGCCCGAACAGCGTGCCGTGGTCGCGCATCTCGAGGGGCATGCGCGCGTGTCGGCGGTCGCCGGTGCCGGCAAGACCACCACGCTCGTGCAACGCGTCTTGCATCTGTTGGCCAACCGCGTGCCACCGCAACGCATGTTGGTGCTGATGTTCAATCGCGCCGCGCGCGAGGACTTCACTCACAAGCTGGCTCACGAGGCGGCGGGGCAGCGCCTTCCCGACGTGCGAACCTTTCATTCCATCGGTCATCGTTTGACCCAGACCCTGACGCGCTGGGGGTATCTGTCATCGCGTCAGTTGATCGCCGCCGATTGGCAGCGCGAGCGGCTGTTGCGTCAGGCAGTGCAGATGAGCCTGGAACACGCCGACGACGGCCAGCGCCATGCCGCGCTGGAGTCGGATCGTCTCGAAGCGTTGGCGCAGTTCTGCGAGCTGGTCAAGGCCGAGATGTGCGCTCCGGAACTGCTCCACGAGCGCCTCGACTTCGGTGACGATACCCAGCACTTCTGCGAAGCGTATGCGGTCTTCGAGGAATTGCTCGAAGATCATGCCTTGATGACCTACGCCGATCTTCTCTATCGGCCGCTGCGCTGCCTGGAAGCGACCCCCGAGGCGCGCTCGCGCGTGCAGGGCTTTCTCGATCATGTGATCGTCGACGAGTATCAGGACATCAACGAGGTGCAGCAGCGCTTGCTGGCCATTCTCGCAGGTGAGAGTGCGCAGGTGATGGCGGTGGGCGATGCCAATCAGTGCATCTATGAGTGGCGAGGCGCGCGCCCCGATGCCATGTTCGAACGCTTTACCACCTTGTTCGGCACCGCCCACGATTATCCGCTGTCGTATACCTTTCGCCATGGCCATGTGTTGGCGTTGGCGGCCAATCATGCTATTCGCGCCAACCGCCGGCGTCCCGATCAGCTATGCCTGGCCGCACCCGGCACGCCGACGACCCGCGCCGACGTGGCGGTGGGAAGCAGTGCGCTGCTCGATGCCCTTCAGCAATGGCACGGCGACGGGCGCGCCTTGGGCGAGGCCTGCGTACTGGTGCGCAGCTGGGCGTTGTCGGTCTCCGTGCAGTTACAGCTGTTGCGAGCCGGCATTCCATTCCGGCTCGCGCGTGAGGATCGCTTCGTGTTTCGTCTGCCGCTGGTGCAGGCGCTGGCGGGGTATCTGGCCCTGGCGCGAGACGGACGCCGTCTGCAGGATCCCGAGCAGCTCAACTTGCTGTTGTCGCAGCCGACGGTGTTCGTGCCTCGCGAGACGCTGACCGCCTTGGCGCACCAACTGGCCCAGACCCAGCAATGGCCTGAGCGGCACGACCCTTTGTTGAATGCGTTGAAGCCGCTTCAGCGGCGCAACCTCAAGCGTCGCTGGCAGTTGTTATGCGAACTGCCACGCATGTCGAACTGGCCGCCGGCCAAGTTGCTCGAACATGTCGTCGAGGCCACTGAGGCGGATAAAGCCCTCAAGCGCTCCGCCTCGAGACGCGCCAAGGCCGAGGACGATGTGCGTCTGCTCGATGTGTTGATCGAACAGGCCGGTGAACTGGCCAACGACCCCGAAGGCTTCATCGAGCTACTGAGTCAGCCGGTGGAAGCGCGCGAGGATGGCGTGTTGGTGACCACGGTGCATGGCGCCAAGGGGCTCGAGTGGCCGATGGTCGCGCTGTGGGGTGTCAACGAGGAGGACTTTCCGCACTACACGCGTGAGACGCCTCTGGACGCCGAGCGCCTGGAAGAGGAGCGTCGCCTTTACTACGTAGCGATCACGCGCGCGCGTGAACGTTTGCTGGTCCTGCACGATGGCGGCGATCATCGTCCCAGTCGCTTCCTTGAGGAGACTGCATGGGACGACTGCCACCGCGCCGCCGCCGCGCTCGGCGAGGCATCGCCCGACGCGTTGGCAGTGCGCGCCCCGGAGGTGGTCGGGCGTTATCTCGAACGTTGCGGACTGAATTTAGCCGTTACTCGCGCGTCAGAGCCAGCCGCTGAATCGGCACCTGCGACATGGTCGGTAGGGCAGTGGGTGCGGCATGACGTCTTCGGTGAGGGCGAGATCGTGGTGCTCGAGGGAGACCCCGCCAATCCAGTCATCGAGGTGCGCTTCACGCAGGCGGGGCGCCGGCGGTTAATCGCCGCGCGGGCCCCGTTGGAATGCGTAGCCGAGCAGGCAGTGCCGAGTTGAGATCGTGCGAGATGCCCCGCCAGTCGGCGAGGACATCGTGAGCATGACTACATGTTGGGGTAGTTGGGTCCACCGCCGCCTTCCGGCGCGACCCAGGTGATGTTCTGGGATGGATCCTTGATGTCGCAGGTCTTGCAGTGCACGCAGTTCTGGAAGTTGATCTGGAACTTGGGTTCGCCGTCTTCCTCGACGATCTCGTAAACCCCGGCAGGGCAGTAGCGCTGCGCGGGCTCGGCATATTCCGGCAAGTTGATGCGTACCGGAATCTCAGGATCGGTGAGCCGCAAGTGACAAGGTTGATCCTCTTCATGGTTGGTATTGGAGAGGAACACCGATGAAGACTTGTCGAACGAGAGCTTGCCATCCGGCTTGGGATAGTCGATGGGCGTCACCTCGTTGGCATGGCGCATGCGCGCATGATCGGAGGTGGTGTCGTGCACGGTGGGTAATTTGCCGCCCAGGAGTTGGTCCAGGAAGTTGTAGGCGCCGCCCTTGACGGTGCCGTACTTGTGAATCGCCGGCCCGAAGCTTCGGCTTTCGGTCAACTCCGCCCAGGCCCAGCTGTTTTGCCATTTCGAGGTGAACGCGGTCAGCTCCGCGCCGCCTTCGTCGCCGCCCACGAAGGCCTCGAACACGCTCTCGGCCGCCACCAAGCCGGACTTCATCGCCATGTGGATGCCCTTGATCTTGGCGAAGTTGAGCGTGCCAGCATCACAGCCGATCAACAAGCCGCCGGGGAAGGTCATCTTGGGCAGGCTATTGGCGCCTCCCTTGGTGATGGCGCGCGCCCCGTAGGAAACGCGGGAGCCACCTTCGAGATGTTGCTTGAGCACCGGGTGGTGCTTCATGCGCTGAAATTCATCGAAAGGCGAGAGGTAGGGGTTGTCGTAGGAAAGATCGACGATCAACCCCACTACTACCTGCTGATTGTCGGCATGGTAGAGAAACCAGCCACCATGAGTGTCGCTGGGCAGCGGCCAGCCTGAGCCATGCAAGACGCGTCCTGGCTCGTGCTGATCGGCGGGCACGTCCCAAAGTTCCTTGAAACCCAGGGCATAATGTTGGGGGTCGCGGCCTTCGTCGAGGTCGAAGCGCTCGATCAGACGCTTGCCGAGATGTCCGCGTGCGCCCTCGGCGAACAGCGTGTATTTGGCGCGTAGTTCCATGCCCGGCATATGGCCGGGTTTTTCGCTGCCATCGGCGGCCACGCCCATGTCGCCGACGAGGATGCCGCGTACCGCGCCATCGTCATCATGCAGGCTTTCCTGGGCGGCGAAGCCGGGGAAAATTTCCACGCCGAGTTCTTCGGCCTGCTCGGCCAGCCAGCGACAAAGGTTGCCGGCGCTGATGACATAATTGTCATGTGCGCCGCCAGTGTTGTGCATGCTCTTGGGCACCAGGGCATTGGGTAGTTTCTGGGCGCTCTCGGCGTCCTTGAGCAGGTAGAGGTCGTCGCTGATCACGGGGGTGTTCAATGGCGCGCCACGCGATTCCCAGTCGGGGAAGAGTTCGCGAAGGGCGCGTGTCTCGAGCACGGCACCGGACAGAATATGCGCGCCCACTTCGGAGCCTTTTTCGACCACGCAGACACTGAGTTCACGCTCTGCTTCGTGGGCCTGTTGCATCAGGCGACATGCCGCCGAGAGCCCGGATGGGCCGGCGCCGACGATGACGACGTCGAAATCCATGTATTCGCGTTCCACGGCTTGATTTCCTCCATCTTCGCGTTGGGCGGTCGACGCGCCCGAGCATGCACGGCATCTTTCGATCAGCGATGCATGGACAAGTCGCGTTTTTCTTGGTTGTATTCTAAAGATTGTATTTTAAACGATCGTTTGATTCCACTCGAGGTGGTCGGCCGGCATGATGTCATTTTCCAGCGAGTTTGTCGTCCGACGCGGCCATGACGGCGCTTCAGGGTTTGACCGGATTGGACGAGATCACGCAATATTATGTAGGGTCGCCGAGTGTTTAACGGGCGACATTTTTCGGGACACGCCCCCTATCAAACGCTTGAATGAATTTATTCTAAGGGCATGCCTGCCGGTTCTAACCAAGCGAGGACACCATGAAAGTACTCGTCGCGGTCAAACGCGTCATCGATTATAACGTCAAGATCCGGGTCAAGCCGGATCACTCCGACGTCGACCTCACCAACGTCAAGATGGCCATGAATCCGTTCTGCGAGATTGCCGTGGAAGAAGCGGTGCGCCTCAAGGAAAAGGGCGTGGCCAGCGAGGTGGTCGCCGTTACCATCGGCCCTAAGGCTGCGCAGGAGCAACTGCGTACTGCCCTGGCGTTGGGTGCCGATCGCGCGATTCACGTCGAGACCGACGACAAGGTCGAGTCACTGACCGCCGCGAAGCTCCTCAAACGGGTCGTCGACGACGAACAGCCAGGCCTTACCATTCTCGGCAAGCAGTCCATCGACACCGACAACAACCAGACCGGCCAGATGCTGGCCGCTTTGGCAGGCATGGGGCAGGGTACGTTCGCCTCAGAGGTACAGGTCGAGGGCGACGACGTCCAGGTAACCCGTGAAATCGACGGTGGTCTGCAGACCGTCGCGCTCAAGCTGCCGGCGGTCATTACGACCGACCTGCGCCTCAACGAGCCACGCTATGCCAAGCTGCCCGACATCATGAAGGCCAAGAAGAAGCCCATCGACGTCAAGAGCCCCGACGATTTGGGCGTCGCCGTGGCGTCCAGTCTGAGCGTGCTCAAGGTGGAATCGCCGGCCGAACGTCAAGGCGGCACCAAGGTGGCCTCCGTGGATGAACTCGTCGACAAACTCAAGAACGAAGCCAAGGTGATCGCATGAGCATTCTGGTTATCGCCGAACATCATAACGGCCAACTGGCGGAAAGCACCGCCCACGTGGTCGCCGCGGCTCAGGCCATCGGCGGAGACATCGAGATCCTGGTGGCGGGCGAGAGCGTCGCGGGCGTTGCCGAGTCGGCCGCCAAACTGACCGGTGTCAGCAAGGTAAGGGTCGCCGACGACGGCGTCTACGCCCACCAGCTTGCAGAGCCGATGGCCGAGCTCATCGCCGGGCTCGCCAGCGGTTACAGCCACGTGCTGGCGGCCGCCTCCACGCAGGGCAAGAACGTCTTGCCGCGCGTTGCCGCGCTCAAGGACGTGGCGGCGATTTCCGAGGTGTTGGCCGTGGAAAGCCCGGATACCTTCCTGCGGCCCATCTACGCGGGCAACGCGATCGCCACCGTGCAGTCGAGCGATGCCCTCAAGGTACTCACCGTGCGTACCACGGCCTTCGATGCCGTCGAGGCCACGGGCAGCGCCGGGGTCGAAGCGGTGACGGCCGAGGTGGATAATACGCTGTCGCGTTTCATCGGCGAGGAACTGGCCAGCAGTGATCGGCCTGAGCTTGGCAGTGCGCGCGTGGTCGTCTCCGGCGGTCGTGGCATGGGCAACGGTGAGAACTTCAAACTGCTCGACGGTATCGCCGACAAACTCGGCGCGGCGATTGGCGCTTCGCGAGCGGCCGTGGACGCCGGCTTCGTTCCCAACGACATGCAGGTCGGGCAGACCGGCAAGATCGTTGCGCCGGAGCTGTACATCGCTGTGGGTATCAGTGGCGCCATCCAACACCTGGCGGGGATGAAAGACGCCAAAGTCATCGTGGCGATCAACAAAGATGAAGAAGCACCGATCTTCCAGGTCGCCGATTACGGCCTGGTGGGCGACCTGTTCGAAGTGCTTCCCGAACTCGAATCCAAATTGTAAGTCGAAGTCATATGCGGTCTGCCGACTGACGTTGGCCCGCGATGTATTGTCAAACCGGCTCACGTGGCCGGTTTTTCTTTCTCATAGTCCATGATTGATAATTGTTCTTGTTTGTATTAGCGTGCTAGCCGTCCTTTCGTCGGCGCTAGTGGGCGACCGACACGATCAAGCAACGGGAGAAAGCGTGGTGCCTAACGACACGCGAAGCCGAACACGGACATGCCGGCGTGCGGCTTGCGCCGGTATGGCGTTATTGATGGGCGTTTCCGCAACGGCCTGGGCGCAGCAGACGTCATTGCGAGATGCCAGTGTGCAGGCGCAGCAAGAACAGGCGGCGTTGCAGGACAAGATAGACGCGGCCGACGACGAAACGCGTGAATTGCTGACGCGCTTGCGCGATGCCAGACGCGAAGCCTCGCGCCTCGAGCGCTACAACGACGAGCTTGCCCGCCGTAATCAGGCGCAGCAGGCTTTGATCGAGAAGCGCCGCGAGGCCATCGATCAACTCTCGGTGACGCGTGAAGCCTTGCCGGGGCAATTGCGCGATATGGTGGCGCAATTGCGCACCCTGATCGAAGCGGACTTACCTTTCTTGCGCGAGGAGCGCCTGGCGCGCGTCGAGAGTCTCGATGCGATGCTCGATGACAGCGAAATGAGCGCGGGTGACAAGCTCGATCGCGTACTCTCCGCCTGGCGTACGGAACTCGACTACGGCCGTGAGATGGATGCCTGGCAAGGGCCGTTGGTGGGCGATGACGACCGTCAGGTCGACTATCTCCGCGTAGGGCGTATTGGGCTTTATTACGCCACGCCGGACGGCCGCGCCGGTGGTGTCTGGCGTGCCGATGCCGAGGAATGGCAATCCCTCGAGGGCGACGCGCTCGATGAACTGCGCAAGGGCCTGCGTATCGCGCGCGATCAGCGGGCACCGGCATTGCTCGATCTCCCCGTCTCGGTAGCGGTAGAGACCCAATCGGCCGGTGAGGCGAATTCTCCCGCCAATAACGAGGAGTCGTCATGAGCACATGGAAGTCTCTGCGGTCCCGGGTGTTGGCGCCGATGCTGATGTTGACGATAGCGCTGCCGGGCCTCGTGCCAGCGGCGTTGGCCCAGGAAGACGATGCGAGTCCCTCGCTTGAGCAAATGCTAGAAAGTCTGCGTACGGATAGCGAAGCTGCCGAGGCGCGAGACCGTGAGCGCTTGAGCGCCCTGGTGGACGACCGCACTGCATTGCGCGACGCGGTGGAGAAAGCTGAGGCCGAACGCGATGATGCGCGTCAACGGCGCGACGAGTTGGAGGCAACGCAAACGCGTCAGCGTGCAGCGCTCGAAGACGTCAACCAGCGGCGTCACGATGAAGCGGGCGATCTCGATGGCGTTTTCGATGTGGTGCAAGGGCAGATAGGCGAATTGCGTGATGCGCTAGGCGACAGCTGGTTGACCGTGGGAACGCAGACGACACTGCCGGCACGGCTCGACGATGACGCCATCATCGATACCCAGACACTGGAAAACTTGGGGAGGACGTTTGCCGCGTTGACAGCGGAGACCGGGCGCGGCGTGCGCTTCGAGGCGCCCATCGCCGATTCCGAAGGTAATATCGAGCAGCGTGAGGCGGTGCGCTTGGGCGACTTTCTCGCTTTCAGCGGTGGCAAGCTTCTGAAACGTGATGCGGGCAATCAAGCGGGCGAGACGGGGCTGCGAGTGGTGTCGCATACGCCTCAGGAGGCCCGCGAGGCACTGCAATCCTTCCAGCAGGGCGGCGGGGAGCGCGTTGTCTTCGACCCTACTCAAGGCAATGTGCTTGATGCCCTGGCGCAGCAACCTTCCCTATGGGAGCGTTTTCAGCAAGGCGGAGCGGTTGGCTATGTCATTGTCGTGCTGGGTCTCGCGGGACTGTTGGTCGCGCTGGCGCAATACGTCTATCTGCTGATGGTCAGCCTGCGGCTGCGTCGCCAGCTTCGTACGCCTGATGCCTTGCGCAGCGATAACCCGCTGGGACGGGTGCTCGGTCGCTTCGCGGCGTTGGGTCACGATCATGCGCCAGAAGCGTTGGAGGCACGCCTCGATGAAGCGTTGCTGGCCGAAAAGCCGCGTCTCGAGCGTGGTCAGCCTTTGGTCAAGCTCATGGCGGCCGTTGCGCCCTTGCTGGGGCTACTCGGGACCGTGACCGGGATGATCGGCACCTTCCAGGCGATCACCGTGTTCGGCACCGGCGACCCGCAACTCATGGCCGGCGGGATCAGCCAGGCGTTGGTGACCACTGTGTTGGGCCTTATCGTCGCCGTACCGCTTCTATTCGTGCATACCGCCTTGAGCAGTCGCAGCCGCGAATTGCTCGGCACGCTCGAGGGTCGGGCGAGTGCCGTGCTGGCCGAGCATCTCGAGGCCTCACATGGGCACACGAGGACGCAGGCCGATGTCCACGCTCGCTGAGCCCATCGTCTGGCTGGTCGAGGCCGGTGGTCCGGTGCTGGTGGTGATTGCCCTGGTTGCCATGGCACTTTTCGCCATGGGGCTGGAGCGCGGCTTGTACTGGCAGTTCGTGCATAGCCGTCGTCGTCGGGCACTGGTGGCGCGCTGGGTCGCGCGCCACGATCACGCCAGTTGGAGCGCGTTGACACTGCGCGAGGTCTGGACGTCGGAACTCATCGGTCAACTGCGGCGCCCTCTGCCGTGGCTCAAGCTACTAGTGGGGCTTTGCCCGCTGCTGGGGTTGTTGGGGACGGTCACCGGGATGATCCAGGTCTTCGATAGCCTCTCCTTGACCGACGTCAACCAGGCACGGGCCATGGCCGATGGCGTGGCCCGCGCGACGTTACCGACATTGACCGGCATGGCGGTCGCCGTGGTGGGACTATTGTTCACCACCCGTCTTGAACACGTGATTCGGCGCGAGGATCAGCGGCTACATGACCGCATGGCACGTGCCGTGGAGGATGCCAATGCGTAGGCGTCGACTACAGGACGTCAATGACGACGCCCAGGAAATCAATCTCACGCCGATGCTGGATGTGGTCTTCATCATGTTGATCTTCTTCATCGTGACGACCAGCTTCATCAAGGAGAGTGGCGTGGAAATCGACCGCCCCGAGTCGTCCTCCGCGACCGCACGCCCCGAAGCGCAAGTCATGGTGGCGATCACCGCCGAGGACGCCGTGTGGGTCGATGGACAGCCGGTGGATGCGCATCGTGTGGGCAATGAAGTAGCCAGTCTGGTGAGCGACGAAGGTGGCGTCGTGATTCAGGCCGACCGCCAATCGACCACCGGGCTTCTCATTGAAGTCATGGATGCCATTCGCGATGCCGGCGTTGAAAACGTCGCCGTGGCGGCGGATCGAGGCGCCGACGGATGAGGACGATTGCAGGCGCTGTAGGCGGCATCTTGATGGCGTTGGGGCTTTTTTACCTATTGGCCCTGCTGGTGGCGCCGCCGGAAGATAACCGTGAACCGGTCGAGCAGCCGATGTCGGTATCACGCGTCGAGGCGCCTGAGGCACAAGAGGCGTCGGCGCCGGAAGCGGCTGCACCGGATGCGCCGACGCCACCGACTCAAACGCCACCGCCACCGCCGCCCTCGCCAGTGCCCGCGAGCCAGAGTGATAGCGCGCTGACGTTGCCCGAGCCGGAAACATCGGCGCCTCCCTCGCCGGAAGTGCCGGAGGAGTCGTTGCCCGAGCTCGAGGAAATCGAGCCCACGCCTGAGCCCGAGCCTGAACCGCAGCCCGCTCCCGAACCGCAGCCCGACCCTGAGCCTGCACAAGAAACGCCACCTTCGGAGGCGATGTCGCAAGGCGACAGCGATGAGGCCGCGGACACCGAAGCCTCGGCGAGCGGCGAAACGAGCGAGCAGGACGCTGAACAAGTCGGCTCACCTCAGCCGACCCAGCGCGTGCCGCCGGAATATCCGTCGCGGGCGCAGCGGCGAGGTATCGAGGGATTCGTGGAGGTGAGCTTCACGATCCTGCCCAATGGCCAGGTCGATGGCGATTCCTTGCGCGTCACCGATGCCGAGCCGCGTAGCATGTTCGAACGTGCGGCGCTCAAGGCCGTCGCCGACTGGCAGTTTCCGCGAAGCGATCACCCGCGTGAAGCGCGTCAGCGGCTGGAATTTCGTCTCAAGAGGTAACGCATGCAGTGGCGTCATTGGGGATGTGTAGCGATGCTCTGTCTGGGCCTGGGAATGGCCAGCACGAGTGCCAGTGCGGCCGGGCCGGCACTGGCGCCGGACATGGTGCAGGCGTTGGAGTCACTGCAGCAGCGCATGCAGGATAACGCCAGCGAGAGCGCCATCGAGGACGCCAAGGCGGCCGCTGCGCGGCTACAAGGCGGTAATCGGGCGGATCGCTGGGCGCGTGCCTTGTTTCTGCAACTGGCGGCCACCGGAGAGGCGCAGCGAGGACGGGATGCCGCCGCTGCGGACTTGTTCTATCAAGCGCGGCGCATTGACGGTGTGGGCAGCGATTCGCGCCGGCGCTGGCTCAATCAAGAGGCGCGTTTGAGGCTGCGCGCGGGGCAGACTGCGCAAGGCACCGAATTGCTCGGCGAGTGGATCGAGCGTCATGGCGGTGATCGCGACACCTTGTGGCTGATGGTGCATGCCAAGGCAACGCAAAAACAGTGGTCGCAGGCGGCGCAGTGGGTCGACCGTGCGCGGCGTACGGGTGACATGGATGCCGAAAGACGTCGCCTGGCGGCAAGCGTTTATCAGCACGCCGAGCGTTACGACGCAGCGCTGGAACTGCTCGACGATCAGCTGCAAAGTGAGAGTGACGACCCCCAGGCCTGGCGACGTGCCGCGGCGCTGGCACAGCGCATGCAGCAACCTGGTTTGGCAGCGGCATTATGGGAAGCCGGCTGGCGGCGGGGCGTACTCGTGGGCAAGGACGACCTCGAGCGTTTGATTCGGCTGCATCTGGCTGGCGGGACCCCGGCGCGCGCTGCCGAGCATCTGGAAACGGCATTCGAGAAGGGCACGCTGCCACGCGATCGCGAGCATCTGCGTCTTCTGGCCGAGGCCTGGACGTCGGCGCGCGCGCACCAAAAGGCGTTGTCGGCGTGGCGCGCGCTGGTCGACGAGACCCAAGCCGCCGAGGACTGGCGTCAGCTCGGTGAGCTGGCCTATGGCTGGGGTGAGTGGTCGACGGCGATAGAAGCGCTGCGCCAGGCGCGTGAGCAGGGGGCCGATCCCGCGCGAACCTGGTTGCTGGAAGGGGTATCGCAACTGGCGTCGTCGGATGAAGAAGCGGCGCGCGCGGCGTTCGAAGCGGCGCGCGATGCCGGTGCCTCGCAGGCCGAAGCATGGCTGGCATCGCTCGACGAAGAGGGTGTCGGGAAAGCGCCCGACGTCGACGCATCACTCAATGAGACGACACCCGAGGCGCCCTCCGATACGCAATGACGCATTGCCCCCGCGTTATACGGACGTTGATGGGTCTTACAACGCTAGCTGTGCCCATACCGGGGCGTGATCCGAAGGACGCTGGATGCCGCGTAGTTCGTAATCGATGCCTGCGTCTTCCACCCGCTCGCACAGCGTGGGGGTGACCATGATGTAGTCGATCCGCAAGCCGCGCTTGGGCTCGCGCTCGAAGCCCCGAGAACGGTAGTCAAACCAGCTGAAGCGAT
The DNA here is from genome assembly GCF_023091865.1 of Chromohalobacter moromii. Lineage (GTDB taxonomy): Bacteria > Pseudomonadota > Gammaproteobacteria > Pseudomonadales > Halomonadaceae > Chromohalobacter > Chromohalobacter moromii. The sequence goes on from NZ_JAHXDI010000001.1 coordinate 1,195,997, forward strand.
CGTCGACTTCGGGATAGCGCAGACGGTAGCAATCGCTCAGCCCCCAGTCGGCAAGGCGTGTGAGCCATTCACGCTCGACGGGTTGGAAACTGGTTTTGCCTTCGCGCAGCCAGCGCTTGCGGTTGGACTCGCCGATACCGATGTCGATGTCGGCGGGCGAGATATTGAAGTCCCCCATGACCGCGAGCCGTTCGCTGGGCGTATGCCGCTCTTGCAGCAATGCCGTGAGCCGGGCATAGAAATCGCGTTTGTTGGGAAACTTGGTGGGGTGTTCGACATTTTCACCCTGGGGGAAGTAACCGTTGTACACGGTCATGCTCTCGCCGTCGTCACAGCTGACGCGGACGCCTATCAAGCGTCGCTGGGCCTCTTCGCCATCATCGGGCAGGCCGTAATGCACAGCCTCGGGAGGCTGTCGGGTGAGCAATGCGACGCCGTAATGGCCTTTCTGCCCGTGAAAAGCGACGTGATAGCCGAGTGCCTCGACGGCTTCGCGCGGGAACTCGCTGTCCTGCACTTTGGTTTCCTGGAGACCGATGATGTCGGGACGGTGCGACTTGATGAGTGCCTCCAACTGGTGCAGGCGAGCGCGGATTCCGTTGATGTTGAAGGAGACTAGGCGCATCAGCGATCACCCCGTGAGTCGTCGTCGCGTGTCGGCGTCCCATGTACATCGAGGGTTGGCGCCTGCTGTTGACGTGCCAGGCGACGAGCGGCCTGCAGTTTGCGTTGCTGGCGTTTCTTCTGCACGTAGCGCGGCGACGATTTGACCTGATCGGGGTTCTCGTGGCGCCATTTACGGAAATCCTTGCGACGCCCGGTGCGAATCGTCACCTTGCTGGCGATCGAGCGTGTTTTTTTGCTGCGTGTCATGTCGTGACCCTGTGTCGTATTGACTTGGGGATCATTCTACCAGTCGCGTTGCCGGGCGACATCCGTGCTTGAGCGCGATGCCCGCGCGATGCTCGGCAATGACTGATACAATGCTCGCTTGCGTCGTGATCCAGCTTGGCTGTCGCGATGGCCGTGGCGCGCTCCGGAAAGGCGGACAAGCGCGCTGGATTCATGCATTTGCGTACGAATATGGACAGACATAGAAGCCTATGAGTGAGTCGGATAAAACCCCAGCACCGGCCCAGAACCGCAAGCCCAAGCGTCGGCGTCGCAAGCCGCGTCGGTCGCAGTCCCAGTGGGACATCAAGCAGTTCCAGGTGACGCCGGTGGCGGGCAAGTGGCGTTTTCACGATTTCGATCTCCCTGTGCCGCTCATGCGCGCGATTCACACTCTGGGATTCGAATACTGCACGCCGATCCAGGCAGAAGCTTTGACGCATACGCTGCTAGGCGGCGATGTGGTCGGCAAGGCGCAGACGGGGACCGGCAAGACCGCCGCTTTCCTGATTTCGATTCTGGCGTACTTCCTGGAAGAGAAAGCCCCCGACGGCCAGAAACCCGGGGCGCCGCGTGCATTGATCGTCGCGCCGACACGTGAGTTGGCGCTGCAGATCGAGAAAGACGCCAAGGCACTGGCGCGCTTCACATCACTCAATGTGGCCAGCGTCGTCGGCGGCATGGACTATCAGAAGCAGCGCGATCAGTTGTCGCGCAAGCTCGATCTGCTCGTCGCGACGCCGGGGCGTCTGCTCGACTTCCACGAAAAGCGCGATGTCGATTTGACGCAAACCGAGGTGCTGGTCCTCGATGAAGCGGACCGTATGCTGTCAATGGGCTTCATCCCCGACGTCAAGCGCATCATCCAGCATACGCCCAAGTCCGAAGAGCGCCAGACCTTCCTGTTCTCGGCGACGTTCAGTCCGGACATTCTCAACTTGGCCAGACAGTGGACGCATGGCGCCACGCACGTCGAGATCGAGGCCAGCCTCGAGAATGCCGCCAACATCGATCAGCGTGTCTATCTGGTGGGGGACAGCGACAAGCAACGCCTACTGATCAACTTGCTCAACCAAGAGAGCATGGAGCGCGTAATCGTGTTCGGTAACCGCCGTGATCTGGTCCGTAATCTCGACTCGAGCTTGCGTGACGCCGGCATCAATGTGGCGATGCTTTCCGGGGATGTTCCCCAAAAGGCACGTATCGAAACGCTCGATCGTTTCCGCAACGGCGAGGTGGATGTGCTGGTCGCCACCGACGTAGCAGGGCGTGGCATTCATATCGACGATGTCAGCCATGTGGTGAATTACACCCTGCCGGAAGATCCCGAGGATTACGTTCACCGTATCGGCCGCACGGGCCGTGCCGGTGCCGAGGGCGTGTCGATCAGTTTCGTCGGCGAAGAAGATGCGTTTGCGCTGCCGGGAATCGAGTCCTACATCGACGCCAAGCTGCCTTGTCAGCATCCTCCCGAAGGGCTGCTCTAACCCTTGGCGGAAACGGCATCCCAGGCGCTCGATCCCGAGCTCAAGGCGACCATTCAGGCGGCCTACCGGCAGGTGCTCGAGGGGCTCGAGCTGACGCCGCGTTACGGTCAGCGCCTGATGATCGCCGAGATCGCGCGGACCTTGGGTGGCATCGAGGCAGATGACGCGGGGCGACGTCTCTCCAACGAGCATGTCTGCGTGCTGGAAGCGGGGACCGGCACTGGCAAGACGCTGGCCTATCTGCTTGCCGCGCTGCCCATCGCCCAGGCGCGCGGTAAGCGCCTGGTGATCTCCACCGCCACGGTGGCGCTACAAGAGCAGGTACTGCATCACGATCTGCCGGCCCTCAAGGCGCATAGCGGCCTCGATTTCGAATACGCCCTGGCCAAAGGCCGGGGGCGCTACCTGTGCGTGGCGCGACTCGATCAGGCCCTGGAAGGTGGAGAAGACAATCCCACGCTGTCGCTTTTCGAAGAGGCGATGACGTCCCGCGACGGCGACGACTTCCAGGCCCTGGCGCACGAGATGGCCGAGGCCTACTCGGCAGGGCGCTGGGAAGGGGATCGCGATAGCTGGCCGACGGGGATCGACGATGCCGATTGGCGCCGCCTGACCATCGATCATCGCCAGTGCACCAATCGTCGCTGTGGTCACTTCGGCGCCTGCGCCTTCTTTCGTGCCCGCCGTGGGCTCGATCAGGCCGATATCATCGTGGCCAATCACGACCTGGTGCTGGCGGATCTTTCCTTGGGGGGCGGGTTGGTATTGCCATCGCCCAAGGAGTGCATCTACGTCTTCGATGAAGGGCACCATCTGCCCGATAAGGCTCTCGACCACTTTTATCACCGATTGCCGGTCAACGGTACGCTACGCTGGCTGCGCACGCTGAAGAAGTCGCTGACCGAGCTCAATACCGCGCTGGCCGTGCAGCCGACCTTGGCTCGCTTGTTAGGGAGCCTGCCTGAAGCCATCGCCGCGCTGGAGCCGCGCCTCGGCGAGGCGTTCGCGATGGGGCATCGTATCGCCGAGTTGGAGCATGGGCTGCCTGAAGAAGCCAGTGACGCCGTACATCACCGCTTCTCCATGGGGCGGGTGCCCGAGGCGCTTTCCGAGCAGGCCGGGGCGATGGTCACGGCCTTCGCCGAGTTGTCGCGTACGCTCGAGAGCATGGCCGATATCCTGCGCGAGAGCCTCGATCCGGAAAAAGCCACGGGGCTGCCGCGCGAACAGGCCGAGGCCTGGCTGCCGTTGATCGCTTTGCTGCACGGCCGTGCCCTGGAAGCGCATGCCTTGTGGCAAGCGTTGGCCACGGCGGACCCCGAGGATGGTGTACCGCAAGCACGTTGGCTCACCTTCGAGCGTGTCGCCGGCGAGGCGGAATTGACGTTTTCGGCAAGCCCCGTCTCGGCCGCCGAGACCTTGGCCCGGCATTTGTGGGGCACATGCTATGGCGCGGTGGTGACCTCGGCGACGCTGACCGCGCTCAATCGCTTCGAGCGTTTGCAAGAGCGCGCCGGGCTTGCCAATCGCTATCGCTATCAACGCCTGCCCAGCCCTTTCGATTATTCGCGAGCGGTGCTTAGCGTGCCGCCGGAAGCCGTCGACCCCAGCAATCGCGAAGCCCACGAGCGTACGCTAATCGATTTCACCCAAGCGCTGGGCGAGCGTGAAGCCGTGCTCATGCTGTTTTCGTCACGCAAGCAGATGCGTGCCGTACTCGATGCGTTGCCAGAAGCGGTGCGTCAGCGGGTGCTAGCGCAGAATCACCTGCCCAAGCGTGAATTGCTGCAACGCCATCGCGCGCGTGTCGACGCCGGGGAGGGCAGTATCATCTTTGGGTTGGCGAGTTTCGCCGAGGGGATCGATCTGCCGGGTGAGTATCTCACTCATGTGGTGATCACCCGCCTGCCGTTCTCGGTGCCCGATGACCCGGTGGGAGCGACCCTGGCGGAGTGGATCGAGAGTCGTGGCGGCAATCCGTTCATGCGCATTTCGGTGCCGGATGCCTCGATTCGTCTGGTCCAGGCCTGCGGTCGATTGATTCGCAAGGAAGCCGATCAGGGACGCATCACATTACTCGACCGCCGTGTCCTGACGCGCCGTTACGGACGGGCGCTGCTCGATTCCTTGCCGCCTTTCCGGCGCGAAATAGACGGTATGGCGCAATAAGGCGCTTTTTAGACAGGGCTTAGGCACTGTTCGGACAGCCTGTTTCGAGCAATGCCTAGCTCTCAAGCGATAGTCAGTGAGCTGACCCCGCAAGTGAAGCGGGGTCGTGGGGAGAGCCTTACTCGCCGCGCTGGCGCTGGGTCAGCACCGGCTTCAGCTTCTCGTTCATCTCACGCATGGCCGTTTCGGTCGTCGGCCAGTCGATGCAGGCGTCGGTAATTGAAACGCCGTACTGCAACTGCGAGCGATCCTCGGGAATCTTCTGGTTGCCCCAGCCGATGTGCGACTCGACCATCAGTCCCATGATAGAGGTGTTGCCCTCGAGGATCTGGTTGGCGATGTTATCCATCACCAAGGGTTGCAAGGACGGATCCTTGTTGGAATTGGCGTGCGAGCAGTCGACCATGATGTTCGGTATCACGCCTGCATTACGCAGTTCCTTGTCGGCGAGGGTAACGCTGACGCTGTCGTAATTGGGCTTGCCGTTGCCGCCGCGCAGCACGATATGGCCGTAGGGGTTGCCGCGCGTGCGAATCACGGCGACCTGTCCGCCTTGGTCGATACCCAGGAAATTGTGCGGGTGGGCAACGGACTTGAGCGCGTTGACGGCGACATCGAGACTGCCGTCGGTACCGTTCTTGAAACCGACCGGCGACGACAGGCCGGACGCCATCTCGCGGTGTGTCTGGGACTCGGTGGTGCGTGCTCCAATGGCCGACCAACTGATGCAATCTTGCAAATACTGCGGCGAGATGGGATCGAGCGCCTCGGTGGCCAGTGGTAGGCCCATTTCGGCGAGTTCCACCAGAAGGCGCCGGGCGGTGCGCAGCCCTTCCTGAATGTCGAAGGTGTCGTCGAGGTGCGGGTCGTTGATCAGCCCCTTCCAGCCGACGGTGGTGCGTGGCTTCTCGAAATACACGCGCATCACGACGTACAGGCTATCGCTCACCTCGTCGGCTAGCTGGCGCAGGCGGCGGGCATAATCGCGTGCCGCGTCCACATCGTGAATCGAGCAGGGGCCGATGACGACGACGAGACGCGGGTCGTCGCCGTCGAGAATCCGTTGAACGGTTCGGCGACCTTCGAGTACCGTGCGCTCCGCCTCCTCGGAAAGGGGAATTTCACGCTTGAGCGCTTCGGGTGTGACCAGTACGTCCTGGGAAAGGACGTTAATGTTATTGACCTGCTGTTCTGACATTCCGCTACCTGTAGATATGTGTCGCGAAGGGCATCGGTTTCGCTTGCAAAGAAGCGCTACTATCGCTTGTCGGCGCCGGGAAAATCAATGTCATGGCCGAACTTCTCGCCATGATGGCGGTCAATGCTCGGATGCCATCAGCGCATCCGCCGCTTTATCGTCTTGATGGGGCGGGCAGAAAAAGGAACACTAGGCACTACTTAAGTTAAGCAAGTGGATCGGCCACATGACCCTAGGTCTTCGCCCAATTTCGTCTATTACTTTGATTATTCAGCGCCCCGTGGGCTCGACTGGAACATGATGACCACACAGCAGATACGATCTTCCTGCGCTGGCGCCGTTGTCGGCGCTTCGCTTTATAGTGCCTCCGGCATGGGGGAGAAATGAATGGGCACTAGGGAAACCGACCACCAGCTCGTCGAGCGTGCCCAGAAGGGAGACACCCGGGCTTTCGATCTTCTGGTCAAAAAGTACCAGCACAAGATTCTCGGCTTGATTGGGCGTTATGTGAATGATCCCGCCGAGGTGCAGGATGTCGCTCAAGAAGCCTTCATCAAGGCGTATCGCGCCTTGAGCAAGTTTCGCTCCGATAGTGCCTTTTATACGTGGATGTATCGCATCGCCATCAACACCGCCAAGAATCATCTCGTTTCTCGCGGGCGACGACCGCCGGGCAGCGACATGGATATCGCGGATGCCGAGGTGCTCGATCATAGCGGTCGTCTTTCCGATATTGAGACCCCTGAAGCCGCCATGCAGCGCGATCAGCTCGAGGCGGTGGTGTTCGAGGCCATCGAGAACCTGCCGGAAGATCTACGGACCGCGATTACCTTGCGCGAGATGGACGGTCTCGCCTATGAAGATATCGCCAATATCATGCAGTGTCCGGTGGGTACGGTGCGCTCGCGCATCTTCAGGGCGCGTGAAGCGGTGGATAAAGCCATCGAGCCGATGCTCAACGCACCGCGTCAAGCCGATGCCACGGTCGAGTGATCAAGGCGGGTGATAAAAAAGTGTCGCTCGACGCATGCAAAATTGAACTGTCCGGCGCCTTTGACGTCTCAACGGGTACCAGTGGAATGAGTGGGCGCTACCGCGTCAGGTGGGCAAGGCGCTCGTGCAAGATATCAAGAAAAGGTGTTGCCACACGTGAAACGCTGCGTAGCGCCCAGTAGACGATGGGCATTCGTCTTCTCGAATGTGAGGGTGTAGGTATGAATCAGAACGTGCGAGAGTCCTTGTCCGCACTGATGGATAACGAGGGCGACGAGCTTGAGGTACGCCGTGTCATGAGGTCGTTGCAAGACGCCCCTGAAGACGCCGAAACATGGCGGCGTTATCACTTGGCGCGCAGCATGATGCAGCGTGATCGTGGTGTGGATGTCAGTGCGGATCTTTCCGCCGGTGTAATGGCACGCTTGGCTGATGAGCCCGGGGTGCAGGAAGCGACGACCTCCGGCTCGCGTCGTGCGGTGCCGTTTTCCTTTGCAGGAAGTGCCGCCATTGCGGCTGCGGTGTCGTTGATGGTCATCACCGGCGTTCAGGTATATAACGCCAATTCGCCGAGCGGTATCAGCGGTGAAGGCGCCGAGTTCGCTAGCGGTAACGCCTCTTCCGGCGAAGGCGGTGCAAGCGTGCAGCCAGCATCGCTGCAAAGCGCGCCCTCAGGGGGCGCGGTCGGTGCCAGGCTCGCAAGTTTCGGCGGTGACAGTACCGGGTTCTTGACCTCGTCTGGGGCGAATCCGGTATTTCCCAGCCTCGCGCCTTCGGGGCCCGGTGGCGCTATGGAAGCCAGCATGGACGCGTCGCTCTTTTCCGACTCTCCACGTCAGGCGTCACGTAGCGACGATGAACAGGCGCGTCTTCTGCAAGCGTACTTGAACCAGCAGGCCGGTGGTACGAACGAGGCTTGGATGTCGTCTTCTCGGACATCCGATGGGGCGGGTGCCGAGGTGTCGCGCCAGCGTTAATTCAACGCCGTCAGGCGTTCGCGTGTGACGCTTTCGTCGATCACTGCGCCAAGGCGCGTCGCCTGTTATCAGGGGCGCGCCTTTTGTCGTTTTGCGCTCGTCGCTATCTATGTAGCAGGGGCTGAGTGCGGCTGGAAGGTACCCAGGTAGCGCCTGGGACCCGTTGCGTTAAACTAATTACGTTGTTCAGTGAACTCTTGTCCCGTTAGTGTATCAATGGAGTTGGCGATGCTAGATTTCTTAGCCGTCGACCCATGGTCAGCCGGTAATGCACACCGGCCCCTTGTCAATGTGACTCCTCGTTTTGGTTAACGAGTTCACGCTTTTCATCAGGAGTCTTTTATGCAACGTCTCTCTCGTTATGTCACTCCACTGTTATTGGCGTTCGTAGCGCTATGCGCTGCGCAGTTCGCTCAGGCGCGCGAATTGCCGGACTTCACTCAATTGGTCGAAGACGCCGCGCCGGGCGTCGTCAACATCTCCACTACGAGCACGGTCGATACACGGGCCATGCAGGGCTCGCCATTCGGTGAACAGGGCGTCCCCGATATCTTTCGTCACTTCTTCGGCGATCAGATGCCGCCCATGACGCCGGGAACGCCTGGTCAGGGTAGTCAAGAGCGCCACTCACTGGGATCGGGGTTCGTCATCAGTCATGACGGTTACATCATGACCAACGCCCATGTGGTAGACGGTGCCGACGAGATCGTGGTGAGACTCAACGACCGCCGCGAGCTCGAGGCCACGCTAGTGGGCGCCGACAAGAAAACCGACGTCGCCGTGCTCAAGGTCGATGCCGACGATTTGCCGACACTCGACATGGGAGACTCCGACGATCTGCAGGTGGGTGAATGGGTCGCAGCCATCGGCTCGCCTTTCGGGTTCGATCATTCGGTCACTGCAGGAATCGTCAGCGCCATCAATCGTACTCTGCCGAGTGACGCCTACGTCCCCTTCATCCAGACCGATGTGGCGATCAACCCCGGTAACTCCGGTGGCCCCTTGTTCAACCTCGATGGAAAGGTCGTGGGCATCAACTCGCAGATCTACACCCGTAGCGGTGGCTTCATGGGTGTTTCCTTCGCCATTCCGATCAACGTGGCAATGGACATCGCCGATCAGTTGAAAGACTCCGGCCACGTGAGCCGCGGGTGGCTCGGAGTGGTGATCCAGCCCGTGTCGAACGATTTGGCGGAATCCTTCGGTCTCGACGATACGCGTGGTGCGTTGATTGCCGATGTCAGCGAAGACAGCCCTGCCAGTGAGGCTGGACTCAAGGCTGGCGATGTGGTGCTCGCGGTCGACGACGAAAAGGTCGAGGACTCCACCACCTTGCCCCGTTTGGTGGGCCGTGTGTCGCCTGGCGATGACGTGACGCTGAACATCCTGCGTGATGGCGAGCCTCAGAAGATCGAAGTCACCGTAGGCAATTGGCCGAAAGAGGGCAAAATGGCTTCCAGCCAACAGCACTCTGAAAACGATAGCCAATCGCGCCTGGGTGTCGCGGTCAGTGACCTCGACGATCAGATGCGCAGTCAACTCGACGTCGACAACGGCGTCGTGGTGCGTCAGCTCGATCCACGCGGTGCCGCGGCCGCCGCCGGGATCGCGCGCGGTGACGTCATCGTCAGCTTCGATAGCACCGCCATCGAGGACACCGATGCCTTGATCGAGGCGGTGGAGAACGCGCCGACCGACCGTGCCATCCCGGTGCGTATCGTTCGCGAGGGGCGTTCGCTGTTCGTGGCGCTGCGGCTGCAGTCTGCCGATGAATGACGCCGGATCGGCGTGCCGACGCTAGGAATCGAGGCCCCGCTCCGCCGGGGTCTCGTCATGTCGATCACGCGCCCTCGCTGTCCATGAAGGGTGCTTGCCGGTACAATGCCTTTCAATTGAATGCCCGTCGGTCCGCGTACGCTTGCCTCGCGGTATTGCTTGGCCGGATCGTGTTTCTGACTCAGGTAGGACTTGATGAGCCGCGACGAAAATAACGCAACGCTTCCACTCATTCGCAATTTTTCCATCATTGCCCACATCGACCACGGCAAGTCGACGCTTTCCGACCGCATCATCCAGATCTGCGGTGGCTTGACCGAGCGCGAGACGAAGGAGCAGGTGCTCGACTCCATGGATCTCGAGCGTGAGCGAGGCATCACCATCAAGGCTCAGTCCGTGACGCTGGACTACAAGGCCGAGGATGGTCAGGTCTATCAGCTCAACTTCATCGATACGCCGGGCCACGTCGACTTTTCCTACGAAGTGTCGCGCTCGCTTTATGCCTGCGAGGGCGCGTTGTTGGTGGTCGATGCGGCGCAAGGCGTCGAAGCGCAATCGGTGGCCAATTGCTACACGGCGGTGGAGCAAGGGCTCGAAGTCTTGCCGGTCCTCAACAAGATCGACCTGCCTCAGGCCGACCCCGATCGCGTTGCCCATGAGGTAGAGGAGATCATCGGCATCGATGCTTCCGATGCCTGTCAGGTCTCCGCGAAGAGTGGCCTGGGCATGGAAGCCTTGCTCGAGCGTCTAGTGCGTGATGTGCCGCCACCCAAGGGCGATCCCGAGGCGCCGTTGCAGGCGTTGATCGTCGACTCGTGGTTCGACAATTACCTGGGCGTGATTTCCCTGGTGCGCCTCTTCGACGGCACGATCAAGAAGGGTGACAAGATCCGCATGAAGTCCACCGAGCGGGCCTGGGAGGTCAGTGAAGTCGGTATCTTCACGCCCAAGCGCAAGCAAACCGGTGTTCTGCGTGCCGGTGAAGTCGGTTTCGTCGTGGCGGGCATCAAGGACATTCACGGCGCGCCGGTGGGCGACACTATCGTGCACGCCAAGGGCGGCGATGACGTCGCGCGCCTGCCCGGGTTCCAGAAGGTCAAGCCCCAGGTCTATGCGGGCATGTTTCCGGTCAGCTCCGACGATTACGAAGACTTCCGCGATGCGCTGGAGAAACTGGCTCTCAACGATGCGTCGCTGGATTACGAGCCGGAGAACTCCGATGCATTGGGCTTCGGTTTCCGCGTCGGCTTCCTCGGCACCTTGCACATGGAGATCATCCAGGAACGTCTCGAGCGTGAGTACGACCTGGACCTTTTGACCACGGCGCCGACGGTCATCTACGAGTTGGTCATGAAGGACGGTGAGATACGTTACGTATCCAATCCGTCCAAATTGCCGGACATGGCCGACATCGAAGAGATGCGCGAGCCCATCGTGCGTGCCAGCATTCTGGTGCCGCAGGAATACGTCGGCAATGTCATCACCGAGTGCGAGCAGCGTCGCGGGACACAGCTCGACATGCTGTTCCTGGGCAGTCAGATTCAGCTCACCTATGAGTTGCCGATGAGCGAAGTGGTGATGGACTTCTTCGATCGCTTGAAGTCGATCTCCAAAGGCTATGCCTCGCTCGAATATAACTTCGAGCGTTTCGAAGCCGCCAATCTCGTACGTCTCGATGTATTGATCAACGGCGACCGCGTCGATGCGCTTGCCACCATCGTGCACCGCGATCACGCTCATCAGCGTGGGCGCGCGCTAGTGGAAAAGATGAAAGAGCTGATTCCGCGGCAGATGTTCGATGTTGCCATTCAGGCGACGTTGGGTGGTCAGGTCGTTGCGCGCTCGACCGTCAAGGCGTTGCGCAAGAACGTGACCGCCAAGTGCTACGGCGGCGACGTGACCCGTAAGCGGAAATTGCTCGAAAAGCAAAAGGCAGGCAAAAAGCGCATGAAGCAGGTAGGTAAAGTGGAAATTCCCCAGGATGCCTTCCTTGCTGTCCTCAAGATGAATGATTAGGAATCAGAGCCATGGATTTTTCGTTGTTGCTGGTGTTGGCGGTGGCCATCACCGGCGTTGTCTGGCTGGTTGATATCGTATGGTGGCGGCGCGCCCGCCGCGCTCGCCTGGAAAAGGCCGAATCGCAAGTAGACGGTGGGCTGGATACCGCCACGCGGAACAAGTTGAGCAAAGAACCCTGGGCGGTGGATTATGCGCGTTCATTCTTCCCAGTGTTGCTGATCGTGCTAGTGCTGCGGAGTTTCGTGGTCGAGCCATTTCAGATTCCCTCCGGCTCGATGCGTCCGACACTCAAGGTCGGAGACTTCATCTTGGTCAACAAGTTCACCTACGGGCTGCGGTTACCCGTCATCAACACCAAGGTCGTCGATTTCGGCGAGCCTGAGCGCGGCGATGTCATGGTATTTCGCTTCCCGGACGACCCCTCGGTCGATTTCATCAAGCGTGTCATCGGCTTGCCGGGGGACCGCATTCGTTATGAAGACAAGCAGCTTTACGTCAACGATGAGCCGGTCGGCAAATCGGTGACGGATGACGAGATCAAGGCAGCGCCCGGTGAGCAACAGCTCGAAGAGCAGTTGGGTGGCGTGTCGCACGCCATATATAACAATCCCGACGATCCCGGTCCGCAAATGCGTGAAGTCGTGGTGCCGGAAGGCCAATACTTCATGATGGGCGACAACCGCGATCATTCCAACGATAGCCGCTACTGGGGCTTCGTACCGGAAGAGAATATCGTGGGCAAGGCGTTCGCGGTGTGGATGCACTGGGATAGCGGCTTGCCGAGTTTCTCTAGTGTCAGAGTCATCGAATGAACCATACTCTTGTATGACTCATACTGGGGGAGAGCAACGCTCTCCGCCGCTTCACCCAGAACAGATGAAAAAGGCAGTGTCGTGAGTAGCCCTTTGTACGCCCTCAGTAAACGAATTGGTTACCAGTTTCGCGATGCCGCGCGGCTTGAGTTGGCGGTGACCCATCGTAGCTATGGGGGCAAGAATAACGAGCGCCTGGAATTTTTGGGTGACTCGATCGTCAACTTCGTGATCGGTGAAGCGCTTTTCCAGCGCTTCCCTCAAGCCCGAGAAGGCCAGTTGTCGCGTTTGCGCGCGCGCCTGGTGAAAGGGCAGACCCTGGCCGAACTGGCGCGCGAGTTCGAGCTGGGCGAATGCCTGCGACTCGGCTCCGGCGAGATGAAAAGCGGCGGTTACCGGCGTGATTCGATCCTCGCCGATGGCGTGGAAGCGCTGATCGGCGCCATCTATCTCGATGCGGGCATGGACGTCGCCAAGGCGCGGGTGCTGTCGTGGTACGCGACGCGTCTGGAAGCGCTCGACCTACAGGACAATCAGAAAGATCCCAAGACGCGACTGCAGGAATTCTTGCAGTCGCGGCAGTCGGCGTTGCCACGCTATGACGTGGTCTCGGTCGAAGGCGAGGCGCACGCGCAGGTCTTTACCATCGAGTGTCATGTCGAGATGCTCGAGGATCATACGCTAGGCGTTGGGTCCAGTCGCCGCCACGCCGAACAGCAAGCCGCCGAAAAGGCGCTGGAAATACTCGAACCTTCCCAGAGCAGGCACGCATGACGCAACACTGTGGTTTCGTGGCCATCGTTGGCCGCCCCAATGTCGGTAAGTCGACGCTGATGAACCGAATTCTCGGGCAGAAAATCTCCATCACCTCGCGTCGTCCGCAAACGACGCGCCATCAGGTGATGGGCATCAAGACCGAGGAAGACACCCAGTTCATCTATGTCGATACCCCCGGCATGCACATTCAGTCGCGGGATCGCAACAAGGCGATCAACCGCTTCATGAATCAAGCTGCTACGCACGCCCTGCGCGATATCGACTGCGTGATCTTCATCGTCGACCGCACCAAGTGGACCGAGGAAGACGACGTAGTGCTCGAGAAGCTCAGCAACGTGCCGGCCCCGGTGATCCTGGCCGTCAACAAGGTCGATTGGCTCGAGGACAAGAGCAGTCTGCTGCCTTGGCTGGATAGCGTGAGCAAGAAGCGCGAGTTCGCGGCCGTGGTCCCGCTTTCGGCCAAGAACGGCACTAACGTGCCTGAGCTTGAAGCCGAAGTCGCCCAACGCTTGCCGGAAAGCGTGCATTACTTCTCGGAAGACCAGATCACCAACAAGAGTCAGCGCTTCCTGGCCGCCGAGTTGGTGCGTGAGAAAGTCATGCGCCAGCTAGGCGACGAACTGCCGTATCAGATGACCGTCGAAATCGAAGAGTTCAAGGACGACGGCAAGACGCTGCATATCAGCGCCTTGATTCTGGTCGAGCGCCAGGGTCAGAAGAAGATTCTGATCGGCGACCAAGGGGAGCGTATCAAGAACATCGGCCGCGAAGCGCGTCTGGAGATGGAGCGTGCCTTCGATGCCAAGGTCATGCTCAACCTGTGGGTGAAGGTCAAGCGAGGGTGGTCCGACGACGATCGCGCCCTGAAAAGCTTGGGTTACGATCTCGACTGATGGCGCTTGCCAAGGCGCATGGATGCCGCGATGACGCCTGAACCGGCCTTTTTATTGCACAAACGTCCCTACCGTGAGACCAGCGCCATCGTCGAGTTGCTGACGCTCACTCAAGGGCGTGTGCGTGCCGTTGCTCAAGGCGTACAACGCGGTGGCAGCAAGGCGCGCGGTATTCTGCAGCCGTATTCCCCCCTGCACGTCACCTGGAGCGGCAATGGCGAACTCAAGCGCTTGCGACTGCTCGAAAGCCAGGGCAGTACGGCCTTGTTGGCCGGCGAAGGGTTGCTGTGCGGATTTTACGCCAACGAACTCATGGCGCGGGTATTGCCGCTGGAGTATCCAGTGGGCGAGGTATTCTCGCTTTACGCGCTGACGCTCGAGGCCTTGCCATCGCCGGCCAAGCGAGCGGGCGCGTTGAGACGCCTGGAAATCACCCTGCTGGAGAGTCTCGACATGGCGCCCCGTTTCGTCGATGAGCACGATGCTCCGCTGGACGCCTACACGCATTATCTGTATCACGCCGAGCGTCATTGTTTTCGCGCCATAGCTCCCGGACAGGGCGGCATCGACGGTCGTAGTCTCAAGTGGTTGGCACGGGGCGACTGGGAAGCACCGGGTCTGGCTGGCGTTGCCAAGCATGTCACGCGTGCGGCATTGGCGCCCTTGTTGGGTGAACGCCCCCTGCGTTCACGAGAATTGATGCGGCGACTGGCCGAGCGTCGACGCACCTCCTAACGATCATTTCATCTTATTATTTCAACTTCTTATCGAAAGGACATCGCCATGCATCCGCCACGCATCTTATTGGGCGTCAACATCGACCATATCGCCACGCTGCGCCAGGCCCGTGGGACACGCTATCCCGACCCCGTGCAGGCGGCCATGCTGGCCGAAGAAGCCGGCGCCGATGGCATCACCCTGCATCTGCGCGAGGACCGCCGTCATATCCAGGAACGCGACGTGCGTGTGCTGGCCGAAACGCTGGCCACGCGCATGAACCTGGAAATGGCCGTGACCGACGAGATGATCGCCTTCGCCGAGGCGTTGCGTCCCGCTAACGTCTGCCTGGTGCCCGAGCAGCGCGAAGAGCTCACCACTGAAGGCGGGCTCGATGTCGTGGGCGCTGGCGAGCGGGTGGGCGAGGCTTGCCGCCGGTTGGCGGCAACGGGCAGTGAAGTGTCGCTATTCATCGATCCCGAGCCCGCCCAGGTCCAGGCCGCGTTCGAGCTGGGCGCGCCGACCGTTGAGCTGCATACCGGGGCGTATGCCGAGGCCAGCGGCGAAGCACAGCGTATCGAGTACCAGCGCCTGGTGGCGGCGGCCGAGATGGCGTTCGAGTTGGGGCTGACGATCAACGCCGGTCACGGACTGCATTACCACAACGTCGAGGCGATTGCCGCGATTCCCGGCATTCACGAATTGAATATCGGGCATGCCATTATCGCGCGGGCGCTGTTCGTGGGCCTCAAAGAAGCCGTGGCGGAAATGAAGCGCCTCGCGATCGCCGGGCAGGAAGCCGGGGTCATGGCGCAGATCGATGCCCACGAACACGGTCATGAGCATGAGGACGACCACGATCATGGCGATAACGGCGAGTGTTGCGGCGATTGATCCTGCGTTGCTCAGGCCTCGGTTTGCCAGTGCTTGGCTTGCCACTCGCGTAGCCGCGTGATCGCGGTCTGAAGCGAAGCGTAGAGCCCCTGGCAGGCCTCGAGCCCCTGGGCCTTGAAGCGAGTTTCCAGCGTCTCCGCCAACAAGGCCAGTTGCGGCACGCCGCAGTAGCGACAGGCGCCATTGAGGCGGTGGACCTGCTCATGGAAAGCCTCGGCGTCCTGGGCAACCCAGGCGGCGTGAATCGCCTGCTCGGATTCATCCAAATGCTCGAACAGTAGGGTAAGCATGTCGTGTGCCAGTGCTTCGCGTCCACCGGCCATGCGCATGCCTAGCTGCATATCGACCACCGGTAATTCATCTCCAGCGGTATCGTCCTGGGCGTCTTGCGTCGGTGTCTCGTCGGGCGATGGTGAGGGAAGCGCCGTGGGGCGAGCGTCGTACGTGGCATTGGCGGCATCGCCCAGGTAGCGCTTGAGCAGGGCGTCCAGCGCCGACTCACGTATCGGCTTGATCAAACAATCGCTCATGCCATCGCGCAGCAACTGCTGGCGTTCTTCTTCGAGAGCGTGCGCAGTCAGTGCCACGATGGGGCGCCGCTGCCAGTCGTCACCAAACGCGCGGAGCGCTTTCATGGCGTCCACGCCGTTCATGCCGGGCATCTGGATGTCCATCAATACCAGGGCGATGGACTCGCCATGCGCCATTGCCAGCGCTTCCTCGCCGCTGCCCGCGAGCAGCGGAGTCAAGCCGCGGTCTTGCAACAGCTCCTTGACCAGCAGGCGGTTGGAGGGCGTGTCATCGACCACCAGCACCTTGCCGGCCGGTGGGGGGGATGGCACTTCCACCGTCGCGGGCGCCGGCTCGCGTTCGCTCGTCAGCAAGGTGTTGATGGCATTCCCCAGGCCGCGTCGTGAGACAGGCTTGGTAGTGATTTCGCCACCATGGGGGAGTGTCAGGTCAGGGAGCTCGAAAGGATCGGCATTGACCAGCAACAGCCCCGGGCAGGCACACTGATCCAGCACCTCGCGCCAGGCAGTGATCTCCCGGGGGCGCAGGTCGTCCTGGGTCAGCCCCAGCACCAACAGATCGATCTCTGGTGGTGGGGTCGTGCAGGCCTCCCGCGAGGGCAACGACACGACCCGGGCATCCCAGCGCTCGAGTAGATGTGTGAAGGCGCGTCGGCTGGCGGCGTGGGCTTCGAACAAACCGACGCGATAGCCGCCAAGGTTCAATTCGGGAAGGCGTTCGCGCTGTTGCGTGGCGATCAGCGTCAGCGAAAACGTGAAAGTCGTGCCTTCACCGCTTTCGCTTTCGACATCGATCTCACCGCCCATCTGCTCGATCAACCGCTTGCTGATCATCAGTCCCAGCCCGGTGCCGCCGTATTTGCGCGAGCGGCTCGCATCGCCCTGGCTGAAGGCCTGGAACAGTCGCTCGCGACTCGCCAGATCGAGACCGATGCCGGTATCGCGAACGCTGATGCGCAGCTTGGTGCTGGTGGTGCTGAGATCGTCGAGCATGACGCGCACCATGATCTCGCCGCGCTCGGTGAACTTGACGGCGTTGTTGACCAGGTTGGTGAGCACCTGCTTGATGCGCAGTGGATCGCCAAGCAGTTGGTCGGGCACATCGTCGTAGACCAGACCCAGCAAGTGCAGATTCTTGCGCTGCGCGTTGGGAGCCTGAAGACCAAGCACTTCGTCGATCAGGGTCACCATGTCCACCGGTACGGTTTCCAGTTCGAGTTTGCCGGCTTCGATCTTGGAGAAATCCAGCACATCGCTGATCAGCGAAAGCAGGTTGTCCGAGGCGGTTTGTACCTGCTCGAGCCATTCGCGCTGGCGACTGTCGAGGGCGCTGCGTCCGAGCAGTTGGCAGAACCCGATGATGCCGTTGAGTGGCGTACGAATTTCATGACTGATATTGGCGAGAAACTGCGACTTGATGCGGTTGGCTTCCAACGCGCGGCGATGAGCCATATCGAGTTCGATGTTCTTGACCTCGATGGTTTCCATCGACTCGCGCAGGTCGAAGGTCGTCTGGTCGATCTGCGCCTGGGTATCCTCGCGTAGGCGCATCATGTGATCGCCCAGGTCATTGAGCTGGTGACCTAGCGTGGCCAGTTCACGCGCACCACGAGGCTTCAGACGGGCGCTGTAATCGCCGCCATTGAGGCGTTCGAGCAGATCGATCTGATGTTGCAGTGGCCGGGTAAGGCGGCGGCTCAGCGGGTAAGCGAGCAAGAACAGCAGCAGGCCCAGCACCAATCCGGCCATGCCATGGCTAGCTAACTGGCGATAAAAAGCCAGCGTCAGCGTCGTGGTACCCAGATCGACATCGAGCCAGTAGGCCGTGGCATCGTCCGCCGCATCCGGGTCCGTGTTGACCGTACCCAAGGGTTGCAGCCAGCGCCAGCGTTGCGCGTGTTCCTGTAATCTGCCCTGGGACGGCATCGGTCGATCAGGGGCATGCTGTGTTGCGCCGAGGCTGAGTACGGCGTCGCCGTCGCCGTCACGAACGCTGACGGCGTCGATCTCATCGATATCCAGCAAGCGTTGCGCCAACTGGCGGAGATGCTCGTCACGCCCTTCATCGAGCGCTAGCGTGAAGGCTGGCGCCAGCGTCGTGGTGACATCGGCGATGCGTGTGGCAAGTGCCTGACGCGCCTCTTGGCGACCGGCATAGATGTCATACGCCCCATAAATGATTCCCACGCCCAGGGGCAAACCCAGCAATAAAAGCAGTAAGCGCAGCCTTAGTGACATTCCGACCGTTCCCTTCGTCTTCTCCGTTGGCAGTATGCCACACTCAGCGGGTCCGCCTGTCGCCGACGGGCCGTCCCGGATATAATTGGACGCATCGAATAACCGACGAATGCGTTTTGACGCGACGCGCATCGCAAAGGATGAACCATGCAATTTCCCACTCTCGCGGATGTGGTCGGCCACACGCCGTTGGTCCGTTTGACCCGGCTGCACGCAGGTCGAAACAACACGTTATTGGCCAAGCTCGAGGGCAACAACCCGGCGGGCTCGGTAAAGGACCGCCCGGCACTCTCGATGCTCGGAGAAGCCGAGGCGCGTGGCGAGATCAGTCCCGGCGACACCCTGATCGAGGCAACCTCGGGCAACACCGGCATTGCGCTTGCCATGGCGGCGACGATCAAGGGGTACCGCATGACTTTGATCATGCCCGAGAGCGCTTCCAGCGAGCGCAAGCAGGCGATGGCCGCTTATGGCGCGACATTGATCGAGGTCAGCAAAGACGCGGGCATGGAAGGTGCGCGCGACCTGGCTGACGAGATGATCGCGCGTGGCGAGGGGAAGCCGCTCAACCAGTTCGCCAATACCGATAATCCCTTGTCGCACTATCGCACCACCGGGCCGGAGCTCTGGGAGCAGACCGGCGGGCAAATCACCCATTTCGTCAGCTCGATGGGCACCACCGGCACCATCATGGGTGTCTCGCAGTATCTCAAGGAACGCCGCGACGACATTCAGATTGTCGGCCTGCAACCCGCCGATGGCGCCAGTATCGCCGGCATTCGACGCTGGCCGCATGAGTACTTGCCGCGCATTTTCGATGCCTCGCGGGTCGACGTCACGTTGGATATCGGCCAGCAGGAAGCCGAGGAGCATATGCGGTTGCTCGCCCGCGAAGAAGGCATTCTGGCGGGTGTCTCCTCCGGCGGCGCGCTGGCGGGAGCGTTGCGGATCGCCGAGCAGGTGGAAAACGCGGTGATCGTGTTCATCGTCTGCGATCGTGGCGACCGTTACCTGTCCACCGGCCTTTTCGCCCCGGAGCGCTAAGATGGCGATGCTGGGCAAACGGCGCCCACCGCGCGCCGCCACGGGTCGAGCGCGTCGGGAAAGCGGGGCACATGCGCCACCCCGTGGCGAGGCGGCAGATACGTTGACCATCGAGCGCTTGGCGCATGATGGGCGCGGCGTGGCACGCGACCCGCATGGCAAGACGGTGTTCGTCGATCAGGCGCTCCCCGGCGAGCGTGTGCGCATCGCCGTGCATCGTCAGCGCAAGCGCTTCGACGAGGCGCATGTCGTCGAGTGTCTCGAACCTTCCCCACAGCGGGTGACACCGCCTTGCATGTATTACGGGCGTTGCGGCGGTTGTGACTTGCAGCACTTGGCACTCGAGGAGCAGCGCACTCATAAGCAGCGTACGCTCGAAGAATTGTTCACGCGTCAGGGGCTCGACCTCCCCGCGATGCAACGCTTGGTCGGCGAGGGGCTGGGCTATCGGCGTCGTGCGCGCCTGGGCGTCAAATGCGATGCCGAGGGAACGCCGCATCTCGGGTTTCGCGCCCGGGGCAGTGAACACTTGGTCGACATCGATCACTGCATGGTGCTCGAGCCCATACTGGCGGACTTGATCGCCCCGCTGCGCGAATGCCTGACCACGCTGGAGGCGCCGCGACGCGTCGGCCACATCGAGCTGCTCGCCACGGCCGAAGGCGCCTGTGTAGTCATCCGTCAATTACGCGATGTCCCCGGGGACGAAACCCGCTGGCAACGTTTCGCCGCCGAACGCGACATCACGCTGATCTGGCAGGTGGGGCGCGAGTCGCCCACGCGGCGCTGGCTGCATGCGCCGTTTGGCGAGACGCTGCACGTCACGCTGGCGTTGGACGACACCACCTTGCAACTGGGGTGCGCGCCGGGCGATTTCCTGCAGATCAACGCCGAGGTCAATGCCCAGTTGGTGCGTACGGCGCTACGCTGGTTTGCACCTCAAGGGCACGAGCGGGTGCTCGATCTGTTCGCCGGTGTGGGCAACTTCACCCTGGCGCTATCGCCCCATGTGGCCGCGATCAGCGGCATCGAAGGCAGTCCGATGATGGTCGAGCGCCTTGCCGACAATGCGCGCCGCGCCGGTTTGCACCATGTCGAGGCACATCAGGCCGATCTAGCCACACGCATGCCCGATGTCGACGATGTCGATTGGGTCGTGCTCGATCCGCCGCGTGGCGGTGCCGAGGCGCTGTGTCGGGGGCTTGTCGAGCATCCGGTGGAAAAAGTGCTGTATGTCTCGTGCGATCCCGCCGCGCTGGCGCGGGATACGGCACATCTTGTGCAAGGTGGCTACCGCATCGAACGTGCCGCGGTCGTCGATATGTTCCCGCACACCGCGCATTTGGAGTCCATGCTGTTACTGACCCGCGCGTCATCGCGCGGTCGGTCCATGTCCGCAGAAAGGGAAGATCATGGTCAAGGTCCGTGAAGACCAACCGTTGACGCCGGCCGGCGAGGTCGATATCGCATTGTGGTTGAAGCGCCTCCAGGATGATGTCGTGCTGCGCGATACCGAGGAGATGCGCCAGGCCTGCGAACTTGCTCGGCATCTGGCCTATAACGCCGAGAAACCTCACCACAACTGGGCCGAACCGGCCTCTAGCTTCCGCACCGGTCTGGAAATGGCCGATATTCTCGGCGAACTCAAGCTCGATCAGTCGATTCTCGAGGCGGCGGTACTGTACCGCGTGGTACGCGAGGGGTTGATCACGCTGGAGGCCATCGAAAAGCGCTTCGGCGCGGAAGTGGCTTCGCTGATCGACGGCGTGTTGCACATGGCTGCGATCAGCCAACTGCAGGCGCCACGCCAGGGGTTATCGCAGCACAACCAGCAGGAAAACCTGCGCAAGATGCTGGTGGCGATGGTCGACGACGTACGCGTGGCCTTGATCAAGATTGCCGAACGTACCTGTGCGCTGCGCATGGTGCGCGACGCGCCGCGCGACAAGCGTCTGCGGGTGGCGCGCGAGGTCTTCGATATCTACGCGCCGCTGGCACACCGCCTGGGTATCGGGCAGCTCAAGTGGGAGCTCGAGGACCTGTCGTTCCGCTATCTGCAAGAGAGCGACTATAAGGCCATCGCCAAGCAGCTGGCCGAGAAACGCCTCGACCGCGACCGCTATATCCATGACGTGGTGGAAACCATCAAGGGGCTGCTCGATCAGCAAGGCATCAAGCAATACGATGTCGACGGCCGTGCCAAGCATATCTACTCGATCTGGCGCAAAATGCAGCGCAAGCACATCGACTTCTCGCAGGTCTACGACGTGCGCGCGGTGCGCATTCTGGTGCCGGAAGTCGCCGACTGCTACACCGCGCTGGGCATCGTGCATTCGAGCTGGCATCACGTGCCGCATGAATTCGACGATTACATCGCCAACCCCAAGCGCAATGGCTACCAATCGCTGCACACGGCGGTGATCGGCCCCGAGAACAAGGTGCTGGAGATCCAGATCCGTACCTTCTCCATGCATGAGGAGGCCGAGCTCGGTGTCTGTGCCCACTGGCGTTACAAGGGGCACGATGTCGACTCGAAAAGCCGTAGCTACGAGGAGAAGATCGCCTGGCTGCGCCAGGTGCTCGAATGGCAGGAGGAAGTCGGCGAGCTGGGCGACCTGCGCGAGGGCCTTTCCAGCGACGTGGCGCCGGATCGTATCTACGTCTTCACCCCGGATGGCCATGTCATCGACATGCCCAAGATCGCCACGCCCATCGACTTCGCCTACCGCGTGCATACCGAGGTTGGTCATCTGTGTCGGGGCGCCAAGGTCGATGGCCGCATCGTACCGTTGACGTATCAGCTCGAGACCGGGCAGCAGGTCGAGATCCTCACCGCCACCAAGGGCGGGCCGAGCCGCGACTGGCTCAATCCCAACCTGGGTTTCGTCAAGACCTCGCGGGCGCGGGCCAAGATCCAGGCATGGTTCAAGTACCAGGCGCGCAGTCAGAACATCGAGGAAGGTCGCACCCTGTTCGAGAAGGCGTTTCGGCGCTTGGACATCGAGGGCGTAGATTTCGACGCCTTGGCGCAAGCCGTCAATTACCAGACGGTCGACGACATGTATGCCGCTATCGGCGGCGGTGACCTGCGCATCGGACAGGTGTTGCACCAAGCGCAGCAACTTTTCGGCGATACCGACGATCAGGAGCAGCTCGACCGCCTGTTGGCCAAGCCCGGTCGCTCGTCCAAAGCGGCGGTGGACGACATCACCGTGCTGGGCGTCGGTAATCTCAAGACCTCGATGGCCAATTGCTGCCACCCGGTACCCGGCGATCAGATCGTCGGCTATATCACCCAAGGGCGTGGTGTGACCATCCATCGCCAGGATTGCCCCAATATCCTGCAACTACGTGCTGAGGAGCCGCGCCGCATCGTCGATGTTGAGTGGGGCAATGCCAGCGCTCAGTACCCGGTGGATATCGAGATCGAAGCCTGGGACCGTTCGGGATTGCTGCGCGATGTCACGCATATTCTCACCAGTGATCGCATCAATGTGCTGTCGGTCAATACGCTGACCGATAAGCACGATAACCTGGCGCGTATGAAGATCACCCTGGAAGTCGATGGCCTCGAGGCCTTGGAGCGCATCTTTTCGCGAATTCAGCAGCTCCCCAACGTCATCGACGTCAAGCGGCTGCGCAGTGGAGGAGGCAAGACGGCATGAGCGAGGCATCCGCGCGTTACGGGCTCGACGATCTTTTGAGGTTGATGGCGGTGTTGCGGGACAGCGAGCAAGGTTGTCCCTGGGACGTCAAGCAGGACTGGGACAGCATCGTCCCTCATACTCTGGAAGAGGCCTACGAGGTGGCCGATGCCATCGAGCGGCGTGCCTTCGACGAGCTGCCCGGCGAGTTGGGCGACCTGCTCTTCCAGGTGGTGTATTACAGCCAGTTCGCGCGAGAAGAAGGGCGCTTCGATTTTCACGATGTCGTCGATGTGCTGACCGCCAAGATGGTGGCGCGCCATCCGCATGTTTTCCCCGAGGGAACGCTCGAATCGCGGCGTCCGGTCGGTGTGTCGGCCGATGAAGTGGAGACGGCTGGCGTCAAGACGCGTTGGGAAGCGCTCAAGGCACAGGAGCGCGAGACGCGTCAGGCGGTGTCGGTGCTCGATGACGTGCCGCGAACGCTGCCCGCCTTGTCGCGTGGCGCCAAGCTTTCCAAGCGCGCTGCACGGATCGGCTTCGACTGGCCCGACGCCCAAGGCGTGTACGACAAGATCCGCGAGGAACTGGCAGAGGTCGAGGAAGCCGCGGATCATCAAGATGCCGATCATGTACGCGAGGAAATCGGCGACCTGCTGTTCGCCGTCACCAACCTGGCAAGGCGCTTCGATGTCGATCCCGAGCGCGCGCTGCGCGAAGCCAATGGCAAGTTCGAGCGCCGCTTTCGTCATGTCGAAAGTGCGCTGGCGGAGCGGGGCGATTCCCTCGAGGCCTCCTCCCTCGACGAAATGGAGCGTCACTGGCAAGCCGCCAAGCGCCGCGAAACCTCTGTGTGCTGAGAGAGAACATCCGTTGTGGGTGTCGGCGTGCCCGGGTAATGTAGTCAAGACAACAACTTGCCATGTCGGTCACTGCGGTGACCGGCACATCCACCACGGAGGGCATCATGAGTCACGACTTGCATGAATCGCTGCGCGACAACGTCCGCATCCTCGGCGATAGCCTAGGGCGCACCATCGCCGATGACCTGGGCGATGGCTTCGTCGATAAGATCGAGACCATTCGCAGCCTGGCCAAGCAAGGGCGCCAGGAAGACAGCGAAGGCCGCCGTGAATTGATCGAATACCTGCGCGCGCTGCCCGAGCAAGATTTGCTGCCGGTGACGCGTGCCTTCAACCAGTTTCTCAATTTCTCCAATATCGCCGAGCAGCATTACCGTGCGCGTTTTCGTCGTGTCGAAGACTACAAGCCCGGCACCCAGCCCGATCTCGGCGAGCTGTTCGGGCGCATTCGAAGCGCCGGGCATGCGCCGCGCAAGCTGGTCGAAACACTGGCCGCCATGCGCGTAGAACTGGTGCTGACTGCGCATCCCACCGAGGTCATCCGGCGCACTCTCATCCGCAAGTACGACGCCATAGACGAGTGCCTGAGCACCATGGAAGGCGCTACCGAACGTGAGGAAATCGCCGACCGCGCCCGCGGGCGGCTCGAGGAATTGATCGGCCAAGCCTGGCACACCGATGAGATTCGCCACGAACGGCCGACCCCGGTGGACGAAGCCAAATGGGGCTTCGCGGTGATCGAGAATTCACTGTGGCAGGCGGTGCCCGATTTCCACCGCGAGCTCGACGATCTCTTGCTGGCATCGGCCGGTGAACGCTTACCGTTGGACGCCGCGCCCCTGCGCTTCGCTTCGTGGATGGGCGGCGATCGCGACGGCAACCCCAATGTCACCGGGCGAGTCACCGAGGAAGTCTTGTTGCTGGGCCGCTGGATGGCCGCCGACCTCTACGCGCGTGACCTGTTGCGTCTCAAGTCGGAACTCTCGATGTGGAAGGCCAACGGCGCGTTGCGTGCCGAGGTCGGCAGTGACCCCGAGCCGTATCGCGCCTTGCTCAAGCGTTTGTTGGCACGGGTAGAGGCGACGCGCGATTGGGCCAAGGCGCGTCTCGACGGGCGTCCCTTCGACAGCGATATCCCGATCATCGAAACGCGCGACCAGCTTTATGCGCCGCTGTTGTCTTGCTATCGCTCGTTGTGCGATGTGGGCCTGGATACCATCGCCAACGGCAGCCTGCTGGATACCCTGAGGCGCGTGGCAGTGTTCGGCGTCTCGTTGACCAAGTTGGATATCCGTCAGGAATCCAGTCGTCATGCTCAGGTCTTCGACGAGTTGAGCGATTGCCTGGGCTTGGGCCACTACCGCGACTG
Source organism: Chromohalobacter moromii (assembly GCF_023091865.1). GTDB lineage: Bacteria > Pseudomonadota > Gammaproteobacteria > Pseudomonadales > Halomonadaceae > Chromohalobacter > Chromohalobacter moromii. Next base: position 1,221,288 of record NZ_JAHXDI010000001.1, read on the forward strand.
GGATGAAGAACAGCGCCAGGCTTTCCTGCTCGAGGAGCTGGAATCGCCACGTCCATTGCTTCCTCGGCGCTGGGATTGTTCGGCGGAGACCCGTGAGGTCATCGACACCTTCCGCGTCATCGCGCGCGAGCACCGCGAAGCGCTGGGTACCTACGTCATCTCCATGGCGGGGCAGCCGTCCGACGTGCTGGCGGTAGCGCTGTTGATGAAGGAAGTCGGCGGCGATATGCACCTGCCCATCGCGCCGCTGTTCGAGACGCTAGACGATCTAAACCGTGCCGGCGATGTCATCGAGCGGTTGTTGTCGTTGCCCGGTTACCGCCGCATGGCAGGTGACGGTCAGGAAGTCATGATCGGTTACTCGGACTCGGCCAAGGACGCCGGCCAGTTGGCCGCCGCCTGGGCTCAGTACCGTGCTCAGGAACAACTGGTGGGCATTTGCCGCAAGCACGGCGTCGCGCTGACTCTATTCCACGGGCGTGGCGGCACGGTGGGGCGTGGTGGTGGCCCAGCGCATGCCGCTATCCTCTCGCAGCCGCCGGGCTCCGTGAACGGCAGCCTGCGGGTCACCGAGCAGGGCGAGATGATCCGCTTCAAGTTCGGTCAGCCGGATATCGCCCTGCGTTCCATGGAGATCTACGCCTGCGCGGTGCTCGAAGCCACGCTGCTGCCGCCGCCCGACCCCGAACCGGTCTGGCGTGAGGAAATGGACCGCCTGTCCGACATCGCCCATCGCGCCTATGTCGGCGTGGTGCGCGAGGATCCCGATTTCGTGCCGTATTTCCGCTCGGTGACGCCGGAAAGCGCGCTCGGCCGCCTGCCGCTAGGGTCGCGTCCGGCGAAGCGCCGCCAGGAGGGCGGCGTGGAGTCGCTGCGCGCCATTCCCTGGATTTTCGCCTGGACCCAGACCCGGCTCATGTTGCCGGCCTGGCTGGGCAGCGGCGAGGCGTTTGCTACGCGCCTTGCCGAACCGGGCGGTCGCGAGCGCCTGCGCGACATGCGCGAACGCTGGCCGTTCTTCGGTACTTATCTGGATATGCTCGAAATGCTGCTGGCCAAAGCTGACCCGGACATCGCCGCGTATTACGAGCGCCGCCTGGTCGACGAACCGGCGCTGCAAGCACTGGGCAAGTCGCTGCGCAATCGCTTGTCGTATCTGGAAACGGCACTGCTGGATATCCTCGATCAGGATGAACTGCTCGAGCACACGCCGCTGATTCGTCAGGCCATCGAGGTGCGCAACCCCTATATCGACCCCTTGCATGGGCTGCAGGCGGAGCTTCTACAGCGTAACCGCGACGCCGACGGTGCGATCAGTCCCGAGCTGTCGCGGGCGCTGATGGTGACCATGGCGGGTATCGCGGCGGGTCTGCGCAATACCGGGTGAGTGCTGTTTCGTCTTGCGCCGAGCGCTTGTCATGACGGGTGGGCGGGTGTCAGCAGCGCCCGTGTCAGCATGCCGCCGACGAGGCCCCAGAACGCGGCGCCGACACCCAGTAGCGTCACCCCTGAGGCGGTGATGAGAAAGGTGACCAGCGCCGCGTCGCGGTGGGCCGCGTCGTGCAGGGCGTTATGCAGGCTACCGCCGATGGTGGTCAATAGCGCCAGCCCCGCGATGGCGAGAATCAAGGGGCCAGGCAGGGCGGCAAACAGCGTGCCGATAGAACCGCCGAAGAGCCCCGCCAGCAAGTAGAACGCCCCTGCGCAAGCGGCGGCCATGTAGCGCCGCTCGGGGTCGGGATGCGCCTCGGGTCCCATGCAGATGGCGGCGGTGATCGCCGCCAGGCAGATCGAGAAACCGCCCAATGGCGCCAATATTAGCGTCGCCAACCCCGTACAGGCGATCAACGGCGATACCGGTGGCGTATAGCCCGCCGCGCGCAAAGTCGCCACGCCCGGCGCGTTCTGGGACGCCATGCTGACCACGAATAGCGGAATACCCACGCCGATCAGTGATGACAGCGTAAAGCGTGGCGCGACCGGTTCGGGCATATCGATGGCCAACGTGACCTGCGTCGTGTCGATACCGCCTTGCAGTCCGGCGACAGCCAACCCCGCCAGCAGGACACCCAGTACCGCATAGCGGGGGCAATAGCGTCGCCCTAGTAGGTAAGCGATGAACATGGCACCCACCAAGGTGAGGTTATCCTCGAGGGAAGCGAAGCCCTCGAGCCCGAAACGTAGCAGCACCCCGCCCAGCATGGCAGCGGCAAGGGCATGCGGAATGCGTTCCATGAGCCGCGCGAATATCCCCGTTGCTCCACATATCACCATCAGCGCGCCCGAGAACAGGAACACGCCGATGGCCTCGGCGAGGGTGTAGTCGCCAAGGCTCGTTGCCAGTAGCGCTGCGCCGGGAGTCGACCAGGCAGTCAGCACCGGCACGCGATAATAAAGCGACAGCCCCAACGAAGTGACGCCCATGCCCAGCCCCAACGTGCTCAGCCAGCCGCCGATCTGCGCAGGGCTGGCGCCGGCGGCCTCGGCCGCCTGAAAGACGATCACCGCTGAACTGGCGTAGCTCACCAGCACGGCTACGAATCCCGCCACGATTGCCGAGACGGAAAAATCGCGTAGGAAAAAAGGCTGACCCATGGTGGCTCCTTGCCCAGGCAGTCGGATGATTTTGGCGTTTTGTGCGTTATAACGCACGATAGCAGCGCCGACGATGACGTACAATTAATCCGCAGTGCAGTCATTTCAGGGAAGGTCATTGGAGAGCAGGGATATGCAGGAACCGACACCGCACATCGCCGCGACACTCAAGACACTGCGCGCCGCGCAAGGTTGGAGCCTGGATCGGGCATCTCGCGCCACGGGCGTCAGCAAGGCGATGCTGGGGCAGATCGAACGTGGTGAGTCGAGTCCCACCGTGGCGACGTTATGGAAGATCTCGGGCGGGTTCCGAGTGTCGTTCTCGCTTTTCTTCGAACAGGCTTCGGTCGAGGGCGGCCCCCCGAACAACGCCGCCACGGCGGTATTGGAAGACGCTGCTGCCGGCATGACGGTGACACCGCTCTTCGCTTTCGATCCGGACCTGCGCTTCGAGATGTTCTTGATCGAGCTGGCACCGGGCGCGTGTAGCGAGTCATCGCCCCACGAGCGTGGCGTGGTCGAGCACGTCGTGGTACTCGAAGGCGTACTGGATTTGGGTCTCGATGGGACGTGGTATGCCTTCGGCGCTGGTGAGGCACGCCGTTTTGCCGCCGACCGCGAGCATGGCTATCGCAATCCTGGCGATCATGCGGTGCGCTTTCACGACATCATTCATTACCCGCAGGTTTAGCCTCGGGCCGGTATTTCTCCAGCAAAGCCCAGAGAATGGCGGCGCTGTGCGCATCCGGATAGCCGTCATGGCGCATGGGGCGAAAGTGCATCTGAAACGCGCGCAAGGTATCGCGTGTGAGCGCGTCGAAGCGGCCGGTGACATCCACGGGATAACCGTACGCCGCCAGCGCGCGCTGCCACTGGGTCAGCGAGGGCGGCGACGTCATGAAACGCCTCTGGTAGGCCATCACGCGCTCTGTCTCCGGCCAGGCGCCGATGCCGGCCCGATACAGGCGATACCAGGGAAAGCGTGGGCCGGGATCGATCTTGCGTCGCGGTGCGATATCCGCGTGTCCCACGACATCCACCGGGTCGATGTCGTGGCGTTCGATTATATCCCGCGCCAGGGCAATGAGCGTGTCGATCTGTGCCGCGGGATAGGGCGTCCAGGTACGTCCACGGGGCGTGTCGCGTGGCCCTCGGTTGACGATCTCGATGCCAATGGAGGTGTCATTGAGGTTCGAACGCGTTCCCCAGGCGCTAGCCCCGGCATGCCAGGCGCGTCGCGATTCATCGACTAGTTGATAAATTTTCGGCGTCGCTTCGCGCGTCACCAAATAGTGTGAGCTTACGCGCGGTCCTGTCAGGGTGCGGAGCGAACGCCGGGCATCGCTGTCGGTGTAGTGCAGCACCAAGTGGCGCACGCGGCTGCTCTGTGCACTGGACTGATAAGAATGATCGACTCGGTAGCCGTCTCGCGACTCGGTTATCGCTGTTCCGCCGCACGCCGTCAGCGCGAATAGGCAAATGACAATGAGGCAGGCCAGCAGAAGGCAAGGCGCGGGTAGCCGCCAGCGCGCTGGGTGCGAATGAAAGCATGGCGTCGGCATGGCGGCTTCTCCGGCGTTGACGTATTACAGTGCGGCATACCAGTGGGCGATCAATATGCCCAGGGTGAGCGTCAATGAGAAGCTCAGCATGGTGCCCAGCAAAACGTACTCGGTGAGCTTGCGGTCGCGATCCTCACGCAAATCGCCGAAACGCAATACCGATTTGGCGGCCAGTAAGAAGCCAATGGGCACGAGTTGATCGGCCAGCACGAAGGTTAGCACTAGAAACCGCTCGAGCATGCCGATCCGCGCGCCCGCATCGGCGAGCGTACCGCTGTTGTCCACGCCATGGCTCCAGCGCCGCATGATCAGGGCGATGAGAATCGAGAACGGCCGCATGACGATCAAATACGCCAAGGTCACCAGCAGAGTTCGAGGGTGCAATAGCCATGCGACGGCGTGGCCGAGCCAAGCGCCGTCACCGACCAGCCATGCCCAGATGATAACGAGCACGCTGACATGTAGGGCTTGGTCGACGACGAAGTAACGCACGTGCTCGGCTGGGGCGTGGCTCTTGAAGGCGTCGATGACGAGATGCGTGACGGCGATGAAAGCCGCCCCCAGCAAAGCGGTGGCAAAGGATTGAGAACTTATCAATACCAGCCAGGCCAATGCGCCATGCACGCCAGCATGCAAGTAAAGGGCTCGGGAACGCTGGCGACGCGCATTCTTGTCGCGAACCCAGGCAGCGCTCTGAAGTAGAAAGTCGCCGGCCAGGTGCGCGATCAGCAAAAGCAGTAGTGTGGTCAAGGGAGAACCGATCATCGTGGCGCCTCCATGATGGCGGCGATGCGCTGACCGACATGCGCTAGATACTCCTCGATCAGTGGCCAGCGTGCGGCGTGCAAGCGTTGATGAATCGTCGACTGCGCGCGCCCGAGGCGTTCTGCCAAGGCTTTCTGCGTTTCGGCATGCTGCAGTTGCCAGTACGTTACTTCGGCGGCGTTATGGGTCCAACCCTGGATGGTGGCATCAGCGAAACGCGTCAACAGAGCCAGGGTGTCATCAGGCGCGGGCAATGACAGCGCAAAGCGCGTATCGCCCTCGCTCAAGGCATCCAGAGCCTGGCCGGAGCGCACGTAGACCTCGCCATTGGCCGAGGCGAAACGTCCCGTTTCGGGTAAATGTCCCGGGCCGATGGCCACTGCGATGCGGGCGTCCCAGGTCTCGCGCCGAGAAGGGGAGTGCCGTATCAACGCGGCACGGGTCAGCACGGCAGCCGTCATGGCTTGCGCGGGTGAGCGCAAGGCGACTTGGAAGCCATCGCCACGGTAGCGATCCACGCATGCCCCGTATTGCGATGCTAAGAGCCCAAGCGCGCTTTCGAGCGCTTGATCGAGCCGCGTGTGATCATCGATACGGCGTGACCCGACGATGTCGCCGGTCAGTACGCTGAGTGGGATTTCATCCATATTTTATCGCCTTTTAATACGATATTTGGCAATAATAGTAGAATAATTATATAAGTCTAGCTAGTCGTAAAATGAATCGATTATTGAACTAAGCTAGAACGATATCCTGTATACTGTAATTATATACAGTATTTTGGGCATGCCAACCCCGCAAGGGGCCACCGTGTCGGTGGAGCGAGGTTGTAATCAGGGGGCTGCTATCCGGCGTGGGTCTCAAGCGCTTCGACGGGTGACGAGAGCATACGCGCCTGGGTGGTATTGCGGCCCTGGGCTTTGCAGGCATACAGGGCTTCATCGGCGCAGGCAATCATGTCGTCGATGTCTGCGCCGACGCCGGGAGGGCTCGTCACGACTCCCACGCTGACGGTCACGACGTTGGCGGTGGGCGAGTACTCATGCGGGATGCCCATGGCCTGGATCATGCCACGCATGGCATCGGCCAAGCGCCAGGCCTCTTGACTAGGGGTGTCGATGAGTAAGACGAGAAACTCCTCACCTCCCAAGCGAACGACGATATCCGTCTCACGACGGAAAGTATCGCGCAATACGCCAGAGATCTGCACCAGACACTCGTCGCCGGCTGGGTGACCGTAGTAGTCGTTATAAGGTTTGAAATGGTCGACGTCCATCATCAACACTGACACCGTACAGTCGAGACGCCGCGTCAGCGGTAGGGCGACATCGAGACGATTTTCCAGCATGCGGCGATTGCCCAGTTTCGTGAGCGGATCGATGAGCGATTGTTCCAGCAACTGGGCATTGTGTGCCTTGAGGTCCTCGACCAAGTGTTGAAACTGGCGTGCCAGCTCGCCGACTTCATCGCGGCGTTCGGTGAGGTAGGTCGTCATCATGAGGTGGGTATTGTCACCTTCATGCAGTCGACGCGCATGCTCCGCGAGCCGCCGCATGGGGTGTAAAAGGTCCCTTTCGATTCTCAGTAACACCCAGCCTGCTGTCAGTGATATCAGCAATAGCAGCGCGATGATCTGTATGGGCCAGGACCAGTGTGCCTCACCGACTCCCCAGCCGAGCAGGCCGCTGCCCATGAAGGCCAGCACACTCAGGCGCGCCCATCGCCCCTTGAAGATAAGTGGTTGTTTTCCCTGCATCGATATTATAGACATTAGTATCCATGCCGTTTTTTTATGAAGCGATTAGTCTAAACAGTCAGCTAATGTAAATAAAGTTATCTTATAAGTAAAATAAAATTAAATTTTGTGATTTGATGCAGATCATTTTAAACATGCGTTTGATGGAAGTGATATATCAAATGCAGTATTGAAGTTATGTTTTACTTTTAAAGTATCGGTTCAATCGCGTGGTAGAGAAGAAAGGCGAGGGTAGGCACGAGACAAGGCATGCGTGACATGCTCGGCCCGACGTGGCGTAGAGCATAGCGCATAACATAAAAAACCCCGCTCCTGGGGAGCGGGGCAAAAACGTCAGCTAGTCAAGAAGGCTCTTAGAAGTTGAAGCCGAAGTTGGTCTGCAGGCTGGTGTGCCAGTCGCCGTCGGTCGGCGAACCGAAGTAGCCGAGGGCGTTCTTGTTGGCAATGACACTGAACCAGGCGTAGTAAGGACCGGCGGTCACTTTCATGCCCAGGTCGTTGAGCATCGGATCGTCGACATTACCGAACCCACCAGGGTTAGAAGTGGTGCTTGGAGCGTAATCGCCTTCGGGGCTGACATAGCTAAAGTCGTTGTAGAAATAGAGGTTGTCGATGTCACCCCAGTCGACGTTCATGCTGTACGCCAGGCTGGCGGAGTACATCTGGCCTTCGGCGGGGATCAGGTAATTGAAGCCGAATGCGCCGATTTGCATGGCATTATCAGAGATACTGCTATTCGCCGGGTTCTCGGCATCGTATTCGTAGGCGGTGGCCTGCAACAGCGTATACCAGTTGCCGTAGCTGCCATTCAAGCCCACGGCGGCTTGCCAGTTGCTGCCACTGTCGTTGGTCTGGTTATTGTAGAGCTGACCGCCCTTAACCGAGAAGTTGATCTCGGTGGTGTAGTCGGTTCCCTGGCCGAAGGTGTAGGCGACACGGCCGGCAAGCTGATTCTCGGCGGTGTTGCCTTGAGCACTCTCACCGACCGGATTGGCACCGTAGTGCTCGTTGTCGTCACCCAACTGGTCGCTCTTGAAGAAGGCCAGCGAGGTGTCCCAGGCGCCCTGGCTGTGATCCCACTTGATACCGGCGTTCTGGTTGTCGTTGAAACCGGAGAGATACGGCAGGGTGCCGTACCAGCCGAGGTAACCGTAATCCATGTTGCCGAACGGCGTCTGGACCAGACCCACCTTGACGGTATCGTTTTCGCTGGCTTGGTAACCCATCCAGCCGCTCTTCAGGAACTGGTAGCCGTCGTAGAAGCGATAATCGAACCCGTAGAGGAAGTTGCCGTGCTCACCGTTGAGGGCGAGGACGAACTTGCCGAAGTTCATGTCACCGGCTTTGTCTTTATTGGCCTGGTCCCAGTCGTTGTAGCTCGCGTTGAGCTGGAGCGTACCGCTGATCTGCGAGTTCTGGATCGAGTCGATCAGTGAGCGGTTTTCTTCGGCAAGCTCACGCGTCTCTGAGGTAGCCTGGCCGCTGTCGGCGGTCGCGGTCGACTGCTGAGCATCGAGTTGCTGCTCCATGCGCTCGACTTGTGCGCGCAGAGCATCCAACTGACGCTGCATGGCTTCGGTGTCTTGTTGTGCCAATGCCGGTGCAGCAAAAGCCAGTGTGCCGGTAACGCCCATGGCGAGGCCGGCTGCCTTGAATGATAGTTGTGCCACTTTTTTCTCCGTTTCCTGCTTAGGGTCGTGAGTCGTCGGATGGGCTGGGTAGCCCTTTGCGAACTGACGCCAGGAAACCCTGAACCGCGTGCTTGAAATGAGCACACAACGCCATGCCATACACGAAGACGCGCCCCCTGAAAGCGAGGACGGTTCCCATGCTTCGCGAGCCATGCGTTGGAGATGATTCAGGCGTTCCCTTGATTGCCTTTATTTTCATTATGAGCAGTATCATACCTAAATCTTGCCGTTACATAAATAGGTGTTATGGAATGGCGGGGGAATCCCCGTGTGAGCGCTTATGAAGGGCGCCGGAGGGATCTCGCAATGGGGGGGCGAGGGCTAGTGAGATGACGCTGAGGGCCCAATTGACGATAATGTCCCACCAACGCCCGGTGAAAGGCAGGGCGAGTATGGTGAGGAAGTCAGTAGACAAAAGGGACAAGGAGAACGAGATGCGCCAAGTCTGGCTAATGGCGATTCTAGTAGGCGGTATCGGAGCAAGCGTGTCGGCGTGCAGTTACACACCCGCGCGTATCGACCCCGAGCCCGTTGTTGAAGTCGGTGATGGACACCATGACCACGATGAGCGACATGAGCATGGGCATGGCGGTGATTTCTGTCCGCCCGGGCAAGCCAAGAAAGGCAACTGCTGAAGCGCCATTAAAAGCGCCCGCGCGATCATTTCATGATGACCGTTCCCTGCATCATAAAGACGCCATGGCCGATCATCTCGGCCATGGCGTAATATTTAGCGCTCCTTTGGCGTCTTCCTGACGCACCGGCGCTTGCCGGTTCCCGTGAGCCTCCTCGCCCAGCATGCGTCCCTAACGCGCTTAACGACAGTGTCCTTTGTCTGACGAGCAATGATTCGGTGCTTCGCAAAACCATGCATCGTCACTGCTTGTTGTACGCAGGCTCTGTGACAAAGTCGCGTCACGGATATGACGTTTATATGGCTACTTGTCATGGCCGCGTGGACTTCCCCCAAAAAAGTGGACACGCGCCATCAGTGCAAATCCTCAAATTCCAGCGGCGTCCTGTAACCAAGGCTGCTGTGGAGCCGTTGGGTGTTATAAAAGCCTTCAATATAGCGATTTATATGTTTCCGTAATTGCCGCATCGTCACGAAACTGGTGGCGTGCAGCAATTCTCCCTTCAACGTCTTGAAGAAGGACTCAACCTCGGCGTTGTCCGTGCATTGGCCCGGGCGGTTCATGCTGTGACGTACCCGATGCTGTTTTAGCAATCGTTGCGTCTTTTGGGCCCGGTATTCGATACCTCGATCCGTGTGAAGCAATAATCCAGCAGCGGGACGCCGCAATTCGAAAGCCTCTCGCAGGGTCGCTCTGGAGAAATCCGCACTCAGTCTCTCACCCAATCGCCAGCTCAGCACTCGACGCGAGAACAGATCCAGCACCACCGCCAGGAAGACGTATTTCGAACCCAGCTTGATGTAGGTGACGTCGCTGCTCCACTGCTGATCGACAGCGTCCGGTGCGGAGGCTTCCAAACGGTGATTGGGCAGCGCTTTCAGCTCATGACGGCGCCTCGCCAAGCGCCGGTAGACACGGGAAACACGCGCCCTCATTCCCCATTGCTGCATCACCTTCGCAACCCGGTTTTCACCTACCGTGACGCCCTCACGGCGCAACGCTTGATAAACCCGTGGACTGCCATATCGTCCCCCGCTGTCATCGTAGATCTTGCGGATCTGGGACAACAGCACAGCCTGCTCGGACATTCGTTTGCTTGGCTTTCGGTTGACCCAGGCGTAGTAGCCGGAGCGTGAAATGCTCAGGTGCTGGCAAAGCGACTTTACGCTGTATCGTTGCCGGTGTTTCCAGACGAACCGGAACGCTTCCGTCGTTCCTCGGCCTGAAAACGTTGAAACTTTTTTAGGACATCGTTTTCCTCCTCAAGCTCCGCAATCCGGCGTTTGAGGCGGGTGAGTTCATCCTGCTCCCTGACCTTTTCCTTGGCCTCGGCAGGCGCTTTCTTGACCCGTTTCATGGCAAATTTTCCCTCTCGGTACTCCTTTCGCCAGCGTGACAGCATGAACGGGTGAATATCCAGCGCTTCCGCGACCCCTTGGACGCTTCGGTGAGCCTGATGGCTCCACTCGACCGCCTTCACCTTGAACTCAGTGCTGTAACGTTGCGTTTTCTTCCCCGTGATGATTGCGGGCATCGGTTTTCTCCTCCGTGGGAGTTATCGATGCGTGTCTACTAAACCGGGGGAAGTCCAGCGTCCGATAGCCGCTTCTGTTAGAATCCCGCACTTTTGATACAACACATTCCATTCAACACAACACACTCAATGGGAACACGGCAATGAATGCGGTTATTTTGGCCGTTCTGGTCATGGTGGGGCTCGCATTGGCGCGAGTATCGGTAGTGTTTGCGCTTATCGTGGGCGCTTTGGTGGGCGGTTTGGTCGGCGGTCTGGGGCTCGAGGATACGTTGGCCGCGTTCAACGATGGTGTGGGAGGCGGCGCCAAGGTCGCACTGGCCTACGCAACGCTGGGAGCGTTCGCAGTGGCGATTTCACGCTCAGGACTCCCCGACTTATTGGCTCAGCGGTTGATTCGTCTGCTCGGACACGAAGCGTCATATAAACGCCAATCGGCGGTGAAATACATCCTGCTCGTGGCGTTGCTATTGGTGGCGATTTCCTCGCAGAACCTGATTCCCGTGCATATTGCCTTCATTCCCATTCTGGTTCCGCCGCTGCTCAAGATAATGAATCCCCTGCGTCTGGATCGACGCATGGTGGCTTGCGTGCTGACCTTTGGCCTAACGGCGCCTTATATGCTGTTACCGGTCGGCTTCGGGGCGATATTCCTCAACGATATCTTGTTGGCCAACATCAACTCGGCGGGTGAGGCCGTGGGACTCGAAGTAACGCGTGGCATGGTGCCGCTAGCGATGGGCATTCCGGTCGCGGGTATGGCGTTGGGGCTCTTGGTGGCTGTGTTCTATTCTTATCGTAAGCCGCGTGATTATGAAGCGCGCGACGTCGTGACGAGTAACGTCCCGCATCATTCCAGTGAGGTTAGTCTCCATACTCGCGGACTGGTCATGGCCGTCGTGGCAATCGTCGCCGCCTTGTCGATTCAACTTTATAGCGGCTCGATGATCATGGGCGGGCTCGTTGGTTTTGCTCTATTGTCGCTGGGCGGTATCTTCAAGTGGCGTGAAGCCGATGATCTATTCACCAGTGGAATGCGCATGATGGCGCTGATTGGCTTTATTATGATCACGGCGGCGGGATTTGCCTCGGTCATGCAAGCCACGGGCGAAATCGACACGCTGGTCGAAAACGCCTTCGCCATTATCGGCGACAATCAAGGGCTCGCCGCGTTGATCATGCTATTAGTGGGCTTGTTCATCACGCTGGGGATCGGCTCGTCGTTTTCGACGATTCCTATCATCGCTGCGATCTACGTCCCGCTAGCCATGCAGTTCGGTTTCTCGCCCATGGCCACGGTGGCCCTGGTAGGCACTGCTGCTGCACTAGGCGATGCCGGTTCTCCGGCGTCCGATTCGACGCTTGGGCCGACCTCGGGGCTCAATGTGGACCGCCAACACGACCATATTTGGGACTCGGTCGTCCCTACCTTCATTCATTACAACATCCCGCTCATCGCCTTCGGATGGCTAGCGGCAATGTGGCTTTAAATGGGCATGCTGCTTAGCAGGTGTGACCTGATAATGTCGCTTTCGCTTGCTTGAAAGCGAAATAACGGAAAATTTGAAAGGCGAAGGTTGCGTTAGGTTAAATAAAAACGAAGACGGGACTTGGCAATAAGCGAATAAATGGCGATAATATGGACACATCCCAACTGCCTAGAGGTAAAGAATGTCTCTGTTAAGCGAGTACATGAAAAAAGAACAGCTGCTAAAGCAACTCAGCGAAGAGTTGCAGCAGTTGGAGCAGGACCAGCGCCTGACATCTGAGCTGGAGTTCAAGGAAAAGCTCGAAGCCTTGATGAAAGAGTACGACAAGAGCCCCGCTGCTGTTATCGAAATGCTCGACCCGCAGCCGGCTTCTCGCTCCGCCTCGGCGCCTCAGGCGAACACTGGCGGGCGCCGCAAGCGCAAGCTGAAGATCTACAAGAACCCCAACACCGGCGAAGTGGTGGAAACACGGGGCGGCAACCAGAAGACGCTCAAGGCGTGGAAAGATCAGCACGGCAACGAGACCGTCGAGTCTTGGTTGGTGCGCGTCGAGGACTAAGCATCCTTGAGTACAAGTGCTTTCCAGCGAACGTACGTTGAGTTCAGTACGTTGAATCCTGAGACACGTTGTTCGTAAGTAAAAGGCTGATGCGTGAGCATCAGCCTTTTTTATTTGCCATATTCTGGGCTAATGAAGCGTCAAAAGCGGCACGCCCAGTTCAAACCTCTCGAGCCGCGTATGCGGTGATGAGGTTTCCCTCCACGTCACCATGACCGGCTCGCCACTCAGCCATTCATCATGCGTCGGTAACCACTCATAAAGTAGGTAAGCGAGCGTGGCGACGATATTCTCCCTCCCCGTCACACTCATTTTGACCTGTCGTCTGGCAGGCAGGCGAACCTGCCGGAATCCCATCGCCGGGGGCGCCATGCAGTCGCCTTCGACCTTGAAGCCGAAGTCGATGCGAACCCTGCCCGCGGGAGTGATATTAGGATCATCGTGATATATCCAGGTGCGCGTGACCTCGCACCCTTTCAAGTGCTGCCGCCATCGTTGTGCGTAGTAGTTCCACAAGGAGGGTTGTTCCCTCATAGGCACATCGCCGTAATGACGCATCAAGAAACAGCGGGCTTCTTTTTGCATTTCGACTGTCAGCGTATCGGGAGCGCGCCTCGGAAAGGCATCGCGCAAGCGGTCTTGGAAGTGACGCCGATAGTCACTGGGCGATACGCCGAAGTAGCCATGGAAAGCGCGCGTGAAGATAGCATGGCTGCGATACCCACAACTGATGGCGATATCGAGCACCTGCATCGGCGTGCGACATAGTAGTAGGGCAGCACGCTCCAGACGCAGCGAGTCGCGGTAACGGCCGGGTGAGATGCCGAAGAAACGGTTGAAGTTACGCCGTATCTGCGCTTCCGAATACCCCAGGTAATTAGCAAGATCACGGATTGAAGGGCTATCGCCTGACCGTTCATGCAGCCATATCTCAGCGGCCCGCATGGCATTAAGGCTGGTTGGTAACGATGTCTCATGCGCTGCCATACATGGTTCCCCTTGGTTTTTTGAGCCTTTACTTGTAAGTCATCGCCTACGCAATCTGTAAATACCTAGAAGATGACTGAAATTGCAAAGCCTGAAAGGATTAGCTCTCTAATATGCAAAACAAATAAATGATAGTACGAAAACCATACGGGAAGGGGATGCATTTTAGAATATTTGTTTATGTAATCTATAATTAAGTTGGGCTATTGACTGTTTGTTAAGCCCGCCGTGATTTCCGGCTTTTTTATGCATTGAGCTTGGTGTGTGGAGTATTTTTTATACTTTTTATATTGAATATTGGTACAAAAACAGTGGCTTGAGATGCATTTCGAACCTCATGTATGAAGGCATGTGTAAAGTATAGTTCAGTGTTTTTTTGATATTTCATAGGTAAGGATCGTGATTTAGATACGGTTTTTATCTATCCAGGCAAGAGGTGGCTGTTGGTGAGGCGAGATAGGGATACGGCTTTCACCGGCCGCTACACGTAAAACCGTAGGCAGTAAAAGATAATTAATGGAGGTCGAAATGCTTGGGGAATTCAAGGTACCGGCAATGACCACGATCGTACTGGCACTAGCCCTGAGCGGCTGCAGTGGCAGTTCATCCGAGTCTCAACCCTTGGACGGTAGTGGAGGAAGCGGCCCCGACATGGGCGACAATAATGGGGGTAATAACGGCGGCAGTGACGGGAGTAACGGCGGCGGGAATAACGGTGGTGGAAACGGCGGTGACGGCGACGATGTTGCCGATAACGCCACTGCGACCGAACGAGTTGTGTCCGACGTAAGCGATTCCACGACGGGCGTTGGCGATACCGTCATCGGCGCGGGAGAGGCTATCTCGCAGTCAGATGTCGGCGGAGCGGGTTTCGTCACCGATGGCGCCGGCAATGCCGTCGTCGACGTGGGAGAGGGCGTCAATAGTCTGAGCACGGGGTTACGTGATGGCCTCGGCAATTTGAGCGAAAACGATAATGCGCTGGGTACCACGCTAGGCGGCGCGACATCGACGGTGGGAGAAGTCGGTGAGGCCGTGTCGTCTGCCAGTAGCATCGTCACCGGCTTGAACACCCTGCCGGTCGTCGGTCAGCTCGACGATAAAACCAATCTGGTTTCGGGCGTCGGCGACACGGTCAATCAACTGGGGGTTGCGGTGACCTCGACGGCAGATTCGCTGACATCTTCTTTGACGGCTGAAGATGGCCATTTGAGTGGGCTGACCACCGAGGTCACGGGCGTCGTACGGCCGTTGGTCACCAACCTCGAAGGCACAACGCAAACGCTCGGCGATGGGCTTGGTGTCGGTCAACCCGTTGACGGATTGCTGACCTCTGTCGGGGGCGTCGTCACTCAGCTAGGCGGCCGTGTCGGCGAGCGTTCCGAAGCATTAGGCGGCCTTGGTGGAACCCTTCAAGGCGTTGGCAATGCCGTGGCTGACCTGGGTGGCGTGGCCACCAATGGCGAAGGCAGCAACGGCGGTCTGCTCAGCGGCCTTACCGGCGGTGAAGGCGGCTTGCTCGGTGGCGTGACGGGCGGCAATACCGACGGTGAAGGTGGTGGACTACTCAGCGGCCTGACGGGGGGTGATGGCGGCTTGCTGGGCGGTGTGACCGGTGGCGGAGAAAACGCTAAAAGCCAAGGGCTAGTCGGTGGACTCGTCGGCGGTTTGACCAATACCACGGGTGGCCTGACCGGTGGCGGCTCGAGCAACGGCGACGACAGCCAAAGCAAAGGTCTCGTCGGCGGCTTGGTCGGCGGTGTGACCGACTCCGTCTCCGGCGTGACCGGGGGCTTGAGCGGCAGCACCGGGTCGGGGAATGGCAATACCGATCAAGCCCGCGAGCGCAAAGGCCTGCTTGGCAATCTGCTAGGCGGGGGCTTGTTGGGCAACCGTTAATTCTCGGCACTGTTCTCAGCA
The DNA here is from genome assembly GCF_023091865.1 of Chromohalobacter moromii. Classification (GTDB taxonomy): domain Bacteria; phylum Pseudomonadota; class Gammaproteobacteria; order Pseudomonadales; family Halomonadaceae; genus Chromohalobacter; species Chromohalobacter moromii. Next base: position 1,236,782 of record NZ_JAHXDI010000001.1, read on the forward strand.
CTCAAAGCAAACGTAGGCAAGGTGCCCCTCATGGCCTGCCATGAGGGGCACCCACGGTGCATCGCACCGAGACGAGAGTCGCCACCGACATCATAACGAGCGGCTCCGGACAAGAAATACCACAGGGAAGCCACAATATGCCGTCATTGTTGCGTCTTCGTCGTGACGAACGCCGTCGCCCGCTGCCTGAATCGCTACTGGGTTGCCTCGCCATCGCCTTGGTTGGCCACAGTGGCTCGCTCATGGCCGACGATGTCGTTCCGTCCTTCATCGATGAACGCTCGCCGACCGTCACGCGCGAGCAACAAGAGCAGCAAGAACGCCAGCGCACGCTGGACCTCAACGTACAACAACCCGCCTCGGCGCCGGGCGTATCGGAGAATGCCCGCGTCAATGTCCGGCATATCAATATCCGGGGCGGCTCGGTGTTCGAGCTCGACGAGTTAGCGGCGCCACTCGAGCCCTTGGTGGGCAAGACGGTCACCGTCGGCCAAATCGACCAAGCCGTGAAGCGCATCACCGCGCGCTATCAGAACGCCGGATATCCGATCTCCTATGCCTACCTGCCCGCAGACAACTTCGCCAACGGCAATGTTCAAGTCGTCGTGGTCGAAGGCTACATCGCTCGGGCCGAACTGGATATCGACAACGACGCCGTGGCCGCACGCGTCCAGCGCCTGATCGAGCGCATGGCCGAGGAGCGCCCCCTTCGGCGAGAGCGTTTCGAGCGTTACACCGCCTTGATCGAGCGTATTCCCGGCGCCAACCTCTCGGTCAACGTACCATTGCCGCGCACCGTCAATGGCGCCACCACCGTGCGCGTCGAGGCCCGCGATATAAAGCGTGTCGACGCCGGCCTTTCCGTCGATTACGACGACGAGGACGATACGCAAGCGTTGGCCAATATCGCCACCCAGGGCAATACGCGGTATGCCGAACGCCTCTCGCTGGCCGGCTTGCTACCCGTGGAAGGCGATGACGAATACCTCGCCGCTGAATACGGCCAGGCACTGGGTAGCGACGGCCTGCGGCTCAAGCTCTCGGCGACGCATTTCGACGGTGATGACGCCACCGACACTCAGTTACTCGGCGTGCCCATCGAAGCGCGGGAAAGCAAGGAGCGCCAACGCTATCGCGTGGGACTCGAATACCCCATCGAATTGTCCCGCACGAGATTATGGGAAGTCGGCGGCGCTTTCGAATACCTCGATGAAGAAACCCAATATCGCTACACCAGCGACAACGATGAACTGCTACGCGCCAATGAAACGCTGCGCTACGGCACCGCCGAGCTCAACACGCGTTATCGCCGGGTCAGCGACGGCCGTCTCTGGGAGATCAGCGGCGACGTGCGTCAGGGGCTCGAGGTCGGCGGCAGCAAGAACGAACTCAATATCGAGACGCTCGGCACCTCCCAAAGTGACGACGACCCGCTGCGTTACACGCGCCTGGGGCTACAGGGGCGTTGGGTAGAAGCGCTAGGCGAGCGTTGGCGTCTCACCACCCGCGCGGACGGCTTCTGGTCGGAAGACAGCCTGCCCGTGCCCGAACGCGGCAACTATGGCGGTATGCGCTTCGGGCGCGGTTATCCCGATGGCCAGGCCGAAGGGGATTACGGCTACGCCGGCGAGATAGAACTGCGCTTTCTACAAGCCGTGCCCTGGGGCTGGATCAGCCGGATCGAGCCCTACCTGGTCGTCGACGGCGCGCGCACGCGTTTTCACGACAACGACATCGAATACAACCTCGCCTCGGCGGCGTTCGGCCTCGAATTCACAGACAGCCGCTACTACCGGCTGGGCGTGGAATACGCGCGTCCCATCGCCGAGGAAGACCTGGATACCGATAACCGTGACGGACGCATCAACGCACGCGTCTCCTGGCAGTTCGATGGCGGCTGAAGCCGTCAAGGCAGAGGGAAGAAGTAAGAGGGAAGAAGGAAGGCATCACTTATCACCACACGCGGGGAAACATCATGCGTATCTCACTGATCGATAAGTTCACCAACCTCACGCAACGCATCGCGGCACGCAGTCACGCCGCTAAGCCACTCAATCAGGCGCGTTTCAAGCGACAGCAGGGCGCCACGGCGATCGAGTACGCGATTATTGCCGCAGTGATCGCGCTTGCTGTTCTGGCCGCCTCAAGTTCCATAGATATACAAGGTTTGTTTGAGAACTTTTTTACAGAGGTTAAGGACGCAATAGGCAGTGGTGGTTCAGGAGGTAGTGGGACACAAGACTAATAAATGGAGCGAGTTTTATGTCTCCCAAGACCCTCAAAATCGTCGCGGTACTGCTGGTGATTCTGGCTCTGGGGCTGGGCTTCACCGGTTGGCGCTTGACCCAGCAGGCCGCGCCGCCACCGGTCACCGAGTCCGCTGTCGAGTCGGCCACCGAGACGCCGGCGAGACAGCATCCGGCGGTGGTCGCAACGCGTGATTTGGTGGCGGGTACCGAACTGGGTGCCAACGATGTTGCGGACGCCGCCACGCAAGCGCCGATGCTGGCAGTGGTCGATTTCCCCAATGCCATGCCGCAAAGCTTCGCTGAGCGCGAGGCCCTGGAAGGGCGCGTGCTGACGCGCCCGGTCGAGGCCGGCGAGGTGATCCGCGAGGAGGATTTCGCCCTGGGTAGCGTGCTGGCCAGCCAGGTGCCGGCGGGATACCGCGCCCTGGCTATCGGCGTCGACGATGTCATCGGCGGTGGCGGCTTCATTGAACCCGGTGACCGGGTCGATGTGTTGTTTCAGGCCCAGGCCGCACAGTCCGGCGACCGACGTCAGACCTTGGCGCGTCGACTGCTCGGCGACGTGCTAGTGCTCGGTTATGGCCAGAATCTGCAAGGTGGAGCCGATGGCGATGACGAGAACGACAGCCGACGCGGGGCGCGTACCGCCGTGGTCGCCGTCGACGAATCGCAGGCCCCCAAGCTGTTGCTGGCAGAAAGCACCGGCCGACTGAGGCTGGCAGTGGTCGGCAGTCGCGAGCGCGTCGATGCCTTGATGGACAATCTCGTCACCGCGCCGGATGGCGGCGGCATGGTGGTGGGCCTGTCGCGGAGCACGCGCGAAAAACCGAGCGAGACGCCAAGCGTCAAGGACGACGAGCTAGCGCCCGCTGTCACCTATGCCGACATCGCCGCCGCCGACGCTGCTCAACAATCTACCACGCCGCGTCGCACGGACCAGGAGGCGAGCGGTCATCGCGTCGTGCAATTCGTTGGAGGCGAACGCCGAGTGATCGAAACACAGCGTTAGAAACGGCTTTGAAGCCATCGACACGATAACGACAAGCGCGGCCAGCCCAAAACGCTCAGTGCCGCGTTAATGCAGGGAAGAAGGAAATCACAATGTCCGAGACCGCAACCTCGTCTGTTGGGCGACGTTCAGTGTGCTGGCTACTGAGCGTTTTGATGCTGCTCTTGTCTTCTCCGGGCATCGCCCAGCAAGGCGAGCGCACGCTGCGACTGGATGTCGGTGGCCAACAACGTCTGACGTTCGACCGCCCCGTAGCGCGCACGTCTTTGGGGAGTGGCGATATCGTCAGCGCCCAGGTGTTGGATGCCCGCCAACTCATGGTCACCGGGCTAGCGGCGGGAACGACCTCGCTGAGCGTATGGCGCAACGGCCGTGACGAGCCGCGCGATTACCGCGTCACGGTGCGACCGCGCGGCGCGCGGGGTATGGAATCCGAGTACACCCTGGCCGATGGCACCGATACGCCGACCCTGTCGGGCGAGAGCAGATCCCTGGCGCGTCATGACCAAGCGCGTCGTCGGCTCGGCGATCAGAACGTGGTCGATACCACCCGACAACGCGGTCCGGTTCAGGTGCAGACCGATATCCGCGTGGTCGAGGTCAACCGTAGCAAGCTTCAATCCGCGGGTTTTTTCTTCGGCAAGAACAATGGCGGCAATACCTTGGCCGGCGTCGGCACTAGCGGCGCGCTGGGCGGTGCCGAGGCCATCGGCGACACCTTCAGCGATGGCTTTTCCTTCCTCACCGGCTCCGGTTTTCAGACCGGCAACGGCGGCTACAACATCGTGGCGGGCAGTGCCGACGACAGCATGCTCGGCGTGATCAGCGCCTTACGCAGCAACGGCTTCGCCTACACCCTCGCCGAACCCAGCCTGGTCACGCTCTCGGGGCAAAGCGCCTCGTTTCTTGCCGGCGGCGAATTTCCCTTCCCGATCAGCAACGACGATGGCGACGTTCGCATCGACTTCAAACAATTCGGCGTGAGGCTGCAACTGACGCCCACGGTGCTGAATAACGACAGCATCATGCTCAAGGTCGCGCCCGAGGTCAGCGAACTCGACTTCACGCAAGGCGTGCAAGCCAGCGGCGTCGCCGTGCCCGCGCTCAACGTGCGGCGCACCGACACCAGCGTGCAGCTCGGTGACGGCGAGAGCCTGATCATCAGCGGTCTGGTCAGCAACAGCACCATGCAGACCGTGGACAAGTTCCCCGGCCTTGGCGATCTGCCGATCATCGGGGCATTTTTCCGCTCCACGCGTTTCGAGACCGAGAACAAGGAGCTGGTGATGGTCGTCACGCCGCACCTCGTCTCGCCCATGGCGGCGGGTGCGCCGCGTCCGGACCTGCCTGGCGAGGCACTGCGACGCTACGACCCCTCGTATCTGGAACTGTTATTCGACCCGCAGGACGCCGAAAGCCTCGAGCGCCTGGGGAACGTCGGCTTCGGCGACTGAGGGGAGGAGCACACCATGGCACTGCCACGTTTTGGACAACGACACCTGCACGTCGTCGCCGACCCCGACGATCCGGCTTTCAAGTCGGAGCTGCATCGCAGCGTCATCGAGCGCTTCGAGGACGAAGGCATGGAGCTCGACGCCGAACCCAGCGTGCTGTTCACGCGCCTGGAGGATAGCGTGCGCGACTGGCTGGCCGAGCGCGGCGAGTTCATCCCCGACGACGCCATGCAAACGGTATTGCAATCGCTGTATCACGAAATGACCGGCTACGGCCCACTGCAGCCGCTGTTACGCGATGATGGCATCACCGATATCCTCATCAACGGGCCGCGCCACGTCTTCGCCGAACGCGAAGGCAAGCTCGAGCGCGTCTCCCAGCAGTTCCTCAACGATGCCCATGTGTTGCGCGTGGTGCGCCGTATGCTGGCGCCGCTGGGACGGCGGCTCGATGAGTCCAGCCCCATGGTGGATGCGCGTCTGGAAGATGGCTCGCGCGTCAACGCCATCATCCCGCCGCTGGCGCTGGACGGCCCCTGCGTTTCGATCCGCAAGTTTCGCCACGACGCCATGAGCGCACTGGCGCTGGTCGAGCGCGACGCCTTGCCCGCCGCGCTTCTTAGCGAGTTGGAGCAAGCCGTGGAACGGCGTCGCAACATCCTCATCAGTGGCGCTACCGGCTCGGGCAAGACCACCTTGCTCAACGCGCTGAGCCAATCGATCCCGACGCACGAGCGCGTCGTCACCATCGAAGACGCCGCCGAACTTCAATTGCGCAACAACCATATCGTGCGTCTCGAGACGCGTCCGGCCAATAGCGAGGGCGAAGGCGAGATCAGCGCCCGGCAATTGGTGCGCAACTCTCTACGCATGCGGCCCGACCGCGTGATTCTTGGCGAGAGTCGCGGCGATGAGGTCCTCGATGTGCTGCAGGCCATGAATACCGGCCACCTGGGCTCGATGAGCACGGTACACGCTAACGCCGCGTCGGATGCCCTGGTGCGCCTGCAGATGATGGTACGCCTGTCGGGTTTCCAAGGCTCGGACACCCTGATCAACCGTATCATCGCCACGGCGCTGGATCTGGTCGTGCATGTCACGCGTGACGTCAACGGCCATCGCCATGTGCTCGAAGTGCAGCGCGTGGTCGGGTTCGATAGCGACACTATCCAGCTCGAGACCCTTTATCACCGCCACGAAGCGCCCTGGACACAACTCGCCAGCGCGAGGGTACAAGCATGAACGTGTGGTGGTGGGTCGCGATGGTCTTGCTGCTGGCCGCCGCCGGGCTGATATGGACCAGTGCGCGGGCAGCGTCGATGCCGCGCGAGCCGGGCACACCGCGCCGCCAGCGGCGGCGCATCGCGCCCAGCGAGTCGCTACTCGATTGGTCGCTCGACTATCTCTTGCGTGCCGGCATTCAGCTTACGCCGCGCCGCCTGGTGATCACCGTCGCGCTGGTACTGGGCGTTCTCGCCGTGATGCTGGTGCTGCTCGACCAACGCTGGAGTTTGTACGTGCTGGCGGGCGTGCTGTTGGGCGGCAACCTGTTATTGCAATGGCGCGCCCGGCGGCTGCGCTCGCGTCTGCGGGCCCAGTTGCCGGGCTACCTCGAACAATTGCTGCGCGAACTCTCCGTCGGCGCCAGTCCGGAAAGCGCCTTCAAGCGTCAGATCGCGCGCAGCGCGCCGCCGCTTCGCAACATGCTCGAACGGGTCTGGGCGCGCCGTGAACTGGGTATGGAGCTGCACGAAGGCCTGGTACGAGAAAGCACGCTGCTCAAGCTCAACGAATTGGCGCTGTTGGCGACCGCATTGGAAGTCAACCAGCGCCATGGCGGCAGCCTGCGCGACATCCTGAGCAGTTTCGTCACGCTGTTGCGCCAGCAAGAGCGTGGACGCCGCGAGCTCAAGGCGCTCACGGGGGAAACACGCTTCACCGCCATGGTACTGGCCGTCATACCGGTGCTGATCGGCGGCTACATCTTGATCACCAATCCTGAATTTCTGAGCACCATGTGGCACAGCGCGGATGGTCGCGCGGCGCTATGGCTCGCACTGGGGCTCGAATTGAGCGGCTGCTTCGTGATGTGGCGAATGCTCAGGGCGATTTGAGGAGGGCGCATGCTAGCCGTGATGTTGTTAATCGCCAGTGGCGCGGCACTGATGATCGCCGCTGGCGTGTGCTGGGCCATGGCGCAGCGCAACCTGGAACGCCATCCCCCGCAAGCACCGGAAAGCTGGCGCCAGACCGAGTCGCTCTTGCTGCGCAGCGGTAGTGCATGGCGCGTGCATCGGCGCCGACATGCGCGCAGCGCCGAGTTAGCCATCGTTCTGCGCCAGGCGGGCTTCATCGGCTCGCGGGCCCAAGCACGCCTTTTGGGCGTACTCGGCACGCTGGCGGCCTGTGCCTGCTTGGTCGGCATCGCATGGGGCTGGGAACAGGGCCGGGGCATTGGGGGGAGCCTGTTGTTGGGCATTGCCGCGAGCGCGCTGACCGGCGTGCTGTGCTGGGCGTGGATCAAGAATTGTCGCCGCCGGCGGACCCGCACCCTGGACGAAGAAGTCGCCTTGGTGCTGCAGGTCACGCGAATGCTGTGGGAGGCCGGCATGACGCTGGAAAGCGTACTGCAAGGCCTGATTAACAACCTGCAAGGCACTGCACCGGAAAGCGTGCGCGAACTGCGCAGCGTGACCCACAAGATAGAAGCCGGCCAAGTCCGTGAAGACGCGCTGGAAGAAGTCGCCGACGTCCAGGCCAGCGAGGGGCTGGGCGACCTGCTCAAGTTGTTGGCGCAAGTCTCGTCCAGTGGGGGCGGCGCGCGGGAATCGCTGCGCACGCTGAGCGATTTGTTGCGCGACCGACGTCGTACGCGCCTGCAAGAAGCCGTCACTCGGCTCTCGGGCAAGATGTCGCTGGTCATGATGGTGTTTCTGTTTCCGGCCCTGCTGATCGTCCTGGCCGGGCCCGCGGTACTCAATCTCGCCGGTGCGCTGGCGACTCTGGGAGGTTAAGGATGTCGCATGCAATGTCGTCTGGAGGATGGCAGGCCCTCGTGGGCATCGCCTGCCTGGTTGCGCTGGGCGGATGCGCCAGCTCGTCGACGCCGAATACCGCCTGGACTCAGCCCCAAGGTGCACAGAGCGCGTCGAGTCGCTTGGCAGCGCCCCAGCAGGACGAGGGCGATACCCGGCGTGGCGCCTGCGGCGAGGAAATGACGGCCACCACCGGCATGCAGATCTCGCTGATTCGCCAGATGCTCAACGATGACAAGCCGCGTGCCGCGCTGGCGCATCTCGACGACCTGTCGCTGGATGCAAATCGCGGCTCGTTGGCCGAGCCGCGACTGTTGCGAGGCGAGGCGCTGCGTAAGACAGGCAAGCGCGATAGGGCCGACGAGGTCTACGCCACGCTCACCGAAACCTGCCTGGCCGCGGATGCCTGGCGTGGCATCGCACGCAACCAGGCCGCGCGGGGAGAGCTCGAGACCGCATTGAACTCCATGCAGCGTGCGCGTGAGGCGCGTCCCATCGACGCCGCCATTCGCAATGACCTGGGCTATCTGCATCTGCTGGAAGGCCAGCCGCGACAGGCGGAAGACGAATTCCTCACCGCCCTGGAACTGAGCCCCGGCTATTCGCGTGCCGCGCGCAATCTCGTCATGGCGCTCTATGCCCAGAACAACGACCGGCAGGCGGAAGGCATCGCCCAACGCTACGGAATCGATCAGGAGGACATGGCGTTGTTGCGCCAGACCCGCCTGGCGACGGCTGAACGAACGGCTACCACCTCAAGCGGCGTGTCCAGTGTCTCGGCCTCCGCACCGAGCGGTGCGGGCACGGCGGCGATTACGCATACCCCCACCGAGAGGCCAACCGCCCCCGGCACGCTCGAGATCATCCGGCAATAACGACGCAGCTCTAGGCCATGTCGACTGACAGGAGACTTACATGTCCATCACCCCATTGATGACCCCAGATTCACGAGGCCGCGGTCAGGGCAAGCGTCTCGGCCGTCTCGCCATGGGCGCGCTCGGCGGTTTGGCACTGGTCGTTCTGGCCAGCGGTGAAAACGCCCACGCGCAGCAAGATACCCGGCAGTTGGAAACGAAGCGCGTGCACAACGATCTCTCGGGGCATCCCGGTCAGGCGACGCAACGCTTGCTGGAATGGCAGCGCAGCGGGCGCGCCGCCTCGTCCCATCGCCAGGAACTCGCGGGCCCAGTGCAATCGGCCATTTGGCAGCGCTACGTGGAAAGCTTCACGCACGAGATCCCCGAGCGCTACATCGACAGCGACGACTTCGGGAACGAATAAGCATGCCGCGCCGCGCATTGTCCGCCTCGCCTGGCGCCCAACGCGGCGCCATCGGCCTGCTCGCCATGGGCGTGCTGGGGCTGGTGATCCTGTGTCTGGTACTGGCGCTGGATGTCGGCCGGCTTTATTACGAAAAAGCCAAGCTTCAGAAGCAAGCCGACACCGCCGCCATGGAGGCGGCAGCGGCGCTGATGCGCACGCAGGACATGAGCCAACTTAGCGAGGTCGCCAACGACAATCTGGCGCGTGGCGCTGGCGTCGAGGACGGCACCCTCGCGCTGGAGCGCGGTACGGTCGAGGTGAAAGATGGGATCAACGTCTTCACCGCCAGTGATGAGGCGAGCAGCGATGCCGTCAGGGTGACGGTGAGCGAGACGGTGCCGACTAGCTTGGTCGCCAATATCGAACGGCTGTTCTCCGAATCGGATATCGAGGACACCAGCACGCTCAGTGCTTCGGCCGTGGCACGTCGCACGCCCGTCGCCGCCATCGCGTTGGGCACGCAGCTATTGTCCGTCGACGGTAATAAGGCCTTGCTCGCGCCCGTGCTTTCTGCGCTGGGAGCGGACCTGAACTTCGATCTGGTGGGCTACGACGGCCTGGCGCAAACCCAGGTGACCCTGCTGGAACTGGCGCGCGCGTTACCGGGCGTCGACGTCGACCTCACCGCCGCCGGCCTGGATGAGCTGCTGGCAACGGACGCCTCGGTCAGCGAGTTGGCGGAGGCCAGCCTCAATATCCTGCGCGGCGCGGGCAACGACGAAGCCCTCGTGGGCCTGCAACCCGCCAATGGCGCCATCGGACTGGGCGAGGTGATCACCGCGCTGGAAAATTTCACCGGTGGGCTCTCCGGCAATGCGCTGAACGTGCCCGTGCAGCTCGGCGACCTGCTGGCGATAGACCTCGAACCCCCCCAGCGGGAGAGCGCCTTGTTCGCCGGTGTGGGGCTCGGCAACTTGCTCAGCGGCGCATTGCTGGCAGCGAACCAGCAAAGCGGCATTCATATCGACAACCTAGATGCCAACATCGGCGAGTTGGCTGCATTGACCCTTGATCTCAATATTATCGAGCCGCCGCAAATCGCCGTGGGCCCGGTGGGGTGCCGAGGCGAACAACGCTCACCATGTGAGGAATGGCGCACCGAAGCGAAGACGGCGCAGTTGGAGCTAACACTTGATACAGCGATCGACGTGATCGGACTGGTGAAGCTGGATGTAGATTTGTTCCTCGATGCTGCCTCGGCGCGGGGTGGTATCGAATCCGTCGAGCCCCTAGGCGATCAGCAATACGACGTGGACGTCGGCGCGCGCTCGGCGCTGGTGCAAGGCACAATCGATGCCGAATTGAGTCTATTGCCAGCGTTCGACGGCTTATTATCCCTGAGACTCGAGAACAGCGAAGACAACAAGAAAACTCAAGCTGTCCCGACTGTCCCGGCTAACGAAGCGGAACATGGCCGCACTCTGAAATGGCCTTCGCACACGACGCTGCGCTTTGACGAGGACCTCACTAGTCTCTCCGGACAATTGAGCACGTTGCTGGCGGGATCGGAGATCCAATTATCTCTGCTTGACGACGGAGATGAGGAGTGCAGCGGCTTGGGCTGCCTCTTGGGTGGTATCGAAGATGTGTTATCCCCCGTGACCGATATCGTCAACGAGTTGCTCGATACCACGCTGAACTCCGTAGTCGACTTGGAACTAGCTCTCGCGACAAGGCTCGACGAGATCCTCGATAACGTGCTGGCGCCCCTTATCGATCCACTTCTGAATGCTCTGGGACTGAGCTTCAACGGCGTGGATGTCGAAGTGCTCGGTGTCGGGTACGGCAAAGTCGAACTGATCCGTGTGGGAGACCCCGATGCCTAATGAAGCGCTGAATAAAGCGAACCGATTCAAGTACACGCCGCGCAGTCGCCAAGAAGGCGTTGCCGCCATCGAATTCGCCATCGTCTTTCCGGTGTTCTTTCTCGTGCTCTATGCCTTGATCGGCTACGCCTTCGTGTTTCTGATTCAAAGCGGCTTGCAGAACCTGGCAAGCGAAACAGCCCGTCAGGTCGCGACCATCAGTACCATCCAGGTGGAAGAAGACAACGACGAGAGAGAGGAGCTTCTGGAATCACGCGTGTCGAGCCTGATCGAAGACTCATGGTTATCGCGCTTCGATGTGGGATTACTCGAAAGCGAGCAGTGTCCCTCGGCGCCCACCCCGACATCCACGCGGGTAGTGGTGTGCATGGGAGCCGTGTATCCATTGCCAATCTTGAACCTGTTCGGTCTGCATGTCCCCGGCACTCCTGAGGTGCTGACGACCCATGCCAGTATCTTTCTCGACTAGGTGTTATCGACGTCTATGCTAAGTGGTAAATAGGGGAAAAGAGTGGTGGGTTTCATCTCGACGGCAGGAGGCCGCATGTATGGGAAAGGGCGTCAACAAGGTCGGGTCTTGGATATGGTTATGGTCTCTCCTCGTATTGGCAAGCCTGCCGTTGAATAGGGCAGAGGCAGCCGAGGAAGACGCGCCAGTGAGGCCTGCGACGACCGCCACCGCCATGATCGTGGCGCCCAGCCAGCTTTCTCTACAAAGTGACGATGCCCTGCTCAGCGATATACGTGACGCGCTCGCACGCCGCGTGGGTGAGGGCAATCTTAGCCTTGAGGTGCTGGGAGCGGATCGCTTTCCCCGCGAGACGATGCTGCGCCGCTGGCGCGAGACCATGGCGCATCGCCAGGCCGAACTCAGCTATGTGTTGCTCATGCACGATGCCACCGTGCGTGCGTACCGCCATCTTGTTATCTCGTCCGAGAACGCTTCCAACTCGCCCGAGAACGCTTCCCTCCTGCCTGAAACTGCGACCGTCGTGGCCTATGACGTACGCGAGGGCGAGCTTCGTGAATGGTTGAATGCGCAAGGGATCGCGCATATCGGGCTCGATGCCTATGCCGAACGCGGCTTGCGCTGGGCTCTAGAAGCGCGTCGCCCACAGGAAGGTCCGCTGGCGCTGTGGTATGCCCAGGATGAGAGCCGTGACGCGTTAGCGGCCAGCGCACGCCGGGTGAGTTCGCCCCAGTTCAGCGATGCTTGGTTGTCTCTGGCGTCGCCCGACGAGAGCGTGCTGACGCGTTTTCGTGAGCGCCGGCAACAACGAGGTGAGCCTTTGCAAGCTTATCTTTCGGCGCCTGTCACACAGGATAACCTGGCGCGCGTTCAAGCCTTGGCGGCCCAAGGCTGGCAATTCTGGTGTTACCAGCGCGAGTGGCTCAATCACGGTTGTCTGGGGGGCGTCTTCCCGGCGCCCGAGCATATGGCCGATAGTCTGGTCGACGCCTTGATCGCCCCCCAAGGCAGGTCGGGGCTGGAAAATGAACTGGCACTAGGAGGCGCGCGCTTGGTCTCCGCTGAGCCCAGCGTATTGTACAGCGCTCGGGATCGACTCAAGGACACCGCACGCGAGGGCGTGAACTGGCTCGAGATGCCCGATGCGGTCGTCGCCCAGCGTCAATGGACCTGGCGGGCCTTCGCCCTGGCGTTGGCCGCGCTGGTCATGGCAGGCCTTGCCATCTGGCTGGCGCGGCGGCGTGAACGCAAGCAGCGTTTGAAGCGCCAAGCCTTGCGTAACGACCTTGTGACCGATCTGCCGGGGCGCGTACTCCTCGAACGACACCTGCAACGCTTCATGGACGATGCCTACGCCGTCTCGCTTTATTACCTGACGTTCGACGCTTTGCGCCACCTGCGCGCTCAGTTCGGGGGCGAATGCGCCGACCTGGCGGCGCAGGGCATCGCCGAGCGCCTGCGCGATACCTGCGGCGGCGTGTGTTACCCGGCGCGCCTCTCGGACGACGTCTTCGTGGTCATGGCCTCTGGCGCGCAAGATCCCCTGGCGATGGCTGCGCGTTATCAGGAAATGCTCCACGCGCCCATCGAGGTGCATGGTGTGCCGCATCGGCTCGAACCACGCATCGGGGTTGCCGTTTCGCCCGAGCATGGCAAGACGCCCACGGCGCTGTTACAAGCCGCGCAGGATGCCGCCGACCAAGTGCTAGCCAGCGCCGGGGCCGAGCCGCAACTATTCGAGCTCGATCTGCTCAAGACGTCCGAGCGTCGGCGTTTCCTGGCGGAGACGTTGGCCGATGCCCTGGAGCAGGAAGCTCCGTTCTTCGAGCTGTATCTACAACCTCAATACCGTCTCGCCAATCGGCAACTGGTGGGCGCCGAGGCCTTGATTCGTTGGCAGCACGACACCTTCGGCACTATCTCGCCCGGTGAATTCATCCCGGTGGCCGAAGCCAGCCACCAGATCGTGCCGCTGGACGAAAAAGTGTTCAACACCATGCTCGCCTGGCTGGCGCGTCACGAACTGCCGCATACGCAGAGCCTGGTATGGGCGGTCAATCTGTCGATACGGCATTTCGACGACCAGCGATTCACCGATTGGCTGCTGGAACGCTGCCAGCATTACGGCGTTCCCCCACAATGCATCGAGCTCGAGGTCACCGAGCACGTCGCCACACAAGACCTTTCTCAAGTGCGCCAAATCATGCGCATCTTGCGCCTGCACGGCTTCGGGCTGGTATTGGATGATTTCGGCGCCGGCTATACCTCGCTGCGTTTTCTCAAGGAATTGCCGTTCACCAAGGTCAAACTCGATAAGGTATATATCGATACCATCGCCGAGGACGAACGCAGTCAATTGCTGGTTAAAGGCATCATCGATCTGGCACGGGGACTAGGCTTGACTGTCGTTGCCGAAGGGATAGAAACTCAGGAACAGATGGATGTCTTGCGAGGGTTGGGTTGTCCCATTGGTCAGGGCTACCTGCTAGGGCGACCTAGACCCGTCGAATCTTTCCTGTGGCGGCTGTCACAGCGTCAAGAAACGTTGCCAGCGCGTTCCGCGCGCACGCGCTAGATTGTGCGGTAGCCCGGTGAGCGCTGAGCATATAAAAATCGCAGGGATTGAACTTCGCAGATTTGGCATCATCTATAATACTGGGCCGAGTCTACGCCAAGCGATTTAGACATCGCCTATTCAGAGCAACCGTTTTTCCGCGTTACCTATCTGTGTGACTCGTTGCCGTACGTCGAGCGTCTCCGGTACACCTGACCGAAGCCGTGTTATTACGCTTTTGAACCGCTACATCGTGATTTCAATATTTCCATGAAAAACAATCGTCAAGCCTCGTCACGCCATATGGATGAGCGTGAAAAGCTCCGCAAGTTTCGTGAACTCGATGACGCCTTCGCCACGGCTCTCCAGGAGCTCGATGGCGGCGGCGCAAGCAATGAAGATGCCGCGCCCCAAGAGCCGCCGTTCGAGGAACGCCTGCAGGCGCTGATGCAGGAATACAACCAATCCAGCCAAAGCGTCGCCACGCTGATGCGCACCATCGTCGAGATCGGTCACGCGTCACGCGAAGCGCAGTGACATATCGCTCGGGGCGCGCCACTGGCGCGCTGGGAAGGCACGACGAGAACACACGAGAAAGAGTTGACAGCGTCCCCACAAAGGTCCAAGCTTAGCGAAGTAGGTTAGCAAGTGGCATACCGTCAGTAGTAATCGATGTCTTCGAGAGCCTGGTGTATCGCTAATTTGTTTTACCCACTGCAACTCGGGTAAATACCCGGCAATTGAAAGCGCAATGCGTGTAAAGGATATCGAAAATGGCAACTGGTACAGTTAAGTGGTTCAACGACGCTAAAGGTTTCGGCTTTATTTCTCCGGACGACGGCGGCGACGACCTCTTTGCCCACTTCTCCGAAATTCAGGCTGAAGGCTTCAAGTCTCTGCAGGACGGTCAAAAGGTTTCTTTTGACGTCACTCAGGGCAAGAAAGGCCTTCAGGCGTCTAACATCAAGCCCGAGTAACTTCGCGCTTGATCTGAAGCCGCAAGGCTTCGCATAACAGGGCCCGCTTCGGCGGGCCCTGTTGCGTTTGGGGTAGCGGTTGATCAACGGCTGCTCGGCAGTGAATCAAGCCACTTGCGTATACGGTCTTGATGCCAGCGACGCGATACGCGATGCGTATCGAACGTAGTCGGCATGATCAGGCAATCATTATTCTTCTCGTTGGGATCGAGCTCGCTCTTCTCTAGCATGAAGCACCGGTACGCGCCCAATGGGCGGTCTTCGCTGCCATAGATCGCGATCAGCCGGACCTCCAGCATTCTCAACGTTTCATCTTCGAGCGTCAGCGTGTTCCGGTCGATATCCAGCCCGTGCCCCTCGGCGATGTGATCGATGATCTCTCTGAACGAGCACACCTGATGATAATCGCCCGAGTCCAGCGGCCCCTGGCGCGTGGCGTGCTGCTCGTTACTCTCTTCTTCGCTGTCGTCCGTCCGCGTGTAATCGGTTAGATCGCAGGTATATTCGCCCTTGGACGTGTGCAGCACCCCCATGACATTCGAGACGAAGATCGCTTCTGAACTCATGTTGCTGATCAGACACATACCGTCCGGCGACTTGCTGCGCCCTCGGTTGATGATGATGCGCGGCCGGCGCTGACGTGCAAAGCCCAGGTAAAGAAGCTGCGCGTAGAACAGCCATACGCCCAGGGTGCAGAAACTCGCGATCGCGCTCAGCGCGCCGCTATTGTTATTGAGCCACTCGAGCATTCCTTGCTCTCCTTATAGGTGGTATGTAAACGGTATTGTTTGAAAAGAAAAACGCTACCTGACAAGTATCGCCCGGCAGCGTTCGACTGTGCGAGTCTAGCAAAAAGTCACTGGCTACGCTGAATAGGTGGCGCTGGTCTTCCTGACCACGAACCGCGTCCTGGCGGGCGCCTAACTCGAAGATCGCTCGTCACAAACGATGACTGCGATCATTGTGGCCGCCTTATATGCCGGCCTGTGTCGTTCGGGTCAGGTGGTGCTATGAGGCTAAGCGCTTTCATGCACTCAGAGCAAAAGAAAATTCGTAACGTATTTAACACCGATATTTAGTATTGTTAACGAGATGTAAGAACACGCAAGAAGGCTGCATCTTAACGTAATAAATGGCGTCGGGTTAAAAAGTGTTATGAACACAGCCTTTGCCTTCAATCTGCGCGAGGTCAATGGGGCGCTGGGCGATCTCGGCACCTTGCTGCCGTTGATGCTGGGGAGCATCGCCATCGGTGGGCTAGCGCCCGTGCCGGTGGTATTGGGATTTGCCGTCTTCTATTTGGGCACGGCGTTGTACTATCGCCTGCCGATCCCCGTGCAGCCCATGAAGGCCGTGGCGGCCGTCATATTGACGGCGGGTATGTCGCCGCTGGAACTGGCCATCGCCGGGGCGATGATCGGCGTGGTGTTATTGATCCTGGGACTGACCGGCTGGATCGCGCGCCTCAATCGTCTGATCCCGCAATCCGTATTGGCCGGGCTGCAACTGGGGCTAGGGGCGCTGCTGGCCTTGACCAGTCTCTCACTGATGGCCGATCAGGTCTGGATAGGCATTGCCACGCTCAGCGTGCTGCTGGTGGCGATGCGCTTTCCGCGTTGGCCCTCCGTGGTGCTGGCGTTATTGACGGCCTGGGGGCTGGGGCATTTCCAAACGGCGAGTGCGCCGCTCATCGACACTAGCACCGCGTGGTTTCCCGCGCTGGCGAGCTGGCCGGACATGCAAAGTATCGAGCGTGCCATGTCGATGCTGGTGTTGCCGCAACTCTCGTTGACCGTCACCAACGCCATCGTATTGACCACGCTCGTCGCCGGCGATTACTTCGGCGAGCGCGCCACGCATGTCACGCCGGCGCGCTTGTCGATCTCCACCGGTCTGGCCAACCTTGCGCTTACGCCGTTCGGCGCCTTGCCGATGTGTCACGGCGCCGGGGGCTTGGCCGCGCATTACCGCTTTGGCGCACGCACCGGCACTGCGCCGCTACTACTGGGCGGCGCGTTGCTGGCCGTGGCATGTGTGCCACCGCAATGGGGGCTAGGAGTGCTTGCGGGTATTCCCAGTGCCGGATTGGGCGCCTTGCTGCTCGTCGCTGCCTGGCAACTTGCCATCACCAAACGACTGTTCGACAGCAAGCCCTCATGCTGGCCGGTGATCGCCGCGACCGCCGTGGTGACGGTCGCGCTGGATCCTTTCTGGGGGCTCGTCGCCGGCGGTATCAGCGAATGGGGGCGGATCAGGTGGCATCGCCATCGTCACGCTTGAGGCGTTTCACCCAGCGCTGCTTGGCGTAGCGGCGCAGGTTCTCCACGTTGTCCGTCTCATCGACGATGTCCTGGCCGAGAATCGTCTCGATGACGTCCTCCAGGGTAATCAAGCCCACCCAAGTGCCATGCTCGTCGTAAACCACGCGCATGTGGCCGTGATCCTTGAGCATCGCGGTGAAGACATGCTCGACGTTGTCCGTCTCGTGCAGCGCCTCGATAGGGTGCATAAGCACCTTCATGGTCTGCTCATCCTCGGCGTGATAAGTATCCGCCTTATGGATGTAGCCAATCGCCTGTTCGCCGCCGTCCATCACCGGAAAGCGCGTGAACTGCATCTTGCCGAACTGTTCGTCGAACTCCGCGACGCTGAGATCCGGCGGCACTGAAACGCACACTGTGCGCGGCGTCATCACGCTTTTTACGCGGATCTCGTGCAGGTTGAGGATATTGACGATAGCCCGCGTTTCGTCGCTATCCAGCGCCTTCTCGTCCAGGCCGATGCGCGCCAGCGCCTTGATCTCCCCACGCATGTCGACATCGTGCTCCGACTTGCCGATACGGTTGGTGATCCGCTCGGAAAGCCAGATGAACGGCGTCAGAACGAAGATCATCACCCGCAGAATCGGCGGCAGCAGCGGGGCGAGGGCACGCCAGTAGCTCGCGCCGATGGTCTTGGGAATGATCTCCGAGACGACCAGGATCGCCAGCGTCATCACCGCCGAGGCAATCGCCACGTGGGAATCGCCGAAGACCACCGCCACCTGCGCACCCACGCCCGTTGCGCCCACCGTATGCGCAATGGTGTTGAGCGTGAGGATCGCCGCCAGCGGACGGTCGATGTTGGACTTCAACTTGGAAAGCGAGGCATGCAGTTTCGGGCGATCATCCTTCAACTGCGCAATGTAGCTCGGGGTCAGCGACAGCAGCGCCGCCTCGAGAATTGAACATAAGAAAGAAAAGCCAATGGACAGGATGGCGAAGGCCGCAAGGAGGACCATGAAGACTCTTGGTTGAGAATGGAGCGCTCATTTATCCAGTCCCGAAGAAGGCTGTCAATCCATGCGTGAGGCGTTTTTCAACGGTGGGTGGCGGAGTGGGTGTAGCGAGCCTTATCTATCGCTTTTTCCTTGTCAAAATTATTTATTGGGGGTACATTAAAGAAAGAAGGAGAATCCAATGAGCCCCCATTGTGAGATTGAATACGATGAAGCTAAGCGACTGATAACGTTGGAAAATAGAGGTGTCGATTTTGCCGATGTCCCGCAGGTATTTGCGGGAAGGGTCTATTCTGGGGTGGATGCGCGGAAAGACTACGGCGAAGAACGCATCTACACGGTGGGCAAGCTAAACGAACGGGCCGTGGTAATAGTATGGACGTGGCGCGGTAGTAAGCGTCGCATTATCTCGATGAGGTATGCCAATGATCGCGAAAAAAGACGATTCAAAGACTACTTGGATTGATCCCGATGATGCTCCAGAGCTCGACGACGATTGGTTTGAGGGAGCTTATCAGTACGAGGATGACAAGCTGGTCAAGCGTGGCCGTGGGCGACCGCCCCTGGCGCATAAGAAGATGCCGGTAAAGGTGCGGTATGACCAAGACGTTATCGACGCCTTCCGGGAATCCGGCCCTGGCTGGCAAACTCGCATGAATAAAGCCCTTCGCCAGTTTCTGGCCGAGCATGACATCAACGAGCTGGATAGGCGTCAGTGATTGGCGTAAGGAAGCTTGGTGGCAGCGCCGGGCATCGCTAGTGGAGCTTGCCGCCATTTTGAGTCGATTTTTAACGCCGTATGGGCGAGCGCAGGCATTTTTCAGACAAAGCGTAGAAAGCGTAGCTGAGCCGTCCAGTCACCGTGCCGACTAGCCACTCTACCCATGGTATGCCACGCGGGGCGCGAGAAGCTGCTCGGGCAGACGTCTTGCTTTAAACTGCAAGGAAATGAGTTTCGCTATAAATGAATACTTCACACCAAGAGGTGATCGGCATGCAAGCATCTCCTCCGATTGATAAGGAAACCTTGCGCGCAGAGCTCAAGCGCGAGCTGCGTTCTGACTTCCTGCAGGATATCCGCATCGAATCCGGCATCGATAGCTCCGGCGAAGAGGCGGTCTGGGTCTGGCTCGTCGTGGATGAAGGTGCGATGGGAAGCCAAAAAAACAAGAGCAAGGTCAAAGACATCAGGGAAAGCATCTACCGGACGTTTTCTGAACGCGCCCCCGGCGTCTTTCCTTATATCCGACTGGATAACCCCCAAGTGTCAGCCTGAAGCGCCGCAATACCCGACAATACCGCACCTTTATTCTCGCCTTGGCCTTTCACCCCAGTTGGTCGCGCGCCTGATACTCCCTTAGCAGCTCGATTCTTTTAGTTTTGTACGAACCAGGAAGCCCGATGACCGATTTCATCACCGACTCCACGCGCAATCGCCTTATCGAGGGCGTCCACGCCGCCGGCCAGGAGGTCATGGCGATCTACCGCCGTGACTTCGCCATCGAAGAAAAGGCCGACGCCAGCCCGCTCACCGAAGCGGATATGGCCTCGCACCACGCCTTGGTCGGGCTGCTGGAAGCCATCACTCCCAAGGTGCCGATTCTCTCTGAAGAGTCCGCCGAGATCCGCTACGAGACCCGCCAAACGTGGCAGCGTTACTGGCTGATCGACCCGCTGGACGGCACCAAGGAATTCATCAGCCACAATGGCGAATTCACGCTCAATGTCGCCCTGGTGGAAGACGGCGTGCCGGTATTCGGCATCGTCCACGCGCCCGCGCTGGAAAGCGGCCCCGCGACCTGGTGGGGCCAGCACGGGCAGGGCGCCTACAAGCGCGAGAACGGCAGTGACGACCAACCGATTCACGCCCGCGCATTGCCCGACCCCCAGGCCGAACCCTGGAAGATCGTCGGCAGCCGCCGCCATGGCGCCGAAATGTTCGACGCCTTCTGCCAGCGCCTGCCTGCGCATGAATGTGTCTCCATGGGCAGCTCGTTGAAGCTGTGCCTGGTCGCCGAAGGCAATGCCGATCTCTACCCGCGCCTCGCCCCCACCTGCGAATGGGACACCGCCGCCGCCCAAGCCGTCGTCACTGCCGCCGGCGGCCAAGTGCTCAATGTCGAGACCCTTGAACCGCTGCGCTGCAACCAGCAAGACAGCGTGCTCAATCCGTTCTTCATCGTCTGCGGCCAGCGCGACCAACGTTGGGAAAACGCCCTGCGCGAAAGCGTCGCCTGACGCGGTGCAAAAGCTGCGAGCTACGGGCGGCGGGCTACAGGCTACAATATTGCTCGAAGCCGCCCTTCACAGCGCCCCGAACCTGGCGCTCGAAGCCGCTCTTCACAGCGCCCCGAACCTGACGCTCGAAGCCGCTCTTCACAGCGCCCCGAACCTGGCGCTCGAAGCCCGGAAAACTTGAACGGTCGCCTGCTGCGACAAACGACCCAAGGGGATGACAATGGCGGACGATATCCGTTGGCAACAGCGGTTCGCCAACTACATCAATGTGTTTACCCGGTTGGAACAAGCTGTCGAGGCGTATGGCGACACGACGCTGGATATCATCAAGGAGGGCGTCATCCAGCGTTTCGAGTTCACTCACGAGCTCGCCTGGAAGGTGATGAAGGATTACCTGGAGCATGAAGGTATTCAAAACGTGACGGGATCACGCAGCGCAGCCCGGCATGCCTTCAACATCGGCCTTCTGGAAGACGGCCAAGCCTGGATGGATATGATAGAAACCCGTAATCATACGGTGCATGCGTATCGTCACAGCATCCTGGAAACTGAATTCAAGAACATCGTCGAACGCTACTATCCGGCATTGAAGCAGTTTCGAGAGACGATGGAGGGCCAGCGCGAACTCGATAACGAAGCCCTACGCGAGCATATCGAGAGGGTTGGCCAGAGATTCGATGCGACCCATTCACCGTATCACCCTCGCTAAAGCTGGCGGGATAACGCTGCCACGAGCAACGAGCAACGAGCCGAACGCCTTGCAGAGATGAACACCATGCGCCTGACTGACAGCCAACGACACACCATCCGGCAGCTCGTCACCGACGAGCTTGGTCCGGGCAGCACGGTAAAGCTTTTCGGCTCACGGCTGGATGATAGCGCCCGTGGCGGCGATATCGACCTGTTCGTGGAAGTCGGCGCACCGGTGGAGCATCCCGCACAGCTCGCCGCTCGGCTCAGTGTGCGTATCATGCGCGCCATGCACGGGCGCAAGGTGGATGTGCTGCTGAGTGCGCCGAACCTAAATGAGCAGACGATACACAGCTTGGCACGAGAACAAGGCGAGCTTCTATGAATGACAGTCCCATGAACGGCCGCCCTATGAACGACAATCTTGCGGAGCGCTTGCGCTTCCTGAAACGCGTGGTCGAGCGTGAGATCCACCATCTTCGCTACTCATCGGATCGCGTGTTTGCCGCGCCGTTCACCGAGGAACTTGCCGCCAGGCTGGGTGAAGATGAGGCATTGGCAGAGAAGCTGGAAGCCTACACCAGCCGGTTCTGCCGACTTCAGGACACGACCGGCGATAAACTGCTTCCGCTTTGGCTACGTGCCCTGGGCGAGAAGACAGGGGCCGTTGCCGACAACCTGGATCGCGCCGAAAAGCTTGGTGTGCTCGATTCTGCCGACAAGTGGCTCGAGATTCGTCAGACACGCAATCAAATGATCCATGAATACATCGAATCCCCTCAGGTGCTGGCCGACGCGCTCAATACAGCACATGACTATCAGGAAACGCTCATGGCGTTTGCCCATGCCATGCTCAATGATGCCAAGCGGAGGGAATTGCTTGAGTAAGCCGGCGCCGCGAGTTATTACGTAGCCGGCGGCTCGAAGCCGGCCGCCTAGTACGAGATGCATCCAACGGTTCTTCGCTGGTTAGAGTCGACCAGAGGTACACGAGGAGAATTGATGATGAGTACCCCACTAGATCCTATCGTCTCGGAGTTCGAGACGCAGGAGCAAGCCGACCGTTATGACCGGTGGTTTCGCGAGCGCATTCAGCAAAGCCTCGATGACCCGCGCCCCAATGTCCCTCATGACGAAGCGATGGCGCGTGTCCGGGCCATGGTCGAGTCCAATAAGCACCTGCATTCTAGCGGTTGAGTGGCGTGCTTGGACGTACTCCACGCTCGCAGGGAATATCCCTAGCCGTCAACGGTGATGCTCCGGGCTGGCGCTCCAGTTTCTCTCTCCTTCGACGGCCGTTACTAGTATCTGGATTTAGTGGTCGATCGACACGGTCAAAGGACGCCGTTGTGGCGCCCTACCCATAATCCATTTGGCTTGGGGAAATTTTCTCAAACCAAGCTTACGCCAGCTTGGCGAAGCGCTCGATGTCAGGCTGGGGACGGTGTTCGGCCTGCCACAAGTCGTAATCGCCTTGTACCGCCAGCCAGGTACGCGCCCGGCCGATGCCGGCCCGTTCCAGGCGAACGGCGAGGTCGGGGCTAATCGGCGCCCGCCCGTGTAGAATCCGTGACAGGGTTTCTCGCGCCAGCCCCAGACGGCGAGCCATTTCCGTTACGCTGATGTCCAGCGCTGGCAACACATCTTCGCGCAGCGTCTCACCGGGATGCGGGGGATTGTGCATGTGGGCCATGTGTCACCTCCTAGTGATAATCCAAGTAATCGACCAGCTCGACGTCAGGCCCCGTGAAACGGAAGATAATCCGCCAGTTACCGCTTACGGTAATCGACCAGAATCCAGCCTGCTCGCCCTTCAACGCATGCAGTCGCCAGCCCGGCAGGTTAACCGCTTCTAGATCTTCCGCGCGGTCGAGCATTGCCAGAATGCGCCTCAGACGCTTGGTGTGGTCGGTGCGAATTCCCTTGGTAGTGCCTGTTTCGAAGAAGGCACGCAGGCCCTTGTGTCGAAAGCTGATGATCATGTCGCAAGTGTGACCCATTACATCACGAACGACAAGCCTTTCCTTGGCTACTCGATCATCCAGGCACATGGTTTACCACTTAACTGATGTGCGAATCGGCTACCCGCAGCCCGCAGCCCGCAGCCCGCAGCCCGCAGCCCGAAGCCCGAAGCCCGCAGCCTAGCCTTTCCCCTTCGCCGGTCGCTCCAGCAGCGGCTCCAGCGCCTGCAAGCAGGCGACGACCTCTTCCTCGCTGTTGTAATGGCTCAGCGATAGGCGCGTGGCCGTTTTGTACCCGAAGGGGGCGAGCACGCGCTCGGCTTCGGGCGAGCGCAAAAGCTGGGCGCTGATTCCCGTGGCGGCGAGCCACTGCACCACCTCCCACGCCTCGATTCCCGACACATCGAACGCCACGGTGCCGTCTCGCCATCGCGCATGCGGCGCGCCGATCACCCGCACGCGGGGGTGCCCCTGCAAGCCGCAGCGGGAAAGCGGGGGCGTGGTAATGGTAGCGCTCGCCGTCGGCAGGCCGTCATCGACGCCATGTAGCAGGCGTTGCAGCAAGGCCCGTTCATGGGCTTGAATCGCCTCGCTCGCTGCCACCAGGCGCGGGCGCCGAGGAATCGCCGTGGAGAAATGCCCGCCCAGCCAATCCAGATACGCCACCCACTCGGTGATGCTTGCCAACGCCGCAGACGCCTCGTCCCGCCGTGGCGGCATCAGGCCGCTCGGCGGCGCATCGCGCATGGCCAGACACAACCGCCGCGATAGCCACGCAAACCCCTGGCGAGGGCGGCAGAAGAGCGCTTCAGACCCCACAACATAAGCATCGACCTCCCATTGCGCCACATCCAGCGGCCCATGCGCGGCGTGATGCGCCCCCAGCACCAGAATGAAACAAGAGGGTGCGACCTCGCGTATGGTGCGGGCAATCGCAGCCACATCCTGACGCATGCCGGTGACGGGGCAGGTATGCACGAGCGTGGCAACACGCGTCTCGGGCGTCACGCAGAGGGCGTAATCGAGCGTTTCCAGTCGACCGGTCAGCGGATTCACCGACACGGTGTTAGTGCTCAGCGCCCGCCGCCTGGCATGCAGCGCAATCGCCGTAGTCTCATCGCTGGACGCCAGCGCCGTACTCACCACCTGGCTCTGCGGGGGAATCGCCTCCAGCGCCAGGCCCAATACCCGTGCCCAGCACTCATCCACGCTGGGCGCCCGCCACAAGCGACCATGCGACGCGCCCAGCAGGGTCTCGAGATCCTCCCAGCCGTGGGTGGCCACCGCCGCCTGTGCAGAATACCCCGGCGCATCAGCCTCCAGCGGCGCCGGCAGGCTCGCCAGCTCCGCGCCCACCTGCACCGCCGCCTTCAAGGCCAGCGGCTCCCCGGCGGCGTTCAAGTGGATGCGCCTGCCATCGACGGGGCAGCGGTCGACGTAATAGAAATGCGCCCGCACCTGGCTCAGCAACTGGGGCGACAAGCTCCCCGCCTGGCCGCACGTTGCCGAGTGGGCGCCCTGCAGGGCATCACGCATTGCATGTTGCGGATCCGTCATCGCCATCCTCAACCATCCTTCCCACCGGCGTAACCAATAGTTTCAGAATAATATTAACTAATGGTCAAGTTAAGCACATGCAGAGGTGCATTGCATTAGGTAAAAGCGAATGACGATGCAGCGCGCTGGTATGACGATTCTGGTAACGAATCCTTACTTCCCTTAATATGGACGCCGCGCGGCCAAGGCCGCGTTTTTTTATGTCGCCATATTAACTAGTCGACTAATAATCTCGCGCGCAGGGACTGATCTACACTCAATGGGCAGATAAGAGAATGGTGGCCAGGCGCCGTCTTGTGTTGAAAAAACGACACACGGGGCGTCGTTAATAGGCGACAACTTTTCCTGAATGCATACAAATTTCAACGCCGTTGCGCTAGAGGCTGGTTGAGCTCTCACTTAGAATGGCTCCATCTCGGCGCGATCAGGAAGATGGCGCAGTCACGCGGCCTGCGTGACCACAACAGCGATACTATGGCGTGTCGTGAGGAAAGGGATTCACTCTCCACGGCCGTGCTTGGGTACGGCATCTTTTCCTTGGGCATTACCTAATAGTGGCTGCACGACCCTCAAGGGCCTTGGGAAATCGCCCGGAACAATCTCAGGGCGGTAGCGTGTCCAAACGTAGTTTTATTTGAATCCTCTTTATTCGGCATATGGGATGGAACCTGCAGCACTCACCACGTTAGCCCTCATCTTTTCCGTCCTCGCCTGTCTTGCGCTTACCCGAGTCGCCCCCGATGTCATCCTGATGGCGGCGCTCGCCTTCCTGGTGATCAGCGGTATCCTCACGCCCAGCGAAGCGCTGGCGGGGTTCGCCAACCCCGGCGTGATGACCATCGCCACGCTCTACGTGGTCGCGGCGGGGCTGAAGGAAACCGGTGCCATCCAGTGGCTCGCCCATCGCCTGCTCGGCCAGCCCCGGCGTTTGCGTCAGGCGCAGTTGCGCGTGTTGCTCCCGGCCTCGGGGCTGAGCGCCTTCATGAACAACACCACCGTGGTGGCCATGTTCATCCCCGCCATTCAAGAGTGGGCGGCCCGCCTGCGGTTGCCGACCTCCAAATTGCTGCTGCCGCTCAGCTACGCCTCGATACTCGGGGGCACCTGCACGCTGATCGGCACCAGCACCAATCTCGTGGTGGATGGCCTGCTGCAGAGCGAGCGGGGCATCTCGCTGCACATGTTCGAGCTGGCCTGGGTGGGCGTGCCGCTGGTGGTCATCGCCGGGGGCTTTCTCTATTTAATGGCGGACCGCCTGCTGCCCAACCGCCAAGGGGCGTTGGAACAACTCGAACAGGCGCGGGAATACGCCGTGGAAGTCCGCGTGATTCCACAAGGCCCCCTGGAAGGCAAAAGCATCGCCGATGCGGGCCTGCGGAGCCTGGCGCATGGCTACCTGGCGGACATCGAGCGCGACGGCGAGCTGATGACCGCCGTGCCCCCGGAGACCAAACTGCAGGCCGATGACATCCTCGTCTTCGTCGGTGCCCCCGAATGTGCCCGTGAGTTGCGCCGTGTCCATGGCCTGCGTCCGGCCAATGGCGACGTGCGCAAGCTGGATATCGCCCACCACCGGCGCTGCCTGGTCGAGGCCGTGATTGGCCCGGATTTCACCGGGATCGAACAGACGGTGCGCGAATCGCGCTTTCGCTCGCGCTATCAGGCGGTGATCCTCTCCATTTCCCGCCATGGTCGCCGCTTGCCCGGCAAGCTGGGGGATATTCGCCTTCAGGTGGGCGATACGCTATTGATGGAAACCGCCCAGGAATTTGTTTCGCAATACCAGTACCGCAAGGATTTCCTGCTCGTCAGCGCGCTCAACGACTCCACGCCGCCGGATTTTCGCAAGGCGCCCTGGGCGTTGGGCATTCTCGGCGCCATGGTGCTGGTCAGCGCCACGGGGCTGCTGAGCATTCTCGAGGCGGCATTTCTGGCCGGCGGTGCCATGCTGCTCACGCGCTGTGTCACGGCGAGCAAGGCACGGCGCTATCTGGAGCTTTCGGTGCTCATCGTCATCGCCGCCTCGTTCGCCCTGGGCAATGCCATGGACAAGACCGGCGCCGCAAGCCAGATCGCGCAATGGCTATTGCTGGCGGATGGCCTCTCGCCTTGGGTGGCCCTGGCCATGGTCTACACCCTGACCGTCGCCTTCACCGAGCTGATCACCAATAACGCCGCCGCCGTGCTGATGTTTCCGGTGGCCGCCGCCGTGGCCGAGCAACTGGGTGTGAGTATCATGCCCTTTGCCATCGGCATCATGTTCGCCGCCTCGGCCAGCTTCATGACCCCGCTGGGCTATCAGACCAACCTCATGGTCCTCGGTCCCGGCGGGTATCGTTTCGTGGATTACCTGCGCCTGGGCGCGCCCATGAGCCTGTTGGCCGGTGTCATCGTCATCGGGCTCGTGCCGCTGGTGTGGGGCTTCTAAAAGGTTTTCGAGGGACCGCGACAGCTATGACAGAAATCACGCCCGAGCGACAGACCCACCTCAAGCAGCTTGAGGCGGAATCGATCCATATCATCCGCGAAGTGGCCGCCGAATTCGCCAACCCGGTGATGCTGTACTCCATCGGCAAGGATTCGTCGGTGATGCTGCATCTGGCCCGCAAGGCGTTCTATCCCGGCACGCCGCCGTTCCCGCTGATGCACGTCAATACCACCTGGAAGTTCAAGGAAATGATCGAGTTTCGCGACCGCATGGCCGCGGAGGTCGGGATGGAGTTGATCGAGCACATCAACGAGGAAGGCCGGGCCGCCGGCATCAATCCCTTCGATCACGGCAGCGCCAAGTACACCGACGTGATGAAGACCCAGTCGCTCAAGCAGGCGCTGGACAAGTACGGCTTCGATGCCGCCTTCGGCGGCGCGCGCCGCGACGAGGAAGCCTCGCGCGCCAAGGAGCGCGTCTACTCCTTCCGTGACAAGCACCACCGCTGGGACCCCAAGAACCAGCGCCCGGAGCTGTGGAACATCTACAACGGCAAGGTGCAGAAGGGCGAGTCGATTCGCGTCTTCCCGCTCTCCAACTGGACCGAGCTGGACATCTGGCAGTACATCTACCTCGAGTCGATCCCCATCGTCCCGCTGTACTACGCCGCCCCGCGTCCGGTGGTCGAGCGCGACGGTATGCAGGTCATGGTCGACGATGAACGCCTGCCGCTCGAAGAAGGCGAAGTCCCCGACGAGAAGTGGGTGCGCTTCCGCACCCTGGGCTGCTACCCGCTCACCGGCGCCGTGGAATCCACCGCCGCCACGCTGCCCGAGATCATCCAGGAAATGCTCCTCACCCGCACCAGCGAACGCTCCGGCCGCGCCATCGACAAAGACCAAGTCGGGTCGATGGAACGCAAGAAGCGGGAGGGGTATTTTTGAGCTACGAGCTACGAGCTACGAGCTACGAGCTACGAGCTACGAGCTACGAGCTACGAGCTACGGGCAACGGGCTGCGGGCAACGAGCTACGGGCTAAAAAGCTAACAAGGAACTTACATGCGGCATGAGCAAATGGAAGTTTGGCAGCGTAGCAAACGCCTGAGTGTCGATGTTTATCGGGAACTCTGTAGCCTCCGAGATTTTGGCTTTAAAGACCAAATTACGCGCTCCGCACTGTCCATTCCTAGCAATATTGCCGAAGGTTTCGAGCGCTTTACCGAACGCGAGAAGTTCCGTTTCGTTTCTATCGCCAAAGGCTCTTGTGGGGAGTTCGCGACGCAAGCTTTGATAGGTATTGAAGTTGGCTACATTCCTGACGAGATAGGTCAACAGTGGCGTAGTGAAGCGATGGCGCTGTCGCGAATGCTTGGTTCCTTGCTCAAATCCCTATCCAACAGCCCCCGGCTGTCATAACTGAACATGAATATGGCACGGCCTGCTCGTAGTGCTCGTGCCCGGCTTAAGCTTCTGGCACACCAATCTCGAAACTAGTCAGCGAACATGAAGAGAGCACAAGCCTGCTCGTAGCCCGAAGCTCGTGGCTCGTAGCGCTCGTGCTCTCCACAAATGGGGAATGAACCATGTCACACGCCTCACCGATGATCTCGGAAAACATCGAAGCGTATCTGAAAGAGCACGAGAACAAAGACCTGCTGCGCTTCATTACCTGCGGGAGCGTCGACGACGGCAAGTCGACCCTGATCGGGCGTTTGCTGCACGATTCCAAGATGATCTACGAGGATCAGCTCGCGGCGATCACGCAGGCCTCCAAGACCAGCGGCACCACCGGCGACAAGGTCGATCTGGCGCTGTTGGTGGATGGCTTGCAGTCCGAGCGTGAGCAGGGCATCACCATCGATGTCGCTTATCGGTACTTCTCCACCGACAAGCGCAAGTTCATCATCGCCGACACGCCGGGGCATGAGCAGTACACTCGCAACATGGCCACCGGTGCGTCCACGGCCAGCCTCGCGGTGATCCTGATCGACGCCCGCCATGGCGTGCAGACCCAGACCCGGCGGCACAGCTTTATCGCCGACCTGTTGGGCATCCAGCACCTGGTGATCGCGGTCAACAAGATGGACCTAGTCGATTATTCCCAGGCACGCTTCGACGAGATCGTCGCCGAGTACCGCGAGTTCGCTGCCAAGCTCAACGCGCCGGACATTCACTTCGTACCGCTGTCCGCGCTGGAAGGCGACAACGTCGTCAACAAGAGCGAGGCCATGAGCTGGTACGACGGCCCGGCACTGCTCAATCTGCTGGAGACCGTCGAGGTCACGCACGACCGGAACCTGACGGATCTGCGCTTGCCGGTGCAGTACGTCAATCGCCCGCACCTCGACTTCCGCGGCTACTGCGGCACGCTCGAGGCCGGCATCCTGCGGCCCGGCCAGCGCGTCAAGGTGCTGCCCTCCGGCAAGTCCTCCACGGTGGCGCGCATCGTCACTTTCGACGGCGATCTCGAGGTGGCGTATCCGGGGCAGGCGATCACCGTCACGCTCGAGGATGAGATCGACATCTCGCGGGGCGACTGGCTGGTCGCTGCCGACGCCGAGGTGCCTTTGGCCGACGCCTTCGAGGCGGACATCGTGTGGATGCACGACACCGCGCTGGAGCCCGGCCGGCTTTATGACCTCAAGCTCGCCACGCGGGACCTGGCGGGCAAGATCACGCGGATCGACTACCAGACCGACGTCAACACGCTCGAGCACCACGCCGCCGAGACGCTGAATCTCAACGCCATCGGCCGCTGCCGCATCGAAGTTGCTGGCACGCTGCCGGTGGACGACTACCGCGTGAGCCCGGGCACCGGCAGTTTCATCGTCATCGACCGGCTGACCAACGTTACCGTGGGCGCGGGCATGGTGCATCGGCACCTGGAAAGCGAGCCGCCCTACGAATACCGCATGCATGACAGCAAGGCCGATGTGGTATGGAACCGCTCCAGCGTGACGCCCGCGATGCGCGCGCATATCAAGGGGCATGCCGGCAAGTGCATCTGGTTCACCGGGCTTTCCGGCTCGGGGAAATCCACCCTGGCCAACGCGCTGGAAGTCGAACTCAACCGGCGTGGTTACCACACCATGCTGCTGGACGGTGACAACATTCGCCACGGCCTGTGCAAAGACCTCGCCATGAGCGAAGCCGACCGTACCGAGAACATCCGCCGCGTGGGGGAAATCACCAAGCTGTTCGCCGATGCCGGCATCATCGTGATTACCGCCTTCATCTCGCCCTTCCGTTCCGACCGGGCGGCCGCGCGCGAACTGTTCGACGATGGCGACTTCATCGAGGTACATGTCGACACACCGCTGGATATCTGCGAGCAGCGCGATCCCAAGGGGCTCTACGAAAAAGCCCGACAAGGCAAGATCAAGGACTTCACTGGGATCAACAGCCCTTACGAGGTGCCCGAGAAAGCGGAAATCTCAGTGAATACCGACGAGCAGAGCCTTGAAGACATCATCACTCGCATCGTTAGAACGATTTGAATAGAGCCGCAAAAGGCTCAAGAGCAAGGAATCAGAAATATATGAAAACGCTTTGCGTGTTTGGAACACGACCGGAAGCCATCAAGATGGCGCCACTCGCGTTAGCCCTGAGCGCGGATTCACGCTTCGAATCCCAAGTGTGCGTGACGGGCCAGCACCGCGAAATGCTCGATCAGGTTCTGGATCTTTTCTCCCTGGTGCCGGATCACGATCTCAACATCATGAAACCCGGTCAGGATCTCACCGATGTGACCACGGCCATCTTGCAGGGCATGAAAGCCGTTCTGGCCGAGGTGAAGCCGGACATCGTGCTGGTGCATGGAGATACCGCCACGACGCTGGCGACGACGCTTGCCAGTTATTATCAGCAAATTCCGGTCGCGCATGTCGAGGCGGGGCTGAGAACCGGCAACATCTATTCTCCCTGGCCTGAAGAAGCCAACCGCAAGTTGACGGGAGCACTGGCCGAGCTGCATTTCGCCCCCACGGATCGCTCACGCCAGAACCTTCTGGAAGAGGGCGTTTCTCCCCACCAGGTGCATGTGACGGGCAACACCGTGGTCGATGCCTTGTTCGAGGTGGTGGAAAAGCTGGAAGGCGACGATACCTACCGCACGCGTTTCGAGCAGCATTTTGACTTTCTGGACAGCAACCGCAAGTTGATCCTGGTGACGGGGCACCGGCGGGAAAGCTTCGGTGAAGGCTTCGACCGCATTTGCCGTGCCTTGCATGATACCGCCGCGCAGCACCCCGAAGCACAAATCGTCTACCCGGTGCACTTGAACCCAAATGTACTCGAGCCGGTGAACCGGCTGCTGGGCGATGTCGATAATGTGCACTTGATCGAGCCGCTGGATTACCTGCCGTTCGTTTATCTGATGAATCGCTCGCATATCATCCTGACCGACTCCGGCGGCATTCAGGAAGAAGCCCCCTCGCTGGGCAAGCCGGTGCTAGTGATGCGTGAGACGACCGAGCGGCCCGAAGCGGTGCAGGCCGGCACGGTCAAACTTGTCGGTACTGATGTCGACACGATCGTGGGCGAGCTGCATAGCTTGCTGACGGACAAAACCGCCTATGAAGCGATGAGCTATGCCCATAACCCCTATGGTGATGGGAAGGCGTGCCAAAGAATTCTCGACGTTCTGGCAGACCGTTAATTTACGTTTTAGATCGTTTTCAGGAGTTTTTATAAATGGAGTTTAATACCATTGCCGTCGTTGGCCTGGGTTACATCGGTCTGCCGACAGCCGCCGTCATTGCGTCCCGGAAGAAAAAAGTCATCGGCATCGATGTGAACCAGCATGCCGTAGAGACAATCAATGAAGGGCGAATCCATATCGTCGAGCCGGAACTCGACATGCTGGTGCATGCGGCAGTGAAGGAAGGCTATTTGCATGCCACCACTACGCCCGAGCCTGCCGATGCCTTCCTCGTGGCCGTACCGACACCGTTCAAGACGAACCCGGAGCATACCAGCCACGAGCCGGATCTGACCTACATCAAGGCGGCCAGCCAATCCATCGCCCCCGTGCTCAAGAAGGGCGACTTGGTCATTCTGGAATCGACTTCGCCGGTAGGCGCCACGGAGAGCATGGCCGAATGGCTGGCCGAGGCTCGCCCGGATTTGAGCTTTCCGCAAACCCACGGCGAAGAGTCGGATGTTCGAATCGCCCACTGCCCCGAGCGCGTACTACCCGGGCATGTGATTCGAGAGCTGGTGGAAAACGACCGTGTGATAGGGGGCATGACCGCCAAGTGCTCTCAAGCCGCCACGGAGCTTTACAAGATTTTCGTGGAAGGGGAGTGCATCACGACGACGGCTCGTACCGCCGAGATGGCAAAACTGACCGAAAACAGCTTTCGAGACGTCAATATCGCCTTTGCCAACGAGCTTTCCATCATTTGCGACAAGCTCGATATCAGTGTTTGGGAGTTGATTCGTCTCGCCAACCGGCATCCTCGAGTCAACATACTTCAACCTGGCCCGGGGGTCGGTGGGCATTGCATCGCTGTCGACCCGTGGTTCATCGTCAGTGAAACACCGGATGAGGCTCGCCTGATTCGCACCGCACGTGAAGTGAATGATGGCAAGCCGCAGTGGGTGGTCGACAAGGTCAACGAGGCTGTCGGCAAGTTCCTGATCGAGAACCCCGACAAAACCGCCAAGGATGTCACTATTGCTTGCTTTGGATTGGCATTCAAGCCGGATATCGATGATCTGCGAGAGAGCCCGGCTCTTGCCATTGCCCAGCAAATCGCTACTTCCAACCCAGGCCAGACGCTGATTGTTGAGCCCAACATCGAAGAGCTGCCTATGAGCAAGCTGAATGGATGCACACTGGTTACTGCAGAGGGAGCACTTGAAAGCGCTAACGTCATTGTGCTTCTGGTTGACCATAAGCAGTTTAAAAACATCTCGCCGTGTGACGCCGGAGTTAAATATTTGGTGGATAGTAGAGGTGTTTGGAGTTGAGTCTGGATGTTTAAATAGCTCACGTGATGTCAGCCCGGAAGCAATATTATGTTATTTTTTCAAAAGGCCTTTTTTAAAGGTAAAAAAATAATCAAGAGGGTTTCTAAAAGGTTAGGTCTTTATGGCTTTTTAGTGTCGATTAAAAGGGGAGCTGTTGGTGCAGTTCGGATTGTCAGAAAGCCCGCTCTGGTTGTGGCTAAGGTTAAGTCAAGGAAACATCGTAGAGCTCTTGATGATGCTAGGTATTACTTCTATAAGCGTGGTAGCATTCAGCTTGCGGTAGATATTGTGGAAGAAGTCAAAGCCAAAGTGGGGAGGCTTGATAAAAAAGATAGAGAATTTCATGAGTTCTTGTATGGCTTACTGCGTTTGAAGAAGGGGTGGAATATTCCACCAAAGCAACCAAATGCTGGCCTATTTACTCACAAACATTGCATGCTTTATTGCCTACATCAATCTGTGCCTCATGCCACTAATGGCTATTCTACTCGTTCGCATGGTATTGCTGTTGGTTTGCAAAACGCAGGGTGGAAGGTGCGCGCTGCCACTCGATCTGGTTTTCCTTGGGATACGGGGGCGATAGGTCTTAATAAAGGTTATCATGAGGCCGAGGTTGATGGAGTTACTTACGCTGCCGTAAGTGGCTGGAACTTGGCCAAGACACCGTTAGATCACTATCTGGCTGAGGCTGCCGACCACTATCTGCGTGAGGCCCAAACCAGTGGCGCTGAGATTATCGTAGCAGCCTCTAATCATATCACTTCATTACCTGCCTTGTTGGCAGCTCGACGATTGGGGCTTCCCTTCGTTTATGAGGTGCGTGGTTTGTGGGAAGTGACCCAAGCTTCCACTCAGCCGGATTGGGCTGATTCCGAGCGATATCATTTGATGCGCACACTCGAGAAGCAGGCAGCACGCGAGGCGGAATTAGTAATCACCCTGACAGAAGAGCTTGCTAATGAACTCGCGTCGTGGGGCATTTCTCGCGAGCGCATCGTGGTGGTGCCTAACGCCGTCGATGCTGACCGTTTCCAGCCGGCATCGGCTGATGCCGAGGTAGCTAGAGAGCTAGATCTGATGCCTGGCATACCAGTGATCGGTTATGCAGGCAGTGCCGTGGCCTACGAGGGATTGGGGCTGTTGCTTGACTCGTTGGCATTGCTTAAAAAGCAAGGCCAAGACTTTATCTTCGTTTTGGTTGGTGACGGTAAAGTAATTGAGACTGTAAAAGACAAAGCCAAGGCGCTGGGTATTCAAGATAACTGCCGTTTTACTGGCCGAGTACCGTTTGATGAAGTCCCGCGATATTTATCTTGCATGGATATCATGCCGGTGCCGCGCCTCTCGTCTTCTGTCACTGAAATGGTCTCACCGCTCAAGCCCTTGGAAGCTATGGCCATGGGCAAGGCCGTGGTTCTTTCTGATGTCTCCCCCCACAAAATCATGGCGGGAGATAACCAGCGTGCTCAATTATTCTCTAAAGATAGTGCCGACGATCTATGCCGCGTGCTCAGGGCATTGATTGACAGCCCCGCGGAACGCAAGCGCCTGGGCCAGGCAGCTCGTACCTGGATCGAGAATGAGCGTACCTGGAATCATGTGACTAGCCTATACGCCGAGACCCTAGAGCGTGTGCGAGTCGGCTATAGCAATCCGGTATCGACTGACCAAGCTGTCACGGCTAAGAAATTGGAGCACGTCACTCTAGGGCTGATAGCAGATCGATTCACTACCGATACTCTTTCCAGCGCCATCAAGGTTGTGGCACTCTCACCAGATACTTGGCGACAAGAGCTCAGTCGTCAAAACATCGATGCCGTATTGGTTGAATCGGCCTGGAAGGGTAACAGCGGTCAATGGCATCGCAAGGTGGGCCACTACAGTGACGAAGAATTCGCTCCGCTAAGCGAATTACTAGAACACTGTCGTCATCAGGGAATACCTTCACTATTCTGGAACAAGGAAGATCCGGTCCACTTTGATCGGTTCCGTAAGGCGGCCAGTCTGTGTGACCATGTGTTTACTACTGATAGTCGCCGGATCATCTCCTACCTGGCCACCCCAGGGGCTCTGAGCCAGACTGCCACCAGTTGTCCATTCTACGCCTCACCTAAGCTTCACAACTTGTTGCCATCCTCCCGTGAATGGCAGTCCACCGCAGCTTATGGTGGCACGTACTATGGTCTGCGTTACCCCGAGCGCACCGAGTATATGGACAAGATCATGAGTGCTGCGGCCCCGCTGGGGCTTACGGTCTACGACCGTCAGCACGATGATCCGGAGTCTCCCTATAAGTATCCTGGTGGTTTGGATGGCTACGTAGCTGGCAGCCTCGACTACGATGAGATGGTTCAGGCCTACAAGGCTCATCCGGTACAGATCAATGTCAATTCAGTACTGGATTCTCCGACCATGTTCTCGCGGCGAGTTATGGAAGCTGCCGCGTGCGGCTCTCCGATTGTCTCCGGCCCAGCGCTAGGCATGAATCGTTACCTTGAAGGCGCCGGACATGTTGTGCGCACTGAAAGTGACGCTGCGCAAGCGCTGGAGAACCTTATGCATCACCCGGCTTATCGCTGGCGAATAGCTCTAAAGGGGGCTCGTGCGGTGATGCGCGCGCATACCACAGAGTTGCGTTTGACACAGATGCTGCGTACAGCGGGTCTGGTGATGACGGCTCCTGAATCACCATCACTAAACGTCTTGGCTAGAGAAATCACCATGAAGGGTGTACAGCGTTTGCTCGCCCAGACGCTGCGTCCTAGGTGCGTTGTCGCCGGACATTGGCATGCCGAGGCCCAGGCAACACTGGAGACTGCCGGGATCGAATGCACCTTGCTGGATGATGTGACTACCCAACATGATGAACTATGGCTGCTGGCTGACACTCATGTTTTAGAAGAGCTCGAGCCCGAAGATCTGGAAGACTTGGTTTGGCCAACCCTTTACGCCCCGCAAAGGCGCGTCGGCTTTATACGCGATGCTATTCTCAAAAAAGAAGAATGGCCGGGCGTAGCTTTGGAGAGTAGTAATGTTTCACCGGGAGTAGAGCTTATTCGCCCCCCTGCAGATATGGCTCTCGAGGCCCTCGACGATTGGGCCTCGCAGCAGTCAACGTTGGCCCTGCGCAAGCCTGCACAAGCCCACGAGCAAGCACCCGATGTCCCGCCTCAGAAAACGGTGGTGATTGCCGGGCATGACCTCAAGTTCATCAGGCCGTTTTATCCCTATTTTACGCAAGAGGGTATTCGGATACTCCTCGACTTTTGGAGTGGCCACAACCAGCACAATGAAATTGCCAGCAAGCGCCTCGTACGCCAAGCTGATACAGTGTTCTGCGAGTGGATGCTAGGTAATGCTATATGGTACGGCCAGCATAAGCGAGAAGGACAGAAACTGGTTGGCCGACTTCATTTACAAGAGATTGATCATGCACTCTTTTCGAAGGTACCCTTCGAAAACTTCGAGTCAGTAATATTTGTTGGTCCTCACATCTTGCGTCAAGCAGTTGCCAAGAACCCGGATCTTGAACAAAACGGCATCGTCATTTTCAATGGAGTTGATGTCGGAAGTTTTAAAGTGGTCCCTCGGAAAAAGACTAATAGGAAGGTGCTCGGTTTTGTAGGTATGGTCCCGCAGCGTAAACGGTTTGACCTTGCGCTAGACATTCTAAAAGAGCTCCGTAAGGAAGATACCGGTTATACACTACGTATCAAGGGAAAGCGCCCAGAAGAATACACCTGGATGGTTAAGCGCTCCGAAGAAATAGCTTGGTATGAAGCTCAATATCGACGTTTAGAAGAAGATCCGCTGCTGAAAAACGCAGTAATTTTTGATCCCCACGGCAACGATATGCCTGGGTGGTATGCGGGCATTGATTATGTGCTTTCCATGAGTGATTTTGAAAGTTTCCATTTTACGGTTGCCGATGGGGCTGCGGCTGGCTGCATACCGGTAATTCTACCTTGGGATGGCGCTGCTGAGATTTATCCGAGTGATTGGGTTTACCCTGATATTAAAACTGCTGCACAAGGGATAGTTAATGGTCCTAGATATGAAGGGGATATGGTTGCATTCATCATGAATAGCTTTGACATTGGAGTGGTGGCAAAAAAAATAACAGATGAGTTTTAACTAATTCTGTGCTTGCTATAAGTACAGCGTGATGTCACTAATAATGAGCCTGTATAGGAGGGTGCGATGAACTATCTTGTGTGTTCTACACAAAGGAGTGGGAGTTCTTACTTTTGTCATTTGCTTAAAAGTTCGTCTCTTCTTGGTCGGCCAACAGAGCTTTTTGGAAAGAAAGGAGGGTGCGATAAGGTAGCGAAAAAATATGATGTGGAGAGTGATGAGCTGACAGTTGCAAAGCTGGTTAAAGAAAAATGGACGAGCCATGAAACAGGTGTTTTTGGTTTGAAAATGCACTACCATCAATATATGGACTTTCTTAGTAAAAAAGAGCTGAAGAGTCTGATAGGTGATTTTAGGTATATCTACATAGATAGAGAAGACATGCTGGCCCAGGCAGTATCACTATTCAGGGCTAGGCAGACTGGTGCTTGGTCTAGTAACCATATACCCAAGGATGAAGTAGCTTACGATTATCAAGGCATAAAAGATGCGTTATATTTCATTTGCCAAGAAAAAGCACTTTGGAAAAGTTTCTTTGCGTCTATTGATGTGACCCCCTTGAATGTAGTATATGAAGAAATTGAGAAAAACCCGGTAGCAGAGGTTGAAAAAGTTATGGATTATCTGGGAGTTTCTAAGCCTGATTGCGTTAACTTCGGGGGGGATGTATACGTTAGCAA
This sequence comes from Chromohalobacter moromii, assembly GCF_023091865.1. Taxonomy (GTDB): domain Bacteria; phylum Pseudomonadota; class Gammaproteobacteria; order Pseudomonadales; family Halomonadaceae; genus Chromohalobacter; species Chromohalobacter moromii. Next base: position 1,274,617 of record NZ_JAHXDI010000001.1, read on the forward strand.
GCAGAGGGATGCACTGAGTGAAAAGTTTAAAGAAAGGTTTGTTCGTGAATCTAGAGAAAATTTAATTAGTGTTTAGCTTTAATATATGGATTTACGAAAGCGTGAATTGATCTTTAAATTGTTGCGATTCGGGCCGTTACTGGAAAATGGAATCAGATAAAATCGAAGTTGAGGTGGCCGGAAGAGTTTTTTGTTTTTACTTTTCTCCTGCCCAAGATCTAGATAAGCCTATCCTATTTATTTTTCATGGACATGGGTATAACTCTAGCCCTTCTGCGTTTAAGAGCCCAAATTGGAATGTTGTATGTCCCCTAGATGGTTATGGGTATAATGGGTTAGGTTCTTGGTTTTTGGGAGAGCAAGGAAATCTGTTTTGGCTGGAGGCAATGCCAAAGATATTAAGTTATGTAAGAGAGCGCTCAGGTGAAGGTGGGCTCTTTATGTGGGGATCAAGTATGGGAGGCTATGCAAGCATATTATATGGGCACTTGTTAGGGGCGCGTGCAGTATATGCTAATGTCCCTCAGACAGTTTTGCTAGACTCGAAGTACTCTGATAATGGCATGTTTAAGTACTTTTCATATATATTTGGTGGTGGGTATAGTAAGTATAACGACTTAAAGGAGGTTCTTAAGAAAAGGACGTCATGCAAGTATTTTCTATGTTTTAATCAGCTTGAGGGGTCTGATTATTTTGGCGAGCAAGGCTTGAATTTTATATCGCACTTACATTCATTTAAACAGCCTATGTACGTTGAAGTCAGGCCCCAATCTGCTCATGGGAAAAATCATGGAATTTCTGAAGCTATAGCCTTGTTCAAAAAGTATTAAGTTATGTTGTAACACTGATAGTGTTGGCCCTTTTTGGGGCGGGGAATAAACTTACTTGTAATATTTGTTATTAGGGGCTTGTCTAAGGTGAAGGTAATACTGCATATAGGATATCCTAAATCTGCATCAACGTCACTCCAGAACACCTTGGCGAGTTCAAGAGCCTTCCTGAGAAGCAATGGTATACTCTATCCAGAGTCGTTAATAGGGGGAAACGCAACCAAGCACGAAGAAATTTTGCGGTATCTTCGTTTGAATAAAGTTGAGAAGTTGGTGAGATTGCTTAAGCATGAGGTTAAGTGCTTTGGTGATCTTCATACTATCGTGCTTTCGACAGAGTCTATTATTAATCACCTTGATAGCATTGATGCTTCTTGTTGGCGACGGTTTTTTGAAAGCTTAAAGCAGTTGGGATCGCTAGAATTACTGGTGGTCCGTCGAGACTCAAATAGTTTCTTGAGGTCTTATTATAAGCAAGCTGTGATAAACCCATCATCACCGCTGGTGAGCTTTTATTCCACAAAGCTTACCCTTGAAGAATTTTCGGCTTTGCCTGAAATAAAGCGTCTGCTGGATTTCCAAGGAATGGTGAGTAAAGTAAAAGATCTTGCAGGCTCTAGTGCGAAAGTTTTCGAATATAGAGATGGCGTTGTTTGTGAAATTGTTAGTTGGTTAGTAAAAGATGTACGCTTCATAGAGGAGGAAGACTCTAGTAATGTTAGTCTCCTTGCTGAAGAAGTAGAAATTATTCGGCAGTTGAATGGAGTGGTGGTGTCAGAAGATGAGCGTAATGCTTGGTTTCGCTTGCTAAGCTACTGCTCTCCTTTTGGCAGTCGTACTGCGCTGACCTTAGCTGGCCGCTCCGAAGATGCAGTTATTATGGATCTAGAGAGCGATTGGCTTTTACATATTCAACCAAGTCTAAACAAAAACCTCGGCGTTGACGATGATAAGATGTTATCGATAGCCAATAAAGCCTATCAGTGGTTGCGTGCTTTTAAAAGATTCAACCTCACTGATAAAAGTTTGCGTGAAGAAGATATGATGTTTACGACCTTGAGGCCCAGCACCTTTGCGAGCCTTGAAGGATGTGTTTCAAGGAAAATCGATAATTCTATAAAGGATTCTTCCAATATACAGCTAGGAAGGGGGCTGTTTTGCTCGAAGCAACTTGAGTTATCTCCCTTTGAATCAGTGAATTTTTCAAGCTGGAGTGACTGGGAACAGGATCCACTCAATAACCGTAGTTGGCAGTGGCGCTTGAATTGGCTCTCGTTTTTGTCATATTTACAGGCGTACCACAATGCTTCACGCGATAATGAAGTGTTAAGCTTTGCTAGTGACGCCATTCAGTCTTGGCTGGATACTTATCTAGAGACAGATACGAGTTATCCCTTCGAGTTCATTTGGCATGATCACGCCACTGCGCTGCGCGCTGAGCAGTTGGTATTGTTTGCTTATTATTGTTATAGGTATGCACCAGAATGGGTCGAGCAGCATTCCGACTTTTTAGAATACTTGCAAAGAGCGCTGATGGTGCATGGGGAATGGCTCTCCAAAGATAGTTTCTATTCTGAGCATACTAACCATGGCTTGGAACAGGCACGAGTACTTTTACTGTTAGGGACAGTGTTTGAAGGTGTCCAGGCCCACGAATGGCAAGAACTTGCCATCAGCCGAATCTCTAGTGAGTTAGATTTTGCTTTTACGAGTGAGGGTGTTCATGTTGAGAACAGCCCAGCCTACCATGTTTTTGTTTTTAAGGTATTCTTGGGTATCATTAAAGACTATCCGGTAGAGGTGTTAGGTGATCTTGCGAAGCAATTTAATCAATTCTCCGCGAAAGCACTAAATTTTATAACTCATATTCTTCGCCCAGATGGAAAGCTGCCTCCTATCGGTGATACTGAACAATTACCTACCACTGACGCCTATCGCGAAATGCTAGGTGACACGAAGGAGTATCAATATTTTTTATACGCTTTAACCCAGGGCAAGCAGGGGGTGGCGCCCCCCGTGCTGAACCGTGTTTACCCCCAGACTGGCTATGCAATATTGCGTGATCAATGGTCTGTTAAAGAGCAATACCATAAGGCTTTTCATCTTGTTGCTAAAGTTGGCTGTTCCAGCCGATATCATCACCAGCAGGATGAAGGTCATATCAGTATATACGCTGGGGGAGAAGATTGGCTGATTGATTCAGGTTTGTATAATTATATAAACAAAGATCCAGTGCGCAAATATATGCGAAGTCGGCTAGCTCATAATGTCCCAATGATCTCTCATGCAAGCTATGATAAAGAGTTCGAGCATCGACTTAATGCTTGGGAAGTTACACATTATGATGACAATCCACCCAAACCCTATGTATGTATGAGAATAGGTGTGATGGCCCCGGTGTTACATGAGCGCCGAGTAGACTTTGACTCATTTGCGAAGTTAGTAAAAGTAAGCGATAATTTTGAAGGCAATGATGAGAAGTTGCGTAATGTTACCTTGCAGTGGCATTTTCCTAAAGATAAAAAAATTATAGTTGAAGATGGGCGGGTGCAGGTAGTCAGTCCCGTAGGTAATCGATTGTATATTGAGTTCGAAGGGGCCGTGCCGGATAATATCTCAGTTGTTAAAGGAGTAAAAGGAGAGCGAGTTTTTAGTTGTTTTTCATATAAAGCGAATACATTCGAGCCTAGTCAGTCCTTGCGAGTCCTTTTTAAAGAACGTGCCGTATTGAAAGTCGCTACTGTTTTTGAATTTGAGTTGGGTGAGCCTTGAGTTTGCATAGGATGCTTTTGGTTTTTATAATTGTCGTTTAAATTATTGATCATGGCAAGCCGTCTTTTGAGTTATATAGAATTTTTATTAATAGCTGTGTGGCGAAGTGTAAACAATATTTAACCTTTCTAGAGGGTGGTGGTTTTGGCTTTATATAAAGGTGCACTGATAACAACAGTGCTGACTGTTTTGCGATGGTCTCTTTCTATTGGCAATAAGTTTTTTCGTGTGGTGCCGGCAGAGACTATTTTGGTTATTGTTGCCACGCTAGTTTCGCAAGTCACGATATTGCTTGCATTTCTTTTGCCATTAAAGATATTGATTTTGTTGGGATCTACTGGAGTTCCTAGGTATTTCCCCTCATTTTTTGAAGGCATTGGTCATGATCTTTTGGTGGTGCTATTAAGCTTTGCGGCCATTGTTTTTTATTTTATTTATCATCTGGCGGAAAAGGTTGTTGCGCTGAGTGCTGATCGAGGTTCCAAGGTATTGTTAGAAAGGAACCAGAAAATTGCTCTGTTTGATAATCAAGAAGAGGTGGCGAGCCGCGGATATCAGAGGTATTCCCGTAGCCTGGCGGGAAGTGTTTTCTTGTTGCTGGTTGCCTTAGCGCTTATTTGGCTATATCCCGAACTGCTAGCGGTGCTAGTGGGGTTTAGCGTAATGGTCTTTCTCTTTTTTGCCGTGACTTATGAAAATAATGAGGGTATGAAAGGCAGTTTGGACGATGCGCCTGGCCGTGTCGTCAATACCGCTACTGGTATGGGGTTTCTGTTGACCTTCGGCTTTATGGTGGCCCAGTTTCTGATGGGGGAACCGCCTAGCCTTTTAGTAGCTATTATCTCCTTGATACTTATGCGTCAGGGTTTTTCCCGACTTACTGCATTGGTCAATGATCTGAAGGGCCTTTATACGCAGCGCTTCAAACTCAATGCTTTATTTTTTCATGGGCACGTACTGATCAATGAGTCCAAAAGGCATGAAAACAATTTCTGGTCGTTGCTGGATTCTTCGCAGCGAGAGCAATGGCTTGTTGATATTTTGAAAAGCGTGGTGGTACAGCCTATCTCTAAACTTGACATAGAGTGGTGGCAGTTGGGCGGGCAAGATATTGCTTGCTTGCGAGTTTGTGGCTTTGATGATGGAATGTCCAAAATTTCCGACCATATGATAAAGGTTTTTAATACTAATCGTAAGTCATTGGCCAAGCATGAAGCGACTCTCCTTTCCGTAGCCACTGGGTTGCCTGCTTTGTCGTTAACTTATGTTGATGAGGTGGGGGGGTTGCATTGCCATGTTTTTGAGTGGGAGCCAGTGAAGAAAATTCCAAAAAAGCAGTTGAATGTGGCCAAGCAGAAAATGGTTGAGAAGCTCCTTTCTGTTGAGCCAGCGCAGACTTTGGTTTCACAGTTTAAGCGCTCTCGCCCACCGATCTGGCAGCGTGTCGATTCCAGTCTTATAGCCCGGCTTCTCACTGTAGCGGAAATGTTGAGTCCCAAGCATGTGAGGAACGTAGAGCGATTTGGCGAGAAATTACCTTTGATCATGAACCGTCTTAGGGAGCTTCCTCTGACAATTATAAACCCTGAGTTTGGGCCTGAAACGTTTCTGGAGACTGAAGAGAAAGGTGAGCTGGTTCTAGCACATTGGGGGCGTTGGTCATTAGAGCCTGTTGGTGCAAACTGGCCCGTAGAGCCTAAACTGATCGAGAATATCGCCGTTGCTTTGGAGAGTGCGAAAACCCAACGAGTTGCGTTACATGATGTTGGCGAAAAAGATCTCTGCCTCTCTGCCTTGGTTTTTTCTCTAGAGCGATTTTATGCCCGCCAAGCATACGTTTCAGCGATCAAAATGATTCCCCGCATTTTGTCGTATTTCGCGATGGCAAGAAAGGAAAACCAAGGTAAGGTATGAGTATTGGGTGAATATGAGGAGTGTGGTTTGTATATTGTTTCCATGATTGTCTGGAACGAATTTCTCAATGATGCGCGAGTGACCAAAGAGGCTGAAACACTTCAGGAACAAGGGCACCAAGTAATCGTTCATGCACTCCACACCCCAGGGCGTACGCAAGAGACGGAAGCCCTAGAATCAGGGGTGAAAGTAGTACGTGTCGCGCGTAGTCCATTTTGGCGGTTACGAAAAGGGAAGGCTCAACAAGCCACGTCAAAAACCGCTAGCAAGGCCCAGCCCAAGGGACCGCTGCCTTCCATGCGGCCTCATCGGCAGTTGCTTCGTTTGATGGCGCGGTTATGGACTCATGCGCAGTTGGTGTATCAGCTCGTCAAATCTCGCCCGGATGTTGTGCACGCTCATGATGTGAACGTATTGCCTACGGCGTGGCTGGCCGCAACGCTGACGCGTGCTCCTCTGGTCTACGATGCCCATGAAATAAGTACCGACCGGGAGGGCTATGCGGCTTTCAAGGGCCTTGTCGCCTGGTTTGAAAGGCGTATCATGCCCCGCGCTGCTGGAACGATCACGACGACGGACGCTCGTGCCAAGTTCTTCGCGCGCGCCTATGGCGTCGAGAGGCCCGTGGTGTTACAGAACCGGCCGCGCTTGACCGTCGTGGCACGCAATGACCGTATACGAGAAGAACTCGGCTTGACTCAGCCTTGGCCCATCGTGCTGTACCAGGGTGGCATTCAGCAGGGGAGAGGGCTGCCCAGGTTGGTCGAGGCTGCCGCCAGCGTGCCTGATGCTTACTTCGTTTTCATCGGGGGCGGGCGTCAGGAGCGGGAGCTGTACGAGCTGCGTGAGAAGCTGGGGCTTGAGGATCGGGTTCATTTCATCCCCACGGTGGCGTTGAGTGAGCTTCCGCACTACACGGCGTCGGCCGATATCGGAGTGCAGCCCATCGAGAATACGTGCCTGAACCATTTCACCACGGATTCCAACAAGCTGCTCGAGTATGTGATTGCCGGGTTGCCCGTTGTCGCTTCTGATATGCCCGAGATTCGTAAGGTCGTCAGGCAGCACGAGCTGGGCCTGCTCATCGAGCCAGGCAATACGAAAGCCTTGGCTGAGGCCATTCAGGCACTTGTGAATGATCCAGCGAAGCGAGCCACGTACGCGGGGAATGCGCGTGAAGCCGCGCAGACGTTGAACTGGGAAGATCAAGAGCATTTGTTGGTATCGCTTTATCGCAAGATTTTCGACCAGCAAAGAAACAGAAGCGCGAAGAAGGATACCGCTTGAAAGTTCTGTTATTGACGTTTTACTTCCCCCCAGACTTGGGCGCAGGGGCGTTTCGAAGCCGAGCCTTGGTCGATGCCCTGATGGAGCGCCTGTCACCGGAGGATGAAGTAGAGGTCATTACCACGGCGCCCAACCGCTACGCCCAATACGATAGCGCCGCTCCTGAGGTCGAAACCTTCGATCAGGGGCGGCTCACCGTGCGGCGTGTCGATTTGCCCAGTCACCAAAGCGGCATGCTGGATCAGTCGAGAGCCTTCCTCGCTTACGCATGGCAGGTGGCGCGGCTGACACGCGGGAAGCATTACGATCTGGTGATCGCGACGTCATCGCGATTGATGACCGGGGTGTTGGGGCGCTTTGTGGCCGGTCGCGCGTCGACGCGTCTGTACCTGGATATACGCGATATCTTCGTGGAGAACCTGCCTTTCCTTCTGCCCAAGGGCACCCAACGCTTGGGCATCGGTTTCTTCAGCGCCCTGGAACGTTGGGCGGTTCGCTACGCGGCCAAGGTCAATCTGGTCTCGCCGGGATTCGGGAGCTATTTCGAACATCGGTTTCCCGATCAGGTATTCACCTGGCATACCAACGGGGTGGACCCGCTCTTTGCCGATGCGGCCTTGCAAGATGCCGAGCATCCGCAGCCGGCAACCGCTGATGTCGAAAATACGCCCGGTTCGGCAGCCTCACGTTTGCGCGTGCTCTATGCGGGCAATATTGGCCAGTGCCAGGGGATCGACCGCATCCTGCCGACGTTGGCTAAGCACCTCGAGGGGCGTGTCGATTTTCTGTTGATTGGAGACGGTGGGCGCCGTGAAGCGCTGGAAGCTGCCTTGAAGGTGCAAGGCGTTTCCAACGTGGAAATACGCGCGCCGATTGCCCGGGATCAACTCATCGAACAATACCGGCAAGCGGACGTGTTGTTTCTGCACCTGAATGATATGTTCTGCTTCTCGCGGGTCATCCCTTCCAAGCTGTTCGAGTATGCCGCGATGGGCAAGCCGATCTGGGCGGGCGTGCGAGCCTTCCCGGCCGAGTTCTGCCAAGAGCATATCGCCAACACCTCTGTGTTTGAGCCCTGCGATGCCGAATCCGCACTGGAGGCTTTCGAGACACTGGCGATGGCGCCGCAGCCGAGGCAAGCGTTCGTCGAGCGTTTCCACCGGGATAGGATCATGAGGGAAATGGCCGACGATGCACTCGCGTTGATTCGCTGAGTGAATATGGTTGAATGTCGGCCTCGTTTCAGTGTCCTCGCATGGCTCCTATAAACCGGTTTGGATTGTTTTGACTAAATGAGCAAGTCACCTCGCAAGAAGGTCATTACTGAGCGTTTTCCGGCGCAGGTCTTCGTTCCGATGATTGATGCTGGCGCCGTGCTCTTTGCCGGTTTCCTGGCCTATTGCATACGCTTCGGCTCCACGGATGTGCATGACCGCTTCTTGCTAGGCATGCTGATCATCGCGATCTTCGTGGTGATGGCGAATTTCATCGATGGCGCCTATGTGCGCTGGCGCACGACACGCCTTTCCAACATTCTGTTTCGCTTGCTCTGCATTTGGGCAATCGTCGCTCTGTTGGCGACCTCGATCATCTACCTGGCCGAGGCCTCCGTTCGGTATTCGCGCTTGTGGCTGGGGATGACCCTGCTGTTCTCGTTTGCCATGGCGGCGGGCTTTCGGATCCTGGTGATGCTGTCGCTGAAACGGGCGCGGGCGCTGGGCAAGAACTTGCGCGGCGTGTTCCTCGTGGGGCCGCAAGAGAACCTACTCAATGTCGCGCACGGCATGCGCCGGTCGCCGGGCGAGGGGTTTGCCATTGCCGGCGTGCAGCGCGTGAACGCGATACCGGATGAGGCTTTCCTCGAGACCCTGGCACGCCGGGTGGAGGCTTCCGACGCGCGTGAAGTGTGGCTATGCCTACCGCTGGAGATGGGCGGCACCGTGCAAGACATCATGTTCGCATTGCGCCACCAGACCGCCGAAGTGCGTTTCCTGCCGGAATTTCAGGATCTGAAGCTGCTCAACCATCGCATCAGCGAGGTGGCGGGTCGCTTCTCCATCGACCTGAGCGTCACGCCCATGACCGAAACGGCGCGCTTTCTCAAGCGCGTCGAGGATGTGGTGCTGGGCACGCTGTTCTTGCTCATTTCCCTGCCCATCGGGGCTGTCATCGCGATTATTCTGAAATACGAATCGCGTGGGCCGATTGTGTTCAAGCAGTACCGTACCGGCGTGAACGGGCAGCACTTCAAGGTCTACAAGTTCCGTTCGATGGAAGTGCATGACGAGCCCACCGGTCAGATCACCCAGGCGCAGCGGGGCGATCCGCGCGTGACGCCTTTCGGGGCGTTTCTGCGGCGTACCTCGCTGGATGAATTGCCGCAGTTCTATAACGTGCTGCAAGGGCGGATGTCGATCGTCGGCCCTCGGCCGCACGCCCTGAAGCACAACGACCACTACAAGGAGCTGGTCGAGTCGTACATGAAGCGCCACAAGGTCAAGCCGGGCATCACCGGATGGGCGCAAGTGAATGGCTTTCGCGGCGGGACGGACACCATCGAGAAAATGGAAAAGCGGGTCGAGCACGACTTGTGGTACATCGACAACTGGTCGCTTTGGCTCGATCTGCGCATCATCGGTTTGACGATCCTGCATGGCTTCATACACAAGAATGCGTATTGACGCATCGTGTGGCATGCAGGCTGACGGGCACATTGGTATATTCACGGGCCGCTGATGGTATCAGCGGCTTTTTCATGGAAAGGCCGCGTGGCGTCACCATGTCATTGCATGGCGCACCACGGGGCTGGAACGGCTGTTTTTGGGGGTGGAATGCTGCGTTCTCGCCTGTGGGAACCGAGCGGTATCGGTCGGTCTCCCGATGTTCTTGTGATCGTGGGGGTGACAACGCTGCTGGTGTATGGCCTGTTGCGTGTACTGTGGCCTGGCGTCGGCAGTCCTGCGGGGACCGCCACGGCGTTATTGGGGTTGATCGCCGTGCTGGCATGGGGGAAGGGCATACGCGGGACCACGCCCTTGTGGCTGCTACTGCTGTCGGTCGTCGTGCAGGTGCTGTCATGGGGGCTGGGATATCTTCATCATCCCGAGTGGGTGTCGAGCAACCCGGAAGTCGACCGGCTGGCTAAGCTGTTCATTTTCATTGGCGTTGCCTGGTGGCTGGGCGGAAGCTCCCGCAACACGCTGCTGGTATGGGGATTGGCGGTTCTCGGCTATCTCGTTGCCTCCTTTGCGGTCGGTGGCCTCGAAGAATGGCGCAAGGGCTTGGAAGGCATGCGAACCGGCTTTGGCATTCGCAATAAACAGCATGGCTCGATGCTGTTCGGGGTGGCCTTGCTGGGGCTTGCGATCTTTGCCCGCCGTATCATGACAAGCGGCACACGCTGGGTACCTTGGCGCTGCGTGGCCTGGGGGTTGGCGCTGGGCATTTGCGTGGTCGCTATTGCCATCGGGCAGACGCGCGCGGTATGGCTGGCCCTGGCCGTTTCTCTCCCCGTGGCCGTGTTGATCGTGTTGCTATGGGCGCGCTCGCGGGGCCTGGGCCAACGCGTGCTGCGCCCCGTGCTGGGGGGCATCGGCGTGGGGCTGGTGCTCATCGTGCTGGGGGGAGTGTTCTTCGGGGGCACGCTGAGCGAGCGCGTGGAGACGGAGTCCGGCGTCGTGGCGGAGCTGCTGCAGGGCGATCTGGAGTCGGTGCCCTATAGCAGTATCGGCATTCGTATTCATACTTGGGTGGCCGCGGGCGAATGGATCGCCGAGCGTCCCTTGGTCGGTTGGGGCGGTGAAGGGCGCGGCCTGGTGATCGACCATACCGAGTGGTTGCCAGACAACATAAAGGAGCGCTTCGGTCACCTGCACAACTTTTTCCTGGAAGTCTGGGTGGCGTATGGCTTGCTGGGGCTGGGTGTCATCGCGGCGCTGGCGTTCTGGATCGGCTGGGGCACCTGGCTGGCGTGGCGCGCGGGCGTCATCCCGAACGACATGGCGCTGTTCGGGGCGTCGTTCTTCGTGTACTGGATGATCGTCAATCAGTTCGAATCCTATAACTCGTTTTGGACGGGGGTGTACGTGCATAACCTCATCGTGGGCGGGCTGGTCACGCATATCTGGCGCTGGCAGTTGGAAAGCGGCCGGCGGGTGCTGGCCTGGCCGGCGCGGCGGAGCACGTGATGCGCACATTGGTGGTCGTGCGTTCCCTGAAGATGGGGGGCATGGAACGGGTGGCGATCAACCTGGCCGATGCCTTTGCGGAGGCCGGGCACGAGAGCCATCTGGTAGCGCTGCGGCGAGTGGATGAACCGTTGACGTCTTCCCACACCGGCGTGCGACAGCATCAGCTAGCGCTGAGCCGCTGGACCCGGCTGACCGTCGTCGGGTTGCTCGCGGAGTGGGTGGCACGCTGGTTGCTGAACCCCATTCTCAAGCGGGCACTGTTCCTGGGCACGGGGCTGATGGGCGGCGTGGTGTTCCGTCTGTGGCTCAAGCGCTTTGAGCGTCGCTATGGTCGGGTGGATCGCATCGTCTTTCGGGGGATCGGCACCTTCGAGCTCGTGTGGACGTTTCGCGATGAGCGGGCCTGCTACGTGCTGGAGAACATCTTCCATGCCAAGGGACCTTGCTGGCGCCGGCGCTTGTTCGCGCGCTGCCTGTATCAGGGGCGGGAATTGGTAGCGGTCTCCCAGGGCGTGGCGGAAAGCGTCAAAAAGGCGATGCCCTTTTGGCGATTCGAGCCTGCCAGCCTGCGGGTCATCCCCAATCCGTGCCCGATCCCCGCGATACGCGAGGCCATGCAAGCGCCCGAGCCGGACCTGCCGGCGGGGCCGTATATCGTCAACGTGGCACGCCTGGTGCCCGCCAAGGATCACGCCTTGCTGCTGCGCGCCTATGCGCGCTCGGGCGTGACCTTGCCGCTGGTGCTGGTCGGGGACGGCCGGGAGCGCGAGCGCCTCGAGGCCCTGGCGGGGGAGCTGGGTATCGCCGAGCGGGTGATCTTCGCGGGGCAGCGGCAGAACCCGTACCCGTGGATGCATCACGCGCGACTGTTCGTGCTCAGCTCGCGTTTCGAGGGCATGGGCATCGTGCTGTTCGAGGCACTGGCCTGCGGTACGCCGGTGCTGAGCGTGGATTGCCCCGGCGGCATTCGCAGCATTCTCAAGGGCGGGCTCGAGGACAGTGTCGTTCCCCATGACGAGGAAAGCCTGGCGCGCGGCCTGCAAGCCGCGTTGGAGGGGGAGCCCCCGCCAGTGCAGGAGTCGTGGCTGGATGACTTCAAGCCCGAGACGGTGGCCGCACGCTTCATGCATAGACCCGATGCGGATTAAGCGTTTTTTTCGACATTATATAAGACATTAGTACTACGCTCGTCATGCGTTAATTGCTATCATGCTAACTATTAAGACAGCATGATGCATATAACGAGGCACGACGCATGGAACATGGGCAACCGTATCTTATCTGCCGTTTGCCGCGACGGCATAAGCGAAGCTCATCTTCTCCTCTCTCGGTAAGGCGGGGAGGTGAGGCATGAAGTCTTTGCTACTGGGTGAGCATCGGTTGCCCACCCCGCCCGCAGGCGACCCCGCCTTCGCCCCCTTGGAAGACCCCCGCATGTACTGGCCGGTACAGCGGGCGCGCTTGGCAAAAACGGTGAGGGAGGGCGCTCAATCCCTGGGCGTGCCCGTAGAGTGTGGTTTGCTTCGCTTGTGGCAATATAACCTGCCGGGTGCCGCTTGGGTCGAGCATATTGGTTTACCGCGCCGTGCCGTTGAGTTAACGCTTGGCGATCAGTTGATCTTGCACGTGAACCCGAATGACTTGGTTCGCGCTACTCACTGGCAAGGCTGGCCCCATAAGTATCGCCCGAATTCCTCGGCGTTCATTTGGGATGGTGAGTGGGATCTACGGCGCGGCGATCTGCGCCAGGGTTCTCGAGCGCGTTTCATTGCGGATATCGATGCCCATCGCGACGATCTCTCGCAGTCGGAAGCCTTCGCCAAGTACATGGCACGCTTGAAGGCCGGCAAGCCCTGGTCGTCGCATCAGCAAGGTATCCTGCTGGATAGCGAGGCCCGTATTCTTACCTTCTTGCGTGTCTACCTGAGTTTCATGGACGACATGGCCGTGCGAGGCTTCGACTCCACACGTGGGAAAGACATGCTGGGCGTGGCTGTCACACGTGAAGGGCGGCTTCTCAAGATCAACCGGGGCCTGCATCGCCTGGCGATGGCGCAGCATATCGGCTTGCCTTCCGTGCCGGTACTCGTCAAGGCCGTGCATCGAGATTGGTGGCAGCGCGTAACCCAGGGCGCCCGCGGCAACCATGCCTTGGCGCTGATGAAAGAGAACCTTGCCGATTGCACCCCGGAAACAACGGTTTCTTATCTTGGCGAGGCGAGTGGATGATACTTCCGGTTACTGAATATCGAGTCGAGACATGCAAATCAATACGATGACACTCCCCGAGGACATGGCCCTGGAAAGGCTCTCCAGCCCTCGCAGTAGCCTGGAAGAAGGCGAGAAACCCTTTTTCGATGCCAGGACCGTCTTTTACGACGTGTTCGTCGATAAGCAGGCCGGTTGCCTGGTGGCCGTGGGACCGCCGGCATTGAACTTGGAAAGCTATCTGCAGCGGCTCGTGCTGCGCATCAATGGCACCGCCACCCGGTTTCAACTTCACGAGTATGGCGAGTACAAGCTGTCGATCCTGAAGGCGCCCATCCCCGAGGGCGACGAGTACGATGTCGCGTTCGCGTTTCCGGATTTCACGCAGACGTTCAAGTTGACGGCCCTCGAACTGCCGGAGCGTAAGCGTGTGCTGGCCGCCATCTCGAAGAACAATGATATCGAGTGGATAACGTATTGGGTCGACTTCTACAAAAGCCGCTACGGCGTCGAGGATGTCTACCTCTACGACAACGGCAGCGACAACGTCGTCGAGCTGGAGCAAGCCCTGGCGGGCAAGGCCCATGTCATTCGCTGGAACTTTCCCTTCGGTCCATCTGGAAAGACGGTGAACATGTTCGCCCAGGTCGGGGCGCTCAATCACTGCCTGCACCGTTTCGCCAAACATGGCGTGCTGTTCAATTTCGATATAGACGAGTTGCTGACCGCGGATCGTGCGGCCATCGATGCGCGTTTGCGGAAGAAAGGCATCGTCTATTTCAACAGCTTTCTGGTGCCGTACCGGGATCCCGGCAAGGCGCGATTCACGCACGCGGACTTCCTTTACCGCTCGCCGAAGGTGAAGGAGACCGCGCGCAAGTTCGTGTGCCGGGCGGATGCCGTCGATGTGATTTCCTACCACAACACCTGGTCGTGGTGGCGGGTCCCGCTCCTGAACAAGCTGCGTCGCAACAAGCCCGAGAAACTACTGTTGGAGGGTGGGTACTTCCTGCACTTCATGGGGATCAGCAACAAGCAGGAGCCCGGGATTCAGCGGTTCAAGGAAGAGTCGACGGAAGGCCTCGTGTATGATGACGCGCATGTCATGACGCCGCAGACGGCGCGCGTGGGAAGCAGAAACAAGACAACAGCATGAAGCGTTACTCTCTTGTGTACCCGAAAGCAGACCCGGCGTCGGGGATGTATCCGTGGCATTGCTCGGATTGAAGGCGCAAGATATCATGTCCTGCATTAGAATTGTTTGATTTTATAGGAATGCTGGGATTTCTTGATGAGCGTGATGATTCAGCCGGTTGTTATACCTGACAGGGTTGATATAGAAAGAGCCCCAAACGATAAAGATCGTGTTTCCGAAGAGGAATTACGGTTTTTTGATAAGAAAACCGTTTTTTACGACCTCTTCACGGACCCAGCCAAAGAAGATGTCCTGGTCGGCCTTGGGCCACCACTCCTTAACCTTGCGTCTCGCCTTGATGGAATGAGGCTGGTTGTCGATGGTAAAACGGTCCCGTATAAATGGCGTGACCATCCGGAACTCAAGCTGTCGGTTTTGAAGGCAAAAATGCCTTCGCGTCATTCCGGGCATGGCGCCAGGGCTGTCGAATTGCAGTTCAACGAGTTCTCGGTGACGGTGGATGTTGGGGAGCGTGGAGCGCAAGGCAGGAAGGTCTTAGCCGCGATATCCAAGGACAACAAGGTGTCATGGGTCTCTGAGTGGGTGGATCATTACAGAGAGAATTTCGAGATCGATGATGTGTTCGTCTATGACAACGGCAGTCGCAATCGAGGCGAGTTGAAAGAAGCTTTGAAAGGGCGGGCGCACGTCGTGGATTGGGATTTCCCGTACGGACCACCGGGGAAGACCCATAATAAATTCGCTCAGGCTGGGGCGTTGAATCACTGCCTGACTCGCTTTGCAAGACGTGGGATTCTTTATAATTTCGATATCGACGAGCTCTTGATATCCAATAAAGAGACGCTTGCGTCTGAGCTGGCTGGCAAAGGGGTGGTCTATTTCAATAGCTATAATGTGCCGTTCGTGAAGCCGGCAAGTGAGAATTATACCCACAAGGATTTTGTGTACCGCTTTCCGGAGCTCAAGGCAACGGCGAGAAAGTTCGTTTGCAAGGAAGACAAGGTGGATGTCATCTCGCAGCACGCCACATGGAAGCGATCTTCCCTTTTTCTGGGCGGTCGGATGAGGCGCAACAAGCCGGATACTTGCGTCAGTCCATCCTCGTATTTTTTGCATTTCTTGGGTATCACCACGAATTGGCAGCCACGTTTGAACAAGCTTGAAGAAGTGGGCACGGAGGGGCTGGTGAAAGACGAAAGTCATATCCCTATGATGCCCGGTTCGAAGAATGGGAATACGGAAAGCATGTCAAAGGGGCTGGCCGGTGAGCGGTGACAACATGTCGTTTCTATTCGTGTCCGACCACCTGGGTGGTGGCGGTGCGCCGATCTCGATCCTGAACCTGGCCAAGGCACTGGCGGGGCGCGGCCATGACGTCACCATCGCCGTGCTCAGCGACAAGGTATGGCATGACATACCCGAAGGCGTGACGGTCAAGACGCTTCCTTTCCAGTATGCGAACGCCTGGCAAAAGCTGCGGCGCTTTCGCTTGCACGCCGAGAAACTCGATGCCTGGTTGCGCGACGAGGCGAGAACGTACGATGTCGTCATCGCGAACCTGTATTACGCGCACCGGGTCGTCACCGAATCCTCGCTGGCGGCGCGGGCGTGGCTGTGCATTCGCACCGACCCCACGGAGGCCTTGCTGGGCAAGCGTGGCTCGCGCACTAAGGCAGTACGCAAGATCCGCAGACTCTACGGTGGCCGGCGGGTCATCGCCATTTCCCACGGTATCCTGGCATCGTTGGACGCCCACGGGGCGACGCCGGCCCATGGCGAGGTGATTCACAACATCATCGACGCGGACGACATCGAGCGTCGCATGCACCAGGACGTTGAGGTGAGCGACTATATCGTCAGCGTGGGGCGCCTGGGGCTGCGGCAAAAGCGCTATGACCGCCTGCTGCGCGCCTACAAGGCGAGTGGTATCGCGCAGAAGCTGGTCTTCGTCGGCGAGGGTGAGCTGGAAAACGCCCAGGCGCTGGTCCGTGAGCTGGGGCTCGAGTCGCGCGTGGTATTCCTCGGCCAGAAGGCCAACCCCTACCCGTACATTCGTCACGCCGACCTGCTGGTGCTGGCCTCCGACTACGAGGGCTTCGGCCGCGTGATCGCGGAGTCTCTGATCTGCGGCACGCCGGTGGTGAGTACCGATTGCCCCTCGGGGCCGCGGGATATCCTGACGGGGGAGCTGGCGAATTATCTGGTGGCCTGCGATGACGAAGCCGCACTGGCCGAGAAGATCGCCAACACCGTCGCGGCACCGCCACGTATCGACCCGAGCCATTACCGGGGCTTCTCACCTAGCGCCATCGCTGAACGCTACGAGGCGCTGCCATGAGTTTCTTATAACGCGCGATGAGGCGCCATGAGTCCCAACAGGTCATGATCGAAAAAGCCCCGAACCGGGGCTTTTTTGTTTTTACGGCGTCTAATGCGTGTTGCGCCTCGGGGCTGCGCGCACGTATTTCGAGATGCCACGCACCAACTGCTTGTGGTCCCCGGTCTTGAAGGCGTACTTCACGGTGTCGGCGAGCAGCGCGAAGGGGATGCGGCAGCCGTTCTTGAACAGGACCTCGAGCTGCTTGTAGCGCCGCACCGACACCAATCGTTCCCGTTCCGCCGGGGGCAACTGGCGCCGAAGTTCGGCTTCTTCCTCGTCGATGATCGCGTAGATGCGGTCGATCTCGTCGCACGCGAACCGCTTCTTGGAGAGCTGGAAGCCGGCGTGCACTCGATAATTGAAGAGAGGCTGCGGTATCGAGCCGATGGCGGCACCGTGAATGAGCGCCCGTGTCACCAGCATCAGGTCTTCGCGGTAGGCCAGCGATTCGTTGAAGCCGCCTATCCGCTGGAAGAAGGCGCGTTCGATCATGATGGTGGGCGCATGCGGAGAGGGGTCGCCGAAGAGCACATCCTGGGCGCACGTCAGGGGCGGCTGGATGGCGCTCGGCGGTTGCGTCTCGCCGTCCGTGTCGAACCGGTCGAAGGAGCAGATGCTGATATCCAGCTTGTGATCCAGCATGTGCTGCAATTGATGGGCGACCTTGTGCTCGTAATACAGGTCGTCGTCGTCCAGAAAGGTGATGTACTCGCCCCGGGCCAACTCGACGCCCCGGTTGCGCGTCGCGGAGACACCGACATTGGCGGGGTTCGCCGAGTAGCGGACGTTGGGCCCTAGAAAGGGCGCGACCTGCTCGTGCGTCGCCAACTGGTTGGCGGAGCCTTCGCCGTTGTCGTCGACCAGTATCGTCTCGACCCGGGGATGCGTCTGGGCGATGACGCTGCGCAGTGCCGCTTCGATGAAGTGGGATCGCCCATGCATGGGGATGATAACGGAGACAAGCGGCACGTCGGTCATAGGAGAGGCAGGGGTCATAGGAGAGGCGAGTCGGTGGCGGCGGTTTGAGGTCTGAGCGTAGCATGACGGCGTCTCCGGTTTGTACAGCGCTCAGCCCTGGATCATCGGCGATGTACCCAGAATTTTGTAACGACAGCAATAGCTATATAGGGTGTGTGTACATTTTGTGTCGAACGTCGGCGCCCGCGATGGGTCTCGGCGTTCAACAATGCCTAAAAATCTGACTTACAACTTCAATATGACGGGGTGATCGAATTGAGCCACCAGCTACTGACCGCACGCAGCTCCCTGATGTTCAGCACGGCCTTGGCCGCTTTGTTTCTGGCAGCGCCTTCCTTGTCGGCCAGTGAGGCCGAGCAGGAAGAGTCGGCCAGCAAGCGCGGGTCGGAAACCATTGCTAGCCAGTTCGTGTTCGGCTCCGGCAAGGAGTGTCCCCATGAGCCGTACTGCCTGCCCGCGCTCGAGGAAGAGTACGGCCTGCACTTCGCCGATTTCGTGGTCACCGACCCCGGTGGGCCGCGCACGCGAGAGGCGCTCCTGAACGGAGACATCCAGATCGGCGTGCTCTTCACCACCAATGGGTATCTTGCCACTGACCGCTTCGTCCTGCTGGAGGATGATCGTCACGCCCAGCCGGCGGAGAACATCATTCCGGTGGCCCACCAGTCCATCGCCGACGCCTATCCCGAGCTCGGTAAGGTGCTCAATCCGCTCAGCGCAGACCTGACGACCCCGGAGTTGGCCGAGATGAATCGGCGCTTCGCGCTCGACGGGGTGGAGGCGGAGACCATCGCCCAGGAATGGCTACAGGAACACGGGGCGCCCGCGCCTTCGGAAAGTGCGCCGACAAAAGAGGGCCCCACCATCGTGGTCGGCTCCGGTAATTTCGGTGAGAGCATCATCCTGGCGGAAATGTATCACCAAGCGCTCGACCAGGCGGGATACCCCACCCGGCATCGGCAGGAAATCGGCAACCGCGCCACCTATCTGCCCCTGCTCGAAAGTGGCGAGATCGACTTGTTTCCGGAATACACCGGCAGTCTGGGTGGCTGGCTGAACACGCTCGCCGACACGAGCGGACAACCTCTGTCGACACTGCTGCCTGAGCGCGACCTGGTGGGCTTCGAGCCAGCCCCTGCGCAAGACAAGAACGGCTTCGTGGTCACCGCCGAGACCGCAAAGCGCTACGATCTCGAAAAAATCAGCGATCTGGCGAAGCCCGCTCCCTGAAGCTTGTTCTCTCCTGAAGTTCGTTCTCTAGAGGAACGCTGCATAAGTCCCGCTTTTAGACGGCCCCTTTCGGGGCCGTTTTCGTTGGTGGCCGCGATATGAGCACGCCCATGCTTGGATGGCGAGGCTTTTCATCTTCCGGTGGGTGCGCTTTGGCGTCACGATAGGGTGTTGTGCAAAGCGAAATGGGGCTCGGCATTGATGTTTAAACGTATTCTGGTGGTGTGTACGGGCAATATCTGTCGTAGCCCGGTGGCGGCGGCGCTGTTACAGCGGCAGTATCCTGATCGGATGATTGCCACGGCGGGTCTTGGCGCGCGTGTGGGAGAGGGCGTCGAGACGCATTCCCGCGCGTTGGCGGAGGCCGAACGGCCGGAGCTCGCCAAGGCGCTCAAGGCGCATAAGGCACGCCAGATCGATGAAACGATGCTGCGCGAAGCGGACTTGGTCCTGGTGATGACGGAACGACAACGTCGCGCGGTGGGGGAGCTATTACCCTCGGCCTTCGGCAAGACCATGCTGTTCGGGCGCTGGCTGGCCAACCCGGAAATTTCCGACCCCTACGGCAAAAGCGACGAAGCGTTCACGCACGTGCATCGGCAACTGGTCAACGCGGCCGAGGCATGGGCGGGGAAGTTGTAAATTAATCACGCGTGTTAAAGAAGTCGGCGGTGGCATCTTGCCCATCGAACCATTCCTCCCATGAATTGCCCTCAGGGATGAGGATGCGCGTCTCTCCGATGGAAATAATCTCGATACGCTTTACCCCGTTGAGGAAGGCGCTTTCCCTGGGTAGTCGTATGGTTTGATGGCGTTGGGAGTGAAAGACGGAACCTTGTAGCATGACAGTCACCTTAAGATGTTTTGTATGTATATTTAATTATTTAAGTCTAGCCTACCTGCCAGCACGAATGAACAGCGGCCCCTTTTGGGGCCGTTTTCGTTGGTGGGGCAAGCTTGTCGCTGCGTTAGCCGTCGGCCATGAGGTCGTCGTCGAGTTCGAAGGCGGTCAGGGTGCCGATAGCGGCGTTCTTGCGATTGCCGTACCCGGTCAGCGAGGCTTGCGGTGGGCGCTGGAGGGTGCGTATCGCGGGGGTCTCGGTGGCTTGGCCAGTGTTTTCGAAGGTGCAGTCGCGGAAGGTGAGATAGTTGCTCTCATTGGCCATGAAGACACCGGGCGCTGCGTCCAAGGTGATCATGTAGCCGTGCTGGGCGAGGTCTTTCTTGAAACGGCAGCGTTCGAAGCGCACCACATGCCGCGCATTGCGTTTGTCGCTGTTGTGCAGGTAGAGATGCCCGCCGCCGGGAGTGAAGTCGAACTGGCAGTGGCGGTAACGGTGATGCTGCGTGGTGTCGAAGATATCGAAGCGCGGTACGCCGTCACCGAGTCGGCAGGCGTCTACATCGAGCGTCTCGAAGGCTTTGACCCAGCCGGCGGATATCTCGCAGTCGTGCAGACTGATGCGCTCGGCCGGTACATGAAAGAGCCGTGCCCGCGTGGCGCTCAGCGTGAAGTCGCGCAGGTGCGATTGGCCGATGAGCTTGAAGCCTACGGCAATGGGCTCATCGGTGTCGCCGTGTCGGCTCTGGAAGTGGGCGAGATGCAGATCGCCTTTGAAGCCGGCCGCCGAGACGATTGAGGCGTAACTGGCGCGCATGCTGTCATGGCGCGATGCGTTGAACGTCTGCCAGGTTTCGTCGAAATGGCGGATATCGATATGTCCATCGCCTGTGAGCAATAGGGAGCTGCCACTGCGTTGGGAGCCACGTAGTTTTGTACAGAGACGTTGCCCCGTTAGGTGGCTGGCCGCAAGGTCCATCTCGATACAAAAGCCTCTGTCGATGTCGCGTGACAGGCAGTCGTCGACGGTATGGCGTACGGGAGTGTCATTCAGATCGCTGAGTAAATACCCATCGCCCGTCGTCTCGGCGATGCAGCCGCGCAGGGTGAAGTGCCCAGTGCCTTGCGACGGAGTGCGTCCGGTGGTGGCGACGAAGCCGTGATGCGTCGTGTCGCGCGAACGACAGTTGATAAAGCGAACGTCGTTGCTATTTTCGGCCCAGAAACCGGCGTTGTATTCATCGTCGCCGTAATCGACGCTGGCGTGATGGCCGTTTTCGGCGAGACAGTCGATGAAGTCGATGCGCTCGCTGAGGATGTTTCTTGGACTCTCGCCGTAAGTGTCGGTGACGAAGCCAATACGCGTGAAGTCACGTGCCTGGCAGCGTTCGACGATGCCATCGCGAGAGTCGGCGATGAAGATGCCGTCCCCATAGTTACCGCGCGCATGCTCGGCGACGACATCGCGGAGCACGAAGTTGCGTGCGCCAACGCGGAGACAGGAGCGGGGAGAGCGGCGGCAAACAAGGTCGTGGGCGGTGACGTCGTGGCCAAGGAGGTCCAGTGGCAAGGCGCCGGTAAAGGCGTCGTGGTTGGCGGTACTCCAGCGGGCGGGGTCGTCACTGACATTACCGTCCAGCGTCATGCCCGATAGGGTGGCACCATCGTGGATCGCGACAAACGCACCGTAAGTGTCACTGGTATAACGAAGGGTCGTACGCGTGACGCCCGCCCCGGTCACGCGGATGCCCGTAAAGCGTAACCCGGTCCCCGACGAGGCGAAATCACCCTCGGGAAAGACGATATCGCGCTGCTGGGCATTGGCGGCTTTGGCAAGTTGCTTCAAGGCGAGATACTGATCGCTGCCGTCCCCGCGCGCGCCGAACATGCCGGGCGTGAGCGTGTCGTCGAGGCGTCGTAGAAAACGCCCGTCGGCTTGGTCATGGGCACGAAAACAGGTACCCCCGTCTTCCTCGCGTCGTTCATGGGCGTACCAGATGAAACTTCCCCCGCCGAGTGATTCCCCCGCGTGGTAACCGGCGACTTGGATACGTTGCCCATCTTGAAGGCGGGTAACGTCCAGTGCCTGCATCTCGGCGATGGAGTCGGCATGCAGCGTCTCTGCTCCCTCCTGCGTTGTTTTTCCCTCTTTGTCTCTTTTTTCCATACCTGCAGCGTGAGTCGGCAATAAACCGGAAGCGGTCAGTACAGCGCCGCCCTGGAGTAGTCGAGCCAAGAGCCGTCTTCTCGAAGTGTTCATTTTTCCCTCCGAAATAATTGCCTAGCGTAGATGAAATTTTGTTGAGTAATGAGGTGAGTATTCTCCTTATTGGTGGCGTATTTTCATCATTTTAGTTGTCTTTCGTTACTCGTAGTGAGGACGCGTTAAGCGCGTGATGAGTAGCGTTAATATTATTGTGTGGTCTCGTTTGATATCCGTTTATTACGGCATTGTAAGTGTAAAGTGCGACTGGTTTTTGACGTACGATTTGGGTGCTTTTGCGTATGAATAATATGGGGTTCCTTAATCACTAAAACCGTCTGGCTGTAAAGATGAACACTTTGTAACTTGTTTGGCGAAAACCCGGTTATTTACGTCCTTAAGCGGGCGGCACGGGACACTGAAAAGGTGGCGTCAATCATGTTCAATAAGCATAAAGTTCTGGAGAAGATGGATCGTTCGGCATGGGGGGGCGGTGAGTCGTGGGCGGCGAGTGGCCAAGCGCTAGACACGCGTTACGAACGCCGCCACTCACGCTGGTACGAGCAGTGCCTGATGGGTATGCCGTTTCACTTCATCGTAGGCTTGCCGGCGGTCGTGATGGTGCCGTCGCTGGTGGTGCACGGTGAGGGGTTTTGGCGCGATCTTCCGCCGGGCCTTGCTACGACGCTATGGGCGGTGGGGGCGGCATTCCTGATCACATTGTTCGTCTTGCATCGCATGACGCGTTTTCCTGGGACGCAGGCGGTGGTCTATGTCGTGCCGCTGGTCAGTGCGGTGTTCGCATTGACCTGGGCGTTGCTGCTTGGCGTGGCGCCTGTCGACGAACGCGTGCTGTGGGGGGGCTATGTGGCAAGCCTGCTGTGGTTCCTGGTCGGCTATGCGGCGGCGCAGCGGTTCAGGCGCCCGCGCTTTGCCTTGGTTCCGCTGGGCGAGGCGCGCCACCTCACCGAGACCGAAGAGAGTCGACTGTACAGACTCGAAGTGCCGCGCCTGGGCGCGCAGCGTATCGACGGCATCATCGCCGACCTGCGCAGCGATGAGCTCAATCAGGAGTGGGTGCGGTTTCTCACCAAGTGCACTTTGCACGGCATTCCCGTGTACCAGATCAAGCAGATCGATGAGTCGCGCACCGGCCGCGTGAAGTACGAACACCTGGCGGATACGGAGCTGGTCTCCTGGTTGCCGTCACCCTTGTATAGCGCCTGCAAGCGGGGGCTTGATATCTGCGGTGCCATGCTGCTGTTGCCGTTGCTGGCGCCCATCATGTTGGCCACGGCATGGGCGATCCGCCGCGACAGTTCGGGGCCGGTGTTTTTCTTGCAATGGCGGATGGGACATCGCGGCCGACCGTTTCGAATCTACAAGTTTCGCAGCATGTATTGCGACATGAAGGGGAAGGAATTCGCTTCCGGTGAGGATGATCCGCGCATCACGCCGGTGGGCAGGGTGATCCGCAAGTACCGCTTGGATGAGTTACCGCAGCTTCTCAACGTGCTCAAGGGCGACATGAGTTTCATCGGTCCGCGCCCCGAGCCCGTGGATCTCTCACAGTGGTACGAGCAGGACATACCGCTTTTTAGCTACCGGCGTGTCGTCAGGCCGGGCATTTCAGGCTGGGCCCAAGTCGAACAGGGCTATGCCGCAGAGGTCGATGATATGGCTATCAAGCTGCAGTACGACTTCTATTACATCAAACATTTTTCGCTGTGGCTCGACGTGCTGATTCTACTGCGCACGCTGAAGACGATCAGTAGTGGATTTGGGGCGCGCTGAGGCGTGCTCTCGTTGAATTGAGTCATTGTGGGGCCCCCGTCTGCGTACGGGGGTATTTTATTTAGAGTATGAGTTTTCTCGTACTCCTGCACAGCTAAATTATCGTACTTGATGGATGAGCTTGTTGATTAAAAGGCGCGATTTAGCAACGAGTAAAATCCAATGTAAGCATTGTGTAAATTCAGCCTATGAAACGTTACACAATGCATAGAATGAAATCCGCAATACGATACTTGTGTAAGTAAGGGAATGGGCGCGCAGTTCAAAAGGTTGATGATTAAAGCAGTAAGTAACACAAGCGATGCGTGCCGCAAGCCAAAACTAGAGAAAGGGTTTGAAAATTAGTGGTTATGGCCCGGGAGATGTGGTGTCGCTCCAGGGCGGTAGCGTGGGTAAAAGAATTTTAGGCCCTAACAAAACGAAGAGTGAGGGAATCGGCATGATTGCAAGCCGTATGGAATACCGTTCAGGGTGGAGAAAGCCGCTACTGGGGCTTTCTTTCATGGTGGCGCTGTCGGGTTGTGCGTTCGCGCCCGGCAGCAATATCGACTATGAAGCTGATCCGCAGGGAGAGGACATCTCCGACAATATCGAGGTCAAGGCAATTACGCCGAGTCTCGTCAAGACGATGGCGGAGTCGAAAGACGATTTGCGCGACTCGTTGTTTGAGTACACCGAGAATGCGGTGCCCGAATCCAAGATCGATTACGACTACATGATCGGGCGCGGTGATGTACTTAGCGTTGTGGTATATGACCACCCTGAGTTGACGATTCCCGCCGGGAGTGAGCGGAGCGCGGAAGAGTCGGGCAACGTCGTACATTCGGACGGCACCATCTTCTATCCCTACATCGGCACGGTGGAAGTCGCGGGACGCACCGTGCGCGATGTTCGTGGGGAGATCCAACGCCGCTTGGAAGGCTACATCGCGCAGCCACAGGTGGACGTAAAAGTCGCTGCCTTCAATGCGCAGAAAGCCTATGTCACCGGGGAGGTCGATAGTCCGGGAGCGCAGCCTATCACCAACGTGCCGCTTACAGTGCTGGATGCGCTCAGCAGCGTCGGTGGTCTGACGCAGGGCGGCGACTGGCATGACGTCGTGCTGACCCGTAATGGCGTCGAGCGGCACTTGTCGGTTTACAACATGCTGGTTAATGGCGATCTCGATCAGAACCTGTTGCTACAGGATGGCGACGTGTTGCATGTGCCGGTTGTCGGCAATCAGCAGGTCTACGTGATGGGCGAGGTCAATACGCCGATCGCCGTGCCGATGCCGAATGCACGCTTCTCGCTGACCAATGCCTTGTCACAGGCCGGGGGCATCAGCGAGAGCAGCGCCGATGCTTCGGGTATCTTCGTGATTCGCCGCAAACAGGATGTCGACAGCGACACCTACGCGACTGTTTACCAGCTCAACGCCGAGAGCGCGATCGCCTTTGCACTGGGGTCGGAATTCATCCTTCAGCCCACCGATGTGGTGTATGTCACCGCCGCGCCGATGGCGCGTTGGAACCGCGTTATCAGCCAGATCCTGCCTAGCGTGACGGCGATCTACCAGCTGTCGCAGGCCACGCGTGACATCAAGGACCTCAACGACGACTTTTAAGCCGTCATTGTCTCAAGGCCCGCCGTCGCTGCCGCCTAGTGCATTGATATGACACGGCGTCGGGTCTCGAGCCCACATTCTCATGGAGTGGGAATCTATGAATCTCAATGTACCTGCCCCAGAAACCAATAAAACCGACAATGGCAACGACAATGACATGGAGTTGGGGCGCATCTTAGGCCTCTTGTTCGACGCCAAGGGCTTGGTGATCAGCCTGATTGTATTGTTCGCGTTTTTGGGGGCGGCGTATGCCTTTCTTACGACGCCGATCTTTCAGGCTAAGTCGCTGGTCCAGGTGGAAACCAAGAGTCCCAATAACCCTCTGGCGGATGCGTCGATATCGATGCTTTCGCAAGCGCCACCGTCGCGCTCGGAGATGGAGATCATGAAGTCGCGCATGGTGCTCGGCCGTGCGGTGGACATACTCAACCTCGATATCCGCGTCGACCCGGTACGCGTGCCGATCATCGGCGGGTTTTTGCAGCGCCACCGGATCGCCGCGCCCGCGTTCGCCCAGGACTGGGGTTATGCCTGGGGCGACGATCATATTCAGGTCGCTGGTATGCCCGTGGCTGACGAGTACTTGGGACAGACCTTCACCCTCGAAGTACTCGACGAGACCCGTTATGCCTTGAACTACCGTGGCGAGCGTCTAGGAGAGGGCGTTGTCGGCGAGGAGGAAAGCTTTCTCGCCGGTGCGGTGGGCGTGGAGGTAGAGTCGATCGCGGCGGCGCCAGGCGCGACCTTCACTCTGACCCATGCGCAGCGCGTGGTGGCCGTCGATCAGCTACGCGATAATTTCGGTATTGCCGAGCGGGGTAATGGTACGGGGATACTGGCCTGGACCCTGACGGACCCGTCGCCGGCATTGGCCGAGCGAATATTGGCCACCATCGGTGATATCTATGTCACGCAGAATATTCAGCGTCAGTCGGAAGAGGCCCGTAAGAGCCTGGAGTTCTTGAGTCAGCAGGTGCCCGAGGTACGCGGTGAACTTGCCACTGCCGAGCAACAACTCAACGCTTATCGCTCCGAAAACGACAGCGTGGATATTTCCATGGAGACTCAGTCGGTGCTCGACCGCGTGGTCAATTTGGAAAGTCAGCTCAATGAGTTGGAGTTCTCCGAAGCGGAAATCTCGCGGCGCTTTACGCCCAGCCACCCGACCTATGCGGCGTTGCTAGAGAAGAAAGCACAACTGAAGAAGGAACTGGCGTCCCTTGAGGAGCGCATCGACGGTATGCCGGAAACGCAGCAGGAAGTGTTGCGTATGCAGCGCGATGTTTCCGTCAATCAAGAAATCTATGTCCAGTTGCGCAACAAGGTGCAGGAAATGCAGATCGCGGAGGCCAGCACCGTGGGTAACGTGAGGGTGCTGGATGAAGCGGAGCAGTTTCCGCAGCCGGTGGCGCCTAACAAGATGATGAATATCGCGCTTGCCACCTTGCTGGGCGCAGCCTTCGCGGTGGCGGTGGTGATGCTGCGGGCAATGTTCAATCGTGGTTTGGAAAGTCCCGATCAGCTCGAGCAGCTGGGCCTGCCGGTCTATGCCATCGTGCCCAAATCGGATGACCAGAGCCGGCTCAGCCGTCGCATTCGCCGGGGAGGACGCACGCAGAGCGTACCGGCGGGGCTGCTGGCGTGGCATCGCCCGTTGGATGTCTCCATCGAGGCAATGCGCAGCCTGCGTACCAGCTTGCACTTCGCGATGCTGGATAGCACCGACAATCGCTTGATGATCACTGGGCCAAGCCCGGGCGTAGGCAAGAGCTTCATTGCCGCCAACTTGGCAGCGGTGTGCGCTCAGAACGGTCAGCGTGTGTTGGTGATCGACGGCGACATGCGCAAGGGCCAGATGCATAAGATCTTCAAGGGGCCTTCTGAAGATGGCTTGAGCGAAATACTGGCTGGGCGTCACACCTTGGCGCAAATGGCGCGTTCCGTGGAAAGCGTCGAGGGGCTCGAGTACTTGGCGCGTGGCGTCGTCCCGCCGAATGCCTCGGAATTGCTGGCTTCGTCGCGTTTCACCGAGTTGCTGGTCACGGCTAGTGAGCGCTACGACTTGGTGATCGTCGATTCGCCGCCGGTGCTGGCGGTAACTGATGCCACGGTGATCGGCAAGAGCGTGGGCACGACCCTGATGGTGGCAAGATTCCAGGTTAACCCGCCCAAGGAAGTCGAACTAGCGATGCGGCGTTTGGATACCAGTGGGGTGCGCGTCAAGGGCGCGATACTCAATGGGCTCGAGCGCAAGGCAGCCACGGCGTATACCTACGGCTATTACAACTATTCCTATCGTTAAAAGACGCCTCTGTGCTGACGCCCGGCACTGTTCGGGCGCCTTACGCGCACCACCTTGCTTTGGTTGGGGGCGGGGCGGTTTATACCGTTAGCGTATTTCTTCTAGAAATGGCAAACCTGCCTGGGATGGTATTTGCCAAATGACGGACGGCGAAATGAAAGACGACTATAAACGGATTGCGGTGTTCCTACCTTCGCTGGCGGGCGGTGGCGCTGAGCGTGTGATGGTAACCCTCGCCAATGGATTCGCGACTCGGGGGGTGCCTGTGGATCTTGTTGTGGTTGCCGCCGAGGGGGCGTATCTGGCGGATGTCTCGCCGCGTGTGCGGCTGGTTGAGCTCGGTGCCTCGCGCGTGCTGTTCAGCTTGCCGGCACTGGTGCGCTATCTACGCCGTGAGCGTCCGTATGCCTTACTCTCGGCGCTCAATCACGCCAACATTATTGCGCTTTGGGCACGCAAGCTGGCCCGTTCGGGGACACGTCTGGTGGTGTCGGAGCGCAATACGCTATCTCGCGATGTGTCGAACAGTCGTTTCAAGCGAGGGTTGCCGTGGTTGATGCGTCTTAGTTATTCCTCAGCGGACGCTATCGTTGCGGTCTCCAGCGGGGTGGCGGATGACCTCGCGCAGACGGCGCGCTTGCCGCGCGAGCGGATCGATGTTGTCTATAACCCCATCAATTCCAACCTGCCTCGGTTGTCCGAGGCGCCGGTCGTGCATCCCTGGCTGGCCGAGGGCGAGCCGCCGGTGATCGTCGCGGCGGGGCGGCTGACCGTGCAGAAGGACTTCGCCACCCTGGTCGAGGCCTTCGCGATGGTGCGTCAGACTCATCGCGCCCGGCTGGTGATCCTTGGCGAGGGCGAACTGCGCGCCACGCTCGAGGCTCGTATCGCGGAACTGGGCATCGCCGAGGATGTAGCCTTGCCCGGCTTCGTGGATAACCCCTATCCGTGGATGCGCAAGTCATCGTTGTTCGTGTTGTCTTCAGCGTGGGAGGGCTTTTGCAACGTGCTGGCCGAGGCCATGGCTTGCGGCACGCCGGTGGTGAGCACGGATTGTCCCAGTGGCTCGGCAGAGATTCTTGAAGATGGAAAGTGGGGGCGGCTGGTGCCGGTCGGTGACGCTTCGGCGTTGGCCCGGGCGATGGCCGCGACCCTTAGTGATGAGACTCACCCCGATGTGCGCCACCGTGCCCGTAGCTTCAATTTGCAGCAGGCGCTTTCCGGCTACCTACACGCGCTGCGGGTGCCTCTGCCGCAAGAGCATCGCTGTGAATGATGCTCAACGCATGCTGGCATCTGGGCTCGGCTAGGTATTCAAGATTATTTATACGTCATGTGGCGCCAGCCCATTTGAGTTTAGGCGCGTCAGCACTCCCGTAAGTTGAGGCGAGCGATGAAACTACTAATACCTACTGAAGGCTCGTTCGGTTACAAGGCCATGTGTCTGGTCCTGGCGGGTATTTATGCCTGGTTTTTGATGGGGCTGGATGTCGATGGTTATCTCGATCGGAAAAATTATCTTATCTATGCCCAGCACTCCGATGAAATTTTCGCCATGTATGCCGCTAGTAGCCTCAAAGCATTTATCACCAACGAGCCGGTTTGGCTGCTACTCAATATATGGGCTTCCAAGCATTTCTCACCGGAAGATACGCTGCGCATAATCATTTTTTTCTCATCGTTTTTGATTTCTTTTCTAGTGTTGAGAAGCTACCCGAAGTACGCTTTTTTCTTGATTCTTTTTATTCTGATGCCTCAGGTATTGAAGAATAATATTATCCACTTACGGCAGGGAGTAGGGATTACTCTGTTTTTTATCGGCTGGTGGTGTCGTTACTTGCCTTTGCGTATCTTCTTCATCGGGCTGGCACCATTGGTCCATGCATCCTTTTTCTTCATTGATGCTTTGTTTCTACTCAATGTTGCCTTCTCGACGTTTAGAATTTCGACCGTGTGGCGGATAGTATACACCTTGGGCGTGGGCATTGTACTGGGAGCATTAGGGATCTGGCTGGCCGGTGCGCTCGGGGCACGACAAGGTGGTAGCGATGAATACAGCGCCATGGGCTCGGGGGGGTCGGGATTAGCATTCCTCTTCTGGGTCGTGTTCTCCGTGATCTTCTTCATGGAGGGTAAGTCATTTCTCAGGAACAACTTCTTTGCGGCGTCGATTTTAATTTTTTATCTCTCTACGTACTTTCTGCTTCCGGTCACGGCACGCGTGTTCGAAAGCGGCATGTTGGTATTGCTGCTGGCATCCCTGGGATTGACGGACTGGCGTCGTTACACAATTTACGGACTTTATGCCTTTTATTTCTTCATGCAGTGGTATCCGGTTCTTGGAATCCCCGGTTACGGCTGGGCCGCCGAAGGCAGTATGTAATCCTAACTTTATAAAACGATAATGCATCGACGTTTCTATTTCAGGGATCGGGCGATTTAAGGGGGGAGGGAGAAATGCAGCGTAATGTCTCGTTAGATGTGCTAAAGCTGACATTAGCCGTCATCGTGGTAATTTCACATGCCCAAGTATTAATGGGCTATAGCGATCTGGGGTATCAGCTGACGGTGGAGGGGCTATTTCGGATCGTGGTGCCGATTTTCATGATGGTTAGCGGTTATTTCTTTATTGGCGTGATTCGCACAAAGTCACTTGCTAGCTGGCTGAAAAAAGTAGTGCCGATGTATCTCTTCTGGATGCTGGTGTATGTGTATTTCTGGCTTGATATTCCGGCGGCGAACTTGCATGAGGTTTTGAGATTACTGCGTGTTGCGGTCATGGGTTATCACCATCTGTGGTTTCTCTCGGCACTGATTGGGGCTGCCATCTTACTGTACATGCTGCGCAATTACTCTATGAAAGTCCTTCTGGTATCGGCGGTGATGCTCTATGGCATAGGCGTTTCCTTGATGTATGCCGGTAATTACGATCTATTTTCCGGCAGCATGCTAGATGCGCTGCTCCTTGAAGGTTGGCCCTATCGCAACTTCTTGTTTTTTGGCTTCCCTTTCTTCTGTATCGGATATCTGTTGCGGTCTTGGGAAGGGATACGTCAGCTAGATCGCCGTTATTACGCGATCTGGAGCCTGGTGGGCATGCTCTTGCTGCTGGGGGAATCCTATCTCAATTATGTCAGTCTCGAAGGGCTGCCACATTTCGATATGTATCTGAGCCTCCTGGTCTTTTGCCCTGGTCTTTTCTTGTGGGTGTCGTCGCTTCATGTCCCTGGTGACAGTACCTCCCTAGCGTATTACGCGACAGCGCTGTACTTCATTCATCCGCTTTTCATCTCGTTGTTCGAGGCGCTCTCCTATCGGCCCGGCAACATGCTGGCGTTGTTGGCACTGGCGTCGTCGCTGCTTGCCGTGATGCTGCTCAAGGGAAGCCGCAAGCGCTTGGGATTTGCCTTCGGTGGGTGAGGCAGCCACCGAATCGCTGGCGCTTGTTCAAGATCATATCCGCTATGCCCGAGCGCTGTCGGGCATCGGCCACTCGAGAGGATGCAATCGCTTATGCTAGCCAAACCGCTGAAGGTCTTACATGTCATCACCGGCTTGACCGATGGTGGTGCCGAGGACTCGCTCTACCAGCTTTGCAATAACGATCGCCACAACGTTCATCGTGTAGTGTGCCTGATGGACGCCGGACAATACGGACCACGTTTCGAGGCGGCGGGGGTCGAGGTCGTGTATCTGCATATGCCGCCAGGCCGCGTGACGTTCTCGGGCCTGTGGCGCTTGTGGCGGACCCTGCGTGAACTCCGGCCAGATGTGGTGCAGACGTGGATGTACCACGCCAACCTGGTGGGCGGGGTCATGGCGCGGTTAGCGGGCGTCAAGGCTATTTGCTGGGGAATCCATAACAGCAACCTGATGCCGGGGGTTACCAAGCGCAGCACGATCTGGGTCGCCAAGGCCTGCGGGGCGTTATCCCGCGTGGTGCCGAGCCGCATCGTGAGCTGTTCGCAACATGCGGTGGAAGTGCATCGCCAGCTACGTTATGCGGCCATGAAATTCGTGGTCGTGCCCAATGGCTACAATCTACTGCTACTGACCCCCGATGCCGAGGCCAGGGCGCGTGTGCGCCAGGAGTGGGGGCTCGATGATGATATGCCGCTACTCGGCATGGTGGCTCGCTTCGATCCGCTGAAGGATCATGCCAACTTGATCGCCGCCTTGGCGCAGCTCAAGGGGCTGGGCTGGGACTTTCGGTGTGCGTTGATCGGCGAGGAGGTGGATGCCGATAACGCTGAACTGGTCCAGCTATTGGAGGATTACGGCGTACGCGAACGGGTACTGTTAGTAGGGCGACGTAGCGATATTCCTGCGGTGATGAACGCGCTCGATGTGCATGTGCTGTCGTCGCTTAGTGAGGCATTCCCTAATGTGTTGTCCGAGGCAATGGCCTGCGGCACGCCGTGTGTGTCCACCGATGTCGGCGATGCTGCCTTTATCGTTGGCGATACCGGTTGGATAGTTCCACCCAGCGATCCTTCGGCCTTGGCAGATCATCTAGCTATGGCACTTGATGAATACGCGGAGGTACCAGCGTGGCAAGCGCGTAAGCAGCGCGCGCATCAACGGGTCGTCGATTCCTTCAGCGTACAGCGCATGATCGACGGTTATAGTGCTTCTTGGCATCAGGTGTGCCACGTATGAATGCTAATTGGATGACCCGTTTGGCGCGCGCCGAAGGCGAACCGCTGCGTCCGCCGGCCTTTGTGATTTCGCTGGACTTCGAATTGCACTGGGGCATGTCGGATATCGTGACCACGCCAGAGCACCCTTATATGCGGCAATTGCTCGGCGCACGCCGTGCTGTACCGGCGATACTTGATCTTTTCCGTGAACGCCATATCCGCGCGACCTGGGCCACGGTGGGCTATCTGTTCGCCGAGGATCGCGAAACATTGACGCGTTTCTCGCCTGTTAGACGTCCACACTATGCCAATCCGGCACGTGATAACTATCGGCAGGAGATCGGTGACGACGAGGCAAGCGACCCACTGCATTACGCGCGCTCCCTGATCGATCTGATTGCGCAAACGCCAGGCCAGGAAATCGCTTCACATACCTTCTCGCATTATTACTGCTATGAAGAGGGTCAGACACCGGATGACTTCAAGGCCGATCTCGCGGCGGCAATGGCCATCGCCAAGCACGCCGGACACCAGCCGAGTTCATTGGTTTTGCCGCGCAATCAGGTCGACGAGGCCTATTTGGAACCAATGCGCGAGGCGGGCTTTCGTTGCTATCGCGGCAATCCACAGCGTGCGGGGTTCCAACGAAAGTATCACGATGCTGCGCCGACTCGTGCACTGCGACTGATGGATAGCTACGTCAATCTGACCGGGCACCACGGCATCAAATGGCACGATCTAAAGGGCGACCCGCTGAATATTCCTGCCAGTATGTTTCTGCGTCCGCGTCGTGGGATACCGCAACTGAATGCCTTGCGACTTAGACGCATCAAGAAGGCGATGCGCCGTGCCGCCAAGCGTGGCGAGATATTTCATCTTTGGTGGCATCCACACAACTTCGGCCTGGCTACCGATGCCCATCTGCGTGACCTCGCCGCCATCATCGGTTATTTCCAGGTTCTTTCCATCGAATACGGTATGCGCTCGATGTCGATGAACGATGTACTGACGCGTCAGGAGCAGGCCTCGGTGACAGCCCCATTGACCTAGCTTCCTAGGCGCTAGCCATCCACGCACCACTTGCCTTCACGACATTTGATCACTGCTTTTGATGACTACTTACCGACGCGCTTTAGCGCGAGGGCCGGGGGGCTTTGTCTTCAAAAACAAGTCTTCAAAAACAAGTCTTCAAAAACAAGTCTTCAACAAACGGGCCTTCAAGAGCGGACCTTCAAAACGTGCCCCGCAGATGATCTCCACTGCAGAGGAGTTGTTTCCATGAACGATAAAACGATTGTGCTGGTTTCCAACACGTCCTGGTCTCTCTACAACTTCTGCCAGGGATTTTTGAGGGCGCTAGAGAGGCGCGGTTTTCGTGTGGTGTGTCTGGTGCCCAACGACGACTATTCGCAACGCTTGCTCGATGAATTCGGCGTCACCCTGCGAAGCATGCCCATGGACGGCAAGAGCACCGCCCCTGCGCGGGAGGGGAAGTGCCTGTTCTGGCTGTATGGGCAGTTGCGCGCGCTGCGTCCCGCCTTTGTTTTCAACTTCACGGTCAAGGCGAACATCTATGCGGGATTAGCGTGCCGCGCTCTGAGAATTCCGTATGCCAATACCGTCACCGGCTTGGGGACGGCTTTCCTGCATGACAGTCACTTATTCCGCCAAGTTCGACGGCTCTATGGCGTGGCCAATGCCGGGGCGAACAGGGTGTTTTTCCTCAACCCGGATGACCGCGAGGTCTTTGAGCGCCAAGGCATGTTGCAAAAAGTCGACTGGGGGATGTTGCCGGGCGCGGGGGTTGATGTAACGCGCTTTGCGTTTACACCGCTGCCTCAGGAAGGGCCCTTCACCTTTGTATTGATCGCACGGCTGCTGGGCGACAAGGGTGTGCGCGAGTACGTCGCGGCGGCCGTGCAGGTGCGTAGGGAAAATCCCGAAACACGATTTTTGATCGTCGGGCCCAAGGGTGTCAGCAATCGCACGGCAATTGATGACGACGAGATCGAGGCTTGGCACGAGCGGGGTGTCGTCGAATATGTCGGCGCCCAGGACGACGTGCGTCCCTGGCTCGCCCAGTCCCATGTGTTGGTATTGCCGTCCTACCGTGAAGGCTTACCGACCACCGTATTGGAGGCGGGCGCGATGGGGAGGCCAACTATCGCCACTGATGTGCCGGGATGTCGCCATGCCGTGGCCGATGGAGAAACCGGTTGGTTGTGCCGCGTCAAGGACGTCGAGTCGCTGGCGGCGCGTATGCGCGCGTGCCTGGTAATGACGCCGTGGGCGCTTTCCCGCGTAGGAGTAGCAGCGCGCCGGCGTGCGGAGAAAGAGTTCTCGCAGGACATCGTCGTAATGGGATACCTGGCCTGCCTGGAAAGCGGCCTGATGAGTCACCAACGCGTAAAAATGGAGGCATGATGACGATTTTAGTGACAGGCGGCGCAGGCTACATCGGCTCGCATATGGTGCTGAGGCTCATAGAGGCCGGCCACGACGTGGCCGTGATCGACAACCTCTGTAATGCCTCGCGTGAGTCGCTGGAGCGCGTCTCACAGTTGACCGGCAAAGAAGTTGTCTTCATCGAGGGCGACATACGCGACCGTTCGCTATTGGATTACGTCTTTGCGGATTTCGAGATCAGCGATGTGTTGCACTTTGCTGGGCTCAAATCCGTGGGAGAAAGCGTCAACGAGCCATTGGCGTATTTCGAGAACAATGTAGCGGGAACCATCACGCTGTGTCAGGCCATGACGGCGGCGGGGGTCTTCCGACTGGTGTTCAGTTCTTCGGCGACGGTGTACGGCGATGCCACGCGCATGCCGTTGAGCGAAAGCGCGCCCACCGGACAGCCGACCAACGCCTACGGACATTCCAAGCTGATGGTCGAAGAGGTGCTGCGGAAGCTGGCGCGGTCTGACCCACGCTGGTCGATCGCACTGCTGCGCTACTTCAATCCCGTGGGTGCGCATCCCAGCGGGCTCATCGGAGAGGACCCATCGGGCAAGCCCAATAACCTGCTGCCGTTTATCTCCCAAGTGGCAATCGGGCGACTACCGGCGCTATCGGTCTTCGGCGATGACTATCCGACGCCGGACGGTACTGGCGTGCGCGACTATATCCATGTCATGGATCTGGTCGAGGGACATCTGGCGGCGATGCGCGTATTGACAGACCGTTCAGGGGCGAATGTCTGGAACTTGGGAACCGGTCAGGGGTATTCCGTGCTCGAAATGGTGCGCGCTTTCGAGATGATCTCGCAGCGTGATGTGGCGTATCGCATCGTGCCGCGCCGCGATGGGGATATCGCCGAATGCTGGGCCGATGCCTCGCTGGCAGCAAATGAGTTGGGTTGGAAGGCTCAGCGTGGTCTGACCGAGATGATCACCGATACCTGGCGCTGGCAGTCGAACAATCCCGAAGGCTATCCAAGCAAACGCGTGGTGAGACGTGACAGCCTCGGCAAGCCCGCCGGCGTGGCCAATGCCTTGCCGAAGATCTACCTCATTGATACCGCACGCGCCAACCGCGCTGCCTCGTAACGACCTAACCAGAGAAGACCAGGCGTGGCCATCCAGCCACGCTCTAATACTTGTAGTTCGTGTTGTCTGAATAGCTCGTGTTGCATGAATAGTGACGCCTTCCCATAGGTGAGGTGGGCTTTTGATGCTATACAAAGTAAAGGAATAAGTCGTGAAGATTTGTATTGTTACACCCTCGTTTTCAGGAGGAGGGGCCGAAAGGATAGCTGTCAATTTGGCAAATTTTTACGCTAAAAACGGGTTGGATGTCTGTCTAGTTGTTTTTGATGGAGTCGGTCCATATCGTAGGCAAATAAATAGCTCCATAAAGTTGATTGATCTTAATGTTAAACGGTTGCGCTATAATGCTTGGTTGAAGTTGAGAAAAGCCATAAAAGATGAATCTCCAGAATATATTCTATCTGTTATGAGAGGCGCAAATATCTTCGTCGGGCTATCTCTTCCAATAATTAATAATATAAGAGTTACGTTTCGTGAAGCTAATACAATGGAAGCTTTCAGACGTATACCCTGGCGTCGCAGGTTGATTCATAAACTTCTCATGAAGTTTTCCTATCGACGTGCTGATATTGTTATTGCAAACTCTATGGACACCAAAAAAGACCTGATAGTTAATAAGATAGTCCAAGAAAGCCATGTGGAAGTTATTGGTAATCCGGTGATTAATGATGATTTAAATGAAAAGGCTGGAGATGTTTTATGTCATGAGTGGTTGTCTTCCCCTGATGTTCGTGTTGTTTTGCACGTTGGTCGTCTTGATGTCCAAAAAAACCAAGCGCTTTTGTTAAATGCATTTTCTTTGGCTGTCAAATCGGTTCCTGATCTTAAGCTTGTCATTCTTGGAGAAGGTGAAGAAAAGAAGAATTTAGAAAAGCTATCAAGTGAGCTGGGTGTTGAGGATAATGTTGATTTTGTTGCCTTCCAAGATAATCCCTATCCGTATTACAAGGCGGCAGATTTATTTGTTTTGTCTTCTGACTGGGAAGGGTTCGGAAATGTAATAGTAGAAGCATTGGCATGTGGTACGCCCGTTATTAGTACGGATTGTCCCGGTGGTCCAAGGACCATACTTGCTGATGGCAAGTATGGCGTATTAGTACCTTGTGGTGATGCAGAACGACTTTCATTGGAAATGGTTAACCATATAAATAATGTGGGCGCGTGGAACTTTGAAGAACTTAAGAAGCGTGCCAATGAGTTTACAGTTGAAGCTGTTGCAAAAAAATATTTGGAAGCAAGCCGTTAAATTATTGATTTTATGCTCTTGAATGACTGAGCAGGCTGTCTGCCGGTTCAGTTCTTGTGATTCGCTCTTCGTTCAGCTCGATACGGACAGAGCCGCTGTAGGCGGTGTCCAAAGCCAGTACTTCACATATGGCGAGTGACTCTCCTGAGGCGTGTTTTGGTGGACATGCTGATTCTACAAGATAAAAAAATCGGTACCTTCTTTTCTTTCTCGGCCCAGTGGGTCAAACGGGCTTTCTGATAGGCAGAGATGTGCATGCTGAATCTAGTTATTACATTGCGACAGAAAACCCATGAAGTATGGCGCAGCCGCTTTGTAAGAAGTGTTGCGGTGGTTGCCACCGGAACGGCAGGAGCGCAGGCGATCACGATGGCTTTTTCACCGCTGATTACTCGCCTTTATGGTCCTGAAGCATACGGTGTGCAAGGTACTTTTATTGCAATATTGGGTGTGGCAACTCCTTTCAGTGCTCTTGCCTATCCGATTTCTGTCGTTTTGCCACGACGAGATGAAGAAGCCATTGGGCTTCTACGATTGAGTGCCTATATCTCCGTCTTTATTGCGACCTTAATAGCGGTTGGCTTGTGGTTATGGGGTGCTGTAGCTATTTCGCTGTTGGAAATAGAGAGCGTGGGAAAGTTGATCTACTTGCTACCCGTAGCGATATTATTCGCTGCTTGGATGCAGATGGCTCAGCAGTGGTTGATACGCAAAAAAGAATTCGGAGTGATTGCTCGTTCCGCCTTAGCTAATTCCGGACTACTGAATAGTGCCAGGGCCTTGCTTGGCTTCGTTCACCCCACCGGCGCTGTACTCATTGTGTTGGCATCTTTGGGAAGTGTATTGCACGCATTGCTGATGTGGATAGGAATTCGGAAGCGCACTACGATAAATCGCAGTGAACCTTTAGAGGCCCCCAACCTGGGCATCATCGAACTGGCCCATCGCCATCGCGATTTCCCACTGTACCGGGCTCCACAGATTACGATCAACGCCGCATCGCAAAGTTTACCAGTGTTGATGTTGGCTGCTTTCTTTGGTCCGTCCACTGCAGGATTCTACATGCTCAGCACAATGGTGATGGGGATGCCAACTACTTTGATTGGAATGGCAGTTAGCGATGTTTTTTATGCGCGAATAACGGAAGCGGCACATAATGGCGAGAGTCTTTCTAGACACATTTTACGAGCTACAGGTGTGCTAGCTGCAATTGGCATCGTGCCCTTTTCAATTGTTGTATTGTTTGGCCCTTGGCTATTTAGTTTGGTGTTTGGAGCTGAGTGGGGTGTGGCGGGAGAATATGCTCGATGGTTGGCTTTTTTCTTCTTTTTTAATTTAGCCAATAAGCCAAGCAACGCTGCAGTTCCTATTTTGGGTATTCAGCGTGGCTTGCTTTTTTATGAGGTCTTGAGCACCGGTGGTAAAGTTTCTGGTTTTTTGCTCGGATTCTATTGGCTAAATAGCGACATCTGGGCAGTCGCAATATTTTCTATCATTGGTATTTTTGCTTATAGCGGAGTGATGCTGTGGATTTATTTGTGTGCGGTGAGGTGGGACCGTGATGCAAGAATCAGTTAATAAGCCGTGCTCTTGAGTATCGAGATAAGTTTATGGTCTTCCGGTGACCAACGATCTATAGGGGGTAACCCTAAATTAAAGTAATAAGTGTAGCATCAACAAGGAGAAGTTCCATGTCCAAAGTGTTATACGCTTGCAGCCGAAACTCTGGTTTCAATGCCAGTACCAAAGAAAAGCTATATGATGTTTGCAATCATCTTGTCCCGGATAATATTGCGGTACCTAAACCTCATGTAGTACGTGTCGAAGATGATTTGGCATATGCTGTATGCATGGATAGTGGTGCCCTCCAAGAGTCGGGAGGGAGCTTGCTTCTGGGGTTTCTGTATGAAAAAAACAAAGTGAGTTGGGATAAGCCTAAAACATGCTATCCAGATGGTAATTATGCCTTGTTTAGGGTCGATGAGGACGAGATTGAAGTGGTTAGCGATTGTGTTGGGACTAGAACGGTCTGGTATTACCATGATGAAGAGGTATTTATTGCATCAACGTCGCAACGCGCAATAATTATGTTCCTTGGTGCATTTGAATTTGATGAGAGAGTGATTCCGTGGATGCTGTCGACAGGCTCGTTGGGTCCGCAGTTTTCTTGGGATAAAAGCATTAAGCGCCTGCCGGTCGATAGTTATTTGTCGCTTGAAAAGAAATCATGGCGTGCCTCTATCACCCAAAGACCTATTAATTTTTCCGTGGTTAATCGTAAGAGGGAAGGTCATAGAAGAGTATTGACTGATGCGATTAGTCAAACTATGGAGTCTCTTGATGGTATTGACTTTGAGCGATGGGTGCTACCGCTGTCCGGGGGGTATGATAGTCGCGGGATATTGTTATTTATAAAAAATACAATAGGGGCTCCAGATAATCTGAAAACGATAACATGGGGCTTAGAGAAATCTCAGTATGAAAAATACAATGATGCCTATGTGGCTAAGGAGCTAGCACACTCTGTGGGAGTTCAGCATAAATACTATCATACAGATATTTCTCCCGAGCCACTCGAGGTGGTTTTCGATCGATTCCTTTTTTGCAGTGAAGGTCGTGTTGATCATATTGCTGGGTACATGGATGGTATGGATATCTGGAAGCAGCTCCATGACGAAGGAGTAGACGGGACAATTAGAGGAGATGAAAGTTTTGGAGAGTTGCCTGCTTCATCAGAATTAGATGTCAGGAACTTAGTTGGTCTTGGATTGTGTTGCGACTACAAGAATTTATCGCAATTTACTGAAGATTTTGCGCCTTTCCATCAAGAGGTTCCGGTTGAGTTGCATAAAAAAGAGGGGGAAACGCTTTATGCATGGCGGGATAGAGTCCACCAAGAATATCGTATGCCAACCGTGTTTGCTGCATTGTCAGATATCAAGTTTTCGTATTTGGAAGAGATTAACCCCTTGCTTTCCAGGTCAATTCTGAGTGTTGTTAGAAGCTTGCCTGATGACCTCAGAGAAGACAAGTGTTTGTTTAAGAGTATAGTTGAGTCTATGGAGGGGGGTGTTCCATTTGCCCTTAAAAGCGCAAATGCTAATCCTAAAGACATACTCCGCGAGAAAGGGTGTGTCGATCTTATGAAATCAGAGATAAATAGTAGTTATTCAGCTGGCTTGTTCGGCCCTGATTTTGCAAATAGAGTTATCAGTGAAATAAAAGTTGGAAATGATGGGTCGAGAAGATGGGGTGTGAAAGGACTGGTGAGTTCGCTTTTACCTGCCTCCATAAAAAGCCGGCTGCGTAAAACGGTAGTTCGCCGATCAGTCGATGGCAACGTTCTTGCATTTAGAGTTTTTATGATTATAAAAATGCATAAAATGTTGACCTCTGACGCTTCGAGAGCGGCTAACTTTCAACGCCGTGCAACAGACGAGGCACGCGCTACTATTAGTTAAAATTCTAGTTCAAGACTCTCTTTTAATATGCCGGGGGGAGGTGGTCTGCTTTATAAAGCTCCGGCGATTCGGTTTCGCGCAATGATAACGAGGCTATTGTGAGCGGATTTCTAGAAGTTCGGGGTCGGTTGAACAAGAGGGCAAGTCAATGTCTCGTCGCAGGGGTTTTATATATGCGTTCGGTCATAAAGCTGGTAAGGCCACACCAGTACCTCAAGAATGGTTTTGTGCTAGTCGGGCCGTTATTTGCCCATCAGTGGGATCTCTTCACACTCTCTCAAGCACTGTTGGCTTTCTTGGCCTTCTGCTGCATGGCGAGTGCGGTGTATGTACTCAACGACATCATGGACATCGAGGCGGATCGAGCCCACCCGGTGAAGTGTCGTCGTCCCTTGCCGAGTGGTGCCATTTCCACACGTGTGGCCAAACGACTGCTTGGTGGGTTGATAGCCGCATCGATGTTGCTGGCACTGTTGGTTAGCGGCTGGGTCGCTCTGTTTGTGGCAACCTACTTTGTCATCAACATCTTTTACTCCTGGCGCCTCAAGCACATCGTGATCCTCGATGTATTCTTGATCTCGTCTGGCTTCATGCTGCGGATTCTGGCTGGCACGGTGGGGTTAGGCATCGCGCCATCTGCGTGGCTGCTGCTGTGCGGTTTGATGGTCACGCTGTTTCTGGGCTTCTCCAAGCGACGCGCCGAACTACTGATGCTTGAGAGTAACGAGCACTGCAACGGAGGGCTGACCCGACGTGTATTGGATGACTATAGCCCGGCCATGCTCGAGCAGTTCATCGCTGTCACGGCTGCATGCACGGTGCTTGCCTACGGCCTCTATACTGTGTCCCCGAAGACGATCGCCCTACATGGCAGTGATGGATTGATCTACACCTTACCCTTCGTGGTGTATGGCATCTTTCGTTATCTTTACCTGCTGCATCAAAAGTCCAAAGGCAATGATACGGCCAAAGACCTGGTTATCGACCGCCATCTGTTGGCCACGGTCGTGGGCTGGGTGGGGTCGACTCTGTGGGTCCTAACATGACGGCGGCAGTGAGTTACCTGGAAGGGTGGCGGCTGCGGGCGCTGATCCTCTCCATCGTGGCCGCCACCGCCGGCTATTTGGCGTTTTCCCTGTGGGGAGGCTGGAATGAGGTGGTAGCCGCCTTCGTGCAGATTGGCCTGGTAGGCACGCTGATCGCCCTGATCTTGTCGCTGATGAACTACGCCCTGCGGTTCTGTCGCTGGCAGCTCTACTTGTCGCAGCTGGGGCATCGCGTAGCCTGGCCGCCGAGTCTGCGAATCTATCTCAGTGGCTTTGCCCTGACCACCACGCCCGGTAAGGCGGGGGAGGCTTTCAGGGGCGTACTCCTCAAGCAGCGCGGGGTACCGTTCCCGGTGACCTTCGCTGCCTTCATCAGCGAGCGACTTTCCGACCTCGTTGCCATCGTGCTGCTCACACTGGTGGGGCTGGCCCAATACCCCCAGGCGCGGAGCATTGTGCTTGCCGGGGTACTGGGGATCGTGGTGGTGCTGGCTTGCCTGTCGAGCAAGACCCTGCTGGACCGGCTGCATCGTTGGGCCTCGGCTCGCCAGGGCAAGCTGATGGCTTTGGTTACCCATGTCAGCGAGATGCTGGGGGGCGCGCGCCGCTGCCATCGCCCCGACCTTCTAGGCATAGCCACCGTGATCAGCGTGATTGCTTGGGGGGCGGAGGCGCTGGCTTTCTATTGGATGCTGGGCTGGCTCGATGCCGACATCTCGCTGTCGTTCGCCATCTTCGTTTATGCGCTGTCGATGCTGGCCGGCGCCCTGAGTTTCCTACCGGGCGGTCTGGGGAGCGCTGAAGCGGTGATGGTCTCGCTGCTGGTCCTCAAGGGCATGACTATGCCCGTCGCCATCGCGGCGACCGTATTCATTCGCCTGGCAACGCTGTGGTTTGCCGTACTAATCGGCCTGGTGGCCTTGATCCGCAGCCGTCATGGTGAAGCGCCTGCGGAGGAGACCGCATGACCGCACCACGTTCATGGAACCGTCTGCCGCGTGTGGCTCCCGACGCCGTCCATGCGTTAACCCAACGCTACGCTGGCGTGCCGGATGGTTTGCCAAGGCCATTACTGGCCCATGGTAATGGGCGTAGCTATGGCGATGTGTGCCTGACCGAACAGGGCACGCTGCTGCTTACCCGAGGGCTCGACCGCTTTATCGAATTTGACCCGCAGCAGGGGATACTGCGCTGTGAGGCAGGCGTCACCCTAGCCGAGCTCCTCGCACTGGTGGTGCCCCAAGGCTGGTTCTTGCCCAGCACGCCGGGGACGCGCTTGGCCACGGTGGGTGGTGCCGTGGCCAACGACGTGCATGGCAAGAACCACCATGCCGTAGGCAGCTTCGGCCATCACGTGCGCGCCCTGGAGCTGTGGCGCAGCGATGGCAGCATTATTGCGTGCCGGCCCGAGGACGACAACGGCTGGTTTTCGGCGACTATCGGCGGGCTGGGCCTGACTGGGCTGATTCGCTGGGTCGAGCTGCAGCTGATGCCTATCCAGAACCCCTGGATGTGGGTCGAGTCACAGCGCTTCGCCAATCTCGACGAGTTTTGGGCACTCAACCGTCGTGCTGAGGCCCGCTGGCCCTATACCGTGGCCTGGATCGACTGCTTGGCCAAAGGCAAGGCGCAGGGCCGGGGGATATTGCTGGCCGGCCAGCATGCGGCGGCACAGGCTGAGCTGCCGACGTTCAAGGAAAGCGGCAAGCGGATCCCCGTCGATCCACCATTCTCGTTGGTCAATGGGCTGAGCCTGCGCGCCTTCAATACTCTTTATTACCGGCAGCCAGTCAAGCCCCAGGGGGCGCTGACTCATTATGTGCCGTACTTCTACCCGCTGGATGCCATTCAAGGTTGGAACCGCATTTATGGGCGGCGTGGTTTCTACCAGTACCAGTGCGTGATTCCGCCCCGCGAGGCCGAGGCCGCTACCGCGGCGCTGCTCGATACCATCGCCAGGCGCGGGGAGGGGTCGTTTCTTGCCGTGCTCAAGACCTTCGGTCGTAAGCCGTCGCTGGGCATGCTCTCGTTTCCGCGCCCCGGCACCACTTT
Source organism: Chromohalobacter moromii (assembly GCF_023091865.1). GTDB lineage: Bacteria > Pseudomonadota > Gammaproteobacteria > Pseudomonadales > Halomonadaceae > Chromohalobacter > Chromohalobacter moromii. Next base: position 1,318,298 of record NZ_JAHXDI010000001.1, read on the forward strand.
GGCCCTGGACTTTCCCAATCGGGGCGACAAGACCCTGCGCCTTCTCGAGGAGTTGGATGCCATCGTGCGCGAGGCCGGTGGCACCCTCTACCCCGGCAAGGACGCCCGTATGCCGGCGAGCTTGTTTCAGGCTGGCTATCCCCAATGGGAAGCCTTCAGCGCTTACGTCGATCCCGGCTTTTCTTCCCGTTTCTGGCAGCGAGTGACCCCATGAACTCTCTTAATCGTGTGATCCTCTTTGGGGCGACGTCCGCCATTGCCGAGCAGACCGCCCGGCAACTGGTTGCCCAGGGCGCCTCCCTCTACTGCGTGGGACGCAACCGCGACAAGCTGATGGCGCTTATTGATGATCTCAAGGTAAGGGCCAGCGACCACCAGCAAATCGATGGGGATGTGGCCGATCTGACCGACAGCGATCAGCATGCTCGGCTTATTGACGCTGGTGAACGAGCGCTGGGCGGCATCGATGGCGTGCTGATTGCCCACGGCACTCTGCCGAACCAGCAGGCCTGCCAGGCGGATGTTACCCAGACACGCCAGGAGATCGAGACCAACGCCCTGAGCGTGATCAGTCTGCTGACCCTGCTGGCCAACCGCCTCGAGCAGCAGCAGTACGGCGTGATCGCCGTGATCAGCTCGGTAGCCGGCGATCGGGGGCGGCAGAGCAACTATGTCTATGGCGCCGCCAAGGGCATGGTCACGTTGTTTCTCCAGGGCCTACGCAACCGGCTGGCCAAGAGCAATGTCGACGTGGTGACCATCAAGCCCGGTTTTGTCGATACCCCTATGACCGCCGAGCTCGATAAGGGTGGGCCGCTGTGGGCCAAGCCCGAACAGATCGCCAAGGGCATCATCAAGGCCATGCAGAAGGGCAAGGGCGAAGTGTACCTGCCATGGTTCTGGTGGGGCATCATGCTGATCATCAAGCATATCCCTGAAGCTATCTTCAAACGGATGTCGTTATGAATCAGTTTCCTGAGTTCGATGCTCGTCCCGTCGCGTTTTTTGACTTCGATGGAACCTTGACGACCGGTGATACGTTGATGCCGTTTCTCAAGTTTGTCGTCGGCACACCGGCCTACTATGGCAAGCTTTCGCTGCTGAGCCCGGTACTCGGTGCTTATTATGCGAAGCTACTGCGTAACGACATCGCCAAGCAAATCGTGCTCAAACAGTACTTAGGGGGGTACCACATTGATGAGCTCTTTACACTTGGAGAGCGTTTCAGTGAAGAGGTGATCCCCACCATGCTGCGCCCAGAAGGCATGGAGCGTCTCAGATGGCACCAGGCCCAAGGCCATGAGTGCGTGCTGGTGAGTGCCTCGATGAATGTTTACCTGACGTCTTGGGCTAAGCGAGAGCATTTTTCGGAGGTTATCTGCACAGCGCTAGAAGTTGGCAAGAAGGGCCATGTCTCAGGGAGGATTCAGGGAAAGAATTGTCATGGGGAAGAGAAGGTTAGGCGAATAGTTCTTTCTAATTTTAATAGTAGAAGATTGACATATGCGTATGGGGACTCTAAGGGGGACTTGCCTATGCTTAAGTTGGTAGATCATGGGTTTGTTTTCGAAAGGGGAGTTTTTTCTGTTTCTTCTGTTTAGGTGGGAAGAATGGATATTAAAACAAATGCTTGGGGTGTTAGGGATGCCGGGAAAATAAGTTTTTTCCTGGGATGCTCTATGGTGGCGCTGATTGTCTGGATCAGATCGAATCCCTATCTTTTCATAAATGGAACGAGTTACTTAAGCAATTGGAATTACACTCATTACCTTTTTAATTATGACGATGGATTTGTAAAGAGAGGGGTTGTCGGGGATTTTCTCAAGACCCTTGTGGGCCATGTTTCATATGACTTTGTGAGCTTTGTCTCATATGTATCCCTCGGGGGGCTTTCCTTTTTGTTTTTGTTGTTTTTTTCTAAAGCTTACATAGGTCATGGGGAGAGGTTTGGTGCCTTTTTGCTCATGGTCTTTGCTGCTGCTTCGCCTGCGACTTTGCAGCACTTTGCTTTCGATGTTGGAAGGTTTGATCTGATTATATACATGATTTTTATATTGATTGTTTTGTCAATAAATTTTTTGGCTGAAAGGAGTGTTTACGTAACTTTTGCTATTGTTGTTGCAGGGCTTTCTTTGTCAGTCTTAGTGCATGAGGCTGCACTTTTTATGATACTGCCTCTTTCCCTTGTTTTTTGGAACTACATCGACTCCTCCAGAAAGGGTGTTGTTTTGCAAGGTCTTGCTTTTGTAGTTATATTTTTCATTACGTTTTTGGTTTCTACGCATGGAGAGTATAGTGCGCTTGGGTTCGAAGATCATCTGGAAGCCTTGAGAAGTATTTATGGTGATAGAGTGGTGAGTAGTTCTCTTGTTGTTATTCATCACTCTTCTCTTGAGGAAAATGTTAGTAGGACAATAAGGCTTGGACTTAGCTTCCCACGCTTGGTGCATCATGGAGCTCTTGTTTTCTTTATGATGCCTTTTATGTATATGATGTATAAGCTTTACATGTCAATGCGTGGCCAGATTGATTTAAAGGTTAAGCTTATTTTTATAGCGTCGTTATCCCCTTTGGCCCTTTATCCCTTGGGGCAAGATCATTTTAGGTGGTGGTCATTGACTATAACAAATATTATACTGGCAATATGCTTTATTGTGTTGCGAGATAAAGTCGTTCGAGATGGTGTGCTGTCATTTCTCGAAGATAGGGTGAAGCTGGTTTCCTTTGTTGTATTGTTTGGCCTTGTTTCTGGTCCTTTGTGTGTTACAGAAAGCTTTGATGTGGTTGTATATACAGCAAAATTTGTGGGATCTGTTATGCCTAAGTTATAGAGTAACTGCAGCACTCGTAGTGTTCATACTCGATTATCTTGGCGGACATCTTACCTTCAACCGTGTCTGCCCCTGACGCCGGTGCCCTTGTGCACCGGCGTTTTTTTATGCCTTGGCGGTTCGAGCGCATGCCTGCCACAACGCTCATGCAATGGGACGAATCGGTGGTGGGGGCTCAATCGGTGGCACGGGGTTTGCTCACTGAAGCCGCTGGGATACGCTTGTCGCCTACCACTAAATAATGACGCGGGGCCGGCGAGGCACAATGCGAATATGGCCGAATCGCATGAGACGACTACTCAAGACATTGCTACCCAAGACACTGCTGGGGCGTTTGATCCTGGGCACCGGAGTGGGCTGGAGTGTGTTGGTCATCGCCATCCTGTGGGTATCGCTGCGTGGCGGTAGCGGTCTCGCCGAGGAGATCAATCGGGCGCATCTGAACTACGAGGCTTCGCTGATCGCGCGCAACATTCAGCAATCCATTTCGTTGCGCCTTGATACGCTTAAAAGCATTGCCACCTCGCAAGCGGGGGTATTGCAGGGCGATGTGCCGCTGGCCGAGGACGCGATAACGATGTGCAGGCACGTTTGAGCGACCACACGGCGCTGCTGGAGCTGTTCGATTCGGCATTCGTTGTCGATGCCGAGGGGAATGTCAGGGGCTTCACGCCGTCGTTGCCGGGCGCTGTGGGCTTGAACGTGGCCGACCGCGAGTATTTTCGCTTCGTTCGGGAAGTAGGGCGTCCCTTCGTGGGGCGTCCGATCATCAGTAAACTCCACGATAGTCGCCCGCTGGTGGTGATGGGGGTCCCGCTGACGGATGCGCAGGGCCGTTTTGCCGGCATGCTGGGCGGTGTAGTCAATCTGCGCGATGGACGCTTCTTCCTTGATTTGCGTAGCTTGCGCATCGGCGAGGAGGGGTATGCGGTGTTGATGACCAGCGATGGTACGGTGCTCAGCCACCCCGATAGTTCCCTTGTCATGCAGCATGTCCCTTCCACGCTGGAGAGTCCGGTGCTGTCGCAGGCACTGGATGGTTGGCAGGGCACCGGTACCGGTCGTCTCATCAACGGCGAACCGGCGTTGATGAGTTATCACCAAGTCTGGGAACCGGGCTGGGTGGTGGGTGTCTTCCTGCCGCAACGCCAGACGCATCAACCGATTATCGATTACGTGCGCCGCCAATGGTGGGTGGCCGTGGCCGTCGTGCTGTCGATGCTGCCTTTGTTGTGGTGGTTGCTGCATTTAGGGCTCTCACCGTTGCGGCGCCTGGCGCGTCAGATCGCACAAGTGGGGCGCGGGGATATTGCCCGTATTTCCTTGGATACATCGCTGGAGGAGCTGCGGCGTATCGCCCATACCTTCAATAGCGTGGAGTACGAGCGCAGTCGCGAGCGCGCGGAGCGACGCAGCCGCCAAGCCTATCTGGATGCGGTATTGAGTTCGTCGCCGTTGCCGATGTTCCTGGCCGATATCGAGGGTCGGATTAGTTACGTCAATCCCGCCTTGGAAGCCTTGACGGGGCTTTCAGCGGCGTCGTTCCGGCATCGCGCCTGGTTGCGTCGTCTGCATCCCGAGGATCGCTCGGTGCTATTTGCGCTGTGGCGCGACGCGGTGGATGGCGGTCACGAACTGCATCGCCAGTTGCGCTTTGAGTGCGGCGATAGAGCAATGATGTGGCTGGAGCTTTACACCAGTCAGGTCAAGAACGGTGAAAAGCCGCAAGGCGTGGTGGGCTTCATCAAGGACATCACCCATCTGCGCGAGCAGCAGAAGCGCCAACTCTGGGAGGCAGAGCACGACCCGCTCACCGGGCTGCTCAATCGACGCGGTTTCGAACGACGTCTCGACGAGACCTACCGGCGTTTCCGCGAACATGGCGAAACGGCGTCGTTGATTCTCTTCGACCTGGATAGTTTCAAGCCGATCAACGATGAGGGCGGTCATGCCTTGGGCGATGAAATGCTGCGCGAGATCGCTCGTTGTCTGGAAGGTTGTGTGCGTCGTGATGACCACTTAGCGCGCCTGGGCGGCGATGAATTCGCCATTCTGCTGCCTGGGTGTGGCAATCCACAGGCCATACGCATCGCCGAGCAGGTTCGCCATGCCGTAAGCGAGTTGTCGGTGCTGAGTAAGGACAAGCGCTACCGTGTCACCGCGAGCCTGGGCATTTCATGCTTGGGTCCCGATGATAGCGACGCCCAGGCGATGGTGACGCGTGCCGATACCGCAAGTTATGACGCCAAGGCCAAAGGCAAGAACCGCATGATGAACGACGCGCGTTGCGAATGATGTCGCGCCTTTATACGCAACACGAACGAGGAACGACGAGAAGATGAAGCACGATACTCTGGTGTTAGGCGCGGGCATGGTAGGCGTTGGCGTGGCGTATCATCTGGCGCGGCGTGGTCGCCGGGTGGGGCTGGTGGATCGACGCTCACCGGGTCGTGAAACCTCCTACGGTAATGCCGGCCTCATCCAGCGTGAAGCGGTGGCGCCGCATGCCTTTCCGCGTGATATGCACACGCTGTGGCGTGTGTTGGGTAACCAGGGCGTGGATATTCGCTATACACCGCGTGGCGTGATGCAGGCGGGGCGTGCCCTGTGGCAGTACTGGCAGAACAGCGCGCCTGAGTCCTATGCGCGGATCGTTCCCGAATATGCCTCGCTGATCGAGCTGTCGATCACGACGCATGCGGAGATGATCGAGGCATCGGGCGCCGAGGCAGTGATCCGCCGCGACGGATGGATGGAAGTCTTTCGCACGCCGAAGGCGCTGGAGACGCGCTTCAGTGAGGTGCGGGCGTTGGGCGAGCGTTTCGGCCTGGCGCATGAGACCTTGGATGCGAGTGAATTGCGTGAGCGTGAGCCCGATCTGGATGCTCAGGCCATCGGCGCCGTGCATTGGCGGGATTCCTGGAGCGCGGCCGACCCTGGCGCGTTGGTGGCGGCCTACGCGCGGGCTTTCGAGGCCGAGGGCGGAGAATGCCTGCAAGGCGAGATTCAGGCGATTGCACGCCATGGCGAGGGCTGGCGCGTGACGACGGACGCCGGCACCTTCGAGGCACGCGATATCGTACTCGCGTTGGGGCCCTGGGCGGATGAGTGGCTGACGACGCTAGGGTATCGCCTGCCGCTGTTCGTGAAGCGTGGCTATCACATGCATTACGCCACGCGTGACGAGACGACATTGCAGCATTGGTTGCTGGATGCCGAGACCGGCTATCTGCTGTCGCCGATGCGTGCGGGCATTCGTCTGACCACTGGTGCGGAGCTGGCGCCGCGCGATGCGCCACCGGGTTATGCGCAGCTCGAGGCCGCGGAAACGTCTGCGCGTGGTTTGTTCCCGCTCGGGCAGCGTCTCGAGTCGCGTCCCTGGAAAGGCGCACGTCCGTGCACGCCGGACATGAAGCCCATCATCGGCCCGGCGCCACGCCATAAGGGGTTATGGTTCGCCCTCGGTCATGCCCATCAGGGCTTCACGCTGGGACCGGCGACCGGGCAACTCCTTGCCTCGATGATGGAAGGTGAGGTGCCGGCCATCGAAATGGAGCCCTTCAGCGCTGAGCGTTTCCTGTAACTTTTGCTGTAACGCCCAACGTCTTCCTGTGAAGCTCAATGCTGAGCCGGGCTGCTCGATTCAACTTTTCTGAATCACTGCCGATAGTGTCTGCATCATCGTCGCGGGCGAGCCGATAAGCCCCGCGTTCGCGTGCATCACTATAAAGAGGCAGGGATACATGAAGGTTCATTGCAGGTGGCTGGCGGGCCTAGGGTCGCCAGTGCGTGTGGCGTCGTTGGTGAGAGTGGCGTCATTGATGAGAGTGGCGTCGTTGGTGAATGTGGCGTCGCTGATGAGCGTCGTGTCTCTCGCGTTGCTGGCGACGCCGTCCATGGCGGAGGTCAAGGTCGGGATGGTCGCGCCCTTCAGCGGGTCGGCGTCATCGCTTGGCAAGGGGATGCGCCAGGGCATAGAGGCGCGTTTCGCCGAGGCCAACGAGTCGGGCGGTGTGAATGGCGAGACGCTGACGTTGGTGACACGCGATGACGGTTATGAGCCGTTGCGTTCGGCCAAGGCGACACGCGAGCTTCTGGAAGACGACGATATATTGGCGATGCTGGGCAATGTCGGCACGCCCACCGCAATCGTCAACCTGCCCATCCTGCTCGACCACGAGATGCCGCTGATCGGGGCGTTCACCGGCAGCGGCGTCTTGCGTCAGTCCCCGCCGGATCGCTATGTCTTTAACTATCGCGCGAGTTACGCCCAGGAAACCGCGACGATGATCGAAGGTTTGCTGTTGGCCGGCATTGCCCCCGAGGAGATCGCCTTTTTTACTCAGGCCGATGGTTACGGCGATGCCGGTTATCAGGGCGCGCTGCGCTCGTTGGCCAACCATGGCTATTCTCATCCCGAACGCTTGGCGCATGGGCGCTATACGCGCGGCACGCGTAACGTTCATCGCGGGCTCGCCAATGTCTTGCAGGCGCCCGTCACGCCGCGTGCGGTGATCATCGTGGGCACCTACGGACCGGCGGCGGATTTCATCCGCGAGGCTCGCAAGGATCTGCCCAATGCGTTGTTTCTCAATGTCTCCTTCGTGGGTAGTCAGGCGCTACTCGATGAGCTGGGCGATGCCGCCGAGGACGTGATCGTCACCCAAGTGGTGCCGCCTTACGAATCTGATTTGCCGGGCGTGAAGGCGTACCGCGAGGCACTGCAAGCCGAGGATGCGAGCGCTGACGAGAATTTTGTCTCTCTGGAAGGGTATCTGGCGGCGTCGTTGTTCATCAAAGGGCTCGATGCGGCCGGGGCCGATGCCGACCGCGAGGCGCTCGTCGATGGCTTGGAAGGTTTGGGCGACATCGATCTCGGTCTTGGCAAGTCACTGACGTTGGGCCCCAAGGATCATCAAGCGAGCAATTCCGTGTGGACAACGCGTATTCACGACGGCCAATTCGAACCCGTCGATTGGTTCACCCTGCTCGATGATGTCGCGGCCAAGGAGTAACCCCATGAAAAAGAGTTTGAGCCTACGGGCGATGTTGATCGGGTTGTTCGTGGCCGCGGTGCTCGGCGCGGTGATTCCGGCGGCGGCCGGATTTTTGTCCAACCAGCGGTTGATCGAGGCGCAGCATCTATTCACCGACGAGATATTGCCTCAGCAGGCGGCCAGTCGTGACATGAGCGATGCGCTGACGCGTTATCGCCAGCGCCAGTCGGGCCTGTTGGCCGCCGACAGCGAGGCTGACTTCGGGGGGGTGGTCGATCAGGCCGAGGCCGATGCAGCCTTCACGGCGGGACGTGAACGGCTCGCCACCTTGATCGGCGACGATAATCAGGCGTTGTTCGAGACACTGGATAGCGACTACGCCGACTTGCGCCAGGCCGATACCGCGCTGGAAGAAGTGCGGCGCGAAGATGTGGCGCTGACCGCCTCCATGCGCGCGCGTATCGCCGAGATGCAAGACAAGATCGGCGAAGTATTGACCGACGCCGAATCGATGGCGGGACGTGCGACTCTCGAGGATGTGCGTCAGCAACGCGCCCTGATCCGGCGCATCCAGTCGATGCAGGACGATGGGCTGTCGATGGTGCCGATCTCGATGCTCGATACGCTGACGGAGCGGCGTGCCAACATCGCCGGACTCAGCGGTGACGTACAGATGCTGGTGGCGCAGTTGGCCGATCAAGGGCGTCAACTGATGCAGGTCGATAGCCACGATGCGTTGGTCGATCTGCGCTATAACCAGATCGCCCAGCAGATTTCGCGCATTCATCAGGCGTTGGCGAGTATCGAGGGCGCGGTCGGGGCGACGCCGGCCCAGCAGCAAAGTGCCGGTCAGTTGGAAGATGTCGTGACCGAACTGAACGAATTGATGCTGACGGGCGATAACGCCGTTTATGCATTGCGCGACCGTCAGCTTGGCTTGCGCGAGCGCTCTCAACAGGCCTTGACTGGCGTTGCCCAGGCGATGGATGGCATGGCCGAGAGCCTGGAGCGCGTCGAAGCCTATGCGACCGAGCGCGCCGATGAGGCCGCCGAACAAGCCGCCGCGACAGCGCAGGCCGGCCGCGTATTGCAGCTTGTCGTATTGCTGATCGTGATCGTGATTCTGGCGGCGGTGGGCTGGCGCGTGATGACCCGCGTACTCAAGCCTATCGGTGAAATGCGTCGCCAGATGGAAAGCATTAGCGGAGCGGCGGGACAAACCGGTGACCTGTCGATGCGTTTGAAGGTGCGCCATGGCGATGAAATCGGCCATACCGCGCAGGCCTTCAATCAGATGATGGTGACCTTCGAGCGGCTGATTGCGCAGATTCGCGACGGGGCCGAGTCGGTGGCGTCCAGCAGTCGTCAGATCGCCTCCGGCAATCAGGATCTGGCGCAACGTACCGACGAGCAGTCTTCGTCGCTGGCCGAAACGGCGGCGAGCCTCGAGGAAATCACCGCGACCGTGAAGCAAACTGCCGACTATGCCCACCAGGCGCGCGACATGAGCCATGGGGTCGGTCAGCGCGCCCGTGAAGCGGGCGACGTGGGTGATCGGACGCATAGCGCGATGCAGGAGATTCGCGAATCCAGTGCCAAGATTTCCACGATCGTCGAGGCGATCGACTCCATTGCCTTCCAGACCAATCTGCTGGCCTTGAACGCCTCGGTGGAAGCGGCCCGCGCCGGTGAGCACGGTCGTGGTTTCGCCGTCGTCGCCGAGGAAGTGCGTCGTCTTGCCAGCCGTAGTGCCGATGAGGCCGAGCAGATTCGCCACTTGGTCAAGGACAGCGTGGCCAAGGTGGGTGAGGGCGCTAACCTGGTCGAAGAGACGGGAGGGCATTTGCGCGAGATCGTCGATAGCGTCGACAAGGTATCGCAGTTCGTCTCCGAAATCGCCGAGGCCACGCAAGAGCAGTCGACGGGGATCGACCAGATCAATCAGGCGATTGCTCAGCTCGACCAGGTGACCCAGCAGAATGCCTCGCTGGTGCAGGAAGCCTCCTCGGCCAGCCTGTCGCTGGACGAACGGGCCAACGACATGCATGTGCTGGTGGGACGCTTCAAGGTGAGCGATTCGGCCTACTCGGAAGACGACGCCACGGACGACAGCGCCTCGCCCAAGGCGTTACCCGCAACGTGATCGTAGCTTGCCAGCCCCGTCCGGGCTGGCATGAAAAACGCCTTCACTGCCTAGCGCGGTGAAGGCGTTTTTGGTGATACCGAAGAACGCTGATGCATTGGCTTAGCGGTGAGGCTTAGCGAAGAGCGCCGAAGGTTCCAGCAAGCAAGCCTTGTGCTTGAGTGTCGATGGCGAATAGCGCACCGGCATCGGGTTGCGCCGCGAGCGCTGCATCGTCGAGCCCCTTGCGTGCGGTGGTGATGTAGAGAGTGGAAAGGTCGGGGCCACCGAAGGTGCAACTGGTGATGTTGGCGACGGGCATGGGGATTTCTTCGCGCAGTTGGCCTTGGCTATCGAATATGCTGATACGCCAGCCGCCGAATTGGCAGACCCAGAGGTTGCCGTCGCGGTCGGTGGTCATGCCGTCGGGGCAGCCTTGATCCTGGGGGATGCGGATGAAGGGTTCACGGTCCGAAAGGTTGCCATGTTCATCCACGGCGAATCGATAGATGAGGCGTTCCAACGTGTCGGTGTGGTAGAGCCAATCCCCCTGAGGTGAGAGCACCGGGCCGTTGGTGACGGTGTATCCGCTGTCTTGGCGTTGGCAGTCGCCGTCGAGACGCACGCGATAGAGCGAGCCGCTAGTGTGGCCCTCGGCGTCGTCCATGGTGCCGCACCATAGCGTGCCGCTGGTATCGACGACGGCATCGTTGAAGCGGTTTCCGGGAAGCTCAGGCTCGGGGGTGAGCCACTTTTCGAGCGTACCTTCGGGCAGTTGAAGACGCGCGATGGCGTGTCGTAGCGTGACGATGAACCCACCTTCGGCGTGACGATGCACGCTAGTGATTTCCTCGTCGAACGACCACTGGCGCACGTTACCGCCGGCTAGACACTGGAGCTGGTGGCCTTTGATATCCACCCAGTAAAGCGCTTGTTCCGTGTCGTCCCATAGCGGCCCTTCGCCGAGGATGTTGTGGGCCGGATGGACGACGCGCGGTGTTGCCTGCGGAGCTATGAGTGTAGGCATCGTGACCTCCTGGGGCCAAAAACAAAAAACCGGTGTCGGAGTTTCCTCCGACACCGGAATAATGGCAATTATGCGTAAGCCATGTCTTCGAGTTCACGTCCCTTCGTTTCGCGGACGAATTTGATGACGAAGAAGATCGAGATGACCGCGCAAATGGCATAGAAGCTGTAAGCACCGGTCAGGCCGATGGAGGCGAGCATGATCGGGAAGGTCATGGTGATGGCGAAGTTACTGACCCACTGGAACAGACCGGCGACGGCGAGCCCTGAGCCACGTACCTGGTTGGGGAACATCTCGCCGAGCATGACCCACATCACCGGGCCCCAGGAGCTGTTGAAGAAGAACACATAGGCGTTGGCAGCGATCAGCGCGAGCACGCCGTTGCTATCGGAGAGCTTCAGGCTACCATCGACCATTTCGGCGGTGGAGAAAGCATAGACGAGAATGGCGAGCGTGATGGCCATACCGACGGAACCGCCCCACAGCAGCGGCTTACGTCCAATACGGTCGATCAAGGCGATGGCGCCGAAGCAGGCTGCGATACTCACCGCGCCACTGATGACGTTGATCAGCAAGGCATCGCCTTCGGAGAAGCCCACGGCTTGCCAGAGGACGGCACCGTAATAGAAGACGACGTTGATCCCCACCAATTGTTGGAACACGGCCAAGCCGATCCCGACCCAGACCAAGTTGATTACCTTGCCGGTCTTGGGATTGATCAAGTCGCTAAAGCGTGGCTTGCGCTGCTCGGATAGAGAGTCGCGGATTTGAGCCAGGCGCTCTTTGGCGTCGCTTTCGTTATAGATCATGTGCAGCACGTGTTCGGCACGATCGTCGCGACGCGCGCTGACCAGATAGCGCGGGCTTTCCGGAATGAATAACAGCGCCACCAGGAAGATCGTCGCGGGGATCAGTTCCATCCAGAACATCCAGCGCCAAGCGGTAAAGCCGAACCACAATTCGGAGGTGGAGCCCCCGGCGACGTTGGCCAGCAAGTAGTTATTCAAAAACGAGAAGAAAAGCCCCGAGATGATGGCGACTTGCTGGATGGTAGCGAGGCGTCCACGCAGGTGTGCGGGAGCGATTTCGCTGATGTAGGCCGGTGCCATGACACTCGCGGCACCCACGGCCAAGCCACCCAGGATGCGATAGATGACGAATTCCAGTGAGCCACCGGCGACACCCGAGCCCCAGGCGCTGACGATGAAGAAGATGGCGGCAACGAGCAGGAGAGTGCGACGCCCGTATTTATCAGCCAGCCCCCCAGCAAAGAACGCACCCACCGCACAACCCAGCAGCATGGACGCGACATTGAAACCGGTGCCGACGCTGTCGGAATTGAACGAAGATTGCAGGCCGTCGACGGTGCCATTGATGACCCCACTGTCGAAGCCGAACAGGAAGCCGCCTATGGCGGCGACACAGCATGTTAAAAAGACAATCAGTGAACGTTGCGAATCGCTGTATGTTGGCATGGTGTGCTCCGTTGTTGTTAATGGCGTGGGCGCCAGTGGCTAGGGATTACATCCAGCCGGCATCGACCCAGTAGTTGTGAGCGGTACAGGCAGCGGCGTCATCCGAGGCCAGGAACAGCGCCATCGCGGCCACGTGATGCGGATGAATACGTACCTTGAGCTTTTGCTCTTCGACGATCTGCGCCTCGTCCTCGGGGCTATACCAACGTGATTGACGCGGTGTCTTGACGTTGCCGGGGATGATGCAGTTGACACGGATTCCGTCGCTGCCTAGATCGCTCGCCAGGGCTCGAGTCAGGCCTTCGATACCGGCTTTGGCGGTTTCGTAGAGCAGCATGTCGGGCTGCCCCAGATGCCAGCTGATCGACCCCAGGTTGATGATCGCCCCCTGGCCTTGACGACGCATGGCGGGGGCCACTTCACGAGCGGCGAGCACCAGGTGGCGCAGGTTGACGTTCATGCGGTCTTCCCAGTACTCGGGTGTGATGTCCTCGAGCTTGTGACGGTCGTCGTTGGCGGCGTTGTTGATCAGCACGTCGACGTGACCGATGTCGCTCAGCGTGGCGCGGAGCTGGTCGGGCTGGGTCAGGTCGCAGTAGTGGAAATGCGGCGCACCACTGCATTTATCGACCAGTTCGTTGGCGAGCGCCTCAGCGACATCCAGGAAATGGACGTTCGCGCCCTGGTTTACGAAGGCCTCGACCAAACCGGCGCCGATGCCGGAGCCGCCACCGGTGATGACGACCGTCTTGTCCTTGAGGCTGGGGTAAATTGCGGAACTCATGCAGGACCTCTATCGCATTGGGAGCGAGCTGTCTTTAGGCGATCTTTCATGCTTTAGTTAATAGATTTAACTAAGTGGATGATCGTTCAGAGAGGCGATGATTTCCATGCGACGATAGTCATACGCTTTACTGAGAGAAGACTAGGGGCATCACACGAAGCGGGAATTCCTCGACAAGGGCGACAGCGCATCGGCTGCGATAGAGGCTGGTACTTTATGAAAACGCTGGCGATGCATTGTCAATTTCGTTGCGCCACGGCGGCGAAGGGCAATAATTTGTTATATTGCGGAACTCGATCCGCATTTCAGCGAGGCACCTTTTATTGCCATGGTTAGTACCTTTGCCCCTCAAGCCGCCGGTGATCTCAATTTTCTCAAGAAGCTCAATCGCAGCTCGATTCTAGGGACCGTGCGCCGTTATCCCGGCGCGACACGTGCCGATATCGCGGCGCATACGCAGCTGACCAAGGCCACCGTGGGGGGCGTGGTGCAAGCGCTGCTGGAGCGCGGCTGGCTGCGGGAAGGTGAGTTGCAGCCACGGGGCGGCGGGCGTCCGGGGCGGGCCCTGTATCTGGACGACGCCCATCATGTGCTGTTGGGGGCGGATATCGGCGTAAGGGGATTACGTGTCGTGGCATGCACGCTGGGCGGCGAGGTGCTTCTGCAGCGTTATGTCACCGAGGCGCCCACGACCCCCGAGGAAACGGCAACGCGCTTGGCCGAGATGTTGCGCGTCCTGCGCGACGATCCCGTCATCGTCGATCGGCACTGCTTGGGTTTGGGTGTGACGGTGCCGGGGCCGGTCGCCCCGGAGCAGCCCATCCTACGGCTCGCGCCCAATCTAGGGTGGATCGATGTCGCTTTCCTTGAGGTGCTTCGCCCGCACCTGCCGGACCTCGACGGTGCCTGGCTTCTGGATAACGAAGCCAACGCCGCGGCCTTCGGCGAGTTCTACTTCCATGACGGTATCCCACCGGAATCCATCGTCTATATCAGCGCTGGAAGCGGTATCGGTAGCGGCCTTGTCACTGGCGACAATTACCCTCTCGTGCCGCGTGGCATACAGGGACTGGTGGGCGAGATCGGTCACACCATCGTGCAGCCGGGGGGACTTTATTGCCACTGTGGCAATCGCGGCTGTGCTGAAACCCTGGTCAGTGGTTGGGCGATTCGCGCCGCGCTGGGTATCGCCGATACCGAGGACCTGGAAGCGGCGATAGCGGCGCGGGGCGACGACCCCGACGTCAATGCTGTCCTGCGGCGTGCCGGTGAAGCCTTGGGGACTCTCATGCTCAATCTGCATCACACGCTCAACCCAGCCATGTTGGTACTCGGCGGATCGCTAATGCATCTAGGCGAGCGGCTCATCGCCCCGGCGCTGGCCTATTTCGAAGCCCACCAGAATGACTTGCTGCGAGGGACGCAGCGCGTCCCCGTCAAGGTCATTCACGACAGTACCTTCACCGCCGCGCGGGGAGCCGCCGCCCAGGTCATGGCCAAGGCGGCGCTGGAGGCGTGAGTCTGGTTGTTCCGCGTTCAGCAAAGTGCCCGTGTTAAAAAAGTGCCCGTGTTAAAAAGTGCCTGTGTTCAGAAAATCACGTTGGGTAATGCCATCGATACGGCAGGCACGAAGGTCACGATCAACAGTATGCCGACCAAGAGCAGCCAATAAGGCATGATGGCGCGAATAAAATCGGGCACTTTCACGCCGGTGATGCTGCAGGTGGTGAACATCACCGTCCCAAGGGGCGGGGTGATCGTGCCGATGGAGGCATTGAGGATGAAGATGATCCCGAAATGCACCGGGTCGATGCCGAACTGTGCCGCCACGGGTGCCAGCAGGGGGGACAGCACGATGAGAATGGCGTTGCCTTCCAGGAACATGCCCAGCACCAGCAGGATGACATTGGCGAGCAACAGGAACGCCACCGCGCTGCCCACCTGGGACGAGAGCAGCATGGCGATGTCCTGAGGAATGTGCTCCCAGGTTAGAAAGCGCGCGAATCCCGACGCCACGGCGATGATGAACAGCACGTTGACCGAGGCGAACAGCGACTCCCGCGTGGCCACCGCGACGCTGCCCACGTTCATTTCCTTGTAGACGAACATTCCCACGATCAAGGCATATAGCACGGCCATGGCGCCGGCTTCGGTCGGTGTGAAGACGCCGACACGTATGCCGCCGATGACCACGACCGGCAACAGCAAGGCGATGATGCCGGCGCGCGTCACGCTGACCCATTCACGCCGCGAGACCCGCTCCTTGCGCGGCGGTTGGTAGCCCAGCCGACGGCACTGACGCGATACCAGCAGCATCATGCACACCGCCATCAGCACCCCGGGCACCACGCCGGCCAGGAACAGGCGGCCGATGGAGACGTTGTTGACGTAGCCGTAGACGATCAGCGCGATCCCCGGCGGAATGGTCGAGGTCACTAGCGAGGAGGCGGCGGTGACGGCGGTGGAGAACGGCTTGGGATAGCCGCTGGCCGTCATGCTGGGTACGAGCAGCTTGGCGTTCATGGCGGCATCGGCGATGTTGGAACCGGAGAGCCCACCCATGAAGGTGCTCAGCAGCACGTTGGCTTGCGCCAGTCCGCCGTGCAGGCGTCGGGTCATGAGCTCGGCCAGCTTGAGCAGGCGGTCGGTGATGCCGGAGTGGTTCATGAACACCCCCGCCATGATGAAGAACGGGATCGCCAGCAGCGAGATGGACTCCAGCCCCCCGGCCAGGCGCTGAATCAGCAGCATGGTGGGCTGGTCGGCACCGAACAGGAAATACAGGAACGTCGACAGAAACAGTGCGAAGGCGACGGGGGTGCCCAGCACGAAAAGAAGCAACAGCGCTGCGAGTGCTATGCCTACGGCCATGGGTAGTATCCTTTAGGTATCGCGAGCCAGTCGGACGAGGCAGTGGTAGGCCATGATGACGGCACTGACCGGAATGGCGACGTGAATCCACATGTACGGGATCTGCAGCATGGGCGTGCTGCGGAAATTGGAGTAGGGCAACAGTTGCAGCCCCCAGTAGCCGAGCACGATGGCGGCGATCAGCACCATGCCGACGTTGAAGAGACGGTCGTTCCAGCGGGCGAGCGACGCCGGCAGGTTTTCCGACAGCATGCCGATGAGCACGTGTTCGTTACGCCGCACCAAGGCGCTGGCGCCGAGAAAGGTGGCCCATACCATGAGTAGCTGCAGGACCTCCTCGGTCCAGGCCAGCGGGGTGTTGAAGATATAACGCATGAAGATGTTGCTGATGGCGACGAGAAAGATCGCGAAGAGCGCCGCGCTGGCCAACACTTCATCGAGGCGCATGATGCGGTCGATCCAATGGAATACGCGTTTCATTTGAGACTCCTCGGTCACGGCAATTCACGGTGTTGCCGTGCGTGATACGCGTGCCGGCGCCACAGGCTTGTGTGGCGCCGGCGGTCGGTCAACGCTTATCCGTTGATGATCTGGCGAACCTGTTCGTACAGGCCGTCGCTCCACTGCGGGAAGGCAGCAGGGATCTGCTCAGCGGCGCGTTCGCGGAACGGCTGTGTATCCACCTCGTGGACCTCGACACCGGCATCCTTGAGCTGCTGCAGGGCGACGTCGCTCTGCTTCTCGACCAGTTCACGAAGATGCGCGGCCATGTCCTGCCCGGTCTCGGTCAGGATCTGGCGGTTTTCCTCGCTGAGCTGGTCCCAGAACGCCTTGCCGGTGACGAACGGCGCCACGGTGTTCATGTGGCCGGTCAGGTTGAGGTGCTTGACGACTTCGTGGAACTTGCCGCCGAACAAGACTGGTGTGGGATTCTCGACCCCGTCGACCATGCCCTGGGCCAGCGCCGGATAGACGTCGCCCAGCGACATGGGCGTGGGCGTGGCGCCCATAGAGCGAATGGCCTCGACGTACATCGGCGAGTTCTGCACGCGGATCTTCACGCCGTCGAGTTCCTCGGGTGTGGTGGCAGGCTCGCGTGAAAGCAGGTGGCGCGTGCCGTACACGGTGTTGGGAATGACGATGTGATAACCGGCTTCCTCGACCTTCTGGCTCTGTTCGGCGAACCACTCGGAGTCGAAGACCTTGAGCTTGTCGTCGAAGCTGTCGGCCAGATAGGGCGCATCGAGTACCGACAGGTCGGGCACCGAACTCATGAAGTTGCTGTAGGCGGTGATGGTGATGATCAGCGAGCCGAAACGCGCCTGTTCCATGACGTCGGTCTCGGAGCCGAGCTGGCTGGCGGGGAACGCGCTGAGCGTGAGTTCGCCGTCGCTGGCCTGCTCGACGTTTTCCGCCCATTCCTTGACGGCCACATCGACCGGCTCGCCCGGCTGGTTGCCATAGGCGACGCGGATCTCGGTGGCGGCCTG
The DNA here is from genome assembly GCF_023091865.1 of Chromohalobacter moromii. Taxonomy (GTDB): domain Bacteria; phylum Pseudomonadota; class Gammaproteobacteria; order Pseudomonadales; family Halomonadaceae; genus Chromohalobacter; species Chromohalobacter moromii. The sequence continues at coordinate 1,335,895 of NZ_JAHXDI010000001.1, forward strand.
GGCGAGGTTCAGGCTGCCGAGGCCGGCGATGGAGAGGCTGGTGGCGATGAGCGTGAGTTTCTTGAAACGCATTGTCGTGCTCCTTGGTTGTTGTCGGTCGTGCGGTCGGGTTACCGGGAATGCGTCGTGGATTGAGCGCTCGATATGGCGTCATCGAGTCGCGGCGTGGCGATGCCTCGTCGGCGCGCCGATTCGACCACGGGTTGCAGGCGTCGCTGGCACTTCGTGGCGTGGTGCTGGGCGATGTCCTGCAGGGCGTGGTCGAGATAAGGGTTGGCGAAACGCTCGAGCGTGGCGTCGCGATAGGCCTCGATAGAGGGCCGCTCGAGGTGTTCCGCCAGGGTGGGCAGTACTTCGTCGTCGAGCACCTGGCGCAGTTCCGCCGCCCATGCCGGGTCGTCCATGACCTCGCGCACGAAGCGGATGTGCGATCGAGGCTCGTGCTGCCAGCGGTGGACGAGATAGGTATGCGCCAGATTGAGGATGTGCAGCTTGCGCATCTCGTAGGGGGCCAGGGAGGTCACGCGCTGCACGTCGGGATGCCGGCAGGGCAGTTCGAGGCCGGGCTGGTCCTCGATGGCCCAGAGCGCATACGGCTCGGCGACGGCACCCACCGGTTCCAGGGCCGCCGAGACGATGCGGTCGACGAGGGTGTTGGCCCATAGACAGCGGGTCGTCAGCCAGGTGTCGAAGTCGGCATCGGCGTAGTCGCGCTGCGCCAGTTCCCGCACCAGGGCCAGGAGCTGCTCGCCGTTGCGGCTGACCAGCTCGCAGGGCAGCACGGTGAGGCCCTCGCGTCCCGCGCGGTAGCGCGCGTGCAGCAGCTTGGCGAGCTTGCCCGGAAAGCTTTGCGGCACCGATGCCAGGGCGCTGTCGTCATCGACGCGGTAGCCGCTGTCGCCGGTGTTGGACACCACGAAACGGGCGTGCTCGACGACGTGTCGTTCCAGCGCGTCCCACTGTTCGTCGGCGATCCAGCAGCCGGCGATGCTGGTGACGGTCTCGCGGGTGTCGATGTCGCGGCCGTCGCGACGGCCGCGAATCGCCAGGGGGTACTGCCGGTGCGTGTCCAGGTCGCGGGCCTTTTGCTTGCCGGCCTCGCGCGGCGAGGTCTGGACCACGAGGATGCCGTCGCGCGTGTGGCCGGCCTCTCTCGAGGCGTGCACGAACGCGGCCACGTGGCCCAGCAGGAAGCGGCTGGTGCCAAACTGCACGATGCCGGCCTCGGCGAGCGTTGGCGCTGTCACAGGGAGACTCCGCGTTTCCAGGGAATGAAATCGAGCTGCGAGAGGCGCATGGCCTTGGTGCGGTAACGCCCCGAGGCGGTGTCGATGCACAGGCGCAGGAGTTCGTCGGCGAGCTCGGCGATATCCGCCTCGCCGCGAATGATGGGCCCGGCGTCGAAGTCGATGACATCGTGCATGCGCTGCGCCAGCTCGCTGTTGCTGGCGAGCTTCAGGACCGGCGTGACGGGGTTGCCGGTGGGCGTGCCGAGGCCGGTGGTGAACATCACCAGATTGGCGCCGGAGCCGACCAGGGCGGTGGTGGACTCGACGTCGTTGCCCGGCGAGCAGAGCAGGTTGAGGCCCTTGCGCACCTGGGGCTCGGTGTAGTCCAGGACATCGACGATGGGGCTGTCGCCGCCTTTCTTGGCCGCGCCGGCGGACTTCATGGCGTCGGTGATTAGGCCGTCGCGAATGTTGCCGGGCGAGGGATTCATCGAGAAATGCGCGCCCACCGAGGCGGCGTGACGCTGGTAGGCCTCCATGAGCTGCCGAAAGCGCGAGGCCGTGGCGTCATCGCGGCAGCGCGCCACCAGTTCGTGTTCGACACCGCACAGCTCGGGGAACTCGCTCAGGATGCCGCTGCCGCCCAGCGCCGCCAGGCGGTCGATGACGGCGCCCACCAGCGGATTGGCCGAAAGCCCGGAGAAGCCGTCGGAGCCGCCGCATTCCACGCCGATGGTGAGCTCGGACAGCGGCGCCGGGCGCCGTTCGACGGCGTTGGCGACCTTGAGACCGTCGAAGATGCTGCCCAGTGCCTGGCGAATCAGCTCGGGCTCCGTGTCGGTGGCCTGCTGCTCGAAATAGTGAACGGGGCGCAGGCCTTCGGGGTCGCGCTTGGCCACCGCCTCCTTGAGCATCTCGATCTGGGCCTTCTGGCATCCCAGGCTAAGCACCGTGGCGCCGGCCACGTTGGGATGGCAGATGTAGCCGGCGAGAAGTTGGCACAGCGCCTGAGCATCGTCGTCGGTACCGCCGCAGCCCAGCGTGTGAGTCAGAAAGCGCACGCCGTCGACGTTCGGGAACAGGGACGCGTCGGGCGTCGCGGCCGGCGCCGCCTGCGCATCGCCGTGGAGCATGCGGCGGGCCATGTGCTTGTAATCCCGGTAGGGGTCGTCGCCGATGGCATCCTCGACGCACTGGCGCAGTACCTCGATGTTGCGGTTCTCGCAGAACACCAGGGGCACGACCAGCCAGTGGTTGGCGGTGCCCACGCGCCCGTCGGGGCGGTGGTAGCCGTCGAAGGTCTGCCCGGTGAAGGCGCTGACGTCCGGGGCATCCCACTGCGCGCGGCAGCCCTGGGGCTCGGCGTCGGCGGTGGCGTGTTCGACGTTGGCCGTGGTGATGGCGGCGCCTGCGGCGATGGGCTCAACGACACGTCCCACGGTCACGCCATACATCACGATGAGTTCATCGGGTTGCATGGCGTGCAACGTGAACTTGTGTTTGTGCTGTACGGCTTCGGACAGACACAGGCGGTGGCCGTTGTCGTCGATCTCCATGCCTTCGGGCAAGTCGCGCAGTGCAACACGCACGTTGTCGTGGGCATGGACACGCAGACTGCGCTGCTGAAGCTGGTCGGAGACGATGGTCTGGGTCATGCCGAGCGACCTCCATCAGCGGTGGCATCATCGAACGTCACCATCGCTTTGATGACGCCGGTCGCCGGGTCGCACCACTGCGGCATCAACGAGGGAAGGTCGGTATAACGGCTGCGATGCGTGATCATTGCCGTCGACTGCAGGCGGCCTTCTTCCATCAGGCGGGCCACCGTCTCGAAGTCTTCACGCGTGGCATTGCGGCTGCCCAGTAGGCTGAGCTCGCGCTTGTGGAAGTCAGGATCGTTGAAGGTGATGTCGGCCTTGACCACGCTCACCAGCACGTAGCGACCGCCATGGCCGGCAAAATCGAAGCCGCGATTCATGGCGGCGGGATTGCCCGTGGCGTCGAATACGACATCGGCCAGGGCGCCGTCATTGTGACGCTCGATGGCAGCTTCCACGTCGTCGTCCAGCGCGTGCAGCACACCATCCACACCTAACGTGTCGCGGCAGAAGGCCAGGCGGTCGCGGTTGGTGTCCACCACCAGCACCCGCGCTCCACGGCTCTGGGCGATTTGCACGATGCCGATGCCGATTGGCCCGGCGCCGACCACTACGGCCAGCTCGTCGGCTTCGATGCCGCTGCGGCGCACGGCGTGCGCGCCGATGGAAAGGCACTCGACCAGCGCCAGCTGTTCGGCGTCGAGAGTGCTCGAGGTGACCAGGTGATCCATGGGCACGCTGAGATACTCCGCCATGCCGCCATCGCGATGTACGCCGATGACCTGCATGTGCTGGCAGCAATTGGTCTTGCCCTGACGGCAGGCGCGGCATTCACCGCAATGCAGATAGGGGATCACGTAGGCGCTGTGACCGACGAGCGCCTCGTCGACGCCTTCCCCGACGTCGACGATATCGCCGGACAGCTCGTGGCCCAGCACGCGGGGATAGGTGAAGTAGGGCTGATTGCCGCCATAGGCGTGGATGTCGGTACCGCAAATACCCACGCGACGAATCCTGAGCATGGCCTCGCCGGGCGCGCACTGCGGCTCGGGCACGTCGCGCAGTTCCATGTGTCGGGGTTGGGTACAGACAAGCGTTTGCATAAGGGTTCCTTCGCGCATCGCCAGGCAGGATGGTCAGGCCAGTCACCTAGCGGTCTTTTGATCTAGAGGTCAGGCCAATTGGCTAACAAGATGCCCAAGCGATGGACCTGACTTCAAGCGTTGTAGTAGCAACCAGGGCTAGACATAGGTCGTGGTCGTCTTTGGTCTAACGCCACGCTATGAGGGCCGAGACCGCCGCGTGGGCGGTCTCTGGCGCGATCACGCCTGTTTGGTGCGCTGGCACTGCTCGCCGAGGCCTTCGATGCCCAGGCGCATGGTCTGGCCGGACTTGAGGAAGACCTGCGGCTTCTGTCCGGCGCCGACGCCCGGCGGTGTGCCGGTGGAGATGACATCGCCGGGCTGCAGGCTCATGAAGCGGCTCAGGTAGGCGACCAGGTAGGGGATCTGATAGACCATGGTGCGGCTGTTGCCGTCCTGATAACGCTTGCCGTCGACTTCCAGCCACATGTCGAGCGACTGGGGATCGACGATCTCGTCCCGAGTGACCAGCCAGGGGCCGAGCGGGCCGAAGGTGTCGCAGCCCTTGCCCTTGTCCCAGCTGCCGCTGCGCTCGAGCTGGAATTCCCGCTCGGAGACGTCGTTGATCACGCAGTAGCCGGCCACGTGGTTCATGGCATCGGCTTCGTCGATGTAGCGTCCGCCCTTGCCGATGACGACACCCAGCTCGACCTCCCAGTCGGTCTTTTGCGAGTCGCGGGGGATCTCCACGTCATCGTTGGGACCGCAGATGGCGCTGGTCCACTTGTTGAAGACCACCGGTTCCGGCGGCACCTCGGCGCCGGTCTCCGCCGCATGGTCGGAGTAGTTGAGGCCGATGCAGATGAACTTGCCGACTCGACCCACGCAGGGCCCCAGACGCGTCCCTTCGGGGACTTCCGGCAGGCTCTCGTGATCGGCTTGGGCGATGCGCGCCAGGGCGGTGTCATCGAGCGACTCGCCGGCGACGTCCTGGATCAGCGACGAGAGGTCGCGAATCTTGCCGTTGGCATCCAGCAGGCCGGGCTTTTCCTGGCCCGGAGGGCCGAAGCGTAGCAGTTTCATGCGATTTCCTTTTATGTACCACGTTAGTGAGTTGAGACTGATGGTCAGCGAGCACCAGCGCTGCGCCGGTGTCGGGGCGCTGCGGGCGATCGCGCCGCGATCAGTTGGCCCAGCCGCCGTCGATCAGCTGCGCGGTGCCGGTGATGAACGCTGCTTCGTCGGAGGCGAGAAACGTCGCCAGCGCGGCGATCTCTTCCGGTTTTCCGAGCCGCCCCATGGGCTGGCGGTCGATGAAGTCCTGAAACACCGCGGCCTTGTCGCGCCCCTGTTGTTGGGCTTGGGCCTCAATGCGCTGATGCAGCGAAGGCGATTCGACAGTGCCGGGGCAGATGGCATTGCAGCGGATGCCTTGCGTCATGTAGTCGGCGGCCACCGACTTGGTCAAGCCGATGACGGCGGCCTTGGTGGTGCCGTAGGCGAAGCGGTTGGGGATACCTTTGATGCTGGATGCCAGAGAAGCCATGTTGACGATACTGCCGCCGCCTCGATTGAGCATGCCGGGGAGGAAGGCCTGAATCATATGGAACATGGCGGTCACGTTGAGGCCGAAGCTGCGCTCCCAAGTGGTGTCGTCGCATTCGAGTATCGAGCCGCCCGGCACCATGCCGGCACAGTTGAAGAGGATATCGATACCGCCGATCTCGTCGGCCAGCGTCTCGATGTCGGCGTGCCGGGTGACGTCCAGCCGGTGTACCCGGACGTCGTCGAGGTCGTCGAGCAGGCCGGGGTCGATGTCGGTGGCGATGACGCTGGCGCCCTCGGCGAGAAAGCGCTCCACCGTGGCGCGGCCGATGCCCTGTCCCGCGGCGGTGACCAGTGCGGTCTTGTGTTGAAGTCTCATGGTGTGGCGAATCCCTGCTGAACGTGGGAACATAGCGCGGCCAGCCATTCGAAGATCCAGAGGCCTGACCAATGGTCGAGCCATCATCTACTGGGCTAGGTCTCGGCGGCAAGTCAATTGCCATCAACTTTAGTCGCAACGCGGTGCGGAGAGACGACGCGATGCCGATTCAAACCATTCGCTCACAACGCCTGTATCGGCAGATCGCCGATCAGTTGCAACAACTGATTCGTGACGGTGAGTTTCCCCCGGGGGCACTATTACCTCCCGAGCGGGATTTGGCGCAGCAACTGGGTGTCAGCCGCGCCTCGGTGCGTGAGGCGCTGATCGCGCTGGAAGTCGTGGGCATCGTCGAGGTGCGCGTGGGGCATGGGGTGTTGGTAAAGGAAGTCGATGCCATGCCGCCGGGCTCGGTGATGCAGGCCGCGGCTCGCAAGGAACCGTGGGCGCTCGATCCTGAGTTCACCAGTGAGATCGAACTCAATCTCGACGAGGAAATACCGCCGTTTTCCCTATTGCAGGCGCGGCGTTATCTGGAACCAGAGAATGCGGCCCTGGCGGCGATGAACGCCAGTGACGAGGACCTTAGTGCCATACGCGCGGCGTTGGAGCGCAACATTTACGATAACAACCACGGTGGGGGAAACCTGGCGGGGGACCGATTGCTGCACATCCGCATCGCCGAAGCCTCGGGCAACGCGGCCTATGCGCTGTTGATCAAGCACCTGCTGGGCCACCAGTACGGAGTCATGTTCCGGCGCCTGCAGGAATTGTTCATGGAAACCGGTATGCCACAGCGCTCGCAGGAGGATCACGAGCGCCTGGTGGCAGCGATCGAGGCGCGTGACCCGGCGGCGGCACGCCAGGCCATGGAAGTCCACCTCGATCATGTACTGCGGGTGTTTTTCGCGGAGTAGTGGTCGTGTCTACCCGATATCGGGCTTTCCCGAGATCAACGCGGCAGAATGCGGCCGGCTGCCATTAGTCCCTCTGGGTCGAAGAGGTGCTTGAGACCTTTCAAGAGCTCGTACTCGGTCTCGCCCAAATCCTCGAGGAAAGGTACCTGTTTGACGCGCCCGATGCCGTGCTCGGCACTGATGCTGCCATGGTGCGCATCGACGAGATCGAACAAGACCTCTTCCAGCTCATGTAATAGCGCCTTCTTGGCCTCGAGATCGAGACTCGCGGGCGGTAGGAGGTTGAAGTGGAGGTTTCCGTCGCCGATGTGGCCGTAGGCGATGACCTGTGTCTCCGGCGAGCGCTGGGCCATGGCGTGATTGGCGGCGTCACAGAACGCCGTCAACGACGAAATGGGCAGCGAGATATCGGTGCGCAGGTGTTCGCCACGCATCTGCTGGCCTTCCAGCATGCTCTCACGAATCTGCCATAGTTGCGCTGCCTGCGTCTCGCTGCTAGCGAGTACGCCATCCAACACATGCTCCTGCTCCGAGCCCGTCTCGAAGAGATGCTCGATCATCGTATCGAGATCCGCCGGGCCACTGGCCGAGACTTCCATCAAGACATAGACCGGATGCGCTTCGTCGAGTGGGTCGGGGAGGTCGGGCGCCGCTTCGAAAGCCAGTTCCATGCATACGCGAGGAATCAACTCGAACGCCGAGAGCAGGTCGCAGCAACTACGGCGTGCCTGAGCGTACAGCGCCAAAGCCGAGGCGACATCGGGCACCGCGATCAGTGCGGTGCGACTCGTCTGCGGCCGAGGCGCGAGCTTGAGCACAGCGCCGGTGACGATGCCCAGCGTGCCTTCGGCACCGATGAACAACTGCTTGAGGTCGTAACCGCGGTTGTCCTTATGCAGGGCATGCATGCCGTTCCACAGGCGACCGTCGGGCAGCACGACCTCGAGCCCGAGCACCAACTGGCGCATCATGCCGTAGCGCAACACATTGAGCCCGCCGGCGTTGGTGGAGACGTTGCCGCCTATCTGACAACTTCCTTGTGCGCCGAGAGCGAGCGGGAAGTAGCAATCCGCCTCTTCGGCGGCATCCTTGACGTTTTGCAGGATGCAGCCGCTATCGACGCTCATGCTGAAGTTGATGGGATCGAGATGCCGAATCCGATTAAGCCGCTCGAGGCTGATCATTAGTTCGCCGCGCTCGGGATCGGGTTGCGCGCCGCCGACAAGACCTGAATGGCCTCCCTGCGCCACCATGGGAATCTGGTGACGATGACAGAACGCGACGATGTCGGCGACCTGTTCGGGGGTTCTGGGACGGGCGATCATCCAGGGATCGCCGCCTTTGTCGCCGGCCCAGTCGGTGGTGTAGCGAGCAAACTCCGTGGGGTCGTCGATGACCCCGCTAGCGCCCAGCAGCTCGGTCAGAAAACGATGTAGCTCGGCGGTATCGATCGGCATCGTATCGTCTCGTTGTCCTTTCATGTCACTTGTACCAGAGCACCAGGCCGGGGAAGGCCAGGAACGCGATGAGCAGCGCGATCAGCGTGAAGTAGTAGGGCAGCAGGCTCTTGACCAGTTCTTCGAGCTTGACCTTGCCGACCCCGCAGCCGACATAGAGTACGGTGCCCACTGGCGGTGTGATCAGGCCGATCCCGAGTACGAACGACATCAGGACGCCGAAGTAGACCGGGTCGATGCCAAGCTTGACCACCACGGGCGTCATCAACGGCGCCAGAATGACCATGGCCGGTGTGAGGTCCATGAAGAAGCCCACGACCAACAGGAACAGCGTCAGAATACCCAGAATGAAGTACTTGTTCTGGGATAGCTCCGAGAGCATGACGACGATCTGCTGTGGAATCAGATTGGCGGTCAAAAGCCACGCCAGGACGCTGGCAAATGCCAGCAACAGTAGGACGACCCCGGTCAAACGGCCGGTGGAAACGCACAGGGCGAAGAAGCTTTTCAAGGTGAGGCTTCGATACACGAACATCGAGACCACCACGGCGTACAGCAGGGCGATCGCGGCGCTTTCAGTGGGCGTGAAGACACCGCTCAAGATCCCGCCGACGATGATGATCGGCAGCAGCAACGCGAGTACCGAGTCCTTGAGGGCGGCGATCAGTTCCTTGAAGTCGAACGGCTGCGCGGAGCCGGTCTTCTTGGACTGGAAATACGTCGCCATGGCGAGGCCCATGGTGATCAGAATCCCCGGTACGATACCTGCCATGAACAGCTGCGAAATCGAGGTGCCGGTCACGACCCCGAAGAGAATCATCGGGATGGACGGTGGAATGATGATGCCGACCACCGAAGCGGCGACGACGATGGCGGTGGCGCGCGGCCCCGAATAGCCGTGTTGCTTCATGGGGTTGATCATCATGCTGCCCACCGCGGAGGCGTCCGCCACGGCGGAGCCGCTGATGCCGCCGAAGAACATCGACGTCAATACGGTCACCTGGCCCAGACCGCCGGCGACGAAACCGACCATGGCACTGGCTAGACGTACAAGACGCTTGGCGATGCCGCCCGAACTCATGACTTCGCCAACGAGGATGAATAGAGGAATGGCCAGCAAGGGGAATGAATCAAGCCCGTTGACGGCTTCCGATACTAGCGAGGAGAGGCCGTAGTCGGCGAAGTGAAAGATGAACAGGCAGATCGCGGCCAGGCCAAACGAGATCGGCATGCCGATCACGATGCAGGCGAACAGCCCTAAGAGAATGCTCCATAGGATCATGCCGCACCTCGCTTGAAGACTTTATAGAGAAAAATGGTGTTACCGATGATGGTGAGTACTGCCATGACCACCATCGCGCTATAGAGGACGGTCTTGGAAATGCCCAGGAAGGGGGTCGTCCCCACATAGCCTGAAATGATGTTGTTGAAACCGAGGAAGATACTGATGCACACGGCATAGATGATCGCTGCTGCAAGCAAGGCGAAAATCTTCTGCAGTATGGGAGGCGCCTTGTCCTTGAATAAGGTCACGGCGACGTGTTCGTTGGTTAGACTGGCGATGCCCGCACCGAGTAGCACTATCCAGATGAAGAACAAGCGTGAGATTTCCGCTGCCCAGGCAAAGGAGTAGCTGAATAAGAAGCGTCCGAAGACGTTCATCGAGACGGTAACGACCACGCCAATGACGAGGAGCCCGATGATGACGTCCAATCCGCTTATCAGCTTGTTCAAGTAGGCGTTACCCGAACGTGACTTCATGAAGCCTCCAAGGAGGGGATGCTTATCGTGTTGATGCCAAAAGCAGGGAAGGGCGTGGCCGACCTTCCCTGCGTACGTGTGTTACTGAGGATGTGTGGTGCTTATTCTTGCTCTTGTGCCTGCTGCACCTGCTCGCGGATATTGTCGATCAGCTCGCCGCCGATCTCATCGCGCCAATCTTCATAGACCGGTTCCAGTTTCTCCTGGAAGACCTTGACTTGCTCGGGGCTCAGTTCGGTGATCTGCATGCCTGAATCTTTCAGGTCCTGCTTGATCTGGTCGTTCAGCGTACGGCTTACGTGGCGCTGGTAATCGCCCATCTTGGTAGCCGCGTCGCGCAGGAGTTGCTGATAGTCTTCCGGTAGACGGTCCCAGAAGCGTGCAGAGACCAAGGTAATGAACGGCGTATAAACGTGGTTGGTTTCAGTGGCGTAGTCCTGAACTTCGTTGAACTTGGACGACTCGATGGTAATCCAGGGGTTTTCCTGGCCATCGACGACACCTTGCTCAAGCGCCGTGAACAGTTCCGCGAAGGACATCGGCGTGGGATTGGCGCCCAGTGTCCGCCAGATATCAAGGTGGAGATCGTTTTCCATGGTGCGGATCTTCAGACCATCGAGATCTTCCGGCTTTTCGACGGGATGCTGACTGTTGGTCAACTGGCGATAGCCATTCTCGCCCCAGCCGATGGCGACCAGTCCCTGAGAGGACGCATCTTCCAGCATTTGTTGGCCGATTTCGCCATCCAGCACGGCATCCGCCATTTCCGGCTGTGGGAACAGGAACGGCAGATCGAATACGGCGAACTGCGGGAACATGTTCACGAGCGGTGAGGTGGACGGCATGGTCATTTCCAGCGTGCCGGCCTGGAGTGCGCTGGTGGCTTCGCGGTCATCGCCTAGCTGCGCACCGGGGAAGAGATCCACTTGGATGTGCCCGTCACTACGTTGTTCGACGATCTTCTCGAAGTACTCGAGGCCGCGGTATTGCGCGCCGGATTCCGTAGTACCGATGCTGAATTTGATCTTGAAGTCGCCATCGGCTTGAACCTTGTCGCCTGTGACGTCGGGCAGCGCGGGCATTTCGGTCGCCGCGGAGGCGCTCAGTGCGGTCAAGCCGAGAAAGGCGCCGCCGACGACCGAAACAAAGCGTGTCGTTGTGGTTGTTGTCATCTTGTCCTCCTGGAACTGATGGTTAGTGCTGGCATGTGTGTCACGAATGACACCGGTATCATCGCGACCTGCACCAAAAACCCTTGCCTACTGATGGGTCGCGCGATGTCTACGGCAGAGTGTGTGTCTGCTCTTGAGCATCTTAATGTTGAACATACACCTAGATGCCCCCCGTTGAGACTTCATCGTTAGTCGTAGATGGCCAATTAATTTTCGTTGGAAGCCGCATGCCAGGCCTCTCCCTCGGGGTAGCGATGACGTTCGAGAGAGTCGTCATGCATGGTGATGCTGTAGCCGGGAGCTTCGGGTACCTGATAGCGGCCACGTTCAATGCGTACCGGATCGACGAAATGCTCATGAAGATGGTCGACGTATTCGAGGATGCGGCCGTCCAGCGAGCCGGAGACGGCGATATAGTCGAACAGTGAGATGTGCTGCGTGTACTCGCACAGCCCCACGCCACCGCCGTGCGGGCAGACCGGCACATCAAACTTGGCGGCCATCAGCAGCACCAGGATCACTTCGTTGAGTCCACCCAGCCGCGCGGCATCGATCTGGCAATAGTCGATGGCCTCGGCCTGCAATAGCTGCTTGAACATTACGCGGTTATGGCAGTGCTCGCCGGTGGCGACACCCATGGGGTCGAGACGACGACGAATTTCGGCATGGCCGAGGATGTCGTCCGGGCTGGTGGGCTCCTCGATCCATAATGGATCGAATTCCGCCAGGTCGCGCATATTGGCGATGGCTTCGTCCACGTCCCACATCTGGTTGGCGTCCATCATCAACTCGCGGTCCCAGCCGATTTCGTCGCGCAGTATGCGGGCGCGTTGGCGATCCTCCTCGAGGTTGCCGCCGACCTTCTGCTTGAAATGCGTCCAGCCTTCGGCCAGCGCTTCGCGCGCCAGGCGCCGCATCTTGTCCTCGGAGTAGCCGAGCCAGCCGGCGGAAGTGGTATACCCGGGATAGCCCTCGGCGCGCATATGGGCTTCGCGCTCGCCTTTGCCGGCTTCCTTGCGCTTGAGTAGGGCGATGGCTTCTTGCGGCGTCAGCGCGTCGGTGACGAAACGGAAGTCCAGGCAGCGGACCAGTTGCTCGGGGGACATGTCCGCCAGCAGCTTCCAGACCGGTTTGCCTTCGCGCTTGGCCCATAGATCCCATACGGCGTTGACGATGGCCGCCGCCGCCAGGTGCATGACGCCCTTTTCCGGTCCCAGCCAACGCAGTTGGCTATCACCACTGGTGAGATCGCGCCAGAAGGTGCCCATATCGGCGGTTATCGCGTCGAGATCGCGCCCCACAATACGCGAGGCCAACGCCTCGACGCCCTTGACGCAGACATCGTTGCCGCGCCCGATGGTAAAGGTCAGGCCATGGCCTTGATGGTCATCGTCGGCATCGGTGGTGAGGGTCACGTAGGTGGCCGAATAATCCGGCGCTGCGTTCATGGCGTCCGAGCCGTCGAGCTGCCGCGAGGTGGGGAAGCGAATATCACGCGCTTGCAGGTGGGTAATCGTGGTCATGATCTAGGGTCCTGAAGAGAGAGCGGTCTGCGCCGCGTCAACGAGTGTTTTCAGGATCAGACTAAGGCGAACCATCAATAACAGGCCAATCGCAATTTTATTGTGGCGATTTCTTCTAGTTATCGCGTGATGCGAGGGCTCGCGGGGCTGCTCATGGTGCGTTAAGATTTTAATTGAACATTGTGTGCAATATTCAATATTGTGACGTTGGTCTAATCGACGTTTTCCGATCGGCGTCTGAGAGTAGATTTAGAAGCAATGTCCCGAAACCGATGCGTCCCACCGTGGCGGCGAGGCGTGTCCTTGTTACCGAGGTCCATCATGCAGCTCATCAATACGACACCGTCGGTCATCCGACTCAATGCGACCGATAACGTGGGGGTCGCCACGCGTGCCGTGCCGGAAGGCCTGCCGCTCGGCGTCGACGAGTGCGTGGCACGTCACAATATCGATGCCGGACACAAGGTGGCGCTGACACCGCTCGCTGAGGGAGACAACGTCATCAAGTACGGCCAGGTCATCGGCCGGGCGAGCCGCGATATCGACGTCGGCGAACACGTGCATACTCATAATCTTGCCATGCTCGAGCGCGATACGGCGCTGGAGGGCTTCGAGCCTTTTCCGCGCACGCCGGTAAGTGATTCGGAGCGCACCTTCATGGGCTATCACCGCCCCAATGGTCAGGTGGGCACGCGCAACTACATCGGTATTCTGTCGACCGTGAATTGTTCGGCGACCGTGGCCAAGGTCGCTGCTGAACGGCTCAATGCGGAGGGTGAAATCGCGGCATTGGGGTTTGATGGGCTGGTGCCGATTACCCACGGTTCGGGCTGTGCGATGAATACCGAGTCCGAGGGGTTTGCATTTCTCGAGCGCGTCATCGCAGGCTATGCGCGGCATCCCAACTTCGCGCACGTGGTAATCATCGGGTTGGGCTGCGAGACCAACCAGGTCAAGCAACTGGTGGAAAAGTCGGGGCTGGAAGAGGCCGGGCGTCTGGCCTACTTCAACATTCAGCAGGTCGGCGGCACGCGCGCCAGCATCCAGATGGCCTGCGACAAGGTGCTGGACATGGCGCGCAGCCATGAACGCGATGAGCGACGTCCCGCGCCGCTCCATCACTTGAGCGTGGCGCTGCAATGCGGTGGCTCGGACGGATACTCGGGTATCACCGCCAATCCGGCGCTGGGACATGCCGCCGATTTGATCGTGCGCCACGGGGGGAGTGCGATCTTGAGCGAAACGCCGGAGATCTATGGCGCCGAGCATCTGTTGCTGGACCGCGCGGTGAATGTGGACGTCGCGCGTAAGCTGCTGGCACGTATCGCCTGGTGGAAGCACTACACCGAGATCAACGGTGCGGAACTCAATAATAACCCTTCGCCGGGCAATAAGGCCGGCGGGCTGTCGACGATTCTGGAAAAGTCGTTGGGCGCGGTGGCAAAGGGGGGCTCGTCGAGCCTGAACGATGTACTCGAATACGCCGAACCGCTCAAGGTGCCGGGCTTCAATTTCATGGATAGTCCCGGTTATGACCCGGTCTCGGTCACCGGACAGATCGCCTCGGGGGCGACCGTGGTCTGCTTCACCACCGGGCGTGGCTCGGTCTCTGGCTTCAAGCCAGCGCCGTGCCTCAAGTTGGCCACCAACACGCACATGTATGAGACCATGCAGGAGGATATGGATCTCAACTGCGGCGCCATCATCGACGGTGACGTTTCGGTGGAGGAAATGGGTGAGGCGATCTTCGAACGGATCGTCGCCGTTGCGTCCGGAGATACCAGTGCTAGCGAGTCGCTGGGCTATGGCAGCAATGAGTTCGTGCCCTGGATGGTCGGCGCGATCACCTGACGGACACTGCATTTCCATCACGTTCAAGGGCACTCGAACCGCGCGTGCGCGCACTAATCGGGGGGAGTACGACAGCCGCATGGCCAGATCGTTGAAGGATCAACTTTATCGGGTAGTCCGCGAGGCCATCGAGGATGGGCGTCTCGAGCCGGGATTGGTGCTGCTGGAAGGCCATCTCGCCGAGCATTTCGCAATGAGCCGATCGCCGGTACGCCAGACGTTGGCTCGCCTTCACGAGGAAGGGCGCATCTGTCGCTTCGAAGGGCGCGGCTACCAAGTGGGGACGCAACCCGGCGATGCGGTGCGCCGCTCGTTGGGTCAGGGCGATTTTCGCGCTTCGCGTATCGAGCGCACGGATACCTGGCGTGCGCATGCCGAAAGCGTAGAGCGCGACGTGGTGCTGTGTTCGATGAAAGGGCGCTTCGAACTCAATGAACTGCAACTGGCGCGTTCGTTGGCGGTGAGTCGGACCCTGACGCATCGTATCCTGCTGTATCTGCAGAGCATCGGTGTGGTGGAGAAGGTCAAGTACAGCAGTTGGACGGTGGTGCCGCTGGACGATACGCGCTTGCACGATCTTTACCAGGCACGGCGTCAGTTGGAGCCGTTTATGATGACCCGTGCTGCCGAGACGTTGAGCGACGCGGATATACAGCGTTATCTGACGCGCTTGGACGATGCCGCGCGCGATTACCCCAAGGTGCCCAGCGCATTGCTCGATGCCCTCGAGAACGATCTGCACCACGAGGCACTGATGCGCGGTAACAATGCCGAAATCATGACCATGTTGCGTCGCACACGCCCGATTCTATTGATCAGCAAGCACCTATTGGGCTCGTCGATCGAATTGCCCAGCGTGGCGCCATTCTTCGACGAACACCGCCATGTGTTCGAAAAAGCGCGTGCCCGTCGCGGCGAAGATGCAGGGCGCGCTCTCGAAGAACATTTGGCGCGCTCCGAATCCCAGGTGCAGACGCGCCTCAGCGACTTCCGCGAGGCCGGTGCCATTGAAGTGCCGGACTATCTGCGCGAGGTCGCGCCTTCCTGAGTGCGCGACAAAACAAACGCCTGGAGCAGGTTTTCGCAAGGGCGCTATAAACCCTTCCCTGGGCGCTACTTTCGCCATCCTGTCGAAAGACCCTTGCTCCAACCTGCTCCCAGCGTGAGGGCTCGGTGTCGATCAGCTCGGGCGTTCGCCGTTGCGCCGGCGCAGCTCGCGGATCAGGGCGCTGTGGTCCAAATCGCCGTCGCCGTGCGAGACCATATCGGCGAACAAGCCATCCACCAGACGGGATACCGGAAGCTCGAGTGACAGCTCATCCGCGAGCGCTTGGGCGGTTTGCGTGTCCTTCCATTGCCATTTGGCGGGTCCGCCGGGACGGAAATCTTCCTTTAGCATGCGTTCGCCGTGGACTTGAAGGATCGTCGAGTCGGCGAAGCCGCCCAGCAAGGCCTCGCGCACTTTGCCGGGGTCGGCACCGCCGCGTTCGGCGAGCAGCAAGGCTTCGGCCACGGTGGCGATGGTGTTGGCGACGATCGTCTGATTGGCGAGTTTAGCGAGTTGGCCACTCCCCGCGGGGCCGACGTGCACGTCGCGACCGAGGTGTGAAAAAAGCGCTCGTGCCCGAGCATGGGTGGCCGCTTCGCCGCCGACCATGATCGCTAGCGTGCCGTCGATGGCGCCACGTTCGCCACCGGACACCGGTGCATCCAGATAGCCGACACCCGCTGCCTCGGCGGCCTGGGCCTGGCTCCTGGCCGTCTCGACCGGGATCGAACTCATCACCACTAGAATTGCACCGGGTGCCATGTGGGCGATCACGCCGTCGTCGCCTAGCAAGATGTCATCGCATACCGGTCCCGAGCTGAGCATGACCATGATGAGATCGGCGTCGGTGGCGGTATCGTTCGCCGATGGGGCGATTTCGATACCGTGCTCGCGCAGTGTCTCTGTCTTGTCGGGCGTACGATTCCAGGCGCGGACTCGATGTCCCGCCTCGGCGAGGCGGCGGGCCATCGGCGCGCCCATGAGGCCAGTGCCGATGACACCGATGGTATTGATGTCGTGCATGCGCTTACCTCGTGTCATTTCATAACCCCAGTGTGCGACTCAATGAGCCGCCCGCTAGCGTCGAGTCGGCGACGGCCTGACGTAACGAGTCGACGACGTCATCGGGCAGGGGAATTCCCTCACGTAGATACCGCTGACGTTTGGCAAGTCCGGATTGGCCGGGTAGACGGACCGCGACATCGGGATCGGCGCGCTCGGCATCGAGACAGCGCTGGGTGAGGAAGTCGGTTTCCTCGACGAAGGCATCGGTGCCGCCGAAGCGCGCTGGATCGATGACCATCACCGTGGCCGAGGCGCCCCATTGCGTGGGAGCGTCCTTGCGCCCGAAACCGCCGAGAGCCGAGGTCAGCGCCTCGACCATCAGTCCCAGGGCGAATCCCTTGTGGCCGAAGGCTTGCCCCCCGAGTGGCAGAATGCTGCCGGGCGGGGTGGTGAAGAAGTCCTCGGGGTCGTCACTGGCCGTTCCTCGGTTGGTGAGGATGGCCGGGTGCGCGAGCTTGCCGCCTGCGGCGCGTGTCTTGTTGACGGTGCCGTTGGTGATGCTCGACATGCTGACATCGATCAGCATGGGGTTGTCGCGACCCGGAATGCCGATCGCCAGTGGGTTCGGCGTGTACACAGCCGTTACGCCGCCATAGGGGGCGACTGACGCCACTGCGGGGTCTGAGCTGAGCACGATGGGCACCAGGTCGCGTTCGACGAGGGGGCGCAGATAGGCCGCCAGGCAGGCGATGTGGTGGGAGCGCTTGAGCGTGACGATGCCGATGCCAAAGCCCTCGGCCGCTTTTCGTGCATGTTCCAGCGCGCGCCTGACCAGGTATGGCCCCAACACATAATGCCCATCGATCGCGGCGGCCACGGGGCTGCTTTCCGTCATCTCGAGTGCATCGGGGTTGCCGCTTGCTTTACCGGCCTTGAGGTCCTTGAGATAACCGTGCGCGAGCTTGATGCCATGTGTGTGGTGGCCGAGAAGATCGCCCTCGACCAGCACGTCGGCGGTGATGTCGGCGACCTCTCGATGTGCACCGGCCTCCTCGAAGAGGGCCGTCAAGAGCTCATGGAGGTGTTCAGGGGAGTAGGTGGTCATGGCGTCCTCGGGGATTGGGGAGCGCCGCGATAACGGCGATAGAGACGAATGAATAACGGCAGGAACCAGATCAGGATGACCATGGCGCCCAGGCTCGCGCTGATCGGGCGCGAGAAGAAGCTGAGCAGGTCGCCGTTGCTCTTGAGCATCGAGCTCATGAAGTTGTTCTCCAGCGTGCCGCCGAGTACCAGACCCAGAATGGCTGGGGCCATGGGGAAGTCGTTGCGTGCCAGAATGAACGCGACCGAGCCGGTGATCAGCATGATCCAGACATCGGTAATCGTATTGTTGATGGCAAAGGCCCCGACGATGCAGAAGCATAAAATGATCGGCATCAATATCTTGCGCGGAGTCAGTATGAAGACCTTGGCCGAGCGAATGGCGATATAGCCAATGGGCAGCATGATCAAGTTGGCGATGAAGAACACGATGAATAGGGCATAGATGAGCCCGCCGCCGTCCATGAAGATGGTCGGCCCGGGGTTCATGCCTTTCATGTACAGCACGCCGATGACGATGGCGGTGATCGAATCGCCGGGAATGCCGAACACCAGTGCCGGCACCCAGGCGCCGCTGATGCCGGAATTGTTGGCCGAGCTGGCGTCGACGATGCCCTCGATGTGGCCGGTGCCGTAGGCGTCCCGGTTTTTCGACCGGCTCTTGCCCATGGCATAGGAAATCCAGGCCGCGATATCGGCACCGGCGCCGGGCAGCGCGCCGATCAGGGTGCCGGTCGAGCTCCCGCGAAGCAGGTTGCGCCAGTAGCGCTTGAGGTGCTTGGGAACGCTGCTGAAGACCTCGTCCTTATGCACGGCGGGGACGTTGCGGCCCTCGTTGCGCGAGCCGTAGAACATCATTAGCTCGTTGAGCGCGAACATGCCGATCATCACGGGGATGAAATTGACGCCGGCCATCAAGTCCGGGATGCCGAACGTGAAGCGTGGGGCACCGCTCATCATATCGAGCCCGACGGTGGAAAGCAGCAGGCCCACCAGCAGCGACAGGAAGGCCTTGGTCTTGGACCCGATGGAAATGAAGATCGAGCAGCTCAGACCCAGCAGGGCCAGCCAGAAATACTCGAACGAGCTGAACTTGAGCGCGACCTCGGCGAGCGAAGGTGACACGAAAACCAGCACCAGCGTGCCGAACAGCCCGCCAAACATCGAGCACACCAAGTTAGTACCCAGCGTTTCGCGCGCGCGCCCTTGTCGTGCCAGCTGATGCGATTCGCCGACATAGGCGGCCGAGGCGGGCGTACCGGGAATATTGAGATAGGTGCCGGGAATGTCGCCGGCAAAAATAGCCATCGCCGAGGTAGTGACGATCGCCGCGATGGCGGGCGTCGGGTCCATGTAAAAGGTGATGGGCACCAGTAGCGCGACGGCCATGGTGGCGGTCAGCCCGGGCACTGCGCCCACGAATACGCCGAAAATGGCCGCGCCGGCGATCACCAGCAGCGTCTGGAAATTGAAGACCAGCGCCAGGCCTTGCAGAAATGCATCCATGGCTTACCCCCAGATGCTCATGAGGCCCTCGGGGAGGGGAATGAGCAGGTAACGAGAGAACAAGAGATCGACGATCAGCGCCGCGACGAGGGAAACGCCAAGTGCCAGCAGAGGCGGTGTGCGCCGTGCCAGCATCAATACGAACATGACCAGGGCGAGGCTGAGCAGGGCGCCCAGCCACTCGCTGGTGAGAATATAGAAAACGATGGCCAGGGCGGGCAGCAGCGAGAGCAGCGTGTTGCGCAGCTGCTCACGCTCCATGCGCCAGGTCATACCGTGTCCGATGCCCTTGAGTGCCCCGACATGACTGATTGCGAGTATCAGACCGCCAATCATGAACCCTCCCCCGATGAGGGAGGGAAACAGTGAAGGCCCATACTGCAGGCTCGGCATGGTGGGGAACTGCTGGGCCACGAGATAGACGATAGCGCCCGCTGCCATGAACGCGAGGCCGAGGAGGAAGTCTTTCATCGTGGCCTCCCGGCTATTTGGCCAAACCGACTTGTTCGACGATCTTGCCGAAGCGCTCGTCCATGTCCGCCATCAGTTGGCCGAACTCCTCGGCGTTGCGCCATTCGGTCCCGAAGCCTTGCTTGGCCATGAACCCTTGGTAGGTATCGCTGTTGTAAGCGGCTTCCAGCGCGTCTTCCAGCGTCGAGACGATCTCGGGATCCATGCCTTTGGGACCTGCGATGCCACGCCATTCGCCGATCTGATAGTCGCTGCCGATGGCCTCCTGGACCGTGGGGACGTCGGGGAAACTATCCAGGCGTTCGGGTGCCATGATCCCCAGGCTGTTGGCACGTCCGGCTTCTATCATCGAACGGCCTTCGGGCACTGAGCTGGGCACGATGTCGATGCCGCCGGCGGCGAGTTCGGTCATGGCGGGCGCCGCGCCTTGGCTGGGAATCCAGGTGACGCGGTCGGGTTCCATGCCTTGGTCCATCAAGAAGCCGGCGAATGCCAGGTGCCAGACGCCCCCTTGGCCGGTACCGGAGGCGGTGTAAGTGCCCTTGGGTTGTTCGCCTACGGTTTTGACCAGGTCTTCGAGGTCATCGAAGGGACCATCGGCGGCCACTTGAACGCCCGCGTAGTCGTAGTTGATCTGTGCGATGGGCGTGTAATCCCGATAGGTCAGGTCGGTGAGGCCTTGCCAATGCATCATGTTGATCTCACCCGTCACCAACCCGAGCGTGTAACCGTCGGGATTGGCGCGGGCGATGGCGCTGTGGCCTACCACGCCGCTCCCGCCGGTGCGGTTGACGACGTTGACCGTCGCGCCGAGTTCTTCTTCCAGCGCCTTGCCGATGGTGCGCGCGGTGGCATCGGTACCGCCGCCGGCGGCCCACGGTACGATGATAGTGATGGGTTTTTCGGGGTAGTCGGCGAGAGCCGGTCCGGCGATGGCGGTAAGCAGGACGGCGATGCTGGCGAGTCCGGCTTTATTGTGCAGTTTGAGCATGATCGATCCTTGTTATTGGCGTGTCATGAAGTGTTGTCGTGCACGGGATGCGTCTTTCAAGTTAGTTCTTAATGTACATTGTGCGCAATATTCATTTATCTAGACTTTGGTCTACCGGGTAGGTTGAATCTCCTCTTTTTTCAGTTAGTTAAATTTCTTTAAAAGCGATCTTCATAGCGCCTCCAAGAGCATGCGCTGAAAATCGTCATGCGTTGGGGCACGCGGATTGGTGGCAGTGGAATGGTCTTCCAGCGCCCACTGGGCAACCGGTGCCAGACGTTCGCGCGTGACGCCCAGGTCGCTCAAACGCATGGGCAAGCCCAGGTCGATGTTGAGCTGGGTGAAGGCCTCGACGACATCCGTGCCGGGGGCTAACCCCATGGCATCGCGTAGCCGGGCGAACTTGTCGCCGCAATGGTCCTGGTTGAAGCGCAGTACGATGGGCATTAGCAAGGCATTGAGCGTGCCGTGGTGGAGCTTCAGATCGTGAAAGCCGCCCAGGGCGTGGGAAAGAGAGTGCACCGCGCCGAGACCTTTCTGGAACGCCAAAGCGCCTTGCGTGGCGGCCATCAACATCTCTCGGCGTGCTTCTAGGTTGCTACCATCGTTGACGGCAGTGCGGATATAGCGCGTGGCGCGTTGCAATCCATCCAGGGCGATGGCATCGGCGGGTGGGTTGAAGCGCGGACTGAGGAACGTCTCGACACAATGCGCGATGGCGTCCATGCCGGTGGCGGCGGTCAGGTGCGCCGGTAGCGATAGCGTCAGCAGTGGATCGCAGATCGCCACGTCGGGAATCAGATGCGGCGAGAGGAAGCCGAGCTTACGTTCATCGCGCATGCTGATCAGGGCGGCGCGTCCAACCTCGCTACCCGTTCCCGCCGTGGTGGGAATCGCCACCAATGGCAGCACCTGGCTGCTGATATGGGCGGCACCGCCCTCAATCATCGCATATTGCCGCAATGGCGCGGGATGGCTGGCCAGCAGGGCGACCCCCTTGGCGAGATCGATGCTCGAACCGCCGCCCAGGGCGACGATGCCGTCGCAAGCATGCTCGCGGAAACAGGCGACGGCGTCTTCGATGGCGACCTCGGTGGGGTTGGCGGGCGTGCCGTCGTAAACCGGGACTGGACGTGTACCGCCGATGGCCTCTTGAACGCGTGTGACCAGTCCGCTGGCGGTGAGCCCGGCATCGGTCACGATCAAGGGTGTGGCGACACCGAGCTGTGCCAATTCGTCGGCGAGATCGTCCAGGGCATCGTCGCCGAAGCGTATCTTGGTGAGGTAGTTGATGATCGAACTCATGGCGGACTCCTTGTGACCTTGGCATTGCCAAGGCGGGAATTGTTGTTAGCGTTTCGCTCAGGCTATGGCCGCATTGAAATCACAATCCAATCGAAGTTTATGGCATTGTGATTCGTTCTGGTTATCAGGAAGGGCGATCATGACGGCGGGCAAGCTTTCACATGCACATCTGTGTGCCTGGTTGCGTTTCAAACATCTGATGTTGCTGACCACCTTGGCCGAGAGCCGCAACATGCATGCCACGGCGCGGGTCATGCATCTGAGTCAGCCGGCGGCGAGCAAGATGTTGCGCGACCTGGAGACTTATTTCGGGTTCGCGCTTTTCGAACGCTTGCCGCGGGCCATGCAGCCCACCGAGCTGGGCGAGCAGGTCATTCGCCATGCGTGGATCCTGCTCAATGACATGGAACGTCTGGTGGATGACATCAATGATCTGCGTGAAGGGGGCTATGGCCAACTGCTGATCGGCGCCATCGCCGCTGCCGCGCCGGAAATCCTGCCGGCGGCGATTGCACGGCTCAAACGTGATCGGCCACGCTTATCGGTAAGCCTACAGGAGCAAACCAGCGATCGCTTGTTGCTCGAACTCGAGCACAAGCGCCTCGATGTCGTCATCGGACGTTTGACGCATGTCAGTCAGCACAATTTGTTCGATTTCGAGCCGTTGCTGGATGAACCGCTGCGGGTCGTGGTGCGTCGCGATCATCCTTTGACGCGACTTGGTCACGCCCCGGGATTGGACGAACTGAGCCACTGGCCGTGGATACTGCATCCGTTGTCGAGCCCCATGCGTGGCGTATTCGAGTCGGCCCTGGCGGAAGAGGGCATCGCCACGCCGGCCAATGTGGTCGAAACCACTTCGATTCAGGCAACCCTGCAATTGCTGCAATCCTCGGACATGCTGGCGGTATTGCCGCGTTCGGTGATGCGACGACCGCTGGCGGGCGGGCAATACGTCGTGCTCGAACGTGTGATCGGCAAGCCGCTGGACTACTACGGCATCATTACGCGTCGTCAAGAGCCACACTCCGTGGCCGCCGACGAGTTGATCGCTCATCTGCGGCAGTTGGCCAGTGAGGCGCTGTTACCGGCGGATGTCACGACCGACACCTAAGTCTAATGCCCGGGGACGCGACGATCTGAAATCCTAGACGGACAATCTGTGTGATGTATGACAGCGCGTGCATGGCACGTTCTAGCGTTCAAGGAGATCACGATGTTCGATGAATTGCAGGGTAAGCGTGTGCTGGTCACGGGGGCGAGCACAGGGATCGGGGCCGCCGTTGCTCAGCGTTTCGGTGCGCTCGGCGCGCATATCGCCGTTCACTACAACGCCAGCGAAGCCCCAGCGCGACAAGTGGCCGAGGCGATCGAACGCGATGGCGGCAAGGCGTTCACACTGCAACAGGATGTCAGTACCGCCGAAGGAGCGGTCGCCGTCGTCGATCGGGCCGTCGCGCAATTGGGCGGTCTGGACATTTTGATCAATAACGCCGGCGACATGCTGGGACGCGTACCGGCGGGTGATATCGAGGCCGAGCATTACGCGCGGGTCATGGATCTCAACGTCCGCTCGGTGACGCTGGCGACGCGCGCGGCCATCGCGCATTTCCGCCGCCAGGGCGAGGGCGGCAAGATCATTAACACCACCTCGGTGGCGGCACGCAATGGCGGTGGTCCCGGCGCGTCGTTGTATGCGTCGGCCAAGGCGTTCGTGAGTTCGTTCACACGGGGCATGGCCAAGGAACTCGCGGCGGACAATATTCGCGTCAATGCCGTCGCGCCCGGGGTCATCGTCACGCCGTTCCACGACCGACACAGCAGCGACGCTCAGCTCGAGACCATGCGTGGCGGTATTCCCATGGGACGGCTCGGCACACCCGAGGAGTGCGTGGGGGCGTTCTTGTTCCTGGCCACCGATGCCTTGAGCGGTTATGTCACCGGCCAGATCGTCGAGGTCAATGGCGGGCAGTTGATGCCCTAGGCACTATCTGAAAAGTGTCTGCGCTTGCCCATACGGCGTTAAAAATCGGCTCAAGGTGCTCATTTACAACGCGTAAACTCCGCCCTTTCGCCGATTTTTGCCTTGTCTGACCTTCGCTCGCCGACTTTGCAGACAGCGCCTGATTCGATGCGTTGAGACGCAGGCATCGGCCCACGCGGTGCCTGAACCGCGAGGCCATCGCTGGTATCCTTGTCGCTATTCCTCTTCGAAAGATAACGGGATGCCATGGCCTCGCTTTCTTTATTTCTTTCCATCCTGATTTCTGCGGTGGCGTTGACGGCTGCTTTCACCATGCTGGTTTATCGCTGGATGGGGCGGCGTGCCTCGTCTTCTAAGCCACGCGGGAAGTCACGTGACAAGAATGCTGCGTCCAAGCGTTCCAATGCCGCCTCACGCAAAGGGTCTTCTCGGGCCAGCGCCAAGACGCAGAAGTCGTCTCCCTCCCGGCCTCGATTGTCGTTCCTGCGCTTGCCGACGTGGCTGCGTGCCAGCCTGCCGTTGGGCATGATGCTGACGTTGATTGCGGCCGTGGGGCAGTTGGCGTTGCAGGGCATGCACAATGCGCATCAGGTGGCTGCGAACGATCCGCGCTTGCCGTCGCTGGAAAACGTGCTCGACGGTATTTCATTGCTTGCCTTGATGCTCTTGTTCGTGGGTATCGTCGCCTGGCTTGCGCCTCGTCAATGAAGCGCGATGCATGGATCGGCGCGCCCCAAGCGCCATGCTATAGTGCGCGCCATCACAGGAGAGACCGGTAACCCCATGAATATTCTGATTACGGGCATGGCCGGGTTCATCGGTCATGCCGTGGCCAAGCGCCTGGCGGCCGATGGCCACACCATCGTCGGCATCGACAATCTAAACGATTACTACGACGTGGCGCTCAAGCAGGCGCGCCTCGACGATCTGGCCGCGTATCCCAATGTGCGCTTCGAGTGCATCGATCTTGCCGATCAGGCGGCCATGCAAGCGCTCTTCGCCGGTGAGCGCTTCGAGCGAGTGATTCATCTCGCCGCGCAGGCCGGCGTGCGCTACTCGCTCGACAACCCGCATGTCTACGCGCAGGCCAATCTCGTCGGCCACCTCAACGTGCTGGAAGGCTGCCGCCATCAGCAAGTGCCGCATCTGATCTATGCCTCGTCGAGCTCGGTATACGGACAGAATGCGCATGTGCCGTTCTCGACCGCCGACGCCGTGGATCACCCCATCAGCCTCTACGCCGCGACCAAGAAGTCCAATGAGCTGATGACGCACAGCTACGCCCACTTGTACGGCATTCCCTCCACGGGGCTTCGCTTCTTCACCGTTTATGGTCCGTGGGGACGCCCGGACATGGCGATGTTCAAGTTTACTCGGGCGATTCTTGCCGGCGAACCGCTGCCGATCTTCAACCACGGCGATCTATCGCGGGATTTCACCTATATCGACGATATCGTCGAGGGCGTGGTCCGCATTCAGGACGTAATTCCCCAGGCCGATACCGAACGGCAAGCGACGGCGCCGGATCAAAGTACCGCGCCGTTCGCACTCTATAATATTGGCCATGGGAGCCCCGTGGCATTGATGGATTTCGTGCGCGCCCTGGAGCGCGTGACCGGGCGCACCGCGCAATGCGATTATCAACCCATGCAGCCGGGTGACGTGCCGCGTACCTGGGCGGATACCGAGGCCCTTTTCGACGCGGTCGATTACCGTCCGACGGTCGGCGTCGAGGAAGGCGTGGCACGCTTCGTCGACTGGTATCGCGCGTTCTATCACGTTTGATGCCCACTCGGGCTTGACGCCCACGCTTTTTTTGATGACATGACACGTAAAGGACAACACACGATGAAGATCAGTATCTTCGGCACGGGATACGTGGGCCTGGTCACCGGAACCTGCCTGGCGGACGTGGGGCACGAGGTCATGTGCATGGACGTCGATGCCGACAAGATCGCGCGCCTCGAACGCGGCGAGATCCCCATCTACGAGCCGGGACTCGACGCCATGGTGCGTCGCAATGTCGAGGAAGGACGCCTGCGTTTCACCACCGATGTGGCGTTCGCCGTCGATTTCGCACCGCTGCAGTTCATCGCCGTGGGTACGCCACCCGACGAAGACGGTAGTGCCGATCTGCAATATGTGCTGACCGTGGCGCGCAGCATCGGCCAATACATGCGCGACGACAAGGTCGTCGTCGACAAGTCGACCGTGCCAGTGGGGACGGCGGACAAGGTGCGCGGTGCCGTACAGGGCGAGCTCGACGCGCGGGGCGCTGCGCTCACCGTCGATGTCTGCTCCAACCCGGAATTCCTCAAGGAAGGCGCTGCCATCGAGGACTTCACCCATGGCGCGCGGATCATCGTCGGTACCGATGCCGAACGTGTACGCGATATCATGCGCGAGTGCTACGGTCCTTATAACCGCCACCATGAAAAGTTGATGTTCATGGATATCCGTAGCGCCGAGCTGACCAAGTACGCCGCCAACGCCATGCTGGCCACCAAGATCAGCTTCATGAACGAGATCGCCAATCTTGCCGAGCGCCTGGGTGCCGATATCGAGCAGATCCGTCGCGGCATCGGCAGCGACCCTCGCATCGGCTATCACTTCATCTATCCCGGTTGCGGTTATGGCGGTTCGTGCTTCCCCAAGGACGTACAGGCGTTGGCGAGAACCGCCGGTGAGATCGGGTATCGCGCCGAACTGCTCGAGGCCGTGGAAGGTGTCAACCAGCGCCAGAAAGCCACGCTCTTCGCTAAGCTTTCCCAGGCCTTCGATGGTGATCTAACGGGCAAGACGGTCGCCGTGTGGGGACTGGCCTTCAAGCCGAATACCGACGATATGCGCGAAGCGCCCAGTCGTGCCTTGATGGAGTCGCTATGGGCGGCGGGGGCACGCGTTCAAGCTTTCGATCCGGAAGCCATGAACGAGTGCCGCCGGATTTACGGTCAGCGCGACGACCTCGCCCTTGTCGAGAATCGCGAGCAAGCCGTGGAAGGAGCCGACGCCTTGGTGATCTGCACCGAGTGGAAGACATTTCGTAGCATCGATTTCGGCTGGCTCAAAGAGACGCTGCGCATGCCGGTGGTGATCGATGGGCGTAATCTGTTCGACCCGCAGGCGGTCAAGCGCGCGGGCTTGCTTTACTTCGCCGTAGGTCGGGGAGACTCACTCCAGTCGGCGTGACCGGATCAGTGCAATATACGAGTCAGTGAGATATGCAAACGGCGCCTCTTGAGGCGCCGTTTTGCGTTGCGGATTCAGCGCATGAGCCAAGGTGTTATCAACCCGCCGCCGATCAACAGGAGCACGAACATCATTAATGCCAGCAGGAAGGGTTTGATTCCCAGAGCGCGGAGTTTCTCTAATCGTGTTTCATATCCCAGTGCGGCCATGGCCATCGCTAGGGTGATTTGCCCGCTCGTCACGAGCCCCTGATGCAAGGGAGCGGGCAGAGCCACGATGCTATTGAGGACTACCATGGCGAGAAAGCCGAAGGCGAACCAAGGAATGACGAGCGAACCTCGGGTTGCCGGGAATTCACCGTCGCGAACCTGACGGCGATGCCACCACTGCCCGATCACTAGCAGAAAGGGTACTAGTAGCATGACGCGTACCAGCTTGACGATCACTGCGTTGGTTAGCGCTTCGGGCCCGATTGCATCGCCGACGGCTACCACCTGGGCGACTTCGTGTACGGTGGCGCCAATATAGATGCCAAATAGGCCCTCGTGCATCTGCGTAAGAGGGTAGATCAGCGGATAGACTAGAATCGATAGCGAACCGAACAGTACGACGGTAGCCACCGCCATTGATGTAGCGGCGGGACGAGCACGAATCATGCTTTCGGTAGCCAGGATTGCGGCGGCTCCGCAGATCGCGCTACCGGCGCTTGTCAGTAAGGCGGTGTCGCGGTCGAGCTTTAGTATTTGCGTGCCGATCAGATAGCCAGTCACCAAAACGACGCTTACCACAAGGACATCAAGCGCGATGATGGCTGGCCCTAGCCCCACGATCTGCTGCAAGGTCAGTGAAAAGCCGAATAATACGATGCCGGCACGTAATAGATGGCGGGTAGCGAACTGGAGTCCTGGTGCCACGCCAGACAAGCGTCGCGCCAGGGGTAAATTACCTACCATCAGTCCTAGCAATAAGGTGAACACTAGCGGACTGACACCGCTCGAGGCGATGCCTGGCAATCTAGCCATGGCGAACCCGCCTAGCGTCAAAGCGATGCATACACTTAGCCCCTGCCACATGATGTTTCCTCTCGAATGCCGATGAGGAGGACAGGGTAAGCGTGCATCGTGTAACCTAATATCGAGTAATAACGATATGCCATTTAAGTAAATTCGATATGACATCCAAGGTAACGTTCCGCCAACTCGATGTATTTGTGAATGTGGCACGCGCTGGTTCTGTGAGTGCCGCCTCTCAGCGCCTGCATCTTTCACAGTCGGCGAGCAGTCAGGCATTGAGCGATCTTGAGTACCAGCTTGACGTAGCGCTGTTCGAGCGTCTCGGGCGTCGTCTGGTGCTCAACGATGCCGGCCGGCGGTTATTACCACAGGCTGAGCAGTTGTTAGAAGGGTTAACGGTACTGGTGGAAACGGCGCGTGAGCCGCAAGGGGCATTACGCGGGCGTTTGCAAGTGTCGGCTAGTGCCACCGTGGGTACTTATCTGTTGCCGCAGCTGGCGGGTAGCTTTAGCGAGTCTCATCCGGAGACGGACCTCCAACTACGGCTGCGTAATACGCAAGGCGTGATCGACGACTTATTGCAATACGACGCCGACCTCGGCCTGGTGGAAGGGCAGTGTACGGAACCGCGTCTGTCCAGTGAGTTCTGGTGTCGCGACGAGATGGTGATTGTCTGTGCGCCGACACAGCGTTTCGCTGCTCAGTCGCGGTTGTCGCCTGAGGATCTGCAGGCCGCCGAATGGATCTTGAGAGAGGGTGGTTCGGGGTCTCGCGCGATCTTCGAAGCGGCGATTCGGCCTCATGTAGCGCGCTTGCGGGTACGCATGGAACTCGACCAACATGAGGCCATCAAGCAGGCCGTGCGGGCTGGCCTCGGCCTTGGTTGTTTGTCGAGGCTCAGTGTGGCGGGCGAACTCGAACGCGGCGAACTCGTCGCACTGGAGACTCCACTACATCTGGTCCGTGACTTCTCGTTATTGTGGCATCCTGAGCGTTATCGCAGCCCGTTATGGCAGGCGTTCAAGGTATTTCTTCAGGACGCGAGCTCAATTGTGTAAGGCGTATCGTTACTTCGCCAAGGCTTCGAACTGCGGCAGCACGGTCTCCTTGAGGAAGGGGCGGTAGTGCGCTTCGGTGACGGTGATGGGCGCGGCATCCATGCGGGCGATGGCGTCGGCCAGCGCCGTTTCGTCTTCAAGCGGGACCAAGAAAGCGGCGAGTTCTCCCGAGAGTATTTCGCGCGGACCGGAGGGACAGTCGACGCTGACCACGGGCGTTCCCAGCAGCAGCGATTCGATGAGCGCGCGTGGTAGCCCTTCGGCGTCCGAGGTCAGGATCAAGGCCTTGGCGTTGCGAATGAACGGGTAGGGGTTGGTTTGATAGCCCGGCAGGATAACGCGTTCGGCGAGTCCCATGTCTTCTATCATCGCGCGAAGATTGGCTTCTTCATCGCCCTTACCCTTGCCCAACAGGACCAGCGGGGTCGTCACGCCGCTGGTTTTATAGGCGCGCAGCAAGCGGTCATGGCGCTTGCGGGCTTCAAACGTGCCGACATTGATCAGGTACTCGCCGTCCGGCACTGGCGCCGATTCCTCGGCCATGCGCAGGAAGGGCTCTCGCTCGTAAGGATTGTAGATAGCGCGAATCTCGGCGGGTTGGAGGCCGATGACGTTGAGCAAGTTATCCTTGACGCCCTGTGAGACAGCGACGACGTTGCGTCCACTATAGAAGCGATGCACCTTGTTGAAGGCTTTGGTGCGCTGGGCCGGACTGCGCGCCATCGAATGCCGTGGAGTCGGCGTGGCCCTCAACCCCTTCAATCCGTTGGGGTCACTGCTGGCCATGGAACATCTCGACCGGGGCGAGTCCGGTGCGGATTACTTTCGCCGCCAGGAAGAAGAAGCACGCTTGGCGTTCCTGCAACGCGTCTGTGACGACGCCGTGGCCCTGATTCGTCACGGCTACTATCATCGCGATTTTCATTATGGCAACTTGCTGCTCGATGACGCTGGCGAGATCGTCTGGATCGACACCCACGTCAAACGTCTGCCTCAAGATGCCCGCCAACGCCGCCAGACCATTGTGGCCATGCTTAGCCCCACGAAATTGCAAGGCGAGCGCTACCGAGCATTCGCCGAAGCGTATTTGATTCGCCAACTCGCGCTATAGGGATTAGCCCCCACCAGGGAAGACATTCATGCCAACGCCCAAACGCTTTGCCTTCGTCATTGCCGATCTATACGGCGGCGGCGCAGAAAAATCGCTGCTTTATACGGCCGACGGTCTTCGCCAGCGCGGCCACGTCGTCAAGGTCTTCATCCTGCGCGACAAGATCGAGCACCGCCTGCCGGAAGGATTGGAGATCGAGAATCTCGGAGTTATCAATCGCTTCAGCAAGCTATTCTCCTCCATATGGGTGGAAAAGTGGCAAGCCAAACGTATCGCACGCGCATTAAGCACTTTCGGTCCGGATGTCGTGCTGTCATGTTCTTGCGACAAGATCACTCGACATCTGACATTCCCCAACCTGTGGTTCTGGATCAAGAGCGATATCTCGGCGAAATTCAGCGATCCCGGTAAGCGGATGCAGGCATTGGCTCGCCATTCCTTGAGCGCATCGAAACCGCCCAGCAGGCGTTTCTCCAGGATGTCGCGAATCCACCACTTGATGGGGTGGCGCCGCACCGTGTATTTGTCGGCTACCAGTTTGAATAGCGTATTCGACGCCGCATCGAGAAAGAAGCGACTGCTGCCCACCGCTTCCATTTGTCGTGTCGTGCCGGGTTGCGACAACATGAGGCGGGAAGTAAACGCAAAGCGTGTGCGCATGTAATACCAGCGCGCAACGCCATTGAGCGAGACACGATACAACGGCATGAGTGGCGATCCGCCTCGTTCGGAAAACAAGGCGCTAATCCTCGGGAAGCGGGGGAAGGTTGTCAAGGCG
Organism: Chromohalobacter moromii; assembly: GCF_023091865.1. Lineage (GTDB taxonomy): Bacteria > Pseudomonadota > Gammaproteobacteria > Pseudomonadales > Halomonadaceae > Chromohalobacter > Chromohalobacter moromii. The sequence continues at coordinate 1,366,972 of NZ_JAHXDI010000001.1, forward strand.
ATGTCATGACAGGACTGGCGCCTGCCGTGGCGGCTGGTTAACGTACGCTCAGAGATATCCCCGGATGAGGAAGATGCCATGCTGACGCCTGTGATTCTCGCTGGCGGTAATGGAACGCGTCTGTGGCCGCTATCGCGTCGCGATACGCCCAAGCAATTCCTGGCGCTGCTTGGCGAGCGGAGCCTGCTGCAAGCGACGCTTTTGCGCTTGGAGGGGCTCGACGTGGCTTGTCCCATCGTTGTCTGCGCGGATGCCCATCGTTTTTTGGTCGCCGAGCAGTTGCGTGAAATCGACTGTGAGGCGGATATCGTGCTCGAACCCGAGGGGCGCGACACCGCACCGGCTATCGCCATGGCGGCGCTTTGCCAGCAGGCACGTGAAGACAGCGCGAACCGTGACGCGCCTCTGTTGGTATTGCCTTCCGACCACCACCTCGAAGAGGTGGCGGCGTTCCACGAAGTAGTGAAGACGGCGCTGCCGGCGGCGGGGCGAGGTGACTTGGTGACGTTTGGCATCGTGCCGACGCGAGCAGAAACCGGCTATGGCTATCTGGAGGTCGCCGATGTCACGGCGGGCTTGCAACCGCTTGTACGTTTCGTGGAGAAACCGGATGCCGCCCGCGCGCATGAATTTGCGCATGACGGCCATCATCTCTGGAACAGCGGCATGTTCTTGTTGCGCGGTGATCGTTACCTCGAAGAGCTGAGACATTGGCGCCCGGCCATGCATGCCTCGGTGGAGAAGGCATGGGCCGGACGCGGCGCAGACCTCGATTTTCTACGTCCCGAGGCGGGCGCATTCGCCGAATGCGATGCCGAATCCATCGACTACGCCGTCATGGAACATACCCGAGCCGGTGTCGTCGTCCCTCTGGCGGCGGGATGGTCGGATGTTGGTTCCTACCAAGCATTGTGGGACGTTGCGTCGAAAGACGATGACGGCAACCTGCTGCGCGGCGACGTCATCGCGGAAGACACGCGAGACGCCTGGGTACAGTCGCAGTCGCGCCTGGTCGCGACGCTCGGGATCTCGGATCTGGTCGTCGTCGAAACCGCTGACGCCGTGCTGGTAGGGGATCGCCACCGCGTCCAAGAGGTCAAAACCCTGGTCGCGCGTCTGCAATCGCTCGGGCGTCAGGAAGGTATCGCCCATCGGCGTGCCTATCGCCCGTGGGGCAGTTACGAATGCGTCGAGCAGGGCGCACGCTTTCAGGTCAAGCATATTCGCGTACATCCTGGCGCCCGCCTATCGTTGCAGCGCCATCATCATCGCGCCGAGCACTGGATCGTTGTCTCGGGCACGGCACGTGTCACCCGGGGAGACGAGATCTTCCTGTTGGGTGAAAACCAGTCCGCATACATCCCACTGGGCATCGCACATCGTCTGGAAAATCCCGGCCGCATCGAATTGGAACTCATCGAAGTGCAAAGCGGCGCCTATCTCGGTGAGGACGATATCGTGCGCCTCGATGACGATTATCGGCGCGACTGATAGAGAACGTTTTGTATCAGGAGCCATGATCAAGCGGAGAGACTTAATCAGCCCTTAAGGTATCGAGTCTATCCTACTAGCTTCTTTGTAAATTTGGACGTGTTGACAAAATGGCTGATCTAGATAAATGGAATGGAACAGGTCTCGTACGTTTAAATAAAGCTCTTTTTTGTTCTCTAAAAGGCTTGAGTGCTGCCTGGGTGCATGAGTCGGCATTTCGTCAAGAATTAGTGGTCCTTGCATTGTTGATGCCAATTCCTACCTTTGGGGATTACTTGCCTATAGAAAAAGCGATGATGGGGGCATCTCTCATCTTGCTATTGGTAGTGGAGCTTATAAATTCAGCTATTGAAGCTGTTGTGGATCGCGTGGGAACGCAATGGCATACATTAAGCGGCCGAGCCAAGGATCTTGGGTCAGCATCGGTTTTTATGACATTTTTGCTTGTTGTTTGGGTCTGGTTTAATATTTTAATGAAGTGATTTCAGTCATCTAGTGGTCGTTTGAAGTGTACCTTGTTACGTCACTTTGAAAGACTTTAAAGGAGTGAAGCGGCCATACTGTTAAAATGCTTGCAATAAGTATTGCGAAGTAAATGGAAGAGCTTTTATTGGTTTGGTGCTGAGAAAATTGGTGCAAAAATAGATAGAAAAAAAGGCAAGCCCATCCTGTCCCTAAAAACACCCCGCCGACAATATCAGTTAACCAGTGCGCATTCAGATAAACTCTAGAAAAGCATATAAGGAACAGTAATGAAAAGATGGTGAGGCCAGTCAATATTCTGTGTTTAACATTAAAGTGATGAGTAAATAGGAGGAGGATGCACAAGTAGAGCGTTATGTTTAATGTGGTGTGACCACTCGGAAAAGAAAAAGTCTCCCAGTTTTCATACAGCCCCACCATTGGGCGACTTTCATGTATTAAAAACTTCAGTAGAGGAACCGTTAAAGATATGCTGGTCATGGTTAAGGCTAAAAGTATAGCGGGTGCTTTTTCTTTCCTTACGAGCATGGATATTACTATTGCTGAGGATATTATGCCCACTACGATGCCATCACCAAGTTCAGTTATGCTTAGCATGAAGTTGAATAGAAAAGAACTCTGGTGCTGTGCAAAGAGGTTGTGTATGGTTCCATTTATTCCAGTAAACCAATTAGTAGTTTTAACTATCAATGATAGTATCAAGAAGAGTGAAAAGCATGTTGCTGAAAGTATCAAGAAAGATCTTGGTGATCTTGATGAATTGCCAGATACAGCGATTGTCTTTTTCATTTTAAAGCTCAGGTTGGAGGTGTTAAGGGGTTTTGTTTCTATAATGTTAAGAGAGGCTTAAAGCCTCTCTTTGACGGGATTTTAGGGTGGTGATGACTATTTTGTCGTGGGAGCTTCGTATAGCGGCGCAGATTTTTTATTTCCTGGGCACTGAGAAAAAGCGCTTCCGGGAAGAAGCCACCAATGATCACTGTTCTGAATACCCAGATCATGCTTTTCGGATTGATCGATACAAGCTTCCCCTTTTGCCTGATCTGCTCGTGTTAATATCCAACGCTCATCGGGAGACTGTTTAACCCATGCGTAAGCACGTTGTAATTGTTTTTCTAATGGGGTTTTAAAGCCGAATTGCACGACGGGTTGTTGTGCTTGTAGCACAAATTCTTCATCGAAATCCGGGAGCGCCAATGAAGCGTTTTTTCCTGTTATGCGCTGAACATTTTGCATCATATCGTGAGGCGACCTGGCCGTATTCATTAGTACATAGCCCCATGTAGACCATGAAACCCAGAAGGCCAGCATCCATATTACAAATATCAACATTCCACGGTGCGGTTTTAACCAGAGGATGAGGGGGATAGACAGCGCACCAATCGTCATCCACCAATTCCAAGGCACTACTCCATAGTGCTGCGATAATTCGTTTAGGCTACTGACTCCATAACCACCTAAGACTCCTGCAGTTAGTAAAGTGCCTGAAATGGCAATGATAGTAAATGTTGCCAGATAATTGAGACCCTTTTGTTGCAATAGGCCGGGTATGGACGGCGCGACCGCCCATATTAACAATGGGATTGTAGGCAATATATAAACGCCTCGTTTGCCTGGCGACAACGAAAAAAACAGAAGGATCAGCAATATTGCGCTTAAAGGCATCCAAATCTTAGCATCGCGTCTTCTCAATCGACGCTGCCAGTGTTTAATAAGCCATGGGAAGGCCAGTATTAGAGGTAGCCATGCCCAAGGAATGACACTGGCTAGATAGTAATACCAAGGGTTCAAGTGATGCCATGAATTGGCATATCTTTCGCCCGTCTGTTTGAAAAGGATATTATCCCGATAAGCTGTGAGACTTGAATCGTCTCCAAATGTGGCGATCAAGACCATGGGCACGACCCACAAGCTAACCGTCAAGATAAGTAATGAAAAACCCTTTATATACTGTTTCCATGCAGGGTGATGCACTACTCCTTGTTTATAGAATAATATCCAGCCGGGTATTAACGCCAAGGGCAGAAAGCCTACCCCCTTGGTCAATATACCGATGCCCATTGCGATCCAACTGACATACCACCAGATATTCTTGGCGTCAATTAATGAATAGCGTAGAAACCCGTAAGCCCCTAACGTAGTAAAAAAAGTGAGAGACATATCTATTTGTGCCGTCCGAGCTTGAAGAGCAAATTGGAACGTGCTCAACAGGGCAACGCCGGCTAATAGTGCGATGCGTATACCGTAGAGTCTTTTCGTTAAATCTGCTACTAAAAAGAGAGTTCCGAAAGCAGCAAGTAGAGACGGGAGCATGAATCCCCAACGGACCGAGCCAGTTAGAGCAATACCTATTGCCATTGCCCACATGAAAATAGGGGGTTTGTCTGGATAAATTTCGCCGGCGCGATGAGGAAACCAAAACTGACCTGTCTTAAGCATTTCAAGCGCATTGAGTGCAAAGCGTGGTTCATCTGCTGGCCATGGATCACGTAGCCCCAGCCCAATCGCTAAAATTACAAAACTACCAAGAAGAAAAAGGCACCAAAAAAACCGATTATGCCGGGCCATCGTCATTGGCAAGGGCAAGAAACGCATAAAGCTATTCACTTTTCGTTGATTTTCGATGTGTTTCATTACGAATTAAGATCATATTACGCATGTAGATAAAAAGCCCTGCTCCCTGACCAACGATAAATACGGGATCTTGTCGATAAATTGCATAAGCAAAAAGCGTGGCGCCTCCGCCTAGGCTTAATATCCAAAACGCGTTGGGCACGATACTGCGTCGCGCCTTCTCACTTGCAATCCACTGGACCAAGAAACGGGCCGAAAAAAAGCCTTGTCCAAGAAATCCAATAATCATCCAGATTAAGTCGGGTTTAAACATGTTTGCCGGAGTCGTTGTCAGTAGGGTATGAATCCACCAGCGGCATTAAATTTGCCGGTAGTCGTGATCGGCGGCGCAACCACATAACACCGAGAATATCTATAATCCCTGCCCAAAGTCTGTCATGTAAACCATAATGTGAGTGTCCGTTTTGACGTTCTCGGTGGTTTACATTCATAGAAATACAGGTCCCTCCCTGCGCTTGAATAAGCGCAGGTATAAAGCGGTGCATATGGTTAAAATATGGCAGTTTAAGAAACGCATTTTTGTTTATTAATTTAAGGCCACACCCGGTGTCGGGTGTTGAATCATTCAGTAGTTTGCTCCTGATACGGTTGGCGATTTTTGAAGAAAACCTCTTATGCCAAATATCACGTCTTTTATTGCGGTGCCCAGCAATTACCGTGACTGTGTTAGTGCTCGCATATTGATAAAGGATAGGTATGTCTGCCGGGTCGTTTTGTCCATCGGCATCGATAGTCGCCAACCAATCCCCTTCCGCTAGCCTTGCCGCTTGCCAGATAGACGTGCTTTGTCCGGAGCTTTTGTGGTGGCGGTATGCGCGTAGCCGTGGATTTTTCCTGGCTTCATTTGCAAGCCAATTTTGGGTGTCATCTATAGAGCCATCATCGATAACGATGATTTCGTGTTCAATTGAAACAAGTGCCTGATCAATTTCATCAAGCAACGTTGGTAAGTTTTCAACTTCATCTTTTGCAGGAATGATGACTGATAGTGTTTTTGGTCGCATGATTGCATATATAAAGTAGTGGCTTTGTCTTGATTATAAATATTTTTTCTTAAGGTATTCTTAAGCCTTTTGATGAATTTATTTGTTGCGCGTAAGCATGACTTAAGAAGTGGGGTGACATCATGAAGTATCCTTGTTATATATAAAGTTGATGTGCACATGCTCCCCAGAACTTTTTTAAAATACAGTGAATCACCTTGGGTGCCCTTGTTGAAGATGTGGGTTTTATTCACCCTGTTAATTATTGCAATAGCTTATTTTGAATTAGATTTTAGGACGGCTGATGCCGTTTACACGATGGAGGGAGGGGATTGGACGTTATCGGATTTCTGGCTGACTAAGTATGTTCTGCATGATATAGGGAAACGCTTTAGTATATCTATAGGTGTAGTGGTCTTGGTGGCAATTGTTGCAACCTTCTTTGTGGGGGCAATGAAAAGTCTGCGTCGTCCTTTGGTGTATCTCTTTGTATCAGTTGCACTTTCCGCATTAATAGTTTCTTCTATAAAGAACAGCATTAATGTGGCATGTCCTTGGGATTTAGTACGCTACGGAGGGAATATTCCTTACGTTGGTTTTTTCCAAGAGTGGCCTTCTAAGTTTCCAGATATTGCATGCTTTCCTGCCGGGCATGCTAGTGCGGGTTATGCCTGGATTGCCTTGTACTTCTTTTTCGACTACCTCTTTGTCTCTTCTAAGTGGAGACGTTTAGGTGCAGGGGGGGCTATGTCTATGGGCCTTCTTTTTGGTATTGATCAGCAAGTTCGTGGGGCTCATTTTTTGTCGCATGATTTGTGGACATTGATGATTAGTTTTAGTGTTTCCCGAATATTGGCGTATCTGTTTTTTGGTTTAATTAAAAATCGAAAAGTCGCTGTTGGTGATCTTGTTAATTCTTGAGGTGAGGTCGTTTATGTATAATTTATTTTCAAGGCTGAGCTTCCTGCGTCCGGTTTTGACGACGGACTTCCTGACCTTTTTGGTGAGCCTTGGTGCTACATTGTTTTATAATACGCCTTTTTGGGATGAGGTTTTTGATTATATCTCTCCAGTAGGAATAATGGACTGGTTGCTTTTGCTCGAGTATGGGGTTGTTCTTACTTTTTTGCAGTTTTTTGTATTTGTCTTTTTAGTGAATCGTTGGCTGGCGAAACCTTTTCTTGTCGCCATAATATGTTTGGCAGCGGCCGTTAACTTTTATACAAGCCGTTATGGCGTATACTTCAATACCGATATGGTGAACAACGTTCTGCAGACGGATACCAAGGAAGCTGGTGAGCTGTTTACTTGGGGGTTCCTTGGATACATGATTGTTTATGCCGCTATTCCTTCACTGTTTGTTATCTGGGTGCGTATAAAAAGAGAGAGCCTTTTGAGGTCTGTTTTGAGACGCGCAGTGGTGGTGCTAGCAAGCACCCTGGTATTGAGCGGCTTCATTTTACTGACATTTCAAAGCGTGTCGGCGTTGATGAGGACGCATCATGAGCTGCGTTTCTTGGTCACTCCGGGTAACGCGATAGTCTCTGCTGTTCAAGCTTTAGCTCCTGCACAAGCTCCTCTGCCTGATAAGAAAATTCCGCTTGAGAGCGATGCGAAACTGGCAGACGCGGCATCGAATGGCAATAGCAAGCCTAAGCTGCTCGTCATTGTGGTCGGGGAGACGATGCGGGCTGCCAATTGGGGTCTCAATGGCTATGAGAGGCAGACAACACCGAAGTTGAATGATCGCAACGTGATCAATTTTCCTCATGTAACATCTTGTGGCACAAGCACGGCAGTTTCTTTACCTTGCATGTTCTCTCCGCTTGGTCACGATGACTATGACGAGCGCTATATTAAAAGTCATGAGTCACTTCTTGATGTGTTAAAGCATGCCGGTATCGATGTGGAATGGATTGATAACCAATCGGGATGCAAAGGAGTCTGCGAAGGCGTTAAAAATGAGACACTGTCCCAGCAGGGTTTTCCTGGTCTTTGTGCATCGGGCCGCTGCTATGATGAGGCTCTTGCCGAGCGTTTAAAAGATGAGTTGAAGAAAACTTCGGGTTCTAACGATGACAAAGTCATTGTCTTGCACCAGTTAGGCAATCATGGCCCTAGTTATTACCAGCGTTATCCTGAGGCTTTTAGCAGGTTTGTCCCGGTATGTAAAACTGCTGATTTAAACAAGTGCCAAAAAAATGAGATTGTAAATGCATATGACAATGGCGTTCTTTACACCGATAGTGTCTTAGATAGTCTGATTGCCGCCTTAAAATATCAGTCTCAATATTCGGCTGCCATGTTGTATGTGGCTGATCACGGTGAGTCGTTAGGTGAAAATGGTGTTTATTTACATGGATTGCCTTACTCAATCGCACCGAAAGAACAAACGCATGTACCCATGACGTGGTGGTTGGATAAGGGTTTTATTGGCTCCACGGGACTGGATGATGATTGTTTATATAAAAATGCAGACGGTAAATATAGTCATGCCAATTTGTTTTCAAGCATCCTGGGGTTGATGCAAGTAGCAACATCGGTCTATAAGCCCGATCAAGACATAACATCGGCGTGTCGTACATGACTTTAAAATCTTACCTACAGTGGCACCGAGCTGGGGAGTGTATGATGGTTTATAGATTTCAGTATGATGTGTTAGCAAGGCCTTGTCGGATTGTAAGAAACTTAGCCAAGGCCGTCCGTAGTATAGCTGGCGAGGCTCTCTTTAGATGTTTCTTTTTCGAGGCCTGTATTTTTACTTTATACATTTTTATTGGGACACTCGTTGTGCCTTTTGCACTGGCGCTTGGTTTTTATAAGATCGTCAGGTATGTTCTTGCGAAGGTCGGCGGAGGGGCGTGAATTGAAAGAGCCGCCTTGAGGCGGCTCTTTCAATTATTCTTGGCGTTTTTTTGTTTTTTTACCAGTAAGCATTGCCTTGGCAAGATTTTGTTTTGTTAACTTGCTTGAAATTGTTACACCAACAACATGTAGTATTGCTGCAATAAGAAGGGCGTTTCCTAATATTGGGTGTACAGTTTCTATCAGTGTGTTTTCTTGAAAGGTGTGCGTTGTTAGAAGCCAGCCCAATATTGCTTGCAGGCCAAGTCCTCCTAATAGTAAAAAGACCATGGCGCTGCCGGCGGGATTGTGGCCGTCATAATGTCGTTCATGCCCATGTCGCATGTTTCGTAAATGTTGAAATATTTCTTTTGGTGAGTAAGTGAAATTGATGAACCGTGCGTGTCGAGTCCCTATTATTCCCCATATGATTCGTAATACTATTGCTACGCCTACTGTATACCCTGCCCATTCATGTAGTGTCTGCCATTGGCCAGAGCTCACCCAGGCTGTCATGAATGCTATAGCCAATGTCCAGTGAAGTATCCTTACTATTGGGTCCCAGATCTTTAACTTTTGTGGATGTTCTTCTCTATGCGCCATCAGGTTTCTCCATTCTTGGTATGAAGCAAAAGCCAATAGGTTTGGTCTATTGATTAAGCAGAAGCTATTGGAGGTTATATGGTAAGAAAATATTCTGATGCCTTACTTAAAGAGCGCGGTGGTTCTATGTTCAGGTTGGATAGCGTGTTATCTCGGTTCGAGCCCCCCTCTTGAACAGGCAGTCATGGCGCTTAAGTGATGTGATGATGGCTATATATTCACATGAAAAGCCTGACCAAGAGCGCGGCACAAGCGACCCAGGTGGCAATGATGACACCAGCCGCCAGGCGACTGACTGGTCTAGCGATTGCTTTGTCGGCTGCTTTCCTGTGCTCTTCCATTACTCTGGAGGGGATGAGTCGGACGACTATCAGGATCCCGAGGGGCACGATCACCAGATCGTCCAGATAGCCAAGCACTGGGATGAAATCCGGGATCAAGTCGATGGGTGACACCGCGTACGCAGTGACAACCAGCGCTAGAATTTTAACGACGCACGGTGTGCGCGGGTCGTGCGCGGCAAGCCAGATCGCATGTACGTCCCGCTTGAGTGCGCGCGCCCATTGCTGGGCGCTCAGCAATAGCTTTGTTGTTATAAAGACCATCACTCATCTAGGCCATTGCGGGTGATGATGATCGATCACGAAGGCATGACGATGTCGAGCTCTTGGGTGATGATGAGAGTGGCGATGCGGTTCAGGTCCCTCCCAGCCCTCATGTTCATGCTGGTGGTGGTCGTCATGGTAATGCAGGTGGGAGTGCTCCACAGGAGCATGGCCATGCTCGAGCGCCACCGGGTCCCGTGATGGCCAGACACGGATCGCGAGTGTCGTAGACACCAGCGCGATCGCCCCTAGCAGGGCGAAGGTCTCGATCAGGCCCGCCTGCGACCCGAACCAGCCGGCCAGCGGATAGGAGACCAGCCAGCAGCCATGCGATAGCGAGAACTGCGCGGCGAACAACGCCGGACGGTCCTCGGGCTGGCACGATTGCTTGAGTAGGTGCCCAGTAGGCGTCATGACCAGCGAGGCGCCGGCACCCAGCAAGAACCACAGCCCTAGTAGCCCCACGAACCCGGGTGCCAGCAGGCCAAGAAAGAGGCTTAGTGTCATCAGAACGCCGCCCGCGAGCATGAGCGGACGTTCTCGCGTGCGCTCCAGCACTTTCGGCAGCAGCAGGGCCACCAGCATCGAGCCGCCTCCGACTGCCGCGAAAGCCATGGCCACTGCCTGCGCGCCCAGGCCCAGGGAAGAACGCACGTAGACCACAGTGTTGACGATCTGCATGGCCCCGGCCGCCGAGACCACCATGTTCAGGGCCAGCAGTCCGCGCAGTCGCGGCGTCTTCAGGTAGATCCGCATGCCGTGGGAGACCTTGCGCCACACGCTTGGTACCTCGTCCTCCGTTGCCTTGGGCGACGGCAACATCACCGAGACCACTAGGCCGGCCGAGACCAGGAAGGCCAGGCCATTGAGCAGGAACAATACATCGAAGCTCATCACCATCAATAGCGCCGCGGCGGCCATGGGACTGAGCAGGTTCTCGAGGTCATAGGCGAGCCGCGACAGCGACAGCGCGCGGGTGTACTGCCCCTCGTCCTGGAGCAGGTCCGGAATCGTTGCCTGGAAGACCGGGGTGAAGCCCGCCGAGGCGGCGTTGAGCAGGAAGATCAGCACATAGACCTGCCAGATTTCGGTGACGAAGGGCAGCGCGCAGACCACGGACGCCCGCAGCAGATCCAGGCTGACCAGCAGAGTGCGGCGCGGCAGACGCGAGGCGTAGGCCCCGACCACCGGTGCGATGCCCACATAGGCCAACATCTTGATCGCTAGTGCCGTGCCTAGCACGACTCCTGCCTGCCCGGACGCTAGGTCATGGGCCAGCAATGCCAGGGCGACCGTCGTTAGCCCGGTGCCGGCGAGGGCGGTGACCTGGGCCAGGAACAAATGGCGATAGCGACGGTGACTCAGCACTTCGAGCATGCGACTCTCCTTGCGGCGTGGCGGTCGGTTACAGGCGGCATGTGTAGTAAAAAGTCAGGGGGATGTGCTGTTGCTTGTCTTGGTAAGACCTTGTGGTGTTCAAATCAATGGAAGATGTAGTACATAAGCCTAGCCTTGACGAGCCTGATGCAACTTATTGTGCCTGCCAGGTGATCGTGGCCTCCAACCCATGTTCAGGACGGTTGCGCAGTTGGAGTGTCGCCTGCTGACGCTGAGCCAGTTCGACGACGATGGAGAGTCCCAGCCCGCTGCCGGTGGTGCGTTGGTCTGAGGCGCGACGGAAACGCTCGGTCACCTTCTCGAGCAGGTCTTCGGGGATGCCGGGGCCGCTGTCACGGACGCGGATTTGTGCGCCCCCTTGCGTGGTCTCGCCGAGCTCGACCTCTACATGGCCGCCTTCCGGGGTGTAACGCAGGGCGTTGTCGAGCAGGTTGCGAAACAGGATGCCGACTTCGGTCTCATCGGCATGGACGCGCAATTGTTTGAGACCTTCGAGCGTCAATTGCTGTTGGCGCTCATGAGCGAGGGGCCACAAGTCGGCCATGAGTTCGATGACGATGGGGTAGAGGTCGATCGGAGCGGTGTGACTATCCGGTGTGCGATCCAGCCGCGCCAGGACTAGCAGCTGTTCGACGACGCGTTGCAGGCGTTCGACGCCGGTATAAGCCTTTTGCAGGGATGCTGTCTCCCCAGCCTTGACGTTGTCCAGGTGGATGCGCAACGCGGCCAGCGGGGTGCGCAGCTCATGCGCGGCGTCGGCGGTGAACCGGCGTTCGCGTTCCAGGGTTTCGCCCAGCCGGTCGATGAAGTCGTTCAGCGACTGGTGTAATCCCTCCAACTCGTGGGGAACGTCGAGCTCGATATGCCGAAGGTCGCGGGCATGGCGTCCTTGCACCTGGTCAGATAGACGCCGTATAGGAGTCAGGCCACGGCGAATGATGCGGTTCATCAACCACAACATGAGCGGCAATAGGATCAGCATCGGAATGAGATTGTTCCAGGTGATGCGCTCGACTATTTCACGCTGGAAATTGCTGCGTTGGCCCATGCTGATCCACAGGTCGTGGCGTTCGTCGAACATGCTGAAGACGCGCCAGCGATGGCCGGCATAGTCGACCCAGCGAAAGCCTTCTTCATCGGGGGCAGGGAAAGATCCATCTTGTGTCCATTTTCCCTGGAGTAGGCGTGGTGTTTTGTCGGACTTCCATAGGCCCAGCGCAAGTTTGCGTTCTTCCTCGTGATAAAGCTTGGTCGGCGTGGTGTCATCGCCATCGAGTGCGACGGGCTGGCCATCGTGATAGAGGCGCGCCGGGTAATCGGGGATACTGAGCTGGTTGGCCAGTCGTTTGAACGCGTCATCGCTGGCGTTTTCCGGTAGTTGGCCGGCGACAATGCGGCTGTGGAGGCTGAGTTGGGTGTCGAGCACTTCTTCCAGCTCGTGATCGGTGATCAAATACGAGGCGAGCATCGCCACACCACCGGACACGACGAGTACTAGCGTCAGCGTGCGGAGCAGGTAATAGCGAATGGACGTCATACTGCGCGACGATCCAGGCGATAACCGATACCACGGACGGTCATGATGAGCGACTTGCCGAACTTCTTGCGCAGATGATGAACGTGGACCTCCACGGCATTCGAGGCGACTTCCTCTCCCCAGCCATAGAGCAGGCTTTCCAGCCGAGGGCGCGAGAGCACCTTGTCGGGGTGGCGTGCCAGTTCGAGCAATAGGGCGTATTCGCGGCGCCCCAGCGCGATGTCTTGTCCTTGCCAACTGACGCTGTGACTGGCTTCGTCGATGCTCAAGGCGCCGAGTGTCAGGGTGCGTGACGCGCGGCCCTCGGCGCGCCGCGTGATGACGCGCAGGCGCGCCAGCAACTCCTGTAGATTGAAGGGCTTGAGTACATAATCGTCAGCGCCGGCATCGAGTCCACGAATGCGTTCTTCGACGGCGTCGCGTGCGGTGAGGATGAGTATTGGCAGTCCGGAAGCTTGGCGTAGATGCTGGAGCACTGCCATGCCATCCATGTCGGGCAGCCCCAGATCGAGAATCATGGCGCTGAACGCCTCGTTTTGGGCAGCTTCGATAGCATGATGGCCTTCGGTGAACCAATCCACTGTATAGGCTTCGCGGGTGAGTGCGGTCTTGATGCCATCGCCCAGAAGCGGATCGTCTTCGACCAAGAGTATACGCATGGGGCCTCCTCGGTATTGGCGCCAGCGTAGCATGATGCGTAAAGCTTAAGTCTTTCTTAAGGCGGGGTGAAACCATCGGCCGCTGCACGCCGACGCTGATAGGAATGAATGTGGCCTCGCCATTGGGCTGCAAGGGAAGGATGATTGTGTCGCTCGATGGCCTGTATCACGCGCCGTGCGGCGTGGTTTAGCGCCGTCAAGTGATGGACATGGGGAATGTCCTCGGGCGCTAGGTGCGAATAGCGGGCGCGCTTCGGGGCGGGGTCGACGCTAAGTACGAGCCTGTCTGGCCGCGACGATTCCCGCACCCGCGAGACACATTGGCGCCGTGACCGACTTTCGTTTGCCGTGACGAGGCCGATATCGACATGCAGTGCACCCTCGACGCTCATAGCGTCATTCGTGTCGGTCGATCGCACATGAATCAGCATCTCGATACCGGCGCGCGCCACGGTCTCACGGCAGCATGCTTGTTGTGTCTGACATGTGGCCGCCATGGGCTGGACGCGCGTCGGCATGCCGCGCACCTGTCGCTCGAGTGCGGCCTGGTTCGCGCCCAACGTCCATAACAAGGCACCCCGCGGTAGCAACCAATCGATGAGGGTTTCCGCGAAAGGTGTATCAGCGCCCGTGATGAGAATGCGACGTTCCGACCAATCCATGAGTTACCTGCCGATGGCGGAGATGAAAGAATCGCAACGCTCGCACGGTAACGCTTAAGAGATGCTTACGTCGCTCACGGAGACGCCAGTCCCAATGTTTAGCCAAGTGGCCCGCCGACGACGGTCTTCTTGAGCCCGGCGAGGATAGCGTCTCCATCTTCGCGGGCGAGTTCGTCGTACCAGGCGCGGGTTTGCTCCGGTTCCAAGCCATGAATCATCGCCGCGCGTTTGCGGGCACGCGAGACGATTTCGCCGACGCGCTCGACACGCGCCGCATCGTAGTGCGTCAGCGCCGCGGCAATCGCCGCCGAGGTGTCGGCGTCCTCATCGAGGGCATGCTGCACGGCCTCGGCCAGCACCCAGGCATCTTCCATGGCTTGGCAGCCGCCCTGGCCAAGGTCCGGGGCCATGCCGTGCGCGGCGTCGCCGAGCAGCGCCACGCGGGGCGCGGTGAGCGTATCGAGCGGTGGAATATCGTGAATTTCGACGCGCGCCATGTGCTCGGGATCGAAGCGTTCGATCAGCGCTTGTACCGGTTCGGCCCAGCCGGCGAAGTGTTCGCGCAGTTCGTCACGGTAACGCTGGGAGTTGTTGGGCGTGCTGGCGGGCAATGGCACGTCGAAGAAACAGTAGAATTCCGGCGCGCCCTGGTCATTGCCGCCGCTACCCATCGGCATCAAGGAAACCCGCTTGGCATCGCCGACGTACTGGTCCCAATTATGCAGCGGGGCCAGATCATCATCGGCGGGTACGCGCACGTTCCAGTTGACGTACCCTACGTACTGACGTTCCACGGCGTGCCCCGTGAGCTTTCCGCGTAGCCGTGAATGCGTGCCGTCGGCGATCACCAGCAAGTCGCCGTGAAGGCTGCCGCCATCTTCGAAATGTGCCGTGACGCCGTCGTCGTCTTGGGTATAGTCGAGGCAACGCCGCCCCAACTGAATGTGCTCGGCCCCCACGGCATCGAACAGGGTCTGCTGCAAGGCGGCGCGTGCGATGGGGCAGGCACGTTGCCCAACTTCCTCGAACAGTGGCGCAAGACTAAAATCGGTCAAGGTCTGCCCATGGTGGTTGAGGTAGCGCATGCGGGTCATCTCGCCGCTTAATCGCTCGATGGTCTCGCCGAGCCCTAGGCGGTGCATCACTTTTACCCCGTTGGGCCATAGGGAAATGGCTGCGCCTATTGGACGTATTTCGTTGACACGCTCGACGACGGTGACCCGGTGGCCTTGGTGTTGAAAGGCAAGTGCGGCACTCAGGCCGCCCATTCCTGCGCCGACAACGAGGACGTGCAAGGGAGAAGCGTGTGGTGCTGAGCGAGACATGGCGAACTCCTTCAATCGATTGTTATGGGTTACGAGATTGTTATGAGTTACGAAGACTGATGCGGCGCTGTGGCACGCGGCGTCGTGTCGGCGGTTTCTTCAGCGTCCCCGGTACTGCCGGGCAGCAACAGGGTGCACAGGATGGCGGTCAACCCGCCGGTGGTGATGGGCGAGGAAAAGATGCGTTCGGCGGTTTCGGGAAGCCCTGATAGGGCTTCGGGAACGAGCTGGACGCCGAGCCCCATTCCCACCGAAACGGCGATAGTCATGATCGTCTTGCGGGTCATCTCCTGGTCGCTGAGGATGCGGATGCCGGAGACGGCGATTAGGCCGAACATCAAAGTCGTCGCGGCGCCGAGCACGGGACGTGGGATGAACTGCAGCAGAGTACCGAGTGCGGGGATAAGCCCCAGTAGCAGCAGGATGACCGCGACGTAGCGCCCCACATGGCGGCTAGCTACGCCAGTCAACTGCACCACGCCGGTGTTTTGGCTGAAGGTGGTATTGGGGAAGGTGTTGAAAAAGGCGGCGAGCAGTGAGTTGACGCCATCGGCCAGCACGCCGCCGCGTATTCGACGTTGATAGATCGGGCCGCTGATGGGTTCGCCCGAGGCGCGTGACGTGCCGGTGAGATCGCCGACGGTCTCGATGGCGGTGACCAGGAAGATGAATGCCACGGGAACGAAGGCTGTCCAGTCGAAGCCGATGCCAAAGCGCAGCGGTTGCGGTAGGGCGAACCATTCAAGTGCTTCGGGGCGACCCTCGAACTGGCCGGTGAGCGCGGCCACGAGACAGCCGGTCACCAGCCCGAAGAAGACCGAGCCGATGCGCAGCCAGATGTGTCGCGACATCTGACAGGCCAGTACCACGACGATCACCAGTGCCGCCAGCCCCAGGTTGGCAAGACTGCCGAAATCCTCGGCGCCGACTCCTCCGGCCATGTCGGTGACGCCGACCTTGACCAGCGACAGACCGATCAAGGTCACGACCACACCGGTGACGGTGGGCGTGATGATGCGCTTGAGGCGGTGCAGCATGCCGCCCAGTGCGATCTCGATGAAACTGCCCACAGCACAGACCCCGAGCAACGTCGCGATGACGGCTTCGTCGCTGGCGCCGCCGGTTTGCGCGGCTTGTCCGGCGGCGATCAGCGCGGCCACGAACGAGAAGCTGGTACCCTGAACGCTCAGGAGTCCCGATCCGAGTGGCCCGAGACGCTGGGACTGCACCCATGTCGCCACGCCCGAGACGAACAGCGCCATGCTGATCAGATACGACATGTACTGATCGAGCCCCAAGGCGCTGCCCACGATCAGGCTGGGCGCGATAATGCCCACGAAGCTGGCGAGTACGTGTTGTATGGCGGCGAGCAGCGAGGCCAGAGGCCCGGGGCGATCCTCGAGACGATAGAGGGGTTGATCGACTGACATGGCTTGGCTCCTTGTGCCCGATCGTGCGGCGGGCTTTATGTATACAAAATTGCGTTGCAATACTTAAGCAATAGGAGTGCCAAGTCATTGTCATCGCTACGCTTGCGATTGCAGGGGCGCTGACAAGGATCGATGCCTTACGAGTGCACAGAGGTGCGCTCCTGTGGTGCTTAGCGGAAAGCGACTGCATTACGTTGGTGCACGGGACGCCCGTCGGCCCAGGTAGCGTACACGCAGCGGTCGTCACCCAGCATCATCAGCGCGAAGAGACGCTCGCCGAGAGTGTCGGCCACCTGGGTACGACGTGCCAGCAGGGGCGTGGCGGCAAAATCCAGGACGACCAAGTCGGCTTCGTGCCCGGCTTGTATGCGCCCGATACAGTGATCGAGGTGCAGCGCCTTGGCATTGCCAAGCGTTAGCCGATAGAACCCCTGCCAAGCAGTCAGCGGCTGCCCCTGAAGGGCGCCGACCTGATAGGCGCCTTGCAGCGTGGTCAGCCCGCATAGTCCGGTGCCGGCGCCCACGTCGCTGGCCAGCGACGTGACGACGCCAGCTTCGCGGGTGGCGAGGCGATCGAAGAGTCCGCTGCCCAGAAACAGGTTGGATGTCGGTGAGAAGGCGATATTGGCGCCGGCATCGGCAAGACGCGCGCGCTCGTCCTCGGAGAGGTGAATGCCGTGTGCGTAGGTGCTGCGCGGGCCGACCAGCCCATAACGCTCGTAGACGGCAAGATAATCACGACATTCGGGGAACAGCTCGGCGACCCAGGCGAGTTCGCCACGGTTTTCCGAGAGATGGCTTTGTAAATACAGGCTTTGATCGTTGCGCAGTACGCCACCCACGGCATCGAGCTGTTCGCGACTCGATGTCGGTGCGAAACGCGGCGTCAGCGAATACGCCAGACGATCCTTGCCGTGCCAGTCGGCAATGAGCCGTTCACTATCGCGGACGCCGCCGGTCGCGGAGTCGGTGAGCGCCTCTGGGGCGTGGCGATCCATCAGGACCTTGCCTGCCAGCAAGCGCAGCCGGCGCTGCTGGGCGGCACTGAAGATGCTGTCTACCGAGCCGGGGTGCGAGGTGCAGAATACTTGAGCGGTAGTGGTGCCGCCGCGCAGCATTTCGTCGAGGAAGCGTTCGGCGACGTCTATGGCATGGGCGCGTTCGGCGAAGCGACATTCGGCGGGAAAGGTATAGTCGTTGAGCCAGTCGAGCAGTTCGCGGCCGAACGAGGCGATGATATCGAGCTGGGAGTAATGCACGTGGCTATCGATGAACCCGGGCATGATCAGCTTGCCGCGGTAGTCGATTATCTCGATCTCTTCGGACACATGCGGGGCGAGGGCGTCAAAGGTATCGACGGCGCGAATGCGACCGTCTTCCACCCATACGGCGCCGTCTTCCCAATAGCGTAGGCTATCGGCGTCTGGGGTAGGCGCTTCGCCGGGATCGGCATCGAAGGTCAGCACGGCGCCGCGCAATAGTTGGGAATCGGTCATGAAAAAGCTCTTGTAAACAGAGAATGACGAAAACGATGTCCTGGCATCGGCCTCACAGGCGTACATTTTGGCCGGTGACGTGGCGCCAAGTGGCGGGCATCACCCCACGCTGCGGCGCGTGGGCCTCGGCCGGGGCCAGGGTCAGTAATTCGGCGGCGATGGCCAATGCGATCTCGTAGGGGCGTTTGCCGCCCGCGCCGGGAATGCCGATCGGGCAGCGTACACGCGCCAGCGCGGTCGCATCGTGTCCGGCCTCGCGCAGGGGGCGCTGGAAACTCGCCCACTTGCTTTGCGAGCCGATCAAGCCGATAGAGGCCACGCCGGCATGGCTGAGCAAGGCATCGATGAGGCGGCGGTCCTGGGCGTGGTCATGGGTCATGACGAGCGCATGGACACCGTGCGGGAGCCCCTCGAGTGCCATTGCGATGGCGTTCTCATCGAGGCGGTGGCAATCGACGCGAGATGAGGGCGCAAGTGCCGCGAAAGCATCGTCGCGGCTGTCGAACCAGTGTACCCGCCATGGGAGCGGTGCCAGCAAGGGCACGAGAGCCTGTGCGACGTGGCCGGCACCGAATATGGCGATGTGCTTCTCGGCGCCCGCGAAGCACTCGAACAGCAAATTGACATGCCCGCCGCAACACTGCCCGCTGCGTCCGCCCAGGGGGAAAGCTTCTAGACGCGGCGTGGTTGTCTGCTCACCACGGGCGCTGGCAGTGAGCATCTCGCGTGCGCAAGCGATGGCCTGGTACTCGAAGTGGCCACCGCCGAGCGTGTCGTGGCAGACATCGGCAGTCACTACCATCTTGGCGCCGGGCTCGCGCGGCGTGGAGCCTTCGGCACCAACGACGCTGATCAGCACGTGAGGCGCGGCTTCGTCTTGCAGGCGGTGCAAGGCGCTGTGCCAGGTCTCGGCGCTCATCGCGGCGTCTCCGCTGGCGTCTTCGTTTCAGGCGCCCGGCGTAAAGCCTGCGCGGCGAAGAGCACGCGCTCCGGCGTGGCCGGCGTATCCAGGGCGGGGCTCACGCGATAATCGGCGAGGCTCGATAGTGCGTCGCGGAGCGCCGACCATACCGAAATCGCCAGCATGAAGGGGGGCTCGCCCACCGCCTTCGAGCGGTACAAGCTGGCCTGTGAATTGGGGTGCCCTTCGAGCAGCGAGACGCGAAAGTCGGGCGGTGTATCGCCGATGGTGGGGATCTTGTAGGTCGCCGGTCCGTCGCTCAGCAGACGACCGGAGGCATCCCACTTGAGCTCCTCGCTGGTCAGCCAACCCATGCCTTGAATGAAGCCGCCTTCGACCTGGCCCGTGTCGATCGCTGGGTTCAGCGAGTCGCCGACGTCGTGCAGGATATCCACGCGCGTGACGCGATATTCGCCGCTCAGCGTGTCGACGACGACCTCCGAGACGGCGGCGCCATGGGCATAGTAATAGAAGGGACGACCCTGGCCCGTGGTGCGGTCATAGTGAATCAACGGCGTGGCATAGAAGCCCGTCGCGGAGAGCGAGACGCGGCCTAGATAGGCGGCTTGGATGAGCTCGCCCCAACTGATGCGCCGCGCGTTCTCGCCGTGGTCAGCAATCAACTCACCGCCTTCCAAGCGCATGCTATCTCGGACGAGTGACTGTTCTGGAAGTTGGTCTGAAAAGAAATGCTTGGCGGCGAAATCGAAAAGTCGCTCGCGCACCTGCATGGCTGCGTTGCGGGCCGCCATGCCGTTGAGATCGGCGCCGCTCGACGCTGCGGTCGGCGAGGTGTTGGGTACCTTATCGGTGCGCGTGGCGGAAATACGCACGGCGCTGTTGTCGAGGCCCAGTTCACGCGCCACGACTTGCCCGACCTTGGTGTGCAAGCCTTGGCCCATTTCGGTGCCGCCGTGATTGATCATCACGCTGCCGTCGGTATAGATGTGCAACAGCGCCCCGGCCTGATTGAGGTGCTTGGCGGTGAACGAAATGCCGAATTTCACCGGTGTCAGCGCCAGGCCCTTCTTGAGCACCGGACTGCTGGCGTTGTAAGCGCGGATGGCGTCGCGTCGTGCCCAGTAGCCGCTGTCGGTTTCGAGCCGTGAGACGATCTCATGAAGCAGCGCGGTCTGCTCGACGTGTTGGCCGTAATGGGTGATGTCTCGGCCCGGACGATAGAGGTTGCGCTTGCGGATCGTCAGTGGATCTTCGTCCAGATGCCGGGCGATATCGTCCATGGCGCGCTCGACGATCATCATGCCCTGCGGGCCGCCGAAGCCGCGAAAAGCGGTATTGGACGGATTGTGCGTCCGCGCGGGAATCCCGGTGACCCGAGCATCACCCAGCGAGTAGGCGTTGTCGGCGTGGAACATGGCGCGGTCGACGATGGCTTCGGACAAATCCGGCGAGTGGCCGCAGTCGCCGATGACGGTAATGTCACCTCCCACCAGCACGCCTTGGGCGTCGAATCCCAATCGGTAGCGGTTATGGAAGGGGTGGCGTTTGCCGGTGGCGCGCATGTCATCGCCGCGCGGCAGGCGCAGGCGGATGGCACGCCCGGTGCGGCGGGCCAGCAGCGCGGCCAGACACGCCCATGGCGCAGCCTGGGTCTCTTTGCCGCCGAAGCCGCCGCCCATGCGTCGCACTTCGACAGTCACAGCATGAAACGACACGCCCAGCACCTCGGCAATGAGTTTCTGCACTTCGCTGGGGTGCTGACTTGACGTATGCACAATGACGCCGTCGTCCTCGTTAGGAAGCGCCAGGCAGGCTTGCCCTTCGAGGTAGAAATGCTCCTGCCCACCGACGAATTGCTTGGCCTCGAGCACATGCGCGGCTCCGGCCAGTGCCTGTTGCCAGTCGCCGCTTTGCTGAACATGTGGCGGACGGACCCATTCCTCGGCCTCGGCGGCAGCCACGGCGTCGAGCTGCGCCGGCTGAGCGTCGATCTCGATCTCGGCCAATGCCACGGCACGGCGGGCCGCCTTGAAATCGGTGGCGGCCACTGCGAATAGCGGTTGACCGACGTAGCGCACCTCGGCATCTGCGAGTAGCGGATCGCCCGGAAATACGGGGCCGACGTCGGTCTTGCCGGGAATGTCGGTGACGGTGATGACATCGATGACGCCGGGGGCACGGCGAACCGCGTCGAGATTCAACTGCGTAAGCCGGCCGCGTGCGGTCGGGCTCAGCCCCACCGCGACATGAAGTGCGTCCGCCGGTGCGGGCTGATCGTCGAGATATCGCGCGCGACCGGTAACATGCAACGTGGCGCTGTCATGGGCGGGGGCATGCCGGACATCCGTCTGCGTGGCGGAGTGGTTGGGGCCTTCAGGGTCGGCCGGCGGGCGGGCGAGATCAGTGAGCGTACGCATCGAGGCAGACCTCCTGGACGGCGCCGTGATCGATTTTCAGGCGCAGGCGTTCGAGCAAATTGGCAGCCGCGAGCCGGCGGTAGGCGGCGGAGCCACGCACGTCGTCGAGTGGACTGAAGTCACGCGCTAGCGCTTGGCGAGCGGTATCGAAGGTCGCTACATCAGGTGGATGCCCCTCCAGGGCGGCTTCGGTAGCCTGGGCACGTCGTGGCGTGGCATCCATGCCACCGAAGGCCAGGTGAACATCGCGCAGGCAGCCATTCTCCTCGCGCCAGGCAAAGGCCCCGAGCACCGCCGAAATGTCGTCCTCACGGCGCTTGGAGAGTTTCCAGACCTCGAGATGCTGGTCGTTTTCGGGACGCGGCAGAAAAATGGCGCGGATGAACTCGCCGGACTCGAGGGCGGTGCGCTTGTAATCCAGAAAGAAGGCGTCCAGGGGCAGTGTGCGGGCGCCATTGGGGCCTTCCAGTGCCAAGTGGGCATCGAGCGCGAGCAAGATCGGTGGCGTGTCGCCAATGGGCGAAGCATTGGCGATGTTACCGCCTAGAGTGCCGCGATTACGGATCTGTGCGGAGCCCAGTCGCCGCAATAGTCGGGCGAACGCGGGATAATGCGCATCGAGCAGCGGTTCGAGGCGGGCGTAGGTGACGCTAGCCCCGATCCACCAGCCGTCGGGTGTCTCGTCGATTGCCTGCAATTCGGTGACGCGACTGACGTCGATCAGGGTCTCGAAGGCCTCGAGCCGTTGCGTGGCCTCGAGCCACAGGTCGGTGGCGCCGGCCACCAGGCGCGCTGTCGGATATTGGCGACGCAGCGCGTGCAAGGTCTCCAATGTGTTCGGGATGGCATAGCCGGTGGCCTCGAGCGTGTCACCCAGGGCTGCGACATTGTCGTCGAGCCTTGAGTCATCCGCCCAGGGCGGTCGCACGTCGGGTTGATCGGCCATATGGCGTGCGGCTTTCTGGATGGGGCGGTATCCCGTGCAACGGCATAGATTGCCGCCCAGCGTTGCTTCGAGGCATGCATCGTCTAGCGCTACCGGTGACTGGCGCTGGCGTTCGTGGAGTGTGAACAGTGACATGACGATGCCGGGTGTGCAGAAACCGCACTGGCTAGCATGGCATTCGACCATGGCGGCTTGGACGGGATGCAAGGCATCGCCGCGCGCGAGCCCCTCAACGGTGACGAGATGCCGACCCTGCAGTTGATGGGCTGGGGTGATGCAGGCATTAGTGCTGTGATAGTCAAGACGACCGCCGCGGCCTGGCTCTCCGATGGCGACCGTGCACGCACCGCAGTCGCCCGAGGCGCAGCCTTCCTTGGTGCCGGTTCGCTGTAATTCGTTGCGCAAGAGTTCCAGAATGCTGGTCTCCGGCGCTAGCGATGCGCAGCGTTGCGCTTCGCCATTGAGATAAAACTCGATCATCGGAGTGTCCATCGGGTTGTCATTGTGATCCGAGGCGCGCACTGCGCATGCCGATATGACCATATGGTCAACTCTGTTAAGCCTTAATCAAAACAGCGCGTATGACAAGTCCCTTTTGCGCTTGTTTATCGCGCGCCGAGGTGGGCTAAATTGATCGCTCGACTGCGGCGGCAGGGCGTTAGTGTGCGTTGCACTGGCGACGCTCGCTGGGGCAGACTTCTCTACCGGCAGACAAAGAGAGCGGCCATGACATCGATGAATTCACCCGAATTGGGAACGCGGGCACGCAATGAAAGCGTGATTCTCGAGGCGGCCGAGCGTGTGTTCGCGTCTCATGGTTATCGAGGTGCGAGCGTGCAGGCCATCGCTGAAGCGGCAGGGCTCCCTAAATCCAACGTGCTTTATTATGTAGGCAGCAAGCGTAAGCTGTACGTGGCGCTGCTCGAGCGTATGATGGCGCGCTGGAACGCTATGCTTGACGATATTGGCGAGGACGACGATCCGGGCGAGGTGCTGGAAGGCTTCATCCGCAGCAAGATGCGCCTGACGCGGCAACATCCCCAAGGCTCTCGGTTGTTCGCCGCCGAAGTGCTTCAAGGCGCGCCTTTTCTGCAGGAATACTTGCACGGCGAGCTGCGCGAGTGGGTGCGCTCGCGGGCGCGTGTCTTCGAGCGCTGGGCGGAAAAAGGCTTGATGGATCCCGTCGATCCGGTGTGGCTGATTTTCTTGATCTGGTCGGCCACTCAACATTATGCAGATTTCGAGGCGCAGATACTGAGCATCACCGACCAGGGGGCGCTTGGGGAAAGCGATTATCGTGCGATCACCGATTTCTTGTGTCACGTCATTCTCAAGGGATGTGGCGTCCGATCGACATCCGACGTTAACAGCGAGCGCCACTATCCAAGTATTCAAGGTAAGGAGACAACATGAAACTTTGGGGCATCTTGCTCCTGGTCAGCGGCGGCTTACTCGACGATTCATCGTCGCTGCCAGCGCAGCCCCCCGATAAACCAGGAGCGATCACGGCGCAGATTGCACGCGATCACTTGCAATGGACGTCGGCGACCGATGAAGAGATGTATCTGGCTCAGGCAAGCGTCCGGAAGCTGCTCAAATATCCCGCTACCGCGGTTTTTCGCGATATCCGCGCCGTTGGTCCTCGCGTCGGTGGGCCGTCCAATCGTGTGGTGTGCGGGCAGGTCAATGCACGTTGCGAGCGTGGCGATTATCTGGGGTATCGCTTGTTCGTGGCACGTCAAGGTGCGCAGGCTGCGATCATGTCGTCGAGTCTGCATCGCAGCGGATGGGACCCTAACGCCGTGGCGGCAGCCTTGATCGAGTGGCAGAAGATGGTTTGATCGGTACTGGGATACATGGGCCTGTGTGCATCAGGATGCGTTCAGCCCTATGTAACTCAGTGCCGTACCGAATCTAACGGTTTTGGAGATGCCATGAAGGAACTACCCGGCGCATTGCTCGGCATCATGGTTGGGCTGGTCACGTGGTTAGTGATGGGCAGTGTGTTGGCGGGCGTCATTGCTGGCATCGCTGGCGGGATCGGGTGGGATCTATGGCGCCATCGGTAGGGGCAGAGGCGTCATGAATGACCGCTTGGCACTGAAGCGCCTTGTGTAAAGTCGAGACGGCTTGGCAGACATGACCAAGCCGTTTTGGAATGCTCATTCCACGCTAGGGTCGTCATCCGCGTCGCCTGATTTGACCTCGTTGTCGGACGCCTTCATTCGCTGACGCTCGGCTTCGGCATGTTCCATGCTTTGGTAAAGCCCCAGACTCACCCCCGTATCGCTATCGTAGACTTCATAACGGACGTCGTTCTCATCAGGGCCGGCGATTTTCCGTATCTCAATGGCGTCATGCAGCATATTGGGCCTCATTGGAAGGGCGGTAACTGAACGTGGGACTCGTCATGTCGACGAGTGTTCCAAGCACTCATCACCTTGATGCTAACACAACGAAAAACCGCCGCTATGGTTGACCCATAAGCGGCGGTTTTTCTTGAATCTTTTGGTCGGAGCGACTGGATTCGAACCAGCGACCTCTGCAACCCCATTGCAGCGCGCTACCAAGCTGCGCCACGCTCCGTTAACGTTTTACGGAAGGCCTCCAAATAGGTGCCGCCCGTGGAACGCTGCGTATACTACCGTGGCTTCCAGGAAATGAAAACCCTTGATAGCGCTTTTTTTTCAACTGGTTGCCCGTGCCTGGCGATGATTAATGTCCCACCATGAAAGATATAAGGCAGTGTGGTGGCACTGCATGAACTGAGGTGAGAGGTGGCATGGTATAGACGAAAGATGTAGAATGTGGTCGTTTCATGTGGAGATGACGCAATGCCTCTTATTGTAGGAATGAGCGTGCTGCTGGGGTGTCAGTTTCTCGGCGAAATCCTGGTGCATGGTCTCCAGCTTCCGGTGCCGGGCCCTGTCGTGGGTATGGTGGTACTGTTGGTCGGGCTGATGATCAATGGACGCGTACCCACGGGGCTGCGTACGAGTGGTGAAGGGCTGCTGCGCTACTTGACGCTGCTCTTCGTGCCCGCGGGGGTGGGCATCATGGTGCATTTCGATCTCATCAAGGCGGACTTCTGGCCCATCACCGTCACGCTCGTGGTGTCGACCGCTTTGACCTTGGCCGTGACGGCCAAGGTAATGTCGTGGTTGACGCGCTCGATACCCAAAGATCCGCGTGACGAATGGCGGGAGGAGCGTTCATGAGCATGCCCGTTCCCGTGCTTGATCAATTATGGGTATATCTCTCCGCCAGCCCGTTACTGCACTTGCTGGTAACGTTTTTGGCCTTCATGGGGGCGAGTTACATCAATCGTCTTCTGGGCGGCACGCCTTTCTTGCATCCGGTCGTGCTTACCATCGTGCTGATCATTGCCTTTCTGACGCTGACGGATACCGATTATGCGACGTATTTCGAAGGCGCTCAGTTCATTCATTTCCTCTTGGGGCCCGCGACCGTTGCCTTGGCAATTCCCCTGTATGACTACCGGGAACGTGTCAGGCGTTTGCTGGTGCCAATATTGCTTAGCTGCGTCGCGGGGATCGTGACGGCGGTGACCTCTGCAGTGGGGGTCGCGATGCTCATGGGGGCCAGTCGCGAAACCGTGCTGACCCTGGCGCCCAAGTCGGTGACATCTCCCATCGCGATGGGGATCGCAGAGAAGCTGGGCGGCATTCCGTCACTGGCGGCGGGTCTGGTGCTGATCACAGGGTCCATCGGATGTGCTTTGGGACCTGTCATCTTTCGCTTAGTCAGGGTGCGCGACCCCAGTGTTCAAGGCTTTACCATGGGGGTAGCGGCGCATGGCTTCGGGACGGCCTATTCCTTTTCTTCGATTGGCGCGGTGGCGGGTGCCTTTGCGGGACTGGCGATGGGCCTTACAGGGCTGCTGACGGCTTTCATTCTGCCGCCTCTGGTGCATCTTTTCGGGCTTTAAGCATTTTTATACCGTTATCTCAATTATGCCTGAATAAATAGAATCGGGCGGTTCAGTCCATGTAAAACGCGGGCACGCCGACAAGGCGTGCCCGCGTTTTTGATCGATTGCCCAGCTTAGATGTTCATGCCCATAAAAGGCGAAGCAAGGTCACGGTAATCAAAGTGATGAGCAGTGTGCCGACGATGTTGAGCAGTAACCCGGCGCGGATCATCGATTGGATCTTCATATGCCCCGTCGCGAACACGATAGCATTGGGTGGAGTTGCAACCGGCATCATGAAGGCGCAGCTGGCGGCAATGGCGGCAGGAACCGTGATCAGTAGCGGGTCCATGTCCAACGAGATGGCAAGCGCGCCGAGAAGTGGCAAAAAGGCCGCTGCCGTGGCTGTGTTCGAGGTGACTTCGGTCAGGAAGATGATGACCAGCACGATGATGCCTACCAGCATTAGCACCGGGAATACACTGAAGATCGACAGCTGTTGAGCGATCCATTCGGCCAACCCGGAACTCTTTATCATCCCTGCCAACGCCAGCCCACCTCCGAAGAGCAGCAGCACACCCCAAGGAAGCTCCTTGGCGCTATCCCAGTCGAGCAGCGCACCGCGGGCCTTATCTCCACTAGGGATGAGAAACAGCCCAACACCTGCCGTCAGGGCAATGGTGGTATCCGATAACCAGTCGAGCCCGGCCTGATTCAAGAGAGGGCGAAACATCCAGGCGGCAGCCGCCATGAGAAAAACCAGGCCGACCCGGCGCTCGGCGGCGGTCATGGTGCCGAGCGATTCGAGTTCGCGGCGAATCATTTCCCCGCCATCGTCGCTTTGTTGCAAATCGAACCCTTTATAAGTCAGCCACCACCATGTCACGACCATCATCACGATGCTGACCGGCAGGCCGATGGTCATCCATTGGGCGAAGCCGATATCGATGCCTTCGCCGGAGAGGTACCCCGCAAGCAGGGCGTTGGGAGGGGTGCCTATGAGCGTGGCGACGCCGCCTATACTGGCGGAATAAGCAATGGCAAGCAGCAGAGCGGTGGCGTATCGCGAGACTTCACGTGAGTCACCATCGCCCAACAAACTGACGACGGACATGCCAATGGGTAACATCATGATGCTGGTGGCCGTATTGGAGACCCACATGCTGATGAAGCCTGTGGCGATCATGAATCCCGCAATTTGCTGCCGCGGTTTCTGGCCGACGATACTGAGAACCTTCAAGGCGATGCGTCTATGCAGATTCCAGCGCTGCATCGCGATGCCCAGTAAGAAGCCCCCTAGGAAGAGATAGATGATAGGGTCGGCGTAATTGGCCGCCACGGCATCGAGTTCGTCGATGCCCAGTAAGGGGGCCAGCACCATGGGCAGCAACGAGGTCGCGGGGATGGGAATGGCCTCCGTGGCCCACCATGTGGCCATCAGCAATGCAAAGCCGACGCACGCCCATGCCGGTGACGACATGGAGGCTGGCGCGGGCACCACCAGGCATAGAATGACCCATAATGGCCCCAGCCATAGGCCGATTTGCGCGGCGCTGAGGCCGCGGGTGTCGTGAGTAGTCTCGCTCATGGACTGCCTCCTTGAAGGTGGCGAATGATTAATTGGCTTATGATATTTGTGATGCTACTAAAGTATTAATGCTTGGTGGCTTAGTCATTGGTCTAAGCCGTTTGTGCGTCCTTGCCCGCATGGCTTGTTGCAACGCGGCAAGCTCGGTAATGTCCGCGCTCGTTGCCGATTAATTAAACGTATTCGATAGAGGTGCGACCATGTCCGTAGTGGTGGGCTGGAGCTTGGTGGTGTTGGCGGTGCTGGTCGTCGCTGGTTTGGTGGGATATGCATGGCGATTATGGCGGGAAGTGCAGCGCCGTGAAGTGGCACGCCGTGAGGAACTCGAGCGAGCTCATCGCAATTGTCTCGAGAGCCTCGAAGCGATCGCGACGGCGATGCTAGGGGACCAAGTCGACCTGGTGGAAGGGGCGCTGCGCTGTAAGGTACTGCTCGATATCATCGATCCCGCGCTGCTTGAGCGCGAAGATTTCAAGGTCTTTGCCGAGGTTTATCGGCGTACGGAGCATCTGCACACCCATTCCTCTCGCCAAGACTTGTCGGCAAAACAGCGCTTTGCGGAGGACCGCGAGCGGATAGCGCTACAAGAAGAGCGTTATACGGCGCTCCATGAGGCGGCGCAGAAGGTTCTGGTACTCAAGAGCGAGTGGCCGGCAGGCTTGCAGTGAACCATGACGTAGGAGAAGGGCATGGGAGATCGATTTATGTCGCTTGACCCCACGGAAATTCGCCGGCGTTTGCACGCTGAGCCGGAGTTGTCCGGGCAAGAAGTCGCTACGGCGCGACGCATCGTCGAATGGCTTGAGGAGGCGGGGGCGACGCGTATCGTGACTGGCTTGGGAGGCCATGGCGTAGCGGGAATTTTTGCTGCTGAATGCCCCGGGCCACGAGTCATGTTTCGTGCCGAGCTCGATGCGCTTCCCATCGGCGAGACCGCGGAGGTGGCATGGCGGTCGAAATGCGAACACGTGGCGCATAGCTGCGGTCACGATGGCCATATGGCGACATTGCTTGGGCTTGCGCAGCGTTTGTCGGAAAAGCCACCTGAACGTGGTGAAACGATATTATTGTTTCAGCCCTCCGAGGAGACCGGGCGGGGCGCACGGGGAGTCGTCGAGTCGTCACGTTTCGAGGAAATCGCCCCCGATCATGTTTTCGCGCTGCATAACTTGCCAGGTGAACCGTTAGGTGAGGTGTCAGTACGGGCGGGGGCGTTCACGTGCGCCTCACGAGGGTTGATCATACGTCTCAATGGGTTATGTACGCATGCGGCGCATCCTGAGCAGGGGCGTAATCCGGCTTTGGCAATGTGCCGGATTCTGCAGGGATTGAAACGTCTGCCGCAGCAGTTGCCAGACGATCAAGGGCTGGTCATGGTGACATTGATTCATGCGCGGCTGGGGGAAGTTGCTTTTGGCACGTCGCCGGGGCAGGCAGAGGTGATGGCTACTTTGCGCACTGAGGATGATGCGATGATGCGTGCGCTGGCGGAAGCGGCCGTATCGCTGGCCCGAGTCGAAGCCGAAGAGGACGATCTCGGAATCGAAATCGATTGGTGCGATGTCTTTCAGGCAACTCACAATCATCCGCTGGCCGTCGAGGCGATACGTGAGGAAGCGAGTGCCTTGGCATTACCGCTTCGTGAGTTGTCCGCAGCTCATCGCTGGTCGGAAGACTTTGGATGGCTCGCGGCACAAGGCGAGGGGGCATTGTTGACCTTGGGCAGTGGCGAGCAATGCCATCCTTTGCATCATCCCAGCTACGATTTCCCGGATGCCATGTTGACCCCGGGTATCGATTTGTTCGAACGCCTGGTTAGGCGCTACCAGGGTGGTGAATGATAGTTGTACAAGGATGAGACACCAGACTCTCATCCGTTCATTTGGGTTTGCATCAATTCCGATAATGCATAATGATGAAGGGGCATTCATTGGTAGAAGCGCTGGTAGAAGGTAAAGCACTGGCTAAACGAAAGGCTTTGTGCTTTCTTTTTTGATGAGAGAAGGGCGAAAAGTCTTTCTCCCACCGGGAACCGCTTCTATACTCGGACCCCGCTGGGTAACGTCCCGTTACGACTAGCGCTGTGTTAAGAAGGAGTCTTACATATGAAAAAATCTACGACTGGCTTGCTGCTCGGTTCCGCGATGATGGTCGGCCTTTCAGGCTGTGCCACTTCGGGTTCTCAGTCCATGTCTCATTCCGATGATCAAGCATGGTACAAGTCACCTTTCGTCTGTGGCCTGGCCGGCGGCTTGATCGGCGGTGGCATTGGCTATGCGTCGAGCAGTGACTCGGACGAAGATACCGGTGCTGCCCTTGGTGGCGTCGGCGGTGCGACGGCAGGAGCTTTGCTTTGCGCTGATTATTCCGACAAGGTAGTGGACAGCGATGGCGATGGCGTTCCCGATGACCGCGATCAGTGCCCCAATACGCCGGCTGGCGTTGCGGTAGACGCGCAGGGTTGCCCGCTTGATAGTGATGGGGATGGCGTTCCGGACTATAAAGACGAATGCCCGGGAACACCGGCTGGTGTCGACGTCAACGCTCAGGGCTGCCCGCTAGATAGCGACGGTGACGGCGTTCCGGACTACCAAGACCAGTGCCCCAACACACCGGCAGGCGAAGAAGTCAATGCGCTGGGCTGCCCGGCAGACTTGGTTCTGCATGACGTGAACTTCGAGTTCGACTCCGCCACGCTCACTAGCGATGCGGAAGCCATTCTCGACGGTATTGCCGATAAGCTGGCTGCCAACGAGAGCGTCAATGTTCGCCTGGAAGGCTATACCGATTCCGTCGGTAGCGCTTCCTATAACAAGGATCTTTCTCAGCGTCGTGCCGACTCCGTGAAGGATTACTTGGTGTCCCAAGGTGTGGATGGCGATAACATCACCACCATGGGTTATGGCGAGCAGGATCCGATCGCCACCAACGAGACGGCTGAAGGCCGCGCTGAAAACCGTCGCGTTGAAATGGGCGAGCAAGAGTAACGATTGCTCAGTTCATGATCGAAGAAAGGGGCGCCTTCGGGCGCCCCTTTTTATTTGTACCGCAGGCACGACTGGACGGCATTTCGCGGGCTTGCTAGTGTGCACGGTTCATCGTTTCATGCGTTTGTGTTGCCTTTCATCTCAGTCGCGGGGCCGCAGGCGTATGATGCGCAAGGAGAAGTAAGCCGATACTTCTCTCATTGCTTTTCATCTTCATCGTTTCATGTGGTCCCTGGTATGGGCCACCACTGAATA
Organism: Chromohalobacter moromii; assembly: GCF_023091865.1. Classification (GTDB taxonomy): domain Bacteria; phylum Pseudomonadota; class Gammaproteobacteria; order Pseudomonadales; family Halomonadaceae; genus Chromohalobacter; species Chromohalobacter moromii. The sequence goes on from NZ_JAHXDI010000001.1 coordinate 1,398,168, forward strand.
TAAGGAACGACCTCGCATGCCCATCGTGACCCTGCCTGATGGCAGTCAGAAAACGTTTGATTCATCCTTGACCGTCATGCAGCTCGCCGAATCCATCGGCACAGGTCTTGCCAAGGCCTGTGTGGCGGGAAAGATCGATGGCGTTGCCGTCGATGCAGCCGACCTGATAGAGCGTGACGCCGAGGTCAGTATCCTGACGGCGCGCGACCATGAAGGGGTGGAAATTATTCGCCATTCCTGCGCCCATCTTCTGGGGCATGCCGTCAAGCAGCTTTATCCCGACGCTAAAATGGCGATTGGGCCGGTCGTGGATGATGGGTTTTATTACGATATCGATTTCGGACAGTCAATCTCGCCGGACGATCTCGAAGCGCTCGATAAGCGTATGAAGACGCTTATCGAGCGTGAATACGATGTCGTACGTGAGTATGTGACGAAAGAGCAGGCCCTGGCGACTTTCGCTGAGCGTGATGAACCCTACAAGCAGGAAATCGTCGAAGGTATTGCCGATGGTGAGATCGTTCGTCTCTATCACCATGAAGAATACATCGATATGTGCCGTGGGCCGCATGTCCCGAATACGCGGCACTTGAAAGCATTCAAGCTTACCAAGCTGGCGGGTGCCTATTGGCGAGGTGATGCCACCAAGCCGATGTTGACGCGCATCTACGGTACGGCCTGGCCAGACAAAAAAGCGTTGAAGACTTACCTCCAGCGCTTGGAGGAAGCCGAGAAGCGAGATCATCGTAAGTTGGCTCGCAAGCTCGACTTCTTTCACATGCAGGAAGAGGCGCCGGGCATGGTATTCTGGCATCCACGAGGCTGGACGCTCTGGCAGACCGTCGAGCAATACATGCGCAAGGTCTACAAGGACAGTGGGTATCAAGAGATTCGTTGTCCGCAGATCATGGATGTTTCGCTGTGGCAGAAGTCCGGTCACTGGGATAATTACGCCGACAACATGTTCTTCACCGAATCGGAAAAGCGCGAGTATGCGCTCAAGCCGATGAACTGCCCCGGGCATGTGCAAGTCTTCAATTCCGGCCTGCGCAGCTATCGCGAGCTCCCGGTGCGTTATGGCGAGTTCGGTGGTTGCCATCGCAACGAGCCTTCTGGCGCCTTGCATGGCATCATGCGTGTTCGCGCCTTTACCCAGGACGATGGCCATGTGTTCTGCACCGAGACTCAGGTCGAGTCTGAAGTGACAGCCTTCCATCGCCAGGCTTTGGAGGTCTATCGGGATTTCGGCTTCGATGATATTGCCGTCAAAATTGCGTTACGTCCTGAGAAGCGTCTGGGGAGCGACGAGAATTGGGATCGAGCCGAAGAAGCGTTGCGTACCGCTTTAGGGCGCTGTGACGTGCAGTGGGAAGAACTTCCGGGTGAAGGGGCTTTCTACGGACCTAAAATCGAATATCATATGCGTGATTGCCTGGGGCGCGAGTGGCAGGTTGGCACGATGCAGGTCGATTTCATGATGCCGACTCGTCTGGGGGCGCAATATGTGGCCGAAGATGGGTCTCGTCAGGCACCGGTCATGCTGCATCGCGCTATCGTGGGATCAATGGAGCGTTTCATTGGCATCCTCATCGAACACTACGCGGGGGCCATGCCGTTGTGGCTTTCGCCTCTGCAAGCAGTGGTCCTGAATATCACGGATGCCCAGCGCGATCACGCCGAATCGGTGTCGCTGCGTTTGCAGAAACTCGGTCTGCGTGTCAAGACAGACTTGAGGAATGAGAAGATCGGCTTTAAAATTCGCGAACATACGTTGCAGAAGGTCCCCTATCTCCTTGTGGTTGGGGATAAGGAAGTCGAGGCCGACTCGGTAGCTGTGCGTACGCGCGGCGGCGAAGACCTAGGCAGTATGACGGTGGACGCTTTCATCGACAAGGTGCAGGCCGAGCGGTAATAGCGACATCTTCCAAGGCAAAAGTGGAGACGGAACCATCAAGAGAAGCAACCCAAGAGGGCGCCCACAGGAAAAGCGCCCACCAATGAACGAGCGGATTACCGAAGATCAAGTTCGCTTGATCGCCAGCGACGGTGAACAGCTTGGTATCGTGCCGACCAGCGATGCCTTGGAGCGTGCCGAAGCGGAGGGTATGGACCTCGTACAGATTTCCAATGCCGACCCGATCGTTTGCAAGATCATGGATTACGGCAAATTCATCTTCGAGCAGAAAAAGCAAAAAGCTGCTCAGAAGAAGAAAACCAAGCAGATCCAGGTCAAGGAAGTAAAATTCCGGCCCGGTACTGACGAGGGCGACTATCAGGTGAAGTTGAAAAACCTGATTCGTTTCCTCGAAGCGGGCGACAAGGGTAAGGTCACGCTACGTTTTCGAGGTCGTGAAATGGCGCACCAGGACATCGGTCGCAAGCTGATGGAACGGATAGCGGCTGACCTCGAAGACATGGCGTCTGTCGAGTCTTTCCCCAAGATGGAAGGCCGTCAGATGATCATGATCTTGGCGCCCAAAAAGAAGTGATCCGTTGGCAGTTGAACGGGCAGTCGGCACCGCCGACTGCCGGCCCCGGGTTTTCTGAAGAAACCGAGTGGAGTTTTCCCTCATGCCGAAAATCAAGAGTAACAGTGGCGCTGCGAAGCGCTTCAAGAAGACTGCCCATGGCTTCAAGCACAAGCAGTCCTTCCGCAGTCACATCCTGACCAAGAAGTCGACCAAGCGTAAGCGTCAGCTGCGCGGCATGAAGCAGATTCATGATGCCGACAAGCAACTGGTTCAACGCATGCTGCCGAACCTCTAAGTACTTGTATTCAAAAGTACAGGTTGTCGATTTTAAAAGTCAGGAGTAAGCCATGACTCGTGTTAAGCGTGGTGTCGTCGCTCGTCGTCGGCACAAGAAGATTCTGAAGCAGGCCAAAGGCTATTACGGCGCTCGTTCGCGCGTATTTCGCGTTGCCAAACAGGCGGTCATCAAGGCTGGTCAGTACGCCTATCGTGACCGTCGTCAGCGCAAGCGTCAGTTCCGTGCGCTGTGGATCGCGCGTATAAATGCGGCATCTCGTGCCAACGGTCTGTCCTATAGCCGCTTCATCGCCGGTCTGAAGAAGTCCGGCATCGAGATCGATCGCAAAGTGCTGGCCGATCTCGCCGTCCATGAAAAGTCTGCCTTTGCCGCGATCGTCGACAAGGCCAAGGCTGCTCAGTAATGGCCGGGTGAGACGTTCTTTATGAGTGTCTCATCATGCGCATGAAGCCGCAGGGGGAGAGCAGCCGCTCTTCCCCTGTTTTTTTGTCTGGATCATCACTTCATATGCGATGGTCTATCATGGGCACTTAGCATCGGAGCTAGACGGATGGACCACCTCCCACAACTGGTCGCCGAGGCTCGCGCCGCCATCGAGAGCGCGCAGGATGTCCAGGCGCTCGACGAGGTTCGAGTGCATTTTCTGGGCAAGAAGGGCGAAATTACCGCGCTTCTCAAAGGTCTTGGTCAACTGCCGCCGGAGGAACGGCCCAAGGCGGGTGAGCGGATCAACGAGGCCAAGCAGACATTATCGGGCGAGCTCGAGGCGCGTAAGCAGACGCTTAAAGATGCCGAGCTCGATGCGCGCTTGGCACGAGAGCGCATCGACGTGACCCTGCCTGGCCGTGGCGAGCCGACGGGCGGTTTACACCCAGTGACGCGTACGCTTGAACGTATCGAATCGTTATTCGCGCATATTGGGTTCGATGTAGCCGTGGGCCCCGAAATCGAAGACGATTATCATAATTTCGAAGCACTCAACATTCCCGCGCATCATCCGGCGCGAGGCATGGCCGACACCTTCTATTTCGATGCTTCGCGGTTGTTGCGTACGCATACGTCACCGGTGCAGGTGCGTACTATGAAAGAGCAAGCGCCGCCAATCCGCATCGTCTGCCCGGGCCGTGTATACCGTAGCGACTCCGATCTAACGCATACACCGATGTTCCATCAGGTGGAAGGCTTGCTGGTCGATGAAGGCGTTAGCTTCGCTGATCTCAAGGGCACCATCGAAGATTTTCTCAAGGCTTTCTTCGAACGTGAGGCGCTTTCCGTACGCTTTCGGCCGTCTTACTTTCCCTTCACCGAGCCCTCTGCTGAGGTCGATATTCAGTGCGTGATGTGCGGTGGTGAAGGCTGTCGCGTTTGTTCTCATAGTGGCTGGCTGGAAGTCATGGGTTGCGGCATGGTCCATCCTGAAGTCTTTCGGCATTCGGGGATCGACGCCGAGCGTTATACAGGATTTGCCTTCGGCATGGGGGCGGAGCGCTTGACCATGCTGCGATATGGCGTCAATGACCTGCGGCTATTTTTTGAGAACGACTTGCGCTTCTTGCGCCAGTTCGGCTGATCTGCGACTAGGACACAGGAAGAAACATGAGATTTTCCGAAACATGGTTGCGCGATTGGGTGTCGCCCGAACTCACGACGCAGGCGCTTGCTGACCGGATCACGATGGCCGGGCTGGAAGTCGACGCTATCGAGGCCGTAGCGGGCGACTTTGAAGGTGTCGTCGTCGCTGAGGTGGTCGCTAAAGAGCCTCATCCCAGTGCCGACAAGCTTAATGTCTGCCAGGTCAATGATGGTGGCGATGAACCGGTACAGGTGGTATGTGGTGCTCCTAACGTAGCGGTTGGGCAGAAGGTACCTTTCGCCCGGGTGAATGCAACGCTTCCCGGCGATTTCAAGATCAAGAAAGCCAAGCTACGCGGTGTGGAATCGCGTGGCATGATTTGCTCCGCGTCTGAGCTCGAGCTGGAAGAAGGCACCTCGGCCGGCATTTGGGTGTTATCTGGCGAGGCGCCCATCGGTGCGTCTCTGCGCGAGTGGCTGGCGCTTGACGATCATGCCATCGAAGTGGATCTGACGCCCAACCGTGGCGATTGCTTGAGCCTCAAAGGGCTGGCGCGTGAAGTGGGCGTGTTGAGCCGTCTACCGGTAACGGAGCCGGATACCGATATGGTTCCGGCGTCGCATCAAGCGTCGTTTCCGGTACATGTCGAGTCCCCAGCGAAATGCCCGCGTTATGCGGGGCGCATCATTCGGGGTGTCGATGTCTCGGCGAGCACACCGCTATGGATGTCCGAGCGTCTGCGTCGCAGCGGCGTTCGCGCGATCGACCCGATCGTCGATGTCACCAATTACGTGATGCTCGAACTCGGACAGCCGATGCATGCCTTCGACTTGGCAAACTTGAATGACGCCGTCGTGGTTCGCGAAGCCCAAGACGGAGAGCGCTTGACGTTGCTCGATGGACAGCAAATTACCCTGCGCGAGGGCACTCTGGTGATCGCCGACGCGAAGCAACCGTTGGCGATTGCCGGAGTCATGGGCGGCGAGTCCTCCGGCGTAAATGCCTCGACGCGGGATATTTTTCTAGAGTCGGCGTTCTTTTCGCCACTGGCGGTGGCGGGGCAGGCGCGTTCTTATGGCCTGCATACCGATGCGTCGCATCGTTTCGAGCGCGGCGTCGATCCGCAATTGGCGCAGATTGCCATCGAGCGGGCCACGCAGCTGTTGTTGAGCATTGTCGGGGGTGAGCCGGGCCCCGTGACCGATATCATGAGCCCTGATCATTTGCCGCTAGGCCGTGACGTTGTCTTGCGTCGTGAGCGTCTCGATCAATGCTTGGCCTTGGTCATGGCCGGTGACGATGTCGTGGATATCCTGTCGCGTCTTGGCATGCGTGTATCCACCATCGACTCGGGTTGGCGGGTGACGGTGCCTAGCTGGCGTTTCGATATTGCGCTGGAAGAAGACCTCATCGAAGAGTTGGCGCGTATTCATGGCTACGACCAAGTCCCCGTACGGCGACCTTCCGCGCGCTTGAAGTTGAGTGCCTCCAACGAGGCACGCCAGCCCCTGTCGCGTCTGCGTCGACACTTGGTGGCACGCGGTTATCAAGAAGCGATTACCTATAGCTTCGTCGCGCCCGAGCTGCAAGAGGCGCTGACTCCAGGGGCGGTGGCACCGTATCTGGCCAATCCCATCTCATCCGATATGTCGGTCATGCGGGCGAGCTTACTACCTGGGCTGGTCAAGGCGTTGAGCCACAACCTCAACCGTCAGCAAGCGCGTATCCGGCTGTTCGAAACGGGGCTCGTGTTCCGTGGCGAGCTGGATGATCTTGAGCAGGTGGCGATGCTCGGTGGCATCGTGTGTGGACCGAGACAACCGGAAGGGTGGTCTTCTTCTCGCGAGAGTGTCGACTTCTTCGACCTCAAGGGAGATCTGGAAAGCCTGATGGCGTTGACTCAGCAGCCTGATGCATGGCGTTTCGATGCCGGCGAGCACCCGGGCATGCATCCCGGTCAGACGGCTCGGATTTTGTGTAACGACCGTCATGTGGGCTGGGTAGGTGCCTTGCATCCCGGGGTGCGTGCCAGTTTGGGTATCAAGACCAATGCTTTTGTATTCGAGCTGGAGTTGGAGGCACTGACTCAAGGTAATCTACCGGCTTTCGCCCCCTTGTCGCGTCATCCGGATGTGCGTCGCGATCTCGCCTTGGTCGTGAGTGACGATGTGCCGGTCATGGCCTTGATGGATGTCATGCGTGAACAGGCCGGGGAATGGCTGGTCGACATGCGACTTTTCGATGTCTATCAAGGCGAGGGCATCGAAAAAGGCCACAAGAGTCTTGCCTTGGGCTTGACCTGGCAGCATCCTTCGCGCACGCTGAATGACGATGAAATCAATCAGTTAGTCGATGCCATCGTCGGCGAGGCAAAAATGCGCTTCGCGGCGGTCTTGAGGAGTTAATCCCATTAGCCGTTACGAGGATGAGAGCATGGGGGCGCTGACCAAAGCGGATTTGGCCGAACATCTACATGCTGAGCTGGGTTTTTCCAAGCGCGAAGCAAAGTCGATGGTCGAAGCCTTCTTTGAAGAAATTCGCAGCTGCCTACGCGAAAACGAGCAGGTTAAACTGTCCGGATTCGGAAATTTCGATTTGCGCGACAAGCGTGAACGTCCGGGGCGCAATCCCAAAACCGGCGAAGAAATTCCGATTTCGGCGCGTCGTGTGGTGACGTTCCGCCCTGGACAGAAGCTCAAGGCGCGGGTCGAGGATTTCGACGACGCGGATGTCATTCACTGACGCCGCAGCGTTCTGCCCATGCAATGTCACAATCTCGGGTATCTCGGGCACTTGCGAGTGCTCGGGATTGTGTCGTTCATCTTCATTTCCAGACGCTAACGACGTGTCATGCATGTGCTAACATGGCGCGCACACTTTACCGTTAAATCGACGACTGAACTGCATGCCAAGCATCAAAATCTTCGTAGGCACCATGTACGGTGGTGCTCTGGACGTTGCCGAGCAGGTGGCGCCGCTTTTCGAGCAAGTGGGCTATGAAGTGGCGATCGTAGAGCAACCGACCCTAAGCGATCTCGATCCCTTACCCGATCTCGCCTTATTCTGCGTTTCCACCACCGGTAGCGGTGATTTTCCCGGTAATTTCGTGCCCTTCGCGCGTGATCTCCGTGAATCGCCGCCCGCGCTAAACCAGTGTCGCTATGGGCTGATTGCCCTGGGAGATAGCTCCTATGGTGAGACGTTCTGCGGTGCGGGTCGGTCGCTGGATGCCTTGCTGGAAGATCTGGGAGCTCAACGCTTGGGCGAGCGTTTGGAAATCGACGCCATGGAGACTTTCATGGCCGATGATGCCGCCATTCCTTGGGTCGAATCATGGATCGACGAGCAAGGGTTGCAGGCCACGTGACGAACGAGACTACGACGTCACCCTCTGCTGCACGCTTGAGCGTCATGGTTGGGCTTCTGCTCGTAACACTGTGCTCTTGGCCGCGCTATCAACTAGGGGGTTATGACACCCACAGTGGTTTGTTGGGCATGGTTGCCGTGGGGTTGGCTGTCGTCATCGTCGCCTATTGGCGACTTATGACCGCGAGCCAGCGTCGTCTGCTTCCGATACGACTCAAGTGGTTGGCCATGTCATTCGTGATCGGTGGTGTGGTGATGACCACGTGGTACTATGGCCTTGCAAGCTCTCGGGCCGAGTGGGCGACCGTGTTGTCGCATGGTGCCACGGTCGGCTTGCTTCTTCACGCTATCTCGACAGGCTGGCGTTCTCGTCGGTGAGTCTTCTTTGCGCGCCGTGCCGAATCTTGAGTCGCGCTCGGTTTGAACGCGAAACCCCCGGTCCTGTGGATCGGGGGTTTTCGTTTCGATAGTACGCTCTAGCCGCTGTCAGGACTTTTCGCGAATCATCTCTTCGCGCGCCAGGCGTGCTTGTTCCTCGGGATAGGTAGGGAAATCCACGTAGCCGCGCGCATCGCCACCATAGAACGTATTGGCATCGAAGTCCGCCAACGGCCAGCCGTTTTGCATCCGCTCGACCAGGTCGGGGTTCGAGGTGAAATAACGACCGAACACCGGAAGATCGATGGTGCCTTCATTCACCAGTTTTTCAGCTTCTGCCTGATCGAGGTTGCCGGCGAGCAGCAGGTTGCCCTTATACACATCACGGAACTGGCGCAGATAATCGCGCGGCATCGGGGGCATGCCTTGTCCGCCCTGATCGTGCAGATGCACGTAAGCAAGACCGCGTTTGTTGAATTCGCGTGCCAGGTGGAGATAGGTTTCGCCGTTATCATCGTATTCCGGCATGTCGAACAGCGTGCCGAACGGTGACAGGCGAACCCCAACGCGCCGTGCGCCAATCATCTTGCTGACTTCATCGATGACCTCGAGCAACAGACGGCAGCGATTTTCGCGCGATCCGCCGTATTCGTCGTTCCGGTCGTTGACTTCTGGGTTGAGGAATTGCTCGAAGAGATAGCCGTTGGCACCGTGAATTTCGACACCATCGAAGCCGACATCGCGGGAATTGACCGCCGCTTGGGCGAAGTCACGCACGATATCGTGTACTTCATGAGTATCGAGACGCCGAGGCTGGCTAGCGTTGAGCATATCTGGCTGACCGTTGTCGTTATAGCCAAAGGCCATGCCACCTTGTTTGTCGCTGGGGCCGACAGGTGACGCACCTGCAACCTGCACTGTGGTATGGGAAACGCGCCCCACGTGCCAGATCTGGGCGAAGAAAATACCGCCGCGCTCGTGCACGGCGCGCGTGGCTTTGGCCCAGCCGGCCAGTTGGTCGGGGCCAAAAATCCCGGGATTGTAGAGATAGCCTTGACCCTGCCGCGAAATGGGGGTGCCTTCGGAGATGATCAGCCCGGCGCTGGCACGTTGGCGGTAATAGAGGGCGCCCATCTCGGTTGGGATGTCCTCGGGCGCACGTGAACGCGTCATGGGGGCCATCACGATGCGGTTGTTCAAGCGCGTACCATTGAGATCGAAGGATTCGAAGAGTGAAGCCATGCGATGCTCTCCTTTCGGGCAGGCGGTGAATGGAAACGAAGACGCGAGCCACAGGACGGGGCTCGCGTACGTTCGAAAGTCTAGAGGACTGTTAGCCTTTTAACAATTGCATGAGACGATCAAGCCCATAAGCAAAGGTTATCTAGCGTCAAGCGCCATTTCCTGCATGCAAGGTTTTGTCGTTTGTCGACGCTCAGCCCAGCGTATAACAGGGGACGTACTCACTGCCCGGCAATTTCATGCGTTCCTGGGCGACGAATGAGGTCAAGAGCGCGTCGAGATGTGCCATCAGTTCCGGCTCGGCATGCAAATGGAAGGGGCCGCGCTCCTCGATGGCGCGAATACCTTCTTCCTTGACGTTGCCGGCGACGATGCCCGAAAACGCGCGCCGCAGGTTGGCCGCGAGTTCATGGACGGGCTGCTCGCGATGCAAGGCAAGCTCGACCATGCTTTCGTGGGTGGGTTCGAAAGGCAATTGAAAGCCGGCATCCACGTTGAGGCGCCAGTTGAAATAGAACGCGTCGTTCTGACTGCGCCGAAACGCGCCCACGTCGTCCACGCCTCGGCGCATGGCACGACCGACCTCGGTGGGGTCGTCAATGATGATCTGATAGCGTTCACGGGCCTTTTCTCCGAGGGTGAAGGCCAGAAACTCATCGATGCGCTTGAAGTAGTCGGCGCTGTCGCGGGGGCCGGTAAAGATGACCGGGAAGGGGACGTCGGCGTTGTCTGGGTGTAGAAGAATGCCCAGCAAATAGAGGATTTCCTCGGCAGTTCCCACGCCGCCAGGGAAGATCACGATGCCATGACCGGCCCGCACGAAGGCCTCGAGGCGCTTCTCGATGTCGGGCATGATCACTAGTTCATTGACGATGGGATTGGGCGATTCGGCGGCAATGATGCCGGGTTCGGAAATACCTAGATAACGGCCATTGTGACGACGCTGCTTGGCATGTGCGACGTTGGCGCCCTTCATGGGACCTTTCATGGCGCCGGGGCCGCATCCCGTGCAGATGTCGAGATCGCGGAGTCCTAGGTGATAGCCCACGTCCTTGCTGTAATCGTATTCCTCACGGGTGATGGAATGGCCGCCCCAGCACACCACTAGGCTGGGTTCGCGCGCCGACTTTAGCGTCCCGGCGTTGCGTAGGATATGGAAAACGGCGTTGGTGATGCCATCTCCACGCTGAAGGTCGAACTTGGGCGTGTGCTGGATTTCGTTATGAACGTAGACGATATCGCGTAGCACGGCGGAAAGGTGCTCGCGAATCCCGCGGATCATTTGGCCATCGACGAAAGCGCTGTGCGGTGCGTTGTCGAGCTTGAGACGAATGCCGCGGTCCTGCTGCAATACTTCGATCTCGAAGTCGTGATGCGCCTGCATGAGCGCACGGCTGTCATCGGTAGGGTTGCCGCAGTTGAGCACGGCCAGTGAGCAGCGTCGCAATAAGTCGTGCAGGCCGTTGGCGGAGGTGTCACGCAGGCGGTTGACCTCTTGCTGCGAGAGGACTTCCAGGCTCCCTTCGGGAGAGATGATGGTAGAAAGTTTCTGGGGCATTGACGCATCCTTGTGGCGGCCCGAAAGCCGGAGGAAGCTCCATATGGGGCGTCGTGCCGAACGCCACTGGCGCGCTTTGCATCTGACTCGGTCACGACACGAGCTGGGAGCTGATTCATGTTTCGATGCTAACACGCGATCTTCAGCCACGCAGCGATGTGAGGTGTAGCATAATTTGCTATGATGTCGTTATCACAACCACCGAAGCCACGGTTATTGCCACGCTAACCTTCGTTGATCGTGTCATGGCTTCGACACATAAGCAGCTGCCCCGAAACGCCAGCCGGTGGACCCTCACTTCATGTTCAACGCGCAATATTTTCGTACTTTTATCACGCTTGTCGAAACGGGTAGCTTCACGCATACCGCGCGCAAGCTGGAAATGACTCAGCCCGGAGTCAGTCAACATATACGTAAGCTGGAACGCTATCTCGACAAATCCTTGCTGCAGCGGCACGGACGCCGTTTCACGCTGACCGAGGCGGGCCGGCGTGCCTATGACTATTCCGTCAAGCTGTTTGCCGAGCATGAACAGTTTCGTCACTCGCTGGACAATGACTCGCCGGATACCGGGGAATGCCGCGTGGCATCGCCGGGTAGCGTGGGGTTGATGTTTTATCCGTTCATTCTGGGGTATCAGCAGATGCACCCGGGCCTGACGGTCACCTATGATTTCGCCTTCAATGGTGAGATCGTCGATGCGGTGCTGGCTGGGCGTTTTGATGTGGGCATCGTCACCGACATTACCAAGCATCCCGATCTCAATTTCGAGCCCTGGCACCAAGAGCCACTATGCCTGGTCGTCCCTGCGGACTTCGCCGGCACCACGATCAGCGAACTCATGGCGCTGGGCTTCATGAACTATTCCGATGGCATCAACAACGCCAGCTTGCTGTTGCGGCGCAATTTTGCCGGCGAGTTTCGCTCGATGAGCCACTTTCCACAGCAGGGCTTTTCCAACGAGATCAGCATGGTGCTGGATGCGGTGGCGCGTGGTTTGGGCTTTACCGTGATCCCCCGGACTGTACTCGAGACGTCGCCTTGGCAGCGTCAGGTCAAGGAACTGCCTGTGACGGAGTCGGTATACGAAACGCTGTATGTCGTCACCAAGCGCGGCGTCGAGATGCCACGCCGTTACGAGCAACTGCTTGGTGAGTTTCGGTTGCAGCGCCGCAATGTGCTCTATGGTTACGCCGAGGCACCGCCTCTCGAGGAAGACGCCTGACGTTAGACGCCTCGAGCGTGACCATCGCGCCTGAAAAGGGCCCCTCAAGGTTTGCCTTGGTGGGGCCTTTTTGCGTATGGCGTCGTGGGCGCTAATCGAGCTCAGTCGCCATCACGATATGCCTCGATGGGCGGGCAACTGCAGATGAGGTTGCGGTCGCCATGAACATTGTCGACGCGATTGACCGTCGGCCAATACTTGGCGGCTTTGGTGGCCTCGGTGGGGAAGGCGCCCAGTTCACGTGAATACGGCCGTTCCCAGTCGTCTGCCATCAGGTCCGCTTGTGTATGTGGCGCCATGGACAAGGGATTGTTATCCGCTGGCCATTCACCGGTTTCCACGCGCCGGATTTCGTCACGAATGGCGATCATGGCATCGCAGAAGCGATCGATTTCATAGCGCGATTCCGATTCGGTCGGCTCGACCATCAAGGTGCCGGCCACGGGGAAGGACATCGTCGGAGCATGGAAGCCGTAATCCATCAAGCGCTTGGCGATATCTTCCTCGCTGATGCCGGAAGCCGTCTTGAGAGAGCGGACATCCAAGATGCATTCATGAGCGACGGTGCCGTTGCGTCCTTTATAAAGCACGGGGTAGTGCGCTTCGAGACGCTTGGCGATGTAGTTGGCGTTGAGTATCGCCAGCTCCGTGGCGAGTTTCATGCCGCGCCCGCCCATCATCTTGATATAGGCCCAGGAGATCGGCAGGATCGACGCCGAGCCGTAGGCCGCTGCCGAGACCGCGCCGGAATCCGTTTCGACACCCGGCAGAGGCGTGATGACGTGGTTGGGCACGAACGCGGCTAGATGCGCTTTGACACCAATCGGCCCCATTCCGGGACCGCCACCGCCATGCGGAATACAGAATGTCTTGTGCAGATTGAGGTGCGAAACGTCACCCCCGAAATCACCCGGTCGGCAGAGTCCGACCTGGGCGTTCATGTTAGCCCCGTCGATATAAACCTGGCCACCGTTGTCGTGCACGATACGGCAGGCTTCGCTGACGCTTTCTTCGAACACGCCGTGCGTCGATGGGTAGGTGAGCATGATCGCCGATAGCACCTCGCGGTGCTTTTCGGCCTTGCTGCGCAGGTCGTCGATATCGATGTTGCCATCGTTATCGCATTCGACGACGACGACTTTCATCTGTGCCATGGCGGCAGAGGCCGGGTTGGTGCCGTGGGCCGAGCTCGGGATCAGGCAGATATCGCGATGGCCCTGGCCTTGTGACTTCTGATAGCGCCGAATGGCAACCAGGCCCGCATATTCGCCCTGTGCGCCGGAGTTGGGCTGCATGGAAATCGTGTCATAGCCAGTGATCTCGACGAGAAATGCCGAGAGCTCATCGATCATCTGCTTGTAGCCGGCGACCTGGTCCTGCGGCGCGAAGGGATGGATATTGGCGAATTCCGGCCAGCTGATGGGGATCATCTCACTGGTGGCATTGAGTTTCATGGTGCATGAGCCCAAGGGGATCATGGCGTGTGTAAGCGATAGATCCTTATTTTCGAGACGCTTTAGGTAACGCAGCATCTCGGTTTCGCTGCGATAACGCTGGAATGTGGGGTGGGTGAGGAAATCGCTTTCCCGCGCGCAAGCGTCGGGGATGCCGGTCATGCCCTGTGTGTGGACGTGACGATCGAGCTCGCGTACCGACAACCCATGCTCGTCTCCCAGCAATACGTCGAACAGCGTGACGACGTCCGCTGCCGTAGTGGTCTCGTCGAGGCTGATGCCGATATGACCATTGGTGTCGTAGCGTAGGTTGATTTCGTGCGCCAGGCTGCGGCCATGTACCTGGCCGTGATCGAGACCGACCAGCGTGAGTGTATCGAACCAGCTTTCGTGCGCGAGTTTCACGCCGTGACGCTTGAGTCCCTCAGCGAGAATGGTCGTGAGGCGATGGATCCGCGTGGCGATGGTGCGCAGCCCTTCGGCACCGTGATAGACCGCATAGAAGCCAGCGATGTTGGCGAGCAATGCCTGAGCGGTACAGATATTGGAGGTCGCTTTCTCGCGGCGGATATGCTGCTCGCGCGTCTGCATGGCCATGCGCAAGGCACGTTGGCCACGGCTGTCCCTGGAAACGCCGATGATGCGCCCGGGGAGTGAACGCTTGAGGGCGTCGCTAGCGGCGAAAAACGCCGCATGCGGGCCACCGTAGCCCATGGGAACACCAAAACGCTGGGAGCTGCCCACGACGATGTCGGCGCCCAGCGCACCGGGTTCCTTGAGCAGTACCAGGCTCATCAGGTCAGTCGCGACGCAGGTCATGATGCGCCGTTGCTGGGCTGCTTCGAGTTGCGCCTTGATATCGCGTACTTGTCCGGTGGCTCCCGGGTATTGCAGTAATGCGCCGAAAACATCGTGATCGGCCAGAGTCTCGGCGGGCGCGATAATGAGCTCGAAACCGAAATAGGCGGCACGGGTACGCAGGACATCGAGCGTCTGAGGTAGCACATCGTCTGCCACGAAGAAGCGCTCGGTCTTGGCCTTCTTGTTGGCGCGCCGGCACAGGGCCATGGCTTCAGCGGCAGCCGTCGCCTCGTCGAGCAGGGACGCGTTGGCGATCGGCATACCGGTCAAATCCATGACCACTTGCTGGAAGTTCAGTAGTCCTTCCAGGCGCCCCTGGGCGATTTCCGGCTGATAAGGCGTGTAAGCGGTGTACCAACCGGGATTCTCCAGTACGTTGCGCTGGATGACGGCTGGTAGATGCGTGGGATAATAGCCTTGACCGATGTAGTTCTTGAAGGTCTTGTTCTGGCGTGCCAACTGCTTGAGATAGGTAAGCGCTTCCGCTTCGCCACGCGGCTCTTCGAGCGACAGGTTGCGTTCCAGGCGAATATCGCCAGGAAGCGTCTTGGCGATCAGCGACTCGGTGTCGGGAAGACCCAAGGTCGCCAGCATGTGCTGAACATCGTCCCCGTCAGGCCCATTATGGCGCGTCAAGAAGTCGTCGTGATTGGCCAATTCGGCCAGGCTGCGGTTGTCGTTTGCCATGAAACCCTCAAGCGTTGGCGGGCGGTCGAGCCCGATTCGACACGAAGCGGCGACATGTAACGAAGATGTCGCCGGCAGAACAGGACAAGTGCAACGTGCGAGACGCGTCAGCCTTCCTCGGCGCTGACGAGTGCGTCATACGCAGTGGCATCGAGCAGTGCGTCGAGCGCGTCGGGCTCGGCGAGTTTGAGCTTGATGATCCAGCCGTCTTCGTAGGGGTGCTCGTTGACGGCTTCAGGAGAATCCTCCAGCGACTCGTTAACGGCGACGACTTCACCGCTCAACGGAAGGTATAGGTCGGAGGCGGCCTTGACGGATTCGATGACACCGAATTCTTCACCAGCGTCGAGTTGTCGGCCCGTGTCGGGTAGCTCGACGAAGACGACGTCGCCCAGGGATTCCTGAGCGTGATCGGTGATACCGATCGTGACGGTGCCGTCATTGTTGTCGAGGACCCATTCATGGCTGTCGGTATAGCGAAGATTGGCAGGGATGTGGCTCATCGTGATTTTCCTATACGAAAAGATTTTCTGATTTGGGGAATATGAGTGCCATTATGCCTCATTGGTTCGCCCTTGGCATCGTCATCATGCATTTCTTCATGCCATTCGGCTCGACCGCCTAGTAAGGGTGGACAGGATACCGGCGAGCGTCCAGCAAAAAGCCATACTGCTTATAAGCTTGGGCTATGGGGGCTCACCACAGTCGCGACGTCCTGCTTTGATAAGCTTGCTGGCGATGGGGCTCTCCACGCGTATCGAAAATGCGGATGCCAGTCTGCTGTTTAGAGGTCGGAAGGAAGGATGTCCATCGGTTGCCAAGCTGGGGGACAGCGATTAGCCTTCGTTTCTAATAAGAAACTTGTTGTGCTCGTGTCTTGCTGGCGTGGCCACGCGCGTAAGTGACGAGATTTCTGTCCATAATGGCTGAAGCACTACTTTGCTTTACGGGTATGGAGAAATGCCAAGCTGATCCGCTAAAGTCAAGAGGGTTTTGGCGGTTATCTTCTTGAGCTAACGCCGTCGATGACAGTGCAGGCACTGCGCTGGATAACAACAAATGTCTGGGAGGACATCTCGTGGAAACACTCAATGCGGTATTCAGCGCCATCAATGATGTTGTATGGGGCCCCTTGATGCTCATCCTGTTGCTGGGGGTGGGAGTATATCTGCAACTGGGGCTCAAGTTGCTGCCCATTCGCAAACTGGGAGCGGGCTTCAGCCTTCTCTGGAAAGGACGTAAAGCCGAAAAAGGCGATGAGGATGAGGGGGAGATTTCCCCCTTCAATGCGCTGATGACATCGCTTTCGGCCACCGTTGGCACCGGTAATATCGCGGGTGTCGCCACTGCCATCTTCCTGGGGGGGCCGGGCGCCGTGTTCTGGATGTGGATCACGGCACTAGTAGGTATGGCTACTAAATTTTCCGAGGCGGTGCTGGCGGTTCGTTATCGTGAAGTCGATGCGGCGGGCGACCACGTCGGTGGGCCGATGTATTACATCCGCAATGGGCTGGGCAAGAAATGGGCCTGGCTGGGGGGCTTGTTTGCGTTTTTCGGTGCTGTTGCTGCTTTCGGGATCGGCAATACCGTGCAATCCAATTCGGTCGCCGATGGCCTTAGTGAGTCACTGGGGATGCCGCATTGGCTGACCGGGATGATCATCATGTTGCTGGCAGGTGCCGTGATTCTCGGCGGCATCAAGCGTATTGCCAAGGTGGCTGGCAAGCTGGTGCCGGTCATGGCGATTGCTTATATCGTCTGTGGTTTGCTGGTGCTGGTCATCAATATCGATCATGTCGGTGCTGCGCTGGGGCTAATTTTCGGGCATGCCTTTACGCCGATATCTGCCGCAGGTGGATTTGCGGGTGCCGCCGTGGCCAAGGCGATTCAATTTGGCGTGGCGCGAGGCGTGTTTTCCAATGAAGCAGGGTTGGGCAGTGCGCCGATCGCCCATGCCGCGGCGCAGACCAAGAATCCGGTTCGCCAAGGACTGGTGGCAATGCTGGGGACGTTCATCGATACCATCATCGTGTGCTCGGTTACTGCGTTGGCAATCTTGACCAGCACCGAGTGGACATCCGGTGAGACTGGCGCTGCGTTGACCGCGATGGCCTTTGATGGCGCGCTTCCGGGCATCGGCCAGTATGTCGTATCCTTCGCGTTGGCAGTGTTCGCCTTCACGACCATTCTCGGCTGGGCCTTTTATGGTGAAAAGTGCTTCGAGTATCTATTCGGCGTCGCCTCGATCAAGGTCTACCGGGTGGTTTATATCCTGGCGATACTCGTCGGCGCCGTCGCGCCGCTGGAATTTGTCTGGCTGATGGCCAGCGTCTTCAATGCCATGATGGCGATCCCCAATCTGATCGCGCTGGCCCTGCTGTCGCCGGTGGTTTTCAAACTCACCAATGATCACTTTGCCGGCAAGACCGTCTTGCCGGGCGAAGACTTGGACGATAAACGCTGAACTGTCTTGGGGCGACCATCGTCGCCCCTTCACGGATAACGACGAGGAAGCGACGATGTCCGACGACCTTCACCATACGCCGTTGCATGACGTGCACGTCTCGCGCGGGGCAAAGATGGTGCCCTTTGCCGGTTACAGCATGCCGGTGCAATATGCCTTGGGTGTCAAAAAAGAACATGAGCATACCCGCCATGCCTGCGGCTTATTCGACGTATCGCACATGGGGCAGCTCATTGTTTCGGGACCGTCACCGGCGCGTGCCATCGAAACGCTAGTGCCGGC
Organism: Chromohalobacter moromii; assembly: GCF_023091865.1. Classification (GTDB taxonomy): domain Bacteria; phylum Pseudomonadota; class Gammaproteobacteria; order Pseudomonadales; family Halomonadaceae; genus Chromohalobacter; species Chromohalobacter moromii. Next base: position 1,416,027 of record NZ_JAHXDI010000001.1, read on the forward strand.
AGATATCATCGGATTACCGGCAGGCATGCAGCGTTATGCGCTTTTTACCGGCCATGAAGGCGGTCTGCTCGATGACCTGATGATCGTCAATCGCGGCGAGGATTTATATCTCGTCGTCAATGCGGCTTGTAAGGACCAGGACGTGGCGCATCTGCGTACCGGGCTCGACGCCGAGCATCAGGTAGAAGTGCTTGACCGCGCCTTGCTGGCGTTGCAAGGCCCACAAGCCAAAGACGTCATGGCGCGCTTGTGTCCCGAGGCCTGTGACCTAGTCTTCATGCATCATGGCCAATTCGAGGCGCTTGATACTCAATTGTGGATCAGCCGCAGCGGTTATACGGGCGAGGACGGCTTCGAGATATCCGTGCCCGTAAACGCTGCCGAACGTCTGGCGACGTGGTTGCTAGAGCAGGCCGAAGTCGAGCCCATTGGCCTGGGAGCACGCGACTCACTGCGGTTGGAAGCCGGGCTGTGCTTGTATGGGCATGACCTGGATGCTCAGACGACGCCCGCTGAGGCGAGCCTTATCTGGGCCGTGGGCAAATCCCGGCGCATCGGGGGCGAACGAGAAGGAGGGTTCCCGGGAGCAGATGTCATTCTGCCCCAGATCGATACCAAACGGATTGCTCGTAAGCGTGTCGGTCTACTGGGGGAAGGGCGAGCGCCGGTGCGAGAAGGCACTCAGCTTTATAACGCTGAAGATAGTCATGTGGGCTGCGTGACATCGGGAAGCTTCGGCCCGACCCTGGGTAAGCCGGTCGCCATGGGGTATGTCGATATCGAATTCGCGGCGTTGGAAACGACGCTTTATGCCGATGTCCGTGGTAAGCGTTTGCCTATGCAGGTGTCGCGAATGCCGTTCGTTCAGGCCAAGTACTATCGCGGTTAAATCTTCCGTTTATGCTGTGACCTTCAAACCTCGAGTAAAACTCGAGGTTTTTTATTTTGCCATTTAGTCCAAAGCAGGCAGCCATTGCCCGTAAGTCGCTCCCCAAAGCCCCATTTGGGCGATCACGAACCCCAATAATGCACCTGCGATGACGTCGCTGAGGTAATGCAAGCCAAGGATGACCCGTGAGGCGGCAATTAGCCCCGTAAGGGGAAGGACGACGATGAGTAACCAGGGCGACGTCGCTGCCGTAAACGTGGAGAACATGACGGCGTGCAAAGTATGCCCGCTGGGAAAGCTGTAACGATCCAAGGGTGGCATGGTGCATGGGATACTCGAGAACGTGATATAGGGGCGTTCACGGCAGAGGCGCGTCTTGACTAGGCGGTAAAAGAGGGCGCCAAACGCAGCACATAATCCCCAAAGCAGTGTTAGGTGCCAGCCTTCGCGTCCATATATGATCGGTTGCATCAATGCCAAGGCCACCCAGGCCGGCCAGTCACCGATACGGCTGCAAAACCGGAACAAGCCGTGTATCAATCGTCGCTGGCTGAGCCGGGCGATGCGCTGACAGAGCTGCCATTCGAGAGAGTCCAGGCGCTCAAACGTGACCGGGGGACGAGATCGCATGCGGGGTCTCCTGAGTCGCCATGATCAAATACGTCAAGAAGTGTTCGCCGATGACATGCCATCCCTGGTCGACTACTTTCTCTCTTGCTGCGACACCTGAGCGGACTCGAGCATTCCGATGCCGGCAAAGGTCCACGGCGGCCCGTACAAATGCATCATCGTCCATCGCCTCTATCAAGCGACCCTCGCGTCCATCCGCAATCAATTCGCTGGCGGCCGCCTGGTCGAACGCGACGACAGGCAGGCCACTGGCCATGGCTTCGGGGACCACATTACCGTATGTCTCCGAGTGCGATGGGAATAGGAACATATCGGCGCTGGCGTAGTGGCGGGCCAAGGCTTCACCGCTTAGAAAACCGGTGAAAATTGCCTCGGGAAGCTGGCGCTCCAGGTGCTGCCTTTCGGGGCCGTCACCCACTAACACAGCGCGTAGCGTTGGGTATTCTTCTTGCATTACGCGCAACGTGCGTACGAGCAACGACGTGTTCTTCTCGGCGGCCAAGCGTCCCGCGTAGAGGATGACGGGCTGGTCGCCATCGACGCCCCATTGAGCTCTTAGGTTAGTGTCGCGCCGGGTCGGAGAAAAATGCTGAGCGTCGATGCCGCGCCCCAATACGTTGACACGCTGAAAGCCACGCCGATGTAAACGTTCGGCCTGGGCGCGCGTGGGCACGAGCGTCATCTGGCAGCGGTTGTGGAAGTAGCGCAAGCCGGCACCCACGATGCCGCTGGCCCACCGCAAGTGATAGCTTGCCGCGTACTGGTCGAAATTGGTGTGGAAACCGCCCACGACAGGAATCGATAAGTGACGCGCCGTGGCCAGCGCCGCCCAGCCCAAAGGACCTTCAGTCGCGATATAGACAACATCTGGGCGTGACTCTCGCCACAAGCGCGACAAGCGTCGCCAGGCGGGCAAGCCGACATTCACATCGGCGTAACCCGGAAGGGAAAATGCACGAACTTGCATGTCACGCTCGGCGCGACCTTCTCGGCCGCCTTGCCGGGGCCGAGGGCGCACTAGCTGCAGGTTGACGTTACGCGTGACGAGATGATGGGCCAGGCGGTCCAGCGTATGCGCCACACCGTTGATCTCGGGTGCCCAGGTTTCACTGACCAGTGCGACTCGCATGATGCACCTCCGTGGCATATCAAGACAGTGCTAGGTTCAAGTATCCTGATGACAGCAGTGAGACATCATCGTGACGATACGATGTCGTCAACCGGGATTACCGTGTTGTTGATAGGGCTGGTATTGCTTGTCTAGCGTAGCACCTGTTTGGGATCCACGGGTTTCCCGCCATGGCGGACATCGAATAACAGGTCGTGACGACCTGTGTCGTGTCGATACCCTACATCGCAAACGGGCGTGCCTTGTTTTACCTTATCGCCATCTTCGACGAGTAGGCGCTGGCATAATGCATAGACACTTTGCATATTGTCGCGGTGGTGAATGATCACCACCCGTCCCAGTTGCCGCATACTATCGGCAAAGCGAACGGTGCCGTCGGCAACGGCAAGTGCCTGGGTGTTCGCGGAGGTCGAGAGCAACATCGGCTGTAGGGTGCCGCGCGCATCGGTGCCATAGGCACGCGCTATTTCATATTGTTTGAGTGGCCAATGCCATGTTTGAGCGCTATCGGGCAGCGCTCCTGGGTCGGGAAGGGTGCGACTGCGCGCGGCGGACTTGGACGCCGTAGACGAGGCCTGGTTCGCTGAGGCGGTGGTGGTACGGGCAGAGCCTCCTAACGGCACCTTGAGCAGTTGTCCCACATTCAGGGCGTTGGCTGAAAACTCGGGGTTCGCTGTTTGCAAGCGCTGCGCAGTGCTGCCAAAGCGCTGGGCGATACTTGAATAAGTGTCTCCTGGACGGACCTGATAGCGATAAGGACCGCTACCGGGGGCGCGTTCGCGATGGGTGGGCACCAGGATGCGCTGCCCGATGGCCAGTCGGCGCGCATCGACGCCCGGATTGAACCGTTGCAAGCGCAGCAACGGGACGCCTGCTTGCTTGGCGATTTGTCCGAGCGTGTCGCCGCGTTGGATGGAGACCCAATTACCAGCGATGTTGCCGCCACGATAGCCGCCGGCGCCAGGCCCGCCAGCGCAGCCGGCGAGGATCAAGACAAAGAGGAGGAAGGGAACGATTCGAGCGCACGATCCTTTTCCTCCCATAGCGCGTTCAGCCATGAATGGAAGCGTTCCTTGTAATGCGGGTCCAGATGATAGTCGCCATTGCCCATCCAGGCGGGCACGTTGAGTCGACGTGCGTCCATGTGTATGGGGAGGTCGCGACCGCAAAGAAAATGCCAAAAGCTCGGGGCCGCATGGCGATAATGAAGCGTGACGTCGAGAATGCCGCTCAGACGATCACCCATTAGACGTATGACCTGCGCAGTGCCGCCCGCCTTGGGGCGCAGCAGATGCCGAAACGGACTCGCTTGCAGATCACGCTTGGTGGGGGTGAAGCGCGTGCCTTCGACGAAATTGTAGATCGTCATCGGCATTTCCCGCGCACGCTCGCACATGCGCTGCGTCGCGCGGCGATCGCGTTCTGCCAACTGTGGTCGATGGGTAAGCTCGCTGCGTGCATAGCGACGCATGAAGGGGAACTCAAGCGCCCACCAGGCGAGGCCAATGATGGGCACGAAGATCAGCTCTCGCTTGAGAAAGAACTTGGGCATCGAGGTCCGTCCGTACAGCACGTACTGCATGACGAAGATATCCGTCCAACTACGGTGATTGGCGATGACCAGCCACCACTGGCTGGGAGACAACCCCTCGGGTAAGTTCGCGGTGATGTTTGGCTTGACCCAATGACGAATCCACCAGTTATTGGTGGCGATCCAGGCCAGAGCGATGGCGTTGAGTCCCGCCAGAACACGTAGGCGCAAACGCCGCGTTGGCGTCATGAGCTTGAGGAGCGTCAGTAGATAAAGCGGCACGCCCCAGAAAAGCGTATTAGCGATCAACAACAGCACGCTTGTCAGCCCCTTGAGGGTCGCCATGCCGTTCTCCTTCAATGACTTGGCGACTTATGCTACTGGATCGTATGGCGGCTGCCCAGTCTCGGACAAGGCGGTGGCGTGCGTATCATTCGGCGAGCGCTGGGAGATCGACGAAAAGCTCCAGAGCTTCGGGGTTGGCTAGCGCATCACGATTCTTGACGGGTTCGCCATGGACGACGTTGCGCACGGCGATTTCGACGATCTTGCCCGACAGCGTGCGGGGGATATCCTCCACCGCGATGATCTTGGCAGGCACGTGCCGCGGGGTCGTATGCAGGCGTACCATGCGCCGGATTTCGTCGCTTTTGGCTTCGTCGAGGGCGACGTGGGGGCGCATGCGGACGAAGAGCACCACGCGCACGTCGTTCTGCCAGGCTTGGCCGATGCATAGCGATTCGAGCACACCGTCTACCTTTTCGACTTGCCGGTAGATCTCGGCGGTGCCGATACGCACGCCACCGGGGTTGAGGACGGCATCCGAGCGCCCGTGGATGATGACACCGCCGTGGGGTGTCAGTTCGGCGTAGTCGCCATGTGCCCAGATACCCGGAAAGGTCGAAAAGTAAGCCTCGCGATACCGCTCCCCATCAGGATCGTTCCAGAAACCGGTGGGCATGCAAGGGAAGGGACGTTTACAGACGAGTTCGCCCTTGTTGCCAGTGACGCTTTGTCCGTAGTCATCGAAAACGTCGACAGCCATGCCGAGCCCGCGACATTGCAGTTCGCCCCGATAGACAGGACGAATCGGACACCCGAGCGCGAAGCAGGACACGATATCCGTTCCCCCTGAGATCGAGGCCAGCATGAGGTCGCGCTTGATCTCGTCATAGACGTAATCGAACGACTCATGGGGCAATGCCGAGCCGGTGGAAAGTAGCGCGCGTAGCGATGACAGGTCGACTTGCTTGCCGGGCGCCAAACCTTCCTTTTCACAGGCCGAGAGGTACTTTGCACTGGTGCCGAAGACGGTGACGCCCTCATTGCTGGCGATTTGCCATAAGGTGTCGGGGTGTGGCGCAAACGGTGAGCCATCGTAGAGTAATAGCGTGGCACCGGAGCCAAGCCCGGACACCAGCCAGTTCCACATCATCCAGCCACAGGTGGTGTAATAGAAAAAGATATCGTCGGCGTCGATATCGGTATGCAGACGATGCTCTTTAAGATGCTGCAGCAGGGTACCGCCTGCCGAGTGAATGATGCATTTGGGGACACCTGTGGTGCCCGAGGAATAGAGAATGTAAAGCGGGTGCTCGAAGGGCAGTGCCTGGAAATCGATTTCGCTGGCATCGTTATCCAGGTAGTCGGCCCAGGCGATGGCGCGAGGGATATCATCGAGAGCCGGAGCGTCTTCGAGGAACGGGAAGACTACGACATGCTTGAGCGAGTCTATGGCATTGGCAATATCGGCGACGCGCTCTCGAGTGTCGATGGCCTTGCCGTTCCAGGTATAACCATCGGTGGCGATCAATACTTTAGGGGCGATTTGCCCAAAGCGATCCAATACGCCGTTGAATCCGAATTCCGGCGAGCAGGAAGACCACACTGCGCCGAGGCTGGCCGAGGCAAGCAAGGCGATGATGGCGTGTTCACTATTAGGGACGAAGCCGGCGACACGATCGCCTTCCGTGACGCCGCTAGCCTTGAGTGCGTGGGCCAGTCTAGCGACATTATCGTATAACTCGGCATAGCTGATGACGCGTCGCCGCAGGCGTTCATCGCGAACGATCAAGGCGGGATGTTCGTCACGCCGGTGCAACATGTTGGCGGCATAATTCAAACGTGCTTGCGGAAACCAGCGCGCACCGGGCATGGCATCGGGACGTACCAGAACGTCATCGCCACGCCGTTCGGCGACGATGTCGAACTCATCCCACAAGAGTTCCCAGAAAGCGTCCAGGTGCTCGACGCTCCAGGCATGCAATGCCTCGTAGTCGGTCAGCGATGTGCCGTGCTCGCGGTCGATGCGCTGCATCAGCGCATACATTTGCGTGCTTTGTACGGCCGTCGTCGACGGCTCCCAAAGGGGCGTGGTCATGTGACCTCCGAGTCATCTATGACGCCATCTGTTTTCAGGTCGACATCACATGGAGCGGCGTGCAGGAGCCGCGCGACGATGTTGCATTGCACCATGTTGCTATTAAAAACAAGTCAGTAGCGCGCTGTCCACTCGACGAAAGGGGGAGTGTTATAGCGAGGCATATGTATTTGGCATCATGATGACAGTGGGATGATGAAAATCTGACCAATCCAAGGCGAGGTGGGAAACGACAAGCCGAAAAGGCGTCTTCGACGTCGCTCATGCACAGCGTTATCCACAGTTTTTGTGGATGATTTTTCTCATCCCCTGAAAGGGGCATATCTGACCTTCTATGCTGGACGTAGGTCAGCGCTAGATACGGGAGTGGATGTCGTCATGCGCGCTAGCAGGTAGACTAGTAGGCTTGCCCGACGCATTGCCAGGGCGTGTCTAAGAGAGGCATGCCGAACCCATATGTCACTATCGCCAGGAGGTCGATTTGCGCAGCTTGCCCGCAACCCTGCCCATTCTATTTCTCAGTGAAATCAGTTTCTTGCTCGGCCATGGCCTGATCATGACCTTGCTTGGGGTGCGCATGTCGCTGGAGGGGTTTCCCTCACAGATGGCGGGCTTGTTGATGTCGAGCTTCTCGTTGGGTTTCGTGATTGGCAGTTATCTGATCGAGAAGCGTATCCGCTCGGTGGGGCATATTCGCGTCTTTGCGGCTTGTGCGGCCGTGCTGGCGGTGACGGCGATGCTGCATGGATTATGGGTGGATCCCTGGGCATGGTTGGTGTGGCGCCTGTTCGGTGGGGCAGCGACTGCGGGTTTGCTGATGGTCATGGAGTCGTGGGTTTCGGGGGAGTCGACGAATGATAACCGGGGGCGCGTGCTGGGGTGGTACTTGGTCATTTCGACCTCGTCTCTGGCAGTCGGCCAGTGGCTGCTCAATGTTGCCGATCCGGCGACATTCGTGCTGTTTTCGATCTCGGGAATCCTGTTTACGCTATCGCTGGTGCCATTGTCGATTTACCGGATACATGGCCCGACACGCTCGTCGCATGAGGTTTCCAGCAAGATCTCGCTGCGAGAATTGTATCGCCGTGCACCGGTTGGGTTGGTCAGCGCCTTCACGGCGGGGCTGATGGTTCAGTCCTTTTTTGCGATGACGCCCTACTACGGGCAAGAAATCGGCCTTTCGACCTCGCAAACGGCACAGTTCATGGCTATTACGACCTTGGTGGCGCTGGTGGCGCAGTGGACACTGGGGCGCATTTCCGACCGACTTGATCGCCGCAAGGTGATCTTATGCATGGCCTTGGTAATGGCGGTATCCGGTGCCATGATTTCGGTAGCGGCTCGCTTCGACTTCTGGGTGTTGCTCGTGGTGGCCTGCTTCCATACTGCGATGCTGCATACGCTGTATTCTTTGAGCCTGTCGCACACTAACGACTGGCTCGAGCCCGAGGAAACCATTCAGGCCAATGCCAAGCTGTTGATCTGGTATGGCATCGGCTCGGTCGTCGGGCCTTATAGCGCCTCTGTGATCATGGAAGTGACCGGCCCGGATGGGTTGTGGCTGTTTTTGGGAGGCGCGGCGCTGGCCTTGGCGATGTTCGTCATGGTGAGGCTCTATAGTTATAAGGGGGTTGCTCCAGAAGTAGAGCAAGAGCCTTATGTGGCAGCAGTGCCCATGGTGGAGTCGACGCATTATCTCAGTGAGATGGATCCACGTTTCGAGCCTCAGCAATTCGAGCTCGATTTCGAACCATCCTACGAAGACGACTGGGCGGCGTATGACAATAGTGAGCCACGACCGGAAGCCGAAGAAGAGGCGCAATTTTAGGCACTGAGTTCACAGCGCGTGTGTTGTGGTAACAAGAGTTCTGCCGCGCGCTCGCGGGTGCCGGAAAGCCGCTTTTGTACGAGCGCAAGGCCTCCGGTGGTGACGCGATGCTCATCACCGGCGGCGAAGACAGCACGCTGCGTACAGCACGCATAGTAACGGTAGTCGAGTAGCGGGGAGATGGGGAGAAGTGTCTGACTTCCCGGTTTCAGTCCCGCTTCGGTAATCACGTCGGCATATTCGGCGATATCGTGTCCTAACCGCTGACAATCGAAGCCCACGTGATGCATACGAGGGCCCATGATGGCCAGCCAGGCGGCGAGTGGGTGGGCTTCATGCAATTGTTGGTAAGTCGGCCAATCGGGCATTGGCCAGGGGCGGCCGCGGGAAAGAAGGTTCTGGCCTTGGCCGTCTTGAGGATGAGATCGGTTGATGAGCGCTTCCAGATGCTGGCGAGGCACTTGTGTCAGTGTGTCCAGTTGCAGCTCGATGAGCACAATCCATGCATCGTCATTACCTGGACTTAGCACATTGGCCAGTATGCCTCGGTCAGCCATGGCGTGGTGACCAACGCGCCGATAACCGAAATGATAAAGCGCTGGTAGCAAGCGCTGTGCTTGGTAAGGCGGTCGGTTGAGTGTCACCAGCACGCAATACTCGGCGCGGTTCTCAAGCGGCCAGAGCGATAGAGCCCCTATATCGGGATGACAATGGATATAGTCCAGCCAAAGTTGCTGCAGGAATTCATCGCGTTGCATGACTGACACCTCGCCTCCTGTCGCAATGCACTCAGTATAGTGCTTTCTCATTGCGTAGGCGGATGCGGATTCAACGCTCGATCGTGTATTTGAAGAGGGTGTAAGAGATGGGCAGCGCCAACACCATGCTGGTGGGTTGGCGCTAAGGGACCGTTAGCTTTGAGTCGCTGGCATCAATTCATTATCGCGAACGTGCTGATCGAACTCAGTGAAGCCACCGATGTGAGTATGGTCGATGAAGATCTGCGGGACCGTTTCAACCGGCTTGCCGATGGTTTTTTCCATATCGGCTTTGGTGATGCCTTCTTCGTGAATGTCGATATAACGGAAGCCGAAATCGTCGCGTGCTTCACTCAGCTGTTCGGCGAGCTCCTTGGCACGTACGCAGAAAGGGCAGCCAGGGCGGCCGAAAATCACCGTCAACATAGGGGACTCCTTGAGTTAAGGGATTTGTATGTCATGAAATTTATGATGTCATTGTTCCGGAATTGCTCATGAGGTGCCAATAGAGTCTTGCTACGCACGCTATTGGGGTGCTCTATGGCAAATCAGTTTTGTGCTTCGATCTCGTCAAGCCGGCCTTCGTCGGCTTTCAAGAGGATATCGTTTAGTGCGTTGTATATGCCCGGCGCGCCCACCAGTATGTTTTCTCCATACAGCTCTGGCGGGATGCGATCGGGGCACTGATAGAGATGCCCTGTCTTGGCGCCTGCTTCACGCGCGACCAACAAGCCAGCGGCAAAATCCCAGGGTGAGACGCTTTCATAATATGCATCGAGACGGCCGCATGCGACGTGGCATAGATCCAGTGCGGCCGATCCGTTGCGGCGTATGTCGCGACAACTGGCGAGCACGCCAGCAAGACGGCGGAATAAAGGGGCGCGTGCATCACGGCGATAGGGGAAACCCGTAGCAACCAAGCTGCGTGACAATTCGCTCGCATTGCTGGCCTGAATGGGCTCACCGTTTAGCCAGGCGCCTTCTCCGCGTAGTGCCGTAAACGTTTCTCCTAGAAAGGGTGCATGCACGACTCCCAAGCGTAGCTTCCCCTCCGATGCCCAAGCGATGGACACCGCTACATGGGGATGTCCATACGCAAAGTTCACCGTGCCATCGATGGGATCAACGATCCATACGGCGTCGTTGTCTTCGAGCACATCGCGGTCTGGAGAGATTTCCTCCGTGAGGCGCGCATCGTCCTGAAAATGAGCATCGAGCTCGGAAGCAATGAGCCGGTCGATTTCGACATCGGCATCCGTTACGAGTTCGTCACCGCTTTTGTAGCGTTGTTGAAACGCTTGCGACTCGCGTGCCGCTACGATGCGCTCTCCTGCTAGACGTGCGATACGCTCGGCTTCGGCAAGCCGTTGGGAAGGCTCCATGCAGTCTCCTCGAGTCAATGCGTTGCTACCAGTGCTCAATGGTAGCTTCAGTCTAACAGGCCTGCCGGTTGGCGTAAGTGATTCGCCGTGCTGGCATACCTCGCAATTCACGTCTTATGCTTAGCATCGTTCGTCTCGTTATCGAGGAGAGAGCCATGGTAGCCCCTTCCACACTGGGTCATCCGCGTGTCGCGATCGTGACCGGCAGTTCCAGCGGTATCGGCGAAGCGGTAGTCAAACAGTTCTGCCAAGAGGGATTGCAAGTGTTGGCGGTGGATGCCAATCCGCAAGGCTTGGATATCGCAGAAGCTGCGGGGGCCGTCTTCTACCAAGCGGATCTTACCGACCCGGAGGCTTGTCGTGGCTCGGTGGCGGAGACCATCAAGCGTTTCGGACATGTCGATATACTGGTTAATAACGCGGGCATTCAGCACGTTGAGGCACTGGAAGATTTCCCCGAAGCAAAATGGCATCAGATCATCGACCTCATGTTGACGGCTCCGTTCTTGCTGACGCAGGCGGTATGGCCCCATATGCGTCAAGGTCAGTGGGGGCGGATCGTTAACATGGCATCGATCCATGCTAGTGTCGCATCGCCGGGCAAAGTGGGGTATGTCAGTGCCAAGCATGGTTTGGTGGGTCTGACGCGCACGGCGGCTCTGGAGGGTGGTGCGGCAGGCATAACGGTCAATGCGCTTTGCCCGGCCTATGTGCGCACGCCTTTGGTGGAACGCCAGATTGCGGATCAGGCGCGTCTCAATGGCATGGATGAGCAGCAGGTTATAGAAGAGGTCATGCTGAAAAACGCCGCCATCAAACGCCTCATCGAACCCGACGAAGTGGCGGCGTTGGTCAGCTATCTGGCATCTGAACAGGCCGGCGCGGTGACCGGGGCATGCTGGAGCATGGATCTGGGATGGACCGCGCAGTAATACATATATCGACTAGCGTCTCACGGGGCGCTTTTGCAGTTTTCGCTGTAGCGTCCGACGGTGCATGCCCAGTGCGCGTGCGGTTGCGGAGATATTGCCATCGTGCTCCTGGAGCACCTTCTGGATATGCTCCCAAGTCACCCGGTTCACGGAAGGCGGACTGTCGGCGATGTCGATATCGGGGTCGCCGCCTTCTCGTTCCAGAGACGTCAGTATCTCGTCGGCGTCGGCTGGCTTGCACAGATAATTGACGGCGCCTAGTTTGATCGCCTCCACAGCGGTTGCGATGCTCGAATAACCGGTCAGCACGACCACACGACATGACGGAGCAAGCGCCAGCAACTCAGGCAGTAGCTTGAGTCCCGAAGAGTGTTCGAGCTTCAAGTCGAGCGTTGCCATGTGAGGTGGCGCTTGCCGCACGCTGGCCAACGCTTCCTCTTCGGTCATGGCGGTCGTAACCTCGAACCCTCGCCGGCGCATGGCGCGTGCCATTACAAAGCAAAACTGTTCGTCATCGTCGATGATCAATAGCCGTTCAGCATCTGCTGACATGATGTTCTCCGTCGCTTTCAAGCAGGATTGTCTGCCGTCGCCCGTGGCAACTTGACCTCGGTAAGCGTGCCGCCTTCTTCGTGATTGTAGAGGCTGACGCCGCCGCCAAACCGGTTGATGGTGGCGTGGGTCAGAAACAAGCCGATTCCCATGCCTTTGCTCTTGGTTGAAATGAAGGTTTCGCCCAACTGGTCGGCGATGTTCATCGAGACTCCGGGCCCATGGTCGCGGATGTCGATGATGACGTCATCCTGCGTCCAGTCGAGCAAGATGGAAATATCCATGGGATTGGCGTCGGCGGCGTTGTTGAGCAGGTTCATGAGCGCCTGTTCGAGCGTGGTATCGGTAGCAATATAAGGAGTGCCGCGCTTGCCTTGTATATCGATCCGATGGCTTACGTCAGGTCGCAACACCAGCCAGCGTTGCAGGACATCGCTTAACCACGTCTCGGCTGCGGCTATCTCTGGCTTGGCCAGACGTCTTCTGTCGGCATTGGCCACGAGAGTCTGGAGCCGCGCCTTGCAGGTATCGACTTGCTGCCGCAATAAATCGATGTCCTCCACGAGTGGTGTATTGTCGCGTGCTTCTTGCCGCATCTCGCTGAGTAGCACTGCCATAGTGGATAGCGGCGTTCCCAGTTCATGGGCAGTACCCGCGGCCTGCGTTGCCACGGCGAGTACCTGTTCATTGCGCAAGGCTGTCTCGCGGGTACGCGAGAGCGTGAGGTCGCGCCGCCGCAATGCGTGTGCCATCTTGAAGATGAAGAATGTCACGAGACCAGCGGATAGGCTGAAGTTCAGCCACATGCCAATGATATGCAAGCGAATACCGGTGCCCACGAAGCCGTTGCTTAGCTGTGGGACAGGCTCGTAAAACAGCATCATGGCGGTGTAACTGGCCAAGGAGGCGGCGGCGATGATCCAGGCGAAACGCCAGGGGAGTGTTGCTGCAGCGATGGTGACCGGGACGAGATAATAGGTAATGAAGGGGTTGGTGGAGCCGCCCGTATAGTAAAACAAGAGGCTCAAGCCAAGCACATCTATCAATAGATGTACGAGATATTCGATATCAGTCACGGCCCTGGGGCGTCCCAGTCGCCACCAGGTGGCGACGTTAACCAACCCCATTGCAATGATGACCAAGATGACGGGCATTACATGTAACTGAAAGCTCAGTACTTCTATCCCGAAAATGATCGCCCCTAGAAAACCGGTCCATGTGATGCCGCGCACGATGGTCAGTCGCACCAGGTTACGGTTGGGGGTGGATAGGGGTAAGGGCTGATGCATGGAGGCTCCCGGCGTGCGATACGAACGGTATGATAACTGATTGATGAAAGCGCGACAGCCGAACGGGGAGGGTGATAATGCCGCACCCCAGTCTGCACGATATGAAATAGTGGGTAGGGGCTATCTCTACGCTCTACGAAAACCCCTTGCGTTCGCGACGGTGGATCCGTAAAGTACGCATCCGCTGCCGGCGACGGACCTCGTGGCCAGCGGTGGAGAGGTAGCGCAAGTGACTGACTTGCTTGAGAATTTCAAGCCTTCGGGCGGCTTTCTCGCTTGACAGTGACGCCGGTTTCGGTAAAATGCGCCGCACCTCGAAAGGCCTCTGATATCGCCGTCGCATCGGCCGCTATCAGCGATTGTCACCTCGGCTAACGCCTTGACAATCACGGCGCTTTCGGTAGAATG
>NZ_JAHXDI010000002.1 GCF_023091865.1 Chromohalobacter moromii
AGCGGGGGTTTTTTTATGTCGACGCATATGCTCGTGGCTTGCGTGCTATTTGCCTGTTGCCGTCCTCTGTGCTTAAGTGTGTGCCGTACATGGAGTACGTAACCATTAAGGAGAATAGTATGCTGCGTAGTGAATGGCTTCGGAAAATGGCCTTGGCATTGATCATTGGCATGACGGCAGTTGGTGTCGTGGCGTGTGACGACGAAGGTCCCGCAGAAGAGGCTGGAGAGTCTGTGGATAACGCCATGGACGATGCTGGCGATAGCATGGAAGAAGCGGGCGAAGATGTTCAAGATGCCGCCGAGGACGCTCAGGACTAAGGCTTAGCGCTGATCGCTTGGAATTCTTAAAAGGCCGGGCAAATGCCCGGCCTTTTGCATGCTTTCAACAGGATAATGCACCACCAGCGTGGCGCATGTTCTCTGATATCAGACGCCGGGATTCTGCTCGATACCTTGCACATACCAAGGTGCTTCGTCACGTAAGTCGCGGATCAGGTGCCAGGTCTCGTTGAACTCGGTTTGCTCGCCGTTTTCATCGAGGATGCCGTGGAAAAGAACGCTGGCTTCGGCTTGCTGTCCGATCTCCCTTATGTCTCCCAACTCGGCGAAAAGACGTATAATCTCCGTGCGGTTGTTCGCGGGCTGCTGCGCGCGCTCTTCGCGTAGTAAGTTGTAAAGTGCCGGAGTGACGTATTCTTGAATATGCGCTAGATCGTTGTTGTCCCAGGCGCGTTGCAAGGTCATGAAGTGCTCCTTGGCGCCGCCCAGGAAACGCTCCTTGTCGAACCACTCAGGTGTCGAACCAACGCTACCTGTGGCTGTGCTGCCGGCATTGGAAAAGGGCGACGTGTCTTGGCGGTGGGAGTGACGCGCGTGGTGCTGTGGCCCACTGGCGGTTGAGACGCGGCGCGCCCTCAAGAAGCGGAAGGCCAGCCAGGCGACGAGGGCGACTAGCAAAATGTCAAAAAAACGTAGGCCATCGAAGGCACCGCCGAAGAACAAGGATGCCAACAAGCCGCCTGCAAGCAGGCCGGCGAACGGGCCCGCCCAACGCGAAAGCCCGGCACCGGGTTGACGCTGGGGCGTCGTCGCATTGTTACGACCGATCGTCGAGGCGGAGCTATCTGCGGAGCGCGAATAACTGCCAAAACTCTTGCCACCACCGAACCGTTTCGCCTCGGCGTGATCGATGCCAAGGCCAAAGCCGAGCAAGCCGACCAAAAGCATCACGAAGATGTTGCGCATGCACGTTCTCCCGCAGAATGAGTAAGAGTCCGAAAGTGGATGCTCGATTCTAGCCGGGATTCAACGTTGAAGATATCTAGGCGGAGGCGGGGCCGGCTCAACGCCGGCCACACAAACGCTTAGGAAGCGATCGTCTCACTTTCCCGGCGCGTAAAAACCCAGGTATCGCCGTCAGACAGGCTGTTGTTGAAGCGATAGCCGTCGGCGTCGAAGCGTTTCAGGTCCTCGGGATCGTCGACACGCTGGCGAATCATCCAGGCGGCCATCAAGCCCCGAGCTTTCTTGGCATAAAAGCTGATGATCTTGAATTGACCGTTCTTCTCATCCTTGAAGACTGGCGTGATGACGCGACACGTCAAGCGTTTGGCATCAATGACTTTGAAGTACTCGTTGGAGGCGAGGTTGACCAGCACCGGTGAACCGCTTTCTTCCACGGCTTGAGAAATATCCTGGGTGAGCCGATCTCGCCAGAAGGCATAGAGATCCTTACCTGCCGAGTTGGCCAGCTTGGTTCCCATCTCCAGACGATAAGGCTGAATCAGGTCGAGGGGGCGCAGTAGCCCGTATAGCCCCGAGAGAATGCGCAGACGTTGTTGTGCCTCTTGGTTGTCCTGCTCACTGAACGAGGGGGCGTCCAGCCCATGGTAGACATCCCCCTGGAAAGCCTGCGCTGCGGGCTTTGCATTCTCCGGTGAGAACTGTGGTGCCCATTCGGCAAACCGTGCGGCATTGAGTCCTGCCAGCTTGTCACTGATGCCCATCAGCTCGGAAAGCCGTTGTGGGGAATAATCGCGCAGGATTTCGATTAACTCGGCGCTTTGCTCAAGATACGCCGGTTGGGTGTATGTCGCGGTCGTGGGCGGTGTCTCGAAATCCAGCGTCTTGGCCGGTGAAATGACACTTAGCATGCGCAGTCCTCGCGTTCGGAATCGAAAGGTTTATTTCCGTCAGTATAACAAGCGCACCAGGGTGCTCCGATGAAGACGTGCCTATCGCGGTGATAGGCACGTCATCAGCGTTAGGGACAGGGGTTGGGCTGTTGACGATGCACCGCCTCGATGGCCTCGAGTACGTTATTGTCCAGCGTCAGTTCTTCGCTGGCCAAGTTGGCATCGAGCTGCTCGAGCGTGGTCGCGCCAATGATGTTGCTGGTCAAGAACGAGCGTGAGTTGACGTAGGCCAAGGCCATCTGGGCAGGATCCAGGCCATGTTCGCGTGCGATCCCGACGTAGGCGCGGACCGCCTCCTCGGCAAGGTCGGACGTATAGCGCTTGAAGCGCTCGAACAGGGTCAAGCGGCCCTGGGGTGGGTGGGCGCCATCGAGGTATTTGCCGGTGAGCGCGCCGAAGGCCAAGGGCGAGTAGGCCAGAAGGCCGACGTCTTCACGATGGGCGATCTCGGCGAGCCCAACCTCGAAGCTACGATTGAGCAGGTTATAGGGGTTCTGCACGCTGGCCACGCGCGGCACACCCAGGGTGTCGGCGAGTCGCAGACTCTGCATCACGCCCCAGGGGGTTTCGTTGGACAGGCCGATGGCGCGGATCTTGCCGGCGTCGACGAGCTCCTTCAAGGCCTGGAGAGATTCGGCCAACGGCGTGGCGTTCTCGCTCTCATCATGCTGATAGCCCAGTTTGCCGAAGAAGTTGGCGTTACGGTCGGGCCAGTGAAGCTGGTACAGGTCGATATAGTCGGTCTGCAGTCGCGTCAGGCTGTCGTCGACGGCGCGGTGCAGATGCTCCGGGGTCAAACGTGGGCCGCCGCGTACATGATCGAGGCCAGGGCCGGCGGCTTTGGTGGCGATGACCAGGTCGTCGCGTTTGCCGCGTGCCTTAAGCCAGCTCCCGATGTACGCCTCGGTGCGTCCTTGCGTTTCCGCCTTGGGCGGGACGGGGTACATTTCGGCGGTGTCGATGAAATTGATGCCCGCGGCCGTGGCGCGATCGAGTTGAGCATGGGCATCGGCTTCGGTGTTCTGTTCGCCGAAGGTCATGGTACCTAGGCACAAGCGGCTGACATTAATGCCGGTTTGACCAAGGGGACGTGTCTGCATCTGGGGCTCCACGCGGGTATAGAAAAAGGAATGGAAACGGCATGGTAGCGGTGCCGTGAGCGGGCGGCAAATGGGGGTTGAGTCCGTCTGAGGGTAGGCGTATGCTTGGCGCCCCGTTGCCGGGGACAAGGGCACTAAGCGGTATTTCAGGCAACGGTGACAGTGAGTTTATCCGGGGTGTTGGCGCGTGCAGGGAGAGCCCGAGCCGACGCAATCGTTTACGTACCTTTCTTGGTTACGACGACTTCAGGGTCGATGGTTATGCAACAGGTATCCTCTCTGCGGATTCGGCTCGAATACCGTCTCGCAGCCCAACTGTTACATGCCCGCTGGATGACACGCTCTCCCGGCAAGCATCGTTTGACGATGCGACTTCTTCAGCGCTGTGCCGAAGCCGGCCACACCGCCGCGCTTTCGTTCTATGGCCATATGCTGTTTCATCGTGGTAACTCGCCGCAAGATAAGGCCAAGGGCGCGCGCTATGTCTTTCAGGCCGCCTACGCGGGCGATGTGCATGCGCAGTACCAGGCGGGCCGCATTTACGAGTTCGGCTGTGCGCAGTACGCCCGCCGCGAAGAAAAGGCGGTCACATGGTATGCCCGTGCCGCCGAAGCTGGCCATGGCCTGGCCGCCGAGCGTATGGCCGAAGCCTACCGTCATGCCCACCTGGGGCTTCCCGTCGATTCCCGGCGTGCCACACAATGGGCGGCACTTGCCGAACGCGCGCAACGTAGCGAAGCTGGCGAGTCGATCGCGTCACTGACGCACTGAGACGCACTGCGAGTAGTGCCGTTGGGGCTCGCATCGTGCTCCCCGTTCACGTAGTCTGATTGGCGTGGCCCCGATGGACATCGTGGGCCACGCCACGTTCGTGATATCGCTTTGAAGAGGAATGCTGCCACGTGTTGCCGATACTGCTCGATATCGAAGCGTCCGGTTTCGGGCGTGGCAGCTATCCGATAGAGGTGGGCATCGCGCGGGCCGATGGCAGTACCTGTGCCTTCCTTATCCAACCGTTGGAAGAGTGGACCCACTGGGACCCCAAGGCCGAGCTTTTGCATGGCATTTCGCGTGGCCGGCTGCACCGCGAGGGCTATCCCGTCATAGAAGTCGCGCGCTGGCTCAACGATGAGCTAGCGGCTGACGGCATCGCCTATAGCGATAGCTGGGGATACGACAATACCTGGCTGTCGCTATTGTTCCACCACGCGGGCATGCTGCCGCGCTTTCGCCTAGAGGCCTTGCGTCGTTTGTTGGATGAATCGCAACTCGAACGGTGGGGAGCGATGAAAGAGGTCATCATCCGCGAGCGAGGCATTCAGCGTCACCGAGCCGGTGATGATGCACGTCTATTACAGCTGACCTATCAGCGTACGCGTGATGCTGCAGGGCTCGCCTAGGCATTTTAAAGCCCTCTAGACCGCTTTCCAGTCCCCCCCACCGTGTAGTAGCTTTAGATCGTTCGCCCCCCTTGAGGCGTCGCGGCATGCGCTCATGAGGTCGTCGGTGGAGCGTGTTGCGCTGCCATCAAGTGGTCGAGCAAGTGATCGGGGTCAGCGGCGGCGACGAGTCTCGCGCGTGTCTCGGGATTGAGAAAGCCTTGCGCGACGGTGTGATCCAAGAATTCCAATAATGGGCGATAGAAGCCGCTGACGTCGAGTACGCCGATGGGCTTGTCGTGAAGCCCCAGATATTGCCAGGTCCACGTCTCGAATAACTCTTCCAAGGTGCCGATGCCGCCGGGCAGGGCGATGAAGGCATCGGCGTGCTCGGCCATGGCCGCCTTGCGGGCATGCATGTCGTCGACACGCAGCAGATGCGTCAGCCCCTCGTGCGCCATTTCGCGCTCGACCAGGTGATGGGGAATGACGCCGATGACCTCGCCGCCCTCATGGAGTGCGGCATCGGCCACGGCCCCCATCAGGCCGACGCGGGCACCACCGTAGACCAGTCCCCAGCCGCGTTGCGCGATGCACCGACCCAGCGTCTCGGCGGCGTGACGAAAGCCGGCATCGCGTCCTTCACGCGATCCCATATAAATACAGATGCGCACGATTCCCCCTTATCAGATCGATAGACTTGTCTCGACATCCGTGCCTTGCGCGATGATCGGCCAAGTGCCACAGAATGCTAGCGCAGACAGGCGAGCACATCGTACTCGGCATCCATCCAGCGGCCGATGGCATTGTCGCCGCATAGATGATGCGCATATTGCATATGCAGACAGCGCACCTGATCCCAGTTGGCGATGCCGCCGATGCCACGCCGTGTGAAGAGGTCGCGATAGCCTTGGCGGTCGACGATGTCGCGTTCCGCGTCACTCATGGTCTGCCAGCGCTGAGCCACGTAATCCTCATGGCTACGCCGGTACGCAGCCATGAAGTCGGCCTCTTCCTGAAGGCGTGACTCGAGGGACTTGATAACGCCTTGGGCCTCGATGCGCGAGATGGCGACTTTCAAGTGGTCGGAGCATAGCCAGAAATGCGTCGGGAACGGTTTGTCGTCGACGATGGCATGCATGCGCAGCACCAGCGGGGTTCCGTCTTGCGTGGCTGCAGCCACGGTTTGGATACCACGCGGCGCGCGGCCCAGTTGTTGAGTAATGAGGGCCAGTTGGCGCTCATCGGGCGCCTTTTCAGGACGAATCACCATCGCGGGGGTCCAGTACGAATTTCGGCGAGTGGGCCACGGCCCGGAAGAATGCCGTATTGAGCTGCGCGGGCGTCGGCACGTAGTGCCATTCACGCTCGCAGTAGTCGCGTGCTCGTGCGAGTAAGGCGTCATACAGGCGATTGAAAGGAGCATCATAATCGTAGGGGTCAGCGCCGGGCAACCGCAGGTGAGGATAGTCGGCGAAGCGTGCCACGAAGAAGCGCTCCAGCGCCTTCTCTACCCTACGGTGTCGGGGCTTGTCGTCAGGCGTGAGCCATAGATCGTAACGAATCGCCATGCGAGCCTCCCCACCTATCGAAGGTGCTTCATTCCCGCGCCAGCGGGGCCGTGGTCGCCTCGAGCAGCGCGATCAATGCCGAGGGCGCCAGGCTTATTTCCAGGCCGCGCCGACCGCCACTGACGTGGATCGACGATAAGGCAAGGACGCTGTCATCCACGACGGTGGGCAGTCGCTTGCGCTGCCCTAGTGGGCTGATGCCGCCCACGACATAGCCCGTGGTGCGTTCGGCCAGGGCGGGGTCGGCCATCCTGGCCTTGCGTGCACCGACGGCCTTGGCAAGTCCTTTGAGATCGAGCGTGGCCATGACGGGCACCAGGGCGACGACGAGACGCCCATCATCGAGTTGCGCGAGCAAGGTCTTGAACACGCTATCCGGCGCCAGCCCCAGCGCCTTTACGGCTTCCTCGCCGTAGGCGGCGACCTTGGGATCATGCGTGTATTGCAGCACCTCGTGCGGGATGGCCTCGCGCTTCAGAAGTCGAATGGCAGGCGTCATGCGGGGGCGGGCTCCTCGTCGATCAGGTGCGCGGCGAGTGCCTCACGAAGGTTGCCGGTCAACGCTACCGCCGAGCCCTCGGTGTGATCGTAATGCACCAGCACCACATGGCCTCGAGCGCCCAGGCGACCTGCCTGCCAGGCCTCCTGGGCCACGGTGAAGGAGCTGTTGCCCAGCCGCGAAATCCAGGTGCGAATCTCGACATCCTGCCCATAGAACAGCTCGGCGCGGAACTCTACGTCCAGTTTGGCCATGATTAACGGCCACTTACGGGGATCAAGATCGGGCACGAACAGACGAAAAAGATCGTTGCGTGCCAGCTCGAACCAGGCCGGCAAGCGCGTGTTGTTGATGTGCCCGAGGGCATCGGTGTCGTAGAAAGCCGGCTCCACGCGGCGTGTGAACATGTCGTTTCCCAGGGTCGTCGCCATCGAAAAAGGTGCTTTGCAAGCTAATTAGCATCGGCCGCCGGTGGCATGCGGTCAAGTCCGCTCTTCGTCCTCAGACAAGGCGCAAGGCGTCCTGGTCGACCCAGGCAGCATCCAGGGCCTTGGCAAGCGGTTCGCGTAAGTGACTCGGCAGGGCCTCGTGAGCGGCGTCGAGGGACTGAAAATCGCGGTTGCGCAGCCAGCAGTAGGCCCAGGCACAGGCTTCCTCCTCGTCGTCAGGCGTTGGGCGTGCCGGCATCTGGATTAACAGAAAGACGGCGGTACGTGCCGCCCACAGAGGCGGTTGGCAGTCGCTGCTCCATTCACGCAGACAGCGCCCATCGGGTTCGACTTGCGGTTCGCCGAGCCCGGCCAGGCGCGAGGTGTCGGCGAGAATCATCGCCAGACGATCGGGGGCGGCCTGGCCCAGCATCAGCCAGCGTCTCACCAGACGTGGCGTGCCTCGCATGGCCTTGGCATAGAACGAGGTTTCAGGCATGTTCGAGAGTCTTCCGTTCGAGTCGATGAGTCTTAGCATGCCATACGATTTTGCCACGCCGTTGGATCGGCGACAGTATCCTTCACAGAAATGGCAGCGTTATGCTGACGATGTCCTGCCGCTATGGGTCGCGGACATGGATTTCGTATCGCCCCCGGCGATCGTCTCGGCGCTCGAGGAACGCGTGTCCCATGGGGTCTTCGGTTATGGCAGATTGACCGATACGCTTCGCGAGACGCTCTGCGCGTGGAGCGCCGAGCATTACGGCTGGTCGATCGAACCTGACTGGCAGGTATGGATCCCCGGCGTGGTTCCGGCGCTACATCTGGCCGCCCAGACTTTCTGCAGTCCTGGCCAGGCGGTGCTGACAGCGACGCCGATCTATCCGCCTTTTCTACGTGTAGCCGAACGCAGCGGCCGCATCGCCGAGCGCGTGATGCTGGCCGAGCCCGAGGCGCCGGGCGCGCCTTGGCGTCTCGATCTCGAAGCGCTGGAAGCCTCGATCACGCCGCAGACACGCCTGCTGCTATGGTGCCATCCGCACAATCCCACGGGACGCGTCTGGGACGAGCACGAACTACATACCCTGGGCGAGATTGCCGAGCGCCACGACCTGTTGATCGTCTCCGACGAGCTGCATTGCGATCTGATACTCGACACGACGCGCCAGCATCGTCCGTTGGCGTCTTTATCGCCGGCCCTGGCCCAACGCACGATCACCCTCTGGGCGCCTTCCAAGACCTTCAATATCGCTGGGCTGTCGAGCGCCTGCGCGGTGATTCCCGACCCCGAGCTACGGCGGCGTTTTCGCGAGGCGGCAGCGGGGTTACTTCCCGAGGTCAACATCCTGGGATTGACCGCCTCTCAGGCGGCGTATGCTCACGGCGAAGCCTGGCGCCGTGAATTGCTGGCGACGCTTAACACCAATCTGCAGAGGTTGCGCGATCATGTAAACCGGTGGCCTGGCGTCACGATGGCGTCGCCCGAGGCGACTTATCTGGCGTGGCTCGACATGCGCGAGGCGGGGCTTGGCGCCTCGCCACAGCAAACCCTGCTGGACTCGACGCGCGTCGCCTTGTCAGATGGCGCCGATTTCGGGTGCCCCGGCTTCGTGCGGCTTAACTTCGGCACGCCCACTTATCTGCTCGAAGAAGCGTTGGAACGACTCGACGCACGGCTTTGTTTTTCCGAATAGCCCTGTACAGGGTGGTGCGAGGTTCAGGGGGGCCTGACGTGAGGCACCCCCTGTGGCAGGGCTTAGTAGAGCAGCGCGAACATCTTGCGGCGGTAGGCGACCGTTAGAGGATGGTCGGCGCCGAGGGCGTCGAAGACGCGCAGCAAGGTCTTGCGAGCCACATCGTCGCCATAAGCACGATCAGCTTTCATCAATGCGAGTAGCGCATCGAGACCGGCTTCGTATTGGCCATCGGCGACTTGGCGCAGGGCGCGCTTGAATTGTGCCTCGCTATCGTCGCGCTCGCCCAACTCGGCTACTTCCTCGGCACTCGGAGCTTCCTCGCCGAAGTCTAGGCGTGCGCGGACGCCGCGTGCCTTGGGCGTATCGCGATGCTCCGGTGGCAGGTTGTCGAGCAGCGCCCGGGCATCCGCCGCATTGCCTTCTGCGGCTAGTGCGCCTGCGAGCTCGATCTGATAGTCATAGTGCTCGGGCCACTCCTTGACCAGCGTTTCGTAAATACCGCGCGCAGTAGCGGCATCGCCTGCTTCGAGGGCCTGCTGGGCTTTCTCTTCGGGGGTGGCCTCGGCAGCCTCGGGCGCCTTGAGATACTGCGACAGCCATTCGCGGATCTGCGACTCGGGCAGCGCGCCCTGAAACTGATCGTAGAGCTGGCCCTGCACGATTAGCTTAACGTCGGGCACCGAGCGGATGCCGAGTTGCGTGGCGATTTCCTGATTGTCCTCGATGTTCAGCTTGGCCAGGGTAAAAGCGCCGCCGTATTCGCGGGCAAGCTTCTCGAGCACCGGCATGAGGTTCTTGCACGGCTCGCACCAAGACGCCCAACTGTCGAGCAACACCGGCCCCTGCATCGAGCCTTCGAGCACGACTTGCTGGAAGTTGGAGATGTCGACATCGACGATGTACTGAGAGACATCCTGAGTGCCGGCATTGGTTTGAGAGGCGCTAGTGTCCCCGCTTTGAGGAGACGTAAGAGGTTCGCCGGTACGCGGGTCGATGATCGGCATGGCAATGGCCTTTCGATAGTATCGTGTGAACGTAAAGCGTAAAGACGCTGTTGAACTGCCTCTCGTTATGCGGGTCACGCGGCGCGGATTCAAGCCCCCGGGGCTGGCGCGTGATGGTATGTAAGGCGTGCGTCACGATCTCTGGAGACATCCGCATGCACCGAGCGATCAAGAAAATCCTATGGCTGACGGTGAGTCTGATCATCGTGCTGGCCCTGTTGCTGGCGGGTCCGGCCTATATGCTGGCGAGTCAGCGCGTCGCACTAGGCGGCGTTTGGTCCCAGGCGGATCGCTCGCCGGTAGGGCTGGCGCCGGCGCCGCAAGCGCACCCGGAGGCCTTGGTGCAGGTTTATGCGGCCCGCGCCTTAGATTGGCGAGGGGCGTTCGGCGTGCATACCTGGATCGCCACCAAGCCGGCCGGCGCGACGCATTACCAGGTCCATCAGGTTCTCGGATGGCGGCGGCCCACGGTGTCCTCGCGTCCCGGCGTGCCCGATCGGGCTTGGTATGGAAGCGCCCCGACCTTGCTGACCGAGCTGCGAGGTAAGGCGGCCGAGCGTGCGATTCCCGAGATTCGCGAGGCCGTGGCAGCGTATCCAGTGACCGACCGCTATCGCGTGTGGCCGGGACCTAATAGCAACACCTTCGTGGCCTGGGTGGTACGTCGGGTGCCTGGATTGCGTGTCGACTTTCCGCCGACCGCCGTGGGCAAGGATTACCTGCTGAATTCCATCGTGGCCGAGGCGCCTAGCGGGACTGGCTACCAGGTATCTCTGGGCGGATTGTTGGGCCTGACCGTGGCCTATGACGAGGGTATCGAGTGGCAGTTGCTGGGCCTGACGCTGGGCGTGGATATCACGCGGCCAGCGCTCAAGTTGCCGGGCATCGGACGACTGGGCATGGCGTCATCCGAGCATACGAAAGGGGTTGGAGAGGCTGAGTGAGGTGTGACGCTTGGTCAAGGAAGCATAAAAAAAGCGGTGTCCCTAAGGACACCGCTTTTTCATCTGTTTGGTAGCGGGGACCGGATTTGAACCGATGACCTTCGGGTTATGAGCCCGACGAGCTACCAGGCTGCTCCACCCCGCATCGACAGGGACGTATTCTACGGTTTTTGAGGCCTAAGTCAAGAATGGGTTCATCCGGCGTGCAGCCCGCTCAAACTCGATCATACTGAAGTGAGGTAAGACGCCATGGAGGCGAGTCAAGGTGGCACTTCCCGCTAGAAGCGCCACATCACGACATCACGGGGGGATGGACATGACCACGCAAACAGCACCCATTGCCTGGGTCACCGGGGGCACCGGGGGCATAGGGACAGCAATATGCCTGGCGCTGGCCAAGGCGGGATATTTCGTCGTGGCGAGTTATCACAACCGCGAGAAAGCTCAGGCTTGGCTGGCGGATCGTCGCGCCGAGGGCGTCGACAATGTGGCGCTGGCAGGCATCAATCTCACCGACTTCGATGCCTGTCACGCTGGTGTAGATGACATTCGCCGTGAATACGGTCCGGTTGAGCTGCTGGTCAACTGTGCCGGCATTACACGTGACAGTACGCTCAAGAAGATGTCACCTCAGCAATGGCGTGAGGTGATTGATTGCAATCTCAACAGTGTGTTCAACACCTGCCGTTGTGTGGTCGAGGACATGCTCGAGGCTGGCTACGGGCGCATCGTCAACATCGCCTCGATCAACGGACGTAAAGGGCAGTTCGGTCAGGCCAATTATGCGGCGGCCAAGGCGGGGATGCATGGTCTGACCATGTCATTGGCGCAAGAAACCGCGACCAAGGGTATTACCGTCAATACCGTCTCGCCAGGCTATATCGCCACCGACATGATCATGCTGATTCCCGAGAAGATTCGCGAATCGATCCGCGAGGGCATTCCGGTCAAGCGGTTTGGCGAGCCGGAGGAAGTGGCGCGAGCGGTGGTGTTCTTGGCCGACCGCGAATCGGGGTTCATTACCGGTGCCAACCTGGACATCAACGGTGGGCAGTTCATGGGCTGAATCGGCCATGGTAGCGCTCCGCTAAAGCAGGTTGGCGGAGCGCTCATCGCAAGCATCCTCAGGCTACGCGTTGGGCGATAACATCGAACAAGGAATCGAAGCGCGTGACGCGGGAGGCCCACACATCGGACGCGACAGGGCCGGTTTCCAACAATTGACGCAAGACGTCGGCCAGTTCCTGGTCGGGTTGCGGTGCCTGGCCCAGGCCATTATTGAGCCGTGCGACTTGCACCTCCAGGCGCAGCGGTTCTTCCTGTGCAGCCACCGGCTCGTCGGCAAGCAGCGCCACTTGAACCACCAGTCGGCTCAGTTCGTGATTCGCCGTTTCGCTGTCGCCCTCTCGGCGAGCCGCATTACGTGCCGTATGGGCATCCTGTAGGTCCTGAGGCATGCCCTCGGGAAGCGCGACATCCGCCGTTTGGCCGTCTCGCAAGGATGCGTCATCCGCGGCGACATGAGAGTCGAGCAGAGGGCGTAGGCGCGTCCAGCGTTCGGCTTGCTCAGCGAGGATCAGTTGCGCGAGACGCTCGCGACGGGCACGTACGATCCCTTGCCAACGACGGCGCATGCCTTCGCTACGACGGCCGCCGGGTAAGGGCTCTAGGGCTTCGGCGTCACGCACGGCACGTTCCAGCGTCTCGCTGTCGTCGGCGCGTTGGGGTTGCCAGGCATCGAAGCGGTCGATCAGGGCTTGCATGTCGTCCAGGCGTGCCTGGGCTTTTTGGGCACGATTTTCCCGCTCGGCCTCGCGGGCGGCGAAGATACGATCGCAAAGTCCCCGGAAATGGCGCCAGAGCATCTGCTCTTCGCCCTTGGCGGCGCGCCCCAGTTCTCGCCAGCGGGATTGGAGCGCCTTGGCCGCTTCGGTGCGTTGCGAGGAGGGCATGTCGGCTTCCATCAGGTTTTCGGCCTCGGCGATCAGGCCGCGCTTGGCCTCGCCGATTTCATTGGCCCGGCGGTCGATTAACGTCTGCAATTCATGACGGATGTGGCCGAAGCGTTGGCCGAGCGGTTTGGCATGCTCGCGCGGGACGGGCGAGAATTGCTGCCATTGCTCACGTGCACGGTCGCGAATCTGGCGTAGCACATCCGGGTCAGCCTGGGCATCGGGATGCGTGATGAGTTCCTCGAGTTGTTCGCACAGGGCTTCGCGTGCCTCGAGGTTACGGGTACGGGCGGCATCGCGTTGTTGGTACCAGTCGTTGAGGGCCGCGTGGATACGCTGCGACGCGCTACGAAAACGCTGCGAGAGTTCGGCCGTGGCGGCAGCATCGCCCAACGCTGCCCATTCCTTGACCAGTTGACGATGACGACGGTCACGCTCGGCGTCAGGGGACTCGTTGTCCTCGGCCAAGGCTTCGATGCTTTCGATGAGTTGCGTGCGCTTGGGACCGGCGACGAAGCCCCGCCAATCGCGTAACTCGGCCAGCCGAGCACCGAGACGCTTGAGGTGGGCTTCCAAGTCGCCGCGCGAGGCGCGGGGCAAGGCATCGATACGCTGGCGCAGCTGCCGATGTAGACGGCTGGCGGTCTTGAGAGTGCCACGATCGAGCTGGCTTTCGAGTTTGTCGAGGTCCGTACGCAGCGCCGAGAGGTCGACGGGCGTGCTTGCATTGGCCGCTTCGGCGTTACGTAGTTGCCGGGCTTCGTGAATCAGCGGCGTGGGTGGCAGGTCGTGCGGCCAATCGATCCTCGTCAGGCAGTCGTCGATGGCGGCATGGTCGTCGCGCAAGGCGGCTTCGAGTGCCTGAGCCTGCGTCGAGGCACGGTCCCAAGCATCGCCAATATGCTGGCAAGCGGCTTGCGCTTCGGCATAGCGTGTCTGGATGTCGTCTTCCGGCGGGTAGTGATCGGAAAGGGCCAGCCAACGTTCGCCATGCAGGCGCTGTTGGGCGCGCAGGCTGTCGATATCCTGGTGGGTCAGTTGTGAGGCCTGCTTGAGGCTCGCGACGGCATCCTCGAGTGCTTCGACGAGCGCCTCGCGGGTACGTGCCGCCTCGTCCTGGCGTTGTATCGCCTGATGCTGGGCATGCCCTTCGGTCTCATGATCGGAGAGCGTCTTGTGACAGCGCTGGCTAGCTTCCTGAAAACGCCGCTCCTGGTCGTCGCTAGGGGTGTCGGTCAGTGCTTCCCACTCGCGGACAAGATGGCGATAACGCGCACCGTAGAGAGGTTCCCAGGCATGCAAGGCATGCGCTTCGAGGGCCTCCAGAAGGCGTTTTCGAGTGGCCTGTTGGGCTTGCGTTTCGGCGGCATCGGCACGTTGGCGTTGTAGGCGCTCGCGAGCCTTGCGCGTGACGATTTTGTCGCGCCTCGCTTCGCGCGCCAAGCGTTGCAGGCCTTCGGTGCTCGAGACGCGCTCAGCCGCGGCGTGGCGAACCACGGCAATGCCATTGTCGCGTGCCTGCTGGATCAGCGTTGCCTCGTCATCGAGCTTGGCTAGCGCGGTCAGGCGTAGCTCCTGATTGTCCCCCGTCTCGACGAGTTGCACGAGCAGGTCGCGATCGTTCAGTGTGTCGAGCAAAGCGAGGCGTTGCGTCAAGGGCGGTGCCCCGGGCACGCTGCCGGACAACAACTGCATGAGACGGGCTCGCAGCTCGGGGCTGTCATGCGTGCCGAGCCATTCAAGCAGCGTCGAGGGGTCCTCGAACTGGGCGAGAGCCTCGCGCCTTACGCTAGCATCCGCATCGTGCGTTAGGCGCTCGAGGGCGTGGCGGTCGGCCGATTTGTGAATATCGAGTTGCGCAATGGCAGCATGACGGACGCGAGGGTCGCGATGTTGCCAGCGTGGTGCAAAAAAACGGCGGAAGAATCCAGACATGACCGGGCATGCATCCCTGTTCTTGGCGTATTAAATGCGTGGCGATAACGCCGAGACGGCGTTCCTGTCGTCTCGCGTCGGCCACGATATTAGCAAAAAGCGTCACGTAATTGAGTGTCGTGTGTGCTATAGCGTATCAAAGCATGCGAGCCGGCATCGGGAAAAGGCGACGATGGCAAGGGCGTCGGTTCGCGGAGACACCTGACAAAGTCGGGACGCTGGTCTTATCATCAGTTGCAGCCATCACGACCCTCGCTTAGCTTTACCTTTGTACATCAGTCATCAGCTGTGGAGTGTGGCCATGAGCCTCAACATGGATCGGGTAGCATCGGCGTTCACCTTCAAGGGTGGCATGTTGCCCATGACGGTCATGGAGCTGACGAGCGCCGACCCTGAGCAGATACGGGCTCAGTTGGCCGGCAAGGTGAGCCAGTCGCCAGCGTTTTTTCAACATACGCCGGTAGTGCTCAGTGTCGAGCAACTCGATGAACCTCATTTGGCGTTGGAGCGTATTTGTGCCGTGTGCCGCGCCCACAAGCTGCTGCCGGTGGCCGTGCGTGGCGGCACCGACCCCGTGAAGCAATCCGCGTGGGCACTGGGGCTGGGATGGTTCCCGCCACAAGAAGCGCGTCCGCGTGCCGTGGAGGAGGCGCCGCTCGCTACCGCCGAGCCGCAACCCGAGGCCGAGGCGTCGTCCGCACCGGCCGTAGGGCGTATCTACCGTGGTACAGTGCGCTCGGGCCAGCAGGTCACCGCGCCTGAGGGCGACTTGGTCGTGGTCGGCGCGGTCAACCCGGGGGCTGAGGTCCTGGCGGCAGGCAGCGTGCACGTTTACGGCCCGCTGCGCGGCCGTGCGCTGGGCGGCATTCACGGGGATCGCCAGGCGGGCATCTTCTGTAAGGAATTGCATGCCGAGTTGTTGTCGCTGGCCGGCAATTACAAACGGCTGGAAGATATCGACCCGCGCTTGCTGAACCAGCCTGTACAGGTTCAACTGCGCGATGACCAATTGAACATTTCATCGCTCGGCTAGCCGGGATGTCAGGGCGCCATGTCGCGCCAATGTGGATGGCTAGTACGAACGACTCAATAGCAACAGGAAGCTCATCTTGGCCAAGATCATTGTAGTGACCTCCGGCAAGGGCGGAGTTGGCAAGACGACCAGCGCCGCGGCTATCGCCACGGGCTTGGCGTTGCGTGGCAACAAGACCGTGGTGATCGATTTCGACGTGGGCCTGCGTAACCTCGATTTGATCATGGGGTGTGAGCGTCGCGTGGTGTACGACTTGATCAACGTCATCCAGGGAGAGGCTGGCCTCAATCAGGCGTTGATCCGTGATAAGCGGACCGAAAACCTGCATATCCTGCCGGCCTCGCAGACACGCGATAAGGAGGCATTGACCCCTGAAGGCGTGGAGAAAGTGCTCGAGACGCTGTCCCAGGAGTACGACTTCATCGTCTGCGATTCGCCGGCGGGGATCGAGCATGGTGCGCAGCTGGCGATGTACTTCGCCGACGAGGCCATCGTGGTAACCAATCCCGAAGTATCGTCGGTCCGCGATTCCGACCGTATCCTTGGTCTATTGGCCTCCAAGACACGTCGCGCCGAGCGCAGCGAGCCACCGGTCAGGGAGCATCTGCTGATCACGCGCTATGACCCCAACCGGGTGACTTCTGGCGATATGCTGACGCTCGAGGACGTGCGCGAGATTCTGGCCATCAATCTGGTGGGGCTGATCCCCGAGTCGGAAGCGGTGCTGCGCGCCTCGAACCAGGGCGTGCCGGTCGTGCACGACATGGACAGCGACGCCGGTCAGGCTTATGCCGATACCGTTTCGCGCCTGCTGGGCGAGGACGTACCGCTACGTTTTCATGAGTACCAGAAGAAAGGGCTGCTCTCCCGTATGTTCGGAGGAGGTCGCCGGTGAAACTACTCGAATTTCTCAAGCGCGAACGCAAGAAGTCGGCGTCGGTGGCCAAGGAGCGCCTACAGATCATCGTGGCGCACCAGCGCGGTCAGCGTGACCAGCCGGACTACATGCCGATGCTGGAAAAAGAGTTGCTCGAGGTGATCAGGCGTTACGTGCAAGTGGACCAGGATGCGATCAATATCAGTCTCGATCGCGATAATGATTGTTCGGTGCTCGAGCTTAACGTCACGCTACCGCGTGACGAGTAGGGGCATTCCGGCTGAGTCGGTTGGCCGGGTATGCTAGGCTGATCGCTTTTGGCAGTGGGGAGACTGCGGCCATGGCGCAGGGCAAGAGCGAGCCGACCTTTCTTTGGCATGACTATGAAACTTTCGGTGCCGATCCTCGGCGCGACCGCCCTGCGCAGTTCGCCGCGATCCGCACCGATCTCGATTTCAACCCGATCGGCGAGCCGCTGACGTTCTATTGCAAGCCGGCGGATGATTTCCTGCCACATCCCCAGGCCTGTCTGATTACCGGTATCACACCACAAGCCGCGCGTCGTCGAGGTCTTGCCGAGATCGAGTTCGCCGCGCGCATTCATGACGAAATGAGCGTGCCCGGTACCTGTTCGCTGGGCTACAACACGCTGCGCTTCGACGATGAAGTCAGTCGTCATCTCTTCTACCGCAACTTCATCGATCCGTATTCCCGCGAGTGGCAGAACGGCAATTCACGCTGGGACTTGATCGATGTGGTGCGTACTTACCATGCCCTGCGTCCGGAAGGCATTGAGTGGCCGACGCGTGACGACGGTGCGCCGAGTTTTCGCCTCGAGGATTTGACCGCCGCCAACGGCATCGACCACGCCGGGGCCCACGACGCCCTGGCCGATGTACGGGCGACCATCGATTTGGCGCGTCTTCTCAAGTCGCGCAATTCTCAACTGTTCGAGTATCTGCTCAAGCTGCGCGACAAGCGCACGGTCGCCAAGATGCTGGACATCCAGGCGCGCAAGCCGATGCTCCATATCTCGCGGCGCTATCCTGCCAGTCGAGGCTGTAGTGCTCTGGTGGTGCCGCTGGCCGAGCACCCGAGCAATCCCAATGGGGTGATCGTCTATGATTTGTCGGTAGACCCGACGCCGCTGCTGTCATTGAGTGCCGCACAGATTCGCGAGCGGGTATTCGCCAGTGCCGATGAGTTGTCCGAGGGCGAGGCACGCATTCCGCTCAAGGTGATTCAAATCAACAAGAGTCCGGTGATCATGCCGGCCACCTCGCTCAAGGACACCAGTGGCCCCCGTCAGGGTGAGTATGGCGACATCGTGGCCCGGTTGGGGCTGGACATGGACGCGTGCCGGGGACACTGGAAGCAGCTTCAGGCCGCGCCGGACGTGGCGACCAAGGCCGCCGAAGTGTTCGCCGATGGCCCCGGCGCGCCGTCCAGCGACCCGGATTTGATGTTGTATTCGGGAGGCTTTTTCTCGCCGGCGGATCGTCGCGAAATGCAACGTGCCCGCGAAATGGCGCCCTGGGACCTGGCTGATGCGCGTTTCGCCTTTCAAGATCCACGTCTGGAGGAAATGCTTTTCCGTCTGCGCGCGCGCAATTATCCCGATACGCTGAGTAGCGATGAACAGTCGCAATGGGAAACCTACCGCTGGGCGCGCATGAACGATGCCGAGGTGTCGAGCCTGACGTTGACGGGATTTGCGCGCGAGATCGAACGCCTCAATCAGGCCTCGCTGGATGCCGAACAGCGTCAGCTGCTCGAGGAGCTGGTCATGCACGTCGAGGCGATGATGCCGCCGCAGGCGTTCGATTGACACGCGATACGAGCTGACCAGATACAACACGCCCGGGCCATGAGCCCGGGCGTGTTGCATGGTGGGTATCGTCAGCGACCGCGCTCAGTCGCTGGCGGGGAGTGGCCGGAAGTCGTGCGTCAGCCCCATGACATCGCTGGGCTGGGTATCGGCGTCGTAGCTCACCGTGAGTGGCTTTGTGTGCCGCAGCGAGCGCCATGCCTGGCTAATGGCCGAGGCATCCATGGCGTCGACGCGATCCGCGAGTTTCTCACGCCGTGAGAAGTCAGGCTCGGCGTAGGCCAGCGTCTGCCAGAGGCGGTTGGTCAGCTCGCCCAGGCTGTTGTCGCGCTCCCTCAAGCGACTGCTGACCGCGTCGCGATAAGGCGCCAGCTCGCTATCGTCGAGTGCTTGAAGGCGTGTGTCGAAGTCATTCAGGAAGGCATCCATGCGTGCGGCGATGCGCTTGCTGGGCGTATCCGGAGATTGCACCAGCATCGCCAGGCCCGGTGCATCGAGTACGGGCGAATAACCGGCCGTGACGATATAGCCGAGTTGCTCCTCGGTGCGTAGCTGGTTGTAGAACGGCGATTCGAGCATCTTGCCGAGTACTGCCAGACGGGCTTGACTGTCGAGACTGCGGTCCGGGCCTTGCAGATAGCGCAATACGGCGGCGTCGTTGCGGGTACTGCGCGGATGCAGGGTCGGCGGCGTCTCTGGAACCGCCAGCGGTGACAGAGCTGGGATGTCCGAGGCCTCGAGCCGGGGTGTGAGTGCATTGGCGACTTGCAAGCCCTCACGGCGTGCCAGGTCGGCATCCAGGTTGCCTACCGCCATGGCTTGCAGATAAAGATTCCCGAGGAAGGCGTCGCGATAGTCACGCAGGTCGCCGACGCTCAGCGTATGCAGCGCCTCGAGCATCGCGGATGTTGTCCACTGAGGGCGCAATAGCGACTCACCGAGCGTGCGATACATCTGCTGATGCAGCGGCGCTTGGGGCGCGTTTTGCCATTGCTGCGAGAGGCGGTACTTGACGCGCGAGAAGCTTTCTTCGCTGATGTCACCCTCCTTTAAACGTTCGACGACGTCTCCCATCAGCCGTGCCTGACGGTCGCGCCAACCCGAGAAGGTGAGCGTGATACCGCGGGCGTGGGCGTAGGCATCGAAGGATTGTCCGGCCAGCCGGGCTGGATAGAAGCGCTCATTGAGACTGTCGGTGATCCAGCCGGCGAGTAGACGCGTCAAGGCGGCATGGCTGGCGCTGTCGGAGGCGTCGGGGTTCTGCAGGCTGAAGCGCCACTCCACGCGCGGAGTACCGAAGCGATCGTTGGCGAGGTGCCAGAGCTCTACGCTGGGCGCCTCGACAATGGCCTGCGGTTCATCGCCACTGGCGTCGTGAACTTCTAAATCGCTGGCGATGAAGGGGTTATGCGGCGGCAGGCCGAGTTCATCGAGCGGCGCGGCCTCCGGCCAGTCCGGGAGGCGCGTCAGCGTATAGGGTGCGTCGAAGTAGGGCGAGGTATCATTGCCGTCGACGTCCGGGCCGCTATAGACGCGCAACAAGTGCGACGGGGTCATGTCGGCGAGATAATCTCGAATACGTGTGGCATCGAAACCGTCCATGCGGTACGGCGCGTATTGCACATCCTCGAGCGGATAATCGGCCAGATTCATGGCCAATTGGCTGACTTGATCGATGGGCTCGCCCGGTTGCTGAAAACGAAACGCTTGTTGGTTGAGGCGAGCTTGCTCGTCGTAGCGCCACGCCTGCAGCCCGTCCTCGCGAATCCGTGCTATCTGATCGAACAAGCTAGCCTGAATGCGATCGATGTGTTGCGCGCCTTCCGGCGTGAGGCTGACCGAGACGGCGAAGAGCGCGTGCTGTCCATCGCCGTTCATGGTGCCTGCCGAGAGACCATCGGCCCATCCCTTGTGACGCAATGCCGCCAGCAGACTTCCTTCCCCTTCATGGCCCAACAGGTTGGCGAGATAGTCGGCCGGTTTGGTGCGATAGTCACCCTGCGGATCGGGAATCGGAAACAGGAAGCGCATCTGCTTGTCCTGCGATAGGCTCTTGACCTTCAGGCGTGCGGGGAGCTCGTCGTCGGTAACCAAGGGAGTGTCGATCTCGCTGCGCGATAAATGACGATCGGGCACCTGGGCGAAGCGGTCGCGAATCATGGCTTCAAGCTCATTGAGCGATTGTGGACCGATGACCGTCAGATGCATGACATTAGCGCCGTAGTGCGCCTTGTAGAAATCGACCAGACGTTCGCGGAGCGATGACGTATCTCCGTCCCTGAGTGTCTCCAGGCTACCGACCGAGAAGCGGGTCATGGGATGTTCGGGATTGAGTGCCTGATTGAGGGCCTCTTGAAGGCGCCGGCTATCGTCGCGCAGGCGAGCCTGGTACTCCGAGTTGACGGCGTTGCGCTCGCGATTGACGTACTCGGCATTGAAGCGCGGAGCCACGAAGAAGCGGCTGAAGCGATCCAGGGCCTCGGGCAGCGCTTGCGGCTCGATGTCGAAGAAGTAGTTGGTGTCGCGTGAGGCGGTGAAAGCGTTGTGATCGCCGCCGTGGGCGGAAATGAAGTTCTGGTAGGCGTCGGCTTCCGGATAACGGTCGGTGCCCAGGAACAGCATGTGTTCGAGGAAGTGTGCCAAGCCGGGGGTAGTGTCGGGGTCGTCGGCGCTACCGACGTCCACGTTCATGGCGGCGGCAGCCTTATCGGCCTGAGGATCGCTGACCAGCAAGACTTCGAGGCCATTGTCGAGCGTCAGAGCGCGGTAGTCGCGAGTATCGTTGGGGCTGACGGTGGGCTCGACGACCTCGGCCACGGGGTCGCTGGCGCGCGCCGTCTGATAACCGGCGACGAGAACGATGAGCGCGCCGAGCAGCCAGCGGCATGCAAGGGGAGGGAACGAAAACACGGTGAAGACTCCTTGTTCAGTGATGCCAGTAGGTCATCGGGCCGGTGGGATGTCCGCAGGCCCAGTCTTGATGCTTTGGATCGTTGACACGTCTTGATACAGGAAAAGCGCCCAACAGTTCCAAGGAGGCGGGGGCGAGCATCTCATGGGCACGCTCGTTCGAAGTGGTTGGCGCCAGCCACTCGTGGGCATCGCCCGCCTCGATGACGGCCGGGAAGCGATCGCTGAGCGGTGTCAGCAGCGCATTGCTGGGCACCGTTATCAAGGCCGTGGAGTCGTTGAACTCCGTCAGCGTGGTGTGGTAACGGCACCAGACCCCGGCCAGCAGCAGCGGCGCCCGGTCGACGCGCGTGACCAGAAACGGCTGCTTCATGCGTGGCTGCGGTTTCCACACGTAAACCCCGGCGACCGGAATCAGACAGCGCCGTGCGTGGAAGGCCTCGCGAAACATCGGACGTTGCTCGAGCGATTCGGCGCGGGCGCAATGCGGGGCATGGTCCAGCACCTTGAGCCAGGGCGGGGTCAATCCCCAGAATGCCGTGGCCCAATGCGCTTCGCCCGCGTCCTGACGAATGATCGAAATAGGGCGTCGCGGTGCCAGGTTGGGGCCGACGATCGGCTGGTCGTCCTGGCGTAGCGCGTCGAGCGGCGGCGTTGTCCAGGGCTTGATGTAAAGACGGCCGGCCATGCTCTCTCCTCGCGGTTCGACGCGACAGGGTAAGCCACGCTGGCGGGCGCTTACCAGCGCTGCTTTTGATTTATCGCAGGGCTTGCCACTTGCGTTTGCGTGCGTTCCCGATATGCTGGGGGAAACGCTGTTCGATCACGCGCGGTTCGGACTCTTGTGCTCGCTAAAAGCAAAACCAGTAAGAGCGGCACAAGTAGAGTGACAAGAGTGAAGTGCCGCGCATGCTCATCACGAGGAATCCGATGGCTCGTCCCAGACAGCATGCACCCGAGGTGCTG
Source organism: Chromohalobacter moromii (assembly GCF_023091865.1). Classification (GTDB taxonomy): domain Bacteria; phylum Pseudomonadota; class Gammaproteobacteria; order Pseudomonadales; family Halomonadaceae; genus Chromohalobacter; species Chromohalobacter moromii. Next base: position 22,321 of record NZ_JAHXDI010000002.1, read on the forward strand.
CATGGTCAGGTAATGGCTGCGTGTGACGCCTGGCTACGCGATAATCCTGTGCATACGCTGTCGCTGCGCTCGTTGGCGCGCGAGGTGGGATGTGCGCCCAGCACGCTGCTGAAACTCTACGGCAGTTTTGGCAACCTGCTTCAATACGTCAACGTCGAGACCTTGGGGCGCCTACGGGTTGCCGTGGAGGGGCTCGAGGGTGCCGATCCCGAACCGCGCCTCAAAGCGCTGGCGACGGCTTATTGGCTATTCGCGCAGCACGAGCCCTATCGCTGGCAGATGTTGTTCGATTACCCGCTGGCCCAAGAAGGCGAGTTGGACCAACGCCAGAACGACATGATTGAAGGTCTGTTCGTGCGTGTCGAGGCGGCGCTTGCCGAGTATCAGCCGCTGATGGGTGAGCTCGAAGCAAGACGCATGGCCCGCACTCTATGGGGCAGTGTGCATGGTCTGGTCCAGTTGGGGCTCAACGAACGCCTGGGCGTTTGGCAGGGTCAATCGCTGGAAGTGACCGAGTTGCTCGATCAATTGCTGACCACCACGCTGATGGGACTCAAGTACGGTCCGAGAGAGCCGTGATTCCCCGATTGCTAACCCAGCGTCGATTCGCTCCCTTCTTCTGGACACAAGCCTTGGGCGCGTTCAACGACAACGTGTTCAAGAATGTCCTGCTGTTGCTACTGACCTTCGTTGCCGTGCCGCGCTATGGCTGGGATACGGGGCTGCTCAACAATCTTGCGGCAGGGCTTTTCATCCTGCCTTTCCTGTTGTTTTCGGCATGGGGCGGCTTGTTGGCCGACCGTCTCGACAAGCGTCGTCTGGTCAGGCGTCTCAAGGTGCTGGAACTCGTGACCATGAGCATGGCAGCGGCCGCCGTCTGGTATGAGGCCTATGCCGTGCTACTGGCATTGTTGTTCATGATGGGTACCCAGTCGGCGCTTTTCGGGCCGGTGAAGTACGCCATTTTGCCGCAACATCTGTCGCCGACCGAGCTCGTCAAGGGTAATGCCTGGATCAGTCTGGGCACCTTTCTTTCGATTCTGCTGGGAACGCTGCTGGCTGGTGTGCTGGCGTCGCTAGGCGGTGCCTGGGCGCGGGGGAGTATCGCTGCCACCTTGGTGGTGCTGGCGCTTTTGGGACTCGTCGCTAGCCTATGGGTGCCTAGTGCACCGCCCAGCCAAGAGGGTGCTACTCAGTGGCGGCCTTGGCATGGCGGGCGTGAAGTGATGCGCGATGCCTGGCGTCAGCCACGCGTCTTTCGTGCCTTGCTGGGCATCAGCTTGTTCTGGTTCCTAGGTGCCTGCTACCTGACCCAACTACCGGCCTGGACGCGCGATGTCGTGCATGGCAATGAAGCCGTGGTCAGTGCCTTGCTGGGTGCGTTTGCATTGGGCGTTGGCGCGGGCGCGCTGCTGTGCGCGCGGTTGTCGGCAGGGCGTCTGGAAGTCGGGCTGATACCGGCCGGCGCCATGCTCTTCGGTCTGGCCGGCCTCGACCTGGGACTGAGTCAGCCGCTGGCGGGAAGCGATACCGGGTTGGCGGTATTGAGCCTGTCGCCGGGGTTCTGGCGCCAGCTCTTCGATTTTGCGGTAATCGGTTTGGGTGGCGGCCTGTACATCGTGCCGTTGTACACACTGATTCAGCTCGAAAGCGACGATGACAATCGTGCCCGAATGATCGCCGCTAACAATATTCTCAATGCACTGTTCATGGTGTTGGCGGCGGGCTTCGGCGTGGTCGTGCTGAGTGTGATCGGCGCCTCGCTCAATACCTTCATGCTGGCCTTGTCGGCAGTGTCTCTGACGCTGGCGGCGATCATCCTGTGCATGGTGCCGCGCCCGGCACTGCGTCTGTCGATTTTCATGTTGATTCGCGTGCTGTATCGGCTGCGTTTTCGCGGCCGCCAATCCGTGCCCGCACGTGGCGCGGCGCTGGTGGTGTGCAACCACGTCAGCTTCATGGATGCCTTGATTCTGGGCGGTGGATGCCCGCGTCCGCTGCGCTTCTTGATGGATCGCCCGATCTACGAATCCCCGTGGCTCAACTGGTTTTTTCGCATTGCCGGCGCCATCCCGGTGGATTCCGAGCGTTGCGACCCAGGCGGCGTGCGGCGAGCCTTGGATGAAGTGAGTCATGCTCTGCGTCAGGGAGAGGTGGTGATGTTGTTCCCCGAGGGACGCTTGACGTCCGATGGCGAGATGCAGCGTTTTCGGCGTGGCATAGACATCATCCTGGCGCGAGACCCGGTGCCGGTGGTACCCGCCGGCCTGGCCGGTCTATGGGGGTCATGGACATCCAACCGTGGCGGCAAGGCGTTGACCAAGTGGCCACGGCGTTTCCGGGCCCGCGTGGCGCTTCACTTCGGTGACCCTATTCCGGTAGGCGAAGCCAAACGCGCCGATATGGAGCGGCGCGTGAATGAGCTCAAGCGCAAGGCCGAGGCCGAGATCGGAGTGACGTCGGACTAACCCAATACCCGGGCGCGGCGTGCCGATTGCCAGCAGCGCGCCGAGGTGATCAGGTTGTCCTTGATCTGCAGTATTTCCATGCGGATCGCCCCCAACTGCAGGCAGGCGGGCGCATCAGGAAAGGCCTCGAGGTGCTCCAGCATCAATCCGTTGAGCGTCTTGGGACCATCGGTAGGCAACTGCCAAGCGAGCACTTTGTTGATGTCGCGGATGTTGGTAGTGCCCTCGATGATGTAGCTGCCGTCTCCCTGAGGATGGATCTCGCGGTGTGTGGCCGCTTCGTCGGTGGTGAACTCGCCGACGATCTCCTCGAGGATGTCTTCCAGTGTCGCCAGCCCTTCCACATCGCCATATTCATCGACCACGATGCCGATACGGCGTTTCTGTTGCTGGAAATTGAGCAGCTGAGTGTGAAGCGGCGTCGACTCAGGAATGAAATAAGGTTCGCGGGCTTCCTGGACGATGGCGGCCTTGGTCACCTCGGGCTTCGATAGGAAGCGTGCGGCGTTACGCAGGTGCAGGATGCCGATGATGTTGTTGATATCACCCTTGTAGACGGGCACTCGCGTGTGCTGACTGGAGCGGATCTGGGCGAGAATGGCCTCGAGGTCGTCGTCGAGATCGATGCCAGCGATTTCCTGGCGCGGCACCATGATGTCGTTGACGGTCACGTTTTCCAAATCGAGGATCGACAGCAGCATGGATTGGTGACGTCGAGGGATCATGGTGCCGGCTTCGTGAACGACCGTGCGCAACTCATCACGCGTCAGGTTGTCGGCGCTGCCGTCGATATCCTTGACGCCCAGGAGCCGTAACAGGCCATTGGAAATCGCATTGACGAGCCACACCAGCGGATAGAAGAGCTTGAGTAGAGGTTCTAACGCCAAGGATGCAGGATAGGCGATGCGCTCGGGCTTGACTGCGGCGAACGTCTTGGGCGTGACCTCGGCGAAGATCAGAATCACGATGGTCAACACAGCGGTCGAGATGGCCGGTCCGGAGACATCGCCGAAGAAATGAATGGCGATGATCGTGGCGATGGAAGCAGCGAGGTTGTTGACGAAGTTGTTGCCGATGAGGATGACGCCAATCAACCGGTCGGGCCGGCTCAGCAGCCGCAAGACCCGCTTAGCGGTGCGCTCCCCGCTATTGGCCTGGTGCGACAGGCGATAGCGGTTGATCGACATCATCCCGGTTTCCGAGCTGGAGAAGAAGGCGGATAGGCAAATGAGCACGAGCAGCAGCGTTAACAGCAGCCCTAAGGGTATGTCATCGCTCAAGGTGGAGAGGTCCTCGCTGAAAAGCCAACATCGTTTGTAGGGTTTCCCCTTGGAAGTGTCAAGTTGCTGCGTTTTCGCCTAGATATCGTGAAAGATCAATTGCAGAGCGACCTTGGTGCCGAAGTAGCCGAGCACCAGTAACAGGCAGCCGCCCAGCGTCCAGCGCATCGCACGCGCGCCGCGCCAGCCCAGCCAGTGTCGACCGATGAGCAGCCCCGTGAAGACCAGCCAGGCGGCAAGAGAGAATACCGTCTTATGGACGAGGTGCTGGGCAAAAAGATTGTCGATGAAGATGAAGCCACTGACGATGGCCGCCGTCAGTAATAGCAAGCCGGCGCCGATGAGCTCGAACAGCAAGCGCTCCATACTCGTCAGCGCGGGCAGTACCTGGATGATCCCGCGTGTATGACGGCGTTTTAGGGCGTGATTCTGAAACGCTACCAGCACGGCTTGTACCGCCGCGATGCTGAGCAGTGCCGAGGCCACGCTGGAGGTCACGATGTGAAAGACGATGCCGGGCGAGACGTTGGCTTCGACCATGTGGCTGGGATAAAGCATCAATGCAACCAGCGACAGCGCGGCCAGTGGGAAAAGGCCGACACCGGCATTCAACAATGGCTTGACCAGGCTGACCGCGATCAAAAGGGCGGCGATCAACCAAGTGAAGAGTGAGGCACTTTCGAAAAGTCCCAGATGCAGGCCACGGCCGAGAAATACACTGTGTGCCACGACCACGGTATGGGCGCTGACCGCGAGCAAGCCCAGCGAACGCACCAAGATCGTCTTGGGCGGGACACGCCTAGCAAGCGCGAGCGCCTGCCAGGCGCCCGCGGCGAGATAACAGACAATGGCGAGAATCGCAAAAGGCAGCGCCTGCATCGGTGGCCAATCCCTGCGCCGGTCGGCGTCGAAGAAAGTGAAGCGTCAATATCACGTGAGCCTGTCACGCGGACCCGGGAGCGTTACTATAGCGAATCCCCGCGCCGTAGCGAATCCCCCCGCCGCTTGCGTATTGCGACGGGTGCATGGAGACAGTCGCCACGAACGCGTATAATCGCTTTTTCATGCCTAGGCAATTCCTGCCGGAGAGCGCCATGTTTGAAAGTTTGACCGATCGCCTGTCGGGCACGCTGAAGTCGATCACCGGTCAGGCCAAGCTGACCGAGGACAACATCAAGGACACGCTGCGCGAGGTGCGTCGTGCGCTGCTGGAGGCCGACGTGGCCCTGCCGGTGGTCAAAGCGTTCGTCGATCGGGTGCGCGAGCGCGCCGTGGGCCAAGAGGTCTCGCGCAGCCTGTCCCCGGGCCAGCAATTCGTCAAGATCGTCCAGCAGGAGCTGGAAGCGATCATGGGCGAGGCCAACGAGGCGCTGTCGCTCAAGAGCGCGCCCTCGGTGGTCTTGATGGCTGGCTTGCAGGGTGCGGGTAAAACGACCTCGGTCGCCAAGTTGGCGCGCTTCCTGCGTGAGCGGGAAAAGAAAAAAGTGCTGGTGGTTTCCGCCGACGTCTATCGTCCGGCCGCCATTGACCAGCTCGAGACGCTGGCCAAAGAGGTAGAGGTCGATTTCTTTCCCTCGACCAGTGCCCAACAGCCGGTCGACATTGCCCAGGCAGCGATCAAGCATGCCAAGATCCAGTTCCACGACGTGGTGATCGTGGACACCGCCGGGCGACTATCCGTCGATCAGGCGATGATGGAAGAAATACAGGCCTTGCATGGGGCGGTGTCGCCGGACGAGACGCTGTTCGTGGTCGATGCCATGACTGGCCAAGATGCCGCCAATACCGCGCAGGTGTTCCATGAAGCGTTGCCGCTGACCGGGGTGATTCTCACCAAGGCGGACGGTGACGCCCGTGGCGGTGCAGCGCTCTCGGTGCGCCATGTCACCGGCAAGCCGATCAAGTTCATGGGCATGGGCGAGAAGGTCGATGCTCTCGAGCCGTTTCACCCGGATCGCGTCGCATCGCGGATTCTCGGCATGGGCGACATGCTGTCGCTCATCGAGGAAGCCGAGCGTAACGTCGACCAGGGCAAGGCGGAGAAACTGGCCAAGAAGGTCAAGAAAGGCAACGGTTTCGATCTCGAAGACTTCCGCGAGCAGCTCCAGCAGCTCAAGAAGATGGGCGGCATGGGCGGCTTGATGGGCAAGCTGCCCGGCATGGGGCAGATGGCCGAGGCTGCGCAGGGGCCGGGGGCCGAGAAGGAACTAGGCAAGCTCGAGTCGTTGATCAACTCGATGACGCCGAAGGAGCGCCGCAAGCCGGAAATCATCAGTGGCTCTCGCAAGCGTCGTATCGCGGCGGGTGCTGGCTTGCAGGTGCCCGATCTCAACCGTTTGCTCAAGCAGCACAAGCAGATGCAGAAGATGATGAAAAAGGCCGGCAAGAAAGGCGGCATGCAGAAAATGATGCGAGACATGGGCGGTGGCATGGGTGGCCCAGGTGGTATGGGTGGCCCTGGTGGCATGGGTGGCCCTGGCATGGGCGGTGGCCGCGGTGGCTTCCCGCGCCGTTGATAACGCCTTTCCTTGTCAAGGAAAAAGGTTTCCAATACGTGCCTTTTTCCGTAGAATGCTGCGTCTTCGCAGGTGGGTCTTGCCCGCCGCGACAGTCCGTGGCGTAACGTAAAACTTCAACCGTAGGATTATAGCGCATGGTTACCATCCGTTTGGCCCGTGGTGGCGCCAAGAAGCGTCCCTTTTATCACCTCACTGTCAGCGACTCGCGTAAGTCTCGCGACGGCCGCTTCATCGAGCGTATCGGCTTCTTCAACCCGGTAGCCCGTGGTCAGGAAGAGCGTCTGCGCGTCGATCTAGAGCGTGCCGAGCATTGGCAGGGTCTGGGTGCGCAGCTCTCTGATCGCGTCGCCGAGTTGCTGAAAGAAGCTCGCAAGCAGCAAGCGTGAGTGCACTGCCCGCTATGTCGCACGAGACCGGTCGCGCCGCTGCGGCGCAAGACGACGAGCACGTGGTGCTTGGCCGCCTGACCAGTCCTTACGGCGTGAAAGGGTGGCTGAAGGTGTATTCGTACACTAGCCCCATCGAGGGCATCTTCGAGCATACCGAATGGGTGTTGTCACTGCGCGGCGAGCACTTTGAGTGCAAGCTGAGCCAGGGACGCCCCCATGGAAAAGGGCTGGTCGCCAGCCTTGAAGGTATCTCGAGCCGCGAACTGGCCGAACGTTGGGCCGGCGCGGATATTCTCCTGCCCAAGCAGGCGTTGCCGGCGCTCGCGCCGGGCGATTATTACTGGTATCAGCTCGAAGGCCTGCGGGTCGAGACGCTGTCTGGTGAATGTCTGGGGCAAGTGAATTATCTCTTCGAGACGGGCGCCAACGATGTGTTGGTGATCCAGCCCAGCGAGGCGAGTCTCGATGACCGGGAGCGGTTGATACCGTTTCTGCCCGACGGCGTGATCCGCGAGGTGGATCTCGGTGCCGGGCGTATGACAGTGGATTGGGATCCTGAATTCTGACGCCGTATCGTCGGTGTCGCTGGCCGAGTGATGAAGCCGTGTGGATTGGTGTTGTCTCCCTGTTCCCGGAGATGTTCGAGGCGATCACCCGTTACGGCGTAACGGGGCGTGCCGTCGACCAGGGATTGCTAGCGGTGGATTTCTGGAATCCCCGGGATTACGCCACGGATAAGCACCGCACGGTGGATGATCGGCCCTATGGCGGCGGCCCCGGCATGCTGATGAAGGTCGACACGTTGCGACCCGCCATCGCCGAGGCGCGACGTGACGCTGAACGCCGTGGTTGTGCGACAGAGCGCACACGTGTGGTTTATCTGTCGCCTCAGGGGCGGCGGCTCGATCAACGCGGCGTGCGGGAGCTGGCCGACCTGGAAGCACTGATCGTCGTTGCCGGTCGTTATGAAGGTATCGACGAGCGAGTGGTCGAGGCCGATATCGACGAAGAATGGTCGATCGGCGACTATGTGCTCAGCGGCGGTGAGTTGCCGGCCATGGCGATGGTCGATGCCGTCTCCCGGCTGATACCGGGCGTGCTCGGCCATGGCGATTCGGCACTTGAGGATTCCTTTAGCGAGGGGCTTCTGGACTGTCCGCACTACACACGCCCCGAGACCATCGATGGGCGCGGTGTTCCGGACATCCTGCTTAGCGGCAACCATGCGGCGATTCGCCGCTGGCGGCTGAAGCAGTCTCTCGGACGCACCTGGCTCAGGCGACCCGACCTTCTCGAAGGTCGCGCTCTGGATCGCGAGCAGCAACAATTGCTTGACGAGTTCATCGCGGAAAATGCCACGAGCCAGCACGTCGGTAGGACGGAGGAGCGACGGATGCTCGATGAATGAGCGCCGCGCGTCACCCACAACGTCGATTCCCGCGTTTCGCGACGCCGGGATCACGACCGGCTCTCGACACATGAAGAGACGGTCATCCAAACATCAAGGAGTTTAGTCATGAGTAGCAAGAACAAGGTGATCCAGGCGCTCGAAACCGAGCAGATGAGCAAGAAGGTTCCGGAATTCTCGCCGGGCGACACCGTGACCGTTCAGGTCAAAGTGGTGGAAGGTAGCCGCGAGCGTCTGCAGGCTTTCGAAGGCGTTGTGATCGGCAAGCGCAACCGCGGGCTCAACTCCGCTTTCACCGTGCGCAAAATTTCCCACGGTGTCGGCGTCGAGCGTACATTCCAGACGTACAGCCCGCTGGTCGATTCCATCGAGGTCAAGCGTCGCGGTGACGTGCGCCAGGCCAAGCTGTACTACCTCCGCGAGCGCAGCGGCAAGTCCGCGCGCATCAAGGAAAAGCTGACTCGTTAATCGGCTTGCGGCGTCGTCGAGACGTCATGAGCACTCCCTTTGGGGAGTGCTCGACGAAAACCCCGCGGGCCCTTGGCTCGCGGGGTTTTTGCATATGAGGTAGGCGAAGGCGGCGCGGGGAGGACAGAATCGGTGGATGATCTCGAGTGGCGCGATGCTTTTATCGATGGGCTCTGGTTGGAGCGCGGACTGAGTCGACATACGCTGGATGCCTATCGGCGCGATCTGGATGCCTGGCTCGCGCACCTCGCGTCGCGCAGCGAGCGTCTTCTGGCACCCGGAGACAACGCGCTGGAGGCATTTCTGGCGGCGCGTCGCGAGCACTATCATCCTCGCTCGGTGGCACGCCTGTTGTCCTGTCTGCGGCGCTTCTATCGCTGGGCGCTGGCCGAAGGACACATCGCCCATGATCCCTTGGCCGAGGCACGTGCTCCCAAGGCCGTCGCCAAATTGCCCAATACCCTGGATGAAGCCGAGGTCGAGCGTCTGCTCGAAGCCCCGGATCCAGATGCGCCGCTGGGACTGCGCGACCGCACCATGCTCGAGGTGTTGTATGGTTGCGGCCTGCGCGTCTCCGAACTGGTCGGTTTGACGGTGGATGCGGTCAACTTGCGCCAGGGCGTGCTGCGCGTGCTCGGCAAGGGCGATAAGGAACGCTTGGTACCGCTGGGCGAGGAGGCGAGCGCATGGCTCGAGCGCTACCTGCGTCAAGGGCGTGGGAACTTGATGAACGATCCGACCCGACCGCCTTTGTTTCCCGGACGCCATGATGGGTTCATGACCCGCCAGACATTCTGGCATCGTATCAAGCGGCATGCCGTGGCGGCTGGCATCGACAAACCGCTCTCGCCACACACGCTGCGCCATGCATTCGCGACGCACCTGTTGAATCATGGGGCCAATTTACGTGTCGTACAGTTGCTGCTGGGACACAGTGATCTGTCGACCACGCAAATCTATACCCAGGTGGCCCAAGCGCGCTTGGAAGCGCTGCACGCCCAACATCATCCTAGAGGTTGACCATGTCTAGAGCCGTACTGCCCATCATGGGGGGCGTTTTGGCCCTTCTGGCTACTCCACTAAGCTTTGCCGCGCCCCCCGAGGGGCTGGCCGACAAGCTGACCCACAACGGGCAGCCAATGCCGGTAGCGTCGGTCGAGGAGTCGCCGTTACCGGGGCTCTATGAGGTGCGACTCGAAAGCGGTGAAACCCTGTATACAGACGCCGATGGCGAATACATGGTGGTCGGTGACCTGTATCGAAACCGCGACGGGCAGATGGTCAACCTGACCGAGCGTGCTGCCAACGAACGCCGCCAGGCGCGTCTCGATGACGTCCCCGAGAAGGAACGCGTCATCTACAAGCCCGCCAGCGAGGTCAAGGCGCGCATTACCGTCTTTACCGATACCTCGTGCCCTTATTGCCAAAAATTGCATAAGGAAGTCCCCCGTCTCAATCGGATGGGAATCGAGGTAGACTATCTAGCCTTCCCGCGTGCTGGCGTCGACTCCGAAGCGGCACGCGTGCTGAGCCGGGCCTGGTGCGCCGACAATGCCACCGAGGCGCTCAGCGCCGCGATGCGCGGGGAAACCCTAGAAGCCACGGCGGAGTGTGAGGCACCGGTGGCCGAGCAATATGAACTTGGACGTGAACTGGGAATTCAGGGAACGCCCGCCATCGTGTTGCCGAATGGCCGTATGGTGCCGGGCTACGTGCCGGCCGAGCGGCTGGCGTCAATGCTCGGCATCCAGGAATGACCGAGCGACGATGAATATGATGACCTCCGACACTAGGCGCAGGAGGTCCGCTGGACACATACACTAAGCAAGGGGAGCGTGACGTTGAAACCGGTGAGAGTAGGTATCTGTGGGCTAGGGACCGTGGGTGGCGGTACCTTCAATGTGTTGACGCGCAACGCGGACGATATCGCCCGCCGCGCCAGTCGACCGATTATCGTCGAGCAAGTCGGTACGCGTCGCGATAACCCGCAATGCGAAACCGCCGGGGTCAAGGTCACCCGCGATGTCTTCGAAGTGGCGCGTAATCCCGATGTCGATGTGCTGGTGGAGTTGATCGGTGGCTACGACGTGGCCCGTGAACTGGTAATGACCGCCATCGATAATGGCAAGCACGTGGTCACCGCCAACAAGGCGCTGATCGCCGTGCATGGCAACGAGATCTTCCAGGCCGCGCACGAAAAGGGCGTGATCGTGGCCTTCGAGGCGGCTGTGGCCGGCGGCATCCCGGTGATCAAGTCGCTGCGCGAAGGGCTGGGCGCCAATCGCATTCAATGGCTTGCCGGTATCATCAACGGCACCGGCAACTACATTCTGACCCATATGCGCGATGAAGGCCGCGCCTTCGACGACGTGCTCGCCGAGGCGCAGGCGCTGGGTTATGCCGAAGCCGACCCGACCTTCGATGTCGAAGGGATCGACGCCGCTCATAAGCTGACCATCCTGGCGTCGATCGCCTTCGGTGTGCCGCTGCAGTTCGATAAGGCCTACACGGAAGGCATCTCGCGGGTCACGGCCGACGATGTCGAACAGGCCGATCAACTGGGCTACATCATCAAGCACCTGGGGATTTCCAAGCGCACCGAAAAGGGCCTCGAACTTCGCGTGCACCCGACGTTGATTCCTAAAGAGCGCTTGTTGGCCAGCGTGCATGGCGTGAAGAACGCCATCGCCGTGATGGGCGATGCCGTGGGCCCGACGCTCTATTATGGCGCCGGCGCAGGGGCCGAGCCTACGGCCTCGGCGGTGGTCGCCGACTTGCTCGACGTAGCCCGCGATATCACTACCGAGCACCATTACCGTGTTCCGTATCTCGCCTTCAGCGGCATTGACGAAGCCGACGGCTCGCTGCCGATCCTGCCCATGGAAGACATCGTCACTGCCTATTACCTGCGTCTGTTGGCGGTGGATCGCCCGGGCGTGCTGGCGCGGGTGGCGACGATTCTCTCCGAGCAGGGGATTTCCATCGAGGCAATCATCCAGAAAGAAGCCACCGAAGGCGAGTTGGTGCCCATCATCTTGATGACGCACCGCACCCGCGAGCAGCACATGAACGAGGTGATTCGTCAGCTCGAATCGCTGGCCGATATCGCGGGTCCGGTGACGCGGATTCGTGTCGAAACCCTCGACGAGCAGGAATAAAGCGCCGGTTTCGGGGCGCTATAACAAGTGGCTTCGAGTGACGAGCCGCGAGCTTCGAGCAACGACAGCTCGGAGTCCGCGGCTCGAAGCTCGCCACTCACGGAGTGAAGCATGCGTTATATCAGTACGCGCGGCCAGGCGCCGGCACTGAGTTTTGAGGAGGTCGTGCTGACCGGCATGGCCTCCGATGGTGGCCTTTACGTGCCGGAGACGATTCCCACGCTCTCGACGGAGGATCTCGAGGCGATGGCGGGGCTATCGTACGCCGAGATCGCGTTCCGGGTGATGAAGCCGTTCGTGGGCGGGGAGATCGATGACGCGACCTTCAGGAACCTAGTCGAGGACGCTTACTCGACCTTCAGTCATGAGGCGGTGGTGCCGCTCAACCAGCTCTCCAGCAACCATTTCCTGCTCGAGTTGTTCCACGGCCCGACGCTAGCGTTCAAGGATGTCGCCCTGCAGTTGCTGGGGCGTATCCTCGATCACTTCCTAGCCAAGCGTGGCGAGCGCGCGGTAATCATGGGGGCGACCTCCGGCGATACCGGATCGGCGGCGATCGAAGGTTGTCGCCATTGCGACAACCTCGATATCTTCATCCTGCATCCGCATAAGCGTGTCTCCGAGGTGCAGCGTCGGCAGATGACCTCGGTGCTGGCTGACAACGTCTTCAACATCGCCATCGAGGGCGATTTCGACGACGCCCAGGCGATGGTCAAGGCAAGTTTCGCCGATCAAGCGTTCCTGAACGGCACGCGCCTGGTGGCGGTCAACTCCATCAACTGGGCGCGCATCATGGCGCAGGTGGTCTATTACGTGGCCTCTGCGGTGGCCTTGGGCGCGCCGCATCGCGAGGTGAGCTTCTGCGTACCGTCGGCCAACTTCGGCAATGTCTTCGCCGGCTACGTGGCCTATCGCATGGGACTGCCGGTCAAGCAGTTCGTCGTCGCGACCAATGCCAACGACATCCTGCATCGCACCCTGGCCGACAACGACTTCTCCAAACAGGCGCTCAAGGCGACCCTGGCACCGTCGATGGATATCGTGGTGTCGTCGAACTTCGAACGTTTGCTGTTCGAGGCTTACGACCGCGATGGCGACGCCGTGCGCGATCTGCTCGAGCGCTTCCAGCACGAGCCGGCGGTACTCGCCGAAGCGCCGCTGGCAACGCTACGCGAGAAATTCGTCAGCCACAGCGTGGATGACGACACCATCCTCGAGGTGATTCGCGACGCGCATGGGCGTACCAAGGAATTGCTCGATCCACATACCGCGACGGGCTATCGTGCCGCCGAGCGTGTTCGTGCGGATGCCTCGACGCCGATGATCACCCTGGCGACCGCGCATCCGGCCAAATTCGCCGACGCGGTGCTTCAGGCGGGCTTCGAGGGCGTGCCGCTGCCCGCACACATGGCGGGTTTGCTCGAGCGTGAAGAGCGCTACACCGTGCTACCGGCCGAGCTCGAGGCCGTGCAGGCCTTCGTCGCCGAACAGCGCCGCTGACGCCCCGGAGCGTCGTAGTGACCCGCGACGCTCCAGCTTGCCATCCGCCGTCTCCCGAGGAGCCTTTCGTGTCAGTAGCCGAGCATGATCCGCAACGCCTGCTGAACCGTCGCATCTTGTCACGTCCGCGTGATGAGAGCGTCTACCGCCGCGCGCAGTCGGCCGGGCTCAGTGAGCTGCAGGCGCGGATATTGGCCGGGCGCCTGCACGACTACACGGACGATATCGCGTCGCTGATTGACCCCAGCCTGCGCTATCTGGCGCACCCCGAACGTCTTCAGGACGCGCGCCGTGCCGCCGAGCGGATCGCCCTGGCGGTGGCCGAGGGCGAGCATATTGGCATCTTGACCGATTATGACGTCGACGGTATCACCTCGCACGTCGTTATTCTGCGAACGCTGAACGAGCTTTTCGGTGTGCCGATGCATAAGCTGCACAGCTTGATCGGCCATCGTATCTTCGATGGTTACGGCATCAGTCTGCCGCTGGTGGAGCGCACCCTGGCGTTGTCGCCACGCCCCAGCCTAGTGATCACTGCCGACTGCGGTAGTTCCGACGAGCCGCGTATCGCGCGTCTGCGTGAGGCCGGGCTCGATGTCGTGGTCACCGACCATCACGCCTTGCCGACGGCGGGGCCGCCGGCGTCGGCGTATGCCACCGTCAATCCGACGCGCAGCGATTGCGATTACCCGGACCCGACCATCGCCGGTTGCATGGTGGCGTGGCTGACCATGTCGCTGACGCGCTCGGTGCTCATCGAGCAGGGCGTGGCCGCGCCCTCGACCCCGAAGTTGTCGCCGTGGCTGTCTTACGTCGCCTTGGGGACCGTGGCGGATTGCGTCTCGCTGGGGGCGAGCCCTGCCAACCGCGCCGTGGTCAGCCACGGGCTGACGTTGATCAATCGCATGGGTGCCGCCTGCTGGCGGGTCATGGCCGAGCGGTTGGGGGACGATAGCGTCCCTTTCGATGCCGAAACCCTGGCCTTTCAGATGGGGCCGCGCATCAACGCGCGCTCGCGTCTCGACGACCCCTATGCGGCGCTGCATTTCATGCTCGCCACCGACGATGCCTCGGCGCGTCGTCATCTCGAAGTACTGGATACCGACAATCAGTCGCGCAAGGCGATCGAAGCGGACATGGTCGAGAGCGCCCGGGCATTGGCGCTCGACGCCCTGGCGGAGGGTGCCTCGGCGATCGTGGTCTTTCTGGAGGAAGGACATGCCGGCGTGCAGGGCATCGTCGCCTCGCGTCTGGTTCAGGCCTTTGGACGTCCCACGTTGGTGCTTACGCCCGCCGCCGCGCCGGGCATGCTGACCGGCTCGGGACGTTCCATCGAAGGGCTGCACCTGCGCGATGCATTGCAGCGGGCGCATGAACTGGCTCCCGAGGCGTTACCGCGTTTCGGGGGGCACCGGGGAGCGGCGGGCATTGGCGTACCGCGCGAGCGTCTGGCGGAATTTCGCGAGGCCTTGCTCACGGCGGTCGAGGAACAACTCGGTGGCCGCGAACTTTTTCCTTACGTGCTGACCGACGGCGCCTTGACGCCCGAGCAACTGTCACTGGCGGCGGTGGACGAGCTGGCGCGTTTGGCGCCCTACGGTCGCGAGTTCGACGCCCCGCTTTTCGACGGTGAGTTTCGCATCGAGCAACTACGTCCGGTGGGTGCCGAGGGTAACCATCTGATGCTCGAACTTTCGTGTGGCGCGGTGAGTCTCAAGGCGATCTGGTTTCGTGCGCTGACACCCGGCGAGCTGCCGCCGTTCGGGCTCGGCGATCGTCTGCGCTGTGCCTACAAACTATCGCGCAACCGCTGGCGGGGACGGGAGTCGTTGCAGTTGATGATCGAGCATGCCGAGCCTGTTTAAAAGGGAAGAAGGAAGAGGGAAGAGTTGAATCGCCCCTAGTGTCGTAGACACCTTTCTTTACACAACGAGTAGGGGCGCCGTTCTTCCTTCTTCCAGCCGCGCAGCGGCGCTCTTCCAGCTTGATTAGTAGTTCGGCCAGACGCCGGGCGTGGCCAGTTCCAGCAGATGACCGTCGGGGTCGCGGAAATAGAGGCTTTCACCGCCTTTCGGCCAGTGGGTGCGGCCTTCGATGGGAATATCGTGGGCGACGAGTTGGGTTTCCCAGTCTTCCAACTCATCGCGCTCAATGGCCAGCGCCAGATGCACGCGTCCGGAGCCGTCATGGGGCGGTATGGTGCCCATACCATGCGGCAGGTTCACGGTTTCGTCGGTGCTGCCTTGTTGAAACAGCAGCACCACGCTGCCCGGCCCGGCCTCGTATGCGGTGAAGCGATGATCGGCGGTAAAGGCCGACAGCATCATCACGTTCTCGAAGAAGGCCCGGGCGCGGGCCATGTCGTTGACGTAGAGGGCGGTTTCGAGAACGCCTTGAATGCGTGGCATATCACTCCTCGTTTGCCGCGACGCGATGCCTTCCAGCATAGCCATCACGGGGCAATGACCTCAACGTGGCGATAGCCAGAACCACCAGACGATGCCGGCTATCAATGCTAGCCCGATCAGATTGACGAGAAACGTCATGTCTCCTCCTGGGATGTCTTGGCGCTGCGTGGCGTGGATTTGAACAGCCTCAACCGGTTGGCGTTGCTGACCACGGTGACCGAGGACAGCGACATGGCCACGGCGGCGACGATGGGCGAGAGCAGCATCCCCGTCAGCGGATAGAAGACCCCGGCTGCGATGGGAATTCCCAGGCCGTTATAGCCAAAGGCGCCCCACAGGTTCTGCTTGATGTTGCGCAGCGTGGCGCGGCTGATCTCGATGGCATCGGCCACGCCGTGGAGCGAATTGCGCATCAGCGTGATACCCGCCGATTCGATCGCCACGTCGGTGCCCTGGCCGATGGCGAAGCCGACATCGGCTTGTGCCAGGGCCGGGGCGTCGTTGATGCCGTCACCGGTCATGCCGACGAGATGGCCGTCGCGTTGCAGTTGGGCGACGATTTCGCGCTTGTCCTCGGGTAGAAGCTCGGCCTCGACACGCGCGATGCCAAGCGCCTTCGCTACGGCTCGGGCGGTATGCGCGTTATCGCCGGTCAGCATGACCACCTCGATGCCGTCCGTCTGCAAGCGCGCGACGGCGTCGCGACTATCCTCGCGCAACGGATCGCTGATGCCGAAGACGCCCAGTACCTGTCCGTCGGCGGCCAGGTAGAGCGGTGTCTGCGCCTTTTCTTCAAGTTCAGCGCCCCACCTCTGGGCCTGACTCAGTTCGACATCGCCTTCGCGCATCAGAGCGGCGTTGCCCAAGCGCAGAGACTGGCCGGTGTCGGTCATGGCGGTGACGCCGCGCCCGCTGAACGCTTGAAACTCGCGTAGCTCGGGAAGTGCGGTCTGCGTGGCGCCCTGTTGGTCGGCATAGTCGCCGAGGGCCTCGGCGAGAGGATGCTCGGAGCCACGCTCGAGGGCTGCCACCCAGCGCAAGGCGGTGTGGGTATCCTCGGTAGCCCACTGAGCGGTGGTCACGCGCGGGCGGCCCTCGGTCAGCGTGCCGGTCTTGTCGACGACCAGGGTGGTCAACTTGCTGGCGGTCTGCAGTGCATCACCGTCGCGTACCAGGATGCCGTGCTCGGCGGCCTTGCCGACGCCGATCATGGTCGACATCGGTGTTGCCAGGCCCAGCGCGCAGGGGCAGGCGATGATCAGTACGGTGGTGGCGGTGACCAGCATGTGGACCAACTGCGGCGCGGGGCCGACATTGAACCAGACCAGTGCCGTGAGTACGGCGATGATCAACACACTGGGCACGAAGATGGCGGAAATTCGGTCGGCCAGGGCGCCGATGGGAGGGCGCGAGTTCTGGGCGCTGGCCACTTGCTCGACGATACGCCCCAGGCGACTGTCGGCGCCGATACGGGTGGCGATATAGACCAGCGTGCCACGGCCGTTGACCGTCCCCGCACTGACTTCGTCGCCGGCATGCTTGGCGGCGGGCAGCGGCTCGCCGGTCAGCATCGATTCGTCGACATGGCTGTCGCCTTCCTCGACACGGCCATCCACGGCCAGGCGTTCGCCGGGACGCACGCGAATCCGCTCGTCGACGGCGACGTCCTCGAGGGGGACATCGTGTTCATCACCGTCGCGAATCACCCGGGCGGTGGGCGCCTGCAGGTCGAGCAGACGATTAAGCGCCCGGGATGTGCGTCCCCGGGCACGCAACTCCATGGCATTGCCGAGGCTGATCAGGCCGATGATCATCACCGAGGCTTCGAAATAGAGCCCGCGCGCCGCGACTGGAATCGCCTCGGGAATCAGCACCACCGTCATCGAATAGAGCCAGGCGGTGCCGGTGCCGACGGCGATCAGCGTATCCATGTTGGCCTGGTGATGACGGAAGGTTTTCCAGGCGTTGACGTAGAAGCGCCGGCCCGCCGTGGCCATGATGCCCAGCGTGACCACGCCGATCAGCAGCCAGACCCAGCGTTCCGGACCACTCAACTGTGGATGGTGGAACAGCATGCTACCCATCAGCAGCACACCGGGGATGAGCCCTAATGCGGTGTCGCGGAGCCGTTGGCGGTACTCGTGAGCCTCGTTTTGTTCACGGGTGCGTGCCGCCTGGCCGAGATCCTCGATGCGTTCGGCGCCGTAGCCGACTGCTTCGACGGCATCGATCAGTTGCTGGGCGCGCGCATCGCCGAAGACCTCGGCGGTATGCGAGCCGAAGTTGACGCTGGCCGAGCGCACCCCGGGCGTGGCGTTCAAGGCCTGGGTAATGGTGTTGACGCAGCCGGCGCAGGTCATCCCGGACAACGATAGACGGACTGGCGCTCCGTCGCGCGTTGCTTGGGCATCGTGCCGGTCGCCGCTTGAGGCAGTCGAAGTCACTGCTGATGCGCTGTCGTCAGTGGTACTCGTCGTCGTTTCCGGTGCATGCGTTGTCGGAGGGTAACCTGCCTGCTCGAGCAACGCGCCCAGGCGTGTCGTGTCCAGGGATGATTCGACACTGAGACGCTTTTCACCGGGCTCGCCGGTGACTTCGGCCTGCGTGTCTTCGGCTTGGATCGCCTCGCGCATGCGTTTGACGCAGCCCTGGCAGTTCATGCCGGGCACGGTGAAAGAATGGGGAGCCGTTGTGCGCATCTTGCGTTCTCCTTCGGCTGAGCTCATGGCGCCTGGCGTGAGAAATCGTCGTCACTTTCCATTGGCAGGCTCTCGATCAGCCGGCACAAACTGTGGCCGTCGGGCGTGCCATCCGGCATATCGCGCCAGGTCTCCAAGGCGTGCTCCATGCGTGTCGCCAGGGCCTGCAACTCACGGATGCGCGACCGAATTTCCGGCAAGCGCTCGGCCAGCAGGTCGCGCACCATGGGGCATGGAGAGTCGCCATGGTCGGCATGCTCGAGAATCTCGCGCACCTCACGAAGACTGAACCCCAGCGTGCGAGCGCGTTGTATGAAACGCAGTCGATTGAGGTCGTCGGCATCATAGAGTTGATAGCCGTTGTCGGGATCGCGTTGCGGATGCAGTAATCCCTCGCGTGTGTAATGGCGTACCGTTTCGCCGGTAACGCCAGCGGTGCGGGCCAGATCGCTGACTTTCATGGCACTCTCCTGAATGGTGAGAAAAGTCTAAAACCTGTGTGTTACACAAAGGTCAAGTCGATCCTAGCCTATTTTCACTGACCTACGATAAAAAGCTGAAATTCTTGAAGAAGTATTCCTCATGCCCTGAAATAGATCAGATGAGGGACTGCTTATAAGACTAAAGAATGAGCGTTTCTTAGATTAAAACAAACGTTTGCTCTTGACTTGAAAACGCCCATCGGCCAAAACGAAGAGGCACGCCATTATTCGGGCAAGGGTAAAAAAACCTAAGACAATTTTCGCCTCCACGTCTCCGCAGAAGAGGACGTTTTCATGCATAACAAGATCAACAAGCTCACACTCGCAGTGACTCTGGCATCCGCCGTGATGGCGACCGGCCAAGCCGCCGCGTCGGGCTTTCAGGTTCGTGAACAGAGCGCCAAGGCATTGGGTAACGCCATGGCAGGTGCGGCGGCCGGTGCCGAGGATGTCAGCTACATGACCTTTAACCCGGCGGCCATCGGTAACGTTGAGGGTACGCAAGTCGCCGGTGGCATTTCCTATGTCGATGCCAACTTCGAATTGACCGACGCCTCGGCGAGCTCCGCCCGCGGGGACGATTATACGGGAAGTGGCGATAACGAAGGGGGCGAGAAGGCCTGGGTGCCCAGTTTCGCCTTCAAGACGCGCCTGAGTGAACGCTTCGATCTGGGGTTGGCGATCTCCGCGCCGTATGGCCTGTCCACCAAGTACGACGAGGACTGGATCGGACGCTATCACGCCGTCGAAACCGAACTCGAGACCATCGATATCCAGCCGACGCTGAACTATCGTGCCACCGACCGCCTCAACCTCGCCGTGGGGCTACGTGCTCAGTATGCCGATGCCACGCTCTCCAATGCCATCGACTTGGGCGCGTTAGGTGCGCAGGCCAGACAATTGCCGCCTTCGGCTATCGGCCGTTACGACGGCATGGCCGAGGTGACCGGTGATGATTGGGGCTATGGCTACACCTTGGGGGCGCTGTTCCAGGCCACCGAGCGCACCCGTCTGGGCATCAGCTACCGCTCGGAGGTCGAGCTGACGCTAGATGGTGACGTTGACTACAGCGCCGACGATCCAGTCGGCCAGCAGGTGCTGGCAGGCTCGGGTCTGCAGGACGGCGGTGGCAAGGCGGATATTACCACGCCGGCCAACCTCAACCTGGGGATTTATCACCAATTGACTGATCGGCTCGCCCTGATGGCCAACGCCGAATGGACGGAATGGAGTAGTTTCAAGGAACTGACCGTCGAGTTCGAGAATGGCCCACCTTACACAAGCACCACGACTGAAAACTGGGACGATACCTGGGCCTTCTCGGTGGGGGCTAACTATCAGCTCAACCGGCAGTGGTTGCTGCGCGCCGGTCTGGGGGTCGACGAATCACCGGTGCCGGACAGCGAGCACCGCACGCCGCGTGTACCCGATGCCGATCGCCGCTGGGCGACGCTCGGGGCAACCTGGATGCCGACCTCGAGCCTTGGCGTGACGGCGGGCTACATGCACGTCTTCGGCGACGATGGCGACATCGACCAATCCGGCGCCAAGCCCGAGAATGCCAGCCGTGGCAACCTTTCCGGAACCTATGAAGTCGACGCCAACGTCTTTGCGCTGTCGATGGATTATCGTTTCTGAACCTAGGACTTCAACCAGTATGAATAACGACGAACCCCGGCGATTTGCCGGGGTTCGTCGTTTTCGCAATTTTCCTGACGATGCCTTATTTGGCAGGTTTCAGGGGGCTCCAGTCCTTGCGGTTGGCCAGGAACTCGGGCCGAGGCCGGTTGCCGCAGTACGGATCGTGTAGCGTGTTCTCGACACTGTTGTAGACGAAGAACAGGTTACTGCGTGGCCAGCACGACATGTTGATGTTCGAACCATGCAGGGTATTGCACTCGAACATCACCAGCGAGCCGACAGGCCCTTTGGGCGCCTCGATATCGCCTTGGATCATCAGATCGCGCAGGCTGGCGTCATCCGGTACGCCGATTTCCTGACTCTTCAGCGACTCTTTATAGTTGTTCTCCGGCGTGCGGCCCACGCAGGGAACGAAGTAATTGTGCGAGCCGGGCACGAGCATCAGTGGGCCATTGAATTCACCGTTTTCGGTGAGAATGATCGAACAGCTCACCGAGCGCATGCGTGGCATGCCGTCTTCGCTGTGCCAGGTCTCGAAGTCGGAGTGCCAGTCGAAGCCTTTGCCCTTGAACCCGGGCTTATAGTTGATCCGCGACTGATGAATATAGGCATCGCCACCGAGGATCTGCTGGACCATCGCCAGTAGGCGTGGGTCGCGAGTCAGGCGGCTGAAACGCTCGGATACCTCATGGATACCGAAGATCGAACGAATTTCCTGTTTGCTGGGCTCGAGGATAGTACCTTCCGAGAGCTTGAGGTCATCGTCATTCTCGTAGTCGCCCAACTCCTCGAGGAACGCGGCCATCTCGTCTTCATCGAAGAATCCTTCGAAGGAGAGAAAGCCTTTGCGTTCGAACTCGTCGAGCTCGGCTTCGCTGAGCGGCCCTTTGCGTTGCTCGCCCTCGCTATGCACCACCGGGTCGATGCGCTCGAACATCCCCAGTTTGCGTTCCAGGCGCGTCGGGAATAGATCTTGAGTCTCTTTCATCGCAAACTCCTCCATTAGTCTGCTGGGAACGGTATTGCTGCCATCCCCCGTGTAAACGTAGTCGGAGAGGCTGGCACCGACAAACACAGCCGTGTATGTCTTTGTAGCTCGCCAGATTTGCTAGGCGAACACGCTGAGGCTACGCCTCTGCTGAGAGCGTGTATTTAGCATGTGTTAAGGCAGGCCCATTCCTTGCCGCTGCAAATACTGACGCTTGCAGCGGACTAGACGAAGATGGGGGAGGTCAGGGTCAAGCGGCATCTTCGACGAAGGC
This sequence comes from Chromohalobacter moromii, assembly GCF_023091865.1. Lineage (GTDB taxonomy): Bacteria > Pseudomonadota > Gammaproteobacteria > Pseudomonadales > Halomonadaceae > Chromohalobacter > Chromohalobacter moromii. Next base: position 44,003 of record NZ_JAHXDI010000002.1, read on the forward strand.
GGCCCTCATCAGTTCCTGGGTATAGCGTTCGCGCGGATTGGCGAAGATCTCCTCGGTATTGCCCTGTTCGACGACTTCACCCTCTTTCATCACCAGTACGGTATCGGCCAGCGCACGCACAACCGCGAGATCGTGACTGATGAACAGATAGGTCAGGTCATGCTTTTGCTGCAGGTCGCGCAGCAGGTCGATTACCGTGACCTGCACCGAGCGGTCGAGCGCCGAGGTGGGTTCGTCGAGCAGCAGAAATTCCGGCTTGAGTACCAGCGCCCGGGCGATGGCAATGCGCTGGCGCTGACCACCGGAGAATTCATGTGGGTAGCGGTTACGCATCGCTGGATCGAGCGCGACCTCCTTGAGCGCCTCGATCACCTGCGCCTCGCGCTGGCGGCGGTTGAATTCTGGGTGATGCACGCGCAGCCCCTCGCTGATGACTTCGCCGACGGTCATGCGCGGCGACAGCGAACCGAAGGGGTCCTGGAAGACCACCTGCATGCGCGAGCGCAGGGGACGCATGCTGCCAGTATCGAGCGTGGCGATATTGTGGCCGTCGAAGCGAATCTCGCCGCGACTCTTGAGCAGTCGCAACAGCGCTCGGCCCAGCGTCGACTTGCCCGAGCCGGACTCACCGACGATGCCCACGGTCTGGCCGCGGCGAATGCTCAGGTCGATGCCGCGTACCGCCTCGAAGTACTCGCTGGCACGGAATAGACGCTTCTTGAGCGCGAAGCGTACGCGCACGTCTCTCGCCTCCAGCAGCATGGGCATCGTCATGTCGACCGGTGCCTTGCGGCCACGCGGGTCGGCATCGATCAGCATGCGTGTGTAATCGTGTCGCGGGTTACCGAACACTTCGCCGGTGGTGCCCGTTTCGACGAGCTCACCGTGGCGCATTACGCACACCCGGTCGGCGAAGTGGCGCACGATTCCCAGGTCGTGGGTGATGAACAGGATCGCCATGCCGTAGCGCGCCTGAAGATCCTTGAGTAGCGCCAGAATCTGCGCCTGGACGGTGACGTCGAGCGCAGTGGTGGGCTCGTCGGCGATCAAAAGCTCAGGCTCGCAGGCCAGCGCCATGGCGATCATCACGCGCTGGCGTTGGCCGCCGGAGAGCTCGTAGGGGTAACTGTCGATGCGCCGGGAAGGCTCGGGGATACCCACCTGCTCGAGCAATTCGATGACCTTGGGGCGCGCTTGACGTCTATTGAGACCGAGGTGCTTTTCCAGCACCTCGGCGATCTGTGCCCCGATGCGTTGCAAGGGATTGAGCGAGGTCATCGGCTCCTGGAAGATCATCGAGATGGCGTTGCCGCGGATACGGCGCATGCGTTTGGGCGTGACGCTCAAGAGATCCTCGCCCTTGAAGCGGATGGCGCCAGACGTTTGAGCCAACTCAGGCAAGAGCCGCATCGCGGCGGTCGATGATACCGACTTGCCGGAGCCCGACTCGCCGACCAGTGCCAGCGTCTCGCCGGGCTGGATGGAAAAGCTCACTTCCTTGACGGCCGAGACGGTACCGTTGGGCAGTTGGAAGTCGACGCTCAAGTTGTCGATTTCAAGCAGGTTATCAGCCACGGTCACCTCAGCGTGTTTTCGGGTCCAGGGCGTCTCTCAGCCCATCGCCCAGGAAGTTGAGACAGAACAGCGTCACCGCGAGGAATAGCGATGGCACGAGCAGCAGCCACGGCGCGCTTTGCATCATGTCGGTGCCTTCGGAGATCAATACGCCCCAACTGGTCAGCGGCTCTTGCACGCCAAGACCGAGAAACGACAAAAAGCTCTCCAGCAGGATGACCTTGGGGACGGTGAGTGTGACGTAGATGATCACCGGACCGATGGCGTTGGGGATCAGGTGGCGGGTGACGATCTTGCGATCGCGTACCCCCAATGCGTGGGCGGCTTCGATGAATTCGCGCTGCTTGAGCGCCAGCGTCTGGCCGCGCACGATGCGTGCCATGTCGAGCCACTCGACCGCGCCGATGGCAGCGTAGATCAGGAAGATATTGCGCCCGAAGACCACCATCAAAAGGATGACCAGGAACATGAACGGCAGCGAGTACATGATGTCGACGAAGCGCATCATGAGGCTGTCCAGTCGCCCGCCGACATAGCCGGAGATGGCCCCGTAGAGCACCCCGATCACCAGGCTGACGAAGGTGGCCACCAAGGCCACCGAAAGTGACACGCGGCCGCCATAGAGAGTGCGGGTCAAGAGGTCGCGACCGTTGGCATCGGTACCCAAGAAGTGGCCACTCTCGAGGCTCGGCGCGGCGCTGAAGGCGTTCCAGTCGACGTCGGCCAGTCCCCATGGAAGCAGGTAGGGGCCGATTAGGCAGGTGACAGCGATCATGACCAGTAGCACCAGGCTGACCATCGCCGCCCTGTTCTGCTTGAGGCGTCGCCAAGCATCGCGGCCGAGGCTCTCGCCGGCCGTGGCGTCTGACAGGGAAAGACGGTTATCGGAAAGCGTATCGGTGGTCATGGCATGAGGTCCGGTCAGTCGTCGTAACGGATTTGCGGATCGAGCGCGGAATAGAGCAGGTCGACGAGCAGGTTCATCAGCACGATCAGTGCCCCGTAGAACACCACCGTGCCCATCACCAGGGTGTAGTCGCGGTTGAGGGCGGCCTGCACGAAGTAGCGGCCAATGCCGGGAATGCCGAAGATCTGTTCGATCACCACCGAGCCGGTGATGATGCCTGCGATCGCCGGCCCCAGGTAGGAGGTCACCGGCAGCAGGGCGGGGCGAATGGCGTGGCGCCAGATCACCTGGCGCTCGGAGAGCCCCTTGGCTCGCGCGGTGCGAATGTAATGGCTGCCCAGCACCTCGATCATGCTGGCGCGCATCATGCGTGCGATATAGGCGATCTGCTGAATCGACAGCGCGATCACCGGCAACACCAGATTGGGTAGGGCACCGCCATTCCAGCCACCGGCCGGGAGCCAGGCGAGCAGCACGCCGAAGACCAGCGCCAGGATCGGTGCGATCACGAAGTTGGGCACTGCGATACCCGCCAGTGCCGTCCCCATGACTGTGTAATCGATCATCGTGTTGCGTCGTAGGGCGGCAATGATGCCCAGCGGGAGTCCGATCAAAAGTGCGAGCAGAATTGCCAGGCCGCCGATCTCGAGACTGACCGGAAAGCCCTGGGCGATCAGCTCGGTGACCGAGAAATCCTTGTACTTGAACGATGGCCCGAAATCGCCCTGCAGCAGGTTGCCCATATAGCGCAGATATTGCTGGGGCAGGGGCTCATCCAGGTGATAGGCCGCCTTGAGGTTGGCCTCGATTTCTGGAGGCAATTGGCGCTCGCCGTCGAACGGCCCGCCTGGCGCGACGCGCATCAGGAAAAACGAGATCGTGATCACGATCAGCAGGGTGGGAATCGCGGTGAGCAGGCGCTTCAGGGTATAACTCAACATGGCAGATCACTGTGTTGGAAAGCCGTCTTCATCGATATCAGGCAGTGCCGCACTCAAACCATGGAAGGGGCCCGAGTGCGGCAGTTTCGACATACAGTGCTCAGTCGCCGTCGTGAAATTTCACCCAGCGTGAGGGGTGGTCATCCTCGGCATTGTCCTGCCAACCAGTGATCTCGGGATTGACCAGGTTGCGCGTCACGTAGTAGAGCAACGGCACCAGGGCGTAGTCATCGAGGGCGGTGTTCTCGGCCTTTTCGAGAAGCGCTTCGCGTTTGTCGAGGTCTTGAGTGCTGGCAGCCTGGTCGAGCAGCGTGTCGTACTCGGCGTTGTCGTAGTCGCCGTAGTTGTTGCCGACACCGCCGCGCAGCAGCGTCAGGAAGTTTTCGGCATCGTTGTAGTCGGCTATCCAGCCGGCGCGGGCCACATCGAAGTCGCCTTCTTGAATGGTCTGGTAATGCACGGTGGCTTCGGCGTTGGTCATTTCGACCTCGACCCCCAGCGGCTTCCACATAGCCGCCATGGCGATAGCGATCTTCTTGTGCTCGTCGGATGTGTTGTAGCGCAGCTTCAGTTGCAGCGGATGGTCGGGGCCGTAGCCGGCCTCCTTGATTAGTTGCTTGGCTTTGGCCAGGCGTTTGGCGTAGTCACCCTCGACGCCGTCCATGTGCTGGACGTCGTAGTGGCTGGTGCCCGGGGGGACTAGCGAATAGGCGTCCTTGAAACTGCCGGCCATGATCTGCTCGGAGAGTACCTTGCGACGTGCGACCAGGTTCAGGGCTTTGCGGACGCGCTTGTCGGCAGTCGGGCGGCCGTCGCGGGTGTTGAGCACGTAGTAGTAGGAGCCCAGCATCGGGCTCAGGTGAGTGGCCTCGGGGAGATTGTCCTTGAGCCACTGGTAACGGCTCGACGGATACTCGCGCAGCACATCCAGCTCACCGGCGCGAAAGCGCGAGATACCGGCGTTACGGTCCTCGGTATTGAAGTAGTTGACACCATCGAGGCTGACGTCGTCGGCGTCGTAGTATTCGGGATTCTTCGCGACGGAGATTCGCGATTGCGAGACCCATTCCGTCGGCGTGAAGGCGCCGTTGGTAACGATATTATCCATCTTGACCCACTGCTTGCCATATTCCTCGACGGCATGCTTGGGCAGCGGGTAAGCGGTGTAGTGGGTCAGCAACTGCGGAAAATAAGGCGTCGGCGCGTTGAGCGTCACCTTGAGCGTCTTGCCGTCGTCGAGTGATTCCACGCCCAGTGCGTCGAGCGGCTTCTCGCCGCTGTTGACGGCTTCGGCGTTCTGGATCGGGTAGAGCAGGTACGCGTATTTCGAGGCGCTGGCCGGATCGAGAAGGTGTTGCCAGCCGAAGACGAAATCCTCTGCGGTGACCGGCTCACCGTCGGACCATTTGGCGTCGTCGCGCAGATGAAAGGTGTAGGTCTGGCCGTCCTCGGAAATGTCCCAGTCGGTAGCCATGCCGGGGATGGCCTCGCCCTCGGGATTTTTCTTGACCAGCCCTTCGTAGACATCCATCAGGACTTGGGATTCCCAGACGCCGCCGGAGACCTGCGAAGTATCGAAGGACGCTAGTTCGCCCATCACGCCGATGTTGAGGGTGTCGGCCTGCGCTGGCGCCGCCAGGGCCAGGGAAGACAGCGCCATGGCGCCGAGTAGGGTATGCGAGTGTCGAAGCATGTTGTCTATTCCGCTTGTTGTTGTGCCGGGTGCCGCGAAAGGCGCCACATCATGGGATTACCATCTCTCCACCTGGCAAAACGTGTCCATTGCAAATTTCGTATATGCTTTTTCATATATTCGATAGAGCGCTTATTAATGCCGCGAAACGCGGCATGGGATAGCCGCTCGCGGGTGCATTGGCTACAATGTGTCTCTTTTCTTCACCGTGTACCGGCGAGTGCGCCGTTGCGGTGCGAATCAGCGCGCCTGAAAAGGATTCCCATGCAAGAGATCAACCCGATCAACCACCTCCTCAAGGACCTGTCCGAACGGACAGACGTCCTGAGGGGGTATCTTTGACTATGCCGCAAAGAAAGAACGGCTAGAGGAAGTTACCCGCGAGCTGGAAAACCCGGATGTGTGGAGCGATCCGGACTACGCGCAGAAGCTAGGTAAGGAGCGCGCTACTCTGGAGGCCGTCGTCGAGACTTTCGATGCGTTGGATCAAGGCCTGACAGACCATCAGGAATTGCTTGAGCTGGCGGTGATGGAAGAAGACGACGCCACCATCGACGAAGTGCGAAGCGAACTCGACAAGCTCGAGTCCCAGCTCGCCAAGCTCGAGTTCCGGCGTATGTTTTCCGGCGAGATGGACACCAATAACGCCTATCTCGATATCCAGGCCGGCTCCGGCGGCACCGAGGCCCAGGACTGGGCCAATATACTGCTGCGTATGTACTTGCGCTGGTGCGAACATCACGGCTTCAAGACCGATATTATCGAGTTGTCCAGCGGCGATGTGGCGGGTATCAAGTCCGCGACCTTGCACATTCAAGGCGATTACGCCTTCGGTTGGCTACGCACCGAGACCGGCGTGCATCGCTTGGTGCGCAAGAGCCCGTTCGACTCGGGTGGGCGTCGGCATACCTCGTTTGCCTCGGTGTTTCTATCGCCGGAAATCGACGACAACTTCGAGATCGAGGTCAACCCGTCCGATCTGCGCGTCGATACCTATCGTTCCAGCGGTGCCGGCGGCCAGCACGTCAACACCACCGACTCGGCGGTGCGTATCACCCACGAACCCACGGGGATCGTGGTGGCATGTCAAGGCCAGCGCAGCCAGCATGCCAACCGTGACTTCGCCATGAAGCAGCTCAGGGCGAAGTTGTGGGAGCTGGAAATGGACAAGCGTAATGCCGCCAAACAGGAAGCCGAGGACAACAAGTCGGATATCGGCTGGGGCAGCCAGATCCGCTCCTATGTGCTCGATGACCAGCGTATCAAGGATTTGCGCACCGGCGTGCAGTCCAGCAACTGCGAGAAAGTGCTCGACGGCGATCTGGATCAGTTCATCGAGGCGAGCCTGAAACAAGGGCTTTAAGAAAGCCTGAAGAGCGGCACTTCGTGCCTGGAAGCTGTAAGAGGGAAGAAAGATCACAAGTCAAACTTCAAAAGCCGTGGAGTGGTTGTGGAGTGGTGGTTTGATCTTGGCTTCTAGCTTCTAGCTTCCAGCTTTCTTTTATTCTTCACAGGTAACGATATGGCCAACCAAGACTCCCCTCAGCACGACGAGAATCACCTGATCGCGGAACGCCGCGCCAAGTTGGCGGCACGTCGCGCCCAAGCCGCAGAAGAGGGCGGTAGCGCCTTTCCTAGCGACTTTCGCCGTGACAGTCTCGCGGCTGAACTGCAGGCCGAGCTGGGCGACAAGGACAAGGCCGAGCTGGAAACGCTCGACCGTCAGGCGTCGGTTGCCGGGCGCATCATGCGCCAGCGCGGGCCGTTCATCGTCATCCAGGACGTTTCCGACCAGATTCAGCTTTATGTCGACAAGAAAGGCCTGCCCGCCGAGGTGCTGGAGGACGTCAAAAGCTGGGACATCGGCGATATCGTCGCGGCGCGCGGACCGGTGCACAAGTCCGGCAAGGGCGATCTTTACGTGATGATGGGCGAGGCGCGCTTGCTGACCAAGAGCCTGCGGCCCCTGCCTGATAAGTTTCATGGCTTGACCGACACCGAAGCGCGCTATCGCCAGCGCTACGTCGACCTGATCATGAACCCCGAGTCGCGGCGTGTCTTCGAGGTGCGCTCGCGGGTGATCAGCGGCATTCGGCGCTTTTTGGTCGATCGCGGCTTCATGGAAGTCGAAACGCCGATGCTGCAGCAGATTCCCGGCGGCGCCACGGCACGGCCGTTCGTCACGCATCACAATGCGCTGGATATCGACATGTACCTGCGCGTTGCGCCGGAGTTGTATCTGAAGCGGCTGGTGGTAGGCGGCTTCGAGCGGGTATTCGAGATCAACCGCAACTTCCGTAACGAGGGGTTGTCGACGCGTCATAACCCCGAGTTCACCATGCTCGAGTTCTACTGGGCCTATGCCGATTACCGTGACCTGCTCGACCTGACCGAGGCGATGATTCGCGACGTCGCCCACGACGTGCTGGGCACGACCACGGTTGAGTATCAAGGCACGAACTATGAACTCGGCGAGCCTTTCCAGCGGCTTACCCTGCGCCAGTCGATTCTGGAATACGGCGAGGGCATCGGCGAAGGCGATATCGATACCTTTGACGGCGCTCAGGCGACCTGCGAGCGTTTGAGAGTTCCCGTCAAGCCGAACTGGGGCTTGGGCAAGCTGCAGACCGAGATCTTCGAGGCTGTTGCGGAAGACAAGCTCGATCGTCCGACGTTCATTACCGAATATCCGGCTGAAGTCAGCCCGCTGGCGCGGCGCAACGATACCAATCCGCACGTCACCGATCGCTTCGAGTTCTTCGTCGGCGGCCGCGAGATCGCCAACGGCTTCTCCGAGCTCAACGATGCCGAGGACCAGGCCGAGCGCTTTGCTGAGCAGGCGGCCGAAAAGGACGCCGGCGATCTAGAGGCGATGTATTACGATGCCGATTACGTCCGCGCGCTGGAATACGGCCTGCCGCCGACGGCGGGTGAGGGCATCGGTATCGACCGCCTGGTCATGTTGCTGACCGATAGCCCGTCGATTCGCGATGTGTTGTTGTTCCCGGCGATGCGCCCGGAATAACGCCGAATACAATAGCTGCGCCGTCCAATCGCGGCGTTGCGCGGTACTCGGCGCGCCTCACCTATACCCCATAGGCTCGGGCGCCTGTGTGCCGTGCGCCTTGCGCTTGAACAGGCTCGCAGATTGTCTCGATCTCATTCACCTACGTTGAGCGTCTGCCATCCTGTGAATTGTTTTCGCTAGACGTTATTGGTCAGGGGCGCGGTGAGCGCCCATAATGGCTGCGGTTCGAATTCCGCCGATCCCGAGCGGTTCCCAAAAGAGGTAACACCGATGAAGCTGCTCAATCGCTCCGCGCTGAGCGTCAAGCCGACCCAGGCGTTCGTTGACTGGATCAACTCGCTGGAGCCCACCGTCGGTGAGGACGATTTGACCCTCGACGATGTCGAGCGTGAAAGCACCGTCTATCTGATCCCGGAAATGGACTCGCCGGAGGTGTTGGCCGCCTACGTGCGCGAGCGCCACCTCGATCTGCTCGAGAACGAGCTGAGCGCTTGGGAAGAAGACGCGCGCCAGTGGCCGGAACCGCTCGACTGGGCGCTTTTCGAGCAGTTCCTCGTCGTCGAACACAGCTATCTGGCGCTGGATCTCGATGATGAAGTGCCGCTCGAGATTTCCGAGATCGACGATAGCCTGCTGCTTGAAACCGACGAGGATTGACGCGTTCGGTGAGTAGTGTAGAGAACCGGTGCGCGGCGGCTATTGAGCCGCCGGTGTGTCGCGGGATGAGAGCGTCGGTGAAGGTCAAGGGTATGTTGACGTGCTGATGCGGCGTCTTTTCGTGACACGTCCCGGCGACGAAGGGCTACCCGGCCCCCAGCGCCGCTTGGCGATGCTGGTGATGGTGTTGGGAACGTTGATGTCGGTGCTTGATAACGGCATCGTCAATATCTCGTTGCCCACTCTGGCGCAAGAGTTGACGGTGAGCGAGTCGCGCGCGGTGTGGGTCACTAACGTCTATCAGCTGGTATGCGCGGCCCTGTTGCTGGGATTTGCTGCCTTGAGTCGGCTTATTGGGCGGCGACGCCTGTACTTGGGCGGCCTGGCGTTGTTCGTGTTGGCCTCGCTATGTTGTGCGTTGTCGCGCAGTTTCGAATGGCTGGTAGCATCGCGCATGTTGCAAGGCATCGGCGCCGCGGCGATGTTGAGCATTGGCCCATCCATGTATCGCTTGATCTTTCCCTCGCGGCTGTTGGGCTCGGCAATCGGTATGGGTGCCTTGGTGGTGGCCTTCGGCATCGCCTTCGGCCCATCGCTGGGCGGCATCATCCTGCATTTCGCGAGTTGGCCGTGGCTGTTCGCGATCAACGTGCCGCTGGGGCTGCTTGCCTTGATCCTGGGGATTCGCGCGCTACCCAGCGAGACGATCGAGTCCCGGGGATTCGATTGGCTAGGGGCACTACTCTCGGCCTCGATGCTCAGCGGTTTCGTGTTTTCGCTCGATCATATCGGCCACGGTGCGCGCGGTACGAGTGCCTGGTTGCCGTTGCTGCTCAGCGTGCTGTGCCTGGTGCTGTTCGTGTGGCGCCAACGAAGCGCGAATGCGCCCTTGGTGCCGTTGCCCATGTTTCGTGCCACGCGCTTTAGCATCGCCGCGATGATCTCGTTGATGGCCTTCGTTGCCCAGGGAATCACCTTCGTAGGGCTGCCGTTCATGTTTCAGACGGTGATGGGCGCGACGCCGCTCGAGGCGGCCTTGCTATTCACCCCCTGGCCACTAGCGCTGATGCTGATAGGGCCGCTCTCGGGGCGGCTCGCCGACCGCTTCAATCCGACATTGATCTCGTCGCTCGGCCTGGCGATCTTCCTACTCGGGATGCTGAGCCTGGTAACGCTGACGGCCGAGTCTGGCGCCGTGTCGATTGCTTGGCGGGCAGTGTTATGCGGGGTTGGCTATGGGCTTTTCCAGGCGCCTAACAATCGCGAGATGATCGGCAGCGTGGCGTTGACCTACAGCGCCAATGCCTCGGGCGTGCTGGCCTCGGTACGGACCTTCGGCCAAGCCTTGGGGACCGCCTCCGTGGGATTGATGCTGGCACTTTCCTGGGGCTCGCTGTCGTATGCGCTGTGGCTGGGCTGTGCCAGTGTGGTGGTGGCATTGGCACTCAGTGTGTGGCGGATTCCGCTGGCGCGCGCCAAGGCGTGAGCGATGCTTATTCCCCACCGCGGGAAACGTTACAATGACGCGTATCCGACAGAGGAGGAAGGTGTCATGAGTGTTCAGGCACGTATCGAAGAGAAGCTGCAGTCACTCGACCCCGAGCATGCGGCGGTCGAGAACGAAAGCCACATGCACAATGTGCCGCCGGACTCCGAAACGCACTTCAAGGTGACGTTGGTCGCCGAGCGCTTCGCGGGCCTGATGCCGGTCAAGCGCCATCAGCAGGTCTACGCGTTGCTCGCCGACGAGCTTTCCGGTCCGGTGCACGCCTTGGCTTTGCACCTCTATACGCCCGAGGAATGGCACCAGCGTGCCGCGACGCGTCCAGATTCTCCCAATTGTCGAGGCGGCGGCGCAGGCTGACATGGTAGGCGACGTCCAGCGGTTGCAATATCTCGAGGCTATGGGGCTTGGCGCTTGGACCAGCCGTTATCGGCTGCCCAATGCGCTGCCTACGCCTGCGTGCGAATGGGAAGCGGCACCGGTCGAAGCGCCGACGAGCCACGGTGCGCGTTTGCAAGCGCTGCTCGACGATGCGGCGAAGGTACCGTCGACGCCCTCTTCGGGCGAGGCGTCTTCGGGAGCAACGCCGTCGCGAGATACCGACAAGCCGGTCGTGAATGCATCTGCACGGGCATTGTTGCTGGGTGATGCGCCGCCCGCGTCGTCGTCTTCGGCACCGGAGCCTGCCACCGAAGCCGAACCAGCGACGCCGACCACGGATGTCGGCGAGACCGAGGCGCACACGGCGCTGCGCTACGACCTGCAAGTCGCGGCCTTGGAGGGGCGCTGGTTGCTGCTGGTGCCCGAGGCTAGCGCACCCGATCGAGTGGCGCATGAACTGCTTGGCAACCTGCTGCGCGCGGCCGGCATTGCCGTGGATGTGGCGCTCGAGTTCCGCAGCTTTCAATGGCCGCTCGTCGATAACGCACCGGCGACAGCGCCCCTGGACGAGGCGCGCGATGGCTTGCGTGCCTATCTCGCTGGCCAGGCGCGGCGCGGCTGGCGTCCCGAGCGGCTGTTGGTGTTCGGCCAGAATACGACCCTGGACGCGGTACTGGCTCTCGAGGAAGCACGCAGCGAGACCTTAAGCTTGCCATGCTGGACGCTGCCGTCGTTGTCGGAGCTTAAGTCGTCCGCCGCTGCCAAGCGCGCTTTGTGGCCGCAGCTTGCGTCATGGCGCGACGCCTGGGCCGGACATGACGATGCATCTTGAGCGTCTCGCTGTGGCGCATCTGGAATCCGTGGCGGCGCTCGAGGAAGCGGGGCAGGTACACCCCTGGAGGCGAGCGACCCTCGCGCAGGCACTCGCCGACGACACCCTGGAAGTCTGGGGGGCGTGGCGTGATGCGGCCCTACTAGGGTATGCGGTGCTTGCCTGGTTGCCCTTCGAAGCCGAGCTGCAAGCGATCACCGTGGTGCCACATGCGCGTCGTCAGGGCGTAGCAGGCATGTTGCTCGCACATCTCGTGACGCGCTCCCGACAAGGCGGTGCCGAGCGCTTACTGCTGGAAGTGCGCGAAAGCAACGCGCCCGCCCTGGCGCTGTACCGTCGATACGGTTTCAGCGAAGATGGGCGTCGGCGTGGTTACTATCCTCCCGTAGAGGCGAGAGGCAGCGAACGGGAAGCGGCGGTCCTGATGTCGGTGTCGCTCCAAGCGCGAGCGGTCGACTGACGGCGCTTCCCGTCTTGAGTATTGGTTCTGGGTTACTGGCTTTGCGCGTTGTCGCTGGTGTCGTCTTCGATATCCTGGAACTTGCCTAACAGTCCGTTAAGACGGCGCTCCCATTCATCACGCTCCTGCTTGAGGCGCGTGTTCTCCTCGCGCAGCTCTTCCGCCTCCATTTTCAGCATCTCGATGGTCTCGACAGCGTTCTGCACCTTCTGCTCGAGCTGGTTGAAGAGTTCGAGGCTCATGGACTTCTCCTACACGTTGGATGGGGCGATGCGAGTGGCACGGGCGAATCTTGCCGAGCCGTTGGCGGCTAGCGTACGCGCGCGCGGCGCGCGCGACAAGCGTCTCCAGGCCCCGACAGGGCGTCAGGTAGCGCGGTGGCGGCGATAAAGACGCCCGATGCCATCGCCGGCGCTCACCTCGCGATGCAGTTGCCAGTTAGCGGGCACCTGAGGCACGCTCTCGTGCTCTATTTCCAGATAGATCAATGCCTCCTCACTGAGCCAACCGTGCTCCTCTAGCGCTTGGCAGGCATCGACGGCGTGGCCCTGACGAAAGGGCGGATCGAGGAACACGATATCGAAGGGCGTGACGGGGCCGGCGAGAAATGCCATGGCGGGTTGGCGCTGCACATGGCCGTTGGCGCCCAGCGTGTCGATATTGGTGCTCAGGCTGGCGGCGACATCGCTTTCGGTCTCCACGAAAAGGGCCTGAGCGGCGCCGCGCGAGAGTGCCTCTAGCCCTAGCGCGCCGGTACCGGCGTACAAGTCCAGAACGTGTGCGCCGGCGAGCTCGAAGGCCAGCCAGTTGAACAGCGTCTCGCGGATGCGGTCCGGCGTGGGGCGCAGGCCGGGCCGCTCGAGCACGGGCAGCTGGCGACGACGGTAGTCGCCGCCGATGAGACGCAAGCGTCCGTTTGCGCGTGACGGCGATGCGCGGCGTGTGCCATGGGCAGGGCGCTTGGAGGAGGAGGAACGACGTCGATTCATGATGGGCGGATTGTACCGCCACCCGCCGCACAGTGATAGGATGTGGCGATTCAGACACTTCAGGACGCCGGGCGTCATTCCCGCCGTGTCGCGGGGAGCGTGGCGCGCGTCGTCCGCGTAGACGTAGATCACGCCCATGTTCGGTTTTTTAAAGCGTAAGAAGAAGCAAGAGTCTCCTGCCCAGTACGTCGATGAGTCGCAAGAGGATGCGGCGGCGCTCGACAAGGAAGAGGGCGGCACCGGTCACGAGGAATCGACCGACGATGAGGCGCGTCGCGCCGTTGGAACGGTCGATCCCGACTCGGGCGAGGCGGCCGAGATTGTCCCCGAGCCGTATGAAACCCAGGCCGCACGCGAAGCCTTGGACGACCCCGAGGTAACGCCCCGCGATGGTGCCATGGGCGATGCCCGGCCGCTCGATCCCAATGCCGAGGCGCTCGCCGAGGACGTCGCCCCTAGTGCCGAGGCGTCGCCGGCATCTTCTCAGGCGGCTGTCGAGCCGAAGACGATTGCCGAGCCCGAGCCCGAGCCCGAGCCCGAGCCCGAGCCTGAGCCTGAGCCTGAGCCTGAGCCTGAGCCTGACGATGAAGATGCGGTGCGCACCGGCGCGGCCGAAACAGCGTCGCAACCGACACCGCCCGATGACGCATCGGCCCAGGCCGATGAGCCGGCCAGCGTGGCGCAACCCCGTGAGCGCCCCAAGAAGAAGAGCTGGTTCGCACGCATCAAGTCGGGGCTCGGCAAGACGCGCGCCAATTTCACCGAAGGGCTGGCGGGTCTGTTTCTAGGCAAGAAGCAGATCGACGATGAATTGATGGAGGATCTCGAGACCCAACTGCTGATGGCGGATGTGGGGATCGAGGCGACTACCGAGATCATCGATCGCCTGACCGAGCGCGTCTCGCGCAAGGAATTGAAGGATCCGCAGGCGCTTTACTCGGCTTTGCAGGAAGAGCTCCAGGAACTGCTCGATCCGGTTGCCCAGCCGCTGGCGTTGCCGCCCAAGGGCGAAGGGCCGTTCGTGATTCTCATGGTCGGCGTCAATGGCGTTGGCAAGACCACTACCATCGGCAAGCTGACACAGCGTTTCCAGAACGAGGGACGCAGTGTGATGCTGGCGGCGGGTGATACCTTTCGCGCGGCGGCGGTAGAGCAGCTCAAGGTATGGGGCGAGCGCAACCAGGTGCCGGTAGTGGCGCAGCACACCGGCGCCGATAGCGCTTCGGTCATCTACGATGCGCTCTCCGCCGCCAAGGCGCGCGGTGTCGACGTGCTGATCGCCGATACCGCCGGGCGCCTGCATAACAAGAGCCATCTGATGGAGGAGCTCAAGAAGGTGCGTCGCGTGATGGCCAAGCTCGACGAACAGGCGCCCCACGAGGTAATGCTGGTGCTGGATGCGGGCACCGGACAGAACGCGTTGTCCCAGGCCTCGACCTTCAACGAAGCGGTGCCGGTGACCGGCATCACCTTGACCAAGCTCGACGGCACCGCCAAGGGCGGCATCATTTTCGCCCTGGCCAAGCAATTGGGCACGCCGATTCGTTTCATCGGTGTGGGCGAGACCCTCGACGACTTGCGCCCGTTCGCCGCCGAGGACTTCGTCTCAGCGCTGTTCGAGCGCGACACGGGCGGAGACGCGTAGCGGTATGATCGTCTTCGAGCATGTCGGTAAACGTTACGGCGGGCGCTCCGAAGCCCTCGCCGATATCAACTTCCGGGTGGGGCGGGGCGAAATGTTGTTCCTCACCGGGCACTCGGGGGCCGGCAAGAGCTCGTTGCTGCGCTTGATCATGCGTCTGGAAAAGCCGTCGCGGGGGCGCGTACTGGTGGCCGGTCATGACCTCGACCGCTTTCATCTCAGCCAAATCCCTTATTACCGCCGCCAGATCGGGGTGGTCTTCCAGGACCACCAGCTGTTGTTCGATCGCAGCGTCTTCGCCAATGTGGCGTTGCCGTTGGAGATTCAGGGCGTGGAACCCCGCGAGGCGGCGCGTCGTGTGCGGGCGGCATTGGATAAGGTCGGTCTACTGTACCGGGAAACGGCACTGCCCATCGAACTTTCGAGCGGTGAGCGCCAACGCATCGGCATCGCGCGAGCGGTGGTCAACAAGCCGTCGTTACTGCTCGCCGACGAGCCCACCGGCAATCTCGACCCGCAGCTCTCCGCGGATATCATGCGATTGTTCGAGGACTTCAACCGCATCGGCACCACGGTGATGGTGGCCAGTCACGATCTGGCCCTGATCACGCGCCTGCGGCATCGGGTCCTGCGCCTGCGCGAAGGTCGGCTAGTCGGCGACGAGGAGGCGGCATGACCCGACGCACGACGTCTTCTGAAAGCCAGCGCCCCGCGCGGCGTGGCGCCCGAGCCTCTCAGGTGGGTCTGGAAAGTCGCACGCGAGCCTGGCTGCGTCATCATCGCGCGATGTGGCTCGATAGTGCTCAGCGGCTCGCCAAACGCCCGCTGAGCAGCCTGTTGACGATGTTGGCGATCGCCATCGCGCTGGTGCTGCCCAGTGGGCTGTGGCTGGCACTGGATAGCGCGCGATTGCTGGATGCCGAACTCGATGAAAGCGCGACCGTGACCGTCTATCTCGATACGCGCCTCGATGAGCGTGAGGCGATGGATGTCGCTGCGCGACTGCGCGATCAGGCCCCTGTGGCGGGAGCACGGCTGGTGACGGCCGCCGAAGGTCTGGCCGAATTCCAGCAAGGCGTGGGACTCGAGGATGCCCTGGCCTCGTTGGAAGACAATCCGCTACCCGCAGCGGTGGTGGTTACCCCGGCCGATACCGATCCCGATTCGGTGCGTGTGCTAGCGAGTAACCTCGAAGCGGTTGAGGGCGTCGACGAGGCGCGTGTCGATCTTGCTTGGCTGGAGCGCCTGCGGCGGCTGGCTGAATTGGGACAGCGTTTGGCGCTGGCGTTGGCGGGGCTGTTCGGCTTGGGCGTGCTGCTGGTGGTCGGCAATACCATTCGCCTGGCGGTAGAGAGCCGTCGTCAGGAGATCGAAGTGGTAACGTTGATCGGAGCCACCCATGCGTTCGTGCGCCGCCCGTTCCTGTATAGCGGTGCCTGGTACGGCCTGGGGGGAGGCGTGCTGGCAATCGTACTACTGGTCCTGGGGGGGCATTGGTTGTCAGCGCCGGTCACCGCCTTGGCCGAGAGTTACGGGGCACACTTCACGTTGCCGCGATTAGGCTTCGGGGGATCGGTTTTGCTGTGTTTTTGTAGTACACTGCTTGGCTGGCTGGGTGCTTGGTTAGCCGTCGGCCGTCATCTTGCCGACATTAAACCCCGCTAGGCTTGACAAGCCTGATGGCATGTATTGAACTTTCGTTCAAGTTAGCCTTCTAATGGGTCATGCGTGCTATCAGGCACATGATTCCTTCGCCGTGCAGCCGTGGATGCTGGATACGCCACGCACGCAAGGTGAACAACCGATGGAGACATCTGCATGAGCAACAGTCTTCAGCCCGTGGGTCATCTTTCTCCCGGTCATGACCTGAATGGCTACATTCAGGCCGTCAATCGCATTGCTGTGCTGTCCTCCGACGAGGAGAGAGAACTGGGCTTCCGCCTGTACGAACAGGGGGATCTTGAAGCGGCGCGGCGCTTGGTCATGTCGCACCTGCGTTTCGTGGTGCACATCGCACGCAGTTATTCCGGCTACGGTCTGCCGCAGGCCGATTTGATACAGGAAGGCAACGTCGGCTTGATGAAGGCCGTCAAGCGTTTCGACCCGAATCAGGGCGTGCGCCTGGTATCGTTCGCCGTGCACTGGATCAAGGCCGAGATTCACGAATACGTGCTGCGCAACTGGCGCATCGTGAAGATCGCTACTACCAAGGCCCAACGTAAATTGTTCTTCAATCTGCGGGGTGCCAAGAAGCGTTTGGCGTGGCTCAATAACGATGAAGTCGATGCCATTGCCAAGGATCTCGACGTCAAGCCGCAGGTCGTGCGCGAGATGGAAGGTCGTCTCTCGTCGTTCGATGCTGGCTACGATGCCTCGCCCTCTGAAGACGAAGATCAAGGCTATCAGGCGCCGGTCCATTACCTCGACGACGAGCGTTACGATCCTGCCGCGCAGCTCGAAGCGGCGGACTGGGAAGAGGACTCTTCGCATCGCTTGCAGTCGGCGCTGGGTGAGCTCGATGAGCGTTCGCAGGATATCCTGAAGCGCCGCTGGCTTTCCGAGTCCAAGTCCACGCTGCATGAGCTGGCTGACGTTTATGGCGTCTCCGCCGAGCGTATTCGTCAGCTCGAGAAGAACGCCATGAAGAAGATCAAGCAGCAGCTTGGTGATACCTTCGCCGCCTGAGTTCAAGCGCTAATCGGAAACGATGGACGCGAGACGAACAGTACGCGGAAGCAACAATGCCCGGCCATGTGCCGGGCATTGTCGTCTGTAGCGTCTACACGTGGGCAGGGTGTGGCGTAGCGACCAGCAGGCGGGCGGAGAGCATCTGCCACTGATCTTCCCAGTGCTCTGTGGGAAGGCGCCGGAAGTCGCTGCGCACATATTGCGTGATGCGTCCATCGGCGGCGGCCAGCAACAGATTGGCAGCGGCCGAGACTTTTAGCGTGGTGCGCAACCCTTCGTGAATCTCGGCTTCGCGCAGTATCTGCTTGAGCTGGGTTTCCAGGCGGTCGAAGAGCTGCGTCATGCGCACGCGCAAGCGTGCGGTTTCGCCGGTCAATGCATCGCCACCGAGCAGCCGGCACAGGCCGGGGTTCTTTTCGGCGAAGCCCAGCAGCAGCGTCAGAATATGATGGCAGCGCGCCTGTGCCTGCGGCTCCTCATCGAGAATGCGGCGGATGCGCTCGAACAGCGTCTCCTCTATGAATTCGATCAGCCCTTCGAACATCCGCGCCTTGCTGGGGAAATGCCGGTAGAGGGCGGCTTCGCTGACGCCGACCTGGCGGGCCAGCGCGGCGGTGGTGATCCGCTTGCCGCTGTCCTCCTGCAACATCAGCGCCAGCGCCTGGAGGATCTGCTCCCGGCGAGTTTGCTTAGGTGTTTCCTGCGTCATCGATATTCTTCTATTGGAATCGTGTTAGCCCATCCTAATGGGCTGCCGGGACGCCGACAAATCGTCGCGCATCGCGGCGCACCGTCCTGGGTGCGAGGAGAGTGTCAGTCTTTGCTGCCTTCGCTTTCGATGTCAGTGATCAGTGTGCCGACACCGGCGTTGGTGAAGATCTCCAGTAGCGTGGCATGCGGTACGCGGCCGTCGATGATATGCGAACTGGCCACGCCGCCTTTGACGGCATCCAACGCGCAGCGAATCTTGGGCAGCATGCCGCCATGGATGGTGCCATCGCCAATCATGGCGTCCACCTGGGCGGTGGAAAGGCCGGTCATGACCTCGCCCTCGGCATTCATCAGCCCGGCGACGTTGGTCAGCAGCATTAGCTTTTCGGCACTCAGCGCTTCGGCGACCTTACCGGCGACCAGGTCGGCGTTGATATTGTAGCTATGCCCTTCCGCATCGACGCCGATCGGCGCGATCACGGGAATGAAATCGCGGGCGGTGAGCATCTCGATGAGGTCAGTGGCGATGTGCTCGACCTCGCCGACATGGCCGATGTCGATGATTTCCGGCGCGGTCATCTCTGGGCTTTGATGCTCGACGCGCAACTGGCGTGCTGTAATCTGCGCGCCGTCCTTGCCGGTCAAGCCGATGGCCTTGCCACCGCTGCGATTGATCAGGTTGACGATGCTCTTGTTGACCAGCCCACCGAGCACCATCTCGACTACGTCCATGGTCTCGGCATCGGTGACACGCATGCCGCCGACGAAGCGCGACTCGATGTTCAGACGCTTGAGAAGATCGCCGATCTGCGGGCCGCCGCCATGCACTACCACCGGATTGATGCCGACTTCCTTCATCAGCACCATGTCACGGGCGAAGGAGTCGATCAGGGTGTCTTCGGTCATGGCGTTGCCGCCGTACTTTACTACCACTGTCTTGCCGGAGAAGCGCTGGATGTAAGGCAGCGCCTCCGACAGGATCTCGACCACTAGACGCGGGTCGCGTGCGTGTTCATTCATGAAGGTTGTCTCCTTGGAAGCGGCCGGTGCTCAGGCACCGGCCGCCGAGCATCAGAAGGGGAAATCGGCCTCGGGGGCGACCTGCTTGAGGGCGTCGCGGAATTGGCCTTGAATGCGTGCCAGGGCTTCCTCGCTCTTGCCCTCGAAGCGCAGCACCAGCATGGGCGTGGTATTGGACGCGCGGCACAGGCCCCAGCCGTCGGCATAGTCGACCCGGATGCCGTCGAGGGTGGTCTTCACGCCGTCGTCGCCGAAGTCGCCTTCCCGAGCGAGCTTGTCGACGATGGCGAACTTGTTCTCGTCGCTGACCTTGGCATTGAGCTCTGGCGTGCTGAGGTCCTGCGGGAAGCGCTCAAAGAAGGCGTCGGCGTCCAGACCCTGCGTGGCGCGTTGCTTGGCAAGGATTTCCAGCAGCCGCGCGGCGCCATACAGGCCGTCGTCGAAACCGTACCAGCGTTCCTTGAAGAAGATATGGCCGCTCATTTCGCCGGCCAGCGCCGCGTCGGTTTCCTTCATGCGCGCCTTGATCAGCGAGTGCCCGGTGCGCCACATCTCGGGCGTGCCGCCGGCGTTCTCGACCACCTGGGCCAGGTTGCCGGTGCACTTGACGTCGAAGATGATGCGCGCACCGGGACTACGTTGCAGCAGGTCCTCGGCGAAGGCCATCATCAGGCGGTCAGGATAGATTACCTCGCCCTTGGGCGTGACCACGCCGAGACGGTCGCCATCGCCGTCGAAGGCCAGGCCAATGTCCGCGCCGGTTTCCTTGACGGTGCGGATCAAGTCCTCGAGGTTTTCCAGCTTACCGGGATCGGGGTGATGATTGGGGAAATCGCCGTCGATTTCGGCGAACAGCGGTATCGTTTCCGCTCCCAGGCGCTCGATCAGTTGGGGGCCGAGCTCGCCAGCCACGCCGTTGCCGCAGTCGACCACGGCCTTGATCTTCCCGCTCAGACTGATATCGCCGAGGATGCGTTCGAGATACGCCTCGCGCACATCCATTTCCCGCAGGCTACCTTCACCTTCCCCGAGCGCGTCGTCCTGAATGCGCTGATAAAGCGCGGTGATGGCGTCGCCGGAGAGCGTTTCGCCGCCTAGCACGATCTTGAAGCCGTTGTAGTCGGGCGGGTTGTGGCTGCCCGTGACCATGACGCCGGAGCTGGTGCCCTCCAGCGTGTGCGTGGCGAAGTAGAGCACCGGCGTGGGCACCATGCCGATGTCGATCACATCGCGTCCCGCGTCGCGTAGGCCACGGATCAGGGCCGCTTGCAGGCGCTTACCCGAGTGGCGGCCGTCGCGGGCGACGACCACGGTGGCTTCGTCGCGGTTGGCGGCTTCGGCCCCGATGGCACGACCGATCAACTCGACGCCGTCCTCGGTCAGGCTGTCGTCGACGATGCCGCGAATGTCATAGGCGCGGAAAATGGACGCGCTGATGGATGTATTGGGAGCTTGTTGGCTCATGGTGAATCCCTTCGAGTCGATGGCCATGTGGCCGTGAACGTCGGGGCGACCGTCAGCGTCGCCCGCCCGAACTCAATGGCGTCCGGAGTGACCGAAGCCACCTCCGGCGCGCTCGCTGGCGGCGAAGTCCTCGACGATGTCGAGCTTGGCCTGTACCACGGGCACAAGCACATATTGTGCCAAGCGCTCGCCCGGTTCCAGAACGAACGTCTGGTTGCCGCGGTTCCAGACCGAGATCATCAGTTCGCCTTGATAGTCGGAGTCGATCAGGCCGACAAGATTGCCCAGCACGATGCCATGCTTATGCCCCAGGCCGGAGCGCGGCAGGATCATACCGGCAAGTCCCGGGTCGCCGATGTGAACGGCCAGGCCGGTGCGCACCAGCTCGCAGTCACCCGGTGCCAGCGTCAGCGGGCCATCGAGCAAGGCGCGCAGGTCCATGCCGGCGCTGCCGGTGGTGGCGTAACCGGGCAGCGGGAAGTCGTGTACGCGTTCGTCCAGAATCTTCACCGACAAGATGGTGTCGGAAGACAACGAGGCATCTGACATGAGAATGGGTCCGTCAGTCGTGCGCCGTAGGGGCGCGGTGGGCGTAAAGCGTCAATACCCGGTCGACGATGGCATCGGCCAGGGTGGTCTTGGGCTGTGGCGGCAGTGCTTGGCTGTCAGTGCCATCGCCGACACGCCACAGCAGCAGGGCGGCGTTGTCGTCGGCGCCGAAGCCGAGTCCCGCCTGGGAAACATCGTTGGCGACGATCATATCCATGCCCTTGCGGGTCAGCTTATCGCGTGCATAGCGTTCCACGTCGCGGGTCTCGGCGGCAAAGCCGACTACCAGCGGGCGCGGTGAACGTGCGGCGATCTCGGCCACGATATCGGGGTTCTTGACCAGGGTGAGCGTCAGCGTCTCGCTGGCGTCGGTCTTCTTGAGCTTGTGCTCGGCCACTGTTTCGGCGCGGTAGTCGGCGACCGCCGCGCAGCCGATGAAAATATCGCTCTCGGTGACGGCGTGCTCGGCGGCGGCAAGCATTTCGCTTGCCGATGTCACATCGATGCGCTCGACATCCGTAGGCGTCGCCAGGGCGACCGGCCCGCTGATCAAGCGCACGCGGGCGCCACGTCGGGCCCAGGCAGCGGCCAGGGCGTAGCCCATCTTGCCGGAACTGTGATTGGAGAGGTAACGCACCGGATCGAGCGCCTCATGGGTCGGCCCGGCGGTGATCGTCACTCGCAACGCCTCGGCATCGCGCACAGCCGGCGTCTCTGCGAGCTCGGTGATCAGCGCTTCCGGTTCGCGCATGCGGCCGGGCCCGACATCGCCACATGCCTGCTCGCCTCCATCCGGGCCCAGCAGGCGCCAACCCTGGGTGCGCAACGTCGCGGCATTGGCTTGGGTCGCGGGATGGCGCCACATGGCCTGATTCATCGCCGGTGCCATGACGCATTGCGCCTCACTGGCCAGGCACAGCGTGGTGAGCAGGTCGTCGGCATGGCCATGCGCCAGGCGCGCCATGAGATCGGCGGTAGCCGGCGCGACGAGGATCACGTCCGCCCAGCGCGCCAGTTCGATATGCCCCATGCCCGCTTCCGCCTCGGGGTCGAGCAGTGACGTGCGCACCGCTTCGCCGGTGAGTGCCTGAAGCGTCAGCGGGGTAATGAACGTCTGCGCGCCTTCGGTCATGACCACGCGCACCTCGCAGCCCGCCTTCTTCAATAGACGGGCGAGCTGGGCGCTTTTGTAAGCGGCGATACCGGCACTGATGCCGAGTAACACGCGCTTGCCGAAGAGTGTTGGCATGGCGGGAATCCTGACCGTTTTGCAGGCCTTCCACCTTACCATCGTGCCCCGGCTTTGCGTAGCGGACGCCGCTTCAAGCGCATAGCTGTTTGATGGCGATCTCTATTCCTCGCAATTCTGCCAGCCCCTTGAGACGCCCGATCAACGGATAACCCGGGCGTGTTTCGCGCGATAGGTCATCCAGCAGGTGATGGCCATGATCGGGGCGTAGCGGCAGTCGTGGATCGCCGTCACCCTCGCGGCGACGTTCCTCGTCGAGCAGGGTCTTGATCACGCCGACCATGTCGACATCACCATCGAGATGAGCCGCCTCATGGAAAGTTCGCGGGTCGGCCTCGCGCTTCGTGGCGCGCAGGTGGGCGAAGTAGATGCGCGAAGCGAAGCGCTCGCCCATCGCCACGAGATCGATGGCGTCGCTGACACCATAAGAACCCGTGCAGAAGGTCAGGCCGTTGGCAGGGCTGGGCACGGCATCGAGGATCCATTGAACGTCGTCGGGCGTCGAGACCACGCGCGGCAGGCCGAACAGCGAGCGGGGCGGGTCGTCGGGATGGATCGCCAGGCGAATGCCGACCTCCTCGGCCACCGGCACGATGGCGCTCAGGAAATGGCCGAGATTGGCGCGCAAGCGGGCGGCGTCGATCTCGGCATACTCGGCGATCACCTGGCGAAAGCGCGCCAGAGTGTAGTGTTCCTCGGCGCCGGGTAGCCCGGCGATGATGGTGTCGATCAGTCGCTGGCGCGCCGTTTCGTCGAGCGTTTCGAGATAGCGGCGTGCGGCCTCGCGTTCGGCGGTATCGTAGTCGCGTTCGGCGCCGGGGCGTTCGAGCAGGTACAGGTCGAAGGCCGCGAAGGCGGTTTGCTCGAAGCGCAGCGCGGTGCCACCGCCGGGTAGCGGCCAGGCCAGGTCGGTGCGTGTCCAGTCGAGAACGGGCATGAAGTTGTAGCAGACCACGTCGATACCGCAGGCCGCCAGATTACGCAATGTCTGCTGGTAGTGGGCGATGTAGGTCTCGCAGTCGCCGCGCCCCTTTTTGATGTCCTCGTGGACCGGCACGCTTTCGACCACCGACCAAGTGAGCCCCGAGGCTTCGATCAACGCTTTGCGCTCGGCGATTGCCTCGCAAGGCCAGGTCTCACCGTTGGGGATCTCGTGTAGAGCGGTGACGATGCCAGTAGCTCCGGTCTGGCGGATGTCGTCGAGGGTGATCGGGTCGTCGGGCCCGAACCAGCGCCAGGTGTGTTCCATGGTCGTCTCCTATCGTGTCGGGGCGTCGAGAATGGTCAGGGCCTCCCCGACGCCACCTTCGGTCAGCGTGGAGTAGGCGTCGAGCACCGCGTTAGAGAAGCGGGCATCGTCGGCCAGCTCGCTTGGAAAAACGCTGTCGAGGGCGAGGAAGGCGGCGATCAGTGGCTCGGGCTTGTCGTGGTTGGCGTGCAACGCAGCGAAGGTGTCGGCCATCGGGTCGTCGACCGGGTGGCTCTCGCCTGCCAGATTGCTGCCGGCGGTGTAGCGGATCCAGGCCGCTACGCCGAGCGCCGTGCAAGCGATCTCGTCCCCGACCTCGAGCCGTACCTGCGCTCCGGCGAGCCAGCGTTGGGGGAGCTTCTGAGATCCATCCATGGCGATCTGTTGCAGGCGATGATGCAGGCTATCGTTGGCAAAGCGAGCGATCAGACGATCGGCGTAGGCCTCGAGGTCGATATCTGCCGGCATGGCCAACGTCGGTGCGGCTTCGCGGCGCATGTAGCCGCGCAGCAGGGCGGCGAACTCCGGACGACCGACGGCTTCTGCCACCGTTTCGATGCCGGCCAGCGCGCCGAGATAGGCGAGCAGCGAATGGCTGCCGTTGAGCATGCGTAGCTTCATGGCCTCGAAGGGGGCGACATCGGCGACCATCTGCACGCCGTCGTGCTGCCAGTCGGGGCGACCCTGCGGGAAGTCGTCCTCGATCACCCATTGGCTGAAAGACTCGCAGGCCACTGCGGCGGGGTCGTCGATACCCAGTGTGCGCAGGCGCTCGAACTCGGCCTCGCTCATCGCCGGGACGATGCGATCGACCATGCTCGAGGGAAAGGCCACGGCATCGGCGATCCATTCGGCGAGTGAAGGGGCGCGCTGATGGGCCAGCTCGATCACCGCGCGTCGGGTGCGCTGGCCGTTATCGGGCATGTTATCGCAGCACAGTATCGTGAACGCCGGGGTGCCGGCCATGCATCGCCTAGCCAGCGCTTCGACCAGCATGCCCGGTGCGGTCCGCGGTTGCGTGGGATTGGCGATGTCGTGGCGAATCGGCTCAGCGTCGAGCAGCAGCCGTCCGTCCGCCGGGTCGAGGTGGTAGCCCTTCTCGGTCACGGTCAGTGTGACGATGCGCACGGCGGGCTCGCTCATGCGCCCCAGCAGGGCCTCGAGGTCCTCGCCGCCGGGGCCGGCATAGAGCGTCTCGCGGATCGCCGCGACCTCGCGTAGGGTCAGGGTGTCGCTGTCGGTGTATTCGGCGACGTGATAGCGCTGTTCGCGTTCGCGCATCAGCTCGACGAGCTGGCGGTTGGAACGCAGGTTGGCGCTGGCGATGCCCCACGGGCCGCCATCATGGCGGGCCAGGTTACGCTCCAGATAGACCGCTTGGTGGGCGCGGTGAAAGGCACCCAGGCCGAGATGCACGATGCCCACCGTGGCCGGCGCGTGCGTGCTGGGTATCGATGTCGGGATCATGGTCGATCAGTCTCCCATCAGCAGATTGGGCAGCCACAGCGAAAGGGTCGGCACATAGGACACCAGTAGCAGCACCACCAGGTTGCAGATCAGAAACGGCACGATGGCGCGAGCGACACGCAGCATCGGCAGCTTGCCGATACCCGAGACAACGAAAAGGCAGACCCCGAGGGGGGGAGTGGTCAGTCCGATCATCAGGTTAAGCACCGCCATCAGGCCGAAATGCACGGGGTCCATGCCCACGCCGGTGGCTACTCCCAGTAACGCGGGGAACAGAATGATCAGTGCGGCGATGGTTTCCATGAAGGTGCCGACCACCAGCAGGATCAGGTTGAGTATCAGGATGACCACGATGGGATTCGCGCTAAAGCCTAGTATCTGGTCGGCGATCATCTGCGGGATCTGTTGGCTGGTGAGAATCCAGCCGAACAGGTTGGCCAAGCCCACCAGCAGCATCAGCGAGCCCGAAGTCAGTACCGTATCGACGACGATCTGCGGCAGGTTGCGCCAGGTAATCCCCTTGTAGACGAACATGCCGATTATCAAGGCGTATAGGCTGGCGACGATGGACGCCTCGGTGGGCGTAAAAAAGCCGCCGATGATGCCGTAGAGAATGATGAAGGTCATCATCAGTGCCCAGAACGCGCTGCGCCCTTCCTTGATCAGTTCCTTGAAGGTCGAGCGCCTCTCGCGTGGGTAGCCGCGCTTCACCGCCAGGATGTACACGGTGATCATCATCGCCAGGCCCAGCAATAACCCCGGAATGGCGCCGGCCAGAAACATCCGGCCGACCGAGACGCCGGATAGCGAGCCGGCGATGATCATCGGCACGCTGGGGGGAATGATCGGCCCCACTGTCGACGAGGCGGCGGTCACTGCAGCGGCGAAGGGCTTGTCATAGCCGGCGCGTGCCATGCCGGGGATCATCACTGAACCGATGCTTGCTGCATCGGCCACGGCGGTGCCCGAGATGCCGCCGAAGATCATCGAACCGCCCACGTTAGCGAGCCCCAGGCCACCGCGGATATGGCCCACCAAGGCATTCGCGAAACGCACGATGTGATCGGTGATATTGCCGACGTTCATCAGGTTGCCGGCCAGCACGAAACCGGGAATGCATAGCAGCACGAAGGTGTCGATGCCCCCGTACATGCGCTGCGGGACGATGGTCAGCGAGATGTCCGATAGCAGCAGGTAAGAAAGTGAGGCGATGCCCAGCGAAAAGGCGATGGGAATACCCACCAGCAGCAAGACCAGAAATACGCAGAACAGAACGGCGATTTCCATTACGGCGTCTCCCCGGTATGGGTCGATCCGCCGCGAGCAATGGCCACGCTGGCCTCGATCAGGCCGATCGCCGCATACAGGGCGGATAGGCCGAACAGGGCGACGGTCGAGAAGAAGATATAGTGCATATGGACCTCAAGCGTCGGCGAGGTCTGGAAGGCACCCACCTGAGCGAATTGCATGGCGTAGGGGATCATCCATGCGGAGAAGACACCCACGACCAAACAACATAGTGCTCGGTAGACCAACTGGCTGCGCCGGCCCAACAGGTGCTGGAAAAGTTCGACGTTGACGTGGCGGTTGCGGCGAAGGACGAGGCCGGACGACAGCGACACCATGTAAATGAATAAATAGCGCGATAGCTCCTCGGTCCAGGCCGGGGAGCTAGGCAGCGCCACTCGGGAGACGACTTGCAGGATCACCACGGCGGCGATGGCTAGCAGCGCCAGCGATGCGAGTAGGGCAAACAGGCGGTCGAGCCCGCTGACCAACCGCCCCCAGATACCGCCGAGGGGTGGGATCTCGGCGATGTCGTGTAGCGGATCGCTCGGTATGGAATCGGAATCGCTCATCAGGAATGTTCCTCGGCGAGTCGGCAGAGTGCCGGGGCCGTCATGCCCAGCCCCGGCGTGGGGAATGTGCCCGATCAGAGATCCTGGATCGCCTCATAGAGCTTTTGCTGTTCGTCGTTGAGCGACGCTTTGACAGCCGGTTCGGCCTTGTCGGCGAAAGCTTTTTGATCGACCTCGACGAACTCCATGCCGGCTTCTTCGAGCGCGTTGCGCAGACGTTTCTGGTCCTCGCTGAAGAGCTTCGCCTCATAGGACTGCATCTGCTGAGCCGCATCGAGAACCACCTCTTGCAGGTCCTCCGGCATTGACTCGAGCTTTTTCTTGCCGATCACCACGTAGATCCAACTACGCACGTGATCGGTCACGTTCACGTAGTCCTGAACCTCATTGAAGCTGGCGCTCTCGATCAGCGAAAGCGGGTTCTCCTGGGCATCGATGGTGCCCTGCTGCAGCGATGTGAACACCTCGCTGAAGGCCATTGGCGTGGGTTTGGCGCCGAGTGCCTGCCAGGTGTCGACGAACAGTGGCACGTTGGGCACGCGCAGACGCAGGCCGTTCAGGTCGGAGGGTTTCTTGATCGGCCGGTTGGAGGTCAGCTCACGCGGGCCGCGTTCGAACCAGGCGATCGGTACCAGGCCGGCTTTCTCCTCGATCTGTTGTTCGATCTGCTTGCCGATATCGCCCTCGACTGCCTTGCGCAGATGCTCGGAGTCGCGGAAGGCGTAGGGCACGGCCATCATCGCCGCCTTGGGGGCCCAGTTCTGCAAGCTTTCCCCGGTGATGGTCATATCAGCGGTGCCGAGTTGAATGCTGTTGATGACTTCCATCTCGGTGCCCAACTGCTCGTTGGGAAATATCTGTACGTCGATGCGGCCGTCGGATTCCTCTTCGACGACTTGTTTGAAGCGCTCGGCGGCTTTGTTCCAGATGTTTTCTTCGTTGGCCAGGTGGCCGAACTTGAGGGTGTAGTCCGCGGCGGTGGCGAACGGGGCGGCGAGGATGCTTGAGCCGATAACGGCACTGGCGAGTAGTTGTTTGAGCATGACGTTCACTCCTGACTCTGATTGAGGGCTGTTGTTGTTGAGCGTTGAGTAGTGGTTTGCAGTCGATGTTTGGCGAGTGCGAGGGATCTAATCGCTTCAGGCATCGAGCTCGATGAGTACCTTGCACACGCGTTCCGGGTAATGGTCGATCATATGGATCGCCTCACCCATCTCGGCGAAGGGCAGCCGGTGGCTGACCAGCGCCGTGGCATCGAGCCGCCCGCTGGCGAGCATCTCGATGACTTCGGGGAACTTGCGGTTGTTGAGTCGTGAGCCGACGATCGTCAGCTCCTTCTTGATCACCTCGAGTTGAACCAGGTCGCTGGGCGTGGCGTTGAAGCCCAGCAGGCCGATGCGCCCGGCTGGTGAGGCGATTCGCGCCATTTGAGGAAACAAGGCGGGTACGCAGGCGGCATCGGCGATTAGCGGCACGCCTTCGCCGCTCGTGCGCTCGGCCATCACGGCCTCGAGGTCCTCCCGCTGACCGTTCACTGTGTGGCTGGCGCCCAGTGAGCGGGCGACGTCCAGCCGGTCGTCGATGACGTCGCAAACGGTGATGTCAGTGAGCCCTTGCGCTCGGGCGACCTGGAGGATCGTCAGGCCGATCACGCCGGCGCCGAGGATCAACAGGGCATCGCCGTCGTGAGGCTGCATGCGCGCCAGTACGTTGGCCGCGATGGTGTAGGGCTCGACCAGCGCGGCCTGATCGAGAGCGATGTTCTCGGGCAGCCGATGAGCGTTAGCGGCGGGAACGCTGACCTGGTTGGCGAAGCCGCCGTTGCGGTGCACACCGATCACCTGCATGGCGCTGCAGACGTTGGGCCGACCGATACGGCAGGGGTAGCACTCGCCGCAGTTGATGACCGGGTCGATGCATACTCGGTCACCCACCGACACGTTCTCGACGCCCTCGCCTACTGCCTCGACGACGCCGGCGAACTCGTGGCCGGTAATCCGCGGGAAGCGTACGAAAGCGTTGTCGCCGTGAATGATGTGCATGTCCGAGCCGCAGATGCCGGCGAAGGCGACGCCGACGCTCACCTCGCCAGCGGCGGCTTGCGGGGCATCGACGTCAACGATACTGAAATCGTGAGGGGCGCGAACCTCAAAGGCTTTCATGACGGACTCCACTCTTTTCAACGGGGAACGGGATGACGGATAAACGGGATTACCAGTGCCAGAGCGTGCCGTCTTCCAGACGGTTGACCGGCAGACTGGCGCGTTTGTAGGGGTACTGGGCCGCGCGTTCCTCGTCGATATCGACGCCGTGTCCCGGAGACTCGCCCACCAGGAAATGGCCGTCCTCGAAGCGATAGTCGTGGGGGAAGACCTCATCGGTGAGTGGGTCGTGGGGCATGTGTTCCTGAATGCCGAAATTGGGTACCCAGGTGTCGAAGTGAATCGCCGCGCCCAGACATACCGGCGATAGGTCGGTGGGGCCATGGAAGCCGGTACGTACAT
The DNA here is from genome assembly GCF_023091865.1 of Chromohalobacter moromii. Taxonomy (GTDB): domain Bacteria; phylum Pseudomonadota; class Gammaproteobacteria; order Pseudomonadales; family Halomonadaceae; genus Chromohalobacter; species Chromohalobacter moromii. The sequence goes on from NZ_JAHXDI010000002.1 coordinate 73,372, forward strand.
GATAAAGCGCAGCCAAATCGGCGACGCGGCGCATCGCGGTGATGCCGCCGCCGTGGGTGAGCGGCATGCGGATATAGTCGATCCACTGGTTCTGGATCATCTCTCGGCAGTCGTGGATCGAATTGAAAACCTCACCGATTGCCAGCGGCGTGGTGGTGTGTTCGCGGATCAAGCGCAGGCTCTCCTGGTTCTCGGCCGGCACGCAGTCTTCCAACCAGAACAGGTGATAGGGTTCAACGGCCTTGCCCAATCGCGCTGCCTCGATCGGCGTCAGGCGATGATGGACGTCGTGCAGGACGTGCAGCTCGTCGCCGAAGCGCTCGCGTACTGCGGCGAATAGCTTGGGCGCATGATTAAGGTACTTTTCGGTACTCCAGACGTGCTCGGCAGGCAGTGAGGAGTCGGCCGGCTCGTAGCGCTCGCCGGGGTTCTTGGCCACGCCGTAGGTGGTCTTGATCCCCGGCACGCCGGACTGGACGCGCACTGCGCGATAGCCCATCTCGACATGACGGGCGACTTCCTCGAGGCAGTCATCGATTTCCTGGCCGGTGCAGTGGGCGTAGGTCATGACGCGCTCACGGCTTTTGCCGCCGAGTAACTGATAAAGCGGCATGCCCGCGGCCTTGGCCTTGATGTCCCATAGCGCCATGTCGACGGCGGCAATGGCGGTCATGGTCACTGGGCCACGCCGCCAGTAGGCACCGCGATAGAGATACTGCCAGGTATCTTCGATGCGGCTGGCGTCGCGGCCGATCAATGTCGGCACGACGTGTTCGTCGAGGTAGGCCGTCACCGCCATCTCGCGGCCGTTCAGGGTGGCATCGCCGATGCCGTAGGTGCCGGACTCGGTGACGATCTTGAGCGTCACGAAGTTGCGCCCAGGGCAGGTGACGATGGTATAGGCGTCTTGAATCTTCATGCACTGGCTCCAGAAAGCAGCGAGGTTCGACGACCACCCGTCGAGGTGGACGTGAAGAGTTCGGGAAAGCGTTCGACCAGGTCCGGTAGCGAGCTGAGTATTTCGCGCAGGTGTTCCCTCACGGCCTTTTCAGCAGCCTCGGGATCGCGCGCAATGATGCTTTCGAGAATGTGGGTGTGCTGATCGATCAGTTTCTTGATCGGCGTGGCGTCCGGCACGCTCAGATAGCGCACACGGTCGAGTTGTGCCTTGACCTCCTGTGTCACGCGCCAGGCGGCGTCGTGGCCAGTCTCTAGCGCGAGGGTACGGTGGAATGCTTCGTCGAGACGGTAGAAGCGGTCATGGTCTTGCGTCTCGATGCAGCGTTGCTGGCGGTCGATGAGTTCGCGAAGTTCATCGCGTACCTCTGGCGCGAGCCCCTGTTCGGCGGCGTCTCGTGCGACCGCGATCTCGATGGCTTCGCGGACGAAACGTGCCTCCATGACATCGGCTTGAGAAATGTGCACGACGTAAGTACCGCGTTGGGGACGTACCTCGATAAGGCCGGCCTCCGAGAGTCGAATAAAAGCTTCGCGTACGGGTTGCCGGCTGACCGCGAAGGTATCGGCTATCTCTTTTTCCGACAGTGCCTGGCCGGGCGCCAACGTCATGCGAATGATCGATTGGCGTAGGACCGCATAGAGGCGTTGACGGACGTTGCCGTCGGCTTGTTCGTCCCAGAGCGCGAGCAGCGATGGCGTCATGTGAAGGTCCTGAATCGATGCTTTGTATGACTAGTATGGTAGTCAGGTTAGACAATCATGCGATGCGACTTTGGTTGGGGGTGATCGGCATGCGATATTGCTAATTAATGAGATATTGCTGATATTATGTCTGGGTGTGCCGTGACATTCGCAAACCGAGAGAAGCTGTCGATGGGAATACGCGATTGGCCGGAAGGCGAACGCCCGCGTGAAAAGTTGCTCACTCTGGGGGCGCCGGTGCTGTCGGATGCCGAGTTGCTGGCGATTTTTCTACGTGTGGGCGTGAAGGGACGCTCGGCGGTGGACCTTGCACGTGACCTGCTGGTCGCTTTCGGAGGTCTACGGCCGTTGCTGGAGGCCGATCAGGCGCGCTTTTGCGCGGAGCATGGTCTGGGGGAAGCCAAGTATGTGCAGCTTCAAGCCTCCCTAGAGCTGTCGCGGCGCCACCTGGGGAGCTTGTTGGAGCGTGGCGGCGCTCTGACCTCGCCGGCCTTGGTGCGCCAGTTCTTGACCTCGCAGTTGCGTCACTTGCCCCACGAGGCGTTCGCGGCATTATTTCTGGATACGCAGCACCGCGTAATCCGTTTCGAGACGCTCTCGGAAGGCACGCTCGACAGTGCATCTGTCTACCCGCGTGAGGTGTCGCGCCGTGCGCTGGCGCTCAATGCCGGGGCGTTGATCTTTGCCCACAACCACCCTTCGGGCGTGGCCGAGCCGAGTGACGCCGATCGTCGAATCACCCAGCGGCTCAAGGAAGCATTGGGGTTGTTCGAGATCCGTGTGCTGGATCATTTCGTCGTCGGCGATGGTGAGGTAATATCGTTCGCCGAACGCGGATGGCTTTGAGGCCGTTTCTGCGATGCTAGGCTGGCCGTCCGTCGAGCCTCCGCAAGCTTGCGGCAAGGCTTGACGTCTGGTATAAAGTACGCCCTTTGAATCAGGGCAGAAGGCGGTAGCCTGCCATTCCCGGTTTGCCCGACAGGTTTTGAACAACTCGCCAGTGGTTGGAGGCTTCCATGTCCCAAGTATGTCAGGTTACCGGCAAGCGCCCGGTGACTGGTAACAATGTTTCTCACTCCCAGCGGAGAACACGTCGTCGCTTCTTGCCGAACTTGCACACCCATCGTTTCTGGGTGGAAGCCGAAAAGCGCTTCGTCAAGCTGCGCGTTTCCTCCAAGGGCATGCGCATCATCGACAAGAAAGGCATCGAAGAAGTGCTCAGCGATATCCGCAAGCGTGGTGATCGCGTCTAAACAGCGCGTCCAAACAGGGAGTAACGAGTCATGCGTGACAAGATCAAGATGGTGTCCAGCGCCGGAACCGGCCATTTCTACACCACCGACAAGAACAAGCGGAACACGCCGGACAAGCTCGAAATGAAAAAATTCGACCCGGTCGTCCGCAAGCACGTGATGTACAAGGAAGCCAAGATCAAGTGATCTTGGCCCTCCTTCGCCTCAGGTGATGTTCACCTGTCTGAAAAACCCGGGTCGCTCCGGGTTTTTTTATGCCAGCAAGAAAGGTGGCGGGAGACCAGCATGCCCGAACTCCCCGAAGTCGAGACGACGCGTCGCGGTATTGCGCCCTACATAGAGGGACGCGAGATTCGTGAGGTCATTGTGCGCCAACCGCGCCTGCGCACCCCGGTGCCGGATGACCTGGCGGATTCGCTCGTCGGTCAACGAGTCGGTACGCTAGGGCGGCGCGCCAAGTACCTGCTCATGCCTGTCGGCGAGCGTACCTTGTTATGGCATTTGGGAATGTCCGGAAGCCTGCGCCTGGCGCGTCTCGGCGATATGCCCAGAAAGCACGACCATGTCGACCTGGTCGTGGAAGATGGCGCGATTTTGCGTTATCACGACCCCCGTCGTTTCGGCTTCGTCGATTGGCTGCAGGGCTCGCTTGGCGACGATCCGCGCCTGGCGCGTCTGGGCCCCGAGCCGTTGTCGCCGGATTTCGACGGCGAGCGTCTCTATCGGCTTTCACGCAAGCGACGCATTGCCGTCAAACCGTTCCTGATGGACAACGCCGTGGTGGTGGGGGTTGGCAATATCTACGCCAGCGAAGCGTTGTTCCTGGCAGGGATCGACCCTCGGCGTGCGGCGGGACGTATCTCTCGCGAGCGCTATGAGCGCCTGGCCGAGGCGGCGCGCGAGGTGCTGGCGGCGGCGATCACGCAGGGCGGCACGACGCTTCGCGACTTCGTCAGCGGCACCGGCGAGCCCGGTTATTTCGCTCAGCGCCTCAACGTCTATGGGCGGCAAGAAGCGCCCTGTCGGCGTTGCGGCGAGCCTTTACGCTTGGCTACGCTGGGGCAGCGGGCCAGCGTTTTTTGTCCTCACTGTCAGCGCTGAGCGCTTTGCGCCGCGCGATGTCTTTGCCAAGAGGTTTTCCGTGACCGAACGTCTACGCCTCAAGAAAAACGCCGACCGTCGTCTCAAGGCGGGCCATTTATGGCTCTATTCCAACGAGATCGATATCGCGACCACGCCGCTGAAGGATTTCGAACCGGGCGCCCAGGCGGTCATCGAGGCTGCCAATGGCAAGCCGATGGGCATCGCCTACGTCAATCCGCATTCGCTGATCTGCGCGCGTATCGTGTCGCGGGATGTCGATGTGCGTCTCGACCGTTCGCTATTGGTCCACCGCCTCAAGCAGGCGTTGAGTCTGCGTGCGCGGATGTTCGCCAAGCCGTTCTATCGCCTGGTGTATGGCGAGGGCGACTTGTTGCCGGGACTCATCGTCGATCGTTTCGATGATGTGTTGGTCGTGCAACTCAATACCGTGGGCATGGATCGGCTGCGCGACGAGATCGTCGCCGCGCTCGAGAAAGTGTTGGCGCCGCGCGCCATCGTCTTCAAGAACGATTCCTCCGGACGTCGCCAGGAACAGCTCGGCGACGAGGTCGAGGTGGTCTATGGTGAGTTGCCTGACCAGGTACTGCTCGAGGAGAACGGCGTGCGCTTCGTGGTGCCGGTGCTCGATGGCCAGAAAACCGGGTGGTTTTTCGACCATCGCGCTAACCGGGCATGGCTCAATGGCCTGGTTGCCGGCAAGCGCGTGCTGGACGTGTTCAGCTACGTGGGCGGCTGGGGCGTTCAGGCGGCCGCGCATGGCGCTAGCGAGGTGCTGTGCGTGGATAGTTCCGCCCAGGCGCTGGAGCGTGTGGCCGAGAACGCTGCGCTTAACGGCCTGGCCGAGCAGGTGGCCGTCGGTGAGGGCGAGGCCTTCGAGGCATTGGCAGCCCTCAAGGCGGAAGGTGAGCAGTTCGATGTGATCGTGCTCGATCCGCCGGCGTTCATCAAGAAACGCAAGGATATCCCTAACGGTGAGCGCGCCTATTCGCGGCTCAATCGTGAGGCGATTCGGCTGCTGGGGCGCGATGGCATGCTGCTCTCGGCATCATGCTCGATGCACTTGGCGCCGGAGCGTTTGATGGAGTGCGTGCGAGGCGCGGTGCGCCATCAGGACCGTCACGGGCAGGTCATCTATCAGGGCCATCAGGGGCCGGATCATCCCGTGCACCCTGCGATTCCCGAAACCGCTTACCTCAAGGCCATGGGTGTGCGGGTTTTCCGCAACTGAGCATGACGTTGGAGCGCGTTCGCGTCTTTCGCCATCCCAACGCGTTGCTGGTCAATCACGTGCACAACGTGTTGGCTAGCGCCGGGTTGGTGCCCGTGCTACGCAACATGACCCTCGGCGGTGGCGCCGGTGAACTGCCGCCCGGTGAATGCGAGCCGGAGGTCTGGGTGCCGGTGGGGCATCGTCAACGCGCTGAGGCGTTGGTTGATGAGGCTCTCAATGGCCCCGCCGAAGGGTGCCCGAACTGGTGCTGCCCTGCCTGTGGCGAATGGTTGGATGGTGTCTTCGATACCTGCTGGCAGTGCAACGGGGAGCGTCCGCGCTAGTCGGCGTAAATCTTTCGGTATCGCGCCGTGTGACCGCAAGGTTTTCTGTCCGGCGGGGTCTGTTCAGCACGTTGTTTTGTTTTTCCGCGTTGCCTCTTCGATTCCGGTGTGTGTGCTGTAATGGATAGGCATCGAGCCTACATTGACCCCATCGTGAAGCGGAGGCGCCATGAAAATCGCCGTACCCAAGGAAATCAAGAATCATGAGTATCGCGTCGCTCTGACGCCGAGTGTGGTGCGAGAGCTGGCGGCGCGCGGCCATACCGTGGCCGTGCAGGCATCGGCGGGCGAGGGTGCCGGATTCCCTGACACTGAGTATGAAGCGGCGGGAGCGCATATCGAACAAGATCTCGATGCGCTCTGGGACAACGCCGAGTTGATCGTCAAGGTCAAGGAACCCCAGCCCGAGGAGGTCAAGCGCCTCAAGCCCGGGCATACCCTGTTCACCTACCTGCATCTGGCCGCCGAGGAGTCGTTGACCCGGGGGTTGATGGACAGTGAAGCCACCTGTATCGCCTACGAGACGATCACCGACGACCAGGGCGGGTTGCCGCTGCTGGCGCCGATGAGCCGCGTTGCCGGCCGCATGGCGATCCAGGCCGGGGCGCACAGCCTGGAAAAGGCCCAGGGCGGTGCCGGCATTCTGATTCCCGGGGTGCCCGGCGTGGCGCCGGCCAAGGTCACGGTGATCGGTGGCGGCGTGGTCGGCGAGAACGCCGCGCGCATGGCGCTGGGACTGGGCGCCGAGGTGACCGTGCTCGACAAGTCGCTGGCGCGTCTGGAAGTGCTCGATCATCGTTATCAGGGCCGTCTGAACACCGTGTACTCGACGGCGGATGCCCTGGAAACGGCGGTGCGCGAGTCGGACATCGTCGTCGGGGCGGTGCTGGTGCCCGGTGCGCAGGCGCCCAAGCTGATCACGCGCGACATGCTCGCCGACATGCGTCCGGGCAGCGTGCTGGTGGACGTGGCCATCGACCAGGGCGGTTGTTTCGAGACCAGCCGCGCGACGACGCATGCCGACCCCACCTATGTGGTGGATGGCGTGGTGCACTACTGCGTCGCCAACATGCCGGGCGCCGTGGCGCGCACCTCGACCCAGGCGTTGACCAATGCCACCCTGCCGTTCGTGCTGGCCCTGGCCGACAAGGGGTGGCAGGGCGCCTTGGCGGAAGACCCTCACTTCCTCGAGGGGCTCAACGTGCATGCCGGGCGCATCACTCATCCGGCGGTGGCCAAGGCCTTCGCCCTGGAGGCCGTCGACCCGCGCACACTGCTGTCATAGTCACTTCGCTGTGACAAGCAGACGCCGCGCGCCCCGGTCGCCTTGACCGGGGCGTCGTTGTACACTGGGCGGATTCTCACATTTCGTTGCGATCAGCCCAATTTCATGACCAAGACACGCGTTCTGACCGGTATCACCACCACCGGCACCCCGCATCTCGGCAACTATGTCGGGGCCATCAAACCGGCCATCGAGGCCAGCCAGCGTCCCGATGTGGATTCCTTCTACTTCCTCGCTGACCTGCATGCGTTGATCAAGTGTCAGGATCCTAAGCGCGTGCAGCAATCGCGCCTGGAAATCGCCGCTACCTGGCTGGCGCTGGGTCTGGATACCGACAACGCCGTTTTCTACCGCCAGTCGGACATTCCCGAAATCCCCGAGCTGACCTGGATGCTGTCCTGCGTCTGTGCCAAGGGGCTGATGAACCGTGCCCATGCTTACAAGGCGGCGGTGGCCGAGAACGAAGAACTCGGTCATCAGGATATGGATAAGGGCGTGAGCATGGGGCTGTTCGGTTATCCGGTGCTGATGGCGGCGGACATTCTGATGTTCAATGCCAATAAAGTGCCGGTGGGGCGCGATCAGATCCAGCATATCGAGATGGCACGCGACATGGGGGGGCGTTTCAACCATCTCTACAAGGGTCAGTATTTCACGCTGCCCGAGGCGGTGGTCGACGATAAGGTCGAAGTGTTGAACGGGCTCGATGGCCGCAAGATGTCCAAGAGTTACAACAACACCATCCCGCTATTCGTCTCGGAGAAGAAGCTCCAGAAGCTGGTGCGCAAGATCAAGACCAACTCCCTGGAGCCCGGCGAGCCCAAAGATCCCGATAGCTGCACGCTGTTCCAGATCTTCTCAGCGTTTGCCTCTGCCGAAGAAACCGCCACCATGCGAGCCGACTACGAAAACGGTATCGGTTGGGGCGAGGCCAAGGACCGAGTCTTCGAATACCTCAATGTGCATCTGCGCGAACCCCGCGAGCGGTATAACGCCCTACTCGAGGACCCCGGGCATATCGAGGACGTGCTCAAGCAGGGCGCCGAAAAGGCTCGCGCCGAGGCGCAACCGCTCATGGATCGCGTGCGCGAGGTCGCTGGCCTGGGGCGTTTCGTGTAACGCTTCGCTTGCTTTTCTTATCGGCGCGTCCTGCGCGCTGCCAAGGCCCGTGTCATGAGACACGGGCCTTGTTTTATATTGCTAAACGCTATAGCGGGAATGCGTTTTATAAATTTTTAAAAGGTCTAGACAGGCGCTAAGATAGGCAACAATTTCCATTCGAATGATGACAGGAGGTTGCGATGCCTGACGCATCTAGCGTTTCATCTGCCACCGCCGAACCGCGCCGTGGCCTGCCGCCACTGGCGCTGGCATCGGCGGTGGTCTTGTTGCTGGCGGCCTTGGCCGTCGGGGTGGCATTCGGTGCCGCCCAGGGGTGGTTAATGGTCGTCGGGGGTGCCTTCGGTATGGTGCTCTACCATGCGGCCTTCGGTTTTACCTCGGCCTGGCGAGTCTTCATCACTGAGCGGCGCGGGCGTGGCCTGCGCGCGCAGATGGTCATGCTGGCCCTGGCGGTGGTGCTGTTCTTCCCTGCTCTGGGCGCGGGTACTCTGTTTGGCACGCCGGTTTCCGGCTATATCGCACCCATCGGGGTATCGGTTCTGGTCGGTGCGTTCTTGTTCGGGTTAGGCATGCAACTCGGCGGCGGCTGTGCCTCGGGAACCTTGTTCACGGTGGGCGGCGGCAATGCGCGCATGGTAATTACCTTGGTCTTCTTCATCGTCGGCTCCCTGGTCGGCACGGCGCATTTTGCCTGGTGGCAGACATGGCCGGCGTTCCAGCCGACGTCGCTGCATGGCTTGTTCGGCGTGGGCGGCGGTATCGTCGTCAGCCTGACGTTGTTCGCCGCGATCGCGGCGTTGACGGTGGCCATGGAGAAGCGCCGGCACGGTCAGCTCGAACGGGCGCCGCAGGTCGAGGCCGGTCGCTCGCGCTGGCTGCAAGGCCCTTGGCCGCTATTGGCCGGCGCAGTGGGACTGGCGGTGCTCAATTTCATCACGCTGGCGCTCGCCGGACGCCCATGGGGCATTACCTCGGCATTCGCGCTGTGGGGCGCCAAGGGCTTCGAAGCCTTGGGCGGCGATGTCAGCGGTTGGGGGTATTGGCAGGCGGCCGGCAATGAGGCGGCCTTGAACGCCAACGTCTGGAGCGATATCACCACGGTCATGAACGTGGGCATCATTCTGGGGGCGATGGCCGCAGCGGCGCTGGCGGGCCGTTTCGCGCCGAAATTCAATATTCCGTTACGCTCCGTAGTAGCGGCAGCCATCGGCGGGTTCCTGCTGGGTTATGGGGCGCGCCTCGCGTTCGGGTGCAACATCGGCGCCTATTTCGGCGGCATTTCGTCGGGCAGCTTGCACGGCTGGCTGTGGTTGGTCGCGGCGTTTGCCGGCAACATGCTGGGCGTCAAATTGCGCCCGTTGTTCTTCTCAGGCCCTTCACGCCCCGTAACTCGCAGTGGCTGAGCCATAGAATCGATACGCGCAAATGATGCACGGCGTCCTTCGGGACGCCGTGCGTCTTTGTGGCGTGCGCGGGTGGCAAGGCGGCGTGATATAGTTAAGCTCGAGCCGTGCGGAGCCCTAGAGCTCCGAGTTCCGTCACCTGCGTGAGGCAAACGATGAGCGAAACATCCAAGCGTCCCCTTTATATTCCTTATGCCGGCCCCTCACTGCTGGAGATGCCGCTACTCAACAAGGGCAGCGCCTTTACCAGTGAAGAGCGTGTCGAGTTCAATTTGGTGGGCCTGTTGCCGCAGAATGTCGAGAGCATCGAAGAGCAACTCGAGCGCGCTTATCACCAATACACTCTTTGTCAGAACAACCTCGACAAGCACATTTATCTGCGGGCGATTCAGGACGACAACGAGACGCTGTTCTTCCGTCTACTGGAAGAGCATCTCGAGGAAATGCTGCCGATCATTTATACCCCCACGGTGGGGGAGGCATGCGAAGAGTTCTCCAATATTTACCGTAACCACCGCGGGCTCTTCATCTCTTATCCCGATCGTCACCGCATGGATGACATCCTGCGTAGCGCTACCAAGGACAAGGTGCGCGTGATCGTAGCCACCGACGGTGAGCGCATCCTGGGACTGGGCGATCAGGGCATCGGTGGCATGGGCATTCCCATCGGCAAACTGTCGCTTTATACCGCCTGTGGCGGCATCAGCCCGGCTTACACATTGCCCATCGTGCTCGATGTGGGCACTAACAATCAGAAACTGCTCGACGATCCCATGTACATGGGATGGCGCCACCCGCGGGTCAGTCAGGAAGAGTACGACGAGTTCATCGGCATGTTCATGGAGGCGTTGCAGCGTCGCTGGCCCAACGTGCTGTTGCAGTTCGAGGACTTCGCCCAGACCAATGCCATGCCGTTGCTCGAGCGTTATCGCGACCAGCTGTGCTGCTTCAACGACGACATCCAGGGCACGGCGGCGGTGTGCGTAGGCACGCTGCTGGCGGCCTGCAAGACCAAGGGCGAGGCGCTCAAGGATCAGACCATCGCGTTTCTCGGGGCCGGCTCGGCGGGCTGCGGTATCGCCGAGCAGATCGTCGTGGCGATGACCATGGAAGGCCTGAGTGAGGCCGAGGCGCGCCGTCGTGTCTACATGGTCGACCGTTTCGGATTGTTGATCAGCGACATGGACGGGCTCTACGACTTCCAGCAGCGCCTGGCGCATGAGACCGCCACCTTGAGCGATTGGGATACCCAGGCCCGTGACCTGCTCGACGTGGTGCGCAATGCCAAGCCCAGCGTATTGATCGGGGTTTCCGGGCAAAGCGGCCTGTTCACCGAGGAAGTGATCAAGACGTTGCACGCCGGCTGTGCCCAGCCGCTGGTGATGCCGCTTTCCAACCCGACCTCCAAGGTCGAGGCTGTCCCCCAAGATCTTCTCGACTGGACCCAGGGCGAAGCGTTGGTGGCGACGGGCAGCCCCTTCCCGCCAGTGCGCGTCGGCGAGCGTGACGTGGCGATCGCTCAGTGCAACAACGCCTATATCTTCCCCGGCATCGGTCTGGGGGTCGTGGCGACCAGCGCGTCCCGAGTCACCGACAAGATGCTGATGGCGGCCTCCAACGCCTTGGCCCAGGGCGCTCCCATCGTCAAGACCGGCAAGGGCGCTCTGTTACCCTCGCTGGGTGACATCCGCGAGATCAGCAAGGACATCGCCTTCGCCGTCGCCAAGCAGGCCCAGGAGGAAAACGTCGCGCTGTCCTCTAGCGATGAAGCGCTGTGGGACGCCATCGAGCGTCACTTCTGGTATCCGCGTTACCGCACCTATCGGCGCCGCGCCTTCTAAACGCACGCTGCTCCTCGATCCACCGACAAAAAACACCCCGCCGGCCATGCCGACGGGGTGTTTCTCATGGCGCTAACTCAGCGCTAGGCGATCAGAGCATGCTACGCAGCACGTAGTGCAGGATGCCGCCGTGGCGATAGTAGGCCATCTCGTTGGCGGTATCGATGCGGCACAGCGCCTCGATCTTCTTCTCGCCTTTATCGGAGGCGATGGTCACCTGGACCTTGGCGCCAGGCTCGATATCGGCGATGCCTTCGATGGAGATCGTTTCATCGCCGGTCATGCCCAGCGACTTGCGATCCTCGCCCTCGGGGAACTGCAGCGGCAACACGCCCATGCCGATCAGGTTGGAGCGGTGGATGCGCTCGTAAGATTCGGCGAGTACGGCGCGCACGCCCAGCAGGCGCGTGCCCTTGGCCGCCCAGTCACGGCTCGAGCCAGTGCCGTATTCCTTGCCGGCGACCACCACCAGCGGCGTGTCTTGCTCGACATATTTCATCGCCGCGTCGTAGATCGCCATCTGCTCGCCGCTGGGCACATGGCGGGTATAGCCGCCGACGACGTCATCGAGCATCTCGTTTTTGATGCGCACGTTGGCGAAGGTGCCGCGCATCATCACTTCGTGATTGCCGCGCCGTGAGCCATAGGAGTTGAAATCCATGGGCTTGACGCCGTTTTCCTGCAGATAACGGCCGGCAGGGCTGTCCGGCTTGATCGCGCCGGCGGGCGAGATGTGGTCGGTGGTCACCGAGTCGCCGAACATGGCCAACACGTTGGCATCTTTGACGTCTTCCAACGGCGCGGGCTCCTTGCCCATGCCTTCGAAGAACGGCGGATGCTGGATGTAGGTGGACTTGTTGTTCCACGCATAGACATCGCTTTCCGGTACCTCGAGCGACTTCCAGATCTCATCACCCTCGAAGACCTCGCTGTACTCCTTGCGATACATCTCGGTCCGGACCTGTTCGACGGCTTCGGCGATTTCCGCCTGGCTGGGCCAGACATCCTTCAGGTACACCGGGTTGCCATCCTTGTCATTGCCCAGCGGATCCTTGGAAAGATCGATGCGCATGTTGCCGGCCAAGGCATACGCCACGACCAAGGGCGGTGATGCCAGCCAGTTGGTGGGCACCAGCGGATGGATACGGCCTTCGAAGTTGCGGTTGCCGGAGAGCACCGAGGCCACCGTCAGATCGCCTTCGTCGATGGCTTTCTCGATCGGCTCGTGCAAGGGGCCGGAGTTACCGATGCAGGTGGTGCAGCCATAGCCGACCAGGTTGAAGCCGAGTTCGTTGAGGTCGCTCTGGGTGCCGCTGGCGTCGAGGTAGTCAGTGACCACCTTGGAGCCCGGTGCCAGTGACGTCTTGACCCAAGGCTTGGTGGTGAGGCCCTTCTCGACGGCCTTGCGCGCCAGCAACCCGGCGGCCAGCATCACGCTGGGGTTGGAGGTGTTGGTGCACGAGGTGATAGCAGCGATGACCACGGCGCCGTGGTTGAGCTTGAAGTTTTCGCCATCGACCTCACAGTGCTGGCTATCTTCATTCTCCACGCTTTCGTCGGTGCCCACGGCGGTCTGGCCGCCTTCGGAGAGCCACTTGCCTTGCTCGGTGGGCGCGGCGTCTGGCTTGCGGTCGCTGAGGATCTTCTCGAAGGTAGACTTCATGTCGGTCAGAGCGACACGGTCCTGCGGACGCTTGGGCCCGGCCAAGCTGGACTCGACTTCGTTCATGTCGAGGTGCAGGACATCAGTGAAGATCGGTTCGGCGCCGGGTTCGCGCCACAGCCCCTGCGCCTTGGTATATGCCTCGACGAGCTCGATCTGATGTTCGTCACGGCCGGTGAGGCGCATGTAGTTGAGGGTTTCCTCGTCGACCGGGAAGAAACCGCAGGTGGCACCGTATTCAGGAGCCATGTTGCCGATGGTGGCGCGATCCGCCAGCGGCAGGTCCTTGAGGCCATCGCCGTAGAATTCGACGAATTTACCTACCACGCCTTTCTGGCGAAGCATCTGAGTGACCGTCAGCACCAGGTCGGTGGCGGTGATGCCTTCGCGCAGCTTGCCGGTAAGCTTGAAGCCGATGACCTCGGGAATCAGCATCGAGACCGGCTGGCCAAGCATCGCGGCCTCGGCCTCGATGCCGCCCACGCCCCAGCCAAGCACGCCCAGGCCGTTGATCATGGTGGTGTGGGAATCGGTGCCCACGAGGGTGTCCGGGTAGGCGAACGTCTTGCCGTTTTCTTCCTTCGTCCACACCGTCTTGCCCAGATACTCCAGGTTGACCTGGTGGCAGATACCGGTACCCGGCGGCACGACGCGGAAATTATCGAACGCCTGCTGGCCCCAACGCAGGAATTCGTAACGTTCCTGATTGCGCTCCATCTCGATGGCGACGTTGTCCTTGAACGACGACGGATCGCCGTAGTGATCGACCATCACCGAGTGGTCGATGACCAGATCCACGGGGGAAAGCGGATTGATGCGGTCGGCCGATTCGCCAAGACGCTTGACGGCGTCGCGCATGGCGGCCAAGTCCACGACCCCGGGAACACCGGTGAAGTCCTGCATCAACACGCGTGCCGGACGGTAACCGATTTCGCGAGTGGAACGCCCTTCCTTCTGCCAGTCGACGAGTGCCTGCATATCGTCGGAGGAGACGCTTTCATCGTCGCCGTAGCGTAGTTGGTTCTCGAGCAATACCTTGAGTGTCATGGGCAGGCGCGAAGCGTCGCCAAACGCTTGGGCAGCCTTGTCCAGACTATAGTAGTGATAGGTATGATCGCCGACATCGAGTGTCGATAACGTATTCTGTGGAGCTTCGGACATGGGCCCCCTCCTCATCAATGCTGGACGATTTTCATGGCGAACGCCGAACCACGTTGCCCTTGGCATGCTGGAAAGGTCTGAAGACCATTCGATGGTTCGGTTCGCCGCGAGTCAGGTTCCTTCGACAATGTCTACAATATCATCGATACCGGAGACATTGTCATGATAAGCCTTTATTTCAAGCGCGCCCATGTCACCAAGGTGGCAAGTTGGAAATGCCTGAAGCGTGGCATGCCAGTCTTGTGCGAGAATTTCGACGCTGCGGCTTGAAAGAGGGCAAGGGCGACCCGACATTCAGTCGGTAATGCGCCGTACTTGAGGACGCTAGGAGTCGGTATGAACGAAGAGATGTTGTTGTCATGGCCGGCGACGTGCCCTTATTGCGACGCATTTTTCGAGATGTTGATCGATAGCAGTGTGGGTAGCCACGCTACTTGGGAAGATTGCCCTCAGTGCTGCGCGCCGATTCAAGTGCGTGTGACGATATCGCCGTTCAGTGGCGAACTTGAAGACGTCATGCTAGGGCAAGACGACGACGTATTTTGAGCGCTTCCACCGTGTTTTGAGCGCTTCCACATGGACATACCGTTATGGCGGAAGTGGCATAGCGGCCCGATAGGGAGTGCCTATATTGCCCATTGGGGTAATCAAATGGGCATAAGAGACGCTCGCCGGTAGCCTTGGCGGGGTTTCATCATAGTCATCCACCCGACTTTTCAGGAGAAATGAATGAGCGTATTGGTTGGACGTCAGGTACCCGATTTTGAAGCGGCAGCGGTTCTGGGCGATGGCACCATCGTCGACGACTTCAAGCTGTCCGAAACTAACGGCAAGCTGCGTGTCGTCTTTTTCTGGCCGCTGGACTTCACCTTCGTCTGCCCGTCCGAGATCATCGCGCACGACAATCGTCTGGCGCAGTTCCGCGAGCTCGGCGTTGAAGTGATCGGGGTGTCCATCGACTCTCAGTTCACCCACCACGCATGGCGCAAGACCTCTCCCGAGAAGGGCGGCATTGGTGAAGTCGGCTTCCCGATGGTGGCTGACGTCAAGCACGAGATCACGCAAGCGTTCGGTATCGAGCACCCGGAAGCCGGCGTCGCTCTGCGCGCGTCCTTCCTGATCGACGAAGACGGCGTCGTTCAGCACCAGACCATCAACAACCTGCCGTTGGGCCGCAACGTCGATGAGATGCTGCGCATGGTCAAGGCCCTCCAGTTCCACCAGAAGAACGGCGAAGTCTGCCCGGCTGGCTGGGAAGAAGGCCAGGAAGGCATGAAAGACACCGCCGAAGGCGTCGCCAAGTATCTGGGCACGCACTCCGACGAACTGTAAGCGTTAACACGTTTGCAACGAAGGGCGGCCAATCGGCCGCCCTTTGCCGTGTCGACAAGCGTTTATAACGAATGGTGTGTGGCCTGCGCGTGACGCGTGCATGCCACACAGCATTTTTTGGTCCAGCTGCCGGTCAGCGTATCCCGTAAGCGAGGTTTTCCCATGAGCGACGTGCGTCACGAACGACTGATCATTCTCGGTTCCGGCCCCGCCGGTTACACGGCGGCCGTCTATGCGGCACGCGCCAATCTCAAGCCCCTGCTGATCACGGGCATGCAGGCGGGCGGCCAGTTGACGACCACCACCGATGTGGACAACTGGCCGGGCGATGCCGAAGGCGTGCAGGGACCGGAGCTGATGGAGCGCATGCGTAGCCATGCCGAGCGTTTCGATACCGAAGTGCTGTTCGACCATATCAACGAGGTCGAGCTGCGCGAGCGCCCGTTCGTGCTCAAGGGCGAAAACGGCACCTATACCTGCGATGCCCTGATCATTTCCACCGGGGCCAGCGCGCGCTATCTGGGCCTGCCGTCCGAAGAGAAGTTCATGGGGCAGGGCGTGTCCGCCTGCGCGACCTGCGATGGCTTCTTCTATCGCGGTCAGGAAGTCGTGGTCATCGGTGGAGGTAACACCGCCGTCGAGGAAGCACTGTATCTTTCCAATATCGCGACCAAGGTCACGTTAGTGCATCGCCGCGATAGTCTGCGTGCCGAGAAAATCCTGCAGGACAAGCTGTTCGACAAGGTCGAAAACGGCAACATGGAGATCGTCTGGAACCACACGCTCGAGGAAGTGTTGGGTGACAACACCGGCGTGACCGGGGTGCGTTTGATCTCCACCGTCGATGGCGCGTCGCGCGAGATTCAAGCGCCGGGGCTGTTCGTCGCCATCGGCCATTCGCCGAACACGGGCATCTTCGAAGGCCAACTGGACATGAACAGCGGCTATATCCGGGTCAAGTCAGGTCTCGACGGCAATGCCACCATGACGAGCGTGCCGGGCGTCTTCGCCGCCGGCGACGTGATGGATCACGTTTACCGTCAGGCGGTGACCTCCGCGGGTACCGGATGCATGGCGGCGCTCGACGCCGAGCGCTATCTAGACGGCCTGGAATGAGGTCTTTGCGCCGCGCCGCGCGGTGACAGCCTGGTACCGACCACGCCCGCGAATCGCTTCGCGGGCGTGGTCGTTGTAAGAATTTATGAGAGGCTGTCGAGGGCGATACCCAGGGAGATGACGCATGAATGCCCCCTCGGATGACATGACGTCCTCCATCGCATGGCTGGATGATCTGGTCGACGCCTGTCGTGAGCGTCGGCATCGCGGTGTGATCTGGATACCCGCTTCTCCCGAGACGGCACATGCGCGTGCACTTTCCCTGTGGCGGGCTCGAGCATGGCAAGCGCCCTTGTGGGTCGGCCAGGCTGCCCCCTCAGAAAGCATTAACGTGCTTGTTCCGCGCCAGGCACGCACCCGCTTGGGACGCGAGCACGATCTGATCGTTATCGATGCCGGTGCCGAGTCGGGCTTCGATCCAGACGCCTTCGGGGCGTTGAGCGGTACGCTGCGTGCCGGTGGGCTGATGATCGTGCTGACGCCCGCCGAGTGGGCGGGTGGCCAGGCTGGTCCGGATGCCGACTATGCGCGTCTGGCGCATTGGCCCCACGCGCCGACGACCCTGAGCGCCCATTATCTGGCACGCCTGGCACGCAGCCTGCTCCGCGAGGCCAACATCTGGCGCTGGCCTGACGGGCAGGCCTCGCCGTTCCCCGCTCGTATGCCTGAGGCGAGCGCACCCGCAGCGTCTGCTCCCGATGACGCCTGTATCACGCATGATCAGCAAGAGGCCGTGCGCCGGCTGACACGGCTACGTCGTCGGCGCCCCGTGGTGTTGAGTGCCGACCGAGGGCGCGGCAAGTCGGCCGCGCTGGGCATTGCCGCTGCGCGACGACTGGCGGCAGACGAGACGACGCTGTGGGTCACCGCGCCGCGTCGGGCAGCGGTCGAACCACTGTTCGAGCGTTTGGCGGCTTTGTATCCCCATGGACACCGCGCCGAGGCGCGCTTCCACGTCACGCTGGAGGCGGGGGAGTGCGAGGTACGCTTTCTCGCCCCGGATGCCGTGATGGCGGCTCTGAGCGAGCCAAGCGTGGAGCGTCACGCGCCGCCGACGCTGTTCGTCGATGAAGCGGCGGCCATCCCCACACCATTGTTGGCACGTTGGCTAGATGCCTTCCCACGTCTCGCTTTTGCCACCACCGTGCATGGTTACGAAGGCACCGGACGTGGCTTCCAGGTGCGTTTTTACGCGCGTCTATCCCGCCGCACTCCCGACTGGCGCGAGATCCATCTACGCGAGCCGGTCCGCTGGGCCGACGGCGATCCCCTCGAGCGTCTGACCCGTGACATGCTGCTGCTCGATGCCGCGCCGGCCGACGATGGTGAGGCCGAAGCGGCGCTGGCTGCCGCGCCATTGCGCATCCGCTGGCTCGACCGCGGGGCACTGACCCATGACGAACACGCCCTCGAGGCGTTGTTCGGCCTGCTAGTGCAGGCCCATTACCGGACCACCCCGAGTGATTTACGCCAACTGCTCGACGGCCCGGACGTGCGACTCGTGGGAGCTTATGCCGGTGATACTTGTCTCGGAGTATGCCAGGTGCAGGCGGAGGGCGGTTTCCCCGACGATCTGGCCGAGCGCGTCGTGCTCGGCGAGCGTCGACCGCGTGGTCATTTGCTGGCGCAATCGTTGGCGGCGCACGGTGGCTGGCAGACGGCACTGACATCGCGTTGGTGGCGCATCATGCGCATCGCCGTGCATCCCGCCGTGCGGCGGCTTGGCGTGGGGCGGACACTGGTCGAAGCCGTGGCCACGGCGGCTCGCAGGCACGACGTCGCGTATCTGGGCGTGAGTTTCGGCGCCGAGGCGATGTTGATCGCCTTCTGGCGGCGTTTGGGATTCATCTCGCTACGCCTGGGGCTGACCCGCGAAGCGGCAAGTGGCGAGCACGCCCTGATGATGGGGCAGGCGCTGACGAGCCGAGCGGAAACATCGTTGTCACCTTGGACGAATGACTTCCAGCATCTGCTGCCGAGCCTGCTGGCTTTCGAGCTGGCGCATCTGGATATCGATGTCGTCACGGCGTTGCTGCACGAGGGCGCGGCGCCCGAGGTGAATGCCGATCTATGCGCACGCCTGGAGCGCTTCGCGCAGGGCGGCGGTGAGTTGGCGCTCGCGCGGCC
Organism: Chromohalobacter moromii; assembly: GCF_023091865.1. Lineage (GTDB taxonomy): Bacteria > Pseudomonadota > Gammaproteobacteria > Pseudomonadales > Halomonadaceae > Chromohalobacter > Chromohalobacter moromii. The sequence goes on from NZ_JAHXDI010000002.1 coordinate 91,995, forward strand.
CTGGTTGTGTCGGGCCTGGCTGGCCTGGTGGCGCCGTCAGCCGCAGGAGACCGCCGACGAGACGCCAGGCGAGGATACAAGAGCACTGCACGATTGGGCTGCGACGTTGTTCCAGGGGCGTGATGTCGAGACGACGCGCGTGATGGGGCGGCAAGCCCGGATTGCCCACTGGCGCCGCCTGGCAGGCTTCTTGAGTTGTCGCCTGACGCCGACGCCATGACTGTCGCCGTTAGCGGACTTGCGTTGCGCGATGCAGTGCGTAAGGTGTCATGACGCCCGACATGTGCCGCGTCGTCATTCCTTGATCGTATGTCGTTACCGGGAGATGTGGCGCGCGATGTCGGCGGCTCCCAACAGGAACGATATCCCATGAACGATCATCTTCTGCAACTCTCTCCCGAACCGCTGTGGCGTCATTTTCGTACGCTGTGCAATACGCCGCGCCCCTCCGGTCATGAACAGCGCCTGGTCGAGACGCTCACAGCCTGGGCCGACGAGCGTGGGCTGGCGCACGAGCGCGATGCTGCCGGTAATCTCAAGCTTTCCAAACCGGCCTCGCCGGGGTGCGAGGCGCTTCCCGGTGTCATCCTGCAAGGGCATCTGGACATGGTCGCCCAGGCCAACGCCGATCATCCGCATGATTTTACCCGCGATGCGCTCGACACCTACGTCGAGGACGGCTGGCTGCATGCTCGCGAGACTACCTTGGGTGCCGATAACGGCATGGGCGTGGCCGCCGCGTTGGCGATTCTTGAGGACGACTCCCTGCGCCACGGTCCGCTCGAGGCGTTGTTTACGCTGGAGGAAGAAGCTTCCATGCGCGGCGCGCTGGAACTCGACGAAGGCTGGCTGCAAGGGCGCTATCTGCTCAACCTCGATTCCGAGGATCGCGGCCAGGTCTATATCGGCTGCGCCGGCGGGGCCGATGTGGTCGTTGGCGCGCGACTGCCCACGCGAGATCTCGGCGAGGACGAAATCGTGCGTCGTGTCGCCCTGACCGGGCTGGTGGGCGGCCACTCGGGTATCGATATCCACAAAGGGCGAGGCAATGCCAATCGCTTGCTGGTACGGGTGCTGCGCGCCTTGGAGCCGTTCGGTGCCTGTCTCGTCGCCTATCATGGCGGTACGCTGCGCAATGCATTGCCGCGCGAGGCCTTTGCCAGCATCGCGCTGCCCGCCGACGAAGAGCAAGCGGTCACGCAGCGGCTGGTCGAACTCCAGGCCGAGCTTGCCAGCGAGCTGGCGGGAATCGACGAAGACGTGCAACTCGCCCTCGAGCCGGCGGAGTCCGATGCGCCCCTCACCGAGGCTGCCAATCGCCTGTTGATCGCGGCCCTGCATGTAGCGCCGTGCGGTGTCGAGCGTATGAGCGTTGAAGTACCGGGCGTGGTGGAAACCTCCAACAACCTGGGTGTGGTCAAGCTCGAGGCCGGACGCTTTCATCTCTGCGCCCTGGTACGCTCGTTACGCGATAGCGCCACGCAGGATCTCGCCGACCGCTTTCGTGCGTTGTTCTCATTGATCGGTGCCGAGACGCGAGTCGAGAATGCCTACCCCGGCTGGACGCCGGATCCCGAGAGCACGCTGCTGGCGCGATTCCGTCGTCTGCATCTCGAGCAGACCGGCGTCGACCCCGACGTGAAGGTCATCCACGCCGGACTGGAATGCGGCATTCTCGGCGGCAAGTACCCGCACCTGGAGATGATTTCCTTCGGCCCTTTGATCCGTGGCGCTCACTCGCCGGCGGAACGCGTCGAACTCGATTCCGTGGGCGAGTTCTGGCAAGTGCTACGCGCCGTCATCGAAGACTTGGCTACGGCGCGAGCGGCGTGAGTCAGCGCGACGCCTGACGCACCGCTTCCAGCCCCGTCTCGGAGATATAGCCTCGGTCGCGCGCATGCGCGGCCATGGCAGCACTGTCATCGCTCAGCAGTAATTCGCAGTCGGTATGTTCGATCTCCTCGCGCAGCCGGGCGATGGCCGCTTCGCGATCGGGCTTGCGGTCGACGCGGCGAATGTAGATCGTCTTCACGCGGTCCGGGTTTTCCTTGACGATGCGTGTGTAGATTTCCGGGTCGTGCTGACCGCTGTCACCGATCAGCACGCAGGGCAGCGTGTCGAACAGCGTGAGCATCTGGGTGATCAAGTCGTACTTGTGGTCTTCGGCGCGGCGTGGCCAGGGATGACGCCAGGAAATCCCCCATTCGCGCAGGAACAGGATCGGTCCGACGGGAATGTGATTGAGCTGGAAGAACGCCTCGAGCACCTCGTAGATGCTCCACGGGCCGCGCGATACATAGAGGATCGGTCGCCGTAAGTCGCCCGCCGTGCCCGCGTGCAGGGCTTGATAAAGCTCGGCAACACCGGGAAAGGCGGTGCGTCGATGCGCCTTCTCGACGAATAGGCGATACAGCATGCGCAGCTTGTCGGCGACGCCGGTGTACATCACCGTGTCGTCGATGTCGCTGATCACCATCAGGTCGGTATGCGGTGGCGGAATATAGACATCGGCGCGCGATAGAACGTTGTCGCGGTCGGCCGTGATGACCTCGAGTTCGGCGCGATGCCATGAAACGTGCTCGTCGAGCGGAATGTCGAGCGGCAGGCGGACATCGAAATAGCCGTCGTGGTCGGTGGTGACGGTGGCGCTATTGTCGCCCAGACGAATGCGCACCTCGGCGTCGGCAAAGCCGCGTCGCGCTAGGCGTCGGGTTACGTCCGCGGCGTCGCGTAGCGCCCCGCGTCTAGGGATGACGCGCGCCAGCCCCACCTGACGGAAGACGCGCCCCATCAGGAACACCTCGCGATGCGTGCCGTAACCACGGTAGGGATGGACGACCGGTCCGCCCCGGCCGCTATCCGACTTCATCGGCCGCGCGAAGATCCGTAACAGGCTCTTGAGGGCGAAATGCAGGCGCCGTGAAGGCATTCGAATGCCGCGTCGCGGGCCCGCGCGCTCGTCGGTACGCAAAACGTCCGCCCCACGCGAGGCGGACGTCGATTGTGGTCGGTGAGGAGCCATCAGGCGTGTTGTCCGCTATGGCGACCTTCGGCCAGCTCCTCGATCAGTTTGGCGTTGAAGGCGTCCATGTCCTTGGGCGTGCGGCTGGTGACCAAGCCGTTATCGACGACGACCGGCTCGTCGACCCAGTGGGCGCCAGCGTTCTTGAGATCTTGCCCCACGGATGCGACCGAGGTCATCTTGCGTCCGTCGACAACACCGGCGTTGATCAGGATCCACGGCGCATGGCAGATCGCAGCCACTGGCTTGCCCGCCTCGAAGAAGCCACGCACGAAGGCGAGCGCTTTTTCGTTGAGGCGCAATTCGTCGGGGTTGAAGAGCCCGCCGGGTAGCACCAGCGCGTGATAATCGGTGACGTCGACATCGCTCAATGCCTTGTCGGCCTCGTAGGTGTCGCCCCAGTCGGTTTCGGCCCAGGCACGGATACCTTTGCCTTCGGGAGAGACGACCTGCACCTCGACGCCCTGACTTTTCAGAGCGGCACGCGGCGCGGAAAGCTCGGATTCCTCGAACCCATCGGTGGCGAGGATGGCGACACGTTTACCTGACTGTGCTTGACTCATCGTGACCTCCTGGTCGTGATGCTTCATGGATGACAGCAGCCGCTACCGGGCGATCCTAGTCCGGTATCAGGCGGCTTCACTAATTGATTTTGGGTCATTGGCGCAGGACTTCAAGCCCCGGGCGCTTGCGTCGCGACGCGCAGTGGGGGAAGGTGGCGCGCGAAGTGTTTAATCGAAGTGTTAATCGCGAGTTTCATTGAAGGTTTCAAGCGAAAATCTCCCATCGCCGGTATCCGCACATGTCCAGCACGTTTCCTGCCGTTTATCTCCTTGCCCTTGCGGTCGTCCTGGCGCTCGCCACGCTGATGCTTGGCGTGGCATGGCGGCGTGAACGCACACGCCGTGCGGCGACCGAGCACGAGGCCGAACGTGCACAGCGTCACTATGACGAGGTCGATGAGACACGTGCCCGGCTGGAGCGCGAGCTGGCCCAGAGCGATGCTCAACTGGACGCCGTGCGCGAGCAGAGCCTCGAGACCCAGCGCCTGCTGGGGCAACGCGAACGCGATCTCGACGAGCGTCAGGAACGACTCGCGGCGCTACGCGAACGGTATGGTCGCTTGGAAACGCAACTCGAGCAGGAGCGCTCCCATCATGCCGAGAAGCTTGCCCTGCTCGAGGAGGCGCGGACACGTCTCACCCAGGACTTCGAGGCGTTGGCAGGGCGGATCTTCGAGGAACGACAGCAAACGTTCAATACCCAGAGCCGCGAGAATCTCGAGGCCATGCTGGCGCCATTTCGCGAGCAGGTCGGCGACTTCCGGGCGCGACTGGAGGAAATCCATGGTCAGTCGCTGCGCGAGCGCTCGACTCTCAAGACGCAGATCGAGCATCTGTCCACGCTGAATCGTCAGATCACCGAGGAAGCCGCCAACCTGACGCGGGCGCTCAAGGGCGACAAGAAGATGCAGGGCGATTGGGGCGAGGTGATACTCGAATCGGTGCTCGAACGCTCGGGACTGCGCCGCGACATCGAATACAAGCGCGAGGTATCGGTAGAAGGCGAGTCGGGGCGTCAGCGTCCCGACGCGGTCATCTACCTGCCCGACAATCGGCACTTAATCGTCGATGCCAAGGTCTCGCTCAACGCCTACGTGCGCTATGTCAACGCCGAGGACGACGCTACGCGCGCGCAGGCATTGAAGGCACATGTTCAGGCGGTGCGCGCGCATATCGACGCGCTCTCAGGACGCGATTACCCGCGCTTGCCGGGGCTCAACTCACCGGATTTCGTGTTCCTTTTCATGCCCGTCGAACCTGCGTTCGCGGTGGCCTTCCAGCATGATGAAACGCTTTTCCAGGATGCCTTCTCGCGCGACATCGTCGTGGTCACGCCGACCACGCTGCTGGCGAGCCTGAGAACCGTGGCTAGCCTCTGGACGTTGGAGCGCCAGAACGATAACGCGCGCGTCATCGCCGCACGGGCGGGCAAGTTACTGGACAAGTTTCGTGGCTTCGTGGATAGCCTCGAGGACGTTGGCCGCCATCTGGAGCGTGCCGACGGTAGCTACCGCCAGGCGATGGGGCGGCTTTCAACGGGGCAGGGGAGCTTGGTCAGCCAAGCGTTGATGCTCAAGCGCCTTGGCGTGCGCATGAAGCGTGACCTGCCAACGCATCTGACCGAGCAGGTGGACGCCGAAGAACTGGACGACATGGCGGACGACGAGCCCGATGCCGCAGAGAGCGCTCCCGATGACGAGGCGCGCGGGGAGCCCTAACGACACCGCCCGGCACAAGGCCGGGCGGTGTTATCGGACGGAGCGACTCGGTGGGAATCAGCCCAGATAGGCGCTGAGCATCCACACGGTCTTTTCCTGCTCGCGGATGTAGTCGCTCATCTGCGAGGCGGTGCCTTCGTCGTCGGCATCGGCGGCCATGGAATTGAGCTCGCGCTGCAGTTCGAGCAGTGCCTGATACCCTTGCACTAGCCCGCGTACGCATTCGGTGCCTTCGTGCACGTGCGTATCTTCCTGAATGCGCGAGATCTTGGTGTAATCGCTGTAGGCATGCAGCGGCTCATGACCCAGGGTGAGGATACGCTCGGCGACTTCGTCGACCTTGGCCAGCAGGTCGGTGTAGATTTCCTCGAACTTGGTGTGCAGTTCGAAGAAATGCGGGCCTTTCACGTTCCAGTGGTAGCCGCGCGCGTTCATGTAGAAGATCTGGTAGTTGGCCAGCAGTTCGTTGAGCTTCTCGGCCAGTTGATTGGCGCTGCTGGTATGCAAACCGATGGCATTGATGTCGGACATGAAAGCACTCCCTCGTAAAGCGATGGACTGAACGTCGTCAGTGGTCAAAATCGTCACTGAGCCCAGTCTAGAGCGTCATTTGTGGATTGGGTAACGAATCTTTCCCATCGACGATATAGCGTCTGTATATGAAATGCCCATGACGCAGTGGTTTTTCAAGGGCGAAGGGTGCGGCATTGTGTCTGGCCCGGCGATTAGCGTGGCGCCTGCCGGCCGGCAAGCTGCCACACACGCAGGAGGCTCTCGGCACGGTCGGCGAGCAGCTCGGCGGTGCGTTCTAGAGCTTCCGGCAAGGCCAAGGGGCCATCGGCCAGCGCGAAGGCTGCCTCGATACCTTCGTCGTGCACGGCCCGCCAGCCATCCCCCAAGCGCCCGGCGAGTGCGAGCGTGGGCACGCCGTATTGTCGCGCGCGCCGGGCGATGCCGACCGGCGTCTTGCCGGCAAGGCTTTGGCCATCGAGCTGGCCTTCGCCGGTGATGACCAGGTCGGCCCCTTCCAGCAGGCGGTCGAAGTCGACCTGGTTCATGACCAGCTCGATGCCGGGCTGCAGTCGCGCACCCAGAAAAGCGGCGGCTGCGAACCCCATGCCGCCGGCCGCGCCGGCACCCGGTAGCGTGCGGTGATCTGTGCCGAGGGCGTTGGCGACGTGGTCGGCGAAATGGGCCAAGGCCGCGTCGAGCTGTGTGACATCCGTCGGCGTAGCGCCCTTCTGCGGTCCGAAGATCGCGCTGGCTCCGCGCTCGCCGAGCAAGGGGTTATCGACGTCCACGGCGGTGTCCACCTTGAGCGTCGCCAGGCGCGGGTCCAGGTCGCTCAGATCGAGTTCGGTCAGCCGTGCCAGTGCCGCACCGCCGGGCGGCAGCGGCTGGCCCTCGGCATCGAGCAGTCGCGCGCCCAGCGCTGCGAGCATTCCCGCACCGGCATCGTTGGTGGCGCTGCCGCCCAGGGTGAGAATCAAACGCTTGGCTCCAGCATTGAGCGCATCGCGAATCAGCTCGCCGACGCCAAGGGTGGTGCTGTGCAGCGCGGTGCGCTCGGCGTCGGCGAGCGCTTGCAAGCCGCTGGCCTCGGCGAGCTCGACGTAGGCCGTGGCACTCGCAGCGTGCCATCCCCAACTGGCGCTGATGGGGCGCCCCAGGGCGTCGTGGACCTCGGTGACGCGGCGCTCGGCTCCCGTGGCGGCCAGCAAGGCATCCAACGTGCCTTCGCCGCCGTCCCCCATCGGGCATTGGATCAACTGTGCTTGGGGAAGGATGCGGGCGCAGCCTGCGGCGATGGCGACAGTGGCCTCGCGGGCCGAAAGGGCATCCTTGTAGCTATCCGGGGCGATGACGATCTTCATGGGCGAGCCTCTTGCATGATCCAAACCCGAGGACGGGGCGTCGTGGTCGAATTGCCAGCCTAACGCATGCTGGCGCCAGGCGGGAGACGCAGGGCATGCCACGCTGACGGAACCGTGGCACTCGACTACGCTCTCAACGAGGTGCCCGTGCGGCGGGAACAGTGAGGCGAGACGCACGATTTCACTCGCCGCTGCCGAGTGGCCTTTTCCTTTCAGGCGAGAACGCGATGATGAAACCTCTTTTGCTGGTAGTGGCATTGGGGCTCGGCGGTTGTCAGAGCCTGGCTTCTTACGATCCGCTGGGCCGCGATGTGGCCTCGCCGCTGCCCGAGGCGTGCCAGTGGGCGGCCGAGGGCGACGCCAAGGCACGGGTAAGGGCTGTAGCCGATGCCTTGGAGGCACAGGGGTATCGTATCGAACAGACCGAGGTTGCGCTGGGATTGGTGAGTGCCGAGCGAGCCCAGGCGCAGCCGGGGCTCGGCGCCGTGGATCGCCCACCCTGGGGACGCAGCGGTTTCTGGGGATACTATGGCATGGGTAGTCGCCATGGCTATTCGCTGGGGTATTCCCAGCGCTTTGGCGGTGATCCGGTACGCCTGCAACGCGTCTCGGTGGTCGCCGTCGAGAATATCGTACGGGTGACACGCGATTCGCGCGTGGTCGATGTCGACGGATATCTGATCGATGCGCGTCCGGACAACAGCGCGGCGTTCTGCGCCGCTTTACACGATGACATCGACGCACGCATGCGCGAGGAGAGCACATCATGAGTCGGCTGCTGGGCGTATTGCTGGTGGCATCGTTCGTGGTATTGAGCGTGGGCGGATGCGCGACCACATCGGCGGCGCCGCAGACCCGAACATTGGTCGTGGAGGCCGAGCCGTCGACCGCGTTGGAAGCGGGGGTGGCGATGCTCACGGCACGCGGCTTCGTGATTCGTCGCGCCGATGTCGACCTGGGCGATGTCGAGGCCGTGCTGGCCGCGCGCCCCACGCTTGAGGTGCGCTACCGGCTCGAGGCGGCCGAGCAGGGCACGCGCGTCACGCTGTCGGGGCGGCGTGGCGGCCAGCCGGTGCCACCTTATGTGTTCGATACGCTTTTGATCGATGTGCAGGAGCGGCTCGGCGAGCTGCCCTAAGTCCTGCGAAAACTGCCTGCGTTCGCCGACTTTTCGCAAGGACTTAGTATCACGCCTATGGCGCCAACAGATCGCGCAGTGTCGTCAGGTGGGTTTTGAGCGTCGCGTCGTCATACGGCTGCGGCGTGCCCTGGCCCCACACAGGCCCCGGCCAGGCTGCGTCGTTCTGGTGGCGGACGATGACATGCAGGTGTAACTGCGCGACCTGATTGCCGAGCGTCGCCAGATTGAGCTTGTTGCCGTCATGGTGCGCCATCAAGCGGCGTCCCACCTCGGTGGCTTCCTGCCACATCGTGGCCTGATCGTCGGCGGAGAGCTCATAGACTTCGCTAATATCGTTGCGACGGGGTATCAGCACTAGCCAGGAATAGCGCGCGTCGTCATTCAGGCGCACCTGGCACAGAGAAAGATCGGCGACATAATGCGAGTCGGCCGCCAAGCGTGGATGCAGGATAAAATCGGTCATGCGAGCGCTCCTGAAAATCGTCGTAAAGTGGGCTGGCTATGCTAACGTTAGGTTACACGGCAAGGTGCCGTGTTTCCGCTAGGTCAGGGTAATTCCAGGAGAAAAGCATGAAGCGTACAACGGTTGCGATCTTGGGTTTGCTGTTGCTGGTGGCGCTGGGTGGATGCAATACCCTCCAGGGCGCGGGTGAGGATATCGAGCGTGGCGGTGAAGCGGTTCAGGATGCCGCTTCCTGAACCGATGTCGTGCAAAGGATGCATGGCGGCGCCAGCTTTGCTACGTTGTGGGCGATCCGCCATGTCGGCGGATAGTGTGGCCCGAGCAAACGGGTACATGGACCGGCGGGACCTTTTCCCGCTTGATGACGTGAAGGAGACACGATAATGAAACGGATGCTGGCATTTTCCCTGTTGCTGATGTTCACCGCTGGCGCAATCAGCGGCTGCAACACCTTCGAGGGCGCAGGCGAAGACATCGAACAAGGCGGTGAAGAAGTGCAAGAAGCCGCTAGCTGATGCATACCACCGCCGTCCCGCCGGGGCGGCGGTGGGTCGGCCGATCTTTTCCCCTGTCGCGTCCCCGCGTTCCTTCCTGTTCCGTTTTCGACCTCTTGGCCCCTCTCAGCCTGCCATCTATGCCATGGCGCCACTCTCGCCGAAAGAAAAACGTCGCTCCAGGCGTTCGAACGCCAAGTCGGTGACGATAGCCAGAAGACCTACCAATATGGCACCTTGAATCACGTACGGCAGGTTGTTGCCCACCAAGCCGGCGATGATCGGCGTGCCCAGTGTCTTGGCACCAACCGTGGAGCCGATCGTTGCCGTGCCGATGTTGATGATCACCGAAACACGCACGCCGGCGATGATGACCCGCATCGCCAAGGGGAGTTCGATGCGCCATAGGATCTGCCAGGCGCTCATGCCGTTGCCGCGTGCGGCCTCGAGCGTTTGCGAGGGTACGGTGCCCAACCCCGCGACGGTGTTTTGCACCACGGGCAAAAGGCCATAGAGCACCAGCGCCACCAGGGTGGGGATGAAGCCGAAACCGGCGACTGGCACGACGATTGCCAGCACCGCCGCCGGGGGGAAGGTCTGGCCGATGGCGGCCAGCGTCGACACCAAGGGCTCGAACTCTCGCCCTGCCGGCCGTGTGACGAATAGTCCCGCTGCAACGCCAACACTCACCGAGATGAGTGACGACACCAGCACCAGGGCGAGATGGGCGAGCGTCAGATTGAGGAAGCTCTCGCGCTCATACATGGCCGGATCTTGATCGGGAAACAACGCCCGAAATAGTGGCGCCAACTGTTCCATACCCACCACCAGCGCGATCAACAAGACGCTGAGCAATATCAGTAAAGCGCGGCGCGAGAAAGAGGGGCGGGATAGTGCGCTGACGCTCATGAGCGATGCCCCATGACGCCCGACATCGTTACTTCGCCTAGTAGACGCCCCTCACCATCGAGCACTGGTAACGCCGTCACTCGAAACCACACCATGCGTGACAAGGCCTCCTTCATCGACATCTCCGGCGTGGCGGTCCATTCGGGATTGACCACCGTGCGGGCCGTCTCGGACTCGCCTAGACGGCCACCCAGCAGCGCCATGGGACGGTCGTTGGCGTCCACCTGCCAGGTGGTCGGAGCACTGGCGATGGCGTTGTTGCGCGTGCGCTGGGCGGGTCGACAATATTCTTCGACCCGGCGCCGCGAGAGTAGCTTGAGGCCTAAATCGGCGCGTCCGATGAAGTCGCGCACGAAATCGTTGGCGGGTGCGACGAGAAGCTCCGCCGGGCGGTCGTATTGCACCAGTTGACCGGCATTGAGCAGTGCCACGCGGGAGGCCAAGCGCAAGGCCTCGTCCATGTCATGGGTGACGAAGACGATGGTCTTACCGGTTTGGCGGTGCACGCGTGCCAGTTCGGCCTGCAAGGTATCGCGCGTCAGTGGGTCGACGGCCCCGAAGGGCTCGTCCATCAATAGCACGTCAGGATCGGCGGCCAGAGCACGGGCCACACCGACACGCTGCGCCTGACCGCCCGAGAGTTGATGCGGATACTTGTCGTGCAATCCTTCATCATCGAGCTGAAACAGTGCCAGCAATTCGTCGACGCGCTCGGCAATGCGTGACGACGGCCACTTGAGCAGCTTGGGCACGGTGGCGATGTTGTCCGCGACGCGCCAGTGTGGAAACAGCCCGATCGACTGAATGGCATAGCCGATGCGACGACGCAGGCGTTCCGGCGGCAGGGTGGTGATATCTTCGCCGCCCACCAGGATTTTTCCCTCGCTGTGCGCGATCAGGCGATTGATCATCTTCAGCGTGGTCGATTTGCCACATCCCGATGGGCCGATGAGGACACAGAATTCGCCCTGTTCAACGGTCAGCGAGATGTCGTCGACGACGCTTGTTTCGCCATACCGCTTGGTCAATCCCTGAAGTTCGATCATCGGTGTTACCTATCGGCGGGTGCCGGCCGGCTTGCTCAGCACGACCAGCATTTGCAGCGTGAAATCGGCGATCACCGCCAGCACGATGGTCGGAATCGCGCCGAGCAGGACCAGGTCGATGGCATATTGGCCGAGACCTTGGAAGATAAAGGCGCCCAAGCCCCCGGCCCCGATCAGCGCTGCCACCACCGTCAGGCCGATGGCCTGTACGGTCACGATGCGCAGCCCCGAAAGCATGACCGGCAACGCCAAAGGGATCTCCACGCGCCACAGCACCTGGCGCGCGGTCATGCCCATGCCGCGTGCCGCTTCCACGGTGGCGGGTGGGACGCCCTTGAGGCCGGCGTAGGTATTGCGCACCACGGGGAGCAACGCGTACATCACCAGCGCGATGATGGCCGGCGCGGCCCCGATGCCCTTGATGCCCCATTCGCCGAGCAGAGGAAAGGCGTTGCCGAGTGCCGAAAGCGGTGCGACAAGCAGGGCGAACAGGGCAATCGAGGGAATCGTTTGGAAGAAATTGAGCACGCTGAACAGCGTTCCCTGCAGGCGTACGTGGCGATGGGCTAGCAGGCCCAGTGGCACGCCGATAAGTAACGCCGGCCCCAACGCGGAGCCCACCAGGACCAAGTGCGTGATGAACTGATCACTGAAGTTGTCGCGGATATTGGCATATTCGCGCATGATCGATAGATCGTCGAAATGGCCGCTGGCGAACAACATCGCCACGCTTCCCCCCGCGATCAGCATGTAACCCAGGCGCAGTAGCCAGCCGCTGGAAGCGCGCTGAAAGGCATCGATGGCCGCCAAAGCGCAGCAGAATGCCATTACCCAGAAAGCCGATCCTTGCGAGACCCGCGCCGAAGGCGATTTTTCGACCAGCGTGCGTTGCGCATAGTCGCCCAGGCTATACAGCGTGATCAGCAATAGCCCCAGGCTGGCCAGCAGGACAACGCCATGGGCGAGCTCACGCGGTAGCGGGCGTCTCAGCGCCGCCACGGCCAGCACCGCGCTCAGCGCTAGCAGGGCGATCGCCTGCCAGGCTGATAACGCCTCGCTCAGGCCGACGGTCTGTCCGGAGGCCAAGCGGTTGGGCGACATCGTGGCGAAGGGCAATAGCCAAGCCGCCAGAAGCCCCGCACATAGCAGCGTGACCAAGACGCGATTGGCCACCAGGCGCGCGCTGGCCGTGTCGCGCGTGGGATTATGAGAAGCAGACACCGGCAGCCGTCAGTCGAGCAGGTCTTGTGATTCCAGGTAATCCTCGGCGACATCGCTGGCCGGTTCACCATCGACCTGAATGCGGCGGTTGAGGGACTGCAAGGTTTCCCGGTCGAGCCCTTCGAAAACGGGTTCGAGCAGCTCGGGAATCTGCGGATAAGCATCGAGCGTGGCTTGGCGGATCACCGGCGCCGGTTCGTAGACCATCTGCACGCCTTGGGTATCGTCCATGACTTTGAGATCGGCGGCAGGGATGGCGCCGTCAGTGGCATAGACCATGGCGGCATTGGTGCCGCTGGTGTTCTCGGCGGCGGCGCGAATGGTCGCCGCCGTGTTGCCGCCGGAGAGGACGAGCAACTGGTCTTGGTCGAGCTTGAAATCGTAGGCACGCTGGAAGCTGGGCAAGGCGGCATCGCTTTCCACGAATTCGGCGGAGCCGGCCAGTTTGACCTCACCGCCATCGCGTATCCAGGCGGCGAAATCCTCCATGCTGGAGAGATCGTTCTCGTCGGCGATGTCACGGCGCAGTGCGATGGCCCAAGTGTTGTTGGCTGGCGCCGGCGTGAGCCATACCAGATCGTTGTGTTCCTTGTCGTAGGCGCGAATCTTCTCGTAACCCTCGCCCGAACGTTTCCATGCAGCGTCATCGGTGGTTTGCGTGAAAAACGCCCCGTTGCCGGTATATTCGGGATAAAGGTCGATCTCGTCTTCGAGCAAGGCACTGCGTACGATGTTGGTCGGGCCGAGCTGAAGCTTGTCTTCGACGGGAATGTCGGCATGTTCCAGGCGCTGGACGATCATGTTGCCGAGCAAAGCCCCCTCGGTATCGATCTTCGACGAGACGCGCACCGGCTCGTCGGCGAATGCCGGCGTCAACGACAACGCCAGCCCGGCGGCCAGGCCGAACACGGCGGTGGAGAAATACTTGAAGGTTCCTTGCATGATTCCTGGCTCCTTGGAAATGACGAGCGTCGCGACGGTCCAGCCTTGAGTCTAGCATTCTCGGCTCGCGCAGCGAGAGGGAATGCGCCTGGCCTCTAGCGCGCTGCTTGGATACGCTAACGTGTGAGTCCAGCGAATGAAGAGGAGACGACATGAATAAACGTATTCTGGGAAGTGCGGTGGCAGTGTTTATGCTGGCAGGATGTACTGGCGGCCCGGCACCAGACGAGGCGCCACCGCCACCGTCGAAGTCACAACGTGATGCTTGCGGTGCCGAGGCGCTTCAGGGCTACCTAGGCCAGCGTGCCACCGAGCGCACCTTGGCGCGCTTGGAAACGGAGAGCGATGCCGAGCGCGTTCGTGTCATCGGTCCCAATCAGGCGGTGACGATGGATTACCGAGCGGATCGGCTAAACGTCAAATTCGATGATCAAGACAATATCGTCGAACTCACCTGTGGCTGAGCCATGCAGGCCGCCTAGCGAAGAATGAAAAATACGCAGGCTGCGGTGAGCACGCCCATGACGACGTTGAAGCGCCGCCAGGCTTGGGGCGTGGTCAGCCAGTGGCGGATGGCCATGCCGAACCCGGCCCATAGCGAGATGCACGGGAAAGCTACGATTTCGGCGAGCCCGGCCAGGAGTAGGGCATTCAGCCAGACGGGGCCACCCTCGGGCAGAAAGCCCGCCATCAATGCCAGGCCCATCACCCACGCCTTGGGGTTGGCGAACTGAAACGCGGCTGCTTGCCAGAGACTCAACGGCTTTGCCGCAGCAGCGTCGCTGAACTCGGGCGGAGGCGCGGTGGCGATTTTCCAGGCCAAATACAACAGGTAGGCACTGCCGATCAGGCGTAGTGCGTTTTGCACCACTGGATAGCGCTCGAAGAGCACCCCCAATCCTAGGGCGATGGCCGTGAACAATACGAAACAGCCCAGCGCGATACCCAGCAGGTGCGGCAGCGTGCGTCGGTAGCCGTAATTGGCGCCCGAGGCGGTCAGCATGACGTTATTGGGACCCGGCGTGATGCTCATCGAAATCATGTACAGCGCAGCAGGGCCAAGCGCCACCCATCCTTCCAGCATGTCGTCCTCAAGTGATCATCGCCGGGAACGTTATGCCCCCGCAGACGACCAGCTTGCCGGCCGGATGCCACGACCGCAAGCTATCACGCTGCGTTGCGACCGTACGTGGATTTCGCGTTACGCTAGCAGTGCCATGCACAACGCGATCAAGGAGGCTTTATGGCCAATGCCGAGGTGCTACAAGAAGGAACGCTGCATTGTTTTCCCACCGGCCTGCGCGACGAAAACGGCGAGCTGGTCAACGTCGAGGTATCGGCCGTGGTTTACGATGGTCAGCGTCTGATCCTGGCCAGCGACAAGCCGATTCCCGGTGACGCACGCTCGGCTGTCTTCGCTGTCCCGATCACGGCTGCCGGTCCCGATGATCGCGGTCTGGAATACTTCACGGCGGATGCCATCAAGCGGGCAGTCAAGTACGAGGACTTCGCATTGACTGCCGACGGTCGCTACGTGTTGGCGACCACCGGATTCGATCGCATCGACATGGAAAGCCATGCGCTAAATGCCTACAACCATTTATTGATCTGGCCGCTGGGCGAGCCCGAGCAGGTGCAAGTAGTCGATCCCGACCCGCGTGACGGTGTCGAAGGCTCGCTGGAACTGCGCAACAAGCTGGACGGCGCCATCGGCTATCCGTATTACAAGATAGAAGGGCTGGCGGCTATTCCGGGGGAGCGTGGTGATGGGCTACTGCTTTTCGGCGTGCGCGAACAAGGCTACTCACACGAAGACTTCGACTATGTGTGCCGTGTGGTGGGCGCGCATTATACCGTGAATGACCACGGCAACCTGGTGTTCGTCGATGAGCTACGCGAATTCTATAGCTTCTCTCCCCAGCAGCAGCCTGAGGTACGCTATGACTGCGGCCTGTCCAGCCTGGAGTACGACCCCCATCATCAGCGCCTGTTTCTGCTGACGAGCTTCGAGGTCGAAGAAGCGGAAGAAGAGCGTATCGGCGGCTACCTCTGGGTAGTGTCACTAGAGGCATTCGCGGCAGGGAAAGCGCCGACGCTGGTGCGCACGATGGCTGGAGACGCTCTGGAGTTCGGACACAAGGCGGAAGGCTTGGCGATTCTGGATAGCGAGCGCTTGTTCGTGGCCTACGACAACGATCGCGACATGTCGTTGGGCAGCATCGATGAACGTGACGAGCGCCACGCCTGCGAGGCGCCGTACACCATCTTGAGGCTCACCTGAGACCCTGCTGATTCATCGGAGGTCGAGTTCGTCTCTCCAGCGCTGTACGGCGATCTCGTCCTTGAGCATTTCCAGCGTTTCGATCAACACCTGCTCGGTGACGCGGTCGGTGCGCTGGTCGACGTATAGCCAGGCATCGATGCCGCTTCCAGCCAGGTCGCCGATGAGGCTCTTGAAACGCGGCGAGCGTAGTCCATCGATGGCTTCGTGGACCACACGGCTGGCGACGTCACTCAGGCTGCGTTCCATGGCATGGGCCATATGCTCGCCGATGGGGAGGCGCCTCAGGCGGGAGAGCTCCTGGTTTTCCTCGAGCGTACGGGTGACCAGCGTCGCCACATAGCGATGCACTTCCTGATGATTCTCGGCATAGCTCTTGTCGACGGTGGTTTCGAGACGCTTGGCGATCTCGTCGACAAGCGCCGCCTTGCGTGGCTGAATCACCTTTTCCGAGAGACGTTTGGTGAAGTCGTCGCTACGCTGGACTTCCTCTTGCAGACTGCTCAGCAGGCGCGTTGCCACGCGATCGGAAAGCTCCTCCATGAGCACGCGGTAGTAGCGCTCGAAGAAGGCGTATAGCCCCCAGCGGCGAATGTCGATCGCCCCCAGGCGCTGCAACCGAATCAGCAGCGAGATGAGACGCAGTACACGCAGGATGCGGAAGCCGCTGATAGGAATGCACCCCAGCACGTCGTACCAGTGCACGAACGGGTAGAAGAACCAGCGTGCGTAGCGACGTTCGGCGATGGCTACCGCCCAGCCGGCCAGAACATCGAGCAGGAAGATGCTCACGAAGACCAGGTCGATCGTCATGAAGCGCTGGTGAATGGCACTGTCATAAGCCTGGTGGAGGCTCGGTGCCAGTGCTTCCAGTCCGGCATTCAGGGGCGGCAAGAGAAACAGACTATCGACGAGCAGCAGCAATAGGTTCGCCGAGACCAGCACCACGATGGCAATGTCCCAGACGAGGTAAAGGCGCTCGCGTCGGCGCGAGCCAGCGGTGGAAGGTGCGCTCATCAAATTCTCCGTCGGCGGCGCCGCGCCACGGCGGCGGCAGGCGTCATGCACGTGGTCACGCTACCAGTTTCGCGGTGGCGCGTCAGGGTGCCTCGCGGGTCTCATTGAGATGCGCCTGGGCGCGCTGCTCTTCCTGCTCCTCTTGCTTGCGCATTTGCTTGCGTAATTTGGCTTTCTCGAAGCGCAGCTTCTGCAGCGGCGTGTCGAGCTGCAGTTGTGGCACGGGGTTGGGATGCCCTTCGCCATCTACCGCGACCATGGTCAGGTAGCAGCTATTGGTGTGGCGAATCACGCGATCCTGGATCGACTCGGCGATGATCTTGATGCCGATCTCCATCGAGGAATGCCCGACATAATTGACCGAGGCCAGAAAGGTGACCAGCTCACCAACGTGTATGGGTTGCTTGAAGCGTACTTGGTCCACCGACAGCGTAACGACATAAGAACCGGAGTAACGGCTAGCGCAGGCATAGGCGACCTCGTCGAGCTTCTTGAGAATCGCGCCGCCATGCACTTTGCCGCTGAAGTTGGCCATGTCGGGCGTCATCAGCACCGTCATGGTGAGTTCATGCTGGCGGGGGAGGTCGTCAGGCGCCATGGGTCACAGTCCTACTGAGGTCGCGGAATGAATAGAGGCGCAAGATGTACCATGTTTTGCCCCGCCTTGTCGCTTCCGTTTGCCGTTCGATGCGCGGGCGGGGCCGGTTTACAGAAAGGTCAGCCCCAGCGCGATGATGATGCCCGTCACCACCAACTGGATCAGGCAGAAGCCCATGATGTCCTTGGCCTTGAGACCCGCGATGGCCAGCATGGGGAGCGCCCAGAACGGCTGCAGCAGGTTGGTCCAGGCATCGCCCCAGGCGACCGCCATGGCGACGCGGGGGATGTCCGCGCCCAGCGAGGCGGCAGCGGGCAGCATGACGGGGGCCTGGACGGCCCATTGCCCGCCACCCGAAGGAACGAACAGGTTGACGATGCCGGCACTGATGAACGACCAGAAAGGCAGCGTCTGGGCGGTGGAGAGCGCCACGAACCCCTCGGAAAGCGTCTGCGCCAGTCCCGACTGCATGATGATCGCCATGATACCGGCGTAGAAAGGAAACTGAATGACGATGCCGGTACCGCCCTTGATGGCCTCGTGCAAGCTGTCCAGCAGGCTGCGGGGCGTGCGATGCAGCACGATGGCTAGCGACAGAAACAGGAAGTTGACGATGTTGAGGTTCAGGCTGCCGCTTCGGAACACGAAATAGTCGAGCAGGAACAGCAAACCTGGGATGCCGACCAGCCACGCCAGCCAGGGACTCTTCTCCAACCGTTCCGCCGGCCGATTGGCCGGGCTCAGGTCGCGCGGGGCTTCATCGAGCAGTGCAGGGTCGACGTACATGCTGTCGCGTTCGTCGGGAAGCATGAGGCGATTGACCAGCGGCACGGCAATGAACATCGCCAGGACGATGGCCAGGTTGAAGAAAGCGAAGATGGTGTCGGAAGTGGGGATGACGCCGATCTGGTCAGCCGTGAAATGGCCTTCGGTGGCAATGGTCAAGGGAATCGAGCCGGCCAGCCCGCCATGCCATACCACGAACCCTGAATACGCACTGGCGATCAACAGGCGGTAGTCGACCCGTATTTGCCTTGCCAAGGCTTTGGCGAACAAAGCGCCGATTACCAGGCCGAACCCCCAATTGATCCAACTGGCGGCCAGGGAGACCAGCGACACCAGCACGATGGCACTGGCGGGCCCCTTGGCCAAGCTGGCGATCTTGTCGAGCAGGCGCTTGACGGGCGGGCTGCTGGCCAGCATGAAGCCGGTGACCAGCACCAGGAGCATCTGCATCGAGAAGGACAACAACCCCCAGAAGCCATCGCCCCAATAGCGCATGATCGTGAGGGGCGACTGACGCTCGACCAGCATGGCGGCGATGGCGGCCACTAGGGTCAACAGCAGTACGAAGATATAGGGATCGGGCAGGTAGCGTTCGACCAAGCGTACCGCAGGGCGCGATAACAGCTTTAACATGGGAGTCTCCCTAAGAGGTTGTTGTTATGGAGATGTTGTTGTTATGGAGATAACGATAACCTCTCAAGAGGATCTCCTATTACTCAACCTTGGTCCTGTATCCCTTGGTCGCAACTGGGCGGCACGGCGCTTGTCCAGCGCGTTCGCCGATAGTGTAGGTAGACACCGGCGAGGCTTGCCGAACGCACCAGGGTGAAGACGGTGAAGGCGAGCCACAGGCCATGATTGCCCAGCGGTTGCGTGAACCACCACACCGGCAGGTAGGCGGCGAGCGCCAACAGGATGGTATCGCGCATTTCGCGGGTCGCGGTGGCACCGATGAAGACACCATCGAGCAGGTAACTCCACACCGCGATGGCCGGCATGACGACCATCCAGGGGAGATAGTCCCCCGCCGTGGCGCGCACGTCCGGCAGGTCGGTGAGCAGGGCAATCAAGTAGTCGCCACCGAAAAAGAATGCCGCCATGGCGACGCCGGCGGTCATCAGCGAGAACCGCGCGGCGGCGCGCACCGAGGCCCCGAATAGCGGCCAGTCACGGCGTCCCACGGCGCGGCCGGTCAAGGCCTCGGCGGCATGGGCGAAGCCGTCCAACGCGTAAGACGTAATCATGATGAACTGCATCAGCACGGCGTTGGCGGCGAGCACCGTATCGCCCTGACTGGCACCTTGGGCGGTGAAGAAGGCCATGGCGAACAGCAGCCCCAGCGTGCGCACGAACAAGTGCCGGTTGACCTGGAACAGTTCTGAGTAGGCAGCAAGTCGCAGCAATCGCTGGCGCAGAAAGTGCCCCTTGAGCAGCTTCAGTTGACGCGCCACTAGCCACAGGCCGACGGCCAGCGCGGTGTAATCGGCGATGACCGTGGCCCAGGCCACGCCGTCGCTGGTCATTCCCAGCCCGACCACGAACAACAGGTCGAGTGCGATGTTGACGCTATTGGTGAGCACCATGATCGCCAGCGTGACCCGCGAATTCTGCTGGCCCAGGAACCAGCCGAGAATCGCGTAATTGGCCATCACCGCCGGAGCCGAGAGGATGCGAATATGGGCATAGCTCGCCGCCAGTGACATGGCGGCCTCGCTGCCGTCGAGCAAGTAAAGGCCGAAGCTGATGAGCGGTTCGGCGAGCAGGATCAAGATCGCGCCGATACCCAATGCCAGCAATAACGATTGTCCCAGCAGGTTGCGTATGTCGCTGTCGTCCTCGCGTCCCATGGCTTGAGAGGTCAAACCGGTGGTGCCCATGCGCAGAAAGCCGAATCCCCAGTAGAGAAAGCTGAACAGCGTGGCGCCGAGGGTTACGGCGGCCATGTAGCGCGAATCCGACAGGTGCCCGACCACGGCGGTATCCACCAGGCCCAGCAATGGCACGGTAATGTTGGAAAGAATGATCGGCCAGGCGAGTGGCCAGATGCGTGTCGAAGAGCGTGAAGTGGACACGGGATTCCGTTGTTTGTGTTGGACGTTTACGCCTGGCGAGCAGCCTGCGAGACATGAAAAGAACGGAGGGGAGCGGAGACGGACCTCGTGGGCCGTCGACGCTATGTATCGTGCATGGCCGCGCTCAGGCGGCGGTAATCAGCCGATACTTGTGCATGAGCTGGTCGTGGGTTTCGCTGCGCTCGGGGTCGAGGGGAATGCAGTCGACCGGGCACACCTGCTGACACTGGGGCTCGTCGAAATGACCGACGCACTCGGTGCACAAGTTGGGGTCGATGACGTAAATCTCCTCACCCGGGGAAATGGCGCCATTGGGGCACTCGGGTTCGCAGACATCGCAGTTGATGCACTCATCGGTGATCATCAGGGCCATGGAAGTGTCCTCTACTGCGCATCGGGCGACGAGGGGTCTGAGGCGAAATGCCGGCTCAGTGCATCGACCACGCAGGGGTGCACGAGCTTGGAGACATCTCCCCCGAGACGCGCGATCTCGCGCACGATGGTGGAAGAAATATACGAGTTTTCTATCGCGGGCGTCAGGAACAAGCTCTCGATATGCGGTGCCTGGGCCCGATTCATATTGGCTAATTGTAACTCATATTCGAAATCGGATACCGCTCTCAATCCCCGCAGGATGATGCGTGCCCCTTGTTGATCCAGCAGCTGTGTCAGCAACCCGCTGAAGCCGACGACCGTGACGTTGTCGAGGTCGGCGGTAATCTCTTCGATCAGTGCGACGCGGGTCGCCAGCGACAATGCGGGCTGCTTGCGTGGACTCGCGGCCACCGCCACCACGACCTTGTCGAACATGCGTGCGGCGCGCTCGATCAGGTCGTAATGACCATGGGTGACGGGGTCGAAGGTGCCGGGGTAGACCACGATATTCATGGATACATCCTGTGCCGAGATACCAACAGGGTAGTGGTTGCCCAAGGCTGGCGGCAATCGTGTCGCCAGCCTTGGGCGAGCCTATTACAGTCGGCCGTAGGGGTTGTCGACCGCCAGCGAGACCGGCTGATCGAAGCCAGGGATATGCAGCGTGTCGCGCGTCATCGAGAGTTCCGGTCCTTCGAGAACGCCTTCGCCGAAGCGGTAGGTGACGTCGAAGTGGCCGCTGTCGGATGTCGCCAGGTATGCCTCGGAAGCGGCTAGGGTCGTCTCGCGACGCTGCTTCCAGTCGTCGATCGCGCGCTGGCCGTGGCGCTGGGTCAGTAGGCGCTCGGTGGCGGCTGGCGAAATGACTAGGCCGGTGGCGTTATTGCCGCCGAATCCCTTGGCATTGATGAAAGCCGCATCGGCCTCGAAAGGAATCGGGTCGCGGAAGAAACGCAGGCGCTCGGCGAAGACATCATCGGCCACCGCATCGAGGGTGAAGATGCCGGGAAGGATGCCGTGGGCGAAGGAACCCAGTGCGCTGGCCATCTGATCGCCCGCCGCGCCGCCTTGTGAGTGACCGACGAAGGCCTTGACGGCGGTCACCGGCCACGACTCGATGCCATGCGCGCGCGCCACCATGTCGAACACATGCGACTCGGTCGTGCGGTTCTTGGGCGTGCTGGTGCCGTGCGCATGTAGATAGCTGCGCTGGCGCACCGTCTCCTCGCCGAGCATATCGCTGGCAAGACTGACCGCCTTGGCCAGGGTAATGTAATTGCCGATGCCCGGTGCGGAGATCGAACGCTTCCAGCCGTCGGCGTTGACGAAGACACCCGGCACGGCGCCGAGGATCTGTGCGCCGGTTTCCAGAGCCAATGCGTCATCCATCAGCAGCAGGAACTGGGTCGACTCGGCGATGGTGAAGCCGCAGTTGCGCGCGAAGGGGCGGCACGCGCGCTGATAGTCACTGTCGGTGAGCAGCGTGAGGGCATCGAGTGCCTTGAGGCTTTCATCGTCGGCAAGCGCCCCCATGGTGCGGAAGCCCTCGACGATCTCCGGGGTGATCGGGGCATCGCTGGTGCCCACCATCACCACCCGGCGCCGGCCACTGCGAATGTCCTCGAGGCCCAGGCGCAGGTTGTACAGAAAGCTGGCGCAGGCGCCGAGTGCTGCGCCGGTAGCGCCGACGCTGCCCAGCACATAGGCGTTGAGGAAGTCGGCGGGCATTTGCCCGTAACCCAGCGGCATCTGCTTGGAGGTGGCGCGCGCACCGCTGACGAAGCTTTGTAGCAGACCGCCCCAGCCTTCATTGTCGAGCTGGCCGATGGAGTTCCCGGCGTACACGGCGATGGCGTCCGGATCGAGACGGTTGCGCAGCGCCGCCCAGTCGAGACCGCTCTGGCCGAGACAGTCGGAGGCGCCAAAGATCGTCATCGCCAAGCCGCGCGGATGGTGCACGCTGCGATACAGCGTGTCCGGCGAAAATCCGCTGGGTAGTTGCCCGGCCGAGCGTACCTGAGCGCTGCGACGTTCGGGGAGCAGCACGTCCAGCGCGCCCGGCGGGACAACGACCTCGACCATGCGTTTGTCGATCTCGCGTACCTGCCAGGTGGCCGGCACGTCGTTGGGAAGCTGGCGACGGCGCACGCGAAAGGTCAGCTCGGTATCGAGATTGAGTTGTGCGGCGCGATTGGCGGGAATGCCTTCGCTGCCGAAGCGTTCGTCCTCGATGCGGCGAATCAGGGTATGATCGAGCACATGTTGGCGATAGCGTGCGACAACATCGGCGTCGTCGAGAATCTCGCCTTGAGGGTCCTGCCAGCCGCCGCTTTCTACGCGCGAAACGAGCTGCATCATGGCGGCCAGGGCGAGAATGGTTTGTGCCTGAAGGGTATCGGGCAAAGCGTCGAGAATCGTTCGGCGATAAGCTTGGTGGCCCGAGGTTCTGCCGGCGGCGTTAACACCGCCCATGCCGACGATCACCGGTAACTGTGACAAGCCGCGTTCCTCGTAATGCTGTGGATGACGATGCGTCATGATTCATGACCGGCACGCGTCGGCCGGATATGTAGCGCCCTCCCGCGCGATATAGGAGATAGACAGGGCGCGTGGCGTCTTAATGAGTCTGGGAATGATAGCACCCGGGTGCGAGCGACGTCATGCGAACACTGTCCGATAAAGTGGAAACGCCGCCAATTACGATCCTCCAAGGGGGATGTCGTGACGCTCGGTCAGCCTGGGCAGTCTGCTAGAATGGCGTTTCGTTCAGTCGTTTATAGAGTCGCCCATGCATGCCAACTCCCGTGCCATCGTCACCCAGCAGACCGCGCCGCATGAGGATCTCTCGCGGCGTGTGTCGCGAGCGCTGACGCATCCCTGGCAAAAGCCGTTGGCATCGCACACGCGCATAGCGTTCGGCGCGGCGCGAACATGGCTCCATGAGCAGGACAAGCCGCTGATTCTCGACGCGGGCTGTGGCGTAGGGCTTTCCACCCGACGTCTGGCCGCGCGTTTTCCCGATCATGCGGTGATCGGCATCGATCGCAGCGCCGACCGTCTTTCCCGGGAGCACGGCGAACTGCCCGACAATGCCTTGCTGATACGTGCCGACCTGGTGGATTTCTGGCGTTTGGCGCTACAAGAAGGATGGCAGCCGGCACGTCATTATCTGCTCTATCCCAATCCGTATCCCAAGCCAGCGCATCTCAAGATGCGCTGGCACGGCCACCCGGTGTTTCCGGCCCTGGCGGGGCTCGGCGGCGAACTGGAAGCGCGCTCCAACTGGCGGCTCTATCTCGAGGAATTGGCCTTGGCGCTGGCGCAAGCCACGGGGCGCGAACCGTATCTCGAGCCCTGCGAGCCATCGGGTGAGTATCTCACGCCTTTCGAACACAAATACCACGCCAGCGGCCAACCACTATGGCGACTGACGGTGACGCTGGCGCACCGTCCCGCGTTGTTGCCCACCTAGCGGATCAGGCAGCACGGGCTTTCAGGAGACCGATTATGGTGTATGTATTTTTGGCCATCGCGATCATCGCCGAGGTCGTGGCCACCAGCGCGCTCAAGGCGTCCCAGGAATTCACTCGCCTGTGGCCGAGCGTGACCGTCGTCGTGGGCTATGCATTGGCGTTTTATATGCTCACGCTGGCGCTTCGCGACTTGCCGGTGGGCATCGCCTATGCGTTCTGGGCGGGACTTGGCATCGTGCTGGTGACATTGATCGGGGTGGTGGTGTATGGCGAAAAACCCGATCTGCCCGCGATTCTCGGTCTAGGAATGATCATCGCCGGGGTTGCCATCATTCAGGTGTTTTCGCGTATGTCCGCGCATTAGGCGCTATCAGCAACGTGCCTAATACGCGCTCTTATGTCGCTATCGCACTCGATTAGGAGCCCTGCTAGCCTGGCGGACGATGTACGTTCGTCCAGGGAAGGAAAAATCTCATGCTGAGTAAGCTGTTTCATTACCGGCGTTGGCGCTCCTCGCAGCGTGCCGGACGTCGTGTGCTCGCGCTTCTAGTTTTGATGAGTTTGCCGTTGGCGGCACAGGCCGAGGGCTTCGATAATCTTGCCACGTTGGCCGACAAGGGCTTCGTGATCGGCGCACAGGCGCAGCTGTTGGGGAGCGGCGAAAGCCTGGGTGCGATGCACCCCACACGGCGGCTATCTCCGGCCTCGGTGACCAAGCTCTACACCGCCGCCGCGAGCCTCGACCGTTGGGGACCGCAGCATCGTTTCACCACGCAGTTGATGGCCACCGGCAATGTCGATGCCCAGGGCGTGCTGCATGGCGACCTGGTTCTCGACGGCGGCGGCGATCCGGCCCTGACCAGCGAAAACCTATGGCGCCTGGTGCAGCGCTTGCGCGAACGCGGCGTGCGTGCCGTCGATGGCCAATTGGTGGTTAGCCAATGGCGCTTCGGTCCGGTGACCTGTGTGACCACCGACCGCTGCGAGGCGCGCACGCGCTCCGACAATGCCTATAGTGCCTCATTGTCATCGGCGGCGGTGAATTACGGCAGTTGGTGTAATCGGGTCAAGCCTGGCGCGGCTGTGGGCGACGCGGCCGCCATTAGCGATTGCGCGACGGTGACACCTCTCATACGCCTCGATAATCAGGTCAAGACCGTAGCGCACGGTAGGGACTCGCGCCTGAGTGCCGAGCGCATCAGCAGCGAGCGCGGCGACACATTGCGTGTCAGTGGTCAGATCGCACGCGATAGCTACTCGCGCGAAATCTATCGCGGCAGTTCCGATCCCGCCGAACAAACCGCCAAGACCTTGATGGCGTTGCTCGGGCAGGCAGGCGTCGAGGTCAAGGGCTACGCAACCAGCACGACACCGCCGCCGACCACTGCCAAGCGCTTGGCGGCGGTGGATGGCAAGCCATTGCAGGAATTGCTGCTGCGCATGCTCAATTATTCCAATAACTTCATGGCCGATACCCTGGCACTGGATCTCGTCGCCAAGCCGCGTGCCGAGTTACAGGACGCCGGTAACGCCCTGATGCGTTTCGCTCAGGAGCTACCGGGCCACGGCGTCCCGACGCTCGCCAGCGGCAGTGGCCTGACCCCCGAGAACCGTGTCTCGGCGCGTGATCTCAATGCCTTGTTGTCAGCGATGTATCAGCGCTCGGCGCTGTTTCCGACCTTTGTGGCCGGCCTGCAACTGCCGACCAACGGGCCCATGCATTTCATTCGCCGAGGCAGCGACACCTTCCAGCAGAGCGTCATGCTCAAGACCGGCACGCTCAACGAGCCGGTTACGGTGCGTGCGGTGGCCGGCTATTTCCGTACCCAAACCGGGCGTTGGGGCAGCTTCGCGGTACTGGTCAACGGCACCTCGCAAACGCCGTATCTCGCCTGGCGGCAGGTATTGCCCCTGGTGGCGGCGGATTTGACGGAGATGATCGAGGCCCACTGAGAGATCATGCCCGTTAGCGCCGTGGGTCGATGAGCACGCGCCCGTGGGTGCGGCCTTCGAGCATGGCCTGGGCTCGGTCGGCCACGTCGTCGAGGCCGATCTCCTCGACCTGCATGTGCGACAGCAGGGCGTTGGGCAGGGCGGCGATGCGTTGCCATGCCGCGCGGCGCCGCTCGAAGGGGATATACACGCTGTCCACACCGAGCAACGATACGCCGCGCAGGATGAACGGCATCACCGTGGTCGGTAGTGCGGCGTCGCCCGCCAGCCCCACGGCGGCGACCTTGCCTGAGTAGCGCATTTGCGCCAGGAGGTTAGCCAGGATCTGGCCACCGACGGTATCCACGGCGCCCGCCCATTGCGTCGATTCCAGCGGCCGGCCGCGTGATTCGAAGTCGGCGCGGGGCAGAATGGCGTGGGCACCCAGCGCCTCGAGCCAGGCATTCTGCTCGGGCTTGCCGGTGATGGCGTGAACCTCGAAACCTTCATGGGCGAGGATCGACACGGCCCAGCTTCCCACGCCGCCGCTGGCGCCGGTCACTACGACCGGTCCATCGCCGGGACCAAGCCCCGCGTCTTTCAGTCGCATGACACTGAGCATGGCGGTGAGTCCAGCGGTGCCGAAGAGCATTGCCTGACGCGTGCTCAGCGGTTGCGGGCAG
Organism: Chromohalobacter moromii; assembly: GCF_023091865.1. Lineage (GTDB taxonomy): Bacteria > Pseudomonadota > Gammaproteobacteria > Pseudomonadales > Halomonadaceae > Chromohalobacter > Chromohalobacter moromii. Next base: position 118,605 of record NZ_JAHXDI010000002.1, read on the forward strand.
GGCACTAGCCAGTCGGCATCGACACGCATGGATTCGGCGAAACCGCCCCAATGACGCTCGCCGACGCCCCAGCCGGTAAGGATGACGCGGTCATCGGCGGCGAAGCGCGTATCCGTGGAATCCGTTACCGTGCCGGCGAAATCGATCCCTGGCACCAAGGGATAGTCGCGCACGATCTTGCCCTGGCCGGTGACCGCCATGGCGTCCTTGTAATTGAGGTCCGAATAATCGATTGCGACATGCACTGCGCGTTCCGGTAGCTGGCTTTCATCGAGCATTTCGAGGCGGGCGCGGGGAGCGTCGTCGTGGAGCATGAGTGCACGGGGCATGGAGGACTCCTGCGAATTCGGGTGAAGGCGCTGCGGCGAGCGCGAGATTATTAGCCTAGCGTTGAGCCACGAGTGTCGACAACGAGACTTTTGCGGGATACCGTCCGTCATTCGCGTGGCGTTGCCTGGGGCTACCCCTTTGTTACCATCTCAAGTCGCCGTGTGCGTTACCGTCCTGGCCGTTGCGTGATCGGCCATCGAGAACTCCTTCACTGAGGAAAAAGCGCGATGAAATCCCGCCAGACCACCGGCTTGCGTCACTTGACCGACTCCACGCACTATTCGCTCAAGGGACTGCGCGCCGCGTTTCGCAATGAAACGGCGTTTCGCCAGGAGGTCGGCATCTGCGTGGTACTCTTGCCCTTGGCGTGGTGGATCGGCGCTACGCCAGTGGAATGGCTGCTGCTGGTGGGCAGTTGTGCGCTGGTGCTGATCGTGGAATTGCTCAACAGCGCAGTGGAAACCGTGGTCGATCGCATCGGCCCCGAGCATCACGAGCTGTCCGGTCGGGCCAAGGATATCGGATCGGCGGCGGTGATGATCTCACTGATCATGGCGGGCCTGACCTGGATCTTGCTGGCCTGGCAGAAATTCCTTGGCTGACCCGTACTGTCGACGGGATCGGTTTTTCCACATTCGACCCTCATGCGAGGTGCCCCATGTTCCGACGCGTCGGTTTTGGATTGCTCGGCGTGCTGGTGGTGGCTGCCGTGATTGTCCCCTATACCCTGCTGCGTGATGTTCAGGCCTGGTACGGCAGTATGCTCTTCTGGGGGCTGGTCGGTCTCGCCGTGATCGGTCTCAACCTGCTCGTCACCGCCGATTTCAAGGAGAAGTGAGCATGTCGTCGACGCTCGTGTGGACGTCGGTGCTGGTGTATGTCGTCGTCGCGTTAGGGGTGGCATGGCGCTCGCGCGAGCGTGTTCCCGGTGGGGCGACCGACATGGCGCACTATTTCCTTGGCGGGCGGCGCATGGGCGGATTGGTGTCGGCGCTCAGCTACAGCGCGACGACCTACAGTGCCTTCATGATGGTGGGGCTGGCGGGGCTGACGTACGCCGGTGGCGTCGGTGCGTTGGGCTTTGAAATCGTCTACTTCGCCGGGGTCTCGTTGGTAGCCATCTTCGGGCCGCGCTTCTGGGCGGTGGGCAAGGCATTCGGTTTCGTCACACCCAGCGAGATGCTGGGACACCGCTACGCGAATCGCGGCGTGGCCGTCGCCACGGCGCTGGTCAGCAGCCTGTTTTTGATCCCTTATGCGGCGGTGCAACTGGCGGGCGTGGGGTATCTGCTGAGCGGTATGACCGACGGTGCGATCGGCTTCACCACCGGCGTGGCGGTCGCCACCGTGCTGGCGTTGGTATTCACCTTCATCGCCGGGATTCGCTCGGTGATGTGGACCGATGCGCTGCAGGCGCTATTGATGATCGTCGCCTCGACGGCCGTGGCGCTGCTGGTGGTGGCCTCGCTGGGCGGTTTCGAGACGCTGTTCGCGACCCTCGCCGATGAGCATCCCGAGGCGCTTACCGTGCCGGGCTCGGGCCTGTTCACGCCGGTGACCTTCCTCGGCCTGACGATTCCGTGGTTCTTCTTCAGCCTTTCCAACCCTCAAGTCAGCCAGCGCCTCTTCATGCCGGCTTCGCTCCAGGCCATGCGCCGCATGTTGTTGGGCTTTCTGTGCTTCGGCTTGGTCTATACTGCCGTCTCGGTGCTATGGGGCTTTTCGGCGCTGATTGCCTTCCCCGAGCTGGAAAATTCGGACCTTGCCACGCCGACCTTGTTGGCCTCCGCGCACGTGCCGCCGTTACTCGGCGTGCTGGTGATGGTCGGCATCTTGGCGGCGGCGGTCTCGACCATCGACTCGATCATGCTGACGCTCTCGTCGATGCTGTCGCGGGATGTCTACGCGGTGGCCCGCCAAGGAAGCGACGAACGCCGCCAACTGTGGGTCGGCAAGGCCGTGTTGCCGCTGATCGCGCTGTTGGCGCTGGCCTTCGCCGAATTGCGCCTCGACCTGATCGCGGTGCTCTCGGTCGCCGCTTCGACTGGCCTGGTCGTCACCGTACCGGCGCTTATCGGCGCCTTCTTCTGGCGGGGCGGCAGTGCGGCGGGCGCCCTGGCGAGCATCCTCGGCGGTGGCGCCTGGGTCGTGGCGCTGTATATCACCGGCGCCAAGCCACTAGGCTGGCCACCGGGCATCTGGGCGTTGCCGGTGGCGTGCGTGCTGTTCGTCGGTATTAGCCTGATCACGTCATCGCCGCGCCGCAACGCCGAGGCGTTCATCGCCGCCGCCGAGCGTGGTTTGCCGTGGCGGCGATGAGGGGCGCTTGCCTGTAGCTTCCAAGCGAGCGGCTCCGCTAAGCTGGGGCCATCATGCTTGCCCGGCGTCGAGTGCCGGGACGTTCCAGGAGAGTGTCATGGCCCTGCCCGAAGGATTCCTACCCGACGCCGATATTCCCGCACCGTTGCACGAGGCGCTGGGTGAAGCCACCGAGCGGCTCGACGATGCGCTGTGCCTGGCCGATCGTGTCGCTCAGGCGAAGCGGTCGTCGAGCGAAGCGGATGTTGATGCCGACGAGATGCCGAGTGCTACCTGGCTGGCGCTCTCGAACGTGCGCCGCGCCGAACTGGCGCGGGTCGTAGCGCTTTCCGATTTCGCCACCGAGACGCTGGCGCGCGACCCAGGCTGGTTACCGGTGCTGGATGCCGAGGGCGAACTGGATGAGTCGCCGCCGCGCGAGGCCTGGGAGGCGGAACTCGCCGAGCGCCTCGAAGCCGCCGAAGATGAGGCGGCCATGCAGGCCGCGATACGCCGTTTCCGGCGGCTGCGCATGCTGGGCATCGTGTGGCGTGATCTATGCCGCGCGCCGCGCGGTCAGGGCGGTGAGGCTGGCATGTGGGGCACCGCACGTGATGTCAGCAGCCTGGCGGAGGTCTGCCTCGACGGGGCGCTGAGCTGGCTCGAGCACCACTATGCGCCGCGCTGGGGACGGCCGGCTCTCCGGACTGACGGCACACCGCAACGCTTGGTGGTGCTGGGCATGGGCAAACTCGGTGCGGGCGAGCTCAATCTATCCTCGGACATCGACTTGATCTTCGCTTTCGCCGAAGAGGGCGAGACCGAAGGCGGTCGGCGGACACTCTCGCATCAAGAATATTTCACCAAGCTGGGCCAGAAACTCATCGGTGCGTTGGACGCGGTGACCGACGAAGGCATGGCGTTCCGTGTCGACATGCGTTTGCGCCCACTCGGCGATGGTGGGCCGCTGGTCGGCAACTTTGCCACGCTGGCCAGCTACTATCAGGATCAGGGGCGCGAGTGGGAACGCTACGCCATGCTCAAGGCGCGTCCGGTGGCTGGCGATCTCGAAGCGGGCGCCGAGCTGCTCGCCTCGCTGCGGCCGTTCGTGTATCGCAAGTACCTGGATTTTGGCGCCATCGAATCGCTGCGCGAGATGAAGCGACTCATCAATCGCGAGGTCAAACGCAAGGGCATGGCCGACAACATCAAGCTCGGCTCTGGCGGTATCCGCGAGGTGGAGTTCGTGGTCCAGGCGTTTCAGTTGATCCGTGGTGGGCGCGATACCGAGCTTCAACTGACCTCGCTGGCGGCGGCGCTGCGCTGTCTGACGGACCTGGAGCTTCTGCCGGGCGAGGTGACCGATGCCCTGCGCAGCGATTACGCTTTTCTGCGCGATCTCGAGCATGCCTTGCAGGCCCAGAAGGACCGCCAGACCCAGACCCTGCCGGAAGATAGCTTGGGGCGCGAGCGCTTGGCGTTGGCGCTCGACATGGCCGACTGGCCGGCGCTCGTGGCGCGTTTGGACGAGGCGCGAGGGCGGGTGCGTGAACATTTCGACGCCGTCATCGCGCCGCCCGAGGAAGAAGACGATGAGCGGAACACCGCCGAGGACGCCTCTCATGAGGAATTGGGCGCGCTGTGGCGTGAGGAGCTGACCTTGGCGGAAGCCCGCGAGACGCTGACGACGCTGGGTTTCGAGACGCCCGAGGCCACCTTCAAGCGGCTTGCTGGTTTGCATCGTTCGCGCGCCGTGGCGACCATGCAACGTATCGGTTTCGAGCGTCTCGATGCTTTGATGCCGCTGCTGCTCGAGGCCGTCAGCGAGAGTCACGCGCCGGATGTCGCGCTCGAGCGCGTATTGCCGCTGATCGAGGCAGTGCTACGGCGGACCGCGTACCTGGCATTGCTGCGCGAGAATCCCGATGCGCTGCGTCAGTTGATTCGGCTGTGCGCTGCGAGTCCGTGGATCGCCGAGCAGTTGGCGCGCCATCCCGTGCTGCTCGACGAATTGCTGCATCCCGCCACACTCTATTCGCCCGCCGACAAGGACGAACTCGCCGATGAACTGCGCCAGTCATTGGCGCGGGTGCCTGAGGATGACGAAGAAGGCCAGCTCGACGCGCTACGTATCTTCAAGCATGCCCAGGTACTGCACGTCGCGGCCTCGGATATCGTCGGCGCGCGGCCGCTGATGAAGGTCAGCGATTACCTCACCTTCATCGCCGAAGTGATTCTCGAACAGGTACTGGCGATGGCCTGGAAGCAGGTGACGCGCAAGTACGGCCGCCCCTCGGGCCATCCCGGCGAGCGCGAGAGCGACGAGGCCAATTTCGCGATCATCGGTTACGGCAAGCTGGGGGGCATCGAATTGGGCTATGGTTCGGACCTGGACCTGGTGTTTTTGCACGATGCCGACCCCAAGGGCGCCACCGACGGTGCCAAGGCCCTCGATAATGCGGTTTTCTTTACGCGTCTCGGTCAGCGCGTCATCCATTTGCTGACGGCCATGACGCCCAGCGGCGCGCTGTACGAGGTGGACATGCGCCTGCGTCCTTCGGGTAACGCAGGGCTACTGGTGACGACGCTCGACGCCTTCGCCGACTATCAGCACCAACAAGCCTGGACCTGGGAGCATCAAGCGCTGGTGCGCTCTCGCGCCATTGCGGGCAATGCGGCGTTATGCGAGCGGTTCGAGGTGGTGCGCCGAGAAGTGCTGGGGCAGCCACGCGAGCCTGAAAAACTGCGCGACTCGGTCGTCGCCATGCGCCGCAAGATGCGCAACCACCTGGGTAGCAGCGATCAGGCCGGCCGCCAGGGAACGTTTCATCTCAAGCAGGATCCCGGTGGCATGGTGGATATCGAGTTCCTCTGCCAATACGCGGTGCTGCGGCTGGGCGATGAAGCGCCGGAAATGCTCGCCTTCAGCGATAACATGCGCATTCTCGAAACGCTGGAGGAAAGCGGCCGCCTTCCCGCCGATCAGGCACGCGAACTGCGCGAGGCATACCTCACCTATCGCGGCATCAGCCATCGTGCCTCGCTGGCCAAGGCCGGGAGCCAGGTCGAGATCGCCGATATCGACGATCATCGCCGCCGAGTTCGCGCCATTTGGGCACAATGGATGCAAGAGGACGATGCCTCGCGATGAACTGTGCTGGAAACACATTGTTACTTTTCGTGCTCACGATAACTCGGTGAATGGTTAGTACGACAAAAGTTGGGTATTGATCATTCGCGTGGAAACTTTATAGTCCGCCTCCGGCGATGGCATACGTGCCATCGCCGTTTTGTTTCGCCGCGCGCTCACAAGGCATGGCGATCGTCGGGCACAACCTGAAAGTTCTCAACGAGGCAGATACTCCAATGCGCTCTAACACGGATGTAGCATCGCCCCGCTCCCAAGAGGACCGGGGTTTCGCCGGTCACCCGCGGGCGCTGGGGCCGTTATTTTTCACCGAAATGTGGGAGCGTTTTTCCTACTACGGTATTCGCCCGCTTCTCGTACTGTTCATGGCCGCCACGGTCTTCGAGGGTGGGTTGGGCTTCACGCGTGAAACGGCCTCGGCCATCGTCGGTATCTACGCGGGCGCCGTCTATTTGTCGGCCTTGCCCGGCGGCTGGCTGGCGGACAACTGGCTGGGCCAGCGACGCGCCGTCTGGTACGGCTCGGTCCTCATTGCTTTGGGCCATCTTTCTATCGCGTTTTCTGCCGTCTGGGGCGCGACCTGGTTTTTCATCGGGCTGGTGCTGATCGTGATCGGCTCGGGGCTGTTCAAGTCATGCATCTCGGTCATGGTGGGCAGCCTCTACGACCAGGGTGACGTGCGTCGCGACGGCGGTTTCGCCATCTTCTATATGGGCATCAACATCGGCGCCTTGCTGGCCCCGCTATTCACTGGCTTGCTGATGCGCGAGTACGGCTGGCACTGGGGCTTCGGCATCGGTGGGCTTGGCATGTTGGTGGCCTTGCTGATCTTTCGTTTGTCGGCCATTCCCTCCATGCGCCGCGCCGACAGCCTGCGGGGCCGCGCCGCCAGTTGGGATGCGCCGTCCGTACACCGTCGCGGCGTGGGGTATTACGTCGCCGGATTGGCGATCGCGCTGGCGGGTTTCATCGCGCTGGTGGCAAACGGCGTGATCACCTTGAACGCCGTGGTGATCGCCGAGGCCATGACCACGATCATCATCGTCTGTGCGCTTGGCTATTTCGTCTTTCTCTTCGGTTTTAACGGGCTCGATAAGCAGGAGCGGGCGCGCATCGTCGTGTGTTTCATCCTGATCATGGCGGCGGCGTTTTTCTGGGCGTCCTTCGAGCAACAGCCGACGTCCTACAATCTGTTCGCGCATGACTATACCGACCGCATGTTGTTTGGCTGGGAAATTCCCACTGTGTGGTTTCAGTCGTTCAACCCGGTTTTCATCATACTGCTGGGGCCGCTCTTCGGCTGGCTGTGGCCGGCACTCGGCCGCCGCCGTCTGGAGCCCGGCAGCCCAGTGAAATTCATCCTCGGCCTCTTGTTCGCGGCCGGTGGTTTTGCCTTGATGATGTTCGCCGCGATGCGCGTGGCCGGTGGGATCGATCAGGTCTCGCCGCTGTGGATTACCGCCAGCTTGCTGCTGTTGACGATCGGCGAGCTGTGTCTGAGCCCGGTGGGGCTTTCAACCATGAGCGCGTTGGCGCCGACCAAGCTGCGCGGTCAATTGATGGGGTTGTGGTTCACCGCCTCGGCGCTGGGGAACCTGGTCGCCGGGCTGATCGGTGGGCATGTGAATGCCGAAGAGCTGGAACAGTTACCAGAGCTATTCGGTCGCTGCGCGGTGGCGTTGGTGCTATGTGCCATCGTGTTGGCGCTGCTGACGCCGTTCATCAAGCGTATGCTGAAGGGTAATCCCACCGTCGATCCCGCCGGTGCTTCGTCTTCTAATGCCACCACCGGAGCCTGAGTCATGCCGCTGAGTGAATCTCCCCAAACACCCGCCGCCCGCCTGGCCGCGCTGCGCGATACCATGCGTGAACAGGCCGTCGACGCCTGGTGGCTGCCATCGTCCGACCCACACAGTTCCGAATATCTGCCGCATCACTGGCAAGGTCGCGCTTGGCTTTCGGGCTTCGATGGTTCGGTGGGCACGCTGGTGATCACCCAGCAGGCGGCCGGTCTATGGGTGGACAGTCGCTACTGGGTACAGGCGGAGCAGCAGTTGGCCGGCAGCGGCATCGAGTTGATGAAACTCCAGCCCGGCCAGGCGCAGCACCCCAAGCAGTGGCTTGCCGAGCAGCTTCCGGAGGGCGCCACGGTGGGCTTCGACGGCGCCGTGGTGTCGGCGGCCAGCGTGCGTCAGATGGAGGCGCATCTGGCGCCGAAGGGAATCCGCTGGGAAGGCCATCGGGATCTGCTCGATGCCATCTGGCCGGACCGCCCTGCGTTGCCTGAGGCGCCGGTGCGTGCCCACCCGAGCGCTTACGTGGACATCTCACGGCGCGATAAGCTGGCGACGTTGCGTCAGGAAATGGAGGCTCAAGGCGCCGATACGCATCTGGTGTCGACCCTCGACGACATCGCCTGGCTGACCAATCTGCGCGGATCGGATGTCGACTTCAATCCGGTTTTCCTGTCGCATCTGCTCGTCGAGGCGACGCGCGCAACCTTGTTCGTCGCTCCGGGCAAATTGGATGACGCCTTGGTCGGCGAACTCGCCGACGACGGCATCGATGTTGCCGACTACGCGTTGGTGGCGGAGCGTCTCGCGGGGCTGTCTGCCGACGCGCGCCTGTTGGTCGATCCGGCGCGGGTCAGCCTGGCGCTGACGGAGGCCGTGCCGGAGAGCGTGACCGTCGTCGAGGCCTTCCAACCGAGCACGCTTGCCAAGAGCCGCAAGAGCGACCGCGACATCGCGCATGTGCGCCATGCCATGGAGGAAGACGGTGCCGCGCTATGCGCGTTCTTCGCCTGGTTGGAAGACGCATTGGCCAGCGACGAGGCGGTGACCGAGCTGAACGTCGACGAGCGTATCACCGCCGCACGCGCTGAGCGCGACGGCTTCGTCTCGCGGAGTTTCGCGACCATCGCCGCCTTCAATGCTAACGGCGCGCTGCCGCATTATCACGCTACTCCGGCGGCGCATTCCGTGATCGAGGGCGATGGTTTGCTGCTGATCGACTCGGGGGCCCAATATCTGGGCGGTACCACCGACATCACCCGTGTGGTGCCGGTGGGCGAGATCGACGCGGCGCACCGGCGCGATTTCACCCAGGTGCTCAAGGGCACCATCGCGCTGTCGCGTGCCCAGTTCCCGCGTGGCATCCCATCGCCGCAACTGGACGCCATCGCCCGCGCGCCGCTGTGGGCCGCGGGCATCGACTACGGGCATGGCACCGGGCACGGTGTTGGCTATTTCTTGAATGTCCACGAGGGGCCGCAGGTGATCGCGTGGTACGCATCGCCGACGCCGCAGTCAGCCATGCAACCCGGTATGATTACCTCGATCGAGCCGGGCGTCTATCGGCCGGGGCAGTGGGGCGTGCGCATCGAGAACCTAGTGGTCAATCGTTCGGCTCAGCCCAGCGACTTCGGCGAGTTCCTGCACTTCGAGACGCTCACGCTGTGCCCCATCGATACCCGAGCCATCGATATTGCGCTGCTCGATGATGCGGAAATCGCCTGGCTCAACGCCTACCATGACGAGGTTCGTCAACGCCTGATGCCCAAGGTCGACGGCGAGGCCCGCGACTGGCTCGAGCGGCGTACGGCGGCCATCGCCCGCTAAACGCTTGCCGCACGTTGAAAAATGCCGGGCCCATGGGCTCGGCATTTCTCTTACAGTAGCCTCTCGGTGGCCGATGCTCGAGAATGGAAAGGGCGTATCGCGTCCATCACCATGAGCTATCCGGGCACCAAGGAGACTCGTATGCCGGTCAGTCAGGAACGTATCACGCCCTTTCAACTCGTCGTGCTGGTGCTGTCGTTCTATGTGATTGGCGCCTTGTTGGCGGATCTTTTCCTGACCCTGCCCGCGGAAGTCTCGCGCCTTCTAACGTACATGGACTGGGTGGTGTGCGGGTTCTTCTTCGTGGACTTCTGCCTGCGCTTGCGTGCCGCTCCCGACAAGTGGCGCTACATGCGCTGGGGGTGGCTCGACCTTCTGGCCTGTATCCCGCCGGGGCCTTTCCAGGGGGCGCGATTGTTCCGTGTCGTGCAGATGCTGCGGGTGATCCGTGCGCTGAAATCCCTGCACATGATCTGGCGGGTTCTGTTTCGCAATCGTGCCGAGGGGGTATTTGCTTCGGCGGCGACGGCCACGTTGCTGCTGGTGGCGTTCGGGGCGATCACCATGTTGCTGGTCGAGTCACCGCATCCACAAAGTCCCATCGACACCGCAGAGGAAGCGCTGTGGTGGGCCTTCGTGACGGTGACCACGGTGGGCTATGGCGATTATTACCCGGTCACCACCCTGGGCCGAGTCGTGGCGATCTTTCTCATGGTCGGCGGTGTGGGGCTATTCGGGAGTTTCGCGGCGTACATCGGCTCGTTGGTGGTGTCCGATGACAGCGAGCATGAATCGCGACAGCACAAGGCGGACCGCGAGATGATGCGGCATCTTTCCCGACAGATCGAAAGCCTGAACGCCGAGGTTACGTCCCTGAGGACGCTGCTGGAAGCGCGGGACTCGGAAGGCGCCACGCCTCGGGCACCGGCGACGCGCGACAAGGATTGAAGAGAACTATCGCTATCATGCTAACAATTTATTGGTGGCATGAGACGCGTAGGGATAAAGTAAGCGGCATCTGGTGCTCATCAGATGTTCCATCCCTGCATCGTTTCGCGATGCACCCCTAGTAGTACCCTGCCTCGACCCGCGCAGCCCCCTGGCGCGGGTTTTTTTATGTGCCGTGCCCCTGACATGAAAACGCCCATGCGGTGTGAACCGCATGGGCGTTTTCGGTTTGCGCCGGCGTTGTCCCGACGTTGTGACAGCGGCGCTTACAGCGCGGCGATCTTGTCGCGTTGCTCGCTGAGGTGCTGACGGCTGGCCTGGGCGTCGGCGAGCTTGGCGCGTTCTTTCTCGACGACCTCGGCGGGGGCCTTGCTGATGAAGCCCTCGTTGCCGAGTTTCTTCTCGATGCCGCCGATGAACTTGTCCTGCTTGTCGATTTCCTTGGCCAGACGGGCCAGTTCGGCGTCTTTGTCGATCAGCCCCGCCATGGGCACCAGCACTTCCATGTCACCGACCAATTGGGTGGCGGCGAGCGGAGCCTGGTCGGGATCGTCGAGCCAAGTAATGCTCTCGAGCTTGGCCAGCTTGGAGAGGAACAGCCGATAGGCTTCCAGGCGTTCGTGATCGGCTTCTGCGCCCTTGGTGAGCAGTGCCTCGAGCGGCTTGCCGGGGGCGATGTTCATCTCGGCGCGGATATTGCGCACGGCGATGATCACGCCCTTGAGCCATTCGATATCGCGCGTGGCGTTCTCGTCGATGCGGCTCTGGTCGGCCTGTGGCCAGGGTTGGGCCATGATCGAGTCATCGCCGCCTTTATGGGTGCCGGCAAGGGGCGCGACGCGTTGCCAGATCTCTTCGCTGATGAACGGCATCATCGGATGCGCAAGGCGCAGGACGGTTTCCAGCACCCGCACCAGCGTGCGGCGCGTGCCACGCTTGGCGGCGGCAGTGGCGTTGTCGTCCCACAGCACCGGCTTGGAGAGTTCCAGGTACCAGTCGCAATACTCGTTCCAGACGAAGTCGTAGAGCGCCTGCGAGGCGTGGTCGAAGCGGAACTCCTCCATCGCGCGGGTCACCTGCGCCTCGGTCTGCTGCAGGCGCGAGACGATCCAGCGGTCGGCCAGCGACAGCTCCACTTCTCCCTCGAGGCCGCAGTCCTCGCCCTCGGCGTTCATCAGCACGTAGCGCGAGGCGTTCCACAGCTTGTTGCAGAAGTTGCGGTAGCCATCCAGGCGGCCCATGTCGAACTTGATGTCGCGTCCGGTGGTCGCCTGCGAGAGGAAGGTGAAGCGCAGCGCGTCGGTGCCGTGGGGCTCGATGCCGTCGGGGAACTCGCCACGGGTGGCCTTGGCGATGGCCTTGGCCTTCTGCGGCTGCATCATGTTGCCGGTGCGCTTGTCGATCAGCGCGTCCAGGTCGATGCCGTCGATCAGGTCGATGGGATCGAGCACGTTGCCCTTGGACTTGGACATCTTCTGACCCTGGGCATCGCGCACCAGGCCATGCACGTAGACCTTCTTGAAGGGCACCTCGCCGGTGAACTTCAGGGTCATCATGATCATCCGCGCGACCCAGAAGAAGATGATGTCGAAACCGGTGACCAGCACGCTGGACGGGTGGAAGGTCTCGAGTTCCGGCGTCTGTTCGGGCCAGCCGAGGGTGGCGAAGGTCCACAGCCCGGAGCTGAACCAGGTGTCCAGCACGTCTTCGTCCTGGGTGAGGGCCGCGTCGGCGGCGAGGCCGTACTTGTCGCGGGCTTCCTCGGCGCTGCGCGCGACATAGACGTTGCCATCACCGTCGTACCAGGCCGGAATGCGATGCCCCCACCACAGTTGGCGCGAGATGCACCAGTCCTGGAGGTCGCGCATCCAGGCGAAGTACATGTTCTCGTAGTTCTTGGGCACGAACTCGATGTCGCCGTTCTCCACCGCGGCGATGGCCGGCTTGGCCAGTTCCTCGACGGCCACGAACCATTGATCGGTCAAGAGTGGCTCGATGACGTCGCCGGAGCGGTCGCCATAGGGCAGGGTGTTGTTGACGGTTTCGATCTGCGCCAGCAGCCCGGCGGCCTGCATGTCGTCGACGATGGCCTGGCGCGCCGCGAAGCGGTCGAGCCCGACGTAGGCGGACGGCAAGGCGGTGTCGATCTCGCCGAGCGGGCGGCCCTGGATATCGAAGGCTTCGGCGCGCGGCAGGATGCTGGCGTCCGGGGTGAAGACGTTGATCAGCGGCAGTTGCTGGCGGCGACCGACCTCGTAGTCGTTGAAGTCGTGGGCGGGGGTGATCTTCACGCAGCCCGAGCCCTTGTCCATGTCGGCATGCTCGTCGGCGACGATCGGAATGCGACGCCCAACCAGCGGCAGTTCGACGAACTTGCCGATCAGCGAGGCGTAGCGCGGGTCCTCGGGGTTGACGGCCACGCCGGTGTCGCCGAGCAGCGTCTCGGGACGCGTGGTGGCGACGATGAGGTGATCTTGACCGTCATCGGTGGTCACGCCGTCGGCGAGCGGATACCGGAAATGCCAGAACTGGCCCTGCTGGTCCTTGTTCTCGACCTCCAGGTCGGAGATCGCGGTGTGCAGTGTGGGATCCCAATTGACCAGGCGCTTGCCGCGATAGATGAGTCCCTCGTCGAACAGCCGCACGAAGACTTCCTGCACCGCCTTGTAGAAGCCGTCGTCCATGGTGAAGCGCTCACGCGACCAGTCGACGCTGGCGCCCATGCGGCGCAACTGCCGCGTGATATGGCCGCCGGATTCGTGCTTCCATTCCCAGATCTTGTCGGTGAAGGCCTCGCGCCCCAGGTCGTGGCGGCTCTTGCCGTCTTCCGCCGCGACCTTGCGCTCGACCAGCATCTGCGTGGCGATGCCGGCGTGGTCGGTGCCTACCTGCCACAGCGTGTTGTATTGCTGCATGCGCCGCCAGCGGATCAGGGTATCCATGATGGTGTCCTGAAAGGCGTGGCCCATGTGCAGGCTGCCGGTCACGTTGGGCGGCGGAATCATGATCGAGTAGGGCTCGCCCTGGCCGGCGGGCGCGAAATGATTGGCGTCTTCCCAGCGCTGATACCAGCGGGTTTCGATCTGATCGGGTTGGTAGGTCTTGTCCATGGGCGTCGGTCGGCTCTTGAAATACGGTCAGCACGGCGCATGGCCGTGGCGAAAAATGCCGACAAGTATAACCCCGCAAGCGGGGTGACGTCATGGCGGGGCTTAGCCCGCAGCGTTGCGTGAGGTGTTGGTGAGGTCGTTGGCTTTGACGGGGTAGCCGCGCTTTTTATAGGTCTGCCAGCAGGCGCGCTTGGCGGTCAGCACGTCCTGGTGCTGATTGATGATCTCGGCGACGCGCTCGAAGCGCGAGAACCATTCCGGGATCTCGGGATGCAGGTTGAGCATCGCCTCGACGCCGGGCGCCGGCGGCGCTTCCCAGCCCAGAGTGACGGGAGGCAGGGGCTCGACCTCGTCGGCCAGCACTGCATGGGGCAGGTAGCTTTCGGGCTTGAAGGTCCACAGCCGATCGTCGAGGTCACGCGCCATGGCTTCGTCCTCGGTGTGGATATGCAGCCGATAGCCCTTGCGGTGGATGGTCTCCGCCAGCCGGCACGCGAAGTCCAGCCGCGCGCCGAGCGTGGTGTCGGGCAAGATGTAGAAATCGACTTGAGTCATGGGCCCCTTCGGGGAGTCGTAAGTTGTAAGAGCGGCGCTACGCGCCTGGAAGCTGGAAGAAAGACAATCCCGGCTACGAGCTACGAGCTACGAGCTACGAGCTACGAAAGGTAGATTATCTGATTCTTTGGCTTACAGCCCAACACCCGGGCGATGCGCAGCCAATCGATGGCGACTAAACGCCGCCGTCGATATCGATCAACGCCCCGGTGGTGAAGCCGGCCTCGGCCAGCCACAGCACGCCGTTGGCGATTTCCTCGGGCTCGCCGATGCGGCCCATGGGAATCACCGAGCCGGCGACATCGGGCTTGTCGGGGTTGCCGCCACTGGCGTGAATGGTGGTGCGAATCACGCCGGGGCGCACGCCGTTGACGCGGATGCCTTCGCCGGCGACTTCCTTGGCGAGGCCTTCGGTCATGGTGTCGATGGCGCCCTTGGAGGCGGCGTAATCGACGTATTCGCTGGCACCGCCGAGGTGCGAGGCCGCCGAGCCAACGTTGACGATGGCGCCGCCTTGCCCGCCGTGCTGGGTGGACATGCGCTTGATCGCCTCACGGGCGCAGACGAACGGGCCGGTCACGTTGATGCGCATCATGCGGTCGACACGTTCGAAGCTCATCGCGTCGACGCGGCTGATCTGGTCGACGATGCCGGCATTGTTGACCAGCACGTCGAGGCGCCCCAGCTCACGGTCGACGGTTTCGAACATGGCAACGATATCCGCCTCGTTGGCGACATCGGCCTGAATGGCGATGGCGCGTCCGCCCGCCGACTCGATGTCACTCACGACACCCTCGGCCGACGCCTTGTCGCTGCGATAGTTGATGGCTACGGAATAGCCTGCTTGCGCGGCGTGCTTGGCAGTGGCGGCACCGATGCCGCGACCGGCGCCGGTAATCAGCATCACTTTCGTCATCGTGACCTCTTTGCCGAAAAAAAGCGGACGACACGGCCAGGCCGTGCCGTCGTATGAGGGACTCTTGTCAGGCTGATTCAGCCGAACCGATTCAGTCAGCCTAGACGTCTCAGGCCAGACGCGTCAGCCAGTTGCGCGTATCTTCGCTGCGGCCGTACTGCAGGTCGAGCAGTTCCTTGCGCAGGCGCTTGCCGACTTCGCCGCCGCTATCCGCCTTGAGACGAATGCTCTCGTCTTCGCTGCGTAGCTCGCCGACCGGGGTGATGACGGCCGCCGTGCCACAGGCGAAGACCTCGGTGATCTCACCGGAGGCAGCGCCGTCGCGCCACTCGTCGATACTGATGTGACGTTCCTCGGGCGTCAGGCCCTGGTCGCGGGCGAGCTCCAGGATGGAGTCACGGGTGACGCCTTCGAGGATGGTGCCGGTCAACTTGGGCGTGACGATGCGCCCGTCCTTGTAGACGAAGAACAGGTTCATGCCGCCGAGTTCCTCGATCCACTTGTTCTCGGCGGCGTCGAGGAAGGCGACCTGGGCGCAGTCGTGCGCTTCGGCTTCTTTCTGGGCTGCCAACGAGGCGGCGTAGTTGCCGCCGCACTTGGCGAAGCCTGTACCGCCGGATGCGGCCCGCTTGTAATGCGAGGACAACCAGATGGAGACCGGATTCACCCCACCCTTGAAGTACGCCGCCGCCGGCGAGGCGATGACGTAGTAGTCGACCTCTTTGGAGGGCCGTACACCGAGGAAGGTCTCGCTGGCGATCATGAACGGACGCAGATAAAGGCTCGACTCCTCGGCGGCACTGGCCGGCGTTGGCACCCAGGTATTGTCTTGGGAGAGCAACGCCTTGAGTGAGCCGATGAAGTCCTCGTCGGACAGCTCGGGCAGTGCCAGGCGCCGCGCGGAAGCGCGGAAACGCTCGGCGTTCTTCTCGGGGCGGAAGGTCCATACCGAACCGTCGGCATGACGGTAGGCCTTGATGCCCTCGAAGATTTCCTGAGCGTAATGCAATACCGCCGCTGCCGGGTCCAGCGTCAACGGTCCGTAGGGGCGGACTTCGTGGCCATGCCAGCCGACATCGCTCGTCCAGCGGATATGAGCCATGTGATCGCTGAAATGACGACCGAAACCGGGGTTCTCGAGAATCGTCTCGCGCAGGGCGGCATCCTTGGGATGCGCGTTAGGCCGTATATCGAAGCCTGAAGGGGTCACTGAAGTTCTCCGTTACATCTAAGCGCTCGGCGAAAGACGCCGGTTGAAAAGCCGTCAAATTCGGCGATTGGTTGGATGCCGAGAATGACACAGGCGCGTCGGACGAGGAAAGGCCGGCGCGCCTGCTACTTACGTTAGCATGCAAATTGTTTGCTGCGAAGGGTCACTCGACGCTGGGGCGCGTCTCGTTGGCCTCGGTTTCGCGGTCGAGCAAGTATTGGGTCAACAGGCCCACGGGGCGGCCGCTGGCGCCTTTCTTGTCACCCGAAGTCCAGGCGGTACCGGCGATATCCAAGTGCGCCCAGGGATAAGCATCGGTGAAGCGCGACAGGAAGCAGGCCGCCGTGATGGTGCCGGCGGGGCGACCGCCGATGTGGGCCAGGTCGGCGAAGTTGGAATCGAGCTGGCTCTGGTACTCGTCCCACAATGGCAGATGCCAGGCACGGTCCCAGGCGTTCTCGCCGGCGTCGAGCAGGTCCAGCGCCAGATCGTCGTCGTTGGACAGAAGTCCCGAGGCATGATGGCCCAGGGCGATGACCGCCGCACCGGTCAGGGTGGCGATATCCACCACGCTGGCAGGCTTGAAGCGCTCGACGTAGCTCAGCGCGTCGCACAGCACCATACGCCCTTCGGCGTCGGTGTTGAGGATCTCGACGTTGAGCCCCTTGAGAGTCTTGACGATGTCGCCGGGCTTGAAGGCGCGGCCATCGGGCATGTTTTCGGCGCTTGCCACCACGCCGATGATATTGATCTTGGGCTTGAGCGCGAGCACCGTCTTCATGGTACCGAAGACGCTGGCGGCGCCGCACATGTCGAACTTCATCTCGTCCATGCCGGCCCCGGGCTTGAGCGAGATGCCGCCGGAATCGAAGGTGATGCCCTTGCCGACGAGGACGTGCGGGGCTTCGTCCGGGTCCTCGGCGCCGCGATACTGCATGATGATCAGACGCGAGGGTTCTTCGCTGCCCTGACCGACAGAGAGCAGGGCGTTGGCGCCCAGCGCTTGCAAGGCCTCTTCGTCGAGGATCTCGACGTTCAGCGCGCCGTCGGCGTCTGCTGCCAATGTTTGCGCCTGCTCGGCGAGGTAACGCGGCGTGCAGACATTGCTGGGCAAGTTGCCCAGGGTACGCGTCAGCGCGACCCCTTCGCCGACGGCGGAACCGATGCGCGCGCCTAGCTCGGCCTGAGGCGTTTCGTCCGCATCGCTGACCAGCAGCGTCAGGCTCTTGAGGCGCGGTGCGGGGGCCGGCTGCGACTTGAAGTCGTCGAAGCGATAGCAGGCGCGATGCGCGGCTTCCAGCGTGACGCGTGCCTTCCAGGCGGTGTCGCGTTCGCCGACCGGTACGTCGGTGAAGGCGGCGGCCACGTCGTCGAGCGGCAGTTTGATGACGGTAGCGAAGGCGGCATCGAGGGCCTTGATGAGTTGGCCTTCGCCAAACTTGGCGCGCTCGCCGAGGCCGACGAGCAGCAGACGCTCGGCACCGAGCCCCGGCGCGAAGGGAATCAATTGCACATTGCCGAGGCTAGGGTCGAAGTCGCCCCGGTCGAGAAGCTGGCCGATCAGACGTTCACTGGCGTCGTCGAGTTTGTCCGCCGCCGGCAGCAGATCCCCATCCTGGAAGACGGGCACGATCAGGCATGCCGTTTCGACCTTGGCCGGGTTGACGTTGATTACGGGGGATTCCATGAAGTCTCCACACGACTGAGCTGACATGACTTGTCTCGTGGCGAGACAAGTGTCCGGGTATTCTGGATAATGCCGACAAGGATGCCGGTGCTGAACGTACTCCAGTGTACGCAAAGCCGGAACGCAATGCATGGGGAGGGTGGTCGAAGGCTGCATTGGGCCCGCAAGGGGCCGTCGTGGACCAGGGAACCGACCCGGGAGAAAACGCTTGATCGTATTCCGCTATCTGACGCGCGAGATCCTCGCCACCATGGCTGCCGTGGCCGGTGTGCTATTGCTGGTGATCATGGGCAGTCGCTTCATTCGCTATTTCGGCGATGCCGCGCAAGGGGATATTCCCGCCAACATTCTCGGCACCCTGATGCTTTTCCACTTGCCCGGGTTCATGGAGCTGGTGCTGCCGCTGTCGTTCTTTCTCGGCATTCTGCTGGCGTTCGGGCAGCTTTATCTCAATAGCGAGATCACCGTGCTGGTGGCTTGTGGCATCAGCCCCAATCGGCTATTGCGGGTGACGCTGTGGCCGGCAGTGCTGGTGGCCATCCTGGTGGCGGTATGCAGCCTGTGGCTGACCCCAAGCGGTGCTCGCCACAACGAGATGGTGCTCGAGGAACAGAAAAGCCGGCTCGATTTCTCGGTGCTGCAGCCGGGGCGTTTCCAGGAGTTCGGTAGTGGGCGCACCGCTTATACCGAGAGTCTCAGCGATGATCGCTCGCGGATGGAAAACGTGTTCATCAGCGAGCGCCAGCCACGCAACGATGGCACACCGGAGACGGTGGTCACCCGCGCCGACGGAGGCTATCAGACCGTCGACGAGGATACCGGCAGCCGGTTCCTGGTGTTGACCGATGGTGAGCGTTACAGCGTCGAGCCAGGCAAAAACGTCGCCGAGCGGGTGCAGTTCGACACCTATGCGGTGCGTCTATCGCGCGCCAGCGAGCGGGTCGACCTCGATGCCGCCGAGCTGACCTCGACCCCGCAGCTCATCGAGCGCGGCGATAACGAAGCTTGGGCCAATCTGCAGTGGCGGCTTTCCATGCCGTTGATGGTGCCGATCCTCACCTTGCTGGCGCTGCCGTTGTCGCGCGTCAATCCACGCCAAGGGCGTTTCGCCAAGCTGATGCCGGCGATTTTCCTACACATCAGTTACTTGAGTTTATTGCTGGCGGCTCAGGACGCCATCTCGCGTGGCTCGCTGGCGCCCTCCATCGGCATGTGGCCGATTCACTTGGGATATCTACTGTTGGGGATCTGGATGACACGCCGTGATCAGCGCCGGGGGGGCCGCACATGATTTTCGACCGTTTCGATCGCTACATCGCGCGCAATGTGCTGGCGGCCATGCTGGTCGTGCAGGTCATGATCCTGGGGCTGGACCTTGTCATTTCCTATATCAACGACCTCGGTGACGTCGAAGGTAACTACGGCGCTCTGGACGTCTTTGTGTATCTGCTGATGCGCCTGCCGTGGCGGTTTTATCAGTATGCGCCGGTCGGCGTGTTGATCGGCGCCTTGATCGGCCTGGGCAGCATGGCATCGAGCAACGAGCTGACGGTGATGCGCGCCTCCGGGCGTTCGCTGGGCCGCATTCTGTGGGGCGCCATGAAGCCGTTAGGTCTCGTGATCATCCTGACCATGGCGATCAGCGAGTGGGTCAGCCCGGTGACAGAGCAGTACGCGGAAGCCTGGCGTCTGGAACAACTCGAAGGCGAGGGCGCGATTCTCTCCGAGCGTGGCGGCTGGCAGCGCGAGGGCGACGATTTCTATCGCTTCGGCACCATACGCGCGGATGACGTGGTCATCGATGTCACGCGCTACCACTTCGATGGTACGCAGTTGGTGAGTACCACGCATGCCGACCGTGCGGTATGGGAAGAGGGGAGCTGGCAATGGCAAAACATCGAGGAAACCCGCTTCGAGGACGGTCAGACCGTCGTCGATACCACTGACAAGCGTACCTGGGAAACCTCGTTCACCCCCGAACAGCTCAATCGCCTGTTGCGCCCGCTGGAGAGCCAGTCGCCCAGCGACTTGTGGCGCTACGCCAGTTACCTGGGCAATCAGGGGCTCGAGGCGACGCAGCCGCTGCTGTACTTCTGGCAGAAAATGCTGCTGCCCTTCACTCTGGCGGGCTTGATGCTGGTGGCTGCATCGTTCGTGTTCGGTCCGCTGCGCACCGTGGCCGCCGGTACGCGAGTGTTCTACGGCATCATCGTCGGTGTCTCGTTCAAGTACCTGCAGGACCTGCTGGCGCCGGCGTCGATGTTGTTCGGCTTCTCGCCGGTGTTCGCGGTGCTCGTACCCACTGTGGCCTGCTATGTGCTGGGCATCGTATTGCTCAGACGCACCGGCTGACGGAAACGACACGCAGGCCCCAACGCATCGCCCCCGGCGCCGTAAATTCGGCACCGGGGGCGTTTTCGTTCATTGACGCGCGTGTCGCACAGGCCGCTTTCGTAAAAAGCCTAGTCGGCGAGCGCGCGATCCAGGCGTGTGAGGATGGTGTCGACCTGGCGTGCCGGAACCACCAGAGCGTCGTCCAACGACGCCAGCGTCTCGATGCGGTGCGGTAGTTGCGTGATCGCCAGCCCCATGCCCTCGTGGCATTCCCCATGTTGATAACGCACGAAGGAAAGCTCTCCGAGGGCGTCGCGGCCACCGAGATCGAGGCGCGCCAGCTTGCTGAAAGCATCGACGCTATCGAACACCGGTGCGCGTGTCAGCGGTAGATGGGTCAAGTGCCAGGCCAGCCAGCCGTCGCCGAGGCGCTCGGCATCGTCGCGCAGGGCGCGAAACCAGAGCTGAACCTGTTCGAGGCGATAGCGTGCCCATGCGGGCTTATCCATCCACAGCACGTCGGTGCTCTGGGTCGTGGCGGCATCGAGCTGGCCGGGCATGTACACCCATGACTCGGTGAGCTGTGCCAAGCCGGTGGGCAGTGGTTCCTCGAGCATGCGCTCGCCGAGCGAGTCCAGCGCCGAGTCGAGCTGGCTGGGCGCTTCCGAGTAGCCAACGTTATAGCGCCACACGCGTCCGGAAATCTCTTGAGTGACGATATGGTCTTCGTCGAGTGCCATATGGCTCATCAGGTCGCGAGCCTCGAGCGATGCATCCGCGAGGCCGGCGCGGCGCGCTTCTATGCACAGGCGCTTGAGCATCGGGTTGAGTGGCAGGCGGTGGTAGTCGCCGTAGCACTGGCCGTCTTCCTGAAAGGGAGTGAGGTCGAGGTGCAATCGCGGAGCGTCGCCGCTTTCGGCGTGACGTAATGTCATGATGTCTCTCTTGTGAACACTAGGCATTGTCTATGTGCATCGCGGCGCGATGCAGGAAATGCCTACCCCGGTCACGAATTCCGCGTGACACTCATATTGCCTAGTACTTATGGCTTAGTACTATGAACGTGCATCACGAGGAATTCTTGCCTTGCGCGGGTAGAATAAAATTTCGTTATCTACTTTATCGGATTGACGCTGAAATGCAAGCACACTCCTTGAGGAGGCGCTGATAGAAGATGCGTTTTAAGCGTCTTTGGGGCGCCGCGCGCTCAGGCGATGAGTAGACGGCGATAGTCGCCCGGTGTGAGCCCATAGGCTGCCTTGAAGCGCCGCGTGAAGTGGCTGAGGCTGCGATAGCCCAGCGAGTAGCAGATTTCGGTGATGGGGGCGTCGGCCTCGCGCAGCCACTGCCGGGCGCGTGCCAGGCGCAGGCGCTGCTGGTACTCGCCGGGGGTATAGCCGACCTCGCGCTGAAACAGCCGGTACAGGCGCGCTTTGCTCATGCAGGCCTCGCGGGCCAATTGCGCCCCATCCAGAGGCAGCTCGGGGTGGCGTTCCAGCCAGGAAAGCGCCGCCGCGAGCCCGTGACGCGGCGGCGCCTGGCGGGCGTCGGCGAGCAGCAACTCACGCGATTGGGTCCGCAGCAAACGTACGATCAACTCGTCGATGCCCAGCCCGATCAGCGCGTCGCGGTCGGGGTGATTCTCGCGGAAGAGCCCCATCAAGCGTTCGATAAGCGCCTGGGTGGTTGGACTGTGCGGTACGTGCAGTGCCTGGGGATGATAGTGCCACTCGCCGAGCTCCCGCTCGCGTGGCTGGGTCTGGTTGAGGCGTTCGCTAAGGGCGTGAATGCGCGCGGGATCGAGATCGATGGTCAGGCAGGTAGTGGGCGCATCGGGGTGCGCATCGGGGAAGTCGATGCGCACTTCCTGGTGCGGCGCCAGTACGAAGCTCTCGCCTGGCAAGAAAGTTTCCGGTCCTTCGGTGGCGCCATTCATGACCTTGCGCCCTTGCAGCATGCCGCAGTAGAGCACCCGCTCGGCGCTCAGGGCGACATCCTGCGCGGGCCACCAGGTGTCGTAGATCGAAAGCTCCGCATGCGGGCCGGCATAACAGATGCGATTCTCGATCAAGCGCCGTGTGCGGGGCGTGTCCGCCAGTTGCTCGAGCGCGCTGGCGTTGTCCACTTGGGATGCCCGGGAGCGCGAATCGGGAGGCGTGACAGCGTGCATGGCGAACTCCTCAGCGGTACCGACGGTATGGGCGTGGATGACGCCCGTTACCTTGCAGTGTAGGCAAATTCAGTATCTGAGACTGGCAGACAAACGTCGGAGACTGGCAGGCAAACCGACGCCTGGCTGACAGGCCATGCTGAGGGCGATGCGTACTCATTTTCCAAGGGGCAGGGTCGCACACCAGACGATTCGCCCCGGCGCATTCACCCAAGGAGACACGCCATGATTCATGCACGTCCCGGCACCCCGGGTGCCGTCGTCGACTTCAAGTCGCGTTACGAGAATTTCATCGGCGGCGAGTGGGTGGCGCCCGCTGATGGTCGCTATCTGGACAACATCACCCCGGTCACCGGTGAAGTCTTCTGTCAGGTGCCGCGTTCATCGGCAGCGGATATCGACCGTGCGGTGAAGGCGGCACAGAAAGCCGCTCCGGCCTGGGGCAAGATGCCACCCGCCGAGCGCGCCAAGGTGCTGCTCCAGATCGCTGACCGTGTCGAGCAGAACATCGACAAGCTCGCCGTGGCCGAAACCTGGGACAACGGCAAGCCGATCCGCGAAACCAGCGGTGCCGACATCCCGTTGGTGGCGGATCACTTCCGCTATTTCGCCGGTTGCTTGCGTGCCCAGGAAGGCACCATCAGCGAAGTCGATGAGAACACCGTCGCTTATCACTACCACGAGCCCTACGGCGTGGTGGGCCAGATCATTCCCTGGAACTTCCCCATCCTCATGGCGACCTGGAAGCTGGCGCCCGCGCTTGCTGCCGGCAACTGCTCGGTGCTCAAGCCGGCCGAGCAGACCCCGGCCTCGATCAACATCTTCCTCGAACTCATCGCCGACCTGGTGCCGCCGGGCGTGATCAACGTCGTGCATGGCCTCGGTGAAGAAGCCGGCGAGGCGCTGACCACGCATGAAGGTGTCGCCAAGATCGCCTTCACCGGTTCCACGCCGGTAGGCAGCCATATCATGGCCAATGCCGCCAAGCGCATCGTCCCGGCCACGCTGGAACTGGGCGGCAAGTCGCCCAACGTCTACTTCGAGGACGTGCTCTCGCATGGCGACGCCTTCGCCGAGAAGTGCATCGAAGGCCTGCTGATGACCTTCTTCAACCAGGGCGAAGTGTGTACTTGCCCCTCCCGCGCGCTGGTCCACGAGTCGATCTACGACGAGTTCATGGCCCGCGCCATCGAACGCGCCAAGACCATCCGCCAGGGCGATCCGCTGGACACCGAAACGCAGATCGGCGCGCAAGTCTCCAAGGAGCAGTACGACAAGATCCTCTCGTACATGGACATCGGCCGCGAGGAGGGCGCCGAATGCCTGCTGGGCGGCGGCAAGACCACGCTCGAGGGCGAGCTGGCCGGTGGTTTCTACGTGCAGCCCACCATTCTCAAGGGCCGCAACGACATGCGCGTCTTCCAGGAGGAAATCTTCGGCCCCACGCTTGCCATCACCACCTTCCGTGACGAAGAAGAAGCGCTGGCCATCGCCAACGATACCGAGTTTGGCCTGGGCGCCGGGGTCTGGACCCGCGACATGAACCGCGCCTACCGCATGGGCCGGGGCATTCAAGCCGGACGCGTGTGGACCAACTGCTACCACCAATACCCCGCGCACGCCGCCTTCGGTGGCTACAAGAAATCAGGCATCGGCCGTGAGACCCACAAACTTATGCTCGACCACTACCAGCAAGTGAAGTGTGTGCTGGTCTCCTACAGCGACGACCCGATGGGGCTTTATTGAGCCTGGGCCGTTCGGGGCACTGCCCCGAACGGCATTCCCGTTTCATCAATAGTGGAGTCACCGCTCCATCACGGCTTCGGCGCACTCAAAGGCGCGCAGCGTTCGGCTGCCCGCCAACCGAGGAGAAATGACAATGGACAAGACGATGAAAGCTGCCGTGGTACGCCAGTTCGGCGAACCGCTGGCGCTCGAGGAGGTCGCGACCCCGCGACCGCAGCAGGGTGAGATCCTGGTCAAGATAGCCGCCTCGGGCGTGTGCCACACTGATCTGCATGCCGCCCACGGCGACTGGCCAGTCAAGCCCAGCCCACCCTTCATACCCGGTCACGAGGGCGTCGGCCATATCGTGGCGGTGGGCGAGGGGGTCAAGCACGTCAAGGAGGGTGACCGTGTCGGCGTGCCGTGGCTCTATTCTACCTGCGGCCATTGCGAACACTGTCTAGGGGGCTGGGAGACCCTGTGCGAGTCACAGCAGAACACCGGCTACTCGGTGAACGGCGGTTTCGCCGACTACACCCTGGCCGATGCCGGCTACGTGGGGCGGCTGCCCGACAACGTCGACTTCCTGGAGATCGCGCCGGTGCTGTGTGCCGGCGTGACGGTCTACAAGGGACTCAAGATGACCGATGCCCGTCCTGGCCAGTGGGTGGTGATCTCGGGTATCGGCGGTCTCGGTCACATGGCGGTGCAATATGCCAAGGCCATGGGCTTTAACGTGGCCGCGGTGGATATCGACGACGGCAAGCTGGCGCTGGCCGAGCGCCTGGGGGCCACCGTTGTCGTCAATGCCTTGAAGGCCGATCCGGCCGAGACCCTCAAACGCGAGGTCGGCGGTGCTCATGGCGCGCTGGTCACCGCGGTGTCACCCAAGGCCTTCGATCAGGCCCAACGCATGCTGCGTCGCGGAGGCACCCTGGTGCTCAATGGCCTGCCGCCGGGCGACTTCCCGTTGCCGATCTTCGATACGGTGCTCAACGGCATCACCGTACGCGGCTCCATCGTCGGCACTCGACAAGACCTTCAGGAAGCGGTCGATTTCGCCGGTGAAGGCAAGGTCGAGGCCACCATCGCCACCGAGAAGCTGGAAAATATCAACGACGTCTTCCAGCGCATGATCGATGGCAAGATCGAAGGGCGGATCGTGTTGGACATGACGGGCTGAGCCGCCATGCCTTCGCTTCCACGTACTGAGTCGCGTCCGACTCATGCTTTGCCGCTTCCCCGGAAGCGGCATTTTTGTGGGTGATGGCTGAGCCTGATCCGAAGTGCCTGGACCGAGTCCGAAAAGCGCTCAGGCCTTGCTGACGATCAGCGCGGCATTCACCCCACCGAAGCCGAACCCATTGCAAAGCACGTGCCGGCAGCGGTGCTCGCGTGCCTCGCCCGAGACGAAGTTCAGATCGCTCAGGTCCGCGTCGACGTGTTCCAGATTCAGGGTCGGGGGCAGGCGATCCTGGATGGCCGCCAGGGCCGAGAAGATGCTCTCTACGCCGCCGGCGGCGCCGAGCAGGTGGCCGGTGGCCGACTTGGTGGCGGAGATCGGAATGCCGGGCAGAGCGTCACCAAACGCATTGCGTAATGATGCGATCTCCGCCCGGTCGCCGACCGGCGTCGAGGTGGCGTGGGCGTTGATGTGATCGATGGCCTCGGGTGCGAGCCCCGCCATCCTCAGCGCGGCCCGAATGGCCGCCGCGGCACCGGCGCCATCTTCCGGCCCGGCCGTGATGTGGTGAGCGTCCGCGCTGGTGCCATAGCCGCTGAGAAAAGCCAGTGGCGTCGCCCCGCGCGCCTCGGCGTGGGCCAGGGTCTCGATCACCAATAACCCCGCGCCTTCGCCCATGACGAAGCCGTTGCGGGCCTGATCGAAAGGACGCGATGCCTTGGCGGGCGCCTCCTGCTCGGTGGAGAGCGCCTTCATGGCATGGAAGCTGGCCAGCGAGAGCGGGTCGATACAGGCCTCGGCGCCACCCACCAGGGCCACCTCAGCCTCGCCGCTGCGGATCAGGCGCATGCCGTCACCGATGGCCTGCACACCCGCCGCGCAGGCCGTGACCGGGCAGCCCAACGGCCCGCGTAAACCATAGCGAATCGACACATTGCCCGCCGCCAAGTTGGCCAAAAAGGCCGGCACGGTAAACGGCGAGAGTCGGCGATGGCCGCGCGTCGTGAGCGTGTTCTGCGCCTGGGTGATGGTCGGGAAGCCACCGATGCCGGAGCCCACGATGGTGGCGGTTGCCAGCCGGTCCTCATCGCTCGAGGGGAACCAGTTCGCCTGGGTCAGCGCCTCGTCGGCGGCGGCCATGGCATAGAGGCTGAACAGCTCCATCTTGCGGCGTTCCTTGGCATCGGCCACGCGGTCGGGGTCGAAGCCCGCCTCTGGGTCGCTCTCCATGCCGGGAACCGAGCCCGCGACCTTGATCGGCAGCTCGCCGGTCTCGAAGCGCGTGATCGAGGAAACGCCGGAGCGGCCCGCCAGAAGGCGCTCCCAACTGGCATTGACGCCGCAACCAAGGGGACTGACCATGCCCATGCCGGTGATAACGAGCGGTGATGACATGCGAGTGTCCTGAACTGTTGGAATTTACGCCACGCTAGCACCGGGCTTGATATGATCAAGATAATATTCAGCGTGTATTCAGCACCTATTCTGAGTAGCAGCGTGAGGTCGCCATGTCCGACTCGACGAATCGCAAGGCCAGGTCGCGCGAGCGAATCCTTAAATCGGCCGTCGAACTGTTCAGCCGCCAAGGCTTCGAGAAGGTCTCCATCGGCCAGATCATGAAACTGGCCAAGATGACCCACGGCGCCTTCTATGCCCACTTCGCCTCCAAGGAAGCGCTGTACCACGCCTCGGTGCGAGACACCCTGGAAAGCAGCCGCGCGGCCAGGCTGGTCAAGGGGCCGCTTTCGGTGAAGCACCTCACGGAACTGGTCTCCAATTGCTGGAATCTCCAGGAGCTGGAACGCAAGCACCAACCCGGGCCGGAGACCGTGCTGTTCAACGAGATCGGCAACGAGAACGCCGAGATCCGCACGCTCTTCGAAGCCTCCTATCTGCGCATGAAGAAGATGCTGGAAACCCGCCTCATCGCTCTCAGCCGCCTCAAAAAACTCCCCTTCGAACCCGACCGCGACGTCATCGCCGACAAGTCCCGCGTCATTCTTGCCTCCCTGGTGGGCGCCGTCGCCCTCGCCAAGAGCCTGCCCGGCGAGCAAGAGCGTCAGCACATCCTCGAAGCCGCCCAGCGCAACATCCTGCAGATGCTCGGCGTTGACGAAAGCGAACTGGAAAACATGCTGGGCGACGCTAGCCAGTAGCCCCAGTACCCCCAGCGTGAA
This sequence comes from Chromohalobacter moromii, assembly GCF_023091865.1. Taxonomy (GTDB): domain Bacteria; phylum Pseudomonadota; class Gammaproteobacteria; order Pseudomonadales; family Halomonadaceae; genus Chromohalobacter; species Chromohalobacter moromii. Next base: position 146,016 of record NZ_JAHXDI010000002.1, read on the forward strand.
ACGCCTTGCGCTTTATCCTTTCGTGGGCATTGCTCTCCCTGTAACGGCTGGTTACGGTACAGCAAAGACTACTTAAGAAGACTTATGACCAAGCAGTACGCAGAGACTATCGCATGGATGACAGCCTCTCATCGCCGCATGCACAGGTAGGGGCGGTAGCGTTCCTGAAGGGCCTTGCCCTCATCCCAATAGGCCCCGCACTCCGGTAAAGCTTCTCCCAGTACATGCCGATAGAGGAAATAAGAGCATCAGGGGGCTGATTCTGCGTGGCCGCGGCCACATGGCGCTGTACCGCAAGATGCTCCAGAAAAGCCTTCACCTCAGGGCCACCCATGCTGGCGGGGTGACGCAACCCATTGAAACGAATGAAATAACGTATCCAGTAGCAGTAAGTCTTCACGGTGCGTGGGCTGTAGCGTTTCACCCTCATGATGGCTTTCACGCGATCCATCAGTTTTGGCGGTTGGTTGTGAGTATCCATGAGCCCTCGTATTAGTGTATTTTTATACAGTATTATTGGATTCAGAAAAACGCGCAAGCACGCGAATCCTGTATAACGCGCCGAATTATGCTTAGCACAATGTAAAATCAATGAGTTAGGTGCGAAAAGGCGGGCTTGATAAGATTTCTTGAACGCGCGCGCTCGTTCAAGTGGCAAAACGAGCGCGCTATCTAATACCTGTTAAAAATTCAAGGAGGAGTCTTGGAGCTTCTTAAAAAGGTTCTTGCCTTTGATGTCTTTCCTTTTCTCTGCAGATTAGCGGCAGTATTTTTCTTTCTGCTCGCTGTCTACGGAATAGGAGTGCCACCGAGGAATAACATAGACTCCCCTTCGTTCATATTGTTGGTCTTTTCTCTGTTCTTCTTGCTGCTTCCCGTTGCCAAAAAGATCAGCATTGGAAAGCTCCTCACCTTCGAACGTGAAATTGGAAAGGTGAAAGAGGATGTGACTGAATTTAAGGCTGAAACTCGTGAGTTCCTCAATGTTTACAGCAGCATGATTACTGCCATATCGAATACCGTAAACCAAACTGTAAACGTACATCTTCCTGGACAGGCAGAAGCGCAAGAAGCAAAGGAAGAACTTAAATCGACTCTGGGCGAGGAGAGTGATCAGTTCAACTCAACTGATCAGGTCGAGGAATACCTCACCCAGTCTGGAAACGATATTAACTTCGCCTTGGCGAGGTTGCGGATGGATTTGGAGAGAAAGCTGCGTGAAATTCTTGGAAAAAGAATATCCACGGGCGATCCACTGAGCATGAAAGGCGGATTTCTCTCAGCAAGGCAACTATTCAGGCAATTTGTAGATCGTTATCCAAAATACAAGGGTATGCATAGCTCATTCGACTATATCCTTAAGGTCTGCAATGCGGCTATCCATGGGCAGCAGGTTCTAGACGGACATGGCATGGAAGCGCTGTACATGGGGTTGAAAATGCTCAATGAGTTAGAGCGACTCGAGCAGTGAATTTTTAACAAATGGGTCAAGCCGACCGGTACTCCGCTGCGCTCCGTCCCGGCGGCTTACCCACGGCGTTAAAAATAGGGGACTCGCGTGGCAGACTATATAAATAAGAACATTCTTGCTCAGGCCTATCTGCACATCGAGCCCGAGGATATTGAAAGCATCGATTTGGATGCTGTATCTGAGCACCTGAATGAATTTCTAAGAAGTCGAACCGATTTCTTTTTCACTTCCTCAGCCGACATTTCAGTCGAGTTCGCCGAGGGCTCGATAAAAGTTTATGGGACGGTTCTCGGCACGATCGCGGCAATTTATAGCGGAATAGCCACTTATCCAAGTTTTAGAGAGGGTGTTCTTCTCCTCTATGAAGATTCTAAGCGGCTGTCCGAGTATATGGTCGCTGAGGGCCTGTTTACAACGAATGCTCGCCATCAAAATGTCGTGCGGTTGGAGGCTCGAACAGGCGTCATTGGTTCTCTTCGAAAAGTGGTCGGCCTCATAGATCAGGCAAGAAACATGAATGGCGTAAAATCTGCCGATAAAATCGAAGAAAAGCTTGTCGAGGCGGACACGGAACTGCGGCTATTGCTTTCGAATCTCAACTCTGAAGAAGATCTTCAACTGGTAAAAAACGGATTCAAAAATCTATTTGAAGAATTGCCGGAGGTTCCCGCGCCTCCACCTCGGAGTTTCAATTCACAGATTGCTATCCGGCGATATCAGGTTGCACGAAACCAAGCGGTCCAAACTTGTACATTATGACAATGAAGTTTTTAACAAGGCCAGTCACGGCGACGTCTACTCCATTGCGGCTTCGCCTCCATTCCGTAGCCGCGCATGCTGGCTGGCGTTAGACGAGAGCGTTCGTAGGTTAGAGGAGGTACGAGTTGAGGATTATCTTATATTGGTTTGTCTCAATCGCGGCGCTTTTTGTCGTAATGGTGCTTTATCCATATGTCGCTTTCCGCGTTTTTGATGGCTCTTGGGAAAAGATGGCGTTTCTAGGAGGAGCCTTTGGTGCTGTCAGCGCTCTATTTTCGTCACTAGCGTTTATAGGCGTTGCAATCTCCCTATTCATTCAAAGGAAAGAGCTGGCGCAGCAGCGCAGATCGGCTGAGGTTCAGTCAAAACAGAACCTCCTTTCATGCAAAATATCCGCAGCCATATCGAAGCAAGAGATACTTGCTCAGTTCTTGGTCGGAGGTAGAGTGCATCCGCATTTTAAAATTAGCGATCAACCCGGTGACTACCGAGAAACGCTAGCGAAAAATTTGGCCGAGACCGAAGGGCTCGTCTCAGAAGCAGAGCACTTGCTTAAAGATGATTAAATGTCTAACAAGTGCAGGCAAGGCGACGCCCACTACATTGCGCCTTCGGCTTCATTGCGTGGGCGCGCATGCTGCAAGCGTTAATTGAGTGGGTCGATCGGGCCCTACGTTTAGAATCAAATCACTAATGAGGAACTCATGACGGAAATAGATCATTCAAGGAACGGTGATGGACAGCCAAGCACGGGCAAACCCGGTACCGTGATGGCCGCGTTGGATAAGAACGACCTGAGGTCGATGTTTCATTTGCTGGTTGGTAAACCTGACTCAACCCAACAAATGTTCAAACGCCGGGTTCATGTGAACATAGCAGCTATTCATGACTTACATGGACAGATGGTAGAGAAACTACGCAATCATCGTGTGGAGGGAATGATTGCTACCGTCGATGTAAGTTTCGAAGACAAAACATCCTTAGAGTTTGGGACGTGGGCGGAATTTGAGCAACATCGTTGGACAAGTCCAAAAGTCACAAGGGAAGTGCGGTTGAGGTGGGAGTTTTTGGTAACTGTGGATGGTTATGACGTCCCACAAAGGCACACGGTGACAGTAAAGCTTTCGCCTCATCTCAAACCGATAGATGTGATGCGCGCAGTACTCTCTAAAGATCCTTCCGAGGCAGACTCCTTTGAGATTGAGAGTGTTCCAATATTTTGCCGAGTAGATTTTGTAAACCATATTCTGAGCAAGGAGCTTTTAGCACTTGTTGACGAATGGGTTCATAGTTTGCCTCAACCCGCTGTTGAAAATTCGTGGTTTTCTTGGTTTGAAGAACGCGCCAACCCTTTTTGTGCTCTGATTAGATATTCGGCGCCTTTGCTTACCGCTTTAGCCGCTCTTTTATGCTTGAGTTTGGTGGCCCCCCTGGATGAAAACCCTGAAGCGCCGCTGACCAAGGGATATTTGGTTATGATCGCCCAGTGGGCATTTATTTCCCTAATAATCCTGTATGTGGTCGACAAAAGCTCCGGATTCATCGCTGGAAAGACCTTTGAGTCGATTCAGAAGTACGGTGCTTTTAGAATGTTCAAATTGACAAGCGGAGATGATGAAGGCGAGCAAAAGCTTGCACAACGGAACAAGAAACAAGTCAGAAATTTTTTGATCAGCTCCGGATTCTCCCTTTTGATAAATATCATTGGTGGTGTCATCGTCTATCTGGGTTTCACCAATTAACAAATGCAGGCACGGCGACACCCTTTCCATTGCGCCTCTGGCTCCATTCCAAGGGCGCGCGTGCTGCAAGCGTTATACACTATGAGTAGAAAAAATCGAGTAGCTCGGCCAAAAGGCGAGTTATTGAAAGAGTTCAATGAGCAAATACTGCTTCTGACTCATGCTTGCTCAACTTTTGATCAAGGCCTAGAGCCAATAGGTAAGCATATTGCGTTGAGTCTTCGGTTGCTCCTTCATCATCACGGGCAGTCCCAAGCGCTCATGCAGCAGCTCAATTTACGTGCGAAGCGATTCATGGATACCGCACATGATTTAAACCCGCGCAATCTTATGACCGATTGTCCGCTAACTTTGATGCGAGTCGGGGGTGGAAGCAAATATTTGGCTTTATGCCAAGGCGGCGGAGGGCCGCGTGGGTATCGATGGATCAAGTTCGAGGATTGGTGGAATAACAGCGTTGTGAAGGACGAGACGGGGCGTTTCTTTAATCGGCGCGAACTTATATTAAATGTCGCAAATACCGACGGCGGGGGTCATGTCGATCCAACTCTAGACGAAGCATACCTAGATCTTTCTCGAAATAATTCGCTAGGTTGGGTGATATCTGAAGGGGACGTACAAAGACCTTTCCCACCGCCCGTCATGGCATGTATACGGCAGATTGCTCATGAAACACTTGAAACTATAAAAGCTAAAGCTGATGCCTCGGTAGTCTGCGAATATGAAGTATAACTAAATGGACTTCCCCCGCTCTAGTGGACACTTCTGCCCTATGATGAGTGCATAGGAGGGAACGTCATCGTTAGGCTAATCGGTATTAGAAAAGGATGAAAAATTGAAGAAGGAAGTGCGAGTAGGTGTGGCTGCGGTCATTCTACGCGAAGGGCGTGTTTTACTTGGAGAGCGTATAGGCTCTCATGGAGCCCATACTTGGGCGACTCCTGGCGGGCACCTTGAATGGGGTGAAAGTATTGAAGAATGTGCACAACGGGAAGCTTTCGAAGAAACAGGCTTGGTTGTGGGCACTTTTAAAAAGCTAAGTTTCACCAATGATGTCTTTGAACAAGAAGATAAGCATTATGTGACATTGTTCGTTGTAGCTTGTTGCTCTAGTGGTGAGCCTCAGGTTGCTGAGCCGGATAAATGTAAGCAGTGGAAGTGGTTCGAGCTAGATAAGTTGCCGGAGCCGCTTTTCTTACCCCTGGCTAATTTACTGAAAGAGCCCGTAAACCTCAGAGAGTTTGTTGGATAAGTTGTTTAAGAGATGTTTTCAGTGCGTGGCATTTTTACAATGCGTTGGTTCGCGTGCTTAAGTTAATTTGCATCGTTTTTACTGTTGTATTGCTTGTTCTCTTGGTAATCATTTGATTAAAAGTGATAATCAATCATGACCTTGTCGACAATCCTTTTGTTTATACCAGCGAGCTTTGCTTTAAATATGTCTCCTGGCCCGAATAACCTTCTTTCAATGGCGAATGCCAAACGTTATGGGGTTAAGGTGGCCTACTGTGCTGGCATTGGTCGGCTTGTTGCTTTTGTGGGTATGATTACTCTTGCAGCTCCTGGCTCGCCGTGAGTGAACACTAGCCAGCCGCGTAAGGCGGACGTCCCGTCCCTGACGGGTCGCGCTTCGCTTTATAAGGCCACTGGTGCGCTTCGCGATGCCATGCTGGCATCGGAGTTCTCGCGTCACTAGGCGTTGCATTGAACAAGGCGGTGAACGAGGCATCAGGTACCCAATGGACTACGAAGCACAAATCAAAAAATGGATAGAGCAGGACGCAGAACGCATGGAGGCGCTTTCTATAGCCGCTGACCTGTGCCTGCCGGATTGGTGCCTTGCCGCGGGGTTTGTTCGCAACCTTGCTTGGGACAAGGTGCATGGTTTTTCGGCCGCGACGGCTCTCAACGATATCGACTTGGTCTACTTCGATCCGAAGGATATTAATGAAGCTAGGGATCGGCGTATAGAAGCGAAGCTCAGAAGCTCTTCTGATTTTCCGTGGTCGGTAAAGAACCAAGCGAGAATGCATGAGCGCAACGTCGATGATCCCTATACGTCAACCACCAATGCCATGAGCTACTGGGTCGAAGTCGAGACAGCCGTCGGCGCTACACTGGATGCCAGCAGGGAGGTCGTCTTAGTCGCTCCCTTTGGCGTCGAGCCTTTGTTCAATTTCACCATCACCTTGAACCCTAACAGGCCAAAGCCCGTTGATTTTAGGAAACGTGTAGCAGGGAAAAGGTGGCAGGAAATCTGGCCAAAACTAACGGTGGTAAATGCCTAGCCACATACAGCACCTGACAAGCCGCCGTGCATAAGCGTTATCGCCCCACATCTTTTCCTCTTTAAGCCAAGGTTGCGCCATGGGCTGTTGAGGCGACAAAAGCCTCCCAATCCCTTCCATCTCAGCCCACCCGGCAACTCTCCGTTTAGCCCTACTTTTCAGCCACTTGGCTTCACGTTAGCCGAAAGTCGAGCCTCCGCCGAGCGAAAAGATAGTGATTGGGGGTTGAAAGTCTTTATGCGAATCATTTACATTCCCTATCAGAGCGATCAGCGAGGTGATGGAATGTACGTGTGCATATGCCGAGGCGTGACCGACAATGCCATTCGCGAGGCCGTTGAAGACGGCGCGCGTAGTTGGAGAGAAGTGCGCGAGCGCACCGAGTGTGCGACTCAGTGCGGCCGCTGTGCCTGCACGGCCAAGGCCATCACGCGTGATGCCATCACCCAGGAAATGATGCCGAGCGCGGATCTCGCCTACGCCGTCTAGCCGTTGCATCGCTTATAAACGCTTCGCTGTGTACCGATCATCGCCAACGCCGCTATCCCATTGGGTAGCGGCGTTTTCGTGTCTGGACTGAGTCATGCTTGTCTCCGCGAGGCGAGAGCGGAGTGGCAATCGTTCTCGCCTGTTATTTCCAATCCTTCACAAATGCGGCGTTTTCGCGGCAAGATCTTGTCTTAATTCGACTTTTTCGGCGAAATAGTCGATACTCCCTGTATCCCATGGCGGTGGCGGCTGGGCCGTGTCTGGCTGGCCATCTCGCCTTAAAACCAAATGAATCTGCAAGGGAGACGTGACGATGAAAGGTGATGCCAAGGTCATTCAGTACCTCAACACCGCACTGGGCAATGAGCTGGTCGCCATCAACCAGTACTTCTTACACGCCAAGATGTACAAGGACTGGGGGCTGGCTAAGCTTGCCAAGTGGGAATACGACGAATCCATCGAAGAGATGCGCCATGCCGACGAGCTGATCGAGCGCATCCTGTTCCTCGAGGGCATTCCCAACCTGCAGGATCTGGGCAAGCTGCACATCGGCGAGAACACCAAGGAAATGCTCGAGTGCGACCTCGCCATCGAGAAGACAGGCTGGCAGGATCTGGTCGACGCCATCGCTTATTCCGAGGAAGTGCGCGATTACGTCAGCCGTGACCTGTTCCGCCGCATCCTCAACGACGAGGAAGAGCACATCGATACAATCGAGACTGAACTCGGCCTGATCGACAAGGTGGGAATCCAGAACTACCTGCAGCAGCAGATGAGTGCCGACGACGAGTGATCGCGTCGCTGCCATGCTGATACGAGATGCCCGCCAATTGGCGGGCATCTTGCGTTACGGCGGATGGAACGAGGCGAGGCCTTAGCCTAGGTCGTTGACCAGTAGCGCTTCGATATCGGCGGTGCGTTCGGCCAGCGTGGCCGCGTCGGGGGCGAGCACCGTGATATGGCCGATCTTGCGGCCGGGGCGGGGCGCCTTGTGGTAGTCGTGCAGGTGCGCGCCGGCAACGCTGAGCACGGCGTCACGCTCGGGGAAGGCGCCGATGATGTTGAGCATGGCGCAGGGCACGAGCCGCGTGGTCTCGCCAAGCGGCAAGCCGGCGATGGCGCGCAAGTGGTTCTCGAACTGGCTGGTCGTCGCGCCTTCGATGCTCCAGTGCCCGGAATTATGCACGCGCGGGGCGATTTCGTTGGCCAGCAGTTCGCCGTCGCGGGTGACGAAGAATTCGAAGGCCATGACGCCGACGTAATCCAGTGCCTCGAGCACGCGTGTGGCGTAATCGGTGGCTTTGGCTTGCAGCGGGTGATCGGGCTGCGGCTCGGCGCGATGCAGCATGCCCTGGCGATGCTCGTTGCGCGACAGCGGCCAGACCCGCACTTCGCCGTCGCGACCGCGCACGGCGATGGCCGAGACTTCGTGGTCGAAGTCGACGAAGCCTTCCATGATCAGCGGTACATCGCCTAGCTCGGCGACGCTACCGGGGACGTCCTCGGCGTTGCGCAGCACCTTCTGGCCCTTGCCGTCGTAGCCCAGGGTGCGCGTCTTGAGCACCGCCGGCAGGCCGATCTCGGCCACTGCGCGGTCCAGGTCGTCCTGGCTCTCGATCAGCGCGATGGGGGCAATGGCGATGTCCAGCGACTGAAACAGCGATTTTTCGGCGCCACGGTCGCGTGCGGTTTCCAGCGCTTTGGCCGGCGGAAAGGCCGGGCGCTGTTCGGCGAGCTGCGTCAGCGCCATCGTCGAGACATTCTCGAACTCGAAGGTGATGACGTCGCTAGCTTCGATCAGCGCCTGATGCGCCTCGTCGTCGTCCCACTCAGCGCAGAGATGGACGCCGTGGATGGCGGCGCAGGCTTGGGTCGAGGGGTCGAGAAAGGTGAAGCGCATGTCCAGCGGCGCGCCCGCTTGCGCCAGCATTCGACCCAGTTGGCCGCCGCCCACGATACCGATATTCATTCATGCCTCCTGCGTGTCGTCGGTGGGACGCGGGTCAGGCGCGTCGAGCACCTTTTGTGTCTGTGCGTCGCGATAGGTTTCTAGCGCCTGACGAATATCCGGATACTTGTTGCCCAGCATGGCGGCGGCGAGCAGGGCGGCGTTGATGGCGCCGGCCCGGCCGATAGCCAGGGTGCCGGTGGGAATGCCCGCCGGCATCTGGACGATGGAGAGGAGCGAGTCGACGCCGCTGAGCATGCTCGATTGCACGGGCACGCCGAGTACCGGTAGGGGCGTCTTGGCAGCGGCCATGCCGGGTAGATGCGCGGCACCGCCGGCCCCAGCGATGATGACTTCCAGGCCGCGGTCGGCAGCGCCGGCAGCGTAGTCGAACAGCAAATCCGGCGTACGGTGGGCCGAGACAACCTTGACCTCGTGCTCGATCCCCAGTGCCTCGAGCGTATCGACGGTGTGACACAGGGTCGCCCAGTCAGACTTCGAGCCCATGATGACACCAACCAGTGCGCTCATGCGTTCTCTCCTTCGGATGTGTGGCAACGTCATGGCGTCGCGCGAAACGAGAAGCGCGGCATTATAGCATCAGCGCCCTCGCTCAGCGACGCACGCCGCTCAGCGGAAGGCGGCTTCGAGTTCGAAGCGTGGCACCGGTTCGCCGGCGACTTCGACGGTCTCGCAGAACATCGTCAAGGGGCGCACCCAGAGGCCGTAGTCGCCATACAGCGCGCGATAGACCACCAGCGGTTCTTCGGTCTCGCTGTGGTGCGCGACGCCCAGCACTTCATAGCTGGCGCCCTTGTAATGGCGATAGATGCCGGGGATCGGGCGTGTCTCATGGCTCATGAGGGTATCTCCGTGACGTGGGAATCGGCCGGTTCGCGTTCGGCCTTGGCGGCGAGCCGTGCCAGCGTGCGCGAGGCGGCCACGAAGCCGAAGCTCCCGGTGACGAAGGTCGCCGCGCCGAAGCCGGAAGCGCAGTCGAGACGCGTAGACTCGCCATTGCCGGGTTTTTGCTGGCAGACCTCGCCATCGGCGCCGGGGTAGACGAGCTGCTCGTCAGAGTAGACGCATTCGACGCTGAAGCGTCGCTTGGGATTGCGTGAGAAGCCGAAATCCCGCCGCAGGCGCGCGCGCACCTTGGCTAGCAGCGGGTCGTGCTCGGTGCGTGTCAGGTCGGCGACGCGGATCCGCGTGGGGTCGGTCTGGCCGCCTGCCGCACCGGTGACGGTCAGGCCGATCTTGCGGCGCTTGCACCAGGCGATCAATGCACTCTTGGCGATGACGCTGTCGATGGCGTCGATGACGTGGTCGGCGTCCTCGGGCAGGCGTTCGGCGAGATTGGTCGGCGTCACGAAGGCGGTGTCCGCATGCACGGTGATCCCGGGCTGAATGGCGCGGCAGCGCTCGGCCATCACCTCGACCTTGGGCCGGCCGATGGTGCCGTCCAGCGCGTGCAACTGGCGATTGACGTTGGACACGCAGACATCGTCGAGATCGATCAATGTCAGGGTGCCGATGCCGGCGCGTGCCAGGGCTTCCACGGCCCAACTGCCTACACCGCCCACGCCGATGACCACCACGTGCGCACGGCGGAAGAACGCGGCGGCTTTGGCGCCGTACAGTCGGCGGATGCCGCCGAAGCGGAAATCGTAATCGTCGTGCATGTGATCGTTCCTCGTTACCGGTCGTGGCCGGTGGGCCATAGCGAAGCAGGGCGCGTCGCGTGCCAATCGACGCGTGTCGCCGGGGCGTGGCCCTGCCAACCGAAGCGCGCGAACAGTGTGTGCATGTCGTCGGCCAGGGGTGCATCGAGCTGCAGCGTGCGCGCTTGCTCGGGGTGCCAGATCGTCATGCCCACGGCCGCCAGCAACAGGCGCGGGCTTTCCAGATGATCGCGGAAGAAGCGGTTGTGGGCGCCCTTGCCGTGTTTGGCATCACCGATGATCGGGTAGCCGCGCCGTGAAAGGTGGCGGCGAATCTGATGCCGTCGGCCGGTCCAGGGCTGTGCTTCCATCAAGGAATAGCGCACCTGGGGATAACGGTCGATGCGTACCGGCAGTTCGACGCTATCCAGGCGGCGCACAGCGGTCCAGGCGGCAAGCTCGGGCATTTCCGACTTGGGGCGTTTGCCGTCTTCCTCGCGCAGGCCGTAATCGAGCACGTCTTGCTCCGGGCCGACGCCCCGCACCACCGCCAAGTACCGCTTATGGACGCGATGCGCGGTGAATTCCTCGCCCAGCGCCTTGGCCATCTCCGGGTCGAGGGCGAACAGCAACAGCCCCGAGGTCGGCCGGTCGAGCCGGTGCACCGGATAGACGTGGCGCCCTAGCTGATTGCGCAGGGTTTGCAGGGCGAATACCTGCGCATCGGCGGCGATCGCACTGCGGTGGACGAGCATGCCCGAGGGCTTATGCACGGCAACCATGCGCTCGTCCTGATAAAGTATGGGCAATTCCGACGTCATGAAGGGGCCTTCGGTTCGCTCGAAGGGCGCCTATTGTCGATCTTGCCACCAAGGATGTACAGCCGATGATGCTAGGGGTCGTCACGGGCCTATTGGGTGCTCTGTGTCAGGCGATTTATTATTTCGTAGCCGCCTATGTGGGCAGCCGTTACACGCTATCCACGCGCGCCATGCTGGTGTTTTCCCATCTGTTGATGGGCGGCGTCTCGTTGCTGGGAGTGGCGCTGCTGCTGCCGGGCAGCGGTGCGCGCCTGGAGGCGGTATGGTTGCCGCTGCTGGCGATGAACGTGTGCTACCTCGGAGGCCAGGCGGCGCTGTTTCGTGCGCTGCGGCGAGACGTGGCGTCGCGCGTCTCGCCGCTGCTGGGTCTCAAGGTCGTGCTGCTGGCCGGCGTGACGGCGCTGGCGGCGGAGCAGGCGTTGAGCGTTCTGCAGTGGGCGGCGGTGATCCTGTGTGGTGGCGCGGCGCTTGCCATGAGCCTGGCGGGCGGACGGCTCAAGCCTTCGGCGGCGGGCTGGATCCTGGTTGCGGTGGCCGGTTATTCGGGCTGCGATTTGGGCGTGGTCGCGCTGACCCGCGGCATCGAGGTGCCGGGCCTGCACGGCGCGTTGCTGTCGGTGTTCCTGGCGTATAGCGTGGCCGGCCTGCTGGTGGCCCCGGTGGGCATCGGGCTCTCCAAGCGCCAGTGGCGCAAGGCGCTCAAGACGTGGCCGGTGGCGTCTGCGTGGCTGGTATCGATGCTGCTGATGTTCATCGCCTTCAATATTCTGGGCGCGGTCCACGGCAATATCATCCAGTCGTCGCGGGGCATCCTGTCGATCGCCCTGGCGTTGCTGGCCACGCGGTTGGGCGTGGGCCTGGCCGATCCGCTCAAGCGCGGGCGCGTGTTCTATCAGCGTCTGGCGTGCGCGGTGGTGATGGCGGGCGCCATCGTGTTATTTCAATTGGGTTGAATCACATTCATTTCCTTGAACAACATTCACTTCTTGAACCACATATCGCGAGGTAGGCATGAGCGAGCATCAGGCACCGCATCTCGTTGTCCTCACCGGGGCGGGTATCAGCGCCGAGAGCGGCCTGAAGACGTTCCGCGACGGCGACGGTCTGTGGGAAAACCATCGCGTGGAGGATGTCGCCACGCCCGAGGCCTTCGACCGCGATCCCGAAAGCGTGCTGCGCTTCTACGACGAGCGCCGCGAGCAGACGCGTCAGGCATCGCCCAACGCCGCGCATCACGCATTGGCCGAACTCGAACGAGCCGGGTTCCGCGTCAGCGTCATCACCCAGAACATCGACGACCTGCACGAGCGGGCTGGATCGCGCGATGTGCTGCACCTGCATGGCGAGATTCTCATGGCGCGCTCGAGTGCCGACCCTAGCTTGCGCTACCCGGTGGGGCGGCAGGGCATCCGGATGGGTGAGTTATGCGACAAGGGCAGCCAACTACGTCCGGACGTGGTGTGGTTCGGCGAGCCGGTGCCGCGTTACGCCCAGGCCTGCGACGTGGTCGCCGAAGCGGATTTCGTGCTGGTGGTGGGCACATCGCTGGCGGTGATGCCGGCGGCGATGCTGCTCGATCAAGCGCCGATTGAAGCGCCATGCTTGCTCGTCGACCCTCAGGCAGAGTCTCTCGCGCCGCGTGGCGTGCGCGCCATTTCGCAACCGGCGAGCCAGGGCGTGCCGCCGCTGATCGAGCATTGGCGTCACGCGGGCGCGCTGTGGATGCCGGACTGGGCCTGACGCCGAGGCGCTTCGCCTGCGCCACGTTTTACGGCACACTATTGCCTCCCTTCGATACAACAAGGTGCATAAAGCACCGACGAAACACGCTAGGACACTCATGCCAATCTTCGAACGTATCAATCGTCTGTTTCCCGTCTGGGCCATCTTGCTGGCGGTCATCGCCGCCCTGGTGCCGGAGCTGTTTACCGGCTTGGCCGGCTATATCAAGGCGCTATTGGTGATCATCATGTTCGCCATGGGGCTGACGCTCACCAAGGGCGACTTCGCACGCGTGGTGAAGTCGCCCAAGCCCATCGCCGTGGGCGTCATCCTGCAGTTTCTGGTCATGCCGCTGGCGGCACTGCTGGTCTCTCGGGTGCTGGGCCTGTCGCCCGAATTGACCATCGGCATGGTGCTGGTCGGCGCCACGGCGGGCGGAACTTCCTCCAATGTGATGACCTGGCTGGCCGGCGGCCATGTGGCGCTGTCGGTGTCGATGACCATGGTCTCGACACTGATCTCGGTGGTCGCCACGCCGTTGATCACCTTGCTGCTGCTGGGCCAGAGCATCGATGTGCCGGTGCTGGGCATGCTGCTGAGCATCGCTCAGTTGGTGGTTGCGCCCATCGTGCTGGGCGTGGTGATTCATCACCTGCTGGGTACGCATATTCAACGTGTGGAACCGGCCTTGGCCACACTGGCCATGGCGTCCATCGTTTTGATCATCGCCATCGTGGTGGCGCTCAATGCCGGACGCTTGAGCACGCTGGGGCCCATCGTGGCGCTGGCGGTCATCGCGCATAACGGCATCGGCCTCGCGGCGGGCTACGGTCTGGCGCGGGCGCTGCGCTTCGACACGCGTACCGCGCGCACCATCGCCTTCGAGGTTGGCCTGCAAAATTCAGGGTTGGCGGTGACGCTGGCGAATCAATTCTTCACCGCAGGTGCGGCGCTGCCCGGCGCCTTGTTCTCGGTGTGGCACAACGTTTCCGGTTCGCTGCTGGCGGGATACTGGAAGCGTCGGCATGCTTCGAACGCGCCGCCCGCAGCCTCGACACCGCGTGGATGAAAGCCTGGCCGGGCATGCTAGAATGCCCGGCCTTTTCGACCCAGCCTGATGTCTCATGCATGAATCCCACGATGCACCGGCCGATTCAGCCACGACGGTCTCCGGTTATGACCCCGATGCGCCGCGCAAGCCGTTCAATGCGCGCGGTAGCTTCGTCTCGCGCTGTCCGGAGTGCCGGCTGCCCAAGCTCAACTGCTTGTGTCCGTACCGTGTGGCAGCCGAGAGCCGCGTACGTTTCTGGCTTTTGACGCATCCCATCGAGCACTACAAGCCGACCAATACCGGTCGTTTGATTAGCCATATCCTGCCTGAAACCGAAGTCTTCACCTGGTATCGCACCGAACCCGATCCGCGGCTTCTGGCACTGCTCGATGACGACCGCTTTGCGCCGTTCGTCGTCTTTCCCGACGACCAGGCGGATTACGCCGAGCGCGTAGTGGGCCCCGAGGCCGTCGATGCGGCACTGGCCGACTCGCGCACGCCGGTGTTCATCCTGCTCGACGGCACCTGGCGCCAGGCGCGACGGATCTTCCGGCGTAGCGAGTACCTGGCCTCGCTCCCGGTACTACCGCTCAAGACATCACGCCTGACGCGCTACCGGCTGCGCAAGGCCGCCTCCAGCGAGCATCTATGCACCGCCGAAGTCGCCGCCGAACTGTTGCGCATCAGCGGCGACACCGAGGCCTCGGCGATCCTCGACGACTACTTCGAAGTGTTCAACGAAAACTACGCCTCCAGCCGGCGTGATCGGCCCGGCGAGGCACCTTCCGGCGCGATGCAACGTTTGCTCGAGCGGCGTGGCGACGCAGATGGCGCAAGCGATTCGAATCGCACATGATCGGCGACCTTGTCTGCTTTTATGGCGCTGGACGCCCCCCGATGTTGAAATTTCGATTTGCCGTCTAAGACCAAGGTCGGTAGGGTGTGCGCCCCTCACGCGACTATCGGAACCGGAAACAGATGACTCAAGACAACACGAGTGCCACGCGCTCGGGTATTCGCTATGGCGACCCGACGGTGCTGGGGCTGACTATTGGCTTTATCGTGTTATTCGTGGCGTTCTCGCTGACCGATCCCGAGGGCATGACGGCGGTGATCGGCGCCGGGTTCGCCTGGACGGCGAAGACGCTGGGCGCCTATTTCCAACTCCTGCTGCTGCTGACCTTCCTGATCGCCGTGGGCGTGGCCGCCTCGCCGGCAGGCCGCGCGCGCATCGGTAATCTTGAGCGACCGGACATGGGCACCTTCAAGTGGGTGTCGATCATTTTGTGCACCCTGCTGGCCGGGGGCGGTGTGTTCTTCGCCGCCGGTGAGCCGGTCTATCATTTCGTGGTCACGCCGCCGGCATTTTCCAGCGAGGCGGGCACCGCCGCGGCCGTGCCCAATGCACTGGCGCAGTCCTTCATGCACTGGGGCTTTCTGGCCTGGGCGGTGCTCGGCACCCTGGCGGCCATCGTGCTGTCGCATCACCATTACGACCGTGGCCTGCCGCTGCAGCCGCGTACCCTGTTGGCGCCGCTGTTGGGTGAGGAACGCATGCGCGGCGTGTTCGGCGGCGTGGTGGACGCGGTCTGCGTCATCGCCGTGGTCGCCGGTACCGTGGGCCCCATCGGCTTTCTGGCGACCCAGATGAGCTTCGGCCTGCATACGCTGTTCGGCGTCGCCGAGGGCTACGGCACGCAACTGGTGATTCTTCTCGTGCTGGGCGGTGTCTACGTGACGTCGGCGATCACCGGGGTCGACCGGGGCATTCAGATGCTGAGCCGTTTCAATGTCATGCTGGCATTGGCGATCGGCGCCACGATCCTGCTTCTGGGGCCGACGCAGTTCCTGTTCGATAGCTGGTTCCAGGGCTTTGGGACTTATGTGGGATCGTTCTTCGAGATGGCGACCATGACCTCGCAGACCGCGCCGGACTGGTGGATGAAGTGGTGGACGGTGTTCTTCTTCGCCTGGTTCATCGGCTACGCGCCGTTGATGGCGATCTTCGTGGCGCGCATCTCGCGGGGACGCACCATTCGCCAGATGATCGTGGCCGTGGCCGTGCTCGCCCCCGTGGCCACTTCGGTGTGGTTCACGCTGTTGGGTGGCTCGGGCATCTTCTACCAGATGAGCGGCGCTATCGATCTTAGCGAAGCGCTCAACAACTTCCAGTTCGATGTCGCGACGTTGACGGTGGCCCAGGCGCTACCGGGCGGAAAGCTGATGGCGCTGGCGGTGCTGGTGCTGACGACGATCTTCGTGGCCACTACCGGCGATTCCATGAGCTATGCGATCTCCGTGGTCAACGCCGGTCATGACGAGCCGCAGCCCGCGCTTCGCGCGTTCTGGGGCGTGGCCATGGCGTTGATGGCGGCAATTTTGCTGTACATGGGCGCAGGGCAGATCAGTGTGTTGCAGCAGTTCATCGTGATCACCGCGATCCCCGTGTCGCTGGTGTTGCTGCCCTCGCTGTGGCTGGGGCCGCGCGCCGCGCAGGCCATGGCCAAGCGTCAGGGAATCGTCGCCTCGTAACCGACGGCCGATGCCTTGCATGTAAAGCGCCCCGGCATATCGCGTGCCGGGGCGCTTGTCGTTGGACGCGAGATTTTTACTCGCTGGCCCCAGCCATTCGTCGATCACCCGAGTGGGCGATGCGAACGACGTGGATGGTACATGATCGGCGACTTTGTCTTCTTTTGCGGCGCCAGACGCGCCCGAAGTTGAAATTTCGATTTGCCGTGTTCGACGAAGGTCGGTAGTGTGCGCGCCTCACGCGACGATCGGAACTGGACATTGATGACTCAACACGATGCGAGCGCCACGCGCTCGGGCACGCATTTTGGCGACCCGACGGTGATGGGGCTGACGATCGGCTTCATCATCCTTTTTGTGGCGTTTTCGTTGATCGACGCCGACGCGATGACCGCGGCGATCAGCGTGGGGTTCGCCTGGACGGCGAAGAACCTGGGGGCCTATTTCCAACTGCTGCTGTTGCTGACCTACTTTATCGCCGTGGGCGTGGCGGTATCGCCTGCGGGGCGTGCGCGCATCGGCGATCGGCAACGTCCGGACATGGGCACCTTCAAGTGGGTGTCGATCATCCTGTGCACGCTGCTGGGCGGAGGCGGTGTCTTCTTTGCCGCCGGCGAACCTATCTATCATTTCGTGGTCACGCCGCCGGCATTTTCCAGTGAGCCAGGCACGGCGGCAGCGGTGCCCAATGCGCTGGCACAGTCCTTCATGCACTGGGGGTTTCATGCCTGGGCGGTGCTCGGCACCCTGGCAGCCATCGTGCTGTCGCATCATCACTATGATCGCGGTTTGCCGCTACAGCCGCGCACGCTGTTGGCGCCGCTATTGGGTGAGGCGCGCATGCGCGGCGTTTTAGGTGGCGTGGTGGATGCCGTCTGCGTCATCGCCGTGGTCGCCGGCACCGTGGGCCCCATCGGCTTTCTGGCGACCCAGATGAATTTCGGCCTGCATACGCTATTCGGCGTGGCCGAGGGCTATGGCACCCAGTTGATGATCCTCGTCGTACTGGGTGGGCTCTATGTGAGTTCGGCGATCACCGGCGTCGATCGTGGCATCCAGTTTTTGAGCCGCTGCAATGTCATGCTGGCATTGGGTATCGGCGCCGTGATCCTGCTCTTCGGCTCCACCCAGTTTCTGTTCGATAGCTGGTTCCAGGGCTTTGGCACCTATCTGGGGTCGTTCTTCGAGATGGCCACCATGACCTCGCAGACCGCGCCGGACTGGTGGATGAAGTGGTGGACGGTGTTCTTCTTTGCCTGGTTCATCGGCTACGCGCCGTTGATGGCGATTTTCGTGGCGCGTATCTCGCGGGGGCGTACCATTCGTCAGTTGGTCGTCGCCGTGGCCGTGCTCGCTCCCGTGGCCACCTCGGTGTGGTTCACGCTGTTGGGCGGCTCGGGGATCTTCTACCAGATGAGCGGTGCCATCGATCTCAGCGAAGCGCTCAAGAACTTCCAGTTCGATGTTGCCACGCTGGCGGTGGCCCAAGCGCTGCCGGGCGGTAAATTGATGGCGCTGGCGGTGCTGGTGCTGACCACGATCTTCGTGGCGACCACCGGCGATTCCATGAGCTATGCGGTTTCCGTGGTCAACGCCGGCCATGACGATCCCCAGCCGGCGCTGCGCGCGTTCTGGGGCGTGGCCATGGCGTTAATGGCAGCGATTCTGCTGTACATGGGCGCAGGACAGATCGGCGTGTTGCAGCAGTTCATCGTGATCACGGCGTTCCCCGTGTCGCTGGTGCTGCTGCCCACGCTGTGGCTGGGGCCGCGCGCCGCGCAGGCCATGGCCAAGCGTCAGGGGATCGTCACGCCGTAATCGACGGGCGATGCCTTGCATGAAAAGCGCCCCGGCATATCGCATGCCGGGGCGCTTGTCGTTGCGGGGAGGCCCCGTGTGGACCAGGCCTCGTGTGGATCGGGCGCGGTGACTAGCAGGTCATTCGCTGGCGGCGAGCCACTCGTCGACGAGGTCCTGGTTGTCTTCGATCCAGCTCTTGGCCCCTTCCACCGGGTCGCCGGCCTGTTCGATCTCTGCCATCAGGCCGCCCAGGCTGTCGTCATCCATGTGCCAGGCGTTGAGCACCTCGGTGAGCCAAGGGTCGTCCTCGGTGAAGCCCGGGCGCGAGAACCAGTAGATGGTTTCGTTGTCGCCGTAAACGTTCTTGGGATCCTCGAGGTACTTGAGGTCGTACTCGGCAAAGGCCCAGTGCGGGCTCCACAGCGTCACGACGATTGGCTCTTCCTGCTGGTAGGCCGCATCCAGCGCGGCCATCATGGCCGGCCCGGAGCTGTTGACCTGTTCCATGGGGAGTTCGTATGCGTCGATGGCCTCGTCGGTCAGGCCGGCGATCGCCGAGCCGGAGTCGATGCCCAGAATGCTGGGGCTGCCCTGGTAGCCGTAGTCCTCGGCTTGCGCCTTGAGTTCCGGGATGGTGTCGATGTCGGCATAGCTCGGCACTACCAGGCCGAGCCCGGTGCCTTCGTACCAGGCGCCGTTGATTTCGAGCTGGTCCTTGTAGGGCTCGAGGTAGCGCGCGTCGGTGTTGGGGAGCCAGATTTCGAGCGAGATGTCGAAGTCGTTGTTGGCAAGGCCGCTGTAGAGGGCGTTCTTGCTGACATCGGAGAGCTCGACATCGTAGTCGTAGCGGTTCTCGAGGATGAGCTTCCACATGTTGGCGACCGCGACGTTCTCGGCCCAGTTGTTGGTGCCGATCACCAGCGTCTTGTCCTCGGCTTGGGCGGTCGTGGCGGCCGTGAAGATTGCCGCGGCGGCCAGGGAGCACAAAGTCGTTTTCATGTTGTCATTCCTCGGTGGGTGGTAGAAAAAAGCAAGCGTCTATAAAGCATTACCCGGTCAGGGTGGCGACATTGTCGTCGCGTCGTTCGGTCGCCGGGGACGTCCGGCGCTGCCGATTCAGTGTCAGTCTCGTGCGGCGGGCGCGCGTTCCAGCCCCTGGAATTCGACGAAGGCCTGCATGCGCTGCCATAGCCGGTCGCCGTAGACATAGCCGCCGTCGCCATCGGCGTTCGGGGCCTCGATGGTGGCCTCGACCGCGGGCTCGAAGAAAAACGGAATCGAGTGCCGCGAGCGTGTGCCGCCGACGATGCGGTGTTCCGTGGCCTGGATCCGCCCGCCGGACCAGTCCGACAGCAGGCGGCCGAAATTGACCACCAGGGCGTTGTCGCGCGGTGCGACGTCTTCCCAGTCGCCGCCGGGCGTTTGCACTTGCAGGCCGCCGACGCGGTCCTGCCAGAGCAGGGTGATGAAGCCGTTGTCGCAATGCGGCACGCCGACCATCCAGCGCCGTGCATCGCCTTCGCCATCGACGGCCGGCATGCTGGCCAGTGTCTCGGCGGGACGCTCGGGGTAATGAATCAAGCGTAGCGTTGAATTGCCGTTTTCGAAGGGCTGCATGAGCGTGTTACGCGGAATGCCGAGGCCTTCGGCGAGCGCCGCGGCGATTACGCCGCCCAGGGATTCCATCGCCGTGTAATAGGCGGCGACATCGTCCGACCAGCCCGGCAGGGACGCTGCCGGCGGCTGCGGCGTGGGCTCGCGCAGCGGATCGCCGCTCGCCGCGTCGGCGCGCTCGGGATGAGCGACATCCGCGCCGAGGTCGATGCCTTCCTTCCAGGTCGGGTCCTGGTTCTGCGGCGGGAAGTAGCCGCGGTACACATTGCGGTTGGCCGGTTCGAACTTGTGCCGCGCCAGGCGGTGCTTGGCGGTGGCATCGAGCTCGAAAAAGCGCAGCAGCCGTGCATGGATGTCATCGGGCAGATCCAGTTGCCCCGGCGCGATGCCCACGGTCATGAAGCCGGAATGGCAGGCGGCATCGACGATGGCTGCGACGCTATCGGCGTACGCGGGATCGTCGCCGCCGGCGCCACCGAGAAGTGGCGTGAGATCGATATGCGGGATCAATGTCTGGGTCATGGCGTTCGCTTCTGTCGGAATGAGACGGCTGGCCCCTCAGTCGGCCAGCAACCGCGCGTCGAGCGGATAGTCGGAGAGCAATTCGACCTGACCGTCGTCGCGAATGTAAAGCTGCTCCTCGAGCTTGACGCCTTCGCCACCGTCTTCGTGGCCGATGTAGCTCTCCACACACAGCGTCATGCCGGGTTGCATGATGCCGTCGTAGCCCTTGTCGTCGATGTCTTCGCGATGAACGATATACGGATATTCGCCGGTCATGCCGACACCATGCGCCAGCGCGAAATAGCGGCGCGCCTTGTAGGGCTGGGGAATCTGCCAGGCCTTCTCGGCGTATTCCTTGAATGACATGCCCGGTGCGATCAGGGCCATGTTATGGCGCACCTGGTCGAAAGCCATGCGATACAACTCGCGCTGGGTGGACGTCGCCTGGCCGTCGCCGCACAGGAAGGTCCGCGAGAAATCGGCGTAATAACCGTATCGGCCCACGACGTCGGTATCCAGTGCCACCAGCTCACCGTCCTGGATGACGCGGTTGGAACATTCCTGAAACCAGGGGTTGGTGCGCGGCCCGGAATTCATCAGCCGGGTTTCGACGTAGTCCGCATCGGTGGCGATGATGTGCTGGTGCAGCTGCGACCAGACCTCGTTCTCCGTGGCGCCGGGGCGAATCGTCGCTTCCAGCTTGCGGACTCCGTCCTCGACCGCGCGCAGTGAGCTGCGCACCATCTTGATCTCGTTGGGCACCTTGATGGCGCGTGCCCGTTCCAGCGGAATCTGGGCATCGCAGATCTGCCAGCCGCGTTCGCCTAGTGCGAAGGCGGCATGCGAGGTGGCGCTTTCGATGGCCACCTTGTCGCCCTTTTGGCCGCCGCATTGGCGTACCAGTTCGTCGATCTCGTCCGCCCACGCCTCGGTGGTCTGCTGAAGGTTATCTTCACAGAAGTAATAGGAGATCGCCGTCGCCGGGCGTGTTTCGTCGATGCCGGGCAAGCCCTCGGTCAAGTGACTGCAGCCGGAGAACTCGAACATCACCACTGGGCCTTCCGCCGGCACGAAGGCGTAACGCGCCGGGTTGCGCGCCGAGTAGACCTGCATGTTGCGCGCGCCGGTCGCGTAGCGCACATGGGTCGGATCGAACAGCACGGCGGCGACGATATCGCGTTTCTTCAGCTCGGCCCGGGTGCGGGCCAGGCGGTCGAGCAGAATCTGGCGGCTCTCGGCCTGCGTGGGCTCGCACTCGGCGGGATCGTGCGTCGGCGCCAGAATATCGGTGCCTTCCAGCAGGGAAGGCAGTGTGGATGACAAGCGGGTCATGGTCGTCGGTCCCGTCATGAAAGTGGAATCAGCGTGATTTATCTAGACAGAAATACCGAAACGCGCGGGAACGCAGGCGTTCCGATCAGTCGAGCAGTCCGTCGGCACGCTCTTCACGGCGCTTCTCCGCCTCGATGTGTGCTTCCGAGACCCGGCCGTAGAGCTGGCGCGTGCGCTCGAGACGCCCCACCACGCCGGGCTGTTGCGAATAGGCGAAGATCGCGGTGTGACGCTCGCGCTGGCCGCCGACGCGTGTCACGCGGTGCAGCGAGTAACGGCCCTTGAAGAGTTGCAGGTCGCCGGGACGCAGCAGCAGCGTGCGGGGCGTGGTGGTGTCCTCGCCGCGGATCACCGCGCCGACGCCGTCGTAGTTCTCGCCCGCCGGAGTGCGGATGTTGGGGCAATACTGGAACTCGCCGCCGCTGTCCGGTATGTCGGTCATCATCGTGACGATGTATTCGTTGGTATCGTAGTGCCAGGGTTGCTCGGTGCCCGGCGGAAGCACGTTCTGCACCAGGCCGGCGAACGGATCGGCATATTCATAGACCTCGTCCTCCTGCAGGCACTCGGCCACCAGGCGCTTCATCGCCGGCGAGACGTAAAGCTGCTGGATCACCGTATCCGCCGGAATCATGTCGCGGGTCACGAAGCCGCTGGTGCGCTCCATGAAATGCCGCCGGGGATCGCTCTCGGGGAGGCTTTCGTCGTCGCTGGTGAACCAAGCGTTGACGCGGCGGCTGGCGTAATAGCTCTTGGCCGAGAGTTCACGCCCCTCGTTGCGGGCCTGCTCCAATGCCTCGGGGCGCAGGAAACCGCGCAGCACGGCGCAGCCCTCGCGATCCAGATCCTCGCGCACCCGGGCGATCTCGGCCTGAAGGCGCGGATCGTCGACGTCATGCAGCGGGTAGCGGTCGGTGTCGACCAGTTCGCTCAGGTCGGTGCGCTCAGCATCGGCGAGCCGGCGCTGGGTCGGCTTGGCGTCGACGGCGGAGTCGATCGCGGCAGCGGTCGTCGGCATGGCAGGTGTCCTCTCGATCAGCAAGGTGTCAGGTAACGGGACGTTGCCGCCGTGAAGGTTGGGCGGCCCGTCGATGTCCTCTATGCTGGACAGAACCCTCCCATCAGTAAAACGAGTCATTTCAATGGCAGTCATCGGAAATGCCGATAGCACGGCGCTGGCCGCGCTGGACAGCGACCTGCTGCTGGCCTTCGTCACCGTGGCCGACAGCGGCGGTTTCACCGCCGCGGCGCGTTATCTGCACAAGACGCAGTCGACCATCAGCCTGCGCATCAGCACGCTCGAGTCACGCCTCGATACCTTGCTGATCGAGCGTGGCAGCCGTCGGCTCACGTTGACCGGCGATGGCGAGACCTTCCTCGTCTACGCGCGGCGCCTGCTGCAGCTGCAACGCGAGGCGATCGCGGCGCTGGGGCGTTCCCAGCCCGTGACGCTGCGCTTCGGCCTCCCCGAGGACTATGCCGATACCTGGTTGCCGGCCTTGCTCGAACGCTTCGGCGCCCGGCATCCCGACGTTCATGTGCATATTCACTGCCGCATGTCGACGGAACTGCTGGAACAATTGGAGAAAGGCTCGCTGGATATCGTGATGGCGGTGCAACACGCCGCGGACAGCGGAGGACGACCCGTGGCCACGGAGGACGTGGTCTGGGCGGCGCATCGGCGTTTTGTGCTCGACCCCGGGCGGCCGATTCCGCTGGCGCTGTTTCCGGAGCAGTGCATTTACCGGCGCCGGGCACTGGCCGCGCTGGCCGGCATCGGTCACGACTGGCAACTCGACTCTACCAGTCAGAGTCCGAGTGGTTTGCGCGTCATCGTCAATCAGGGCCAGACGCTGACCGTGACCGATCGCCGCTCGCTACCCGAGAACTGGCGAGCGCTGGGAGAAGAGGAGGGGCTGCCGTCGCTGCCCCCCGCCGTGATCGAAGTACACCGTTCCCCGAGCCTGACGCACCCCGCCTTCGACGATTTCGTCGCGCTGATCGACGAGGTGCTGGAGGAGAGCGTCGTGGTGGAGTGAAAGGTCAGGGCACTTTTGCTGGCTCAGGCCACAATCCTTGGACGTCAACGGGCTCCCCGTCGATGGATGCGACCACCACGTCGATTTGCGGCACACGCGAGAAAAATTGATGAGGTCCGGTGAAATCCAGGTGCGTTACGCCGGGGTAGATCGGTATGACGACACGTATCTTCGAGTCCACGATAGCTTCCTCTGTAGAACGGATTCGAGGTATAGATTAGCGTGAACCGTAATAGCCTAGAATGACTTGTTGCATCGAATCCTCTATCTCCCGGCTTAAGCTTGGCGTTTCGCCAACGCCAACCACCCGGCCAGGCTAACCATTAGCGAGCCGCTGATACCATCCAGCCAGCGTTGCCGGCTCAGACTGATGCGGCCGCGCCCGAGTAGATGTCCCGCGCCGGCATAGAGCAGCGCGCAAACGAACTCGATCAAGATATAAGCCAGCCCCGCCAGCATGATGGCCGGTGCGAACGAGACGCTATCGGCATGCAAAAACTGCGGCAGGAAGAGCGCAAACAGCACATATGCCTTGGGGTTGGAGAATGCGACCAGCGCTTCCCGGCGTAGCAGCGGCCAGGCCTGTGCGGCCTCGATGTTCTCGCTCGGCGCTACCGCTTTGGGCTTCCAGGCCGTTAGCAATGACCGCACTCCGAGATATGACAGATACGCCACGCCAATCCACTTGAGCACGTTGAAGAAGATCGCCGACGTTGCCAGCCAATGCCCCAGCCCTACGGCGACACCGATCACCATGAGCACGAAGGCCGCGAACCGCCCGCAGGCCGCCGTCATGGCAGGCGCGACACCGACATGGAAACCATTGGAAAGCGATAAGAGCTGATTGGCGCCAGGCGTTAAAGCCATGACTATGGACGCACCGATCAGTAGCGCCCAGTCGATGGAGGTAACCGCACCCGGGAACGCCTGTGTCATGACCACGATGATCAGCGCCATCAGGCCACTGCAGAATAATGGGACGCGGATCATGGTCACTCCTTCCTTGGTGGAAAACTGTCAGTGGCTCTCGGACATCGTTTATTCCGTCGGGACCCGTTACTGCTTAGCAGCCGGCCAACCGAAGCACAAATGGATTAGCGGCGTTACAGGCGCTTCGAGGGCCAGTGCTTCTAGCGTAGCCTCGTCGCGGAAACCGGCGACGAGCACGCTGCCCAGTCCCTCGGCCGTTGCCTGCAACTGAATGTTTTGAGCTGCGGCGCCTGCCTCGATCCAGGCGTAGCGTTGGCCGCGTGATCCATAGGGCGGTTGATCGGCGAATGTTTGGGTTGCGACGCTCATGTCGGCACAGATCGTGATAATGCCGGCCGCCTGGCCGATCCAGGGTTGATCCTCGAGTGCCGTGTGCTGGAGTGCCTCGCGTATGTCGTGGTCGAGGTGCGTTTTCAGCCTGCAGCTTTCGGGATCGAAGATGTAGGTCGCCGCGTCCAGGTCGCGAATGCGCCCGGCTATCGCTAACAGCTTGAGGGGGTAGAGAGAACTCGCCGAAGGCACGCTGCGTTTGCCATCGGCATGGGTAATTCCCTGAGCGGTCTTCAGCAGTCTGTCGAGGAGTGCGCGAGGAACCGTTTGCGGGCTGAAATCACGACAGCTATAACGCGACCGGATGGTGTGCTCGAACGAGGCCACATTTCTCTCCTTGGTTTGCATGGATTAGGCGATGTGCAGCTCTGCCCGAGGGTGATGCCGACAGTTCGGATCGTCCAAGACTAATAGCCGAATATGTCGGATCGCTAGGTCAGGGCACTTTTGCTGGCTCAGGCCTGCTCGGTCAGTTCCTGAAAGCATCCCTTGCCTTGCCGCTTGGCTTGGTAGAGGGATTGATCCGCCTGGGCGACCAGGCGCTCCAGACGGTCGCGATCCATGCCTCGCCAATCCTGGCAATGCACGAGTCCGATGCTCAGCCCTATTCCCGGATAGGCGTGCCCGATGTCGGCGATGGTGTCGACCAGTCGCTGCGCGATCATGCGACTCGCCTCTGGACCGGTGCCCGGCAGCAGAATCACGAATTCATCGCCGCCCCAGCGCGCGAGAATGTCGTCGTGGCGCAGGATCTCGCTCATGGCGGTGGCTACGTGGCGCAGAAGATCATCGCCTGCCATGTGGCCGTAGGTGTCGTTGATGTACTTGAAACCGTCGAGATCCGAAAAGAGCAGGCTGACGGGAAGTGGCGCGCGCCCCGGTCCACGAATCGACAGGGCCTCGCGGAACCAGCCTTCCCGGTTGAACAGCTCGGTCAGCGGGTCGAGGCTGGCCCGTCGCTGACTGTAATACTCGCCGAGCAGGGCTTGAATCGACATGTCGTCGAGAGCGCGAATGATCCTGTACAACCCCATCCAGAAGAAGGGACCTTGCAACACGAATATCCAGAACCAGGGTTCGGGCTGGAAGGGGACCGCGAGCTTGAGCGGTAGATCCAGTAGTAGGACCTGCAGCATGGCATAGCGAGGCGTGCCATGAGAAAAGCACGCGGCGAGGGAGGCAAAGACGACCATTGAGGGAATGACCAGCACTTGCAGGACGGTGTCGCCGCTGAGCAGGCAAAGCGCGGTTCCCAGCCCGGTCGTGGCACACCAGAGCAGGTTGACCAAGTAAATCTGGTCGGCGGGGTTGGCGATGCGTTGGCGCCATTGTTGCCGGATCTGATAATGCAGCCCAACTCGGTAAATCGTGAGCGTGAGGGTGACCAGAAACCAGAGCCAGAATAACGGTGTTGGATGACGATAGAGCCCGACCAGCGTGAGCAGGAGTGTCGAGAGCGTCCCGGACCACATGGTGGCTGTCTGAATATTGGGGCCCGAGATCAAGCGTCGCTGAATTTGTAGGGGCAGGCGTTCGTTGCAGAGAAGCCAGCGAAAGAAACGCCAGCTCGGAATGGAATACGTGTTGTGGTGCATGTAACGCTTGTCTGGCATACGGGCTGCCCTCATCGGTAAAACGGCCTTGCGTGGCGACGGGGCTACCGCATGCTGCAAAACGTCGCCGCTTTCGTCATCAAGGCCGAGCGTGCCTGCGTTATGTTCGAGACTCCAATAATTTTATCGGCAAGGAACGCGATTTTCGTAGGCCATGTCCGGATGATGCCTACGCGTTCGTCTAACCCGTGCATGCGCTTGTTGATGTGTTAGACGGAGCGGGGTGACTCATGGTGGATGACCGGCCGGCCATCGGCCGGTCGAGGTGCCCCGCGAGCAGTGCCTGTGGGCAATGGGGTGGAAGTGTCCTTACCCGAACAGTTGCCCGGCGATACGCAGCCCGGCGATCCAGGTGCCGGCGGCGGAACCCAGCGTGGCAAGCAAAAAGACCAGCAGCGTACGGGCGACACGGTTCTTCCACCAGCCGCGCGGTGAGCTGACGTCGCGGCGCAGGCGCGAGAAGTCACCCACCGTGGGGCGGCGCAGGGCCAGTTCGACGCCGGCGGCGACAAAACCGGCGCCGATGGTCGGGTTGAGCGACGTCAAGGGCGCGGCGATGAAGGTCGCGATGATGGTCAGTGGATGGGCCAGTGCAATGGCGGTGCCCAGTGCCGAGAGCGCGCCGTTGATCAGGAACCATTCACCGACCAGCGACCAGCCGAGGCCGGTATCGCGGGAAAAGCCGATGGCGAAGCCGGTCAGTACCAGCGCGACGATGACCCACGGCAGCACCTTCCAAAGCTTGGGGCGGGCCGGGGTGACTTCCAGTGAGCGCCGCTCCTCGTCGATGGCTTCGGCATCGGGCGGTTGTTGCCCCAGCGTTTGGAGATGCTCTCCCAGCCCCTTCATGTGACCGGCGCCGACGACCACCAGGATATGCCGTGGCGCTTTCCCGGCGACTTCCTCGCGTAGGCGCAGCGCCATGTAGCGATCGCGCTCGCGGATCAACGGCGTGTACAGCGACTCCGACTGTTCGGCGAACTCGGCGAAGGTCGATTCGAGTACATCGCCTTCCTTGAGGCGCTCGATCTCCTCGCTGGAGACTTTCTTGCGCGAGACCACGCTGCCCAGCAGCCCTGAAATCAGGCTCATGCGTTGCCACCAAGGCACGTTGTGATAGATGCGCTTGAGGGTCACGCCGATTTCGCGATCGACGAGATATAGCGGCAAGTCCGCACGCTGGGTCTCCTTGATCGCCATCTGCATCTCGGCCCCCGGCGTCACGCCGGACTGCTCGGCGACGCGTTGCTGGAAAGCACCCAGTGCGAGGCTGGCGGCGACCATGCCAGCCTTGCCCTGGCGCAGGACCTGGAAGAGATCCATCTTGGCCATGGCGTCGGGCTGAGTGGCGCTCTGGTGGCGCGTGGGGCACAACTCGATGGCGACGGCGTCGAAGTCGCCGGAGCGGATCAGCTCGCGGACCTCATCGGCGCTGGCGCGCGAGACGTGGGCGGTACCCAGGAGGGTATAACGGGTCTCGCCCTGATCGATGACCTGGCGAGGGCCGGCGGGAGTATCGGGCATGCGGCGTTTCGCTTCGGTGGCGGAAAAGCTCGATTATCCACGATGGCAGGGGGCGGGCCAAACCCGGCCCCGCTCGATGATGCGGCGAGCGGGGCGTCGAGTGCACGAATCAGCGCTTGGCACGGCACGCCGCGGCGGTGAACAACACGTCGGTGGACGAGTTCAACGCGGTCTCCGTGGCGTCCTGCACGACGCTGATGACGAAGCCGATGGCGACGACCTGCATGGCCACGTCATTGGATATGCCGAAGAGGCTGGCGGCCATCGGGATGAGCAGCAGAGAACCGCCGGCTACACCGGAAACGCCGCAGGCAGCGAGCGAGGCGACGATACACAGCAACAGGGCCGAGGCGAAGTCTACGCCGATCCCTAAGGTATGGGCGGCTGCCAAGGTGATCACCGAGATGGTGATGGCGGCGCCGGCCATGTTGATGGTCGCGCCTAGCGGAATCGAGATCGAATAGGTGTCGGCGTCCAGGTCGAGGCGCTCGCAAAGCTCCATATTGACGGGAATGTTGGCGGCGCTGCTGCGTGTGAAAAACGCCGTGATGGCACTGCCACGTAGGCAAGCGAACACCAGTGGGTAGGGGTTGCGTCGGGTGGCCAGGAACACGATCAAGGGATTGGTGATCAATGCCACGAATACCATGCAGCCGACGATGACGGCGAGCAGGTGGGCGTAGTCGAGCAGGGCATTCATGCCGGTATCCGCGAGCGTGCCTGCGACCAGCCCGAAGATGCCCAGCGGTGCGCAGCGGATCACCAAGCGTACGATGTTGGAGACAGCATCGGAAAAGGCGTTGAGCATCCCGAGCGTGGTCTCCGAGGAGCCGCGCAGCATCATGCCCAGCCCGATCGCCCAGGCCAGAATACCCACGAAGTTGGCATTCATCAGCGCATGGATGGGATTGTCCACGACGTTGAGCAGCAGGTTGCGCAGGATCTCGGCGATACCGCCCGGCGGTTCGCCGCTCGCCTGGGGCGCGTCGATGATCAACGTGGTGGGAAGTGCGAAACTGGCGACGACGGCCACCAAGGCAGCGCACAGGGTGCCGACCACGTATAGCAGCAGCACGCCGCGAATATGCGTGGGCTGACCGCGGCGATGATTGGCAATGGCCGCCATGACCAGCAGGAAAACCAGCACTGGTGCCACTGCTTTCAGGGCGGAGATGAACACCTCACCCAGAAGCGATATCGAGGTGGCGACATCGGGCCAGGTGGTGGCCACGACGATGCCAAGCACGATACCGATGATGATTTGTGGGATGAGCCCTAGGCGGGCTACCGCACGTATAGGGCTTGCGAGGCTGGTAGACATGACGCTTTCTCGAGGCTGAATAACGGATAAAGGCCCGTCGCGGTGGGCCGGGAAGCGCGCATGGTAGCATTGCCACCATCGCGATACCCGACGAATCGGCCTCGTTGTTCTTAGTCTTTAGTGAAGAGAGGGTGTGAAATGTCGCCCTTCTAGCATGAATAGTGGGGATTTCGACAATTCATGGTGAATAGTAATTCATGGTGAAGAGTGCCGTATTGGCTCAGCGTCGCCAGAAGGCGGGCGTGAACAGCACCAGGATGGTGAAGATTTCCAGGCGCCCAAACATCATCGCCATCACCAGGGTCCACTTGGCGAGATCCGGCATGTCACCGTAGTGTGTGGCCACGCCGCCCAGCCCTGGGCCTAGGTTGTTGAGGGCCGAGCCCACCGCCGACCAAGCCGTCACCTGATCCAACCCGGTGGCGAGCAGAATCAACAGCATCAGCACGAAAAGCAGCATATAGGCGGAGAAGAATCCCCATACCGCTTCGGCCACCCCCCCGGAGATACGCATCTTGCCGACCTTGACCGAAAACACCGCATTGGGGTGAATCAGGCGGTGAATCTCGCGCAGGCCCTGTTTGAGGATCAACAGGATGCGGATCACCTTCATGCCCCCGCCGGCGGAGCCTGAGCAGGCACCGACGAAAGCGGCGATGAACAGCATGAACGGCAAAACCCCCGGCCACGCAGTGAAGTCGGCGACCCCGAAACCGGTGGTGGTAGCCACCGACACCACCTCGAACAAGCCATGGCGCAATCCCAGGGTGTCGTCGTAGGTACCGCTCAGCATGAGCGTGGCGATGGTGACGCTGACCAGCAGCGCGAGGAAGATCACGAAAAAGCGGAATTCGGGATCGAGCAAATAATGGCTCAGACGCTTCTCGCGCCACACCGCGAAGTGGAGCCCGAAGCTCAGCGACGAGACGATCATGAAGAACACGCAAATCAGCTCGATGGTCGCGCTGTCGAAATAACCGATGCTGGCGTCGTGGG
The DNA here is from genome assembly GCF_023091865.1 of Chromohalobacter moromii. GTDB lineage: Bacteria > Pseudomonadota > Gammaproteobacteria > Pseudomonadales > Halomonadaceae > Chromohalobacter > Chromohalobacter moromii. The sequence goes on from NZ_JAHXDI010000002.1 coordinate 176,563, forward strand.
TCGAGAAGCCACCGACGGCGACGGTCGAGAAGCTGTGCCCGATGGCGTCGAACCAGCTCATGCCCGCCAGCCAATACGCCAAGAAACACGTCAGGGTCAGGGCGGCATAGATGTACCACAGGGCCTTGGCGGTTTCGGTGATACGCGGCGTCAGCTTGGAGTCCTTGAGCGGTCCGGGAATCTCGGTGCGGTAAAGCTGCATGCCACCGATGCCCAGCGTCGGCAGGATCGCCACCGCCAGCACTACGATCCCCATGCCGCCTAGCCATTGCAGCTGCTGGCGATAGAAGCGGATCGACTCGGGCAGCAGGTCGATGCCGGTGAGGATGGTGGCACCGGTAGTGGTGAGGCCGGAAAACGATTCGAATACGGCGTCGGTGAACGATAGTGACGGGTCTGCGGCAAGCATCAGCGGCAGCGAACCGAACAGCCCCAGTACGCTCCAGAACATCACGGTGATCAAAAAACCATCGCGGGTACGCAGTTCGCGGCGCGCATTGCGCGCAGGCCAGTAAAGCAGCGCTCCGGTAAGGAAGGTGATGCCTAGCCCGATGACGAAGGCATCCCAGGTGGCGTCGTCGAAAATCAACGAAATCACCACCGGTGGCACCATGGTCAGGCTGAACAGCATGAGCAATAGCCCGACGATCCTCAGGATCACCAGAAAGCTCATGGTAGTCGCCTTGTAGAAACGGAAGCCGTGGGTAACCGGTTACTCATCAGAAGAACGTCAGCCCTACCTGGAAAAGGCGTTCGACGTCGCGGATGCGGCGCTTGTCGATGACGAAGAGAATCACGTGGTCGCCGCTTTCCACCACGACATCGTCGTGGGCGATGAGGACCTCCTTACCGCGCACGATAGCGCCGATGGTGGTGCCGTTGGGCAAGTCGATCTCGTCGATGGTGCGTCCCACCACCTTGGAGGAACGCGAATCGCCGTGGGCGATGGCCTCGATGGCCTCGGCGGCACCACGCCGCAGTGAGTGCACGTTGACGATGTCGCCGCGCCGCACATGCGTGAGCAAACCACCGATGGTGGCCTGCTGCGGCGAGATGGCGATATCGATCTCGCCGCCCTGGACGAGATCCACGTAGGCGGCATTGTTGATCAGCGTCAGTACTTTCTTGGCCCCCAGGCGTTTGGCCAGCATCGACGACATGATGTTGACCTCGTCATCGTTGGTCAGCGCGCAGAAAATATCGCAGTCCTCGATGTTCTCTTCCAGCAACAAGCGCTTGCTGGTCGCGCTGCCGTGCAGGACCACGGTGCGGTCGAGACGTTCCGAGAGCACCGTGCAGCGTTCCAGCTCATGCTCGATGATTTTCACCTGATGGCTGTGCTCGAGCGTCTCGGCAAGGCGTTCGCCGATGTTGCCGCCACCGGCGATGATTACCCGACGGAAGTCACGGTCGACCTTGCGCAACTCGCTCATCACCGCGCGAATATCCTTGCGCGCGGCGATGAAGAACACCTCGTCGTCGGCCTCGATGACGGTGTCGCCGTGAGGAATGAGTGCTCGGTTGCGGCGGTAGATCGCCGCCACGCGGGTATCCACGTTGGGCATGTGACGGCGCAGGAAGCCCAGTTCCTGACCCACCAACGGTCCACCGTAGTAAGCCTTGACCGCCACCAACTGGGCTAGGCTGCCGGCGAAGTCGAGCACCTGCAGGGCGCCGGGATATTCGATCAAGCGGCGAATATGGTCGGTAACGACCTGTTCGGGACTGATCAGCACATCGACGGGAATCGCATCGTGGGAAAACAGCCCCTTGCGCGTCAGATAGGCGGTGGCGCGGACGCGGGCGATCTTGGTCGGCGTGCGAAACAGCGTATGCGCGACCTGGCAGGCGATCATGTTGACTTCGTCGGAGTTGGTCACCGCGATCAGCATGTCGGCGTCCTCGCCCCCGGCCTGGCGTAGCACCATGGGGTAGGAGGCCGTGCCGACGACCGTGCGGATATCCAGACGGTTGTGCAGCTCGCGCAGACGCTTGGTATCGATATCGACGACGGTGATGTCGTTTTCTTCGCTGGCCAGGTGTTCGGCCAGTGTGCCGCCGACCTGGCCGGCGCCGAGTATGATGATCTTCATGCGAGGGAATCCGCGCTCAATGACTGGCGCGTAGCATAAACCAGGCGGCGCCTCCAATGACAGGGGCGCCAAGGCGTCGTGCCATGGCGCCCGGTGACGTTCAATCGAGGGCTAGGCCAACCTTGAGCGTGACCTGCCAGTGGCCCACGCGTCCGTCCTCGAGATGGCCGCGAGTATCGGTGATCTCGAACCAGCGCATGCCGTGCAGCGTCTCGCGGGCCTTTTCCAAAGCATTGTTCACGGCTTGCTCGATGCCGTGCGGCGAGGAGCCGGTCAGCTCGATGTGCTTGTAGACGTGATCGCTCATGGCGTTCTCCTTACGCTTGTCGTGCGATGGGTTGGCTCAAGCGCCGATGATCTCGACGCCGAGCCGAGTGAGACGCTGCCGCGTGGCGGCGTCCGTGTCGTGGGTGACCGGGCGAGTCAGCGGCCACAGAAAGCATGTCTTGAACCCCGCGGCGACGGCATCCTCGGCGCTCCACAACACGCATACGTCACGCGCCAGGCCGCAGAGATAGACGCTGTCGACGCCGCGTTCGCGTAGCCAACCGGCTAGCCCCGTGGTGGGGCGTGTGCCATCGGGCGCCAGGTTGTTGCGAAAGGCGCTGTAGGAATCGATACGGGGGTCGCATCCCTTGCGCACGATGAGATCCACCGGTGCCCAGTCGAGCTCGGGATGCAGCCGGGCGCCGGGTGTGTTCTGCACGCAGTGATCGGGCCACAGGGTCTGCGGCTCGCCGTAGAGGTCGAGAGTGTCGAAGGGTTGATAGCCCGCATGCTCGCTGGCGAAAGAGACGTGCCGAGCGGGATGCCAGTCCTGGGTCGCCACGACGTGCGCGAATCGTCGCTCGCTGAGCAATTGGCTCAACCCCGGCAGGATGGCATCGCCATCGGCGCAGGCTAGCGCCCCGCCAGGCATGAAGTCGCCTTGCACGTCGACGACGAGCAGGGCACAACGCGTATCGATGATCTCGAGGGCATCCTGCAACACGAGGGCTCCACACGTGGGTGAGATACCCTCAGTATCGAAGTCTCCGGCGCCCCTGGCAAGGGGCGCCGATGGGGGGGGCGGGTTACGTGGACTGCTTGCGCAAACGGGCGTAGAAGAAGCCATCGTGGCCGTCGATGCGTGGCAGAAGCTGGCGTCCGGCGCCGGCGGGGCGGCCCCAGTCGACGTCGAGTTTGTCGGCGCTGGCGTCCGGGGTGCGGGCAAGGAAGGCCGCGACCTGATCCACATTCTCTTCGGGCATTACCGAGCAGGTGGCATAGAGCAACGTGCCGCCAGGGGCGAGGGTGGTCCACAGCGTGTCGAGCAGGCGGGCCTGCAGCGCGGCGAGTTCGCGGATATCGTTGGGACGACGCAGGCGCTTGATATCCGGGTGGCGACGAATGACACCAGTGCCCGAGCAGGGCGCGTCGAGCAGCACGGCATCGAAAGTGTGTTCATCCCACCACTCGAGGCGGCTGGCGTCGGCGGTCAACGTGGTGGCCTCGAGCCCGAGGCGCGCCAGGGTGGCGTCGACGCGGCTGAGTCGCTCGGCATCGCTATCCAACGCGGTGAGTTCGAGATCGAAGGCTTCGAGCAGGTGCGCGGTCTTGCCGCCGGGAGCGCTGCAGGCATCCAGCACACGAGCGCCGGGCGTCGTGGCCAGAGCCGGTGCGAGTAATGGTGCGGTCAACTGGGCGGCCTCGTCCTGCACGCTCACCGCGCCCTCACTGAAGCCGGGTAGGGCGCGAACGTCGCAGGCTTCGTGCAAGGTCACGCCATCCGGCGCGTACGGCGTAGGGTCGGCGGCCAGCCCGGCATCCCGCAAGCGGGCCAAGTACGTTTCGCGATCTACGTGGCGACGATTGACGCGCAGGGTCATGGGGCCGGGCTGATTGTTGGCCTTGGCCAGCTCGCGCCAGTCGTCGGGCCAGGCCTCGCGCCAACGCGTGAGCATCCATTCGGGATGCAGCAGCGCGATGCTCGGGTCACGATCGACCTGCGCTTGAAGCGTCTGAGTATCGCGCTGAAAGCGGCGCAGGCAGCCATTGAGCACACGCGTGGCCCAGCCCTTGCCCAGCGCGCGGGCGGCCCCGGCGGTTTCCCCCACGGCGGCGTGCGCGGGGACACGCATGTACAAGAGCTGATAGAGGCCGAGCAACAACAACGCCTGGATGTCCTGGTCGCGGCGCTTGAAGGACTGGCGCAGTAGAATCTTGGACAGCGCCTCGAGGCGCGGCAACGTGCGGCAGACACCGAAACACAGCGCCTTGGCCAGGCCGCGATCGCGACCCTCGACGCCAGCGGATTCCAAGATGCTATCGAGCGCGTTCAGCGATCCCTTGCCGTCGAGCACGGGGGCCAGAGCGGAGGCGCAGACGGCGCGAATGTCCGGTGTGCTCATGAGGTGGTCTCCTGACCCAGTAGCTGTCCCGGAGCAAAGCGCTCGCCACGGGCGTTGAGCAGATCGCGCACCGCGAGCGGCTTGCCGCCGGGCAGTTGGGCGCGGGTGATGCGCAGCACCTGGGTGCCATCGGGGCCGCAGGCGATGCGCAGCGCATCCGGGGCGCTCTCCAGCAGGGTGCCGGGGGCCGTGGCGGTATCGGACTCAGCGTCGGGCTCGGCCAGCCACAGGCGCAGTGTGTCGCCCGCGAGGCGCGTCCAGGCCACGGGCCAGGGGTTGAAGGCACGCACACGGGTGGCGAGTTCGGCGGCGGGGCACGTGAAATCGAGCTCGGCCTCGGCCTTGCTGAGCTTGGTGGCGTAGGTGATGCCCTCTGCCGGTTGGGGGGTCGCTGTCAGGCCCGTGTCCGCCAGGGCATCGAGCGCCTCGACGATGGCCTTTCCGCCCAATGTGGCAAGGCGGTCGTGCAGCTCGCCGCTGGTGGTCGTCGCGGTGATCGGCGTGTCGCGTACCAGCAGCATGTCGCCGGTATCGAGGCCGGCGTCCATCTGCATGATGGTCACTCCGCTACGCGTGTCGCCGGCTTCGATGGCGCGCTGAATGGGCGCCGCGCCGCGCCAACGGGGCAACAGCGAGGCATGCACGTTGAGGCAACCCAGGCGCGGGATATCCAGTACTGCTTGCGGGAGTATCAATCCATAGGCGACCACGACCAGTACGTCGGCGTTGTCATCGGTGAGTGCCTGACGGGCGACGGGGTCCTTGAGCGTGGTCGGCTGATGGACGGGCAGCGCGTGTTCGAGCGCCAGTGCCTTGACCGGGCTGGGCGTGAGCTTGCGCCCGCGTCCCGCGCCACGGTCGGGCTGGGTATGCACCGAGACCACTTCGTGGCGGCTTTCGAGCAGCGCCGCGAGGCTGGCGGCGGCGAAATCGGGCGTGCCGGCGAATGCGACGCGCAGAGACTGGGACATCGGGCGGACTTCCGTAACGGCTTGCGGGACCTGGATGAATGCCACGGACCGGCAAGTGCCGGCCCGTTTGGCGAGTGCGAGGCGAGAGGGGGCGTAGCCTCAGGCGTCCTGCATGGCCTTGTGGCGTTTCTGCATCTTTTTCATGATTCGGTCGCGCTTGAGCGGCGAGAGATAGTCGACGAACAGCGTGCCTTCGAGATGATCGCACTCATGCTGGATGCAGTGGGCGAGCAGGCCATCGGCCTCCAATTCGTAAGGCGTGCCATCGCGATCCAGCGCCTTGAGCGATACCCGCAACGCACGCGGCACCTCGGCGTAATGGTCGGGAATCGACAAGCAGCCTTCCTGCATGGGCTCGCGCTCGTCACCCAGGGGGGTGTATTCGGGGTTGATCAGTACGCGGGGCTGCGAGCGATCGTCACTGACATCCATGACGATGACGCGGCGGTGCACGTCGACCTGGGTCGCGGCCAGGCCGATGCCCTGGGCGTCGTACATGGTGTCGAGCATGTCGTCGACCAGCGTACGGATCTCGTCGTCGACGGTCTCGACGGGCGCCGCCTTGTTGCGCAGGCGTCCATCGGGAAATTCGAGAATGGTCAGCTTGGCCATGGCGTTAAGAAAACCGTTATGCTGTCACGTGAAATTTGTCCGCTAGTGTAATGCGCCGCTGGCGGGAACGGAACCGAAAGGACGCCGATGCCCCCGATAGCGAATCACTAGGCGGTGCGCCGCCGGCAGCGTTAAAGCAGGGCGACGGAACATGTGAATAGTATAGCAGTGCGTCCTGACGCATGCCGAGGGCCCAGGGCATCGGTGCGGTGGCACGTTGACGTGCGAGCAATCAGAAGAAGAGACGATCATGAGGGCAGGATATGGTGGGAGCGCTGCCGGGTGGTGGCGCGGCGGTATGCGAGTAGGACTCGGGCTGGCACTGGTCGCTATTGTCGGCGCGGTCTATGCCGCCGAGGAACCGCGTGAGGTCGTGCATTTGTCCCCACGTGTGCGTGAACTGCCGCCGAGCGAAGCGGCTCCCACCCTCGAGCGCCAGACGGTGGCGCCCTTCATGAACGAATATCGCCTCATCGACTCGCGAGCCGCGCTGGACGATACGCCCTACGTCGTTGCGGGCGAGGAGGGGCATCAATTGGTTGGGAGTGGCGACCGGATTTATGTCCGTACAGGCGAGGAGGCCGCACGCTCGCGTGACGCGCGGCGCGTCATCTATCGCCCCGGCACGATCTACCATGATCCGGACAGCGACGCGTTGCTGGGCATCGAGCTGCGTGCCGTGGGCGAGGCCCGCTGGGTGAAGCGCGAAGGCGACCTGGATGTCTTCGAGGTGCGCCGGGCGCGTCAGGAAATACGCCCCGGCGATCGCCTGCTGCCGTATCGTGAAGAGCCGCTTTCCCTGACGTTGTCCCCTCATGTGCCAGACCATGCCGTCGATGGCGAAATTCTGGGCGTGCCCGAGGGTGTGAGCTATGTCGGCCGGCACAGCATCGTGGCGATCGACCTGGGGCGCAGGAATGACGTGACGCCGGGGACCGTACTGGCCTTGGATGCCCCGCCGGTGCAGGTGAATGATCCACTCGAAGGTGGCACCTTACGTTTGCCGGGTGAGCCCGGCGGCATGGCAATGGTGTTCGAGAGTTTCGAGCGGGTCAGCTACGCGCTGGTCATTAAGGCCTCGCGGCCGCTGGAAGTGGGCGATGGCGTGAGCACGGCCGAGCGGAGTGTGTTGACGTCATTCGAAGCCCGGTGAGGAAGTCGTACATGATGACAGCAAGAGAGTGGTGTGCCCTGGCGCATCTCCCCAAACTCGGCGCACGGCGTTTGGCGGTCATTCGCCGTGAACTGGCCGCGCAAGGCTTGGCCGATGACTGGCCCGAGGCTTGGCTGGCGGCAATGCCTGCCGGGCCGCGTGACACGCTGCGGTACTGGCTCGATCATCCTGCGAAGAGCCCTTTGGAGACACCGGTCACGGCGGCTCTGGCGTGGGAGGCGAGCCAGCCATCGCATCATCTCTTGTATCCCGGTCATCCGGCCTGGCCCGCTTTGCTCGATGAAATCGTCGATCCGCCGGCGCTGTTATGGGCCAAGGGCGATTTGGCCGCGCTCGATCTGCCGGGGCTGGGCATGGTTGGCACGCGGCGCCCGACCCGCGAAGGCAGCGACAACGCGGCCTTCTTCGCCCGCGAACTCGTCGAGGCGGGCTTCTCCATCGTCAGCGGCATGGCGCTGGGTGTCGATGGCGTGGCTCAGCGGGCGGCGTTGGATGCCGGCGGTCGCAGCGTCGCGGTACTCGGCTGCGGTGTGGATGTGATCTACCCGCCCCGTCATGCTGGCCTTTATCGCCGTCTGCTCGATGAAGGTGGTCTACTCCTCTCCGAGCACCCCGCTGAAACGCGGGCGCATGCGCGCTATTTCCCGCGCCGCAATCGCATCATCACTGGGCTATCGTTGGGCGTTTTGGTCGTCGAGGCGGCCGAGAAGAGCGGTTCGCTGGTCAGCGCGCGGCTGGCGATGGAGCAGAACCGCGAGGTCTTCGCGATTCCCGGCTCGCTGCACAATGTGCAGGCACGCGGCAACCTGGGGTTGATCCGCGACGGCGCCTGCCTGGTACGCGGACGCGACGATATTCTCGAGCAGCTCGGCCATTGGCAGGCATTGAACGCGACGTCACCCGAGGCCGACACGGCGACGCCTTCGATGCGTGCGGAGGCACCGGCGCCCTCCGATGTGCCCCAGGATCCGTTACTGGCGTTGTTGGACACGGCCCCCACGCCGCTGGACGTGCTCGTCGAGCGCAGCGAACTGGATGTCGGCGGATGCCAGATGCGCCTGCTGGAACTGGAGCTCGACGGTCAGGCTGCGCAGGTTAGCGGGGGGTGGGTGCGCCGTGCCACGCGCTAGGCCTGCGACAGCTTGGCGCGGCGTCTTCCCCCACGTGCATGATAAGATGGCTATACCTTGTATTGCCGTGAAGCGACATCCTGCGCCATGTCAGAGACCTCCGACACTCTCAGTCACGCCGTGGCGGCATTGCGCCGTGGTGGCATCGTGGCTTACCCCACCGAAGCGGTGTGGGGGCTGGGCTGCGACCCCGATGACGATACCGCGCTGGCGCGGCTGATCGAACTCAAGCAACGCGATCCTGCCAAGGGTCTGATCCTGATCGCCGGGGACGTGTCTCAATTGGCCCCCTGGCTGGAAGGGCTCGACGCGACGCAGCGCGCGCGTCTGGCGGCCAGCCACACGGTGCCCACCACCTGGCTGATACCCGACAACGGGCAGGCACGCCCGTTGTTGCGCGGCGAGCACGCCACCTTGGCGGTGCGTGTCAGCGACCATCCTCTGGTACAGACATTGTGCGATGCCTTCGGCGGGCCGCTGGTCTCGACCTCGGCCAATCGTGCCGGAGAATCGCCTGCGATGAGCGCCGACGATATACGTGCGGCCTTCGGCGAGTCGGTGACGCTCGTCGAGGGGGCGCTGGGCGGCTATGCGCGGCCGAGCACGATCCGTGATCTGGAAAGCGGCGAGGTCCTGCGCGATTGAGGCGTGCCGGTGTATGCACGCGCTTGCGCCATGGCCGAGTGCTACATGAGTCAAACCAACCGACAACCCGAGGAGCGTGACGTGGCACATCCCCATCTCGACAAGGTGAAGGAGTATCTACTCGACTTGCAGGAACGTCTCTGTGAAGGCTTGGCTGCCGAGGATGGCGCGGCCTTCCGTGAAGATAGCTGGACACGCGAGTCGGGCGGTGGCGGTCGCTCGCGGGTGATCGAGAACGGCCATGTGTTCGAGAAGGGTGGGGTCAATTTCTCGCACGTCTTCGGCGAGCGCCTGCCGGCTTCGGCCTCGGCCGCGCGGCCCGAATTGGCTGGGCGCAGCTTTCATGCCGTGGGTGTGTCTTGGGTACTGCATCCGCGCAATCCACACGTGCCCACGGCGCATGGCAACGTGCGCTTCTTCATCGCCGAAAAAGACGATGCCGATCCCGTCTGGTGGTTCGGCGGCGGTTTCGACCTGACGCCGTTTTATCCGGTGTTCGAGGACGTGGTCCACTGGCACCGCGTGGCCCGCGATACTTGCCAGCCGTTCGGTGATGATGTCTACCCGCGCTTCAAGCAGTGGTGCGACGATTATTTTAAGCTCCATCATCGCGGCGAAACGCGCGGCGTCGGCGGGTTGTTCTTCGATGATCTCAACGAATGGGACTTCGAGCACTGCTTCGCGTTCCAGCAGGCGGTGGGCGATGCCTTCCTCGACGCTTATCTACCCATCGTGCGGGGGCGGCGCGAGACGCCCTACGGCGAGCGTGAACGCGACTTTCAGGCGTTCCGGCGCGGCCGTTACGTCGAGTTCAATCTGGTCTGGGATCGCGGCACCCTGTTCGGACTGCAAAGCGGTGGGCGCACCGAGTCGATCCTGATGTCGATGCCGCCGCTGGCTCAGTGGCAATATTGTTGGGAGCCCGAGCCGGGAAGCGATGAGGCGCGCCTGGGCGATGAATTTCTGCACCCACGCGAATGGCTCGAGGAGGCCGAGGCATGAGCGAGCGTTACTGTGTCTTCGGCAACCCCATCGCGCATTCGCGCTCACCGCGCATTCATGCGCTATTCGCCGAGCAGTGTGGCCAGGCCATGACCTACGAGGCCATCGAGGCGCCGCGCGAGGACTTCGCTGGCGCCTGGCAGGCCTTCGTGGCGGCTGGCGGATGTGGCGCCAATGTCACCGTGCCGTTCAAGGAAGAGGCGTATCGCCTGGCGGACGTGCTCAGTCAGCGCGCGCGTAGAGCGGGAGCCGTCAATACGCTGGTACACGGCCGCGATGGGCGCACCTATGGCGATACCACCGACGGTGTGGGTCTGGTGCGTGACCTCGAGGCGCACGGCGTGACGCTCGATGACGCGCGCGTTCTCGTGCTCGGTGCGGGCGGGGCGGTGCGCGGCGTACTCGATCCGTTGCTGGCGGCGGGGCCGCGGTCCCTGCATATTGCCAACCGTACGGCTGAGAAGGCCGTCAGCCTGGCCGCTGACGTTCACTCGCAAGAACGTGGGCAGCAACAGGCGTGCGTGACGGGCGGCGGTTATGACGCCCTGGAAGGCCCTTTCGATGTGGTCATCAATGGCACCAGTGCCTCGCTGGGCGGCGATTTGCCCCCTCTGCCCGACACGCTGCTCACCGATACGGGCGTCGCCTACGATATGATGTACGCCGCCGATCCGACCGTCTTCCTGCAATGGGCGGGCACTCGCGGCGCGCGCACGATCGATGGCTTGGGCATGTTAATCGAACAGGCTGCAGAGTCGTTCTTCTTGTGGCGGCATGTGCGCCCCGATACTGGGCCGGTACGCGATACGTTACGCCACGAACTTTGACGTTCCGCAGGCACCTGAGGTCAGGCGCCGGTGTGGGAGCGAATTCATTCGCGATGGAAGTGGCTGACATCATCGGGAACAAGTTCCCTCCCACTGGCTTTCAGGGAACGATCAGCGTTGGCAATTGGGGCGCTTTCCGTTAGCCCGGGCCTGCTCGTAGAGCGGCTTGGCTTCATCGAGACGATCTTGCAAGCCTTGAATGCGTGACTGGTTGCTGGGGTGGGTGGAAAGCCATTCCGGGGGTGCGCCCTGGCTTTGCGAGGCCATGTTCTGCCATAGGTCGATGCTGGCACTGGGGTTGAAGCCGGCCTCGGCCATCAAGTCCAGGCCCAGCTTGTCGGCTTCCGATTCGTGCTTGCGCGAGAAGGGCAGGATCACGCCATATTGAGCGCCCGCACCGAGAAGCCCCATGAGCTGTTCGCCGGTAGCGCCTTCCAGCCCCGCGGCCGATTGCAGGATCGAGAGTCCGGTCTGCGTGGCGGCTTGCGTCGATACACGCTCGTTGGCGTGATGCGCGAGGACGTGTGCTACCTCGTGGCCGATGACAGCGGCCAGTTGGTCCTGGCCCTCGGCGATATCCAGCAGGCCGCTATTGACCCCGATGTATCCCCCCGGCAGGGCGAAGGCGTTGGCCGAGTCGTCCTTGAAGACCTTGACCTCCCAATCGTCGACCTGCGCATCGGCGGGCACCTCGGCGGTGATGGCGTTGGCCACGCACTGCACGTAATCGTGCGTGGCGCCACCGACCTCGGGCAATTTTTCCTGATACTGGGCGAAGCTTTGCTGCCCCATCTGCTCGAGCTCATCGTTGGAAAACAGCGCCAATTGGCTTCGGCCCAAGGGCGATGTGCTGCAGGCGGCAAGCGTGAGGCCGGCCATGGCGATGGCGAGCGGCGTGCGTAGGCGAGACGGCAACGTCCTTTTCATGAGGATCTCCTGATGGGTTCTGGACCCGGCAACCAAACGGCTCCAAGATACCTTGATGCCCCGCTGGGTCAACCAGCTATATATAGGCGGGATTCTGGAATGAGCAATGATAGGAGGAGCAGGATGGATGCCGATCTAGCGCAACGTCTGCACAAGGTGCTGGACCGGGTCGAGGCATGGCTACCGCCGGAGCCCGAGACCGTCGATTGGGCGCGAGATGTGGCGGCAATCTGGCAGCGTAACGCGCTGGGCGGACAATTGATCCCGGTGGCTGCGCGCGATAGCGTCGGCATGGACGACCTGGTCGGCATCGAGCGCCAGAAGACGGCGCTTTTGCGCAACACGCGCGCTTTCTTGCACGGGCGCCCGGCGAATCATGCGCTGCTCTGGGGCGCACGCGGCAGCGGCAAGTCGTCGATGGTCAGGGCCTTGCTCAACACGCTGGCACCGGAAGGGCTGCGCTTGATTCAGGTCGATCGCCACGATCTGGTGGGTCTACCAGGATTGGTGCAACGGCTGCGAGGCTCGGCGCATCGCTTCATCGTATACTGCGACGATCTCTCCTTCGAGGGCCACGACGACGCCTATAAAGCGCTCAAGAGCGTGCTCGACGGTACCTTGACCGGTCCGCCCGAGAATGTGCTGCTATATGCCACATCCAACCGGCGTCACTTACTGCCTGAGTCGCTCGCCGACAACCAGGACACTCGACTGGTCGATGGTGAGCTCCATCATGGTGACGCAGTGGAGGAGCGTATCTCGCTATCCGACCGCTTCGGGCTGTGGCTGGCCTTCCATCCTTTCAATCAGGATGCGTATCTGACGGCATGCCGGCATTGGGTACACTATCTGGGTGGGGAGGCCGCCTGGAGCGATGCGGCCCGCGAGGACGCAGTGCGCTTTGCCACCTTGCGCGGGGTGAGAAGCGGGCGCGCCGCCTGGCAGTTTGCCTGCCAGTGGGTGGGTGCGACGCAAGAGGCGCAAGAGTCGTAATATTCAGTGCTGAGAGGCGGACTTACGGTCAGGGAGAGGGCGGTATGCAAGAGAGCGAACGCAGTCGGCGCCTCGAGGCATTACGCGTGCAATACGTCGAGCGATTGCATGACGACTTGCAGGCGGTAATGGCGCAAGTCGAGGAGATGAGTACCCGCGATCATGCTGCATCGGCGGTGGAACTGGAGGCAGTCTGCGAGGCTCTTCAGCGTATTGCGGATTCCGCCGGTAGCTTTGGTTATGACGCCTTGAGCGAGACATGCGGCGAGGTGGCACATCAGGTGCGCCAGTGGCTCGGTGGGGGCGTGCTGCCTGCTCCCTACACACTGGCGGCGCTGCAACCGCGTCTGCGATACGGGACAGAGCAACTGCCCAGTCTCGACGACCTGCGTCCCGCACACGCTACGCTGGCCCAGCCAGAGACCGCGTCGGTGCGCATCGCCTTGCTCGGTGACGAGCCACTACGGCGACGTGCGCTGGGCGAGGCCTTGAGCGCGTTGGGATATGTGTGTCACGAGTATGCCATGCGTGATGTCGACGCCCTGGTGGCGTGGCAGCCCGACGCCGTGCTGATCGATGAGAGTAGTGTGACGCGTTCTCGTTGGAGCGCCTGGTGGGGCGGGTGGCCGTCTGCGCCCCACCTTCTGATATTCGGCGATGAGGACGATTTTACGGCGAGGCTCTCGGCGATTCGCCATGGCGCGGTGGGTTACTTCGTGCCACCGCTTGACGCCTCGCTGATCGATAGATGCCTGGATCGCCTGATGCCGGGCCCCACGCCGGAACCGCTGCGTGTGCTGATCGTCGATGATGATGTCGAACTGGCCGAACACTACCACCTCGTGCTGGACGGTGCGGGGATCGACTCATGGGTGGTCAATGTGCCGGCCGAGACCCTGGTCGCACTGCGCGATTATCGCCCCGATCTGGCCTTGGTGGACACGCGCTTGCCTACGTGCACAGGGCGCGAAATGGCCAACGTGATGCGCCTCGACGACACCTGGCGGGACTTGCCCGTGGTTTATCTGGCGGCCGGCGATGACGTGCGTGATCAAGCCTTGACGCGCAGCGGTGACGCTTTTCTTGGCAAGCCGGTCGATGACGATGCCCTGGTGGCCACGGTGTTGTCACACGCCCACCGAGCGCGTAGCTCGCGGCGCTGGGTGGCGCGCGATGGCATGACTGGCGTGCTTACCCCCGCCGCCTTGCAGGAGCTGTTGGAAGTCGAATTCGCCCGTGCCCAGCGTAGCGGTACCCCCACTAGCCTGGCGCTGATCGATATCGATCATGTCGGGGCGTTGAATGCTCACCATGGGCATGCCAGTGGCGACTACGTGATCCGCCTCCTCGCTGAGCACTTGACGCAGCAACTGCGTTTCATCGACCACGTGGGACGTTACGCCGGTGGGGCGTTTTGTGTCGTGTTGCCGCACTGTAGCCCCGAGGACGCGCAACATGCGATCGAACGCATACGCCTGCAGTTCCAATCGCAGACGCAGATGATCAATGACCGTGGCGATCTCGGGGTGACGTTTTCCGCCGGGGTGGCGGGTCTGCATGATGCGCCCAGCGTCGAGGCGGGCCTCGACGCCATCGATCAAAGGCTCTACCGCGCCAAGCTGGCGGGGCGCAATCGAGTGCTCGGCAATGGCGACGAGTGACGCATCTCAGCGGCGATTCTTGCGCGCTTCGCGCGTGCGGTTCAGTTCGCGCTTCTTGGCCTTCTCACGGTCGCTGGCGCCGGCATTTTCGTCGTAGGGGTTGTCGCCCGAGCGGAACTCGAAGCGCATCGGCGTGCCGCGTACCTTGAGCACCTTGCGGAAGGTGTTGATCAGGTACCGCTTGTACGCCTCGGGCAGTGAGCCAGTCTGATTGCCGTGAACCACGATGATGGGCGGGTTGCTGCCGCCCTGGTGGGCCATCCGCAACTTGATACGGCGACCGTGGACCAACGGTGGCTGATGCTCGCTGACCGCATCCTGCAAGAGGGTGGTCAAGCGATTGGTCGACCAGTGACTGTTGGCCGAATCGAAGGCTCGCGTGATGGAGGGGTAAAGATCGCCTACTGCGGTACCGTGTAGCGCGGAGATGAAATGCATCTCGGCGTAATCGGCGAAGCCGAGACGACGCTTGATGGCGGCGCGCATCTTGTCCTTGGCTTCTTGCTCGAGGCCGTCCCATTTGTTGACCGCTAGTACCAGCGCGCGCCCACTACTCAGGACATAGTCGAGCAGGTGCATATCCTGTTCGACCAAGCCGCTGCGCGCGTCAAGCACCATGATCGCCACATGGCAGTCCTTGATGGCTTCGAGTGTCTTGATGATCGAGAACTTCTCGGCGGTTTCCTTGACGTTCTTGCGTCGCCGCACGCCGGCGGTGTCGACCAGCACATAGGGCTTGCCGCGGCGTTCGAAGGGGATCTCTATGGCATCACGCGTGGTGCCGGCCTCATCGAAGACGATGACGCGCTCTTCGCCCAGCAGGCGGTTGACCAGCGTCGACTTGCCGACATTGGGGCGACCGATGACGCCGATGCGAATGCCGTTGCTGAGATCCGGTGGCGCGGCGTTGGCCTCGCGCGGAGGAAAAGGCGCAAGCACCTCGTCGATCAAGGCGGTTACGTTGCGCCCATGCGCGGCGGCGATCGGGCGTGGATCGCCCAGGCCGAGCTGCCAGAAGTCCGCCGAAGCCGAGTGCTCTTCGAGCCCATCGGTCTTGTTGACCACCAGCCAGGTCTTCTTCTGGTTGACGCGTAGGTGATTGGCGATGGCTTCATCGGCGGCGGTGAGGCCGCTACGCCCGTCGACCATGAACAGCACGATGTCGGCTTCGTCGATGGCCAGCAGCGACTGCTCGGCCATGGCGGCGTCGATGCCTTCTTCATTGCCGCTGATGCCGCCGGTGTCGATGACCGTGTAGGTTTTGTCGCCGAGCGCGCCGTTGCCGTACTTGCGGTCACGGGTCAGGCCCGCAAAGTCGGCGACCAGCGCATCACGCGTGCGAGTCAGGCGATTGAAGAGGGTCGATTTGCCGACATTGGGTCGGCCTACCAGGGCGATGACAGGATTCATGTTGTCTCGTAAACCGGCGCACAAAAGCGTTGAGTGAGGCTGGACATGCGACGTGGTCGCTTCAAAGAGGACATGACGCACGCGTCACGTTGTCGTGGCGTGATTCTAGCATTGCTGATCGGTAAGGGCCCACAAATGACGCGGGCACCTCATCGCGAGGTGCCCGCTCACAAGCTCAAGTGCGGCCCACTCAATCGTCGCTTGCGTCGATATCGTAGGCGGCCAGTTCGCCGTCGTTGGTGAGGGTGTAGAGCCGTTGATCATCGGCCAGTAACGGCAGGCTGATGCCATCGCCGCCGAGTTCCGTGCGGCCCACGAGTTCGCCATCGCTGGCGTTGAGCAGATGGACATACCCTTGATAGTCGCCTAACGCCAGCTTGCCGTCGACGAAGGTGGGTGCGGTCAAGTCACGGCCTTCGAGGGCGTCGGATTCCCACAGTACGCTGCCACTATCGACGTCGAGCGCCAGGACATGGCTGGCTTCGTTGACGGTGAAGAGATAATTGCCGACGCGCAGCGGGGTCAGATAGCTGGATTCGTCACGCGACCAGAGGACTTCGCCGCTGGTGGCTTCCAGCGCCATGACGCGGCCGTTGTAGCTGGTCACGAACAGGCGACCGTCCTGAGATAGCACCGGCTGGCCGTCGAGGTCGACGAGCTGTTCCACTTCGGTACGCCCTTGGGGTACGGCGACACGCATGTCCCATAGCGGTTGGCCACTACGATTGTCGAGTGTCACCAGTCGGCCATTGGCAAAGCCAACGAACGAGACGGGGTCGATGACACGCGGCGTGCCCGTGCCGCGCAGGGTCAAGGAAGGCTGACTGCTACTGTAGGTCCATTCTTCCTGTCCGGAGGTACGGTCCAGGGCGGTCACCGTGCCGTCGACACTCTGCACGACGACCAGCTGGCTGTTGACCTGGGGAGTGGCCAACACTTCGCTGGAGACCTTGGAGCGCCAGGCTTCGCTGCCGTCGTCACGGTCGATGGCGACGACGGAACCGTTGCGCGTACCGGCATATAAACGCGTACCATCGCGGGACATGCCGCTGGAAAGCGGTGTGTCGAAGCGCACTTCCCATTGGGTGTCGCCATTATCGGCGTCGAGCGCGCGCAACAGGCCGCTTGCGTCGGCGGCATAGAGAGTGCCGTCGGCGAGTAGGGGCATCAAGGGGTAACGTGCCCGCCCGAGACCGTCGCCGACCGAGGTAGACCAGCGCTCGTCGAGGGTCGCCGAGGCTGAGAAATCCTTGAGTTCCTTGGGCGGATACTGTGGCTCGACGTCGCCAGCGCAGCCCACCAGCAAGGTAGATAGGGTGAGCGCGGCCGGTAACAGTAGGTGGTTCAATTTCATCAGCTGGCGTCCTCTACACCGAGATTGTCGAGCTTGAGCCGTACGCCGGAAAGCGGTTGATCCTGCTCTTCGGCGCGGGCGAGCGCGTCCTGATAGGCTTGGCGTGCTTCATCGGGTTGGCCTAGCGCGGCGTGGGCATCGCCGCTGATCTCGGCGGCTTGTGCCTCGAGCGCGGTAGGAATATCGCCCTCGAGCGTCGTCAGGGCGCCCTCGGCGTTCTCCAGAGCGATCTGCACGCGTGCCAAATTGAGGCGCGCGAGGCCGCTGAGATACGCATGTTCGCTGCCATCGATGAAGGACGACAGCGTATCGCGGGCACCCTCCAAGTCATCGGCGTCGACCGCCAGGCGTGCACGCATCAGCTCGGCAAGCTCGGCATACAAGGTGCCACCGTGCTCGCTTTCCAAGCCATCGATCATGGTCGTGGCCTGTTCGCGTTGCTCGGCGCTCATCTGCGGTTGCTGCATCAGCATCGTGAGCTGTTGATAGCGTTGCGACGCGGCTGCTGCTTGAGAGGCTTGATAATCCTGCCAAGCGTTCCAGGCGAAAACGCCAGCGCCAGCCAGTACGATGCCGGCGATAACCGCCTTGCCGTACTCTTTCCACCAGCGCTTGAGCGTCTCAAGCTGTTCATCTTCGCTAGTAATAAGCTCCGCCACGGGCGGTCTCCTTCAATGGCTGTTCGTACGAAACGGCGCGTCGTTCTTCAAGTCCGTTCTTCAAGCCTCCGCGAGAAGCGTCTTGAGACGCGCCGCGAGCGCATCGAGGGCAACGCTTTCTTGATCACGCTCTTCACGCAGGAATTTGATCCCTACCTGGCCGCTCGCCAGTTCATCCTCGCCGAGTATCAGCGCCATGCGGGCCCCGCTCTTGTCGGCTTTCTTGATCTGGCTCTTGAAGCTGCCGCCGCCGCAATGGAGCTGCAGATGCATGTCGGGCAGATCGCTACGCAGGCGTTCGCCCAGCAGCATCGCTTCGCGGCTAGCGGCATCGCCCATGGCTGTCAGATAGACGTCGGTGCGCGGTCGCGCAGTATCAGGGATCAGATCGAGCGTTTCGAGTAGCAGAATCAGCCGCTCGACGCCCATGGCAAACCCTACGCCAGGCGTAGGCTTGCCGCCCAGCTGCTCGACCAGGCCATCGTAGCGACCGCCAGCGCATACCGTGCCCTGGCTGCCCAGCGCTTGGGTGGTCCACTCGAACACGGTTCGACTGTAATAGTCCAGTCCCCGCACCAGGCGCGGATTGATGACGTAGTCGATGCCGGCCGCCTCGAGCATGGTGGTGAGCTCGGCGAAGTGAACACGCGACTCTTCGTCGAGGTGATCCATCAAGCGCGGCGCGTCGGCGAGCATCGCCGCCATGTCGGGATTCTTGGAGTCCAGGATACGCAGCGGGTTGGTGTTCAGGCGACGCCGAGAATCCTCGTCAAGGACATCGGAATGCGCCTCGAAGTAGGCGACCAGCGCATCGCGGTAGGCGGCACGCGCCTCGTTGGAGCCCAGCGAGTTGAGTTCCAGTTGGACGTGGGGCATCAAGCCGAGCGCTTCCCATAGGCGGGCGCTGAGCAGGATCATCTCGACGTCGATGTCCGGTCCGTACATGCCATAGGCTTCCACACCGACCTGGTGGAACTGGCGATAGCGCCCCTTTTGCGGACGTTCGTGGCGGAACATCGGGCCCTGATACCACAGACGCTGGGTCTGGTTGTACAGCAGGCCATTTTCCAGTGCGGCGCGGACGCAGCTGGCGGTACCTTCGGGCCGCAGCGTGAGGCTGTCACCGTTGCGATCATCGAAGGTATACATCTCCTTCTCGACGATATCGGTGACTTCGCCGATCGACCGCTTGAACAGTGCTGTCTGCTCGATGATGGGCGTGCGGATTTCGCTATACCCATAGCGCTGCATGAGATGCTGGATCTGACGCTCGAAGTATTGCCAAACAGGCGACTGCTCCGGTAGCAGATCGTTCATGCCACGGATGGCCTGGATCTTGTTGCTCAATGCTGACTCCTGAACCGGTACGGGGCGCGCGAGTGGCGCTTTATGCCTCGCGGGCGATGGTATCGCGTTCGCGGGCCTCTTTTTCGCGGACCTTATCGCGGATCAGCGCTTCCAGATCGTCGACCAAGTGGTCGTTGCGAAGCTTGCTGGCCGGCTTGCCGTCGATATACACGAGGTTGGCCGGGTCGCCGCCGGTGAGGCCGATATCGCTTTCCTTGGCCTCGCCGGGGCCATTGACCACGCAGCCGATGACCGATACGTCGAGGGGCGTCATGATGTCGTCGAGGCGTTCCTCGAGAGCGTTCATGGTGCCGATGACGTCGAAATTCTGACGCGAGCAACTCGGGCAGGCGATGAAGTTGATGCCCTTGCTGCGCAGGCGCAGGCTCTTGAGCATGTCATAGCCGACCTTGATTTCTTCGACGGGGTCGGCGGCCAACGAGACGCGAATGGTGTCGCCGATGCCTTCCATCAACAGCATGCCAAGCCCAATCGAGGACTTCACGGTCCCTGAACGTAAACCACCGGCCTCGGTGATACCGAGGTGCAGGGGCTGGTCGATGCGCTGGGCGAGCTGGCGATAGGCGGCCACTGCCATGAACACGTCCGATGCCTTGACGCTGACCTTGAAGTCCTGGAAATCGAGGCGATCGAGATGCTCGATATGCCGCATGGCGGATTCCACCAGCGCCTCCGGCGTCGGTTCGCCGTATTTCTTCTGCAGGTCCTTTTCCAGCGACCCAGCGTTGACGCCGATGCGGATGGGAATGCCGTGATGCCGCGCGGCATCGACCACTGCACGCACGCGGTCTTCGCGACCGATGTTGCCGGGGTTGATGCGCAGACAGTCGACGCCCAGTTCGGCCACGCGCAGGGCGATCTTGTAATCGAAGTGGATGTCGGCCACCAGCGGTACCGAGACCTGGCGCTTGATCTGGCCGAAGGCCTCGGCGGCGTCCATGGTGGGCACCGAGACACGCACGATGTCCGCGCCCGCCGCTTCGAGCTGACGAATCTGCGCGACGGTGGCATCGACATCCAGCGTGTCGGTATTGGTCATGCTTTGCACGGCGATGGGGGCGTCCCCACCGACGGGGACGTGCCCGACATGAATCTGGCGCGACTTACGCCGTTGGATCGGAGATTGCATATGCATGGGCGTATCACTCTCCCAAGGTGAAGCGGGCGACGTTGTTGCCGCCGGTATGCTGGCTCAGGTCGATATTCTCGTCCTGATAGCGGAGCTCGACGCCGGTGGCGTTGCCAATGGTCAGGCGAAACGGCGGCGTGCCTTCTAGCTGGGTATTGGTGCCGGGGTCTTGCAGCCCGGCCAGCAGGCGTTGGTCGTCGGCATCATAGATCTCGGTCCATGACTGTTCGTTGAAAGTCAGTGTCAGGCTGTTAGCGCTGGCCGCGTCGCTGGCGCCATCGCGGTCGTCGTCCTGCGTGGCGGATGCGGTATCCGACGAGGTGTCGCTGGCGGCGACATTCGTCCCCTGTGCATCGACATCGTCGCGGGTAGCGCCATCGTTCGAGAGGTCGTCAGCGCTCGCGTCGTCGCTGTCGACCAGGCCCAAACTGTCATCCTCTTCGGGTAGCGGCGGCAGGTTGTCCTGTTCGCTCGCGTCGCCTTGTGCGCCCGTACCTTCCTGCGAGGCGACACCGTCGCGTTGTGCCTCGTTGCTTGGGGAGGCACCCTCGTTGAGGGCAGCGTCGTCTGCCATGGCCGCATTTCCCGCACTGTTCCCGGTGGTGCTACCGCCATCCGCACTTTCCATGGCGGCGGGTTCATCGCCCAAGCCGAAGAACTCGTTACCCTCACGGCTTTGCCACCAGAGCAGCGTCAAGCCGATCAGGCCCACGATGATGATGAGCGTGACCAGCTTGAAGACCCAAGCGCCGATTCGTGAGGGCGGTTGCGAGCGATACGATGGGGGTGTGACTTTGCGGTCGAGGTCGTCACGGCCATGTAGGGCATCGTAGTCCTGCGCCACACGCGTGTCGTCGAGCCCTAGCAACTTGGCGTAGGCACGTAGATAACCCCGCCGATAGGTGGCGATGGGGACTTGATCGTAGCGGTCTTCTTCCAGGCCGGTGACCACGGCGGGCCGGAGGTTGAGCTGCTCGGCGACTTCTTCTAGCGACAGTCCTTGTCGCTCGCGCTCGCGCCTCAGCCGAGTGCCCGGAGGTTCGTGACCCTCGTTGGGAGCGGGAGAGATGTGTTGTTCGTGAGTGTCGCTCATACCAGAGCATCCTTCTCGAATTCGTGTGGTCGGATCATGCCTCAGGAATCGTCATGCTGCCGATGATAAAAGGCTGCGGCTTCCTCGTCGCCCCGTGCGCGAGCGATATCGCTCGCCAATTCGAGACTTTCCGGAGTCGCCTCGGCCAAGGTGAAGAAACGCTGCACGCGTTCCCAGGCACGTTCATCATGACCCTGCGTATGGTCGAGTCTCGCCAGCAAGAGCAGGCTTTGTGTATCGCGTGAGTCGGACGCGATGGCCTGTTCCAGCGGACGTCGCGCGGCATCGAGATCGCCTTGCTCGAACCGGCATCGGCCCAGATTGGCAAGCAATTGGGCGCGATTATTATACGTGGTGTCTTGTGCGGCTTGCTGTAGTTGCGTACAAGCGGCGTCCAGCTTGCCCTCATCGTACAGAAAAGCAGCATAGTTGTTGCGCGCGCGAGTATAATCGCCGTCGGCATCCAGCGCACGTTCGAAGTATTCTTCGGCGAGTGCCGGCTCATCCTGACGTTGATAGAGAAGTGCCATGCTTTCCAGCGCCCGTGGATCATCGGGACCCAGTTCCAAGGCGTGTTCCAATGCATCGCGGGCGCGCGTCAAGTTATCGCGTTTGAGATAGGCCAACCCCAGCTCGGTATATGCCGACACCGCTTGACCGTTGTCCGGCGACGCGTAGGGGGAGTTACTTTCGACCTGGACGGCGCAACCGCTCAATAGCCAGACGAGCGACATCGCGGCACTCAACGAGCGGATCGAAGGTGGACGATGGCGGCGCGTCATGGAGCCCTCTCGAAACAATGGCGTCAATCGATGCGATGAGACGGTATTCGTCGTCTTAAGGTGTCCCATCAAAGCGCCGCACCTCAATGAAGTCAAGGTGAGGCTCAATCGGCGTCGATCTGAATGGACTGAATGTAACGCTCATGACGCTTGGTGCGGTCCTTGACGCGTCCCACCAGTTGGCCACAGGCAGCATCGATATCATCGCCGCGTGTCATGCGGACGGGGGCGGTATGGCCCAACTCTTCGAGCCAGTGCTGAAAGCGCATGACCTGATTGCGTGAGGGCTTCTCGTAGCCCGAGTGCGGGAACGGGTTGAAGGGAATCAGGTTGATCTTGCACGGCAGGTCTCCGAGCAGCGTTGCCAGCTCCTGGGCGTGGCGCTGCTGATCGTTGACGTCCTTCATTAGCGTGTACTCGATGGTCAGCATGCGTGTGTCATCACACTTATCGAGATAGCGCCGGCAGGAGTCGAGCAGCGTGGCGATGTTGTACTTGCGATTCAGCGGGACCAGTTCGTTGCGCAGCTCGTCGTTGGCGGCATGCAGCGAAATCGCCAGACTCACGTCGAGCTCGTCGCCGAGCTTGTCGATCATCGGTACCACGCCGGAGGTGGAGAGCGTGACGCGGCGCTTGGAAAGGCCGTAACCGTTGTCGTCGAGCATCAGCTTCATGGCCGGCACGACGGCATTGTAGTTCATCAGCGGCTCGCCCATGCCCATCATCACCACGTTGGTGACCGGGCGGTTGGTATCACGTCGCGCGCCGAAGCTGTTGCTGGCCACCCACACCTGGCCGATAACCTCGGCGCTGGTGAGGTTGCGCTGAAAACCTTGCTTGCCGGTGGAGCAGAAACTGCAATCCAACGAGCAACCGACCTGAGACGACACGCAGAGCGTGCGGCGTTTGCCTCCCTCGGCGGGAATCAGCACGGTTTCCACGTAGCTGCCGTCTTCCACTTCGAGGACCCACTTGCGCGTGCCATCCTCCGAGGTGCCCTCGTAGACCACGCGTGGTCCACGTACTTCGGCGAGTTCCTCGAGGCGCGTGCGCAGTGCCTTCGAGAGATTGGTCATCGACTCGAAGTCGTCGCAGCCTTCGTGGTGAATCCACTTCATCACCTGGGCGGCGCGAAATTTCTTCTCGCCCAATGAGACGAAGAAGGTTTCCATCTCCTCGCGCGTAAGGCCGAGAAGGTTGGTACGGGGCGTGGCGGTATCGAGGGTCATGGTGGGTCGTACGCTCGGTGGATGGCGGTGCGAGGGCCTTGCGGCCCCCGCGGGAAGCGATCAGCGTGCGCAGATCTCTTCGTTGCCGAAGAAGTAAGCGATCTCGCGCTCGGCGGATTCCGGCGAGTCGGAGCCGTGCACGGCGTTGGCGTCGATGGACTGCGCGAAGTCGGCGCGGATGGTGCCGGCCTCGGCTTCCTTGGGATTGGTAGCGCCCATCAGATCACGATTGGCGGCGATGGCATTGTCGCCTTCCAGAACTTGCACGACCACCGGGCCGGACGTCATGAAGCCGACCAGATCGCCGAAGAAGGAACGTTCCTTGTGCTCAGCGTAGAAGCCTTCGGCCTGGGCCTGGGAAAGCTGAAGCATCTTGGCGGCGACGATCTTGAGGCCGGCCTTCTCGAAACGGCTTTCGATCTCGCCGATGACGTTCTTGGCGACGGCGTCGGGTTTGATGATGGACAGGGTGCGTTCGTTGGCCATGAGGTCAATGTCTCCGTGACTGAAATCGAGGGTCTTGATCGATACGTCAACGCGCCGCTCGAGGCGACGCGTTGCATGAAACTCGACGGATGTCGAAAAAAGCGCGCCATTGTAGCGTGTCGCCGGACGTGGCGCACGCCCGGCGGATGGACGCCGTTAGACGCTGAAGCTTTCCCCGCAGCCACATTGGTCGGTGGCGTTGGGGTTATTGAAGCGAAAGTAACGGTTAAGCCCTTCGCTGACGTAGTCCACCTCGGTGCCGTCGAGCATGGTCAAGGCCTCCTTATCGACGAGCACCTTGACGCCGTGATCCTCGAAGGGCACGTCGTTGGCGCCCACCTCGTCGGCGATATCCAGCACGTAGCTGTAGCCGGAGCAGCCGCTGGGCTTGACCGCTACGCGCAGGCCAAGGCCATTGCCGCGCTCGGCGAGCACATGCTGAATCTGTTCGGCAGCAGCGGAACTGATACTTATATTAGCCATGTTGACCTCCTTGCTGGGGTCGCGACGCGCAGTGCGGCGACCTCGAATCATTGGCGTAGGGCGCCGAGTGCATGTCTGAGCTCGGCGCTTGCGGTGTCGATGTCCGCCTCGGTAGTGAAGCGGCCGAAACTGAAGCGAATGGACGCCAAGGCGCGAATGCGATCGGTGCCGATGGCCTTCAAGACATAGGATGGCTCGACACTGGCTGAGTTGCACGCCGAGCCGGTCGATACCGCCAGCGCACGCAGCGCCATCAGCAGTGACTCGCCGTCGACGTCGTCGAACGCCAGATTGACGATCATGGGCACCGAGACGTCGAGCGTCGTATTGCAGTGCACGCCTTCGCACGCCGCGAGGCCGTCGAGAAAGCGCTGGCGCATGGCCAGGCCATGGGCGTGATCGGCTTCCTGCGCGTCGGCCGCCAGGGCGAAGGCTTCGCCCATGCCCGCGATCTGGTGCGTGGGCAGGGTGCCTGAGCGCATGCCGCGCTCGTGGCCGCCGCCGTGGATCAGCGCGTCAAGGCGAATGTCGGGGCTGCGGCGTACATAGAGCGCGCCCACGCCCTTGGGGCCGTAGGTCTTGTGCGCCGACATCGACATCAGGTCGATGCCCATGGCGTTGACATCCAGCGCGATCTTGCCGGTGGCCTGAGCGGCATCGACATGGAAGACCGCGCCGGCGGCATGGACGATCTCGGCGAGTGCGGCCAGATCATGAATGCTGCCCAGTTCGTTATTGACGGCCATCAGCGAGACCAGCACGGTATCCTCGCGCATGGCGTCGTTGAGCTGTGTGGGTGTCACGCGGCCATCCGCGCCGGGCGTCAACCAGGTGACGTCGAAACCTTCGGCCTCGAGCGCGATAGCGGTATCGACGACAGCCTTATGTTCGATACGCGAGGTGACCAGATGCCGACCGCGGGCCCGGTTGGCGCGCATGAAGCCGATCAACGCAAGGTTGTCGGCCTCGGTAGCGCCGCTGGTCCAGACGATTTCACGCGGATCGGCGGCGATCAGGTCGGCGACCTGGCGGCGTGCGCTTTCTACCGCTTGTTCGGCTAGCCAGCCGGGCATGTGGCTGCGCGAGGCGGGATTGGCGTAGACGCCATCGAGTGTCAGGTGACGCGCCATCACCTCCGCGACGCGTGGGTCGGCGGGGGTGGTGGCAGCATAGTCAAGATACACGGGTGAGGTCATGACGGCTCGTATCGATGATGGCGCTGACGCCTACTGCTCCGCACGGTCATTGCGGCGCAATGCTGATGGTATCGGTGCTGATCGTTTCCTGCGCGACGCGCTGCTGGCGGGCGGCGATATCGCGGACTTCCTGGCGTTCCACCAGCTCGGCGAGCGTGATGGCGTCGAGGAAGCCATGAATCTTGTCCGACAGATCGCACCACAGATGGTGCGTCAGGCAGGTATCGCCCTGCTGGCAGTCCGAGAGCCCCTGGCAGCGCGTCGCGTCTACGGACTCATCCACCGCGCCGATGACCGACGCCACCGAAATGGCGTTGGACGCATGCGCGAGCATGTAACCGCCGCCCGGGCCACGTACGCTATTGACCAGTTCGGCACGCTTGAGCCGCGCGAATAACTGTTCCAGATAGGACAGTGAGATCGCTTGGCGTTTGGAAATGTCGGCGAGACTGATGGGGCCGGCATCATCATGCAGCGCCAAATCCAGCATCGCGGTGACGGCATAGCGTCCCTTGGTCGTCAAGCGCATAAGTCGAGGTAATCGGGCGTCGGTGATGAAGCGATTGACCAGGCAGGACATGCAATCCATATGGACTGTTTGCCTGAAACGTGTCCGTATTATGGGAAAACCCAGTAACGCGGTCAACCATTCCCGTCGTGGCTCTCCTGGCGGGCCAACGCCCGGCTTTGCTTGTTCACGGCCCCGAGAATGCCGCGCAAGATATTCATTTCCATGCTGTCGATGTGGCTACGCATGAAGAGTCGGCGCAGGCGTGCCATCAACTGACGCGGGTTCTCGGGGTCGTGAAAGTCGACCTCGGTCAGCGTTCGCTCGAGGTGGGCGAAGAAGCGCTCCAGATCTTCATGACTGGCCGGCGGATTGTCCCATTCGACGCCGAAGGGTGTATCCGGGGCGTCGTCCGCGCCCAGTGCCGCCAGTCGACATTCATAGGCCAGCACCTGGACCGCGGCGGCCAGGTTGAGCGAGCTGAAGTCGGGATTGGTGGGGATGTGCACATGGGCATGGCAGCGCTGCAGCTCGCCGTTGGTCATGCCGCTGTCCTCGCGCCCAAAAACCAGCGCGGCCCGGGCGGTCTCGGGCGCGCACTCGCCGGGGAGGCGTTCGCCTAGCGCGCGCGGGGTGAGCATGGGCCAGGGCAGGTGGCGGACACGGGCACTGGCGCCGACCACGAAGGTGCAGTCGCTGACGGCTTCCTCAAGGGTGGCATGCACGCGGGCGTTGCTGACCAGCGCGTCGGCGCCGGAGGCACGCGCGTGGGATTCGGAGCCGTATACCTCGCAGCGTGGCGCGACGAGGACAAGATCGGCAAGGCCCATGTTATGCATGGCGCGGGCGGTGCCGCCGATGTTGCCGGGATGGCTGGTGCCGATGAGAACGATACGCAGTTTGTCGAGCATGATGATAGGGCGCGCGGCTGAGAAACGAACGGCGAGTCTATCATGGCTTGAGGCCGCGAAACTTCCCGTCGTGGGCGCCTTCTGCTAGGATGCGCGACGTTCTTTAACAGTTTCCGAGATTCAGGCCCGTATCATGCATCCCATGGTTCAATTCGCACTGCGCGCCGCGCGTAGTGCCGCCGAGCAGTTCGTGCGTGCTCGCGACCGCATCGAAGTCGCGCGTGGCGACCAGCAGCTCGATCAGCTGCTGGCAGATACCGCGCGTAACGCCGAAACGCTCATCGACTCGCAGTTTCGTCGCAGTTATCCCCAGCATGGCCTTTCCGGTCGCTATACGGCGCACCGTGACGGCGAAGGTGAAGGCGCCGATTTCCATTGGCGCATCGAGCCGTTCCACGGTTATTCCAACCTGGCCGTGGCGTCGCCCAACTTTGCCATTTCCGTGATCTGTCTGGTCAAGGGGAAGCCCGAGCATGCGGTGATTGTCTGCCCCTTCAGCGATGATGAGTATCTCGTCAGTCGTGGGCGTGGCGCGCAGCTCAATGGGCGCCGCATTCGTGTGCCCAATCACATCTCGGTCGAGGGCGCACGCATTGCCGCCGGTTTGCCGGAGCCCTGGCTGCGTTCGCGCCATCTCCCGACGTATTTGGCCTTGGTCCAAGCCCTCGGGCCGCAGGTCGAAAACTTCCTCAGCAGCGGTAGTGGCCTCCTGGATCTCGCGCAACTCGCTGCCGGCCGTGTCGATGCCGCCTTCGTGCTGGGACTCGAAGAGCAGGATCAACTGGTCGGTAGTCTCCTCCTCAAGGAGGCCGGAGCGCTGCTGGGTGGCCCGGACGGTAGCCCTACGGTCAGTATCGAACAGAATCTCATGGCCGCTACGCCGCGCCTTTACAAGACACTGGTACAGCAGCTCAAGCCGCGGATGTAAGTCCTTTGGACTGATCCGCACGAAATACCCCGCCGACATCGCGTTCGGCGGGGTATTTTTCGTTTTGCGGCTTGTATGGGTCAGCCCGACGGCCCGATCAGGTGCTTGACTTCCAGATAGGCGGCCAGCCCCCAGGGACCGAGCTCGCGGCCGATGCCGCTGCGTCCGAAGCCGCCCCAGCTGGCCTCGGGCATGACGATCTGCTCGCTGTTGTACCAGATGTTGCCGGCGCGCAATGCACGGCCGACCCGCTGAGCGCGTTGCGGATCGCCGCTGATGACCGTGGCGGCCAGGCCGAACGCGTTGTCGTTGGCCAGGGCGATGGCATCGTCATCGGAGGCGACGCTGCGTGCGCACAGCACCGGACCGAAGACCTCCTCGCACCACAGGCGGCTGTCGGTGGGCACGTCGCGATACAGCGTCGGGGCGATGAAATAGCCCTGCGACGGCAACTGGCGATGGCGGGCGTCGCGCACCGCATCCAGACCCTCGCGCTCGGCGACGGCCAGGTAGTCGCGGACGCGATCGCGCTGACGCTGGCTGGTCATCGGTCCCATGTCGGTGTTCTCGCCCAGCGGATCGCCCAGGCGTATGGCGTCGATGCGCGTGGCCAGTGCCTCGTACAGCGCGTCGGCCAGGGTCTCGTGCACGATCAGCCGCGAGGTCGCCGAGCAAATTTGCCCGCTGTTGAAATAGATGCCGGCCATGACCCAGTCGGCGGCCTGTTCGACCTCGGCATCCTCGAGTACCAGGATCGGCGACTTGCCGCCGAGTTCCAGCGACACGCCGCGGCTCCCCTCGGCGGCGGCCTGCATGACGCGCTCGCCCACGGCGTTGCTGCCGGTGAACGACAACTTGTCGATGCCGCGATGATGCGTCAGCGGTATGCCGATGCCGTCGCCATCGCCATGCAGCAGGTTGAGTACGCCCGGCGGCAACGCGATCTCCAGGGCGATCTCGGCGAGGGCCTGTTCCGGCAGCGGCGTGACCTCGGAGGGCTTGAAGACCACCGTGCAGCCCGCCGCCAGGGCCGGCGCGATCTTCCAGGCGCTGGTCACCAGCGGGAAGTTCCACGGCGTGATCAGGCCGATCACCCCGGCGGGATCTTCGTAGCAGTGGGCGTCGACGCCCTCGATGTCGTGGGTGATGCGGCGTCCCTGCCGTGCTTCCAGGTCGCCGGCCTGGCGTGCGTAGTAGCGGTAGCAGGCGATGGCATCGTCGAGGTCGATGCCGGCCTCGGCGAGCGCTTTGCCGTTGTTGGTCGCGGACAGCTCCATCAGGGCTTCGCGGCGTGCCGTCAGGGCGTCGGCCAGCGCAGTCAGATAGGCGCCGCGACGTTCGCCGCCCAGGGCATGCCATCCGGGCAGCGCACGGCGTGCCGCCTCGACGGCCGCCTCGACGTCGCGGGCATCGCCGGCCGTGACCTCGGCGATCTGGCGCTCATGATACGGGTCCATCACCGCCAGGCGTCGAGTGCCGTGACTCGCGATCCAGCGGTTATCGATGAATTGGTGGTCGAGTGCTTGCATGGTGGCTCCTTCAGAGGGCGTGGTCGCGCAGCCAGTCATCGATCATGGCGTGCAGGCGTGCCCCGGAAAAACTGGGAAAATGACCGCCGTGAACGACGCGCGCGGGCAATTCGCGCAGACGGCGCATGCTGGCGGCGTAATCGCGGGCGTTACTGTGATAGACATCCTCGATCAGTGGCCCGTCGTAGATGAGATCGCCCGAGATCAGGATGCCGCTGACGGCTTCCCAGAGCGCGATGCCGCCGGGGGAGTGCCCCGGCGTATGGATGACCTCGAAACGGCGGTCGCCGAGGTCGATGATCTCGCCGTCCTCGAGCGTGGCGATACGCGTCGGCGGGGCGATACGGTAGCGATGATGCTCGAAGGGGGCCGGCGGCAGGGCATCGAACATGGCGTCGTCGAGAAAGGCGTCGGCCAGGGTACGCGCGTTGTCCGGATCGGCCAGGATATCGGCCTCGGCGGCGTGCACATGGCAGCAGTCGAACTCATGCGCGCTACCGATGTGATCGAAGTGGGTGTGGCTCGCCACCGCGATCAGGTCACGCTCGCTGAGCAGCGGGACCTGCCGGCGCAGCGGCACGGCACCCAGGCCGAAGTCCACCAGCAAGTCTCTCTCGCGGCCCCGCACGTGCCAGATATTGCAGCGGTAGAACGGCTTGATGGCGGGCTCGTCGATCCGCGTGATCCCGTCATCGAGCGACGTGGTGCGATACCAGCTCGCGGCATCGCCTCGAGGAAGCGAGAAACGGCTCATGCGATTGTCTCCGTCATCGGCCTGAGGTCCTGGAGGTAGTCCTGATGGGCGCGGCTTGCGTCGATGCGGCTCAGGTCGATGTCGACCACCAGGCTGCCCGCCGCGTCACCGAGGCGCCCCAGGACCTCGCCATCCGGTCCCGCTATCAGGCTGTTGCCGCAATAATGCAGTTCGGCTTCCTCGCCGGCCCGGTTGATGCAGGCGACGAAGCACTGGTTGTCGAGGGCCCGGGCCCGGATCTGCAGCGCCTGGCGTTCGGCATTGGGCACCATGTTGGCGGTGGGCGAGAGGATGACCTGAGCCCCTTGAGTGGCGAGCGCCCTGGCCACCTCGGGAAACTCGTTGTCATAGCAGATCATCAGCCCGAGGCGGCCGAGGCGCGTATCCACCACGCAGCAGTCCTCGCCGGCGGCGAAGAAGGCATGTTCGCGATCCCACAGCTGGCGCTTGTGGTAGGTGGCGATACGCTCGCCCCGGTCGTCGATCAGCACGGCGGAATTGGTCAGGCGCCCGTCGGCTTGCCGCTCGGCTAGGCCGAAGAGCAGGAACAGTTCGTGCTCGGCGGCGAGCTCGGCGGCCCGCTGGGCGATCGGGCCGCCCACCGGCTCGGCGAGTTCCTCCAGTCGCTCGAAGATGTTGTAGCCGCTCAAGGCGAGCTCGGGGAGGACCAGCAGGTCCGCACCGGCCGCCACCGCCTGCTGGCACTGGCGCGCAAGAGACGCCAGGTTGGCGGCCACGTCGCCGCACACGGGGTCGGTTTGCGCCAGCATCAGTCTCATCGGTGTCACTCTCCTGCGGTCTGTGAAGCGTTCGCGCGGGACTTGGTCAACAGCATGGCGCCGAGCCAGTAGAGGCCGCCGGTGATGACGAAGACCGGCAGCGAGGCGCCGAAGGCCAGCGGCGCGACCAGCGACCAGTAGGCGGCCAGCCCGGCGCCGATCACGTAGGCGCCGATGGCCACCGGCGCGGTGGGGCGTCCCAGCTGGTGACGCGCCTTGAGCAGTTCGGGGCTGTAACCCTCGCGACCGACCAGGTAGTAATCGACGATGATCACCGAGAAGGCCGGGATGAACAGCGCGCCTATCAATAGCAGAAAGTTCTGGAACTGGTCCAGGATGCCGGGAATCAGGGCGCCGAAGACGGTCACGACCCCGATGATCAGCGCTGGCTTCCAGAAGGCCATGCCGGGCGACACGTTCATGCAGGACAGGGTGGCGCTGTAGACGGCCATGACATTGGTGGTCATCACGGAGAAGAAGATAACCAGGGCCGCGGGCAGGCCGAAGCCGAAACCGGAGAGCAGCCGGGTCGGATCGTAGGTCTGCTGCATACCGTTGAGGACCGACAGCCCGGAAACGGCGGCGCCCAGGCCCATGGCGATCATGGCGGCCATCACGTAGCCAAGGTAGGTGCCCCAGACGGCGATGGCGCCGCTCTTGCAGTTGCGATTGTAATCCGCCGAGGACGAGATCCAGGAGAAGGCGGTGGCGATGACGATGTCGAAGGCGATGCCCAGGGTGATGCCGTTACGCGCCTCCACCGGCATGTCCAGCAGGGTCGAGACATCGTAGTGGAGGTTCAACTGGTAGAGCACCACGGCGGCCAGCGCCACCATGGCCATCGCCGCCCAGCGTTCGACCCGCTCGATGCCCAGGTGACCACGCAGCACGATGAGGACCACCACGGTCTCGCAGAGGATGGTCATCAAGGGCAGGTTGGAGTAACCGGTGGTCGCCTGGATGGCGTAGTCGAGACTCATGCCGGCGAGCAGGGCCTGGATCCAGCTCCAGGCGATCAGTACCCCCATGTTGACCAGCGAGATCAGCCGGCTGCCGAGCGGGCCATACGCGCGCCGGGTCAACGCCATGGAGGGCAGGCCGGTGCGCTGGCCCATCAGCCCGACCAGCAGGAGCGGGATGGCGCCGATCAACGAGCCGATCAGCACGCTGCCCATGGCGGTCGTGAAGGGCAGGTCGGGCACCAGGAGCATGCCGGTGAGGATGGTGGTGACCACGACGTTGGCGCCGAGCCACAGGGCGACAGTGCCGAACGCCCCAAGGCTCTTGTGCTGGTGGTCGTCGAGGGTGTCCTGACCGAGCAGACGGTGGAAAAAAGCCATGGTGTTGTCCTTGTAGTGTTATGGAAAACCGTTGTTCCCGAGACGGCTCTCGGGACGCGGTTGGCGCCTCAGTCGAGTGCCGCCTGCCAGCGTTCGGCGTCGATCTCGATCAACGTCGGCGAGGTGCGCGAGACCTTGCTGAGCGCGAGATCCAGCGCGATGGGCGACTCGACCCGATGCGAGGCGAGACCGAACCCGTCGGCCAGGCACTGGAAGTCGGGCGGCGTGGGGTCGACGCCGACGCCATGCGCATCCATGTAGCGGCGGATTTCCTCATAGCCGCTGTTGTTCCAGAGCACCACGACGACCGGTAGGCCTTCATCGACGGCCGTGGCCAGCTCGCTCAGGGTGAACATCGCGCCGCCGTCGCCGACCAGAGCCACGACCGGCGTGCCGGGAGCGGCGAGCTGGGCGCCCAGCGCCGCCGGCAAGCCGTATCCCAGGGTTCCGTAACCGGTCGAGGCGTTGAAGTAACGCCGCGGCGCCGCGCGCTCGACGAGGTGATTGCCGGCATAGACCGGCGCCGTGGAGTCGCCGACGAGAATGGCCTCCGGCAGCGCCTTGTCGAGGGCCGTGTAAAGCGGCACGAAAGGCGCCATGTCCGGGCGTTGCGGCAGGGCCAGCGCCTCGTGCACGGCGCGCACGCGGGCCGCCCCCTGGCGCGCGAGCGGCGCGGGGAAATGCGCCGTCAGTGCCTCCAGCGCGGCCTGGGCGTCGCTGACCAGCCCCAGGGCCGTCGCCTGGTTGCGCACCAGTTGCTCGGCCTCCAGGTCGATGCGGATGAGGCGACCGGTCAAGGTGAAGTCGTCGTCGAATACCACGTCGTAATCGGTTTCGCCGAGCTCCGTGCCCACGGCGAGGATGACGTCGGCATCGCGTGCCAGGGCGCGGACCTCGGGCCAGGTGGCGTTGGCGCCCAGGTCGAGGGGATGCCCGCGCCCGAGCACGCCCTTGGCATTGATCGTGGTCACGGCCGGCGCGTCGAGATGCTCGACCAGGGTGCGTGCCGCTTTTGATGCCTCCGCGCAGCCCCCGCCCAGCAGCACTAGTGGCGCCTGCGCCTGGCGCAGCCATTCGGCCGCCAGGGCGATGCCTTCGGGATGCGCGCCGGCACGGTACAGTCGTGTCCGCGAGGCGGTGTCGGGGAGGTCGATGGGGGCCTCGAAGAGATCGATGGGGATCTCGATGTGCACCGGCCCGGGTCGCGTCGACTGGAACACCGCGAAGGCGCGGGCGAGCACCTCCGGCAAGGCGCTCGGGTCGAGCAGGGTGTGGCTGAAACGGCTGACGCCCGCCAGCACGTTCTGCTGGCTGGGCAGCTCGTGCAGGCGACCCTGGCCGCGTCCCAGGGTGTCGCGGCGATTGACGCTGGAAATCACCAGCATGGGCACCGAGTCGGCGAGCGCCTGACCCATGGCGGTGGCGATATTGGTCATGCCCGGCCCGGTGATGATGAAGCACACCCCGGGCTTGCCGCTGGCGCGGGCGTAGCCGTCCGCCATGAAGCCCGCGCCCTGCTCGTGGCGCGGCGTGACATGACGCAGGCCGCCCGCCTCCAGGCCACGATAGAGCGGCACGGTATGCACGCCGGGGATCCCGAAGACGGTGTCTACGGCGTAGCGGTCACGCAGCAGCCGGACCAGAGCCTCGGCGCAGCTGATCTGGGTAGAGGCGGATGTCTCGTGTGTCATGGAGCGCTCCTTAAGCGACCAGCCAGTGGCCCATCACGACGATGATCGGCAGGGTGATGGCGGTGCGCAGCAAGAAGATGACCACCAGCTCCCAGAGCTTGAGCGGGATCTTGGACTTGAGCAGCAAGGCGCCGATTTCCGACATGTAGATCAACTGCGTCAGCGACAGGCAGGCGATCACGAAGCGAGTCAGTTCGCTCTCGATGTCGCTGGCCAGCACGGCGGGCAGGAACATGTCGGCGAAGCCCACCAGGGTCGCGGGAGCGGCCGCGGTGGCCTCGGGGATTCGCATCCACTCGAGCACCGGCACCATGGGATATGACAGCCAGGTGAACAGCGGTGTGAACTCGGCCAGGATCAGGGCCACGGTCCCGATGGCGATGACCAGAGGCAGCAGGCCGAAGAAGATGTCGGCCACGTTCAGTAGGGCATGCCGCAACAACTGACGCGGTCCCGGTGCCTTGTCGGCGCGGTCGACCGCCATGCCCAGACTGTAGCGGAACAGGCCCTTGGTGCCGGTGCGTTCCTCGGCGAGTCGGCAACCCACCGGCTCGTAGTAGGTGTCCGGCTTGCGCGAGAGTGGTGGCAGGCGTGGCACGATCACCGCCGCCACCAACCCCGCCACGACCACGGTCAGGTAAAACGGCACGAAGAGGTGGTTGATGCCGATGAAGTTGGTCACCAGCAGCGCGAAGGCAATCGAGACGATGGAGAAGTTGGTGGCGATGGCCGAAGCCTCGCGTCGATTGTAGTAGCCCTGTTCGTATTGCTGCGTGGTGATCAGCACACCCACGGTGCCTGAGCCCATCCACGAAGCGGTGGCGTCGATGGCGCTGCGTCCTGGCAGACCGAAAATCTTGCGGAATGGCGTGCGGACTAGGCTGCCGATGAACTCCATGAAGCCGAAGTCGACCAGAAAAGGCAGCAGAATGGCGGCGAAGAAGAAGAACGTCAGCAGCACGGGGGCCAGGTCGTTGAGCATTACCCCGCCGGTGAACGAAGCGGTGACGAACTCGGGACCGATCTGGAAATAGGTCATGACCGCGAAGGCGGCGCCCAGCAGGCGCATTGCCATCCATAGCGGTTCGACGTTGAACAGTTCACCCCAGGCATTCTCGCGGGCCCAGCGGGGGTTGGCGCATTTGACGAGTAGGGTCAGCACTGCCGAAGCGCATAGTACGGCGACGGCAATGGCGGGCAGGGCGTCGCCGAGCAGTGCCTTGAGGCCATCGGCGAGCAGGCCCATGCCGATATTGATGGTGTCGCCCGTCGAGAAGGGCACCAGAAACATACCGATGCCGATCAGCGAGGGGATGAGAAACTTGAAAAGCCCGCGCGGCGTCAGACGCGCGTTGTCGGGAGTTCCACCGCTAGGTGCGGTTGAATCGAGGGATGATGCAGACATAGGTGTCACCACTTGTTGTTGTATGGCCCCCGGTATCGGGGGCATGGGCTTAGCGGCGCTTGACGCCGGGCAGCACGCAGAGCATTTCATAGAGCAACGTGGCGCCCATCAGCGCGGTGTTGCCGCTGGTGTCGTAGGGCGGTGCGACTTCGACCAGGTCGCCGCCGACCATGTTGAGGCCCTGGATGCCGCGCACGATCTCGAGCCCTTGCGGCATGGTCAGGCCGGCGGCCTCGACGGTGCCGGTGCCGGGCGCCACCGATGGGTCGAGCCCGTCGATATCGAAGGACACGTACACCGGGCCATCGCCCATCTGCTCGCGGACTTCGGCCATCAGGGGTTCCAGCGACTTATGCCAGCATTGCTCGGCGGTCACGACGCGGAAGCCTTGCTCACGGCACCAGTCGAAGTCGTCGGCGGCGTAGCCGGTGCCCCGCAGGCCGATCTGCACCACGCGCTGGCTGTCCAGTAGGCCTTCTTCCTGGGCGCGGCGGAACGGGCAGCCGTGGGCGACTTCCTCGCCGAACATGTGCTCGTTGACGTCGGCGTGGGCGTCGATGTGGATCAGGCCGACGGGGCCGTGCTTGCGAGCCATGGCGCGCAGGATCGGCCAGGTCAGGGTGTGGTCGCCGCCGAGGGTCAGCGGTACGGCGTCGTGCGAGAGCAGTTCGTGGTAGAAGTTCTCGATGATGCCGATGCTTTTCTTGAGATCGAAGGTGTTGATCGGGACATCGCCGATATCGGCGACCTGCAGGCTGTCGAATGGGGCCGCCCGAGTGGCCATGTTGTAGGGACGCAGCATGCGCGATTCATCGCGAATCTGGCGCGGTCCGAGGCGGGTGCCGGGACGGTTCGAGGTGCCGATGTCCATGGGGATGCCCACGAAGGCGGCGTC
Source organism: Chromohalobacter moromii (assembly GCF_023091865.1). Lineage (GTDB taxonomy): Bacteria > Pseudomonadota > Gammaproteobacteria > Pseudomonadales > Halomonadaceae > Chromohalobacter > Chromohalobacter moromii. The sequence continues at coordinate 212,917 of NZ_JAHXDI010000002.1, forward strand.
GAGTCCCTGGGCGCTTTCCTGCGTCGGTAGGCGCATCATGCTGGCGGGACCGCCGAAGCGTGGCATGTCGTTGCCACCTAGCGGTTGGTTGAAACGCGGGGTGTCGTGCTCGCTCATGCATCTCTCCTGGCAGTCAGCGCGGTTTTTTGTGGCACTTGCCTGTACTCCAGTATGAAGTAGCACGAAACATGCCAAGTCTCGCTAACGAAAAATCAATGGGTTAGCACGAAAGGTGATGCAAAAATGTATTGTTATCGTGCCTTGAGTGATTCACTATCGAATTACGATGCAATACTGAATCGAGAGGTGACATGCCCGACCACGATATCGAGGCCCAGACTCTAAAGGCGCTGGTGCACACCGGGCACGATCATGTCTTCATCGTCGATGTCGATGGCCAGGTGCTGGATGTCAGCCCGGGAAGTGCCGCCGTCTACGGCATGAGCCGTGAGGCGCTGTGTGCGACCACGGTGTACGAGCTGGAGGCGCGTGGCGTGCTATCGCCCTCGGTCTCGCTCGAGGTGATCCGCACCGGTCAGCCGGCGCAGGTCATGCAGCGCACCGGCACGGGACGCCAGGTCATCGCCGAGGCATACCCGGTGTATTCATCCGGGCGCTTAGTGCGCGTCATCAGTCGCTCCATGGACATGACCGACCTGCGGTTGCTGCAGGACGAATATGCATTGCTCCAGCGGCGCTTCAACGAACACCTCAAGCGTGGTGGCGCTCCGGCATCGGGAGACGCGTTAGAGCTGGAGTCGCTGGAGGTCCGCAGCCAGGTCATGCATGAGGTAGCGCAGCTCATCAAACGGGTGGCGCCGACCGATGCCACGGTACTGATGCTCGGCGAGTCGGGGGTTGGCAAGACAGCCTTCGCGCGCCAGCTCCATCGTTGGAGCCAGCGGTGCGATGGCGCCTTCGTGGACGTCAATTGCGCGGCGATCCCCGAGTCGCTGTTCGAATCCGAGATGTTTGGCTATCAACCCGGCGCGTTCAGCGGTGCTGCGCGCATGGGCAAGGCCGGGCTCCTGGAGCAGGCCCACAAGGGCACGCTATTTCTCGACGAGATCGGCGAGTTGCCCCTGGCCATGCAAAGCAAACTGCTGAAGGTGATCCAGGACGGTTACCTGACACGGCTGGGGGATACGCGCTCGCGGCGAGTGGATTTTCGCCTGGTGGTCGCCACCAACCAGGACTTGGCGCAACGCGTGGAGGAGGGGCGTTTTCGCCTCGACCTCTACTATCGGCTCAATGTGATCCCCGTCACGCTGCCGCCCTTGCGCGAGCGTCGCGAAGATATTCCCGGCCTGGCGGAACGCCAGCTCGCTCGGCTCAACGAGCGCTATGGCATGGATAAGGTGCTGCATCCTCGCGTGTGGCCGGAGTTGATGGGGGGCGACTGGCTGGGAAACGTTCGCGAGCTGGAAAACTGGCTCGAACGCGCCTGGTTATCGGCCGAGGGCGGTGTCATCGGCGCGCCAATGGAAGAACGTGACGTGGCGCCAGCACGCGTGAGCACATCGACACGCGTCGCTAGTCCGCTGGCGACGCTAGAAGAAGGGCGCTCCCTACGCGAGACACTGGAGACCGTCGAGGCCGAGATCCTTGGCGAGTTGGCGATGCGGGTGTCGAGTACCTACGCCATGGCCGAGCGCCTGGGTATCAGCCAGCCTAGCGTGGTGCGCAAGCTGCGCCGTCATGGGCTGAAGATCGTCCCGCGCGACTAGCCTCTAGCGCAAAAAAGTCCACCCAACGCAATACGCCTCCCCGGAGGGAGGCGTATCGGATACTGAACGGCTAGGCCGACGAGTTCTAAGGCAGTTCTTCTTCCTCGTCGTTTTCCTTCTTCGATGGAATCAGGTCCTGGCGCTGCAGTTTGATGGCCAGCAGCAACGCGGCGGCCACGTATACCGACGAGAAGGTCCCCGCCACGACGCCGAGTATCAAGGCGATCGAGAAGTTGTGGATCATGTCCCCACCGAGGAAGAACAGGGCCAGAAGTACCAGCAATGTCGTTCCCGATGTCGCCATGGTGCGCGCCAGGGTCTGGTTGATCGACTCGTTGAATATCTGCGCCATGTCGTCGATTTGCGACTTGCGTATATTCTCGCGTATTCGGTCGTAGACGATGATGGTGTCGTTGAGCGAGTAACCGATCACCGCCAATATGGCGGCCAGCACCGTCAAATCGAAATCCAGCCCGAACAGCGCGAAGATGCCGAGTATGATCACCACGTCATGGCCGAGAGAGATCAAGGCGCCGAGCGCGAACTTGTACTGGAAGCGGAACGCCACGTACACCATGACCACCGCCAGGGCCAGCAGCATGCCCATGCCGCTCTGATCGCGTAGCTGATCACCGACCTGCGCGCCAACGAACTCGGCGCGAACCAGGTCGACCGGATTCGCCTCGCTGTCCAGAATACCCACGACGCGTTGCCCGACATCATTGTCGAATGTCTGCTGCAGGCGCACGAGGATGTCATTGGAGGTGCCGAAGGTTTGCACCTGGGCATCCTCGAAGCCTTGGTCGCCCAACTGGCTGCGTAGGTCGTCGAGGGCTGGGGCCTGCTCATAGCGGACTTCCACCAACGTGCCGCCAGTGAAGTCCAAGCCCAGGTTGAGGCCTTTGAGCGCCAGGGCACCGATCGCAACGACCGCGAGCAGCACGGAAACGGCGAAGGCTATGCGGCGTTTGCCCATGAAGTCTAACTGTCGCATCGCTCGCTCTCCTCAGATCCAGATTTTCTTCAGCGGGCGTCCGCCGATGGTGAGGTTGATCAGGGCACGTGAGACCAGGATGGCGGTAAACATCGAGGTCAGAATGCCCAGCGACAGCGTGACGGCGAAGCCTTTGACCGGCCCGGTGCCGATCGAGAACAGGATGACCGCCACCAGCAGGGTGGTGATGTTGGCGTCGACGATCGAGGTGAAGGCGCGCTCGAAGCCAGCGTGTATGGCCTGCTGCGCCGGCATTTTGGCCCTGATCTCTTCACGTATTCGTTCGAATATCAAGACGTTGGCGTCCACCGCCATGCCCAGGGTCAGCACGATCCCGGCGATCCCGGGGAGCGTCAGCGTGGCACCGAGCATCGACATCGCGGCAACCAGCAGCACCAGGTTGAGCCCCAGCGCGATGTTGGCGACGACGCCGAAGGCCTTGTAGCGCGCCAGCATGAACAGCACCACGAGCAACAGCCCGAGTTCTACCGAGAGAATGCCCTGGTTGATGTTCTGGGCACCCAGGCTGGGCCCAATGGTGCGCTCTTGGGCGAAGTAGATGGGGGCTGCCAGCGAGCCGGAGCGCAGCAGCAAGGCGAGGTCTGCCGCCTCGCTCGAGGAATCGAGGCCGGTGATGCGGAAACGATTGCTCAAGGCGCTTTGTATGGTCGCCAGGCTGATGATGCCGCGCTCGGTATAGGCCTCGCGCTTTTCGACCTCTTCGCCGTCTTCCATCACCGTGTGCGTACGGGTCTTGTGCTCGATGAAGACGACCGCCATGTTGCGCCCGATATTGGAGCGCGTGGCGCGACTCATCATCGAGCCACCGGTGCCATCGAGGTTGATGTTGACCTGCGGACGGTTGTTTTGGTCGAAGCTGCGGCTAGCGCTGGAGACATGATCGCCGGTGACGATGACGTCACGCATCAACTCTGCGCTGCGGTTTTCGTCATTGCGAAAGTTGAGCGTTTCGACCTCGCGATCGGGTGTATCCGGGCGGGCTTCCAGGCGGAACTCCAGGTTCGCCGTGGCCCCTACGATACGCTTGGCGGCGGCGGTGTCCTGCACGCCGGGCAGCTCGACGACGATGCGGCTGGGGCCCTGGCGTTGCACCAGTGGTTCCGAGACGCCCAGCTCGTTGACGCGGTTGCGGATCGTCGTCAGGTTCTGATTGACGGCATAGTCCTGCAGCGCCTGAACGGCCTGTTCGGTGAAGGTCATTGTCAGAGCCGCACCACTACTGCCGTCTTCGTTCTCGTAGTCGAAGTCAGGGAACTGGTCGGCGATCAAATCGCGCGCAGCGTTGCGATCCTCCTCGCTAGCGAACTGGAAGGTAATCGTGCGGTCGCCGATCTCGGTATCACGGTAACGGATACGCTCGTCACGCAGGATGTCGCGGACGGCGCTGGCATTCGCTTCCAGGCGTTGCTGGACGGCGGCGTCCATGTCGACCTGCAGCAGAAAGTGCACTCCGCCCTGGAGGTCGAGGCCGAGCTTCATGGGGGTGGCGGAAAGACCGGCCAACCAGTCGGGCGTCGCATCGGCGAGGTTGAGCGCCACGGTATAGGCGTCGCCCAATTGGTCGTCGAGAATGTCACGGGCAGCGATTTGCTGATCGGCCTCGTCGAGTCGAATCAGCGCGCTGTTGCCATCCAGTTCGCTTTGCTTGACGTCGATGCCTTCGTCTTCGAGCGCTTGGGTCAAGCGGTCGAGACGTTCTTGATCGAGTGCGGTGCCGCTGGCGGTACTGCTGATCTGAACGGCGGGGTCGGCGGGGTAAAGATTGGGTAACGCGTAGATGACGCCGACGAGAAGTACGATGAGTATCAGCAGATACTTCCACAGGGGATAACGGTTGAGCATGGAAGCCCTGTCCTTGTTGCTGACGCAGAAGACAACCACCGACCATAAAGCATGGCCGGTGGCGTTGAGGAGGGGCGGTTTCGCGCCTCCTGATAGGAGATCAGATGGACTTCAGGGTGCCCTTGGGCAATACCGCGGCGACGGAGTTCTTCTGAACGTTCACCTCGGTGCCTTCGGCGATTTCCAAGCTGATGAAATCGTCGCCGACATTAGTGACACGTCCCATCAGGCCGCCGCCGATGACGATCTCATCGCCCTTGGCCAGATTGCTGATCAGTTGTTTGTGCTGCTTCGCACGCTTGGACTGCGGGCGCCATAGCAGAAAGTAGAAGATCAGCACGAAGCCGACTAGCATGACGATCTGGGCAATGCCGCCGCCCGCGGGGGAAGCATCCTGCGCGTGAGCTGCGGGAATGAAAAACTCCAGCATGGATTGTTATCTCCGGATGGTAGTTGGGGGTGAACCTGGACCCGAGAGCGTATCCCGGATGGCCTTGGATTACGCTGACAGCGGCGGCACCGGCATGCCGCGCCGTGCGTAGAAGTCCTCGACAAAGGCAGTCAATGTACCCGCTTCAATGGCAGTGCGCAAACCAGCCATGACGCGCTGGTAATAGCGTAGATTGTGCACGGTATTGAGCATCGCACCGAGCATTTCGCCACAACGGTCCAGGTGGTGCAGATAGCTGCGCGTGAAGTGCTGGCACGTATGACAATCGCAATCCGCTTCAAGTGCCTGCGTGGAGTGGCGATGCTGGGCGTTACGGATCTTGACGGTACCTTCGGCAGTGAACAGATGGCCATTGCGCGCGTTGCGTGTGGGCATCACGCAGTCGAACATGTCCACCCCGCGCCGCACGCCTTCGACCAAGTCTTCCGGTTTGCCGACACCCATCAGGTAGCGCGGCTTGTCGTCCGGCATCCAGCCCGGCAAATAGTCGAGTACCTTGAGCATCTCTTCCTTGGGTTCACCCACCGATAAACCGCCGATGGCGAGCCCGTCGAAGCCGATGTCCAAAAGCCCCTTCAGGGAGCGCTCGCGAAGCTCGGGATACATGCCGCCCTGAATGATGCCGAACAGCGCCGAGGGCGAGTCGCCATGCGCGATGCGCGAGCGCTCGGCCCAGCGCAGCGACATCTCCATCGAGCGCTTGGCTTCTTCCTCGGTGGCCGGGTAGGGCGTGCACTCATCGAAGATCATCACGATGTCCGAGCCCAGGGAACGCTGCACGGCCATCGATTCCTCAGGCCCCATGAAGACCTTGGCGCCATCCACGGGCGAGCGGAAATGCACGCCTTCCTCGGTGATCTTGCGCATATCGCCCAGCGAAAAGACCTGGAAACCGCCCGAGTCGGTAAGGATCGGCTTTTGCCATTGGGCGAAGTCATGCAGGTCGCCGTGCGTCTCGATGACCTCGGTCCCCGGCCGCAACCAGAGATGAAAGGTGTTGCCGAGAATGATTTCGGCGCCGATCTGCTCGACCGACTCGGGCGTCATGCCCTTGACCGTGCCGTAGGTGCCCACCGGCATGAAGGCGGGCGTTTCTACGCTGCCGCGAGGGAAGCTCAAACGGCCGCGTCGTGCCATGCCGTCTTCGGCGAGGCGCTCGAAACGCATGAAGCTTTCGTTACGCATGGGAAGTCTCGTTACGCATGGGAAGTCTCGTTACGCATGGGTGTCTCGTTACGCATGAGGAGTCTCGGGGAAAGGGTGCGACGTCTCGGTCCGGCTGAGGAACATGGCATCGCCATAACTGAAGAAGGCGTAGCGCTCGGCGACGGCTTCGCGGTAGGCATGCATCACCTGGCGATAGCCAGCGAATGCCGAGACCAGCATCAACAGGGTCGATTCGGGCAAGTGGAAGTTGGTGATCAACGCATCGACGCAGCGCCAGGCGTAACCGGGGTAGATGAAGATATCGGTATCGCCACGGTAAGGCGCGATGCGGCCGTCGTCGCGGCCCTGGCTGGCGGTTTCCAGGCAGCGCACGCTGGTCGTGCCCACGGCGATGACGCGTTTGCCGCGTGCCCGGGTGGCCTCGACCTGGCGACAGAGTGTCTCGTCGACTTCCAGCCATTCGCTGTGCATATGGTGCTCGCGAATATCGTCCACGCGTACCGGTTGGAAGGTACCCGCGCCCACATGCAGGGTGACATAGCCCATCTCCACACCACGCTCGCGCAGCGCCGCCATCAGCGCCTCGTCGAAATGCAGGCCGGCGGTGGGCGCCGCCACCGCGCCCTCACGTCGGGCGTAGACGGTTTGGTAGCGCTCACGATCGTCGAGCTCATCCTCGCGGTCGATATAAGGCGGCAGGGGCATATGTCCGTGACGTTCGAGCAATTCGATCATCGGCGTCTCGCCCAGGAAGCGCAGCTCGAACAAGCCCTCATGGCGCTCTTCGACCACCGCGTGGATGTCGCCCTCGAAAATCAGCTCGGTGCCGGGCTTGGGAGCTTTGCTGGCGCGCAGATGCGCCAGGCCCCGATGCGCATCCAGCGGGCGTTCGAGGAGCATCTCCACGCGCCCGCCGCTGGATTTTTGCCCGAATAGTCGCGCGGGAATCACACGGGTGTCGTTGAACACCAGTAGATCGCCGGGCTCGAGGTGCGTCAGCAGGTCGGTGAAACGGCGGTGCTGGACCTCGCCGCTCTCATCGTCCAGGCACAGCAGACGGCAATCGCTGCGCGTCTCGGATGGGTAACGAGCGATCAGCTCATCGGGGAGATCGAAATGGAAATCGGCGCGCTGCATGGCGTTGGAGAGAACGACCTAGAATCGAAAAACTGAAACGGAGATGAGGCACGCACGGCGTGCGCTCGACGAAGGCGGCCTATGATAATCGAGACAGGCGACGAAGTCAGGCCCGAATGATTGACGTCGCCAATCTGCTCCGTATAATACGTCTCCGCTGCCCGGGTGGCGAAATTGGTAGACGCAGGGGATTCAAAATCCCCCGGTGGCAACACCGTGTCGGTTCGAGTCCGACCCCGGGCACCACAATCAAAACAGTCGCTTACGTGCGGCTGTTTTGCGTTTCACCCCCTCCCTTTTAGTGCTTGGTCGCAGTTTGGTCGCAGAATGCCGCATTCAAGCTCGGCAGTCGCGCACCAACGTCATCTAGCCCATGGTCGAACATGTGGGCATAACGGCTGGTGACGATCAGACTCGAATGCCCCAGCAGGTCCCGCACCGTTGTCATGCTCTCGCCCGCCTGAGCCAACAGGCTGGCATAGCTGTGACGCAGATCGTGGAATCGAAGGTCATTACGTCCCACTGCCGCGCGAGCCGTTTCCCAAACCCGGCGGAGTCTCGCGTAGGTCGTTGGAAACGGCAGCTCCTCAAGCCATGGTCTGGCGTCTTCTGGTACCGGCACGACTCGCGCCTTGCCGGATTTCGTCTGGTCCGGTCGCAGCAATATGCGACCACCGTGGACGTTGCTACGTTCGAGGCTGAGCAGCTCGCCCTGACGCAGCCCTGTCAATGCGGCCAGTGCGATCACCTTCTTCTCGACGGTGTGCTGGTCAGGGATCTGCGCTAGCAGCTTGCTGAGATCTTCGGTCGACAGGTAGACGTGCCGTTCGTTCTTCGGCGTGCGCTTCGCTATCTTGTCGCCCAGCGGGCGATCGAGCCATCCCCATTCCCGGTACGCCAGGTTGAGCACTCGCTTGACCACCTGCAGGTTGTTGTTGATCGTGCTCTGGGCGCGACCATCCTTGCGGAGGTCGCGCGCCATGAGTCGAGCCTTATCAACACACTCCTGGCCGAGCAGCACGCTGTCCCCCATGTATGACGCGACCGGCCGGATCGCGTTCACTTGGGTGGACACATCGTACTCATCGATCCACCTCGCCAAACCTTCCGCAAATGTCCGCCGAGGCTGGCGGCCCATCACCTCGCCATGAAACTGAGCGTCGTTCAGTTCAGTCTGGCGGGCCGCGAGGTACTCGCGCGCTTGCTTTTCCCCTTCCCGAGATCCGTCAAACGTTCGTTGATATCGCTGACCGTTGTGCGTTTCCGTGACAACCCAGCGGTTCCTCGCTTCTCTGTATCGCAGAGTGATTCCCATGTCTTGCGTTCCCCGTTGCTGGGGCCGCGCTTGCAGCGACCAGCATATTCCTCGACGTCGGTGCGCTCAAATCGCACGGCCGTCCCGAATTGGAGATAGCCGATGCGATGCTTGTTCTCGTAGACCCAGCTCAGGCTCATGCCGAGCTCGTCGGCGACCTCTTGCGGTGCCATACGTGCCATCGCTGCCTCCCGTTCTTATCTCGCGCGGACCCCATACAGTCGCTCAATCTCCCGTATATCGCTGGCCGCCGGGGCCGTGCCCTGGGCTGTTGCGCCACTCGCTTTCCTGCCGTGCGATCGTGTCGGTCTGGCCGCGCTCGCGCGCTGCCTGTATTGCCTCTCTCACCTCGGGCATAGCCATGGCCTGGCGTCGCTGTACCAGCTCTTGCTGCTGGCGGCGAATGAGCCCGAGGGCGATGTCGGCAACTTCCCAGCGGTCGGCGGGCGTCTCGCCGTCGCTTCGGACTTTGCCGAGTCCGAAGCACCCGCCGCACGGGTTGCTGCGATTCCCCTTTATCTGGTCGGTGCCAGTGCCCAGACAGATGGAGCAGTCGTCGGCGTCGATCGCGCGCCAGTGCTGTTGCCAATCGTCGAGCGTGGTGACGCTCTGCACGTCCCGGTCGAGGTCGTGATAGACGACCAGCGCCTGACCTTCGAGTGGCCCGGCGCCCGTACTCTCGCTGACCAGGGCATACCGGCCACCGTGCTGGCGGTGTGTGTGGCTCGCTTTCAATGCTCGCTCCCATCGGTCGTGCGCTGGCGGATTTCGTGCATCTGTTCCTCGACGTCTTCGGCCTGACGCTGAAGGCGCTCAATTTCAGCGAGTGTGAGAGCACCGGCCTTTTCGAGGTTGCGGCGGGCCGTGCCTGGCTTCCACCAGGAGTCATGCCAGGGCCAGAATGCCGGCGGGGGTGCGCACTCCATCCCCTTTAAGCCGTGCATTGCGTAAAAAGCCCCTGCCGTTGCCAAGATGCCTGGTGCATGGGAATTGTCATGCTCGGGCGTCCATCCTTCTGACTCGACCTGCCGCCGGCGCTCCGTGGCGATTGCGGCGAGGGGGGTGGCCGTCTCCTCTTGCGCCAGCAAAAGCTCTGCGAGGGCGGTGGTGGGCTTGACCGCAACCATGACGATCTCGCAGTCCTCAGTGTCGAAGCGGGCAAGCTCCGTGAAGCCTTCCGGCACCTCGAACGTGAGCGCCGCCATGTAGGCTTCGGGACTGGCCTCGAAACGCTCAGTATTCTCCGGCTCTTCATCGCGATCCGGTGTCTCTTGGCACTCGACGTGAACCTCGAACCCAAGCGGCTCAAGGATTCGCTTAACGCATTGCTCTTCGAAAAGTGGGTGTTCGAGCAGTTGGTCGATGAGTCGCATGATTCCTCCTTGTGGTCAGCAATGCCCTCAGTGGGCGACGGGCTGATCGGGTCGGCTTAGGGATAGGCCGGCGGCAGCCTGGCGCACCCATATCGGTGTGGAGCCCAGGGCGAATGTCTCGCCGGTCCATGCCAGCAGCAGGGTGGTGCCCATCACGCCAGCGATGGCCTCCGATGCCGGGGGCGGGACAGCGTTGCCGATGCGTTCGCGCCAGTCGCTATCGCTCAGGCCTGCCAGCTCAAGGTGCTCGGTGGGCTCGATGAGACCCTGTAGCGCGGCCAGTTCCAGCGTGGTGAAAGGGCGATGCCATGTGCCGTCCAGTGCGCGGATCACTGCGACAAGCTTTTGTGCTGCCGCTGGCAGGTATTCGCCTTCAAGCGTGCTTCTCGCGAGCCTCGGGTCAGCTACCGACCAGAAGCCGTTGTCCTGGCGGGCTGATGCCGAAACCGCCCCGCAACTCGAGGACCAGGGAACGACGCCGTAGTGGCCACCAGTCAGGTAGTTGTCACCACGCGACCGGCGCATGCCCGGGCGAGGATCGGCGACGGCATAGGCCCCCTGGCCAGTGGTGCTGCCGGAAATGACGGTGCCAGCGTGCTCGTCCCAGCGGGTGACCATGTACTTGCCGAAGGAGGGCCCGGCCTGACGAGGATCCGCGACAGCGAAAGCTCCTTGTCCTGGCGACTTCTGGCTGGTGATTGCGCCTGTGGGCCCATCCCAGCGCCGGACGCCGTAGGCTTGGCCATCTTTCCATTTGGCCGACTGGTCGAAGCGAGGATCCGCGACCGAGAACTTCCCATTTCCGGGGCGGCTGGCACCGGCTACGGTGCCGGCTGCCTCCTGCCAGTCATGAACGCCCAGATAGCCGTTATTCCTGCCCTCGGGGACGATGAGGTAGTCGCGCAGGTTTCCGTCTTCCACGGCCAGTTTGTTGAGCGATCGCCAGTCACTGCCGGCCTCGACGAACGCCAAGCGCACCCAGGTCTTCCACTGCAGGCGGGGGACACGGTGCATCGCCCCGGCCAGCTCATCGCCGGGCAGCGGCATATCGCCCAGTACGTCGCCCACGGCGCGTAGTGGGCGCTTCACCGGTTCGTACAGGAAGGGCGGCACCTTCTCGGCATGGCGGGCGACCAGCAGGAAACGCTTGCGGGATTGCGCCAGGCCTCCCAGCTCGCCGCAGTCGTGCGTGGTCTCCGCGACGTGATAGCCGTAGTGCTCGAGCATGGCCACGATTTGGTCGAGCAGCGGCCGGCCCCGGTTGGCGATGCGCGGCACGTTTTCGAAGATGATCAGCTCCGGCGGGTCGTCGGCGAATGCTTCCAGGGCCAGCCACATGCCGCGCAATGTCAGGCGATTAAGGGCCTGGTACTTGGGCGTGGTGCTCCGGCTCTGGCTCAGCAGGCCGGAGAAGCCCTTGCAGGGGGCCGACAGAAACACGATGTGCGGGTTCTCGTTGCCAGCCGCTGCTTGAATGTCGGCGGGCGTGGACTCGCGCCAGTCCGCCGGCGGCTCCTTTCCGTGAAAGGCGATGTACTGATCCCGGTCGAACATGTCGAGCACGGTGCCGGGAGTGCCTGCCAGGCGGCCGAAATCGGCGATTGCAGCAGGGTCCACGTCCACGCCGCCGATGCAGCGAAACCGTGCTTCCAGGTTGCCCACCCGGGCGTGGCCGCGATTGAAGCCCTTGGCCCCGGCACCCAGGCCGCAGAATAGATGAAAGTGCCGAATCTCTCGGTGCTCGAGCATGCTTTTCTCCCTGGCATAAAAACGCCGGCTCATGGCCGGCGTGGTGGTGATCGGTTTGTCTAGCGGCGGTGTCGTCGCCGCCACTCGATGAGTTCTCGCACCGCTGGGTCATCCGCGACGCGGTAGTAGATCGTTTGCGAAGCGCGTCGCGTTTCCACGACCTCGGCATCACGCATGATCTTGAGGTGCTGCGACAGAGCGGACTGCGTCACTTGGCCAAGCACGTCATTGATGGCGTTGACGCTCATCTCGCCGCGCGACTCGAGCATGTCGAGTACGTAGGCGCGGCGCGGGCTGGCAAAGACGCGAAGCAGTTGATCGGAGGTGCTGGGCATGGCCACGCCTCTTTTTAAGGTTTGCTGCATATTATACGCGGGGGCGGGGTAGAGCTATGCCGCCTTTGCCTCCTTCGCTTTGTCGTACACGCCTATACCCCAGACGATGGCCCAGCAGCACCAGAGGTAGTGGAAGGTGTACTTAGTGCAGCGGACCTCGAAGAAGTCTGTGAACTCGAAGTCGTTGTGCTGGAATTCCATCGCGTTGCGCATGGCCACGGCTTCGAGGTCTGTTTCCTCAAGCACCTCGTCCTCGATTTCCGACCAGAGCTCGGCGGCGGCGGCTTCGTCGAGCTCCTCGTCTTCGACGTAATCATCGAAGCGCTTGCGGATCTCGGCGCGGAAGTCTTCCTCATCCCACTCTGTGCAAATTTCGCGCGCTCCCTCGCTGCCTGCGCCGGCCTGAACCTTCTCCATCCAGTAGCCAGGGTTTATCCCGAGTTGGCCGTCTTCGCAGCGGAAGAACCCGAACATGTCTCGCGTACGCGAGAACACGAAATCGCCCATATCGCCGGTGATCGCCAGGTATCCCGGCCAAGTGGTGATGTTGAAGTGGTAGGCGCTGGAGCCGCCCCGCGAAAAGCGCAGGTGGCGGTACAGTCCGTCATCGTGCAGGACTTCCATTTCGTGGCTGGCGACGTCTTTCTGGAACCGTTCGAGGATCTCGAGGATCGGGTGCATAGCTCCCTCCGTTTTCGTTATGGGGTGGTGATCACCCGCCGGCGGCCTTGGTTGTCCATCGGCGTAACGATGCCGGCCGCCTCCATCGCCTCGACCAGGTGGCAGGCGCGGTTGTAGCCGATCTTGAAGTGGCGCTGTATGCCTGACACCGAGGTTTTGCTCAACTCTCCGGCATGGCGCACCGCTTCGGGGTAGAGCGGGTCGTTCTGATAGCCAAACGGTTGTGGCTCTGCGCTAATGCCGCTGCCGCCGATGCCTTCCACTCGTCCATCGTGATTGATACGCACCGTCCACTGATCGCTCAACCCTTCGGTAGCCGGATCGGCCTCGCCGCCAAGCCCGTCGATGAGTTGCTCGATGCACTCGCGCAACGCCCCGGTCATCAGGGCGAAGTCGGTCTCGAGACGCATGATCGGGTCGTCGTCGTCCTCGACCTGTGAGGCCTCGTCGAGCAGGGCGTCGGCGAAGCGGATCGACTTGAGCGTCAGGTCGTCGTGCAGCATCGCCGTTACCCGCTCGTCGATCTCGATCTGCAGGCGCGTGACCTGGCGGCCTGGCGCGAGGACGCTTTGCGTGTCGTCGGCGTCGATATCGATGCCCGATGCGGACCACTTCCCATCGTCACCATGGCTATCTTCGAGTACGGCTTTTTCACCGATGCGCAGCCAGGCCGGGCGGATTTTGGGTTGATGCACCCAGTTAGTCATGGTGCGCGATGGCAGCTGGCGGACAGCCAGAGGCGTCACCTGCAGCGAGCCGAGGGACTGCCGCAGCAGGTCGAGCACTTCCTCGGCGCGCGTGCGGCTGGCGGCGTTGATGGCGATGAGGGCGCGATCGGTGTCCCACCACATATCGATGCGCTGCGTGCGCGTGAAGGCCCGGGGCAGCAGTTCCTCGATGACCTGTTCTTTGATTGCCTGCCGGTCGCGGCGCGGCACGGGCCGGCCCTCGGTGGCCTCGCGTTCGGCGACGCGTTCCTCGACCTCCTCGCGGATCACCGAGGCGGGCAGGATGCGCTCCTGGCGCAGCACAGTGAGCAGGCGGTGGCCCTGGATCTCATGAACAAGCTGCGTGCCCTGGCGACCCGCTGGCGGATACCACCCCAGGCGGCGGGCCTCGGCGGATGACACGGGCCGGTGGGTGTGCTCTGCGAGGGCGCTGGTCAGAGTGTCGAGGGCTATGCCGGCGGCGGCCGCGCCGTGTAGGCGGTAGGCGTGTACGGTCTTGAACCACATGGTTATTGCTCCTTTCTCCTGATCCACTCGCCGTCGACGAGCATGTCGCTGATGCCGATGGCGTTGAGCTCATCGTGTGTAAGGCTCTCGCCGCTGTATCCGCCTTCGGGCTCGATGACCATGCGCACCGTCAGGTGTTTGATCCGTCCGATAACGACTTCGCCTGCGACAGGGTGGTCCTCGCCGTTGATAGTTCTTGTTGGGTCATGACCGCCCGCCTCCGCCTTGGCGGTTGCCTGGAGGATTGGGGCGGCCAGTGACGTGAATGCTTGCTGTACGGCCGGCTTATCGAGCCAAACCGATAGTGATTGGATATCTGGTGAGGTGCTCACGCGGCGTTCTCCTGTCGTTTCTCGCATGCGATCAAGCCCTGCCGTTCCAGTTGGTGCAGGGCGCCCATGTCATTCGGTGTCGCTCGCTCGATTAGCTGGCCGTCGCGGCACCACCAGGTGTTGATGCCGACAGCCACGTATTCACCGCTTTCGTAGCGCTGGATGACGTACTGCAGATGCTGGCGGTGGCGTTCATCGGCGGAGAGCATTGCGCGCGTTTCGGCGAGCTCGTCGTGTAGCCGGTCCAGGTTGCGCGCGCCCTGGGCAAGAAGCTTTTCCAGTTCGTCGATGTCGGCCTGGATGGTTTCGGGATCTCGGTGCATGCGGCCTCCTAGTCAGGCAGGCGATAGCTAGTCACTCGGCTTTCGAGCAGATCCATGCCGGCGGGCTCTATCTCGCCACGAGTCGCCAGAGACTGGATGGTTCGTGGATGAACGGGGGTGCCGTCTAGTAACCGCCACCCCCCCCAATGATGTAATTGACCTTCTGGCCTCGCTGCATTGAGCGCACAAGGCGCTCTTGTGGCTTGGTTAATGACATGAGGACCTCCTGGGTTTTCAGTGGGTCAGCGCACTGGTCAGGCATCAGTCGTCGAGGATTGCTTGACCACTGCACTGGTGTGGAAAAAGCCCCGGCGGGCGCCGGGGCAAGAGCATGGCTTTCCAAGAGACGCCGAGACGGGACCCCTCCACGCCTCGGCAACGATGCCAACAGGCATCGGGAAACACGCCTGGGGCGCGCTTGCCGATGGCTGCTGAAAAAGCCCCGCCCAGGCGGGCGGGGAAGCAGGGGACTATCGTGATACGCCCGGGGCGCGGTGTGGGTTACATCGGCCCCATGACGGTTACCGGAAAAGCACCGCGACCGGGCTGACACTCGGTCATCCACGACAGCCAGCCATCGGGTGGCGGAGTTTTGCGCATGTAGGTGTGTCGTGGCTGGTCCATGTCGTCCGGGTCATCGCCGGTCATAGCGGCGTAGTCGCGGCGGAATTCGTCAAGGTCGTGATGACCCTTGGCCACCGCCATCGGGCTGCCGTTGCAGTCGATTTCCTCAATCTCGATAGCCATCGTGCTCTCCTTCTCTACGCCCGGGGCGCGGCGTGGACTTGAGCGGCGTACTCGGCAGGCGTAGCGCCTGCACGCCAAGCGTCTCGCGCTCCATCAATCGAATAGCCGTCGATCCATTCAGTGCCATCAAGGTCGTGACCCAGAATGCGCTCGGCATTGGCTGCCCAGCCCTCGAAGTGACTGGGCGCTGCCTGAGCGCTCTCCATTACTCCCATCTCGATATGATTCATGTCGTGCTCTCCTGTCTGTCGTGCATCGGAAAGCGCCCGATCCGCTTGGCGAGAGGGACTAACCCTTGTCTCCAAGGCGTGGACGCTTTCTGATGCCCAGCAGTGTTGCCGTGACCGCTGCTGGGACCGGTCGGGGTCCGCATTGTTAAAGAGCGACTGCATCCGGTAGCGCCACACGTGACGCTGGCGGTTACAGGCCGGCGTGCGCCGCCGGCGGCGTGGTGTTACTGGCTGGCGAGCTGGGCGCCGTTGTAGTCGGGCACGCAGACCTCGCTCGCAATGCCGTCGTAGTCCGGGTGCCCGTACCGGCGGTCGGGAGCGATGCCGCGGGCCGCTTCGGCGCGCCATTGCGCGACGTTGTCGCAGTACTGGGCCTCTTGCCGCTGCTGCACCTCGTATTCGCTGGGCCCCACGCCCGCCAGCAGCGTTAGCCCGCCGGCGGCGACCAGGGCCAGGGCGATGATGGGTGTGCGTTTCATGCCGAGGCCTCCCGATATTTGGAATAGAGCGTCACGCTGCCGTTGTTGTGGAGCTGCTCGAGCATCCAGCTCAGCCAGGCGCACGCCTCGATCTCAGTGCGGTGCGGCTCGCAGGCAACGATCACGACCAGCTCGCCGGTGCTCGGTACGTAAAACGCGGGGCGGTAACCGGCGCGCGGCGATCCCTCGACGGCCTGGCGGGCGAGCAGCTCGGTCTCCGGGTCGGTGATGCCTGAGCGCTGAGCGTGTTCGCGCCAGGCGCCCGCCAGTTCGCGTACCTGGTAGGTGAATACGGTCGCGTCGTTCATGACTGACTCTCCGGCAGCAGAGATTTCAGGTGGTCGTACAGCGCCGCCAGCTCGTTATTGACGCGCTCGCGATGCGCGACCTCGTCTTCGTCGGCGTAGCGCGCCAGGAATGCGACCAAGGATTGGGATTCGTTCGTGGAAAACCATTCGTCGGCGAGGCAGGTGCTGACGAACACCGTATGTACATCACCTCGGTAATCGGCGACGGCCTTGTGCGTGCCGTGCAGCGACACGTCGATGGCGGTGTCCACGATCAGGCTGATGAGCGAGCGCTGGGCGGTGGTCAGTGGGGTCTTCATGCGGCGATACCTCCCCCGATAATTGCCGACTCTTCGCGGCGGGACTGCTTGGTGATCTGGACGCGAGTTCGCGGCTGGCGGACGCGCTGCATGTGCATGTCAGGTGTGAGTGCGCTGACCGCGATGGCGAGCATCAGTGGTGCGATCCAGCCGCGCTTGAGTGCTTCCGCCACCGCCGCGCTTGCCCTGGCGGCGTGCAGCCAGAAGTAGAGGGATTCAGCGGTGCTTTTGACCGTGGTGGGGGATACGCCACGTAACCGGGCGATCTCCTTTTGAGTCATTCCGGCGGCCAGGCCTGCGATGACCTGAGCCTGCTTTTCTGTGGGTAGGCCTTGGGCCTGACGCCCGATGCGGCAGCGATAGCCTGCGAACTCGATGGTTTCCTGCGCTTGTATATCCATGGGTTCATCCCATCTGTCGTTGTGCGATGGGGTAACTATGAACCGATAGTGCCTAATCGGTCAAGAACCGATAGTGCGTAATTTTTAAATGGGCACAAAAAACCCGCCACGGTGGGCGGGTTGGGGTTTTGTTGAGGCAGCCATATCAGTGTATGGGTAGGGTGCTGGCGGCTCGGTGCTGAAGATCGGACAGCAAAGTGGCCTGGGTCAATCGACCCAATACGTCGCGCTCAGCCTCGGCCTTGAGCCGCGATGGGCGATCATCAATCACGAACAGCATTTTCGGAGTGTCCTCGTCGCTTTGCAGCATCAGAACTTTGCGGAGCCGGCTATTAATGCTTTGAGCATTGGGTCGCAGCGCATCCACGTAAGTACTTCCCCAGCGTAGGTCGAAACTGACTTCACCTGTTGGGGTGCTGATTTTCGGCGACCGGACAACCTCTAGGCCCGGCTCAAGGAAGTGGAGGAGCCGCTCCACTTCCTCGGTCAGACTGAAGTCTTGGTCCCCTTCAGCATAATGCTCACGCTCCCAGGCAATCAGTGCCGAGTATAGCTGCAAAAGGCTGTCGATGTGGCTGCCTAAACGTTCACGAGGAAACTCTGTCGTCAGTTCACCGGACTCGGTGAGTTCGAAGCCGTATTCGCTGGCCATGCTGATTAGCCCCTTCCATCGGCGCTTGTCTTCCAGGGCATAGCCGATGCGATGAAAGTGGCTCAGGGTGTCTCCATCATCCGATAGGCGCAACCGATCACCGGGCTCTTCGAAGACGTATATGTCACAGGGATGCCCCGTCGCGAATGTCACCGGGAGGGAAACGTATAGGCACGAAACACCTTTGCTCGCCTCGATGGGCGTGCAGCGCCAGCCAGATGCCTTGAAGAATTCGGTGCATTCCATGACTCAGCCGAACAGGTCGTCTCCGAATGGTGGAAAGAGAATAGTAGAAGTATGGCTTACCCAGGCCAGCTTGCCAAAACGGCGAGCCCATTCGCGCCAGTGGTCACGCTCCGGTGGGACTCGCCATTCTCGCACACAATAGCTGCCAGCACGCTTGTCGCCGAGCTGAACATGAGTGCCGTAGATGTCCGTTCCGTCCGGCTCAGCGTGCGTACGCTTCCAGTCCTCGTCTATTTCGATACACAACACTCGCCGATGTTGCCCCTTTGGCATCGGGTCACGCCACATCAACTGGAAGTCGTAGGTCTCGCGGCCTGTGCGAAGGCCCAAGCGATACTCGGCTTTGAAATAGAGATGCGGCATTGTCTCGCGCCTGTCATTCAGCACCTGGGCGCGGAGCCATAGAGTGTTAGGCTGCTTCTCGCGCCACTCACGATGCTCCGACTGGATCGCTATATACTTGACCTGTCGGCACCAGTTACGACAGTCATCGATCCACGTTGGGGCGTTCGCCATGCTTTACTCCCATGCGTGCTGCTTCCTCTTGGCGTTCTTTACAGCCGTGTCTTGGCTTCCACGGCCACACCGACGATTCGGCAATTGCCATTGATGGCAATGACGGGATAGGCCGGGTTGAGCGCTTTCAAGAACCGCTGTCCGCCATCTTCGACGAGCTTCTTGAATGTCGCCTCATTGCTGTCATCGACCTGTGCAACCACCAGCTTTCCTGGCGCTGCTTCAACACCGGGATCAATAAGCACCAAGGTGCCTTCTGGGATCGTCGGCGTGGCGCCAGGCGGCGCTGTCATCGAGTCACCCTTGATCTCAAGCCAGAACGCGTGCCCCTTGGCCTGATAATCGGTCGCCTCGAGGTGAGGCTCGACGCCTGGGGCGTACGGGATGACGCACTCAGTCCATCCGCCAGCCTGACCGTAGCCAATCACGGGGTAGCGATAGTAACTGGCGGGCTGATCCGCTGGTCGGGTATTGGGGGCTATTTGTCCATCGCCGGCCGGTTTTGCCTCATATGCTGCCGAGGTGTCACTGACTTTCGCTAATTCCATCGGGCCACGACCGTAGGCTAGCCACTCCTCTCTAACCTGCAGGCGTTCGGACAGCGTCATGATCTTCTCATGACCAGGTATGGAGTCACCGTTCAGCCACTTGATGGCAGCTCGCGGCGAAACCTCGCACATTTTGGCGAGTTTTTGGCCGGATCCCCAGTCACGAATGCCTGCATTCCTCAGGGCTTCACGCAGCCTCTCGGCGAAGGCCTGCTTTGCTTGCTCAGAAGTTTGAACCATAAGTACATCATCCCACTACTTGAAGGCACTATCAGTTCCGTATACAGTTCAGCGTAATTGGCACTATTGGTTCTTAATTCGGAGTGAGCCATGACCGTATTGCGCAAAGCTATCGACCAGGTGGGCGGTGTATCCGCCTGCGCTGACATCTGCGGGATCTCCCCTCGAGGGGTCTACAAGTGGCTGCATCGTGGCTCTCTTCCGCGTACCGAATACACCGGAGAAACCCGGCATGCCCAGCGCTTGGCCAAAGCCAGCGACGGGGCGTTCAGCGCCGAGTGGTTGCTGGCGAATGCCAAGCCCTCCGTATCTGGTTCACAGCTTATGCCAGTCGAGGACCACGCCGCGTCCTCTTGACGGGGGTGGTTGTACATACAGGGGAATGGGGGAAGTCATGGATATACCTGATTACAACACATGGTCACGCGACGACCTGATCGATCAGACCCACCGGCTCGCATGTCGCATGTCGCAGCTGGCGGGCGATCCGGATAGCACACGTGAGCGTCGCCACGGCGTCGCGGCCCGTTACCACGCGGCGTATGCGGCATTGCTGGGCATGACCGAGCCATTCGATATCGCCGCGCGTGAGCGCCTGGCGAAAGCGCAGCAGTGGAACCTCGACGAGAGCGAGCGCCATGAGCGGCTGGCACTCGGCATGGAAGCGCCGGCAGGGCGCCGGGCGGGTGTGTCATGCAGCTAAGAAGAGGATACGGGCGTGTCTGGTGCCCAGCGGGCGCGCATTGGGTCGGTGAGGGCCAGGTAAGTGATTACGATCCGATGACGCATGAACGCCGCCAGCTCAAGACATGCCGGCAGTGTCAGCTCAGCTCCGGGAAGCTCAATCGCAAGGCGCGTGCCGTGTCAGCGGCGGGGAGGGCGTGATGCGCCCCACCCTTAAAAGAACGTACTTACGGCTTCCGGTCGAGCTTCTCCTGAAGAATGTGGAGCATGTAGCCGCAATGTCCGTCGCCCCAATGCGCGATCAGCTTGAGATCGTCGGCGTTCTCATCGATGAAGTCATTGAAAAGCTTCACCGCTCGACGTTCGCGCTCGATCTCATCCTGCTTCGCCGCTTCGTGGTGCGCGTTATCCATGTGCCGCTCCTCAGTTTCTCGCGTGGTGTGGTCGCCGTAGCTTACACCCGATCACAAATGAGCCGTCAATTCGCGATGCGGGGATGTCACTGATGCAGTACCTCGTCGCCATCAACCAAGCCAAGGCCGTCGAGTGGGGGCTCAATGCTCAGCAGGCGATGCTGTTCGCGTTCCTGCATCAGGTGCCGACCTGGGCGGATGCGCGTCAGATCGATGGCCACACGTATTTCAACATCGGCAAGGGGAAGATCTGCGAGGAGCTTCCGCTACTGACCGATAAGCACGACACCGCCTACCGGCTCATGAAGCAACTGGCCAAGCTCGACCTGATCGTGATGACCAGCTGTGACAACCGGACGTACATGCGCCTGACCGAGAAGGGCATCACTTGGAATCGCTCGGCAGGGTCGGAAAAATCTCCGACCTCTGGCAAGAAGTCCCAAGGGTCGGAAAAAAATCCGACCTCGGAAAATTATCCGAGCGGGGTCGGAAAAATATCCGATCTAGGGTCGGAAAAATCTCCGACGAATCAAGATACCAATGATCATAACTCCAACACTCACTCTGGCGCTGGCGAATCGATATTCGAGCAAGCGGCGCGATGCACGGACGACGGCGACCCGGTGCCGACCGGAGGTGCCCGCCAATTCCCGATGACACTCGACTGGCAGCCCGATCCCGAGCAGCTGGCGGCCGCATGTCAGCGAGCTGGTTTGTCTGCCGACACCCAGCCCGCCGCGCATCAGCTCGCCAAGTTCACCGCACACCACGCCGACCAGGGTCGCCGCTACGGCGCCATGGCGTGGACTGCCAAGCTCGTCGATTGGCTCCGCAACGATGCGCGCCAGCAGGCCCAGCAACAGACCCAGCCCACCGGAGGATCCCATGCAAACCGCCAGCAGCGTACTTCGCGCCGCCGTCTCACCGCAGCAGAAGCGCGTGAACGTGACCGAGCCCTCGTCCGAGGCGAGCACCCCGGCGACGTCCTCGACGGAGAGTGCACCCCGGGTTAGCGAGCAGGACATGGACCAGGTGTTCGACGCGATGGCCCGCATGTACGGCGCGAAATTCACGTCGCAGTGGGGCGAGTACGACGACGGCGCATGGCTTGCGGAGCTTGCTCATCTGCCACGCCATTGCCTCGAGCTGGGTTTTCGGCGCCTCCGCCAGGAGGTGAGCGCCGCGGCACGGGCCGGTGATACGGCGTGGCCACCTCAGCCGGTGGCATTCGCGGCGATGTGCGAACCCCGGCCCGAGGACATGGGGATGCCGACCGTGGACGCAGCATGGCGCGAAGCCTGTGACCACAGCCACGACCCGAGCGGCTGGCGGTGGAGCCATGAGGCCGTTCGACTGGCTGGGCAGGCGGTGGGCTGGCGGGAGATACACGGCGCCACGGCGCAGAGCGTCCGCGCTCGGCTCGAGTCGCGCTTCGCTCGCCAGTACAGCGCTCTGGTTAATCGCGTCATGGCCGGCGAGGAACTGACGCCCCGGCATTTGCTCGAGCAAGACGGGCAGCGCACTGCTGCAGAGCTGGCGGAGCGAGCCGGTCGGGAGGCCGCTGCCCAGCGTGCGGAGGCCGAGGGTTTGCCGGATCGCATGATTGCCAGCCAGGGGCTGGCGATGCTCAAAGCCGCCACGGGGAGAGCGTGAGGATGACGGAGATCGTGATTGCCGGTGAGTCCGGCGAGCTGTTGACCACCACTGCTGCGATTGCCGAGGGCATCGAGCGTGATCATGCCTCGGTCATTCGCCTGGTTCGCGAGCATCAGGACGACCTCGAGGACTTCGGAAGGGTCGGATTTGAAATCGTGCCCTTGACCACCGCCGGCGGCACCCAGCGGCGTGAGGTGGCCAGGCTCAACGAGCCCCAGGCGACATTGCTGCTCACGTTCATGCGCAACAACGAGATCGTGCGGGCATTTAAGAAACGCCTGGTGCGCACGTTCTTCGAGATGCGTGACCAGTTGCACAACGCGCCGCCAGAACCGGAAGCCGTCGATACCACGGCGATCTCGCGGGCCTCGGCGTTTGCCGGTGCCCTGGACGCGGCAGCGCGCGCCCTGGGCCTGGACGACAACATGCGGCTGTTGAGCGTCAACCAGGCCGTGCAGAAGCGTACAGGCGTCGACTTG
Organism: Chromohalobacter moromii; assembly: GCF_023091865.1. Lineage (GTDB taxonomy): Bacteria > Pseudomonadota > Gammaproteobacteria > Pseudomonadales > Halomonadaceae > Chromohalobacter > Chromohalobacter moromii. The sequence goes on from NZ_JAHXDI010000002.1 coordinate 235,497, forward strand.
TTGAGCGAGCTGGGCGCTACCCACCTGCTGAGCCCGATCAACGAGCGCTACATGACGCCGACCGAACTCGGTGCACCGGTAGACATGAGCGCCGTGGCAGTCAATCGCGTGCTGCGCGACCTGGGCTACCAGCGCGAGGGCCGTGATGGAAAGGGCAAGCTGGTGTGGTCATTGACCGATCGAGGACGAGAGGCTGGTGGCCGGATGATGGACACCGGCAAGAAGCATGGTGACGGCACGGCCGTGCAGCAACTCAAGTGGCCCGAATCAGTGGCGGACGTGCTGGCGGAGGAAGCGGCGTGAGCGACCTGTTCCCGATGAATCACGCCGATCTATGCGCCATTGCGGTGAAGTGGCTCCAGCGTGAACCCAGTAAGAAGGGGCATGGCTGCGATGTGGCGGTCAGCGAGGTGAAGACTGGATACACCGGCGAGATACCCGATGCAGTCGGTTTCCGGCGCAAGGATGATCACAGGGATGGTTCTGTGGTCGTCGAGGTTAAGGTCAGTCGCGCCGATTTCCTGGCTGATGGAAAGAAAGCGCACCGTGTAGACGGTGGTGTGGGCAACTGGCGTTATTTCATGTGCCCCGAAGGACTGATCGCCGCTGATGAGCTGCCGCCTGGCTGGGGGCTGCTGTGGGTGAACAAGCGTGGTCACGTGAAGCCGCAAGCTGGCCCGGTCTTGCAGCGCCACTATGGCCCGTATGTCGAGGCCCTGTGCGAGTGGCGCCACGACACCGACCACGGTCGCGAGCAATTCATTCTCGTGAAGTTGCTGTCCCGCGTCGGTGACGTCGAAGAGATGAACAGCCGTCTTAAGCAGGCCTACAGCGAGCAAAGCCGCTTGGCCAAGCGCTGTAACGACCTTACTCGAGAACTACACAGTTCAAGCCCTGCGGTGCCCGATAGCCTTATCAAAGGTCTTCAGTCCATTGCGCCCTGTGATGGTTGCGGTTCATCGCATGGTGAGCACCACGCGCCTGAATGCCCATCGGTTGATGCGTTCGCTGCGGGCCGAATTGCTGAGTCGGAGGCCCGATCATGATCGTGATCTCATCCGAAGCCGGGAAGCGATTGGCGCAGGCTAAGGCCGCATGCGACCGCTGGTATGCGTGCGGCGCAAGGGGCGAAACCACCGGTGCCGCCCTTCGCTTGGAATATGCCGAGGCGGCGGGGCAGGTGGCCGACGAGCTGATAGCCCAAGGGTTTCATCAGGACGGGGAGTGGGAGGTGCAGTCGTGAGCACGATTTACACAGACCGCTTCGCCTATGAAAAAGCGGATATTGAGATAGCGCCGCCGACGCTCGGGCATGGCGAGTATGAGCTGTGCATCAGCACCGAAAAGCACGAGGTGAGGCTTGAGCTGACCGAAGAGCAGCTTCTCGAGATTGTCGATCAAGTGAAACGGCAAGGAATAGAGGTGCCGGCGTCATGACCACGGAGCGCCAACGAATGGGCGGCAGGCAGGCCCGGCGCGCCGCGATGCTCTGCAACGATGCGCGGTTTCGGCTCTACCTCGATGCGCGCCGCCGAAAACGCAATCGCATGACGCGTGAGCAACTACCAGACGGCACGCACAGCGCGGAAGATGCGGCAGATTTCATCCGCGGTGCATGTGGCATCGGCAGCCGCGCCGCGCTCGATCACAACGCACAGGCCTGGCAGATGTTCGTGAGGATCGTCGAGGACTACAACCGGTGGCAACGCCGCCAGCACCAGAACCGGGGGCAATGATGGGCCTGAATACGAAGCCGCGCCGGCCGCGTGCTCGCAATGCCAATGGCACGCCACGTAAGAAGCCGGTCGATTGGGAAGGGCAAGAACAAACCAGGTTGATGCTGTGGCTCAAGGGCGAGGTGAATCGCGGCACGGCAGTTGGTCTGGCTCACGCAAACACCTACGCGGTACCCAACGGCGGGAGCCGGCACGGCCTCGAGGCGGCCAAGATGAAACAGCAGGGCGTTCGCTCTGGCGTGAGCGACCTTGTGATCGCGGTGCCGCGCGGTGGCTATCACGGCCTCTACCTCGAGCTGAAGGCGACACCGCCTCGCGATGCTGAGCTGGCGGAATCGCAGCGTGAGTGGCTGGCCAAGATGGAAGAGGCCGGCTACTGCGCCAAGCTGGCCCGGGGGATTGAAGAGGCTAAGGCGGTGATACGTGAGTACATGGTCATGTCGCCCACCGAGGTGGCTGGGGGGCGGCTGCCGGTGCTGTCCGGCAGCGAGTGGTAAACCAGGGGATAAAGGGGAGTGTGACGAATGCGGCCATTGGATCGTATGAGCATCGGTCAGCTGCTGGCGGTCATCCGCCAGCAGCCGGAGGGAAGTGACCTACGCGAACGCGCGCTGCGCCAGTGCTTGGATGAGTTGATCGAAGTCGAGATCGAGTGGCGGATCGATCATCGCCACCTCAATCAGGGTTATCACAAGGCGAGCACCATCGCGGGCATCGGCAAGGGGCGTGGCGAGATGACGGGGTGCGTCGATCATGTTGGAGAAGCGGCCGAGCGCTATCGCCATGCTTGTCGCTGGCGGGCGATGGCTCAGGCGCTATTGGGTCACCTCAACGAGCGGCAGCGTATGGCGTTGCTGTTGTGCGGGTATGCGATCCCCGAGCAGCGCTGCGCGGTGCTGGGCGGCAATGAAGCACGCATGCAGTTGATCAAGCAAGGTAGCCGGGCGCTGACGCTGGCAGAGGTGTGCGAAGGCCAGAGCGTGATACTTAAGCGGATGGGTTGGCCTGCCGTTGGCGCCGTGGCAATCTTTGAAGGGAGCGAGAGCTTGAAAAGCAGTGCAAAGCGCGCACGATCCAAACTACTTACCGTAGTAGGAGAGCAGGCGAGCATGGTCGCTTAGAAAAATTAAAGTGGTGCGGTTACGCAGCCGATAGTCGTAATGGAGCAAAGGGAGAACTAAGAATGAAAACTGGCGTACTTTTAATTGCCGCAATGGTTTGCAGTTTTGCAAGCTCAGTCTATGCGGCCACCTATAATATTTCCGAACAAAGAATCAATGGAGATTGGTTTTCAGCCAAGCTGTCGCTAGGAAATGTAGTGTATTATCGTGCAGGAAATGTCCTAAAAGATGGTTCGTCCTTGTTTTTGGATTACTATCCCGGGGATTGTGGCAATCCTCATCTTCAAATAATGACCTCAGGTCCAGAGTCTATGTCGGAAGATGTCGATCTGTATTTAGATTCTTTTGTGCGCGTCGACCATAAAGATGTGATCAAAAGCTCTTCTCACGTGACAGCTTCCCGTGGTGACACTAATGTATTTACTTCCTTCGACAGTGATAACCCACGAAAAATCCTTGAGGCACTAAAAGAAGGAAAGAATGTAAGGTTCAAAGTGGTGACTGATGAGCCTTTTTTCTTCACCTTTGGTCTCAATGGGTCTGCAGCTTCTATGACGTTAGCTTCATCGCGCTGTAAGCGTCAGTCGGATGACCCTGAATCCTATTTCCCTGATACCTCGACCAACTAGTTCGTCAGGCTAAAAGTGAGCGCTCTCAATGCAGCGCCGATACCACATATGGGTATTTATTACATTTAGGAGGAGGTTGAGCACAAGATGTTGCAAAAGCGACACTCATGAGGTACGGTTCAGCTAATCTTGTAATTTCTGCGCCCTGGCGGGCTTACCCGCTGGGGCGCTTTCGTTTGCAGCAGCTGTGGATCACTGGAAGATCGCCGGTCTCATAAGCCGGAGGAAGCGGGTTCGACTCCCGCCGCTGCTACCACGTTCGCCGCTCTGGCAATCCCCCGACGTTCCCCGGCGTTTCCCGGCCTGGGCGGCAACTCTTCCCCCGTGAGACCTCGTCATGTCTGCTCATTTGCCACGCAACTGGCTCGACGAGGTCGAGCTGGCTCCGTTTGATACGCCTGTTGATCCGTCTGCTGATGACGCCGCTAACGTGGCTGCATTCCTGGACATGCTGGCCGATGCCGAGGGTACGCGCCGCTTTGGCGATGAGGATGGTTATAACGTCCTGGTTGGCGGCGGGGTGTTCGACAGCTACGCCGATCATCCGCGTCAGTCGGTCTACCTACCTGCCTACGAGATCCACAGCACCGCAGCCGGTCGCTACCAGTTCCTGGCTGGCACCTGGGACGACCTGGTGAAGCGCTTCGGCTATCGCGATTTCGGACCGGTCAGTCAAGACGAGGCGGCGGTTCAGCTGATTCGACAATGCAAGGCGCTTGGCATGGTGCGGGATGGCCGTATCCGCGACGCGATCCATGCGTGTCGCTCGATATGGGCCAGCCTGCCTGGCGCAGGATATGGGCAGCGTGAGGTGGCAACTGATGACCTGGTCGACGCCTACCGTCTCGCCGGTGGCAACGTTGCACAACGATAACCGTTTGGTACGCGGGCAGCTCATGAGGTGCCCAGTTATGAACCGAAGAGATGAGAAACGCGCCATGCAGGAACGTGATCCTGAGTTCTGGCAGCGGATGCTCGAGTATTTGCCGAACATGCTGGCGGCGTTGCTGACGTTCGCTATCGCGCTATTCCGTGGGTTGCAGGATGGCGGCCCTTGGAAGAAAGCCCTGCTAGGCGCACTGGTGTGCACATTCCTCAGTGTCGGCCTGTTCCCGTTGTTCCAGGCGCTGGCCGATCGCTACGACCTGGCGCCGTCGGTGGCCATCGCGCCCTGCGTGTTCCTCGGATTCCTCGGCACCGAGTGGCTGCGCAACAAGGCTGACGATATCTACGACATCGTTGTTGGCAGGTGGCGCAAGTGATCGCTCGGCTCCTGCGTTTATTCCCCGCGTGGGCGTGGATGCTGGGCGCTGCTGGTGTTGCCGGTCTGCTGGGCTGGTGGCGCATCGAGGCAGTGACCGCCGAGCGCGACGCAGCGCAATTGAAGTCAGAGCAGATGCAGCAAAACGTTGAGCAAATGCAGCTGGTGGTCAATTGGGCGCGGGCTCAGTCAGCTGTATTGAGCGTCGCGCTCGAAGATCGTGCTGCCGAGCTTGAGCGAATCAGGCGGGACGTGATGGAGCACCGGCAGGCCCTTGATCAGCTGGAGGCGAATGATGCGGATACTCGCGAGTGGTCTGGCAAGTCTGTGCCTAGCGCTGTTGCTGACTGGGTGCGCCAACTCAGTGCCTCGGGTCGAGACGGTGATGATGACGCCGACAATTCCCGCACACCTGACGCGCCAGTTGTCGGCACCGAGTATCGAAGCCTCGAGTAACCGTGACCTGCTGGACCTGCTGGCGAAGTATGAGTCGCTGCGCCGACGTGCGAACGCTGACCGTGCGGCTGTGGTTGAGATCATGGCCAACGACGTCGGCGGCGATGAGTGACCGCCAGCCCCGCAACCACAGGCCTCGCGCGACGCACCAGCTTGGTGCAAAAACGTGGGTCCTTCCCGGGCCCCTCAGCGCCGTCTACGGGGGGGCGCACTCGTGGGATTTGAGAATTTTTGCGAAACATGTTTCGGAGATGTACCGCGCAGATATTGTTCAGCTTCTATCTCTCCTTACGTGCATCGCATGCCATACCGCTGCCGTAATCGGCAGCGGATAATGAAGTGAAGTTTTCGGTGATAGCTTTACTCAGATAACTTTGACCTCACTTAGGCCAAGAGAATCCTTAAGTGTGACTGGATATTGCATTCCTCTTTGAATGTACTTTTTATTAGTCAAGTCGATGACGAGTAGCTTGTCCTTGCTTTCAAGAAGCTTGGAGTCGAAATATAAGACATGAGAAGCGCCCTGTAAGTCGTAAGAAGATTTGAAGGACAAGAATGAAGTTGTTTCTTCCCAAGGTAATTCGTTAGCGATTTTTTGTGCGGCATCCATTAATGATTTTCGAACTTCTGCGTAGTTATCTCTATCGGAAGATATTTCAAAAGATACAATGTAGTTAGTCATGATTTTCTAGTTCTCTGCGTAGGTTGGTTCGAATAGAAAATATAGGGCCTCTAAAGATGCCATGCAAACCCCCGCGCCCATGCCGCGCCGCCATGTGCCCGCGCAAGACGATATCGGCGAATGGATACTGCGAGGATCACCAGCACCTGGTTGTTGCCTGGCAGAAGTCACGGCAGAAGAGCAGCGGTCGAGGTGGTCGCCCTTGGCGTCGCATCCGAGATCGCATCCTCCAGCGTGACCGATACCTGTGCCAGCTATGCGAACGCAAAGGTGTTATCACTCCCGCGAATGAGGTCGATCACATCGTCAACCGAGAGTCGGGCGGCTCCGACGCCGAATGGAACCTCGAGGCGATCTGCACGCCATGCCACAAGGCCAAGACGGCCCGGGAGTCGCAGGCCGGGCGGTTGTGAGTTGGAATGCACCTCGGTGGTGCATCGAGGATCGAGGGGGAGGGGGAGGTCAAATCCCTGGAGCCTTTCCCCCCCCGGACACCGCCGCCATCATCAGATTTTTATACCCGCGAAATTGAAAAATCAGGTCGGCGGGATTGGTTCTCAGTTGGGAGTGATTGCAAATGACAAAAGGTCGCAAGCCCAAGCCGACCCATTTGAAGGCCGTCCAGGGTAACGCCGGTAAGCGAGCAATTAACCATGACGAGCCTCAGGCCGATGCGCTGAGCGACGTTCCTTTGCCGCCGGAGTGGCTCGACCCGGTCGGTATCGAGATGTGGGAGAAGGTCGCGCCCTGGTTGGTGAGCAGCAAGATTCTCACGGAGTCGGACGTCCCCAACCTCGAGGCCTACTGCGCTGCGTACGCGCGGTGGCGACAGGCCGAGAAGGACATCGCCAAGAATGGCATCACGGTGATGGGCATGAACTCAGAAATAAAGAACCCGGCATGCACCGTGGCCAATGAATCCCTCAAGCAGATGACGACCTTCGGCAGCGCCTTGGGCCTGGATCCCGCCAGTCGGGCTCGCCTGGCAGTGCCGGGCGCGAAGGAAGCAAACAACCCGTTCAAGGACTTGGTGGGTAAGAAGCGATGAGATCGAATGGCCAGCTACCCCAACGTCAACGCCGCGAACAAGTACGCCAGGGACGTCGTGGCTGGCCGGATACCGGCGTGCAAAGAGGTCCGGCAGGCTTGCCAGCGCCATCTGGACGATCTCAAGGCAGCGAAGTCCCGGTCGTTTCCGTACCGGTTCGACCGCGACGCCGCTGAACACGCCAGCGTCTTCATCCAACTGCTGCCTCACACCAAGGGGCGCTGGGCGCGCGAGAAGCAGCTGGTCTCCCTAGAGCCTTGGCAGCTATTCATCGTCTGCGCCATCTTCGGCTGGCTGAAGAAGAAGACCGGGCTGCGGCGGTTCAGCGAGGCCTACATCGAGGTCGAGCGCAAGAATGGCAAGTCGGTGCTGGCCGCGGCCATCGCCAACTACATGCTGTGTGCCGATGGCGAATACGGCGCCGAGGTCTACTGCGGGGCGACCACCGAGAAGCAGGCCTGGGAGGTGTTCCGCCCGGCCCGGCTGATGCTTAAAAAGTCGCCAGCCCTGGTCAGTGCGGCTGGCATCGAGGTGATGGCCAAGAACATCTCGATCCCGGAGGACGGCAGCCGCCTCGAGCCGCTAATCGGCGATCCTGGCGACGGCTCATCGCCCAGCTGCTCGCTGGTCGATGAGTTCCACGAGCACCAGAGCCCGAACCTCTACGACACCATGCTCACCGGCATGGGGGCTCGCGACCAGGGGCTGATGTTCATCATCACCACCGCCGGCTTCAACCTGGCAGGACCGTGCTACGACAAGCGACGCCAAGTGCAGCAGATGCTCTCAGGCGCACTGCCTAACGATGAACTGTTCGGGATTATCTACACGATCGACCAGGGTGACGACTGGCAAGATCCGGCGGTGCTGCGCAAGGCGAATCCCAACTTCGGCGTCTCCGTCTCCGAGGAGTTTCTGCTCAAGGCGCAGCGTGACGCCATCCGCTACCCGAGTCGCCAGAATTCTTTCCTGACGAAGCACCTCAACGTCTGGGTCAGCGCCCGGACGGCTTGGCTGAACATGGCGGACTGGCACTCGTCTGGCGACGACGGTCTGACACTCGACGATTTCGAAGGGCAGGAGTGTTGGCTAGGTGTCGACCTCGCCAGCAAGACAGACATCGCCGCCATTGCGCTGCTGTTTCGCGATGAGATTGAGGATAAGAACGGTCGAGCCAAGACGCGCTGGACCGTCTTCGTGCGCAGCTACTTGCCGGAAGGCGCGGTTGAGCGCGCGAGTAACAACCGTGCCGCTTATGAAAGTTGGGTGAACAGTGGCGATCTGATCACTACCGACGGCGAAGAGCTCGACTTCGACATCATTCGCGAGGACATCAAGGACCTCGCTGGGCGCTTCGACATCCAGGAGATTGCCTACGACCCATGGCGCGCCACGCAGCTTGCCCATCAGCTGATGAAGGACGGCGCCGAGGTCATCGAATACCGCAACACGGTGCAGAACATGAGCCCCGCGATGCGCGAGATGGAGGCTGCCATTACCGGCAGTCGCTGGCGTCACAGCGCCGACCCGGTTCTCACCTGGATGGCTTCTAACGTGGTCGCCAAGTCCGATGCGAAGGACAACATCTACCCGCGCAAAGAGAAGGAAGAGAACAAGATCGACGGCATCATCGCGATCCTCATGGCGCTGGGCCGTGCGGTGCTCACCGAGAATGACGAGGCCGAGCAATCCATTTACGACACGACGGACGTTACATGCTGACTTCCCTAATCATCTTCCTGATCGGGCTGATCGGCGCCGCACTGGTGTCGTTCGGCACCTGGCTGATGGTGCCTGCTGCCGGTTACATCGTCGCTGGGGTGCTGTGCCTGTCATGGTCATGGCTCGCCTCACGCGCTGCTGGACGTCAGGCGCCGCCGCAGGAGGGTGACTGATGTTCTGGCCCGGCCTATTTACAACCGCTGCAGGCGGACACCAACGCAAAAACACTGACTGGACCGGCTGGGTGAGCTCAGTCACCGGCCGTCAGAGTAGCGCGGGCACCATGGTGAACACCGAATCAGCGCTCGCTGTTGGCGCGTTACGCGCGTGCGTGACGCTGCTGGCGGAATCCGTGGCCCAACTTCCCTGCGAACTTTACCGGCGGGACGGTGACGGCGGGCGTGATCGTGCTGTTGATCACCCGATCTATGATCTCGTTCACAGCCAGCCGAATCGCAAGGACACCTCGTTCGAGTATTACGAGCAGGCTCAGGGATGCCTCGGGCTGGAAGGCAATCATTTCTCACTGATCGAACGTGACGAGCGTGGGTACCCGACTGAGCTGATCCCCATTCACCCGAAGAAAGTACGAGTGCTCAAAGGCCCGGATGGCATGCCGTATTACCACCTGGTCGAGGTCGACGAGGTGGTGCCGATGCGCATGATGCATCACATCAAAGCGTTCTCGGTGGATGGTTACGTCGGTCTATCACCGATCGCCACCAACTCTGATGTGATCGGACTTGGCCTCGCCACTGAGCAACATGCCGCCGCCGTCTTTCAGCGCGGCGCCACGATGTCTGGTGTGATCGAGCGCCCCAGAGAATCGGAAGGCATCAAGGACCAGGCAGCAGTAGACCGGCTATTGAATAAGTTCACCGAGCGCCATGGGGGCGGACTGAGGAATGCGTTCTCGGTAGCGCTTCTCCAAGAGGGCATGACCTACAAGCAGCTCTCGATGGACAACGAAAAGGCGCAGCTGCTCGAGTCGCGCAACTTCTCTATCAATGAGGTTTGCCGTCTGTACAAAGTGCCGCCGCACATGGTCCAGCAGCTCGACAAGGCCACCTTTAACAACATCGAACACCAAGGGCTGCAGTATGTCATCTACACCCTACTGCCCTGGGTGAAGCGCATTGAAGCGGCAATGATGCGCGACCTGCTGCTGCCGGAAGAGCGCAAGCAGCTTTACATCGAGTTCAATGTCGGCGGCCTACTGCGCGGTGATCAGAAGTCGCGCTATGAGTCCTATGCCCTCGGGCGCCAATGGGGATGGTTGTCGGTCAACGATATCCGGCGCTTGGAGAATATGCCGCCGATCTCAGGTGGTGACCGCTACCTCACGCCCATGAACATGAACGACTCCGGCAACATTCAGCAGTCGATCAATGCCACGCCCGAGCAAATGAAGGAAATCGAGGGGATCATCCAATGTCGCACGCCCTGATCAACTATCCACACATTGCGTCGATGGTGTTCGATACACCGCTCTACGCGACGCCCACGCTGGTCCAGTCCGTGCGCTCGGTCCTTGAGCCGCGCCTGCTCGGCAAAGCCACAGATCTCCCCGATGGCATCAACCTCGGGAGTGATACGCCTGAAGAGCGCGAGATGCAGCATCTTCAGGTAGTCGGCCGCATGGCGATCATTCCCGTGCACGGCGTGCTGGTCGCCCGCCGCGGCACCATCAACGCGGCATGCGAAGAGCTGGTGTCCTATGAACGCCTGCGCACGCAAATTACCGCTGCGCTCAATCATGAGTTCGTCGAGGAAATCGTGCTCGATTTCCATACCGGCGGTGGCCACGCCATGGGGTGCAAGGAACTGGCGGATTTCATTCGTGCCAGTACCGCGACCAAGCCGATCACGGCGCTTGTCAATTTCGCGGCTTACTCAGCGGGTTACTTCCTCGCGGCGGCTTGTTCACGCATCGTCTGCAGCCCGACGGCTGGCGTTGGCTCCATCGGCGTCATTATCGAAACGTTCGAAGTGAGTCGCATGGAAGAAGAGGCCGGGATCGTCTTCAACACCTTCTTCCGTGGTGACCACAAGAACGACGGCTCCCCGCACGAGCCGATCACCGACCAAGCCGTCGCCGAGATCAACCACAAGCTCGACGTCCATTACACGGTGTTCACCGACGCGATTGCCGCCTATCGCGGCATGAGCACGGATGAAGTGGTCTCCACGCAAGCGCGGCTCTATACCGCCGAGGATGCGCTGGCGGCCAAACTGATTGATGAGATCGCACCCGCCCAAGATGCGGTGGACGCCATCGCGCAACGCTACTCCAGCCAATCCAGCAATACCGGTCCAGTTCGAAGCATCCGAGCACAAGCTCGGGCGCTCGACGCCCAGTGTCAGCTCTAGCCGAGCGGCGGAGCGACAACCACAGGCGGCCATTGGGTCGCTTTTTTTATGCCCGTGAATCCTCAAGGAGACGCCACGATGCCTTCGATTGAAGAACTCCGCCGCGAGCGCGCCGAGGTCAATGATCAGATCCAAGCGCTGGCCAAGCAGGAAGAAGAGAGCGGCGAGCTCAGTGCCGAGCAGCTCGAGCAGTTCGAGAAGCTGTCCAAGCAATTCGACGACACCAGCGCCAAGCTTGGGCGTGCCGAACGTACCGAACGCATGAATGCCACTGCCTCAACGCCTGTCGAGAGCTACGGCGGTCGCGGCCCGGCAGTGCACACCAAGCCCGAGCTCAAGCAGTATGTCGGCGCTACCGCCGCGCGCATGGCCATGTCCATGGCCGCCGGTCGGGGCGATATGCAGCTCGCCGCTCAGTTCGCGCGTAACGAGATCGGTGATGACGATGTCGCCATGGCAGTAGAGACCGCCGCTGGCTCAGGTGGGTCATTGGTACCGCAGAACATGCACGATGAGATTATCGAGCTGCTGCGGCCCAAGACCATCGTGCGTTCGCTGGGTGCCCAGACCATGCCGCTACCCAACGGTAACCTCAGCCTGCCGCGCATGGCCTCTGGTGCCACGTCGAGCTATGTGGGCGAGGGCAGTGACGTGCTGGCCAGCGAGGGCGGTACCGACGACGTCGCGCTGAACGCCAAGACCATGATCACCATGGTGCCGTTCTCGAATCAGCTGATCGGTCGTGCCGGCTTCAACGTCGAACAGATGTTCCTCAACGACATGCTGTCCAGCATGGCGGTGCGTGAAGACAAGGCGTTCTTGCGCGATGACGGGTCCAGCGATACCCCCACCGGCTTCTCCAAGATTTGTCGCGACGAAGGGCGCGTCGTTCCATGGGACAGCGCCGACGCCAAAGACATGGCTGCCATCGACGCCTATCTCGACCGACTGATCCTGACGCTGATGGAGAGCGATAGCCTGCTGATGCGTCCGGGCTGGGGTATGTCACCGCGCACCTACATGAAGCTTTTCGGCTTGCGAGATGGCAACGGGAACAAGGTTTATCCGGAAATGGCCAACGGTGAGCTGAAGGGCTGGCCGATCCGTCACACCACTACCATTCCCAACAACCTCGATACCTCAGAAGCCGGCAACAGTAACGAAAGCGAGATCTACTTCGCGGACTGGAACGATGTGGTGATCGGTGAAAGCGACACCATGACCATCGACTTCAGTCGCGAGGCTACCTACAAGGATGCCAACGACAACCTGGTTAGCGCCTTCTCGCGCAACCAATCGCTGCTGCGTGTCGTGAAAGAGCACGACGTGGCGTTCCGTCATCCCGAAGGGCTGGTACTCGGCAGCGAAGTGCCTTGGTAAGCCATCCTCGTGACAATCGCCCGGTGATGAGCCGGGCGTAGTCTGCTTCTCACCTGACCATCAAGGAATTATCCCATGGCCACTACCCAGAAAGACTCTCGCAAGCTGACCTCCATGACGTTCAAACGCCCCTGGCATCGTTATACGAAAGGCGACCGCGCCGGGTTCGAGCCTGAGCGTGCCAAGCAACTGGAAGAGCGGAAGATCGCCGTACCGACTGCCAGCCTCAAGAAAGACGCTGGCGGCGAGACCAAAGCCAGCAACAGCAACAGCAACAGCAAAAGCGAAAGCGCCGCCGATAAGGCCTGACGCCCTTAACACGGCCGCCGTATAGCGGTGGTCGTGATTCCGAATTCTGAGCGAGTGCCCGCATGATCGAACTTGCCGATGCCAAGCTCCACCTGCGATTGATCGACAGTCGTGACGACGCGGATAGCTACACCGCCGAGGACACGCTGATTCAGGCGTTGATCGATGCGGCCGTTCGCTACGCCGAGAACCACACGCAAGCACGGATCGCATCGCCCACTGTTTCAAAGGTGCTCGACGGGTTCCCCGCCCAGGATGGGGCTATTGAGCTTCCCTGGTCGCCGGTGATCGCCATCGAGAGCCTCGAATATGTCGACCCCGAGGGCGTGGAACAGACGCTCGACGCCTCGACGTTGCGTCTCGACACCCGGCCGATCATGCCAACGCTGTCACCTCAGTATGGCAGCGACTGGCCACGAACGATCGACGAGCCCGAGTCGGTGACAATCAGCGCCACCGTGGGATACGAAACCATCCCGCCCGATATTCGTGTCGCGCTGCTGTTGCTGGTGGGGCACTGGTACGAAAACCGCGAGCAGGTCATCACCGGGACCATCACCAGCGAGGTGCCGATGGGGGTCGCCGCGCTGCTGGCGCCGTACCGCATTCACGCCGTGGGGTGACCATGAGAGCTGGACGACTACGCCATCGGGTGACGCTTCAGCGACCCGTCGATGGCGCTAAGGACCAATACAACCAACCGACGGAAAGCTTTGAACAAGTCGCCACGGTTTGGGCGTCGGTCGAGCCCCTTCGGGGCCGTGAGTTCTTCGAAGCGCAGCAGGTCAACTCCGAGATCACTACCCGCATTCGTTGCCGTTACCGTCGGGACCTGGCCGGCGTAGAGGTGAACGAGTGGCGTATTGAATATCGCGGCCGCACCTATGAAATAGACGGCCCGCCTATCAATTCCCGCATGGAAGATCGCCAACTGGAGTTCATGTGCCATGAACGGCTTTGAGATCTCAATCAGTGAAGAGGGCGCCGAAGCAATCCGTAAGCGGCTCGCAGGGCTCGAGGCAGAGCTTCAAAGCCGAGCCGTTCGTGCAGGCCTCAACCGTGCCGGCAAGCCGATACTCCAGACCATGCAGCAGCTGGTGCCGGTCAGTCAGGGCGAGGATGGCGGGGAGCTTAAGCAATCCCTGGCCCGTCGGTCACTATCCAAGAACGCGCGCGGCCGGCTCGGTCTTGCCGAAGGCACGGTCGCTGTGCGCATCGGGCCGATCAAGAAGGTCAACAGCTATAGCCAGGCTTACGTCGGCCGCCTCGTCGAGCACGGCGTAGAACCCAGCACGCGCAAGGTATTTCGGCGCATCGGAGGCACCCACAACCTCAAGCGCCGCTACGCCCATATCCGCGCCTACACCTATAAGCACCCGGGGCAAAAGGCCCAGCCGTTCATGGCGCCCGCATTGAAGCGCAACGCTTCACAATTCCAGAGCCGCTTCTACGACGGCATGGCGGCCTACCTCAAGCGTAAGGGGGTTTGATCATGCTGCAGGCCATCATCGACCGGCTAACTGCCGAGGGCATCGACGCCAACTTGTCGAGCAAAGCGGACCCCAGCCTCGCCGACACCGCCGTCACCATGGTCGAGCTGCTCAATCCGCTGGTGTCATCCCGCGCCTACCCGCTGACGCTTCCGGAGAAAGAGCCGTTGCCGAATGCGGTGTACCAGCCCATGGCGCGAAACTTCCTCGATGCTGATGGCTACCTGGTAGGGCGCGTCGATATCTACATGGTCACGCTGCGCGGCGAGCGTTTCGCCGATCTGCAGGACCTCAGCGCCGGGCTGGACACCGCCGTTTCACAGCACACCGGTGTCGACTCCATCGAGATCACCGACGCCGCCCAGGAGTACGAGAACGAACAGCAGCAGTATCAGGCGCACTTCGAGATCCAGGTCGCCACGCTCTCGACACAAGCCCCCGCGCTGCCTGCCGCGTTCGTGTACACCGTATCCAGCGAGGCCGACCCGCCCCGCACGACCTGCCGCCACCAGACCGTGACCGAGTACGTCGCCGTGGTGCTGGTGGCCAACCAGCAGGAGATCGAAGCGCTGAGCAAGCAGGCCGTTAGCGCGTTGATCGGCCTGGAGCAGCCTGGTGCCATCACCCCGCTTGAAGACGTCGGCGGCCAGCAGGTCGCCGTCTCCGGGCGGCACGTCTACTGGCGCGAGCTGATGCGGTGGCAGCGCCGCATCCCAACCTGAAACCTCGGAGGTCACTATGCCCGCACGTAAAGGCGGCAGCTATGTCATGAAGAACGGTGCGCCGACGCTGAAGCAACGTACGAAACCAGCGTCGCGCAAACCGAAAACCGGGGCCGACAGCGGGAAGAAAGCGAAGCCGGCCAAGCCCAATACCGCGCCGAGCGCGGACGTGAAGAAGGAGAGCGACAATGCTGACGCGTAAGACGTTCGCGCTCGTTAAGATCGAAGAGGAATACGGTGTCGACCCGGGCCTGACGGTCGACGACATGCTGGCGCTGACCGACGTCAGCGGCACCCGCTACGGCGGCAACACCACAGACCGCACGCGCATGCGGCCCTCGCTCGGCGGGTTCGCTCAGATCAACACCGGCCCCAACGCCCAGGTCACGTTGACGGCACCCCTCAAGGGCGCCGGCACCCCCGGCGACGTGCCGGAAAGTGGCGCCTTGCTGCGCGCTTGTGGCCACTCCGAAACGATCACTGCCGACGATGGATCCGGCACCGGCAATGTGGTCTACCAGCCCGTTTCCGAGGATTTCGAATCGGTCACGGTCTACTGGATCACCGATAACCAGGTCCAGCGCATCACCGGCGCTCGCGGTACCGCAACGCTCAACCTAACGGCCGGTAGCGATCCCACAATCGAAGTGGCGCTGACCGGTGCTTACACGCGCCCCGAGGAATTCGAACTCACTGGCGAGTACGAGGAAACTCTGACTGAAGTGCCGGTGAACGAGCAGAACACCAGCGACTACTCCGTTCACGGCTACGAGGGGTGTGGTCAGTCCCTGACGGTCACGCAGAACAATACCGTCACATGGCGCAACCTCATCAACTGCGTGGGCGCCCACATCACCGACCGGCAAAGCACCGGCCAGGTGAATATCGAAGCCCCGGATCTCGCGACCAAGGACTATTTCGCCGAGATCGAATCGCATCAAGCGGTGAAGACCGGTGCCATCGCGCTCACGCACGGGACAGCCGCCGGCAATATCTTCGAGTTCAACGCGCCCGCCGCGCAGCTCTCGTCAATCAGTGACCAGGACCAGGACGGCTACGTCCACTACCAGATGGACGCTCGGTTCCTGCCCGTCAACGGCGACGACGAGTACACCCTCACGTTCCGTTGATCTCATCCACCCTTGGATAGCAGACCCTTTTGCGCAAAGCGTCGCCGGCCCATCCGGCGGCGCTTCTTTTTGCCCCATAAATCAGGAGACCAACATGGGCATCGTGATCGTCAAGCAACCCACTGCCACCGTCGAGATGGACGTCGACGTTCCCCAGGTCGGACAGCTCGGCTACGACGTCACCTGGACACTGCTGACCGCCGATGAACTCAAGGCGCTCGAAGAGAGCAAGCGCGACATCGTCGACGTGATCGTCGAACACTGCAAAGGCATCGAAGGCCCTCGGGGGCTCGACGAAAGTGATGCCCCGAAGAAACACCAAAGCACCGTGGCAAAAATCGACGAAGACGGCCTTCGTGAGATCCTCCAGATCAACTACTACCGCCGCGCCCTCGCGCAGAGCTTCTTCGCCACCCAGCAGGGCCGGGCAGTCTACGCGGCAAAAAACTGAAAGACCTCGGTGCCAGCTGGGCTGGCGGCGGGCACCGGGGGAGTCTCAAGGAAAAGGCTGCGCTGATCGGCATCAAGATCAAGGAGCGCTACGCGCGCTCCAACGATACTGAGCTATGGCCGGAGCACCGCGAGGCGTACGAGACGTTCTGCGCATGTGCCACCCAATGGCGCGTGATCGCGGGCATGGGCGGCGCCATCCACCAAGGCATCGACTACACCGCCTTGGAATCCGTCATGCGCATGCGCGGCATCGAAGATCAAGCGTCCCGCCTCGACCAGATCCAGCACATAGAGAGCGGGGCGCTTGGTGTGATCAACAAGCGTTGACAGAAAACCCTTCCACACCTTCGACACGCTGGCCGCTCCCTCGGCTGGCATCTTTTGTGAGCGCCATTCACACGGCGCGTAAACCATGGAGCCCTTGCGGGATGAGTCCATTGGGGTCGGCAGTGGTGTCGAGCTCCATGGTCTGCCTGTACCCGTGTGAACAATGGGCTCATCGCCAGAAGGACGACATCATGCAAACGATGGTATTCGACGGTACCGAGATTGACCTGATCACTTGCGACGGCGAGGTCTGGGCAAGGGGTCCCCAAATTGGGGATGCCTTGGGCTACAAGGACAGCAGCGCAGTGAGCCGAATCTACTCTCGCAACAAGGACGAGTTCACCGACACCATGACCTGCACGGTCAAATTGACCGACCAGCATGGGCAGCTCAAGGAAGTCCGAGTCTTCTCCCTGCGAGGCGCACACCTAGTCGCCATGTTCGCCCGCACGCCGAAAGCCAAGGCCTTCCGGCGCTGGGTGTTGGATGTGCTCGACACCATCACCCAGGGTGGCGAGTACGTGCGTCGCAAGTGGGAGGCAGCGAGTCAGGCGCTTGAAGACCGGCGCGAGCAAGCAAGCGCGGAAGGACGCGGATTGGCCGCCTGGCGCTGGGAAAAGCAGCCGATGGAATGTGCCGAGCGCTATTGGCGCGAGCGGACGCAGCTTTGCCTGGCACTGCACTGAACATTTATACACCGCCACCAGGCGGGCCCCATTGGCCAGGCGGTTCTGGTATCGTGCACACGGTCGCGTTCTTGACGCCTGCGCCTGGCTGGGCCACTATTCTCGTGCCGCTGCAAAATCAGTGGCCGGGTGTGGAAGCCCGATGAGGTAATCGCAGGCGCACGGCGCCCTAGGCGCTTTTTTTGTGTTTGCCCGTTATGGCGGGCCGTGCGCGGGAGGCCTTCGGGCCTGCCGGGTTTCCCTGTGATTCCCCCGGTCTTCCACCCCGCGTACGGTCCGCCCCCAATCATGTGGAAGTGAGGTGGCGGACCCTGAATCAAATCCAGGGAGCTACACCATGACTGCTATCACCGCTTCACCCGTTACCGTTGATTTCCACGGCACCGCCATCCCGACCTTCAACGTCGAAGGCATTGTGCGTGTGGCCATGAAGCCGATCTGCGATGGCATTGGCCTTCAATGGCAAGCCCAGTTCAACCGCATCAAGCGCCACCCGGTGCTCTCCAAAGGGGTATCCATGATGGATATACCTTCGAAGGGCGGCATCCAGAAGTACCTCACGCTGCCGTTGAACAAGCTCAACGGCTGGCTGTTCGGCATCGACACCAACCGGGTCAAGCCAGAAATTCGCAAGCTCCTCGTCGCGTATCAGGCCGAATGCTTCGACGTGCTGGCGGACTACTGGCAGAAGGGCGAAGCGGTCAACCCGCGCGCCACCACCATCGCCGAGCGTCGTCCGCTCAATCGTGCCGTGCGCACCCTGGCCAATCTGCGCAGTGTGCGCGGCCAGTCCGCCGACTACGCCGGCATGTGGAAACTGGTCAACGGCTACCTGGGCATCGAGCATATCGACGAGGCCACCCAGAAACAGGTTGAGCACGCCATGGCATTCGTGCAGGAAGGTATCGAGCGCGAGACCTCACGCATCGTCGAGGGCGAATGGCTGGGCCGAGACGCTGCCCCGGCGCCCGCCGCGATCACGCTCGACTACCCGCTCACGCGGCAGTGGAACGAGTGGCAAGAGCATCAGCTGATCGGCGGCGATGCCATGTATCACTCCGACCTGCGGCGCTTGGTCCAGCAACTGCTGGAAGCATCGCGCACGGGTGCCATGGTGCAGGTGGGGCGAGTCGATAACATCCAATCGGAACTGAAAGCGCTGGCCAACCTGTGTGAGGTGCAGGGCATCCAGAAGCGAGCTGCGCAATCCCGGCTTGCCCGTGTCGAGAACTTCGTCGGCGCGCTGGCCAAGACCACACAGTGCATGCAAAGCGCGGTGTCGGGCCGGTAACGGCCCCGCCCTCTAGATTGTCGGCCGTTTCCCCTGCTATGTTGCTTTGGGTAAACATAAAGCAATATACGCAGGGGGCGGCATGGCCAAAACACCACTAGACCCACACGGGCAACCTGTCACAAGGCAACTGAGCTTGCCGCGTAAAAAATTAATATCAATTTTGATTCTTATGATTGTATCTTCTGTCTCATATGCTAAAGATTGCAATCAGGAAGAAGCGAAAGATGAGTGGCGAAATCTCGAACAAAAAAAAGTGGTTGGAGGTGTTGGTTTTATAAACAAACTGCCTACCGTGTCAGTAGATGAATCAACATGGCGGCAGGTTTCCTATGGAGCAAGAGTCGGTTTGGTGGAACTCCTGGATTGCATCGTGATGGGTCCGGAAGAAAGCTTCACTAAAATTCAGGTTGTTAATTTTGGTGGTAGGCCATTGGCCGTTTGGGATGCAATATCCAGAGAGTTCGATTTTAAATAGCAAGATGAAAAAATAAAAACCCCGCCTCAGCGGGGTTTTTTTATGCCTGGAGGAAAGTATGGCGCGTAAATATGAATCGGCCGTCTTGCTGACAGGCGATGCTACCGGCGCGGTCAAGGCCATCGATCTGACCGATGATCATCTGCGGCAACTCAATGCGCGCCAGCAGCGTAACCAGAAGACGACCCGCAATCAGGGGCAGTCCTGGGAGCAATTTTCCGGCACGCTCAAGGGCGCCGCCGCTGCGATGGGGCTTTCGGTGGCAGGGTTGACGGCGCTCGGCCAGCGTCAATTGAATGCAGTGGCCGAGACGGATCGCCTGGCGAAATCTATTGGCGTGCAGACCAGCCAACTCCAGGCCATGCAGTATGCCGCCCAGTTTGTGGGTATCGAACACGACAAGATGGGCGACATCCTCAAGGATGTCAGTGACAAGATCGGTGATGCCTACGCTAACGGTGGCGGCGAAGCAATCGACGTCATCAATAACTTGGGGCTATCTGCCGAGAAGCTCGTCCAGATGGACCCCGCCGAGCAGATCATGACGATCGGATCGGCCCTCGGTCAGTTGCAGTCCCAGTCTGAGCGCGTCACTGCGATGGAGGCGATCTCCGACAACGCCACTCGGCTGTTGCCGCTGCTAGAGGACAACTCCGCCGAGATGCGCCGCCTGATGCAGGAAGGTCGCGATCTCAATGTGGCCATGAGCGATTCGGATATCGAATCGTTCGTTGGCGCCAATAACGCCATCGAGACAATGACCTCGACGGTGGATGGCCTGACAAATTCGTTATTGATCGAACTCGCGCCGGCGATCACGCAGAGCGTGGAAGATATTCAGGCTTGGGTCGATGAAATGGGCGGCATGGAAGTTGTCGTCGACCGTATATCAAATGCCTTTAGCGTGGCTATTGATGTGGCCGAAGTGCTGTTCTCTGTTTGGCTAGGGCGTAAAGCATTCGAGGTCATTGATAAAAACAAAGGACTATTTCGAAGCCTGGGCACCGCTGGCAGTGCTGCCATGGTGGCGATGCAGCGCGATAGCGTTGGTCTGAATCGTGCCCTGGTTATCACTCAAGGACGCATTGCGGCCACGGCGGCCGCTGGCCGCGCCCTGTCTGGCGCCATGGGGCTTCTAGGTGGCCCGGCCGGTACGGCCATTGTGGCGGCGGGTGCAATCTACACATTTCGCGAAGAGCTGGGCCTTGTGCCGACCGAGGCACGCTCGGCGACCGAGATACTGAGTGATCTCCAGGGGCGCATCGAGGGTGTTACCCGAGCATCCATTGATTCGGAGGTCGCGGGGTTCACCGCCGAACTGGTGCGTCTTCAATCCCAGGCGGGGCAGGCGCGGGATGCCATCGACACCCTGGAGAAAGCCAAGAGCCAGCCCACCTCGTACGGGCAGGGGCAGCAGGCGGACCTGAGCTACGGGATCACCCGGCATCAGTCTGAATTGAATGAGCTGGACTCGGAAATCGAGGCCCGGCAACGCGCCGTCGAGCAACTGCTCGACATGCGGCGCGATCTTGATAATGAAAGCAGCGAAAACCCGGGAGAGGTCTCCAACACTAAAGAGTTGGTCGAGACCTACGACCAGCAGCACCAGAAGTTACAGCAGCTTCGCGCGGATCGCGCCGAGCTTCAACAGTTGGTTAAGGACGATCCCGAGCATGCCGACCAGTATCGGCGGATGCTGGAAGAGAACGCGCAGCAAATTGAAAAGGCCACGGAATCCACCAAGGATAACAGCGCCGCTAAGAAAGCCGCCAAGGAAGCCGAACGCGAGCACGAGCGCGCCCTGGAAGAATCCGCTAGCGCCTATGCCGATCTGTTCGCCGAACTCTCCCCGGTAGGGAATGCCCAGGCCGAGTATCAATCCACCCTGGCGCAGCTGCAGCTACAGGTGGAAGAGGGCACGAAGAGCGAGCTTGAATACTACGCCGCCGTGGGCATGGCCGCGCAGGTCTACAACCAGGCTGCCAAGGCAGCGGACCCGTACCATCAGCGTCTTGATGAACTCGAGTCTACCTACGGCGGCAGCCAAGCCAAAGCTCGCCAGCTCAGCAGCGACATCGACTTTCTTCGCCAGGCAATCGAGCGGACCGGCGACCCGACCGGGCGCCTGACCGAGCAACTCCACAACGCGCAGGATGAAATGCGGGGTGTGGGTGGTGAATCAGAAGCCATGGCCGAGCTATGGGAGAACTCGCTAGACCGCATGGACGACGCGGCCGTCGATATGTGGCGCTCGTTTCTCGATGGCAGTGAAGACGCGTTCAGCTCGTTCAAGAACCTGGCACTCGATACGCTGGCCGAGGTGATCCACGCCTACACCACGCGACAGATCACGGCATCTCTCGGGGCGTCGCTGAGCGTTGCAGGCTCAGGCAGCGCGGCTGCGGGACAGGCCGGCGGCATGGGAAGCACAGGCTCGATCAGCGACCTGGCAAGCGTCGGAAGTAGCCTCTACGGCGGTGGGATGCAGACGGCGGGTAACGCCTATCGTGCGTTCGCGGGTACTGGCTCTACCTATGGTGGCCAGTTTGGTTCAAGCCTCGCCGCGAGCAGCGGCGGTGGCGCGACTCAAGGTTTTCAGTCGTTTGCAGGCAGTGGTATTGGCAACGCGGCTCTCGGTATTGGCGGCGGTCTCGCGGGCGGTTATCTCGGCAACGAGGTATTCGGCGGCGGTGAGTATTCAGGTATCGGCGCTACGTTAGGCGGTGTGGCTGGGCAGGCGTTAATCCCGATCCCCGGTGTCGGGGCTGCTGTCGGTTCATTCCTCGGGTCTGGCATTGGTTCGCTGTTTGGCGGCTCCGGCGTCGATCCCAACACTATTTTCAAAACCGAGGGAGAATACGGCAGTAGCGGCCGCGATGGCTTCGAGCGCGAAATCTATGCTGATAGCTCGCTCGGTCGCGTAGGCTTTGCACGCGAGTCGCAAGACCTAGACTACGCGTTCGATTCGTTCGACGAAGCCCAGCAGTTCATCGATCAAGTAGCACAGCTTGACAACGCATTCGCCCAGGCGGCGGGGTCGGATAGCGGCCTCGCGAAGATGCAGGAGGCTGTTCAGAACCAGGGTCTTCTTGATCGCTCGGGCGATGAGTTCCTCGAGCAGCGCTATCGCACTGCGTTCGATACGCTCGATTCGCGCTTCGAAGACCTGGTCATGGGCATCAACGGCGATGCCCAGGGATTCGTTCAGGCGGCGGTGGCGGTCTCTCAAGTCGAGCCGATGCTCGATGAGTTCAGCAGTGCCGTGCAAAACGAGGTCGTGTCACGCATCACAGGCGGCGCTGAACAGATCGTACAGAGCGCTGGAGAAATGCAGACGGCGTTGCAGTCGCTGGCGGTGCTCGACGGCAGCGTTGATCGCCTCAACCTGCGCTTCGACGAGACGTCGGCAGCAGCGGTCACCGCCGCATCAGACCTGCAGCAGCTGATGGGCGGTGTCGACTCCCTCGCCAGCGCTCAGCAGTCCTATTACGACGCGTTCTACTCCGAAGATGAGAAGCTCGCGAACTTGGAGGACGACCTGCAGGAGCGTTTCGGGGAGCTTGACCTGTCCATGCCGGACACCGCCGAGGGCTTCCGCGACCTCGTCGAAGCCCAGAATCTGATGACCGAGGCGGGGCGCGAGCAATACGCCGCGCTGCTCAACCTGGTGCCGACCATGTCGGACTACATCAGCGTCACCGAGCAGGCCGCCGACGCGCTCGAGCAGCAGATGTCACGGCTGCAGGGATGGATCGACAGCTTGCTGTTGTCCGATCAGTCCACCCTCGACCCCGGCGAGCGCTTCCAGGAGGCGCAAAGCCAGTACGCCTCCGTGCTGGTGCGCGCCGAGGAAGGCGACCTGGATGCCATCGGCAACCTGGGCAGCGTGGCCGACCAGTTCCTCCAGGAAGCGGCCAGCTACTACGGTCAGGCGTCCGGCCAGTACGGCGATCTGTTCGAAGAGATCCTCGCGGATGCCCGCGGCATCGACGGCTCGCACGCCGACGGGCTGGCCTCGGTGCCGTTCGACGGCTACCGCGCCGAGCTGCACGCCGCCGAAACGGTGCTCCCCGCGTCCATCGCTCAGCTCTACCGCGACTCCGCCCCGGGTAGCAGCACCAACCGGGAAATGCTCGCCGAGCTGCAGGCCCTGCGCCGCGAGTCACAGCAGCTCCGTGAGGAAGTGCGCCAGCTGCGCGGCGAACGTTCGCAAGACGCGGCACGTGCCGCTGGCCAGCGCGCCGATCAACTGCGCGAGCAGCAGCGCATCAACCGCAACACCAAGACGAGGCCGACCACCGTATGACAGACGCCGAATACGAGGCCTGGCTGGCGGATCTCTCGGCGCCACGCATCGTGCTGTGTGAACTCGACTATGCCGGCGGTACCGAGTACATCGCGTCGCGCCCGTACATCTCGCGGCCCACTGACAGCGACCCGAACCGCGCCTACGACGACCTGCTCGTCGAAGCCATCGACATCGAGACGCGTACCGATGGGCTGATCTCATTCGGTGAAATCACGCTGGTCGATGACGGTTCTCTGTGGCGCTGGGTCTCCCGGGCGTGGAAAGGGTTTCCCGTGCGGCTGTACCTCGGCGGGCCGGAGTGGTCGCGGGACGATTTTCGGCTGCATGCCCGGGCCCTGAACGGTGGCGTGTCGGAGTCACGGCGGGGCACGCTGGCGTTCTCGGTCACTGACGAATCAGCGCAGCTCGACGAGCCGATCGATACTGGCTCGCTGCCCGAGGACGCCGGGCCGGTGCCGCTGGCCCTGGGCTCGGTCTTCAATGCGCCACTGGTGCGTGTCTCCACGAGTGAGCTGACCTACCGTGCGTCGTATCTCGCGGTCAGCTCACTATCGCCCAAGGATGCCGGGGCAGCTGCGCCGCACACAGCGGATCTCGCCGGCGGCACGGTGACACTCGACAACGCCCCGGGCGACACCCTCACGGTCGATATCGAGGAATCGCACAACACGCCCGCGGCCATCGTGTCCTGGGTAGCAGATCAATACGGACTGACGCTCGGTACGCTCGAGCTGCCCGCCTACACCGTGGGGCTCTACTACGGCAGCGAGGTGACGGGGCGCCAGATCCTCGATGAGCTGTGCCAGGGCCTCGGCGCCTACTGGTACCTCGACGCCCTGGGGCGGCTCGTCGCGCGCCAGCATGACATCCCCGGCGAGGCCGACATCGTGCTGAGCATCGACGAAATCGAGGATGGCCAGATAGCGCTGGTGGAGACCGAGCAGCCCTGGCACTCGCTGACGCTGCGCTGGCGGCGCAATTACGCCCCGCTGCGCAGCGTCGCCGGCGTCATCGACGAGAACAACGCCACGCTGGCGGCCAGGCTCCAACGCACCTGGACCGAGACCAAGGGCACTCAGGACACCAGCGATCACCCGCTGGCGGAGACGCCGACACGCGATAGCTGCATCCAGATCGAGGCCGACGCCGTCACCGAGCGCGATCGCCTGCTGGGGCTGCGCACTGTGCGCGCGGACGTGTTCGAGATCGACGCGTTCCTCGCCCCTGTGGCGCTCGGCCAGCGTATCGAGGTCGAACACCCGGCCACCGAGCGCATGATCGGCCGCGTCATCTCCGTCAGCCGCTCGCCGACGCGCAGCACCACCACGCTCAACGTCTGGTTTCCGACGCCGTGGCCACCCGGCGAGCTCGGCGATGCCGTCGACGCCCTCGATATCGCCGTCAATGAAACCATGCCCGCATTACTCGAGGACTGAGCATGCCCACGATTCCGCAGGAAATCGCCGAGTCGACCGAGAAGCTGACTACCAATACCGACATCGTCGACCAGTTCGTCCACGGCCCGGCCACGATCTATATCCCCGTGCGCGGCGGCACGCTGCGCCCGCTTCTCTACTGGCAAGGGACCTTTCAGGACAAGGTCGTCGAACTCGCGGGGCCCTATGTGCAGCAGGCCGAGGACTCGGCCAGCGCCGCCGCGCAGTCCGCGCAGACGGCTGCTGAAAAACGCGACCAAACCGCACTTGATGCACAGGCCACCGCCGCCGATCGGCAGCAGACGGGGATAGATCGCCAAGCCGCCGCCGATTCAGCCACTGCCTCGAGCGAAAGCGCCACCACGGCCGGCGAGGCGCAGGTGGCCGCAGAAACGGCGCGGGATAAATCGAAGGCCTGGGCCAGTCAGGAAACGGGAGAGGTTGAGCCAGGCCTCAAGTCCGCCAAGCAATATGCGGAAGAAGCCGCTTCATACGGTGATCCCAACGCATTCAACATCACCGCCGATCAGACCAGCGACACGCGGCGACTGGATGAATGGGCGGGGCAGGCTAGGGCCAACCAGCAGGAGCTCTCATCACTTGTGGCAGGCGGTAATTTCACGGCAATGCCCACCATTAATGGTGATCCCATTGTTGAGAGTGGCAGTAACAGTTTTGGTGACTGGGTTCGATTTTACGGCGGTAGAGTGTTCATGAATAGAGAGGTCGAGCCGAACTATAACGAAAGTAGTTTTCAAAATTATGCTATGCCCTTAACTGGCGATAACAGGAGGGTTAGTGGCGGCTTTGCAAAGACTAACCATGAGGGGAATGGGCCGGGTAATGATGCCCTAGATGTCTTGAGGGATGCGACCATGACTATTACTGATAGTCAATGGAAAATTGCATTTAGAGGGATCACTAGTTCAACTGCCGAAGCGCGTTTGAATTTATGGGCAATGTTTTATTGAGTACTTGGAGGTGCTTATGAAGATCAATATGCTAGCAGGCCCCGGTCCTGACTATTACAAAATAATAGGTGATGTCATCACTGCCTACGTCGGCAGCGAGTCAGAAAATTATGATCTATCAGTTATCGAAGAAGGTGACACGGTTACCGATGTCTCCTCAATAGGTGGCATCCAGCCTATTCATTATGCAACTCGCGAAAATGGCGAGCTGAAAGTCAACCTTTGCCAGCGAGTA
Organism: Chromohalobacter moromii; assembly: GCF_023091865.1. Taxonomy (GTDB): domain Bacteria; phylum Pseudomonadota; class Gammaproteobacteria; order Pseudomonadales; family Halomonadaceae; genus Chromohalobacter; species Chromohalobacter moromii. The sequence goes on from NZ_JAHXDI010000002.1 coordinate 261,739, forward strand.
GGCCCCGGCTATTGGTCGGAATCCGGCTGGTTCGATGCGAGCGAGTATGACCCCGATGCCGTTCATGTTGTATTCGATGGGTCCAAGGCTTTTTGGGGCACGCCCGTCGTCTACACGCGCCAGGGCGCGATAACACCGGAGGCTTCCTGATGGGATCGCTAACGATCAAGAAAGCGCCTACCGCCGCTGAGCAGTTGCATAAGGCCCAGCGCCAGCAACTACGCCAATTCAACGACGACTATGATGCCGCTGCGAAACCTCTCATCAAAGATTATCCCGAGGCCGAGCGGTTGAGCTGGGCCAAGCAGCTCGACGAAGCGTCGCGGTACCGTGAGTGGCAAGAAGCCGGAGAGAATGGGACCGCGCCGCCGACGCCCGCGCTGAATGCGATCCTGAAAGGGCGCAATAACGGCGACGGCACGGAGACGCTGGCCGATCTGGTTACTGCAGTCCTGACGCGCGCTGACGCGTTCATCCAGTGGCAGGAGTACACCGGAATCCGCCATCGCGGCGAGCGCCTGATCCTCAACGCCGAAACGATCGAGGACGTACAGGCCGTGACCTGGGAGTCACTGACGTCATAGCGCCCACACCACGCCTGCCCGCCATCACCTGGTCACCGAGGCGCCCATGCCCAATCTCCGCTTCATTATCAACAACGCCCACGACGGCACGCTGCTGAACGCTACCTCCAATGCTCTCCCTATCACCAACACGCAACGCAGTGAGCGCGTGAAGGTGTGGCGTTCGACCAATACCAGCCAGCAGGTGATCGATGCCACGCTGCCGACGCCGACCTACCTCGGGGCGGTGGTGCTGTATCGGCACAACCTGTCATCGGGCTCGCGCGTGCGCCTCGAACTGTTGGTCGATAACGACGTCATCTATGACTCGGGCAGCGTCAATATCAGCGGGCTGATCCCCCTCGGTGAGTTCGCGATAGGCGTAGACCCCTGGGGCGCGACAAGTACCGATAGTATCCCGACGCAACAGGCGGCTTTCTGGCTGCCCGTGCTGCTTGCCACGCGGTACCGCATCACCATCGATGACCCCGACAACCTGGATGGCTACATGGAAATCGGCCGCATCATCAGCGGCCAGGTGATCTCGCCAAAATTCAACGCGAGCTATGGGCTGACTCTCGAGTGGCAGGACGCCGGGGAGCATCGGCGCACAGAGGGCGGATCTCTCCGCACCGTCGGAGAGGGGCTGTCGCGACGGTTGCCGATCGACCTCGACTGGCTCGATGCCACCGACCGCGCCCGGTTCACCGCCGCGATCCTGAAAAGCGGCAAGAACCGGGACATCTACGTCAGCGTTCTTCCCGAAGAGGGCGGCATCGACGAGGCCGAATACGCGTTTCTCGCCCGCCGCGAGAACAACTACGCGCACACGCACAATCAGTTCAACAACTGGCGTAGCCAGCTGATTTTCTTGGAGGTCTGACCATGGCCCACGTCCCGACAGTCCCGAATTTCGCGCAGTGGGATTTCGAATACGGCGACACCGACGCCGCGATCATCAAAGACAACGCCCGCAATGCCGCCCTGGTTCAGTTCGGTGGCCAGCTGCGGCAGATGACCCAGACATTCAACGATGATCTGGAAACTGTCGCCGAAGACAAAGCCGCCGCCGCACAGTCAGCGAGCGAGGCGCAGACATTCCGCGACGAGGCGCAGGAGATCAGCGAAACCGGCCTGCCGCCTAAGGCGGGCAATGCCGGCGCGATCCTGCGTGTTGCGGATGACGAAAGCGGTTACGTGCTCGACGCACTGCTGCGCCATTTGCTCCCGGTAGGCGAGATCAAGATGTTCCCGGCGACGGTCGCTCCGGAGGGTTTCCGGAAGGCCAATGGAGATGAAGTCTCCCGCACGGAATACGCCGATCTGTGGGCTTTCGCCCAGGCCAGCGGCAACCTGGCGGCCAGCGAGGCCGAGAAAGACCCCGTGCAATTCGGCCCCGGCGACGGCTCGACGACGTTCACGCTGCCGGACTATCGCGGCCTACACCCACGTTTCTGGGATGACGGCCGTGGCATTGATCCTGGTCGCGAAATGGGTACGACCCAGCAGAGCCAGAACAAGGCACACGACCATGGCGGCAACACGCGCAACGACACCCACGGCCACGGCGGCAGCATTGGTCAAGGGGGGCTCCACTCCCATGCTGGCCGCACCGCTGAGGACGGCAATCACCGTCACCCGTATACAGCGCGAGGTAACGCGAGCACCGACACAGGCGGCAGCGCTCGGCAAACGCAAACCACAGAAGAGAGCAATTATACCGAATACGCTGGCCTGCACTGGCACTACCTGCAAATCGAAAACGCCGGCTTGCATGGTCACTCACTGACCATCAACAACAACACCCACGCTCACGGCATCAACAGCGACGGCGGCGCCGAGGCTCGAGGCATCAACGGCCCGCTGCTCGCGTGTATTCGGTGCTGAGGGGGCGCATCGAGCAGGCTGAGTCCGTGAAAGAGGTGCGCGCGGTGGTGTGGGAGAGTCTGGCGGGGTGAGCGCTAGCACAATCCGCACGCAGAACAATGCCCCGGCTCCGGCCGGGGCTTTTTGTATATATTCAGCCGTGTTCAGTATCTGAGAATTTAAAAGGAAGTCCATCGGTCGTGTCATGTATCACAAGAAGTGATTTCATGTTGTCAATTTTCTCTGGATGTTCTTTTTTTAGCCAATGTATCCAGTTGCGGCATGCTTCAATTATTTCCCGGCAAAAAATATCGACCTGTAGTTGAAGCACGTTATCTATAAGGTTTCTATGAATCAAAGCTCCCTTTTGAGGTGTTATGAAGTGAAATCGTTCAAGGGTGTGCTTCGCTTGCTCATCTAATTCTCCACCTCCCTCGTGTAGGTAGCTGCATCTGAGCCCATAGCAATCTTCAGGCGTTAGTAAAACTTTTACCGCTTTATCTGCACCGTATTGAACGGTATAGGTTGGGAGTACCCATTGTTCATACCATTTTTTATAGCGTGATCGACCGCGAGTATCCGGATCCTCTATCTTTCCGCAAATGTCGGGGATGGTAAGGGCAGTGGAGAGTGCACCGTACCAGTCTTCATGGCGGAGGGCCGTTTCGATGGATTGCAGAAAACGTTCCATAATGACAAAAACCCCAATATGTGAATTGTTATGTGTGGACGCTTTGCTTTCTACTCCCAGCTCGCTGCGGTGGCCAAGCGGCTCAAAGCCCAGCTGCCGGCCGATACGCCGTCGCCTCGCTACAACGTGTCTCCGGGGACATGGATCACCGGCGTAGGCCACCCTGCGCCTGATTCGGAGCCTACCATCGATCGGTACTGGTGGGGCTACCACCCGGCCTGGGCCGGTGAGTCGGCGCCGTCGCCGATCAATGCCAAGGTCGAGAAGGTCGCCACCAGCAATTACTACAAGGGTGCCTTTGCTCGCCATCGCATCCTGATCCCCGCTGATGGCTGGTACGAGTGGCTGCCTGTCGATGGGCGCAAGCAGCCGCATTTCATCTGCCGTGAGGACCGTGAGCCGATCTACTTGGCGGCTATCTGGGCCGAACGCGCCGACGGCTCGCCGGGCTGCGCGATCCTCACCGAGCCGGCTCGTGGTATTGCCGCCGAGATTCATTCACGCATGCCTGTGGCACTCGACGACGAGAGCCTAGAACCTTGGCTCGACCCACACCTGACCGACCGCGAATCGATCCGCGGGGCAGTGGGTCACTTGCCCGCAAAGCTGCTCACCCACTGGGCTGTTGATCGCCGCGTCGGCAACGTGAAGAACGACACGGCCGATCTGCCCAATCCGGCGTGAGCCTTTGGGGTAGGCATACTCGTACACTCGTTGTCGGCAATCACTTACAAGCTAAGAGGTTCCCTTGCGCTACAGTCGGGCCTAGGGAGGAAGTCTGCCAGGGATGGCTTCCATCACCGCATCCTCGCGATTGGCAGCTCATCCCAGCTGGTCGTGTACCGCCCCGTCAAATACTCCCGCCGCAACTGCCACGCCGCGCGTTTGCGTTGGCCGCCCAGCCTGACCGTGTCTCTCCCCATCTGCTGGTTCAGCGTGTCCATCACGCTCATGAGGGATTCGCTTCGGCGGCGCTGTTCCTCGCTCATTTCCTCGTCGAATAGATCAGACTGCAGCGTGCCCTTGTCGGTCAAGTCCATCATCATCACACCCGCTTTCATGTAGCGCGGTCCTGATCGATAGCATTGCTCGAGCGCATGCTGCGCCGTGGCCACGATGGTTCGCGAGTCATCGGTGGGGCGGGGCAGTTGCACGACCAGGTTCGGATTGTGCTGAGGCAGATCCGGGCGGTGCCGGTTCGTTCGCAGCAGAATCATGATCGCGCGGGCGACCGACCCCTGTTTGCGCAGTTTCTCTGCGCCGCGTGCCGCGTGGACGCGCAGCGCCTCGCGGATCTCGACCAGCGAGCCGGTGGCCTGTCCAAACGATCGCGAGGTCATGATGTTCTTTTTCGGCTCTCCGTAATCATCGGTCTCGATGCACGACACGCCGCGCAGCTCGTAGACCAGCCGTTCTTGCACAACGCTGAAATGGCGCCGAATTCGTTTTGGGTCAGCAGTGCGCAGGTCCCACGCCGTCTCGATCCCCAGCTCCATCATGCGAGCGGCCAGGCGCCCGGAAACGCCCCATATCTCCGTCAGCGGTAAACGCTCGAGGATGAAACGTGTCGGCGTGCTGTCGGCATCAAGCCGGCACACGCCTTCATACGCTGCCTGTTTCTTCGCGAGGTGGTTGGCAATCTTCGCGAGCGTGCGGCTGGCGGCCAGGCCGACGCTCACCGGGATGCCCGTATTGCGGCGCACTGTGGCGCGCAGCCGGTGGCAATGCGGCTCGAGCTCGGTCTGCGCGAACATGCTCAGGTCGAGGAACGACTCATCGATGCTGTAGATCTCGACGCTGGGGGAGAACTCGCGCAGCGTCTGCGTCACGCGCCGGCTCATGTCGCCATACAGCGAATAGTTAGAGCTGAGAAGCGTCACGCGGCGCTTTATGTCCGGTGGGATCTGGTACAGCGGCATGCCCATCGGCACCATCGGTTTGATCTCGTTCGAGCGAGCGATCACGCAGCCGTCGTTGTTCGAGAGGATGCCCACCGGCTGGCCTTCGAGCCGGGGATCGAACACTCTCTCGCAGCTCACGTAGAAATTGTTGCAATCGACCAGGGCAATCATCGTCCCACCCCGCAACGCAGTGCGTGCACGTTGTGTGTGACCACGCCCCACACGTGACACTCGACGTTTTCCAACGGGATGGGCTGGTAGCTGGGATTGCCCGGCAGCAGGTAGGGGCGGTTGCCGATCCGGCCCAGGCGCTTGCACGTCAGCTCACCATCGACGGCGATGATGAGCACGTCGCCGTCGCGTGGTTCGAGCGAACGATCGACGATCAGCAGGTCGCCATCGTAGATCCCGTACGTCTCCATGCTGTCGCCCTTGGCGCGCACAAAAAACGTCGCGCTGGGGTGCTGCACCAGGTGCGCCACCAGGTCCAGCTCGGTTTCAACGTAGTCATCCGCCGGAGAGGGAAACCCTGCGCGGACTGCATCGGCGGCAAGCGGGAGTGGTGTTGGCGCCGCCGATTCATCGACTCTGCCGAGATATTCCGTGCGCATCATTCGCTCACCTCGGCAGGGTTCCAAGAGACAAGGTAGCTCTCGCCGGTGCGCGTGACCTCGACACCGTCGAGCGTGGCGAACTCATCGGCGAGGCGCTCCCAATCCTCGGGCGAGTCATCCGGCTCGGGCGTGAGTTCGATCTGACGCTGTTTGCGCGCGTTTGCCGACGCCACCAGGCGCTGCACACGCTGGCCCAGCAGCTCATAGGACGAAGGTGGCGTGGGGGATGAGGGGCGTTTACGGGCCATAAACCATGCTCCATGCAAATACTGTTTATATATACAGTATCTGCATGGGCAGGTACGTAAGGCAAGTGCTGATATACCTTGGATAGGTGCTCGGATCGCGCCGGGACCTGGCGGGGAGCGACCTTAGGTGCCCATGGAGCCGCTATTTTTTCGGTTTACCGTACCGCGCGAGGCACGCGTCTCGTTTGCGTTTAACCACCCACCACACAGTCAGCCCGACCACAACTGGCATGATCATCGCTACCAGCAAACCAGACGCCATGCCACTGCCAGCACCCATCATGTTGAGACCGTGGGTTGTTTCAGAAGCGCTATTGCCACTGAAGGCGAGAAATACGATACCGACTGGTAGGCTCCCCACAATGAGGGCGCATCGCACTGGCGTTAGAACGGAGACAGCTCGGTAGCGCGCTCTGTCAATTGTTCGCTCGATTATCTTCACCCTGCCCCCACTAATTGCCCATCAGGAATGACTCATTCGTTTATATCGAGTAGGTTGCCGCCAGTAAATCGCTCATACGGTGGAATTTTCTAATGTCAAATAGCCTTATATCTCTCAGTGCACTCATTGCGGCTCTTTCACTGCCCGTCACTGCAGTAGCAGACATGACCATTGGCACTTGGAACTTGAAGCACTTGGGGTGGGACAACGGCAAGAGGATGGATCTCGTTGCTCACATCGCCCAAGGCGCCGATCTCTGGGCTCTAACTGAGGTGATGGACGAGCCTGCGGTCGCGCAGCTCGAGAGTGAGTTGGAGTCGCTGACAGGCGAGCCGTGGAGCTCTATGACATCTCACGAGGTAGGGCGGTCATCGTACCAGGAGAGCTACAGCTATCTCTGGCGCGAGAGCCAAGTCGAGTACACCCAGGGCGCCGTCGTCTACCTGGATCCCGGCGACAATTTCGCGCGGGAGCCGTATCTGGCCGAATTCCGCGACACGGAAACAGGGCAGAAGGTGGCGCTAGCCACGGTGCATATCCTATATGGCGACAACCGCTCCGATCGCACGCCTGAGATTCGGCAGTTGGCTGAGATCTGGAGCTGGATGTCTGAGGTCTACTCCGAGACGCCGCGGATTATAGCCGGTGACTACAACCTGGCTCCGGAGCATGAGGCTTGGCAGCTGCTGCGCGACCAAGGGGCCGCCCCGGCGATTACATCAGGGGCGACGACACTCAGCACGACAGACGGCCAATACGCCAATCTCTACGACAACCTTTGGCTTGATGCTGATGCGCTCGAAGTTACCGGTAGTGGCATCGTGCAGTTTCCGGAGCTTATGGGTCTTACGCACGAGTAGGCGAGGGACATCGTCTCAGATCATGCACCCATCTACATAACTGTCGGTGATGCCGACCCCGAATTCGTAGCCTTAGATGGAGTGTCTGTCGTCGAGAGTACAGGCAGCAAAAGTGCGGGGAGCGAATGCGTCAACATCAATAAGGCTACGCTCAAGCGGTTGGATGAATTGCCGCACATTGGTCCTGCTAGGGCAGAAGCCGTCATTAATGCCCGCCCGTACCAGGGTGTTGAGGGACTGACCCGGGTGAGTGGTATCGGCCCGTCGCGGCTTGAGGACATCAAAGCCAGCGGCATGGTTTGCTCCTTGTAAAGCTTTGCTTTACAAGACCCGAGGTGGAGATCTTCACGGCACATTCACTCCACTCGCCGACTCTTTAGCAGGTGCTAAAGGGTAAATTGCTCGGACGGAGTACGCAGGGTGAGGTGCCCCCACCAGCGGATTTCTCCGCTGGGAGGGGCGGTTGCCATCACAGACGATATAGCGCGATGACCACCGGTAGAGACACGGTTACAGCCGCCCACAACGGCAGGGAAGCTGCTAGCGTCGTAAACACAATGGCCCACGCGCCGGCTCGAGCCGTAATGTCAACTGAGCGTGTTGATTCGGGTGCGAACATTCAGTTCCCTCGTCAACAGTTCTCCCCAGGCTCATGAAGAGTCGGGAGGGGAGGCCCAGCCCTGCTGCCTATTTCGATTTAAATGCAGTCTCAGATGGTGGCAGCCCCCGACTGCACAACGTGGCAATTGCCAAAGCCCTTGTGGGTAAACCGAATGTAACCTAGTGGTTCAGGAATGGAAAGGGATAGCTTGGTCGCAGTTTGGTCGCAGGCTGGGCGCGACCGGTGGTCTAGGTGGGAGTGGCGGACGGCTCTAACGTCCTGATTTTACGGGGCAGGCCCGGTGCAAGCGCGGCCGTGGTTACCGTGTAAAACGGATTCAAAATCCCCCGGTGGCGACACCGTGTCGGTTCGAGTCCGACCCCGGGCACCAACCTTCCTTCATGACCTCTGGTCATTTCAGCAAGACCATTTTCTAGCGATCGCCTTTACCTGATGGTGTCGATGAGACATGCGTCCTTTTTCGTGCGCGCATGCCAAGCGTTTTGCCTACCTTTCTTTTTTATATCTTTTATTAATCAATTATGTAAAACGCTTTGATTGCTCTATCCTGGGGGCGAGCCATCAAGACGGCAGGGCGCATCGATAACGTGCCTAAAGCCGCATGGCGCGTCGCTTTCACCGGCGATGCAAGGGATTACGGGCATTCAAGGAGAAATGTTTTGGCTACTAATGCATCTTCCCGCAGGGCTGGCGGCATGTTCGCCAAGCTCGTGGGTATCATCGTTGCCCTCGCCGGCCTCGCGCTGGGCGGCGGCGGGCTTTATCTAGCGTCACTGGGCGGTTCCTGGTATTACGCGATCGCGGGCATTCTGATGCTCGTCTCCGGCGTTCAATTGGTGCGTGGCCGTGTTTCCGGTGCCTGGCTTTATGGTGTGGTGTTCATCGGCACGCTGGTCTGGGCCGCTTGGGAATCCGGGTTGAATTACTGGCGCTGGATTCCGCGCCTCGACGTCGCGTTGATCCTGGCCATTCTGGTTGCGTTGGTCATGCCGAGCCTCCGGGGCGGGCCCTCGCGCAAGGCGAGTTTCTCGGTGGCAGGCGTGTTGTGCCTGGGCCTGATCGTCGCCGGGGCCTTGGCGTTCGTGCCGCGCGGGTATCAACATCTCGAGGACGTGCCGGACGTCGCCGATAGTTCATTGGCGACCGATGTCGGCGATGCACAGCCCGCGGATACGCCTGCTGACGAAGACTGGGTCGCCTACGGACGCGACAGCGCCGCGACGCGTTACTCGCCGCTCGATCAAGTTACCCCGGAGAACGTCGGCGATCTCGAAGTAGCGTGGCAGTACCGCACCGGCGATTTGCTCGATCACCGCTGGGGCGCAGAGACCACGCCGCTCAAGGTCGGTGACGATGTGTTCCTGTGTACGTCGCGCAACATCCTGATCTCGCTCGATGCCGATAGTGGTGAAGAGAACTGGCGTTACGATCCACAGGTATCCGAAGACGCCATTCCTTATACCGCCGCCTGCCGTGGCGTCACGTATTATGAAGTGCCGGATGACCGTCTCGACGATCTGGCCAGTAGTGATGATGGCGATTCGCAGCGCTGTCGCGCCCGCATCATTTCCGGCACGCTCGACGGCCGTATGCTCGAAGTCGATGCCGCAACTGGCGAACCGTGTACCGGTTTCGGAAATAACGGCCAAGTCGATATCAAAAAGAACATGGGCGAGACGCCGGACGGTTACGTCTCCATCAACTCCGCGCCGGTGGTGGTGCGTGATGTCGTCGTGACGGGGCACCAGGTGCTCGATGGCCAGCGGCGTTATCCGCCCTCCGGTGTCATCAAGGGCTTCGATGCCGTGACCGGTGAACTCGAGTGGGCCTGGGACGCAGGGCGCCCCGAGCAGAGCGAACCGCTTAGCGGTGACGAAACGTATGTACGTGGCTCTCCCAATATGTGGACGACGGCCGCCGGCGATAGCCAGCTCGGTCTGGTGTATCTGCCGATGGCCAACAGCGCCGCCGATTACTGGAGTAGTTCGCGCACGCCGGCTGAAAACGAGTGGGCCAGCTCGATGGTGGCGCTCAACGTCGAGACCGGTCTGCCTGAGTGGCACTTCCAGACTGCGCACAAGGATGTCTGGGATTACGACCCCGGTTCGCAGCCGTCATTGATCGATTTCCCCACCGATGAGGGAGAAGTGCCGGCATTGGTGATGCCCACCAAGCAGGGTGAGATCTACGTCTTCAACCGTGAAACCGGCGAGTTGCTAGGCGGTGGTGCCGAAGAACGCCCCGTGCCGCAAGGCGGTGCCGAGCCGGAAGAACGCAGCGAGACACAGCCGTTCTCGCGTTACGCGACCCTGCGTCAGCCCGACATCAATGAGAAGGACATGTGGGGCATGTCGCCTTTCGATCAGCTTTTCTGCCGTATCCAGTACCAGCAAGCCAGTTGGAAGGGCATGTATACGCCGCCCACCGCCGATCAGCCGTGGATCCAGTACACCGGCTATAACGGGGGCTCCGACTGGGGCAGTGTTTCCATCGACCCTCGGCGCGGGGTGATGATCGCCAATTACAATGACATGCCCAACTACAATGAGCTGGTGCCGCGCGAGGTGGCCGATGCCAAGGGCTGGAAGCCCCGCGAGGAGCAGGAAAGCGATAGCGGCGGTGCCGAAGGTGCCGGCGATCCGCAAGCCAACACGCCATACGCGATCAACGTCAACGCCGGCTGGCGTGTGCCCTACACGGGCATGCTGTGCAAGCAGCCTCCCTATGGCCACATCCGCGCCATCGAACTGGCCAGTGGCGATACGCTGTGGGATCGCCCGTTGGGTACCGCGCGCGCCAACGGTCCTTGGGGAATCCGCTCGGGGCTGCCCATCGACATCGGCACGCCCAACAACGGTGGCTCCGTGGTCACGGCCGGAGGACTGATCTTCATCGCTGCGGCGACGGATGATCTGATCCGCGCGATCGACATCGAGAGCGGCGAGACCGTGTGGCAAGCGCCGTTGCCGGCGGGTGGTCAGGCCAACCCGATGGTCTACGAGGCGAACGGACGTCAGTATCTGGTGATCGTCGCTACGGGGCATCACTTCATGGAAACCCCTAGCGGTGACTACGTGATCGCCTATGCGTTGCCCGACGGTGCCTGACGGCTCGATAGGGTAAGAGAAGCACAGCAGCGACCCCGGCATGCGTGTCGGGGTCGCTGCATTTAGGGGCTAGGAAGCCGCGAAGCCATGAATCGGGGGCAGTGCTTCGAACGCGGGACGCGCATAATAGAAGCCTTGGTGCTGCACGATACCGGCCTCCTCATGGAGCCAGCGGGCTTCTTCCCGGCGCTCGATGCCTTCGGCCACGAGGTCGATTTCCAATTGCCTGGCGATATCGACGACCGCCTTGAGCAATACCTGGCGGCGTGTGTCTTGATGGCAGTCCATGACCAGTGCGCGGTCTATCTTGAGCTTGTCGGGACGTAGGTCGACGAGCAGGTCGAGATTGGCGTGGCCCTTGCCGAAGTCGTCCAGGGCGGTGGTGAATCCCATTTGCCGATAGGTATCGATGATGCTGCGCAGGTGTCCGCGATCGCTCACGCTCTCGACTTCGGTGATTTCGAAGACCAGGCGCTCGGTGGGCCATCCGACGCGTCTGGAGACATCCAGCGTGGCCTGTATGCAAGCTTCGGGTTCATAGACGGCATTGGGCAAGAAGTTGATCGACAGTGCGCTGGTCATGTCCAACTGACCGGCCAGTTCGATGGCCTTGACGCGACAGGCCTGATCGAAGCGATACAGCAGTGCGTTCGAGACTTGGGACAGCACTTGATAGGCCGACTCGCCATTGATGCCGCGTACCAGGGCTTCGTGGGTAACGATGCGTTGCGTCGCGACATCGACGATGGGCTGGAATGCCATGCTAAACGCGAATGGCAACGAGCCTTCACAACGCTGGCAATGATGGTCGTTTCGCGCGCAATTCGGCATGCCTGACCTCCGTGTGATGGACTGAGAACACCGTCATGATGCCCGATAAATATTCCGATGCGTATTGGGTGCGGCATGCGTCGTTTAAGATAGGATGTCTGCGATATTATTGTACGATCATAAATTAGCTGCGCTACGCCTTCGGGCACGTCGCATCGTATTGCGCTTCCATCATGATATTCCTGGATAAAGATCCTGGATAAGGAGTTCCGATGAAATCTGTGAGTCTTACCCTGTTGGCGCTCGCGACCTTAATGACGGGGTGCGCCATGCAAGGTGGCGATGCCGATCGCGTCGATCAGCATACCCAGATTTACCAATGTGAGGGAGAGACATCGCTGTCGGTGACCTATTTCCAATATGGCGCTGATACCGATCGCGCCATGCTGAGCTATGGTCACGACTCCATTCCCATGCATCAAGTAGCCTCAGGCTCCGGTGCGCGCTATGCCAGCGACGACGAACAGCTTGCCTACGTATGGCACACCAAAGGCGACAACGGCATGTTGTATCGCGAGAACGACGAGGGTGAACGCAACGTCCTCGAGCGCGATTGCCAGGGCCGCATGAAGGACGCCGACCGCTAAGTTGAGCGCTGATTTTAAGTTGTACGCTCATTTCATGACGGGGCCTGTGCGATGTCTCTGAGTTTGTGGCTGTCGCTAGCGGCCGTTTGTGCCATGGGAGCGATGTCGCCGGGGCCGAGCCTGGCGATGGTGCTGCGCCATACGCTAGGGGGCGGACGCATGCCGGGCGTCATTGCGAGCGTTTGCCATGCGGCAGGCGTGGGCTTCTACGCGGCGTTGACCGTGTGGGGCCTGGGTGCGGTCATCGCTCATCAGCCGGTGTTGTTCAAGGCGATTACCTGGGGCGGGGCAGCGTATCTGGCCTGGCTGGGCGTGAAGGCGTTGCGCGCCGGGCGCGGCGGTGCCCTGGAGGCGGGCGATATAGCGAGCCACTCCGGAGCGGCAGCGCGAGACGGCGTGCTGGTGGCGTTAGCCAATCCCAAGCTGATTCTCTTCTTCGTGGCCTTGTTGAGTCAGTTCGTTAGCGCCGACATGGGCGCGGGGGCCAAGACGACGATCGTGGCGACCGCGTCACTGATCGATGCTGGCTGGTACGTGCTGGTGGCGTTGGCGCTCTCGCATTCGGCGGTTTTGCCCTGGCTTCAGGCGCGTGCGCATTGGATCAATCGGGCGACGGGCGTCCTGCTGTTGGGGCTGGCGCTGCGCATCGTCATCGGTTGATGGGCCGTTGAAACCGCTGTCAGGTCTCGATTCGCTCAAGAATGGCGTCCAGCGGTGCGTGTGACGGCAAGACACCGAACAGCGGCGAAGCCTCCTCACCGAGGCGGGCAGCACAAAAGGTCTCACCGATGGCGATGGGCGCATGACGCAATAGCAATGCGGCCTGTAGGCATTGTGCGAGGCGCTGGGTCAACCAGCGCGCCTGCGCTTCCAGTACGTCCGGCGTGGCCTTGAGGCATCGTTCGAGGGCCTCGAGCGCCCGGTCAAAATCGGGATGCGCGCCGCGTGCCAGAGCGAGCTCCTGGCGCAGGGCGGCGATGCTTTCCGGATGGCGGGCCAGTACGCGCATCACGTCCAGGCACATGACATTGCCCGAGCCTTCCCATATCGAATTTACCGGCGCCTCGCGGTAAAGCCGCGCGAGCGGCGCCTCCTCGACGTAGCCGATACCGCCGAGACATTCCATGGCTTCAGCCATGAACGCTGGACTACGCTTGTTGTGCCAGAACTTGGCCAGCGCGGGGAGCAAGCGCGCCAGGGCGTGCTCATGCGGGTCTCGGGAGGCGCCATCGAAGGCACGCGCCGTGCGTAGGCAGAGTGCCAGGCTGGCCTCGGTTTCCAGCGCCAGGTCGGCGATCACGCGCTGCATCAGCGGCTGGTCGGCGAGGCGTTTACCGAACGCTTCGCGGCCCTGAACGTGGCGCCAGGCTTCGAGCGTCGCCTGGCGCATCATGCCGGCGGGTGCGGTAGCGGCATCGAGCCGGGTCTGCTGGACCATCTCGAGAATGGTGGCGACGCCGCGCCCTGGCTCGCCGATAGGGTGCGCCCAGGCATCGGCATACTCGATTTCCGCCGAGGCGTTGGCGCGGTTGCCGCACTTGTCCTTGAGGCGCTGCAGTTGAATGCCATTGCGTTCGCCATCGGGGCGAAAGCGTGGCACCAGGAAGCAACCGAGGCCGGCGTCGTCTTGTGCGAGGGTCAGGAAGGCATCCGACATCGGGGCGCTGCAGAACCACTTGTGGCCGGTGAGGCGCACGCTGCCATCCGATTGGTGTGTCGCGTGGGTGGTGTTGCGGCGCACGTCGCTGCCGCCTTGTTTCTCGGTCATCGCCATGCCGAAGGTTGCCGCACGCTTGTCGCCGGCGGGCAGAGCACGCGGATCGTAGTCGTTTGCCAGCAGGCGCGGTCCCCAGGTCTCGAGTATGGCGCTGTCGTGGCGTAGCACCGGATACGCGGCGTGGGTCATGGTGATCGGGCAGCAGAATCCCGGCTCGACTTGGGTCAAGAGATACAGCGCGGCGATATGCGCTTGATGACCGCCATTGCCTTCATGTTCCCAGGCCACCGCCTGCCAGCCGCCATCGCAGGCGAGATGCATCAAGCGATGATAGGCTTCGGTGTAGTGCACTTCGTCGAGCCTGCGCCCGTGCCGGTCGAACAAACGTAGCTCGGGAGAATGGCGATTGGCCTCGTCGGCGATGGCTTGCCAGGTATCACGCCCGGCCTCGCGGGCGAGTGGGGCAAGGCGCGTCGCGACCCAAGCCGGGGCTTCGCGGGCCAGAGTCTCACGCAGGGCGATGTCCTCTGCCAGGAGGTCATGGTCGCCACCGAGCAACGGCTGGTTGGTGACCTCGTGCGTGGCGAGATGAGTGCGAGCGGCATGATCGACCATGGAAGCGACTCCTGAAGACGGCAAGGGGATGCGTCGTGCTTCGAGCATGGTCAGACGTCGTGCCGGGGTCAATGCGACCCTGGTGGAGTTAGTCGGGCGAGTCGGTGCTTGGCAGTGTCTGCGCGATCCAGCGGCTGAGGCGCGCGGGCGTCGCTGTATCGAGGTCGTAGAGTAGCCGGTACGTCATCGGCGCGATCACGCCGTCCATCAAGTCCTCGACCGATGGCGTGGCTTCGCCGCGCTTCACGGCACGTTCGCGCAAGCACGTCATGATCGTTTCACTGTAACGGCAGCAGCGTTCGCGTCGTTCGCGTTCGGCGCTGGCCATGATATCGCTGAGCATCCACTGGCCGGCCGGCGAGGTCATCTCGTCGAGATATTGCTCGCCCCAAGCCTGTAGATCACCCGCCAAGGAACCGGTCTGCGGCGGCTCGACGTCGGGACGCAGGCGTTCGAGCGACACGTCCGCCAGCAACTCGGCGAGATTTCCCCAGCGCCGATAGATCGTCGACGGCGTCACGCCGGCCTTGTTCGCGATCTGGGGCACGCTGAGTTCTTCGCGGGATTTGGTGATCTGCAGCTCGCGGACCGCGTGATGCACGGCTTCTTGCACCCGCGCGCTGCGTCCCCCGGGACGAACGGCTTCTTTGATGGCCATGGTCACCTAACGCAAAATATTTGCTTTATGAGCCTGCTAAGTTCAGACTGCCTTTAACGCACAATCTTAGCATTAATGGATTTCATCATGACACCGCCTTCATCCACGGGTACGACGGATGCCTACCCGACGCCGCGCCTCGGGCAACTGACTTATTATGTCATCCTCATGATCACCTTCCTGGCGGCATCCAGCGCACCGACGCCGCTGTATCGCCTCTATCAAATGACGTGGCACTTCTCGGCAACGATGCTCACGCTGGTGTTTGCCAGCTACGTGTTTGCCTTGTTGGTGGCGCTACTGGTGTCCGGATCGTTGTCGGATCATATCGGTCGGCGGCCCGTGGTGGCCGGTGCGATCGTGGGCGAACTTCTATCGTTAGGAGTGTTCTTCTGGGCCGATAGCCTGGCGTGGCTCATGGTAGCGCGTATTCTGCAGGGCATCGCCACTGGTGTGGTGACCAGCGCGTTGGCGGCGGCCATGCTCGATAGCGATCACCGACGTGGGCCCGTCATGGCGAGTATCGCGCCGCTCTTCGGTATGGGCATCGGCGCCCTGATTGCGGGCATCTTGGTAACGTATGCGCCCGCGCCGCTGCATCTGGTGTACGCGTTCTTGGCCGTGGCGCTGGTAGTTCAAGGTTTGCTGCTAGGGCGAGTTCGCGAAAGCGTGACGCCGCGCCCGGGCGCATGGGCCTCGTTGCGGCCACGCGCCTATATACCGCCGCCTGTCCGGGGGCCGCTGATGCGCGTGGTGTCAGCGGTGATCTCGTCCTGGGCACTGGGTGGTTTCTCGCTTTCGCTGGGTCCCTCGCTCGTGGAGACCGTCAGCGGTATTCATAACCCGCTGGTGGGGTGTCTGATTACGTTCCTGCTGCCCTGCGTGGGCGCGATCAGTGTGTTGACGCTGCGGGCCAAGCCGCCTCGTGTGGCCGTGCTCATCGGGACGGGGTGCTTGATCGTCGGGATGAGCGTGCTGTTGTTGGGGGTGCATTGGCGCAGCGTGGCGGTGCTGTTGAGCGGCACAGCCTTTGCAGGGATCGGCTTCGGCGCGGCGTTCATGGGCGCCATGCGTACGGTGATGCCATTGGCACCGCCCACCGAGCGCTCGGCGTTGATGGCGGCGTTCTACGTCATTTGCTATTTGTCTGCCAGCCTTTTGGCCATGGTCGGCGGCGTGGCGACACAGCACATGGGGTTGCTGCCGACGACGTACGTATATGGCGGTGTCGTGGCGGCGTTGTCGCTCATCGCCTTCATCGGTGCGCTGACGCAGCGCGCGACGTCATATCGTTGCCAAGCTTGCGATAGCCCAGCGTGAGGTGCGCTGCCTTGTGCATGTCCATTAGTGTATTCGACATGACGCGATGCGCGGGCTCTGGCATGCTGACGCCTTCCCGCATCGATACGTCACAGGACACACCATGTTCACGCCGTCGCCTTCCGCAACGCTTGGGGCGCTGCCCGAGCCGATCATCAAGGATGAGCGCATCCAGCTGGTGGATGCACGCAATCGTCCTTGCGGCAGCGCCTCGCGTCGGCTGATGCGGCGCTTTCGCTTCTGGCACCGCGCGACGTACGTGTTCGTGCGCAATGGTCGGGGCGAGCTATGCGTGCAGCGCCGCACGCTGACCAAGGAAGTGTTTCCTGGCTATCATGATTTGGCCACCGGTGGCGTGGTCGGTGCGGGTGAAGCGGAGCATGTCGCCGCGCGTCGCGAGCTGGCCGAAGAACTCGGCATCGAGGGCGTGTCGTTGACGCCGTGTTTCACGTTCCGTTATACCGATGGCGGTAACTTCATTCATGGCAGCGCCTTCTTGGCCGATTACGATGGGCCGCTGGTGTTGCAAGCGGACGAAGTCGCCGACGCCACCTGGTTGACGGTGGAGGCCGCGCTGGCTCTGGAAGACGCCACGCCGGATAGCCGCGTCGCGCTGGAACACATGCTCGCCCAAGGCTGGTTGACGGCACAGGATGATTGAAGCTCTGCCGCAGGCGGACGACAATGAAAAGGTATCCCCGACGATGAATGCGATGCGCGACCGCCATGACGCTATATAGCCAGGATTGCCATACCAACCGGATGGAGCCCTTCAATCTACGCGCGCTGCGCGGGCAAGTGTTGTTGATCGTCAATGTCGCCAGCCGCTGCGGTTATACGCCGCAACTCAAGGAACTCGAGTGGCTGTATCGCCGTTATCACGATCAGGGCTTTACCGTGCTGGCGTTCCCCTGCAATCAGTTTGGCCGCCAGACGCCGGAGTCGGCCGAGGGGTTCGGCGCGTTTTGCACGCGTGAATATCGGGTCAGTTTTCCGGTGATGGAAAAGGTCCACGTCAACGGGCGCGATGCCCATCCGCTGTTCGTCCTGCTGCGCCGCCAGGCGCCGGGCGTGCTGGGAAGTACTCCCATCAAGTGGAATTTCACCAAGTTCCTGGTGGGGCGCGATGGCCATGTGATCCGACGTTTCGCGCCGCGCGTCTCGCCGCGCAGCATGGCGGTAGATATCGAGCAGGCGCTGGACATCCCGTTCTCGGCATGACGCTCTTATGGCTCATGATGCGGTCGCATGCAGACGCTCGATCAAGATGTCGAAACGTGGCCGGCTCATCATCGTGGTCAACCCGGAAAACAGTAGCCAAAAGCCCTTGCGCCAGCCATGTAGACGACGCGTGTGGCGTGCCAGGTCGAGCAGCAGGCGGTCCTCGTCGAAGTGGCGCCACTCGCCAGCCACCGACATCTGGCGACGCGACATGACCGGCGCCATCTCCAGCCGATATATCATTTCCAGTTCCTGAGGCGTATGGCCTTGGGCCTCGACCACCTCGAGCATGCGGGTATATTCGCGCTCCCGGGGCTCGCGCTCGAGCCACAGGGGCGAGAGCGCGAGCCACAGGGCGCCACGGCGTTCCAATAGGGATTCAAGCTCGTTGGGGTCGTGCATGTTGTAGGCCTTCGCTGTGAAGGGGCATCTTCGGCCACTGGGCCATGACGAGCAAGGGGGTGCGGACATGGACGCCTTCACCCGCTAGAATGCCCCACAATAAAGAAACCGTGCATTGGCGCGTGTTTCCCCGTGGCGGTTGCGACCGCGATCAACGAATGACGTCAGCAAAGAGGTTTCCTCTGTGATCATCAAACCCAAGGTTCGTGGCTTCATCTGCACTACGACGCATCCCAAGGGCTGCGAGCGCAATGTTGCCGAACAGATTGCCACCACGCGTGCGAACATTCCGCAAAGCGAACAGGAAAATGGCCCGAAGAAGGTGTTGGTGATCGGCGCCTCCAGCGGCTATGGCCTGGCCGCACGTGTCACTGCGGCCTTCGGTTACGGGGCGTCGACACTCGGTGTTTTCTACGAGAAGCCGGGCACCGAGAAGAAGCCGGGCACGGCGGGTTGGTATAACGCGGCGGCGTTTGACAAGTTCGCCAAGGAAGAAGGCCTTTACAGCAAGGCGATCAATGGCGATGCCTTCTCGCACGAAGCACGCGCCAAGGCCATCGAGTTGATCAAGCAGGACTTGGGCCAGATCGACTTGGTGGTGTACTCGCTGGCCTCGCCGGTACGCAAGATGCCCGATAGCGGCGAGCTCAAGCGCTCGGCCCTCAAACCCATCGGCGAGACCTATACCGCCACGGCCATCGATACCAACAAGGATGCCATCACCGAAGCCTCCGTCGAGCCGGCCACCGAGCAGGAAATCGCCGATACCATCACCGTCATGGGCGGTGAGGACTGGGAGCTTTGGATCGATGCCCTGGACGAGGCGGGCGTTTTGGCGCCGGGCGCGCGTAGCGTAGCGTTCAGCTATATCGGCACCGAGATTACCTGGCCGATCTACTGGCATGGCGCGCTGGGCAAGGCCAAGGAAGATCTGGACCGCGCCGCCGGCGAAATCGACGCGCGCCTGTCCCAAGAGGGCGGCAGCGCCAATGTGGCGGTGCTCAAGTCGGTGGTGACTCAAGCCAGCGCGGCAATCCCGGTGATGCCGCTTTATATCTCGATGGTCTACAAAGTCATGAAAGAGAAGGGCCTGCACGAGGGCACCATCGATCAGCTCAATCGCCTGTATGCCGAGCGCCTTTATTCATCTCAAGCGCAGGACACCGACGAAGCGGGCCGCCTGCGTCTCGACGACTGGGAGCTACGCGACGACGTGCAACAGCCGTGCAAGGAGCTATGGTCGCAGGTGACCACCGATAATCTCTTCACGCTGACCGACTACGCCGGTTACAAGCATGACTTTCTCAAGCTGTTCGGCTTCGAGCGTGAGGATGTCGATTATGAGGCGGACGTCGACCCCGTAGCGGAGTTCGACGTCGTGCAGTTGTGATCGTCGCGTCCGAGCGCCTCCAGCGCGCATGGCGCTGGGGGGTGTGCGTCGTTTTGTTGGGCCTGATCGCTGGGTGCCAGAGTTCGCCGTATTACGCCTCGATGGAGCGCCTTGGCGTATCGCGGGGCGAGGTGCTGGCGGAGCGTGTCGACGCTGCTCGACAGGCCCAGAAACGTGCCCGGGAAGCACTGGATAGCGCCTTGTCGCGTCTGGAACTGGCGCTTTCTGCCTCGCCGAGCACCTTCTCGCGTGAGCGTGAGGCATTGACGCAGGCGTTGGAGAAAAGCGACGACGCACAGCGCGACCTGGCCTGGCGGCTCGATGACGCCGATGAGGCGGCCGAGGCGGTATTCACCGAATGGCACGATGAGCTCGATGACTACCACGATGAGCGTTATCGCGAACTCAGCGAGCGGCAATTGGCCGAGTCCCGAGAACGCTATGCAGACATCCGCCAGGCGCTTGCTGCCTCGCGCGAGCAGATGCGGCCGGTGACGGAGACGCTCAACGATACCGCGCTACTGCTCGAACACGAGGAAAAGGCCCGCGATCTAGCCGCGCTGGGTGACCGGATGCCCGAGATGCGCGACACGCTGGATGAACTCGCCACGCGCGCCGCGCAGATCGATCGTGAGACGGACGCGCTGGTGGAGGCGCTGCTCGATGCCAGGGAGTGAAGAGCGCCGCGATGCACCGCGCCAGGTGGGATTTCTGCTGTTGCCGGGATTTTCGCTGCTGGCGCAGGCCTGCGCCATGGAGCCGTTGCACGTCGCTAATTTGCTGGCCGAGCGTCGGCTCTATGTGCCACGGACTTTCGGGCTCGATGGGCGCGCGGTGAAAAGCGCCGCCGAATTGTCGCTAACGCCGGAAAGCGTGGCAGGCAGCGATGTCCAGCCTCTGGATATGCTCATGGTGTGCGGCGTGAGTCCGTCACCTGCCAGCGAACCCCCGAACTTGCATGGCTGGCTGCAACGGCTGGCGTCACGCGGGGTCATGCTGGGCGGCATCGCCGGTGGCACCCAGGTGCTGGCTCGCGCCGGTGTGCTGGAGGGCTATCGGGTCACGTTACACGTAGCCGGGGCCGATGCGTTCACGCGGGATTTTCCCGGCGTGCATGTCTCGCATCAGTTGTTCGAGATCGACCGTGATCGCTTGACTTGCGGGGGCGGCACGGCGGCGATGGACATGATGATGACGTTGATCGCGCAGCAGCATGGCGCGCGGCTGGCCGAACGCGTCTCCGAGCATTTCGTTTGCGAGCGCATTCGCATGGCGGACGAACCTCAGCATGTACCCCTTCGTGCGCGTCTCTCGCACGCACCGCAGAGCCTTGTCGATGCGGTGACCCTGATGGACTCGAACATCGAGGAACCGCTGACCACCCACGAGCTGGCGGAACATCTGGGAATTTCCCGACGACAGCTGGAGCGGTTGTTCAAGAAGTACCTGCAGGCGGTCCCCAGTCGTTATTACCTGGAACTGCGCCTGCAGAAGGCCCGTCAGTTGCTGCGTGACAGTGAACAGGCTGTCGGCGACATTGCCCTGTCTACGGGCTTTTCCTCCGGGGCGCATTTCTCTACGGCGTACCGTAACCATTTCGGCATCAGTCCGCGCGACGAGCGCATTCCACGCCACTGAAGGCAGCTTTCGTACAAAGCCTAGAAGTCCTGGAGTGCCTGTCGATACCCCAGATATGCCTTGCGGCGTTCGACCAAGCGGCTGGCCATGGTGAAGTCGCCCTGGTTGCGCGCCGTTTCTTCGGCGATGTCGAGCTGTTTGATGGCGCGGTCGATATGGCCGGTCAGTTGCAATTGCTCGGCGCGAGCGAGCATGCCCCACAGGTCGCGGTCGCTGCGTCCGGCGGCCTCAGCGAGCAGAGAAAAGACCTGCGGATCCTCGGGATATTGATCGCTCATGCGGCGTAAAATGTCGTATGCCTGGCGCGGGGCTTGCTGCAGCAGGACTTCTGCCTCGATGAGCTGTGCCGGGCGGTAGTCCGGTTGCAGGCGTAAGATCCGCCGGGCGCGGGCCAGTGCAACATCGCGCTGGCCGGCGTCGAACGCTACCTGGGCTGCGCTGGCCGGCAGCATCGAGAGATTCGGCTGCGCCGCGCTTAACTGGTCGATGGTCTCGAGTGCCTGTGCGGTATTCCCGTTATGGGCAGCGATCAGCGCTTGCAGGTAGCGTATCGCGGCGTTAGGCGGGTCGTCCTGACGTAGCTGAGTCATGGCCTGGTCGGGATTATCGCGGTTGAGCGCGAGCAGGGCGCGGGCGCGAATCAGGTCAAAGGCCGTGCTATCGTGCGGTGCGGGCGAGGGCATCTGGTCGGCGCGGGCCTGGGTGTCGGCGATGCGGGCTTCGGTGACCGGGTGTGTGAGCAGGAATTCCGGCGGGTTGCCGCCCTGGAGGCTGGACAGGCGTTGCATGGCGCGAAAGAGCTCGGGCATGGCTTGCGGGTCGAAGCCGGCATCGGCCAGTGCCTCCAGCCCGACGCGATCCGCTTCCTGCTCGAAACGCCGGGAATAGGCGAGCTGATCCTGAATGAACGCGGCTTGCGAGCCGACCATGGTGGCCAGCCCCGCATCGCCGGCGCCGCCCGCAGCGAGGACCATGCCGATCAGCATGGCACCCATGGTAGGTAGCTGCGTTTCTTCCACGCGCTGCATGCGGCGCGCGAAATGATGCTGTGACAGATGACCGAGCTCGTGGGCGATCACCGAGGCCAGAGCATCCTCGCTCTCGGTGAAGGTGAACAGGCCGCTGTTGACGCCGACCACGCCGCCCGGCACGGCGAAGGCATTGAGAAGCCGGCTGTCGACCAGGGTGATGACGATGTCGTCATGAACCCCGGCATACGGTAACAGGCGCGCCACCAGGCCATGAATGTAATCCTGCGCGATAGGGTCTTGCCATTCGTCGGTCTGGGCGCGGAACTGGCGTAGCCAGGCGCGTCCCAGGCGGTGTTCCTCACCGCTTGAGACGGTGGCGCTCGAGCCACCCAGCTCGGGAAGGCCGTAATCGTTCTGCGCCAGGGCATTCGGCGCGAAGGCGCAAAATGTCAGGGCGAGGCATAGGGCAGGAAGCAGCGTCCAGCGACGTGGCATGGGCATCCTCTTGAATGGCGCGACGGAGCGGGTAGGCCGACGGCATGGTGCGCGCCATGCTACCGTTGTCTTCGACATTGAACTGACTGGCAAAGTGCCTTTAAATCGTTGCGTTTTCAACTACCGAACCGCTGGGGGCGCAGATGGCGTTGCAACCCGATCATATGCTCGATGCACGTGGCCTGCATTGTCCATTGCCGCTACTCAAGGCCAAGCAGGCGTTATCGACGCTCGAAGTGGGCGCGTTGCTTGAGGTTCAGGCGACCGATGTCGGTTCGTGGCCGGATTTCGAGACCTTTGCCGCGCAGGGGCCGCACTGCCTCGAGGCGCGCGAAGAAAGGGACGGTGTCTACTTTTATTGGTTGCGCAAGGGCGAACGAGGAAGCACGGCATGACGATGAAAGGCCTCTTCAAGGGGTGGATGGAGCGCTATTTCTCGGACGAGGAAGCGGTCGTCTTGCTCATTGTGCTGGTGTTGGGCTTTGCCGCCGTCATTTGCCTGGGCCGGATGCTGGCGCCGTTTTTCACCGCCCTGGTACTGGCCTTCCTCCTTGAAGGCGTGGTCGCGTGGCTAGAGCGGCGCGGCTTGCCACGCCTGCTGTCGGTACTGGTCGTGTTTCTGATCTTTCTGGGCGCATTATTGGCGCTGGCCCTGGTGATCATGCCGCTGGTCTGGAACCAGATGGTGGAGCTGGTGCAGGAGGCCCCGCGCATGTTCGCCAGTGGCCAAGCGTGGCTGGATACCTTGCAGTCGCACTATCCGACCTTGATCACCCCCGACCAGGTCGAACAGTGGATCGCCACCGCCGGGCGCGAGGCTACCCAGCTCGGTCAACGGGCGCTGACGCTGTCGCTGGCATCGTTGGGCAATTTATTGGGAGTGATCGTCTATCTGGTATTGGTGCCGATCCTGGTGTTTTTCTTGCTCAAGGACCGGGAGCGCCTGACGCTGTTCTTACTGTCCCTGCTACCCAAAAAGCGTGTCCTGATGACGCGCATCTGGCATGAGATGGACGATCAGATCGCCAACTATATTCGCGGCAAGGCGATCGAGATCCTGATCGTGGGCGTAGTGGCCTTCATTACCTTCTGGACGTTCGGGTTGCCTTATTCCACCTTGCTGGCACTGATCGTCGGCTTGTCAGTGCTGGTGCCGTACATCGGTGCGGCGGTGGCAACCTTGCCGGTGGCGGCCGTCGCAGGTTTCCACTTCGGTATCGGCGACCAACTCGTCTACGTACTGCTGGCCTATGCCGTTATCCAGGCGCTGGATGGCAACGTGCTGGTGCCGGTGTTGTTTTCCGAGGCAGTCAACTTACATCCGGTTTCGATCATCCTGGCGGTGTTGTTCTTCGGCGGTATCTGGGGCTTTTGGGGCGTATTCTTTGCGATTCCGCTGGCGACCTTGATCAAAGCGCTGGTGTACGCCTGGCCGCGCGGTGTGCGCGAGCCAGGCCTGCGGTCTCCCCCGGCGGAGCAATGATCAGGAGGCCGCATTGAGCTCGCGGGCGGCGTCGAGCACTTCCTCGACGTGGCCCTTGACCTTCACCTTGCGCCATTCGCGCGCCAGCTTGCCGTCAGTGTCGATCAGGAAGGTGCTGCGCTCTATCCCCAGGTGCTCTTTGCCGTAGAGTTTCTTGAGTTTGATGACATCGAAGAGTTGGCATAACGCCTCGTCCTTGTCGGAAATCAGCTCGAAATTGAACCCTTGCTTGGCCTTGAAGTTCTCATGGGCACGCAGTCCGTCCCGCGAGACACCGAGAATGACGGTGTTGGCGGCCTCGAAGTCGGCCTTATGGTCGCGGAAGTCACCCCCTTCGGTGGTGCAGCCCGGGGTACTATCCTTGGGGTAGAAATAGATCACGACCTGTCGGCCACGGTAGTCGGAAAGTGTGATCTGCGTATCGCCCGTTGCCGGGGCGCTGAAATCGGGGACGTGTTGGCCGATGCTGACGCTCATGGAAGGGTTCCTCGAGTACTGACGTGAAAGATGTCGTTGCCTGAATGTGGACGGTTAAGATTACATTGCAGCCAGGCGTGCGTGTCAAAGCACGCCGCTTCTGTACAGGATGAAGCTGGCTGAGTACCATTTGAGATTGATCGACATCATGACAGGAAAGGCCGGTCCGGCGCTCGAAACGCCCGGTTGGCGATACGCGCATTTTTATCGCCCGCGCATGCCGGTGGCACGCTGGCCCGATTCACAGGAGAGCACTGCAGGATGATCACAGGCAGCATCGTCGCTTTGGCGACACCGATGAAGGCCAGTGGCGATATCGACTGGGAGGCGCTGCGTCGCCTGGTGGAGTTCCATCTCGACAACGGCACCGATGCCATCGTCGCGGCGGGCACCACCGGTGAGCCGACCACCATGTCGTTCGCCGAACATTTCGACGTCATCCGCTGCGTCGTCGAGGAAGTCGACGGCCGCGTGCCGGTGATCGCCGGTACCGGCGCCAACGCAACCTCGGAAGCGGTCGAGCTGGCGCGTTACGCACGCGAAGTAGGCGCGGACCTCTGCTTGTCGGTGGCCCCTTACTACAACAAGCCCACCCAGGAAGGGCTTTACCAGCATTTCAAGGCCGTCGCCGAGGGCGGCGGGTTGCCGGTCATTCTCTACAACGTGCCCGGCCGTACCTGCTCGGATATCTACAACGAGACGGTGTTCCGTCTTGCCGAGGTCGAGAATATCGTCGGACTCAAAGACGCCACCGGCAATCTCGAGCGTGCCGAGGAGTTGGTCGAGCGTCTCAAGGACACCGGCTTCGCGCTCTATTCCGGCGACGACCCCACGGCGTGCGATTTCATGCTGATGGGTGGCCATGGCGATATCTCGGTATGCGCCAACGTCGCGCCGGGCGCCATGCATGAGTTGTGCGAAGCGGCCGTGGCCGGCGATACCGAAAGAGCGCATCAGATCAATTCACGCCTCATGTCGCTGCACACCGCGTTGGGCGTCGAGGCTAACCCGATTCCGGTGAAATGGGCGCTCAACCGCATGGGGCTGGCGGAGCAGGGCATCCGCCTGCCGATGACGTGGCTCTCCGACAAGTATCACTCCACGGTGAGTGAAGCCCTGCAGCTCGCGGGTGTGACCGAAGGCTGACCAACTGTCGAAAAGCGTCGAGGAGCCGGACGTTTATCGGCGTTAGCGGTATTCCTCTACGCCGATCAACGCATAAAGAAGGTGTATGCATGAAACCCGTCCTTAAATGGATGCCGCTGATCATCGGCGCCACTCTGATCGTAAGTGGCTGTAGCCGTTCCGGTTTTTATTACGACCGCAACGCTGAATACGCCGATGCCGAGATGGTCGAGCCCTTGACGCTGCCGGATTCGCGCGATTCGTCACAGTACCAGAACGCCATGCCGGTGCCCGATGCCGAGAGTGATTTCGTGGCTACGGACGAAGACTTCGACGTGCCGCGCCCACGTCCGCTGGCCTCTAGCCAGGAAGCCGAGACGGCCTTCGTCGAATCCCGCGAGGCCGGTGACGAGCGTTGGTTGGTCGTCAATGCCGCTCCGGGGGGTGTCTGGCCGATGTTGCAGGGATTCGCATCCGCGCAGGGTACCAATGTCGCAAATACCGATGTTGATGCTGGGCGTCTCGAGACCGATCTGGGGACGTTGAGTATCCGTCAGGGGTTGCGTGAAGGCTCCAGCGAAGTGCGTTGTGAAGACAGCGGCAACGAAGCCCGGTGCCTCGATGCGCTGCAGCGCTACCTGAGCGACAACGTCGATGATCAGGAAGGCGTTTCTCTGGCGGCACAACCGCTGGCGAGCAATGAGCGCGTACGCTTGTCGAATCACGATGGCGAGTGGCAGCTCGAGCTGGCACTGAATCTTGAACGTGCCTGGCCGGAACTGCGTTATCAGCTGGAGAACAACTTCGAGGACCAACGGGGCACCTTGGTCGATCAGAATCGTAGTGCCGGTCAGTTCGTGATCGATTACACCGCCCGCGATGACGATTCCGGCTGGTTCGATTGGTTCGGCGGCGACGAGGCGACCCAACGCTACCGCCTCAATGTCAGCGCCAACGCTCGTGACACCACGCAGGTGCGTGTCAGTGACGAAGACGGCGACTCAGTGGATTCGGGCGATGCCCGTGAAGTGCTCGACGCCGTGGCGGCGACCTTGCGCTGAGATGCCGGACGGCATGACAGATCAGCCTACGGCGTCGCCGGCCCTGCGTTTCGCATCGCTGGGTAGCGGCAGCAAGGGCAATGCCACGTTAGTCAGCGACGGTGAAACGCACGTGCTGGTGGATTGCGGCTTTGGCATGCGCGAGGCGGAGCGCCGTCTCGCGCAGTTCGGTCTGCATCCTCGTCAGCTCGACGCCGTGCTTCTCACCCATGAGCACGGCGATCACATTCGTGGCGTGGGTCCCTTGGCGCGGCGCTACGCGATCCCGGTCTATTTGACCGCAGGCACCTGGCTATCGGGACGCCTGGGCGAGGTGCCGCGCCATGAGTGGGTGGTGCCTCAATCACGCTTCGCGATCAAGGGGCTGGAGATCGAGCCGGTGACGGTGCCGCACGATGCACGCGAGCCGGTGCAATTTCGGTTTCGCGCGCATGGCCGCCATCTGGGGGTGCTCACCGATCTCGGTCACCCCAGTGAACATGTCATCGATGCGTTTCGGGGCTGTGATGCGCTGATTCTCGAGTGCAATCACGATCGCCACATGCTCGATGTCGGCCCCTACCCGCCGCGCCTCAAGCGGCGGGTAGGCGGTCACTGGGGACACTTGGCCAATGTCCAGGCCGCCGAACTCTTGTCGCGGCTGGGGCTGGATCGCCTGCAGCGTATCGTGTGTTCGCATATCTCGGAAGAGAACAATCGCCCCGAACTGGCGCTGGAAGCGCTGACGCCATTGTTGTCCGGCGATGAGTCGCGTTTGCTGGTATCGGCGCAGGAACATGGCTTCGCCTGGCAGAGCATCGCGTGAGTGGAAGCCGTGCGTCGTTGGCACCGTAGAGACGCCTTGAATAGCCTTTGAATACGTCGCGGGTCGTGCGATCCGCGCTCAGACAAGAGCCAGCCGGCCCCGCGAGGGCCATTGTGGAGATCCCATGGAAAAACGTGACGAGCTGTACGCGGGCAAGGCCAAGTCCGTCTACCGCACCGATGATCCGCAGCGTTTGATCCTGCACTTCCGCGACGACACCAGCGCCTTCGATGGCAAGAAGAAGGAGTCGCTGGCGCGCAAGGGCATGGTCAACAATAAGTTCAATGCCTTCATCATGGAAAAGCTCCAGGCGGCGGGCATTCCCACGCATTTCGAGACGCTGCTCTCCGACGACGAGTGTGTGGTCAAGAACCTCGAGATGATTCCCGTCGAGTGCGTGGTGCGCAATGTCGCCGCGGGCGGGCTGGTACGCCGTCTCGGTGTCGAGGAAGGCCAGACGTTGATGCCGCCGACCTTCGAGTTGTTCCTCAAGGACGACGCCAATGGCGACCCGATGATCAACGAGTCGTTGGCCGAGACGTTTGGCTGGGCGACGCCTGAGCAACTGGCGACCATGAAAGCGTTGACCTTCCAGGTCAACGACGTCCTCAAGCAGTTGTTTCTCGATGGCGACATGCTGCTGGTCGACTACAAGCTCGAATTCGGCATGTTCGACGGCCAGGTGACGCTGGGCGATGAGTTTTCGCCGGATGGCTGCCGCCTGTGGGACGCCAACACTCGCGAGAAGATGGACAAGGACCGCTTCCGCCAGGGGCTGGGCGGTGTCATCGAAGCCTATGAAGAAGTCGGGCGGCGGATCGGCATCACGTTCTGACTGCCGTGCGTTTTCGGCTATGCCATCGGGGCGCCCACGGGCGCCCCGATGTCGTTCACGCGGGGGAAGACGCCACGACGATGTCTTCCACATGCATCGCCTCGATGCCGTTGGACGCACTCGGGTGAAAGCGCACGTCCACATCGCGTAGGCGCACACCATAGCGGCGTTCGAACGTGTTCTGCGCGTTCTTGTGGTACGCGGGGCGCGGGTCCTGGGCCAACACCTGGCGTATCAATTCACGCAATGAGTCGCCGTCACGACGCCTCAAAAGAGCCGCTTCGGCGGTCGCCGAAAACGTTACCGGCAGCGATGGCGGTGGCGCGGGGGCGAAGCCACTGCGTGCCTCGGGGAGTGCTTCGGCCCAGGCCAGATAGGGTTTGATGTCGAGCACCGGCGTGCCGTCGACGAGATCGTGCCCGCGCAGGTGAAGCGTCACGCCGTGGTGCGTCTCGATCTTCACTAGCTCGACCAGCGACAGCCCCAGGCGGTTGGGGCGATGGGTGCTGCGCGTGGCGAAGACGCCGTGTTTGGCATTGCCACCCAGACGCGGCGGACGCACCAATGGCGTCCAGCGCGTGGGGCTTTGGTGGAAGATGAAGGTCAGCCACAGATGGCTGAACGCGTCCAGGCCGCGCACAGTGAGTGGATCGTCGAACGGTGGCGCCAGCGTTAGCGTCGCCCGTGCGGCACTGGCAAGCCCCGGTTGGCGCGGAATGCCGAACTTGTCCGGGTAGTCGCTGGAGATACGTCCGATGGGCGTGAGCGTGAAAGCCGTCGACGCCTCGGACGAAGGAAAATCATAATCGGTCATCGTGACATTATGCCCAATGCCGTCACGTGCAGCGAGACATGCTGGCGTGGCATGCAGGCCTTGTGTAGGCTGCGCGATGCCCATCACCATGGCGGCCTGGGCGCTCGCGGAGCGTCCGCCAGGCATGCCATTTCCAGGAGGCAACGGTGACCGAACGAATCGTCTATCGCGAGGCTACGCCGCGTGATGCCGCCGATCAGGCGGAAGTGTTTCACCATGCCGTAATGCAGGGTGCCGCCGGTTATTACACGCTGGCGCAACGCGAGGCGTGGACCATGGCCCTACCGCGCGATGCCGAGGCTTGGGCGGCGCGCCAGGTGCTCTATCCTACGTTGGTGGCGGTCTGCGACGGGCGCTGCGTGGGATTCTGCGAGCTTGACCCCGGCGAAGGGCGCATCGAAACGCTCTATGTGTGGCCCTCGCTGGCCGGTCGAGGCGTGGGCGGCCGCTTGCTGGAGCACGCCGAAGGGGAGATGCGCCAGCGTGGCGTGGCGTGCATGCGAATCGAGGCCAGCCTGGTGCTGGCGGATGCCCTGGTACGCCGTGACTGGCGTCACGAAGGGGAAGACTGGGTCGAGCGTGCCGGTGAGCGAATGCCCCGTGTTCGGCTCAGCAAGGCGCTCTAAGCTTTTTTGTTAAAAGCCGGCGTGTCTGATGAAAAGCCGGCGTGTTTGATGATAAGTCGGCGGGTCGCTCCGATTACGCCTTGCGGGCCAGCAGGGCGCGGAACAGCGAGCCCATCATCACCGGCGTGTCGTGTTCGACGATGAAGCCGGCGCCTTCCAGGAGTGGCCGCGCCTGACGCGTGATGTCGGTAGCCAGAAAGGAGGTCACCATATTCACCAGGCGCCTGCCCAGGCCGGCGGGGCGAGCATCGCTCTGGAACTTGTCCATCACGCACAATTGGCCGTCTTCCGCCAACACGCGGTGCGCCTCGCTCAGCCCTGCCTTGGGGTCAGGCATGACGGCGACGATCAAGTGCATCACGACGACATCGAAATGCGCATCGGGATACGCCAGTCGCGCGGCATCCATCGTCGCGGCGATGACGTCCAGCCCGTGGCGATCGGCACGTGCCTCGAGACGCGCGATCATCACCGGTGAGATATCGATGGCATGTACTTCGATGTCGCGTGGCAGGCAGGGCAAATCGAGCCCCGTACCGGCGCCCACCAGCAGAACGCGCTGGCCCTGCCGCCAATGCACGGCCTCCAGAGCGAGGCGGCGCGCGCGTCGGAACGCCCGTGCGGCCACCAAGTCGTAGACCGGTGCGTAAAGCGAATAGCGCAGTCGGTTCCAGGCGGTCGTGTTGAGCATCACATGGCGCTCCGGCAAGGGCATAACGCCGTCTTAGCACGTTGCCGGCGAGGCGTCCATGTAGGAATGGATTCGTGACACGCGCTCGACACGGCCCGGGGATGCCGGGCCGTGCGAGTGCGGTTACGCCATGCTGTCGACGATGCCGCCTTCTACGCGCAGTGGCGCGCCGGTGGTGGCGCTGGCTTGCGGTGATGCCGCGTAAACGCACATGTTGGCGACTTCCTCGGGGGTGGCGAGACGGCCGATGATCGAGCTGGGGCGGTTCTCCTTGACGAAGCGCGCTTCCATTTCCTCCTGGGACACGCCTTCCTGTTCGGCCAGTTGAGCGATCATGCCGACCACTCCTTCGGAACGCGTCGGCCCGGGCAGTACCGCGTTGACGGTAACCCCAGTGCCGGCCAGTACCTTGGCCAGCCCGCGCGAGATCGACTGCACGGCGGATTTGGTCATGCCGTAGTGGACCATTTCGGAGGGGATGTTCAGTGCCGATTCGCTGGACAGGAACTGGATACGGCCCCAGCCGCGTGATTTCATTCCCTGGGCGTAATGGCGCGATAGCCGCACGCCGCTCATCACATTGACCTGGAAGAACTGCTCCCACGTCTCGTCGTCGGTCTCGAAGAAATCCTGCGGGCCGAAGATTCCCACGTTGTTGATCAGAATATCGGTATCCGCGCGTGCGTCGATCAGCGCCTGGCAGCCTTCGGCGCTTCCCAGGTCGGCGGCGACGCCGGAAACCCGCGCGCCCGAGACCGCAGCTTTCAGGTCGCTCACCGCTGCGTCGACGCGTGCTTGAGTGCGGCCGGTGATCGTGACCTCGGCGCCGGCCTCGGCCAGTCCCTGGGCGATGGCGAAGCCGATGCCGGCGGTGGAGCCGGTGACAATGGCGGATTTGCCGCTGAGATCGATCTGCATGGTGCGTCTCCTTGTAGCGCCTCGTGTGTCCTAGGTGGCTCTTCGCGTCATGGTGACGCGACCATGAGCCTGCAAATAAATGAATCGGGGCGTAGACGACAAAACTCAACCTCTTTTCATAATTCGTCGTCACATCGCTGAAAGACCCGATACCTCCCATCCTCGTATACTCAATGCCAACCTACCGTATTCGTTGACCCACCCAGGAGGACCGACACGATGTCCCAGTCACCGACCCGCGATGATTTCGACCGCTACATGGTGCCCAACTACTCCCCGCAGCGGACGATTCCGGTGCGCGGCGAGGGCAGCCGTCTGTGGGACCAAGACGGGCGCGAGTACATCGATTTCGCCGGCGGTATCGCGGTCAACGCGCTGGGACATTGTCATCCCGCGCTGGTCTCGGCGCTCAAGGCGCAGGCCGACAAGCTTTGGCATCTGTCCAACGTCTACACCAACGAGCCGGCGTTGGCCCTGGCCAAGTCGCTCGTCGAGCGTACCTTCGCCGATAAGGCTTACTTCTGTTCGTCCGGCGGCGAAGCCAACGAGGCGGCCTTCAAACTGGCGCGGCGCTGGGCGTACGATAATTTCGGTGCGCACAAGGACAAGATCGTCTCCTTCCGCCAGTCGTTCCATGGCCGGACCCTGTTTACCGTCAGCGTCGGTGGCCAGCCCAAGTATTCCGAAGGCTTCGGGCCGATCCCGGGGCGTATCGAGCATGCCGTGTACAACGACCTCGACAGCGTACGTGCGCTGATCGACGACGAAACCTGCGCCGTGGTGGTCGAGCCGATGCAGGGTGAGGGCGGCGTGGTGCCGGCCGATCCCGACTTCCTGAGCGGTTTGCGCGCGCTATGCGATGAGCATCAGGCGTTGCTGGTATTCGACGAAGTGCAATCGGGCGTGGGCCGCAGCGGGCATCTCTATGCGTACATGCATTACGGCGTGACGCCCGACATCCTGACCAGTGCCAAGGCACTGGGTGGCGGTTTCCCGGTCGGCGCCATGCTGACCACCGATCGCGTGGCACCGTCATTGGCGGTGGGCACCCACGGTTCTACTTACGGTGGCAACCCATTGGCTTGTTCGGTGGCGCTGGCGGCGGTGGAAACCATCGATACGCCCGAGGTGCTGGAAGGCGTCATGCATCGCCATGCGCTATTCAAGGAGCACCTCGAGGCGATCAATCGCGAATACGGCATCTTCAAGGAAGTACGCGGCCTGGGCCTGTTGCTCGGGGCCGAGATGGCGCCGGCCTACGAAGGGCGTGCCAAGGAAATCCTGCCGTTGGCCATGGAAGAAGGGCTGATGGCGTTGGTCGCCGGCCCCAATGTGCTGCGCATGGCGCCGTCGTTGGTGATCTCCGACGCAGAAGTGCGTGAAGGGATGGCCCGCCTGGAACGCGCCGTGGCGCGATTCGTGCAGGACGCATGAACCCGCAACCGAGAGACATTGCCATGCTTGTCGTTCGTCCCGTTCAACCCCGCGACTTGCCGGCACTGGAGCGTCTGGCGGGCAGTGCCACGCCGCGCCTGACCAATCTGCCGGCGCATCGTGACCGCCTCGAAGAGCGTATTGCACGCTCGACGCGGGCCTTGGCACGCGAGGTCGATTTTCCCGACGACGAGGCCTATACCTTCGTGCTCGAGGACCTCGAGCTTGGCGAGGTGGTGGGGACCGCCAGCATTCGTGCCCAGGCGGGCGCCATGGATGCCTATTACACCTATCGCCAGGAAACGTTGATTCACGCCTCGCAGCAGCTCAACGTGCGCCGCGAGGTGCAGACGCTTTCGTTGTCGCATGAGACCTCCGAAACCACGCTGCTGTGCGCGCTGTCGCTGGATGCCCGTTACAAGGGCACCAGCGCCGAGAGTCTGTTGCGGCGTGCGCGGTTGATGTTCATCGCGCAATATCCCGAGCGCTTCGCATCGATTCTGGCCGTGGCCTTTCCGGGCTATCTCGATGCCGAGGGAGAATCGCCGTTCTGGAACAGCGTCGGGCGGCACTTCTTCGCCCGCGGCTTTCAGGAGATCAACCTGCTGGCGGGCGTGCGCTCTAAGAGTTTCATCGCCGAAGTAATGCCGCAGTTCCCGCTCTACCTGCCCTTGCTCACGCCCCAGGCACGTGCCGCCATCGGTCGCGAGCATCCCGATCACGAAGGAGCGCTCGAGGAAATGCTGGGTGAAGGCTTCGTGCGCTCGCGGCATGTGGATATCTTCGATGGCGGACCCGTGGTGCGCGGCGAGCGCGACCGCCTGCAGAGCGTACGCCAGGCCAGTTGGCATCCGGTACGCTTGCGACCCGGCAATGTGCTGCCGGATGCCGAACCGGCGTTGATCGCCAATCAGCAACTGGGCGACTTTCGCTGTCTGGTGGCGCGCTATGCGCTGTCGCCCACAGGACAGTTGATGCTCACGCCCGAACATGCCGAGTTGCTGGGCGTCGAGGAAGGCCGCGCGGTGCTGGCTGCGCCATTGGCGTTGCCCACCGTCCTGGATGAGTTCGACGAGGGAGAAACCTGATGCGCATTCGACCCATCGAACGCCGCGATATCGACGAGCTGCAAGCTCTGGCTTGGCAGACCGGCGTGGGGTTCACCTCGTTGCCCGACAACCGCGACTTCCTGGCCGCCAAGATCGAACATGCGGTCAGCGCCTTCGAGGAACGCAGCGCCATCGACGACCGGCTGTATTTCTTCGTGCTCGAGGACGATACCAACGGCGAGCTGGCCGGATGCTGTGCCATCGAGGCGCAGGTCGGTCGTGAAGTACCGTTCTACAATTATCGCCTGGGTACCCTGGCGCATTCGTCGGTGCAACTCGACTTGCATCGCACCATCGATACGCTGTTTCTAAGCTCCGATCATACCGGCGATGCCGAAGTCTGCTCGCTGTATCTGCGTCCCGAGTATCGCCGTGACCGCAATGGCGCCTTGCTGTCCAAGGCGCGCTGGCTGTTCATCGCCGAGTTCCGCGACCGCTTCCCCGACAAGGTACTCGCCGAAATGCGCGGGCGCTTCGACGAGAACGGCACCAGTGCGTTCTGGGAGTGCCTGGGCAGCCACTTCTTTCCCATGAACTTCAACGAGGCCGACCGCCTGACCGGCCTCGGGCAGAAGAGCTTCATCGGCGAGCTGATGCCCAAGTTCCCGATTTACACGCCGTTTCTTTCCGAAGAAGCGCGGGCCTGTATCGGCGCGGTTCACGAACACACCCGTCCGGCGCTGGAAATGCTCAAGAAGGAAGGCCTGCGCTGGGAGGGCTACATCGATATCTTCGACGGCGGTCCCACGGTGGAGGCCTATATCGATGATGTCAGCGCGGTGCGCGACTCGGCGTCCTATCCCGTGGAGATCGTGGACGAGGCCGTCAGCGTTGAACGCCCCACCTGGTTGGTCGCGACGTCGAAGATTAGCGACTTCCGGGCCGCCTGGATCGGACGCGGGCCCAGCGCGGATGGCGTGCTCACATTGACCGTAGATGAGGCTCGGCGTCTCGACGTCGCTGCGGGCGACCGCTTGCGCCTGCTCGAGACGTAACCCGGCTGCGCCGGGAGTGAGAAGTCATAAGCTGTAAGCGACGGGCTTCGGGAAAAGGATGGCGAACTTTCGGCGTGACCGAATACTGCTTTTCGTAGCTCGTAGCTCGTAGCTCGTAGCTCGTAGCTCGTAGCTTACAAATGAATCAGGAGCGAACTATGCACGCCAAGCAGCAATTGCTGATCGACGGCGCCTGGGTCGAGGGTGACGCAGCGCGTTTCGACAAGACTGATCCCGTCTCCGGCGAGACGCTATGGAGTGCCAGTGCGGCCAGCGCGGCCCAGGTCGACGCGGCGGTGGCCGCCGCACGGCGGGCGTTCCCCGTCTGGGCGCGTCACAGCTTCGAGGAACGCCAGGCCGTAGTCGAGCGTTTCCGCGAGCGTCTGGAAGCCAATCGCGAGGCGCTGGCGACGAGCATCGCGCATGAAACCGGCAAGCCGCTTTGGGAAGCGCGTACCGAGATCGGTGCGATGATCGGCAAGGTCGCCATCTCGATTACCGCTTATCACGAGCGCACTGGCGAGCGTTCGCGGGATGTCGGCGGCAGCCGCGCGGTGCTACGCCATCGCCCGCATGGCGTGCTGGCGGTGTACGGCCCGTACAACTTCCCCGGGCATCTGCCCAACGGGCATATCGTCCCGGCACTGCTGGCCGGCAACGCGGTGGTCTTCAAGCCCAGCGAGCAGACGCCAATGACCGCCGACCTGACGCTTCAATGCTGGCTCGAGGCGGGCCTGCCCGCCGGCGTGATCAATCTGGTGCAGGGCGCGGCCGAGGTCGGCCAGGCGCTGGCCGGTAGCGCCGACATCGATGGCTTGCTGTTCACCGGCAGCGCCAAGATCGGCGGGCTGCTGCATCGCCAGTTCGGCGGTCAGGTCGACAAGATCCTGGCGCTGGAACTGGGCGGCAACAACCCGCTGGTGGTCAAGGATGTACCCGACCAGGAAGCGACGGTATTGTCGATCCTGCAGTCGGCGTTCGCCTCCGGCGGCCAGCGTTGCACCTGTGCGCGCCGCCTGATCGTGCCTCACGGCGCAGCGGGGGATGCGCTGCTCGAAGCGCTGGTGCGTGCCATTGGGGCGCTGCGTGTGGCGGGGCCGTTTAGCGAACCGGCGCCATTCTATGCGGGGCTGGCCAGCGTCGAGGCGGCGGATGGCTTGCTGGCCGCCCAGGACGATTTCGTCGCACGCGGCGGCCGGGTGTTGAGCAGCATGCGCCGCCTGGAAGAGGGCACTAGCCTGCTGTCGCCGGGGCTGATCGACGTGACGGGCTGCGAGGTACCTGACGAAGAGCATTTCGGACCGCTGCTCAAGGTGCATCGTTATCACGACTGGGACGAGGCCATCGCCCTGGCCAACGATACCCGTTATGGCCTGTCTGCGGGTTTGATCGGCGGTGAGCAGTCCGACTGGGACGACTTCCTGCTGCGCATCCGTGCCGGCATCGTCAACTGGAACCGCCAGACCACCGGCGCCTCTAGCGACGCGCCCTTCGGTGGTATCGGCGACAGCGGCAACCATCGCCCGAGCGCCTATTACGCCGCCGATTACTGCGCCTATCCGGTGGCCTCGATGGAAACCGAGACGCTCAGCCTGCCCGATACTCTGCCGCCGGGGGTGGTGCTATGAGCGAAAGTTCTATGAGTGAAGAGGTACGCGAGGTCAACTTCGACGGTCTGGTGGGGCCGACCCACAACTATGCCGGACTGGCGCATGGCAACGTGGCCTCGATGCGCCACGGCGGGCTCACGGCCAACCCGCGTGAGGCGGCGTTGCAAGGGCTCGACAAGATGAAGTCGTTGATGGAGGCCGGCTACGCGCAAGGCGTGTTGCCGCCCCAGCAACGCCCGGATCTAGGCGCGCTGCGCGATCTCGGCTTCACCGGTGACGATGCCAGCGTGCTGGCACGGGCGGCCGAGGAGGCACCGCAGCTCTTGCGCGCGGTGTGCTCGGCCTCATCGATGTGGACGGCCAATGCCGCGACCGTGACGCCGAGTGCGGATGCCCCGGATGGCCGTGTTCATTTCACCGCCGCGAACCTGCAATCGAGCTTTCATCGCTATCTCGAACCGCGCACCACCGCGCGCGTGCTGGCGGCGATGTTTCGCGACCCCGCACACTTCGCGCATCATCCAGTGCTGCCGGCGACGCCGGCCTTCTCCGACGAGGGCGCGGCCAATCACACCCGGCTGTGCGCTGGGTCTGGAGATAATGGTCATGGCGAGCCCGGCGTTCACCTGTTCGTCTACGGTCGCCAGGCGTTCGGCGGGCAACACGGCCCCACGCGCTATCCCGCGCGCCAGACGCTGGAGGCGAGTCAGGCGATCGCCCGCCAGCATGGCTTGAGTGACGCGCAGACGGTGTTCGCTCAGCAGAATCCCGACGCCATCGACGCCGGTGTCTTCCATAACGACGTCATCGCCGTCGGCAATGGCCCGGTGCTGCTCTATCACGATATGGCGTTTCGCGACGAGACGGCCACGCTGGACGCACTGCGCGCCCGCATGTCGACGCCGCTGATCCCGGTGCGCGTGCCGAGCGAGGCGGTCAGTCTCGAGGATGCGGTATCGACGTATCTGTTCAACTCGCAGTTGCTCTCCAACCCCGACGGCAGCATGACGCTGGTCGTGCCCGGCGAGTGTCAGGAGAACGAAACCGTGTGGCGCACGATTCAGGACCTGCTGCTGGCAGGGTACAACCCCATCAGCGAGGTGCTGGTCAAGGACGTCAAACAGAGCATGCGCAACGGCGGTGGCCCGGCGTGCCTGCGCCTGCGCGTCGCGCTCTCGTCGGCCGAACGTCAGACGCTGGGCGGCCGCGTGTTGCTCGACGAGGCGCTGCATGGCGACCTGACAGCCTGGGTCGAGCGGCATTACCGCGATCGACTAGCGCCCGAGGATCTCGCCGATCCGCAACTCGCCCAGGAATCGCTGACAGCCCTGGACGAGCTGACGCAGCTATTGGGCATCGGCGCGGTATATCCGTTTCAGTTAGAGGCCTGAGACCATCCAGGCGACGCCAGATAGGGCTGAGTCTCGCTGAAAGCGATCAGGAGCATGTGCGTGATCGAGAATATCGCTATCGTCAGGCTGCAAGCCGACTCACCTCACGCGAGAACCGTGGCGGGCTGGACTCATGACGCCTGGGGGCATCTGCACCCCGATACCTCGGCGACGGAGTATCGTCGGGCATTCTATGCGCAGTGCGGCGAGGGCGGCGTGCCCTCGGTTTTCGTGGCAATGCACGAGGCGTCGCCGGTGGGCACGGCGAGCCTGGTCGCCGACGACATGAGCATTCGCCGCGAGCTGACGCCTTGGCTGGCCTCGGTCTTCGTGCTGCCCGAATGGCGCGGCCATGGTATCGCTTCGCGCCTGGTGCAGCGGGTCGAGGCGGAAGCGCTGGCCCACGGCATCCGCCACTTCCACCTCTACACGCCCGATCAACAGGCGCTGTATCGTCGCCTAGGATGGGAGGATCGCGAGGCGCTGACCTATCGCGGCGAGTCTGTGACCGTCATGAGTCGGCGGTTGGATGCCTCTACGATCTGAGTCAGCTACTGCTAGCAGCGCCGCCGACCATGCGGCAAGGTCTCGACCCGGTAGCTCAAGACTCTGACCTTTTTTCGAGCATGTCCTCGAGGCACTTCTCAAGAGGACGCAAGTGCTGGTCCATAACCTTGATAATCGTTAACGGGTCGATGTTGCCCAGATAGTTATGCACCAGAATATTGCGGAAGCCGCTAATTTCTCGCCAAGGTATCTGCGGGTATTCCTGCTTTAAATCATCGGGCAGCATTTGTGTGGCTTCGGATAATGTCTGCAGGTTTCGCAGTGCTGCGTCGTACAGGATTTCGTCGCACGCAAGGTCACCGCGTGATTGGATACGCCGCAGCTTGGCAATGTTATCGAGGATATGCTGAGCATAGGATTGCCAAGGCTTGTTCATAGTTCTACCGCCTCGTTCAGTATCTGCTGGCGGAAATGACGGTTCAGTTCATGCTCGGGCACAAGGTCGACCCGGCGCCCGACCAAGGCCGCCAAGCGTTCCGCCAAAGGCAGGCGCTGGGTGAACAGATCGTATCCCGGCGGAAAGTCGACGAGAAAGTCGACATCACTTTCCGGCTTTTCCTGCTTGCGGGCGACCGACCCGAACACCCGGATTCGGCGAGCCCCGTACTGACGGGCCATGTTATCGATGGCTGCCTTCTGATGATGTAGGTCCTCAAGTAACATGGCGCCTCCTAAGGGCTAACTACCGTGTCCCGTATAATCGGTGCCTTTCTTCTTGCAGAGCAAGTATAGGCTGCTATAGACGCAAATTAGTCACAAGAGTAGCGAGTCAACCCTCGCGCACCGTGACCAGTTTGGGCCGGCCGATCATGACCCCGGCGACGGTCTGCACGCTGAGCAGTCCCATCAGCAGCCACAACGACAGCCGCCAGTCGCCGGTGATGCCGTGCAGGGCGCCGAACACCAGCGGGCCACCGGCGGCCATGAGGTAGCCGAGGCTCTGAGCCATGCCGGAGAGCATGGCGGCGTGGTTGGCCCGCCGGGTGCGCATCACGATCATGGTCAACGCGAAACTGAAACAGCCGCCCTGGCCGGCGCCGAGCAGGATCGCCCATAGCGTGGGCGACGCCGTGGGCGCCAGCCACAACCCGACAAGCCCCAGCGCGATCAACGTGCAAAGTCCCAGTACCAGTAGGCTGTGGTGATGCAGTCGCGCGGCGAGGCGCGCGATCACGTAGCTGGCGGGAATGGTGGTCAAATTGATGATCGATAGCATGCCACCCGCGGCGGCGCTGGGAACCCCGGCGGCCGAGGCCACGGCGGGCACCCAAGTCTGCAGGGTATAGAAGCCCAGCGACTGCATGCCCATGAACAGCGTCAGGGTCCAGGCGGTACGGCTCTTGAACAGCCGCGTGATCCGTGTCGATTGACCGTCGTCGCTTGCCTTGGGTTGCCGCCAGGCCATCCACATCCAGAGTGCCGTCGTGACCAAGCCAATGCCCGCCCACATCAGGATGGGAACCGACCAGGAACCGCTGAGATTCATCAACGGCACGGCGGTGCCCGCGCCGAGAGTGGCACCGATCCCCATCACCACTGTGTAGAGCCCCATGGTCTGG
This sequence comes from Chromohalobacter moromii, assembly GCF_023091865.1. Taxonomy (GTDB): domain Bacteria; phylum Pseudomonadota; class Gammaproteobacteria; order Pseudomonadales; family Halomonadaceae; genus Chromohalobacter; species Chromohalobacter moromii. Next base: position 301,998 of record NZ_JAHXDI010000002.1, read on the forward strand.
CCGATGCGCTCGGGGCGGTCGCGCTTGACCAGGCTGGGCATGAAGACGTTGCCGAAGGCGATGCCCAGGCCGGCGAAGAATGTCCCGATGAGCATTACCGGCAGGCTTTCGATGCCACGCAGCAGCCCGCCGAGCGCAATGGCGCCGAGTGCCAGCGCGATGGCGCGGTCCAGCCCCATGCGTGCGGCGACGCCGGGCGCCAGCGGTGAGAGCACGCCGAAGCACAGGATCATGCCGGTGGTGAACAGGCTGGCGACGCCGGCACCGATGGCCAGTGTCTGCATGATCGATTCCAGTACCGGCCCCACCACCACGATGGGCGCGCGCAAATTGATGGCCGCCAACGCGAAGGCGACGAGCCATAGCGCAGCGGGTAGGGGAGCGGTTGGGGAAGCGGAACGCGCGGACATGGACAAAGCCTTCCTCTCGAACGGGCGCGCTATCTTAGCATCTCGTTGAAAAGCTTGCCGTGCGTCGAAAGGTGCAACGTCAGAGGGTGAGGCAGGTCACGCGCGGGGCCGCCACCGTGATGCGGCGGCGGCCCGGAGGCCGGTTCAGGCGCTGGCTTTAGCGTTCAGGCGTGGGCTTCGTTCAACTGATGGAAAAATGTTCGCGCAGATGTGCACGATAGGCGTCGATATGGCCGTCGATGTCGGGTGCCTTGATGACGTCGTTGGCGATGTAGGTTGGCATGGCGTCCAGACCCACGAATGCCTGGGATTTGTGGAACGGGAAGTAGACGCCGTCGACGCCCTGGCCTTCGAAGAAGTTGCCGGGCTCGTCGAAGGCTTCGACGGGCGCGTTCCAGGTCAGCGAGAGCATGTAGCGCCGCCCTTGCAGCAAGCCGCCGCTGCCGTACTGACGGCTGGGATCCTGGCGTGAGCGTCCGTCGCTGGCATAGAGCGATCCGTGGCCGGCGGTGAAGACTTCGTCGATATAGCGCTTGACCGTCCACGGTGTGCCCATCCACCAGCCGGGCATCTGATAGACGATGACATCGGCCCACAGGAATTTCTCGACTTCGACGTCGGTATCGTAGCCGTCGTCGACGCGGGTCTCGCGGATCTCGTGGCCCATTTCGGCGAGTTCGCCGCGTGCCACGTCGTGCAGTGTGTCGTTGTAACGGCCGCCGGAATGCGCGAAGGCCTTGGCGCCGTTGATCAGCAGAATCTTCATGGTGTCGTTACCACTTTCGTAGGCATGTGAATGCAAAAGGTGGGGCAGTCTGCCGAGTCGCGGTCTTGCGATAAAGATGCCTAATTGCAAAACATTCTTGCATTAATCACAAAGATTGCGGCGCGCATGTTCCGGCGTGAGGGAATCGGCGTGAGGGAATCAGAGTGTCAGGCGGTCGGCGAAGAAGTCCAGGAAGGCATTGATGCGGCCGTGGAGTGCCGTATTGCGGTAGTAGACCGCCTGAATGGGCTCGTGGCGCTCGTGGGTAGCGTCGTCGAGGACTACCGTCAAGCGCCTGGCTTGGCGAGCGCCGCGCGTCAGGAAGTCCGCCAGGCAGGCGATGCCCACGTCGGCTTCTGCCATTTGCAGTAACGCTTCGCCACTGCTCGAGGCGAGAGTGGGCTGGATGGTACGACCGTCGCCGATGGGCCAGCGGTTGAGTTGGGTCAGATGCGTGAAGCCCAGCAGCACGTGATGCGCCAGGTCCTCGACATGGCGCGGCGTGCCGTAGCGTTCCAGGTAAGCGGGGCTGGCCACCAGGCGACGCCGGCTATGACCGAGCGGTCGGGCATGCAGGGTGGAGTCCTCCAAACGACCGATGCGAATGGCGACATCGGTGCGTTGCTCGATCAGGTCGATGTTGGTCTCGTGGGTGGTCAGTTCCAGGCGCACCTTGGGATAGGCGGCATGGAATTCGGCGAGGTGGGGCACGATCTGGTGCAGCAGAAACGGCGTGGCGGCGTCGACGCGCAGGCGTCCGGCCGGCTCGCGACGGCGCACGGTGAGCGCTTCCTCGGCGGTTTCCAAGGTGCCCAGCGCTTGGCGAGCCTGGGCGATGAACGCCTCGCCTTCCTCGGTGATGTCCAAGCGTCGCGTGGTGCGGTGCACGAGGGTCGTCTCGAGCCGCTTCTCCAGGCGCGAGACGGCTCGCGAGAGCCGCGCGGTGCTGGTGCTCAGACGCTCGGCGGCGGCGGTGAAGCCACCGGCGTCGACCACGGCGAGCAGCGCCTCGAGATCGTCCCAGCGGCTTTTCATGATGCCTCGCGAGGTGCGGGGGTAATGGCGGGGACGATCATCCGTCGGTGCGGCGCGTTATAGCTTGGGCGCGTCGAAATCGGCCGGCTCATCGGTATACACGCAGACGTTGGCGTCTTCGACATCGCCGTCCTCGGCTTCGACGTATTCGGCGAAGAAGGCCTGCACTTCGCGGCGTTGGCAATGGGCTTCGAAGGAGGCACGGTCGGCCCAGATCTCGTGAAAGACGATGGGATAGCTGGTGCCATCGGCGAACGGGTTGTCGATCTTCCGGGTCACGGTGTACTGGATGCAAGCGTCTTCGCGATGCGCGTTGGGTTCGAGCGCCTGCAGCGCCTGGAAGACGCTTTCTTCCTTGCCGGGTTTGGGCTTGAACTGGGCAGTGCAATAGATCTTGCTGGACATGGGCGACCTCTTGAATGCATGCGAATGAATGCGAAGACGATACCATCTCGGCACCTAGTATCGGTAGCATCGGGCCATGACGTGGGACGCGGGACCGCTTGGCTTGCCGTCTAATCCAAAGGTGTATTGAGCGCGGCGACGGAATCGCTTATCAAGGAGTTTCGAGCCACTGTCATGCGAGGTCGCCCCATGCGCGTCATGAAACCCGATACCCTGCGCCACGCGCTCATCGTCGCCTTGATGGGTTCCGCCACCTTGTTGGTCTCGGCGTTGAGCTACCAACTGCTGATCTGATGGCGATGGCGCTCGGGCCGCCGAGCGGTTAGGGTCTGGGCATTGTCCCGGGAGCTTTCGTCATGTCGCTGTCTTCTCGCATGCCGCCTTCTCGCATGCCCCATTGCCGCTGGGCGGTGGCGGCGTTATCGATCTTGGCGCTGGTATCGTGGCTTGGCGTCACGCATGACGTAGCGCTGTCCACGCTGGATGACGCTCTCGCCACGGCGTTCAGGAGCTTTGCCTTGGCCAAGGCGCTCAATGCGGCCATTTCGGTGATGCAGAGCGTCACTGCCGACGCCATGGTCTTTCAGGTGCAATTCGGCCAGGCGCTGGACCCCGCCAATGACCTCGTCGAGCGTTTTTCGTGGATCATGTTCGCCTCCACGGCCTCGCTGGCGATGCAGAAAGTCTTGATCCAGATGGCCAGTCACGCGGTCATCAAGGCGCTTTTCTCGTTAAGCTGCCTGTTGCTGGCGGTGTCGCTCGTCTGGGGGCGTGGTGTTTGGCGCGAATGGGCCCGTCGGGCGTTCTTGCTGATGGCGTTCCTACGTTTCGCGGTTCTCATCGCGGCGCTGGCCAGCACCTGGATGGGCGATGCACTGATTGGCGACCAGCGTGAGGGGCTTTATACGGCGTTGGACCAAGATCGTGCGGTGTTCCAGGACGTCGCCGAGACGCAGGCCGGCATTCGTGAAGAAGACGACGGCGTGTGGCAACAGCTCAAGGATAAATGGGAAAGTGCCGTGGGCCATCCGGTGCGCGACCTGCTGACACGTCTGGATAGCATGACCGAGAACGTGGTGGCCTTGTCGGCGGTGTTCATCGTCCAGACGATTTTATTCCCCCTCGGTTTTCTCTATTTGAGCTGGCGCCTGCTCGGCACGCTGACCGCCCCGTTGGCGGGGCGTTATCCCGTTGCTCGCGGCGCCTGATCTCACGTACAGCGTCATCAGGCTTAAAAGGACGATCCCGGCTGGCGTAAGAAGTCGCGTTCTTCCGGCGTCGATTCCCGGCCCAGAACCGCATTACGGTGCGGATAACGGCCGAAGCGTTCGATAATCGCCCAATGGCGCTGCTCGAAATCCAGGTTGCGCTCCAGCCCCGGTTGATCGAAAAGCCGCAGGGCCTCTTGGTGGATCACGGGCGATTCGCTGTGCATGTACGGCATATACACGAACGCGCGCTGTTCCGGCGGCAGTTCCTTGTCGCCCCCTTGCGCGACCAGATGCTGGGCGAGGCTCAGTGCTAGCGGGTCCTGAGCGAAGGCCAGGGCCTGATCGCGGTAGATATTGCGCGAGAACTGATCCAGCAGCAGTATTTCCGCCAAGGCACCGTGACTACTTTGCCGCCAAGCATAAAGCTCGCAGCGACATGCCGCGTCATATAGTGCCCCGAAGCGTTCGGCGAGCGCCTGGTCGAACGCCGGGTCCTTGTTGAACCACTGTTTGGGGCCTGCCTCCACGAACCAAAAATCCAGCACTTGCCGTGCCTGCTCAACATCTTGCGTCATGGCGCACCTCCGTTGATTGATGCGATTAACGTGTTGAATGGTGTTTGATGTGCGTGCGCTCGAGCTCGAGTAACCAAGCCTTGCGCTCGAGCCCGCCAGCATAGCCGGTGAGCGTACCATCACGCCCGATCACGCGATGACAAGGCACCACGATGGGCAACGGGTTGCGGCCGTTGGCGGCGCCCACCGCGCGCATTGCCTTGAGGTTGTCGATATCCCGGGCGATCTCCGCGTAGCTGCGCGTCTCCCCAAACGGAATGCGTGCCAATGCCTGCCATACGCGCTGCTGAAAGGGCGTGCCTTGCGGGTCGAGCGGCACGTCGAAGTCGTGCAATTCTCCCTTGAGGTAGGCGTTTAACTGCTCGCGGCAGGCCTTGGTGAGCGGCGAGGGCGCTGCCGGTGTCTCGGCACTGTCGACGAAGGTGATCTCGCGAATCCCGTGCTCGCTGGCGAGGATGCGTAGCGTGCCCAGCGGCGAGGTCGGTTCGGGCGTGACGTAATCGAGAGCGTAGGCGGAAGATGCCATATCAGCGACTCCAGAGTTGTAGGGTGAGATAACTGCGCCACGGCGCGGCAAGATCCGGCTCGATCGCGTCCAGCGACGTCAGGGCCCGCTTGACGCCCAGGTCGCCGCCCAGCCAGATATCGGGATGGCTGGTGCCGCGCAAGGCGGCGTAATCGGCACTCCAAGGGCCGATGCCTTTGAGTGCGGTCCAGCAGCGAGGGTCGTCGTCGAGGCACTGCTCGCATGCGGCGTGCGCCAGGCCACGTAGACAGTCGCGGCGCGCCTGGGGCATGCGCAGAAACGTGAGATCGCTGTCGGCGACCTGCGCAGCCGTGGGGAAGTGGCGCCCGCCCTCGGCGGTCGGCTCGCCGAGCGCTTCGACCAGATTGGTCGTATGCCCGCGCGCCGCCGAGATCGAGACCTGCTGGCCGAGAACCGCGCGAATGCCGGCCTCAAAAGGACTCCACAGGCCGGGCAAGCGCAGGCCTTCGACGAGGGGGAACGTCTCCGGGAGCGTCTTTTGCAGCTGGGCCTCGATCAGGGCCGTGTCGGCGTCCAGGTCGAGAACACGGCGGATGTTGCGTACCACCGGTGAGAGTGCCCCGAGGTCATCGAGATTCAGCGTGACACGAAAACAATGCTGATCGGGCATGTGCTCGGCCGTGAAATGGCCACGCGCTGACCCCCACTGAATGTAACGACCGTAACGATGCGCGTCTCCCCATTCCAGTTTGTCGATCCGCCGCACGGCGAGGAAGTCACGCAGCCATTCCCAGGCGTAAGGCGGGCGATAAGCCAGCGTCAGCGTGAGATTCTCGCTGGGTGGCCGGGGCGTGCGCCGCAACTCGCGCGGTGCGTGTCCCACTTGGCGACGGAACGCATCGTTGAAGCGACGCAGGCTGGTGAAGCCGCTGGCGTAGGCGATATCGGCCACCGGCAGCGCGCTCTGGTGCAGCAACTGCTTGGCGAACAGGCACTGGCGATGCAGGGCGTAGGCCTTGGGCGAGACGCCCAGGTGCTGCTTGAAAAGCAGGCGCAGGTAGCGCTCGCCGATACCGAGGCGGTCGCACAGCGCGCCCAGGGAAGCTTGGCTCAGGGCGCCTTCATCGATCAGCCGCAAGGCGCGGCGTAGCGTGGTGTGATTGCCATGCCAGGCGGGCGATTCCGGGGCGCTGTCCGGGCGGCAGCGCAGACAAGGGCGAAAGCCCGCCTGGGCGGCGCTTACAGCGCTGGGGAAATAGCGCACATTGTCATCACGCGGCGGCCGGGCAGGGCAGATCGGGCGGCAGTAGATACCGGTCGTGGTCACGCCGACGAAGAAACGCCCATCGAAGCGAACATCCCGCGATAAACGGGCCACGCGGCAGCGGTCGGGATCGAGCAGCATGATGGGGATTCCTCGAAGCGGCAACGCTACCAGTGTAACGCGCTGACGGCACCGGACTCGCCGGATTCGGCAGTGATATACGCGGCGATGCGCTCGTGGTAGCTGCAGCGAGAAGTACTGCGGAAAGTCCTTAGCTTGCTATAATGCGTCCCTTTTGTGGAGTACTTCCTTGGCCCCTTCCCCGACCCCAGCGCCTTCTCGACCGTCGTCTCCCCGCATGCACCGTGCCGGGCTGTGGCTGGCGCTATTCGTGGCGTGCTGCGTGGCGAGTGGCGTGCTAAATCATTGGCATATGCCGGCGGGTGGCTTCATCGGCCCGATGCTGGTGGGCATCGCCTTCGGTATCGGCGGCAGCGGTCTGCGTCTGCCGAGACGCTGCTTCAAGCTCGGCCAAGGCACGGTCGGCGTGTTGATCGCGCATGCCATGACGATGAGCGTGCTGATGACGATCCTCGATGGCTGGCTGGTGATGCTTTTGGCCACGGCCATTACGCTGTTGCTTAGTCTGCTGGTGGGGATCGTTCTAGTGCGTTACGGCGGGCTTCCGGGCAGCACGGCGGCCTGGGGCACCACGCCGGGCGCGGCAGCGGCGATGGTGGCGATGGCTGAGGAGCGCGAAGATACCGACCCGCGTATCGTGGCGGCGATGCAATACGTGCGAGTGGTGTGCGTGGTGCTCGTGGGGGCCCTGGTGAGCCATTGGCTGGGGGTGAGCGATACGCCATCGCGTGGCGGGGGCGGCTTTCCTGACGACCTGGCGGGAACGGTCGATTTGGCGATCACCTTGGCGGTCATCGTCGGCGGGGTCTGGCTGTGCGATCGCCGCTTGCCTGCGGGCGCCTTGCTGGGGCCGATGCTCATCGGCACAGTGCTGCATCTCGCCGGTTGGGCGACGCTGTCGATGCCGGCACCCTTGCTGATGCTGGCTTACGGCTTCATCGGTGTCTATGTGGGGCTGCGCTTCGACCGCGACGCGCTGGCGACTGTGGCTCGCTCGCTGGGCAAGATGGTCATGGCGTCGATAGTGCTGATTGGGTTATGTGCGCTTTCCGCGCTGTTGATGGTAGGGCTCATGGACACGAGCTTCATCACCGCTTACCTGGCGACCAGCCCTGGCGGGCTCGACTCGATGACCATCATCGCCATCGACACGCATGCCGATTTGGGTCTCGTGGTGGCGCTACAGACATTGCGGCTCTTCACGGTGGTGCTACTGGGGCCGGCAATGGCGCGTTTCATCGCGCGTTTCGCCCCGTCCGCGAAAGGTACGTCCTGAGCGTTTGCCGTAACGCAAAGGGGCGACCCGTAGGCCGCCCCTTTGGCGTGACGTTGGTTGTATCGACGCCGTCTTACTTGGCTTCTTCAGAGAAATACTTGTTGTAGAGTTCCTGATAGGTGCCGTTGTCCTTCAGGGTCGCCAGCGCCTCGTTGAACTGGTCTGCCAGCTCCTGATCGCGCTTGCGGAATGCAATGCCGAAGCCTTCGCCGAAATACTTCTTGGGTTCGGTGATCATCTCGCCGACGACTTTATAATCGCCTTCTTCGCTATCCAGCAGGGTGGACTTGCCGACCGGGAAGTCCAGGAAGGCGATGTCGACACGACCGGCGTCCATGTCGAGGACGAGGTCATCGGCGGTGGAGTAACGGCTGATCTCGGCCGCGTCGCCGAACATATCGGTGACGTAGTTGTCCTGCAATGTGCCGCGTTGCACCCCGATGGTCTTGCCTTCGAGCGTTTGCTTGGCCGGGAAGTCGATGCTGCTGTCTTGCGGTGTGAACCACGCGGAGGGCGGCTGGAAGTACGGGTCGGAGAAGAGCACGGTTCCCTTGCGTTCTTCGTTGATGGTCATCGAGGACATGATCGCGTCGTACTTACGCGCCATCAGGCCCGGAATGATGCCGTCCCACGCCTGCACGACCCACTCGCACTTCCTGTCGATCTCTTCGCAGATGGCGTTGCCGAGCTCGATGTCGAAGCCGGTGAGTTCACCGTCGGCCGTGCGGTATTCCATCGGCTCGTAAGGCACGTCGACGCCGATACGCAAGGTGTCCTGAGCGACGGCGCTGCCAGCCAGCAGGGCGCTACCGAGAAGGGTGATGGTCAGCAATTTTTTCATGGAAAGCTCTCTACGGAATTTGCAGTGTGTTGTTATGGAGCCGCCTCGTGAGCAGCCCTGAGTTTCACGTCTTGCAGCATATCGAAGCGCTGCCGCCATGCCTAGCGTCGCGTGGCTGGTAGAGGAAGCGGGTGTGGATGTCTGTAGGTAGCCGCTGGTCATCTTCTGCCAACGCCACGTCCCCTCTGTGTTAACACCATAGGGTGACGGGGTTCATGGATCTGCTTTACAAACGGGGCAACGTCCGCCCGCAACTCAGACAGCGGCTGGATATATCTTCATCGACGCGAACTCTTGCCATGAGAATTACCTGTGTACGAATACAGGAGTGTAACGTTGGTTGCTCATGGCGCTCCCTCCTATGCACTAATCATAGGCCAGAAGTGTCCACTAGAGTGGGGGAAGTCCAGCGTCGGCTTGAATGAATTGTTAGGTCTCAAAGTCGTATTCCTCATCCATTTCCCGCTTGACGATTCGACTGAACATTTCTTTCAGCTTGACGTCGACATGAGATACAAACTCTTGGGATGCCATGCAGTACGCCAGATCGGGAGAGTCTTCATAGCGGATCTTTATGCGTGAAAAGTGCTCGCCACCGGCAATGTATGTCAGCACTCTTGCATTCGAAGACGAAAGATAAGCTTCTCTATCTGTCGCTGATGATGCTTTGTCATATAGATCGAACCTCGATAGAATGGCGTTCTCGATTTCATCTGTGTTGAGCAGTGACATTTGATTGAAAGATGGCACTATCGACTGTCTGGAATCAAGCAGCAACTCGTACTCGTCGCTTTCTGGATTGACTCCGTTGCATACAACAGACGACGCAAATGCTAAGCACTCAAGCAAAATAGGTTCTTCGCCTGCAATGTCGACAAGCCGCTTATCTTTGGCCGCGATAATGTCAAAGTATTCTACCGCCAGCAGCGAGTATGAACTTGCAACGGCGGCTTCCAGCGCCGCATCGATGCTCTGTTTGCGCAAGGTAGGGTGCGTGGTTTTTGGCCTGAACTCAAGCTGCTTCCAGACCACGTCCCATGACTCTTTGGCCGCTACAAATCGACGAAAGTGCGCTAGAGGCGGTAAATTCTTCTTGAAGATCATAGTGAGCCCAGATTAAGACCTAACGCCAACAGCACGCGCGGCTACGGAATGGAGGCGAAGCCGCAATGTAGTAGACGTCGCTGTGACTGTAATTGTTACAAGGATAGTATAAGGAATGGAAATTACTGAACTGCATTGTTGTTGGCTTTGCAATCAATATCGGAACTCTTTAGTCTACAGTCATTTTTCTCCAACACTAAAAAATCTTTATTTCCAATAACAAATTGAACTAACTTTCCATAGTTAGAATCAGGGCTCGCAACTGAAAAAAGTATGGAAACAATGATGGCGAGTGTCGCAAAAAATAAGGAGCCAAATGCTCCCTTTACTCCAGAGACCCACCAGCCGTCTTTTTGAGATTTTACTTGAGCCAGCAAATCGCTTTCTAGAGCTTCTTTATAGGCTTCTTCTACTCGTTTTTCTGCGTAATGCTCTGCAAAAACATATAGCACTTCTTCTGCATCGCCGCGCAATTTATCCAGCTTGCCATCATGGTAAGCCAATAAAAATTTACTGACGTCATCTGCTGGGATTGCGTCAACATTCTGACTTTTCCGATACTGCTCCTTCCACTGATACTTTTCTTCTTTGTAATCAGCATATGCAAGCATCCCGATTAAGCGATCTTTGGAATCAGGCTGTGTCTCAACTACTAACTTCTCAAAGATATGATTGTAATCGGGATGCGAGCTTGTGTTAGCTTGTGACACCATGAATCAGAAGTTCCTTATCTAAGTCTTTACGCTTCCCATTGCGCACTTTCATCGCAGCTTCAAACGCAGAATCTGCCGCGCTGACTCTAACCTTGGTCATCTCGCCATTGACCTTGATGAACCGATAATCTTCTGACGAGCTTCGATTTAGTCTAGCTTTTCGCAGCTTTGCCATTCTCTACCTCCGAAGGTCTTTTAATATCAATACGTTGCATGAATTTTTAGGCCTTTTTTATCTTCTCTTCAGTATAGCACAGTGTTGATCGGCCAGTCTGTAAGGTTTGTACGGATCAGTGCCTTTGTAACAGGTATTAGCTAGCGCGCTCATTTTGCTACTTGAACGAGCGCGCGCGTTCAATAAACCTTATCTAGCTTACCCTTACGCACCTAACTCATTGATTTTAAGCCATGCTAAGAATGATTCGGCGCGTTATGCAGAGTTCGCGTGCCTGCTGCTTTTGACGATTTCCGTCACGCTTGGGGCGTCGGGTGCGGTCAGCAGGCACGCTACCGCCCAGGCCACTGCATATTGTGTTGATGCGGTAGTCCCGTGCGTATCGGTTATTTTTTCGAGCCGTCTAAGCGACCTTAGAGATTCATACTAGGCGGGATGAGGTCTGTCAGCAAAGCCGATAAGGCGCTGCTTATCGATGCAGTTCGTGGATTTATAAGGATGCTTAGCAATCGTGGGAGAGGGAGTAAGTGTTAGCTTACTTGTGAAGCAACGGGCACCGTGGGGTACCCTTTGTCGGTGGTTATTTCTGCCTTTGGTGCTATTTCACGGCGCGAGCAGGTAGCCGCTGCGGTGTGCGTGGTGGCCGGCGACGTCGGCGACGATCATGCCGGCGGTGGCCATTCTGCGCTGGGTGCGAGCGTAGAACATGCCGTCTTGCTCGGCACGCACGGGGTGTACGGCGTCGCTGATGGGGTCGATGATCTCGGCGATCAGGTCGCCGCTTTTGACTTCTTCCCCCGGCGTGCGGTGGAAGACCACGACGCCGCCCGCGGGGGCGCGGAGAAAGTCCATGGCGGCGAGTTCGGTGGCGGGATACGCCAGCGCCGGCAGGGGCGGTGCTTCGCCGTCGATCAGGGCGTGGTAGCGCATCCAGTCGAGAATCGCGTCGGCATCGCGTTCGGCGATGTCGCGGGCGACATCCTGTTGGCCGCGTAGTTCGAGGGTGATCGATTGGCTGCCGTAGGGGATCGGATATCGGTCGCCGAAGTGCTCGCGCATTTGCTCCCAGACCAGGGTGAAGCACTCGTCGAACGAGCCGCCGCCGGAGTCGGTGGCGAGCATGCTGGCTTTGGCGCCGAAATAACGCGCCAGGGGCTCGAAGTAGGGCCATGCCGCCGGGGTGGTGTAGAGGTGTTCGACGGCGTTGAAATCGCAGTGCAGGTCGAGAATGAAATCCGCGTCGCAGGCCAGGCGTTGCTGCGTCAGGTGCAGGGACTCGTAGGCCGTGGTGGCCGGCTGTTCATCGAGGGTGGCGATGAAGCGCCGACGTATTTCGGCCCGGTTGTGTTCGGCATCCTGCGTCAGCGCGCTTTCCAGCCCTTCGGCGATGCGCTCGGTGACGTCGCGATAGCCCCGATTGAAGTTGCTGACGCTCTCGAAATCGTAGCGCCCCAGAGGGATGTCCATCAGTTGCTGGTCGAGCCCGATGGGGTTGGCGACCGGCACCACGATGACGTGCGCCTTGAGCTGTCCGGCCTCTTCCAGCGCTTTCAGGCGCTGCTTGAGGGTCCAGGCGACCAGCATGCCGGGGAGTTCGTCGGCATGCAGCGAGCCTTGGATGTAGACACGCTTTTCCGCCTCGGCGGGGCCGAAGTGAAAACTCTCCAGGCTGCGCTGAGTCCCGGGGACGGGACTCAGCAGAGGATGGGCATGGTGTTGCATGGGGTGTCCTCGTGAATGCCGGCGGCGTTTTGCCGCCGGCAAACGGTCATTTTTCGCCGACGGGCAGCGACAGGTCGTAGTCGAAGTATTGCTTCATCAGCTTTTCGTAGGTGCCGTCGGCATAGACGTCGCGAATGGCCTGATTGAATTTCTCCGCGAGTTCCTTATCGCGCTTGCGAAACGCCATGGCCGCGCCCTTGCCGAAGATCGAGACGGGCTTCTTGATGCTCTCGCCGATCTTCTTGAATTCGCTGTCGTCATCCTTGAAGTGGAAGGTATCCACGGCGAGGGGATAGTCCTCGAAGGACAAGTCCAGGCGCCCGGAGATCAGGTCGTTGGCGACGTCCTGGGAGGATGAATAGCGGTGGATATCGAGGGTGTCGCCGTACATCTGCGTGACATAGCTATCGCGGATGGTGCCGCGCTGCACGCCGACGCTGAGCCCTTCGAGCGCGTCCTTGTCGCTGATGTCGATGTCGCGATCGCGACGCGTGATCCAGACGCTGGGGGTGTTGTAGTAGGGAATCGAAAACAGTACCTGGTTTTCACGCTCGGGCGTGATGGCCATCGAGGAGAGAATGGCGTCGTATTTGCGCGAGAGCAGGCCGGGGATGATGCCGTCCCAGGATTGCTCGACCCAGGTGCAGTTGAGGTTGGCGCGTTTGCACAGTTCGTTGCCGAGATCTATCTCGAAACCTTCCAGCTCGCCTGCTGGCGTGCGGTAGACGAAAGGTTCGTAAGGCACGTCGATGGCCAGGCGTACTTCGTCGGTATCGCGGGCCTGAGCGGTGGCGGTCGTCATGACCACGCCTAGAAGAGTCAGCGCCAGGAGCTTTTTCATGGTAAGTCTCATTGGGATGTCGTTCGGCGGGTGTGGCCTGCCGCGTGCCATGACGTGGGCCGCGGCAGGCCGGATGTCACCCGTTGATCGGTTTGAGATGCGCCAGGAGTTTCTTTTCCAGATAGCGGAAGAGATACAGGATGGCGAAGGTCAGGCACAGGTAAATCGCCGCCACGAAGAGGAAGGCATCGAAGGGCGCGTAGAAGCGTGCATAGACGAACCGTGCGGCCCCGGTGAGGTCCATGATCGTGACCACGCTGGCGATGGCGCTGGCGTGGAGCATGAAGATCACCTCGTTGCCGTAGGCCGGCAGGGCGCGCCGGAAGGCGCTAGGCATGATGATGCGCCGCATCATCAGCGCGCGTGACATGCCGTAAGCGCGCGCCGCTTCGATCTCACCGCGCGGGGTGGCCTTGATCGCGCCGTGGAAGATCTCGGTGGTATAGGCGGCGGTGTTGAGCGTGAAGGCGATCAGCGCCGGGTAGAAGGCGTCCTTGAGGATCGCCCACAAGAAGGTGTCCTGAATGCCTTCGATGAACACCACGCCGTAGTAGATCAGGTACAGCTGGATCAACAGGGGGGTGCCACGAAACACATAGGTGTAGAGGAACACGGGCCACTTGATCCACTTGCGACGCGAGCCCCGTGCGATGGCGAGCGGTACCGCCAGCACCAAGCCGATGATCAGAGACAGAAACACCAGGCGCACGGTGCTGCCCAACCCGTCGAGGTAGTAGCCGAGCGTATTGGCCGTGAAGATGGCATTGCCCGAGAGTAGTTCGGTGAACCAGGCGTTTAGTTGTTCCATTCGTCCGCCTCCCCGAAACCGACGTTATAGTGTTTTTGCAGCCGCGCGACGATCCACTCCGAAACGCTGGCGATCAGTAGATACACCACGGCGACCGGGATCATGAACAAAAACGGCTCGTGCGTGGCTTTGGTCGCCTCGGCGGCGATACGCACCATGTCGGAAAGTCCGATCACCGAGACCAGCGCGGTGGTCTTGAGCAGTACCATCCAGTTATTGCCCAGCCCGGGAAGGGCGTGACGCATCATCTGCGGAAATTGAATGCGCCGGAAAATGAGCCGGTTGGACATCCCGTAGGCGCGTCCGGCCTCGAGCTGGCCGCTGTCGACGGCCAGGAAGGCGCCGCGAAACGTCTCGCCCATATAGGCGCCGAAGATGAAACCGATGGTCACCACGCCAGCGATGAACTCGTTGATGTTGATGAAGATATCCACATCGAATTCGTAGTAGAGCCAGTCGGTGATCATGTTGACGCCTATCTGGCCGCCGAAGAACAGCAGCATCATCAAGACGAGATCGGGCACCCCGCGAATGAGTGTGGTGTAGAGCGTGGCGATGCGGTGGAACAACCAGTGGCGTGACAGCTTGGCGCTGGCGGTGAGCAGGCCGAGGATCAAAGCCAGCAACAACGACAGCACAGCCACTTCCAAGGTGACCAGGGCGCCTTCGAGAAGCCGGGGGCCGTAGCCCTGCAGGTCGATCATGCGATTTTCTCCCGTCGGGCGTCAGTGCTTCGGAGCCAGGAACTGCTTGAGGCGGTCCGACTGCGGGTTGTCGAGGACCTCTTTCGGCGGACCGATTTCCTCGACCATGCCCTGATGCAGGTAGATCACTTGCGAGGAGACATCACGGGCGAAGCTCATCTCGTGGGTCACCACGATCATGGTGCGTCCCTCTTCAGCGAGGTCGCGCATGACCTTGAGCACATCGCCGACGAGTTCGGGGTCGAGCGCCGAGGTCGGCTCGTCGAACAGCATCACTTCAGGGTCCATGGCCAAGGCACGGGCGATGGCACCGCGTTGCTGTTGGCCACCGGACATTTGCGCCGGATAGTAGTCGGCGTGATCGAGCAGCCCCACACGGTCAAGCAGTTCGCGGGCGTGTGCGATGGCTTCGCGCTTCGGCTTGCCGAGCACGTGGATCGGCGCTTCGATGACGTTTTCCAGCAGTGTCATGTGGGCCCAGAGATTGAAGCTCTGAAAGACCATCGAAAGCTTGGCGCGGATGCGCTCGACCTGTTTCCAGTCGGCGGGCTCGCGGCCACGACGCGTGGTTTTGAAGGCGATGTTCTCGCCATGCACGATCAACTCGCCTTCATTGGGTTGTTCGAGAAGATTCATGCAACGCAGAAAGGTGCTCTTGCCGGAACCGGAGGCGCCGATCAGCGTGATCACGTCGCCTTTGTGGGCGGTGAGGGAGAGCCCCTTGAGGACTTCGTTGTCACCGAAGCGCTTGGTGATGTCTCGCACTTCGAGGGGAATGGGCGTATCAGCCATGAAAAGCTCCAAACGTGGCGGTAAGTCACGGTCGGCACACCGGGTGGCGATGAAGAAGCCAAAGAGCGTGGTGTGACAACCTTGGGGCAGCTAGCGCAAAAAGGGAGCGATTCTAGCAGGCCGCGGGCGACCGAGCAGACTCGATTTGGCGGCCGATGATACGACGTTTGTCGTATGGATGCGTCGTCTTGTGCATGAAAATCGTCCTGTCGTTGTTGTCATTGTGCTACATCCTCCCGCCCACGTAGCGCACGGTGGCGGGAACGGGGTTGGGAAGCGTCATGTCATGTCGGCGGTGGGCACGCGCGCACCAGTAGCGCCGCGCGTGCGCCGAGTTCCACCTGGGCATTGGGGAACACCACCGCCACCGGTGCCTCTTCGACGATGGTGTCGCCAGCCTGACCATCATGCGCGAGCTGGGTGCCCACGGCGAATTCGGTGAAGTTAGGCGTTTCCTCAGAGAAGCACAGCGAGAAGTCCTGCGACTGGCGCATCAGTTCGCTGACGACGCGGAAGAAACGCACCTCTTCGAGATTTCCCGATGGCATCTGACGGCCCTCGAGCAATGCCTCGAGCAGTGTGAGCATTCCCGCCAGCGCGTCGAGGTCGTTCTCGCCGAAGGGGCGCACCTTGCCGAGTTCCAGCGTGAACGCCTGCGCGGCGTGATAATGCTTGGAATAATGCGAGAAGGTCCAGCTATGGCGATGCTGATGCAAGGCCGCCTGCATACCGGCGGCGGCCAGTCCATGCCATTGCGCGGGGTCGGTCTCGGCGTCGGCGAAGGGCTCGACGGCGAAGCGCGGATAGCGGCTGTCGCGAATCGCGGTGTGCATGTCGTAATGCACGCGCGGCAAGGTATGGCGCGCGAAGAAGGCATCGACGACGGCCATCAGCTCGCGAGCGCGGTCGGGCTCGTCACCTTCCAGGTCCAGGCCTCGCTGAAAAAGGCGATTGAGGTTGGTGGTGCAAAAGCGCACGCCCTGTCGAATCGCCTCGAGATTGCCAAGAATCACCAGTACCGGCGCGCCTAGTCTGAGCTGGCCGGCCTCGAGGCGCGCCAGCCATGCGCCGACGAGCTCGATGGGGGCGGTCTCGTTGCCGTGGATGCCCGCCGAGACGACGCATGCCTGCGCCTCGGGGGCGAGTTCATCGGGGAGTAGTTCGAGTACGCCGGGCGCATGCAGGCGATAGCGCCCGCCGGGCACCTTGCCACTGCGTCCTTCGTGCGGCTCGACGGGATCAGCGTCGAGACTCGAAGCGAGCCAGTCGTCGAGCATGTTCAACGCCCCGCGGAGCGCTCGCCGCGCACATCGGTGGATTCGAAGATCTTGTCCGCGCTGGCGGCGACGAAGCCTTGATAAAGCTGGCCGTCATCGTCGTGATAGCGCTTGGCGAATTCGTAGTAGCAGGTCGGGATTTCTTCCGTCTGACCGCCGGCGAAGGTGAACGGCTGGCGGTCGGCCAGCGTCGAGCCCTGCTCGAGCAGGACCTCGGGCGAGCCCTTGATGCGGCCGCCCGAGTCATTGATGCCGATGCCCAGGTCCTCGACTTTCGCGAGCACCTTTTCCAGCGTGTCGTACTGCGTGAAGCGATTGACGCTGATGGTGAAGTGGTTGGCACGTAGGCCAATGATCGATAGCCAGGCGGCGTATTCGCTTTCCGCCATCAACTGCTGGTAGGTCTCGAAGCTCGGGGCTTCCCATAACCGGCCGGCCCAGAGTACCTCGGGCGATGTGACTTGCTGTGGGTCGATCTGCGCGATCAGCGCATCGATGCTGGCCTGTGCTTGGGCAGAAAGCTCGTCGCACTTGAGCTCGGAGAGGAATACGCGTGGCTGGTCGTCGCTGGGCGGCAGGTAACCGAAGGCGCGCAGCTTCTTGGCCTCGAACTCGTAGGGCGCAAAGCGGGTGTAGCCCATCGCCAGTAGATGCGGTTCGAGTGCTTCCAGGCGAATGGGCCCTCGGTCGAAGGTACGAAACGCGACGTGGTCGTTGATGATCGTTTCGCCGTCGGCCAGAAAAGCATCGTGAATGTGCTGCGCCTGGGGCGTCATGGCGACGTAGTCATCCCATAACTGGGCGAAGAACTCTTGGTTGGTCATGTCGTGCGCCTGCTCTTCTGTTGTTGTGCGGTACGCGTTATTGCGAGGCCCGTCCCATTTTAGCTTTGTGCCGTTGCGAGAGCCGTACGCGGGCGAAGCGTGGCTTCAAGCATCGCTAATACGGCATTAGCACCGTCGATACCCCTACAGTACGAACCGGGCGCACCATCACAAGAGGGGAGGTCGGCGTAATGAAAATGCCCGGTCTCAAGATGAAAACCGTGTCGCTGAAGATGAGCGACGACGTCTGAGAGCAAGAGAGGGCTGTGAGGACAAGGGAGGCTTTCATGATGCCGTATTCGAGCATATTATTAACGTGCTATTTATAACACGCTAACTAAAAGAGGATGGAAACATCATGACCTCGCGCACGTTCGGCAGACTTCGCGCAGGTGGCGCGCCACTCGTCATCATCGGCAGCTTCCTGATCGCCGGTACAGCCCACGCCTATTCGGCCTTCGCGCCGGATTCCCCTTATATGTTCGGTGATTGGGGCGGAGAGCGCACGGCGCTGGAAGACGCCGGCGTTGCTTTCAGTTTCGACTACGTCGGCGAGGCCGCCACCATTCTCGACGGAGGCTACCGCGATAGCCACGTGACCAAATACGCCGATCAGTTCGCCGTCGGTGCTAATGTCGACCTCGACAAGCTGGCCGGTATTCCCGACGCGGAGTTCCAGATAACGATGGTCAACCGCAATGGCCATACGGCCAACGACCGGCTCAGCGACCCGGACGCGACGGTCGGTGGCTCCAACGTGCAGGAAGTGCAGGGGCGCGGGCCGGTCACGCGACTGACGCAGTTCTGGTATCGCCAGCGGTTCTTCGACGACGCCTTGGCTATCAAACTGGGGCGGATTCCCTTCGGCGATGATTTCGCCACCATCGACAGCAACTTCCAGAACCTGGCGTTCGGCGGGGCGCAGCCGGGCAACTGGGGCAACAATATCTATAACTGGCCGATCTCGCAGTGGGCGGCGGTGATCCGTACGAACGTCGCGTCCGATTGGTATGCCCAGTTGGGGGCCTTCAATATCAATGATAGCAATCTGGAGAACGACAACGGCTTCGATCTGCGCACCAGTGGCGCCGAAGGCACGCTTTTCCCGGTGGAGCTCGGGTATACCCCGACGTTGAATGGCATGGAAGGCGCCTACAAGCTCGGCTTCTACACACAGAATGTCGAGAATCGCGCCTATGGCGATGGCCCGGCAACGGAGACCAGCGATACCAATACCGGGCTCTACTACGTGGTGCAGCAGCAGGTGACGACGCGCGGCGGCAATCCCGATCGCGGGTTGACGCTATTCAGCATGGGCAATGCCAACCACGGCGATACGGCGGGTATCGATCGTTACGTTTCGATTGGTGCGACCTACAAGGGGCCGTTCGATGCTCGCCCGCAGGATGACGCCGGCATCGGGTTGGCTTATCTCCACGTCAATGACGACGTCAACGACTACGTTGATTACTACAACGCCACACCAGCGGGTTTATCCTCGCCACTGCCGCGCCAGGGCCACGAGTACGATGCCGAGATTTATTACAGCTTCAACCTGACCCACTACTTGGCGTTGCGCCCCAACCTGCAGTACGTGGTCAACCCGTCGGCGGTGGATTCAGTCGACAACGCCTGGGTCGCCGGCACCACGATCCAGGCGAGCTTCTGAGTCTCGCAGCGTGCCTCGGTACTCACGTTAGGCCATCACGGGTTGCCGGACAGCACGAAACGCCCGGTTTCATGAAAACCGGGCGGATGTCGAATGCACGAGAGACGCTGCTCAGGCGCCCCTGGCACCGGTATAGAGCGTGTAGATCGACTGGCTGGCCGTCATCAGCAAGCGGTTGCGGTCTTCGCCCACGAAGCAGAGGTTGGCGCAGACTTCGGGTAACAGAATACGCGCCAAGCGCTCGCCGTCGGGGGTGAATACCGAGACTCCGTCCTTGCCTTCCCCGCCTGACACGCCGGCCCAGATATTGCCGTCCTGATCCAGCGTGATGCCGTCGTAGCCTTCGTCCTTGCTCGAGATCACCGTCTCACGTTCGCCTTGCGCGGTGCCGTCCTCTGCCAGGCGCCAGCGCGAGATGGTGGCCGGCTGGTCAGGATAGTGGGACGGCGCGGTGTCGCTGGCGTAGAGCGTGCGTTTGTCGGCGGAGAGCGCAATGCCGTTAGGCTTGTAGAGCGCATCGGAAAATAAGCGTGGTTCGTCGAGGTCGTCGTCGATGTAGTAGATCGCTGGATCGAGCTCGAGCTCACGCTTATGGCCTTCATAGTCCACGTGTGCGCCGTAGCCGGGGTCGGTGAACAAGATACCCCCGTTGTCGAGAGCCACCAGATCGTTGGGCGCATTGAGGCGCTTGCCCTGGAACTGGTCGGCCAGGGTCGTGACGCTGCCATCCCATTCATAGCGGACCACGCGCGCGGGTGAGTGCTCACATGCTACCAGGCGCCCCCAACGGTCGAAGGTATTGCCGTTGGAATGACCGACGCCTTCGCGCAGCACGCTGACTTCTCCCGTGGCTTCATCCCAGCGCATCTGCCGGGCGCGAGGGATGTCGCTGAACACGGCGTAGCGGCCCACGGCGTTCCAGGCCGGGCCTTCGAGCCAAAGTCCCCCGGTCCATTGTCGTTCCAGCGGCGTGTTGAAGACGTAATAAGGCTTGAAACGATCATCGAGCACTTCCCAGGTCTCGTCCGGATAACGCTGCGGTGTGCTGGCTCCTTTGGTTTGTGCCAATAGCGTTGGCGCGAAGCTGGCCGTGGCGGCCAGGGCGCTGGAGGTGGCGAGGAATTGGCGACGTCCCATCTGCATGGCGTGAAGATCCTTTGCATTCGTTGAGTTTGATGTGTGACGGGTCCCTGTCTTTTGAATGTAGAACTAATATGCACGTATGTTGAACCTATTCGACCAATGGGTGAGACATGGCCAGCTCGGCACTCGGGACGAAGTGGGCCCTCACCATGCATCGTGTCTATCAAGAATTCCCGTGTCCGGCCGATAACCCCTTCGTCATCGATTGTGAAGACGCAATAAGGGTCAAGGGGGGTTAATGGCTAATTCGAACGTGGTCGCTCACGCGGGTGAACCGACGGCGCCGGTGGTTTCGCACGGTTCGCATGCGGAGACGACACGTACGCAGTGGACACTCAAGCGCAAGTTGTGGCTGACGCTAGCACTGATGTGGCTGGTGATGATCGCCATCGTGGTCAGCATGGCGTGGCAGAGCAGAAATACGATGTTCGACGAGCGTAAGGCGGCGCTTTCCAACACCATCGGCATGGTGCATACCTTGCTGGATGGCTACGCAGATCGGGTTGCGGCGGGCGAGTTGAGTGAAGAAGAGGCCAAGGCGCGGGCCACCGAGGATCTCGACGCGATGCGCTTCGGCGCCGATCGCGACAATTATGTCTTCGTCTTCGATGCCGACGCGAAACTCGTCTATCACCCGCGCCGTGACGCGGGCTCGGACATGTCGGACTACGAGGATCCCAACGGCGTCGCGGTGTATCGTGATCTGGCGTCGCTTGGCGAAGAGGGCAGCGGCTATCTGCCGTATTCCTCGCGTGATGCTAGCAGTGATGCGCTGTTTCCCAAGCTCAGCTACGTCGAACGTTTCAAACCCTGGGGCTGGAACATGGCGGCGGGTGTCTACACCAACGACATTCAGTCGGCCTTCATCGACAAGTTGTGGCAGTACGCGCTGGTCTTGCTGGTGGCGGGTGGTCTCCTGACCGCGGCCTTCCTGTTGGTGATCCGCAACGTTTATCGCAGCCTGGGGGGCGAGCCGGATGAAGCCGCCCGCGTCGTGGGGCGTATCGCCGAAGGCGATCTGACCACGCCCACCGCATTGCGCGACGGCGATACGCACAGCCTGATGTATGCCATCGAGCGCATGCGCCTCGAGTTGAGCAAGACGATCGCGCGTATCCGTGAATCCGGGGAAGCCATCGACCAAGGCGCGCGCGAGATCGCCACGGGTAACAACGATCTTTCTGCGCGGACCGAGGAGCAGGCGGCCTCGCTGGCACAAACCGCGTCGAGCATGGAAGAGTTGACGGCGACCGTGCGGCAGAACGCGGAAAACGCTGACCAGGCCAATAAGGTGTCGGATGCCACGACGGCGTCGGTGGCGCATGGCCAGGAGGTGATTTCCCAGGTGGTGAGCACCATGGGCGAGATCCGCAGCAGTTCCAGCAAGGTGGCCGATATCATCTCGATGATCGATGACATCGCCTTCCAGACCAATCTGCTGGCGCTCAATGCCTCGGTGGAAGCGGCGCGTGCCGGCGAGCAGGGTCGTGGCTTCGCGGTAGTCGCCAGCGAAGTGCGCAACCTGGCCAGCCGCAGCGCGGATGCTGCGCGCGATATCAAGTCATTGATCGAAGGCTCGGTGAGCCACGTCAATGCTGGTGCCGAGCTCGTCGACCAGGCCGATAGCGCGATGGGCGAGATCCGCGACGGCGCTCAGCGTGTCAGCGACTTGATGGCCGAAATCTCCGCTGCTTCGCAAGAGCAGTCCTCGGGGATCGAGCAGGTCAATCAGGCCGTGACGCAGATGGATCAGGTCACGCAGCAAAATGCGGCGCTGGTACAGCAGGCCGCGGGTGCTGCCGGTTCGCTCGAAACGCAAGCAGGCGATCTTTATCAGGCCGTGGTGCGCTTCCGCGTAGCATCGGACCGCTGATACCGATCTTGTAACGTTCGCCTTGCGACCTGCGATGGCGAAAGACACGAACACCCGGCGAGGATATCTCGCCGGGTGTTCGTGTTATGGCGTGGCGTTCAGTCTTTCTCTCAAGATGCCAGGCGTTGCATCTCTTGCTGGTAGGTGTCGGCCAGCGACTGCTTGGTCGCATCGTCGAAGACGCGACCGGCCAGTTGGAAGACTTCCTGCTCTTCCTCGTCGAGATGATGCGTGACCATTTCCTGCAGTTGGCGTGCCGTGGCTAGCCAGGCCGGTGAGCTGTAATCGGTCTGTTGCAGGGTCTCGATCAGTTCGTCGATCTCATGATGCTCGGCCACGCTGTGGCGGGCTTTTTCCTGCGTCATGTCGTGCTCCATCATGGGGATGTAGAGCGCGCGCTCTTCCGCTCCCGCATGATGTTCCAGCTCGGCGCGTATGCGGTTGAATAATTCGTCGCGGCCCTCGCTATCGCCGTGCGTCTTGACCAGCAGGTCGAGCAAGGTGCGCTGCCTGTCGTGACTTTCACGCAGTGCTTCGAATATCGTCATGGTCCTCTCCCTGGAGCGATTACGGTCTGGGCCGTGGCTTGTCGTGCCACGTGCCCATCTACCTTAGGCGACTCGCGAGGCTTGTGCGACCCACGCGCCTCTTAGATCGCCTCGATGATCGCCTGTGCCAGATCCCGAGTCGTGCCTTGGCCCTTGAGGTCGGGCGTCAGCACGTTGGGGTCGGCCTTGGCGAGGACCGCTTCGATGGCATCGAGCATGGCCTTGCCGGCCTCTTCATGACCCAAGTGATCGAGCATCATGGCACCGCACCAGATCTGACCGATGGGGTTGGCGATGCCTTGACCGGCGATATCCGGCGCGCTGCCGTGGACGGGTTCGAAGAGGCTGGGAAAGGCGCCTTCGGGGTTGATGTTGGCCGAGGGCGCGACGCCGATGGTGCCGGTGCATGCTGGGCCCAGATCGGAGAGGATGTCGCCGAACAGGTTGCTGGCCACGACCACGTCGAACCAGTCGGGATGGAGCACGAAATTGGCGGTCAGGATGTCGATGTGGAACTGATCCACGTCGATCTCCGGATAGAACGCGTGCATGGCTTTCACGCGCTCGTCCCAGTAGGGCATGGTGATCGAGATGCCGTTGGATTTGGTGGCCGAGGTGAGCTTTCCGCGCGGGCGCTTTTTGGCCAGTTCGAAGGCGTATTTGAGAACGCGGTCGACGCCGGTGCGGGTCATCACGGTTTCCTGCATCACCGTTTCGCGCTCGGTGCCTTCGAAGATCTTACCGCCGATGCTCGAGTACTCGCCTTCGGTATTCTCGCGTACCACGTAGAAGTCGATGTCGCCGGGCTGGCGGTCGGCCAGCGGACTCTTGATACCGGGCATTAGTTTGCAAGGGCGCAGATTGATGTATTGGTCGAACTCACGCCGGAACTGCAGCAGCGATCCCCACAGCGAGACGTGGTCGGGCACCTTGTCGGGCAGCCCCACGGCGCCGAAGAAGATAGCGTCGAAGCGGGACAGCGTGGCTTTCCAGTCGTCTGGCAGCATCTGGCCGTGCGCGAGGTAATAGTCGCAACTGGCGAAGTCGAATTCTTCGAAGGTGAGATCGATGTCGAAGCGTTGGGCCGCGGCCTTCAGGGCGAGGACGCCTTCCGGGGTGACTTCGGTGCCAATGCCGTCACCGGGAATGACGGCGATGTTGTGCGCGTTCATGAAAGGCTCCTTCGATAATCGGGGGAACGGTACGTCTTCGGTGTTTCTCTTGAGTCTAGCGTGCGCCATCGCGATGATAATCAGGCTATAATGCAAGCCACTCTTGAATAAAAGTGGAGAATGACGTGACGCCGCTCGATGATCTGGCCTTCTTTCAACAGGTGGCGCGTTCAGGGAGCTTGACCGGTGCCTCGCGGGAGCTTGGCTTGTCGCTGTCGGCGGTGAGCAAGCGCCTCATGCAGTTGGAGGCGCGACTCGATGTGTCGCTTGCTACACGCACTACGCGGCGGCTGACCCTGACCGCCGAAGGGGAGCGTTATCTGGCGCGTGGGACGATGATCCTCGGTGACCTGGGGGATCTCGAGAACTCACTACGAGACCAGGGCGCTTCGTTGTCGGGACGGCTTCGAATCAATGCCACGTTCGGCTTCGGGCGGCGCCATGTGGCGCCACTGATCTCGCGCTTTGCCGAGCTCCATCCTCAATTGGAACTGCTGCTGGAATTGACCAGCTTCCCGCTGGGACTCGACGAGCAAGGGTTCGATATCAACATCCGCGTCGGTGAGCCGCCAGATGCGCGTTGGATCGCCAAGCGGTTGCTCACCAACCGCCGGGTACTCTGCGCAGCACCTGCTTATCTAGCCAGCGCCCCGAGGCTCGAACGGCTTGAGGATCTGGCCCACCACCGGTGCCTGGTCGTACGCGAGAACGATACCGACTATTCGCTATGGCGGTTCGAGTCCACCGATGGCACACGCACTCAGCGCGCCATACGCGTTCACGGTCGACTGGCGAGCAACGATGCCGAGGCCATGACGCGGATGGCACTCGATGGTCACGGCGTATTATTGCGCTCCTGGTGGGATGTCCATGAGTACCTGGCAAACGGCGAGCTAGTGGCCTTGTTGCCGCAGTGGCAGGGGATTCGCGCGGATTTTTACCTGCTTTACAGTGGACGTATGCGGGACAGCGTACGGATGCGCAGGTTCATCGATTTCATGATCACGGAGATGACCGGCCGTGTGCCCGAATTGCCCGGCGCATCACGTTAATGTCCCCATCGCTGGCCTTTGGTGCCATGCTATCTGCTATGATGTGCCGCCTTGCGGCGGGCCAGGTCGGCGTCGCGCTTTCGAGGTCATAGGGAGTCGAGGGATTGAATATCCTGATGTTCACCAACACCTACTGTCCGACCGTGGGTGGAGTGAGTGAATCCGTTCAGCGTCTCAAGCGGTGTCTGCAGCATGCGGGGCACAGCGTGTTGGTCGTCGCGCCCAAACTGGACGGTCAACCACGTTTCGAGCGCGATGTGGTGCGTGTGGTGGCCATGCAGCGCTTCAACGGCAGCGATTTTTCTCTTCCCGTGCCAGTGCCCGGTCAACTCTACGAGGCCATCGAGGAATTCGAGCCCGACCTGGTGCATTCCCACCATCCCTTCCTGCTCGGCGATACCGCGGCACGCGTGGCGCAGACCTATGGCCTGCCGTTGGTCTTTACCCATCACACGCTTTACGAGCACTACACGCATTACGTGCCCGGCGACTCGCCGCGCATGCAGCGTTTCGCCATCGCGCTATCCAGTGAGTACACGCGGTTATGCGATGCAGTGATCGCGCCCAGCGAGAGTATCGCTGCACTATTGGCCCAACGGGGCGTGTTGCCCGACAAAGTGCGCGTGATTCCCAGCGGCGTGGATACGCGTGCCTTTGCCCAGGGCGAAGGCGCGCGTTGGCGTCAGCGCTTCGGCATTCCCGAGGATGCGATGGTGATCGGGCATGTGGGGCGCCTGGCGATGGAGAAGAACCTCGGTTTTCTGGCCGCGGCGTTGTCACGTTTCCTGGCGCGTCATCCCAAGGCCCGGGTCTTGGTCGTCGGCGAGGGTGAAGCCCGTACGGTGATGCACGACCATGCCGCCCGCGAGGGCGTAGCGGATCG
This sequence comes from Chromohalobacter moromii, assembly GCF_023091865.1. Classification (GTDB taxonomy): domain Bacteria; phylum Pseudomonadota; class Gammaproteobacteria; order Pseudomonadales; family Halomonadaceae; genus Chromohalobacter; species Chromohalobacter moromii. The sequence continues at coordinate 327,709 of NZ_JAHXDI010000002.1, forward strand.
TTTCCATTACACCGGCAAGTTGCACGACCAAGCCTTGATCGATGCCTATCATGCGATGGATACCTTTGCCTTCGCCTCGCACAGTGAGACGCAGGGCATGGTCATCGCCGAGGCCATGGCGGCGGGCCTGCCGGTGGTGGCGGTCGATGCCAGTGGCGTGCGCGAAGTCCTGAGCGACGGTTTAAATGGCATCATGCTTCCCAGCGATGATGTCGAGACGTTCGCGAAAGCGCTGGAAACGCTTCAAGAACCGACCCTGCATGCCAGGTTACGCCAGGGGGCATTCGACAGCGCGCATAAGCTCGATGATCGACGCTGTGCCGAGCGCTGCTTGGGCATCTATCGTCAGGTGCTCGAGGCTGAGGCGAGCGCGGCGGAGCGTGATGATGGCGCCTGGGAGAAGGTGCGTGGGCGTCTCGAGGCCGAGTGGCGTTTGTTGCGGCATCGCGGCCGAGTGTTGCGCTCGGTGTTTCAAACCGTACCGGAACGCGACGCAGTTCAGACCAAGGAAGAAGTTCCCAGTAAGTGAGCGCTCACGGGGTGAGCGTTACACGCGCTTGCTACGCCGCTCGGCATAACGCTTGAGTGCCCACAAGATACCAATTGCGACCACGATGCCGCCGGCGGCGATCAGCAATCCCTCACGGCTTTCCGCGGTGATCAGCGACCCTAACTGACTTCCCAGCAAGGTGACGCCGAGCAGGCCTGGGGCGATCCCCAAGATGGAGCCGAGCATGTAATCGCGAAAACGCAAATGGCAGGCCCCGGCCAGCATGTTGGTCAGGGTAAAAGGTGCCAGTGGCAGTAGGTTGAACAGCACCATGGTGCGCACGCCGCGTCCCGCGAGGAGTCGCGCCAGCCCGTTGAGCTTCTGGCCTCCATGGCGTAGTAGTGCGTCGCGTCCCAGTGCCCGTCCCACCCAGTAAGTGGCGATCGATGCCGATAGCGTCCCCAGCATGGCGTAGACGAAGCCCCAGGCGGGGCCGAAGACCAGGCCGGTGGCAGCGACTAGCACGCTCAATGGAAAGACGACCAGGGAAGTGAGGGCATACACACCCATGACGGCCAGGGGCGCCCAGGGGGCGTCGCGCCATGAGGCGGCATTTTGCAGCAGATGGAGCAGCGCTTGCGGGGTCAGAATGTCGTGCATGGCGAGCCATTGCCAGAGCAGGCCACAGCCGAGCATGACACCGAGCAATGTGAAGAGAATTCCGAGAGAACGAGACATGCGGGCACTCTATGCGTGAACTGCGCCAAGCATACGTGAGAGCCCGCACGGGGAAAACACGGCACTTTGCGTGCCGTGTCGGGCGCGGACCACTCTTACAGTGACAGCGCCTCTTTCACTACCGGCCAAGCTGCGTCGCCATCGGTAGTGGTCACGCCGTCGAGCATTTCCTCGACGCGATCCGGATGATCCTCGATCCAGGTCGTGGCCACAGTGCCGAGCTCTTTCTCATCAAGACCAAAGGCCTTGATCATCCAGCTTTGCTGTTCGGCAGTAAAAGTGAAGTTCTTGAAGAATGTCGTCAAGTTGGGGTTGTCGTCAGCGAAGTCCGAACTCATCAGGGTCAGCACCTGGCTGGCGCCGTTGCCCTCACCGAACAGGTTCTTGCTGTCGTCGAGATAGCGCATCGGCAGTTCGAGGTTCATCCAGTGCGGCGTCCAGCCGACCCAGACTATGGGCTCCTCGCGTGAGATGGAATCGCGCGCCGCGCTGAGCATACCCACGGTGCTGGTATCCACTAGCTGCCAGTCACCGAGTCCCCAGGTGTCGTTATCGATCGCCTTGTTGAGGATCTCGCTGGCGGCGGAGCCGGCGCCGAAGCCATGAATCTTGCCGTCGAACATGTCGCGGTGCTCGTCGAGGTCTTCGAACGAGGTCACGCCTTGTTCGTAGACATACTCGGGCACCGCCAGCGTCATTTGCGCACCATCGACGTTGTTGGCGATACGCTTCACGCTTCCCTTGTCTTCCATCGGTGTGAGCATCGGCTCTTGTGCCGGTAGCCAACCGCCCAGGAAAACGTCCACATCACCGCTTTCCATGCCTTGGTAGATGACCTGCAGGCCGATGTCATCGGTTTTCGCCTGATAACCGAGGGGCGCCAACAACTGGCTGGCGATTTCGGTCTTGACGGTAATCCCGGGCCACGACGGTACGCCGAAGTGGATCGTGTCGGCTGCCTGAGCCGGCATTGCCAGGCCGATACCGGCGGCGAGCGGTAGTCCGACGAGTAAGGGACGAAGCGAATGAGACATTAAGAAACTCCCGTTTCATTGGTGGATGTTGTCGGAGTAGCGGGCGCGGCGGTAGAGGCGTGGCGCGCCAACACGCGTAGATGCGATTCGAGGTGGTCGATATCCAGGTAGGTGCCTTGCAGGTGACGGCGTCCGGTATTGGGATCGAAGGCGCCACGGCCGTGCAGTACACGACGGTTGTCGAAGGCCACCATCTGTCCGGATCCGAGCGCGAAGTCGACGCGGAAGCGCGGCTCGCGCAGACGTTGCCAGAAGATCAGATACGCCTCGTACCAGGCGTCTGCTTCTTCCGGCGGCAGGCGTAGGGTGTCGCGAATCCAGTTGTTGAAGCGAACTTCACGGATGCGGCCCGTGGCATCGACGTCGATGACCGGGGCGCGTACCGCGATATCGCTGTCCTCGTCCTGAAAGCGGAAATCGATGGGCGTATCGCGCAGACGCAGGAAGGCTTCCGGGACTTCATGGCGCATGGCTTCGGCCACGGCGAAGCCGTCGGCGAAAAGAGATGCGCCACCCTCGGCTTCGTTTTCCAGGCAATACAGAAGCTGAATGTCCGGCGGATGGCGCCAGTTGGGCAGGTCGGTATGCAGCTCGAGACCGATGGCGGTATACGCGGCGTTGTTGGGATTGGGCTTGGACTGAACGTCGAAACGGGCGCCGAAGTTGGTGGCGCGCATCGGCCCGAACAGTTCGGTGATACGCACGACTTCTTCGAGTTCGCGCGGACCGTCGTCGAGCAGCACCAAGCCGTCACGCAGCAGGGCGGTCAGCCACTCGCGACGACCGTCGCTACCGGCCATCATATCGGCATGCGACACATGCACGGGGGCAAAGTCTTCGCGCCAGGCTTCGGCGAGCGGAACGCCGTCATCGGCACGTGCCTCAGGGCGGCGCTGATGCAGCCAGCCGGCGTCGAAGTGCGACTGGTGACCGTCGGCCCAGCGCAGTGCCAGCACGCCGTCTTCGATGGTGGCGTCGGGACTCGCGTTGAGGAAGGCGTCGTCCTCGAGCGGCATGTAGAGGCGTTCGCGCGTAATCGGGTGGCGGCACTCGGGGCAAGCGCAGTGATCGCGTAGCCAACGATAGCTGTAACGCGCGATATCGGCGTTATCCCAGGTCACTTCCAGCGCCTTGTCGCCAGGGTGGCAGGCACGTAGCGCGGGGCCTTGTGCATAAGGAAAGAGCTCACTCATTTCGACGGCGGGGGATTGGCTCTGGGACTGCATATCGGCCTCCTGATGTTGGGTCGTGCGAATCGGCCCCTAGCATGTCGCCTCATGGCGACATTAGACAAACGATGAATCTCGGACCTAAGGCTAAGCTTTGCTAATGGGTGGCTTATTGAAGATCATGGGCGGACATCCATGACCACCGAGTTCACCATGTCCCTGCCACCGATTCTTTGGATGCAAGCCTTCGAGGCTGCCGCGCGCACGCTGAGTTTCACTCAGGCCGGTCGCGAGCTGGGCGTGACGCAATCGGCCATCAGCCAGCGGATTCGCCTGCTCGAGGACCGCCTCGGCCAGGCGTTGTTCGTGCGGCACCCGCGGAGCCTGTCGTTGACGCCGGCCGGACAGGCCTGGCTACCAAGCATTCAGGAGGCCTTCACACGTATCGCCGAAGGGACCGCCGAGGTCTTCGGACCGCACCCCGATGCGCCGGTCACGCTGCGCGCCACACCTGCCTTGCAGAACGGCTGGCTGGCGACCGAGTTGACGCGATTCCATCAACGGCATCGTGATATCACGGTTCGTGTGGTGAGCGCCGTTTGGCCTGGCGACTTCGGCGCCGAGGGTGTGGACATGGAGATCCGCTACGGCCAGGGTGACTGGTCCGACATGGAGTCGGTGCTGCTCAACGAGGAAGTCATGTTACCGGTGTGCTCGCCGGCCTTGGCCCGTGAGTTGCAAACGCCCGACGACTTGGCCGGGCATACCCTGTTGCATGCCGCTGGCTTCGCGCTGGGCTGGCCAAGCTGGCTGGCATTGGCCGGGTCCGAAGGGCTGGAAGCGCATTGTGCTTCGTTCATTTGCGATACCCAGGTCGCCACGCTGGCGTTGGCTGCACGCGGGGCGGGCATCGCCTTGACCCACCGGCGCCTCTTCGATGGACGCGACGATTTGGTGGCGCCTTTTGACGTGTGCATGCCCACTGACGAGGCCTTTTGGCTGGTACGCCCACAGGCGCGGGTATTGCGTCCGGCATGTGAGGCACTCTGGGAATGGTTGCGCGGTGCACGTGAACTAGACTGACGAAAGTGGCCCATGAAGGGGGCCGGCGATCCCGAGGAGACGAGCATGACGAGGTATCGGCACGCGGGGTATGCAATGTCCGTCGCGATGCGCATTGTCTTGCTACTGGCGGTGGCGGGGATCACCACGGCCAACGCGGACGGTGTGAAGGTTTACGATCCCGATAGCGGGCGCTTGCTACCACTCGAATCGCACCGCGCCGGACATGAGGACAGACGCTACGATCGTGAGCGTCACGATTGGCATGGAGGGGGTGAACCTGGGTGGCGAGAAGAACGCGGTCGCGTCAGTGTGTACCCATCGATCATAGTGCAGCCCAGCGCGTCTTCGTCGCCAGGCGTCGAGGCGCGCTCCACCACGCCTGAAGGTAGCCGTGTATGTCGCGGGGACGATGGTTCCACTACTTGGTCGACGCGCCCTACGCCCTGTGCCTCGGCTTCGGAGAGCCGCGATGCTACGCCGCAATGACGGAGTCGTAATGCGCCGCTGCCTGATATGGGCCTGCCTGGTACTCGCGGGCCTGGGGCTGTCGTGGCTGGCGAGTGCGCAATCCGACGCGCGTGACGCACCCCACGGCGTGGTGCTGAGCATCGATGGCAGCATTGGCCCCGCCACCAGCGATTACTTTCAGCGCGGTCTCGAACGTGCCGACGAAGCTGGCGCCTCGCTGGTGATCCTCGAACTCGATACACCGGGCGGCTTGGACGCCTCGATGCGTGACATGATCCGCGCGATGCTGGCCTCGCCGATGCCGGTGGTGAGCTATGTGACGCCCGCCGGTGCGCGGGCCGCCAGTGCCGGTACCTATCTGCTATATGCCAGTCATGTCGCCGCCATGGCGCCAGCCACGCACCTTGGCTCGGCGACCCCGGTGCAGCTCGGCGGAGGTGGCGGCGAATCGACGCCGGACGAAGCGCAAGAGGGCGACGATCAGGAGACGTCGTCATCGGCGATGGAGCGCAAGGTCCTCGAGGATGCGGTGGCCACGATTCGCTCGTTGGCCGAGCGTCATGGACGCAATGCCGAGTGGGCCGAACGCGCCGTGCGCGAGGCGGCCAATCTCACGGCTAGCGAGGCCCTGGAGGCGAACGTCGCCGATGTCGTGGCGGGCGATCTCGACGACTTGCTTACCCAACTCGACGGGCGGTCTGTGGTCATGGCCGATGGCGAACGTACGCTTTCTACACAGGATATGACGCTCGAGCGTCAGCCACCGGATTGGCGCGCTCAGGTGCTGGCCTTCATCACCGATCCCAACGTCGCCTATTTCCTGATGATCATCGGTTTCTACGGGCTGATCTTCGAATTGCTGAGTCCGGGCACACTCTTTCCCGGCGTGATTGGCGCCATCAGCCTGGTATTGGCCATGTATGCCTTCCAGATGCTCTCGGTGGGGTATGCGGGCCTGGTATTGATTTTCCTGGGCATGGCGCTGGTCGTGGCCGAGGCGTTCGTACCCAGCGTCGGCGTGTTGGGCTTCGGCGGACTCGCCGCCTTCGTCGCCGGCTCGGTGATGCTGATGGACGACACGCATCAGGCGCTGGCGTGGCCCTTGGTAGGCGGTGTGGCGCTGGTGGCCGCTGGCTTCTTGTTGTGGGTGGTAATGCGCTTCGTAGGGATGCGCCAACGCCGTCCGCAGGGCGGTCAGGAGGAAATGATCGGCCAAGAGGCCACGGTGCTGGCGGATTTCCAGGGGCCAGGCAAGGTCATGGTGCACGGCGAGCGCTGGCAGGCGCGTTGTGCATCGCCCGTGACACGCGGTCAGCGGGTGCGGATCGTATCCAACGAGGGCTTGACGCTGATCGTCGAGCCAATGACGGCAACCCCTTAGTCGCCATGCGGCGCCTGGGGCACGCTATCGTTTATCGAGAAGGGTTCATCGAGAAGGAGTAACGCCATGTACGCGAGTTATGCCTATTTAGTGCCGATCGTCCTGGTCGTGCTGTTGCTGTTTGCGGCGATACGCATCTTGCCGGAGTACAAGCGCGGCGTGGTGTTCTTCCTGGGCCGTTTCCAGGCGGTGAAGGGACCGGGGCTGTTGCTGCTGATCCCGGGAATTCAGAAGATGCAGGTCGTCGACCTGCGCACCGTGACGCTGGATGTGCCGGAGCAAGACGTCATCTCGCAGGACAACGTCACCGTACGCGTCAACGCGGTGCTGTACTTTCGCGTGGTCGACCCGGAGAAGGCCATCATCCAGGTCGAGAACTTCGGCGTCGCCACCAGCCAGTTGGCGCAGACGACCTTGCGCTCGGTACTCGGCAAGCACGATCTCGACGAGATGCTGTCCGAACGCGACCGTCTCAACAACGATATCCAGGAGATCCTCGACGCCCAGACCGAGTCATGGGGCATCAAGGTCGCCAATGTCGAGATCAAGCATGTCGATCTCGACGAGAGCATGATCCGCGCCATCGCTCGGCAAGCCGAAGCCGAGCGCGAACGGCGTGCCAAGGTGATCCATGCCGAGGGCGAGCTGCAGGCCTCGCACAAGCTGGTCGAGGCCGCCGATGTCATGGCCAGCAATTCGGCGTCGCTGCAGTTGCGTTACCTGCAGACGCTCAGTGACATGAGCAACAAGAACGCGTCGACCATCGTGTTCCCGCTGCCGATGGACATCATGGAGGCCTTTAAGGGGCACTTGAACAAGGCGGGCGGTGCGTCTTCGCAAGACCAACCCTCGAATGCAGCGATGGCATCCGGCCCGTCGTCGGGCCGTACCTCGACGGGTGACGAGACGCCGGGCAACGAAGCGTGACAGACGGCTGTCATATCGAGCGGTTAGAATGGCGCCTCGTTTTTACTAGGAGTCAGGCGCCATGCCCTCTGACCGCCGCCATCTGGCGATTTTCGATCTCGACGATACCCTGCTCGACGGCGATTGCACCGGCTTGTGGATCGCTTGGTTGGTGCGGCGCCGCTGGGTGGAAGATGGCGAGGCATTCATGGATCAAGTGGCGCATCACGAGCAGCAATATCACGCTGGCACGCTGGATATGCAGGCGCACCTGCGCTTCGTACTGGCGCCGCTGGTTGGGCGTCGGCGCGAGACGGTACGCGACGAGGTCGTGGCCTTCGTCGAGACCTGGATTCGCCCGCGCCTGATGCCGGGCGCGCTCGAACGCTTGGCCTGGCACCGTGACCAGGGGCACGCCACCTTGATCATTTCGGCCTCGATGTATCATCTGGTCGAGCCCATCGCACGCGAGGTCGGTGCCGACGACGCCCTGGCCACGCCGCCGGCGTTCGACGCCGAGGGCCGCTTCACCGGCGAACCCACCGGCATCGTCACCTACCAGTCGGGTAAGCTGACGGCGCTGGAGGCCTGGCTCGCCGAGCGTGAGGCCGCCCATGCACGCCCCGACATCCTCTGGGGCTACAGCGATTCGCACAACGATCTGCCGCTGCTCGAGCATGTTGACCATGCGCATGCCACGCAGCCCGATGCCCGCCTGGCACGTATCGCCGAATTGCGTGGCTGGCCGCGATTCGACTGGCGCAGCGCAAGCGCCATGTCGACCAAAGGTGCAAGTGCGGCGTCGAGTTGGTAGAATCCCGCGCTTTCACGGGCACATGATGCCATGTGCCCGCAACCGACCGTTCAAGGCCGATTGATTTCATGAGCGCAACGCCGCCCTAGCGTTTTTCCTCTCCCCCGGAGCGTTTCCCGCTCCCGCGCGGCTCCACATGACGCCACCCAGCGTCGCGGGGCCGTGTTCGGCCGTCTTTTCGGTTCTCGTCGCATTCTCGACATTGGCACATGACACGATGCCCGTGACTCGGATGAGCCGTCGCCAGACGCGCCGTTTAAAACTTCTGACCTTTCTCATCGACTGGACACAAGCATGTACGCATCAATCAAACAACGTTGGTTCTCGAACGTCCGATCGGACGTCTTGGCCGGCGCCGTGGTGGCGTTGGCGCTGATCCCCGAGGCGATCGCCTTCTCGATCATTGCTGGGGTCGACCCCAAGGTGGGACTCTTCGCGTCCTTTTCCATGGCGGTGGTGATTTCCTTTACCGGCGGCCGGCCGGGGATGATTTCCGCCGCCACCGGTGCCATGGCGCTGCTCATGGTGACCCTGGTCAAGGAGCATGGGCTGGAGTACCTGCTCGCCGCGACCCTGCTGACCGGGGTGTTGCAGATCGTGGCCGGCTATCTGCGCCTGGGTGCGTTGATGCGTTTCGTCTCGCGCTCGGTGGTCACGGGCTTCGTCAACGCCTTGGCAATCCTGATCTTCATGGCGCAATTGCCGGAGTTGACCGACGTGACCTGGCACGTCTATGCCATGACCGCCGCGGGTCTGGGGATCATCTATCTATTCCCCTATGTGCCGGTCATCGGTCGCATGCTGCCGTCGCCGCTGGTCTGCATCATCGTACTCACGGCGGTCTACATGCTAGGCGACTTTTCCATGGTGCGCACCGTAGGCGACATGGGCGAGTTGCCGGATACGCTGCCGGTGTTCCTGTGGCCCGACGTACCGCTCAACTTCGAGACCCTGGCCATCATCTTCCCGTATTCCGCCGCGTTGGCCGTGGTAGGCCTGCTCGAGTCACTGATGACGGCGACCATCGTCGACGAACTCACCGACACGCCCAGCGACAAGAACCGCGAGTGCAAGGGCCAGGGCGTTTCCAACATCGCGACCGGTTTCCTGGGCGGCATGGCCGGCTGTGCGATGATCGGGCAGTCGGTGATCAACATCAAATCCGGCGGACGCACGCGGCTTTCCACGCTGTGTGCGGGGGTTATCCTGTTGATCATGGTGGTGTTCCTCGGCGACCTCGTCGCGCAGATTCCCATGGCGGCGCTGGTAGCGGTGATGATCATGGTCTCCATCGGGACGTTTAGCTGGGAGTCGCTGCGCGACATGCGCAAGCATCCGATGTCGACCAACATCGTCATGCTTGCCACGGTGGCCGTGGTGGTGGCGACCCATAACCTGGCCATCGGCGTGCTGGTCGGCGTGTTGCTGGCCTCGCTGTTCTTCGCCAACAAGGTCGGCCAGATCCTGTACGTGGGTAGTGAGATGGACGACGAGCATACCCGCGTCTACCGCGTGGTGGGGCAGGTGTTCTTTACCTCGGCGGATCGCTTCACCGACGCCTTCGACTTCAAGGAAACCGTGGAGCGCGTGCGTATCGACCTGACGCGCGCACACTTCTGGGACATCACCGCCGTGGGCGCCCTCGACAAGGTCGTCATCAAGTTCCGCCGTGAGGGCACCGAGGTGGAGGTCGTGGGTCTCAACGAGGCCAGTGCCACTCTGGTGGACCGTTTCGCGGTGCACGACAAGCCCGACGCCGTGGAAAAACTCATGGGCCACTGAGTTGCGCTAAGCCTGTCGGCCTTCGGCTTAGGCCTTAAAGGGGAGACGACAAGTCTCCCCGACCCTGAGTATCATGCAATTAGCCCACTTCGATGGGACCCGACAAGAACATTGGAAGGAGCCCGCCACATGAAAGCCCCCCACGTCATGGCGTGTATCGATGGCTCGAACTATGCGGAAACCGTAAGCAACGCGGCGGTCTGGGCGAGCCAGCGCATGGAGGTGCCGCTGTCGTTCGTGCATGTGCTGGATCGTAACCAGGCGCCCAGCCAGTTCGATCCTCGCGGCAACATCGGGCTGGGCTCGCGCGAGCACCTGCTGGAGGAACTGGCCAGTCTCGACGAGCAGCGCGGCAAGCTCGCCCAGGAGCATGGCCGCTTAATGTTGAGCGCAGCCCGCGAGCGGGCCGAGGCCGCCGGCATCGCCGAGGTCGAGACGCGACAGCGCAACGGTGAGCTGGTCGAAGCCTTGGTCGAAATCGAAGAAGAAGCGCGACTGATCGTGTTGGGCAAGCGCGGTGAATCGGCGGACGCCTCGCCGGAGCACATGGGCAGCAATCTCGAGCGCGTGATTCGTGGGTTACATCGACCGATTCTGGTCGTGCCGGAAACCTTCACGACCCCGTCGCGCTACCTCATCGCCTTCGACGGCGGGCCGACGACCCGTAAGATGGTCGAATTGCTCTCGGAGCGCCCGCTGCTGCGCGGCCTTGAGTGCCACCTGGTGCTGGTGGGGGCCGACACCGACGAGCATCGCGAGCAACTGGCTTGGGCGGAGAAACAGCTAGCGCCGACCAGTAGCGCCGTGCAGTCGCACATCATCGCCGGCGAGGTCGAGAAAGTGCTGTGCGACTATCAACATGAGCATGATATCGATTTGCTGGTGATGGGCGCCTACGGTCACTCGCGCATTCGCCAGTTTCTGGTGGGCAGCACCACCACGGCGATGATTCGTCGCGCCCAGTCTCCCTTGCTACTGCTGCGCTAAGCGCCGCGACCCATTAGCGCCACAACCTATGAGGATCATGCCATGATCATTCAGCGTCATGATACCAAGGCCCGCATGAGTCGGGCCGTGATTCACAACGGTGTCGCCTATCTATGCGGCCAGGTCGCCGGCCCGGATGCGCGCCACGGCGATATCACAGCACAGACGGAGAGTATGCTGGCGCGTGTCGATGCCTTGCTCGAGGAAATCGGCTCGGACCGCGAGCACCTGCTCACGGCGACCGTCTATTTGGCTGATGGCGGGAACATGGCAGCCATGAATGCGGTGTGGGATGCCTGGGTACCCGCTGGTCATGCGCCGGCGCGTACCTGCGTGGTGGCGCCGATGCCTGCCGATGAACTCAAAGTTGAAGTGACCGTGACGGCTGCAGTCAAAGGGCAGTAGCGGGCCACACGGCGTCACGGCGTAAGGCGTCGGTCACGTAGACGGCGCCTCCTCTTCCTCGTTCTGGGGCGCCGGCGGCGGCTGGTGACTCAGAAACTCGCCCACGCGTTCCGGCTCGCTTTCGCCGACACGGCATAGCTGGTCGGCGATTTCCGCATATTGCATCAGCACCGGTACCAACAAGCGTTGCCGCTCGGCATTGTCACCGGTGGCGCGTGCCTCGCCGTCGAACCATTCGAAGAGCCGCGCCAGCCGCGCGTAATTGGGATCACCGCGCCCGCTATTGCCGCGCAGCGCATCGATGGACAGGCAGCGCAGCACATTGCGCTTGTTGGGATCCAGCCCTTCTTTCTCCAACAAGCGTTCGGCATGTTGCATGAAATGCTCGGCCAGCAGCGCCGTGGTCTGCGTACGCCCATGATGCGACAAGGCATCGAGGCTATCGTGCAGGGCACGCTGCTGTTGGGAAAGCTGCTGCCACAGCGCCAGGCCCAGTAGGGCGAGGATCGCCAGCGCACCCAGCGCGAGCACGAACGCTCCCAATGGGATCAGCGCCGAAGGCGGTAGCGGCCAGGCGAGGTCAGTGGCCGACAGCAGCACACCCCCCAGTAGAGCGATGGCGAAGAGTATGGCAAGCATCAAAGCCAAGCGTTTCATCGAGTCGTATCCATTGCCTCAGGCGTATGCCTCATTATCGGCCCTGTCGCGCCAAGCTTGATGGTAGCAAGCGACATCTTACCCGAAGGGGGCTAACAAAATAGCCGCTCAGCACATGCCGCCGTTAACCGGCAACACCTGGCGCGTCATGTAGGCGGCATCCTTTGAACATAGAAAGCTCACCACGCCGGCGACGTCCTCGGCTTGGCCGGTACGGCGCATGGGGATCAGCTTGAGCACTTCTTCCTGGGATAGATGGTGCGTCATATCGGTGTCGATCCACCCGGGGGCGACGCAGTTGACGGTGATATGACGCTTGGCCAGTTCGATGGCCAGCGCCTTGGTGGCGCCGATGATACCCGCCTTGGCGGCGCTGTAATTGACTTGGCCGCGATTGCCGATGAGCCCCGACATCGAGGCGATGGTGATGATGCGTCCCGGCTTGCGGCGCTGGATCATCGGCATGACCAGCGGGTGCAGCACGTTGTAGAAACCGTCGAGATTGGTATGTACCACGCTGTCCCAATCGTCGCCGGTAAGCGCGGGGAACGGGTTGTCGGCGGTGATGCCGGCGTTGCAGACCACGCCGAAATAAGGGCCATGAGCCTCGATGTCCGCTTCGAGAAGGGCGCGTGCTTGATCGCGATCGGCCACGTCGAAACACAAAAGGCGCGCTTCGCGACCCAGCGCGCGAATTTCTTCGGCGACGCATTCGGCGTCCTGCTTGCGGGAGCGGTAATGAAGGACGATATCGAAGCCGTCGTTCGCGAGGCGCAGGGCGGTGGCGCGACCGATGCCACGGCTGGCACCGGTCACCAGAATGGTGTCGGTCATCGAGCGTTTTGCCTTTCTGCAGGAGAAGAAGAAGTTGACGGCGTTGGCTGGAAGATGCTCAGGCGGCCTTCGGCGAGGCGTTGGCCCGCCGCCGTCGAGAGTGTGCCGGAGAAGGCGCGGACGCCGTTGTCGGCGACGAATTCCCGTGTCACTTGGACATGCACCGGCTCGTCGAGGGAAAAGTTATCCACATGGGCATGATAACGCCGGCTGGCGATCAAGAAGCCGGGCGGCGGCGGTGCGCCATCGATATGCGCCCAAACCCCGGCCCAGGCGGCGACGCCCTGGGCCATCCATTCGAGTCCGACCCAGGCGGGAATCGCGCCGTCCTCGACGAAAAGATCGCTGTCTCTGGGCGTGATCTCGACGGTGGCGCCTGCGGCGTCGTAATCCAGCAGCGTGTCGAGCAGACACATGGCGCCGTCATGGGGAACGAATGGCCTTACCGCACAGGGGAGCTCAAGGCGCATTTCATGCCTCCTCACGGGTCATCAACAGCGCGGCGTTATTGCCACCGAAGGCGAAGGAATTGCTCAGCGCATACGTGAGCGGACGCGACGTGTGCTCGGGCGTGACCGTAGGCATGACATAGTCGAGAGGGGGCAGCTCGGGATCGGGTACGGCGTCGAAGACATGCACCGGCAGCCGCCCGCGGTCGAGCACCAACCAGCAGAACGCGGCTTCCAGCGCGCCGGCGGCGCCCAGGGTGTGGCCGGTCAACGCCTTGGTCGAGCTGCACGGTGGCGAAGTGGCGAACAGCGCCGCGACCGCCTTGGCCTCCATGCTGTCGTTGTGGTGAGTACCGGTGCCGTGCAGGTTGAGATAGTCCACCGCCTCGGGCGCGCAGCCGCCCATGGCCAGGGCTTGGCGCATCGCCTCGTGCGCACCGCTGCCATCCGGACGTGGCGCGGAGACGTGGTAAGCGTCGCTGGACTCGCCCGTACCGCTGAGCTGAATGCCGCCGTCTTCCGGTGTGACCACGAACAATGCCGCCGCCTCGCCGATATTGATGCCGTCGCGCTGCGCGGAGAACGGCAGACAAGGGCGCTCGCTGATCGCTTCCAGACTGGCGAAACCGTTGACGGTCAAACGGCAGAGGCTATCCGCGCCCCCCGCGATGACTGCGTCACACGTCCCGCTGGCGAGCAGGCGTCGGGCGCTAGCCAGGGCGCGTGCGCTGGAGCTGCACGCCGTGGAAAGCGCATACACCGGCCCCTGAGCGCCAATGCGTTGGGCCACGAAGTGTGCCGGTGCGCCGAGCTCCTGATTGGCGTAGCGAAACGCCTCGGGTAGCGGGCCCTCACGGCCCGCCTCGGCGATGGCACGTTCGGTCTCGCCGATGCCTGAGGTACTGGTGCCGATGACCACGCCGATGCGTTCGGGCGCTACCGACTCACGCAACGTGTCGAGCGGGCCATTCAGCCGTTGCATGGCGAGTGCCAACAAGCGGTTGTTGCGGCTGCGTTGCTCGGGTGGCCAGTCGTCCCAGTCGGGGAGCGCGCATGTGACCATGCCCAACGGTAGCGCGCGTTCGGGTGTGAAAGCAGCGCTGGATGTCAGCCCGCGTCGCCCGTTGAACAAGGCGTCGGCGATGGTCTCCAGGTCGTCGCCGAGGCTGCACACCACGCCGGGGCGCGACAGACGACAGGGTTGGCGGTTGGCGGATAGGCTCATCGCGAGGCCTCGTGGTCGGTGGGCGAATCCAGCGGCGCGATGCGCAGCCGGTAATCGCCTTGAAAGTCTTCCAGCAATACGTCGCTGTTACCGTTCATATCGCGTTGCGCCGGTGGTGGCGTAATGCGCGCGACACGCTTGCCGCGATAGGCGATCAGGCGCTCTCGGCGATTTTCATCGAGCGTCCATTCGCTATCGGCGAACGCGTTCTCGAGCGCCGCGCGGGGCCACAGCGACCATTCCAGCCGCGTCGCCAGCCAATCCGGTGGAAACGGTAGGGCATCGTCGCGCGGAGCGTCGCCTTGCTCGAAGCGGCTGCCCGAGGCGTCGCGCACCAGCGTCGTCAGACGTTGCCCGTAGGGGGTGGTCAGCACCACGCGCAATTCGTCTGGAGCAAGGCGCAGCACGGCGATCAGGGTCCGTTTGTCGGCGTCCTTATCGTCCGGAATGAAGGTCAGGCGACGGGTGAGCGTCGCCGAGCGTTCGGCCTGATCCAGCGCCGGGTGTGGCGCGATGGGTGGCGCCAGCGAGCAGCCGCCAAGCAGCATCAGGCCACACAGCGCGAGCGCCAGAGCGAATCGTGACAAGCTCATGAGCGTACCTCGTCGCGTTGTGCGCAGACCTCGGCAAGTGTCGCTAGGCGGCGTCGTGAAGCGGTGACGAATGGATTGTCGCGGTCCCAGGCGTAACCGGCGAGCACGCCGCTGATCCAACGTTTGAAACGCGGCGGGGGCGCTTCATGAAAGACGATGGTCTGCAGCGTACCGGCGTACCATGCCTCGACGAAGGCGCGGAAGGTATCCACCCCGGCGCGCAGCGGCGTCTCGAAGGCGGCGTGCCAGTCGATCTCCTCGCCGCGTAGCTGGCGGTCGACCAGAGGCGCGGCGAGGTGCGCCGAGTGCAGGGCGATGGTAACGCCGGAGGAAAACACCGGGTCGAGAAATTCCCCGGCGTTGCCGAGCAGTGCGTAACCGGGACCGTGCAGGCGCGTGACGCTGGCCGCGTAGCCGCGTATCTCGTTGACCTCGCGCACGCGCCGCGCCTGGTGCAGAAGCTGTCGAAAGCGGGGCTCCTGGTCGAGCAGGGCTTGCCAGCGCGCCTCAGGATTGTCGCCATGCGCGGCGAGGGTGTCGATATCACCGACGACGCCCACCGAGGCGTGTCCGTCGGCGAAGGGGATCAGCCAGTACCAGATGCCGGCGTCCTCGGGGTGCACGCCGATCAGGATTTTCTCGCGGTCGTAATCGGCGTCCTCGATGCCGTCCTCGACATGGCTGAAAATCGCCATGCGTGGCTCGGCGCGAGGATCGCGTTCGAGTGCTTCCAGGCGCGCCAACACACGCCCGTAGCCGCTGGCATCGAGTACGAAACGCGCGCTCAAGTGGCGCGTCGTGCCCTGTTCGTCCTCGAGTTGCAGTACGGGGCGCGCGGCATCGGCATTGAAAGCGGTGACCGTGGTGCCGAACTCGAGTGTCGCACCTTGCGCTTCGGCGGCGTGGATCAGGCGCTGATCGAAGTCGGCGCGCGGGACCTGGTAGGTGGTGCCCCAGCCGGGGGTGGATTTCTCGCGGAAATCGATGGTGGTGGTTCGTGCGTGGCGCGTGAAGGCGGCGCCGTTCTTGGGTTGATAACCGCCGGCCTGGACCGTCTCCAGCAAACCGGCCGCCTCGAGATAGGCCATGCTCTGCGGTAGCAGGCTCTCACCGATAGAAAAGCGCGGGAAATGGCTGCGCTCGATGACATGCACGCGCCAGCCGAGGCGGCTCAATCGCGCGGCGGCCGCCGCCCCGGCGGGTCCGGCACCGATGATGGCGACGTCGCAGTCGGCGGCTTGCAGGGATGCCTCGGTGTGCATGTTCATCCTGCGTCTCCTCGTGGACCGGGCCTGAGCAAGTAGACCAACCCCCATACCGCGGCTAGGCCGATCAGGCACGTCAGGCCGAGATAGTGCAGCGCCGGGGTGGCACTGAAAGCAAGTAGCCCAAAGGCCAGCAGACTGGTCAGTGTGGACAGGCTAATGGCCAACCAGGCGGCGGCCTGGCGGGGATGCTCGGCATTGAAGATACCCGCGTCGAGGCCGATGCCCAAGACCAGTAACAGCCCCAATTGGCTGAAGACGTTGAGCGGGATGCCGGCCACCGCGAAGCTCGTCAATACGATCAGCGTAGCGCCCAGCGGGGGCAATAGCACTCGCCAGGTACGGCGACGATAGCGCAGGGTTAGCCCCATGCCCAGTAAGATCAACCCCAATGCTAGCCATTCGGCGATATGCGTGCGTAGTTCGCCGAGCAGGCCCGACAGACGCTCGATGCGATCGACATAGGTCACACCGGGCGTATCGGCGGCGAGTTGCCGCAAGGGGGCCTCGCCGTCACCGTCCGCGACACCCTGCAGCGCCACGCTGGCGGCGACGCCGCCGTCGTCGGTCTTGCCCAGCCACAAGCGTTGCTGGGATTCGCCCAACGGCGTATCGAGCCAGGTAGTGACATCCAGCAACGGGCTCTCGTCGAGGCGAGCACGTGCGCGTTCGGCCAGTGTGTCCGGCAGGTTCGCGCGCTCAAACAGGTGGCTAAGCGGGGCCTGATAAAGCCGCTCGACACGGGCCAGGTTGGCGTTTTGCCGCTCGGGTGGCGGCACGCTGTCGGCAAGATCGACGTGTCCGCTGATCACGCCTTGGCGTTGCAGTGTGTCCAGCGGCGTATGCAGGGCGCTCAGTCGTTCGAGCAGCGTGGCTTCGTCGTCGCCGTGCACCAGCAGGTAATGCGTGCCGGTATCGTTGCCTAAATGCTGTTGCACGATGCGCTCTTGCTCGAGCAAGGCATCGGGCGATGAACTGAGCAGCCGTAGGCTGTCGTCGCTGTGCAGGCGCCAGACGCAGATGGCGAGCAGCATCACCGCCACCACGCTCACCACGCCGGGCTTGAGACGCCACGGCGAGCGGGTGAGGCGTTCCCAGCGTGTCGCCAGGCGCGCGGTGGCCGGCGAGATGGGCAGGCGCAGGCGGGGCAGCCATAGCACCACCGAGAGCCAGGCACCCAACAGCCCCAGCGCGGCGAAGACCGCCATCTGGCGCAGGCCCGGCAGCGGTGTGAGGGTCTGGGCGAGATACGCGACCAGGCTCGATGCCAGGCCCAGCGTGAGTCCGGGCAGCAGGGCGCGAAGACGAAAGTCACGCCCGGCGATGGCGCGATGGCTCTGCAGATGCAGGGCGTAATCGATGGCGATGCCGATCAAGCTGGCGCCGAAGGCTAGCGTCAGCAAGTGCAGACTGCCGAACAACGCCAATGTCAGGGTTAGCGCCATCAGTAGGCCGCTGCCTAGCGGTAGCAACAGTGCGAGCAGGACGCGCGGCGAGCGAAAGACGATCAGCAGTACCGCGATCAGGCCGAGCAACGCGCCCAGGCCGATGGTCGAGATCTCGTGCTTGGCCTGCTCGGCGCCGGCCGCGGCATGAAAAATCAGCCCCGAGCGCAGTAGTGTCGCCTCGGGATGCGCGATCTGAAAGTCCTCCAATGTCCTGGTCAGGCGCTGCTGGGCGTCCGGTGCATAGGGGGACGTGGCGAGCTTGCCGATCAGCAGGTTAAAACGCTGGCCATCGATATCGATGCTCAAACGGCCGTCGTGCGGAGTGATGCGACTCGTGGTGCGCTCTTCGAGCCAGGCATCGAGCAACCCGAACGGGTCGCGTCGCGGATCTGGGCGTGCGGCGGGCGAGAACAGCGTCTTCAGTGCGGGCGCGACCAACGATTCACCGCCGTTGGCATCGATGGACTGGCGTATCTCGGGGGTCAGCAGGCGATAGCGATAGGCGTCGAGTGCTGTCTTGGGATCGTCGTCGAGGAGGTCGGTATCGCGCCAGGTCAGGGTGTCGATCACCGACGCAGCGCCGTCGTCCCCGGTGAGCGCCTCGGCTAGCGCGGGCATGGTACTCGACAGGTCGTCGGCGTGTACCAGCAGCACGAAACGATCCTCGAAGCTCGTGCCCAGTTTGGCACTGGCTTGCTCCACCAGCGGGGCCTGACGGTCCTCCGGCAGCATGGCGGTGAGCCGGGTGTCTGCAGGGAGGCCGTCGCGAAGCAGCCAGCCGAGTGCCACCAGACACAGCAGATGGGCGACTAGCCAGGCCCAGGCGAGGTAACGGGGTGCGCGCGTGGCGGTGGGCAAAGGCGACATGGGCAGTCCTGGCGATCCGGTCAGCGGGTATCGGCGTCGGGGAGGGCGGCGATCGCCTCGGGCGTCAGCGGCGCCTGATCGCTGAAGTCGACGCTCAAGCGGTCGCCCTCGGCGGTGTGCATCTCCAGATGCTCGACGTAGCGGCCACCGGCCAGACGAATCTCGCCGATGCGCTCGGCGAGAGCCGCGTCGCGTGGGCTGAGCGTGACGCGCCAGTCGTCGGCGTGGCCCTCGAGCGTCTGGGTGAAGCGTGAATCCAGTGCCGACCAGTCGCCGCCGAGCAGACGCAACAATAGCGCGGCGATCTGCTCGCGACCGGCTTGGCGAGCACTTTCCGATTGCGTGGCGTCATCCGCATCGGCCGGCGTGAGCACCAGGAGATCCTCCACGGGCGTTTCCAACTGCCAGACGACCTTCTCGTCACGCACATAGGCGAAGCGCCCCTGGCTTTCGAGCTCGGTGTCGACATCGGCGAGCCAGCGGATCTGCGTGAAGTGGCCTGCCAGCGCCGGAGTCTGCTCGAGACGCGCCTGGAGCGCCTGGCGGTCGAAGGCGTGTGCGGCGAGCGGCAGTCCGACGAGCCCCAGGCAGGCGTAGGCGATCAAGCGGCGCATCATGTGCTTTCTCCCGTGTCGAGATGACAGCGACGATGAAACTCAGTCGTCGTTGCGTGTGTGCGTTGTCGAAGAAGCCCAGAAGGGGAAGAAGTTGAACCATTGCAGGGGCTGGCGCTGGCATTGATCGGTCAGCCATTGTACGTAACGGCGCATGGCTTGGTCGCGCCAGGCATCGCGCTCGACGCGTTTAACGTGGGTGGTATCGTCGAAGTCATTGAACTCCACCCGATAGCCTTCGGCGTCACGCAGGCAGGCCACCGTGTAGAGCGGACAGCGCAACAGGGTGGCTAGATGGAACGGACCTTCGGGAAAGGCGGCGGGGGCGCCCAGGAAGTCGAGTGTCTGGGTGCGCCCGCCGTCGTGAATCGGCACGCGGTCGGCGGCGATCATCACGAAGCGCCCCTGTTGAATGCGCTCGGCGAGCAGCATGGCGGTGGCCGGGGTGATCTCGCTGACCTCGATGATCTCCGGCGCGCGGCGCAGGTTGCTGCGAGCCAGCAGCTCGTTGAACTTGCTGGCGTTGCGGGTATGCATGATCTGCACGACGTGAAAGTCGTCGCGACGTTCCTGCATGGCGCTGCAAACTTCCAGGTTGCCGACGTGCGAGACCAGCACCAGACCACCGCGCCCGCTGCGGATGGCGGCGTCGAGACGGTCACGGTCCTCGCCGTCTACCCGAGCCTCCAGGGTACGCCCACTCCAGGCATCGATCTTGTCCATCAGCATGCCGCCGAATACCAAGAAATGACGCAGGCTCAGCCAGTGCAAGCAGCGCGGCGCCCGCCCGGCATGCAGGGGCCAGATGCGCTTGAGATAATCCTGCGATGCCCGGCGGGGAATGTGGCGTATCGCATAGTAGTAAAGAATGACCGGTACCAGCATGAGCCGAAACGGCCAGCGTCCCAGGTGGCGGCGAATCCAGATCATCAGACGCATGCCGGCCAACGTGCCGGACTCCTGAACGCGCGACCAGTGCCGTGCATCGCGTTGCGTATCGTCGCTGGAGGTCATCCGGTACTCCTCGTCATTCGTGCATGGCGGCCTAGCAGAAGTGGCAGCCGACGCAGCATACCGGCGAGCAAGCGTAAATGCATCGCGGTGAGTTGGCGATTATCGCGCCACATGGCGAAATGCGAGACGCCATCGAGGGGATAGCTCACCCGCACGGGCAGGTTTTCGACCGGACGTGCATCCCATATCCAGCGCACGGGTAACTCAGTGTCGAACTGCATGCGGTCCCCGCAGGGATGCTGCGCGACCAGTTGGTTGGTTGCCGCTACCGGATACAGCTTGACGCCGCACATGGTATCGCGCAGCGCGAAGGACAGTGTGCTCAACCACACCAGCGAATGGGTGAGATAACGGGCGTAGAAGCGGTGACGCGGCACGCTGGCATCGAAACGTGGATAGCCGATGCGCAGCGTCGTGTCATCGGCACTGAGGCCAGCGAGAAACGGCGGCAGGTCGCTGGCGTCGTGCTGGCCGTCGGCATCGACCTGCAGGGCGTGCGTGAACCCCAGCCGCTGCGCCTCGCGTAAGCCAGCCTTGACTGCCGCGCCCTTGCCTTGGTTGTGCGGCAGCTTGAGGAGATGGGTACGGGGCGCGTCGGCGAGCCGCTCAAGAACGGCGGCACAGGCGAGCTCGCAGCCGTCGTCGATCAATAACAGAGGGACCTCCAGACGGCGTAGCGCTTGGCAGGTGCGTCCCACTGCGTCGGCGTGATTATAGACTGGAATGATGACACAGGCGCGGGCGTCGTCACGCATGATGGGCGCCCTCCTGTGGCGTCAGCGTCAGCGTGCCGGTCCCGTGAGTGCCGCGCTGGCTGGTAAACGTGAAGCGTAGTCGGGTCGTCATATCGTTCTTGTGAGCGTCGTTATGGGCGTTGTCGTGGGCATTGTTATGAGCGCGATGATGAACCTTGTCGTGAGTCGCTTCACGCGGGCTGTCATGCGTGACGTCGAGCGTCAGGGTGACGCGTTCCCCCGGAAGCAACAGCAGGGGAAATTTGATGCGAGTCATGTCGCGGCACACGCCATGCAGGCCGAGGCTTTCGCGCGCGGCGTGAAGCGCCCAGCGCACCATCACCACGCCGGGCACCACCGGCTGCGTCGCGAAATGCCCCTCGGCATAGGCGAGACGCTCGGGCACTTCCAGGATCAAGCGCGCGCTTTGCGGGCCGTCCAGTGTTTCGCCCAGCCAGCGAGGCGCTCGGGGGTCGTCGAGATCCGCAAACAGGCGTGACAGGCACGTCGCGCCAAGCTTGCCCTGGGCATCGCGGGGCCAGGCCTCGACGAATCGCCAGTAGCGTGGCAGTACGGCGTTTTCGAAGCGTGGCGTCAGGGCGGCGCGTAGCGCTTGGATCAGTTGGCGTCGTGCGTCATGGTCGTGCGGCACGGCCTCGGGGATGAGTTCGACGATGGCACCCAAACGGCCATCGCGCCTCGGCAGAGGAGTGCAGTGGGCGCGCCGTACGTCTGGCAATTCACCCAGGGCGCGGTCGAAGGCGGTAAGCGAGACACGCTTGCCGCCGACCTTAGCGATACGGTCGCTACGGCCGAGTAGCTGAAAGCGGGTGCCTTCGACGACCACGCGGTCGGCTTGTGGCGTCCAGGTAGCGGGTGTGCTCAACCAAGGGGCGCGCAGCCATAGTTGATGCTCGGCATCGTCGCGTATCTCGACGCCGGGGAAGGCGGTCCAGCCGGTATTTTGGGATTGAATGCGCCAAGCGATGCCGCCGGTTTCTGAGCTGCCATAGACTTCGTGTACCTCGGTACCGAGCAGACGTTGGGCATGCTCGGCGGCGTTGCGTGGCAGAGGGGCACCGGAGGAATGAATGCGTGCCAGGATGCCATCGACTGCCGGCCAGTCGAGTGTCTCCGGGAGCCGCTCGAGGGTTGGCGGGGCGCTGATCAGCACCGCCTCGCGCTGGGTTTGCGCATACCAGCGCGCCAGCCACAGATGCAAAGTTTCCGGGTAGCGGCACATCTCGGCGGCGAACGGTGCACGCTCGCACAGCGGGCGCAGCACGCTGAACAGTAGGCCGTAGATATGTTGGTGGCTCACCTGACTCAAGGTCAGGCGTGCCTCGAGCGGCCATAGCGCGGCATGCATGGCCAATTCGGCGTCGAGCTGGGCGAAGCTCTTGTCGAGGCGTTGCGGTTCGCCGGTGGAGCCGGAGGTATAAAGCGTCACGGCGATGCGTGCCGCCTCGAGTGTGCCCCAACGTGGTGCGTGAGGGGTGTCGCTCGCCGTCAGGCCGCCAGGAATATCTCCCAGACGTGCGGCATCCAGGGCATCGAGGGCCTCGAGTGTCGTGGGGCGCGTGTCGGCCGGCAGGATGACATGGTCGCCGCGTTCCCAGGCGGCGATCAATGCACAGCCGAAGCGGTACGGATCGTGTGTGCTCAGCATCCAGCTGCAGGGGGATTTGGCATGCGCGTCCAGCGTCGCCTGCCAGGCGCCGACGTCGGACTGGAACGTTTCCAGCGTTCGCCAGGGCGTCTCGGCGTGAGCGTCGGTTTGCCAGGCCACGGTGCGTGCAGGGTCGCATTCGCGCCATGGGGCGGCCAGCAGCGGACCGTGCGCCGCGTCATTCGTCATCGGGCGTTTTCCTCACCTGCCGGCGGATCAACCATTCGCCGCCGAACATCGTTGCCAGTAGGGCATAGACGATCCCCCCGTTGTAGAGCGTCCATGTGGCCAGGTCGGCGTAGAGTGCGGTCCAGAGCGCGATGCTGCCATTGATGGCGAAAAATACGCACCAGGCCTGCGTGACGCGACGCGTGTAGCGAACGCCGCGTGGCCCGAGGTTGGGTTCGCGGCGCCGCGCCAGGCGTTCTATCGCGCTGGGTGGGCGGGCCAGGCTGTATGCGAAGGCGGCCAACATGGCGGTATTGAGAAGCACTGGCCAGGCGCGCACGCCTAGCTCGGCGTGGCCGGCCACGAGTATGACCCCACCGACAATGAGCAATCCCCAGCCCCAGCCTCGGTGTGCGGCCGGTAGTCGCCACCAAGCCAATACGACGAGGGTGATCAGCAAGGGCCAGGCGCCTAGACGCGGCAGCAAGGCATGCACGGCCAGCGGCCATCCTAATGCCAGAATGCCGAGTAGTAGATTGAACAGGGCCGAGCGCGGTGCGGTCGACGACGGGATACGAGAACTCATGCTGGGCTCTACGCGGTGCGGCGCTCCTCGACCAGTGCGGCGAGCGTGCGCAGGTTGCGA
The DNA here is from genome assembly GCF_023091865.1 of Chromohalobacter moromii. GTDB lineage: Bacteria > Pseudomonadota > Gammaproteobacteria > Pseudomonadales > Halomonadaceae > Chromohalobacter > Chromohalobacter moromii. Next base: position 351,131 of record NZ_JAHXDI010000002.1, read on the forward strand.
AAGTGGTGGCGTGTTTCGTCACTATCGGATTCCAGCTTGATACCGTAGCGCTTCTGCAGGGCGAGCCCCAATTCCAGGGCGTCGATGGAGTCCAGGCCGAGGCCTTCGACGAACAGCGGCTCGTCGGGATCGATATCTTCCGGCGTGACGTCCTCGAGCTCGAGGGTATCGATGATGAGGTGCTTGAGCTCTTGTTCCAATTCGCTCGTCATGGGCGACTCCATTCTTGTCGATGCAGCATAAGGCGTATGTCGTGTGCGTAAACGTTGCCGGCGGCGGGGCGCACTATATCGGCTAGCCTATGATACAGGGAGTAAGCGGGTATGGGGCAGGGCGTCGATGGGCATGAGGCGATCTCGTCCATGCATCATTCGGCGCGTACCAGCGACCATGCCTGGCGTGGCCGGTGGCAATGGAGTTCGTCGCGTGCGCCGCATAGCCAGTCGATGAGATCGCTGGGCTGTGGGCTGTCCTCGGCGGTATCGTCGCTCGTCAGAGGGCGTGGAGTGAGCGCCCAGGCGTCATGCGCGGGCGTCGACGACACGCGTAGTGCCACGGCGGCAGTTTCGACCGGGGGCGTGAAGTGTGCGGCGAAGCGCGCGGGGATCGCCTGATCGGCGAAGGCGAGGATCACTGTCGGCTCGCCCTGGGCCAGATACCCCTGGGCTTCGACGAGCAGTGCGGCGAACTCATCGCCAGAGGCGGCGATTGCCTGCTGGGTGCGGCGGTTACCACGTCCGATCGAGTATACGCCGGGAATGGCATTATGCACCGAGAGACCGAAGCGTGCCGGTGACAATGGCGCTTCCTCGGCCAGGGTATTGAGCATTTCCAGGGTGCGTTCACCATCGCCGTGGCGGGAGGCATACAGCAAAGGGCAGTCTGCATCGGCATCGAGCTCGGCCAGCATGTCGCATAGTGCGCGACCGATGCCGGTCAAGCGGCGTCGCAACATGGCGGGCACATGGCCGCCGGCAGGTTTTTCCGCGACGCTGAGGCGGGGCTGCGACGTATCGCGGCGGCCGGGCTGCCAGGCGCGCCAGTCATGCACATACATCATGGCCGGTGTCGTCATGCAGACGTCTTCCCTTTCGTCGGCGAATGCCGCTGGCTCGACGCGTGGTGTGAGTGACAACGTATACGGATGTTTACCCTACCCGAGTCGCGGCATGATGGCTACTGTCTTGGGGCGCCGACATGAGGGTTGCGGGGCGATGATGAGGTGCAAAAAAAGACCGCCCTGGCGGGCGGTCTGGCCTGGGGCCAAACCCGCGTGTGCGGGCGCAGGGAAACGGCGCTTGGCGCTGATATGCAACGCGCGTGAACGTAAATTCTGTAGGTGTCATCCTATGTCAATGCCGTGTGGCTGGCTGTCAGTCATAGCAGCGAAAGGCGTAGGCAAAGCTTGCGGGGAGGCGCAAGTGACTGGCTATGAACGGGGTGATCGTTACGAGGCATGAGTGGCGCGTTGGCGCCCACCTTTGCGGCCCGCCTCGCGAGCACGATTGGTGTCTTGCTTGAAGTTGCCGGGGCTTTGACGGCCCCCCTTACGTCCCGCTTCGGCGGCGCGCCCAGGGTCGTTCTTGAAGTTGGTGGGGCTGGCCTGGCCGCCCTTGCGCCCAGCCTCGGCGGCGCGTCCGGGGTCATTGGCAAAATTGCCGGTGCTGCGTTTTGGCGTTGAAGAAGGCGATGTGGGGGGCGGTGTCTCTTCGTCCTTGATCAGCGGGCGTGGCGGTGTGGTCATGTGAACCTCGTCGATGGAACACGTTAGCGACACGAGACCAGGCAGTCAGCCTGTCACTGGTGATGCTTCCCCCCTCCATGGGGCGGTGCATCGTTTCCAGACACTAGCAGGTTGACGCGCAACACAGCGCAGCAAAACGTAATCTTCTATGGTGTTTTCTTATCGCCACCCGCTGGCGATCACGCCCATACCGGCAAGCGCGAGACCGGCGCCGACCCAGTCGGTGGGTTGCAACGGTTCGCCATCGACCGCCCACAGCCAGCCCAAGGCGCAGACCACATAGACGCCTCCGTAGGCGGCATAGATACGTCCGCTGGCGGCGGGGTGCAGCGTCAAAAGCCATGCAAATAGCGCTAGGCTGACGGCTGCAGGGATCAGCAGCCAGGGCGAGCCTTGCTGGCGCAGCCACAGCCAGGGCAGATAGCAGCCGATGATTTCCGCCAAGGCGGTGGCGATGAATAGCAGCGTCGTGATCAGCATGTGGCTTCTCTCCCAGGATGGCCGCGCTCGCCTGGAGTATCGGCGATTTCGCGCGGCCGGTAACGGCGTGCCAGAGCGTCGACGGCGATGTTCAGGCCGGCGGTGATCAGCAACAGGAAGAATGCCTGATCGAACATCAGATAGGCGAAGCTGGAGTCGATGTGAAAGCCCAGCGTGGCGATGCCGAGCATGCCCAGCAGCGCGGTTTCACGAATGATCGTCTCGGCGCGGTAGAACAGCAGTGCCAGCAAGCCGCCATAGAGGCGTGGCAGCAACTCATAGGTATAACGTGATGATGCCGGCAGTGCGTGGCTACCCGGCACGATGGCATCGGCATGCCGCGCCACCAAAAAGGCGATCAGTGCGCCGTTGTGCAACGACAACGCCAGCCAGGCGGGCAACATCGAGGGGCCGAGCATCAACAGGAAGATGAACGCCAGCATCAATTCCGGTGTCGAGCGCATCAAGATCAATACGCCTTTGCCTGCCATACGTGTCGGGCGGTTGCCGAAATGGTGGCTAGCCATTGGCCACAGCAGCAAGGCCACTACCAGGCTACCGGCGGTGCCCATCAGCCCCAGCAGCAGGGTATTGCCGATGGCGGGCAGCAGGTCGGGTATTTCGCCGAACCACTGCCAGAGCCCGCTCCAGTTCCCTTCGAGCAGGGGCTTCGGCCATAGATCGACACTCACGAAGCGCCATAGCAGCGCGCCGTCGATGTCCGGCCAGGGCCCGAGAAGAAATAGGCTTCCTAGTGCGATCCAAGGTAGTAGGCGGCGGTGTCCCCATAGATGCAGCGAAGCGATCATGAGATAGAACACCCACAGCAAGGCACCGGCCTCTGGATAACGCCCCTCGCGGAAGGCGCTCTCCAGATGAAAACCTAGCGTCGGCAGGCCCACGAACCCCAGTAGTACGCTCGAGCGCATGGCGCATTCGAAGCGATAGCGGGTGTAGCTCGAAAGCCTCGCCCAAACCATGGGCAGTTCGGCATACACGAAACGCGAGAGACGTCCCACGCCCTCGGGCAGGGCATCGACCGGTGCGCGTGGCGTGAGTTCGAGTATCTCGGCGTAGACCTTGGCGAAGATGCCGGCGTAGGGGATCGTCAGGGCGGCGATGGCAGTGACGGCGGAAAGGCCGAAGACCTGCAGCAGAAGTAGCGCCCAGAACAACTCATGAATGGCGCGCACGAACGCACAACTGCCGCGTAGCAGGCGCGAACGCGGGAAGAGCAAGGCCAGCGGGAAGCCGAGTACCACGCCGAGCAGCGTTCCCCACAGCGCAAACCCGATGGTCAGGGCGATGGCATGGGGCAGCGACTGGGTTGCCAGGATATCGGGGTGCAGCAGGCCTGAGAGCATGCGTTCCAACTCGGCCCAAGGATCGTGGGTGGTGATTGCCAGATCGGCGAACGGCAGCAATACCAGACACAGCGCGATCAGTCCCAGCGAGCGCCGAGCAAGGCGCAGATTGAGGGAGTCACCGGCGAGCAGGCCTGGGGCACGTTCGGCACTCATGCCGGCTCCGGTTGGGCATCAGACGAGTGGGCGTCAGGATAGAGCGTGTCGAGATCGTCAAGCGTCAACTCGCGCGCCGGCGCGTCGAGTATCAGTTGGCCGTCGCGCAGACCCCATACGCGGTCGAAATGCGTCAACGCGAGTTCGCGCTGATGCAAGGCGATCACGCAGGTGGCGTGCTGGCTCTGAACCATATGCAGCAGGCGGCGTGCTTGGTGCGGGTCGATGCTGGCGACCGGCTCATCGCCGAGGAATACCTCGCGCGCCTGATAGAGCGCCCGGGCGATGGCCACGCGCTGGCGTTGGCCACCGGAAAGTTGTGCCACGGGACGCTTGAGCAGTCCTTCGAGGCCCAGCTCGCCGCAGAGTGCCTGAATGTCGCGCCAGGCGTCGCGGCGCGGGCGCAGCAGATTGATGAGATTGGCAAGCGCAGAGTGGCGCTCCAAGCGGCCCATGTAGACGTTGTGATAGACTGACAGCGGCGGTACCAGGCCGTGCTCTTGTGGGCACCAGGCCGCGCGCTGTCCGAGGCGCTCGCGTAAGGCGGCCAGGAGGGTCGACTTACCCACCCCGCTGGGGCCGAGCAATGCCACGCGTTCGTCGGCCCGAAGTTCTAGCGTGAGATCGGCGAGGACGGTGTGGCGTGCATGGCCCAGCGCCTCGCCGTCGAAACGAACGAGTTCCTTCACACTCAACGCAGCAGGCCTAGTTTCTCGCCGACGTCTTCGATGGGTTGATAGTCGTCGTTGTCGGCGGGAATGAAGCCTTGACGGGGGAAGCTCTCGAGCAGTTCAGGGTCGTGCATGTCGAGCAGGGCCTGACGCACCTTGTCGGTAAAGCCGTCCCCATAGCGGTTGTCGACGTCGCCACGCACGGTCCATTGATAGTCGGGGTAGGTCGGTGTCTTCCAGATCACGTCGACCTTGTCGGTATCCACGCGTCCATCGGCCACGGCGGCGTCCCAGACCTTGAAGTTGACGGCCCCGATGTCGTAGGTGCCGGATTCGACCAAGGCGATGGTGCGCGTATGGTCGCCGGAAAAGCCGACGCGCGAGAATAGCGACTTGGGTGGCGCTCCGAACTGTTCGCGGATGTAATATTCCGGCATCAAGCGTCCGGAGGTGGAAGTTTTGGCGCCGAAGGTGAACGACTTGCCTTGCACGTTCTTGGGCAGGTCATCGCCCTGCGTGTCGACATCGCTGTCATGGTTAGCGATGAAGTAGGTACGGAATTCGGCGTCTTCCTTGCCTTGGGCGATGGCGCGAGAGCCGGGTACCAGACGGCGCGCCTGGACGCCGGTCAGGCCACCGAACCAGGCCAGTTGCACCTGGTCGTTGCGGAAGGCCGAGACGGCAGCGCTATAGGATTTGACCGGCACGTACTCGACTGCCACGCCCAGTTGGTCCTCGAGGTAATCGGCGACCTTGTCGAAGCGCTCCTCGAGCCGCGACTGGTCTTCATCGGGAATGGCCGTGAAGCGGAACGTGTCCGCCGTGGCGGCGGTGCTGACGAGAATCAACAGGCAGGCGACGAACCAGCGCATGGGCATACTCCTTGGGAGAATAAACGACGCAATGAGCGTGGTGAGACGTTCATTGTCGTGACTGTGCGATGTGGCGGCAAGCGCGTTCCACGACGTTCATTCGTCGTGGAGCGGAAACCGCGTGGCTTGCAGACTGTCCTTTATCTTTTTGAGGTGCGGCAAGAAGTCTTCGCCGCGACGCAGCGTGACGCCCGTCGCCAGTACATCGATCAAGGCTAGATGAATCATGCGCGAGGTCATCGGCATGTAGACATCGGTGTCTTCCGGGGTGATGACTTCGAGCGTTTCGGTACACTCATGGGCGAGTGGTGAGTCGGGCGCGGTGATGCCGAGCACGATGGCGCCATTGTCACGCGCCACGCGGGCGATCTCGACCAGCTCGCGGGTGCGGCCGGTGTAGGAAACGATGACAATGACGTCGCCGGTATGAGTGGCGGCGGCGACCATGCGCTGCATCAGCACGTCTTCATAGGCGGTGACGGGCAGGTTGAAGCGAAAGAACTTGTGCTGCGCATCCTGGGCCACGGGGCCCGAGGCGCCGAGGCCGAAAAAGCTGATCTGCTTGGCCTGGATCAGATAATCGACGGCGCGCTCGACGCGCTGGGCATCGAGTGCGCGGCGAGCGTCGTCGAGAGCGGCAATGGTGGCGCCGAATATCTTGTCGCCATAACTCGCGGCGCCATCGTCACGTTCTACGCTGCGGCTGACATAGGGCGTGCCGCCGGCTAGGCTTTGGGCCAGTTTGATCTTGAAGTCGGGGTAGCCCTTGGCGTCGAAATTACGGCAGAAGCGGTTGACCGTGGGTTCGCTGACCGCCGCCGCCTGTGCCAGCGTGGCGATGCTCATGCCAGTGGCGGCGGCCGGGTCGTGAAGAATCACGTCGGCCACTTTGCGTTCGGAACGATTGAGTTCCTCCAAGCGGGAACGGATACGGTCGATCAGATCGAAGGCTGGCATGCGTAATGGGAGTCTCTGTCTGCCAAGGGTGTCGAATTAACTACGTTGTCACGTAACCACATTTTCCGGTAATTACGTTTTCGAGTAACTAGGTTTTCAAGTAACTACGTTGTGTTAGATGAGGCATCCTAGCGTGGTGGCGCAGGGTCGCCAAGCCAAGTCGTTCGCGGATAGGGTCGAATGGGTGCCGCAATGGTAGTAAATTTACATAATATATTTGCCGAGGAGCCCCGATATGGCTTATTTTATAGGTAAGTTAACCAGATTTTTGGGGGCCGCGTCATGAGTCGAGATATCACGCCCGATGTCGATCTGGCCCTTTTCGGGGCGCTTGGCGATTTGGCGCTGCGCAAATTGTATCCGGCATTGTACCACTTGGATCGCGAAGGATTGCTCGGCGATACCACGCGTATCCTGGGGCTGGCGCGCCAAGAACACGATGTCGACAGTTTCCGCACCAACGTCAAGGAAGCCCTTAACAAGCGGCTCAAGCCCAACGAGCTGGAAAAGGCCTGTCTCGAGCGGTTCCTGGCGCGTCTCGACTACCAGCAACTCGACTTTGCCACCGTCGCGGGGTATGACGCCATTCGCGATTGGCATGACGCCACCGAGCGCCCCATGGTGGTATATCTCGCGGTACCGGCCAGCATCTACGGTGATATCTGCGCCAATCTGCATGCCAGTGGCAGCCTCGATGACGAGACGCGCGTGGTGGTCGAAAAACCCATCGGCTACGATCTCGAATCCTCTATTCAGATCAACGATGCCATCGGCGATGTGTTCCCCGAATCGCGCATTTATCGCATGGATCACTACCTGGGCAAGGAGACGGTCCAGAACCTGATCGCGCTGCGTTTCGCCAACCCCCTTTTCGGCAATCAGTGGAACCAGAACCAGATTTCGCATGTGGAAATCACCGTCGCCGAGAAAGTGGGCATCGAAGGCCGCTGGGGATATTTCGACGAGGCCGGGCAGTTGCGCGACATGGTCCAGAACCACTTGTTGCAGCTGCTGTGTCTGATCGCCATGGACCCGCCGTCGAATCTTGATGCCGATGCCATTCGTGACGAGAAGGTCAAGGTACTCAAGGCGCTCAAGCCCTTGGTAGGCGAAGAGTTGTCGCGCAACGTGGTCCGCGGCCAATACATCGGCGGTTCCGTCGACGGCGAGAGTGTACCGGGGTATCTCGAAGAGGAAGGTGCCAACACCGCGAGCCATACCGAGACTTTCGTGGCCATGAAGCTCGAGGTTGCCAACTGGCGCTGGGCGGGGGTGCCGTTCTATTTGCGTACCGGCAAGCGCATGCCGGAAAAAATGTCGCAGATCGTCATCCACTTTCGTCAGCAGCCGCACTATATCTTCGATCCCGACCAGCGTGGACTCGCGGCCAACAAGCTGGTCATTCGGCTGCAGCCGGAGGAAGGCATTGCGCTGCAGGTGCTGACCAAAGATAGCGGGCTCGACAAGGGTATGCGCCTGCGGCCCGGGCCGCTGCATCTGGATTTCAATCACGCCTTCCCCAAGACACGGATTCCCGATGCCTACGAACGTTTGCTGCTCGAGGTGATGAAAGGCCAGCAATACCTGTTCGTGCGTCGTGACGAGGTGGAATATGCCTGGAAGTGGGTAGATCAGCTGATCGCCGGCTGGGAGGCGCGGGACATGCCGCCGCGCCGGTATCCCGCAGGCTCCTGGGGGCCCGTGGCGTCGATCGCCATGATTACTCAGGACGGTCGCTCCTGGTATGAAGACTATTGATTTGATAGGCAGCCGATTATGACAAGCATCGATGAAGGCCGTCGTTACCTTGCCGAGCGTCTCGCGGATACCGTGGCCAAGGCGCTCGAAGCCGACCTGACCAGTCGCGAACGGGTGCTGTTGATCGTCTCCGGCGGCTCCACGCCGAAACCGTTCTTCAGCGCCCTGGCTAGCAAGGCGCTGCCCTGGTCACGTATCGACGTGACATTGGCCGATGAACGTTGGGTGGCCGACGACGATGCCGACAGCAATGCGCGTCTGGTCCGCGAGACGTTGCTGGTCGGGCCGGCCGCCGAAGCGCGTTTTCATTCCTTGACCACCGACGACGCTACCCCCGAGGCCGGCGTCGAAGCGGTTTCGGCACGCGTCGCGTCGCTGCCATGGCCGGCCAGCGTGGTCGTCCTCGGCATGGGCGGCGATGGCCACACGGCCTCGCTGTTTCCCGACAGCGAACAGCTAGCCACGGCGCTTGAAACGTCCGAGGCAGCGGTGGCGGTGCATGCGCCCAGCGTCCCGCAGGCGCGCATTACGCTGAGCGCCGCACGCCTAGCCGATGCCCATCTGCATGTCCTGCACATGACCGGCGATGACAAGCGTCGTGTCCTGGCCAACGCGTTGGGTGGCGATGATGCCCGGCAATTGCCGATTCGCACCTTTCTCTCCCAGCCGATCGCGACGTATTGGGCCCCCTGAGCCCTGCGTTTACGAATACCCGGAGCATCCCCATGACTATCGACAAACAGCTTCCTTCCACTCGCACGACGGAACTCGACGGTATCTGCCAGAAGGTGGAGGTGATTCCGGTGCTGGTGATCGATCGCCTCGAGGATGCCGTGCCCATGGCGCGTGCCTTGGTCGAGGGCGGGCTCAACGTGCTTGAGATCACGCTGCGCACCGATTGCGCGCTGGATGCCATCCGGCGTATGCGCGCCGCACTGCCGGGTGTGAGCATCGGCGCTGGCACCGTGCTGACGCCTGCTCAGTACCGGCTGGCCGAAGAGGCCGGCGTGGATTTCGTGGTCACGCCCGGCACGACCGAGGCGCTTTATCGCTATGGCGTGGAAAGTCCCGTGCCGATGCTGCCGGGGGTGGCTACGGTGTCCGAGTTGATGACTGGCTGGCAGTACGGCTATCGGCGCTTCAAGTTCTTTCCCGCGGAAGCCAGCGGCGGCGCGAAGGCGATCAAATCCATTGGCGGTCCGATTCCCGATGCTCACTTCTGCCCCACCGGCGGGATCACCGTAGAAAACGCCGACGATTATCTCAGTCTACCCAACGTGATGTGCGTGGGCGGCTCATGGCTGACGCCCAAGGACCTGGTCGAGAACGAAGACTGGGATGGCATTCGCGAGCTGGCGCGCCAGTCCGCCGAACGCTTCCATCACTAAGGCCGCTCATCACCAAGACTACTTGCTATTCAGCAGGTAACCGCTTCTCTCTCGACAGCTGATGCTGTTCTTCCGACCCGCCGTTTGGCGGGTCTTTTTTTGTTTCGTGCACGTTACCGGGATGGCGCAGATGGGTTGCCGTCATCTAATTGAAAGATTTCTTGCCTAATCTGGCGCAAGTGGCATCGCCCCCTGTGCTGGACAAGGAGCCTTTCATGCAACGTGCTTTCCTGCTTACGTCACTTGGCATTACCCTCGCTTTGGGGGGCTACGCGAGTAGCGCCCAGGCCAATACCGGCATTACCTGGTGGCATGCCATGGGTGGCGCGCTGGGCGATAAGGTCGAGCAGATCGCGGCCGACTTCAACGCCAGTCAGGACACTTACACCGTCAAGCCGGTCTTCAAGGGTAATTACAGCGAAACGATGACCTCTGCTATCGCGGCGTTTCGTGCCGATAAGGGGCCGGATATCGTCCAGATCTACGAGGTCGGCACGGCGACGATGATGGGCGCCAAGGGCGCTATCGTGCCGGTTTATCAATTGATGGAGGCGACGGATGTCGAGTTCGATCCCCAGGCCTACCTACCGGCGGTCACCGGCTATTACACCGATCCTGATGGCAATATGCTATCGCTGCCGTTCAACTCCTCGACGCCGGTAACCTATTACAACCGCAAGCGCCTTGAGCAGGCGGGTGTCGAGGAAGTTCCTCATACCTGGCAGGCATTGGGCGATGCATTGGAAAAGATCGTCGATTCTGGGGCGGCGAGCTGTGGTTTGACCACGACCTGGCCTTCCTGGGTCATGCTCGAGAACTACTCCGCCATCAACGACGTGCCTTTCGCGTCGCAGGCCAATGGCTTCGAGGGAACCGACGCTAGATTGCAGTTCAATAGCACCCCTGCGGTCGATCATATCGAGCGTCTCACGCAGTGGCAGGAGGACGGGCGTTTCGCCTATGGCGGACGCTTCGATGATGCTGCGCCCAAGTTCTACTCTGGTGAGTGCGCACTGATGATGGGATCTTCGGCGTCTTACGCCAATATCAAGGAGAACGCCGATTTCGACTTCGGTGTGGCACCGCTACCCTACGATGCCGATGTCGTCGAGAAGCCCAATAACTCGATCATCGGCGGTGCTTCGCTCTGGGTGCTCGATGGACTGGACGACGCGCATCGGCAAGGGGTGGCCGAATTCTTCGAATACCTATCGTCACCCGAGGTTCAGGCCGATTGGCATCAGTATTCCGGTTACTTGCCGATCACTCAGGCGGCGGCCGATCTGACGCGCAAGCAAGGTTTCTATGCCGATCACCCCGGTACCGATGTGGCAATCAAGCAGATTACCGCCGGCGAGCCCACCGAGAACTCCAAAGGACTGCGATTGGGCAACATGGTGCAGATTCGCGATGTCATTAACGGCGAACTCGAAGAAATATTCTCGGGTGACGTAGGCGCCCAAGAGGGGCTCGATGAAGCCGTCTCGCGTGGCAACGCGCTATTGGAAAAGTTCGAGAGCGCTCATCAGTGAAGCCTTCCACCTTTAAAACGGCGCCCGGTTGCCGGGCGTTCGTGTTTGAACGTGGAGGCAGATCGTCCTCATCGAGAAGCCGAGGAATGTAATGAGTGCTCCGTTTCAGCGCCATCGACTCACGCCTTGGGTATTGATGGCGCCGCAGCTAGGCATCGTCCTGGTGTTCTTTTTCTGGCCGGCCTTGCAGGCTATCGAACAAGCCTTCTATGTCGAGGATGCCTTCGGCCTGTCGCGGGAGTTCGCCGGGCTTGCCAACTTCAAGGCCGTATTGAGCGACCCGACGTATTACCAGGCGCTGGGGACCACGCTGGTCTTCTCGCTTGCAGTGGCGCTCGGTGCGATGAGCATCGCATTACTCCTGGCGGTCATGGCTGACCGCGTCATACGCGGTGCACGTGTCTACCGGACACTGCTGGTTTGGCCCTATGCGGTCGCGCCGGCGGTGGCGGGCGTGCTGTGGCTATTTTTGTTCGATCCGACGCTAGGGCTGATTAGTAGCCTGCTGGGCAATATGGGGATCGATTGGGACCACAAGCTCAATGGCGCACAGGCCTTGGCCTTGGTGATCATGGCGTCGGTGTGGAAGCAGATGAGCTACAACTTCGTGTTCTTCCTCGCCGCGTTGCAGGCGCTACCCAAGAGTCTTCTGGAAGCGGCGGCCATCGACCGTGCGGGCCCGTGGCGGCGTTTCTGGACCATTACCTTCCCGCTACTGTCGCCGACCTCGTTCTTCCTGCTGGTCATGAACAGCGTCTACGCCTTCTTCGAGACCTTCGGCACCATCGATACGGTGACATCCGGCGGCCCCGGGGGTGCAACCACGACACTGGTCTACAAGGTCTATCAGGATGGCTTCGTCGGTCAGGATATGGGGTCCAGCGCCGCTCAGTCGGTGTTGTTGATGGCCTTGGTCGGAGGCCTGACGTGGTTTCAGTTCCGCTATGTCGAAAGAAAGGTGCAGTACTGATGCATTATCGTCGACCCGGGTTGGATAGGCTGAGTCATGCACTGCTGGCGCTGTGTTGCCTATTGTTTCTACTACCGGTGTGGCTGGCTTTCACGGCGAGTACTCATACGCTGGACGCGCTTTATTCGCAGACGGCATCGTTATGGTTCGGAGAGGCGGGGTGGGGCAACTATCGCCACCTGCTCAGCGGTTCGTTCGGTGGCCTGGGGACCGATGTTCTGACCCTGCTCATCAATTCGACGATCATGGCGTTAGGCATTGCCATCGGCAAAATCGCGATCTCGGTGCTGGCCGCTTATGCCATCGTCTTTTTCAGGTTTCCCTTTCGCCGCCTATGTTTCTGGCTGATCTTCATCACCCTGATGCTACCGGTAGAAGTACGGATCCTGCCGACATTCGAGGTGGTCGCCGACCTGGGACTGCTGGATAGTTACGCGGGATTGATTTTACCGTTGATCGCCAGTGCCACCGCGACGTTCCTGATGCGCCAGTTCTTTCTCACCGTGCCTCCAGAGCTGGTCGAAGCGGCACGTATCGATGGCGCCGGCCCTTGGCGCTTTCTGCGTGACATTCTGCTGCCGCTATCGAAGACCAATCTCGCGGCGTTGTTCGTGATCATGTTCCTGTATGGCTGGAATCAATACCTGTGGCCGTTGTTGATCACCAACGATGCCGATTATCTGACCATCGTGGTCAGCCTCAAACGTTTGTTGACTAGCGCTGATGGTCTCGTGCCTTGGCAGAACGTCACGGCCACGGCGATCCTGGCCATGCTGCCCCCCGTCGCTGTGATTCTGCTGATGCAGCGTTACTTCGTGAAAGGGCTGGTCGACAGCGAAAAATAGGTGCGTCCGGCGTTGGTCGGCGTTCAATGAGTGATTCTATATGGCGACCTTACGACTCAATGGCATTCGCAAACGTTACCCCAATGGCATTACCGCCTTGCATGGCATCGACCTGAGCGTCGCCGATGGCGAGTTGATCGTGGTGGTCGGACCGTCAGGGTGTGGCAAGTCGACCTTGCTACGGACCGTGGCGGGGCTGGAGTCGATCAGCGATGGAGAGCTCATGATCAACGAGCAGCGCGTCAATGCGCTGGAGCCTGCTGAGCGCGATATTGCCATGGTGTTCCAGAACTATGCGCTCTATCCCCATATGAGCGTGTTCGAGAATATGGCCTACGCGTTGAAAAATCGAGGCACGCCCAAGGACGAGATACGTCGTCGAGTAACCGACACGGCGCGCTTGCTCGACCTCGCTGAACTGCTGGACCGGCGTCCGCGACAGCTATCTGGAGGACAACGTCAGCGTGTGGCGATGGGGCGGGCAATCGTGCGTGAGCCGCAAGTCTTTCTCTTCGACGAGCCACTCTCCAACCTCGATGCCAAGCTGCGCGTGCAGATGCGTCTGGAAATCCGGCGTTTGCAGAAGCGCCTGGGGATCACCTCTGTCTACGTCACACATGACCAAGTCGAGGCGATGACGTTGGCGGACCGCTTGGTGGTGATGAACGGTGGCCACGTCGAGCAGTGCGGTACGCCGATGATGCTCTATGCGCAGCCGGCGACGCGTTTCGTGGCGAGCTTTTTGGGCTCGCCGGCGATGAATTTCCTGCCCTTGGCGGCGCATCGCGACGCTGTGGTGCTGCCTAACGGGGCACAGGTCGCACTCCCCGACATGCTATCCGCGGGGCGCGCGGCGACCCTTGGGATTCGTCCGGAACATCTCGTCGAGGCGGCATCCCAGCCGGAGGCGGCAGCGGTCTTGGACGTGACGGTCGAGATGCTCGAGCCGCTGGGGGCGGACACGCTGGCTTATACGCGTTTACCTGGGCTCGATGAATGGTTGGTGGTACGCCTGGACGGTGCGCACGCTGCCCGCGAGGGGCAGCGCTTGTCACTTGCGTTTGCGATGGCGAATTGCCATGTGTTCGATGCTCAGGGGATGCGCGTTCCGGTGTCTAATGAGGCCAGTGTCTCCTTACGGGAGGCTCAGTAGCCGACCTTGGGGTCCACCGTGTCGATGGCTTCCCCGGCCTGCATGGCCGTGATGGCCTTGGCAACCTGATCGGCAGCCTCGTCGATGGGCGTCGGGCCGGCCATGTGTGGGGTAATCCATACGCGTGGATGCGACCATAGCGGGCTATCGTCGGGTAGCGGCTCCGAGGGAAAGGCGTCGAGCAACGCGCCGCGAAGTCGGCCGTTTTCGTCTTCGCCGGTACCGAGTGCCTCGAGCAATGCGGCTTCGTCGATCAGCGTGCCGCGTCCGGGGTTGATCAGGTTGGCGCCGTGGGGTAATGCAGCTAGGGCGTCGCGGTCGATGATGCCGCGTGTGGAAGGCGTATCGGGTAGCAGTGTGACCAGAGTGTGGACCTTGCCGAGCAGGGCCTGGAGGCCGTCGTCGCCGTGATGGCAGGTGATACCCTTGAGGGCCTTCGGCGAGCGGCTCCAGCCGTGCACTGGGTAGCCGTCGTCGGCGAGCTGGCGGGCCACGTGGTGACCGATGGCGCCCAGCCCGAGAACGCCAACCGCCCATTCGCGCTTGGGCGTGAGCGCGTGTTCGCGCCAGGTGGTGTGATGTTGCTGGCGACGGTAACGGTCGAAATCGCGCTGAAAATGCAGCACGCCATAGCGTACATAGTCGGCGATCAGCTCGCCCATACCGGCATCACGTAGCTTGACGATGGGGATATCTCGAGGCAGCGCGGGGTTGTTGAGCAACGCATCCACGCCGGCGCCGAGATTGACGATGCCCTTGAGTGCTGGCTGGGCCTCGAAGAGTGACGCCGGTGGTTTCCATGCCGCGAGATAATCAGCCTGGAAATCGCTCGTTTCGCCACTGATGGCGAACTCCGCCGAGGGTAAACGCGAAGCGAGCCTGTCTTTCCAGAGCGCGGCGTCGTCGGCATGGATCAAGATGCGCATGAAGTCCTCATGAGGTCGTCGTGGATGGTGTATGAGCGTCGGCGTTGGTGCGCGCCTCTCGCACTATACGATTTGTAGCATCGGTGGTGGTGCTTCGCCGAGCAAGCGGGCGAGAATCGTCAAACCCTGATTGAAGCGTTCGGGATCGTTTTCGCCTCCCATGCTCAAGCGAATACGCCGGGGTGGGGGACCCTGATCGACCATGAATGACTGCGCCGTGGAAATCGCCAAGCCTTCTTGAAGCGCCTGTTGCTGAAGTTCTTCCGCACGCCATGCTCCGGGCAGGGCCAGCCAGATATGCATCCCCGTGGGACGCGAGGCCATGGCGTGGCCCGTGAGGCGTGTGCGGGTCAGCTGCTGGCGCTCGGCGAGCAGACGCCGCTGCTCGCAGGCCAGGGCATCGACGGTGCCATCGGCCAGCCAACGGTCGGCGACCTCGAAGACGAGCGGCGTGGCCATCCAACTGGTGGCGCGCAATCGGGGCAAGGTGTGGTGCAACTGCCCGCGCGGCACGCTGAGATAGCCGGCGCGCAGCCCCGAGACGGTGGCCTTGGTCAGGCTAGTGACATGAAAGCTCTGGCGCGGTAGACGCGCGGTCAGCGGGCTCAACCCTGGCGGTTCGAGCAGGGCGTGAACATCGTCTTCGATCACCCAGGTGCCGTGGCGTGCCAGCACCTCGGCCACGGCATCGCGGCGTGCGTTGTCCATGGTCGCGCCGGTGGGGTTGAGCTGGGTGGGCGTCAGGCATACGGCACGCGGTCGATAGCGTCGGCACGCGGCGTCGAGGGCATCGGGAATCACTCCTTGTTCGTCGATGGCCACGCCGCGCAGTTGCAGGCCCAGTGTGCGTGACAAGGCGATCAAGCCGTGGTCGGTCAGCGCTTCGGTCAACACGACGTCGCCATGTTGGACTAGCGTGGCGATGGCCAACATCACGCCATGGGCGGCGCCGTTGCACAGCACGCGGTCGTCGGGTGTGCCGGGTACGCCGAGCGTATCGTGTAGCCATTGGCTGGCGCGCTCGCGCTGGTGGAGCAATCCTGCGATGGGGCGGCAGGCATCAATGACATCCGGGTGTGCGCTGTCTGCCACGTCGCGAAGCGTTTCGCGAAAGCGTAGATGGTGCCCGGGTGGGCAAATCGGATGCGCAATGGAAAGGTCCACGGGAGAGGCATCCATGGCCATGTTGGCGCTTCGTAGGTACTCGGTCTCCTGGCTGTCATCGAGACTGTTGATCCAGGTGCCGCTCCCTACGCGGGCCTGTACCAGGCCCATCTTTTCAGCCTGAGCGTAGGCCCGCGAAACGGTTTGCACGCTCACTGCCAATGTCTCGGCAAGACAGCGGTGTGGCGGTAGACGCGTGCCAGGCGTGAGCTCGCCCTGGCGAATGGCCTCGGCGAGTGCTCGGGCAATGGCCAGATACTTGGGCCCATGGGCCGGGAGATAGGGTGTCAGGTCAATTGTCATGACACAATAAAGCCTTTGACGACAAGCAGCGCGTGAATGCTAGTATCGTTGACAACGCATTGATCGACAATTGTACTGATTTTTCCTTCCTTGTGTCAGTACAATTCATTTCATCGAATGCAGGGTCCTGCCTCCCGTCCGGGAGATCAGGGATGAGCAATTCTGTCGGGCGAGTGGTGCCATGTCTGAGGTTTCCCTGCCTTTCACTCGTGAGGAATACGCCGGCCGGCTGCACAAGGTGCGTTCGGCCATGGCCCATCGAGGGATCGACGTTCTGGTCGTCAGCGATCCGTCCAATATGGCGTGGTTGACGGGCTACGATGGCTGGTCCTTTTATGTGCATCAGTGCGTGCTGCTCGGCCTGGAAGGCGAGCCGGTCTGGTATGGGCGTCGCATGGATGCCAACGGGGCGCTACGCACCTGCTGGATCCATCCGGAGAACATTACCTATTACCCGGATTATTACGTTCAAAATCCCGATATGCATCCCATGGAGTACCTGGCGCAGTCGATCCTGCCGGATCGTGGCTGGCATGTGGGTACCATCGGCATGGAGATGGATAACTACTACTTTTCCGCCAAGGCGTATTTGAGCCTCATACAACAGTTGCCACACGCACGTTTCGCGGATGCCAATTCGCTGGTCAACTGGTGTCGGGCGATCAAGTCGCCGCAGGAAATCGAGTACATGCGCATCGCGGCGCGGATCGTCGAGGGCATGCATTCGCGCATCCTCGAGGTCATTCAGCCGGGGGTGCCCAAGAGCAAGGTGGTGTCCGAGATCTATCGCGTGGGCATCGAGGGCTGGGTCGATCCGCACGGGCGCGTCTACGGCGGTGATTATCCGGCCATCGTGCCCATGCTGCCGACCGGCAAGGACGCCGCCGCACCGCACCTGACCTGGGACGACACCCCGTTTCGCGAGGGCGAGGGCACCTTCTTCGAGATCGCCGGCGTCTACAAGCGTTATCATGCGCCGATGTCGCGCACGGTGTTTCTGGGCACGCCGCCGAGTCAGTTTCTCCGCGCCGAGTCGGCCTTGCTCGAGGGCATCGAGAATGGCCTGGCGGTGGCCAAGCCGGGCAATCGTGCCGCCGACATCGCCATGGCACTGGGCGCGGCAATGGACAAGTACGGCTTCGACCGTGGCGGCGCGCGTTGTGGCTATTCCATCGGCATCAGCTATCCGCCGGATTGGGGCGAGCGTAATATCAGTCTGCGTCCCTCCGATGACACCATCCTCGAACCAGGGATGACGTTTCATTTCATGCCGGGTCTCTGGGAAGACGACTGGGGCCTGGAGATCACCGAAAGCATTCTGATTACCGAGACCGGCTGCGAGACGCTGGCCGACTTTCCACGCCAGCTGTTCGTGTGCTGAACCGTGGGACGCGAGACGAGGAGAACATGATATGAGCAAGCGACCCGGCCCGGTGTCACCCACCGTCGATTTCGATGCCGATGGCATTCAGCACGGTTTTCTCAAGCTGCCGATCTCTACCGATGAGTCGGCCTGGGGCGCGGTGATGATTCCAATAACCGTGATCAACAACGGTGCGGGACCCACGGCGCTGCTCACCGCCGGCAATCACGGCGATGAATACGAAGGCATTACGGCGCTTCTCAAGCTCAGCAACACATTGCGCGCCGAGGACGTGCGTGGTCGAGTGATCATCGTGCCGATCATGAACGTGCCGGCCGCTACCGCCGGCAAGCGTACCTCCGGGCTGGATGGCGGCAATCTCAACCGCAGTTTCCCTGGTAACCCGGACGGCGGCGTCACCGAGCAGATCGCCGATTACTTCACGCGTGAACTGGTGCCGATGTGTGACGTGGCGTTGGATCTGCATTCTGGCGGTCGTACGCTGGATATCTTGCCCTTCGCCGCGGCACACCGTCTCGATGATCGTACCCAGGAAGCGCAAAGCCTTGCGGGCGCGGTTTCTTTCGGCGCGCCGGTGGCGATGATGATGTTCGAACTCGACGCCACCAAGCTCTACGACACGGCCGTGGAATCTCAGGGCAAGACCTTCGTGACCACCGAGTTGGGGGGCGGCGGCACGACCACGCCGGAGCGCATGGCCATCGCCGAACGCGGCGTGCGCAATTTCCTGATTCACTACGGGCTGATCGAAGGGCAACTGGAGTCGCCGGCCGGCCAGCAGGTGTACGTGGACATGCCCGATGCCTCTTGCTACGTGCAGAGCGAGCACAGCGGCCTGCTGGAGCTGAGTTGCGCGTTGGGCGAAACGGTACGGCGCGGCGATGTGATCGCGCGGATCTATGACATGACGCGTACCGGTAGCGAGCCGATCGTTTACCATGCAATGCGGGATGGCGTTCTGGTGGCGCGTCGCTTCCCGGCGCAGGTGAACATGGGCGATACGATTGCGGTGATTGCGGAAGTCGTCGATAGTCTCGAGCGTTGATGATGGGTCGCCATACCACATGAAACTTGACCGCTACGATCTCAAGATTCTCGATATCCTGTCGCGCGATGGGCGCATCACCAAGTCGAAACTGGCCGAGGCGATCAACCTCTCGGTCAGTCCCTGCTGGGAGCGTGTGCGGCGCCTGGAAAAAGCCGGCGTCATAGAAGGTTATAGCGCCCGGCTCAATCCATCCCTAGTCGTCAAACGTACGCCGGTCTGGGTGCAGATCGAGCTTGCGACTCATCAGGCGGCGAGTTTCGCGCGTTTCGAGAAGGCTGTCGCCGAGACGCCGGAGGTGACTGAGTGCATCGCGGTGGGTGGCGGTGTCGACTACCTGGTCAAGTTCGAGACCGACTCCATCGATGCCTACCAGCGCACGATCGATGCTTGGCTGATGGATGGCCTGGGGATCGAACGCTATTTCACCTATATCGTGACCAAGACCGTGAAACGCACCGCGCCACCACTGTCGTTGCACGACGACGCTTAGTAGCACGTCAGGCGTCGTCTATGGCCATTGGCCGACGCCCTCCAGGCGCTAGGGTCGTAATATCCGGTGGCCTCGTTTCCGCAATGGGATATTCACATGCCGTCAGAAGTGGTGACATCGCATTCATTTTCTGCCGCCTCGCGCTATGACGACCAGCGCGACCGGCCCTTGTGGACGCTCGATGGCCCGCAGGAACAGCCGCTGACCCTGTCGCTCAACGATACCGCCATGGTGACATTGCTGGCGACGCCAGAGGCCCTCGAATCCCTGGCGCTGGGGCATGCCTTCACGGCGGGCTGGATCGAGCGCGCCGAGCAGGTCGGGGACATTCAGCTATCGCGACTGCGTCACGGGCTGTTGGTGCGGCTGGCGGTTTCATCGCAGACCGAAGCGCGCGCCGCTACTCTGCAACGCGCTGGGGCCTCGGTGTCGAGCTGTGGTGCTTGCGGGGTGGCCGAGGAGTCGCAGTTGATGCAGGGGCTGAAACGTTTGCCAGCATGTGCACCTCTGGCGCCCGAGGCCTTGATGCGCGGCGTGGAGAGTCTGCAGCGTCACGCACGTGCCGGACTCCATATGGCGTTGGCTCTCGACGGCGATGGCGAGGTGTTGACGCGTGGCGTTGACATCGGACGCCACAACGCCCTGGACCGAATCATTGGCGAAGGCTTGGCACACGGCCAGATGCCGGCGGCGGTGTTGCTTTCCAGCCGCTGTAGCATGGAACTGGTGCAGAAGACCGTGCGTGCTGGTATTGCCACCCTGGCCACGCTGTCGTTGCCTTCGGCCCTGGCGGTAGAAATCGCGCGTGCCTGTGATCTCAACCTGATCTGTTGTCATCGTGGTCGGCATCTCGAACGCTTGAGTGGCGCGACATAGCGTCCGAGGCTTTGCTGGGGTTTCACTGCCGTTATCGCGTCATCCTTTCACCTTTCTACTACGTCACCGAGATTGTCATGGCTTCTCATCATCAGACTCCGTTCCCCGACGGCCGCGAGGCGACTCTCACACACGAGGCCGGGGAGCCTCTTCCCGAAGCGGATGCAACCCTGACCCGTGCGCCGAGCGTCGAATCCTATACCGGCCCGGCCGGTGGCTGGGGGGCGATGAAAAGCGTGGGACGTCACCTCAAGCGTAGCCAGGCACCGCTCAAGGGCGCGCGGGCGTTGTTATCGACCAACCAGCCGCAAGGCTTCGATTGTCCGGGCTGCGCGTGGGGGGATCCGTTGCACGGCTCGTCGTTCGAGTTCTGCGAAAACGGCGTCAAGGCGGTGGCCTGGGAAAGCACCAAGAAGCGCGTCACGCGGCGTTTCTTCGAACGCCACACGCTGAGCGAGCTGCGTGGTTGGGATGACTTTCGTCTCGAGGATCAGGGCCGGCTCACCGAACCCATGCAATACGATGCGGCCAGTGACCGCTATGTCCCCATCGACTGGGACGCGGCGTTCGCGCTGATCGCCGAACGCTTGGCGGCGCTGCCCGATCCCGACCGCGCGCTGTTCTATACCTCGGGACGCGCCAGCAACGAAGCGGCGTATCTGTATCAGTTGTTCGTGCGCCTCTATGGCACCAACAATTTCCCCGATTGCTCGAACATGTGCCATGAGGCCAGCGGCGTGGGCATGCAGGCCAGCCTCGGCGTGGGCAAGGGCACCGTCCAACTGGACGACTTCGAGCACACCGACACCGTCCTGGTTTTTGGTCAGAACCCCGGCACCAATCATCCCCGCATGCTCGGTGATTTGCGTCGCGCGGCGGAGCGGGGGGCACGCATTGTTAGCTTCAATCCGCTCAAGGAACGTGGCCTGGAGCGTTTCGCCGATCCGCAGAACAAGCGCGAGATGCTGACCCAGGGTAGCCATCGCATCTCCTCGCATTACTATCAGCCCAAGATGGGCGGTGATATGGCGGTGGCACGCGGTATCGCCAAAGCCTTGTTCGCGCTCGAGGCCGTAGGGCGCTTCACGCCGGATCGCGACTTCATCGAGTCGCACACCGCCGGCTACGAGCAATGGCGGGCTCGGGTCGAGGCCACGTCGTGGGCGGACATCGAGGACCAGGCCGGCCTGACACGCACGCAGATCGAGGAGGTGGCGGATATCGTCGCCCGTGCCGAGCGCATGATCATTACCTGGGCGATGGGTATTACCCAGCACGAACATTCGGTGGACACCGTGCGCGAGCTGGTCAACTTGCTGCTGCTGGGTGGTCACCTCGGGCGTCCCGGTGCGGGAGCTTGCCCGGTGCGCGGTCATTCCAACGTCCAGGGTGACCGTACAATGGGCATCGACGAGAAGGCGCCCGCGCGGCTGATCGACGCCCTGGAGGCGCGGTATGGTGGAAAAAACGGTGTGACCATGCCGCGCGCGCCAGGGCACAACACCGTGGGCGCCATTCGCGCGCTGGAGCTGGGTGAGGCCGATGTGTTCATTGGGCTGGGCGGCAACTTCACCCGGGCCACGCCGGACAGTCAGCGCACCGAACGCGCTTTCCGGCGCCTTGGGCTCAATGTGCAGATCAGCACCAAGCTCAATCGTAGCCATCTGATCACCGGTGGTGACGCGTTGATCCTGCCCTGCCTAGGACGCACCGAGATTGATCGCCAGGGTGAGACGGGCGCGTCGCAGCAGGTCAGCGTCGAGGATTCCATGTCGATGGTACACGGCAGTGCCGGCATTCAGGCGCCGGCTTCCGAGTGGCTGCGCTCGGAGCCGGCGATCGTGGCGGGGATCGCCGAAGCTACGCTGGCGCGGGTACTGCCGCGTCGAGGGCTCGACCCGGGCGTGGTCGATTGGGCCGCGATGGTGGCCGATTATGATCGCATTCGCGACGAGATCGAGGCAGTCATTCCCGGTTTCGAGAACTTCAATGCGCGCCTGAGACAGGCGGGTGGTTTCTGGTTGGAAAACGCTGCTAGCCAACGCCGCTTCACTACAGCATCCGGTCGAGCTTCGTTCTGTGCCGCACCGCTGCCCGAAGCGGTGATGCATCAACGCCTGCACGCACACCGCGATGACGGCTGGCTGACACTGCAGACGCTGCGCAGCCACGATCAGTACAACACCACCGTTTACGGTTACGACGACCGTTACCGAGGTGTCAAGGGGCAGCGGCGGGTGGTGTTCGTCAATCCTGCCGACCTCACGCGACTGGGGCTAGAAAGCGATCAGTGGGTCGATCTGGTGGGGCTCGATCACGAGGGCGTGCCTCGCCGCGCCCCGGCATTCAGGATCGTCGCCTACGAGACACCCGAGGGGTGCGCCGCCGCCTACTATCCCGAAACCAATGCCCTGGTGCCGCTGGAAAGCGTCGGTGTGGGGACCGATACACCCACCTCCAAGGCGGTCGCGGTGCGTCTGGAGCCGAGTCAGCGTATCGCCTGATGCGCTGGCGATCGAACCTTACGACCAAAGTTGAGACGCATGACCGGTGTCGCGGCGCTATGCTGTTAAATATTACATAAGCGTCGCCACATAAGTTGGTATTACACACAATAGTCGCACGACGCCATTAATGCCCCGCCGATACTCAGGGGGCACGCCGCTCAACTCAACGAGGTCGCCCGGGAGGTGCCGTCATGGAACTATTCATCCAGACTGCATTGGGGTTTCCTTTTGCCTTCTTTCTCATCTTGCTGGCATTAGTGGCAGTTTACTGGTTGTTGGCCGGGCTGCGCGTCATCCGCGTCTCGTGTTTCGATCACGACAGCCTGCGTGACGATCATCTTGCCAGTACCTTGATTTCCTTGGGCTTTGCAGGGGTGCCGGCGTCATTTGCGCTGAGTGCCTTGATCGTCACCGCTACGCCTATCGCGTTCGCTTTAAGTTTGGTACTGCAATGGTTGCCGCTGGGGCTGCTACGTCTGCCACTGGGCTTTCTGGCTATCTGGGCGGCGTTCGCGCTGGCGTCGTCGCCGAGCGTTGCTGCCTGTCACGGCTTGGCGCGGCGTTTTCATCATTCGCGTCGGGCCTCTCCACGCTGGCTTCTGGGCGAAACCGTCGTCGTGCGCCAAGCAAGCGACAGCGAAGGGCGCTGCCAGGCGACGCTGGAAAACGATCCTGACATTAGCGTGACCCTGCATGGCAAGGGGGCCGGCTGCAACGCTGGCGAGCGCCGCGTGCTGGTCAAGCATGTCGCCCAGCAGGATGTGTACCGCGCGGTGCCCGCCGAGGAGTATCTGGACGCCCACGCGCGCCTGCGGAAGTTGCATTTACTGCCGCGTCACGATATCTGAGCGCTTCACGCCTGCCGCCGCCCTTGCTCGCGGCGGCGGGCGGGCGCAGAAAAAAACGCCCCTGCTAGCGCGTGACTCGAAAAAAACCGTTGTCGATCACCCCTCCAGACAAAAACTCTCCCACCTTGCGCTGCTTTATCCTGTAGGCATTGGATGAACGCCATCCGCCACGACCTACCCGGGCCCAATGTTAGTCCATCCAGGCCCGGTTCGTTTTTGGGAGAAGTAACGCATGAAACTCAACGATCCGCGTCTATTGCGTCAGTACGCTTATATCGACGGTAAATGGACCCATGGCGACGCCGGTCGCGAAGAAGCGGTCGTCGATCCCGCCACGGGTGAAGTGCTGGGCCACATTCCCTGGCTCGAGGCTCCGCAGTTGCGGGAGGCGGTGGATGCCGCAGAGGCTGCCTTCGCTCAGTGGCGGGCGTTGCGTGCCGATGAGCGTGCCGAGCGTCTTCAGGCGTGGTATGACCTGCTGATCGAGCACCGTGAAGATCTGGCGATCATCATGACGCGCGAGCAGGGCAAGCCGTTGCCCGACTCACGTGGCGAAATCGAATATGGCGCCAGCTTCATTAAATGGTTCGCCGAGGAGGGTAAGCGCACCTTCGGGCAGACCATTCCCAGTCATATCCCCAATGCCGCCCTCGGTTCGCTCAAGGAGCCGGTGGGAGTGGCCGCATTGATTACGCCCTGGAACTTCCCATTGGCGATGATTACGCGCAAGGCCGGTGCCGCGCTAGCCGCCGGCTGCACGGTCATCGTCAAGCCGGCCGGCGAGACGCCGTTCTCGGCCCTGGCGCTGGCGGAACTCGCCGAACGCGCCGAGATTCCTGCCGGGGTCTTCAACGTGGTGCTGGGCGAACCCGCCGAGGTAT
Organism: Chromohalobacter moromii; assembly: GCF_023091865.1. Classification (GTDB taxonomy): domain Bacteria; phylum Pseudomonadota; class Gammaproteobacteria; order Pseudomonadales; family Halomonadaceae; genus Chromohalobacter; species Chromohalobacter moromii. The sequence continues at coordinate 375,448 of NZ_JAHXDI010000002.1, forward strand.
CCAAGCTGTTGTGCGAAGAGGAACGCGTCAAGGCACTGTCTTTCACCGGCTCCACTCGCGTCGGCCGGCTGTTGCTTGAGCAGTCCGCCAATAGCGTCAAGCGCGTCTCACTGGAACTGGGCGGCAATGCGCCGTTCATCGTCGGCCCCGACATGGATCCCGCGGAGGCCGCGCGTGCCGCAGTCGCCGCCAAGTTCCAGACCGGTGGGCAAGATTGCCTGGCCGCCAACCGCATCCTGGTGCACGAGTCGATCCATGACGAGTTCATCGAGCAGTTCGTTGCTTGCATGGAAACGCTCAAGGTCGGCAATGGCCTGGTGACCAATATCGATATTGGACCGCTGATTCATCAGCAGGCGGTGGAGAAAGCGTCGAGTATCGTCGATGACGCCATTTCGCGCGGCGCGACGCTGGTGCATGGCGACCAGTCCATGGCGCCGGGGCCCAATTTCTTCATGCCCACGTTGCTCACTGGTGTAACGCCCTACATGAAAGCCTGGCGCGAGGAGAGCTTCTCGCCGGTGGCGGGGGTCACCGCCTACAAGGATGACGATGAGGTCATCAAGCTGGCCAACGATACCGAGTACGGTCTGGCGGCTTATGTCTATACCCACGACATCCGTCGTATCTGGAAGCTCCTGCGTGCTCTGGAGTACGGCATGGTGGCGATCAACTCGGTGAAGATGACTGGCCCACCGGTACCCTTCGGCGGCGTCAAGCAGTCCGGTCTCGGGCGCGAGGGCGGCACCGCTGGCATCGAGGAATATCTAGAGACGAAGTTTTATTGTCTGGGGGCCTTGGGTTCCGTTTCCGGGAGCTAGCTGCGCTCGGCCTGACGGCGTTGGGCCCGACATCGAACATGCTCATTTACGCCAGTAAACTCCGCTGTTCTCCGTCGGGCCCGCCTGGTCAGGCCGTCGCTCGCAGAGCTCTCTGGTTTTGCGCCGCGCTCCCTCTGTTTTTTACGATCATTTTTAGGAGCCAGATATGAGTCAGCACCAAGACCTGGTCGATCGCGATCGCAAGGTCACTTTCCATGCGTCCACGCATCTGCGCGATTTCGCGCATGGCGATGTGCCGGGGCGCGTGATCAGCGGCGGCCAGGGCATCAATATCGTCGACAAGGACGGTCGCGAGTTCATCGACGGTTTCGCCGGTCTTTATTGCGTCAATATCGGTTATGGGCGTACCGAAGTCGCCGAGGCGATCTATCGGCAGGCGCTGGAGCTGGCCTATTACCATACCTATGTCGGCCATTCGAACGAGCCGCAGATCCAGCTTTCAGAGAAGATTCTCGAGCTGGCCGGGCCGGGCATGTCCAAGGTTTACTATGGTATGTCGGGCTCTGATGCCAACGAGACGCAGCTCAAGATCGTGCGCTATTACAACAACGTCCTTGGACGGCCACAGAAAAAGAAAGTGATCTCGCGGCAGCGCGGGTATCACGGTTCCGGCATCGCCTCTGGCTCGCTGACCGGTCTCAAGGCGTTTCACGATCATTTCGACCTGCCCATCGACGGCATCCTGCATACCGAAGCGCCGTACTATTATCATCGTGGCGCCGAGCAGGAAGGCATGAGCGAGCGCGAGTTTTCCCAGCATTGCGCGGCCAGGCTCGAGGAAATGATCATCGCCGAGGGCCCGGACACCGTGGCGGCTTTCATCGGCGAGCCTGTGCTGGGCACCGGCGGTATCGTGCCGCCGCCCGAGGGCTATTGGGAAGCGATCCAGGCGGTCCTGGGCAAGTATGACGTGCTGCTGATCGCCGATGAAGTGGTGTGCGGCTTCGGGCGCATCGGTACCGATTTTGGTAGTCATCACTATGCCATCAAGCCCGACCTGATCACCATCGCCAAGGGCCTGACCAGCGCCTATCAGCCATTGTCAGGCGTCATCGTCGGCGATCGCGTGTGGCATGTGCTGGAGCAGGGCGCCGGTGAATACGGCCCCATCGGCCACGGCTGGACCTATTCAGGCCATGCGCTGGGTTGTGCTGCAGGGCTTGCCAACTTGGCCATCATCGAGCGTGAAGGATTGACTGCTAACGCCGCCGAGACCGGTGCTTATCTGCAGCAGCAAATGCAGCAGACATTCGGCGAGCATCCACTGGTGGGGAACGTGCGTGGTGTAGGCATGCTGGCGGCGCTGGAATTCTCGCCGGACCCGGCGCGGCGGGCGTTTTTCGATCCCGCGCTCAAGATCGGGCCGCGCGTGAGTGCCGCTGCGTTGAGCGAAAACCTGATCGCACGCGCCATGCCGCAAGGTGACATTCTCGGCTTCGCGCCGCCGTTGGTGACGACTCGCGATGAGGTCGATGACATCGTCGCCCGTGCCAAGCGCGCCGTCGATAAGGTGACCGACGAGCTGTCTCGTTCGGGAGACTTGAAGGCCTGAGCGCGTCCCGCCATCCTTGCTGTGGAGGCACCAGCTTCCACAGCATCGCCGTTTACCTCGCCCGCCATCTCGAGAGTGCCCGATATCTCGATGGGAGGCCGTATGTCCGATACCCAGTCCACCATTAATCTCGCCTCGATCTATGCCGCGCGCGCCCGCCTGCAAGGGCAGGTCGCGCGTACGCCACTGGTGCGTTCGCAAGCCTTGTCACAGCGTTTCGAGGCCGAGGTGTTCCTCAAGCTGGAAAACTGCCAGCCTACGGGAGCGTTCAAGTTGCGCGGTGCGACCAACATGATCGCGGCCCTGATCGAACGTGACGGCCGCGACGCCTTGGCGCAAGGCGTGACCACGGCCTCGACGGGCAATCATGGGCGCGCCGTCGCTTACGCCGCGTATCAACTGGGGATTCCTGCGGTGATCTGTCTGTCGCGTCTGGTACCCGACAACAAGGCCGCGGCCATCGAGGCCTTGGGCGCCGAGGTGCGGCGTGTCGGGGAGAGCCAGGACGACGCCTTCGACGAGGTCGAGCGTCTGGAGGCCTCGGGTATGACGGCGATCCCGCCTTTCGACGATCCGCTGATCGTGAGTGGGCAGGGGACCATCGGCCTCGAGCTGATGGAGGATCAACCCGCACTCGATCGGGTCCTCGTCGGGCTTTCCGGCGGCGGTTTGTTGGGCGGCATCGGCGCGGCGGTAAAGGCGATTCGTCCTGCGACGCGGGTGACCGGGATCAGTCTTTCCCAAGGCGCGGCGATGTGGGAAAGCCTCCAGATCGGGCATCCGGTCAACGTGGCGGAAGTCGAGAGTCTCGGTGACTCGCTGGGTGGCGGCATCGGATTGGACAATCGCTACACTTTCGCGCTGGTGCGCAAGGTAATGGATGATCATTTCCAGGTTTCGGAACCTGCCATCGCTCGTGCCATGGTCGACTTGCTCAACGCCGAGAAGATGCTGGTCGAGGGGGCGGCGGCCGTGGGGCTAGCGGCGCTCGACGAACATGACCTCGACATTCGTGGCCAGCGCGTGGCATTGATCGTCTCCGGCAACGGTGTGGCGCTGGGAACGTTTGACCGCGCCCGGGCATTGGCGGGAGCCTGATGCTGCTCCCTACTTATTTACTCCCTCTCTTCATTCTTCTCTCTTCCGTCTGGAGGACGTCATGCAGCTCCATCAACGCGAGGCAATCGAGGCCGCCGTTCAACTGGACACGGAGGCCCTGACCGTTATCGAAGCGGGATTCGCGGCCCTGGGGCGTGGCGAGGCCGTGCAGCCGCCGATCCTGTCGATGGCCATCGAGGAGGCCAATGGCGAGGTCGATGTCAAGACCGCGCACATTCGCGGTTTCGAGCGCTTCGCCATCAAGGTGAGCTCAGGGTTCTTCGACAATCCCAAGCAGGGGTTGCCCAGCCTCAGCGGGCTAATGATGATGTTCTCGGCTCGCACTGGGCTAGTGGATGCCGTGCTCTTCGACGAAGGCTACCTGACGGCGGTGCGCACGGCGCTCGCGGGAGCGCTTTCCGCCAAGTATCTGGCGCGTGAAAACAGCCGTCGCGTCACGGTCCTCGGCGCCGGCGAGCAGGCCGAGTTGCAGATCGATGCCCTGCGTCTGGTGCATGACATCGACACCGTCGATGTCTGGGCGCGTCGAGGCGAGGCCGCCGAGTCCTATGCCGAGCGGTTGCGCCAGCGTGGCCTGACGGTCAACGTTCACGATGATGTCCACGCGGCATGTCGTGAGGCGGACATCATTGTCACCGCGACGCCTTCGCAACAGCCAATTCTCGAGGCCGCCGATCTCCCCGAGGGCGTGCATGTCACGGCGATGGGGTCCGACAGCCCGGATAAGCGCGAGCTCGCCGACAGCGTGATGACGCGCGCCGATGCCTTCGTCTGCGATACCCGTGCGCAAAGCGAGCGCAACGGTGAGCTCAAGGCCTTCGTCAAATCCGGTGAGGCAGCGGCCAATGTACCTTTCAAAGTCTTCGAGCTTGGCCAGGTGATCGACCGGGGACTGACGCTACGCCTTTCGGGCGCGGGTATCACCGTGTGCGATCTCACCGGTACCGGCGTGCAGGACACGGCGATTGCCGATTACGCCCTGAGGCGGTTGGAAGCCTAAACAACGCGGTGCTGGCACGAGCTGGCGTGCCACTCAATCGTCATGGGTCTGCCATGTCGTCGTCATGCCCTCTCGAGATGCTGAGTGGATCATGGACACTCAGTGGAGGGTTGGCGATGCGTTATTCCCGTCGCGATGTATTGGGGTGGGGCGTCAAGGCCGGGGTCGCGCTCGGCACGGCGTCGCTGGCACCGTCGATCGTGTTGGCCGAGTCACGGCGTCCCCGCGTGACCTCGGGAGTGATGAGCGGCGACATGCTGAGTGACCGGGCGATGCTCTGGTCGCGCAGCGATCGTCCCGCGCGGATGCTCGTCGAGCTGGCTGACAATCCCGCGTTTCGCAGTGCCCGCCAAGTGCGTGGCCCCGAGGTGCTGCCCAGCGATGGCCTGGTCGGCAAGCTGGATGTCGCGGGGCTCGGCGACATCGATACCCTGCATTACCGCGTGCGCTTTGCCGCGCTGGATGATCCGCGTGCTCTGAGCGAGCCGGTCGAGGGGCGTCTAAGTCTGCCACCGTCCCAGTCGCGAGACGTGCGCTTCGTGTGGTCCGGCGATACGGTCGGGCAAGGCTGGGGCATCGACGAATCGCGTGGCGGCATGACGATTTACGACACCATGCGTCGCCAGCGTCCGGATTTCTTCATCCACTCCGGCGATACCGTCTACGCCGACGGCCCTCTGGAAGAGAGCGTGACGCTCGCCAATGGCGAAACCTGGCGCAACGTGGTCACCCCGGCCAAGCAGAAAGTGGCGGAAACGCTGGACGAGTATCGTGGCCAGCACAGCTACAACCTGCTTGATGCCAACCTGCGGCGTTTCAATTCCGAAGTGCCCATGCTCGCGCAATGGGACGACCACGAGACGACCAACAACTGGTACCCCGGCGAGTGGCTCGAGGATGAGCGCTACACGGAAAGGAACGCGTCGCTATTGGCGGCACGCGGACGTCAGGCCTTTCTCGAGCATACGCCACTGCGCCAGGAACCGACGGCGCCCGGACGTATTCAGCGGCGCTTTGCATATGGTCCCTCGCTTGAAGTCTTCATGCTCGACATGCGGACCTATCGCGGTGCCAACAGCCGCAACCGCCAGACCGAGAGCACCGCGCAGACTGCCTTTCTGGGGGAGGATCAGTTCGCCTGGCTGCACCGTTCTCTGAAAGAGTCCACAGCGACATGGAAAGTCATCGCTTCGGACATGCCCATCGGCCTGGTGGTCAGCGATGGCGATGCGTACGAGGCCATCGCCAATGGTGATTCGGGCGCCCCCTTGGGGCGTGAGCTGGAGATCGCCAGGCTGTTGCGGGCGATCCACGACGACAAGATCAAGAACGTGGTGTGGCTGACAGCGGATGTTCACTACACGGCCGCGCATCACTATTCGCCTGAGCGCGCCCGTTTCCAGGAGTTCGCGCCTTTCTGGGAATTCGTCAGCGGTCCGCTGCATGCTGGCACCTTTGGTCCCGGCGCGCTGGACGCGACCTTCGGTCCCGAGGTGGTTTTCCAGAAAGCCCCGCCGGAAGGCGAGTCTAACCTGCCGCCGTCCCGCGGCTATCAATTCTTCGGCCAGGTCGACCTGGACGGCGACAGCGAAGCGTTGACGGTGAGCCTGATGGATGCCGCCGGCAACACGCTGCATCGCCAGCAATTGACGCCGCAGACGGCGTAATACGCTATCGAGGCAAGATGCCCGTATTGCTACGTTCCAGAAATGGTGCCTGAGAATGGCAGGTTGATGCTATGAATCGAGAAGCGGCAAGACGACGTATTCATACCCGATAACCAAGCCCGTCAGAGCCAAAAGAAGCGCCAGGATGATATTGATGAGCCGCAATAAGGAGTGATCACGAATGGCTTTTCCCATCGCGCTACCCAGTAATGCGTAGCTTCCAGGTGCGCCCGTTGCCAGCACGCCGATGAGTAGCGCCACCATGACGAGGCCTGGCCCTTCTATATGCATTGCGGGTAGCTGGATGGTTGCGATGGGTAGCGTGGCGACGATGCCTTTGGGGTTGAGTAATTGCATCAACAACCCTTCCTTGAAGCGTAAAGGACGATATATAGCGTCCAGGTCGTTCTTTTGAGGAGTGGATCTCGCGATCTTGAACGACAAGTAAAGAATATAAAGCGTACCGATAGCACTGATGGCCAGCAGTGTTTTTCCTTGGATAAAAACGCTGCCCAGCCAGCCAAACAGCAGAAGCATCAGCAACATCGCTGTCCCGACGCCGATAAAGAATCCTGTCGATTTCTTGGCTTTGCCGTTTATTCCGGCATTCAGGCCAAGCAGATTCACGGGCCCAGGCGTATACATCACGCTTATGGCATAGGCGAGCATCGCGAGCATGAGGGTTTCCTGTCTTGCTAGGTAAAAATATGGGCTTGGTATTGTCGTGGTGTCATGCCGTAAATACGCTTGAAACGGCGGTTGAAATGACTGAGGTCAGAAAAGCCACAGCATAAGGCAGCCTCCATGACACTCTCGCCGTTTTCGAGGTGGCGCCGGGCGGCATTGACCCTGCAGTTCAATACATATTGGTGCGGCGTAATTCCGTACTGTGTCCTGAACGTTCTCAGGAAGTGATACTTGGAAATGTTGGCGGAATGGCTGATGTCATCCAGGCTGATATCGTATCTGGCATTTTCATGGATGAAGTCCTTTGCCCTTTCGAGCAGCGAGTCCGGCCGCCTGGCCTGCTCATTTGGGGCAAGATTTCCGGCGCGCTCGGCCAGGCGAGCCGCAATGCGATACAGAGCATATTCTTGCTCGATCTGACTCGTCTCCTGTTCCTCGATCATGCGTGACAGGGCGATGATCTCGTCGCGCAAGGGGACATCTTTCATGAGGGTGGGGGCCAGGCGAGTGGCCTGCAGGCCTTGCACGCCCATGGCATTGGCAATGAGCGGGTCGAGCTCGTCGGGGTGAATATAGAGCATGACATAATCGAGGGCGTCGCCGCCCCCGGCGTGGCCGTCATGCACCTCATCGGGATGCAGGGTGATCACGCTACCTGGTGGGCTGCGGTGAAATTCACCGTTGCTGAAGAAATCCTGACGTCCCGCCAGCGTGACACCCAGGGCATATTCTTCATGCGCATGTCGGTCGTACTGGAAGTCGTTCATCGTGGCATGCAATACCGTCATGCGTGCCACATGCCGGCTTTTCATGAACCGGAAACGACTCGTGGCTTGCATGGTGTCCTCCTTACGATCCGGTCGTGCCATGACAACGCCACTTTAGCGCGTCACGCGGGAGCGGACTTGAACGATATTGCGCACTTCGTGCTTTCGGTGCGCCGGACGCGCGCACCCAGGACCCTGGCGGGCCCGTGCGCTGCACCTCGGCACGACGAGCGCGTCCTGCTAGTCTGCAAGCTCGGCTAATGACGGGACAGGGGATGCGCATGGCGGAAGATCGGCGGGAGGAACTAGCGGGATTGACTCACTTGCTCGAGCGGATCGGGCAGGCGCCCCGGCGCGACGATGAGCGTGTCCAGCTTGGCGATATGCTGACGGCGGTGGGACAGGGGTCGTTTGGCTCCTTGCTGCTGGTGCCCGGGGTGATCACGCTATTGCCGCTGGTGGGCGATATCCCCGGCGTGCCCACGCTCATGGCGCTGCTGGTGCTATTGGTGGCGGGACAACTGTTGCTTGGGCGCCGCACGTTCTGGTTGCCGCAATGGCTTCTGAAGTGTTCGGTCTCACGGTCCAAGCTGGACAAGGCGGTGGCCTGGATGCGTAAGCCGGCCCGGGCCATCGACCGCTTGTTGAAACCGCGTCTGACTTGGCTGACCCAGCGCGCCGGTACCTATCTCGTGGCGATTTTCTGCTTCCTCATTGCTCTGGCCATGCCGCTGATGGAAGTGGTGCCTTTCTCGGCTAATGGCGCGGGGCTTGCCTTGATGATGTTCGGCTTGTCGCTGATGGCCAATGATGGCCTCTGGGCGCTGCTGGCGCTGATCCTCACCGGCGGCACGGTGGGAGCGGTGATCGTCGCGTTGCTGTGAGGCCTGTCAGTAATGGTGCTCCGAGCCGGCCCTCAGGCTTTGGGCGGCGGATAATGACACATAGCCTAGGCACCTAGTCGTGCATCGAACATAGTTTGCTTTGGTTGAGGATGACTGATGGCGCTCGACGAGGCCACGGCAGTCTTCATGGTTCAGGCTGTCCCAGCAACGGCTAACGCCGATCGCCAGGACGTGGGTACGGCGCAGCGCCTCGGCGGGATAGAGGTACGTGGTCTGCTGCGAGATCAGACTCAACTCGCCCAGCGTGCCGCCGCGCTCGACGCAGCGGATCGTTCCAGGTGGCCGTCGTCGGTGGCACGCAACAGCCGCACGGCGTCAGATGGCGAATTGTGCAACGGGCAGGAATGCATAGTCGCTCCCCTCCATCACCGGCATGTCGCCGGGCACCACGAGATAACCGTCCGCCTGACAGGCCGCGCCGAGCATGGCCGAACCCTGGCCGCCGGCCAGCCGGGCCGTTGGCTCGAATTCCGTATGCTCGACAACGACGCGCAGCAACTCGCAGCGCCCGTGCGTGGCACGACGGCTGAACCCCGCCTTGACGGAAAACTGCTGAAGCGGGCGCGGACGCCGGCCCTGGCAGGCCTGTACGAAGACCTGTCCCAGCACCTGCCAGGTCACCAGTGCCGCGACCGGGTTGCCGGGCAGACCGAGCAGCGGCACGTTGCCGTCGGCCCCATGGAGACGGCCGAAGGCGAAGGGCTTGCCGGGCTTCATCGCAACACCGTGGAAAATCAGCTCGCCGAGCTCGGCGAGCACCGGGCGAACGTGGTCCTCCTCGCCGGCCGAGACGCCACCGGTACAGATCACCACGTCGGCACGGTCACGCGCCTGGCATAGTGCCTCGCGCAGCGCGGCGGCGGTATCGGCAACGATGCCCAGGTCGACGACGGTGCAGTCCTGCTGCTGGAGCAGGGCGTCGAGCATGACGCGGTTGCTGTTGTAGAGCTGGCCCGAGGCCAGGGGCGTGCCCGGCTCGACCAGCTCGTCGCCGGTGGAGATCAGCGCCACCCTGAGGCGGGCGAAGACTTCGACCTCGACGATGCCCTGGCTGGCCAGCAATGCCAGGCCGGCGGCGTCGAGGCGCTGGCCGGCGGGCAGTAGCGGCGTGCCTTCGAGGGACTCCTCGCCACGCCGACGGATATTGGCGCCGGCCAGCGCCTCGCCCTGGACATGAACGCGGCCCTGGTCATCGATGCGGCAGCGCTCCTGAGGGACGACGCAGTTGGCGCCGGGCGGAATCGGCGCGCCGGTGAAGATACGTGCACAACCGCCCTCGGCAAGTGGGGCCGGCGCACAGCCTGCCGGAATGCGCTGGATGATCGGTAGACCGTCGGGAGGACTGACGAGATCGGCAACCCGCAGGGCATAGCCGTCCATGGCGCTGTTGTCGGCGCTGGGTATGGCCAGGCGGGCGCTGACCGGCGCGGCGAGGACGCGTCCCAGGGCGGCATCGAGCGGGCAGGGCTCGCTTGGGGGCAACGGCCGTGCGGTCGCCAGCAGGCGCTGACGTGCGTCCTCCAGGTCGAGCAGGCCGGGAGTAAGGGTGGCACAGCTTACGCAACTCATGGCTGTTTCTCCTCGCCGTGCTCTGCGGTCACTGGCGTTGTGGTGGGCTGCCGGCTGGCACAGGGCGCGGCATCGGGGCGCACCATGGCGACAAAATTGCAGGGCCGGGTGCGGGCGTCGAGCTGCGAGGCGAGGATGCCGTCCCAGGCGGTGGCGCAGGCCCTGGGCGAACCTGGCAGGGCGAACATCAGGGTGCGGTTGGCCACCCCGCCGATGGCTCTCGATTGGACTGTCGAAGTGCCGATATCGGCATGGGAGATCTGCCGGAACAGCTCGCCAAAACCCTCGATGGTCTTGTCGAACAGTGGCACGAGAGCCTCGGGGGTGGTGTCGCGTGGGGTGAAACCGGTGCCGCCGTTGACCAGCACGGCATGGATGCCGTCACGGGCGATCCACTCGGAAACTACCGCACGGATGCGGTAGATGTCGTCGGCAACGATGCGCCGGTCGCCCAGCCAGTGACCGGCCTCGACAAGGCGTGTGCTGAGCAGGTCACCACTGCCGTCGTAGTCGAAGTCGCGGGTGTCCGAGACCGTCAGCACCGCGAGGTTGAGCGGCACGAAGGGCGCATCGACGTGTACGTGGGCCATGAAACTCTCCTCGGCCACCCGCGGGTGGCGGTAATATGATGTTACGGAACGCGTCTGTAATGGCTTACTGCATCAGCGCGCCGGCGGCGTCGTCATCCAGTGCCACGCCATTCACCCCCAGGCGCGCTTCCAGCGCCAGCAGGTAGTGGCGCAAGGCACGTCGTGTGGCCTGTTCGCGCAGGGTGTGACGGACCCGGTCAGCGGCCTCGGCATAGGGCTGGGCGTGGCCACCCTCGCGGCAATCGAGGCTCACCACATGCCAGCCGTAGCGCGAGGCCAGCGGCCGATCATGCAGTCCTTCGGGCAGGCGCTGCAGTGCGCGATCCAGTTCGGCGACGGTCTGCCCCGGTGTCAGCCAGCCTAACTCGCCGCCGTCATCCTTCGACGGGCACGCGGAGTGGCGTTGGGCGAGTTCGCTGAAGCGCTCGGGGGTCGACTGCAACTCGGCGATGAGCGTCCGGCCCAGACGGTACTGACGATCGCGGGCCTCGGCATCGTCCGGGGCGGCGGCCAGCAGAATATGGCGTACCGCCAGGCGCAGCGGTTCGCTGAAGCGCTCGGCGTTGGCCTCGAAGTAGCGTTGACAGTCGGTTTCGGCGGGCTCGGGTACCTCTAGTTCCGTGTCCAGTAGGGCGGCCAGGGCCGCCTCTTCGCCATCCTCGACGTCCCAGCCCAGCTCGTCGCAGCGCTGGCGCAGCAGCTCGCGCACGACCAGGGCGCGCGCCGCCTGCAATTGGGCTTCTTCCACGGAGTCGGCCTGATGGTACTGCATCTCCCGGGCGATCTCGTCGGCGGGGATGTTCACGTCGCCGACCCACACCGGCGGGATCGCCATGGTCTGCGCGTTGTCGGGCAGGGTTTCGAGTGAAATCAGTTGCATGGGATTGCCCTCATTCATGCTTTACGACGCACGATTTGATAACGGCGACCAATGTAGCCCAGCGGCGCGCTCCACACGTGCACCAGACGGGTGAACGGGAACACCAGCACGATGGTCAGGCCGAGCAGGATGTGCAGCTTGTAGACCAGCCCGATCTCGGCCAGATGCTCGGCGGCGCCACCCTTGAAGAACACGATGGACTGCGCCCACTCGGCCAGCTCCAGCATCGCGCCGCCATCCAGATGCCCCATCGCCGGGATGATGGTCAACAGCCCCAGCGACACCTGGGCGACCAGCAGCGCCAGGATCACGATGTCGGCACGGCTGGAGGTGGCCCGCACACGCGGGTTGGTCAGGCGGCGATGCAGCAGCATGGCGCCGCCGGTCAGGCACATCAGCCCAGCGATGCCGCCGACGATGATGGCGATGATCTGCTTGCTGCCGGCGCTGATGAACGGTGCATAGACCCAGTGCGGGGTGAGCAGGCCGACCAGGTGCCCGAAGAAGATCACCAGGATGCCGATGTGGAACAGGTTGCTGGCGAGGCGCATCTGTCGCTTGGAGAGCATCTGGCTGGAGCCGGTCTTCCAGGTGTACTGGCCATGGTCGAAGCGCAGCAGGGAGCCGGCCAGGAAAATGGTGCCCGCCACGTAGGGATACAGGCCGAACAACAGTTCATTGAGATAGTTCATGACGGCAGGCTCCTGACTTAGTGACCTGGGGCGGCGTTGACGGTGGATGGAACGATGCGGATCGGCACGTCTTCCTGGAACTGGCGCTTGAGCTCCGCCTGACGACGGCCGGTGGCGGACTGCAGTGCGCAATCCTCATCGGAGGTCGCGTTGAAGCGTACGGCTTCTTCTTCCCACACCGCGTCGAGGGCGGCGGGGGTATCGTCGCGCGCTTCCTGGCTGACGGCCTCGGTGTGCTCGTCGATGGCGGCGTCAGCGCCGACCATGGCCAGCAGCGCGGTGGGCACTAGCGTATAGTCGGACTCGCGTTCGCGCAGGCGGGCGGCGAGTAACCCGAGAATGTGGGCGATGTCGCTGAGTTGCTGGGCTATGTCGGCCTCGTCACGGGTCGACAGGTATTCGAGGAATACCGGCAGGTAGTCCGGCAACTCGCGGGCGCGGAGTTCGAAGCCGGCCTGACGGTACTGTTCGAGCAGGTCGACCATGGCCTGGCCACGGTCGCGGGACTCGCCGTGGACGTGCTCGAACAACAGCAGCGAGGTCGATCGGCCCTTGTCGAACAGCGCCACGTAGTCGGCCTGCAGGTCGAGCAGGTCGGTGGCGGCGATGCGCCCGATCCAGCCATGCAACGCGGCGCGCTGAGGATGGCTCAGGTGGTCTTCGTTGGCGATGACGCTCTGCATTTCAGCGGCGGCCAGCTGCAGCTCACCGGTGGGGTAGTCGAGCAGACGGGCAAGGACGATCAGACTACGCATTGGACTCTTCCTCCGGCGCGGGACGTTTCGGTGTCGGCGTGTAATGGTTGACGGCTTCGGGCGTGGCCGGAGCCGTGGGCTCGTCATCTGGATGTGTCATCGGCTTGACCAGCGTGGCGGTTTGCTTGCGTGCGCCGAACAGGCTGGCATCGCTGTCGCCGCCGTGGCAGCCGTTGCCGAACGAGAAGCCGCAGCCGCCGCGTTCGGGGAAGGCTTCGCGGGCCTGCTCACGGTGGCTGGTGGGGATCACGAAGCGGTCCTCGTAGTTGGCGATGGCCAGGTAGCGGTACATTTCCTCGACCTGGGCTTCGGTCAGGCCCACGGCGTCGAGCACCTCCTCGGCTTTGTGGCCGTCGACCTGCTGGGCACGCTTGTACAGACGCATCGCCATCAGACGCTTGAGGGCGAGCACCACGGGTTCTTCCTCGCCGGCGGTGAGCAGGTTGGCGAGGTAGCGCACCGGGATGCGCAGCGACTCGATGTCGGGCAGCACGCCGTCGCTTTCGATATACCCGGCCTCGGCGGCGGACTGGATCGGCGACAGCGGCGGCACGTACCACACCATCGGTAGGGTGCGATATTCCGGGTGCAGCGGCAGCGCTAGCCCCCAATCCATGGCCAGCTTGTAGACCGGCGAGGCCTGGGCGGCCTTGAGCACGTTCTCGGGGATGCCGTCACGCTTGGCCTGGGCGATCACTTCGGGGTCGAAGGGGTCGAGGAAGATCTCGCGCTGGCGGTGGTAAAGGTCGCGCTCGTCGGGAGACGACGCCACTTCCTGGATACGGTCGGCGTCGTACAGCAACACGCCGAGATAGCGGATGCGGCCCACGCAGGTCTCGGAGCAGACCGTCGGCATGCCGGACTCGATGCGCGGGTAGCAGAAGATGCACTTCTCGGATTTTCCGGTTTTCCAGTTGTAATAGATCTTCTTGTACGGGCAGCCCGAGATGCACATACGCCAGCCGCGGCATTTGTCCTGATCGATCAGCACGATGCCGTCTTCCTCGCGCTTGTAGATCGCGCCACTCGGGCAAGATGCCACGCATGTCGGGTTGAGGCAGTGCTCGCATAGGCGCGGCAGGTACATCATGAAGGTGTTCTCGAACTGGCCGTAGATATCGGCCTGGATCTTCTCGAAATTCTTGTCCTTGCGGCGCTTGGAAAACTCGGTGCCGAGGATCTCTTCCCAGTTGGGGCCCCACTCGATCTTGTTCATGCGCTGACCGGTGATGGCGCTGCGCGGGCGCGCTACCGGCTGATGCTGGCCTTCGCCGGCCTTGTGCAGGTGCTGGTAGTCGAAGTCGAACGGCTCGTAGTAGTCGTCGATCTCGGGCAGGTCGGGGTTGGCGAACAACTTGGCCAGTACCCGGTAACGCCCGCCGATACGCGGCTGGATGGAGCCGTTCCTGTTGCGCAACCAACCGCCTTTCCACTTCTGCTGGTTCTCCCATTCCTTGGGGTAGCCGACGCCGGGCTTGGTCTCGACGTTGTTGAACCAGGCGTACTCGACCCCCTCGCGGCTGGTCCAGACGTTCTTGCAGGTCACCGAGCAGGTGTGGCAGCCGATACACTTGTCGAGGTTGAGGACCATGCCCACCTGTGAGCGAATTTTCATATCACGGTCTCCGCGGTAGTTATGTCTTCAACCAGTCGGCAGCGTTGCATCAGGGCCAGGCAGTTTCGCCGGCTCAGCCCGCTGCACGATGTCTCCCTGGACCCGTTGAAGCGTCTTTTCGAAAGCCACTTTGGGCTTTTCGGTGAGGCGGGTTTTTGACTCGAATCAAGTCGTCGAGCCCGCCGTTCGGTGCCGGGGTGCTGGGTACTCCCTTGGAGGTAGAATCGCCGTTCACAGCAAGTTACTGTTTCCTCGATGTTTTATGCCGGTATCTATACCTTGGGGGGTAGGCGATAAACGAGGGGAGCTCTTTGGGGGTAGGGAGAACTGCGGAAAGAGCGGGCGGGCAGCAGCAATGAAGAGAGCCGGCGGATGCCGGCTCTCTTAATCCACGCGTTTGATCAGACTGGGATCAGCACGGTGTCTCGGCATTCCTGCGGGTGTAATAGAACCAAGTCAGGCTCATGCAGATCACATAGAAGACGATGAAGCCGTAGAGTGCCGCTTCCGCTCCGCCGGTCAATGCGATGGAACTGCCGAAGGTCTTGGGGATGAAGAAGGCACCGTAGGCGGCGATCGCCGAGGTGAAGCCGATGGTTGCCGCTGATTCCTTGTCGCCCTGTTGGCGTTGCGCCGCACTATCAAGATTCGGCATAAGGCGCGCCACCTCCTGACGGAAGATCTCGGGAATCATCTGGAAGGTGCTGGCATTGCCCACCCCGGTAAAGAAGAACAGCAGCAGGAACATGGCGAAGAAGCCCCAGAAAGCGCCCGGCTGGTCCTTGATGCCGAGGAAGAACAGCACCCCGGCGACACAGGCGATCATACCGGCGAACACCCACAGTGTGACCCGGGCGCCGCCGAAGCGATCCGAGACCCAGCCGGTGCCGGCACGCGACAGCGCCCCCACCAGTGGCCCCAGGAAGGCGAATTTGAGTACGTCGACCTCGGGGAACTGATTGGCTGCCAGCAACGGAAAACCAGCCGAATAACCGATGAAGCTGCCGAAGGTACCGGTATAGAGCATGCACATCAGCCAGTTGTGCTTGCGTTTGAAGATGACTGACTGATCCTTGAACGAGGAGCGCGCGCTGGCGATATCGTTCATGCCGAACCAGGCTGCCGCGGTACCGAGCAGGATGAACGGCAGCCAGATGAAGCCGGCGTTCTGCAACCACAGGCGCTGGGTGTCCCCCAGCGTCTGCGGCTCACCGCCCAGCGCACCGAAGACCCCGGCGGTGATCACCAGCGGCACCACGAACTGCATGACGCTGACCCCCAGGTTGCCCAGCCCGGCATTGAGCGCCAGGGCGTTGCCCTTCTCGCGCTTGGGATAGAAAAACGAGATGTTGGCCATGCTGGAAGCGAAGTTGCCGCCGCCGAACCCGCATAGTAGTGCCACAATCAACATGACCAGATAGGGGGTGTCCGGGTTCTGCACCGCAAAGCCGATCCACAGCGCCGGCAGCGCCAGCGAGGCGGTCGACAGCGCGGTAAAGCGTCGGCCGCCGACGATTGGCACCATGAAACTGTAGAAGATGCGCAGTGTGGCGCCGGACAAACCCGGTAGCGCGGCCAGCCAGAACAACTGGTTGGAGGTGTAGTCGAAACCCACCTGGGGCAGTTTGGCGACCACCACCGACCAGACCATCCATACGCAGAAGGCCAGCAGCAGACAGAAAATGGAGATCCACAGGTTGCGGGTGGCAATGGACTTGCCGACGCTCCCCCAGAACTCGGTGTCCTCGGGTCGCCAGTCGGTGAGTACCCGCGACTGCTCACCTTTGTGTAGCGTGTTGTCCATGGACATGCTCGTTATCTCCTGATAGTTGCTCTTGGCGACCGGGGCCCAGCGCTCCGGTTGCACCGTTTTCGTGGTTAGGTTCGGGCATCCGTCTCCCCGGTCTTCCGACGGTTTCCGCCCGGCGATTCCTGGACTTCCGGCAGGTATCGATAGCGCTCCTCCGAGAGCTCGGGGATGCGCCGGCGCTCCATGCGCCGGATCGCCATGTGCATCCAGACCAGGGAAACGGCGACGAGCACGAACATCACCATGTAGGAGGTGGTCCACACGCCCGTGAGGTCGAGTACGATTCCGAAGGTAATGGGCAGGAAAAAGCCACCCAGGCCGCCGATCATACCCACCAGACCACCGACGGAGCCGACGTGATTCGGGTAGTAGACGGGGATGTGCTTGTAGACGGCCGCCTTGCCCAGGGACATGAAGAAACCGAGCAACACCGTGAGCACTACCACGCCCCACAGAGGCATCGCCAAACTGAACTCGATCAGGCCTTCCTTGCCCTGAATAGCGTATCGAGTCTCCGGGTAGGCGAGCAGGAACAGGCATACCAGCGAGACAATGAAGGTCAGATACATTACCGCGCGGGCACCGAAACGATCGGAGAGGTAGCCGCCAAAGGCCCGGAACACGCTTGCCGGCAGCGAATACAGCGCCGTGAGAGTGCCGGCGACCGCGATGCTCACGTCGTAAGCGCCGACGTAGTAGCGCGGCAGGTAGGAGGCGAGGGCGACGAAGCCGCCAAACACGAAGAAGTAGTAGAGCGCGAAGCGCCATACCTGGGGGTGACGCAAAGGCTCGAGTTGGGTGAGTGCGGAGGTGCCATGTGCGCCGGCACGGCGACGGGCCATCGTCATCGGGTCTTCCTTGGTGAATACCCAGAAAACCACCGCCATGATCGCCAGGACCACGGCGTAGATCACCGCCGTGTGCTCCCAGCCGAGGGCGATCAGCAGAAACGGGGCACCGAAATTGGTGATCGCCGCGCCCACGTTACCGGCGCCGAAGATCCCCAGTGCGGTGCCTTGGTGCTCTTCCTCGAACCAGTAGGAGGTGTAGGCAATCCCTACGATGAACGACCCGCCGGCCAGACCCACACCGAGCGCGGCGATCAGGAACATCCAGTAGGTCTCCACATAGGAGAGCAGGAATACGCACACCGAGGTCACGAGCATGAGGATGCTGAACACCCGGCGGCCGCCGAGTTGTTCGGTCCAGATACCGAGGAAGATCCGGCTGATGGAGCCGGTCAGCACAGGGGTTGCGACCAGGATGCCGAACTCCGTCTCGCTGAGGCCGAGATCCTGCTTGATCCTCACGCCGATAATCGAAAAAATCGTCCACACCGCAAAGCACACGGTGAACGCTACAGTGCTCAGCGACAGTGCCCGATACTGATCGGGCCTCGTTACGCCTTCCAGATTCTTCATGATAGCCTTCCTGACACGAAAGAAATGATCGAGTGGGATTCAGGACGAGAACGGATAATATGCTTGACTTGTTGGCTTGCCATCGCGAGCCCTCCCGCTGGAACCTGAGGCCACCATAGGCACGGTGCACTCGACCGTTGTTGACGCGAATCAAGGGAGCTCATGGGGCGGGCGGGGTAGGCTAGCGTGGCTACCCCCTAAGAGGTAGCCAGATATTTTTATTCATCGTTTTGTTTTATAAGCATTTTTAACAAGCATGGGGTCACGCTGAGGTCCGCTGAAGCGGTAGCGAGGCATAGGTGGTAGTCCCGTCTGGAGCGCGCATGCCTCAGTCCATTACACGTTCATTGATCTTCCGGGCCGGCCTGGCCATGGTGGGGATCGTCGTTCTCGCCCTGACTAGCATGCTGGGCTCGATCATGATCGCCGAGACCGCCGGCGGCGATGCCGCTGCCATCAACCAGGCCGGCACCCTGCGCATGCAGGCCTACCGGCTACTGAGTACGCGCCTGCAGGAGTCGGTGGATAGTGATGTGCTTCACCAACGGCTGGAGCACTTCGATGCCGACCTGACCAGCCCGGTCATCACCGCGTTGATTCCCGAGGATCCGCAACATCCCCTGACGAAGCGCTATGCCAGCGTGACCGAGATGTGGCAGGACATGCTGCGTCCGGCCCTGCTGGATACCGAGGCACGTCCTCCCCAGGCGCTGGCTGACCAGATCGTCCAGTTCGTCAGCGAGATAGACAATCTGGTCGGCCAGTTGCAGCGGGAAGCCGAATCGCGCATCCAGATGCTGCGCCTGTTGCAAGGTATCGTCCTGTTCCTGACCCTGGTGCTGGTCCTCGTGGCCATGTACAAGCTGGTCAACGACGTGGTGCCGCCACTGCGCGAGCTGTTCCACGTGGTCAATCGGGTGCGTCACGGCGACTTCGCGGGACGATTGGCTTATGAAAACAACGATGAACTGGGTCTGATCTCGCGCACTATCAATCAGATGAACGAAAGTTTGTCGCGAATGTATGCGGAACTCGAGCAGCGGGTGGAGGCCAAGACAGCCGAACTCAAGCGCAGCAACGAGTCGTTGCGACTGCTCTACGAGGCCGCCCGACAGCTCAACAGCTCGACCCCGGGCAGTGAGGATTTCCGCGACGTGCTCGAGCGTCTGGAGCAGGTCACGGGCCTCGGTCCGATTACCCTGTGCTTGTCGCAGGGCGAGGCCGAGCGCGCCTATCAGCGTATTTCCACGCAGCTGGGCGATCGCCCCGATTTCTGCCAGGCCCCGGACTGCGGCCCCTGCCTGAGTGGCGAGCGTGTTCCCCCGCGGGTGCGACCGGTGGTGGTCAGCGAGTCCGACCGCCGCTATGGCGTGTTGTTGATGCAGCACCCGGCGGGAACTCCTCCACTGCGCTGGCAGATGGACCTGGTCGAGACCGTGGCGGGGCTGATCGCCACCGCTCTCTCGCTGGCGCAAAACAACGACGAGCAGCGCCGGCTGGCCCTGATGGACGAACGTGCGGTGATCGCCCGGGAGCTGCACGACTCGCTGGCCCAGTCGCTCTCTTACCTGAAGATCCAGGTGGCGCGTCTGCAGTCGCTGATCCGACAGCAGGCTTCACCGGCCGATCAGGATGCGGTCATCGATGAGCTGCGCGAAGGTCTCAGCTCGGCCTACCGCCAGCTGCGCGAGCTGCTCAACACTTTCCGCCTGAAAATGGTCGAGCCAGGGCTCGAGGCTGCGCTCAACGAGACGGTGCGCGAATTCGCCCAGCGCGGTGAAGTGAAAATTCTGTTCGATTACGAGCTGCGGCATTGCCCGCTGACCCCCAACGAGGAGATTCATGTGCTGCAGATTGTGCGCGAGGCGCTATCTAACGTGGTTCACCACGCCAGGGCAGAGAACTGCGATATCCACTTGCAGACCACCGAATCGGGGCAGGTCAGGGTGTCTATCCGTGACGATGGGGTGGGCTTGCCCGAACAGCACGCGCGGCTCAACCACTATGGCACCACGATCATGGACGAGCGTGCGGTCGGCCTGGGCGGCACGCTCGAGATGCACAATCGCGCCGAAGGGGGCACGCAGGTAGTGCTGTGTTTCACCCCGCAGGTCACCGCCGGGAGCGAATCGGTTACTCTGCTGGGAGGCGTCCAATGAGCGAAACACGCATCCTGATCGTCGACGATCATCCGCTGTTCCGGCGCGGTGTGCGCCAACTGGTCGAGATGGACCCGGGCATGACCATCGCCGGCGAGGCATCCAACGGTGTTGAGTCTGTCGAGGCGGCAGGCCAACTCGATCTCGACCTGATCCTGATGGATCTGAATATGGCCAATATGGACGGGCTCGAAGCCCTGCGCCAGATGCGCAGCAACGGCGTCGATACGCGGATCGTGATGCTCACCGTTTCTGATGCCGACGACGACGTGGTTGCCGCGCTGCGTGCCGGCGCTGATGGCTACCTGCTCAAGGATATGGAGCCCGAGGACTTGCTTGCACGTATCAAGGAGGCCGCCGAGGGCAAGCTGGTGATCAGTCCGCAGCTCGCCGCGATCCTGGCGGGTATCGTCAGTGGCGGCCGTGCGGCGCCCGCCGATGCGTTGTCGTCGCTGACATCGCGTGAGCTCGACATCCTGCGGGCGCTGGCCCGCGGCATGAGCAACAAGATGATCGCGCGACGGCTGGATATCACCGAGGGCACGGTGAAGGTTCACGTCAAGAATCTGCTCAAGAAACTCGGCCTGCGCTCGCGGGTGGAGGCGGCGGTATGGGCGGTCAACCAGGGCGTTTCATAAGCCCAGCTACTCGTCGATCTTGCTCAGTGCCGAGTCCTTGTGCATGGCGATGTGATCGGTCTTGTCGCTCTGGATCCCGTATTGCGGTTCGTCCTCGCTGGCGCGGCGCCGGTGCCCCTTGTATTCGGTATCGCGGGTGTGAACGCGAATGACGCGCCCGCTGACATGGCCCGCCTCCGAGTTCCAGCGGACGCGATCGCCTACCTTGAAACGTTTAGCCATGTTGGCCCTCCATTGCGAGGATTAGTGGAGTTGCTGCATCCAGCATAGACCTCTGTCGGATTACTGAATATCGACGGCATCGCCACGGCGGTCGAACGCCAGGAAGTTATCGATGCTGCCCATCTGCAAGGCTTCGACCATGCGCTGAAGGGGGCGTTCGGCCTCTTCGCTGGTCGGCGGGTTCGTGCCGTCACCGGCCAGGGCGGCGACAAAGACGATGTCCCAGGCCACGCCAGTGAGTCGGGATTCCACGACCAGCGATTCCATGTCGCTCAGTTCATCCAGCGTCTTGTCGACGCACAGGGCCGGTGTCAGCACGCCGCCTTCACCCTGTTCGAAGCGTTCGCGCTGCTGGGCGTCAGGGTTGTCGGGCAGTTCGGCCCTGGCGAAGACGAATAGCAGGCGCTGGGGAGCGGGCTGGCTGTGCACCTCGGTTAGAAGCTCTGTGTAGCTGGCAATCGCCATATGGCTTTCCTCAAGAGAATGTTGGCTGGCAGCGCTCGAGCCGATCCACCGGGAAGGTGCTCGAAGCAGTATTCTGGTGGGTACTGTGCGGCTTTCATGGAGATGAGGGATTGACTCGAGTCAACTGGTGGCCCGACGGGCGGCAAGCGCAACCTCTTGGCACGCCCCGGCCGCGTTCATTGCGGCCAGGGGCGCGTATGAATCGACTGGCTACGCCGGGTCGGTGATGTCCTCGATCCAGGTCAGCGCCGCCACGGCCTGGGGGAAGCCCAGGGTAGGAATCGAGAGCAGGGCGACCTGCTTGAGCGCCTCGGGAGGCACCGACTCTTCCAATCCCCGGCGCGCATGAGAGTGCACGGCGCCTTCGGATCCCGCGCCAATGGCCAGGGCCAGCTTGACGAGCCGGGTCGTCGTCGCGTCAAGCGGGCCGGCCTCGGCACAGGCCTTGCCGAGTTCAGCGTAGGCCTTCCAGATCTGCGGGTGACGTTTGGCCACGGCACCTGCTTCCGAGGGTAATTGCTGTTCATCCATGGTGTAGGCTCCCGGTCGTTTCCTGAATATTGGCTAGCGCATGGCTCGCTCCTACAGCATAGCGTTTACCATTCGACACGCGACACAGCTCCACACTGACCGGTCCGGCTCATGGCCTTGATGACTTCAATCAATATCGGGTGAATATCCAACGATACTGCGTAACAAAACACTGTTTTAGGAGTAAGATATGCAGCAATTCTCCTGCGCGCCACTTATGCGCGACAGGGGGCACCAGGGCAACGACGGCGAACGTGGCTCTCTTGGAGGATTGCCAACGGATTGTAGAGACGCCGCATGGCAGCCGAGAGCTACTGGTGACAACTTTCTTAGTGACCTATCCGGCCCCGCCAACACCATGGACATACTCAATCTCGTTTTTCTGCTCACCCTGGCCGTCGGCGTCAGCCGAATACTGGCCAACATCATCCCCTTGCCCCTGCCTATCCTGCAGATCCTGATGGGCTGCCTGCTGGCTTCACCGCTTTTCGGGATGGAAGTCGAGCTGGACCCCGAGATCTTCATGATGCTGTTCATTCCGCCGTTGCTGTTCTACGATGGCTGGAAGATTCCCAAGAAGGAGTTCACCGATCACGGCGGGCAGATCGCCGCCATGTCGCTGCTGCTGGTGCTGGTCACTGTGGTGGCGGTCGGTTACTTCATCCACTGGCTGTTGCCTTCGATTCCGCTGGCGGCCAGTTTCGCGCTGGCCGCGATCCTGTCGCCCACCGATGCGCTGTCGGTGATCGCCATCGCCCAGGGGCGCCTGCCGCGCCATATGTCGCACCAGCTGGAAGGCGAGGCGATGATGAACGACGCCACGGGGCTGGTCTCGTTCAAGATAGCCATCGCGGCCGCCATGACCGGCGGCTTCTCGTTGCTCTCCGTGTCCGGCGAGTTCCTGATGGTGGCGTTGGGTGGCCTGCTGATCGGTGGCGCGCTGAGCTGGACGGTTGGCAAGATCAAACAGTGGATGACCGCGCGCAACCTCTATGATCCGGCCACCTACGTGGTCACCATCCTGTTGCTGCCGTTCGCGGCGTTCTACCTTGCCGAGCATGCCGGCATGTCGGGCATTCTCTCGGCGGTGGCCGCCGGCATGGTGCAGAGTCGTGTCGACATGCTGCCGGTGAAGACCAGCACCCGCATCCTAAATCGCAGCATCTGGGAAATGCTCGACTTCACCTTCAACGGCGTGGTGTTCCTGCTGCTCGGGCTGCAGTTCCCCGGCATCGTCGAGCGCGTGTGGGCGGATTCCGCCACGCAGAGCTACGCGATGGGTACGCTGGTGCTCTACGCCGTCGTGCTCATGGCGCTGCTGCTGGCGATCCGCTTTGCCTTCATCTATGCCTACCACTGGATCGAGACCCGCCTGCTCAAGCCGCGAGCCAAGGGCGGAGAGAACCAGCCGCTGCTGTTGATCACCACTCTTAGCTCGGTGGCCGGCGTGCGTGGGGCAATTACCCTCGCCGGCGTGCTTTCGGTGCCGTTGTTCATCAATGGCGCGTCTTTTCCCGGGCGCGACCTGATGATCTTTCTGGCGGCCGCGGTGATTATCCTGTCGTTGCTGATCGGCGCGCTGGGCATTCCCTACTTTTTGAAATTCCTGTCGCTGAACGACCTCAAGGAGCACGAACGCGAGTTGCTGAAGGCACGGCAGATCGCCTCCCAGGCCGCTGTCGACTGGCTGGAAGAGTGGTCAAAGGCACAATCGAGCGACGAGCCCGAACCGAAAGGATCGGTGACGGCCCGGATCATCGATTCCTATCGTCAGGAAATGCAGGCGATGGCGATGGAACGTGACGATCGGGCCGACCAGGCGCATCAGCTTCACCAACTGGAAACGGATTTGCGCATCCGAGCCATTCAAGCCCAGCGCAAGGAACTCTATCGGTTGCGCAAGCGGCGGCATATCGATGAACAGATGCTGCAGACCCTGATTCGCGAACTGGATTACGAAGAGGCTGCGCTTCAGTAGGCATGGGAAAGCCAGTCGCCATGGCGACTGGCTTTTTCGTCAGGATCAGCGGCCGTGTGTCGATGGCCGGCGAGGGGAGAGTGGCTCAAGCCGCATGAAGCGGGCGTGCCCGAAGTGCTCGTAGTGACGCCGCTCGGCGGGCACGCCGAGTTCTTGCAGCGCCTCGTCGATCGCGGTCATGAAGCCCTGTGGACCGACGAAATAGCATTCGGGCGAATCGTCGGGTAGGTAGCGTCCAGCAACTCGCGGTTGACGCGGCCGATGTGGTCGGCCCGGTCGTCCCGTTCCCCCCGTTCCCCCCGTTCGTAGAGTGTCACCGATGTCGATGTGCCGGGGTAACTGGTCGGGTGGTAAACCGTGCCGAACGAAATTGCCCCACTGATGTGGGGCAATTCGTTGGCAGGTGAGTCGCTGGCTTCAGCCTTCCACTTTGGCCTGCACGCTGTCGTTGCCTTCGTCGTCCAGCCAGTCGATGTGGTGCATCTTGCGCACGATGACGAACTCGTCACGGTTGGAGCCCACGGTCCCGTAGTAGTTGAAGCTGTAGGACAACTGGGCGTAGCCGCCGATCATGTGGGTTGGTTTGGGGCAGACGCGGGTCACCGAGTTGTGGATACCGCCACGGGTGCCGGTCACTTCCGATCCGGGCACGTTCACGATGCGCTCCTGGGCGTGGTACATCATCGCCATGCCGTTCTTGACCCGTTGGCTGACCACCGCCCGGGCGGCTATCGCGCCGTTGGCGTTGTACAGCTCGATCCAGTCGTTGTCCTCCACGCCGATGGCACGTGCATCGTCCTCGGACAGCCAGACGATGGGGCCACCGCGCGACAGCGTCAGCATCAACAGGTTATCGCTGTAGGTGGAGTGAATGCCCCACTTTTGGTGCGGGGTGATCCAGTTCAGCGCGATCTCCGGGTTGCCGTTGCTCTTGTGCTCCGTGATGCCGGTCATCGCCTTGGTGTTGATCGGCGGGCGGTAGACCAGCAGGCTCTCGCCGAAGGCACGCATCCAGGGGTGGTCCTGATAGAACTGCTGGCGGCCGGTCACGGTACGCCACGGAATCAACTCGTGGACGTTAGTGTAGCCCGCGTTGTACGACACGTGCTCGTCCTCGAGGCCCGACCAGGTGGGACTGGAGATAATCTTGCGCGGCTGAGCGACGATGTCGCGGAAGCGGATCTTCTCCTCGTGCTTGGGCAGCGCCAGGTGGGCGTGCTCGCGGCCGGTGATCTTGGACAGCTCATTCCAGGCCTTGACCGCCACGTTGCCGTTGGTCTCGGGGGCCAGCGTCAGAATCATCTCGGCGGCATCGATGGCCGTCTCGATGTTCGGACGGCCTGCGGCCGGACCCTCGGTCTTGCGCTGGTTGAGCTTGCCGAGCAACTCGACCTCGGGCTGGGTCTGCCAACTGATGCCCTTGCCGCCGTTGCCCAGGGTGTCGAGCAGCGGACCCACCGAGGTGAAGCGCTCATAGGTCGCCGGATAGTCACGCTGCACCGCGATCAGGTGCGGCAGGGTCTTGCCGGGAATCGGCTCGCACTCGCCTTTCTTCCAGTCCTTGACTTCGGCCTGGGCCAGCTCGGCCGGGGAGTCGTGCTGCATGGGCAGGGTGACGATATCGGTCTCTTGGCCCAGGTGGCCCTCGCAGGCCTTGGAGAAGGCCTTGGCGATGCCCTTGTAGATGTCCCAGTCGCTGCGCGCTTCCCAGGCAGGGTCGGTGGCGGCGGTCAGCGGGTGGATGAACGGGTGCATGTCCGAGGTGTTGAGGTCATCTTTCTCGTACCAGGTCGCCGTCGGCAATACCACGTCAGAGTACAGGCAGGTGGTGGACATGCGGAAGTCCAGGGTCACCAGCAGGTCGACCTTGCCCTCCGGGGCATCATCGTGCCAAGTGACTTCCTCGGGCAGCGTACCGTCCGTGTCGCCCAGATCCTTGCCCTGCAGGCCATGCTTGGTGCCCAGCAGGTACTTGAGCATGTACTCGTGGCCCTTGCCGGAGGAGCCGAGGAGGTTGGAGCGCCACACGAACATGTTGCGCGGGAAGTTCTGTGGGCTGTCCGGGTCCTCGGCGGCGAAGCGCAGGTTGCCGCTCTTGAGCTGGGCAACCACATAATCGGCCGGCTCGAGGCCGGCGACGCGGGCGGCCTCGGCGAGCTGCAGTGGGTTGGTGTCGAGCTGCGGCGCGGAGGGCAGCCAGCCCATGCGCTCGGCGCGCACGTTGAAATCGACCAGGCTTCCCGTGAAGTCCTCGCGACGCGCCATGGGCGAGAGCAGCTCGCTTATTTCGAGCTTCTCGTAGCGCCACTGGCTGGAGTGATTGTAGAAGAACGAGGTGCCGTTCATGTGGCGCGGCGGACGCTGCCAGTCGAGGCCGAAGGCCAGCGGAGTCCAGCCGGTCTGCGGGCGCAGCTTCTCTTGGCCCACGTAGTGCGCCCAGCCGCCGCCGCTCTGGCCGATACAGCCGCACAGGATCAGCATGTTGATCAGGCCGCGGTAGTTCATGTCCATGTGGTACCAGTGGTTCATACCGGCACCAACGATGATCATGCTGCGCCCCCGGGTCTTGTCGGCGGTATCGGCGAATTCGCGCGCAAGGCGGATGGCCTGGGCGGCGGGCACGCCGGTTATCCGCTCCTGCCAGGCGGGGGTGTACGGACGCACCTGGTCGTAGGCGGTGGCGCCGTCGTCCTCGCCCTCGGTGCCCAGGCCGCGGTCGATACCGTAGTTGGCGACCATCAGATCGAACACGGTCACCGCCAGCACCTCGCGACCGTCGGCCAGGGTCAGGCGCTTGGCCGGCAGGTTGTGATAGAGCACGTCGTTGCCAGCGACATGATCGAAATGTTCGTGGGCAATGCCGCCGAAGTAGGGGAAACCGACCCTGGCGACGCTGTCGTGGCTCTCGTCCAGCGACAGCTGCAGGGAGACCTCATTGCCCTCGGCGTCGAGCGGCTCGAGGTTCCAGCGACCCTTGCCGCCTTCCTTTTCACCCCAGCGGAAGCCGATGGAGCCGCGCGGTACCACCAGGCGATTGCCGGTCTCGTCCCAGGCCACGGTCTTCCAATCCGGGTTGTTGTCCTGGCCCAGGTTGGCGTCGAAGTCGCTGGCGCGCAGCTGCTTGCCGGGCGCAAAGCTGCCATCCTCACGGGCCTCCAGCTCGACCAGGAACGGCATGTCGGTATAGCGACGCACGTAGTCGGTGAAATAGGCGCTGGGCTTGGCGAGGTGGAATTCCTTGAGGATCACGTGGCCCATGGCCATCGCCAGTGCCGCGTCGGTGCCCTGCTTGGGGCTCAGCCACTCGTCGCACAGCTTGGCGACCTCGGCGTAGTCCGGGGTAATGGCCACGGTCTTGGTGCCCTTGTAGCGCACCTCGGTGAAGAAGTGGGCGTCGGGTGTGCGCGTCTGCGGGACGTTGGAGCCCCAGGCGATGATGTAGCTGGAGTTGTACCAGTCGGCGGACTCGGGCACGTCGGTCTGCTCGCCCCAGGTCTGCGGCGAGGCCGGCGGCAAATCGCAGTACCAGTCGTAGAACGACAGGCACACCCCGCCGATCAGCGACAGGTAACGTGCGCCGGCGGCATAGGAGACCATCGACATCGCCGGGATCGGTGAGAAGCCGATGATGCGGTCGGGGCCGTACTGCTTGGCGGTGTAGACGTTGGACGCCGCGATCAGGGTTTCCAGCTCGTCCCAGTCGGCGCGCACGAAGCCGCCCATACCGCGAACCTTCTTGTACTGCGCGGTCTTCTCGGGGTTCTCGACGATGGAGGCCCAGGCCAGCACCGGATCGACGTGCTGGGACAGCGCCTCGCGCCACAGCTTGATCAGGCGCTTGCGCACCAGCGGGTACTTGAGACGGTTGGCGCTGTAGATATACCAGGAGTAGCTGGCCCCGCGCGGACAGCCGCGCGGTTCGTGGTTGGGCAGGTCGGGACGGGTGCGCGGATAGTCGGTCTGCTGGGTTTCCCAGGTGACCAGGCCATTCTTGACGTAGATCTTCCAGCTGCACGAGCCGGTACAGTTCACCCCGTGGGTGGAGCGCACGATCTTGTCGTGCTGCCAGCGGGCGCGATAACCGTCTTCCCAGTCGCGGGTTTCGTCACGGGTCTCGCCATGGCCATTGGCAAATGCCTCTCGGGGCTTGCCCAGATACTGCAGTCGGTCGAGGAAATGGCTCATTATATCTTGCCTCTATGGAGTCCGGTCAGGAGTCAGGGAGTCGTCTCGGTCATATCGCCGGGGCCAATGAGGTATGGCTGCGCCAGCAGGCTTGCCATGGCGAACCTCCCATGCATGAACTGAACCCACCATAAGGAGCCTACGTCGGGTCGATTTTGATTTCAGTCAAGTTGGGTAGCGAACTCCTTCGCTTACCTCGCAATATCACCCGGACTACCTCTAAAGGGTTATCGGGGGCTAAGCGGGGGTTGGGTAACATCGTGCTCATGATGTTGCGTAACCCCCGCAGGAAGGAGAAATACGCCATGACCCGCATTGCCACGCTGAGCGAATCGCGCGATAGCTGCCACAACTGTCGTCTGCGCACGCTGTGCCTGCCCGACAATCTGCCGAAGGAAGACATCGGGAAGCTGGAAGGGATCGTGCAGCGTCGCAAGCCGGTATCCCGGGGGGGCTATCTATTCCAGGCCGGGCAGCGTTTCAACTCGATCTATGCGGTGCGCACCGGGGCCGTGAAGACGTCGACCCTGATGGCCAATGGCGACGAACATATCTCGGGATTTCACCTGCCGGGCGAAGTCATTGGCCTCGATGCCATCGTCTCGCGGGATCACCCGTCGAGCGCGATCGCCCTGGAAACGGCCAGTATTTGCGAGATTCCTTACGCCGAACTGGAAACCCTGAGCGAACGCACGCCGGCCCTGCAGCATCGGCTGATGCGCATCATGAGCCGCGAACTGCTCGCCGAGCAGAGCACCAATCATCTACTGTCGCGTCGTTCCGCTGAACAGCGCCTGGCCGTCGTGCTGCTCAAGTTCTCGGAGCGCTTCGCCGATCGTGGCCTCTCGGCGCTGCGCTTTCGCTTGCCGATGTCGCGCCTCGACCTGGGCAACTACCTGGGCCTGGTGCCCGAGACCATGAGCCGCACCTTCCGCCGCCTGGAGGAGCAGGGCCTGGTCAGCATCGCCGGAAAGGAGATCGAGATCGTCGATAGCGGCGCGATGAAGGCACTGGCATTCGGCGCAGAAGGTTCACAGACGGCGCGGACCTGAGCGGGAGCGCGATGCATCTCATGGCGGCGTGACTTCAGTCAACCTGGCCGTCCGCAGCGGGCGCTAGAGTGAGTCTGGATATACTCGCTCTGGTAATCGAAATGACCCGCTTCCTCAATCCTGTCCTTCTCGGTAAGCATGATCGTCCGGCTCCGGATTATGGGATCTTTCCCAGCCTGGTCCGCTTTCCTGCAAAGCTCACAGCAGACGATTACCGGCTGGCGGCGCATGGCAGTAACGAAGACCCCATCCCCAAACCATTGACGGCTCATGTGCATGTGCCCGCCAGGTTGGGCCACGAGGTCAATGGGGCGGCTCGCTATCTATCTTATCTCAAGCATGAAATAGCGCTTCAGGGGAGCCTGTTTGATGTCGACCGCTGCATCGAGCAACTTGTTCTGACCGGGAATGGCGCGGGGTGCCTTGGCGATGACCAGTTGGCCGGCCTGATGACCGAGTTGCGTCGCCATTTCGGGCTAAAGCGCAGCCGCGACAGGGACTTTTCGCTGCGCACCGGGCCGAACCGTCTGTCGCCGCAACGCTTGGCCGATTTGATTGCCCTTGGCTTCAACCGGTTCAATATCGATATACGGGATGCCGGGGCCGCGGCGATAGAGCGCCTGGTCGAGATCCAGGCCGCGTCTCGCCACGCTTATCTTCACCCGCCCACTCTCGAGTTGGCGCTGCGGCTGCCTGGACGGACGCCCGCTGGTTTCTCGGCGCTGCTCGAACGCTTGGTATGCCTACGTCCCGAGCGTATTACCCTGTCTCGCGATGTAGGTCACTGCACAGCTGACTGGCCAAGGGGCTCTGGCGGTTCAGTGCCGGGCGATCTGGGCGGCACGCCCGAGCGTAGCGAGACCTTGGCCCTCCTTGTACAAGGTATAGAACGCCTGGTGGCGGAGGGCTACGTACATACAGGCATGGGGCGGCTTGTCCTTTCCAGCGATACGTTGGTAGCAGCGCAACGCCGTGGGTGGTCGCAGCGCTGCCTCGAGGGTTATCACCTCCACGGCGATTCCGACTGTATCGGGTTCGGTGTTGGTGCGATCAGCCATGTCGCCGATGGGTACTACCAGAATGGACGAAAATTACCGGACTATTATGCCCGCCTAGACGCCGGCGAGTTGGCCATCTGCCGGGGCTATGAGCTGAACGCCGATGACAGGGTGAGGCGCGATGTCATCCAACGCCTCATGGGAAGCGGCGACGTCCCTTATACGGCTATCGAGAAACGCCATCGCATCGTGTTTCGCAACTATTTCGCCCCCGAGCTGCTGGTCCTGCAGGAGATGGCCGGCGATGGTCTGGTCGACATCCGACGTGATCGTATTGCACTGACGCCGCCGGGACGGTTACTGCCGAACCGTCTCGCCATGGTCTTCGACGGCGCCTTCAGCGAATCGAAACCGCGGTACTTGCAGATGGTTTGAAGATGGTGTGATCGGCGCTGCCACGTTGACATCGTGCGGAGGGCGCCGTTGTCTTGGAGGGGACAGCGGCTGACGATGAGTTATCAATGCTCGGGGGCGCGCGGGGCCTGAAAAATGTCGCTGTTGCTATCGCCATGTACCGTCAGGAAGCCTACGAGGCCTTTCTCGACACGGGCCAGGGCATGGTCCACCAACGTATATGTACCTGGATAATCGACCTTGAACTCGACCATGGCGGTGCTGCCTGGGGGGACTGAGATGGTCTGCACATCGGTCAGCGGAGGACTGGTCAACGATCCTAGGTTGTAAACCTTGTCGAAGGTCTCACCGATGATATGGAAACTGGACGTTTTGTTGGGGCCGCCGACGCCGAAGAAGATACGCACGGTTTCGCCGACTCTGGCTTCCATCTTGTGGATGCCGGTCAATGCGCCAACCGCGCCGTTGAACGTGAAATAGTCGGGTCTTTCGGCGAGTAGTTTGTCGAGCGAAAATGCTTGAAGACCTGAGCTACCGTGCGGCTCCCGGGTATAGATTTCGCCCTGCATCACATAGAACTCTCTGTCTACCGGCGTCAGACCTCCTTCGGGCTCGACCAGGATCATGCCGTACATGCCGTTGGCGATATGCTGAGCTACCATCGGCGTCGCGCAGTGATAGACATAAAGCCCCGGCTTCAGGGGCTTGAAGGTAAAACGCCTGGATTGCCCCGGAGCGACTTGTGTAACCTTGCCGCCGCCACCGGGGCCGGTAGCGGCATGCAGGTCTATCGAGTGGATATGATGGCTGCTTGCGTCATTGGTCAGATTGACGGTGACTGTGTCGCCCACCCGAACACGCAGAAAGGGGCCGGGTACCTTGCGATTGAAGGTCCAGTATGTGTAGCTTGAGTCATCCGCAAGGTGGCCGGCGGCCTCGCTGGCTTCCAGGTTCAGTGTGACATGCTGGGGGGCGCGCGTGCCGACAGGCCGGCCCACTGCAGTAGGGGACTGTGAAATGGTGGCCGTATCGCCGCCAGGCCCTTCCTGTTTGGCCCCTTTCTGTTCTGTCTCTTTCCGTTCTCTTTCTTCCTGTTTGGGATCAACGATGAACCGGCCGGTCATGCCCATAGACTTGTGACCGGGCAGGGAGCATTGATACTCGAATGTCCCGCTGTGGTCGGCTTTGAAGACGATCGTGGTTGTCGCCCCTTGGGTACCGATACGCTCCGAATCGACATTGAATTCGGACACCACGATATCGTGAATTGCGCCATCCCCGTTGATCAGCTCGATCTGGACGATAGCGCCCTCGGGAGCGTTGAGATCGGGATTGACCTGCCCCTTGATAGCACCGCTTTCGCCGACGAAGGCCCAGTGGCCGTCGACGATAGCCGTGCGCAATGTGTAGCTTACGTCCGGTGCCGCATCGCTGGAAACGTCGCGACTTTCTTGCGCCGCGAGGCTCGTATCGAACACCAGTCCGATCAGGAAGAAAAGTATGCAAGCGATCGACTGGCGAGGGGCTGCATTCATCAAGGTCTTATCCTTGCTGAGACGAACTTGAAATATGCCCGAAAAATAACACTCCAAGGGGGCTCCATGATTGATTCGACTCAAGGAAGCTCGACTTCGGGTTCGCCGATTTTCAGACAGAGCGTAGCCAGGAAAGCGGATGGTGATTGATAGCTACCCCGACGATATACATGAAGATGGCGATCGCGACGAGTGCCGCCGCGGCGCGGATAGTCGGCGTCCTGCCGCGCTTGATGGCCAGGGTGCCAATGATGATGTAGGCCACCAGGCCGACCAGCTTGGCCGCCAGCCACGGGTGCTGGGTAGGCCAGGCTTTCGACATGACCATCAGTGTGATACCCGCCGCCAGCAGTACCGTATCGATTAGATGCGGCAACACCTTCACCCAGCGCTGCCGACGTCGCGGCGACTCCCTTACCGACCACCAGGCGCGCAGGCTGAATAGCGCCAGACTGAGAGCGGCGGCGGTGATGTGGACCTGCTTGATCAGGGAATAGTCCATACTAATTCTCAGTACGAAGGAGTGGCGGTGGCGGACGCTCAATCGCGACGGACTCGAAATACGACGCGAGTCGCGAGACCAGTAGATCCAAGGCATGGTCCGAGGGGGCGCCAGCCGGAGGCCGTGCCTGGTTCGGATTGAGGCACTTTTGAAGAACATAATGGCGTACACCGCAATCGGCCAGTGACATGGCCAGCCTCTCCAGGTCGCGCAGCGAAAAGGTACGCCAGTGTAGGGACGTGCGGCACTCCAGCTCGATCCTGCTATCCAGCAACAGTGCCAGACTCTGCATATTGCGGTGCCATATACCTTGCTTTTCGCGGGTGTGGCCGGCCTTCATGCTCCAGCCTCTGATGTCGAGTCTTACCCAATCCAGCCAGGGAAGCGCCTTGGACAGGCGCTTCGGGTAGAGGCCTGTCGTGTGTAACCCGGTGTCGAAATCGCGAGACTTGATGTCGTGTAGCGCCGTAGGTAGTTCGTGGTGAAGCGTCGGTTCGCCACCACCGATCACCACCCCATCCAACAGGCCATGACGACGATCGAGCAAAGCGCATACGTCTCGCCATTCATATGGCTTGTTGCGCTGGTGTGGCGTCATTCGCACGTTGTGGCAATACCCACACCTTGGCGAGCCGTCCCGCAGGAATATCGCACAGGCTCGACGCTTGGGAAATTCCTGTGTCGTCAGTGGTACTAGGCCAACGATCGGCAAGGAGGCGGAAGAGACATTGATAGACATGGGGTTTTCCATATGTGTCATGGCTCTTGTGGTCGGAGACGGGGGCGACTTCGAGGGAGAAGGATGAACCCTGGGGGGACTCGGAGTCCTCGATATATCAGCTGAGAGCCGCCTTCTGGTGGCTGTTGTCCATGCCGGGACGGCCGTGCCAGAAGCCGTCGCAGATATCGGCATCGACCAGAGCCAATGGGTCGGGCGTGGGTTGCTCGCCCCGTCGCGCGGCGTCGAAAGCGGCGACTACCTTGGCCATGCCTTCGGCGCGGGGGCTCAGGCGTGCCACGCCGACGCCCATATCGGCCATGTCGCCTACCTCGTGGCGCAGATCCTGGCAGGCTCCGGAAAGGGTTTGGATGCCGTTCAGCGTGAAGACCTCCTTCGACTCCTGAGAGCGCAGCGGTAGCCCTTCGGGATGCTTCTGGCACACGAACTGGCAGCGGTCCTTGGGCTTCCGGTAGCGCCGGGCGGTGAAGCAGCGCGACGACCAGGCCAACGGCAGGTGGCCGTAGGCGAACACTTCGCAGGGCTGGTCGAGTCCCTCGGCACGGCAGTCGGCGAGCAGGCGGGCCAGGTCGTCGCGCGACATCTCCACCGGGGCGTGCCAGCGCTGCATGCCGGCGCGGGCCATGACGCCGATCGTTGCCGGGTTGTAGAGGTTGAGCGCAGCCCCGGCGATGAAGGGCGCACGGGCGGCGGATAGGTGATGCAGGGCGCTCTGGTCGTTGGCCTCGATGATGAGCTCGCCGTTGTCGCACAGCTTGCGCAGGTCGCGCAGATCGGCCTCGGATTCGATCAGCGTCTGGCTCGACAGCACTACCTGCTTGCCGCTCTGGGTCAGTTCGCGGCCTAGCCCTAACCAGTCGTCGAGCTTCATGTCGCGACGACGCGAGCAGACCGACTCGCCCAGGTATACGATCTCTATCGGCCAGTCGGCGGCCTCGCGATAGAAGTTGGCGTAGCGCTCGCGGGTCCAGTAGAAGAGCACTGGGCCCAGCGACAATTGCAGCGTCTCGGGGATGGACATGACTCTCTCCTATTTCCAACTGCGTTCGTAGGCGCCCAGGGTGGTGGTCGCGCCCTCGGAGACTTCGCCGAGACCGGCTACCCAGGCGGGATCGGGATGGAAGCGCTCGGGGGTGCGTTCGAGGCGGTCGAGCGCCTGACGCCAGATATCGGCGACCTTCGAAACGTAGGCGGGGCTGCGTTGGCGCCCCTCGATCTTCACCGCACTGATGCCCAGCTCGGCAAGCTCCGGCAACAGTTCCAGAGTGTTGAGGCTGGTGGGCTCTTCGATGGCATGGTAGGTCTCGCCGCCCACCTCGAAGCGCCCCTTGCACAGGGTGGGGTAACCGGCCCGCTCACCCTCGCCGTAGCGGTCGATCAGCACGCCGTTCAAGCGCGACTCGAGCCCCTCGGTGGTTTCCTCCCAGCGCACATGGGCCGCCGGCGAGCAGACCCCGCGGGTGTTGGGCGATTCCCCGGTGAGGTAGGAGGAGAGATAGCAGCGCCCCTCGGCCATGATGCACAGGCTGCCGAAGGCGAATACCTCGAGCTCCACCGGGCTCTGCCTGGCCAGGTCGCGCACTTGGGTGATGGAGAGTACCCGTGGCAGCACGGCGCGTGTGATGCCGAACTGGTCGTGATAGAAGCGTAGCGCCTCATGGCTGGTGGCCGAGCCCTGTACCGAGAGGTGGCGGGCCATGTCGGGATGGCGCCGGGCAGCGTAGTCGAGTAGCCCCATGTCGGCCAGGATCAGCGCGTCGACGCCGAGTTCGGTGGCCTGATCCACGGCGCGGGTCCACTGCACCCAGCCGTCGGGCTGCGGATAAGTGTTGATGGCGCAGAACATCCGCGTACTACGGGCATGAGCGTAGTCGATACCCTCGCGAGCGCGCTTGTCGGTGAAGTTGAGGCCGGCGAACTGTCGGGCGTTGGTGGCGTTCTGGAAGCCGAAATAGACGGCATCGGCGCCTTCGTCCACGGCCCGTTTCAGGGCGGGCAAGTTGCCAGCCGGGCAGACGAGTTCCATGTCGCTCTCCTCATGGTTTCAAAGCCCGACCATTCTAGTCGCGTATTCGACGTCGACTGTTGATTCTGGTCATGGCGAAGTGTGGTTCGTGAATGATGGCTCAGTCGCGCAGTTCGAGCCTTTCGAAGGTGGGGCGTAGCGTCGTGAGTAGCGATTCCAGGGCCTCGCCGTCAGGGCGTCGTGGCGGTGGGGTGGCATAGCTGGGGTTCAGGCACTGTCCCGTGCGCGCCAACTGGATGGCATAGCGAGCGACGCCGCGTTCGGCGAGATCGAGCGCCAGCCGCTGCAGGCTCGCCAGGTCGAAATCGCGCCAATGCACCGTGGTGCGGCACTCGAAGGGAATGCCGCTCTCCAGCAGCAATGCCAGGCTGCGCTCATGGACGGCAGCCATGCCGGGGCGACCGACGATGCGGTCGAAATCGGCGTCGGCTCCCTTGACGTCCAGTCCCACCCAGTCGAGCCAGGGCAACAGTGCCTGCAAGCGCCGTGGATAGACCCCGGCGGTATGCAGCCCCACCTTGAAGCCCAGGGCGCGGGCCCGCTCGGCGGCTGCGGGAAGGCCGGCATGCAGCGTGGGCTCGCCACCGCTGAACACGACGGCTTCCAGCAGGCCCTGGCGGCGTTCGAGAAACGCCTCGATCTTGGCCCACTCCTCGGGGGTGGCCTTGCGCGGTTCGAGCATCTGCGGGTTATGGCAGTAGCCACAACGCAGCGGGCAGCCCTGCAGAAAGATCACACAGGACAGGTGGTCGGGGTAGTCCAGGGTGGTCATGGGCGTGAGGCCGGCCACGGGCAGCCGTGGCCGGTGAGTATCGGTGTCGGTCATGGCCTATCCCGGCCGGGCGCCTGTGGGCGCCCGGCATCGTGGTGGGTTCAGAAGGAGGCGGCGCGCTCGCTGAAGTGGCGACGCTCGCGGTGTTCGGACTGCTTGCCGCGGTTGAACTGGCTGACCGGGCGATGGTATCCCATCACGCGAGTCCAGACCTCGCAGCGTTGGCGCTGTTCGGTGGGCAGGTTCTCGATGGTAGGGTTCATGTGATGCTCCTTTTACGCTGAGGGAATGACCTCAGGCTTTCTCGGCAGCCGAGGCCTGTCTGGCCAGAAGCGCGTCGTCGCACTTCGGGCAGAACTCGTGTTCACCGGCCAGATAGCCGTGTACCGGACAGATCGAGAAGGTCGGTGTCACGGTGAGGTAAGGCAGCCGGAAACGTGACAGGGCGGTGTGCACCAGTTGCTTGCAGGCCCGTGCCGAGGAAAGTTTCTCGCGCATGTAGAGATGCAGCACGGTGCCGCCGGTATAGCGGGTTTGCAGCGGATCCTGGTGGAGCAGCGCCTCGAAGGGGTCGTCGGTGAACCCCACCGGCAGCTGGCTGGAGTTGGTGTAGTAGGGGGCCTCTGGCGTACCGGCCTGGAGAATGCCGGAAAAGCGTTTCCGGTCTTCCCTGGCGAAACGATGGGTAGTGCCCTCGGCCGGGGTCGCCTCCAGGTTGTAGAGGTGGCCGGTGCTTTCCTGGAACTCGCGCATCCGCTCGCGGACGTGATCCAGCAGTTCCAGGGCCAGTTGCTGACCTTCCGGGGCGGCGATATCGAAGCGGTCGGCGCTGAAGTTGCGCACCATCTCGTTGAGGCCGTTCACACCCAGCGTCGAGAAGTGGTTGCGCAGCGTGCCCAGGTAGCGCTGGCTGTAGGGGTATAGGCCGTCGTCCATCCACCGCTGGATGCACTCGCGCTTGATCTCCAGGCTGTCGCGGCCCAGTTCCAGCAGTCGGTCCAGCTCTTTGAGGAGCCCCGCCTTGTCATCGGCGAAGCGGTGCCCCAGGCGCGCGCAGTTGATCGTCACCACGCCCAGCGAGCCGGTCTGCTCGGCGCTGCCGAACAGGCCGTTACCGCGTTTGAGCAGTTCGCTGAGGTCGAGCTGCAGCCGGCAGCACATGGAGCGCACCATGTGCGGCTCCAGGTCAGAGTTGAGGAAGTTCTGGAAGTAGGGAAGACCGTACTTGGCGGTCAGCGCGAAGAGCCGCTCGGCGTTGCCGCTCTCCCAGTCGAAATCCGCGGTGATGTTGTAGGTGGGGATCGGGAAGGTGAAGACCCGGCCGCGGCAGTCGCCCTCCTCCATCACTTCCAGGTAGGCGCGGTTGAGAAGATCCATCTCGGCCTGCAGCTCGCCATAGGTGAAGGGCTGCTCTTCGCCGCCGATGACCGGAACCTGATCGCGTAGGTCCTGCGGGCAGATCCAGTCGAAGGTGAGGTTGGTGAAGGGTGTCTGGCTGCCCCAGCGCGACGGCACGTTGAGGTTGTAGATGAACTCCTGCACCGCTTGTTTCACTGCTGGATAGTCGAGCCGGTCCTTGCGTACGAAGGGCGCCAGGTAGGTATCGTAGGAGCTGAACGCCTGGGCGCCGGCCCATTCGTTCTGCAGGGTGCCAAGGAAGTTGACCATTTGGCCCAGGGCGCTGGATAGATGCTTGGGCGGTGCGCTTTCGGCCCGTCCCGGCACGCCGTTGAAACCCTCCGCAAGCAGGTTGCGCAGTGACCAGCCGGCACAGTAGCCGCTGAGCATATCCAGATCGTGGATGTGCAGGTCGCCCTGGCGGTGCGCTGCACCCACCACAGCAGGATAGATCTCGTTGAGCCAGTAGTTGGCGATCAGCTTGCCCGAGGCGTTGAGAATCAGCCCGCCCAGGGAGTAGCCCTGGTTGGCGTTGGCATTGATGCGCCAATCGGCGCGTTGCAGGTATTCGTTGACGGTCGAGGCGACGTCGATGGTGTGATGGCGCTGCACGGAGGGACTTGTCACCGGTTGCTCCCATATATGGTATTGATATTTTTAAAATGCACTACATGATGTGTTTTCAAGCGTAGGCGCCCCAGAGTTGAAAAGACATGATGCAGATCAGGAAAAGGACAATCGGTGGTGATACCCGCCTGAACGGGGCTGCCGGGGCCAGGTCGACCGGGGGGAGCCTGACACCACCGCGCAGCACGAAGAAAGGATGACCGCAAGGGCCATCCTTTGAGTCGATGCGGTAGGGGTTAGGGAGTATCAGGTCGCAACGCTGCCCTTGGCCTCGCTGTCGGCGCTCTCGGTCGACTGACGCCGTGCGCGCCCGCACAAGGCGGAGACGACCTGCCAGGCCACGGCCAGGGCGCCGACGATGAACACCACATCTCCGACGGTGCGGATCCAGCGCAGTGTCTCCAGCAGTGGCTGTTGCATGAAGGCTTCGCTGCGGGCGTACCACAAGCCCTCGCTGGCGCTGGCAATGAACTGGATCACACCCACCGGCAGCAGGCTGGTGAACAGCATCAGTGCCAGGCCGGCGTTGAGGCAGCAGAAGCCGACCTTCATCAAGCGGTCGTTGAATACTAGGCCCGGCCTGATGTAGCGCAGCACCAGCAGGGTGAAGCCCAGTGCCAGAAAGCCGTAGACGCCGAACAGGGCGGCGTGGGCGTGGGTCGGCGTGGTGTTGAGTCCCTGTATATAGTACAGCGCGATCGGCGGGTTGATCATGAAGCCGAATACCCCGGCGCCGAGCATGTTCCAGAACGCCACGCCGACGAAGAACAGCAGCGGCCACTTGACGTTCTCCATCCAGGGGGCACGCTGCCTGAGGCGCCAGTGCTCCCAGGCTTCGTAGCCGAGCACCACCAGCGGCACGACTTCCAGGGCGCTGAAGGTGGCGCCGACCGCCATGACCGGCGTAGTGGTGCCGGCGAAGTACAGATGGTGGAAGGTACCTGGAATGCCGCCGAGCATGAACAGCGAGGCCGAGGCCAGGCTGGCGGTGGTGGCGATGCGGCGGGAGACCAGCCCCATGGTGCAGAAGATGAAGGCCAGCGCGGTGGTCGCGAACACCTCGAAGAAGCCTTCCACCCACAGGTGGACGATCCACCAGCGCCAGTACTCCATCACCGACAGATGCGTACGCTCGCCATAGAAGAAGCCGGCGCCGTAGAACAGGCCGATGCAGGCCACCGAGGCGGTCAGCAGGGCCAGCAGGTGCCTGTCGCCGGGCCGACGCAGGGCGGGCACGATGCCGCGCAGCATCAACACCAGCCAGAAGGCGATGCCGGTGAACTTGCCGATCTGCCACAGGCGGCCCAGGTCGACGTACTCATAGCCCTGATGGCCCAGCCAGAAGTTGAGGTCCGCGGGCATGACCTGGGCGATCGCCAGGTAGTTGCCGATGAAGGAGCCGGCGACCACGACGATCAATGCCCAGAACAGGATGTCCACGCCCAGCTTCTGGTACTTCGGATCCTTGCCGCCATTGATGATCGGGGCGAGGAACAGGCCGGCGGCGAGGAAGCCGGTGGCGATCCAGAACAGCGCACTCTGGATATGCCAGGTACGCAGCAGCGTATAGGGGAACCAGCGGGACAGCTCGATGCCGTAGAAGCTCTGGCCTTCGATGGTGTAATGTGCGGTGGCGCCGCCCACGAACACCTGGAAGACGAACAGGCCGACCACCAGCAGCAGGTATTTGCCCAGCGCCCGCTGCGATGGTGTCAGCGCGATGCCGGTCAGCGGATCCTTGATGGGGGGCTCGGGTTCGGCCGCGTTCTCCTTGTGCAGGAACGCCCAGGTCCAGATCAACAGGCCGATACCGGCGATCAGCAGCACCACGCTGGCCAGCGACCAGAAGATGTTTTCCGCCGTGGGAACGTTGTCGATCAGCGGCTCGTGCGGCCAGTTGTTGGTATAGGTCGCCACGCTTCCCGGGCGCTCGGTGGCGGCCGCCCAGGCCGTCCAGAAGAAGAAGTGGGTCAACTGCTCGCGGCGCGCGGCACTGGGCAGCGTATCCTCCTTCATGGCGTAGCTTTCGCGAGTGCTCTGTAGCGCGGGATCGTCGCTGAACAGGCGGCTATAGTAGTCGGCGGTCTGGGCCATGGCCCGGGCGCGTCGCTCGGAGACGGTCACCGTGTCGCTGGTGGCATCCAGGGTATTGGTGCGATACGCCTGTTTGAGTTCGAACTCGAGCTGGTTTTGCTCGCTCGGACTCAGAGAGGCGTAGGACGCGCTATAGGTCTCCTCGGCAGCCAGTTCCAGCCAGGCCATCAGCTCGCGATGCAGCCAGTCGGCCGTCCAGTCGGGGGCCTGATAGGCGCCATGTCCCCAGATCGAGCCGAGCTGCATGCCGCCGACGGACTGCCAGGCGGTCTGGCCGTCGAGGATGTCGTCTTCGGTCATCAAGAGTTCGCCATTCGTCGCCACCACTTGGTCGGGGATCGGGGGCGCCTGGCGGTAGACCTCCTTGCCGAAAAAGCCCAGCAAGGCGAAGGTGACGCCCAGGACGATCAGCAGCAGGCCCCAGAGCTTGCGGTAATTAGCCATGCCGAGCCTCCTGCACCAAGGCCTGTTCGAACAGGACGTCGTTTTCCAGCTGCATGTGTTGGACCAGGTCCTCGCGGAATTCGCGCAAACCGTCGTATAGCGCACGCCAAGTCGTGCAGGCGTCCGCGGGCGCCTGGAGATCGCGCGTCAGCACCATCACCTGATCCAGCGCTTCATGGTGTTCGTCATGCTCGAAACGCATGACGGCAATGGGGCCACGGGCGGTGCCGCCACGCTTGATCCTCGGGAACAGCACGCTCTCTTCCTTTTGCATATGGCTTTCCAGTGCCTGATGCAGCTCTTCGAGGTGATCGGCCAGGCCGCGGGGGCACTGGACATGCGTGTCATGGACCTGTTCGACGCGCCGCGCCAGGCGGATGAGTTCGGGCAGCTGCTGGCGATGGATGGCGTGATAACGGGCCAGGATATGATCGATCAGTTCGCTGGGAGATCGCTCCGAAAGCGTCATGGCGTGCTCCTGTAACGGTAAATGACGCTCCTTCATTGCAGGTTGCATGCCAATCTTTAACCGGTTGATTTGACTCGAGGAACGTTGATTGAGGTCAATTCGACCCAGCGATGTCGGGGTAATAATGACCAGGCCATGGTGGCGAATACCCGTGGTGTCATTATGAGCGCTCAGGAGCCTACCCATGCTGGAAGAAACCGTGCTTGCCGATCTCACCGCTGAATTGCCCAGTGCGGTACGCCTGCAACGCCTGGTGAAGACGCTGCGCGAATACTTCCGCTGCGGGGCGGTAGGCCTTTTACGTCTCGACAGCGAGGCGTTATGCCCGGTGGCGGTCGAGGGGCTGACGCGCGAGGTGTTGGGGCGGCGCTTCATCGTGGCTCAGCATCCACGCCTGACGGCGATCCTCGCCCAGCGAGAGACGGTGGCCTTTCCACCTGATTCGACCCTGCCCGATCCTTACGATGGCCTGGTTGACAATCACATCGGTGCCCCCTTGCCGGTGCACGATTGCATGGGCATCAGCCTGTATGTCGAGGGCAACCTGTGGGGGGCATTGACCCTGGACGCGCTCACCCCCGGAACCTTCGACGAACGTGCCCACAGTGACCTGCAGCGTTTCACCTTGCTGGTCGAGGCTGCCGTGCGCTTGACGCGTCTGGAGCAGGACGTGCGTCGCCTGCGCCTGTCGCGAAGCGATGCCGCCAAGGACATCAGTGAACGTCAGGAGGGCGAGATCATTGGGCAAGGTCCCACCATTCGTCAGTTACTGGATGAGCTTGAAGTGGTGGCGGATTCCGAACTGCCCGTGCTGCTCACGGGCGAGACCGGGGTCGGCAAGGAGCTATTCTCACGCTATCTGCACCAGCATTCTCGACGTCGGCAGCGCCCGCTGATTCAGGTCAACTGTGCGGCGTTGCCGGAGTCGT
Source organism: Chromohalobacter moromii (assembly GCF_023091865.1). GTDB lineage: Bacteria > Pseudomonadota > Gammaproteobacteria > Pseudomonadales > Halomonadaceae > Chromohalobacter > Chromohalobacter moromii. The sequence continues at coordinate 417,496 of NZ_JAHXDI010000002.1, forward strand.
TGGCCGAGAGCGAGCTGTTCGGTCATGTGAAGGGTGCCTTCTCGGGGGCGGGCAGCGCCCGCGCGGGGCGCTTCGAAGCAGCGGACGGCGGCACGCTGCTTCTCGATGAGGTCGGCGAATTGCCACTCGCTATCCAGGCCAAGCTGCTGCGGACCCTGCAAAATGGCGAGATCCAGCGCTTGGGCGAAGACGAACCGCGCCATGTCGATGTGCGCGTCATCGCCGCCACCAACCGCAATCTGCACGACAGCGTGCGCGCCGGTCATTTTCGCGCCGACCTCTATCACAGGCTCTCGGTTTATCCGGTGCCGATTCCACCGTTGCGTGAGCGGGGCAACGACGTACTGATATTGGCCGGCCATTTTCTCGAACTCAATCGAGCCCGCCTGGGGGTACACAGCCTGCGATTATCGCCCGACGCCGAGGATGCGCTGTGCGGCTACGACTGGCCGGGCAATGTCCGCGAACTCGAACACGTCATCAGCCGGGCGGTGATCAAGGCACTCAGCCAGGGCGCGCGCCGCGAGGATATCGTCACGCTGGAGCCCGAGCTGCTCGACCTGCCGCTGGCCGTTTCCACCTTCTCGACTATGACGGCTTCGGAGGCGGCGGTGACATCGCGCCGGGATACCCCGGCGGAATCGCTGTACGACAGCGTGACGCGCAGCCAGCGTCACGCCATTCGTCACGCCCTAGAGCGTACGGGCGGCAATTGGTCGGCGGCGGCGCGGCTGCTCAAGGTCGATGCCAGCAATCTACATAAGTTGGCGCGCCGCTTGGGGATAAAGTAATCGGGCGTTAGCTATTTTGGTGCCTGCCTCTCCCCATTACACGTTTCACAGAAGCGAGGCTCGGGCGGGCGGTAGGGCGGACGCCTCGGTCGCCTCGGGCAAGTTTTCGGCCTCGGGTAACATCGTCTGCTGCGTATCCGGGCGATATTTGCGCATGATATAGCGCAGTCGTTTCATGACATCCAGGTTGGCGGACTCCATCCGCGACAGGGCTGCCATCGCGTCGTCCATGCGTCCTTCCTGATGATGCGTCACGGCGTCGATGGCTTGTTGGTGGACTTCGCGATGCGGGACTTCCAGCGCTTGAAAGTCCTTGTCGCTGTAGAACTGCTGGCTACCCTTTCCCTCGTAGTACCAGCGGCCCAGGGCGCACTGGGTTTCATCGGGCAGGTCGTCGGCCGTCTTGTCCGAAATCCCTATGAAAATGCGATAGACCTCCAGCTTGATTTCCAACTCCTCCAGGTTGGCGAGCTCGACCTCGCTGAGCATGGCAGAGAAGGAGAGCGTCGGGCTGCTTTCACTGGTCAGGTCCAACAGTTGCTCGGTACGCTGCATCACGTGGCTGGCTTCGGCGCTCAGACGTTCGGCCTTGCGGGCATTGTCGACCATCACGCCGTCGACCTGGTCGACCTGGTCGACCTGGTCGGCCTGGTCGGCCTGGTCGGCCTGGCTCAGGATGCTGCCGTTGAACCCGCTAATCTCGTCGGTGGCATCATTGGTGCGCGAGGCGAGCTGGCGTACCTCGGGCCACCACGGCGAAACCGCGCCCCGCATCGCCGGCCCGTGCCGCCTCGATGCGAGCTTGAAGTCGGTCGCGCTCGGCACGCAGCGTTTCGGTATGTGCGCTTTCGGTGTGTTGACGAGATCTGCCATGGCGAAAGGCGAGAAGGGTCATGGTGGCGTGCTCCTGTGGTAACGCGTGTACCTCTCTATGGCAGGAAGCGTGCCAACTTTAACTGTTTGATCTTTCGATAATTAATACGGAGTAGGTCGATTTTACCCGGTGTAATGAGGTGATGATGACCGTCTCCATGGTCGTGAGAACCTGAACGATATCGATGGTTTGCCCATGATGGACCAGTGATGGACGGAGAAGAGGCGGGACAAGAGACAACGGCTTTCGCCATCGGGAAGACGTGCGACAACCTTGATATCAGTCAGGCTTGCGGTGTTGCTTCAGTGGCATGATGGGTGGCTACCGATCGTTGAGGAGGGTCACCATGCCATTGTCGTTACCGCCACCGTTGCTTCTGTTGCGGGCTCTCGATCATGGAGCTCCGCTGGCACTCAAGCGTCGCTTGGTCGAGCCGTTGCTCAACCGAACTTTCGCCGAGCCGCTGGTCGAAGGCGAGTTCGATGCCCTCGACGGACGCCGCATCACGCTGAGGGTCGAGGAGTTGGATGCGGTACTGACCCTGGGGTTGGAAGCAGGGCGGCTGGTGCTTTGCCGCGAGGCCGGCGAGGCGACCATTCGTGGTGGTTGGCGTGAGTTCCTGTGCCTGGCGAACCGCCACGAAGATCCCGATGCCTTGTTCTTCCAGCGCCGCCTGCTGATCGAAGGCGACACCGAGTTGGGTCTGACGGTCAAGAATCTGCTCGACGGTCGCGAGGAAGGGCTTGCTCAGGGCCGCCTGGGCAAGTGGCTGGAACGCCTGGAGCGGCTGGTGCGTCACGATCGCGGTGCCCAGTCATCCCGGACGTCTCCGGAGACGCCAGGGGGAGAGGATAGGCTTTCCTGATTGAAGTCAAGACGTCTGCGTTCTCGTTCTGGCCTGATGGCCTTACCCCCGCCTAGATCATGGCACTGGGCCCGGTAACCTCGGGGCCGGTGCCCGAAGGAGACAGAATGAGCGAGTATTCTCCCCACCAGGACTGGGATCCCCGCGCCGAAGCCGTACCCAATGCCATGGACCCGCCGGAGCATGCCCGCTTCCGGCGCCTGATCGAACCCTACTTCGCGCCGGGCCCCATGCGCGATTTCGAGCCTCTTTACAGTGATATTGCCGACAAGCTGGTCGACGCGCTACCGGCGGAGGGGGAGATCCTGCGTATGGATGCGCCCTTGATGTCCAATCGGCGTATTGCCACCTGCCCGGTAACGCTCGGCGGGCGACGTATCGAGGCGGGAGAGCGTCTGCAGAGTCCCGAGGATCCTTTCAGTGTCTTTCGTTGTCGCCAGGTCGGTAACTGCAAGTGGGTCTGTCCTGAAGGATTGAACCCGATGAAGACCATCGGCCGTATTCGGGCAATGCTATTGAAAGAGGGTGTTTAAGTGAGCTTCCGCCATAACGACGGGCCCGTGCTGCTCGCCTATGCGTTCCGGCCCTTCTTCCTGCTCACCGCGCTCTACGCGGCAAGCTTGGTAGCGGCATGGACTGCCTTCCTGTTCGGCGGGCTGCCCCTGCCGCTGGGTGTGAATCCGGTCCAGTGGCATGCGCATGAGCTGCTCTTCGGCATGATGCCGGCAGCCATCGCAGGGTTTTTGCTCACCGCCATGTGCAACTGGACGGGAGCGCCACCTCTGAAGGGTGGCGGTCTGCTGGCGTTGATTTTGTTGTGGACAGCTGGGCGGGTAGCAATGTGGCTGTCGGGCTGGCTGCCGCTGTGGCTGATCGCGGCGATCGATCTGGCCTTCTTGCCGGCAATGGCGGCATATGTCGCACAAGTGCTGCTGCGCCACGGCAATTACCGCAACCTGGTGCTGGTTGCGCTGCTCTCTCTACTCACCGGAGCCAACCTCGCAATGCACCTGGGGTTCAGTGGGCTTTGGCTTATCGGGGGGCGGCTGGGTGAAGTCCTGGCGCTGGATTTGATTGCCACGATCATGGTCGTAATCGGCGGTCGGATCACACCGGCGTTCACTGCCAACTGGCTACGCATGCAGGGCAAGGATCCCACCCAGGTGAGACGCTCGGAGGCGCTGGATCGTGCGGCCTTCTGGAGTATGGTCGCTATGGTGCCGGTCGACCTGGCGATGCCTTTTCCTGTGCTGGCTAGTCTCATGGCATTGTTCGCCGCACTCGTCAATGGTTGGCGACTCCATGCCTGGCGGGGTTGGAAGGCCTCGGGGGAGCCCCTCATATGGATTCTTCACTTTGCCATGGCCTGGATTGTCGTTGCCCTGCTTCTCAAGGCGATGACGCCTTGGTTGGCGCTATCTCCCAGTGTCTGGATGCACGCGATGGGGGCCGGAGCAGGCGGTACCTTGATACTGGGCGTGATGACCCGTGTAGCGGTGGGGCATACGGGGCGGCCAATGCGTCTGCCGCGTTTGGCGATATGGATCTATATCGCTGTCATCACTGCGGGGGCGGTGCGAGTGATTGCGGCCTTCGTGCCGCAACTGGCCTATCCTGCGCTCACCGTCTCGGCAGTGGCCTGGGTGGTTGCTTTTCTACTTTTCGTGCTTATCTACTGGCCGATTCTGAGCCGACCACGCGCTGACGGGCGCCCCGGCTGAATGCAAGCTCGGAATATGGTGAAACCCATTGCCGTCTGGGATGTTCATATCCAGAACCAGCCGTGGCTACCTGCCACCGCCCCCGCGATCGTAATCAGGCTGATGACGAGCAGGAACCAGTGCAGCCCCTGGACGAGCCGAAACGTGGATCCGGGGGCGCGTTCGGCGCGTGCATGGAGCCAGCGGTGCAGGAATAGCGGCTCGAACACGAACAGCATCAGCGTGAAGATCAGCCACACCACGATCATGGCGTGAATCCACCAGTACTCGATCATCGTCAGGCGCTGCCAGCCGACGACATCCAGCATGTAGAAACCACTGAGTCCCGCCAGCAGCGTGGTGATGCGTGCCTGCCAGGCAAAGCGTGCTTCCACTTTCTCGAAGAATGCCACGCGCTCCGTATCGCTTTTGAAGCGCTTCACTGCCGGTAGCAGGACGGTGGTCACCATCGCTACGCCGCCGATCCATAGCACGACGGCCAGCACATGCACGACCCGGGCCAGAAAGTAGTATTCCATGTGTCACACGGTTCTCGAAAACAGGCCGCGCTGGCCCTCGCCCAAGTAGGCGTCGAAGGCCATGGCTACGCTGCGCATCATCAGTTTCCCCCGGGGCAATAGCCTCACTGCACCTCCCTCGATCGCCACCAGGCCATCGGCGATATGCCTGGACAGCTGATCCAGCGAGTCGGCGAAATAGTGGGCGAATTCGATATTGTACCGGTACTCGAAATGGGCCATGTCGATGTGACCATGGCACATCAGGGCCATGATTACATCACGGCGCAGACGGTCGTCGTCATTGAGTTGGTAGCCGCGCTCGACCGGCAGGCGGCCGGCATCGAGGCAGGCATAGTACCGAGAAAGCGTCTTGGTATTCTGACTGTAGCTGTCGGCTACCTTGCCGATGGCGGAGACACCCAGGCCGATCAAATCGCAGTCGGCATGTGTGGAGTAGCCTTGGAAGTTGCGTTGCAACGTGCCGTTCCGGCGGGCTAGGGCCAGTTCGTCATCGGGCAGCGCGAAGTGATCCATCCCGATGTAGACGTACCCCGCAGCGGTCAGGCGCTGGATGGTCAGCTCGAGCAGTTCCAGCTTGCGCTCCGGCGGCGGCATGTGCTCCGGGCGAATCAGGCGCTGAGCCTTGAACATGCTGGGCAGGTGGGCATAGCTGTAGGCAGCGATGCGATCTGGCCGAATATCGATAATCTTGGCCAGGGTGGTATCGAAGCTCTCTACGGTTTGCAGCGGCAGGCCATAGATCAGGTCGACGCTGATCGAATCGAAGTCGGCCTCGCGGGCTGCCTCGACCAGAGCGCGAACCTGGCCTTCGCTCTGGATGCGATTGACGGCGGCCTGCACGTCAGGATCGAAATCCTGAACGCCGAAGCTCAAACGGTTGAAGCCTAGTTGGCGCAGGCCGTGAACTCGCTCGGGCGTGACCGTGCGTGGGTCGACTTCCACGGAAAATTCGTAGGCGCTGCGGGTATCGACGCGAAACGCCTGGCGCAAGGCATCCATCAGCTCGGTAAGCTGTTCGTCGGTGAAGTAGGTCGGTGTGCCGCCGCCCAGGTGGAGTTGGGTCAACCGACGGTCGGCGTCGAACAGTTCGGCATGCAGGGCGATCTCGCGCTTCAGATAACCAAGGTACTCGGCTGCTTTCTCGGTCTTCTGGGTAATGATCTTGTTGCAGGCGCAGTAGTAGCACAGGCTCATGCAGAACGGAATATGGACATAGACCGACAGGGGCTTGGGTAACGGGTCGCCGTTGCTCATCTCGGTGGCTTGCCGGTAGTCGTCCAGCGCGAAGGACTCGTGGAACTGCGGTGCAGTCGGATAGGAAGTGTAACGTGGCCCGGGGAAGTCGTACTTGTTGACCAGGGCACGGTCGAAGACCTGTGTTTGACTCATGGTCATGTCACCAGAAGGGAGTGATGAGTGCACTATACGAGGTCTTGCTGTCACGGAAGTTGCTTTCGATCATTTTCGAGGCGATCGAACGAATCGTCAGCGCTCAAAGGCAACCGCAAAGTGTCGGCTTGAGCGGGAAGGTCTGCCAGCGCACCGGCACCTGCCTCGTGGCGCTTTTCTGCTTTCTCATCGCCCTGGCCATGCCGCTGATGGAAGTGGTGCCTTTCTCGGCCAATGGCGCGGGGCTGGCCTTGATGATGTTCGGCTTGTCGCTGATGGCCAATGATGGACTCTGGGCGCTGCTGGCGCTGATCCTCACCGGGGGGACGGTCGGCGGCGTGGCATACGCCCTGCTGTGATATGGCACTTTCAAAAGGCTGCTTCACCGCCATGATCGGCGTGAAATTCGTGTTGCAGCCAGTCCAGCAGTGCCAGCGTTTCCACTCTCGATTGAGCGCCTTGTCGTGTATACACCGAGAGCGCGTCGCTGAGCGGCAGCGACGCATCGACTGGTCGCACGAGCTGGCCGTTTTGCACCAGGCGCTCGGCCGTGCGCCGCCAGCCAAGGGCAATACCATGCCCGGCAAGCGCCGACTGAAGAACCAGCGGATAGCTATCGAAAATCATGCCATTTCCCTGGCTGGGCACGAAATTCCCCATGGCGCGTAGCCAACTATCCCACTCGAACCAGTCCGGTGCGTCGGCCCTGTGGTGCAGCAAACGGTGTTCGGCGAGGTTCGCCAGCGTGATGGGGCGCTGCTGTGCGGCGAGATAGTCGGGACTGCAAATCGGAAAGATCTCGTCGGATGCGGTGAAGGACAGCGTGTGACTGCCGCTGGGGCGCCCGCTCGTCTGCAGTGCGACATCGAAATAGTCGTGATGCTCGACCACGGGGCGCGTCGAGGTCACCAGGCGTACCTCGATTTCCGGATGCCGCCGGTTGAATGCGGCGAGGCGCGGCATGACCCAGTAGAAGGCTTCGCAGAGCTGGCAGAAGAGCACCACCACACCGTCATGCACTTCCTCTCGCAAGGTGTTGGCATGCGTTGAGACGCTCTCCAGAGCGGTACTCACCGTGCGCCCGAACTCGCGGCCGGCGGCGGTGAGGAAGACGCCTCGGTTGCGACGCTCGAATAGCGACACGCCGAGGTTTTCCTCCAGGGCGCGAATTTGGCGGCTGACGGCGGCCTGGGTGAGATGCAACTCCTCGGCGGCACGCGAGAAGCTTTCCAGCCGAGCGGCAGCCTCGAAGGGCATCAGGCTGGCGAGTGGGGGCAAGGCCTTGCCTAGTCGGTTCATATAAGATCCATAATCACAGCTCATGGAAAGTGACGTATAACTCGTTTGTCGTGCATGCCTGGGGCGCGCACCCTTGAGCGGCTTCTTGCTCAGGGAGAACGTTCATGAAGCCGATAATTGGTACGCAAGCCTCAGAATGGCAAGGCATCGGTTGTATTATCGCCTCGGTCTTCTGTCTCTCGATGGCCGACGCTTTAGTTAAGTATATCAGCGATGACGTGGGAGTTTGGCAGTTATACGTGCTGCGTGCGCTGTTGGCGTTGCCGCTTTTGGGGGTGTTGCTTGGAAGACGTGGCGTGGTGCGCCTGGGGCGAGCTCTGCGCCGCCGCTGGGTGCTGGTCAGAACCGGCTTGTTGATGGCGATGTGGGTGACCTTCTATGCGGCGCTGCCGACGTTGACGCTATCCATGGCAGCGGTGGCGCTGTACACCTCGCCGCTGTTCATTGCCTTGTTCGCTGCCTGGCTGGCCGGCGAGCGGCTTTCAACAGCAGGCTGGTGGGGAATCGTCTTGGGCTTTGCCGGCGTGGTGCTGATATTGCGCCCGGGGACGATGCATTTCACGCCCACGGTGGCACTGCCGCTGCTGGCGGCGGTGTGTTATGCACTGGCGTCCGTGGTCACACGGATTCACTGCCGCAGTGAACGGGCATTGGTGCTTTCCGGGGCGTTGAACCTGGGATTCTTGAGCATGGGCGTCGCGGGATGTGTCGGCATGACGTTGTTCGCTGGAGATCCCGCACACGCGATGTCCTTTCTGACCTTGCCCTGGCAGTCCTTGGTGCCCGCGACCTGGGGCATGCTGGGTGGCCTGGCGGTGCTGTTCGTACTGGCCAGCAGTACGGTAGCCAAGGCGTATCAACTGGCTCCGGCCGCCTTGATCGGCGTTTTCGATTACGCGTACCTCATTTTCGCGACCGGTTGGGGGTGGTGGCTGTTCAGCGAGAAGCCGGACGTGGCCACGGCGGTGGGCATGTTGTGCGTGGGCGTGGCGGGAGTATGCGTCTGGCGCGCCACGCCCGACCGCATGTCGTCCAGTGTCGTGTCGGCCGACGCCGCGCCTCGATCCGGTCATTCGTCGTGGTCGCCGGAATGATGCTGCCGATGTTTAACCTGGGGGCCGGATGCAGGTTGAGTCAGGCGCGATCATTTCCTATACCTAGGGGCACGTTGCTATTTCAACACGGACAAGGAGTTGTCGCATGTTGACCTTCGTTTCCTGGCTCTTCATTGCCCTCGGCGTGATCACGGCACTGGCGATTGCGCGGGACGTGATGCGGCGTCCGCAGCCGATGGCGATCATGAACGTGACCTGGCCGATCACCGGGCTTTATATGCCAGTGCTGGGCTGGTGGGCGTATGCACGCATGGGCCGTGCCACGCCTTCGGCAAATGAGCAGGCGAGCCATGGACATGGTGAAGGTCACGAGCACGACCATGCTCATACTCACCATCATCATGGCGATAAGCCCAAGTGGCAGGGCGTTTTCGTCTCGGCCACGCACTGCGGGGGCGGTTGCACCGCAGGCGATGTCGTCACTGCGCCGCTGGCGACCCTGACGGGGTTTGCCTTGCTAGGGTCGGCGACGCTGGGGCACTTCGTGCTGGCCTTCGTCGGCGCGTACCTGTTCGGTGTGCTGTTTCAATATTTACCGATCCGCGCCATGAGCGACAGTGGTCCACGCCAGGCGCTGATCGATGCCATCAAGGCGGATACGCTTTCGCTGATCGCGTTCCAGGCGGGCATGTACGTCTGGATGCTGATCGCCATTCACGGCTGGATGGGCGAAATGAACGCTTTCTCGGTCACCTTCTGGTTCATGATGCAGATCGCCATGCTGATCGGATTCGCAACGTCCTATCCAGCTAACTGGATATTGATCGACCGAGGCATCAAGCACGCGATGTAAGGCGGCGTGATCACCGCATGATTCGTCGTGCGGTGATCACGGGAGTCGCCGTACTCAGGCCGAGAGGCCGCTGGCCTCATCCACGCCGAGGTGCAGGTTCATGCTCTGCACGGCGGCGCCTGCCGCCCCTTTGCCGAGATTGTCCAACCGGGCGACGAGGGAGACGTGTTCATGGTTGCCGAACACGAACAGGTCGACGCGGTTGGTGTCGTTGCAGCCCTGTACTTCGAAGAAGCCACCATCCAGGTTGGCGGGGTCCTCGAGGGGCATGACGCGAACGAAAGTCTCACCTGCGTAGTGCTCGGCGTAGGCTTGGCGCAGCGCCGCGGCCGTGGCCCCGGGGCTAAGCTGGTCGATGTGCAGGGGAATCGTCACCGAGAGACCCTTGAGGAAGGGGCCGACGATCGGCTGGAAAACCGGTGTCCGCTCGAGCCCGCCGTGCACACGCATTTCCGGCAAGTGCTTGTGGGTCAGCCCCATGGCGTAGTGACGCGGTGCGGCCAGACGGTCGTCGCGGCCGGCTTCGTACTCGGCGATCAACTTCTTGCCGCCGCCGCTGTAGCCGGTGATCGAATGTGCCGTCAACGGCGTTTGCGCGGGCAGCAGGCCGGCCTCGACCAGCGGCCGGGCGAGCATGATGAAGGCACTGGCATGGCAGCCTGGATTGGCGATGCGCTTGCTGGCGCGAATGGCGTCACGCTGGCCCGGCGTCAGTTCGGGGAGGCCATAGGTCCACTCGGCATCGGTGCGAAAGGCCGTGCTGGCGTCGATCAGGCAGGTATCGGGGTTCTCGAGCAGCGCCGCGGCCTCGCGAGAAGCCGCATCGGGCAGGCATAGAAAGGCCACATCGGCGGCGTTGAGCAGACGGGCGCGTTCGGTGGCATCCTTGCGCTTGTCGCTGTCGATGCGCAGTAGTTCGATATCCTTGCGTGCCTCGAGATAATCCAGCAGCCGCAGCCCAGTGGTGCCTTCCTGACCGTCTACGTATACCTTGAATGCCATGGGAAATTCGTTGCCTCGTTGACCGGGTCCGTACATGCCGGCAGCACTGCCAGCGAATCGTCCTCCATTGTGCGTCGATGCGGCCGCGCTGTCATGTTTCCGAGCGTCAATCCGCTTGTCGTGACTCGCAAAAACGACCAACCTGAGAGGGGTTGGGATTTCGCGTCACCCACTGAGACAAGCGTGATAAGGACGACATATGAACAAGCGTGTATTGGCTTTCGATGTCTATGGCACCTTGATTGACACTCACGGCGTGGTGGAGGCCTTGAACGCTGAATTGGGCGATACCGAAAAGGCGCAGGCCTTTTCGCAGCGTTGGCGGGACAAGCAGCTCGAATTTGCCTTTCGTCGCTCGCTGATGGGCGCTTATGCGAGCTTCGCCGATTGCACGCGGGATGCGCTGGAATTCACCGACCGCGCCATGGGTAACCAGCTCTCGGAGGTCGCCAAGGACCGATTGATGGCGCTTTATGGGCGCTTACCGGCATTTTCCGATGTCGCCGAAGGACTGGCACGCTTGAGTGATGCCGGCATGCGCTGTGTGGCGTTTTCCAACGGCACCCGGGAGGCCGTGACGGGGTTATTGGCCCAGGCAGGTATCCGCGAGCGGTTCGACGCCATCGTCAGCGTCGACGACATCAAACGCTTCAAGCCCGATCCTGCCGTGTACGCTTATTTGCGCCAATGCACCGAGTCGAAGGCCACCGATACCTGGCTGATTTCCAGCAATCCCTTCGACATCATCGGGGCCAAGTACGCTGGCTTGCACGCGGCCTGGATACGCCGCAGTGCGGAAGCGCCCTTCGATCCCTGGGGCGATGAGCCCGACATGACGGTGAGCGATCTCGACGAACTCGCTGAGCGCTTGGTGAAGTAAGCGCGACGAGACACGTTCAGCCACCACGCCGCCACCGGAAATAACGCGCCAGCCAGCCGAGCAGGCGCTCGGGCTTGTGGGCGTTCTTCCATACGCCGGCGGTGCCTTTGACGGCTTCCGAGAGGGTCGGATAGGGGTGAATCGTGCCGAGCAACTTGTTGAGCCCGATGTTGTGCTTCATGGCCAGCGTCACCTCCGCCAGCCATTCACCGGCGTTTTCGCCGACCAGAGTGGCACCGAGGATGCGATCCTTGCCGGGGACGGTGAGGATCTTGACGAAACCAGTGGTGGCGCGCTCGGCGATGGCCCGGTCGCTCTCGGCCATCGCGTAGCGAGTGACCTCGTAGGCGATGCCCTGGGCCCTGGCCTCGCGCTCGTTGAGCCCCACGCGCGCCACTTCGGGTTGCAGGTACGTCACCGCGGGCATGATGCGGTAGTCGACCTTGAAACGCTTGAACTCGCCGAACAGGGCGTTGACGGCGGCATGCCAGGCCTGGTGCGCGGCGGCGTGGGTCAACTGATAAGGGCCGGCGACATCGCCGCAGGCCCAGATGTTGGGCAGCTTGGTCTGTAGCTGCTCGTTGACCTCCAAGGTCCCGTTGTCGCGAGTGGCGATCCCCAGCGCTTCCAGCCCGAGCCCTTCGACGTTGGCCTGACGACCGACGCTGACCAGCAGGCGGTCGAAGGGAATGCGCGTCTGACGACCGTCGGCCGCCTCGACGAGGAGCTGGTGCTCGTCGTTCTCGACCGTCACCGACAGCGCCCGGGTACGAGTCATGATCTCGAGGCCTTCCTCGGCGAGCAGGCCGGCGACGAGCTCGCCGACTTCGTCATCCTCGCGCCCCAGCAGCTGCTCGGCGCCCTCGACCAGCGTTACCTGGCTACCCAGGCGGGCGAAGCTCTGGCCGAGCTCGCAGCCGATGGCGCCGCCGCCCAGCACCACCAGGCGGCGCGGCTGCTCGGTCAGCGTCCACAGGTTCTCTGAAGTCAGCACGTCGATCTGCTCGATGCCCGGAATCGGCGGCACCTTGGGCGTGGCGCCGGTGGCGATGACGATATGCCGAGCCGTCAGCGGCTGGCCGTCGACATCCACCGTCCACGGTGACAGCAGCCGCGCCGTGCCGCGTTTCACCTCGACGCCCAGCCCGGTATAGCGTTCCTCGCTGTCATGGGGTGCCACCTCCTCGATGACACGTCGCACGTGGCCCATGACCTCGCCGAAGTCGATACGCGGCGCCCCCGCATGGACACCCAGTCGCTCGGCATCGCGCACGTTCTGGGCGGCCCGCGCGGCGCGAATCAGCGCCTTGGAAGGCACGCACCCGGTATTGAGACAGTCGCCCCCCATGGCGTCACGTTCGACGAGCGCGACCTTCGCTCGCACCGCACTGGCGATGTAGCTGGTCACGAGCCCCGCCGAGCCGCCGCCGATCACCAGAATGTCGACATCGAAGCGCCGGGGCTTGGCATACCCCCGGTAGCGCTTGCGGCGTTGCAGCCCGTCGACGATCCAGCGCGCGATCAGCGGGAAGACGCCCAGCAGGGCGAAGGAAAGCAGCAGCGACGGCGACACGACGCCACCCAGCGATTGCAGTTCGCCGAGTTGCTGGCCGGCGTTCACGTAGACCAGCGTGCCCGGAATCATGCCGATCTGGCTGGCGACATAGAACACCGAGGTGCGCAGCCGGGTCAGGCCCATGGCCAGATTGACCACGAAGAACGGGAAGATCGGCACCAGCCGCAGGCTGAACAGATACAACGCACCGTCGCGCTCGATGCCGCGGTTGATCGTCTCGATCTGCCGCGCGAAGCGACGCTCGATCAGTTCCCGAAACAGGGTTCGGGAGACCAGAAACGCCAGGGTGGCGCCAATCGTGCTGGCAAAGGAGATGATCAAGAAACCCCAGCCCAGGCCGAATAGGGCGCCCCCCAGCAGCGTCAGGAAGGCGGCGCCGGGCAGCGAAAGCGCGGCGACCAGCACATAGACGAGGAAGAAACCGCCGGCGACGAGCCAGGGCGCATCGGCGAACCATCGATCGAACCGCCCTTGCAGCGACTTGATGGACTCGAGCGTCAGGTAATCGTCGAAGCCACCCGCAAAGAAGGCAATGATCGCCACCAGGACCACGCCGAGAATCACCACGCGATAATGTTTCACTTCCTCTCCCCTTCTGCGTGCTTTCATTCGGCCATCATGGCTTGGCGGCATCCTGCTCCAAGCCGATCCGCGTCCATCATGGCAACAAAACGCGTCGTCCACCACACGCCAGGGCGAGCATTCATGTCGCGTTGTCCAGCATGCGCCAGCGCTCGAGATCGCGCGGGGTGTCAAGATCCCACACCGTATCGGGGCAGGCCACGCGAAGGCCCAGTTCTCGTGCCCTTGCGAGCGTCTGCGCCGCTACCTCGCTGCCGCCCCAGGCCACGTCCGTGAACAGTCGGGCGGGGAGCCGATGGCCCCCGATCAATGCATAACCGCCGTCCTCGGCGGGCAGCATCACCAGATCGTGAGCGTTCAGCGCCCGCACGCAGCGCGCCAATAGCGTCGACGTCAACACCGGGCAGTCGCTGCCGATCAGTAACGCCGGGCCGCGCTGGGCGGACAAGGCGGCGTGCATTCGCTGCCCGAGATCCCCCGACGGCTGGGCGTGCAGTGCGATGCCATGTCGCGCCGCCAGCGCTTCGAGCAGCGGATGGCGCGGTGCCAGCCCCGCCCACAGCTGTACCCGTGCGGCGGGAAAGGTCTGGCAGGCCACCTCGAGCGTGCGTTCGAGCAGTGCGACATGCACGTCGCGCGCCTGCTCGGCATCGAGTGCCGGCATCAGCCGGGTCTTGATCTTGCCGGGGATCGGCGCCTTGGCGAACACCAGCAGCGTCGCCTCGGCGCCGGCGATCATCGCGTCAGCGGACATCGGTGTACTCCCCCGCCAGGGTCCAGGGCGATACACCGCACCAGTAGCGCAGGCGCAGCCACCACATCGTGACGATGGTGCGTAACGGGCCGTGCTGCTGCCAGCGCCGCGCGGACGTGGTCACCCGCGGGGCGAGGCAAGCCGGCGCGCACAGACGACGTAGGCGCCGGCTGATTTCGATGTCTTCCATCAGCGGCTGGTCGGGGAAACCGCCAACGCGCTCGAACGCGTCGCGGGTCATGAAGATCGCCTGGTCACCCGTGGCGATGCCAGTGAGGCGCGAGCGCCGGTTCATGCTCCAGCCGACCAGCCCCGCCAGCGCGAATCCGCGCTCGATCTCGACGTCGAAGCGCCCCCAACATGCCGGGCCCTTCAGCGCTGCGTCGATCAACCGATCGGCGCGATCTGGCAGGCGCGTGTCGGCATGCACGAAGACCAGGCCGTCACCGCTACTCTCCCGACCGCCGAAATTCATCTGCCGGGCCCGGCCGCGTTCACCGATCAGCACCCGATCCGCCAGGGGGCGCGCCAGCGCGGCGGTGTCGTCGTCGCTGCCGCCGTCGACGACCATGATCTCGACGCCGCGGTCTCTCAACGGCGACAAGGCGGTCAGGCAGGCCTGGATCGTCGCGGCTTCGTTCACCACCGGCACGATCACGCTCAGCCGCGGTGTGTCGGCAAGCGGTCCTGAATCATGCACGCTCATTGGCTTATCCCTCGGGACAGCGAGGCGGTGTCGGCGACGCGGAAAAGCCGACGCCGTAATACCAGGCGGTGGCGTCGCCGCCCGCATTGTCGCCATCGCTCATCAACGCCACGCCGTCGATCTCGCTCACGTCCTCGCCGAACAACGCCTGGTAATCGGCACTCACGTCGCGCACTTCCGCCCGCCATTCGCCGACCGGCGACTGCTCACCCTGAAGGGCCAGCAGCATCGCCCGGTCGGTGAAGGCATTCGGCCAGCGCGCGTCCGTGGCCTGATTGGAGGACCAGACGTAGTTCACCGATTGCACCTGCCACGGCAGCAGGCCCGTCTTGCGTGCCACGTAGAGTCGGGCGGGATAGTCGTCGCCGGCCTGGGTGCGCTCGTCGAGCCCCGTGTAGCGGGCATCCACCTTCCAGCACCAGTGCAGATAAGGGGTCTCATCCAGATCGATCTCGCGCTCCAAGTACTTGGCGGACGCCTGGCCCCGCGCATTCGCTTGGAGCACCTCGACGCCGTTGTCGCGGACGACCGCGTAACGCGTCTGTCCCTCGAAGGAACGCGTCTCCCACGCCGCCATGTCCCGGGCGGAAAACGCGATCTCGGCGGCCCAGGCGCTTGTCGAGAGCGCCAGGCCGCCCAGCAGCAGTGTCCGCGCTATCCATTGGTGCATCATCATGTGCGTTTCTCCTGATCGATGGACTCCATGGCGGTGCCTCGTTCGGTCAACCTCAGGATGCGCCCTCCCGCCGCCTGGGCGTCGGCTTCGTCGTGGGTCACCATCAACGTGGGCAAGCGGTAGTGACGCACGCGTTCGAAGACCCAGTGGCGGATCTCGTCGCGCCGGGCGGCATCCAGCTTGGAGAACGGCTCGTCGAGCAGGATCGCGCGCGGCTGCGACAACAGCACCCGCAACAGGGCCACTCGCGCCTTCTGTCCGCCGGAGAGCGTCGACGGATCGCGCCCCGCGAATGCCTCCAGTCCCACCGACGACAGGGCGTCATGGATTCGCTCGCGGCGTTGCCGGCGCGTCCCTTCACGCACCATGCCGAAGGCCAGATTGCCGGCCACATCGAGATGCGGAAACAGCAGCGGATCCTGAAAGAGTAGCCCCACATGGCGCTGCTCGGCGGGTAGCGTATCGATTCGCGTCTCCTCGAGCAGCACGCGCCCTTGCGCCTGGAAAGCCGGGCTCAAAAACCCCGCGATGAACGCCAGCAAGGTGGACTTGCCGACGCCGGAGGGCCCCATGACGGTCAGTACCTCGCCGGGAGCGACCGCCGTGTCCAGGCTCAGCAGACGTTGCTGCCCCTGATGAATGACGATGTCGTCGAGAATCAGTGACGCCATGGCATGAATCCTTTCGTCAGTCGGCACCTGGCAGCAGACCGCGCCGCCGTCGAAACACATAACGCGGCACCAGCATCGCCAGCATGAAGCCCAGCGCCGGCAGCAACAGTTGCAGCAGGGCGTAAATGGCCGTCAGCCGGCGGTCTCCCCCGCTCGCCAGGCTGACCGCCTCGGTGGTCACCGTGACCACGCGCCCGGCGCCCAGCAGCAAGGTCGGCAGATACTGGCCGATGCTCACCGCGAAGCCCACCGCCGCCGCGGTCAGTACCGGTGTCAGCAACAGCGGCAGACGCACGCGCCAGAAGACCCGCCAGGGGCCGGCACCGAGGCTGCTCGCCTGCTGGCTCCAGCGCGGATCCAGGCGTCGATAGCTTTCCGCCAGCGACAGGAAGACGTAGGGCAGTACGAACACCGCGTGACCGATGATGACCGCACCCAGGCCGGGCCGGACACCCATTTGCGCCTGCATCATGACCAGCCCGAACAGAAACGCCACCGAGGGCACCAGCAACGGCAGGTACAGGATCAGTTGCGCCCAGGGGCGCATCGGCCGGCGGCGCTGGGTCTCCGCCTCCAGCGCGCCCAGCACCAGCACCACGGAGACCAGGGTCGCGGCGAGCGCGACCCCGAGCGACTGCCATACCGGCGCGACCAGATCATCGGCCGCGTTCAGCCAGTTGTGCGCGGTCGGCGGCCAGGGCAGGAACGCCGGGAACGGCCAGTATCCAGCCACCGACCACAGCGCCAGTCCCGCCAGCGCGGCCATCATCAGGCCCAGCACGGTGCGCATGGCCAGCCAGGCCATACCGGCCAGCCAGCGATCGCCGCACTGGCGCCGCCCGTCCCGACACCAGCCCCGGCTGGCGCGCGCCACCAATCGCTCCAGCGCCCACCAGATCGACAAGGCAACCAGCGTCAGCAGCAGCTGCAGCATCGCCCCCGCCGAGGCCATGAAGCGCATCGACAGCGCGGGATCGTTGAGCCAGCCGACCACCGACACCGCAAGCGTGGAAGGCGTCGTGGGGCCCAGGATCATGGCTACGTCCACCGTCGAGGTGGCAAAGGCGATCACCGCGTAGAGGGGCAACCGCAGCAAGGGATAGAGCCCGGGCATGACACCCTTGAGAAAGGCCGTCAGCGGACGATAGCCCAGACTGCGTGCCACGCGCAGGCGCTCGCCGGCCTGGCACTGCACCAGGGCCGCCAAGCTCATCAGCAGCAGGAAGGGCACCTCCTTGACGACCAGCCCCAGGATCAACGACAGCCCCCAGGCATCGCCGGGAAACGCATAATCCGGCGGGTAGGCCCAACCGCTCAGCCAGGGCGAGATTCCCCGCGCCGCCCATCCCGACGGCGCCAGCAGGAACGCCAGGCCGATCGCCGCCGCTGCGTGGGGCACCGCCAGTAGCGGCGACAGCCAGCGCTGGATGCGCCGATACAGCGCCGTATGCAGGAAACTGCCCAGGAACAGTACCACCAGACCCAGTGACAACGCCGCGCTGACCAACCCGGTCACCAGGCTGAGCCGTGCCATGTCGACGATTCCCGGCACCGCGAAGAGCTGCCGCCAGGGCGCCAGGGTCAGGCGTTCACCGCCGAGTGCCGGCAACCAGCCGAACGCCGGTGCCAGCGCCCCCAGCACACCGGCGACCACCGGTACGCTGAGCAAGGCGATGGTCAGCCAGGGCAGGACACCGACAACCAGCCGATAGGCAACGGCCGATGTCATTGCGCGCCGTAACGCTGCCGCCAGGCCTTCTCGAGCGGCTCGATCCAGGAGGGATGGGGTTCGCGCAGCGTCTCGCCCAAGGAGGGTGGCGGCAGGCTCTCGGCGGCCCGGCCATCGCGCGCGAACGCCTCACGCTGCTCGGGGTTCAGGCGCGACATGTCCAGCACCGTGGCATCGCCCCACAGAGAGAGGTCCTGCTTGCGGGCCTGGGCCTCGGGCGAGAGCAGGAAGTTGGCGACCGTCAAGGCGCCGGCCTTGTGCTGGGCATTGAAGGGAATGGCGACGAAATGCACGTTGCCCAGCGTGCCATCGTCGAGGATGTAACTGCGCGTGGTCGGTGGCAGTTGATAATCGAGGACCGCGGCGGCCGGGGCGGAGGGGGTAAAGGTGAACGCCAGGCTCAACGCCCCGTCGCCCATCAACTGACGCATCTGTGGCCCGCCCGCGGGGAAGCGCTCGCCCTCGCGCCACAGAGAGGGATGCAAACGGTCCAGGTAGTCCCACAGCGGTGCGGTGACGGACTCGAAATCGGCCTCGTTGACCGGTGCATAAAGCGCCTCACGGTGCTCGGTCAAGGCCAGCAGTGCCTGCTTGAGGAAGGTCGTGCCCAGAAAGGCCGGCGGCTGGGGATAGGTGAATCGCCCCGGATGCGCCCGGGCCCAGTCGAGCAGCGCGGATATGCTGCGCGGCGGCTCATCGACACGCGCGCTGTCGTAATAGAAGGTGATCTGCGCACGCCCCCAGGGCGCTTCGTAGCCCTCGACCGGCAGGGTGAAGTCCTCGCGCACCTCGGGGTTCTGCTCGGGCGCGGTCAGCGGAAAATGGGGCAGCTGCTCGGCCCAGGGGCCATAGAGCAGGTCGTTGTCCTTCATGGCGGCGAAATTCTCGCCGTTGAGCCAGATCAGATCGACCGCGCCCTGGTCGTCGTTACCCGCTGCTTTCTCGGCCACTACGCGGGTCACCGCCTCGCCGGTATCGCCCACCTTGACATGCTCAAGGTCGATCCCGTAGCGCTCGTCGACCTGATCGGCCACCCAGTCGATATAGGTATTGGTGCGCGGATCGCCGCCCCAGGCATTCCAGTAGACGGTCTGCCCCCGGGCGGCCTCGGTCACCGAGTCCCAATCGGACAACTCGTATGCCTGACCCATCGTCGGCAATAGCGACAACGCCGCTAACAGCAAGCCTCGCGAAAACGTCATGTCTCTCTCCCTCGATTGATCACCGCCTTGGTCGTGGCACGGCGATATTCCTTACATCGCGTATCGGCGCCGGTGCCCGTAGCTCGCAGTCGAAAGCGCGCCCCTCACTAGCCGACAAGCATCAGCGTGCCCGGCTCAGCTCTCGGGAAAGCCGATGGTTGTCGTCACTGACTCGCTCGATGACCGGCGAGGACAAATAGTGTCGAGCCCGGTCTTCTACATGTGCAATCAGCCGGTCCTCGCTCAAGGCAGCGGACCAGTCCTCGCCTTGTGCCAGCGAATCCCGCTCTTGGTGGTGAAGTGTCAGCCACTTGGCACACCAAGTCGTCGACCACAGCCACATGGCTCGCCTCGTGGCCACCAAGGCCTCGACATCCATCACCTCATTGGTGGTGTGCCGGGTTGCCCACCAGTGGCGATAAAAGTCCACTACGGTGGCGGTATCCAAGACGGCGTAGCTCGCCGGATCCCAGGTCGTGGAGGTATACAGCGAGGCATGGGCAAGATCCAGCCCGGGGTGGCCATAACGGCACTTCTCCAGATCGACCAGTACCGCCTTTCCCTCCGGGGTGATCAGGAAGTTGCCCGGATGCGCATCGAAACTGATCAGGCAGCGTTGGACATCGATACGCTCGGCCAATTCACGATCATCGTTGAAGAGTGTCAGCTCGCTGTCGAGCCGCCGCCTTGTCGCCTCATCAATCGGCGCGTCATCGAGATAGTTAGCCTGGGCCAGAACCTCATCGCGCATGGCGGTCCAGGGCGAATGCGGACTTTCCAGCGGTGGGCGCGTAGCGACCGGCGGCACGGCGATGTCATGCAGATGCGCCAGTGCCTCGCCGATTGCCGGTAAGTCGTCAGGCAGCCGCGCCTGCCTACCCTCGATGGCACTCACGAGCAGGCCTCCACGGGGGAAGTCGGCACTGATTGGCAGGATGGCGTGGAGGTCCGGTGTATGGCCGCTCTGTGCGGCGCGTCGAAAACAGGCCGCCTGATACTCTAGATTTGTCTGCGGGTCGAGCTGCATCTGGCTCTGCTTGGGCAGTCTTGCTATCCAGTCGGGGCCGGTTTCACGTGAGATCCACACATGATCATGGGCAAGACCGGTATCCGGCAACGCGGCGAGATGAACGACTGTGTTGTCGATGGCGATCAACGCCTTGTGCAATTGAGATAGACGTTCGACAGAGAATAGCGATGAGGGCGTAAAATCGACCACGAAAGAAACACTCCTAGGAGGGGGTTAGCTACTGGCATTATTCGACATGGGGCCAACATGGCTGACATACCCTGTTAGTCGCAGAAAGGGCCAATTCCTTTCTAGTTCCGCGATGCTCCTGCCGCGACGCGCTCTAAAGTAACTGTAACGACAAGCCGGCGTTGCGGCTAGCCTAGCCGGCGACTGGCGGGGCCACGCTGACGATGTCACGCTGATGAGTATTCATCCATCATGATCTGACAAAACGGAAAATTGACATGCCGCACTCCCATCGCAGCATGGCGCAACCGATGCGCAAGCGTCGCCTCGGCATGGGATTGAGTGTGCTGGCGGCGCTAGTGCTGCTATGTCTGGTCGCCTGGCTGTGGGCGTTACCGGCGTATATCGACCAGCGCCTCAGCCAGGCGCTGAGCGATCGCAGCGGTCGCCAGGTGGCCATCGACGACGTCACCCTCACCCCATGGCGCCACCAGGTCACCCTCGACGGGCTACGTATTGCGGGCCAGGCCGACACACCGGTTTTCTCGAGCCAACGCATCGTGGCGACCTTCGACTGGCACTCGCTGTTCGAATCTGGCTGGCGCTTCGAGCGAATCGAGCTAACGTCGCCGCGGCTGCAATTGATCTGGCGCTCCGGAGGCGAGTGGAACCTGGCGCAACTATTTGGCGGTGACGGTGGGGGCGGTGAATCGGCGCCACTGCGTATCGCCCAACTCAACGTTAGCGATGGCCGGCTGGACTGGATCAATCGGCGACCCGATGAGCCGCTGACGCTGAGCCTGAAAAGCCTCGATCTCGAAGCGCGCCATTATGACAATAGCGATGATCGGCCCTTCTCTCTGCAGGGGCAGGCAGACTGGAATGGCGGCACGCTGAAGGGGGCGGGCGAGATGGGTTTCTCGCCGTGGACGGTGGATGTCGATCTCGAGGCGGACCAAGTGCCACTGACCACGCTGTCGGGTTATCTGGCCCATGTCGTTCGCGCCGAGCCGGCGGCGGGGTCGCTTGGCGCACAGATTCGACTGCGTGCGGGTCGCGCCAGTGATGCCGGTACACAAGTCAACGGTCAGGGCGTGATCGAAGGACTCGCGATGCGTGATCCCAAGAAGGATCAGACCATCGCCCGCGCTGAACGATTCGCCGTGGAAGGGCTGACGTTCGCCAGCGCGCGGCCTGAACTCACCGCTGAGCGGGTGTCGCTGGCGGCGCCTTGGCTCGATGTGACGATCGATAAACGACTCGACACCAATCTCACCGCTTGGCGCCCGCCGGCATCTAGCCGTGGTTCTGAGGAGGGTGGTTCCAGAGCCGATGGCATGCGCTATGCGATCGATACCCTGTCCATAGAGCGTGGTGCGATGGCCTTCGTTGATCGTCACCTGCCACGCCCATTCGAGCTCGACTTTTCGGCGCTGAATGGCGAGTGGCGACAGCTCAACTCCGGCCAGTCGGGCGAAGCCCAGTTGTCGCTCGACGGGCAGGTGGCCGATGGTTCGCCGCTGCGCATCGAAGGCACCTTCGATCCGCTCGGTGACGCGCTGAACGGCAATCTGAACTTGCACTTCGAGCGCCTTGATCTTGAAACCTTGGCGCCCTACTTGCGCGAGTTCGGTGGCTATGCCGTCGAGCGTGGCCAGGCGACGCTGGATCTCGACTACCGAATCGATCAGGGTCGCCTGAAGGCACAGAATCATCTCGTGTTGCATCGACTCAAGCTAGGGGAGGAGGTCGATGCCTCGGCCACCGACTTGCCACTCAAGACACTGGTCGGTGTCCTGAAAAGTGACGACGGCACCATTAAGCTCGATATCCCCATGCGCTTGCCACTCGACGATCCCGGATCGGTGGACTTTGGCAGTGTTGCCGGTCAGGCGATCCGCGAGGCGCTCGAGAATCTGGTGTCGTCGCCGCTGGAAACGGTCTCCGAGATGGTCGGCGACGGTGCCGAGTCGGCCACCGACAGTGAGGGGCGTGGAAATGGCGCGGGCGATGGCAATGGTCAAAGTGACGAGGCCCCTGGAGAGGGCCCAGCGCTCTACGAGCGCGCTCGCACTCGCCAGTGAGCACTCAGTGAGGCGGGCAGCGCTGCAATAAGGTCTGCCGATGTATCGCCATATAGATCATCATTGCTCGTCAGCGGAGGGGGACTCTTTTTTTTGCTTGGCCGGTTTTGCGTTCGTTTGGCCTGACGAACGCGTTTCAGGATTTTCGTTGGCGGCAAATTTGAACCATGTCTTGCCAAGATGATTGCGTAGCTCTTGTCCCATTCTTGGTGCGTCTCGTGCCTCTAAGGCTGCCATGATCGCTTCATGCTCAGCCATGGCGGTCGTCCATTTCTCGCTTTTTTGGTTGGATAGATAGCGCACGCGGTATAGTTGGCGACATAAGTAGCCATGCATCTCTCTCAGCGATCTGTTACCCGAGAGGGCGACAATGCGGTCGTGAATCTCTTGGTTGATGCGGAAATAATTCTGCCGGTCGCCGCGGATGAATGCCGCTTTCATCTCGTAGTGCAGCGCCTGTACCTCTGTAATGTCGCGGTCGGTTGCTTTTTCGCAGGCAAGCTCCGCTGCGGCCTGCTCAAGTACGCTTAGGACGTAAGCTTTCTCTTTGACATCCGCGGGGCTAACATCGGAAACCACTGCACCTCGGTTCGGTAGGATTTCTACCAGCCCTTCAGCGGCGAGTATCTTCAAGGCCTCTCGTAGAGGGGTCCGGGAAACCTGTAGCTCTTCGGCCAGAGTGCGCTCGGGCAGCCGTTGTCCCGGTTGAAAGTGATCCATCACGATATGCTCGCGAAGATAGCTGGCCACCTTGGTGACTAGCCCCTGTTGCGTTGTATGGGCGATATCGTCGAGTGAAGTCATGGAAAGCTGCCTGCCAATTTGTCCTAAATATGGCATACCATCCTTTTTGAAATCAACTTTACCCGCCGCCCTGTAAATTTTTTTATGCCTTTCTATCAGGTAGTTAGTAGATTAAAGTGCTCAGAAACTACTAAAGTCTAACCGCTGCTCCTTTGACGGCAAAAATGGTATACCACTAGCCTTTCGCTAACTATTCGGCATGATGATATGTCGGGTAATATAGACCACGTTAGTGGGGCATGGACGTTTTCCCGCTTTAGGAATTGGCGATTCTCGAATGAACTATCTGAACTATTTCGAAAGTGACCGTGTTGTCGAGGCTTGCGTTGCAGGTGCTGGCGATTTCGGAACCGGTGTATTGCGTCAAGCCCTTAATATGAAAGCATTTTCCGCCAGAATTGCGGTGGATGTTGATGCCCGGAATGCACGCTTGGCCTTGGAACGTGCTGGAGTCGATATAGCGGCCATCGTCGAGTGTCATGGGATAGAACAGGCCCGCGCGGCCTGGGATGCTGGATGCTATATCGCCAGCGGCGATCTGAGCACCGTCGTCGATTTGCCGTTCGATATCCTTGTTGAAGCAACTGGTATACCAGAGGCTGGTGCCCTGCACGCCGAGGCTGCTATCGAGGCCGGCAAGCATGTTGGTATTGCCACCAAGGAAACAGAGTCGGTGGTTGGTCCCTATTTGACCCATAAGGCGTTAGAAAAGGGCTTGATCTTTACCCCTCTGGATGGCGATCAGCCCAGCCTTTTGATCGGTATGGTGACTTGGGCCAAGACGCTAGGATTCGAAATTATCGCCGCTGGTAAGAGCAGCGAATACGATTTCGTCTGGGACGAAGCGAACCAAGAAATCCAGTGCAATGATGCACGTTATCCGCTGCCGACCATGGCTGATTTGTGGACGCTGCAGGATAGTCGGGAGGCCGAGATGGCGGGCGCGCGAATTGAAGCCGCCAGCGATATGCAATTGATCTCGGTACCGGACCTCTGTGAGATGACCAATGTCGCCAATGCAACCGGCCTGCTTCCCGATCGCCCAGAATTCCACGCCCCGTTATTGAGAATACCCGAGGTGCCGACGGTTCTGGATACCCGTGACCAAGGCGGAATTCTCCAGAATGGCGGCCGGCTGGAGGTATTCAACTGCCTGCGCAAGCCAGATGAGGTCAGCTTCGCTGGTGGAGTGTTCGTCGTCCTGCGCTGCGAAGACGCGGCATCTTGGGAACTGTTGCGTGGTAAAGGGCATGTGGTTAGCCGTAGTGGGGCAAGTGCGATGGTATACCTTCCACGTCACCTATTGGGTCTTGAGGCGCCGATCTCGCTACTCGATGCCGTACTTCATAATCTGCCCTCGGGCGGTGGAGAGGCGACCCAGCCGAGAATTGATCTGGTCGCAAGGGCCATTCGTGACCTGCCAACTGGACATCGTTTCGAGATGGTCGGTCACCATCGTGTTATCGATGGACTGCGTCCGGAGGCGCATCCGGCACGGTCTATCGATGGGGGGGGCGCGGCTCCGTTCTATTTGTTGCCGGGAGCGCGTTTGCTGCGCGATATCGCCGCAGGTGAGCCGATTCCTTTCGATGCGCTGGATAATGTACCCAATTCCGCACTGCTGAGACTGAGACGCGAACAGGATCGTACTTTCTTTACAAGAACCCAAGACGTCTCAACGGCGAGGAGGTGAACACCTGCAGCAACGCTAACGAAAACTGCGTGACTGACAAAGCCGCGCATCGCTAGACATCAACTCACGGTTCCGATGAACCGGGCGGAACGCATGCGCCGCTCCGTCTATCAACGACAATATTTCCTTATTTGAGAGGGAGCCAGTCAAATGCTCGATAAATACAAGTTCGCGGCGATTGGTATTCTGGGGGTGAGCGTGGCCGCCGTCAGCGGCACCACCCTAGCCAGTTCTGAGGCCTCGGACTATCCATCCGGCAACATCAAGGCGCTGGTTGCTGCCGGCGCAGGTGGGGGCACTGACAATTTCACCAGACAGGTCCAGCCGATGTTGGAGAAGCGCCTGGATACCACGGTGACTGTCATCGATCTGCCCACGGCATCCGGTGCCATCGCCCATCAGCGCACTGCCAACAGCGCACCTGACGGTCAGACCCTAGACTTCTCGTCGTCGACACTCATCACCTCGCTGGCCGCCGGCCAGAATCCTACTGGGCTCGATCAACTGACGCCCGTGGCCCGCATGCAGTCGGATGTCATGACGCTTATTGTAAATCCAGACAAGTACAAGAACTTCCAAGAATTTTATGACTATGCCAAGAATAATCCCGGCGAGGTCGTGATCGGTGGGACCGCCGCTGCAAGTCCCGACAAGATGGCGTTTCTCGGTTTTAAAGATGCCAGTGGCCTGGATATGAATTTCATTCCCTACGACGAGGAAGGCAGCGTTTCGTCCAATGTGCTGAGTGGCAATATCGATGGCATGTTTGGCGAGATAAGTTCAATTCTGGGCTATATGGAATCCGGTAAAATGAAGCCCATTTTGGTCTTTGCCGATAAGCGTCTTGAGGACTTCCCAGGCATACCGACAACCGTTGAAAAGGGGTGGGATTTGACGGACGGCAACGAGCGAGGAGTGTTCGTCAACGCCGACACGCCGAAGGAAACGGTGGCCGCTATCGAAAGTGCGCTTAAGGACATCTACGAATCCGACAAGTACCAAGATTACGCCAGCAAGGTCCATCTGGATTATCGCGAGGGCTGGATGGGTAGTGATGCCTATAGAAAGGAACTCAAGACCGATCTAAAGCAGTATAAGCGGCTACTCAATAACGAGTGACTCGGATAATTCTATAGATTGGGGCAGCATTTTTCAGAAGACAATGAAGTGAGTGACGTCAGAAACATGCTGCCCCTTTTTTCCTTCGGCGCCGGGGAGCCCGGCGTCGCCCCAACATCTTCGGTGTCAGTCATGACTAGAAAGCTGTATGCCTTCATTGCTTGTGTCTTTGTCGGGGGAATCTTCTTCTTGACGCTGACCTGGCAATTGCCGAGTTCCGAGGAGGTCTCCACGCTAATCGGACCGCGCACCTGGCCAATGTTGGTGCTGGTGGCGATGCTCGTGCTAGCGACGATGCTGGCAGTTACGACCCATATCGAATCGCGCAAATCGAAGGGTAGCAGCCTCGCGACTAAAGAGGACGACGGCCCCGAAGAAGCTGCCGCCGACGAGACCGCAAGCGGCGGCTTCTTCGCTCGGAACCGCCACTGGATTCTTCTCGTGCTGGTGGTGCTGTACACAGTATCGATGAGCCTTGTGGGTTTCTTGTGGGCGACAATCGTCTTCTCTCTACTTTGCAGCCTGATCCTGGGCGCGACACGCAAGATGACGATTGGCATGACCACTTTGGTGGGGGGAATTCTGGTGCTTGTCGTCTTCGACACTCTGCTGAACATTCCCTTGCCGTGATCGCGACGGTCGATATGCACGCCACAGGTGTAATTGAGGAAGACAGACAATGCTAGACGGTCTTATGAACGGCTTTTCGGTTGTCCTGCAGCCGATGAATTTCCTGATTCTGCTATCCGCTGTGTTCATCGGGTTCATTGGTGGTGCCTTACCGGGCATTAGCGGCGTTATTCTGGTCGTTATCCTGCTACCGGTAACATATGGCATGGATTCCACAACGGCCTTCATGCTATTGACGGCGATCTATGCCTCTACAGTTTTTTCGGGACTGATTACCGCCATCCTCTACCGGGCACCCGGAACACCGGAAGCCGTCATGACCTCCTTCGACGGTTATCCCATGACCCAACGGGGTGAGGCCGGGAAGGCTCTGGGTATCGGGATCTTGAGCTCAGCGGTTGGTGGGCTCGTAGGCACCATTGCGCTCATCGTCTTCACTCCGATGTTGGCGTCGATAGCACTGAAGTTCTCGTCACCGGAATTCTTCGCTCTGGCAGTGCTCGGGCTGACCGTAGTGGCGTCGTTGGGCGGTAGCTTGCTGCTAGGCCTGATCGGCGCCATGATCGGGCTGTTCGTGGCCTCGGTAGGTATCGATCCGATGACTGGCACCTTGCGCTATACTTTCGGCAACCTCAACTTGGCTGGCGGAATTCAACTGATCCCAATCATTGTGGGAATGTTCGCCATTTCCGAAGTGTTGAAGCGTGCTCAGGGCAACGCTCCGCACACGCCGATCAAGAAAGTTAAGATCCGAATATTCGACATGCCTGTCATTCGGCGGATTCGGTTGACCTTGGCCCGGTCGTCAATTCTCGGGGTTGCCATCGGAATCCTACCGGGCATCGGCGCAAGCACTGCAGCCATGGTGAGCTATAGCGAGGCGATGCGTTGGTCCCGGAACCCTAAGGAATTCGGTAAGGGCGTACCGGAAGGAATCGCGGCCCCTGAATCGGCTAACAACGCCGCCGCAATGGGCGCTCTCGTGCCGCTGTTCGCCCTGGGTATCCCCGGCAGCGGTACGACGGCCGTCATCCTGGGGGCTTTCATCATGCATGGTCTGCAGCCCGGTCCATCCTTCATGACCAACAACGGCGATCTAATCTATGCCGTATTCGTTGGTCTCCTTATCGTCAACTTGCTTATCCTGGCATTCTCCAAGCCGTTCGTCGCCGTGCTATCACGGATGTTGAATATTCCCTATTCGGCCTTGGGACCGATCATCATCATCTGCTGTGTGGTGGGTACGTACTCGGTACAGAACTCGATGTTCGATGTTTGGCTCATGCTGGGCTTCGGGGTGCTGGGTTTCTTGCTTGAGAAAATCAATTTCCCATTGGTTGCCATTATTCTTGGTGTTGTGCTGGGGCCGATTGCTGAGAGTGAATTCCGTCGGTCACTGGGCATGTCGCAGGGCGATCCCTCGATCTTTTTCTCACGGCCGATTAGCGCCACCTTGCTGTACATAGCTATCACCGTGGTGATGCTGGCGATCATCGTGCCACTGATCAAGTATCTGAGAAAGCGCAGTGCGCGATTGAGTGACGCTCATTAGTGACATCTCGGTGGGGTCGCTGACAGGGCCCGTTACACTAGGTCTTATCGTTCCATAAGGTAGGTACCGCGGTCACCCGCTCTCCGATAGCTTTGGTGATGTTGGACATGACATTGAGAACGCTCGGCAGACTTGCTGACCGCTTATTGTGATGACATGGAGTCGGATGCTGTATGTAGGTGCATTAACGGCTCCTGCCTGAAGTAGCGGGCGAGCAGTGCGTACAGCTCAGGATAGGCGGCGTTCAGGACATCCGGGGCGGTGAAGAAGTACTCGCAGCAAACCGCGAAGCATTCGCCGGGGTGCGTGGCGGCGTAGTCGTCGATGGGTGGCGCGTCGCCGCGAGCCAGGTGTGCTTGAAGATCGTCCCACACGCCGGTGAAGACGCGGTGCCAGTCACGAGCATCGATATCGTGCGGCAAGGGCGGGAAGCCGTCGGCGTCCAGCGAGTTGCCCATGTCCAGTTTGTGGGCGAACTCGTGAATGACGACGTTGAAGCCGCCCCAGCCACCACTTTCCTGAATATCCGATAGGGCGAGGACGATGGGGCCTTGGTGCCAGGTCTCGCCGACG
The DNA here is from genome assembly GCF_023091865.1 of Chromohalobacter moromii. Lineage (GTDB taxonomy): Bacteria > Pseudomonadota > Gammaproteobacteria > Pseudomonadales > Halomonadaceae > Chromohalobacter > Chromohalobacter moromii. Next base: position 446,295 of record NZ_JAHXDI010000002.1, read on the forward strand.
CGCTCGTCCTCGTATTCGTGGACTACGCCGGCTTCGTCCATCTCCTCGACCTTGCGGCGGAAGGCCTCTGGCAGTACGCGCACCTCATGGACGTTAGCAAAGGCCTCGCGGGCGTCGCCCTCCGACCAGTAGAGCGTCATCAGGCACGCCTGAGCGACCAGGGCCAGGCGCGCGGGAAGGTCAAACAGTTCGTCGTCGAATAACGAAAGCCGCTTGCGGCGCAGGAATGCCCAGGCGCGCTCGCCGAGGCGGCGTGCGTCCGCCTCCGGCAGTGCCTTCAACAGCGGCACCCGGGCCCGGCCTTCTGCCCAGGCCTCGGCGGGGAAGGGATGGCGCTCGCCGCGCCAGGCGTTCCACCATTTCATCGTCGAACTCCTCTCCGCCGTTTCCCGCGTGCCCGGCGACTCAGGTGTCTTCCTGGCGTGAGCCGGACTTCCACGACCAATCGCGCCAGCGCAGGTCGAACAGATCCTGGCGGCGGTCCTTCAGGTTGGTGACCGAGCCTTCGTTGCGCACCACCGTGAGACGGGTCAGGTCGAGATCCGAGAACATGATCATCTCGGTATTGGGGGTGGTTTCGGCCAGCACCGCATCGTGGGGGAAGGCGAAGTCCGAAGGCGAGAACACCGAGGACTGTGCGTACTGGATCTCCATGTTCTCGATCGATGGCACGTTGCCGACACTGCCGCACAGCACCACGTAGCATTCGTTTTCGATGGCGCGTGCCTGAGAGCAGTGGCGCACACGCAGGTAGCCGTTCTTGGTATCGGTCCAGAACGGCACGAAGAGGATGTCCATGTCCTGATCCGCGAGCAGGCGCGAGAGCTCCGGGAACTCGACGTCGTAGCAAATCAGGATGCCGATCCGCCCGGCATCGGTATCGAAGACCTTTAGATCATCGCCACCCTCGATGATCCAGTCGCGGCGCTCCTGGGGGGTGATATGCAGCTTGGCCTGCGCTTCGATGTCGCCGTCGCGGTGGAAGAGATAGGAGATGTTGTAGAGATGCCCGTCGTCGTGCTCCTCGATCATCGAACCGGCGATGATGTTGATGTTGTAGGACACTGCCATGCGTGACAGCTCGGTCTTGAAGTGCTCGGTGAAGCTTGCCAGAAAACGGATGGCCGCGATTTGATCCTGCTGAGCGGCGCGATCCTGCAGGCCCATTAGCGGGGCGTTGAAGAGCTCCGGGAAGATCGCGAAGTCGCTTTGGTAATCCGATAACGCATCGACGAAGTATTCGGCCTGTTGCAGCACCGCCTCCACCGAGGAGAACTCGCGCATCTGCCATTGCACCGCGCCCACTCGCACCTGCGTCTTGCGGGTATCGAGTACCGATTCGGCCGGCTCGAAGAGGATGTTGTTCCACTCCAGCAGGGTCGCGTAGCCCTGGGATTTTTCATCCTCCGGTAGGTACTTGCGCAGCAGCCGCTTGACCTGGAAGTCGTTGGCCAACTGGAAGGAGAGGATGGGGTCGTGAATTTCCTTGCGCGAGACCTGATCCAGATACTCGGCCGGCGACATGTCGCTGGCGTGCTGGTGGTAGTTGGGAATTCGGCCGCCGGCAAGGATGGCGCGCATATTCAGTGATTTACACAGATCCTTGCGAGCTTCGTAGAGGCGTCTGCCGAGCCGGTAGCCACGATAGGCCGGATCGATCAGCACATCCAGGCCATACATGGCGTCGCCCTCGGGGGCGTTGAGGATGATCTCCCGCTGATCCATCAAATCGTCGTAGCGGTGCGGATTGGAAAATTCCTCGTAGTCGACGCGAGCGGTCAGCGCCACGCCGACCAGGGTCTGGTCATCCTCGATGACGATCTGACCGTCGGGGAATTCGCTGATCAGTCGCTCGATGGTGCGCTTGGGCCAGGCGCCGCCGATGTCGTGATAGACCCGGTCCATCAGCGTCTTGAGCTGCGGATAGTCCTCGGGCGTCAAGTTGCGAAGATTGAGGTGAAGATCGTCGAGGGACATGTGGGCGTCCTGCGTTGCGGATACGAAAGTGAGCGCTAGTGTATCACGCAGGGTGCGTGGCCCATGAGCCAACGATCGGGCAGTGGAAAGCCCCTCGCGACTGACAAGCCCTGCACGGGGCAGGGCTTGTCGGGTGATGAGAGAACTATCGGTGCCGTGCTATGAGGCTTGGAAGTTCTGTCGTGCGTTGGCGTTGTCTTGTACCTCGGACTTGGGCTGGGTCCGCCAGATGGCGATGTTGGCGTAGCCATAGAAGATCGAGATCACGATCACCAGCATGTGGTACCAAAGGAAGGGCAGGTAGGACATGGTCGAGACACCGAGGGTCGTTGCCATGAATACACCGCCGTCGGTCCAGGGCACCATTGGAGTCGTGATGGTGCCGCCCGCTTCGGCATTACGCGAGAGCACCCGCCGATCAACGCCTTGGTCGTCGTAATTCTTCCCGGTGATGGTACTGGCGGTGATCAGCGACACGTAGGCTGCGCCACCGAAGAAGTTACCGAAGAACCCGCCTAGCATGGTCGACACCGTCAAGCGGCCCGGGTTGTTGGCCCAGCGCAAAAAGCCATTGCTGATCGTCTTGAGGATACCCACTTGGCTCATCAGGCCACCGAGGCCCAAGGCGAATAGGATCAACGCCACGACACTGAGCATGGACTCGATGCCGCCACGGTTGAGCAGCGTGTTTAGAAACTCCACGTCGGATTGCATGTCGTTGCCCACATAGGCGATGCGGATGGCATCGATGGGGCCGACACCCTGTGCCCACCAGGCGCAGATACTGCCCAGGACGGCGCCGAAGGTGATGACCGGAATGGCCGGATAGCGGCGGGTCAGCAGCCCGATCACGATCACTGCCGGCAGCAGTAACCACGGGCTGATGGTGAAGTTGGTTTCTAGTGCTTGCATAGCGACAGTGGCGCGTGAAGTGTCCACATCACCGCTCACATAGAAGAAGCCGACGACCAGGAACAGAATCGATGCGACCGGAATGGCGAGGGCGCTGACCGTCATCATGGAGCGGATGTGGTCGATCAGGTTGACCTTGCACAGCGATGCGGTCATCACCGTGGTATCGGACAGCGGCGACATCTTGTCGCCGACGTAAGCGCCTGAGATGACCGCGCCGGCTACCAGTGGGAGCGGAATGCCGAAGCTGTGACCGATGCCCATCATGGCGACGCCGGCGGTGCCCGCAGTCCCGAAGGAGGTGCCGGTAGATAGCGAGGTCAGGGCACAGATCACGAACGCGGCGAACAGGAAGATCTGTGGGTTCATCACCGTCAGCCCGTAGTAGATGATGCTGGGCACGATGCCCCCGGCGATCCAGGTGCCGATCAGTGCGCCGACGGTGGTGAGAACCAGCACTGCCTCCATGCCATTGTGGATGCCGTCGATGAGGCCTTCCTGCATGGCGGCGTAGGACATCTTGAGCCTCAGGCCGAGTGCCATGACCAGGAACCAGGAAGCGAACAGCGCAAGCTGAATGGGCAGACCGAGCACGTTGATGCTGAGGAACATGATAGCGATAAAGCCCACCATGATGGTCAGCACTTCGGCCATGCTGGGTAGCCTGGGGGCGTTGGATGCGGACATGATATCTCCTTTGGTCTTGTTGTCTGAATTGAGGGGATTGCGTTTAGAAGCGATCGAGCCGATAGGGGGTCAACTCGGGAAGTGCTTGGTCGGTCGCAGGGGGAGCGCGTCGGGATGCGTCGGCCTTCGTCGCTCCTTGCATGGCCAGCCCGGCTATAAGTTCGGCCGTCACCGCCGCCTGGGTAAGTCCCAGATGGTGATGTCCGAACGCCAGCAGCACCCTGCCGTCTTTCGCGCTATCGATGACGGGTAGCGAATCGGGCAGCGAGGGGCGAAAGCCCATCCAGGGTGTTGCCTCGGAGGCATCGAGAGACGTCTTGAAAAGACCCTGGCTCAAGCGATGCAGCTGCCAGGCCCTTTCCATGTTGGGCGGTCGCTCGAGGCCCGCGAATTCGACGGTGCCCGCTAGGCGCAGACCTTCTGACATCGGCGTCATGATGAAACGACGCTCCAGCGACGTGACCGCCATGGGTAGACGCGACTGCTCGCCGGGAAGCATCAGGTGGTAACCGCGCTCGGTATCCAGCGGTACTCGCTTCCCGGTGAGGTGGGCGGTGAGCGGCGCCGAGTGCGCGCCGCAGGCCACCAATACCTGGCGGCCGTGGAGCCGCCCAGGGCCGGCCGTCTCGAGCGTGACGCCATGAGCGTGGACGTGGCCGGAGACGACGTCGTCTTGGCAGAATTTGACGCCCTCGGCCTTGGCGGTGGCCACCAGGCGCTGGACGACCGCGAGCGGGTCGACGACGTGACCGGTCGAAGGGAAGAACAGGCCACCGCGAATCGACTCGGACAGTTGCGGCGCCACATCGCGGATGGCGTTTCCCGACCAGGATTCGACCGGCACGCCCTGTGTTGCCATGCAGGATTGCAATGCCTCCAGGTCGGCGCGGGAGCCTTCCTGCTCGTAGACCATGAAGGAGCCATCTTGCTTGAGCAGGTGGGTACCATCGACCGACTCAAGCAGGCGACACCAGGCACTGAGGCTTACCTCGTTGAGCGCGCGGAGCCCGCTCACGCTGTTCTGGTAGGGCGCTTGGCGTAGATTCAGCAACAGTCGAGTGAACCAAGGCAGTGCCTTGGGAAGGTAGCGCCAGTCCAGGCGCAGTGGCCCCGTAGGGTCCATCAGCATGCGAGGCAGACGTTTGAGAATAGATGCGTCGGCGAGCGGAAAGACTTGCTCGGTGGCCATGTGTCCCGCATTGCCGAAGGACGCCCCCATGCCGGGTGCCTGCTTGTCCACCACCAGCACTTTCAAGCCCTTCCGGCTCAGGGCGAGAGCACTTGCGATACCAACCACACCGGCACCGATAACGGTGACGTCGGCATGGTTAGCGTCGTCTTGGGAGGCTTGGTCATATGAGCCCATAGGGGTTCCTCAACTGACAGATCATTTTGTATTTGTCGATTGTATAAAATATAAGATATGTCGTTGCCAGCTTCAAGACGGCATTTGACCAAAGTCGAGACGTGTCTCGTGGATGACGCTATTGGTGGTGGATGGCAGCGAGAGATGGGACTCCCTCAACGCCTAGGATGGGCACTCCGGGCGCGCAAAAAGGGAGGTATCGACACGCCGGCGCTGGCTCGAATGATGGCCGAAGGTCCGACGCGGGGTGGTTGGATAGTGTTGAAGAGAAACGCTTGCGCTTGATGGGCAAGAGCCGGTTTATGAGGCGCCGATCATGATGTTTCGGGCTGTTTAGCGCGCTCTTCCAGCAGCGCGACGATGCCTTCGCAGGCTTCTTGAATATGCGTCTTCAACAACTCACAGGCCTGATCGGCATCGCCCTGACGGGCTAGTTCGAGAAGGCCGTGATGTTCCTGCTCGGCTTTCTCGATTTCCTGGGTGTAGACCAACTGCATGCGAATATAGCGATCCGACTTGGTGTTCAATTGGCTGATCAGGGAGAGGGTTTCAGGTAGGTTGGCCGGGGCGTAAAGCGCCTGATGGAAGGCGAAGTTGTACTCGCTCCAGTTATCGATGTCGCCGCCGGAATTCAGCGCCTGGTCGTACTTGAGGAGGATGTCTTCGGCCTTTTTCAGGTCTGTGTCGGTAAGGCCATTGATGGCGTGGCGCAGCACGTAGGTCTCGAGCAAAACGCGAAGGTCGAACAGTTCGCGGATCTTGGCCACGGAAAGCTCGGTGGTGAAAGCCCCCCGGTGAGCGTGAAATTCGACCAGACCCTCGGACTCCAGTGTCAGCAAGGCCTCACGGACGGGGATGCGACTGACATCGTAGTCATTGGCCAAGGCATCCTGACGCAACTGGGTACCGCCTTTGAATTCCCCACCCAGGATACGCCCGCGTAGATCGTCCGCGACGAATTGCGCTCGTGTCTTGTAAGTCGCCATGGCCAGTCCCTGCCGAAGGTTGGAATTCGCATACTGTATACAAACTGCAATGAATGTCCAAGATGAAGGCATGGGACACCGTGTTCAGACAGCGACATGCGAGAGTGCTCGGCTTGATGAATCAGGAAAGGCAGCCGGGAGGCTGGTCATCGTAGACCTCCCGGCATGGCAGTGAAGTGACACCTACAATGCCAAGATGTGAGGTGTCTCGTTTAGGCGTCGTCGAGGGCGGCGGACCATTGCGCGTACCAAGTACGGAACAGGTCGTACTGGGCTTCAATGTAATGACGCTGGGCGTCGCTAAGCACGTCGCTTTCGTTGAAATGCAGCGCGTACTCGTTTTCGCCGTTGAGGACCATCAAGTGCTTGTAATAAAGCACCAAATCGGCGCCTTCGTCGAAAGAGGACAACACGCCGAGCGCTTCTTCGAGCTCCTTGGCCCGGCGGCGTGCGACGACGTCTCCCTTGGCCGCTTTCTTGCTGAGTGCGACGAGGTGCAACACTTCGCGGGGCAGAGCGTTACCGATACCGGTGATGGCACCGGTCGCACCGCAGTTGACGAAGCCGTGGTAGACGGTGGTGTCAACGCCGACCATCAGGGTGACGTCATCATCCTGTGAGGTGATGTGTTCCGCCGCGTAACGCAGGTCATCGGCGCCGCCGAACTCCTTGAAGCCGATCAAGTTCGAGTGTTGGGCGCGAAGCGCGAAGAATAGGTCGGCACGGGTGGCGAAGCCGTAGTGCGGACTGTTGTAGATCACCGCCGGCAAATTGGGCGCGGCGTCGAGAATGGCCGAGAAGTGAGCCTTCTGCGCGGTGGCGGACGTACCGCGAGACAGCACGCGGGGAATGGCCATCAGTCCATGCGCGCCGACCTTGGCCGCATGCGCTGCATGAGAGACGGCTTCCTTGGAGTTGACCGCACCGGTGCCGACGATGGTCGGGATGCCCGCTTCGACCAGCCGTGCGACGCCTTCCTGACGCTGCGCTTCGCTTAGAAGAGGCCAGTCGCCCATGGAACCGCAGTACACCACGCCGCTCATCCCCAGTTCGATCAGTTCACGGCCCTTGGCAACCAAGGCGTCGAAATCCGGCTGGCGGTCGGCGGTGCAAGGTGTCATCAGTGCGGGAATGCAACCGGTAAAGATGGCATCGTTCATCGTTGTACCTCGAAGGTTGGTCTATTGCATGCAGGTGGCTCAGCGCAGCGGCATCGCCGTAATGCCCGGCGCTGAATCGTCGAGAACAAAGAGATCACTGACGCGTGATCCCCCAGGCGAACGGGTCGTGTTCGTCGATTAGTAGAGTGGCGTCGGCGCTGAGATAGGCGCGCCCCTTGATCGAAGGACGAATGCGCTCGCCCTCCCATTCGTAGGTGGCCTCGAACTGGCCGCCGCAGATGCTCGCCTGGACCCAGCTCTGCCTCGGCGCCAACTTGCCGTCGGCGGCGAGGCAGGCGAGTTTGGCGCTGGTGCCGGTGCCGCAGGGCGAGCGGTCATAGGCCTTGCCGGGACACAGCACGAAATTTCGGCTGTCAGCCTCGCGGTCGTCGCAGAAGAGTTCGATGTGGTCGATGACACCGCCGTTTCCCCCGGTGATCGATTGGGCTTCCAGTGCCTGACGAATGGCCCAGGTGTAGTCGGTGAGCCCCTCGACGTTATCGAGTTCGATGGCCATGCCGTGATCGCTGACCAGGAAGAACCAGTTGCCGCCCCAGGCGATGTCGCCGTGTACGGTGCCGTATCCCGGCACCTCCACGGGGACCTGGCGGCGATGACGGTAGGAGGGGACATTGCGCACGGTCACGGCGCCGTCGTCGTGAAGCGTGGCGCTGATGGGGCCCGCTGGCGTATCGATCTTGTGGCAGCCCGGCGTCATGCGTCCCAGGTGATGTAGCGACGCCACTAGCCCGATGGTGCCGTGGCCGCACATGCCCAGATAACCGCTGTTGTTGAAGAAGATGACCCCGCAACTAGCATCACTGGACTCGGGGGCGCAGTACAACGCGCCGACCAGCACGTCATGCCCACGCGGTTCCAGCATGATGGCTCGTCGCCATGCGTCGTGATTGTCGCGGAAGTCATCGCATTTCTCGGCGATGGTGCGACCGGAAAGCGTCGGCATGCCTTCCATGACCAATCGTGTCGGCTCTCCCGCGGTGTGGGAGTCGATGACGTGCACCCGTTTCATAAGCACCTTCGTTCGATCTTGTTAGGTTTTATATTTTATACAATCTTCAAGAGGCTTTGTGAAGCTTTGTCCGGCGACAATTATCCAAGAGGGGTACGACATGGGTTCATGCCGGGGCATACGTTAACGCTTGCTTGAGCCGGCGCCGCGTCGGTGGATAAGACATCGCGTGCGCCGGCGAAAGTGGGAAGGAAGGGAAGCTAGAAGGAAAGTGACAGTGTTGTCTGCGCCAGGGCTGATGCCGTGAGCGAGCCCCAGGCTGTTACCTCAGTGCGTGTGGTTAGCCTGGCCGGTGCATCTTGAAGTTTTGCTCGGCGCTGATTTCGAAATAATCGGCCGGGCCGCCGCCGCGTAGAATGGGGTGCGCCTCGGCGGTCTGATAGACGCCGTCATATAGCAGTGACTGGTCGATGTGCACACCGACGACTTCGCCGAGCACCAGCCAGGTCTCGAGCGACTCACCGGCGGCGGAGTGGAGCTGAATCAGCTGACTCAGCCGACACTCGAATGCGACGCGCGCTTCGGCGACATGCGGTACCTCGATGACCTGGGAGGTGCGCGGCGTCAGACCGGCCAGTGCGAACTCATCGACCTCGGGCGCGACGGCCGCGCAGCTTGCATTCATCTGCTCGGCGAGCGGGCGAGTCGCCAAGTGCCAGCAGAACTCGCCGGTGGCGGCGATATTACGCACGCTGTCCTTGTAGCCGATGCTGGAGAACCCCACGATCGGCGGCGTGTAGTTGAAAGCGTTGAAGAAGCTATAAGGGGCCAGGTTCAGGTGGCCGTCGCGATCCTGAGAGGAGACCCAGCCGATCGGACGTGGCCCGACGATGGCGTTGAATGGGTCGTGTGGCAGGCCGTGGCCCTGGTGCGGCTCGTAGAAGTGAAATCCATCACGCATGGTGCTTCCCTATGTTGTTTCCTGGATCAATGCGTGGATGGTAGCCAGAGACGGGTGCCGGCGATAGGGGCGGCAATGTGATCGGCATGACCAGACGCTTAGGTCGCGCTGCCGTCGAGGACGTCGCGTGTGCGGCGTACATTGGTGAGCAGCGGGGCACCAGTGGCGGGGTCGGTCATCAGTGTGCAATCGACGCCATACAGCCGCTTGACCAGCTCAGGGGTGACCGTTTGGCTGGGCAGTCCCTCGGCGATGACGTGGCCTTGGTACATGGCAATCAGGTGGTCGGCGTAGCGACATGCGCTGACCAGGTCGTGGATGACCATGACGATGGTCTTGCCCGAGGCGGCGAGTGATTGGATGAGCTCATAGACTTCGACCTGATGGCCGAGGTCGAGCGCCGAGGTGGGTTCGTCGAGCAGCAGCGTTGCGGTCTGCTGGGCGATGGCCATGGCGATCCACGTGCGTTGGCGCTGGCCCCCGGAAAGCGCGTCTACCGGGCGCTCGGCAAGCGTCGTCAGCCCCGTTAGCTCGAGCGCTTCGTCGACGCAGGCCTTGTCGTCTGCGGACCACTGGCGTAGCCAGCTTTGATGCGGATGACGCCCGAAGCGTACCAGTTCGGCGACGGTCAACGCCTCGGGGGCATGCGGCTGCTGCGGCAATAGTGCCAGCCGCTTGGCCAGTTGGCGGGTCGGCTGGTGCCGGATGTCCGTGCCGTTGAGCAGCACCGTGCCGCCCCGGGGTTTGAGCAGCCGCGACAGCCCGGCCAGCAGTGTCGACTTGCCGCAGCCATTGGGGCCAACGATGGCCGTGACCTGGCCAGCGGGTAGTTGCAGGTCGAGATCCTCGATGACCGCGACCGAGCCGTACGCCAGCGACAAGCCCTGAGTCGTCATATCCGGTGCGATGTCGGGCTGAGTAGCGTCACGCTCGCAGGCTGGGGCGTCGTGTGTCATGGCGCGGTCCTGGCGTTGGGGTTCAAGAGTATCCACAGCAGTAGTGGGCTGCCGATCAAGGCAGTGACGATGCCCACCGGTACTTCGATGGGGGCGAGTATCACGCGCCCAAGCAGGTCGGCGGCGACCATGACCACCGCCCCGGCGAGGGTTGCGCCGACCACGGGTACCGTGTTCTTGGCGCTGAGCTGACGCGCGAACTCCGGGCCGATCAGTGCCACCATGCCCACCGGTCCCGCCACTGCCACGGCCAGCCCGGTGAGAATCACCGCGACGCTCAGGGCGACCATCCGGCAGCGTCCCGCCGCGATGCCCAAACTGATGGCGACGGCGTCGGAAAGTCGCAATACGGTGAGCGAGCGGGTCAGCCATATGCCAGCCAGCAAGGCAGGCAGCAGGGCCAGCGACAGGCTCAGCACCGCGTGATCGGGGCGGGCGTTGAGACTGCCCACCGTCCACGGGTAGGCCGCATTGGCGGCGTCGATGGAGACGCGCGTCAGCATGAGCTGGGTGAGGGCGCCAAAGACGGCCCCGACACCGATGCCGGCGACCAGGAAGCGATACCCGCGCACGCCGATGCGGCCCGTCAAGCCGAAGGTGAGCGCCGCGGCGACGGCGGCGCCGGTCAAGGCCATCGCCGGCGGGGCCAGGCTGATGCCGGCGCCCACCACGGAGGCCACGGCGAAAGCGGTGGCGCCGTTGTCGAGGCCGACGATCCCTGGCGTGGCCAGGCGGTTGCGCGCGACGGTCTGCATCAGGCAACCGGCCAGCGCAAAGGCGCCACCGGTGACGACGCCGGCAACGATGCGAGGCAAGCGCAATTCTTGAATCACGAAGGTGTCGAGTGGGCTGCCCGCTCCGAACAAGGCGCGAAGTGTCGCCGGCAGCGATAGCGACGCGGCGCTGCCGGTATTCAGCGAGACGCCTGCCAGCAGTATCAGGAGCCCTAACAGCAGCAGATTGGCGAGCAGGTTGCGCTTGTCGACGATCACGCGCAGCGGGGGGCGCTGGCCCAACGGCAACGCGAGATAGTACTTGTCCTGGCGTACCGCGTTCGGGGCGTCGACGGGGGACGTCATGGCGTGTCCCATGGAAGGTGTCGTGGATACGGAGTCGGGCATAAATGGCCTAGAGCGTCGGCAGCCGGCGGCCACGCACCACGCCGATCAGCACGGGCGCGCCAATCAGCGCCGTGAGCACGCCCAGCGGGAGTTCGGAAGGCGGCACCACGAGCCGCGAGACGATGTCTGCACTGACGACGACGATAGGACCCAGTGGCAAGCACAGCCATAGCGTGCGCCGAATATCGGGGCCGGCCAGTGCGCGTGCGGCGAAGGGCACCACCAGCCCCACGAAGGCGATGGGCCCGGCCGCGGCGGTGGCGCCACCCACCAGTAGGGCGACGACCACGATCACCAGCAGACGCACAACGCGGGGATGATGCCCGAGCCCGATGGCGACGTGCTCACCGAGCGCCAGTGCTGCCAGTGGGCGTGCGAGGAGGATGGTCAGCAATGCGGCCACTCCCAGGCTGGGGAATAGTGGCACCAGGTCGTCGAGTTGGCGGCCAGCGAGGCTGCCCACCACCCAGAAGCGAATTTCGTCTGCCGTGTGTTGATCGTAGAGCAGGATCAGCGACGACAGCGAATGCAACAAGCCCGACAGGATGGCCCCGGCCAGGATGAGGCGGACAGGGTCGTTGCCGATGCCTTGCAGGCGCGCGGCGGCAAGTACGCAGAGACACCCGCCCAGGGCGCCGAGTTGGGCGACCGAGACGCGTAGCGTGGCGGTATCGGCGCCCCACAGGATCGCCAACGTCACGGCGAAGGCAGCCCCTGCGCTGACGCCCAGCAGCCCGGGTTCCGCCAGCGGGTTGCGCGTCACGGCCTGGAGCAACGCCCCCGCAACGCCGAGTGCGACGCCCACCACCAGGCCGATCCACAGCCGGGGCGCGCGTAGCTCGGCGATCACGAAACGGGCCTCGCTATCGTATGAAGCGGCGGCACCTAAGTCCTGCAGTGCCTGCCAAGCGCGTGAAGGGCCGACATCACCGGCCCCGTACAGCAAGCTCAACAGTGCAATGGCGATGAGCAGTCCGCTCAAGCCAAGCCACAGGCCGATCAATGAGCGTGGCTTACCGAATGACAGGTAATGAGTCAGGACACGCATGAGGGCATCGTCATCATCAAGTGCTTAAGCATCCGTGGACGCAATCATTGGGCCGCATCCATGGCGGAGGCGAGGTCATCGAGTATTGCCTTTGCCGCCATCGGCCCGGTAGCACTGGTCCACAATTGGCCGTCGACGGTGACCACCTGATCGCGCTGGACGACATCGAGACGCTCGAAGGCCGGCGATTGCTTGGCTGCCTCGTAAGCCTCGTCACCTTCGGCGTTCAGCGTGGCCAGGAACAACCAGTCGTTATCGATCCGTGAGAGATTCTCGAGACTCAGCGGATCGCTGTGCGGGCGTCCCTCCTTGACGGTGCCGCCGTCGTCGACCGCAAAACCGCTTTTGGTGAGGAGTGTGTTGGAGAAGATTTGCGGTGCCATCACGAGCGCGCCTTGCGGCATCCAGCGAATCAAGCTGGCGCTCGGAGAGCCGTTCTGACGTTCGCTCAACGTCTCGGCCTTGGCATTGACCTCGGCGATAGCGTCATCGATGGTGTCGCGGCGCCCGAGTGCCTCGCCATAGATCCGTGCCTCATTTTCCCAGCTATCCATTTGATAGGGTTCGACATCCGGTACTACGGTCGGTGCGATGTGCGACAGCAGATCGTACTGAGTCTCGGGCAGTCGCGGCGAAGCCAGAATGACATCTGGCATGAGCGCCGCTACCGCTTCGATGTTGGTCTCACGCGGCGTGCCGACGATATCGATATCCCCGGCCTTCTCGGTGAGGTAACGCGCGACGCCGTCGCCGCCTCGGGTAGCGACCGCGCCCAGCGGCTTCACGCCCGCCGTCAGCGCGGTATCCAGCGCGTTGGTATAGAGCGTGACGACACGCGCGGGATCGTCGGCGACCTCCACCGTACCGTAGGCGGTCTCCAGGGACCTGGCGTCGGCTGGAAGCGTCGCGGAAAGCGCGGCGATACCGGCCGTCGCCATGCAAAGGTGTCGTAGCGATGTCATGAGAGGCTCCTGATGGTGATTGCCGTGCTGATCGATCCCGGAGACACGAACCCTGTGCTCGAGCACGTGGAATAGTAAACGAGAACAAATGTAAATGAGAAGCCATCTCATGAGTTGTCGGTCGCTTCTCGGGCCGTATCGCCAGGCCGAGCGACATGGCCTCCCTGGGCTTCGTGTTACATGAGATAACGTTTGGGGTGGTTTTTTATTTATTAACTTATTGTTTTTAAATAAATATTCTGGGGGTGGAAAGAGCGAAGTAGGCGTATCCGAAGTGATGGCGATGAGGTAAGTGTTCTAGATGATGAAACAAAGCGTTCGTCGATCACCGAATCTCTGAGAGAGGCCGCACCACTCGGTGAGCGGTGCGAGAACGTGGTGATTAGGCGCGGCGGTCTGCAAGGACGCGCCGACCGCGACGGCAATCCTGCTCATGAGGCTCGTCGATCCATGGCTCGGCGATGCCTTGCGATACCCATTCAGCGACGCTGGGATGCTCGAGCAAACGATGCGCATAGGCGAGTGCCGTCTCTGCGAGCGGCAGGTCATAGCCCTGGACGCGTACGGCCACCGGGGCGAAGAAAGCATCGACGGCCGTAAAGCGTTCACCGGCGAGCCACGGGCCGCCGAAGCGTTTCAGGCCTTCGCACCACAGGGCATCCAGTCGAGCGAGGTCCTTTTTCAAGCCCTCGCTCGGCGTGCCCAGTTCAATCCGCAACGAGCAGTTCATGGAGCATTCGTCACGCAAGGCTGGGAAGCCGGAATGCATTTCGGCGGTGGCGCAACGTGCCCAGGCCCGGGCATCGCGTGACCGAGGCCAGAGGTCCGGATGGGCTTCGGCAACATATTCGATGATCGCCAACGAGTCCCATACCACGTCGTCGCCCCCATGCAGGCACGGCACCTTGGCGGTGGGCGAAAACGACATGAAGTCGGTTTGCGGCCCGGCTCCTTTGAAAGGAGTGAGTTCTTCCTCGAAAGGAATATCGAGCGCTTTGAGGGCCACCCACGGGCGCATGGACCAGGACGAGTAGTTTTTATTGGCGATAAAGAGGCGATATGACATGCGTGACTCCATGGGAAACGCCGGGGCGTCCGTTCATTGTTGACGAGAAACCCCCAAGCGAGGGTTTCTCGGGCTCGTGGGCTTCGTCGAGGTCAGTCCTGGCCTTCGAGGAAGACCAGGGTGCGGCCGTGGGAGAGTGCCGCAGCGTGGCGATGGTAGGCACTGCGGGCCCAGCAGTTGAAGCCGTGATCGGCACCGTCGTAGACGTTGATCGTGACGTCGTCGCGATCGGCGAAGGTAGTGCGGACTTGGTCGATGGTCTCGGCGGGAATATGCCCGTCGTTACCGGCGAAATGGAACTGCACCGGCACGTTGAGGCGCGACGCTTTGTCCAGATGCTTGTGGATGCCGCCCGGATAGAAACTTGCCGCGCGGTCGACGCCCGACTCGATGGCGGCCAGATAGGCGAGTATGCCGCCCATGCAGTAGCCGATGGCAGTGACGTCGCCTTCGCATTCGGCACGCTGGCGCAAGGCCTGGGTGGTGCTGGCGAGATCCTTGACGGCCACCGTGAAGTCGATGTCCCCGACGAGCTTGAAGGCCTTGTCCATGTCGGCGCCTTCGTAGGCGAGCTCCACGCCCGGTTCCTGACGCCAGAAGACATCCGGGGCGAGGACCACGTAACCGTCCTGTGCGTACTGCTCGGCGACGCTGCGGATATGGGCATTGACGCCGAAGATCTCTTGAATCAAGACGATGCCGGGGCCCTTGCCAGCAGGTGGCAGAGCGAGGTACCCCCTGAAGGACTGGCCGTCGTGGGATGTGATATCGATCCATTGGGGGGTGACGGTGGCGTCGCTCATGGTGTCTCCTTGGATGGGTGAAGCGTTCACGATATGGATCTAGTCTAGAGAGCTGACACCATGAAGGCTAGGAGGTTTGCAGGCGAACGATGGTCCAGTCGAGTGACTGGGCCTTTTAATCCTGTAAGGAATATGAGGATCGCTTTTTAGAATTTTTCATTCTTTTTAGACTTGCTAGTCTAGAGGTCTTCGTTTTTCGAGCATTTACGCAACGATGAGAGGCCCAATGTCGCAAGGACGCTTGTCCGAATCGAACAGCCCCCTCAGCGCCGATCAGGCGCGGCGGCTCAATGACGCGCTGGCCGATCTCGACGCCCGGCAACGTGCTTGGCTGCAGGGATATCTGGCCGGCCTGGATGCGCATGATGCGCCGGCGGCCGCCGAGTCGCCGGCCTCGACGCCGGGTGAACCGCTGACCGTGCTGTTCGGCAGCCAAACCGGCAATGCCGAGGGTGTGGCCGAGCAAGCGGCCGAGCGCGCGCGCGCCTGGGGGCTCGACGTCGAGCTGAAGGATATGGCGTCCTTTGGCAAGCAAGACCTCAAGCAGGCCACCCGACTGATGGCGGTGGTCAGCACTCAGGGTGACGGTGACCCGCCGGATAGTGCCTTGGGTTTTTACGAGCTGCTAGCGGGGCGCAAGGCACCACGTTTGAGTGACGACCATCGCTTTGCTGTCTTTGGGCTGGGCGATGCCAGCTACGAATATTTCTGTGAGTCCGGCAAGGTGCTCGATTCGCGGCTCGAAGCTCTGGGCGCGCAGCGCCTGTGTGCGCGAGTCGACGCCGATGTCGACTACGAAGAGGCTGCCACCCAATGGATCGACGCGACGCTCGAGGCCTTCGTAGCGCTCTCGGGGAGTGCCGCACCGGGCCCGGCATCCGATGCGCCCGGCGGCGTGGCCGCGACTTACTCGCGTTCACATCCCTTTCAGGCGGAGGTGCTGGAGTCGCAGCCGCTCAACACTCAAGATTCCGACAAGCAGACGCTGCATGTCGAGTTGTCCCTGGAGGAGTCGGGTCTGGAATATAACCCCGGCGACGCCGTGGGTATCGTGCCGCAGAACGATCCTGTTTATGTCGATGAATTGCTGGCCGCCTTACGTTTGGATGGCGAGGCCCCCTTCGAGGAAGGGCGCCAGTTGCGCGATGCCCTGCTCAACGATTTCGAGGTCACCACGCTGACGCGTCCCTTCCTCAATCATTGGGCCGAGATCAGCGACGATGCCGAGCTGCGCCGCCTGCTCGACGAAGAGTCGCGGGATGAATTGCGCGAATGGCTGCAAGGGCGGCATATCATCGATGTGCTGGAGCATTTTCCGGTCGAAGGATTGGAGGCGGATACCTTCATTCGTGCGCTGCGCAAGTTGCCGCCGCGCCTGTACTCGATTGCCTCGAGTCAGGCCGCGGCCCCCGACGAGGTGCATCTCACGGTAGCCGTAGTGCGCTATGAAACCCATGGTCGCGCGCGCGGCGGCGTGGCCACGACCTACCTCGCCGATCGCGTGCAGCCCGGCGATTCAGTGCCGATTTACATCGATCACAACAAGCACTTCAAGCTACCCGATGATGACGCGGCACCCATCGTGATGATCGGTCCCGGCACCGGCGTGGCACCGTTCAGGGCCTTTCTCCAGGAGCGCGAAGCGCGTGGCGCGAGCGGTGACAACTGGCTGTTCTTCGGCGACCGGCGGCGGCGAAGCGACTTCCTGTATCAGGCCGAATGGCTGCAATGGCGCAAGACAGGGCTTCTGTCGCGATTGGACGTGGCGTTCTCTCGCGATCAACAAGACAAGGTTTATGTGCAGGATCGCCTGCGCGAACAGGCTGCCACCCTCTATGATTGGCTGCAGGCCGGGGCTTATGTCTTCGTGTGCGGCGACGCCGAGCGCATGGCGCCGGACGTCCACCAGGCCTTGCTCGATGTGATTCGCGAGCAGGGTGAATACGATGAGGAAGCCGCTGCCGAGTACCTGCGTGACCTGCAGCAGCAAAAGCGCTATCAGCGCGACGTCTACTGAGGAGACCGACATGGATATCATCGCCAAGATGCGTGACGTGTCGCTCGACGAGCTGCACCCCAACGAACGGCTCAAGGTCGAGAGCCACTATCTTTATGGCACCCTGGAGGAGAGCTTGGCCGACCGGGCCACCGGCGCGGTCAATGAAGCGGACACCCAGTTGACCAAGTTTCACGGTTTTTATCAGCAGGATGATCGTGATGTGCGCGACGACCGTCGCCATCGCAAGCTGGAGCCGCTGTATTCGTTCATGGTGCGCCTGCGCTTACCCGGCGGGCGAGTGTCGCCCGAGCAGTGGCTGACGCTGGATGACAACGCCAGGCGCTATGCCAATGGCACGCTGCGTATCACTACGCGCCAGACCTTTCAGTATCACGGGGTGTTCAAGGAGAATCTGCGCGGCCACTTGCAGGCGCTGGACAAGGCGATGATGGACACCATCGCCGCCTGTGGCGACGTCAATCGCAACGTGATCTGCAGTGCCAACCCGCACCGCTCGCCGGTGCACCGTCAGGTCTACGACCTCGCGCACGAGATCAGCACTCGTCTGTTGCCGAGCACTCGGGCCTATCACGAGATCTTCCTCGGTGAGGAGCGCGTAGCGGGGGGGCCTCAAGAAACCGATGACGAGGTCGAGCCGCTCTATACGCGGCACTATCTGCCGCGCAAGTTCAAGGTCGCGCTGGCGATTCCGCCCGAGAACGATGTCGATGTGTTCGCCCACGATGTCGGCTTCATCGCCGACGTGCAGGCGGGCGAGCTCAAGGGTTTCAATGTTTGCATCGGTGGCGGTATGGGCATGACGCACGGTGAGACCGCGACCTTCCCGCGGCTTTCCGACATCGTCGGCTACTGTACGCCGGATCGCGTGGCCGCCGTGTCGGAGGCGATCATGCTCGTGCAGCGTGATAACGGCAATCGCCACGATCGCAAGCAGGCGCGCCTCAAATATACCGTCGAGGCCCTGGGTGTTGAAGGATTCCGCGAGCGGGTCGAGGAGTACCTGGGCGAGTCGCTGGCGTCGGCGCTTGAATTGCCGCTCACCCACAACGGCGACCGGCTGGGTTGGTATCAGGGGGAAGACGGCCTTTGGCATTACGGCCTGTTCGTTCAGAACGGCCGCCTGGCGGATGTCGACGAGGGCGCTCAGCTACTGACGGGCATGCGCGAGATCGCCAAGGCGCACGATGGCGATATCGTGTTGACCACCAACCAGAACCTGATCATCACCCAGGTGCCCGAGGCGCGCCGCGAGGCCATCGATACGTTGCTGGCGGATTACGCGATGACGTTCGAGACGACGCCGCTGCGCCGTCATGCGATGGCCTGCGTGGCATTCCCCACTTGTGGTTTGGCGATGGCCGAAAGCGAACGTTATCTGCCGTCACTCATCGACCGGCTCGAGGCGATCATGCATGACGTGGGCCTGGGTGACGATGCCATCATCGTGCGTATGACGGGGTGCCCCAACGGTTGTGCGCGGCCCTATCTGGCGGAAATCGGCTTCGTGGGCAAGACGTTGGGACGCTACAACCTTTACTTGGGGGGCGGCTTCGCTGGCGAGCGCCTCAATAAGCTCTACCGCGAGAACATCGACGAGGCGACCATTCTCGAGGAGCTCACGCCGCTGATTCAGCGCTACGCCGCCGAGCGCGAGGCGGGCGAGGCCTTCGGCGACTTCGTGGTGCGCGCAGGGGTAATCGCGCCGACCCTGGCCGGGCGCGAATTCCACGTGCGCTGAGTCTGCGCCTAATCTTGCTTTAACTCTCCTTGGCGCCTGGATGGGGCGCCAAGGCGTTGCGTCCGGTCGCGCGATGTCGTGTTATTGGAAAACGAAGCTCGATCCCTCGTGAATGCCGATCTGCCGCAACAGTTTGGCCAGCGCGCTGTAATCGCGAAGCGAGCGTTTCGTGCGGCTCTTCGCGGCCATGTCTTGCAAGATGCCCTCGCGTTCGGGGATCGCCAGATAGTCGAGAATGGCCCTCCAGAAGCCCACGTCGAGTTCGACGAAGTCGTCGATGGCGCGCATCAAGTGAGCACGAAAGATGGCTTGCTGTCCGGCACCGAGACGCTCGTAAACGGCGCGGGCGATCTCGCCGAAAATGGCAGCATGCGAGGCTTCGTCCTGCCGGTGAAGCTCGGTATTCAGACGGTTGAGTGGCTGGATGCTGCGGTCCTGCGAGAGACGTTTCAAGAACACGTTGATGGTCATCTCGGCCACGGTGGCATAGGCCATGCGGATCAGGGCGAACTCGCGCTCGTTGTCCGCCTTGGAAAGCGCTGTCTCCATGCGCTGCTCGAGCAGAGGCGTGGGGATGTGCAAGTCATGTAGCTGGTGCTGCCGGCGCGCGCAGTCGCAGACCTCCAAGCACATCAGAATGTGGAACTGCTCGTCCACCTGGGTCTGGGCGATGGCCTTTTTGGTTACGCTATCGCCGACGCCGGGCAGGGCATCCCGCAGCAGCAACGAGCACATGGGATTGATGACCTTGTCTTCGACGAAGATCGTCTTCTCGTTGTAGTTGATCCAGGCGCCGGCGAGCACACGGCGCTTGTCCGTTTCGTCGATGGCCTGGAAACGCGGGTCGTCCCAGAAGGGCACCATCGACGGTGGGAAGTCCGGCGCCGTGGTGTCGTAATAGTCATTAAGGTCGAGCCGTGCCTTGCGCACCGCGACGCGCTGATTCCAGCTCTCGGTGAGGCGCGCGAGTATCTCGCTTTCATGTGCTGTCGTGGGACTGTCGGTACCGGTGTACATATGGATCGTTCCCTGAAATATCTACCTAGAAGCCGGCCGCTTTTCCTAGCGATGGGCGATGTTGATCGAGCCTGCGAAGAAAGTTCGCCAGCATGAGGTGGCCATGCTCGGTGAGGATGGACTCGGGATGAAACTGCACGCCTTCGATGTCCAGGTCGCGATGCCGGATGCCCATGACGTCCTCGATATTACCCTGTGCGTCACAGGTCCAAGCGCTGATCTCGAAATCGGCGGGCATGCGCTGGCGGGTGACGATCAGCGAGTGGTAGCGCGTCACGCGCACCGGTTGGCTGACGCCGGTGAAAACGCCACGTCCGTCGTGGTGAACGTGCGATACCTTGCCGTGCATGACCTCGCGAGCGTGCTCTATATACCCACCGAAGGCCTCGGCGATCGCTTCGTGACCCAGGCAGATGCCCAGAATCGGGACCTTGCCCGCGTAGGCCTTGATGACCTCGAGCGTAATGCCGGACTGCGATGGCGTGCAGGGTCCCGGCGAGATCAAGATGCCCTCGATCTCGTGGCTCGCCAATTGGTCAAGCGTCATCGCGTCGTTCTTGACGATCCAGGGCTGGATGCCCAGTTGGTTGAGGTAGGACACGATGTTGTAGGTGAACGAATCGTAGTTATCAATGAGACACAGCATAGGTAGCCTCCTGGCCCGCCCAGGCGGTAAGGGTTTGTATGGCCTGATCGCTGAGCGTGACCGGTATGACGCCACGCACAGCGTTGGTCAGCCATATGGCGTCGGCGTCGAGTAGATCCCGCGGCGTGATCGGGCGTTCGCAACAGCGCTCGCAACTCGCTTCGATGAGCGTTTCACGGGCGATGCCGGGCAGTACGCCTTCGTCGAGCGGCGGCGTCAGCAGCAAGCCGTCCTTCTCGATGAACAGGTTATGGCGACTGGCCTCGGTGACCCGGCCTTCGTGGTTGAGAAAGGCTACGTCGTAGTCGCCTTGAGCCTGGTGTCGTCGATATTCGCTATCGTAGATATCGCGTGCGGTGGTCTTGTACTGCAGCAAGAAGGCGTGCTGGTCGATGGGATGGGCGCTGATGCCCAGCCGCGCCGCAGATGGCGCTTCGTCATCGGGCTCCAGCGCCGTGGTGGTGATATCGAACTGGCCGTCGTGGGCCAGGGAAAGGCGCACCCGTGTGTCTTGATCGAGCCCGTCGATGGCCTCGGCAAGAGCCAGGCGGACGCTGGCGGCCGCATAGACGAAGTGTAGATCGCGTGCCGCGTGTGACAGCCGTTGCAGGTGTTTCTCAAGGTGCTCGATATGGGCGCCATCCGCTCGGTAACGCATGGTCTCTATGAGTTGAAGGTCCTGATTGAGCCCACTCAGGAATCGCGCCTTGAGCAGGCATTCCTCGTATTCGGCCCCAGGGTCGGACTCATGAAGCACGCCGCCGCCAATCCCCATCTCCGCATGGCCGTCGGCATGCGCGACGCAGGTACGGATGGGCACGTTGAAACAGAAATCGTTGTGCGGCGTCAGGTAGCCGATCGCGCCGGTATAGACGCCGCGCGGCTCGCGCTCCAGCTCTTCGATGACCTGCATCGTGCGTATCTTGGGGGCGCCGGTGATCGAGCCGCAGGGGAATAGCTCGCGGAATACGTGCTCGATCCTGGCGTTGGTGTCGATCTTGCCGGTCACGGTGGAAATCATCTGATGTAGCGTCTCGAAGGTCTGTATCTCGAACAGGTTCTTGACCGCCACGGAGCCCGGCGAGGCGACGCGGCTGACATCGTTACGCAGCAAATCGACGATCATTACGTTCTCGGAGCGTGTCTTCGTGTCGTGACGCATCGAATCGAGAATCTCGGCATCCGCTTCGGCCGATGTGCCGCGTGGGAAAGTGCCCTTCATGGGCTTGGATTCCAGCGCCGTGCCTTGTTTACGCAGGAAGAGTTCCGGCGATAACGACAGCACCGCATACTCCGGGAAGTTGAGCAGTCCACCGAACTCGACTTTCTGGCGACTACGGAGCTTGCGGTACAGGGCGACGGGCGCGCCTTGATATTCGAAGCGATATTTTAGTGTGTAGTTGACTTGATAAGTATCGCCTTCTCGAATATAGGATTTTATTTTTTCGATATTATCGAGATACTCTTCGCGTCGCGCGTTGAGCGCTAAGTGGCGAATGGCCGCGGGTGTCGTGTCGGGCGTGCGCTCTTCGAGAAGTCGGCTGGCTTGGTGCTGCGACAAACGGCGCACATCGCGAAACGCATAGAAGTGCACGAGTGGGGCATCGCTCTTAGTGCGTTTGCAGAACTTGAAATCAGGCTTGTCGGCAAGCGCGTAACCCGCTTCGTAGGCGAGATAGCCGCAGACGTAATAACCTTGCTCACGCAACTCATCGAGCTCGCGCAATGCGCCCTGCAATGCATCGTTGCGGTAACAGATCACTTCGTATTCTGGATTTTCGAACAACAACGAAGCGCGGTGATCGCTTGAGCAACGGGTATTCTCGAGCAATATGAAGACATTGTCTGTTTGTTGTTTGTTTAGGCTGCGCATCACCCATGCTCCCTAGTATTAATTATATGTTTATTTAAGAGTGCGCAGGAGTTTGTGTCAATGGTGATTATATTGGTATTATTATGTAATGCATTTAATGCAAAGAGGTTATTGTGCGTTTAAAATAAAGATTAAAAATAGAGTGATAAATCTGCACAGTACGTGGCAGGAAACTACCGCGTGCCGATGAAAACGCTCATCCCGCCGTCGGTCGCAATGCGATTCACCGACGGCGGAACGGCTCAGCGTAGCTGGCTATCCTTGCTGCCCCGGCGGTTGTAGCCGCTGGCATCAAGGCGTTCATGCCGGTCACGCTCGCTCTGGCAAGCAATGCACAGGCGTACCCCAGGTACGGCATCGCGCCGCGCTTGGGGGATAAGATCGCCGCATTCCTCGCAGTGGCTTAGGCTCTCGCCGCTGGGTAGCCGATGGCGCGAGCGTTGTATAGCGTCCTCGACGGTGCTATCGATCTGCTCCTGTACGGCACCGTCCTTCGACCATCCTCCTGCCATGTCATCTCCTCGGCATGTGGCATGCCGTGCCTGCGGTTGGGCTCATGGGCGCTCAACTCGTGGCGAGCATTCCCGTGGCGCTCTCGACTTCTTCGCTCGACATCAGCGATAAGGTGACCGGTATCGACTTGCCGGCGATGGTATTGCTTTGGCGGTCCCGGTTGGTGACTGGAATCAGGTCGTTCACTTCCGGGTAGTACGCGCCCAGGCAGTTCTCGGGTAAATCATAGGCGATGAGCTTGAAACCGGATACCTGGCGTTCGATGCCATCGTCGCTGACGGCGGTCAACGTGACGCGATGTCCCGCCTCGAAGCCGTGTTTCTCCATGTCCGCGGGATTCATCATCACCACGCTGCGGGTGCCATAAATGTCACGATAGCGATCATCGTATGAATATACGGTGGTGTTGTACTGGTCGTGGCCGCGGATCGAGAGCAGTTGGAAGTGCGTATCGTCGGGGTCAGAGTCGTCCTCGGTGAGCATGTCGCCGGGGAACAGGAAATTAGCCTTGCCCGAATCGGTGTGCCAGAGACGGTCACGCGCGGCGATATCGAGATGAAACACGCCTTCGGCGTCGAGCCGGCGGTTGTAGTCGCGAAACGTCTCGGGCTGTGTGGCTTCGATCTTGTCGCGAATGCGTGCGTAATCCTCGCATAACCACTCCCAATCGACCTTGGGGTTGGGGGGGAGCGTGGCCCGCGCTAGCCCGGCGACGATGGCGATCTCCGAACGTAAATGCGGTGAGGCCGGCTCCAGTGCGCCGGTCGAGGCCTGCACGTTGCACATGCCGTCCTCGATGGTGATGGTTTGTTCGACCCCGGCCTGGACATCTTTCTCGGTACGCGCCAAAGGCGGCAGCAAGTAAGCGGCCTTGCCGTGAAGCAGGTGGCTTCGATTGAGCTTGGTGGCGATCTGCACGGTCAACGGAATATGTTTGACGCGTGCGGCGACGCGCGCCTGATCCGAAATCGCACGGAAGAAGTTGCCGCCCATGCCGAGAAAGGCGTCGACCTCGTCGCGCAGGATGGCCTCGCAGCATAGCGCGACGTCGTGGCCGTGCTCGCGACGGCAGTCGATGCCGAAGACCTCGTCCAGCTTCGACAGGAACGCCTCGCCGGATTTGTGAAAGATCCCCACGGTGCGATCGCCCTGGACGTTGGAGTGGCCGCGTACCGGGCAGGCGCCGGCCCCCCGGCGACCGATATGACCGCCCATCAACAGCAGATTGAGAATCTGGTGGACGTTGTCGCCACCGCGTATGTGCTGGGTAATGCCCATGCCCCAGCAGCATATAACGCGCTCGGCACGCATCCATGCCGCGGCGGCGTCCTCCATGGCCGCGCGCTCGAGGCCACTATGCCGTTCGAGACGTTCCCAGGACAGCGCTCGGCAATGCGCAGCGAAGTCATCGAAACCGGCGGTATGCATACTGATGAAGTCGTGATCGATCACGCCCCGACGCCCGTCTTGGCGTGCTTGATCGTCGGCCTCCAGAATACGCTTGCACATGCCCTGAATCGCAGCGATATCCCCACCGATACGCAGTTGATGATATTGGCTGCTGATCGGTACACCGCGGTTGGTCAGCATATCGCGTGGCGTCTGCGGGTTGGCGAACTTGACCAGCGCTCGCTCGCGCAATGGGTTGAAGGTGATGACTTCCGCCCCTCGCTGGCGCGCCTCATGGAGCAGGCCCATCATGCGCGGGCTGTTGGTGCCGGCGTTCTGACCGAAGAGGAAGATTGCATCGGCATGCTCGAAGTCTTCCAGCGTGGTGGTGGCCTTGCCCACACCGATGCTCTGGGGGAGCGCCACGGTGGTCGTCTCGTGACACATGTTGGAACAATCGGGAAAATTGTGCGTGCCGAGCATGCGACCGAATAGCTGCCACAGAAACGCCGCTTCGTTGGAGGTGCGCCCCGACGTATAAAGCTCGACTTTCTGAGGATCGTAGGTTTTGAGGCGCTCGCCGATCTCGCGAAAGGCTGTGTCCCAGTCGATGGGATCGTATTTGTCGGTGGTGGCGTTGTAGCGCATGGGATGCGTCAACCGGCCTTGCTTCTCGAGCGCGTGATCCGACCAGTCAAGAAGTTCGCTCAGCGTGTGTTTGGCGAAGAACTCCGGGGTGGTGCGTGCCGCCGTAGCTTCCCACGCCACTGCCTTGGCGCCGTTCTCGCAGAATTCCGCCGGGCCGGGCTTTTCAGGATTGGGCCAGGCACAGCTTGGGCATTCGAATCCGCCCTTGGGTTGATTGATCTTCAGCATCAAGGAATTGCCCTTGAAGGGCACTTTCTCGCGCAGAAAGTGCGTCTCGGTGGCTTGGATCGATTGCCAGCCTCCACCCGGGGCATCGTGCGCACTTTGCTGGCCGTGTACTGCATCATCCGTGAGCGAACGTGCCATGCTGACTCCTCCTGCGGTCACCCACCTACGAAGAATACGATACGTCGCGAACTCATCGTATGGTGGCTAGTAAGTATGTGACTAGCGAGTATGGCAACGAAAAAACGATCTTGCAGGGCCGATAAGGGAGAAGTGGAGGAAAGGATAGGGAAGCGGAGACACGCCTGCGGCGTGTCTCACGTCGCGCGAAGGGTCACGCCAAGGCGGCGACGGCGACCTTGGCGACTTGCACGTCTTGATCGGGCTTGACGCCGGAAACGCCGACGCTGGCGATGACGTTACCCTCGACGACCACCGGCACGCCACCGGCGAGCAGCGCCTGCATCGGTGCGCTGACGAAGGCGGTGCGGCCATTGTTGATCATGTCCTCGAAGGCCTGGGTTTCCTTGCGGCCGATGGCGGCGTTGCGGGCCTTTTCGGTGGCAATCCCGGCGCTGAATGGGGCCGCGCCGTCCAGGCGGCGCAAGCCGAGCAGATGGCCGCCGGCATCGGCTACGGCGATGGTCACCGCCCAGCCATTGGCCTCGGCTTCCTGTTGCCCGGCGTCGAGCAGTCGGTTGACGTCACTGAGTTCGAGTACGGCTTGAGTTTTCATGCAGGTCTCCTGTGGGAAATGTGAGCTACGAGCTACGGGACACTCGCAGCTCGAGGCGCGTCGCTCGTGGCCGGGGTCAGAGCCTCATCGACGATTTCGATCCAGTGTCGGACCGGGGTGCGGCCTGCACCTGCCAAGTGAGTCTGACAGCCAATGTTGGCGGTGACGATCTGCTCGGGGTGACCGGCCTCGAGCGCGTCGAGCTTGTCGTCGCGCAATTGTGTTGCCAAGGCGGGCTGGGTGATCGAGTAGGTCCCCGCCGATCCACAGCATAGATGGGGATCGCGCACCGGGGACAGTGTGAACCCCAGGCGGCCGAGCACGCTTTCCACCGCGCCGCCCAGTTTCTGGGCGTGCTGCAGCGTGCAAGGGCAATGGAAGGCGAGTCGTGCGTCGCCGTGAATCGCCAATGCGTCCAGGTCTTCTTCCCGCAGGATTTCCACCAGGTCCTTGGCCAGGGCGCTGATGTGTTTGGCCTTGTCGGCGTAGCGCGGGTCGTCGGCGAGCATGTCGCCGTATTCTTTGACGAAAGCCCCGCAGCCACTGGCAGTCTGCACGATGGCTTCGACGCCTTGGTCGATGTATGGCCACCAGGCGTCGATGTTGGCCCGCATGCGCTCGCGGCCAGCCTCTTGGGCATTGAGATGATAGTCGATGGCGCCGCAGCAGCCTGCCGCGGGGGCTGAGTTCAGGGCAATGCCCAGCCGGTCGAGAACGCGGGTCGCGGCGTCATTGGTGTTCGGGGACAATCCCGGTTGCACGCAGCCCTCGAGCACGAGCATGCGACGGTTGTGCGTCGTGGGCGCGGTACGTCCCGCACGGTACTCGCGGGGCGGAATCTTGGCCTTCAGCGAGGTCGGCGCCAGCGGTCGGAAGGTCTGGCCCAGGGCGAGCAACGCTTGAAACCGCTGCGGTTCGACCAGTGCCTTGCGTAGACCATAACGCAAGGCACGCTCCTTGTAGGAACGCCCGACGCGACGCTCGACCTCGGCGCGCCCGATGTCGAGCAGTTTGTGGTACTCGACCCCCGAGGGGCAGGTGGTCTCGCAGTTGCGACAACTCAGGCAGCGGTCGAGGTGGGTTTGCGTTTCTTGCGTGACCTGGTCGTCATCGTCGCGGCTTTCGAGCAGCTCTTTCATCAGGTAGATGCGCCCGCGCGGGCCGTCGCGCTCGTCGCCCAGCAGTTGATAGGTCGGGCAGGTGGCGTTGCAGAAGCCGCAGTGCACGCACGATCGCAGGACGCGGTCGGCCTCGCGAATGTGCGGTTGGCGCAGCGCCTCGTCGGAAAAATTCGTCTGCATGGCTATAGCCCCTCATAGAGTCGCCCGGGATTGAAGATCCCCTTGGGGTCGAGCTTGGCCTTGAGCTGGCGATGATATTTGTCCAACACCACGGAAAGCGGTGTGAACGGCGCGTCGACGCCGTGCGCTCGGTCACGGTCGACAAGGGTGGCATGGCCGCCGGCCTGAGCGGCGTGCTGGCGAATCGTCGCGGCGGGAAGCTCGCTGCGCAGCCAGCGTTGGGCACCGGCCCAGTCGACGAGCGTATCGCCGTCGAGTGCCAGGGGCGGTGCGCGATGCGGTAGCGACAGCCGCCAGAGCGGGCGGTCGTCGTGTCGGCGCGAGAAGAACGCCAGTTCGAGTTCGCGCAGTTGCGTCCAGAACGCCGTATCGTCCGGCTCGCCACCCAGTTGCGCCTGGGTATTGGCCACCGAGCTGGCGCCCCCCTCGAGCCGCAGGTGCAAGGTCTCGCCGTCGTGGGCGGCGCCGGTGATGGGCATCGGCTTGCGTCCCCATTCGGCGAGGCGTGCCATGGCGTCGCCCAGCCCCATCTCGAGGCGCAACGTGGCGCTGGCGGCGGGGCGCGGCAACACCTTGAACGAGACTTCGTCGATGATGCCGAGCGTACCCTGGGCGCCGACCATGAGCCGCGAGAGGTCGTAACCGGCGACGTTTTTCATGACCTCGCCACCGAAATGCAGCCGCTTGCCGTCATGGGTGATCATGCGTGTGCCGAGCACGAAATCGCGCACGCTGCCGGCCCACGGACGGCGTGGGCCGGAAAGCCCGCAGGCCACCGTGCCGCCCACGGTCGCGTTCTCGCCGAAATGGGGTGGTTCGAAGGCCAGTTGCTGTCCCTCTTGGGCCAGTGCGGCTTGCAGATCGGCCAGGCGGGTGCCGGCGCGTACCGTGACCACCAGTTCGACGGGATCGTAGTTGACGATGCCGGTGTGCTCGGCCAGCGAGAGCGTTTCGCCGATGACCGGTCGACCATAGAACCCCTTGCTGCCACTCCCGACGACGCGCAGCGCCGTGCCGGTCGCCGCGGCTTGACGCACGCGTTCGAGCAGGGCCTCGCTGGCATCGTGATCGCGCGCCGGCAAGGTGCGTGCGTCCTGTGGCGGATGTTGATCCTGTGGATGCGTCATATAGTCTCCTTCGCACGCATGCCGTTAGAAACGCGGCAACTCGGGGTGCGGCAATTGCCCCTGGTGAACGTGCATGGCGCCGAATTCGGCGCAGCGCGCCAGCGTCGGAATGTTCTTGCCGGGATTGAGCAGCCCGAGCGGATCGAAGGCGGCCTTGACGGCATGAAAGACCGTGATCTCGTCGGGGGAGAACTGGGCGCACATCTGGTTGATCTTCTCGCGTCCCACGCCATGCTCGCCGGTAATGCTGCCGCCGACCTCGACGCAGAGTTCGAGGATCTTGCCGCCCACTTCCTCGGCCAGTGCCAGTTCTCCCGGCGCATTGGCATCGAACAGAATCAGTGGGTGCATGTTGCCGTCGCCGGCATGGAAGACATTGGCCACGCGCAGACCGTGGGTTGCCGATAGGTCGGCGATGCCCTTGAGCACGCGCGGCAGCTCGCGCCGGGGAATGGTGCCGTCCATGCAATAGTAGTCGGGCGACATGCGCCCCACCGCGGGGAAGGCGTTCTTGCGTCCGGCCCAGAAGGTGGCGCGCTCGGCGTCGTCGCGGGCGAGCCGAATGTCGGTCGCGCCGGCGGCCTCGAGCACTCGGCGAACCGTTTCGCAGTCATCGTGAACGTCGGCTTCTACGCCATCCAGCTCGCACAGCAGGATGGCCTCGGCCTCCACCGGGTAGCCGGCCTTGACGAAGTTCTCGGCGGCTTGAATGGCCAGCCGGTCCATCATTTCCAGGCCGCCGGGAATGATGCCGGCGGCGATGATGTCGCCCACTGCCTTGCCGGCCTTCTCGACGTCGTCGAAGCTGGCCATCAGTACCTTGGCGCTTTCCGGCTTGGGCAGCAGTTTGACGGTGATTTCAGTGATCACGCCGAGCATGCCTTCAGAGCCGGTGAACAGCGCCAGCAGGTCGAAGCCCGGCGTATCCAGGGCTTCGCTGCCGAGCGTGATGTGCTCCCCTTCGATGGTCAGGATGTTCACCGCGAGCACGTTGTGCACGGTCAGCCCGTACTTGAGGCAGTGCACGCCCCCGGCGTTCTCGGCGACGTTGCCGCCGATCGAGCAGGCGATCTGCGAGGAAGGGTCGGGTGCGTAATACAGCCCATGAGGCGCAGCCGCTTCGGAAATCGCCAGATTGCGCACACCGGGCTGTACGCGTGCGGTGCGGGCGTCGGGGTCGATGTCGAGGATGCGGCTGAAGCGGGACATCACCAGCAGCACTCCCTTTTCGAGGGGCAGGGCGCCACCGGAGAGGCCGGTGCCCGCGCCGCGCGTGACCACCGGAACGCCCTGGGCGTGGCAGATGCCGAGCAGGGCTTCCACCTGTTCCAGGGTATCGGGCAGTGCCACGAGCATGGGCAGCACGCGGTATGCCGAGAGGCCGTCGCATTCGAAGGGACGCAGGTCCTCCTCGCGATGCAGCAGCGTCATGTCGGGGAGATGCGCGGTCAGATGCGTGACAAGGGCATCCTTGTCGATCGCCGGCAGCGTGCCGTCCAGGCGTTCGTCAAAGAGGATGTTCATGCGGTCTCCTTGGGCGATGCCGCCACGCGTGGGCGAGGGCGTTCGGCGCATGGCCTCGCCACTTATGGAAAGTGTTTCCATATTCTCTTATGGCATGCGGCCGTGCCTATTAGCCGAAAGCCTAATGATTGGAGAATTGGTCTTACCAATAATGACTTCGCAGAAAAGCCCCGCCCGGCATGGCCGGGGCGGGGCGATAGTGTGTGCGATGATGTGAAAGCGCGTGGTGGTCAGGCGCTAGCCCATGAGCGGGTCGCTCACGCCGATCACGTAGAAGGCGATCAACCCGATGAGCCCCGTGAAGATCAGGTAGTACAGGGTGGGGAGGATCGTCTTGCGCAGCGTGGTGCCCTCGCGGCCCAGCAGCCCCACGGTGGCGGAGGCGGCGACCACGTTGTGAATGGCGATCATGTTGCCGGCGGCGGCGCCCACGGCCTGCAGGGCCACCATCATCGCGGTGGACACGCCCAGCGCTTCGGCGACGTTGAACTGGAAGTCCGAGAGCATCAGGTTGGACACCGTGTTGGAGCCGGCGATGAAGGCACCCAGCGCCCCGACGGCGGGCGAGAAGAACGGATAGACGTGTCCCACGCCGTCGGCCACCAGTTGCGCCATGGCCACGGGCATCGACACCAGGTCCGCCTGGTTGACGCCGGAGTTGATCAGAATGCGCACCATGGGCACGGTGAAGATCAGCACGAACCCGGCGCCCAGCAGCGTTTTGGTCGACTCGCTGAAGGCCGCCCCCAGCTCGCTGGCGCGCATGCGGTGGAGCAACACAGTGAGCAGCACCACGATGAGAATGATGCCGCCGGGAAGGTACAGCGGCTGAAGGCTGCCTGAAACGCCGCTCTCACCGAGGATGTCGTTCCAGCTCACGCTGAGCGACTGCAGTGTCGAAGTGACCGACGGCACAGTGCGCGAGATGACCAGCAGGACGGCCAGCAGCACGTAGGGCACCCAGCCCATGAAGACCGACATCGGTGCCTTGCCGGCGACCTGATCCATCTTGATCTCCAGGTTCCCCAGCCATTCGTCCGGCCAGGTCGTGCTGTCCGGAAAATCCCAGGTGTCCTTGGGCAGCAGGAAACCTTTCTTGGCGGCCGGCACAACGATGGCCAGCCCGACCAGGGCGCCGATCATCGACGGGAACTCGGGGCCCAGAACGACGCCCACCAGCGCGTACGGGACCACGAAGGCGACGCCGGTGAAGAGCGCGAACGGCGTGATCGACAGGCCTTCCTTCCAGGAGCGATTGGCGCCGAAGAAGCGCACCATCACGATGACCATGATCAAAGGCATCAGGATGCCCACGATGGCGTGGGTGATGGCGACTTCCGAGGCGATCAGGCGAAAGAAGCTTTCCCAGCTCGAGCCGTTGGCGGTCAGTTGCTCGGTGATCGCATTGCGATTGAGGCCGCCGGTGACGCCGACCACGATGGGCGTGCCGACGGCGCCGAAGGAGACCGGCGTGGACTGGATCATCATGCCCACGGTGACGGCTCCCAATGCCGGGAAGCCCAGCGCAACCATCAGCGGTGCGGCGACGGCGGCAGGCGTGCCGAAGCCGGACGCCCCTTCGATGAAGCAGCCGAACAGCCACGCCACGATCAGCGCCTGAACGCGACGGTCGGGGCTGATGCTGGAGAAGCCGTTGCGGATGGCGGTGATCCCGCCGGAGTGCTTCAGGGTGTTGAGCAGCATGATGGCGCCGAAGATGATCCACAAAAGGCCCACGGTGAGGATCAATCCCTGGAACGTGGAAGCCAGCACCCGTGTGAAGGTCATGTCCCAGGCCAGCAGAGCGATCAGTGCCGTGACCAGAAACACCACGGGCATGGCGATCTTGGCCTGAACCCGGAAGCCAATCAGCAAGACGCCGGCCAGCACCAATGGCAGGAAGGCGAGTAGCGAGAGCAGCGTTTGATTCATGAAAGTGCCCCTGATTGTGTTGTTGTGCAGCGCAAAACGGAGGCAGGCGGATGTCGCCCGTCATCGAGCGAAAGATAAACGTGAAACGCAGAAAGGCCAATTAATGGGTAATTGGTATTACCAATAGTGTTGGCAAGCTAACGGGTTTAAATTATCTTTCAAAATCAAATTTCTACGTGCTCTCTTGTGACCTTCGTCGGAGGCACATAGGGCTTTGACGAGGCGTTTCGTGCGGTATGAGTTCGACTAATAGACGATTCCCGCAAAGGACATCGCGGCAAGGATGCGTAGCGCATAGGCGCGATTGCGTGGCGTGTGGTAGCGTCGACTTCCTGGGCGTGGGCGCTTCCCCACGCGATGCATCTCGAGAAGGAGCGATGACATGGCGTTGCAGATGTACGAGTTGAGCGGCCGTGACGAACGGCTGCGGTTTTCTCCCTATTGCTGGCGCGTGCGCTATGCGCTGGCGCACAAGGGCCTGGAATGCGATTTCATTCCATGGCGATTTACCCAGAAAGAGGCGATCGCGTTTTCGGGGCAAGGCAAGGTGCCGGTACTCGTCGATGGCGAGACCACGGTCACCGATAGTTACGAGATCTTCCGTTATCTCGACCGTGAGTACCCGGACAAGCCGCTGCTGGGCGACGACACGGCCGAGTCACGGGCGCGCTTCTTCAAGTTCTACAGCGAGCGGGCCCTGGCGCCGGGGATCCTGCGCACCATCGTCATGGACTTGTTCAACGTCGTGCATCCCGACGATCAGGCCTATTTTCGTGAGACGCGTGAAAAGGCGCTGGGACGCAGCCTCGAGGAAATGCACGCGCCCAGCAAAGGGCTCTCGGCACTCGATGCGGCCCTCGAGCCGCTGCGTGGGCGTCTCGAAGAGGCCGACTTCCTCGACGGCGAGGCGCCCGGTGGTGCCGACTACATGGTTTTCGGCCATTTCATGTGGGCCCGCTGCGTGTCGGCGGCGGATCTCGTCTCCAATGCCGACCCGGTCTATGCCTGGATCGAGCGCATGCTGGATCAGCATGGTGGCGTAGGGCGCAATGCCACGCGCATCGTCGACATCGAGGGCGGCTATCCGGGTTGATGGCGCTGTGAGCGTGCCATGAGGGGTAGGGCGTATGAGGATAAGGAGCACAGCATGAGCGATATCGTATTGATTACTGGCGCGACCTCGGGCTTCGGGCGTGCTGCGGCACGGCGTTTCGCCGAGGCGGGCTGGTCGCTGATTCTCACCGGACGGCGCGCGGAGCGCCTCGCGGACCTCGAGAAGGAGCTAAGCGACAAAGTGCCGGTACATACCGCGGTGCTCGACGTGCGGGATGCCGAGGCGATCAAGGGCGTCGTTGCGGCGTTGCCGGAGGGTTTCCGCGCGGTCAAGGCGCTGATCAACAATGCCGGCTTGGCCCTGGCGCCGGAGCCGGCGCAGAAGGCGGATCTGGACGACTGGCATACGATGATCGATACCAACATCACCGGATTGGTCAACGTGACGCATGCGCTGCTGCCTACGTTGATCGAGACCGGGGCCGGCGCGAGTATCGTCAACCTAGGGTCGGTCGCGGGGCAGTGGCCGTATCCGGGAAGTCACGTCTACGGCGCGAGCAAGGCCTTCGTGCAGCAGTTTTCCTATAACCTGCGCTGCGATCTGCAAGGCACCGGCGTGAGGGTCACCGATATCGCGCCGGGCATGGCCGAAACCGAGTTCACGCTGGTGCGTACCGGTGGCGATCAAGCGGCCTCCGATAAGCTCTACGGCGACACCACACCACTCGAGGCCGAAGATATCGCCGAGTTGATCTGCTATACGGTGTCGCTGCCGGCGCACGTCAACGTCAATCGCCTCGAAGTCATGCCGACACGCCAGGCTTGGTCCGCCTTCGCTGTCGATCGCGACTGAGTCAATCGTCGGCGATCAAGCGCTTGCCAAGGGTCACGAAGTCACCTTCGTCGTATCCTTGGCGGCGGTAATAGTCGATCAACGTGGGATGCTCGTTGCGTACCATCAGCATCAGTTTTGGGCAGCCCCGGGCCTGCAGGGCGCGCTCCACGGCGGCGAGTAATTGGCGGCCAAGGCCGCGGCGCTGGCAGTCGGGGCTGACCGCTAGATAGTGCACCCAGCCACGATGCCCGTCATAGCCCGCCATGGCACTGGCGATCACCGTTCCCGCCTCTACTCCAACCAGAAACAGGCTGGGGTCTTCCGCAAGCTTGCGCGCGATGTCGCGGCGTGGGTCGTTCCATGGGCGCGTCAGCTCGCAGCGCTCCCAGAGCGCAATGACGCTGTCTTCATCGACAGGCTGGAAAGGTCGAATCTGCATATGCTCCTCTCGAAGGGTACCGGCCTCAGGCGGTCTTGGCCGTGGCAGTAGCCGGTGTCTGACGTTCGGCCATGACCTCGGCCTGTCGTTCCAGCACCAAGACGAGTCGCTCGATCAAGCCTTCGATGAGCTTGCGCGCGTCTTCTTCGATGCCGCCATGGCGTGCGATGGCGTCGTCCAGGGCTTGGCCGGCCTCGCTTATTCCCTGGGGCGAGCGGCCATGGGCACTGTCCTCGAAGCCGTCGGCCAGCGTGTCCAGAAGATGTCGCATGGCGTCGCGCGCTGGCGCTGGTGCGTCTTCCAGTCGGTGGCGCAGGCGCAAGCACGAGCGACCCAGGTCGAGGCCATTGAGGCCGATCATGAATAAGTGACGATGATCCTCGGGCAGCATGTCGTCGTGCCGTGCGAGTTGCAGCAGGCGGTCGGCCATGCGACCGCTGAAGCGGCTTTCGGCTTCATGCAAAGGCTGCTGATCGATATACCGCAGGTCGTGGCTGATGGCGCCGATCAAACGCCGCCGCCGGATCGGTGCTCCCAGACCGGGGAACAGGCGGAACCCCATCACCACGGCGCTGAGTCCAACGATGACGGCGATGGCACGATTGGCGAAGCTATCAAAAGAAAAGTCCATCCCATTGCCGGGCATGGTCAGCAGAATGTTGAAGATAGTGAAGGCCAGACAATAACCCATCAAGCGCGGGTTGGAGGCGCCAAGCAGCCCCAGGAAAAGCGGCGTGACGAAGAGCATGGCGAGCATGGGAAAGCCGTTGGCTTGCGAGAGCAACACATGGCCGAATAGGAAGGCGCTGGGTAATGCGGCCAGCATACCTTTGAAGAACATCATGCAGATCGTCACGGGATTATCGCGGGTGGCGAAAAACGCCGAGAACAGAGTACCTAGTAGCATCGCGACCTGGCCGTTGTTCCAGTGCGTCTGCAACCAGAAGAGGGCCAGGCACGAAAAGACCAGTCCCGCGCGGCCGGCATTGAGCAACGCTACCAGATGGTCGCGATGCCAGGACAGCGAGCCGCCGCGTAGCTGCTTGCGTCCGGGATGGGCGATGGCCTCGCGCGCGTCGAGCATGATCATGGCATGACCGAGTACCTCGCGCAGCGCCAGAAGCACACGGCGCTGCAAGGGGTCGAGTTGCGTGTCGGCATAGCCGTGAGCGCGCTTGCGCAGGTCCTGTAGTTGGCGGCGTGCGGCGGGCACGCCTTTCACGTGCTCGGCGTTGCGAAAGCCGTCGGCGATTTCGTTGGCCAACTGGTGCAGGGGCGCGCTGATGCGCTCGCGATGATCGTGCAGCAACTGATAAAGCGCGCCTAGCGTGGCGAAGAAACGCAACGTGCGCCGGGTGAGCACATGCGTCGCGCGGATGCGGCCGGCGCCATCGGGGCCTTCGTAGCGGGCCGCCTGGCTGTCGGTTTCGAGCATCGTCAGCGGTTCGAGACTGGCGGTTAACGAGTGCTGCATGGCGTCCAGGCCATCGCCGGCGTCGAGGTGCTGACTGGCATGTGTGAAGGCTTGGTTGATCACCTCGTCGGCCTGATTGGCCAAGTGATCCTTGACGCGCGTGGGCCACAGCAAGGCACTGACCAGGGTGGCGCACAGCGCCCCGAGGCCGAGTTCGGAGAGTCGCGCCACGGCGATGTCGAAGATGCCGCTGGGGGGCTGGTTGGCGGAAATCACCACGATCAGCATCGCGGTCACGGCGCCCATGATGCAGCCATAGGAGAAGTTGTTGCGCAACAGCGA
This sequence comes from Chromohalobacter moromii, assembly GCF_023091865.1. Taxonomy (GTDB): domain Bacteria; phylum Pseudomonadota; class Gammaproteobacteria; order Pseudomonadales; family Halomonadaceae; genus Chromohalobacter; species Chromohalobacter moromii. The sequence goes on from NZ_JAHXDI010000002.1 coordinate 482,042, forward strand.
GCTGCCGTAGGCGCAGAACATGATCCACAGCGTCAGCGCAATCAGAGCGGGCACACGCGCCTGGGCGAAGAAGGCCATGATGACAATGCCGACCAGCGCACCGATGAGCGTGCCGCCGATCTGGCAAATGCCCTTCTCGACGACCATGCCGCTCATTGGGCGGATCTGCAGAAAAGCTGCCGAGATCAACGCCCAATAAGGACGGTCGAGATCGCACCATAGTGCGATGTAAAGCGCCAGCAGCATCGCCAGGGTAGTCTTGGTGGCGAACTGCAGTGACGCCTTCGAGGGAGTGAGATAGGTTTCGATCCAGGGCGACATGGGCGGCTCAGTCGGCGTCCGTGTCGTCGACGATGTGGATGGTGGCGGTCATGCCGGCACTGAGCAGCGTCTCGTCGGGGACTTCATCGAGCTCGATGCGCACCGGAATCCGCTGCGCTAGCCTGACCCAATTGAAGGTGGGTTCGACTTGGGGCAAGAGCTGATCGTTGGGTGAGGTATTGCTATTGGCGATCCCGCGACCGACTCCCGTGACATGGCCACGCAATTCGGTATCGCCGTTCATCAGCGTAATCCTGGCGGTGTCGCCTTCATCGATACGCGGCATCTTGGTCTCTTCGAAATACCCGGTCACATAGTAGGAATCCGATTTGACCAGCGCCATCACCGCATTGCCGGCCGAGACGTAGTTGCCCTCGGTAAGACGCAGATTGAGGATATGCCCGTCGGCGGGCGCCTCGACCACGGTGCGCTTCAGGTCGAGCTGGGCGCTTTCCAGGTTGGCCTGGGCCTCGTCGAGATTGGCTTTTGCCACGCGGGTATCGATGCGCGCGACTTCGCGATCCTCGCTGCTGATGGCCTGATTGCTCAAGTTGTTGCGCCGGTTCTCCTCGTGTCGTTTGAGCTCCAACTGCGCCTGGTTCAACGCGACCACGGCCTGGGCCTTGTTGACGGCAGTTTGGTAACGCGCCTGATCGATCTGGAACAGGGTGTCGCCTTGCTCGACCTTTTGCGTGTCGCTCACCGGCAGCTGGCGCACCCAGCCCGAGACATCCGGGGCGATCGTGATGACGTCGGCGCGAACGCGGCCATCGCGGGTCCACGGCGTATACAGGTAGTAATGCCAGAGCCAGACGCCGGCAGCGACGGCCAGTGCCACGACAACGAGAGTGATCAGCATGCGTAGCGGTGTGCGCATTTAAACGATTCCAGCAGTGGACGAGAAGGCAAAGGCGACGGCGGCGGTAATGATGACGAACAAGGCGACATCGAACCACGCTTCGAACCACGGGATATGTTGCCCGATGAGTCGATGCAATACGGTACGCACGATGAGTGCGCCGATGAACCCTAACAAGGCATAGATAAGCAGTGGACTGAGATAAATGCCACCGACAGCGATTTCCTTGAGACCCATTCCCTCTCCCGTTCGCCAAGGCAAGCGCATATGTTAGCACGCTATCAAAATGCGCGACACCTGGACATCGGCATTTCGCATGAACCGGCTGCCACATGCGCCCACATGCACCGACTTTCACTTGAGCCAGCTTTTTATATGAATCGGTTCTTTATAAAAGAGTACAGCATGCCATTTTGAGGCTGTCAGTCTAGCGTGAAAACGCGCTCGGGCGGGATAGGTGAATGCAGGCGCCAGCTCTCCGGCACGGCCTGGCGGATCTGTTCGAGAAGCGTGACGCTCTTGCGAGGCAAACGCCCGAAGGGATAGAGCAAGGTGATGGGAAGCGATGAGGGGGCCCATTCTGCGAGGCAAGGCGCCAAGCTGCCGGGATGATGCTGGAGGCGTTTCTCGGCCATCCAGTGAGGAAGAAGGCCCAGACCACGTCCCCGTGCGATGGCATCGATATGCAGGACGTATTGATCCACGTGCAGACGTGAGGGCGGCAGCGTGATCCGGGTCTCTCCTTCACGAGTGTGATGCAGCGTCACGCCTTCTTCACTGGTACCGAGCAGGTCGACCCAGGCGTGTTCTGTCAGTTCGCGGGGGTGGCGAGGCATGCCATGGCGCCGAAAATAGTCGGGATGCGCGTAGACGCCACGATGCATGTAGCCAAGCGTCTCCTGACGCAGGCCACAGTCGGCGACGTTGCCCAGCCACAGGCACAGAGTTTCGTCTTCGGGGCCTGTGGGCGGCGTCAGGCGGGTATGCAGGTTCAGGCGCACGCCCGGGTGACGTGCCACGAAATCTTCCATCTGCTGGCTGAACCAGCCCCGCGTAAAGGCGTTATGCACCTCGACGGTCAACGCGCCGCTGACATCCGCGCGCAAGTCGTCGAGCGCCTGCTGGCCTTGCTCGGCGAGGTGAATTATCTGCTGACTGTAGGCGAGAAATAGCGTGCCGGCCTCGGTGGGAAGCAGTCGGTTGGCTTGGCGCCGAAGTAGCGGCTGTCCCAGCCGTTCTTCCAACTGGCTGATGCGCCGACTGAGTGTCGACTTCGCTAGTCCCAGTTCGCGGGCGCTGGCGGTCAGGCTACCGGACGCCATGACCGAGGCGAATGCGGTCAGTTCATCGAGATCGTGCATGCCATAGACCATCATCAGCGTGGTGCGTGGGGTGGGCGACCATTCTGGCATATTGCACGACGTTTTTGAAAATCATTAACGCTTGTAATGGTGTCTCGTTGCGTTGCGGATTATGAAACGCGCCGTCCCGTGGTCTGTTGTTGTTCCTTGTGAAAGAATCTAAATGATAAAAATTCGCATTAAATATCAAAATATCATGCAAAAGCTCCGGCCGGCTCCGGAGTGGGATTCATCAGGGAGCACAACGCACCATGTCCTATCTTTCACGTCTATCGACGTTGGCGCTAGCCGTTGCCGCCTGTAATACATCCATGGCGCATGCTGCCGAGGACGATGTCCAGCTGAACGATGTCGTCGTGACCGCTGCCGGCTATGCGCAGCAGGTCACACAAGCGCCAGCGTCGATCAGTGTTGTCTCACGCGAGCAACTCGAGAAAAAGGCCTACCGCGATATCACCGATGCTCTGCGGGATGTACCGGGTGTCATCGTGACCGGCGGGGGGGCCGGCGACAACGGTGCCGATATCAGCATGCGTGGCATGCCCGCGCAATACACGCTGGTACTCGTGGATGGCCGCCGCCAGTCCTCGCGCGAGTCTCGTCCCAATGGGAGTGCTGGGTTCGAGCAGGACTGGTTGCCGCCACTACAGGCCATCGAGCGTATCGAGGTCATCCGCGGGCCCATGTCGACCTTGTACGGTTCGGACGCGATCGGCGGGGTCATTAACGTCATCACGCGCAAGGTGGCCGATGATTGGCACGGCAACGTGCGCGCCGAGGCCACGCTGCAGGAAGACAGCGACTCGGGAAATGCCAATCAGGAGCAGCTATATGTGTCGGGTCCCTTGGCCGACGATCTGCTGGGTCTGCGGGTGTATGGCCAGTACCAGAAGCGTGAAGAAGACGATATCGAGCAGGGGTACGAGGACAAGGACCTACAGAGCCTGACTGCCAAGTTTGCGTTGACGCCGAGCGAGAATCACGACTTCGGCGTTGAGGTTGGCAAGGAGACGCAGGATCGTGCGTCCCATGTTGGCAAGTCGGCTCCGACGGAGGGATGTCGAGGCGGTTGCACCGATAGCTATTCGGAGCATGATCGCGAACATTACGCATTGACCCATACCGGGCGCTGGGGATTTGCCACCTCCGACAGTTACGTACAACGCGAGTCCACCGACAACAAGTCGCGTGATATCGAGATCACCAACACCGTGGCGAACACCCAATGGGTACTGCCGTTGTCGCGTCATATCGTGACGCTGGGCGCTAACTATGAGAAAGAAGAGCTAGATGATCAGAATACCAACCAGATCTCCGACCGGACCCAGGTCAGTAACGATCAGTGGGCGCTGTTCGCCGAGGATGAATGGCTATTGACGCAAGATTTCTCGCTGACCGGCGGGGTGCGTCTGGATGACAACGAAAATTACGGCAGTCATGTCAGCCCGCGCCTGTATGGTGTATGGCAGACGGCACCGCGTTGGACCTTGAAAGGTGGCGTCTCTACTGGGTATCGCGCCCCCGGGCTACGTGAGGTAACGGCTGATTGGGGGGCCATTAGCCGTGGCGGAACCACCTATGGCAATCCAGACCTGGAGCCTGAGACATCGCTCAACAAAGAGCTTGCCTTGCTGTATAGCGCCCCGCGCGGGCTGAAGGCCAGCGTGACGCTGTTCCACAACGACTTCGAGGACAAGATCACGCGGGTACGCTGTGGTTCGGCCACGGCATGCCCGCCGGTGACGCAGTACGATACCGACGATGACGGCACTCTGCGGACCAATACCCGCATCAATGTCGACGAAGCCGTGACGCAAGGCGTGGAGCTCGCACTCTCGTCGCCGCTGACCGAGACGTTGACCTTGTCGACGAGCTATACCTATACCGACTCCGAGCAAAAAAGCGGCGAATACGAAGGCAATCCGTTGACCCAACTGCCCAAGCATCAATTTAGCGGTACGCTGGACTGGACGCCGGTGGCGCGACTCAATGCCTGGACGCGTCTTACCTATCGCGGCAAGGAGAGCCAACCCGTCGAAGGGCCGTCCTCCAGTAGCATTCGTGCCCCTTCCTACACTTTCGTGGATAGTGGCGGTTCGTGGCAGGTGACCGAGCAGGCCAAGCTCATGCTTGGTGTCTATAACATGTTCGACGAAGACATCGGCTATGACGAATACGGTTATGTGAACGATGGGCGTCGTTATTGGATAGGGGCAAGCCTCGACTTTTAAGCATCGAGCGAACGCTCGTATCGCGCAGGGAGGCCTTTAGGCCTCCCTCTTTCATGCGAAACGGTCTCGGTTGGAGTGTCTGTGTTGTTGCCATCGTGCGTGCTATTTTCAGTAAGCTAATTCATTTGTCATTCTTATCGAGGCCGCTAAGCCCGGAGTTTTATGTCACTTCGTTCGTTGATTCGTCTTTGTATCGTTCATGCTCTAGCGCTGTCGTTGGGTATGGGAAGTCTTTCGGCATTGGCAGGTGAACGCGTCAAGGTCTTTGCGGCGGCCTCGCTGACCGATGCCGTCGATGCGCTGGCTGAGGCTTACGAGCGCGATCACGATGTCGAGATCGTACCCGTTTACGCCGCTTCATCGACATTGGCTCGACAGATTGCCAACGGCGCGCCGGCGGAGATCTATTTATCCGCTAACGAGCAGTGGATGGACTGGCTAGGATCGCAAGAAGGAGTTCCGCTGACACAGCGCCACGATGTGTTGAACAATCGCTTGGCACTGATCGCGCCTCGGGACAGCGATCTCGAGGACTTTACACCGGATGAGACTGCCTCTATCGCCGAACGGTTGGGAGAGGGGCGCCTGGCACTCGGCAACCCGGAGCATGTCCCCGCGGGTATCTATGCCAAACAGGCGCTGACATCGCTCGGTCAATGGACGTCGCTTGCGCCACGGCTAGCGCGTGCCGACAACGTGCGTAGTGCCTTGGCATTGGTCGAGCGTGGTGAAGCGCCGTTGGGTATTGTCTATGCCAGTGACGCTCAGGCTAGCGACAAGGTCGAAACGCTGGGCCTGTTTCCGGACGCGTCCCATGAGCCGATTATCTATCCGATGGCATTGATCGGCGACGCACCGAGTGATGCGGCCAAGTCTCTGGCGGATTGGCTCGATGGCCGTCAGGCGGCCGCGATCTTTCAACGCTTTGGCTTTACGACCGTGGCGGCGGAAGACGCGTCATAATGTTGACCCCGCTGGAATGGGAGGCGCTGGCCTTGAGCCTGCGTGTTTCAGGTGTCGCCGTGGCCGTGATTCTGTTGCCGGGGCTGGGCATGGCCTACGTGTTGGCGCGTTTCGACTTCCCGGGCAAGACGCTTCTCGATGGCATCGTGCATTTGCCGTTAGTGCTGCCGCCGGTGGTGGTGGGCTACTTACTGCTGGTGTCGCTGGGACGCCAAGGTACGTTGGGCCACTGGCTGCACGAAACGCTTGGCGTGAGCCTGCCCTTTACCTGGCAAGGGGCGGCGCTTGCCGGTGCGGTGATGGCGTTTCCCTTGCTGGTACGTGCCGTGCGCCTATCGTTGGAGTCGGTCGATCGCAAGCTTGAGGAAGCGGCCCGCACGTTAGGCGCGAGCCGCTGGAAGACCTTTCTTACGGTGACTCTGCCGCTGATATTGCCGGGCCTTCTGACCGGTAGCGTGCTGGCATTCGCACGCTCGCTGTCCGAGTTTGGCGCGACGATTACCTTTGCCTCCAACATTCCCGGTGAGACGCGCACCTTGCCGCTGGCGCTTTACAGCCTGGTGCAGACGCCCGGAAAAGAGGCCGCCGCCGCGCGGCTGTGCGTGATTTCGGTGATCGTGGCGTTGATCGCGCTGGTGGCGTCGGAATGGTTGGCGCGGCGTGCACGCCGACGCCTGGAGGGACGCCATGCTTGAGGCGCAGGTCTTTCAGCGGTTGGGTGATTTCACGCTCGATACCTCACTGGCGGTGCCGGCGGAAGGCGTCACGGCGTTGTTCGGGCGCTCGGGTAGCGGCAAGAGCAGTCTGATTCGCTTGATCGCCGGCTTGGAGGCGCCGGAGACAGGCACCATCCGGTTGGGCGATACATGGCTGATGGATACTCAGCGCCACCTCTGGGTACCGCCCCACCGACGCCAGTTGGGCATCGTGTTTCAGGAAGCACGGCTGTTTCCGCATTATTCTGTGCGTGGCAATTTGCGCTACGGTATGCCGCGCGCGGCGCGCGCGGATTTCGATGGTCTTGTCGAACTGTTGGGGATCGGCCATTTGCTATCGCGTACGCCGGGGCTGCTTTCGGGAGGCGAGGCACGGCGCGTGGCTATCGGCCGGGCGCTATTGTCGCGACCGCGCATGCTGCTGATGGATGAGCCGCTTACCGGGTTGGATGGGGCGCGAAAGCAGGAGCTCCTGCACTATATCCGGCGCTTGGCGCGCGACACTGGCGTGCCGATTCTCTTCGTCAGTCATGACACGCGCGAAATCGGGGCCCTGGCCGATCGCGTGGCATTGATAGAAGAGGGCCGTGTCATGGCCAGCGGGCCGGTGGATGAGATGTTTGCGCGCTTCGATCTGGGCCCGCGTACGGGGCGTTTCGAGGCGTCTTCGTTGCTCGAGGCGCGTATCGTCGCGCATGATGAAGCGCTTTGCTTGACGCGTCTGGTACTGCCGGGTATGACCGAGGGCGAGACGTTGAGCGTCGCGCGTCTCGAGGGGGCGGTGGGGGATACGGTGCGTTTGCGCCTGCGGGCGCGCGATGTCGGGATCGCGCCTTCATGGACGCCGCCTTTGCCGGATTTTGCCTGCATACCGGCGACGCTACGCGAGATCGGTGACGAAGCCCATGGCCCCTTCGTCGAGGTAATGCTGGACGTCGGCGGACAGGCGCTGCGGGCGCGTCTCACCCGCGAAGCCGTTGACCAAATGGGACTGCGCGCGGGGCAAGCGCTGCAGGCGCGACTGCGTAGCGTGACGATCTCCCGCCATGATGTGATCGTGATGTGAGCGTACTCAAGGCGCGGCGCGGGCACGCCACCTTCCCGGCAGATTGATCACCGCCAGCCCGGCGATGACCAGCGCCCCACCGAGCAGCTTGTGACTATCAAGGCCATCGCCGAGCAGCCAGACGCCGAGAAAAACGGCGATGACCGGCATCAGCAACGTCAGCGGAACGACCCGGTTGATCGGGTGGCGACGCAGCAGTGAATACCACAAGCCATAGGCGATGATTGACGACATCACCGCCGTGTAGAATACCGCGCCCCAGCCGATCCAGCCGGCATGGCGAAGCGCTTGCATGTGCTGAGTTTCGAAAAGCCAACTGCCTAATGCGACCTGGGGAATGGCGAATAGCGCGATCCACCCGGCCAGCGTCAGCGGCGAGGTGGCCGGCGCACGCTTGATGATCAACGTCGATACCGCCCAGGCCAGGGCGCTGGTCAAGAGCGTCAACGTGGCCGTGGCATTGGGCAGCGCCGGCCCGCCAGCGAGTACCACGGCGCCGGAGAAGGCCAGCAGTAAGCCGAGCAGGCGGCGAAGGTCGAGGCGTTCCTTGAGGAACACAGCGGCGAGCAAGGTGGCAAAGGGCGTCCCCATTTGCACCAGCAAGGCGCCGGTGCCGGCCTCGGCCTGTCCCAGGCCTAGAAACAGCAGCGGGAAATGCAGGCCGCCGAAGGTGACCGACAACACCAGCAGCCATGGCAGTTGCCGTCGTGTCACGCGTGTGAAGGGGACGACCAAGGCGGCGACCAGCATGAAGCGCAGTGTCATCAGCATCAGGGGTGGCATGTCGTCCACGCCGACCTTGATGACGATGATGTTGAAGGCCCAGATGACGATGACTAAAAGGCCGATCAGAAGATCGCGAAGAGGCACGGTATGTCCTTGTGGCTGCGTAGGGTGAGGTATCTATTCGCGTTTGGCGATAGAACGCAAGAGGATAGCGCATGAAACGGACATTGTACGTGTCGAGCTGGATAGTGTTGGGCCTTTGGGCGCTAACACTCGTGTCGGCATTCGGAGAGGAACGCTCGACGCTCGAGCGCGCCACGTTGGAGATTGCCGGCGAGACCCTATCGGTTGAGGTGGCCAGGCAGGCCGACGAGCGTGCCCGAGGGTTGATGGGGCGCGACGCGCTCGCGCCGGACGCCGGCATGCTATTCGTCTATGCACGTCAGCAGCCACCGGCGTCGAGCTTCTGGATGTACCGCACCCTGATTCCTCTGGACATCGCTTTTCTTGGCGAGGCAGGAGAGATACGCGCCATCCGACACATGCAGCCGTGCAAGGCCACTTCCAGTGCCGAGTGCCCCAGTTATGCGGCCGAGGTTCCATTTCGCGCGGCGCTGGAAGTCAATGCCGGTTACTTTCGTCGACACGGCATCGAGGTGGGCGATCGTCTCCCGGTCGCGCCTTTACTATCGCCGCGCTAGGCTAGCGGGCCGACTGTCGACGCTGAAGTGGTACCGAATGTTCGATGACAAGGAGTGAGCACGTGGATCCGATATGGTGGTTGGCTTATCTGGCCTTGGGCGGTGTAGTGGGTATTTTCGCCGGCCTGCTGGGGGTCGGTGGTGGCGGTATCATGGTGCCGATACTGACATCGTTGTTCGCCCTGCAGGGGTTTCCGCATGACACCTTGGTCCACGTGGCACTCGGGACGTCGCTGGCCGCCATCGTACCCACATCGCTGGCGAGCCTGCGCGCGCATCATCGTCGCGGCGGGGTGGTATGGCCGGTAGTGCGCTCCATCACGCCGGGCATTCTAGTGGGGACGTTTCTGGGCACCTTCCTGGCGTCCCACGTGCCGACGTCGGGGTTGGCCATCTTCTTTGCCTGTTTCATGGCCTTCGTCTCGTTACAGATGCTGATTAATCTCAAGCCCCAGCCGTCGCGCACCTTGCCGGGTGCCTGGGGCGTCTCGGGCGTGGGACTGAGCATCGGCGGTATCTCCGCTTTGGTCGCCATCGGTGGCGGTTCGTTGACGGTGCCTTTCCTCACTTGGTGCAACGTCTCCATGCGACGTGCGATCGGCACATCCGCAGCAGTGGGGTTGCCGATCGCGCTGGCAGGGGCGGTCGGTTATCTGATCAACGGCTTGGGAGAACCTGGATTGCCCGTGGGAGCGCTGGGGTTCGTCTACTGGCCGGCGGTGATCCTGATGTCGAGCGTGAGCTTCTTCACCGCACCCCTGGGCGCTCGGCTCGCCCATCATCTGCCCGTGTCCGCGCTCAAGCGGATCTTCGCGTTTGTCCTGATGGCGTTGTCGGTCAAGATGTTGCTCACCGTCTTATCGGGATAGATGTGGGCATTGAGTTAGACGTTGGTCGAAGGCAGGCTCAATATGGCAAACGTCTGTTCCGGTTGGCGCAACGGGCGGTTATCATGCCCGCCGGCTATCGGCTTTGGCACATATTGCCTACGCTGAGTGCAAGGGAATTGAAGGCGCTGGAGTGTACTGCGTTCGCGGTGCTTTTCGGTCGCTCCCGGTTGTCGGTCGTGGCCTCGGCCTTGCGATCGGCTCGTCAAAATAATGTTAAAGAGGTGCATGCATGAAACGTTACGCCTTTACCGCTGCGTTATTCTCCGGGGCCCTGCTGGGTGCCGCCGCGCTATCGACGCCGGCGATGGCTCAAGATCAGGAGCGCTTCGTCACCATCGGGACAGGTGGACAGACAGGGGTTTACTACGTGGTGGGACAGTCGATCTGTCGTCTGGTCAACCGCAACTCGGAAGACACCAACATTCGCTGTAACGCACCGTCTACCGGTGGCAGCGTGGCCAACATCAACGGCATCAAGTCCGATGAACTGAGCATGGGCGTCGCGCAGTCCGACGTGCAATATCGTGCCTACAACGGTGAGGGTGATTTCAAGCAGCCGATGGAAGACCTGCGTGCGGTATTTTCCGTGCACGGTGAGCCGCTGACCGTTCTGGCGCGCAAGGATGCTGACATCCATGGCATCGAAGATCTCAAGGGTAAGCGCGTCAACATCGGCAACCCGGGGTCCGGTCAGCGCGCCACCATGGAAGTGCTGATGGATGCCGAAGGCTGGGACAAAGATGTGTTCTCGCTGGCCTCCGAGTTGGGCGCTTCCGAAATGGCCTCGGCGCTGGCGGATAACAACATCGATGCTATGGCGTATGTGGTCGGCCACCCCAATGGCGCGATTCAGGAAGCAACCACGACCGTGGATGCCAACCTCGTCCCGCTGAACGATGACGCGGTGGATGGCTTGGTCGAGGAATATCCCTACTACGCCAAATCGGTCATTCCCGGTGGCATGTACAAGGGCAACGATGAAGATGTCGAGACGTTCGGCGTCAAGGCGACTTTCGTGACTTCCTCCAAGGTGGATGACGATGTCGTCTACGAAGTGGTCAAGGCGGTGTTCGACAACTTCGATCGTTTCAAGCGTCTGCACCCGGCCTTCGCCAACCTGGAACCGGAAGAAATGATTTCCGACGGTCTCTCCGCGCCGCTGCACGAGGGCGCCAAACGCTATTATAAAGAGCGTGGTTGGCTGTAAGCGTTAGCTTGATGTCGTGCTAGACGATGCGCGGCCGCTTCGGCGCCGCGCATCGCTGGTTCTGGCCACGCGGTGGCGAATGAAACAAGCGACTGTGATGTGTTTTTTGGTCGGCCAGGGCGCGCGAAGCACGCTCTGATCGACACCACCGGGACAACAGTATGCAAGACGATAAGTCGACGGCATCCACGCGAGAAGCCGAGCTTGAAGAACTGGCTGCCAACGAGACTGGGGCTCGCAAGCCCGCGGGGCCGGTTGGCAAACTGCTGCTTTGCGTGGCGGCGGTCTGGTCGTTGTTCCAGCTCTGGATCGCGTCGCCCTTACCCTTCGTATTCGGCTTTGGGGTGTTCAGTGCCACGGAGGCACGTTCCATCCATCTGGCCTTTGCCATCTTTCTGGCTTTCATGTCTTATCCGGCCTTCAAGCGTTCACCCCGCGAAAGGGTGCCGTTGTTAGATTGGGGGCTGGCACTGGTAGGCGCTTTCGCGGCGTCCTACATGTATTTCTTTTACGAGCAACTTGCGCAACGCCCTGGTGCGCCGATCCTGCAGGACGTCATCATCGGTGTGATCGGTTTGTTGCTACTGTTGGAAGCCACGCGGCGTGCGCTTGGACCGCCGTTGATGATCGTGGCGATAGTGTTCATCGTCTATTCACTGGCAGGCCCCTACATGCCGGGGATGTTAGCGCATCGCGGGGTGAGCCTGTATGGCCTGGTCAATCACCAGTGGCTAACATCGCAAGGCGTGTTCGGCATCGCCTTGGGCGTGTCGACGAGCTTCGTGTTCCTGTTCGTATTGTTCGGTGCCTTGCTGGATAAGGCCGGGGCCGGCAATTATTTCATCAAGATGGCGTTTTCGATGCTGGGCCACTATCGCGGCGGTCCGGCCAAGGCGGCTGTCGTCGCCTCGGGCATGACCGGCCTTATTTCGGGCTCCTCGATTGCCAATACCGTGACGACCGGTACTTTTACCATTCCCATGATGAAGCGCGTCGGCTTTAGCCCCACCAAAGCCGGTGCGGTCGAGGTCTCGTCGTCGGTCAATGGTCAGATCATGCCGCCGGTGATGGGGGCCGCGGCCTTCTTGATGGTCGAGTATGTGGGTATTTCGTATGTTGAAGTCATCAAGCATGCCTTCCTGCCGGCATTGATCTCCTATATAGCGCTGATCTACATCGTTCACCTCGAGGCGCTCAAGGCCAATATGCGCGGGCTCGAGAGCAGCAATCCCGTACGTCCATGGCTTCAGAAATTCGTCGGTTTCCTGACCGGGCTGGTGGGGATCATGGCCTTGGCGCTGATCGTGTATTACGGGTTGGGATGGCTCAAGCCGGTGTTGGGTGAGGCCATGCCGTGGGTGGCCGCCGCCGGGCTGGCGGTGATCTATGTGGCGCTGCTCAAGCTAGGGTCGCGTTACCCCGAGCTTGAGAAGGACGATGCCAATAGCGATATTTCAGTGCTTCCGCAAACGCGGCCTACGGTGATGGTAGGGCTTTATTTTCTACTGCCTGTCGTGGTGCTGGTGTGGTGCCTGATGGTGGAGCGCTTGTCGCCAGGGCTCTCGGCGTTCTGGGCGACCGTGCTCATGATCGTCATCATCCTGACCCAGCGTCCGCTGGAGGCATTTTTCCGTGGACGCGGCGGGCTAGGCAATGAAGTCAAGCGTGGCGTCGTCGATCTCTGGGAGGGTCTGATCGACGGTGCACGCAACATGATCGGCATCGGCATCGCCACGGCGGCGGCGGGGATTATCGTCGGCGCCGTCTCTCAGACCGGCGTGGGGCTGGTACTGGCAGGCTTGGTCGAGACGCTGTCGATGGGCAATCTGTTGCTGATGCTCATGCTGACGGCGGTGTTGAGCCTTATTCTGGGCATGGGGCTGCCAACCACGGCTAACTATATCGTGGTCTCCGCGCTGCTGGCGCCGGTCATCGTCCAACTGGGTGAGCAGAATGGCTTGATCGTACCGCTGATCGCGGTGCATCTGTTCGTCTTCTATTTCGGCATCATGGCGGATGTGACGCCCCCGGTGGGACTGGCCTCGTTCGCCGCTGCGGCGATTTCCGGGGGCGATCCCATTCGCACCGGTTTCCAGGCGTTTTATTACAGCTTGCGTACGGCGGCGTTACCCTTCCTGTTCATTTTCAATACCGATCTGCTATTGATCGATGTGAACTGGTGGCACGGCATACTGATCTTCGTGGTGGCAACGGGGGCAATGCTGATCTTCGCTGCCGCCACGCAGGGCTATATGGTGGTGAGAAACCGCTGGTACGAGAGCCTGCTGCTGTTGCTGGTGGCTTTCACGCTGTTCCGGCCCGGGTTCTGGATGGACATGATTCATGATCCGTATCGGGACATCCCACCAGCGCAGTTCGAGCAAGCGTTAGGCGCTATCGATGACGATAGCAATCTGCGCGTTCGTGTCGACGGTCTCGATGCCTATGGTTCACCGACCAGTTTCGTGATGTTGGTACCGGCCCCGGAAGGGGACAGCGGTAGCGAGCGTATGCAGAACCTGGGCCTGACCTTGATGCAGGAGGAGGGCAAGACACTGGTCGACATGACCGATTTCAATAGCCAGGCGGAGAAACTGGGCTTCGATTTCGATCAAGAGATCGTGTCGATTCGAGCCCCCGTCGAGCGCTGGCCGAAGGAGTGGATGTGGATACCGGGGCTGGCGGTATTCGCACTCGTCGTCTGGCTGCAACGCCGCAGGCGGCCGACACTGAGCCGGCACGCCGACGCTGCGACGTAAACGGACACATCGCGTCGGTACGTGGTGTAACAAAATGCGCCCGCCTCGAGAGAGGCGGGCGTTTTTGATGGTGGCTTTCGCGGCTCCGGGGAATGGCAATGGCGTGTCGCTATCGAGGCGGCAGGTGGTATTTTTTGCGACAATGCTCAGAAATACTCTTTCAATCCCCTAGCCCCCAATGAGGTTGCCATGGCGTCGCTGTCCACGATTCACCTTTATCCCATCAAATCTACTGCGGGACGTATGCAAGAATCGGCATGGGTCGGTTTGGAAGGGATAGTGGGTGATCGACGTTTCATGGTTGCCAAGCCCGATGGCACCTTCCTGACCGCCCGCACGCATCCACAGTTGCAGTGCGTGACCGCGACGTTCGACGGTCAAACGCTGGGCCTGTCGCATCCGCAACTGCCCGCGTTGGAACTGGCGGTGGGGGCCTTCGATCTAGCAACGTTCGCCACTACGGTATGGGCCGACGACTTCGATGCCTGGACCACGCATGCACGCCTTGATGCCTGGTTCAGTGAGGTGGCGGGCGAACCCGCGCGGTTGTTGTGGCTGGGTGAGCAATCCGCACGTTATCGGCGCTCCATCGAACAGCGCGTCAGCTTTGCCGATGGTTACCCGCTGTTATTGATCTCCGAGGCCTCGTTGGCCGATCTCAACACGCGCACGGCTGAGCAGCATCTCATGGCGCAGTTTCGCCCCAACCTGGTGATCGCCGGTACCTCGGCGTATGCCGAGGACGAGTGGCGACGCATCCGTCTGGGCGAGGTCGTTTTCCGTGTCGCCAAGCCATGCGCTCGCTGCGCGATGGTTAGCGTCGATCCCGCCACGGGTACGTTCAAGGAGGGGCGCGAACCCTTGCGCACGCTAGCCGGTTACCGGCGCGGCGAGGGCGGCAAGGTGTATTTCGGGCAGAACCTGATTGCCGAAAACGAAGGCCGCATCACGTGTCATGATCGTCTCGAGGTGCTGGAGTGAAAATAGACCGGCCACGATATTCGGCAACCGAGTCTGGCATGCAAGCACCATGTTGCGGTGGTAGGGTCATTGATAGCGGTATGACGTTTTTGCTCGCACTCGGATGGGAACGGCTAATCATGAGTATCTTGATGACGCTGAGGCAATGCCTGAGGCGTCGAGGCATGACGGCCGGACTTGGCTTCTTTGTGTTCATGTCCTGTGTGTCGGTGGTACATGCTCACCCATTGCCGGCTCCCGAAGGAAAGGTCATGTTGACCGTGGAGGGGGATATCTCGCGTACCAACGGTAATGGTGTGGCACGCTTCGACCGCGACATGCTGCAGGCATTGCCACAAGGCACTACCGTCACGCATACCCCCTGGACCGCAGGTGCATCGCATTTCAAAGGCCCTTTGCTGGGCGCAATTTATGACGCGGTCGGCGCTCGCGGCGATTCGCTGCACGTCGTCGCGTTGAATGATTTCGCTGCCGACGTACCGCTGACCGAGGCAAAAGAGTACGGCGTCATTCTAGCCATGCAGCGCGATGGCGAGCCGATGCCGGTGCGTGAGTACGGCCCGTTGTTCGTGCTCTATCCTTTCGATGATTACCCCGAACTGCAGACTGAGGAAGTGCGTTTCCGCTCGGTCTGGCAGGTCGCGCGTATTGTCGTGGAATGATGATGGTCTGGCGCTCCCGTATCCATCTCGTGTCGCGTTTGCCGATGCGGCTCAAGCTTGGGGCCTGCGCGGCGATCCTGTTTTTCGTTGCGGCCCTGGTGGTGGTCAGCTTGATCATCTGGCGACAGGAAGTCCTGGCCAAGAGCGTTGCCGGCGACGCCGCCTGGGCGGCCTACAAGCTGGATCGGGAAACCATTCAGATGCGCAATGCCGTCTTGCAGGCCGAACAGAATCCGGGCGAGTTCGATGACGTGCGCATGCGCTTCGAATTGCTGTATAGCCGCATCAATCTGCTACGCGAAGGCGAAATCGCCGCGCTTTTTCAGTCGTTGCCCGAAGCGCGCGCGCTGTTGCCGGAGATCCTGTCGCGCAGCGATGCACTGGATGCCGCCTTGACGCGAATGTCCCCCGAGTCACCCGAGCTTTCCTCATTAGATGAACGCTTGCAGACGCTGAGCGGCCTCAGCGAGCGCCTCGTCGTGTCGGTCAACGCCTATCTCGCCGAATCCAAGACGCGTGAGCGTGAAGTGCAGTTGGCACTGTATGCCGCCTTGCTAGCGCTGATCTTGCTGATGTGCGGTGCCACCGTATTGGTGATCCGTTTCCTGTTCCAGGAGGCGGGAGAGAATATCGCGGCGCGCCGGGCATTGGAGCATCTGAGCCAGGAGCTTCAGGACACCGCGCGTCATGCCGAGTCCGCCAACCAGGCCAAATCGGATTTCCTAGCCACCGTCAGCCATGAGATACGCACGCCGCTCAACGGTGTACTGGGTATGACGGAACTACTGCGCGAGCGCACGCTGGATGAAACCTCGCATCAATATGTCGAAACCATCCACGACAGCGGTTCACAGTTGTTGGTGTTGATCAGCGATCTACTGGACTTTTCCAAGATCGAGGCTGGGCATCTGGACATCGAGCGTGAGATGTTTTCTCTCCCCGAGCTTGTCGGGTCCTTGATGCGATTGCTCGAGCCGCGCGCCACATGTGTCGAGTTCGCGAGTGTCGTCTCGCCGGCGTTACCCGAGTATCTGGTCGGCGATGTGGGGCGCTTGCGCCAGGTGTTGCTCAACCTTCTCTCCAACGCGCTCAAGTTTACGCGGCAAGGTAGCGTGACGCTGATCGTCAAACCGATGCGTGGCGATTGGATACATTTCGAGGTAAGCGACACCGGTTGCGGCATCGAGGATGTCGACCGCGAACGTTTGTTTCAGCCTTTTTACCAGGGAGCAGCCACGCAGAATGGGACCGGCCTGGGGCTGGCCATCAGCAAGCGTCTGGTGGAAGCCATGCAGGGGCGTATCGGCGTCTCGAGTCCGGCCAACCAGGGCAGCCGCTTCTGGTTCGAGCTGCCATTGCCCCACGACGCCGGTAAGGATGGAAAGCACATTCCATCAGGAGAAACATGGAACGCGACAGCGGCACGTACGGCGCCCCTGCTGGTGATTGAGGACAATCCCGTCAATCGCCAGGTGGCCGTGGCCATGCTCGAACGTCTTGGACATACGGTGCATATCGCCGACAGCGGTGAAGCGGCCTTGGAACTGACCGAGCACACGCCATTCGCCTTGATTTTCCTGGATATTCGTATGCCCAAGCTCGATGGGCCGGAGACGGCACGACGGATCATTGCCCAGAACGGTCCCAACCAGGCCACCCCTCTGGTCGCGATGACCGCGAGCGTCACCACCCAAGAACACCAACGCGCTTTGGCCTCCGGCATGGCGGAGGTGTTGACGAAGCCCATACGCCAGCACGTCCTGGTCGATATCCTCGTGCGCTTCGGCGTACGTGATCTGGAAGAGACGATCACGCCTGACGAAGTGCGCTCGTCTGCCGTGACGGCGTCGGCGGATACGCTACCGGCACTCCTCGATCGCCAGGAATTCGCGATGCTTGGTGACACGTTGGGTGCGGCGCAGCGTAGCGCACTGGTGGCGGCCTGGCAGTATCAGTCGCGGGTGCTGGAGGAGGCGCTCGAGGCGGCCGTCGCCGACGCAGATATGACGCGCACGGCTGAACTGGCACATCGCCTCAAGGGCGAGTCATCGTCGCTGGCCTTGACGCGCCTGGTACACGGCAGTGATTGCCTGGAGCGCACGGCGCGCCAGGCGGATTCGGACGAAGCCGGTCGGCAGTGGAGAATGCTGCGCCCCACCATCACCTCGTCGCGTCAAGCGTTGCGCATGGCCAATGACATGCCCGCCTGAAGAGGCGTGCACGCGCCTCGCTTCATCTGGAGACATCATAATGCACAAAAAACGCTGGATCGGCGGGGGCTGCCTGCTTTTGTTGTTCGGCATTGGTTGGTGCGCGGCGCAGGCGTGGTCGAGTCATGCCGGTGAACAGGCGCTGGAACGCCTGACCGCACGGCTGGACGCTCGTGAGGGATGGCAGGCCTCTCGGCATGATGTCGAACAAGGGTGGTGGCATTCCTCCGGCGTTCTGCGTCTGGAAACCGTTGTGGTGGAAGGCAGTTCGCTGCGTGTGGCGCTCCCTTATCACGTTCGCCATGGCGTTCTGAGCAGCCATCTCGATGGTGAAGCGGTTGTGACTCGCGCAGGGGAGACGCTGTTGGCAGCGGATGTCGCCCCGACATGGCAGGCGACCTATCGAACGTTATCGGGCGATATGAAAGGGCGGCTGACATGGTCTGCGTTCACCTCACGTGGTGTGCTGCCCCAGGCAGCGTCGCTGGAAGTCGGCGCCGGCGAGCTGATGTTGAATGGGCATGCCGGGGATGTGCGTTATCACTTACGCTCGGCGCCGTGGCGCGTATCGTTGGGCGAGGCGTCGCTCGAACTCGGGAAGTTCGACGTCGAGGGTCGTCACCGGGGCGACGCGCAAAACTTCCATCACAGCATGGACCTGTCCCTGGCGTCGCTGGCCTGGCACGAGGGTGCGCCGTTCTCGCTGAACGCACTGGACTTCGAGGCCGATCTGCGCCTCGACGATGATACCTTCGGCTATCATGGTGAAGGCAACGTGGCGAATATCGCCGTGGCGGGACAGTCGGTGGCCTCGGGACGCATGTCGCTGGGATTGGAGCGCGTCGATGCCGATGCCCTGCGTGCTCTAATCGCACGCATTCATGAAAAGGGTTTGGGCGCTGGCAGTGGCCGTGACGTGGCCTCGGTCGACGCGACGTCGCGGTGGGCGCGGTTGACCCCTTTGATAGTGAATGTGCTGCGCGATTCACCGCGACTCACGCTGGAGACCCTGCAAGTGACCAGCGAGGCCTTCGGCATCGACAGCCGCGCCTTCGGAGAGTTGACGCTCGACGGTGACGAATCGGCCTCTCTGATGGCCACTCCGGTGACATCTCCCGCCTTCTGGCGCCATCTCCAGCAACGTCTCGATGGTCATATCACGCTTGTCGATGCGCCGGCGCTTTTGGCCCTGCATCTGGGGCTTCCACCGGAAACGCCGCGCTTGGTTTTTCGCGTCGACGCCGGCCAATGGCGCGTCAATGAGCGTGCGCTGCGTTGGTAAGCATCATCCCACGTAGGCTTGAAGTTCGCCGGTGACGCCCGCATTCCTCTTGGCAAACGGGCAATTTGCCCGACGACTTTCAAGGTGAATGATGAGCGAACGCGATCAGGATCAATCCCGGGATTTTTACGCCGAACTCGAAGAGGCCCGGCAAGACGCCGAAGAGGAAAATTCCTCGACGCGAGACGGGCAGGAATCGACCTCCCAAGGACGCGCGGTGGTGCCGACGCAGGACTACCTGCCCGAGCGCCTCTACCTACTGCCGATTCACAACCGACCGTTCTTTCCTGCACAGGTGCAGCCACTGGTCATCCACCGCGAACGCTGGGAAGACACCATGGAGCGGGTCGGCAATACGCCGCACCAAAGCGTCGGGGTGGCTTTCGTCGGCGATTCCGGTGTCGATGAGCTAGGGCCCGGTGACTTCCCGGAGATCGGTACGGCGGTAAAGGTCCACCGCTCACAGACCGAAGAACAGCAGATCCAGTTCATCGCCCAAGGGGTGCGGCGTTTTCGCATCGTTCGCTGGTTGTCGAAGACCCCGCCGTACTTGGTCGAGGTCACCTATCCCAAGGAATCCATCGAGGCCAGTGACGAGGAAGCTCGCGCCTATGCCATGGCGATGATCAATGGCATCAAGGAATTACTGCCGATCAATCCGCTGTACGGTGAAGAGCTCAAGCATTATCTCAATCGCTTCAGCCCTCATGAGCCTGGGCCGCTGACCGACTTCGCCGCGGCCATCACCTCGGCCAAAGGGCCCGAGTTGCAGGAAGTACTCGAGACGCTGCCGGTGATGGCACGCATGCAGAAGGTGCTGCCGCTGCTGCGCAAGGAAATCGAGGTGGCGCAGCTGCAAAGCGAGATCAGCGAGCAGGTCAACGCGCAGATGCAGGACCGCCAGCGCGAGTTCTTCCTGCGAGAACAACTCAAGGTCATCCAGCGCGAACTGGGCATCTCCAAGGACGATCGCGATAACGATGTCGATACGTTCCGCGAACGTCTCGAGAACCTGGAAGTGCCCGAGCGCGTCATGGAGCGCATCGAGGACGAGCTGGGCAAGCTCTCGGTGCTCGAGACCGGCTCGCCGGAATACGGCACCACGCGCAACTACCTGGATTGGTTGACGTCGCTGCCGTGGGGGATCACCTCCGAGGACCAGCTCGATCTGCCCCGAGCGCGCAAGATTCTCGATCGCGACCATGATGGCCTGACGGACGTCAAAGAGCGCATCGTCGAGTTCCTCGCCGAAGGTACCTTCAAGGGTGATGTCGGTGGCTCGATCCTACTGTTGGTCGGCCCTCCAGGCGTGGGCAAGACCTCGGTGGGGCGCTCCATCGCCGAAGCCTTGGGACGCGAGTTCTATCGCTTCTCGGTAGGCGGCATGCGCGACGAGGCTGAGATCAAAGGCCATCGGCGGACCTATATCGGCGCGATGCCAGGCAAGCTGGTGCAGGCGCTCAAGGAAGTCGAGGTCGAAAATCCGGTGATCATGCTCGATGAGGTCGACAAGATGGGGCAGTCGTTCCAGGGCGATCCCGCCTCGGCGCTGCTCGAAGTGCTCGATCCTGAGCAAAACGTCGATTTCCTCGATCATTATCTCGACGTGCGTATGGATCTTTCCAAGGTACTGTTCGTCTGCACCGCCAACACGCTGGATTCGTTGCCGCCGGCGCTGCTCGACCGTATGGAGCAAATCCGCCTGTCGGGCTACATCGCCGAGGAAAAGATGGCCATCGCCAAGCACCATCTGTGGCCCAAGCTGCTCGAGCGCGATCGCATTCCCAAGAAGCGCATCAACCTCACCGATGCCGCACTCAGACGCGTGATCGAAGGCTATGCGCGCGAGGCTGGGGTGCGTCAGTTGGAAAAGCAGCTGCACCGCATCGTGCGCAAGGCGGCGGTGACGATGCTCGAAAACGAGCAGGATACGGTCAAGATCTCGGTCAACAACCTCGAGGACTTCCTGGGTGCGCCGACGTTCCGTAAGGAAAAAGTGCTCAAGGGCGTCGGCGTGGTCACCGGGCTGGCATGGACCTCGATGGGCGGGGCGACGTTGCCGGTCGAAGCGGCACGCGTGCACGCGAAATCGCGCGGTCTCAAGCTCACCGGCCAGTTGGGCGACGTGATGCAGGAGTCGGCGAACATCGCCTATAGCTATACGATGGCGCATCTCAAGGAGTTCGGCGCCGACTCGACCTTCTTCGACGAGGCGCATGTGCATATGCACGTGCCCGAGGGTGCCACGCCCAAGGATGGCCCCTCGGCTGGCGTGACGATGACCACGGCTCTGCTGTCGCTGGCCAAGCAGCAGCCCCTGGCCCGCCCCCTGGCGATGACCGGCGAGTTGACGCTGAGCGGCCAGGTGCTGCCGGTGGGGGGTATTCGCGAGAAGGTGATTGCCGCGCGGCGCAGCGATATCTTCGAGCTGATTCTGCCCGAGCCCAACCGTCGCGATTATGAGGAGCTGCCCGATTATCTCAAGCAGGGGATGACCGTGCACTTCGCCAATCGCTACCGGGACGTGGCTAAGGTGGTCTTCGGCTAGTCGTATAGGCGCTGCCTGAAGGAGCGTGTTCACGTGCTCACTATTGGGCGCGATCGGATGTCCGATCGCGCCCAACGTCGTTACAATGGACGTACCCCTTTCTGCGCGGGGCATGGCGAGTCGCTTTATCCAGGTCGTTTCACTAGAAGAGCCGCTTCACGAGAGCCGCCTTACCCAAGAAACACGAGGCCCGCGCAACGTCATGTGACCGTGACATTGGACGCACGTCGCTCGTCTTATCGCTGCATCATCCCAGCCGGCATGCGTCGCCCATAATTCGCCCTCGGGCCTACCAGACGAAAAGGAGCACTTGATGAGCCAGCAGGACTTTCCGGAGAACGCCGATCCGCGTCGCCGCCATTCCGCCAATGTGGTCGACGGCCCGGGCAAGGCGGCCAGTCGCGCCATGCTACGTGCGGTAGGCTTTACCGATGAGGATTTCAAGAAGCCGCAGGTGGGTATCGCGTCGACCTGGAGTCGCGTCACACCGTGCAACAGCCATATCAACGTGCTGGCGGATGCAGCTAGTGACGGCGCCGACGCCGCCGGGGGCAAGGGCGTGGTGTTCAATACCATCACCATCTCCGACGGTATCGCCAACGGCACCGAGGGCATGAAGTACTCGATGGCCTCGCGCGAGATCATCGCCGACTCCATCGAAGCCGTTTCCGGCTGCGAGGGCTTCGACGGCGTGGTCGCCATCGGTGGCTGCGACAAGAACATGCCGGGCTGCATGATCGGTCTGGCGCGTCTCGATCGCCCCAGCATCTTCGTCTATGGCGGCACCATCCAGCCCGGCGCCGGGCATACCGATATCGTCTCGGTGTTCGAGGCGATGGGTGCCTATTCTCAGGGCAACATGTCACTGATCGACGTCAAGCAGATCGAGGAGACGGCGATTCCGGGGCCGGGCTCCTGCGGTGGCATGTACACCGCCAACACCATGGCGTCGGCTATCGAGGCCATGGGCATGAGCCTGCCCAACTCCTCGGCGCAGGAAGCGGTCTCGCAGACCAAGAACGACGATTGCCGCGCCGCTGGCGAAGCCGTGCTCAAGCTGCTCGAACTGGATCTCAAGCCTTCCGACATCATGACCCGCAAGGCGTTCGAGAACGCCATTACCGTGGTCATCGCGCTGGGCGGTTCGACCAACGCCGTGCTGCACTTGCTGGCGATTGCCAACACCATTGGCGTCGAGCTCTCGCTCGACGACTTCACCGAGATCGGCAAACGCGTGCCAGTGTTGGCGGACGTGCGTCCGAGCGGCCACTACATGATGAGTGAGCTGGTAGCCATCGGTGGTATCCAGCCGATGATGAAGATCCTGCTCGACGCGGGCTTGCTCCACGGCGACTGCCTGACCGTGACTGGTAACACGCTGGCCGAGAATCTGGCCGATGTGGCGCCGTACCCGATGGATCAGGACATCATCAAGCCGCTCGACAAGCCGGTCAAAACCTCCAGCCACTTGCGCGTTCTCTATGGCAATCTGGCACCGGAAGGCGCGGTCGCCAAGATTACCGGCAAGGAAGGCACGCGCTTCACGGGGCGTGCGCGAGTCTTCAACTCCGAAGAGGAAGCACAGGCGCGGATCAATGATCTGACCGTGGTTGCCGGGGATGTGGTGGTCATCCGCTACGAAGGTCCCAAGGGTGGCCCCGGCATGCGCGAGATGCTGACGCCAACTTCGGCGATCATGGGGCGCGGCCTGGGCGACAAGGTCGCACTGATCACCGATGGGCGTTTCTCCGGCGGCAGTCACGGTTTCGTGGTCGGGCACATCACGCCGGAAGCCTTCGTGGGTGGCCCCATCGGTCTGATCGAAGATCATGATGAGATCACTATCGATGCCGAGAATGACGTGATGACATTGCATATCAGCGACGACGAGATGAATCGGCGTCGCGAGGCCTGGAAGCGTCCGGCACCGCGCTACACGCGTGGCACGCTGGCCAAGTACGCCAAGACGGTCAGCTCCGCGTCTAAAGGGGCAGTCACCGATCTGCCCGAAGCGCTGGACGACTGAGGCGGCGTTTTCTTTGCATCACCAAAGCGGCCCCTGCGGGGGCCGCTTTTCATTGGTGGGCTTGTCAGGCGGCCTTGTGGTCGCGCATCCAGGCGATCAGGCCGCCGCTGAACAAGATCTCGACCTGGCGTGGGGTCAAGGTATGTTCGAGCGTCAGCGTTCTACCGTCAGCCTGCGCCGTCACGGGATCGCCAGCTTCCAGCGCTTCTTTTAGCTTATCGAAGCCGATGCGGGTATCGACCTCGAGCGCATCGTAATCGTTGTCGTCGGCGAAGGTCAGCGGCAGCACACCGAAGTTGACCAGGTTCTGGTGGTGGATACGGGCAAAGCTCTTGGCGATGACGACACGCATGCCCAAGTAGCGCGGGGCGATGGCGGCATGCTCCCTGCTCGACCCTTGGCCGTAATTCTCGCCACCGATGACGATATGATCGCCTGTCTCGCGGGCACGGTCGGCATAGTCGTCGACGACGCCGCGAAAGGAAAACTCGGCGATCTTGGGGATGTTGGAACGGTAGGGCAACACCTCGCCGCCGGCCGGCATGATCTCGTCGGTGGAGACATCGTCGCCGGCCTTGACCAGCACCGGCAGGTCCAGCTGTGTCTCGAGCGGCTCGAAATTCGGCAGCGACTCGATATTCGGTCCCTTGATCAGGTGCACCTTGCGCGCCTTGGACGCCTCCATGGGAGCGATCAGGGTGCGGGTGTTGATGATCGGGTCGTCAGGCTCCCGCACCTGTGGGTAGGCCATGTCCAGCGTTCGAGGGTCGGTGATCATGCCCTTGAGCGCCGAGGCCGCTGCGGTTTCCGGGCTACACAGGAAGACGCGGTCTTCGCGCGTGCCTGAGCGACCGGGGAAGTTGCGCGGCACCGTGCGTAGGCTGTTGGTATCGTTGGCTGGCGCCTGCCCCATGCCGATACAGCCATTGCAGCCGGCCTGGTGCAGGCGGGCGCCGGCACCCAGCAGGCTCAATAGGTGGCCGTCGCGGGTCAGCGTTTCGAGAATCGAGCGCGAGGTGGGGTTGATCTCCAACGAGACGTTATCGTCGATGGTTTGATCCTTGAGCATGGCGGCGACGATAGCGAAGTCGCGGTAGCCAGGATTGGCTGAAGAACCGACATACGCCTGCGATAACGGCTGGCCGGCTACCTCGCGAACGGGGACGACATTGCCGGGGCTCGATGGGGTGGCAATCAGAGGCTCGAGTTGCGATAGGTCGAGCGTCTCGTGGCGGTCGTAGCTGCATCCGTCGTCCGGCAACAGTTCGTGCCAATCCTCGCCGCGCCCCTCGGCAATGAGGAACGCCTTCACCGCCGTATCGGAGGGGAATACGCTGGTAGTGGCACCGAGTTCCGCGCCCATGTTGGCGATGACATGGCGGTCCATCGCCGAAAGCTGCTCGAGGCCGGGACCATAATATTCGATGATGCGTCCCACGCCGCCGCTGACGCCATGGCGGCGTAGCATCTCGAGAATCACGTCCTTGGCACTGACCCAGTCGGGCAGATGGCCCTCGAGACGCACGCCCCAGACTTCTGGCATGCGCGTATGGAAGGGCTCGCCGGCCATCGCCATGGCGACGTCGATGCCGCCGGCGCCGATTGCCAGCATGCCCAGCGAGCCGGCGGCCGGGGTATGGCTGTCGGATCCCAGCAGGGTCTTGCCGGGCTTGCCGAAGCGTTGCTGGTGTGTGGGGTGGCTGACGCCGTTGCCCGGGCGTGAAAACCACACACCGAGACGTTCCGCCGAGGTCTGTAGAAAGCGGTGGTCGTCCGGGTTCTTGTTGTCTTCCTGAATCAGATTGTGATCGACGTACTGGGCGGAGACCTCTGTCTTGACGCGGTCGAGCGCCATGGCTTCCAGCTCCAGCATTACCATGGTGCCGGTGGCATCCTGAGTGAGGGTCTGGTCGATTTTCAGGCCTATGGCTGCGCCCGGCGTCATGTCGCCGCTGACGAGGTGCGAGGCGATCAGCTTCTGGGTAACGTTACGGGGTGTGTGACGCATGATGATGTCCCCAATGGTGAAATTCGTCCCTTCAGTGTAGGACAGACATCGTCGGCTTCACGGACCGAGCATGTGGCCGCTGCCAGTGACGGGCAATCATCGCCAGACAAGGCTCGCCACGAAAGGCCGGGGGCAGCCTCGAAATAGGGGGGGGGGGACGCCACGTCAGGCGGCAAGTTGCCAAGCCTGAGCGGCGTCATCCATCATTAGCCATTGCTCGATGTCGTACCATAATGTTTCCAGTAGCAGCTCGAGACTCTCTTCCGAGCAACACATAACGTCTCTCCCGGTAACGTGGCAGGGTGAGTGAAGCCCAGCTTTCAGTATGGCGCTCGTAAGCCAAGTCGCCGAGGTTTTTAGTGACGCTTTGTCACCGCGCGTACGGGTGGGCATCATCGCGCCGTCCTGTGGGTTGACGCCCGAGGGCGCAGGAGCAGAAGGGATTCACGCATGACCAACAAGATCAATGTGGGGTTGGTAGGTTACGGTTTTGCCAGCAAGACGTTTCATGCACCGCTGTTGATGGCGGATGACGGCATGACATTGCGAGCAATCTCCAGCAGCGATGCCGCTAAGGTGGCGGCCGATTGGCCGCAGGTTGAGGTCGAAGCCAGCGCGGCCGCGCTCTTCGCGCGCGACGATATCGATCTGGTGGTGATCCCCACCCCCAACGATACGCACTACGATCTGGCGAGTGCGGCCCTGTCCGCCGGAAAGCATGTGGTGATCGACAAGCCCTTCACGGTCACCCTCGACGAGGCGACGTCACTGGTCGAACAAGCCTCGCGGGCGGGCAAGCTGCTTTCTGTCTTCCACAATCGGCGTTGGGATGCGGACTTCCTGACCGTGCGGGACCTGCTCGAGAGTGGCGATCTGGGGCGTATCGCGCATTTCGAATCGCATTTCGACCGTTACCGGCCCGAGGTCAAGACGCGCTGGCGTGAATCGGCCGCCCCGGGGGGTGGCATCTGGTATGACTTGGGGCCGCATTTGATCGATCAGGCGTTGGTACTGTTCGGTATGCCCGAGGAGATCTTGCTCGATCAGGCGTGCCAGCGCGACGGTGCACAGGTCGACGATTATTTTCATGCCGTGCTCCGCTATGGGCAGCAGCGGATCATTCTGCATGCTGGCAGTCTGATGGCGGCGCCTGCACCACGCTTCTCCGTGTATGGCACGCATGGTAGCTACGTCAAGCATGGGCTCGACCCGCAGGAGGAGATGCTCAAGCGCGGCGAGCGTCTGCCCACGCCGGGATGGGGCGAAGATCATCAGCATGGGCTGCATACGGTGACCAATGTGCACGACGCCGGTGCGCGCCCTGAATTGCGGGAAGTGCCTACACGCGCGGGCAATTATCCGGCGTATTATGCGGGCGTTCGCGAAGCGATACGGGGGCAGGGGAAGAACCCCGTACCAGCGGAGCAAGCCCTGGCGGTGATGCAGGTGCTCGAAGCGGGTCGACGCAGTGCGCAACACGGGGCTTTCGAGCACTTGGTGGCGCATTGAGGCTTTCGAGCAGGCGCTCGGTAGGTGGTTTTTCCTTGCATCATGCGAATACCTTGTCTAGGGTCTGTATAGGGTTGAGCGATAACCTTTTACTCGCATAACCCACACACTTCACCTGAATGTGAAGGCGTAAAGGATTAAGGAGGATTCGCATGAAACAGCAACTGACCGCACTGACCTTCGCCGCGCTCCTAGCACTGCCCACTGCGGGTGCCTTCGCGCAAGATGATTCGGCGCCGGATGTCAGCAGTGAGAAAGGGTCAGCCAACACCGCGGAAGGGTCTACCAAAGTTGAAGGTGGTACCGTCAGTGGTGAAACCGAAGGATATGTCGACGGAGAAGACAGCATCCCCGGTGGTGATCAGGAAGGCCTGAGCACCGAAACCGGCTCGGCGAATACCGAGCAGGGTGACACTGCTGCACAGGGTGGCACTGCCGCGGCTCCCGATGCGGATGATGGTCCGGTACCGGAAAGCATGGATGATCCGGCAGACAACCACGGTGTGGATTCCGCGCAGGATGTCGATCCCGAAGAATGATCGTTTTGATGGTCCATGGACTGGGCCACTGTCACGCTAGGAAGCGATACGATGAAGCCCCGCCACGGCGGGGCTTCGTCGCGTTTGGACGGTGGCTCACCACCACTGTTCGTGGGTGCGCTCGTTACGCAATCGGTCGCGTGCGATGAATAGGGCGGCGATGGCGCGTCCTTCGTGGAAATCCTCCCGCGCCAATAGGGAGGCGATATCCTCAATAGGATGACGTTCGACGATCAAGGGCTCCGGTTCATCGCCGGGCAAGCGCTTCTCATAAAGGTCGGTGGCGAGCATCACATGGATGCGGTGGCTCATGTAATTGGGCGCCAGGGAGAGTTCCACCAGCGGTTCGATGCGTTGCGCACCCATGCCGCATTCTTCCATTAGCTCGCGATTGGCCGCACTGACGATGTCCTCACCGGGATCGACGAGCCCCTTGGGCAAGGTCAGGGCATAGTCATCGAAACCCGCAGCATATTCATGAATCAGCAACACATGCTCCGGGTCCGTCATGGCGACGATCATCACGGCGCCACCGCCATGGCCATTACCGCTGCCCGTGAGGCGTTCAAAAGTGCGCTCGGCGCCGTTGTCGAAGCGCAACTCGAGTTCTTCGACGGCGAACAGGCGGGTGCGGGCGACTTCACGACGGTTCAAGAGGCGTGGCTTGGGATGGCCCACGCCGGTGTCTTCGGGCGGTATGCCGCCATCCCGATGGGAAGAAAAGGCCATGGTGTCTCCGTGCGGGTAGCTATCATGCAGCGTACAATAAGAGAGCTTTAGGTTCGATATCCACCCTGGCGGGAGCCCATCATGGTTGACTGGAACGCCATCGACACTGTGCTGCTCGACATGGATGGCACACTGTTGGACTTGCATTTCGATAGCCATTTCTGGCTAGAACACTTGCCGCAGCGCTATGTGGAACTGCACAAGCTGGATGCCCATCATGCCGATACGCTACGTTCACGTATCATCGGCGAGCAGGGCACGCTCAACTGGTACAGCCTGGCCTACTGGAGTCGCGAGCTGGGCGTCGATGTGGTCGCGCTCAAGCGTGAGGTACAGCACTTGATCGGCTTGCGCGGCGATGCGCTGGATTTCCTCAAATGGCTCAAGAAGGCGCATCCCCGTGTCGTGCTGGCGACCAACGCCGACCGTGAAAGTTTGGCGCTCAAGTTACCGCTGACCGGGCTTGAAGGGTACCTCGATGCCATCGTCTCGTCGGCGGACGTGGGTGTCGCCAAGGAAGCGCCCGAGTTCTGGTTCGCGTTGCAGGATATCGAGCCGTTCGAGCCCGCGCGTACCTTGTTCATCGATGACAACCCCGCGGTGTTGGAAAGCGCGCGCGAATACGGCATTCGCTATCTGCTGGGCATCAAGCAGCCGGACAGCCAACGACCCGAGCGCGAGCTGGAAAATTTCATCGCTCTGGAGCGTTTCGCCACGCTCTTGCCGCAGGATATGCCGAGTGCATCGCGCCGTTGATCGCTCCTCATCCCGCCTTGAAAAGTCGCCCTTCGGCGCCCACGTTACACGTTTCGTTCGTAGGGCGTTCTCGCGTCTTGAGGCGGCGATGCAGGGAGAGATATGAGCGACACGATCCGTATCGACAAGTGGCTATGGGCGGCACGCTTCTTCAAAACGCGTGGCCTGGCCAAGAAAGCCATTGAAGGTGGCAAGGTCCACTACAATGGTGGGCGTGTGAAGACCAGCAAGGCGGTCGAGCTCGGTGCCTTGCTCAGGGTGCCGCAAGGCTGGGACACCCTCGAAGTCGAAGTGACGGGGCTCTCCGGTCAGCGCCGCGGCGCCGCCGAGGCTCGCGAGCTCTACCGCGAAACGTCGTCGAGCCAGGCGCGACGTGAGCGCGAAGCCCAGAATCGGCGTCTGGCCAATCAAAGCATGCAAGGGCCACGTGGCCGCCCCGACAAGAAGCAACGCCGTGCGATTCAAGACTTCCAGCGCCATGGCTTCGATGATTGAATGCCGGCATGGCATCCCTTTCGGCCTTTCCAACCTGACGACGAACCATCATGACCGACCAGATCCAACGTTTTCTTTTCGACGATACCAACGTGCGCGGTGAAATCGTCAACTTGCAGCAGGCTTACGCCGAGGTACTCGACAAGCATGCTTATCCCGAGGCCGTAAGCCGTCAGCTAGGCGAGTTATTGAGCGCCGTGGCTCTGCTCACCGAGACAGTCAAGCTCGATGGCACCGTAAGCCTTGAGGTACGTGGCCAGGGCGCCGTGCGTTTGCTGATGGCGGAGTCCAATCCCGGGGGCGACTTGCGTGCTATCGCGCGTCTTGACGATGAAGCGGCACTTCCCGAGGAAAACACCTCGCTCACGTCCCTGGTTGGCGAGGCGCAGATCGTGATCACGCTCGACCCTCGCGAGGGGCAGCGCTATCAGGGCATCGTCGCCGTCGAGGCCGATAGCCTGGCCGCCTGCCTGGAGGACTACTTCGCGCGTTCCGAACAGCTGGCCACTCGCCTGTGGTTGGCGGCCGATGGTCGCCGTGCGGCGGGAATGCTGCTGCAGCAACTGCCCGACGATGAGGCCAACAGCGATCCTGATGCCTGGGAGCGCACCGCGCATCTGGCCACCACGCTGAGCGATGCGGAATTGCTCGACCTCGAGCAACGCGAGCTGCTCCATCGCCTCTTTCATGAGGAACAGACCCGCGTCTTCGACCCCAAGACGCTACGCTTCGGTTGTACCTGTACGCGCGAGCGCATCGCCAATGCGCTGCATGGCTTGGGTGCCGAGGAATTGCGCAGCATCGTGCGCGAACAAGGCGAAGTGGAAACGCAATGCCACTTCTGTCATAGCCATTATCGCTTCAATGCCGCCGATATCGAGGCGCTGATCGAGTCGCCGGGCGCCGACGCCTCGACCCTGCATTGATCTGACGCGCGTCATGCCCAAGTGCGCGCGGTGTCATTACCGTGCTGGCGACGTTTTCCGCGCAGAGCCTTTTTGCCATAATGACGGCCCCTCAGTCTCGCCTTGTCCTCACAAGAGGCAATCCATTGTCCGGGTGGCCCTGGCGAGTAAGCATCGGTTAACGAGAGAGAAACGCCCTCCGGGCCCAGGACACGATAATGACCACGACCCCAGCCGCCTCCCCGGCAACCCACGAGGCACGTCCCGTGCAAACCCATACCAATCTGAGCAGCGCCGCGTTGATCGAGCATGCCATCGTGCGCGGTGAAGGCCATCTCGCCGACAACGGTGCCTTCGTGGCGAATACCGGACGGCGGACCGGCCGCTCCCCGAAGGATCGTTTCGTCGTCAAGGAGCCCTCCACGGCGGACTTGATCGACTGGGGAAGCGTCAATCAGCCGTTCGACGCCGACAAGTTCGACGCGCTGTGGGAGCGTGTCGAGGATTACTTGGCCGAGGGTGACAACTTCGTCTCCGAATTGCATGTCGGTGCCGACCCCGAGTATTACCTGCCGATTCGTGTCACCACCGAGACCGCCTGGCACAATCTTTTCGGGCGGAACTTGTTCGTGCGTCCCGAAGGCTACAACCCCAAGGGCAAGAGCGAGTGGACCATCCTCAATGCGCCGCATTTCGAGTGCGTGCCCGAGCGTGACGGCACGAACTCCGACGGCACGGTGATCCTCAACTTCGCCCGGCGCCGCGTGCTTATCGCCGGCATGCGCTACGCCGGCGAGATGAAGAAGGCCATGTTCTCGGTGCAAAACTTCCTGTTGCCCGAGAAAGACGTACTGCCCATGCACTGCAGCGCCAACGTTGGTGAGGATGGCGAAACCACGCTGTTCTTCGGTCTTTCGGGCACCGGCAAGACCACGCTCTCCGCTGATCCTGAACGCTACCTGATCGGCGACGACGAGCATGGTTGGGGAGAGGGCACCGTATTCAATCTGGAAGGCGGCTGCTACGCCAAATGCATCGACCTCTCGGAGAAGAATGAGCCTCTCATCTGGAAGGCCATTCGCTTCGGTACGGTGCTCGAGAATGTGGTCCTCGATGAGTGTCGCCATCCCGATTATAGCGATGACGGCCTGACCCAGAATTCCCGCGCCGCCTATCCGCTCGAGCACATCGACAAGCGCGTGCCCGAGAACCTGGCCGGCGAGCCCAATGCGATCATCTTTTTGACCTGCGACATGAGCGGGGTGCTGCCGCCGGTGTCGCTATTGTCCAAGGAAGCTGCCGCCTATCACTTCCTATCCGGCTACACCGCCAAAGTCGGCTCCACCGAAATGGGCGCCTCTGCCGGTCTGGAAGCGACGTTTTCGACCTGCTTCGGTGCGCCGTTCTTCCCGCGTCCGGCGCGCGAGTACGCCGATCTGCTGGTCAAGCGCGTCGAGGCCTTCGAGTCGCGTGTATACCTAGTCAACACCGGTTGGACCGGTGGCGCCTACGGCGAGGGTGGCTCGCGCTTCAGCATTCCCACCACACGGGCGATCATCGCGGCGATCCAGAACGGCGACCTCAAGGACGTCGAGACGCGTCACATCGAGGGATTGAACCTGGACGTGCCGGTGGCCGTGCCGGGCGTCGACTCGACGCTGCTCGACCCGCGTCAGGCGTGGCCGGATAGCGCCGACTACGAACGCCACATGCGCGTATTGGCAGACAAGTTCATCGCCAACTTCGCCAAGTTCGAAGGCGTCGACGAGGATATTGTTGCCGCCGGTCCTGCGCTGACCTGACGAAGCGAACCATTCAGTGGAATTCGCCTCTAACGGGGAGAGTCGGCCATCGGCTCTCCCCGTTATGTATCGCAAGGAGGACACGTCATGCATCGCCGTCGTTTTTTGGGCTGGTTGGGTGTCGCGGGAATCCTGGGTGCAGTGCCGGGTTTCGTCCTGGCACGCCCCAAGTTGTCGCTGGAACGGGGCGCGGATGTCGAGGTGCTCACGCTCGATGACGCCGAGTGGCGCGAGCGACTCAGCAAAGAGCGCTATCGTATTCTGCGTGAGGCCGATACCGAGCCGGCAGGTAGCAGTCCGCTCGACAAGGAGACGCGCGCCGGTGAATATCGCTGTGCCGGTTGTGACTTGCCGCTTTTCTCCTCGCGGACCAAGTATGACTCCGGCACTGGCTGGCCGAGCTTCTTCGACCATATCGAAGGCCACCTGCTGACAGAACTGGACTTCGTGTTGCTGATTCCACGTACCGAGTACCACTGCGCGCGTTGTGGCGGGCATCAGGGCCACGTCTTCGAGGACGGTCCCGAGCCGACCGGCCTGCGCTGGTGCAACAATGGCCTGGCGCTGCGGTTCGTGCCCGACGAGACGGGATAAGGAAGCGCCATCTGCGTCGCGCCGGCGGTTGTGATACCTTGTCGCCACTTCTGTGACAGGTCGTTTTCGACAAACGGCTTTCGACATGACGGCCCGCGTTATCGCGGGCCGAGGTTTTGCCGAGCGTCTCGCGCCCGGCCCGGAGAACGTCAAGGACATCATGGACGCCAATCTCAAGATCGTTTCTCGGCTCGCCGAAGAGCTCGCCGTTCGTTCCCAGCAGATCAGTGCTGCTGTGGCTCTGCTCGACGACGGCGCTACCGTGCCCTTCATCTCTCGTTACCGTAAGGAAGTCACCGGCGGGCTGGATGACATTCAACTACGCACGCTGGAAGAGCGTCTGCGCTATTTGCGTGAGCTGGAGGAACGCCGTGTCGCGGTGCTTGCCAGCATCGACGAACAGGGCAAATTGACCGACGCTCTGGCGGCATTGATCCAGGCTGCCGATACCAAGCAGCGCCTCGAGGATCTATACCTACCTTATAAGAAGAAGCGCCGCACCAAGGCGCAGATCGCTCGGGAGGCCGGGCTCGCACCCTTAGCCGAGGCGCTGTTGGCCGATCCCGATCTCGATCCCGAGACCGAAGCGGCAAAATATGTTCGCGCCGCTGAAGGCGATACGCCCGCCATCGAGGACGCCAAGGCTGCATTGGATGGCGCCAAACAGATCCTCATGGAACAGTTCAGCGAAGATCCCGAGTTGGTTGGGCTGCTGCGCGAGCGGCTGTGGAGTGAAGGGCAACTTGTTTCGCGTGTGATGAGTGGCAAGGAGCAGGAGGGCGCGAAGTTCTCCGATTACTTCGAGCACGACGAATCGTTCGCCAAAGTGCCTTCGCATCGTGCGCTGGCCATGTTCCGGGGCCGTAACGAGGGCGTGCTGTCGTTGGCGATTCGCCTGCCGGGTGAGGAAGACGCTGAGATTCATCCTGCCGAGGTCGCCATTGCCAAGCATGCTGGCGTGGCACTCACCGCCACGCAGCCGGCCTCGCGTTGGCTCAAGGAGGTAGTGCGCTGGACCTGGCGGGTCAAGCTTTACACCCACCTAGAGACCGAGTTGATGAGTCGCCTGCGCGAACGCGCTGAGCGCGAGGCCATCGAGGTTTTCGCCGCCAATCTCAAGGATCTGTTGCTAGCAGCGCCCGCCGGGGCGAAGGCGACTCTGGCTATCGACCCGGGCCTGCGTACCGGCTGTAAGGTCGTGGTCGTCGATGCGACCGGCAAGTATCTGGAAGACACGGTGATTTATCCGCATGCGCCGCAGAAGCGCTGGGATCAGTCCCTGGCCACGCTGGCGGGGCTGGTCGACAAGCATGACGTGGCCCTGATCGCGGTGGGCAACGGTACCGCCAGCCGCGAGACCGACAAACTCGCCGGCGAGGTGGTCAAGCAGGCGTCGCGGTCGCTTGCCAAGGTCATGGTCAGCGAGGCGGGCGCCTCGGTGTATTCCGCTTCAGAGCTCGCCTCGCGCGAATTCCCGCAGCTCGATGTCACCGTGCGCGGCGCGATTTCCATCGCCCGGCGCCTACAAGACCCGCTCGCCGAGCTGGTCAAGATCGAGCCCAAGTCCATCGGCGTGGGCCAGTACCAGCACGACGTTTCCCAGGTCCAGCTCTCGCGCAGTCTGGAGGCGGTCATCGAGGACTGCGTCAACGCCGTGGGCGTCGAGCTCAACACGGCGTCCGGTGCCTTGCTATCCAGGGTTTCCGGTCTTAATCCGACGCTGGCCGAGAACATCGTGGCCCAGCGCGATGCGAAGGGGCGCTTTACGTCGCGTCGCGAGCTGCTGGATGTCAGCAGACTAGGGCCCAAGACCTTCGAACAGTGCGCGGGGTTCTTGCGTATCGCGGACGGCGACAACCCGCTCGATGCCAGCGCCGTGCACCCCGAGGCTTACACGGTGGTCAATCGCATCGCCCAGCGTCATGAGCGTGACCTAGCCGGCGTGGTCGGCGATAGCAGCTTTCTCAAGTCGCTCAATCCGGCCGATTACGTCGATGATACCTTCGGTGTGCCTACCATCAGCGATATTCTCAAGGAGCTCGACAAGCCCGGTCGCGACCCGCGCCCCGAGTTCAAGGCCGCCGAGTTCCGCGAAGGTGTGGAAACGCTCAAGGATCTCGAGCCAGGGATGATCCTCGAGGGTAGCGTGACCAACGTCACGCACTTCGGGGCGTTCGTGGATATCGGCGTTCATCAGGATGGCCTGGTGCATATCTCGGCACTCTCCGAGAAGTTCGTCGAGGATCCGCGGCAGGTGGTCAAGGCCGGCGACATCGTCAAAGTGAAGGTCATGCAAGTCGATCTCGAGCGCGCCCGGATCGGATTGTCCATGCGCATGGGCGATACGCCGAGTGATGCCTCGCGAGGCGACGAACCGCGTCGCTCACGCGGGCAGCGTGGCGGGGGCGGCAAGCGTGATTCGCAACCGGCGAGCGAGGGTCTTGGGGCGCTCGGCGAAGCATTGGCGAAGGCACGTCGCCAATCGTGAAACGCCTCGTGCGCGCGATTTGCCTTGAAAGGTGGCCGGCCGCCTCCATAATGGTTTTTTAATGCGGCGCGCTCAGGGGGCCGACGATCCGCCGGGTTGTCCTCGGCGATGTTTCCGTTAGCCGCACACATGAGATCGTCCGGCGATGCCGGCAAGCCACGATCCACCGGTGACACCAGGGGAAAAGCCGCGCTTTTCCCAGACGTGAGGGAATTTATCTTGTCCGAAACACTCGCCACCGCCATTCAGCGCATGCACGGGCTGGCTCGCCAAGGGCGATTCGGCCGCTTGCGCCGCGGCATCGAGAAAGAAGGCTTGCGCGTCGATGGCGCCGGGCGCATCGCCCAAACGCCCCATCCCCATGCCCTGGGTTCCAAGCTCGCGCATCCCTATATCACCACCGATTACTCGGAAGCATTGCTCGAGTACATTACGCCGGTCTACTGTCGCCCCGACGACGCCTTGGCATTTCTCGGTGATCTACTGCGCTATAGCTATCGACAGCTCGGCGATGAGTTGATCTGGCCGGCAAGCATGCCGAGCCGCCTGGATGGCAACGACAGCGTGACCATCGCCGATTACGGCACCTCCAATGTCGGCATCATGAAATACGTCTACCGCAAGGGGCTCGACGTGCGTTATGGGCGCATCATGCAGTCCATCGCCGGTGTTCACTACAACGTCTCGCTACCCGAGAACCTGTGGCCGATGCTGCGTGAACTCGAAGGCCGCGACGGTGAGAGCCTGGAGGGCTATCGCTCCAGCCGCTATTTCGATCTGATCCGTAACTTCCGGCGTCACAGCTGGTTGTTGCTGTACCTGTTCGGAGCGTCGCCGGCGTTGGATCGTAGCTTCCTCACCGGCCCGGCACCCGATCACCTCGAAGCGCTGGGCGAACACACCTTGGCAGGACGTTACGCCACAAGTCTGCGCATGTCCGATCTGGGCTATCAGAACAAGGTGCAGGAGCAGCTCAAGATCTGCTTCAATTCGTTGTCCAACTACGTGGGCACGCTACGCCATGCGATCAGCACGCCGTGGCCGGACTATCAGCGTTTCGGCGTCAATGTGGACGGCGACTGGCGCCAACTCAACGCCAATATCCTGCAGATCGAGAACGAGTACTACAGCGACATTCGTCCCAAGCGAGTGGCGCGTCACGATGAGACGCCCACCCAAGCGCTAGAGGCGCGTGGTGTCGAATACATCGAGGTGCGCTGTCTGGATCTCGATCCTTTCACGCCGTTGGGTATCGACGAAACGCAGATGCGCTTCCTGGATACCTTCCTGATGTGGTGTCTGCTCTCCGAGAGCCCGTGGATTCCCGACGAAGAATGCGACCGCCTCGACGATAACCGCCGCCTGGTAGTCGAGCGTGGCCGTGATCCTGAGCTCAAGCTGAGTGTCGGCGATCGCCAGCGTTATTTACGCGATTGGAGCCACGACATCTTCGCGGAGCTCGACGGTGTTGCCGAGTTGCTCGACACCAATGAGGAGGGAACGCCGCATCGCGATGCCCTCGTGGCGCTTGCGCCGCGCCTCGACGACCCCGAATTGACGCCGTCCGGTCAGCTTTACGCCCAATTGGTCAACGAAGGCGTCGAATACCTTGATCAAGCGCGTGCACTGGCCGAGCAACAGGCGGCTGAGTTACGCGAAGCGCCTATGGATCGGGCGCGTGAGGCGTTGTTCGAGCAGCTCGTCGAGACCTCGCATCAGCAGCAAGGCGATATCGAACGCGCCGATCACGAGGATTTCGCGACCTTCCTGGCGCATTATTTCGAGCGTGCAGGTAAACCTCTCAGCGTCGCGTGAGTCGAAGCGTTGTCCAAGGCCTGTGCCGCACCTGCGGCACAGGCTTTTTCATGAGCGAAGCAAAGACCCAACACGAAACGAGTCGGATTGCCTGAGGAGACGTGACGATGATTACCCGATTGGCCGCGATGAACGTGCGTC
Source organism: Chromohalobacter moromii (assembly GCF_023091865.1). Lineage (GTDB taxonomy): Bacteria > Pseudomonadota > Gammaproteobacteria > Pseudomonadales > Halomonadaceae > Chromohalobacter > Chromohalobacter moromii. Next base: position 519,332 of record NZ_JAHXDI010000002.1, read on the forward strand.
GAGGCTGTTTGCTTGGCCTGGCGATGTGCGTGCTGATGATGGGCGTGGCCTTGGTATTGCAATATGTCTATGGGTTGACGCCTTGTCCGCTGTGTATCGGGCAGCGTATTGCGGTCTTGCTTGCGGCGCTCGTTTTCGTCGTGGGTGCGGTGCACAATCCTGCAGGATGTGTCGGGCGCGGCGTTTATGCCGGCTTGGGCGCATTGGCTGCAGCCCTGGGCGTGGCGGTTGCTGCACGCCATGTGTGGTTGCAGTCGCTGCCCTCGGAAAGTGTGCCCAGTTGCGGTCCAGGACTGGACTACATGATGGAAGTGCTGCCATTGTGGAGCGTAATCTCGCGAGTGCTTTCCGGCTCGGGGGAGTGCGCCGAGATACACGGCTTGCTGTTGGGCATGTCGATCCCGCAATGGACGCTGGTGGGGTTCGCCGTGCTGCTGCTGATTCCACTGGGCATGCTGGCCGGTATCGTGATTCGCCGCCGTTGAGGGGCGGGAAGGTGGCAGGAGAGCCGCCTTCCTCAATGTCAGGGAGTGGCCTGCGCGGCCATGACAGGAGAGGTTCATCATGCTGGAAGATACCAAGACGGCCCTCGAGCGTTGGGGTGGTGTTCACACGCTCATCGACCGCTGGCTACAACAACGCTATGACATGCTGGTGACGCTGATGGAGCTGCGCGAGGCCTGCGACGCGGAACTGGAGTCGGTTTCCAAGGCGCGCATCGATGCCTTCAGCGAAGCGCTGATGGATTACATCAGCGGTGGTCATTTCGAGGTCTATCCGAAGCTGCGCGATGAGGCGGTGGCATTCGACGACCGAGACGCCCTGGTCCTGGCCGACCGTCTGCTCGCACGGCTGGAGATGTCCACGCAGATGGTGCTTGAGTTCGACAACGACTATTCGACGCCGACGCGTTGTCAGCATTACGTGACGCGTTTACCGGCATGGCTCGAACGCCTGGGCAAGGCGCTCACCGAGCGCTTCGCGCTCGAGGATCAACTGATCGCACGCTTGCATGCCGCGCATGCACCGTCTTCCGGCGTCGGCGACTCCCCTGCACCGCGCGCCTTGTCGTAAGCCGGGTCGTTTCGGCTGTGCCGCTTAGCGTCAGCCGTCGGGGCGTCAATCGTCCTGAAGAAAGTACGTGGTGCTGCCGTCGACGCCCAGTTGCGCGATGCTGGCGGGGCGGCCTTGCGCATCCAAGGTGACCAGCCCGATGCCGGCTTGATTCCACAGTCGCTCGCCGTGGCTGGCTCCTTGTGGGTAGCGTGGGAGAATGTGCATGGGGCGACGCTTGGTGAACCAGTTAAGCGGCGACGCCGGTGCATACAGCCAGCGGTTGAGACGGTCGAATACATCCAGTAACCGTGTGGGAAATTCGTTCTTGAGCCCGCTGCTGGTAATCTGCCAGAGGCGTGGGCCGCGCTGACGGTGGCGAACCTCGATATCGTAGACAAAGGAATAATGCACGTCGCCGGAGAGGATCACGTAATTGCCGGGGGTGCGGGTATGGCGAAAGATATTGAGCATGACGCTGGCCGCGCCGCGATGGGCCATCCAGTTTTCCGCATCCACCAGCAGCGGCTTGCCCACCAGCGTGAATAAACGCTGTATTCCCTCGATCAACTTCACCCCGAACATCGGCGCCGGCGAGACCACGATCACTGAATGCTGCCCGAGCAGTGTCTGCTGGAGTTCGCTCAAGGCCTCCCAGTCCATCAGTCCCGAAGGATGATGGCGCCGCCGCTCGCTGCGCCAGCGGTGTGTGCGTGTGTCGAGCACCACCAGGCGTGGCGTGGAAGGCAGTTGATAATGCCAGTGGTCGAAATCATACAATTGCTCGATGAGGGCGTCCTGCGTTTGGCAGTCGAGACGTCCCTTGGCGTCGCGGTGTTCGAACAGTGCTCCCAGCTTGGGCCACAGTGAGCGGAAGGCGTCGGGGTCGTTGCCCCATCCCTGGCACAGCAGATATCCCAGCAAGGCATTGCCGATGATGCGTCGCGAGAATGGGTGGCCGTAGGCGGTTTCCTCCCAGGCCGCGGACAGGTTCCAGTCATCGGTGACGTCGTGGTCGTCGAAGATCATCAGGGTCGGTATATGTGCCATCACGCGCGCGGCGCGAGGCAATCCCTCGCGAAAGGCGGCGATGATCCCGGCCTCGGCGTCGAAGGTCTCGGCCAGCGTGTCGTCGAGCGAGGGCCGTGTCATCTCGATCAGCGACCAGGGCGTCGGCGACCACGTCAGCAGGTACATGGCCATGATCTCGGCCAGCGTGATCAAGTGATTGTGCGCACTGCTGGTGGTGAAGACTGGCTTGCGGACACCGCCGAAGAAGCGCTCGCGCAGTTTTTCGTTGGCCTCGAACGCGGGCAGCAAGTGTTCCCGGCGATAATACGTATCGGGGTGCGTGTAGAGGCTGTCCGCATCCTCGACCACGGCACCTTGCACACATTCGCCGAATAACCCCAGCCGTTGAATGAGCGCGTGGATGGCGACCAGCATTGGGCCGGCGACATCATCGGCATAAATCTGATCGCCCGTCATCAAGAGTGCTGCGGGCATGCGTTCGACGTTGCTGCGTGAGGCCGCGACATGGGCGTCGGCGCGTACCAGACCATCTTCGGAGGGATGGTGCGGTTTGCGACATGAGCCGTGGAGTAGCGAATCGAAACGCGAGCGCAATACGAAGCAGGGGCGGTCGGCATCGTCATATAGGAGATGAGACGCCCAGTCGGCGATGCCTTGCGTGGCATCGCTGGTTTCCTCGGCTACGCGCAGATCGTAACCAATCGGACGGTCGTAAGGCAGCGGCGCGGTAAGTGGCACATCGATGAGATGCAGCCATGCGTGTTCGCCTACCGGTACGCGCCTGCACAGCGAGCTATCCAGTGCGAAACGCTGGCTCGGCGACTCGGCGTCGTCGACATGCAAGGTTAATGTCAGGTCGAGTGGGCGCGCCCCGACGAGCCAGATTACCAGGCGGTCGGGTAATGCGCGGCGCAGGATCGGTCCGGCCAAGACCTCGGGTAAGGAAGCGTGAGACGACGTCATGAGGCCAGCATAACGGGCGGCTTGCATGCCGTCATCCGGTGTCTCACGTCGGTGCAGGGCGACGCAGCTTGAGGTCGCGTTCGACGATATCCACGCCCGGGCGATAGTCGCCACGTGCCGCTTGCATGGCGCGGTCGAGGGCGAGTTCGGCGATGCGGTCGTGATGCTGGGGTAGTGAATTGACCGCCAAAGGCAGAAAGTCCAGCAGGCGGTCGTCGCCGAATGTCGCCAGACGCAGCTCTTCGGGTAGCCCCCCTTGTTCGAGCAGCACATCGAAGACGCCATCGAGCAGCACATAGGACGCCGTGACGAGCGCATCGGGAATGCCGTGTTCGTCGATCAGACGTCGCATGAGCGCTGCGCCGGTAGCGCGGTCGTAGCGCGCGCCGCTGAGCAATATCGGGTCGTCGAGGGAGGCCTCGTGAACCGTCTCCAGAAAGCCCGCCCGGCGTTCCACACTGATCGACAACTCCGGCACTGCATCCATCCAAGCGATGCGCGCGACATCGGTGTCGAGCACCGAGCGCGTCAGGGCGCCGGCGGCTTGGGCATTGTTACTGACCACACAGACTACGCGCTCTGGGTCGAGGGCGCGGTCGAGCGCAATGATAGGCAGACCGCCCGCCATCAGATCGGGATAGAACGGATCGTCCATGGCCAGGCTGCTGGCGACGATCAGGGCGTCGCAGCGTTGGGCGCGCAAGGCTCGCGCCAGCTCGCGTTCAGTGTCTGGGTCATCGTCCGAGCCGGCGATCAGCAACTGATAGCCCAGACGGCGGGCGCCATTCTCCAGACGCTTGGCCAAGCGGGCGTAACTGGTGTTCTCCAGATCCGGTACGATGAACCCCAGCGTGCGGCTCGCGCCCCGACGCAGCGCCGCCGCCTGTGCATCGATACGATAGTCATGCTTGGCGACCACGTCCATGACGTGCGCCACCGTCTCCGGTCGGATGCGCCGCTCAGCGGCCTGACCGTTGATCACGTAACTGGCGGTGGTGCGTGAGACGCCGGCCAGCCGAGCGATTTCTGCGAGAGTCATGGGTACATTCCTTGAACGAGCCGACGATGCAAAAGCGCCTATTCTAGAGGCTGACACGCGGTCTTGCTTGTCCGCCCCTGCGAAGGTCTAGTCCCGTGTGGCTTGATAAATCTTGGTGAACGTTTCAGCATTGCTTCCAAGATAGCTGACACGATTCAGCCCGTCATCCGAAAACGCCGGGTGGTTGGCGTCCAATCGTCGGCATGTCCTGGTTCGACGGTGCTCATTCCTATTATGACGGTGCCATGTCGGGCGTGATCGTTGGCCTTACCCGAGGGACGGACGGCTCCGTTCCGGCGGCATTCTGGAGAGTTCCATGCTGACACTGACAAGCGAAGACGTTCTACTCGACCGGCACGCCGACGATTGGCGCGATGCCTTGAATCAGGCCGGTGAGGCCTTGGTCGAGGCCGGCCGTGTGGCGCCTGGTTACCGTGATGGACTGCACGCGCGTGAGGCGCAGTCGTCGACCTACCTAGGCAATGGTATTGCCATTCCTCACGGCACTCCCGAAAGTCGCGAACACGTCAAGACCACCGGGGTGCGGGTGCTGCAATTTCCCCACGGTATCGAATGGCATGATGGGCAACGCGTCACCCTGCTGGTGACCATCGCCGCGCAGAGCGACGAGCATCTCGATATTCTGCGCCAGTTGACGCACGTGCTCGATCGCGACGGCGTGGCTGAGCGTCTGGCGGCTGCCGACACTCGTGAAGAGATCATTACACTGTTGTCCAAGGCACCGGTCGAGGCGCGCCTGGATGCCGATACGCTGTGCCTGGGGTTCCCCGCGCGCGATCGCTTCGAGTTAGCGCTGGCCGCCGCGGCGCGGTTGCGTCAGGTGGGCAGCGTGGATAGCAGCTTCGTGGCCGAGATCAACACGCTGGAGCCAGTGGCGCTGGGCCAGGGATTATGGCTGGTGAGCAGTGCCCAGGGCGTCATCACGCCGACGCTGGGCGTGGCGACGCCGGAACAGGCCTTCTCGGGCCCCAAGGGGCCGGTCAATGCGGTCTTCTGTCTGGCGGCGCAAGGTGATGCGCATCGCGGTTTGCTCGAACGCCTGGGTAGCCTGCTGGATGCCGGCGACGGCGAGAGCCTCGCCGATGCCGACGCCGCGACACTGCTGGCGCGGCTGTCCGGTGAGTCCGCCGAAGCGGAGACTGCGCGCGCGACGGTACTCAATGCCCACGGGCTGCATGCGCGGCCGGCCAAACAACTGGTGCAGGTTGCCCGACGCCAAACCATGCCGGTCAAGGTGCGTCTGCTCGAGGGCAGTGCTGAGGCGGTTTCGGCGGCGAGTCTGACCAAGGTCATCGGATTGGGTGCGCGACGTGGCCAGACGCTGGTGTTCTCCGCCGAAGGGGATGGCGCCAGCGAGGCACTGGAAGCTCTTGTCGCGGCCGTCAGGGATGGCCTCGGTGAGCACGTGACACCTCTTCAGGAGGCGTCGTTCGAGGCACCTGTCGACGAGGATGAGAGCCTCCCCGCGCCCTTGGAAGACGACGTCGCGCATCCCGCCGTGCCGGCATCGCCGGGGCTGGCCATCGCGCCGGCCTTCGTGATGCGCACGCCGCGCTTCGAGTATCCCGAGCGGGCCGACGGTCTCGACGACACCCGTCGCGGTGACAGCGACGCGCAACTGGCGCGCCTCGATGCCGCGATCCGAGAAGCTGCCGAGCAGCTTCGTGCTCTGGTGCGGACCGCCCAGGGCGGCGAGGTCGCCGAGATACTCTCGATGCATGAGGAAATGCTCGACGATCCCGAGCTGCGCGAAGCGGCGCATGAGTCGTTGAGTACCGGCACGAGTGCCGAGGCGGCATGGTGGTCGGCCATCGATACTGCCGCCCGCGCCCAGGAAAACCTCGCCGATCGTTTGCTGGCCGAGCGTGCTGCCGATCTGCGTGACGTCGGCCGGCGTGTGCTGGGCATCCTGTGCGGTGTGCGCCTGCCCACGCCGCCGGAGACGCCTTACATTCTGATCACTGATGACGTCGGCCCCTCGGACGTGGCGCGCCTGGATACCGCTAAGGTGCGCGGTCTGGTCACTGCGCGCGGCGGTGCGACCTCGCACAGCGCGATTCTCGCCCGGGCGCTGGGTATTCCCGCCGTGGTAGGTGGCGGTGAACGCGTGCTGACGCTGGCCAATGACATTGATGTGATCGTCGATGGCGAGCGAGGCCGCGTGATTCCCGCACCGTCCGACGAGCGTCGCTCACGCACCGAGCTACGCCTGAAAGAGCACGAAATGCGTGAGCGCGAGGCCTATGCCGCGCGCCATGAGGAAGCGCGCACGCAGGACGGGCATCGTGTCGAAGTCGCCGCCAACTTGGGCAACACCGCGCACGCGACGGATGCCGTCGAGCGCGGCGCCGAGGGCGTGGGGCTGTTGCGTACCGAGTTCGTGTTCATGGCGCACCCCGAAGCACCGGATCTGGACACCCAGATCGCTGAGTATCGCCAGGCGATTGACGCCCTCGATGGTCGCCCGTTGGTCGCTCGTACGCTGGATGTCGGCGGCGACAAGCCGCTGCCGTACTGGCCGTTGCCCCAAGAAGACAATCCGTTCCTCGGCTTGCGTGGCATTCGTCTGGCGCTGACGCGTCCCGAGGTGCTCGAGACGCAACTGCGCGCCCTGCTGACTGCGGCGGGCGACCGCCCGTTGCGGATCATGTTCCCAATGGTCAAGGACATCGCCGAGTTTCGCGCCGCCCGCGAGATCTTCGATCGTGTGCAGGCCGAGGTGCAGGCTGGCGATGTGCAATTGGGGGTGATGATCGAAATCCCCTCGTGCGCGCTGTTGGCACCGAGCCTGGCCGCCGAGGTCGATTTCTTCTCCATAGGCACCAATGACCTGACCCAGTACACCTTGGCCATCGACCGCGGTCACGCCGAGCTCTCGGCCCAGGCCGACGGCCTGCATCCCGCGGTGCTGGCGCTGATCCGCATGACCGTCGAAGCCGCGCACGCTCAGGGCAAATGGGTGGGTGTGTGCGGCGAGCTGGCCAGCGACGCCCAGGCGGTTCCCGTGCTGGTGGGGCTGGGCGTCGATGAGCTTTCGGTCTCGGCGCGGCAGGTGCCGATGGTCAAGGCACGGTTGCGCGAGCTGACCCTCGAAGTGGCTCGCCAGCACGCCGAGCTGGCCCTGAGCCAGTCGACCGGCGATGCCGTGCGCGAAGCGTTGGAGGCTCTCTGATGGCGCGTGTACTGACGTTGACCCTCAATCCCGCGCTGGACCTGGCGATTCGCTTGCCCGCGCTCACGCTGGGGGCGGTCAATCGCACCGAGGCCACGCATCTCGAGGCGGCGGGCAAGGGCGTCAACGTGGCGCGGGTGCTGGCGGCGCTGGGCCATGAGGTGGCGGTCTCGGGCTTTCTGGGCGCGGACAACGACGGTGCCTTCGGGCGCGCTTTCGCCGACTGGGGCCTAGAGGACGCCTTTCTGCGCTTGCCTGGCGACACGCGCATTAATGCCAAGGTGGCCGAGGCTCAGGGACGCATCACCGATATCAATGGCCCCGGTCTCGAGGTTGCTCGCGATGATCTGGCGGCACTCTATGCCGTGCTTGAGGCGCGGTTGATGGATGCTGCGTTATGCCCCGATGCGGTAGTGATCGCCGGGAGTCTGCCGCCAGGCGTGTCGCCCGACGACTTGGCGGCCTTGATCGGCTGGCTGCGCGGCTATGACGTGCCGGTCTGGGTGGATACCAGCGGCGCGGCGTTGAACGCCGCGATTGCCGCCACGCCCAATGCCGTCAAACCCAACGAGACGGAACTGGCCGAGTGGGCGGGTGAGTTGCTGGAAGATGCCGCGTCGCGCCTGGCCGCCGCCACACGCCTGCACGCGTCAGGCATCGAGCACGCCCTGGTGTCGCTGGGCGGCGAGGGCATGCTGTGGGTCGGCCCCGAGGGGAGCTGGCAGGCCACGCCGCCGCGCGTCGAGGTCGCCAGCACGGTATGTGCCGGCGATACGTTGCTGGCGGCAATGCTCCACGGACAGTTGGCGGGCTTGCCTGCCGAGGACGCGTTGCGCCTGGCGAGCGGTTTGTCTGCCGAGGCGGTGCGCCATGTCGGGGTGGGTGATACGCATGCCCCGGACCTTGACCAACTCCAACAATGCACGCGCGTGCGTCGGCTCGACGATAACGCGAGGGAGGATTCATGAAAGCGATCCTGATTACGGCCTGCCCGAGTGGTGTGGCGACGACGTTTCTGGCCGCTCGACGCCTTGAGCAGGCCGCCCAGCGTCGTGGTTGGCAGGTCACGGTGGAAATGCATGGCGAGCTCGAACCGCCGCAGCCGGTGTCCGAGGCGGACGTGCGCGATGCCGAACTGGTTATCGTGGCCGCCGACCATGTGCCGGAGGCGTCGCGTTTCGCGGATAAGCGTTTGTTCCAGGCGCCCATCGCCGAGGCGTTGCCCGACCCGGATGCGTTCCTCTCACGGGCCGAGCGCGAGGCCGAACTCTTCGCTGGCGGTGACACAGTAGCGCCACAGGCAGCGCCTACGAGCACCGCTGGGGGCGATGATGATCAAAGCCAACGTATCGTCGCGGTGACGGCGTGCCCAACGGGGGTCGCACATACCTTCATGGCGGCCGAGGCGTTGGAAGAGGCCGGACGCGGCCTGGGACATCATATCCGGGTCGAGACGCAAGGCTCGGTCGGGGCGCAGAATCAACTCAGTGAAGCGGATATCGCGGCGGCCGATGTGGTGCTGCTGGCCTGCGATATCGAAGTCGACGATGAGCGCTTCGCGGGTAAACGCATCTACCGGACGTCGACCGGTAATGCGCTCAAGAAAGCTCGTCAGACCGTGCAGGACGCTCTCGCTGAAGCTGCCGTGGAGAGCCAGGGCAGTGCTGCCGCGTCTGGCGATAAAGCCGCCGGCAAAGGCAAGAGCGTCAAGGAAAAAGGAGTCTATAAGCACCTGCTGACGGGTGTTTCGTTCATGCTGCCGATGGTGGTTGCCGGTGGCTTGTGCATCGCTCTCTCGTTCGTGTTCGGTATCGAGGCCTTCAAGGAAGAGGGCACACTGGCGGCGGCCTTGATGCAGATCGGTGGTGATGCCGCCTTCGCCTTGATGGTACCGGTCCTCGCTGGGTATATCGCCTATTCCATCGCCGACCGGCCGGGGATCGCGCCCGGCATGATCGGCGGGATGCTGGCCAGCAATATCGGCGCCGGGTTCATCGGCGGCATCCTGGCTGGTTTTCTTGCTGGGTACGCCGCCAAGGCGATTACCCGGTATCTCAAGCTGCCGGCGAGTGTGGAATCTCTCAAACCGATTTTGATCATTCCCTTGCTGGCGAGTCTGTTCACCGGGTTGGTGATGATCTACATCATCGGCACGCCGGTGGCGGGCTTGCTCAATGCCTTGACCTCGTTCCTCGACAGCATGGGCTCGACCAATGCCGTGTTGCTGGGCCTGCTGCTCGGCGGGATGATGTGCGTCGATATGGGCGGGCCGGTCAACAAGGCGGCATATACCTTCGGTGTGGGACTGCTATCGAGCGAGACCTATGCGCCGATGGCGGCCATCATGGCGGCAGGGATGGTCCCGCCACTGGCGATGGGTATCGCCAGCATGCTGGCCAAGCGCAAATTCGATACGACCGAGCGCGAAGGGGGCAAGGCGGCCTTCGTGTTGGGGCTTTGCTTCATCACCGAAGGTGCGATTCCCTTCGCTGCCAAGGACCCATTGCGCGTGTTACCGGTATGCATCATCGGTGGGGCGATCACCGGCGCCTTGTCGATGTATTTCGGTATTCAGTTGATGGCACCGCATGGCGGGCTGTTCGTGCTGTTGATCCCGCACGCGGTCAACTTCGCACTGCTGTATCTGCTGGCTATCGCGGTGGGCGCAGTCATCGCCGGGGTGGCGTATGCCGTCATCAAGCCAGGCGCTTCTACCATGCCGGTCGAGGAGAAGGTGGCGTCGTGATACGCCGCTTGCCAGAGCGCCCGCCGCCGAGGGTGCTAACGCAAGGAGCGCCCCGTAGGGCGCTCCTTTTTGTCTGGGGGGAGACAGGGTTGCGTGCCCATGAGCGTTGGCACTGAATCGTCACCAATAGGATCGTCGCAATAAAAAGGGGCGCATCTGGCGATGCGCCCCTAATGGCTCGGCGTGGTGGTTGACTAGATCATTCCGGCGGTTGCTCAGGGCTGTCCGGCATGGTCACGGTCCCCGGCGCTTGCCGGTTCATGTGCAGGAAGTGGAGGTGACGTTCATACTGATCGAGGATGTCTTCGATCACCTGTTCCTTGTTGTATCCCATCAAATCGTAGCCCTGGCTGCCTTCGAGCAGATAGACCTCTAGGCGATAGTAATACGCATTGGTTTGCTGGGCGCGAAGCGCGAACGAGGGGGTAGCGAAGCGGCGCGGCCAGACCTGATACGTGAAGTTCTGTTCGTCGCCGAGGCTGACATTGAGCGCCAGGTGCGGCTCGTCGCCTTCCTGCTCGTCGACCTCGACCTTGACGCCTTCCTGGCCGATGGCCTGACTGACTTCCTGCATGGCCGGTTTGGCCACTTCATCGAGGAAGCGTCGCGCCTGCTTGTCGCCCGGGAAGCTCATCGCCCGGCTGAGACGCTGGCGCCAACCGCGCGGCGCGCGCTCGCCGCCACCGGTGCGGCTGGAAAGATGCCCAGCGAGGCTGGTGCGATGGCTGTCCTCTTTGAGACCTTCCACGCGCAGCGCCTTGAGCAAGCCCGCCATCATGAAGAACAGCACGATGGAGAAGGGTAGGCCGGTGATGACCACTACGCTCTGCAGGGCCGACAAACCACCGGCCATGAGCAACGCTAGCGTCAGCAGGCCAATCACGCAGGCCCATAGGATACGCATCCAGATCGGTGCGTCGCTGTTCACGTCCTTGAGCTTGGAGGTGAAATTGGACAGCACCAATGCCCCGGAGTCGCCCGATGTGACGAAGAAAACGATGGCTAGAATGGTCGTGACCAGCGTGGTGATCCCGGTCAGTGGCAAGGACTCGAGAAACAGATAGATGGACGAAGCGGGCGTGTTCATCGCCGCATCCCCGAAATCCGTGGCGCCGTTCATGACCATGTCGATGGCGCTATTCCCCATGATCGACATCCACGCCATCATGAAGGCCAGCGGCAGAATGAGCGTGCCGGCCACGAACTCACGAATCGTGCGGCCGCGCGAGATACGTGCCAGGAAAAGTCCTACGAACGGTCCCCAGGCAATCCACCAAGCCCAGAAAAACAAGGTCCAGCCGTTTAGCCAGGCGGTGGGCGGATCGAAGGCGTAGGTGTTCATCGATAGGCTGATGAAGTCGGAGAAGTAGTCGCCGACGTTGAGCACCAGGACGTTGAGCAGGAACAAGGTTTTGCCGCTGAAGAGTACGAACAGCAACAGCAATAGTGCCAGCAGCATGTTGAACTCTGACAGGCGGCGAATGCCTTTTTCCACCCCGGTGACGGCAGACACCGTGGCGAAGAACACGATCATGATCACCAGCGCCGCCTGCACTAGGGTGTTCTCGGGAATCGAGAACATGTAGTTGAGGCCAAAGTTGAGCTGGATGACCCCGATTCCCAGGCTGGTGGCGATACCGAAGACCGTGCCCAGCACGGCAGCGATATCGACGGTATGCCCGATGGGACCATGGATTTTCTTGCCGAAAATAGGATAGAGCGCGCTGCGGATGGTCAGCGGCAGATTATGCCGATAGCTGAAGAACGCCAGCGACATGCCCACCAACGTGTAAATGCCCCAGCCGGAAAGCCCCCAGTGCAGGAACGTCAGCTGCATGGCGTGGCGTGCGGCTTCTATCGTGCTGCCTTCTCCCTCGGGAGGTGCCAGGAACTGCGTTACCGGTTCGGCGATACAGAAAAACAGCAGGTCGATGCCGATACCCGCCGAGAATAGCATCGCCGCCCAGGAGGCCATGTTGAAGTCGGGTTTGGAATGCTCAGGCCCTAACTTGATCTTGCCGAAGCGTGATAGGCCTATGGCGATCACGAACACCAAGTAGGCAACCACGGCAATGAAGTAATACCAACCGAACGTGTTGGAAATCCAGCCCAGTATGGCGTTGATGATGTCGCTGGCCGAGTCGGTGAAAAACATCGTCCAGAGTGCGAAAAGCACGATGCCGATCACCGAACCGTAAAAGACCACCGGATTGAGACGGTCGCGACTGACGTCGTCGGTGTGTTGTGGATGCATGAGCAATCCTCTAGTTGTGTAAGCACGGCGGTAGCGAGACGAGAGGCGCGTTCTTTTACTATGGCCGAGTCATGAAGATGCGATCTGGCCATGCGCCGCCGCCGTCGTGAACACGATTCTCCATGCGAGCTCCTTGGCAGCGGATCCCTGGGCGCTGCCAAGATGTTCGCGGGAGACGCGACTGGCGTCGTCATGGGTCACGTTCCGTAGGAGGTGCGCTTCACGTGGCTACCGATGGAATGAAATCGTATTTTTATTGATTGAATGTTCAATCAAAATACTTGGTTATGTATCGGCTTTCAACCGTCAGGCGCAATCGAAGAGGGGCATTTCAACCCGATACGGCATACCCGAGATCGTCCAGGAAACGCTGCCACCAACGCGTCAGATCATTGCAGCAGACGCTGGCCAGCATGCTGGCATGGCGTCGACAACGCTCCTCGTGTGGCATCTGCAGTGCTTGATCGAGCGCTTCGGCGATGGCGTGCGGATCGTAGGGGTTGACCAGCAAGGCCCCTTCGAGCTCATGCGCGGCGCCGGCGAGTTCGCTGAGCACCAGCGCGCCGGGATCGCGGCTGTCCTGGGCCGCGACGAATTCCTTGCAGACCAGGTTCATGCCATCGCGCAGCGGTGTAACGAGGCCCACCTGGGCGGCGCGAAAAAGCCCCATGAGGGCGGTACGCGGATAGGTCTTGTTGATGTAATGCACTGGCACCCAATCGAGGTCGGAATGCAGGCCGTTGATATGGCCGGCCTGGGATTCGAGCTGCTGGCGCAGGTCGTCATATTCGGTGATAGCGCTTCGAGAGGGGCTGGCGACTTGTGTATAGAGGACGTGGCGCCGGTAGTGGGGGTAGTCGTCGAGCAGATGCTCGAAGGCGAGCATGCGTTCACCGAGTCCCTTGGAATAGTCGAGTCGGTCGGCGCCGGCGATCAGCGCACAGCCGCCCAACGAGGCGCGTAGCTGGCGGACGGCTTGCTTGGTTTCGCTATGCTGTGCTTCGCGTTGCAGGGTATCGACATCGATGCCCACGGGGTAGATGCCGAGTTTCAGGCGTTGGTCACCGTAGCGCAGCACATTGTCGCTGCGCTTGGCCCCGAGGATGCGGATCGCGGCATGGCAGAAGGTTTCGAGGTCTTGAGGCGTCTGGAATCCCAGCAAATCGTAAGCGAAGAAGCTTGCCAATAAGTCGCGATGTCCGGGAATACAGCGCAATAGCTCGGCGCTGGGAAAGGGAATGTGCAGGAAGAACCCCATCGGGGCGTGGTTCCCCTGGCGCCGCAAGGCTTCGCCGAGAGGGATCAGGTGATAGTCGTGTACCCAGATGAGCTCGTCGCCGGTAAGCAGCGGGCTGAGTTTCTCGGCGAAATGCTGGTTGGTGGCGTAGTAGACCTGGGCATGGCGGCGTTGGAACTTCATGGCGCCCAGATTGAAGTGGAAGATAGGCCACAGCACTTCGTTGGAAAACCCCAGATAATAGTCACTGTGCTGCTCTGCGTTCAGCGGCAAGGTGGCGTAGGTAATGCCATTGCGACGTGTCTGCGTTGGCTGTGGTGAGGTGTCATGGCAAATCTCGCCATTCCAGCCGAACCACATGCCCCCATGGCGGGCGAGGGCGCTATTGAGCGCCATCGCCAAGCCCCCTGCCTGGGAGCGTCCGGCCTCGGGGATCGACACCCGGTTGGAGACCACGACAAGGTCTTTCATAGCGCTTCCTCCCAGCTCTTGCTGAGGTGCAGCGCCGAGTTGATCAGCCCCACCATGCTGTAGGTTTGCGGGAAGTTGCCCCATAGCTGGTGACTGTCGGGGTCGAGGTCCTCGGAGAGTAGCCCCACCTTGTTGCGACATGCCAGAAGCCCCTCGAACAGGCGCCTGGCTTCGGTGTGATCGCCGATCGCCCAGAGCGCGTCGATATACCAGAAAGTGCAGATGTTGAAGGCATTTTCGGGCGCCCCGAAATCGTCGTCAGCGACGTAGCGAAAGAGGTGATCGCCACGCCGCAGATGCCCGCCAATGGCCTTGACGGTGGCGACGAAGCGCGGGTCGTCGGCGGGCAAAAAGCCCAGCTCGTTGATGAGCAACAGGCTGGCATCCAGGCCCTCGCCGCCGAAGCTCTCGGCGAAGAAGTCTTGCGTCTCGTTCCAGGACTCGGTGCAGATGGTGCGGTGCATGGTGTCTGCGGTGTCGCGCCAGTGCCGTGCGGCGCTGTCCAGATCGAGTTGCGCGGCGATCTTGGCCAGCCGATCGCAGGCCGCCCAGCACATGATGGCCGAGTAGGTATGTACGCGCGCGCGGCCGCGATATTCCCAGATACTGGCATCGGGTTGGTCGTAACATTCAGCGGCCAAGTGGCCCAAGGGCTCGAGGCGCCGGAACAGGGTCTCGTTGCCGACCTCCTCGAGGCGCTGATCGAAGAAGACTTGGTTGGCAGCCAGGACGACGGCGCCGTAGACATCATGCTGATTCTGCAGATAGGCCGCGTTGCCAACACGTACCGGCTCCATACCGTGATATCCGGCGAGCGTCTCGAGGCTGTGCTCGTCCAGCACTGTCTCGCCGCCAATGCCATAAAGCGGCTGTAACTGATGGCGATGGGTGCCGACGACGAGGTCGATGATGTAGTGCAGGAAATTTTCCATCGTCCCGGTCGCGCCGAGCCGGTTGAGTGCATGCACCACGAAATATGAATCGCGCAGCCAGCAATAGCGGTAATCCCAATTGCGCTGGGTGTTCGCAGCTTCGGGAATCGAGGTGGTCATGGCCGCGACCACGGCCCCAGTATCGTCGAAGGTGCTGAGTTTCAGCGTGATGGCGGCGCGAATCACGGCGTCCTGCCATTCGAAGGGCACGGCCAGCCGGCTGACCCAGTCGTGCCAATAGCGGCGCGTCTCTTCCCAATAGTGGTTGTAGAGCCGCGCGGGGGTGGTGGTCAGGCTCTCGTCGGGCCCGATGATGAAATGCAACGGGCGATCCAGGGCATGGGCGGATTCCTGCAACAAGTGGGTGATCGAGGCGTCGGTGGTCAGACGCATGACGTCGTCCTGGCACAGGTAGCGGATGTGGTGGCTACCGTGGGTCGTGTCGGGCGACGTACCGTCGTAGCCCCGCACCGGACGTAGACGCGTGCGGATGACTGGCGTGCCGGCGATGCGCTCCACGCGTCGACACAGCCCGGTGGGATGGAATTCTCGCCCGAACTGCAGGAAGCGAGGACAAAAGTCGGTGATACGGACCTTTCCGCCCTCGGTATCCTCGATCTCCGTGCACAGAATGGCGGTGTTGCGGACGTAATATTGATGGCTGGCGATACGGTTTTCGACATCGATGGCGAAATAACCGCTGTCCTGCGTATCCACCAGGCGGGAAAATACCGGGGCGCTATCCAGGCGAGGAAAACAGAACCAGACGATGCGCGACTGGTCGTCGATCAGCGCACTGACCTGACAGTTGCCAACCAGCCCCAGTTCGAGTGTCGGATCCTGCGTTAGCGTGACATGCTCCTTGTCTGACGTTCCAACCATGACAAAACCTCCTCGACGCTATCCAAGCGATACGTGGCTTGACTCTGCGCGGCTTCACCGACGCGCACGGAGAAGCCGCCGTGTGCATTGACGACGGGAAACGCGTCCTCGTCCGTGCGATCGTCACCAATGAACATCGGGGTGCGCAGCCGAAAGGGCGGTGTGTCGAGCAGTCGCTGCACGGCGCGTCCCTTGTGGCAAGCATGATGACGCAGCTCCAGCAGGCACTTGCCCTCGGTGAGTTGATAGGCATCGCGGTGCGCCTGCCAAAGGCGTGTCATCGTGTCTCGGCAGGCCCGTTCGTACTGCGGCGCCTGACGGTAGTGGAGCGCGAAAGCGTACGTTTTATCCTCGAACACGGTACCGGGATGTCGTTGTGAGAATTCGGTCAGGGCGGCTCCCAGGTGCACCGTGGCCTCGGACTCGAGTCGCTCGGCGTGTCGGGTGCCGTCGCTGTCGCGCCACTGCGCGCCATGACAACCCATGAGCGTTAGCGGCAGGGGCGCCGTCAAGCGTTCCATGTCGGCCAGGCGGCGGCCACTGATGATGGCGAGGGCGCCCTTGAGCCGGGTCTGCAAGGTGCTCAGCAAGCGGCGCTGGCGGGGCGGTAGCGTGACGGCATCGGGGTGCGATGCGATGGACACCAAGGTGCCGTCGAAATCGAGAAACAATGCGATATTGGAAAAAGCAAGTACCGACGGGAGTGGCGTCTGCATGCCGATATCGGTCTCAGTATTCACAATCGATGTCTTTAAGCGTTGGTCATGCAAGGAAAAATTGCAAGCGGCCCTCGGCGCTTGATTGCCAGAGGTGGTCTGGACGAGCCTGGGCTCATGCCTCCTGCACCGTTCGGCTAATGGCTCGTCGTGCCCGGCGCCTCTATGATCACGACATGCATTCCAATTAACACATACGTTTGAATGATGGACGTATGAATGATGAAGGTGAGCCATGTCTTCTTATGCCGCGCCGTTACGCGATCTGCGCTTCGTCCTCGAGGAATTGCTCGAGAACCGCTCGCTTCAGTTACCCGAGTATCAAGAGCTTACCGAGGATTTGATCACCGCCATCCTCGACGAGGCTGCACGCCTGGCGGGCGAAGTGTGGGCACCGCTCAATCGCCGTGGCGACGAGCAAGGATGCCGTCTGGTAGAAGGTGAGGTGCGCACGCCCGCGGGGTTCGCCGAGGCCTATCGTGCCTTCGTCGAGGGCGGGTGGAACGGCATCGGCAGCGATAGCGTCCATGGCGGGCAGGGGCTTCCGGAGGTCGTCGCCAGCGCGGTGCAGGAAATGTGGCAAGCCGCCAACATGGCGCTGGCGCTGTGTCCACTGTTGACGGCGGGAGCTGTCGAAGCACTGGCCCAGCATGGCAGCGAGGCACTCAAGGCGCGCTATCTGGAGAAGTTGGTTAGCGGTGAGTGGACGGGCACCATGAACCTTACCGAACCGCAGGCCGGCTCGGACTTGTCACAGGTTCGCACGCGGGCGATACCGGAAGGCGAACACTATCGCATCAGCGGTCAGAAGATCTTCATCACTTGGGGCGAGCATGACTGCGCCGACAACATCATCCACCTGGTCCTCGCCCGTCTGCCGGATGCCGCCGAAGGCAATCGCGGTATCTCGTTGTTTCTGGTGCCCAAATTCCGGGTCGATGAACAGGGCCGCCTAGGGGAGCGCAATGACGTAAACTGCGTATCGCTGGAGCATAAACTGGGCATTCATGGGTCGCCGACCTGTGTACTCAGCTTCGGCGAGCACGAGGGCGCCATCGGTTATTTGGTCGGCGAGCCCGGCCGTGGGCTTCAGCACATGTTCACGATGATGAACGCGGCGCGCCACAAGGTCGGCATTCAAGGCATTGGCGTGGCCGAGCGGGCTTATCAGCAAGCGCGTGCGTATGCCGCAGAGCGTGTACAAGGATACACGCCCGAGGCGCGCGGCGGTCGGTCCGCCGTGCTCAGCGAGCACTACGACGTGCGTCGCATGCTGCTGTCGATGCGCGCGCGCCTGGAAGCCTTGCGGGCTTTGGCTTTGCTCTCGGCCAGCGAGATGGACCGTGTCCGGCATGCGTCCACGGCTGACGAACGGCAACGCGCTCAACAGCGGGTCGATCTCTATACCCCAGTGGTCAAAGCTTTTTCCACCGACCAAGCGGTAGACATCACCTCGTTGGGTATTCAGGTACATGGTGGTATGGGGTACATCGAAGAGACTGGCGCCGCACAGCATCTACGCGATGCGCGCATCGCACCGATCTACGAAGGCACCAACGGCATTCAAGCGCTCGACCTCGCGGGTCGGAAGATCTACCGCGACGGCGGTACCGCCTTGAGTGGTGTGCTCGACGAGGTCGCCGCTTGCGCCGATGCGCTTACCGCCGACACTGAGCTCGCTGAATTGGGCGTGTCGCTGCATCAGGGCGTAGTGGATCTACGTCGGGCGGTGGCCATCGTGCTGGCGCGGGGCGACGATGCCGAGCGCGGCCCAGACGCGCTCCAGGCCTTGGCGACGCCGCTGCTGGCATTGACGGGCCATGTGCTGTGCGCCTGGCAGATGGGACGCGCGGCACTGATCGCGCAGGCGGCGTTGGTAACCGGTGATGACGATGCCTTCTATCGCGCCAAGTTGGCCAGTGCGGACTTCGTCTTGCGCCAGTGGCTGCCCATCGGGCGGGCGCAGTTGGCGGCGATCGAAGCCGATCCGGGGGCGTTCGATGAAGCGTGGTGAGGCGGTGTCTTCAGCGGGCCGGATCGATGCTGCTGCCCAGTGAGGTGTTGCGGCGAAACCAGCCGGCGATGCTGGCACGCGGGGCCTGAGTAGGCAGTACCTCGTGGGGAATGCGTTCGGCGAGAAAGCACACGAAGGTGCCGAGTTCAGGGCGTATGCGCGCGATTTCGCTTGCTGGGTCGTCGGGATCGAACAACGCCATCTCGCCGCCATGCGTTGTCGTCCATGCGGGATTGAGATATAGCACAGTCGAGACGATGCGATTGCTGCGGCCGCGAAAGCTGTCGAGGTGCTTTTTGTAGAAGGCGCCGGGCGGGTACAGGGCAAAGTGCGCCTCGAACTCGAAAAGCCCCAGATAGAGTGCGCGGTTGATGGTCTGCTGCAAGAATGTCATGACCGTCAGGTATTGGCGCTGGGCCCGGCTTTCGCGGTCCAGCCAATGAATGGCGTCGCCCCGAACATCGCGTTGGATGCGGTGCGCCTGGCCGCGGCCGATGCCGGCTTCGTCGAGATGCGATTGTGTCTTCAGCGTCTGTAATTCCGCCTGCAAGCTGTGGCATAGCGCGGTATCGATGAAGCGTTCGCCGACGAACCAACCCTGCGTGACCAGCGCATCCAGAAGCCGGGGTAACGCGGCCATGTCGAGGTAATCGGCGGGATCGGGTCGCGACATTCGCATGGGGTCCATGGTAGATATCAAGGTCGTGGCGGGGGTGGTGCGGGCAGATGACGCAATGGACTCCCGAGGGGCGCACGGTCGAGGCTGATGGGGCGCGCGAACCCCACCGCCAGCAGTTCGACCAGCATCATCGCCGACAGGCCCCATATTACATGATTGGCGTAGGCATAGCTGGGCACATAATACGTGTGCTCACCGTGACGGATGACATCCGTGTGGCTGCGGCGATCCTCGAGGAACCACGCCAATGGCACTTCGAAAATGGTATCCAGCTCATTATGATCCGGTACCAATGGAAGGCCGGGCGGAATCAGGCCGACGAACGGCGTCACGCCGATGCCGTGGCGCGAGGTGACATCGCTTAGCCGGCCGAGGTATGCGACGTGTGCGGGCGGTAGAGCGATCTCCTCATGCGCTTCGCGCAAAGCGGTGGCCCACAAGTCGGCATCCTCGGGTTCGACCTTGCCGCCGGGAAACGCGACTTGTCCGCCATGCTGCGCGAGGTGGCCGGCACGACGCGTCAGCACGAGCGTGGGCTCGCGGCGCTCGACGATCGCGAGCAGCACTGCGGCTCTCGGAAGATCGGCGTTCAGTTGCTGCGGTCGATGCGCTTGCAGGCGTTTGCGCAGTGTCTCTAACATGTTGCTTTTCACCTAATGGGGCGCCATATCGCTCGCCCGAGGACGACCATGAATTTCTGTAGCCATTGCGGCCAAGCTGTGCGTTTCGCGATTCCCGAGGGCGACGATCGCGGGCGTTTTCTCTGCGATGCCTGCGGCACCATCCATTATCAGAATCCGCGCATCGTGGCCGGTACTTTACCGGTAGCGGGCGACCGCGTCTTGCTGTGCCGGCGTGCGATCGCGCCTCGCATGGGCTATTGGACGCTGCCTGCCGGCTTCATGGAAAACGGCGAAACCACGTCCGAAGCCGCCACGCGCGAGACACGCGAGGAAGCCTGCGCCGACGTCGACCTCGAAGGCCTTTATACGCTCATCAATCTGCCGCATATCAATCAGGTCTACATGATCTTCCGGGGGGCGCTGCGCGGCGATTATGCGTCCGGCCCGGAGAGTCTCGAAGTCGCGCTGTTCGAGGAAGCCGAGATTCCCTGGCACGAGTTGGCCTTCCCGACCATCGAACGTACCTTGCGCCACTATTTCGACGACCGCCGAGGCGGTGACTATCCGCTTCACGTGAGCGACATCACCGCCGAAGATCGGGAGCGTTATCTGGGCAGCGCGTAACGTGTCTAAACGTCTGCCAGGCGC
Organism: Chromohalobacter moromii; assembly: GCF_023091865.1. GTDB lineage: Bacteria > Pseudomonadota > Gammaproteobacteria > Pseudomonadales > Halomonadaceae > Chromohalobacter > Chromohalobacter moromii. The sequence goes on from NZ_JAHXDI010000002.1 coordinate 539,814, forward strand.
CACGCCTCATACGCCGGTTCCTCGTACGGGTGGGCCAGTTTGAGCGCCGCCACGGCGGCTTCCAGGTGATCGTCCTCGCAGACCAGTTCGACCTTCAATTCCTCGACATGGCTGAGCGCACCGACCTGGCCGATATGCGGATCGGCCCCGTCGAGCGGGCGAAATTGGCCCTGCCCGGGCGTCTGGAAGCAGCAGGCTTCGTAGTCGCCGATGCGCCCGGCGCCGGTAGCGAAAACCGCTTCCTTGACGCTTTCGGCGTCGTCCACGGGAACGAAAAACGCGAGTTTGTACATGCGGGGCTCCTTGACGTCGCTTTGAGCGGGGCGCGTCACGCGGCGATGGCTCGCCGCGTGGACTGCGCGGGTGCCGTGATGATGGCATAATGCCGGGCAGCTGTCGGTCCAGGACGGAACCAACGATGTTGAAGTGGATATGCATAACGCTAGTGGTACTGATCGGTCTACTGCAGTATCACCTGTGGTTCGGTGAAGGGGGAGTGCGTGAGCTTAACCATATTCGTCACCGTGCCGATGTGCTCGAAGAAAAAAACGAGCGGCTGCAGGCGCGTAACGACCGTCTGGCGGCGGAGGTGATCGATCTCAAGAAAGGGCTCGATGCCATCGAGGAGCGGGCACGCAGTGACCTGGGCATGGTGCGCCGTGACGAACAGTTTTTCTGGGTACCCGGCGTGACCGCGGAGCGCTCCATCGTCGAACAGAGTGCCACTACGGTGCGTGGCGATCCCGAAAAGGCGGCGGCGATGCCCGAGGAGGCTGCGCCGTGAGTCGATTGTGGTTGATCGTGCCGGCGGCGGGGCAAGGCCGCCGCATGGGCGCCGGCTTGCCCAAGCAGTATCTCGATATCGCAGGCAGGCCGGTACTGGCGCACACCTTGGCGCGGCTGCACGCTGCCTTTCCTGATGCGGCGCTGCGCCTGTGCCTCGATGCCGACGATGCTCGTTTCTCTTCCGAGTGGGTTCCCTTCACCGACTGGCAGCGGGTACCCGGCGGCTGTGAGCGTGCCGATTCGGTGGCGAACGCGCTGGCCTCGCTCGAGGGTGTTGCGGTGGACGATGACCTGGTGTTGGTCCACGACGTCGCGCGGCCTTGCGTGGCGCTCGATGACTTACGTCGCCTGCGCACCGTGCTGGAAACCTCACCCGATGGCGGGTTACTGGCGTCGCCGGTGGCGGACACCATGAAGCGCGCCGATGCCGATGGCCGCGTCGTGCATACGGTATCGCGCGAGGGGCTGTGGCATGCCATGACCCCGCAAGGTGCTTCCTATCGCGTGCTGTGCCGGGCATTCGCGCATGCCCGCGACACGCGCGTGGCGCTCACCGATGAGGCTTCGGCGCTCGAGGCGCTAGGCTTGGCGCCGCGCTTGGTGCCCGGCCGCCGCGATAATCTCAAGATCACGCATCCCGAGGATCTTTCCCTCGCCACGCGGCTTCTCAGCGAAACCGCAATCGATGCCCCGCTTTCCGACGAGACATGTTCATGACGCTACGTATTGGTCACGGTTTTGATGTGCACCGCTTCGGCGATGGCGATCACCTGATGATCGGCGGTGTGCGCATCGCGTATACGCACGGGTTCATCGCCCATTCGGACGGCGATGTCCTGCTGCATGCACTGTGCGATGCGCTGCTCGGTGCCTGCGGCCTGGGCGATATCGGCCAGCATTTTCCCGATACCGATGCGACCTGGGCCGGTGCCGACAGTCGCGAATTGTTGCGCCAGGTATACGCTCAAGTCATCGCTACGGGGTATCGCATCGCCAACCTGGATACCACCGTCATCGCCCAGGCGCCGCGCCTGGCCGATCACATCGCATTGATGCGCACGCGTATCGCCGAGACGCTCGAGGTGGCGGAAGAAACGGTCAACGTCAAGGCGACCACCAGCGAGCGCCTCGGTTTTACGGGGCGCAAGGAAGGCATCGCCGCTGAAGCGGTAGTGTTACTGACACGTGCGGACGCGACATGATCGATATGTCGCTCTGGCCACCCGATTGGCCACGTATTCACGGCGGACCGCTGGCGTCGGGCGACTTTCGCATGACACCAGAGGACTTCCTCGTCGAGGAAGTGTTCGACTTCGCGCCGGAAGGGCAGGGCGAACACCTCTGGCTGTGGATCGAGAAGCGTGATCTGACGACACCGGAAGCCGCTAAGCATGTGGCGCGAGTGTGTGGCGTGCGTCCGCGCGACGTGGGCTATAGCGGCCTCAAGGACCGCATCGCGGTTACCCGCCAGTGGCTCTCGGTGCATTTGCCTGGACGTGACGCCCCTGCTGCGTTGGCTACCCAACTGAGTGACGTAGGGATCGTGGTGCAAGAAGCGCGACGTCATCCACGCAAGCTCAAACGCGGCGTGCATCGCGCCAACCATTTTACGCTTCGTCTGAGCGGCGAGATTGCCGCGCATCCCGATCTGACGCGGCGTTGGCAGCGTCTGTGCGCGGATGGCGTACCCAATTACTTCGGCCCACAACGCTTCGGCCGCGAAGGGCGCAACCTGGTGCTCGCTCAGAAGGCTTTTGCGCGAGGTTGGCGTAAGCGTGACGATCCGCATGGTATGCAGCTTTCTGCGGCACGTAGCTTCCTGTTCAATGAGGTGCTGGCCATGCGCCTGCGCGCGCAGACCTGGCGAACGCCGCGTCCGGGCGATGTGCTGGCGTTGGCAGGTACGGCCAGCCGCTTTGTAGCCGACGAGATCGACTCTGCCTTGCACGAACGCGCCGCGCGTGGCGACGTCACCCCCACCGGCCCGTTGTGGGGGCGCGGGCGTTTGGAGAGTGGCGCAGAGGTGGCCGAGGAAGAAGCGCGGCTTGCGGCGCGACATGAAGCACTCATGCAGGGGCTGGAAGCGGCCGGCGTACGCATGGATCGGCGCACGCTATGCGTGCCGCTTGATGCACCGTCGCTGGAGCATGAGGCCCCAAACCGGGTGACGCTCGGCTTCGGCTTGCCGCGCGGCGCCTTCGCGACCTCGGTATTGCGCGAGTTGATGCATCACCCGTTGCTGTGAAGGGATATCGGCTACCAGAAAAGCAAGAGGATAGATATGCGCAAGTTACTGTTATCCAACGATGATGGCGTCCATGCACCGGGGCTTCGTGCGTTGCATGACGCGCTCTCGGCACATGGGCGTCTGCGTGTGGTGGCACCGGATCGTGACAAGAGCGGCGCCAGCAACTCGCTGACGCTGACGCGTCCCCTGGCGTTGACGGCCCTCGACAACGGCTTTTATTCAGTCGACGGTACGCCTGCCGATTGCGTGTACCTGGGCGTCAACGGGGTCTGGGACGAGAAGCCTGATCTAGTGATTTCAGGCATCAACCATGGTGGCAATCTGGGCGACGACGTGCTGTATTCGGGCACCGTGGCCGCCGCCATGGAAGGACGCAACCTGGGCATGGCGGCGATTGCCGTATCGCTTTGCGGCGAGCGCTATTTCGAGACGGCCGGCCGCGTCGCGGCGACCTTGGTGGGGGCGGCGGAGTCGCTGTCATTGCCCCCACGGAGTCTGCTCAACGTCAACGTGCCGGACGTGCCTTGGGAAGATATTCAGGGCGTACGCGTAACGCGGATGGGGTATCGCGGTCCTGCGGCCCGACCGATGAAGGTGAAAGATCCGCGTGGCCGCGAGCGTTATTGGATTGCCGCCGTCGGCGATAACGCCGATGATGGGGCGGATACCGATTTCGCGGCTATCGACGCGGGGTACGTATCGATCACGCCCCTACAGACCGATCTCACGCGCCATGCCGCGTTGGACGACGTACGGAACTGGCTGGATGCATTGTCGAATTCCTGACACACACGATACACACCGACTCGGTGGCATCGGCATGACCTCGCAGCGTACTCGCAACCGCTTGATACGGCGCTTGCAGGCCGGTGGCATTCAAGATCGACGGGTGCTCGACGTCATGGCGCGCGAACCGCGTCATGTCTTTCTCGACGAGGCGCTGGCGCATCGGTCCTATGAAGATACTGCCTTACCGTTGGGCCATGGCCAGACGCTTTCTCAGCCGTGGATCGTGGCGCGGATGACCGAGTTGGTGCTGGCCGCGCAGCCGCGTCGCGTGTTGGAAGTCGGGACTGGCTCAGGCTATCAGACCCTGATTCTGGCGCGCCTGGTAGAGTCGGTATGGAGCATCGAGCGCATTGGTGCGTTGCATCGCAGCGCCGCCTCTCGCCTGGCCATGCTGGGGGCCGGTAATGTGCGCCTGCGCCATGAAGACGGCGGCCATGGATGGCCGCAGGCTGCCCCCTTCGATGTCATTCTCTTCACCGCCTGTGCCAGTGTGCTGCCTAAAGAACTATTGGACCAACTGGCTGACGGCGGAGAACTGATCGCGCCGCTGGAGGATGAAGTAGGTCATCAATGGCTGACGCGAGTACAGCGGTGCGGCTCCACCTTCGAACGTACACGGCTCGAGCGGGTCAGATTCGTACCGCTCTTGGAAGGGGTCATAAAATGAAGCGTTACCTGACGCTTTTTTTCAAAGGCGCCGGGATGGGCGCCGCGGACGCAGTACCCGGAGTTTCCGGCGGCACCATTGCCTTCATCACGGGCATCTACGAGGAGTTGATCCACTCGATCAAGCAATTCGGCCCTCGTGCCTTTGGGGCGTGGCGTCGCGGTGGTCTGGCGGGGCTCGTAAAGCATCTCAATCTGGCATTTTTGCTGCCTTTGCTGCTAGGGATCGTGGCGAGCCTGGTGAGTGTCGCACATCTGGTGACCTGGCTGCTGGATCATCATCAGTTATTGCTCAATGCATTCTTCTTTGGATTGGTGCTAGCCTCGGCCGTCGTGGTGGGTAGACAGGTCGGCCATTGGCAGTGGCGGCATGGCTTTCCCTTGATTCTGGGCGTCTGCGTGGCCCTGTGGCTGCCCAGCCTTTTGCCCGCCCCTACGGGAGGCAGTCAGTGGATATTATTGGTGGGAGGCGCCATCGCCATCAGTGCGATGCTTCTGCCGGGCGTCTCGGGGAGCTTCCTGCTATTGGTGATGGGGCTTTACGGGACGGTCATGGAGGGCATCAAAAGTGCCGACCTGGCCTTGATCGCGACCTTCGGTACCGGCTGTGTCATCGGCTTGATGGTGTTCTCGCGAGTCCTGTCGTGGCTGTTCCATCATTACCGACTGGGAACGCTTTTGACCCTGGTCGGCTTCATTCTCGGCTCGTTACCGCAACTCTGGCCGTGGCGCGAGCTGGTTAGCTACCGCCTCGCAAGTGGCGATAAGATCGTGCCGCTCGACTATCGCTATCTCATGCCTTCGGACTATAGCGTGATCACCGGTGAGCCGGCCCAATTGCTGACGGCGGTCGTCTTGATGATCGCTGGCCTGGTGTTGGTCATGGTCATCGGCGAACGCAGTCCATCCCCGTTTAAAGAGGACCGACCCCATGTCTGACGCTCGTCGACTACTGCCCGCGCTGGGACTCGTGGCACTGGGCCTGGCGGGGTGCGCAAGCTCCAGCGGTGCGCCCCAGGTGCAGGATCTCTCGATCAGCCGTAACAGCGAGCCGCCGAGTTCGTATACCGTCAAGTCGGGCGATACCTTGTATGGCATTGCCTGGCAGAACAATCTCGATTTCCGTGACTTGGCACAACTCAATGATATTACGCCACCCTATCGCCTCGACCCGGGGCAAACGCTACGCCTGACTCCCGAAGGCGAGGCCCGGGCGGCGTCAAGTAACGCGTCCGACGAGACAAGTGGTGCGGTCGCGACCCCGTTGGGCGATGGTGCCGAGTCGGCCGGTAGCGCTCAGGACGATGACTGGCTGGTACCGGCGGATAGCGCGTCTTCCCAAGGCCGTGACCTGGATACCGCGTCCATCGACGCGCAGGCCGTAGGCGCCGCTTCCGATGCCCGCGAAAGCGGTGCGCCGGGACCGGTCTACGACGCAGACGACGCGTCAGACGCGCCTGCGCGCGATGACGAAGCCGAGAGCGATACCTCGAATGCGTCAACTGCAGGCGATGCGTCGCAAGAGACACCATCCGATAGTGCGAGCACGGATGATCAAGCGACGGGCAAAGCGCCGTCCGAGCCTACCTCCGAGGCCGGCACGAGCGTCGCCGGTGAAAGCGACGCGACGGCCGATCGCTCGCAACGCGAGTACCAGCCGGTCGACAATGTGGCTTGGCAGTGGCCCACTGAGGGCAATGTCGTCAACGGTTTCGACGACAATTCCACCGTGACGGCCGGCATTGATATCGCCGGTGAAAAGGGGCAACCTGTCAAGGCAGCGGGTCCGGGCATCGTGGTGTATGCCGGCGGTGGCGTCCGCGGATATGGCAACCTCATCATTCTCAAGCATAACGACCATTTCCTGAGTGCTTACGCGCATAACGATACGTTGCGTGTGGAGGAAAACGATGTCGTCAAAGCAGGGGAAGTCATTGCCACCATGGGCGATACCGATGCCGATCGCGTCAAGCTGCATTTCGAGGTGCGCCAGGACGGCCAGCCTCAAGACCCAATGGAGTACCTGCCGTCGCGTTGAGCACGGTAGGACTCAGACCCTGAATATGCGCACAACAATAAACGGGTAGTCCGCCATGGCCGGTGGCTCGCACGCCCCGGCCGAGGTCATCAAATCGGCAGTAGTAAAGTGGGGTATCGGATATGAGCATGCTGGAGCGGGATATTCAGGGTGTGGATCTCGACGACGTTGATAACGAAGTGGAAGTCGATGCCGGAGAGGTCGCTAGCGACAAGGATGACGATGCGTTCGAGAAAGCGTTGAATCGTGACGAAAAAAGTTACCATCAAAGCCTCGACGCAACACAGATTTACCTCAATGAGATCGGCTTTTCGCCGCTTTTGACCCCCGAAGAAGAAGTGCACTATGGGCGCCTGGCCCAGAAGGGCGATCCCGCCGGGCGCCAGCGCATGATCGAGTCCAATCTGCGGCTAGTGGTCAAGATCGCTAGACGCTATCTCAACCGTGGGTTGTCACTGCTCGATCTAATCGAGGAAGGCAACCTGGGCCTGATTCGTGCCGTGGAAAAGTTCGACCCCGAACGAGGCTTTCGCTTCTCGACCTATGCGACTTGGTGGATTCGCCAGACCATCGAGCGGGCGTTGATGAATCAGACACGCACGATTCGCTTGCCCATTCATGTGGTCAAGGAACTCAACATATACTTGCGGGCCGCGCGCGAGCTGACACAGCGACTCGATCACGAAGCCACCGCCGAGGAAATTGCTGATTTCCTGGACAAGCCGGTGGGCACCGTCAAGAAAATGCTCGGGCTCAACGAGCGCGTCTCTTCGGTCGACTATCCGATGGGCGGCGAGAGCGATAAGCCCTTGATCGACACGCTAGCCGATGAAAACGAAGCCGGTCCCGAATCGTTGCTGGTCGGCAACGACGTCAAGCAGCACGTCGATGACTGGCTGGCGGAGTTGACCGACAAACAGATGGAAGTCGTCGTGCGTCGTTTCGGTTTGCGCGGACATGAAGCCGCAACGCTCGAGGACGTCGGGGCGGAAATCGGTCTGACGCGTGAGCGGGTGCGTCAAATTCAGGTCGAGGCGTTGAAAAAATTGCGCCGGGTACTGGAGAAGCAAGGATTGTCGCTGGACTCGATTTTCGAATGACGCGCACCAGGCATGATGAGCCGTATGGCTTGTCATGCCACCGTTCTGTCACGGCAATGACGCGCTTTCCACGCTATCCTTGGTACTTGCTTATTTGCCTGATACATTGATTTGAGGCAATACATGCGGCATTGTATGTAACCCCGATACCCCTGTTGGCGGTGACACTGCCGGTCGTCGAGCCCGTAATCAGCTCGCCCCGAGAAAATCAGTGAAAAGCAAGTCAGTCAAAAGCACGTTCGTCAAAAGAACGTGCTTCAAAAGAAAGGAACCCAAGCCGATGTCCTCTCGAGAGCCGTCATCGCCGAAATTTCGGCTGCGTTTATTGCCGGTGTTGATCGCCGCCGCTGTTACCTCTCAGGCGCACGCCGCCGATTTGTGGACCATTACGCAGGACGCCCTGCAGAACAATTCCACTCTGGGGGCCTCGCGGTCGACTTTCCAGAGTGTCGAGGCCGGGCGTGATGTGGCGCGTGGCAGCTTGTTGCCGCAAATCGATGCGACCGCGCAGGTCGCGCACAACAACACGCTGGAAAGCCAGAGTTCATCGAGTGCTTTGGGAGGTGCCGGAACGGGAGGCACTGGGACGGGTTCCGAAAGTAGTTATAACTCCACCAGCGCCGGTATTGAATTGACCCAGGCGTTGTACGACGCCACGAGCTGGGCTGAGCTTGAAATCGCCAAACGCGAGACTGGTCAGCAAGCGCTTTTGCTTCAAGCCGACCGTCAACAGTTGCTCTATGATGTCGCCTCGGCGTATTTCGAGATCTTGCGCGCCAATGACGTGCTCGAAGCGAGTATTTCCCAGGAGAAAGCGATCAAGCGCCAGCTCGACCAGGCGCAGGAGCAATTCGATGTCGGGCTAGTGGCAACCACCGATGTCAACGAGGCGCAGGCGTCTTACGATCTAGCCCGCTCCCAGCGTATTTCCGCCGAAAACGACCTGCAGGTCAGTTTCGAGGCGCTGGAACGTCTGACCGGTAAGCGTTACGACAGCATCGACGCCTTGTCGGACGATATTCCCATCGAGTCTCCCGAGCCGGCGGGGCGCGATAACTGGATTCAGATGGCAATCGCCAATAATCCCAACGTACAGGCGGCACAGGCCGCGGTGGATGTGTCTCAGGCGGAAGTCGAGCAGGCGGAAGCCGGCCATAAGCCGACGCTCTCGGCCTTCGCCAACTATAATTATTCGGATAGCGACCAGGATTATCTGGACGGCCATAACACGGACACACAAGTCGGGCTCCAGGCCTCACTGCCTATCTACAGTGGCGGGACGACCAGCGCTCAGGTGCGTCAGCAGACCTACTCGTTAGAGGCCACGCAGTACGATTTCGAGGCCCAGCGTCGCGACACCACCCAGCAGGTACGCTCGCTGTTCACGCAGGTCATGAACGATGTCGAAAGCGTCGAGGCCCAGCGGCAGGCGATCGTCTCCAACCGTAGCGCACTGGAAGCGACGCGTTCCGGCTACGAGGTGGGGACCCGCAATATCGTCGATGTGCTCGACGCCGAGCAGGCCTTGTATCAAGCGGTGTCCGATTATGCCGATGCACGTTATACCTACGTGACCGATATGGTGGAGCTGCGCCAACAGGCTGGGGTGCTCGATCAAGACGTGATTCGCGATCTCAATCAGTGGCTGCGGGAGACCGAGACAGTGACGCTGCGTCTGCCCGAGGATGGTGGCATGAGCCAGATGGAAGATATCGGCGAGCGGCCCACGATGGAGCAGTCCTCTGCGCCTTGACGCAAGTTCGATAAACGCCATTCGTCGCGCCGCACCTTTTGGGTGCGGCGTTTTACGTCGTGCCGCGCACCACTTCCGTGAGCGAGGTAGAATAAGGCGCCCGTTATTGCCTTGTCAGAAGGAACGTTTGCCATGTCTCGGCCGCTGATCGCCGACATCGACCTGGGCGCTTTGCGCCACAATTATCGTCTTGCCTGCGATCAAGCACCGCACAGCCGTGCCATCGCGGTCCTCAAAGCGGGTGCCTACGGTCATGGGGCGGTAGAGTGCGCCAATGCCCTGGCCGATGTTGCCCCCGCGTTTGCCGTCGCGAGTATCGAGGAAGCCCTGGCGCTGCGCGATGCGGGGATCGAGCAGCCAATCATGTTGCTGGAGGGATTCTTCGACGCCGAGGAGTTGCCGCTCATCGACGCACACCGGCTCTGGATCGCCGTGCACAGCGACTGGCAGCTCGACGCCTTGCTGGCATTTCAGCCTCGGACGCCGATTCCGACCTGGCTAAAGCTGGATTCCGGCATGCATCGCCTGGGGTTCGCGCCGGAGGCCTTCGTGTCGCGTTGGCAGCGTCTGAAGGCGGCGCCGGATCAGGCCACCGACCTGCATCTGATGACGCACTTCGCCACTGCCGATGCGCTCGATCCTGGTTATTTTCGTCGTCAGATGGCGTGTGTCGAGGCGCTGCGCGAGCGGCTCGAGGCGCCGGTCTGCCTCGCCAATTCGCCGGCCACGTTGGCCTGGCCGCAGACACACGGTGAATGGACACGTCCGGGCGTCATGCTCTATGGCAGTGATCCGCTGGAAGGTGCCAACGATGCGAGTCGCGCCCTCAAGCCAGTGATGACATTGCGATCTGAGGTCATCGCGGTGCGTGAATTGGAGACGGGGGAAGCGGTCGGCTACGGTGGGCGTTGGCGGGCACCACGTCCCTCACGCATTGGCGTGGTCGCGTGTGGCTACGGCGATGGTTACGATCGCCACGCTGGGGATGGCACACCGGTGCTCGTCGAGGGACGGCGTGTGCCATTGGCCGGCAAGGTGTCCATGGACATGCTGACGGTCGATCTCACTGAGGTGCCCGAGGCGCACATCGGCAGCCAGGTCGTGCTGTGGGGTGAAGGGCTGTCCATTGATGAAGTGGCGCGTCACTGCGATACCATCAGCTATACGCTGATGACCGGGGTCTTGCCCCGCGTGCCACGTCGCTATCGGGTGGCCGACACAGTGTAAAAATCCGCTACAATGAGCGGCGTTTCGATGCCTCGAGAGAGATATGGCCAAGCACGTATTGCCTGATAATTTCGCCCATCCCCGCTATTGGCCCACCTGGCTGGCCATCGGACTGATGCGTCTCGGTGCCTGGTTGCCCTGGCGCCTCAAAATGGCGGTAGGGCGCCTCATCGGCCTGTGTGCCTGGCGCTTCGCGCGCAGTCGCCGGCGCATTACCGAGACCAATCTGGGGTTATGCTTTCCAGAGTTGAGCGAGGAGGAGCGGTCTCGGCTGGTACGTGAGACCTTCATCGCCAACGGCAAGGGTATTCTCGAGACTGCTACTGGCTGGTGCCGTGATCCCGAGCATTTGCGCCATCGCGTGACTTTCAAGGGCGAAGAGCACATGACTCAAGCCTTGGCGCAGGGCAAAGGGGCGTTAATCATTGGGGTGCATTTCTCGACCCTCGACCTCGGCGGTGCGCTGCATTCGCTGTTCTTTCCTGCGGACGTCGTCTACCGGGCGCATGACAATCCGCTATTCGAGCGCTTCATGACGCGTGCACGACGGCGTATTTTCGGACGTGCCATCGATCGCCATGACCTGCGCGGTGTGGTGCGTCGTATCAAGGAAGGGCACGCCGTGTGGTATTCGCCGGATCAGGATTTCGGCCGTGATGCCAGCGTCTTCGCACCCTTTTTCGGGGTCGAGGCTGCGACACTCAAATTGACGGCGAAGATTGCCCGTATGACGGGGGCGCCGGTGATGCCTTTGATTTTTCATCGCAACCCCGGTGATGAGACGTACACGTTGGAATACCTGCCTGCGCTGGAAAATTTTCCGAGCGGGGACGATGTTGCCGATGCCACACGCATCAACGGCCTCATTGAAGACGCCATTCGTCGCCACCCCGAGCAGTACCTATGGCTGCATCGGCGCTTCAAGACGCGGCCACGCGGTGAGGCCTCGCTGTATTCGAAGTGAAGGTAATGGCGAACGGTTCTCGCCATAATGATCTTGACGTTGAGCGGATTACGGACAACTCTTGAGGCGTCTCTCATGGACAATGAGAGCGAAGGTAGACAACATCCAACGGAAGGAAATTACTTATGCTCAATTATGCGATCATTTTTCTAATCATCGCCGTCGTTGCAGGTGTTCTCGGCTTTGGCGGTATTGCCGGGGCCGCCGCGACCATCGCCAAGGTCTTGTTCTTCGTCTTCTTGGTGCTGTTCGTGGTAACGCTCATTCGTGGCCGAGGTCGCTGACGCCACACGCATCAAGGCCTCATCGAAGAGGCCATTCGCCGGCAACTGTAAACTTTCCATAAGAAAACCCCACTAACCTTGCGGTTGTGGGGTTTCTTCAAGCTTACAACTTCCAGCCCTAGCGAGGCCGGTCAGGCATCGATGCGCTTGTACTTCATGCGCTTGGGCGTGTCGCTGCCCACGCGCTGGCGGTAGTCTTCCTCGTACTCGCTATAATTGCCCTCGAAAAACTCCACACGGGACTCACCCTCGTAGGCGAGGATATGGGTCGCGATACGGTCGAGGAACCAGCGGTCGTGCGAGATGACCAGCGCACAGCCAGGGAAGGCGAGCAGGGCTTCTTCCAAGGCACGCAGCGTCTCGATGTCGAGATCGTTGGACGGTTCGTCGAGCAGCAGGACATTGGCGCCTTGCTTGAGGGTCTGTGCCAGTTGCAAGCGACCGCGCTCGCCCCCCGAAAGCTCCGATAGGCGTTTTTGCTGATCGTTGCCCTTGAAGTTGAAACGTCCCACGTAGGCACGTGAGGACATCTCGTAGCCATTGATGCTGATCATGTCCTGACCGTCGGATACCGCTTCCCAGACGGTCTGCTTGTCGTCGAGATGGTCGCGCAACTGTTCCACGTAGGCGATATCCACGGTCTCACCGATAACGACCTCGCCGCTATCGGGCTGTTCCATGCCGGCGATTAGCTTGAACAGCGTAGACTTGCCGGCGCCGTTGCCGCCGACGATGCCTACGATGGCACCCTTGGGTAGCTGGAATGAGAGGTTCTCGAACAGCAGCTTGTCGTCGAAGCGCTTGGCCACATCGTGGAACTCGATGACCTTGTCACCTAGGCGCGGCCCGGGCGGAATGTAGATCTCGTTGGTTTCGTTGCGCTTCTGGAAATCGCCCGATTGCATTTCCTCGAAGCGGTTCAAGCGCGCCTTGCTCTTGGCCTGACGCCCCTTGGCGTTGCTGCGTACCCACTCGAGCTCTTGCTTGATCGCCTTGTTCTTGGAAGCCTCCTGCTTGGCTTCCTGCTCGAGGCGTTTTTCCTTCGATTCAAGCCACTGCGAGTAGTTGCCCTCGAAGGGAATGCCCTGGCCGCGGTCCAGCTCGAGAATCCAGCCGGCCACGTTGTCGAGGAAGTAGCGATCGTGGGTAATCGCCACTACGGTTCCGCTATAGTCGTGCAGATAGCGTTCCAGCCAAGCCACCGATTCGGCGTCGAGGTGGTTGGTCGGCTCATCGAGCAGTAGCATGTCGGGACTCGAGAGCAATAGACGACACAATGCCACGCGGCGGCGCTCGCCCCCGGAGAGGTTACCGACCTTGGCTTCCCAGGGCGGTAGACGTAGAGCCTCGGCGGCGACCTCCAGCTTGCGTTCGATGTTGTGAGCGTCGGCGGCCTCGATCAGATCCTCAAGACGTGCCTGCTCGGCAGCCAGGGCGTCGAAATCGGCATCCGGCTCGGCATAGGCGACATATACCGCCTCGAGCTGCTCTTGGGCGTCCTTGATCTCGCTCAGGGCCTCTTCGACCGTCTCGCGGACGTTCTTGTCGTCGTCGAGCTCGGGCTCTTGCGGCAGATAGCCGATATTGATGCCCGGCATGGGACGTGCTTCGCCGTTATATTCCTTGTCCACACCGGCCATGATCCGTAACAGCGTGGACTTACCCGCACCGTTGAGGCCGAGCACGCCGATCTTCGCGCCAGGAAAGAAGGAAAGCGAAATATCCTTGAGGATTTCATGCTTGGGCGGGACGATCTTGCCCACCCGATTCATGGTATAGACGTATTGCGCCATGGAATTCCGGTTTGGTTGGGAAATGGATCACAAGTAACGATGATAGAGGGGGCGTGGCGTAAAGGCTAGCGTGATGAAATCGCGTCTACTCGCCGCGCGTCCCATTGCTTGAAAATTTCGCTCAGCATGCTGTTTATCAGGCCTGCCCGCGCTCGGCACGCAGACGCTCGAGCTCCTGCATCGCTTCGACACGCTCGGTAACATCCTTCTGCACGCCGACGAAGTAGGTCAACTGGTCTTCGTCGTCATAGACAGGCGTGATCGAAAGTTCGTTCCAGAACATCGAGCCGTTCTTGCGATAGTTGCGCAAGACCTCCTGGCAGGGCCGTCCCTCGCGGATCGCTCGACGAATGTTATCCAACTGGGGCTGATCGCGGTCGCCGTTCTGGAGAAAGCGACAGTCGCGATAGAGGATCTCGTCGGCAGCGTAGCCGGTGAGTCGTTCGAAGCCTTGGTTGGCATAGATCAGGATGGTTTCGTCGCCTTCCTGTTCGGCCACCACGATGCCGTCGTCTGACGCGTTGACAATACGCTCAAGTAGCGCCGGGCTGATCATGGGAGGTCGTTTCATCGTCTCTGCGTTCCTTGGGACTGTCATGCATTCATCATGGCCATGCCGGGGGTGGATTTCAACGCGACGTATTACATCTCGACCTCCGGTAGGCGCTGGCTGGAGGCTGCCGCACCTAGGGCACACAGCGCCAGGACCAGCAATAGTCCAGCGCTGCCGGTGAAGTGCGCGATGGCGCCCAGCAGCCCGCCCACCAGCAACATGAGAATCCCGGTGAACGTATTGGAGAGCGCGACATACAAAGCACGCTTGTCGCTTCCGGCCATGTCGATCACGTAAGCCTTACGCCCCAGGCGTACGCCGGCATGAGCGATGACGAGCAGTGCGTACACCAACGCGTACGGCCACACGCTGTCGCTCCAGGCGCCAGGCAGCCAGGCGATCAATGCCGTGGTCGCGCAGCACAACGCGGCAATCACGGCGCTGTCGCGCATTACCTTGCGGCTGGAGCGGTCTGCAAGTTTGCCCCATATAGGGCTGGCCAGCATACCCGCCAGGCCCGAGACCAGGATCATGATACCCAGACCACCGAGGTTGGAGCCGCTTTGTTGTTGTCCCAGCAGGGCGATATAGGGCAGCGCCAACGCGCTGGAAAGCAGCAGTGCCCGCGTCATGTTGAAATGCAGGAAGTGTCGGTCGGTACGCAGCAGACGCAGGCCTTCGCCGAGGCTGCTCCACACGTTCATGCCGCCTTCGGTGGCGCCGGGCTCTTCCTTGATGCGTGATGCCAAGAGAGCATTAAGCGCCCAGCCGAGCGTGGCGATGAGCAAGAGGATCGACAGCGCAATCTGCCCTGGACGATCGCCGAACAGCATTAGTACAGCGCCCACGGCTAGCGCGATGGCGCCTGCGGCGCTACCGCTCCATCCCATGAGCGTGCCGCGGCGTTGCTTGGAAATCGTCTTGCCCAGCACGTCCTTGGTGGCAATCGACGAGAGCCCACGGCCGAGCGATAGCACCACCAAGGCCGCGAGAACGATAGCGCCGCCCCAGGCGCCCTGGCCGAAAAGTGCCATGATGGCCATGATCAGCGCCGCGAGCGCTTGTACGATGCCGCCGGTGACCCATACGCCCTTGCGAATTGCCTTGAGGCGAATGTAACCGGCAACGAACACTTGCGGCAGCAGGGCACCCGCCTCGCGGACCGGAACCAGAAAGCCTACCATCCACACCGGCGCGCCGAGGGCGCCCAGCAACCACGGCAATACCAGGCGGGCGCTGGAGAGCTCATCGGCGAGCTTGTTGCCCAGCGAGGCCAGTAAATGGCGCAGAAAGTTTCCGGGCTGCTCATGGCAGGCGGCGTCAGGAATATCCTTGCATAGCCGACTATCTTCGTCGCCGGTCAAGCGCTCGTAGAGCCGCGTCAGGGAAGAGGCGCGATCACTCATGCGTTTTGTCCTTACGTTGTGCTCTTACTACGTTCAGTCCTTGCCGGCTGGCTGGTCGCGATTGTGTGACTTGTCCGAGGGGCGCGGTCACCGCATCATGGCCGCCTTATCCACCGACGAAGGCGCGTTCGCCATGTCCCGCATTCGCATCCATTATTGCACGCAATGTCACTGGTTGTTACGAGCCGGCTGGTATGCTCAGGAATTGTTGCAAACCTTCGGTGAAGATCTCGAGCACGCTGCGTTGGCGCCAAGTCACGGTGGCCATTTCGAGATCATCTACGATGACGACGACGTGATCTGGGAGCGCAAGCGCGATGGCGGCTTCCCCGATATAAAATGGCTCAAGCAGCAGGTGCGCGACCGGCTCGACCCCGAGCGAGACTTGGGGCATACCGATCGATAAAGCACTACCACCAATGCTTGCGCTTGAGTAGCCACATCACGCCTAACCCCATCACCACGGTGAGTGTGATGAAGACGGCGAAACCATAAGGGCTGTCGGCCCCGGGGATGCCGCCTACGTTGATGCCCAGTAGTCCGGTCAAGAAGCTCAAGGGCAGGAAAACGGTGGTGATGATGGCCAGCATGTACATGCGCTGGTTGAGCTGCTCGTTGTGCTCGCTCCAGATTTGCTCCTGAAGGATCAACGCACGTTCCTGCATGGCACTGAAATCCTCGACGTAGCGTGAGAGCTGGTTGGCGTTCTCGCGTAATGCCACTTGGGTCGTCTCATCTATCCACTGAGGACTTTGGGCAAGCTGCGAAAGACAGTCGCGTTGCGGTCCCATGAAACGCCGCAGAGTGATGAAGGGGCGGCGCAGCCGGGTAAGGTCATCGGCGTCGACATCGCCCTTGGCAAGTTGCAATTCTTCGAGCTCGCCGAGGGCGTTATCGAGTTGGTGGGAATAGTCACCGACCTGATCCACCAGCGCCTCGACCAGCCAGGCGAGCAGATCGGGCACCGATAGTGCGCCGTCGCCGGCATCCAGGCGTTCACGGACATCGCTGGCTGCCTTCAGCGGACGGCGGCGCAGCGTAATCATGCGCTTGGGCGTCATCCACACGCGCAGCGAAATCATGTCGTCCATGGCGGCGCCAGGGTTGTGGTTGACGCCACGCAGCGTGGTGACGATGCCGCGTCCGAACTTGGCGACGCGCGGACGCGTGTCTTCCTCGAGCAATGCCTCGACCACTGTCTCGTCGAGCTCGGCCAAGTCGTTGAGATAGGTCGCGACATCGTCATGGCGAAAGTCGAGATGCATCCATACGGGGGCCTCATCGCTGGCCCAGGCGGCCTGCAACTCGCTCACGCTCAATAATTCACCACCACCTTGACCGTTCAGCCGGTAGGCGGCCACCAGCGCGGTGTCCATGTCACTCATCGAGATCTCCTTGTCGACGATTAGCCTTGTACGCTAAGCATGAGTGAAATAGTCATCGCTGATATGCGTAAAATCAACCGCGCAGGCAAGACGCCTGCGCCAGCGTCAGTGCGTCTCTAATCATTCGTCGTCGAGGCTTGTTTCAGCATGGGCGCGAGGCCTTCCCACACATTGTCGAGGATAGTGGGCTGCGCTTCGGCGGTGGGATGAATGCCGTCGTCCTGCATCATGGCATCTTGTAGGGCGATACCGTCGAGAATGAAGGGCACCAGGGGGATGGCGTATTCTTCACTGAGCTGTCGGAAGACGCCACGAAAGGCATCGGTGTAAGAGGCGCCGTAATTGGGCGGTATTTCGATGCCCAGTAGTAGTACGCGCGCGTCCGCTGCCTGGCTTTTTTCGATCATGTCACGCAAATTGAGCTTCATCTGCTGTGGTGAAAGTCCACGCAGGCCGTCGTTACCGCCCAGTTCGAGCAGCACGATGTCGGGTGAGTGACGCTCGAGCAGTTCCGGCAGGCGTGCAGCGCCGCTCGAGGTGGTATCGCCACTGATGCTGGCATTGATGACCTGATGCTGACGGCCCAGGCGTTGTCGAAGCAAGTTGACCCAGCCTGCGTCACGCTCGATGCCGTGAGCCGCGCTCAGGCTATCGCCGACCACCAGCAGGGTATCGGCGCGAACATTCACGGCATGCCCCGCGGCGAAACACAACATGGCGACCATCAGGACGCGCATGCCTCCGCGTATCCAGGAAGAGGAATTCTCACGCATGTCCGACGACTCCTTGAGTGAAGCTAAAACCCCCATTTTACACGCAAGTCACGTCGCGCAGCGCGTGCGCAGCGGTGAGCGTGTACTGACAATTCTCGACGACTTGGCGTTGGACGTCCATGGCGGCGAAAGCGTGGCCATCTTGGGTAGTTCCGGATCGGGCAAGTCGACCCTGCTAGGCTTGCTGGCGGGGCTGGATACGCCCAGTGAAGGCGATATCCGGTTATTCGGTGAATCGCTGAACGATCTGGACGAGGATGGCCGGGCGCGATTGCGCGCCGGTCGAGTCGGTTTCGTGTTTCAGAACTTTCAATTGCTGCCCACGCTGACGGCACTGGAAAACGTGTTGCTGCCACAGGAGTTGTCGCCGGGCCCCGACGACGATCAGCGGGCACGTACCTGGCTGTCTCGGGTGGGGCTCGGCGAGCGCCTGTCGCATCTCCCCAAGCAGCTCTCCGGCGGTGAACAGCAACGCGTGGCGGTGGCCCGCGCCTTCGTCAGCCATCCCAGGCTGGTTTTCGCCGACGAGCCCACCGGCAACCTCGACCGAGCCACGGGGGCGTATATCATCGACTTGCTGTTCGAACTCAACCGGGAAATGGGCACGACCTTGATATTGGTCACGCACGATCATGCTCTGGCGCGACGCTGCGAGCGATGCCTGCGCCTTGAAGAAGGGCGCCTACAGGCCATGAGCCACGACGAGGTGGTCTCGTGAAGGCGCTCTCGCTATCGCTCAAGGGGTTGTGGCGTGATCTTCGTGCCGCCGACGTGCGGGCGCTGTTCGTGGCGCTGGCGCTGGCGGTGGCGGCCTCGACGATGATCGGTTTCTTCCTGGATCGTCTTGACCGAGGGCTGACCCGGCAGGCCGGGCAGTTGATGGGCGGCGATCTGGTGCTTGAGCAGAGCGATCCCTTCTCCGAGGAGCTTCGTCAGGCGCTTCGCGATGCTGGGCTGACGCTCTCGCAGCAGGTCGACCTGATTTCGATGGTCAGTCGCGACGATGCCTTCCAGCCGGCCAGTCTCAAGGTCGTTGACGCCGCTTATCCGTTGTATGGGCAAGTGCGCGTCGATCGGGGCGAGGGCCTCGAAATGCTGGCTCACGGCCCCGCGCCCGGCAGCGTGTGGGTGGCGCCGCGCCTGGCGCGGCTGATGGAACTCGACATTGGTGACTCGCTCGCGATAGGCGACAGCACGCTCATTGTAAGTGGTCTGATCGAGCGCGAGCCGGATCAGAGCGCGGGGTTTTCGGCCTTCAATCCACGCGTGATGATGCACCGCGATGACCTGGCGGCGACCGATCTGGTGCAGCCCGGCTCGCGGCTCGAATACGAACTGCTGGCCCAGGGGCCGCCCGAAGCGGTGGCGCGTGTACAGTCACGCCTAGAGAGCCTGCGCGATAACGGTGTCGAAGTCCGCGATGTGCGCGAGGATCGTCCTCGGCTGGGCGGTGCGCTGGATCGCGCCCAACGCTACCTGAGCCTATCGGGACTGGCCGCAGTATTGTTGGCAGGGGTCGCGGTAGCCATGGCCACGCGTCGCTATGTCGATCGCCATTTGGATACTGCGGCGTTGTTGCGCTGTTTCGGCGCCTCTCAGCGACAACTCGTGACATTGTTTGCCCTGCAGCTCGCCTGGCTGGCATTGGCGGCTGCGGTGGTGGGGGCGCTCTTGGGTCTGCTGGGACAGGCTGGCTTGCTGATGATTCTGACGAATTTCTTGCCGCTCGAACTGCCGCCGCCGGGACCATTGCCGCTATTGATGGGGGTGCTGACCGCGCTGGCGGTGCTCATCGGCTTCGCCGGTCCCACCCTGTTGCGTCTCAAGCGTGTGAGCGCGCTCAAGGTGCTACGGCGAGAACTCGACCCTGTGCCCATGGCCGGCTGGGCCGTGGTGGTCATCGCCAGTGGCGTTTTTGGCGCTTTGCTGTGGTTGTATTCGGGTGATTTCACGCTCTCGCTGGGGCTTTTGATCGGCGGCGAACTGGCGCTGGCGGCCTTGTGGCTATTGGGCCACGGGCTACTCTCGGGGCTACTGCGACTGGTGCGAGGCGTCGCTGGCGAGCGCCGCCATGGCGCGCGGCACGCTTGGCGTCTCGGCGCGCGACAATTGGCCCGCCGTCGACATGCCAGCTTGGGGCAGTTGCTGGCCTTCTCGGTCACCTTCGCCGCCATGGCGATCATTGCCCTCGTGCGCGGCGATCTGGTGACGGCCTGGGAATCGCAATTGCCCGAGGATACGCCCAACTACTTTGCTATCAATATTCAGCCGGCCGAACGCGAAGGCTTTCGACAGATCGTCGAGGGGGCCAGCGATACGCGTAGTGCTTTGTATCCCATCGTACGTGGGCGGCTGGTCGCTATCGATGGCGATGCCGCCGAGGACGCCGTACCGGCCGAGCAACGTGACGCCAATGTGCTGCGGCGTGAGCTCAATCTAACCTGGCGTGAGACATTGCCCGAGGGCAACCGCATCGTCGCCGGCGGGTGGTTCGATGCAGGCGCGCCTGCCGAAGACGGCCGCCCGGTGCCGATCTCCATGGAACAGGAGCTGGCCGAGCGCCTAGACGTGACGCTTGGTGAGGTGCTGCGCTTCGATATCGGCGGCGAAACGGTCGAGGGACGCGTCACCAGCCTGCGCAGCCTCGACTGGGAAAGCTTCCGGCCCAACTTCTTCGTGATCTTTCCTCCGGGGACGCTTGAGCGCTTCAGCCACAGCTATATCACGGCGTTTCACCTGGAAGATGAGCGCCAGACGGTCATCGGTAAGCTGGTATCGCGCTATCCCGGCGTCTCGCTGCTCAATGTCGACGCGATTCTCGAGCAAGTCCGCGAGTTGCTGGGGCAAGTGACGCGTGCCATCGAACTGGTGCTGGTATTCGTGTTGTTGGCGGGGATCAGCGTGCTCTATGCCGCGCTCACCGCAAGCCGCCCGATGCGCGCGCACGAAAGCGCTCTGCTGCGTGTGTTCGGTGCCGGCGATCGGATGATCGCTCAGATTCAAGGTGCTGAATTCGCACTGCTGGGCATCGCCAGCGGGCTGCTGGGCGCATTGCTGGCGGAAGCGGCGGCGCTGGGTGTCTACCTGATGTGGTTCGATCTACCGCCGCGCTTGCATTGGCCGCTATGGGTCGTGATGCCCTTGGGCGGTGGGCTGCTCATCGGAGGTATCGGTCATCTGTTGACCCGTCAGGTACGTCGTCAAGCGCCCATGGAAAGCCTGCGGCTATTGGGGGAAACCTGAGGTGGTACTAGGCACGCAAGAAGCCCCGCCGAGGATCGTTTGATCGTTCGGCGGGGAGGACCAAACTTGCAGGGCATTGTCGGTAAGCGGGCATCCATGCCCCATGCAATCCTTCCACTCGGCGACGAACTGCCGACGAGCAGCGCCACTGTAGCGTTCAAAGGCAAGGTGCAGAAGATGAGTTCACTCATCGCCACGTGCGGTTTTGGTCATCGCGTACATGCTTGAGCGATCCTAAAGCGACTATGAGAAATCATGCAGCGACGGATGACTGCCTTTCATATGAAAGGCATCGCGCGCTGCGCTATCATAGCGCTTCGTTGACCCCGTGCGGCGCCCGCCGCGCAGACCTTCCGTGATTCGAGGACTCTCGCCGATGTTCACCCGTGACATGCAGATTGCCGGTTTCGATGATGCCCTGTGGGACGCCATGCAGCAGGAGGTGGGCCGTCAGGAAGCGCACATCGAGCTGATCGCCTCCGAGAACTATGCTAGCCCGCGCGTCATGCAGGCGCAGGGTACGCAACTGACCAACAAGTACGCGGAAGGTTACCCCGGCAAGCGTTATTACGGCGGCTGCGAGCACGTCGATGTCGTCGAGCAGATGGCCATCGACTACGCCAAGGAACTATTCGACGCGACCTACGCCAACGTTCAGCCGCATTCCGGCTCCCAGGCCAACGGTGCTGTGTTTCAGGCGTTGGTCAAGCCCGGCGATACCGTACTGGGCATGAGCCTCGACGCGGGTGGCCACCTGACCCACGGTGCCAAGCCGAACTTCTCCGGCAAACATTACAACGCTGTGCAGTACGGCCTCGACGACAACGGCCTGATCGATTACGACCAGGTCGCTAGTCTGGCGCGCGAGCACCAGCCGAAGATGATCATTGCCGGTTTCTCGGCCTATTCGCAGATCATCGATTGGGCCAAGTTCCGTGAAATCGCCGACGAGGTGGGGGCCTACCTGCTCGTCGACATGGCGCATATCGCGGGTTTGGTCGCGGCGGGTGTCTATCCCAGCCCCTTGCCTCATGCGCATGTGGTCACCACCACCACACACAAGACCCTGCGCGGACCGCGCGGTGGTTTGATTCTCTCCGCCGAAAACGACGCCGAGATCGAGAAGAAGTTTCAATCCGCCGTCTTCCCCGGTGGGCAGGGCGGCCCGTTGATGCATGTCATCGCCGCCAAGGCAATCTGCTTCAAGGAAGCCATGGAGCCCGACTTCAAGGCCTACCAGCAGCAGGTAGTGATCAACGCCAAGGCCATGGCCAGCGTGTTCATCGAGCGGGGCTATGACGTCGTATCCGGCGGCACCGAAGACCACCTCTTCCTGCTCTCGCTGGTCAAGCAAGGCCTGACCGGCAAGGACGCCGATGCCGCGCTGGGCCGCGCGCATATCACCGTCAACAAGAACGCCGTGCCGGGCGATCCGCAGAGCCCGTTCGTCACCTCGGGGCTGCGCATCGGCACGCCGGCCGTGACCACGCGTGGCTTCGGTGAGAGTGAGTGCGCCGATCTCGCCGGCTGGATCTGCGATATTCTCGACGCCATGCAGCAGGGCGATACCGCGCAGGCGGAGGCCGACGTCAAGGCCAAGGTCGAAGCCGTCTGCGCGCGGTTGCCGGTGTATCGTTAAACCGTGATGGCCTCCTGACGGAGGGCACGTCCTGATGAGATCCCTCGCTTTTCGTGATGCTGCGAAGCGGGGGATTTTCTTTTCTCGCCATTGGTAAGTGGTATTCTCTTGCTAAGGAAAGCGGGCCTGTTTCCTCGCCATACGAGACTCTGCCTTTCGGTGTTGCATGTCGCTATTTCCCGTTAGCACTAAGGTCTAAGAGCAATACGGCCGAAAATGCTGGAACCTATGTCGGACATAGAGGTAAATTTGTCCAACAAGGCAGGCGGAGCCGTTTATGCGCCCCTCTTCACTTTCCGGTACCACGGCACGACCCGATATCGCCGAGTCGTTGGCCGAGGCGATTTTCAGTGGCCGTTATGCACCCGGTGACTTGATTCCCCGCGAGCTGGATCTCTGCGAGACGTATGGCGTCAGCCGAAGCACGGTGCGTAGCGTTTTGCAAAATCTGGTTTCGGCGGGGCTTTTGGTGCGGATCTCAGGCCAGGGCACCCGAGTGCGTGAACTGACCCAGTGGCATATGCTCGATCCGCGAGTGACCGAGTGGATGGCGCGCTATGCCGAGCCCAATCCGCGCTTCCAACGTGAAATCTATGCGTTCCGTGTGGCTGTCGAGCCGTTCGTGGCGTATCTGGCGGCCACCGCTGCCACGGCGACCGATCTGTTGGCAATCGAGCAGGCCTACGAGGGCATGATGCGAAGCCTTGATGCGCCCGATCATTGCTGGGAAGGGCGCTCGCACGATGATTATGACGTGGCCTTCCATGAGGCGATTTTCGCTGCGACGCACAATGTGGTGTGGACGCAGCTCAGTCATGTGCTGCGGCCCACGATTACGGTGCTGGTCCAGCGCTCCAACCAAAGCGCCGATGAGCTTGCCGATAGCATGGAACGCCACCGCAAGGTAATGGAGGCGATTCGCCTGCGTCAGCCGGCGCGGGCACAAGCCTGTGCCTTGGCGGTTCTCGAGCGCACCGGGCAAGATCTGGGTATCGCCGAATCCCCGACGAACCTGCCTTCATTATCCCCGCTTGGCGGCGCCAATTCTGACGGGCGCTGAGCGAGTCATCATTTTGCATCGACAAGGAGACCTCTCGTGAAGATTACCCAGCTCAAGACCTGGCAAGTACCGCCGCGTTGGCTGTTTCTCAAGATCGAGACCGATGAAGGTTGCTATGGCTGGGGCGAGCCGGTCGTGGAAGGGCGCGCGGCCACCGTCGAGGCGGCGGTGCATGAACTCGCCGACTACTTGGTCGGCCAGGACCCGCACCGTATCGAATACCTTTGGGACACGATGTACCGTGCGGGCTTCTATCGTGGCGGTCCTATCCTGATGAGCGCCATCGCGGGGATCAACCAGGCGCTTTGGGACCTCAAGGGTCGCGATCTCGGTGTGCCCGTGTATCAGTTGCTGGGCGGCAAGGTGCGCGACAAGATGCGCATGTACGCCTGGACCGGCGGTGATCGGCCCAGCGACGTGGGGGCAGGCGCCAAGGCGTTGGTCGACAAGGGTTTCACGGCGTTCAAGATGAACGGCACGCCGGAAATGCAGATCGTCGATTCGCACCGCAAAATCGACGAGGCCGTGGCGCGGGTCGCCGAGGCGCGCGAGGTGGTGGGCCCGGACGTGGGCATCGCCATCGACTTTCATGGGCGTGTGCATCGTCCCATGGCCAAGGTTCTGATGCGCGAGTTGGAGCCCTATCACCCGATGTTCGTCGAGGAGCCGGTGCTGCCCGAGCATCTGCCTAGCCTCAAGCACATTGCCGGCGGCCTGGGCTACCCCATTGCGACCGGCGAGCGGTTGCATACCCGCTATCAGTTTCGCGACCTGTTGGTCGACGGCATGGTGGATATCATCCAGCCCGATCTCTCGCACTGCGGCGGCATCAGTGAGGGTATGAAGATTGCCTCGCTGGCGTCGTGTCACGATGTCGCGCTGGCGCCACATTGTCCGCTGGGGCCGTTGACGCTGGCCGCGTCGCTGCACGTGGATGCGGTGAACCACAATGCGTTCATCCAGGAGCAGAGCATGGGCATCCACTACAATCGTGATAACGATGTACTGGATTACCTGGTCGACAAATCCGCGCTGGCCATCACCGATGGCTTCTGCGCGATTCCCGAAGGGCCCGGCCTGGGAGTCGAGATCGACGAGGAATTCGTCGAGGAGCGCGCCAAGGTGGGGCATCGCTGGCGCAACCCGGTGTGGACGCACGAGGATGGGTCGATAGCGGAGTGGTAAAGGAGGCTTTATGAACGAGACACAACGCGCCGCGCTCGACGCGGCACTCAGGGAATTGCCGCTGGTGGCGATTCTACGTGGTATCCGCCCCGAAGAAATCGATAAGGTCTTCGACGAGTTGGTCGAGGCGGGGTTTCGTCTGATCGAGATCCCGCTCAACTCTCCCTTGCCGTGGAAGAGTATCGAACGCGTTGCGGCACGTTGCCCTGAGCATGTGCTGGTGGGCGCCGGTACGGTGCTGGAGGCCACTGATACAGCCGAACTGGCGCGTCTTGACGCCCCGTTGATGGTCACTCCCAACAGCGATCCCGAGGTGATTCGTGCCGGTGTCGAGCAGGGGCTGGCGCCGCTGGTCGGCTGCATGACGCCGAGTGAGGCGTTGAGCGCGGCGCGTGCCGGTGCTACGGCGCTCAAGTTGTTCCCGGCTGGGCGCCTGGGAACCGGTTACTACAAGGATATCAGCGCGATCCTGCCGCCTGAGCTACCGGTATTCGCGGTGGGTGGCATCGACAAGAGCAACATGTCGGATTGGCATGGCGTGGGCATTCGTGGTTTCGGTTTTGGGAGCAACCTTTACCGTCCCGGGCGCAGCGCCGTCGAGGTGGGCGAGGTCGCGCGCGAGCTCGTCGCCGAATGGCGGCGGCTCGAGGAACTCTACACCATGACCGAATTGTTCGAGCACGAGGGCGATCAATGAGCGCCGAGCAGCGACTGATCGTCATCGACTGGGGCACCAGCAATTTCCGGGCGTTTCTAGTCGATCGGCAAAGCGGTACCTGCCTCGAGTCGCGGCGTAGCGAGGCAGGGCTCAAGGCGCTGGAAACCGCTGAGTTTCCGCATTACTGCCAGGCTCAAGTCGGCGATTGGCGAGAAGGCGGTCGGGTGCCCGTCTATCTGGCGGGCATGGTCGGTTCCAAGCGCGGCTGGAGTGAGGCACCGCAGCTCGATTTGCCCGTCTCGGGGCGTGATCTCGCCGCCCATGTCGTGGCCGCGCCGGGGTTGGAAAACACCTGGATCGTGCCGGGCGTGAAGCACGTCGATGAGACGCACTGTGACGTCATGCGCGGTGAAGAGGTTCAGGCATTTGGTGCCCTGGCGCTGGCGGGCGTCTTCGACGCCGACTGCTGCCTGCCCGGCACCCACAGCAAGTGGGCGCGACTACGCGATGGTCGCCTGACGGCCTTCACTACGCTGATGACCGGCGAGCTTTACCATGCGGTACGTTTCCACACCCTGCCGGGCGAACCCGCCCGCGATGACGCGCCGTTCGATGAAGGTGCATTTCACCAGGGACTGGCGCGTGCCCATAGCGAGGACGGCGTACTGCATGCGCTATTCGAGGCGCGCAGCCGGCACCTCTATCGCGGTCTGTATGCCGAGCAGGTAGGCAGCTTCATCTCCGGGGTGTTGATCGGTGAGGAAGTCCGTGCGATGCGCGCCGCGCGTCCCGATCTCGAGCGCTTGCTGTTGATCGGCGCCGAGGCGTTACGGCGTCCTTATACGCTGGCGCTCGAAACGGCCGGTCTCGAGGTCACGCCGCTGGATAGCGATGCGGCGACGCTCGCCGGGTTGGCGGTGATTGCCGAACATCATCACGCCGAGTAACGCGTTCTGCCCAAGGCTAAGGCTTTATACGCCCCGTTGTAGTGCATTAGATGCGCTGCGACGGGGCATTTTTGTGCCTGGAGGAAGGCAATGCACCGTTGCGACGCGTGCATGAGTCCTTGGTGGCCGGGCTCGCAGGGTTGCTTATCAGAGGGTGGCACGATCCGTGCTACCTTCATCTGAAGAGCACCTTTCATGATCGCATCGAGATCGTGTGGCGCATTCCAGGACATGTGAGGCGGTGCCAAGGGGAGAAGGCTCATGACGCAGTCGGTTTCGCATACGCCGTGGCTGGTGTTCACCGATTTGGATGGCACGCTACTCGACCACGACAGTTACACGTGGCAACCCGCCGCCGCCTGGTTGACTCGGCTCGCCGAGGCCGATGTCGCGGTGATTCCCACGACCAGCAAGACCCGCGAGGAACTACTGGCCCTGCGCGATGAACTGGGGCTCACGGCGACGCCGTTCATCGCCGAGAACGGCGCGGTGATCGGATTGCCGGCGCGTTGGCAACATGCTCGGCTGGATCGTGACCCCGCCGCGCCGGGTGGACTGATCGTCAAGACGCCGTCGCTGGATATAGGGTTCATCCGCAGACGGCTCGACGTGTTGCGTGAGCGGCTGGGCGTGCGCTTTCGCAGCATGGCGGAATTGTCCCTCGAGACGCTGTGCGAGTTGACCTCGCTGAGTGCCGACAAAGCGCGTCAAGCGTTGGCCCGCGAAGGCAGCGAGCCGTTGATATGGGACGACGACGAGGCCGCGCTGGCGCGCTTTCGACGGGCCCTGGAAAGCGATGGCTTGCGGCTGACTCGGGGTGGGCGCTTCTGGCATGTGATGGGGGCGGTCGACAAGGGCCAGTCGCTGCGCTGGCTGGTCGAGCGTTATACGGCGCTACGTGGTGTCAGGCCCGCGACCGTGGGGCTGGGCGATGGACCCAACGATATCAGCCTGCTCGAGGCCGTCGATCACCCGATACTGGTGCGCGGCAAGCATGGTGCGACGGTCAATGTTGCCACTGAAGCACCACTCTTCCGCACCCGGCAACCCGGTCCCGACGGTTGGGCTGAGGGCATCGCCGACTGGTGGCAGACCTGCATGGATGCGACGTCCGAAGACAAGACTCCCCAGGAGGGCACGTCACGATGAGCGATTTCTACCAGAACGGTATCGTCACCACCTTTCATAATCTCACCCAGCGCCCGGTGGAAGCCCTGGAAGCCGATTTGATGAGGTTTTCCAAGCGCCGGCCGATGGGCTTGATACTGCCCTCGCTGTTCTCCGAACTCGAGGGGCCTGCGTTGTCGAATATCGTCGATGAACTGGCGCAGGTGCCGTATCTCTCGGAAATCGTGATCGGGCTGGATCGCGCCGATCGTGACCAGTTCTTGCGCGCCCGTGAATTCTTCTCGCGCCTGCCGCAGCATCATCGCATTTTGTGGAACGATGGCCCGCGTCTGTCGGCGCTGGATGCCGAGTTGAACGCCCTCGACCTAGCGCCGCAGGAGCCCGGCAAGGGACGTAACGTGTGGTACTGCAGCGGTTATGTGCTGGCTTCTGCACGCACGGAAGCGGTAGCGCTGCACGATTGCGATATCGTGACCTATGACCGCGGCATGCTGGCGCGGCTGTTGTATCCGGTTGCCAATCCGCAGTTCAACTACGAGTTCTGCAAGGGCTATTACTCGCGGGTGGCCGATAACAAGCTCAACGGGCGCGTGGCGCGGCTGATGGTGACCCCGTTGATCCGCGCGTTGAAGATGGTCTTCGGGCCGCTGCCGTACCTGGAGTATCTGGACAGCTATCGTTACCCGCTCTCGGGGGAGTTCTCGATGCGCGCCGATGTGCTCGACGGCATTCGCATTCCCAGCGACTGGGGACTGGAGATCGGCGTGTTATCGGAGGTTCACCGCAACCATTCGACCAAGCGGCTGTGCCAGGTGGATATCGCCGATGCTTACGATCACAAGCACCAGCCCGTTTCACCGGACGATCCCAGCGGCGGTCTCAATCGCATGAGCCTGGACATCGCCAAGGCCATGTTCCGCAAGCTAGCGACACTGGGCGTGCCCATTCACTCCGAGACCTTCCGCACCATCAAGGCAACCTACTATCGTACCGCATTGGATCTGATCGAGGCCTACGATAACGACGCGCGCATGAATGGCCTGGCGCTCGACCGCCATAGCGAGGAGCAAGCGGTGGAACTTTTCACCGCGAACATTCTCGAGGCGGGGGCGTCGTTTCTCGAATCGCCTCGCGACAAGCCGTTCATTCCCAGTTGGAACCGGGTAAGCGCGGCGATCCACGACCTCAAGGAACGCATGTACGAGGCCGTGGAACTCGACAATCAGGGCCAGGTCTGACCCGCGAGGCATGCGTCAGATCGGGTTGTTGGCCAGCACCTTGCGCAAAAAGCGTTGCGTGCGTTCGTCCTGGGGGTTGGTGAAAAGCTCGCCGGGCGGGCCTTGTTCGATGATGCGGCCTTCGTCCATGAACACCACGCGGTCAGCGACTTCGCGGGCGAATTGCATCTCGTGGCTGACTACGATCATGGTTTGGCGCTCCAGGGCGAGGTGCTTCATCAGGGCAAGCACCTCGTCGACCCACTCCGGGTCGAGTGCGGACGTGGGCTCATCGAAGAGGATGACTTCCGCCTTGGCGGCCATCGCACGCCCGATGCCTACGCGTTGCTGTTGGCCGCCTGATAGCGATGCTGGATATGCATTGGCCTTGTCGGCGAGACCGATGCGTTCGAGAATCTCGCGCCCTCGGGCATGTGCTTCTGCTTTGGAGAGGCCATCGACGACGATCATGCCTTCGCAGATGTTGTCCAGCGCGGTCTTGTTGGCGAACAAGGCGTAGTTCTGGAACACGAACGCCGTACGCCGGCGTAGCGCGAGAATCTCCCGGCGTGTGGCGTGCTTGGCATCGAGGCTGAGATTGCCCACCGTGAGGCGCCCGGCGTCGGGCGTTTCAAGATAATTGATGCAGCGTAGAAGCGTCGACTTACCGGTGCCCGACGGGCCGATGACGACGATGATCTCGCCTTGCTCCAGTGTCAGGTCGATGTTCTCGAAGACGGTATGCTCGCCGAAGCGTTTGGTGATGCCGTTGAGTGCGATCATCGTTGATAGGCCCGGTTGAGACGTTTTTCCAGCCGTCGTTGTAACCACGAAAGAATTTCCACCACCACCCAGTAGATGATTGCCGCCAACAAGAACGCTTCGAAATAGAGAAAGCTGCCTGCCGCCTCTTTC
This sequence comes from Chromohalobacter moromii, assembly GCF_023091865.1. GTDB lineage: Bacteria > Pseudomonadota > Gammaproteobacteria > Pseudomonadales > Halomonadaceae > Chromohalobacter > Chromohalobacter moromii. The sequence goes on from NZ_JAHXDI010000002.1 coordinate 569,571, forward strand.
TGTGTGGCGCCCATCAATTCCGTGACGCCTAGTGTGAAGGCCAGGGAGGTGGCCTTGATCATGTCGATGAAATAGTTCATGAGCGTCGGCGTGGCCACGCGCGTCGCCTGTGGCAGGACGATGCGACGCATCAGTTGCCCTTGGGTCATGCCGATGGACAGCGCTGCTTCCGTCTGGCTGCGGTCGACCCCGACGATGGCGGCGCGGATCGATTCCGCCATGTAGGCAGAAAAGTGCAGGGTCAGCCCCAGGATGGTAGCGGTGATGCCGTTGATCGCGACCAGGAAGGTCAGAATTTGCGGTAAACCGTAATAGAACAGGAACAGTTGCACCAGCAGCGGCGTGCCGCGAAAGAAGGAAATGAACAGCATGGCCAGGGCGTTGAGCCCTGGCATGCGCTGCACGCGTACGACGGCCAGCAGGCAGGCCAGTACCAGCGCCGCAACCATCCCGGCGCCGGCCATTTCCAATGTCAGCGGTAGATAGCCGAGTAAAATCGGCAACAACCCCAGCATGTAGTCGAGATCGAGAACGTGCATGATCGAGTCGCCTAAAAGCATACGACCGAGGCAAGCCCCGGCCGTTCAAATGAAGCGTGGTGTCACGGCGTGGTGATATCGGTACCGAACCACTTCTCTGAGATTTGCGTCAGCGTGCCGTTCTCGCGCAGGTCGGCGAGAGCGTCATCGACGCGATCGCGCAGGGCGCGTCCGTCTTCGTTGTCGCGGAAGGGCAGGGCGTTTTCGATACGCGAGAACGGCTGGCCGGCGAGCGCGAGCGGCAAGGGCTTGTCCTTGATCACCTGGGTGGCGCTGACCCGGTCCATGACGAAGGCGTCGGCGCGCCCCAGGGCGACATCCTGCTCGATGTTGGAGTCGTAGGTCTTGATGTCGATCTCGTCCGCGTAGGGCAGTTCGCGCAGCAACTGCTCGTAGTTGGAACCGAGGTTGACGGCGACGGTCTTGCCCTTGAGATCCTCGACTCCCTGGATGGCGTCGTTGCCCTCACGCACCACGACCTGTGCCCCGTCATACACATAGGGCTGCGTGAAGGCGTATTTGGCCTTGCGCTCGGGGGTGATGGTGATCTGATTGGCGATGGTGTCGATGCGCCCGGAATCCAGCATGCCCGCCAAACCCGAGAAACTCGCGGTGACGAACTCGATCTCGTCGCCGATCTGCTCGCCCACGGCGTTCATGACGTCGACCTCGAAGCCTTTCAGCTCATCCTGCTCGACGAAGGTGAAGGGGTAATAACCGCCCGACATGCCGACACGCAAGGTGTCGGCATGCGCGGTTGCGGCGATTGCACTCAAGGCAAGGCCGGTCAGGGCAAATTTGGCGATTTGGCTTAGTGTCATGGTCGGCTCCTAACGGGTAAGGCGGAAAGCGCAACTCTTAAGCGACGAGCCCGGTAGTGAGACGCGTCGTTTAGCGATGAGTGTAGCTTAAATAGTCCGATAGAGAATAATAGCAACATTTTATATTCCTTTTTGTTTTTGTGCATCCCGCGGAACTTTCCGATGCCATGTCGATGATTATTGCTGTCGTTTATAGCGAGACAGCATGTGTCGCGCCTATATATGAAAAAAAGATATAACGTTAGAACATTAAATGCGTTATCCTGTTTATAATATTCAAGCACTAGGGAGGCGATACGGACGCAATGAAAACCTTTGCTTTATCACGTGCGCATCAATCTGGTCAGCCGGACGTCGCAGGCTTTTTCGATCCGCGTACCTTCAGCATTCAATACGTCGTGAGTGATCCGTCGACTCAGCGGTGTGCGATCATCGATCCGGTGCTCGACTTCGATGAGAAGTCCGGTGCGACAGCGACGCTCCAGGCAGATGAGATTCTTGCCTATGTAAAACGCGAAGGGCTCGAGGTCGATTGGATTCTGGATACGCACCCGCATGCGGATCACTTTTCCGCCGCCCGTTACCTGCATGAAAAAACCGGCGCGCCCACCGCTATCGGCGGGCCGGTGACCCAAGTCCAGGCGTTGTGGAAGGAGATCTACAACTGGCCGGACCTGAAGGACGACGGCAGCCAGTGGGATCGTCTGTTCGACGACGGGGATACCTTTACGCTGGGCGAGATCGATTGCCGCGTGATGCACTCGCCGGGCCATACGCTGGCCTCGATCACCTACGTGATCGGCGATGCCGCCTTCGTTCATGACACCCTGTTCCAGCCCGATTTCGGCACCGCCCGTGCCGACTTCCCCGGGGGAAGCGCCCATCAGCTGTGGCACTCGATCCAGGCGATCCTGGCGCTGCCCGACGAGACGCGCCTGTTCACCGGCCACGATTACATGCCCGACGGGCGCGAACCGCAGTGGGAAAGTTCCGTGCGCGAGCAGCGTGAGCACAACAAGCATCGTTTGAGCGACAGTAGCGAAGCCGAGTACGTCGAGCTGCGCAACCGCCGCGACAGCGAATTACCGATGCCGAAGCTGATCCTGCACGCGCTGCAGGTCAACATCCTCGGCGGCCGTCTCCCCGAGCCGGAGAACAACGGCAAGCGCTATCTGAAATTCCCGCTCGATGCCCTCGAAGGCGCGGCATGGGAGTGAGAAGGCGCCGTCGTCAGGCCATACCGCGCCGCGCCGAATCTACCAACGGGAGTTAGTCATGAACGAATCGACAGTCGTGGACGAAACGAAGACCGAGAACGACAAACGCCATGACATCGTCATCATTGGCGGTGGGGCGGGAGGCATCGCGGTCGCCTCGAGTCTGCACAAACGCCGTTCAGATCTCGATATCGCCATCGTCGAGCCCGCGCAGGATCACTTCTACCAGCCCGGCTGGACGCTGGTGGGGGGTGGCGTGTTCACTCCGGAGCAGACCCGGCGTTCGATGCGCTCGGTGATGCCGAGCTTCGTGACCTGGCATCAGACCGCGGCGGATCGGCTATTACCGGCGTCCCGTCAGGTCATGCTGGGCAATGGCGTGACACTGGGATATCGAGCGCTAGTAGTCGCGCCGGGACTCGAGATCGACTGGCAGGCGATCGATGGCCTCGAGGAGACGCTGGGCAAGAATGGCGTGACGTCGAACTACCGTTTCGATCTGGCGCCTTATACCTGGTCGATGGTGCAGTCGATGCGAGGCGGCAAGGCGCTCTTTACCCAGCCGCCGATGCCGATCAAGTGCGCCGGCGCGCCACAGAAGGCGATGTATCTCTCCTGCTATGAGTGGGAGAAGCAGGGCGTTCTGAACAATATCGACGTTCACTTCCACAATGCCGGTGGCGTGATGTTCGGCGTTTCGGACTTCGTGCCGGCGCTGGATGAATACGTGCAGCGCTACGGCATCCACAAGCAGTTCCAGCAGAACCTCGTCGCCGTGGACGGCCCGGCCCAGAAAGCGCGTTTCCGCGTCACGAGCGAGGACGGCAGTGAAGAGATCGAAACCGATTTCGACATGCTTCACGTCGTTCCCCCTCAGCGCGCCCCACGGCTGGTGCGCGAATCGCCGCTGGCCAACGAGGCGGGGTGGCTCGATCTCGATGCCGATACCCTCCAGCATAATCGCTTCAATGATGTCTTCGGTCTCGGCGATGCCAGCGGCACCGGTAACGCCAAGACGGCTGCCGCCGTGCGTAAGCAGGCCCCGGTAGTGGCGGACAATCTGGTCGCGTCACTCGATGGCAAGCCGATGCCGTCCGGCTACTTGGGATACGGTGCCTGCCCCCTGACGGTGGAGCGTGGCCGTGTGGTGCTGGCCGAGTTCGGCTATGGCGGCAAGCTGCAGCCGACCTTTCCCTCATGGATCAACCAGGCGACAAGACCGACCAAGCTTGGCTGGAACATCAAAGCGCAACAATTACCCTTCATCTACTGGCACCTGATGCTCAAGGGGCATGAGTGGTTGGCCAAACCGCAGCGTCGTTCCTGAACGGTGCATCTTGCATGAATGACAGCTCACGACACGGTTCGGAGAACGAGGCTGAGAAACCATGAATCAGCAGCATCAGGTCGGATTGGCACGCTGGCTGCCGATTCTCGACTGGGGACGGCGCTACAACGGCAAGTGGCTGGGCGAGGATCTGCTGGCGGCGGTCATCGTGGCGCTGATGCTGATTCCGCAGGCACTGGCCTACGCGATGCTGGCGGGACTTCCCCCGGTGGTGGGGTTGTACGCAAGCCTCGTGCCGCTGGTGGTCTACACGCTGTTGGGGACCAGCACGACGTTGTCGGTGGGGCCGATGGCGGTTGTCTCGTTGATGACGGCATCGGCCTTGTCGCAAGTAGCCGAATCGGGTTCGCAGGACTATATCGCCGCGGCTCTGGTACTGGCGCTGCTTTCCGGCGGCATTCTGCTGATCATGGGGCTCTGCCGGCTGGGCTTTCTGGTCAACTTTCTGAGCCACCCGGTGATGACCGGCTTCGTCAGCGCCTCGGGCGTACTGATCGCGGCGAGTCAGCTCAAGCAGTTGCTTGGAGTCGACCTGTCGGGCTCGACGTTACCGGCGTTGGTGGCTCAGCTGCCTTCCGTGCTGGAGGATGTCAGTCTACCGACGATGAGCATCGGGCTGGGATCGCTTCTGGTGTTGTGGTGGGTACGGCGGTGGGGTAAATCCGCGTTGGAACGCTGCAAAGTACCGGCCAGGGTGGCGGGCGTGCTGGTCAAGTTGGCGCCGATCGCCACCATCGTGCTGGCGACGTTGGTGGCCGGTGCGGCGGGATGGCTCGGTAATGGTGTCGCCGTCATCGGCGAGATTCCCGCCGGACTGCCACCTTTGACCCTGCCCGATTGGGAGCCAGCGCTGTGGCGATCACTGATCGGCTCGGCAGTACTGATCAGCATCGTCGGCTACGTGGAGTCAGTGTCAGTAGCGCAGGCGCTGGCGGTGCGCCGCGGCGAACGCGTCGACCCGGACCAGGAACTGATCGGGCTGGGCGGAGCCAACCTGGCAGCTTCGTTCACCGGCGGCATGCCGATCACCGGCGGCTTCTCCCGTTCCGTGGTCAACTTCGATGCCGGTGCCCGCACCCCGGCCTCCAGTGCTTTCACCGCCGTGGGCATCGCGTTGGCCATGCTGTTTCTGTCGCCCTGGCTGCGACAATTGCCGATGGGAACGCTGGCGGCGACCATCGTTATCGCCACCGTGTCGCTGGTCGATCTGGCGGCATTCAAGCGTGTCTGGCGCTATGCCCGTGGCGAGGGCATCGCCATGTCGGCGACCGCGCTGGCGACACTGATGCTGGGTGTGGACGTGGGCATCTTGGTCGGTGTTGCCATGTCGCTGGCGTTGCATCTTTATGGCACCAGTCGGCCGCACAGCGCGGAAGTCGGTCGCATCCCCGGCACCGAGCATTTTCGCAACGTCCGTCGCCATGCCGTGGAAACCGACGTCAGTGTCGCCATTCTGCGCGTCGACGAGAGCCTTTATTTTGCCAACGTTCGCCACCTGGAAGACCTGATCACGGCGGTGGTCAATCGCGATCCTCCGCCGCGGGATCTAGTGCTGGCCTGTCAGGCGATCAATGTCATCGATGCGACGGCATTGGAGAGTCTCGAAGCGCTCAATCGGCGTCTTCGGGACCGGCGGATCGGGCTGCATCTCGCCGAAGTAAAAGGACCGGTGATGGATCGGCTGAGTCGCACTGAACTGCTCGAAACGCTCAATGGCCGGGTCTTTCTGAGCACCTTCGATGCCTGGTGCGAGCTGCATGGCCGCGGGGCGGGGCGATTGAGCCATCCCTGTATCGCATCGCCCGGCCCCGGGCATTCGGCGACAGCCGGTTGAGACGCGACAGCTGGTTTAGACAGTCATGGTGGAGACAACATCAAGAGGAATGAGATGGAATCGATGAGTGCGTTGCAGGGGTTGCTGGGCGGGGTCCTGATCGGACTTTCCGCCACTCTGCTCATGGGGCTGCTGGGACGGGTCGCCGGTATCAGCGGGATTCTTTCCGGGCTGGTTTTCGAGCGCGGCGGGGACAGGCCCTGGCGTGTCGCCTTCCTGCTGGGCCTCGTCTCTGGACCGGGACTTTTGATGCTGTCCGGCCTGGGTTGGGGCAATGTGGCGGGTGACAGCGGGGCGATGATCGGTGCTCCGGCGAGCGGGCTGACGACAATGTTGGTCGCCGGCCTGCTGGTCGGGTTGGGCACCGGTCTGGGCAGCGGCTGCACCAGCGGGCACGGGGTCTGCGGGTTGGCGCGTCTGTCGCCCCGGTCGATGGCCGCGACGCTCGTCTTCGTGCTGGTCGCCATGCTGACGGTATTCGTCGCGCGGCACCTGCTGGGGGGCTCGGCATGAAAGCGCTGGCGGGATATCTGGCAGGACTGCTGTTCGGGCTCGGGCTGGCGATCAGCGGCATGACCGATCCGGCACGGGTCATCGGCTTCCTCGACGTGGCCGGCGACTGGGATCCGACCCTGGTCTTCGTGCTGGGCGGTGCGGTCGTCACCACTTTCATCGGTTACCGGCTGGTCTGGCGACACCAAACGCCGCTGTTCGAATCCCGGTTTCAACTGCCCACCCGCCGTGACCTCGATACCCGTCTGCTGGGTGGTGCCGCGCTTTTCGGCATCGGTTGGGGGCTCTCCGGCTATTGCCCGGGGCCGGCGGTCGCCTCGCTTTCAGGGCTGAGCTGGCCGCTGGCGGCATTCATCGTGACGTTGATAGCGGGATGGTGGCTGGCCCGGCGAATGAACTCGCGTCATTGAGGGGAAAAAATACATGCATGTGCTTCTCGTTGAGGACGATGAACTGGTGGCGGCCGGTATTCGCGCGGGGTTGGAGAGCCATGGGTGGGCGGTCGATACCGTCGCCTCGATGGCAGCGGCGCGTCATGCCCTGCAGGTCGTGACCAGCGATGTCGTGGTACTCGACCGCGGTCTTCGCGATGGCGATGGGTTGACGCTGGTCGAGGAATGGCGCGAGGCCGGCAAACGCGTGCCGGTATTGGTGCTGACCGCCCGCGATGCCGTCAGCGACCGCATCGCGGGGCTCGATGCCGGCGCCGACGATTATCTGGTCAAGCCCTTCGATCTCGACGAACTGGTGGCGCGATTGCATGCGTTACTGCGTCGCGCGGGTGGCCGGGCCCATCCGTGTATCGTCCATGGCGCGCTGCGGCTCGACCCTCAGACGCGCCAGGTCACCTGGCGGGGGCACCCTGTCACGCTGTCGCGGCGGGAACTGGTGCTGCTGGAGACCTTCCTGCAGTCGCCGGGCAGCGTGCTGAGCGCGAATCAACTGCGCGATAGTCTCTACGGCCTCGACGACGAGGTGGAGAGCAATGCGCTCAACGTTCACATCCATCATCTCCGCCGCAAAGTGGCGCCGGCCGTGATCGAGACGGTCCGTGGCCTCGGTTATCGTCTCGGCACGCCCGAGGCTCTGGCGGAGGCGGATGCCTCGTCGGTGGCATCGCGATGAGCCTCAAGACGCGCTTGCTGGTGATACTCGGCGTGACCTTGACGGTCACTTGGAGCCTGGCGGCGGCCTGGCTGTGGTGGGGCCTCAACGATGAGGTGGAGCGTACGCTCGACCGCCGCCTCGCACAGTCGGCGAACATGGTCGCGGGCCTGATGGCGCGATTGCCTGAGGACAGCTGGGCGGCTGATGAGACGCGGCGGGCGTCCATCGTGGCACCGCTAAAGGGCGTCGCCTGTCAGGTGACGTCCGCGCAGGGCCAAGTGCTGGCACGTACGCATACGAACATGGCCGCGATCCTCGATGTGGGCCAGCCGGGTTATTCCTATCGGCAGCGCGAGGGTGAGGACTGGCGTGTCTATACGCTGATACGCGATGGCGTGACGATCACCACCGCCGACCGCGTGACGGAACGGCGTAGTCTGATGCGCGATATTCTAGCGCTGGTGGTCGTGCCCTTCGCGGTGGCGCTGGTAATCAGCGGGGGCGTGCTGTGGTGGGGGACCCGGCGTGCCTTGCGGCCGCTCGATGGGTGGCGCGAGGCGCTGAGCCGCCGGCATCGTGATGATCTCTCGCCGGTGACGGCTACCGGCCTGCCCCGTGAACTGCATCCGTTGATCGCCACGCTCAACGCCCTGTTGGAGCGCATGCGTGCTGCCATTCATCGTGAACAGCGCTTCACCGATGCTGCCGCGCATGAGCTGCGGACACCGCTGACCGCCGTCAAGACGCACCTTCAGGTCGCGCGACGCGTAGAGGGCGATGCGATTCGCCAGGCCGTCGTGCATGCCGAGCAGGGGACCCAGCGCTTGGCCGCCACGCTCGATCAATTGCTGGCCCTGGCGCGTATCGAGGGCGCCGGGGTGCAGCACGAGACAGACGGTGCGACAGTGGCCGATATCGTCCGTAGCGCCGTGCGCGATACGCAAGAGCCTGCTCGTATCGTCGTCCCGGCTAAACTCCCGGATGCGCGCGTGGGAGTGTCGCTGGAACTGGCCGCCACGGCGCTGCGTAACGTACTCGACAACGCGCTCAAGCATGGCCCGGCCGGTTTGCCGGTGACGTTGGACGTAGACTTGGCGCCGCATGAGACGAACGCCACCGCGTGGGTTGAGCTACGCGTGCACGACCAAGGGTCGGGCGTGCCCGATGAGGCGCTTGCTCATGTCACCGAGCGCTTTTGGCGGCATTCGGCTACGTCGGGTAGTGGTCTAGGGCTTGCGATCACGGCCGCGATTGCAGAACGTGCCAGTGGCGAACTGCAATTTCAGCACCCTGCAAGCGGTGGCTTCGAGGTGTGCATGAAGCTGCCACAGGTCTGATTTTCGTGCCCCTGATGCGGGTGATCAGGGGCGTGGCGAGCCCATGACGGCGCGCATTTTTTCCTCGTCTGGCATTCCCTGAGCAACCTCTAACTTGCCGTCCTGATGATAGACGATCGCCGGTGTACCCCGAAGGTTCAGCTCGCGCATGAGGGTGTTGTTGTCCTGAACTTGCTGCTCGATATCGGCCGGTTGTGCGGATGGGGCCACCTCGTCGCCGCGATTGTGTGCCGTGAAGGCGGCTACGGGATCGTCGGCGCCCAGCAGTGTGGCTGCTTTGGCGGGGCTATCCGACTTGAGAACGCCAACCATGATGTGATGCAGCTGGACGTCACCGGCCTCGACCCAGGGGCGTGCGGCGTCCCAGAAGCTTTTGCAGTATGGGCAGTTGGGGTCGGTGAAGACGTACACCGTGCGCGGGGCGTCGCTGCTGCCGTCGAGGATCCAATGACTGTCCTCGAGGCGTTGCCACACGGCGGCGTTCTGCGGCCCCTTGACGAATTCGTCGAGCGGCTCGCTCGACAGGTTTTTGCCTTCGGCATCGACAAGGTTGCCGACGATGGCGTGCTGGCCGTTTTCGGTGACATAGATCGCCACCGGCTGGCCTTGTGCGCTAGCGGCGTAACCTGTCAGGCCATCGGGGGCCTCGAAGCGTTCGTGCACTGTCAATCCTTGATCGACGAGTGCTTCGACGGGTGCGGGCAGGTTCTCGGGCTGGCTCCAGGCGGGCGTGGCAGCCAAGGCGAGAGCACTGATGAGACCTAGGCGTATGGTGCATGCGATCAAAGACATGCGGATTCTCCTATTAAGGTGGAGTCAGGCGTGACAAGGCGTGTTTCAAGGTGGCTTGCGAGAGTTCGCCGAAATGCGTGTCGACCAGGCGACCATCGGCGTCATAGAACAAGGTAGTGGGCATCGCTTTGACGCCTACGTGCTCTCCGAGCGCCAGCGTCTCGTCACGTAGCACGTTATCGAGATCGAGGGATTCGTCGTCCAGATAGTGACGGATGACCTGGCGAGCCTCGCCCTGATTGACGAACACGAAGGTGACATCGTCACGGCGCCGCTGCGTATCGGCGAGCAGCGGCATCTCGCGCCTGCAGGGCGGGCACCAGCTAGCCCAGAGATTTACTACCAAGGGTTGATCGTCTTGTAGGGCAGGGAGGTCGATGGCAGCGCCGTCGATTGTCATCAGCGACGTCTTGGGCAAAGCGCTATGCCCATCCTCGTCAAGCTTGACCAGAGCATAGACTGCCCCCGCCCAGGTGAGAGCGCCGGCCAGCAGTGCGGCACTCAAAGCGCGACGCTGGCGAGGTGCGCGCCATAGTCGCCAACCACAGTAGACCAAGGCGGCGGCAAGCCCGCCCCATGGGTCGAAGCCACGGTCACGGATGTCGAGCATGGCCCACAGGGAATCGTAGGAATCCCAGTAGCGCACGATGAACACCAGGCGCGCGCCGACCAGGGCGACGAAGACTACTGTAAAGAGGGTGTCGCTGACACCGATGCGTTGTCGACGCCCGACCAAGGCGCCGGTGACGATAGCAACGGCTAGCGCGAAGACCAGCAACAATTGGCCGAGGCTGAGCGCCAGCGGTCCGATGGCCACGCTGCGGTCGAGGACCGTCATGCGTCGTCTCCCGCGCGGGGCGTGTCTTTTACTCGCTCGAGGCGTTCAAGGAACTCTTCCGCACTCAATTCACCCACGATGCGGTTTTCTCGACGTTCGCGGCCATCGGCGCCGTAGAGCAGCAGGGTCGGGGGGCCGACCACGCCCAGGGCTTGCATGATGGCCTGATCTGCGGCGTCGTTGTCGGTAACGTCGATGCGTATGAGTTGCACGTCTTCCAGAGCCGCTTGCACACGTGCATCGTCGAACACTTCTTCCTCGATGACCTCGCAACTGATGCACCAGTCGGCGGTGAATTCCACGAGTGTCTGACGTTGCTGTGCTGCTGCCTCCTCGAGACGCGCGTTCAACGCGTCGCGGTCGTCGACGGTCTCGAAGCTGAGTGTCGAGGATGTCTCGGTGTCATGCGAGCCGCCGCTGCCCGTGAAGTCTGCCAAGGGCCGCAACGGATCATGTTGGCCTCCCGCCGCGCCGACGAGCATGAGAATTCCCCATACGCCGAGGATCGTGGCCAGGCTGCGTCCCAGCACCTTCAGCGCGTCGTGCAGTGCATGTGCCGTTGCCCAGATGGCCTGGGCGAGGCCGATGAACAGAGCGCCCCAGGCGGCCATCTCCAGCGCAGGGGGCAGGATGCGTGCCGCGAACCATATCGCCATGCCCAACAATACGAAGCCGAAGATAGCGCGTACGCGAGTCATCCACGCCCCGGGGCGCGGCAGAATTCGCGGCCCGAGCAGTCCTACTGCGAACAAGGGAGCGCCCATCCCCAGCCCCAATGACCACAGGGCCAGGCCGCCTTGCCATGCATTGCCGCTTTCGGCGATGTAAAGCAGGGCCCCGGCCAGCGGTGCCGTCATGCAGGGGCCGACCAGTAATGCCGAGAGTACGCCCATGATGGCCGCGCCTTTGAGACGCCCGCTGCGTTGGCGTTCCAGGCGTGCATCGAGCCGGGTACGTAACCCTTGGGGTAACGTCAGCTCGAACACGCCGAACATCGCCAGGGCAAGCAGCACGAAAAGCACGGCGAAGCTGGCGATGAAGATAGGCGCTTGGAACAGCATCTGCAGGTTGGCCCCGGCCAGCGCCGCCGCGACACCCAACGCTGCATACGTCGTGGCCATGGGCAATATGTAGGCGAGCGAGAGCACGGCACCGTCACGCATGCGTGGCCGGCCGTCGCGTGTGGCACCCACGATGAGACTGGAAAGGATCGGCACCATGGGCAGCACGCAGGGCGTGAAGGTCAGCAGCAACCCCATGCCGAAGAAAGCCAGTAGCACCCAGCCCAGCCGGGCGTCGGCCAGCTGGGATGCGAGGCGTTGATCGTCGGCCTGAGCGGCATCGGAGGGGGGCGATGCATCGCTCGAGTTTGCCGCATCATCGGTGCCGGGCTCGAAGGCAGTGTCACGTGCATGATCCGTGGTGTTGGCGCTATCCGCTTTGCTGCTGGCGGCGAGCGTGTCGGCATCGAAGGTTCGGTGCTGCGGCGGATAACACAGCCCGGCTTCGGCACAGCCTTGCCAAGTCAGCGTCACCTGCTCGGCATCGCCCAGCGCGGCACGCAATGCCACTTGATGATGGTAGACCTCTGAGCGACCGAAATAGTCGTCCTCGATGGTCTCGCCCTTCGGTAGCTCGATATCCACCGGGCCATCTTCGGTTTCGACGCTGAAGCGATGCCGATACAGGTAATACTCTGGCGCGATGTCCCACTCGGCGATGAGCGTGCCGTCATCGCGCGATACCGACAACGAGAAAGCCTGCTCGGCGGAGAGGAAGTCGTCTTGGCTGGCAAACGGCGATTCGGCGAAGGCCGGGGTGGCGAAGACGAGCATGAGCGCGGCCAGACAGGCTGCGAGCCCATGGCTTAGGGAGCGAAAATGGCATATTGGCCGGCGCGAAGCGTGAATCATGATAGTCCATACGGGTGACGAGATGGCGCCTAGCATAACGGCATGGGATTAGCCGAGCATTAAGAGCGATGCATGTCGGTATGTCGCGGCGCTTGCCAAGCGAGCGGCAACGCGCTGAAGTGGTGTGATTGCAATCCGTGGGAGGGGCGATATGACGACAAGCTGGAATAACTGGATATCACGACAACCACCGAGCACCTCGCCGTCGCCCATCGACGAGGTGCCGCTCGCCGGGCAAGAAGAGGCCCAGTGGTTGCCGCTGGCGCATGGCACCTACCGGGCGCTGTTCCAGTGGACGACGCCCAGCGCGCAGGCGGCCATGGCGAATGCCGGGCTGCTGCGCGCCGTGCGCGCGGTGAACCTGTTCGCGGCGGCCGACGTGCCGGCCGAGCGTCGCCACATGATCGTCCTCGTTTCAGGAGCAGCGACGCCGTGCCTGCTCGAGGATGCCGCCTATGCGCGTCATTACGGATTGCCGGACGCCTCGAACAATCCCAACCGCGTGTTGATCGAGGCGCTTCAGCGCGAAGGCGTCGGCGTCATGGTGTGTCTGCAAGCCTGGCACGGTCAGGGATTTGCCCGCGATACCCTGTTGGCCGATATCGAACTGGCGCAGTCTGGCATGACGGTGGGCATCGCGCTGCAAAATGCCGGCTTCGCGCTGGTGGCAGTTTAACGCGATCCCCCCAACTGGGCGTAATTCACCTCGCGGCGGAGCACGAAGACGTCGATGCCAGCCTGGTCGACGGCGTCGATAAGACGCTCGGTCAGCGTCTTATCCAGCACGAAGAGGAGTTCGATGGGCCGGTCGGCCAATTCGAAGAAATGCGCCGAATGCGTGCGCCCGTCGGCACCAGTGCCTTCACTGGCCGTGCGGCGCGTCATGCGTTCGATGCCCAGCGTCTTGGCGTGTTCGGCCACGGCGTCGATGACGGGTTTGCCATGGTGACGACGCGACTCTGGCGCCATGAAGATGACTTCGTAACCGTGTTGCCATTCGCTCATTTCAAAACTCCCGTCAGGTGTTTGAGGGCACCGAAGGTGGCGATGCCTACGCCGGTCATGACCAACGAGCCGAGTACGTGCACGGCGATGCCCGATAATGCCATGAGGTAACGCCCGGCCTGCAGGTTAGTGAACATCTCGGCAGAAAAAGTCGAGAAGGTCGTCAACGCCCCTAAAAAGCCGGTTACCACGAATAGGCGCCACTCGGGGGAGAGATGCGGCAACTGGGCGAAGAAGGCTATGGAAAGGCCGATTAGCCAGGCGCCTAGCCAGTTGGCGGCCAAGGTGCCGGGGGGGACCGCGGGGAAGAGGGCGTTGAGCCATATTCCCAGTAGCCAGCGTAGGTTGGCGCCGAGCGCTGCACCGGCGCCGATCGCCACGATGGAAAACCACATGCGTTCGATTCCTCGCAATTGAGAATGATCAACGAGGTGGGCGTGCGGGGGCGGCGAGGCTGAAAGAAATAACCGTGAATACCTGCGCACGACGCACCTCGAGTGCGTTGGCAGGCATCATTAGCACTGGCGAGAACGCGTCGGCGATGTGGTGCCGATGCCAGGCGGTTTGTCGCGATGGGCGCCGTGTTTCGGACGCCGATGACGACGGGAGGAATGCCATCTCCACGCGTACAGTAACCAGCACGACGCGCGTCGGCAAGCCTATGTCGGTGTGCCAGGCCGTTGCACCAGCCACAAGCTGCGATAGGGGCGCAGTTCACGCGGGGCCTGCGCATCCCAGGGCGCATCGGCAAGCAGATCGTACCAGCCGTCTTCGTCGAGGTCGGGTAAGGGCAGTGGCTGGCGTTTGTCGGTGACGTTATAGATCGCGAGCAGGCGACGTCCATCGGCCAGCGGACCTCGCTGCACGGCGAATAGCGTCGGCGGTGTGTCGACGATGTGCTGCTCGACCTGGGGATGAAAGCAGGGCTCCTGGGCACGTAGCTTGAGGCGCCGGCGCAAGGCCATGAAGACTTCTCGCGTGGGCGTGTTGCGGCTATCGAGGAGTTCGTCCAGGGCCTCCTTCTGCCAGCGCCGACGGTTGATGGTACGCAATTGTCCACTGCGCTCGACGCCTTCGTGGTCATTGAGCGTGGCGGTCAGGCAGTGGAAATAGATGCCCGGCACGCCCTGCAGCGCGAGCATCAAATGTTGGCTGCACAAGAAACGTTCCACCTGCCACGGATCGGCGCCGCGACGTGTGCCGCGTAGCGCATCGAAGTAGGTGATGTTGACCTCGTAAGGCGTGTCCTTGCCATCGGCGTTGGCCTTCATGCTCACATACCCGCCGAAGCGGTGCATGAGCTCGAGCATGGCATCGATCTCGTGGGGCGGTAATAGCCCTTCCAGCGCGCGTACGCCGATGCCGTCGTGGCTGGCGGTGAAGTTGAAATAGGTGCAGCCAGGCGGCAACGCGGGGAGGCTGCGTGCCCAGGCTTCCAGCGCCGTGGCATCGCCGCTGGTGAGCGTGTGCACCAACAGTGGCGGCAGCGTGAACTGATAGATCATGTGCGCTTCGTCGGGGCGCGTGGGTGCGTCCGACGTGGTGGTATCGTCGAGGCGTTCGAGGCCGAAGTAGCTCATGTTCTCGCGGTGTGGCACGTTGGTTTCGGTGATCAGCAGCGTGCCGGGGGCGAGGTGGTCGAGCACGGCGCGTAGCAGCCGGACTACGGCATGGGTCTCCGGCAGATGGATGCACGAAGTGCCGATTTTCTTCCACAGGTAGGCGATGGCGTCGAGGCGTATGATGCGCGCGCCTTGCTCCACGTAGTAGAGCATGATGCCGATGAACTCGATGAGCACATCGGGGTTGGCGAAGTTGAGATCGATCTGATCCTCGGAAAATGTCGCCCACAGATAACGTGTCCCGCGGCGCGTGGAAACCGGCACCAACAGCGGCGAGCTACGTGGCCGGGTGACATGCGATAGATCGGTGTTCGGGTCCATTTCGATGAAGTAGTCGCGCCCCGGCTGGGTGCCGGCCAGGTAGTCGACGAACCATAGCGATTCCCGCGAGACGTGATTGATGACTAGATCGACCATCAAATCGCCGTGGCGCGTCAGACGGCGGATGTCTTCCCAGTCGCCTAGTGCGGGGTTGACCTCGCGATAATGGATCACCGAGAAGCCATCGTCGCTGCTCCAAGGAAAAAAAGGCAGCACGTGAACGCCGCTGAAGGTGCCCGCGAGGCGTGTCTCGAGAAACTCGTCGAGCACTTGCAGCGGAGGCCGCTCGCCGTCGAGCAGTAGATCGCCATAGGTGATCAACAACTGATCGCGCTCGCTCCATAGTGGACGCGAGCGTTCGGGAATGGCACCACGTTGGTGCGATATCAGGCGTTGCAGGCGCCGCAGGACTTCATCGGCCCGCGGTCCGTAGATTTCTTCGAGACGCGCCTTGGCGCGTGCGATGAAGGCGGCCTCATCGAGTTCGGTCTGTGGGGCTGGGGAGGTGGGCTGGGGCATCGAGGATCCTCGCGAGAATCGGTGGCTCGCACGTCGACATTGTTATTGCTGTTGTTGCAGGAGTCGTGCCATGCGCGACACACGCCAGCGGATGGCCGGCGTGTATGGCCGCGACAAAGGTCATTTCTTCACGATGCGGTAAAGCCCCAGCAGGATGATGGCGCCGAGTACGGCGATGACGAAACTGCCGAGATTGAAGCCTTCCACCGAGCCGAACCCCAGCGCGGTGCCGACCCATCCTCCAACGATGGCCCCGAGGATTCCGATGATCATGGTGATGATCATGCCACCGGGATCGCGCCCCGGCATGATCAGTTTGGCGACAAGGCCGGCCAGCAGACCGAAGACGATCCATGCAATGATGCCCATTGGCTTATCTCCTAGGGATGCCTTGAAAGCATGCTTGGCCAATGCGGAAACGCAAGCAGCCTCATGAGCTTGGTCGGCCTAGCGGCAGTGCGCAAGCGAGTTTCCGCGTGGCGCGGGGACAGGCTACAATGTCGAGCAATCTCAATGACAACGACTCATTCTCGATACTCAACCGCGGACGCGCCACGATGCACTGCCCCTTTTGTGGAAAGTATGACACCAAGGTGACCGATTCGCGCCTCGTGGCCGAAGGGGATCAGGTGCGTCGGCGCCGCCAGTGCAATGACTGCGGCGAACGCTTCACCACCTACGAGACGGCGGAGCTGGTCATGCCTCGCGTGATCAAGGGCGACGGCTCGCGGGAAACCTTCGATGAGCGCAAGTTGCGCGCCGGCATGTTACGCGCATTGGAAAAACGCCCGGTCAGTGCCGAATCCATCGAGGCGGCGGTCGAGCGTATCCGTCAGCGTCTGCGTGCTCGTGGTGAGCGTGAATTGGAGGCGCGCGAGATCGGCGAGGAGGTCATGCGTTCGCTGAAACGGCTCGATCAAGTCGCCTACATCCGCTTCGCCTCCGTCTATCGACGCTTCCAGGACCTCGACGAATTTCGCGCCGAAATCGACCGCTTGGCGCAAGAGCCCAGCTTTGTGCCCGATGATAACGATCAGCGCTGACCTCGATACGTACCGACCCGAATCGCTCACGGAGTGACGCATGACACAGGACGCCGCCGTGCCGGCGCTATCTCACGAAGTGTGCATGGCGCGCGCGCTGCAACTCGCCCGACGAGGCTGCTATACCACCCATCCCAATCCGCGCGTCGGCTGCGTCGTGGTCAATGGGGGGCGAATCGTCGGTGAGGGGTATCACGCCTACGCCGGTGGCCCGCATGCCGAGGTTCACGCCTTGCGAGCCGCTGACGAGGCGGCGCGAGGCGCCACGGCCTATGTCACGTTGGAACCTTGCTCGCATCATGGTCGCACACCGCCTTGTGCCCGGGCGTTGATCGACGCCGGCGTTCACCGTGTCGTCATCGCCATGGTCGATCCCAATCCGCAGGTGGCTGGGCGTGGTGTAGCAATGCTGCGTGAGGCAGGCATCGAGGTTGAGGTGGGTTGCCTGGAGGCCGATGCCGAGGCGCTCAATATCGGTTTCGTGAAGCGCATGCGCGAGGGGATTCCGTTCGTACGCCTTAAGATGGCGATGAGCCTGGACGGTCGCACCGCCATGGCCAGCGGGGAGTCGCAATGGATCACTGGAGGGAGCGCGCGTACCGAGGTGCAACGCCTACGGGCGCGCTCGAGTGCAGTGATGACCGGGGTCGATTCGGTCATTTTCGACAACTCGCGCCTCACGGTGCGTTCCGCGCAGCTCGAGCTGGACGAGGGGGATGCGATCGCCGAGCGCCAGCCCTTGCGTGTTGTGGTCGACTCGCGGCTGCGATTGCCGGTGGCGGCGGCGTGCTTGCGTGAATCGGGGCGTACTTTAGTAGCGACCGTCTCGTCGGACGAGGCGCGCCGCGCGACGTTGGAAGAGGCCGGGGCCGAGGTGCTCGTCCTGCCCGAGGCGGCCGAAGGACGCGTCGATCTACGTGCACTGCTGGCGTATCTGGCGGAGCGAGAGCAATGCAACGAGGTGCTGCTCGAAACCGGTGCGACACTGGCCGGTGCCATGCTCGATATCGGCGCCATCGATGAGATGCACCTATTCGTGGCACCCACGCTCTTGGGGGGTGAGGCACGCCCACTGTTCGCGTTACCGGGGCTCGAACGCATGGCACAGCAGCGTCCATTGCACATCGACGATATCCGCGCTGTGGGGCGCGATTGGCGCATCGTCGCGCGCCCTTTGGCGTCAAAATCCGCAGCCTCCGACAGCGCCTGAAGCGGCAATCGCATGTATGCTGCCACTGGCGCACAAGCGCGCTTGCAGGTACTCTGGGCGCCGACCTGACTGGGTGTCGAAGAGTAACGACGCCCGCGTCGTGACACCACGACACACCTTTGACGGCGCCGGCGACAAGACCGTATCGGCGTACGAGACGAGCAGCGGAGACACCATGGCGCTTTCATCCAAACAGGGCTTGGCCTCCATCGAAGCCATTGTCGAAGACATTCGTCAGGGCAAGATGGTCATACTCATGGACGATGAGGATCGCGAGAACGAAGGCGATATCATCATGGCCGCCGAGTGCGTCGAGGCTGAGCATATCAACTTCATGGCCCGCCACGCACGGGGCTTGATTTGCCTGCCGATGACCCGTGAGCGCTGCGAGCGTCTCGAGTTGCCGCTGATGGTGCGCGACAATGGTTCCGGCTTCGGTACCAAGTTCACCGTCTCCATCGAGGCCGCACGCGGTGTCTCCACGGGTATTTCCGCCTCCGATCGCGCGCGCACCGTGCGTGCCGCAGCGGCGCGCGACGCCGTCGCGGCGGATATCGTCCAGCCTGGGCATATCTTTCCGCTGATGGCCGAGCCGGGCGGCGTACTGCGTCGTGCGGGACATACCGAAGCCGCTTGCGATCTGTCGGCCATGGCCGGGTTCGAGGCCAGCGGTGTGATCTGCGAGGTAATGAACGACGATGGCAGCATGGCGCGCCGCGACGAATTGGAGCGTTTCGCCGTCGAGCACGGCATCAAGGTCGGCACGATCGCCGATCTGATCCACTACCGCATCCATCACGAGCGCACCGTCGAGGAAGTTGAGCGTACGGTCGTCGACACGGCATTCGGTGAGTTGACGCTACATGTCTTCCACGACCGTATTCAGAACGCTCATCATCTGGCACTGGTGAAGGGCGTGCCACACAGCGAGACGCCGACCACCGTGCGCGTGCATATCGCCGATACGCTGCGGGATCTGCTGATGCTGAGTAAGCCGGAGAGCCATAGTTGGACGGCGTCCAGCGCCTTGGCGCAGATTGCCGAAGCCGAGGCTGGGGTCTTCGTGCTGCTTGATGATGGTCGACCGCGTCTCGACCTCAAGGACCAGCTCGACGTGCTGCTGTCGCGCAAGCCAGCGCCACGCTCGAGTGCCTCCGACGGTGCCGGTAACTATCTGACCATTGGTACTGGATCGCAGATTCTGCGCCAATTGGGCGTCGGGCAAATGCGCCTTTTGAGTTCGCCGTGGAAGTTTTCCGCTTTGTCCGGCTTCGACCTAGAGGTCGTTGAACGTGTGGGTGGCGATACCCCTGAGAGCGACTAGCCGGTAGAATAAGTCTTTCATTCATCCGACCGCCGGGCCGTAGGGCGCCGGTGGCCGCGCGTGCCGGTGAAGAAAAGCGCTTCTCGGCGATGGTGATACCATGCGTCATCTGGAAGTAAGTAATCGCTTCACTGGCATGCACTGACACAGCTGATATATCGTGCGCGAAGTGTCGCGCATTCAGACCCGGGATTTGACAATGCAACCGATCTCTCAAGTCGAGGGTGGCTACACCGATGTCGATGGCCGTTATGTCATCGTCGTGGGCCGCTTCAATCATCACGTGGTCGATAGCCTGGTGGAAGGGGCGGTGGACAGTCTCGTGCGCCATGGCGTGGACGAAGAAAACGTCGATATCATCCATGTGCCAGGCGCCTGGGAGCTGCCGTTGGCCGTCAAGCGCGCCGTGGAGGTGCTCAAGCCCCATGCCGTCATTGCCCTGGGGGCAGTGATCCGCGGCGGGACGCCACATTTCGACTACGTTGCGGGCAATTGCAACAGTGCCATGAGCAGCCTGCAGTTGGAGCTGAATACTCCCATCGCTAACGGAGTATTGACCGTCGATTCTATTGACCAAGCCATCGAACGTGCCGGCACCAAGGCTGGCAACAAAGGTGCCGAGGCGGCGATGGCAGCGATGGAAATGGTCTCTCTGTTCAAGCGAATGGGAGGGCAAGCATGAGCCAATCACCCCGTGATGCGACCCCGGCCCAGCAAGCGCGCCGTGCGGCGCGTGAGTTGGCGGTGCAGGGTCTCTACCAATGGCAGATGACCGGCAAGTCGATCACGGCAGTGGAGTCGGAGTTTCGTGCGCAAATCGCCGATGAAGACCTCGAAGATCACGAAAACTGGCATAAGGTCATGGGCATCGCTGATCTGGCGCTGTTTCATGAGCTGCTGCACAACGTGGCCGGCGACCGCGAAGCCATCGACAAAACCATCGCGCCGCTGCTCGACCGTCGCCTAGAGGACCTTGATCGCATCGAGCTGGCGATTCTTAGGCTGGGTGCCTATGAGCTCAAGTATCGTCTCGAGGTGCCATATCGTGTGGTGATCAACGAAGGCATCGAATTGGCGAAGGGCTTCGGTGCGACCGATGGCCACAAGTACGTCAACGGTATTCTCGACAAGCTGGCGAGCCGCTTGCGGAGTACTGAGGTCGCTGCGCGTCGTCGTTGACATGCTGGGAGAATTCGACATCATCGCGCGTTATTTCGCGACGCCCGATCAGTCCCCGCCCGTCGCTGGTATTACGCTGGGGCCGGGCGACGACTGCGCGCTGTTGAGCCCCGCAGAGGGAACCGAGCTTGCCATGAGCGTGGACACCTCGGTGGCGGACGTGCATTTCCCCAGTGATGCGCCGCCTGAGGCCATAGGGCATCGCGCGCTGGCAGTGGCGCTTTCCGATCTGGCGGCGATGGGGGCGCGGCCGCGGGGCTGTCTGATGGCCCTGACGTTGACGCATGCCGAACCCGCGTGGCTGGAGCGGTTCGCTCAAGGGTTTCTCGGTTTGGGCCGACGTATGTCGACGCCCTTGATCGGCGGCGATGTCACGCGTGGTACGCTATCCATCTCAGTCACAGTGATCGGCGATGTGCCTGCTGGCCAGGCGCTGCGGCGGAGTGGTGCGATGCCAGGAGAGCGTCTGGCGGTGACCGGTGCGCTGGGGGGCGGTCACGGCGGCTTGCGCATGTGGCAGGCCGGAGGTCATGACCTCGAGGATCCGTTGTTGGCTGCCTACTTGACGCCAACGCCTCAGCTCGAGGCGGGTCGTGCACTGCGGGGGCTGGCCTCCGCAGTGCTGGATATCTCCGATGGCCTGCTGGCCGACCTCGGGCACTTATGCCACGCCTCGGGCGTGGGTGCTAGCCTTGACCCGGCGTGCATTCCTCTAGCGCCGACGCTGGAAATGACGTTGGGAAGCGAGGGCGCCTTGCATGCCGCGCTGAACGGGGGCGACGACTACCAGCTTCTGCTCAGCGTGCCTGACTCGGCTTGGGAAGAGGCCCAGCGGCGCTGTGCCGAGTGTGATGTCACGCTGACCGAGATTGGTCATGTCGTCACCGAGCCCGGTATCCGAGGGGTTCCCGAGACATTGAAGGGCGCAGGATGGCAGCATTTCACGGGAGGCGGGCCATGAATCGCTCACCGCGCAGCGTCTGGCGCCGTCCGACTCATTTTCTGGCGTTTGGTCTGGGAAGCGGGGCGATCCCTTTCGCGCCCGGCACTTTCGGTACATTGGCCGCCATCCCGTTCTATTGGTTATTGTCGGGGCTACCTCTGGATTGGTATCTGGGGTTGGTAGGCGTGGCTTCGATCCTGGGCATCTGGCTTTGCGAAAAAACCTCGCGCGATCTGGGCGTTCATGATCATTCTGGCATCGTCTGGGACGAGTTCGTGGGCTATTGGCTGACCATGGCGGCGGTTCCCTTTTCGTGGGAAGCAGCGCTGTGGGGTTTCGTGGTGTTTCGCATGTTCGACATCATCAAGCCTTGGCCGATCCGTTGGGTGGACCGCCACGTGGCCGGGGGCTTCGGGATCATGTTCGATGATGTGCTCGCCGGCGTATATGCCTGGAGTACCATGCACTTGTGGTTCTGGTTGCACTAGCGCTTCTATGCGCGCTCTAGCCGTGTCATGAAAAGCGCCTCGATCTACCGATCAAGGCGCTTTTCATGCGGGTGGTACATATTTTTAAGTGACCGACGCTTTTATGTGACCGGCTCTGGTGCGGGCTGCGCATCGGCGAGTTTGAGCGTGGTGTGCGTGCGGTGGCGTACTTTGCGTAACAGCTCGCCGTGATCGGCCAATGTGTCGGCGCGCGCGGGGACGAGTTCATGCAAGCGCTGCTGCCAGGCATCGCTGGCAAATTTCTCGGGGAAGCACTGTTCGACGAGATTGATCATGATCGAGGTGGCCGTGGAGGCACCCGGTGAGGCACCGAGCAGCGCCGCGAGCGAACCGTCGCTGGCGGCCACGACCTCGGTGCCGAATTGCAGCACACCGCCTTTTTCCGGATCTTTCTTGATGACCTGGACGCGTTGACCGGCAACCTCGAGGCGCCAATCTTCGCTCTGCGCCGTGGGGTAGAAGGTGCGCAGCTCGTCGACGCGCTGCTCATGGGAGAGCCGTACCTGGTCGAGAAGGTATTTGACCAGGCTGAAGTTATCGCGCGCGACCGAGAGCATCGAGGTCAAGTTGGACGAGCGCACGGACTTGACCAGATCCAACACTGAGCCGGTCTTCAGGAACTTGGTAGTGAAGCCGGCAAAGGGGCCGAACAAGAGCGAGGGCGTGCCGTCCACATTGCGCGTGTCCAGGTGCGGCACCGACATCGGCGGTGCGCCGATGGGGGCTTTGCTGTAGACCTTGGCGTGATGCCGGGAGACGATTTCAGGCTTGTCGCAACGCAGCCACTGACCGCTGACCGGGAAGCCTGCGTAGCCCTTGCCTTCGGGAATGCCGCTTTTCTGCAGTAGATGCAATGAGGCACCGCCGGCGCCCAGGAACACGAAGCGTGCACGCAGGGTGCGCTTGGTGTTGTCGTTGCCTGTGACCTTGAGAGTCCAACTGCCATCGTCGTTGCGGTCTAGATCCTCGACCGTTTGGCCCGTGGTGATGCGTACCTGCTCGTCGGGCTTTTCTTCGAGGCGGTCGAGGAGCTGGCGCGTCAACGCGCCGAAGTCGACATCGGTACCGCCAGCGACGCGTGTCGCGGCCAACGGTTCGTCGCCCTCGCGTCCATCCAGCAACAGCGGCGCCCATTGGCTGATGACGCTGCGCTCCTCGGTGTATTCCATCCCCTCGAAACACGGATGCTCGCGCATGGCATGGTAGCGGTCGCGTAGGAAGCGGACGTCGTCTTCGCCGCGCACGAAGCTCATGTGCGGTACCGGGTGCACGAAACGTGCCGGATCGCCGAGGTTGCCCTTTTCGACCAAGTAGCTCCATAGCTGCTTGGACTCCTCGAACAGGGTATTGGTATGGATGGCCTTGTCGAGCACGATCGAGCCGTCCTCGGCGCGGGGCGTATAGTTGAGTTCGCACAAGCCGGCATGGCCAGTGCCGGCGTTGTTCCAGGCAAACGAGCTTTCGCTGGCAGTGGTGTCGAGACGCTCGATGATCTCGATGCGTGCTTCCGGCTCCAGCTCGTGAAGCAGTGTCGCGAGCGTGGCGCTCATAACGCCTGCACCCACGAGTACGATGTCTACTGACTCATCCATATGCGTGCCAACCATTCACATAGCCCTTGAGAAGGTGCGTCGGTCAGCCGGCGAACGGCATCTCGAACTGCGACCGGCGCGATGGAATTCTGCGTTGCATTATAACGCTTTTGACGCGGAAATACTGCCTTCCCAAGCTCGACATTATGACTAATGACAAAGCCATAAGGGATCCCTTTGGCGTCTTCTATATAGGCTGCAGGATCGAGGTACCCTCAATCACGCAGGCTGATGATGCGCCAGCCACGTTGCTCGGCTGTCTCACGAAGGGCATCGTCGGGATCGACGGCGACGGGATGGTCGACGCGTTCTAGGAGAGGCAGGTCGTTGTGCGAGTCGCTGTAGAACCAGGCGCCGTCGAGGGTGACGTCTTCCTCGGCGAGCCAGGTGTCCAAGCGCGTCACCTTGCCTTCGCGGAAACTCGGGGTGCCCACCACGCGACCTGTGTAGCGGCCGGCATCGATCTCGGGCTCGACGGCGATCAGGTCATCCACGCCCAGGCGTTCGGCGATGGGGCCGGTGATGAAGCGGTTGGTAGCGGTGATGATCAATAGCCGATTGCCTTTGGCGCGATGGCGTGCCAGCAGTTCTTCTCCGCGCGTCAGAATGTGCGGCTCGATCTTGCTGGCCATGAACTGTTGATGCCAGGCGGCTAGTTGTTCCGGTGTGTTCTCGGCTAATGGCTGTAGTGCCAGGGCCAGGTACGCCATGATATCGAGATCGCCGCTCTGGTAATCTTGGTAGAAGCGCTCGTTGGCGTCGCGATAGGTCGTCGCGTCGACGGCGCCTTGCTCGATGAGGAATTCGCCCCAGGCATGGTCGCTGTCGAGGTCCAGTAGGGTATTGTCGAGATCGAAGATCGCCAGGCTCAAGGAGGACTCCTTGCATCGTGCTGGGTGAACAGGAGATTGCGTGCTGGGTGAACAGGAGATTGCGTGCGGCGTAAAAGAAGGTGGATTATCGCAGAGTTACTGAATGTTGCCCACCACAAGGCGTATTGATGCGCTTTCTGGCTTTGTGGAAGAATGGCCTCAACGAATATTCATTAAGGTGATGTCCGTGATCGACGCTGACGGCTTCAGGCCCAACGTTGGCATCATCATTGCCAACCGCAGTGGACAGCTGCTCTGGGCGCGTCGTGTGGGACAAAATGCGTGGCAATTTCCGCAAGGAGGAATCAAGGCGCATGAGACACCGGAACAGGCATTGTATCGGGAGCTCGAGGAAGAGATCGGCTTGACGCCGGAGGATGTCGAGATCCTTGCCTGTACGCGCGGATGGCTGCGCTACCGTCTCCCACGACGCATGGTGAGAACGCATTCGAGGCCGATATGTATCGGTCAGAAACAGAAGTGGTTCCTGCTCAAGATTCGGTGCCGAGATAGCCGGGTTTGCGTGGATTCCACCCCTAAGCCGGAGTTCGATGGCTGGCGGTGGGTGAGTTACTGGTATCCGCTGGGGCAAGTCGTGCCTTTCAAGCGTGAAGTCTATCGTCGCGCCTTGCGGGAACTGGCGCCGCGCGTTCATCGCTTGGCGAACGAAGAGGGGCCATGCTAACCGCAGGCGTGTCTCCTGCCTATGCGTCCCGGCTTGGCGCTACGCGCCACGTTCGCCTCAGATCAACCGTCGCACGCACGTCGTGACGACAACAAGAAGAAACGCCCATGCTAGACGTTCTCCGACGCATCATCCAGGAAGTCAACGGCGCGCGTAGTCTTGAGGCCGCGCTGGCGACCATGGTGCGCCGAATCCGCAAGGCGATGCGCACCGATGTGTGCTCTGTTTATCTGTTCGATGCTGAGCGCGATTGCCTGGTGCTCATGGATACCCTGGGCTTGCGTACTCAGGCGGTGGGGCAGGTCAGCATGCCGCTGGGCGAGGGCCTGGTCGGGCTGGTCGGTCAGCGCGAGGAGCCTCTCAACCTTGAGGACGCACCGTCGCATCCGTATTTTCGCTACTTTGCCGAAACTGGCGAGGAGCGCTTTTCGAGCTTTCTCGGTGTGCCGATCATTCATCAGCGGCGCATGCTCGGGGTGTTGGTCGTGCAGCAACAGGCCATGCGTCGTTTCGACGAAGGCGAGGAAGCGTTCCTGATTACCATGGCGGCGCAGTTGGCCGGTGTGCTGGCGCACGCCATGGCCACTGGTACGCTGACCCGCCCGACCCAAGCCGATGGCCAGGCGATGTTTTCCGGCGTCGCGGCGTCGCCCGGCATGGCGGTGGGGGAATTAGTGGTACTGATGCCACCGGCTGACCTCAACAGCGTGCCGGATCTGATTCCCACCGATATCGAGGCCGAAATCACCCGCCTGCACGAAGCGATCGCTAATGTTCGCCAGGAAATTGGCGTCGCGGCGGCACGCTTGGTCAAGCGTATCTCGGCGCAGGAAGTGGCCCTGTTCGATGCCTACCAGCAAATGCTGGGCGACGCGGCGCTGGGGCAAGAGGTCGAGAAGCGCATTCGCGAAGGTCAGTGGGCGCCCGGTGCTCTAGCCGATGTGGTCAAGCGTCATGTGCAGTACCTGGAGCGTGTCGACGACAATTACTTGCGCGAGCGAGCCGCCGACATTCGCGATCTAGGTCGCCGCGTGCTCGCCCATCTGCAGGAGGACAGCCCGCGCACGCCGGATACGTTCCCCGAGCAGACCATCCTGATCGGCGATGAATTGAGTGCGGCATCGCTGGGCGAGGTGCCACGCGACAAATTGGTGGGGTTGGTGTCGATTCGTGGTTCGAGTACCTCGCATGTCGCCATTCTGGCGCGTGCGATGGGCATTCCCACCGTGTTGGGGATGGTCGATCTACCCCTGCCGAGGCTCAACGGCGCTCGAGCGATTCTCGACGGCCATCGCGGTCGGCTGTTCGTGCGTCCCGATGCCGAGCGTGAGCATCATTACGAGACCTTGATCGCCGAGGAGACGGCCCTTAGTGAGGTCCTCGAGCACGAGCAGGATCGCCCCAGCGAAACCTCCGACGGGTATCACATGCCCTTGATGGTCAACACCGGGCTCGCCGTGGAGGCCGTGGCGTCGCTCAAGTCACGGGTCAGTGGCGTGGGCCTTTATCGCACCGAAGTGCCCTTCATGATGAACGAGCGCTTCCCCAGCGAGCAGGAGCAGACGCGGCTTTACCACGATCAGCTCGAGAGTTTCGCGCCGTTGCCGGTGGTGATGCGCACGCTGGATATCGGTGGCGACAAGGATCTGCCGTACTTTCCCATCGACGAGGCCAACCCCTTTTTGGGGTGGCGTGGAATCCGCGTGACACTCGATCATCCGGAAGTGTTGATGGTGCAGTTGCGCGCCATGCTGCGTGCCTCGGTGGGGCTCGACAATCTTTGCATCCTGTTGCCGATGATCTCGAGCATCGAAGAAGTCGATACCGCGCTCAAGCTCATCGACCGGGCCCAGCGGGAACTGATCGAGGAGGGCGTCAAGCTGGCGCGCCCTCAGGTGGGAGTAATGATCGAGGTGCCGGGAACGCTTTATCAGCTCGATGCGTTGGCCGCCCGTGTCGATTTCTTCTCGGTGGGCAGTAACGATCTCACCCAATACCTGCTGGCGGTAGATCGCAACAATCCTCGTGTGGCGAGCCTCTACGATGCCTGCCATCCAGCCGTGCTGGGCGCCTTATCGCATCTCGCCAGCGAGTCGCGACGCTTGCAGGTGCCAGCCTCGGTATGCGGCGAGCTGGCAGGCGATCCCGCGGGTGCCTTGCTGCTGATGGGGATGGGCTTCGAGGCGCTATCCATGAATGCCCCTAGCTTGTCTCGCGTGCGCGCGGCGATCCGGCGTGTTTCCCTTGCAGACACGCGGACGCTGCTCGACGAAACGCTGGCGTTGCCCACCACCGCGGCGGTGCGGGCGCACCTTCGCCAGCGTATGGGCGAATGGAAGCTGGCACATTTACTGCCCCCCGATGACTGAGTCCTGGTGGCGTGCGCTGCCGCGGGGCCGTTTGATAATGAGTCGTCAGGATTGAGTGGCGTCCGTCAGGGCGAGTGAATATCGGTGACTGTCGTACTCGATGCCGTTCGGGCCGAAGCGTGATTCCTGTAGCTCGATGCCGGTGGGGCGCCATTCCACGAGTGTCGTGGCGCGAGTGCCGTAGCGCTCCCCGCGAATGAAGATCGGTGATAGGAAGCTTTCCATTTCCATGCCCACGCCGGTATCCGGTAGCTCCGATGTCGGCGCCGACCGGGTATCGTGCATCGTCTCCAGCGCGGGCGCCTGCCACGCGGGCTGCGTCAGTGCATGCCCGAAGCCGTCCCGTGCGCGGATGACTTTCGGCCAGGGGGTATCCAGGGTGGCATTGGAAAGGCCATGCACACCGGACGAAACCCGGGCGAGCGTCGTGCCTGCCGGGCCATGGTGAACATGCACGAGCGTGACGCCGTCACAATAGAGCAGATTGAACCAGGCATAGGCCTGCGCCTCGCCCGCTGCGAGGGTCTCGAGCCAGGCGAGCGGTGCTTCGTGCGTCAGTGCCTGGTAAGGCAGAGCGCCACGGCTGGGAGGTGAAGGCGGTGCTGTAGCGTAGGCGTCGCGGACATTGGTCACTGCCGCGAGGCGTCCCGTTTGCGATGCCGCTAACCACGTGCCGCCGGCACGTAGATCACGGCCGCCGACGAGGGTGGGGGCGTCCGGCCATGCGGTCAGCGCTTGTGTCGGGCGGGCGTGAGTTTCATCGCGGTTGGCGGCCAAACGCAGTGGTGTGTCACTGCCTGGGCGCCAGTCGAAGACGATCAAGCACATGTCATATTGCTCCCACAAATGGCTTTCGTAGACGGTGTTATCGTGAAGGCGATGGCGCGAGCGTAGCGCGCCATGCCAAGGCCTGCACGTGCCATGACAGCCGGTAAGCGAGCGCGTACACTCGCTGGATCGTCACGAGCAGGGTAGGGAATGCACAAAGCCGCGACTCCTTCGAGCCCCCACCGTTCGCGCTGGAAAGCGTTACTGTGGCCGTTGTTGCTGGCCGAGATAGGCTTCACTCTCGTATGCCTGGGTGCCGGTGCGTTGATTTGGCAGGCCAGTGATCGTCGGGAATCGGAAAACGCGCTGGCGCGTCTACAGGCCTCGCATAGTGTATACGCGCGCCAGTTGGACGCCCGCTTGACTGCTCAACAGCAGCATCTTGTGATGCTTGCGCGTGGCTCGCGACGCATTCTGCAGTCGGTGGAAGAGCATGCTTCGTCCTCCCCGAGTATGGCTCCGGGACTGCCGGCCGTGCTGTCGCACGACGATACCCAGCGGCGGCTGACGAGGCTGCTCGATGACTATGACGGCATGGATGCCTTGGTTACCCGCCTCTTTGTCTTGCCGGTGGGTATGCGCGATTTCAGCGTCCCCGAACCGTTGGATGGCATCGATGACGATCTCCCTCCCTATCAGCGAGAACGCGTCTCTGAGGATGCGGAACACGTCACCTGGTGGACTGGAGCACAAACGCCATCCGGACGTTTGGTTGCCACCCTCGATGTCGTGTGGAACGAACGTTACCTCGCGCGGGTAGGTATGGAAATCTCCCTACCACGATTGAAGCGTTTGATTCGTGATGAGACGGGCAACACGGGGAAGCACTGGTTGGTCGACGGCGCCGGGAATGCCTTGATGCGCGATGATGTTTCCCGCGTGTTGCCGGACGCCGCGGGGCGTTATGGGATGCAGTGGCTGGAGGAAGGGCGTCGGGCGCTGATCTGGGACACGCTTCCCAGCACCGGTTGGCGGCTGGTGAGTCGCCTTAGCCTACCCGACAACAGTGCCTGGCAGAAGGCATTGCCATGGCTGAGTATCGGCTTGATTCTCGGCAATGTGCTGATCTTCGCAGGCTTCGTGACCGTGCTCTATTGGCGGTTGCAACGCGAGGAAGACGCCTGGCAGGCCGCGCTGGATAGGCTCAAAGGCTGGCTCCCCCGTCCGCAGGGCGATGCGCCGGACATCACCGCCGTCTCGCCCGCTACCTTGAATGCGCTATTGACGCGTCTCGAACCGCAATTGGGCACGCGCGTATTGAACGATGCGTGGGACATGCCGGCGTGGCTCAATACACTGCAACTACCGGCCTTACTGACCAACGGCGACGCCATCGTTACGCTGAATCCCACCTTGGCAAGGTTGCTCGGCGAGCGCCCTGAGGCATTGCGCGACATCCTGTTGGCCGAGTGGTTAAAACCGCGGCTCGTTGACGAACAACGGCGCCGGGTGCGGGTCACCGATGCGGGGGGAGGCGCGCGCGAATATCGCCTCGAATGCTTGGCGGTGCATGGTGACCACTCCGTTTGGGCGTTGATCGATCAGACCGAGGCGGGCGAAACCTTGCACCGCTTGCGCCTCGCCCGGGATCAGGCGCGCGAGGATGCGCGTCTCAAGACGGGGTATCTGTCGCACCTGCGCCAAGAGCTCGAGGCCTCCGTAAAAACACTGACCACGCTCCCCGAGGTCGATGCGCCCCATCATTCGCCGCAGTGGGAGGTGCTGCGGCGACGATTGGAAGACGCCATGCTATTGCTCGACACCTTGACGGAGGAAAAGCCGGCGGCCGATACGTATCCAAGTGATGCGAGCCCCCGGGTGCTGATCGTCGATGATGGCCCCGTCAATACGTTGCTGGCCTGTAGTGTGCTCGAGCGCCAGGGCTGTCATGTCGAGACCGCGACGAACGGTGAGGAGGCGCTGGCGCTGGCCGAGCGTCAGTCGTTCGATCTGGTGTTCATGGACATCTACATGCCGACTCTCGACGGTATGGAAACCAGTCGCCGCTGGCGTCGGTTGGAGCGTCGACTGGCCAGGCGGCATGCCAGCGTGCTGGTGGCGTTGACTGCCAATGTCACGCAATCCAGTCGAGAAGCCTTTTTGCAGGCGGGCATGGATGATTGCTTGGCCAAGCCTTATCGCCCTGGCGATCTAGTCGCGATGGTGCGCCGTTGGGTGGGCAACGAGGCGTCCGAGACGTAGCCGATGCTGTGCGCCGTTGCCGCCCGGCAGCGGCTGTCGTAAGGTGTCGGGCCCACGCCGACCAGAACGTATGCAAGGAGTACGCATGCTCAGTTACCCCGATATCGATCCCATCGCCATTGCCTTGGGTCCTCTCAAGGTGCATTGGTACGGGCTGATGTATGTCATTGGTTTCGTGGGGGCCTGGTGGCTAGGGCGCAAGCGCGCCGCCCGCATCGGTCTCAAGCCCGATGATATTGGGGACTTGCTGTTCTATGGGGCGCTTGGGGTCGTTCTCGGTGGCCGCGTGGGGTATGCGATCTTCTATGGTTTCGAGCGCCTGATGGCCGATCCGTTATGGATCTTTCAAGTTTGGGATGGCGGCATGAGCTTTCACGGCGGCCTGGTCGGTGTCTTGATTGCCGCTGGCTTGTTCGCCCGCAAGCATCGCTTGGCGTTTTTCCAACTGACCGATTTCGTGGCGCCGATGGTGCCGATCGGCCTGGGGGCCGGACGCATCGGCAACTTCATCAATCATGAATTACCCGGGCGTGTGACCGACGTGCCCTGGGCACTGGTGTACCCCGGCCTGGGGCCCGAGGGGCGTCATCCTTCGCCGCTTTATGAGTTCGCGCTGGAAGGCGTGGTGATGTTCGTCGTGCTGTGGTGGGTCTCTAGTCGGCCGCGTCGGCGTGGTATGATATCTGGCCTGTTTTTGTTGCTTTACGCGGTGTTTCGCTTCTCGGTCGAGTTCGTGCGTCAGCCCGACCCACAGCTAGGTTTCATCGCCTTCGGCTGGCTGACGATGGGCCAATTGTTGACCGTCCCCATGGCCTTGGCCGGCATCGCCTTGATTGTCTGGTCGCGCCGGCAGTCGGTCGACGACGCGCGTGAAGCGTCGCCGTCAGCGTGAGCGGCCAGGCGTCCAATTCCGGCGTGGCAATGCCGCGCCTTCATCGTTCAACGTTCGGATGACATGCAGCCTTATCTCGATTTGATGCGCCATGTGCTCGACAATGGCGTGGAAAAAAGCGACCGCACCGGGACCGGGACGCGCAGCGTTTTCGGTCATCAGATGCGCTTCGACTTGGCCGACGGCTTCCCGCTGGTAACCACCAAAAAACTCCATTTGCGCTCCATCATCCATGAGCTGCTGTGGTTCTTGCGTGGTGACACCAACATCGCCTACCTCAAGGAAAACCGGGTCCGTATCTGGGACGAATGGGCCGACGAGAACGGCGACCTGGGGCCGGTTTACGGCTACCAGTGGCGCAGTTGGCCGCGGCCGGATGGCGGGCATGTCGATCAGATCGCCAATGTCGTCGAGCAAATCAAACGTAACCCCGATTCGCGCCGGCTGATCGTCTCCGCCTGGAATCCCGCGCTGGTCGATGACATGGCGTTGCCGCCGTGCCATGCCTTGTTTCAGTTCTATGTCGCCGATGGCCGGCTGTCGTGCCAACTGTACCAGCGCAGCGCCGATATCTTTCTTGGGGTGCCATTCAATATCGCCAGCTACGCGCTACTCACGCACATGATCGCGCAAGCATGTGACTTGGCGCCGGGCGAATTCATTCATACCCTGGGCGATGCACATCTCTACCTCAATCATCTTGACCAGGCGCACCTTCAATTGAGTCGCGCGCCACGTCCGCGCCCGCGCCTGGTGCTCAACCCTGAGATCACGGATGTGTTCGATTTCACCTTCGATGATATTGCCATCGAAGATTATGATCCGCATCCGCATATCAAAGCGGAGGTGGCCGTATGAGCGAGCCCACGAACGCCTGTGTCGATACGGTGGTGCCCATTGCACTGGTGGCAGCGATGTCGCGGGAACGTGTCATCGGCGTCGATAACAAACTGCCGTGGCATCTGCCGGAAGACCTCAAGTTCTTCAAGGCCGTGACCATGAATAAACCGCTGGTCATGGGGCGCAAGACGTTCGAGTCCATCGGCAGGCCGCTTCCCGGACGGCTCAATATCGTTGTCACGCGTGATCGTGGCTATTCCCATGACGGAATCAGCGTTTGTCATGATCTGGCCAGTGCTCTCGAAATGGCCGATAGCCAGGCCATCATCGAGGGCGTCGAGGATATCTGCGTGATCGGCGGTGGCGAAATCTTCACTGCAGCTTTGCCCTGCGCGACGCGACTTTACCTGACCGAGGTCGATGTATCCGTGCAAGGCGACGCCTGGTTTCCCGCGTTCGACACTGAGCATTGGCAGGAAACCCAGCGCGTGCCGGGGCAGGGCGGCGACGGCAAGCCCGACTACGCCTTCGTGCATTACGAACGGCGATGAGGTTGCCAGCGCGGCGAAGCTGGCACAGACTTACCCGGTAGCCCGCATGGGCCGGGCCTGTCTGCCGTATCGGTGTTAAATCACTACGCAGACGCTTCGAGGCCCAGTGTTTGTTCAAGGCAATCAGGGAGTGCACGCCTTGCTGACCGACCAAGCAGACGCCCTGTTCAGGGCATTGGAACATCAAGCCGAGGCCTGTCGGGCCAACCTCGAGGCCGCTCGTGGGCAGGTCTCGGCGCTCGAGTCGGAAAACCGTGCCCTGCGTGAGCGCCTCCTGGCGCTTGCCGAGTTGGAACCCGACGATACCGAGACGCCCGCCACCCAGGCGGAGTTGCCCGACGCCGGTGCGAAAGCAAGAGGGCTAGGGCCCATCGCGTTTCGTGGTCCGCGTCGGTCAGCGGGAGAAGCCACCGAAGATCATGCCTCCTCCGCTTCTGACTCGCCGTCGGAAGATCAAAGCAGAAGCGCTAGCCACGCTGAAAGTGAAGCCCCGCAGGCAAACCTGGCGCTGGGCGCGGAACATGAGCCGCCTTCTCCCCAATCGTTGCTGGCGCAGTGGTATCAGCGCTACCCGGAAACCTTCTTCAAGGGCCATACTC
This sequence comes from Chromohalobacter moromii, assembly GCF_023091865.1. GTDB lineage: Bacteria > Pseudomonadota > Gammaproteobacteria > Pseudomonadales > Halomonadaceae > Chromohalobacter > Chromohalobacter moromii. The sequence continues at coordinate 602,935 of NZ_JAHXDI010000002.1, forward strand.
AGCCGCTCAAGACGGGCATTCATCTCGATCTGGTGGCGCGCGAGCCTTGGCCGGAGAAGCTCGTGCGTCGCGCCCTGGCGTGCTACGTGCACTTGCCACGCTACCTCAAGGCGGTGCGCGCCGATGTGGTGCGGGTGGATCTCGACGGCCAGGCGGCAGGCACCGTGAGCGAGGGCGAGGCGCGCCATGCCCGCAAGCAGCTCGATGAACTCACGAAAAAGCAGAAAAAACAGCAGAAGCAGCACCACGAGCGCAAAGAATCCGAGCAGCTAGAGCGCAAGTTGAGTCAGTTGCTCGCCAAGCACGGCCGCTAACATTCGGGTGAAAGTATTGAAAAAGAGGGGCGCAAGCCCCTTTTTTCATGCCATGTTTTTCCGTGTCGGGTGGGGGTTATCTCCGCGTTATGCGACTTTTGTAGTAAAACTTGCCTTTGTGGCGATTTGCCCCTTGCCAGAGAGAGCCTTGAATCGTAAAGATGAGCGCGTCGCTGACGTCATGCCAATGTCATATTGGCGGCGTAAAGTGGATTTCAGGCCTTTCAGGGCTGGCTCGCGGAGGAGATGGTCTTGACCGAATCGTCAGGATGCGCGGAAGGAAAACAGTGTTTTTTTCTTGTTGCGTTCTCCAAAAGACCGGTATATGGTTTCCCTGCGAGCATTGGATAACAACAAGGCTTTACGGACTCGTCGCGGTGTTGCTTAGCAGACCGTTGAATAAACAAGCCGGGCCGAAAGCCGACTGCATTTGCAGACACGATCGAACAGTAAGCTAGTTAAGGAACTTATCGCGATGAAAAAGACACTCTTAGCGACTGCCGTTGCCGGTGCCCTGGGCGCCTCCGCTGGTGTTGCACAAGCCGCCACCATCTACAACCAAGACGGCACTCAGCTCGACTTGTACGGCAACATCCAGATTGCCTACCGCTCCATCGACAATGAAGCCGGTGATGCTGAAGACGACCTGTTCGACAACGGTTCTACCGTCGGCTTCTCCGGTCAACACGTCATCAACCCGGGCCTGACCGGTTACTTCAAGGCCGAGTTCGAGCACGAAGCCGATGAAGAAAAGACCGGCGCCGGCCTCAGTGGCGGCGATCAAGCTTATCTGGGTCTGAAGGGTAACTTCGGTGACGCCCGTGTCGGTTCTTGGGATCCGCTGATCGACGACTGGATCCAGGATCCGATCACCAATAACGAATACTTCGATGTTACCGATTCCACCTCTGATCTGGGTGGTCTGTACGGTGGTAGCACAGTGGATGCTGTCGACACTGACCGTGAAGGTGACAAGATTCAGTACATGTCACCGTCCTTCGGTGGTGTGCAGTTCGCTGTGGGTAGCCAGTACAAGGGCGATGCTGAAGAAGAGTTTAACTCCGATAACGAAACTGCGAATGTTTCCAGCAACGGTTCGAACGCTTCCTTCTTCGGTGGTGTGAAGTATACCGTTGGTGCGTTCTCAATCGCCGGTGTCTATGACGATCTCGATAACTACGATCTTCGTGATGAAACCACTGGTGATGAATATAGCGCCAAAGCTTACGGTGTGAACGCTCAGTACACCATGGACGCACTGCGTGTTTCCGCCAAGGTGGAAAACACCGACGTTGATTATGCCGGTGAAGATGGCGACATCATGCGCTACGCGCTGGGTGCCCGTTACGGCTACGGCTTCGGTGATGTCTACGGTGCTTATCAGCGCGTTGATGCCGACGAAGAAGTCGCTACCGTCGTTGACTCTGGCGGCGACGACAGCTTCAACGAATTCTCGTTGGGCGCTACATACAACCTGTCTCCGGCGATGTACACCTTCGTTGAGTACGCTCAGTATGATCGTACTAACGACGAAGGCGACGGCGTTGCCGTGGGTGCTGTCTACAGCTTCTAAGCTGTCGATGCCCCAGCGATCTTGAAGATCGCACAAAAACGAAGCCGGCTCATTGCGAGCCGGCTTTTTTAATGAGTATCCGTAAGGTTTGATACTTTTTAGTAAGAAATATGTACGGCACTGGCAGAAGGCTACGTCTGGGTTTCCATGGGGGCTTCCAAGGATGACTGCGCCAGAATTCGGGGGGCATCGTCGCGTATTTCTTCACGCCGCGAGCTGGGCTCTAGGACTTTGACACTGGCCAGAAGATGGACGTCATCGAGCGATATAAGACGCTAACTGCGTCACCAGAACAATATGTCTGTCAGGGACCGGGAATGGAGGTGCTGGGGCCGCGGAGAAGCGGCCCCAATGGGGCGCTTAAATCTGCCCCAAGAGCTGCATATCGTCGCGCAAGTTGTCGGGAATGTCCTTGAGAAGGACCAAGTTTAACTCTTGAGAGCCCTCACGCTGGGCGACACTCTCTCCCAAGTTACCATTGATCTCGTCGGGGCTAAGCGTATACATGGCACCTGTCAGCGGATCCACGATCAACCAGCCAATGAGGCCGCCGAAGACTAGGTTGCCCCCGATATACCAGCCGTTGGGTGAGCTGGAAATAGAAATAGCTCGTGACTCATAGCCATCTTTACTGAGAGTGACATTATAGTCTTTGCCTCCGAAATAGGAGCCATCCGCTTTTTTGAGCGTGACGGTGGTCGGCGTTTGACCTTGAAAGACTGCCTGGTTGGTCTCATCCGTGATCACGAGGTCTGCCTGAGATGGCGTACTGTTGATCGTGATTTGCTGATCCTTGTCACCGACGATACTGGCGCAGCCAGACAGCGACACCATTCCCGCTGCGCATATTGCGAGCGCAGTCATTTTTAGATTCATGAGATTCCCTTGCGTAATTCGAATTTTAATTAGCCTTAGGAGGCGCCGAAATATTACGCAATTACGATCATATTAGCAATCCGAATAAATGGTGCTTTGAAAGCCTGAATTCAGCCTACGGATTGAACTGGCGGGTTCGTCCGGCACCGAGAGCGTGGCGACACTCTCTGTCACGGCAGCCGCGGTCAGTATGCGGAAGGGGACGCCTAACGGACCTATCATTACGGCTACTACGGTGAAAGTGGCTGACCGGCAATGTGTAGCCCTGCACAGGTTGAGCCTCTTTGGCGCTCAGGCCATGTCATGTCGAGCTGGCCATGATCGCGTGGTGGGGTCCCTGAGGGAATCGCCGACCTTGGATCGTGGTTGATCAGACGACGCTCTCACGTTTTTGATCTTGCCCTCCAGGAAAACACATAGATCGGAAAACGAATGGGCATGAGTGTCCAGCGTATACAACTCAATTTTTTGTATCTGACTACAAAAATCGCCTACTGTTCCCTGAATATAATCGACTGAAATCTTTGCACAGATGATGAAAGCCGCACGTGATTTGAGCTGCATCAGTGTTTTGGGTTGTTTTTATTCCTGTGCCTGGCTCTATGCCTTTGTGCGCTTAAAAAAATAAATGGCTTTTATCTGGGACCTAAGTTGCATGGCTAGGGGTTTAGTTTGTCGTCTAAATTAAAAGCGTGCTCGCCCTTACAACGACAAGACTTTTTGGTGACGCCATGCTTTGGAAACTGCCTTGTTCACGATTTTTCTGGGTGGTCTTGCTTGCCGCCCTGCCGTTACCGGCGCTCTCTTGGGCCGTGTTACGAGGTGTCTCAAGGTGTGCCTGACGCCTGAGTATGTGGCGCCGAGCGCACTGCTCCTCGCTGCCGACGACAACGACCAATTGACCAGCCAGGGATTTCCCTTCGATGGGGGGTGGTACGGATGATGAGCGCGCCCCCGATTCGTCTTCAAGGGCATCGAATTTCCCGATCTTTTGGTGGCAATCAGGTGTTGTTCGACGTCGACCTGACGCTTCATGCCGGTGAGGTACATGCTCTTCTTGGCGAAAATGGAGCCGGTAAGTCGACGCTGGTGCGTATTCTGTCGGGATATTTGCCTCCGTCATCTGGCGAGATAAAAGTGTCGGGCGAACCCCGCCGCTTTCGCTCGAGTGGCGAGGCCGAGGCGGATGGCGTGGTGATGATTCACCAGGAATTGGCGCTTGCCGAGCAACTGACCGTCGAGGAAAACATGTTCTTAGGCCGCGAGCTTCGCCGAGGGCTGTTCCTGGATCGCCGGGCCATGCGTGCACGGTGTCGTGAGGCACTCGTCGAACTCGAGACCGAGATCGACCCAGCAACGCGGGTCAAAGACCTGAGTACATCCGACCAGCAGATGGTGGAGATCGCCAAGGCCGTCACGCGAGATGTGCGGGTCCTGATCATGGATGAGCCGACTGCGTCGCTGACCGAGCGTGAGGTGCAGATTCTGTTTTCCCTGGTCTCGCGATTGCGAAAGAAGGGGGTGGCGATCCTGTATATCTCCCACAAGCTTCGCGAAATCGAGCAGATCGCCGACCGGGTCACGGTGCTGCGCGACGGACATTTGATCGACACGGGGCTTGCCGAGGGCCGCAGCAAGGAAGACCTGGCCAGGCTGATGGTCGGGCGCGAAATCAACGAGATGTACCCAGCCCGCAGCAGCGTTGCATCAGATGCTCCGATAGTGCTTGAAGCGCGCAATATCGAGGTGCCAGGTGCCGTGCGCTTGGCCAGTTTTACCTTGCGCAGGGGCGAGGTCCTGGGGTTCGGCGGTGTGGTCGGCGCGGGACGAACGGCCCTGTGCGAGGCGATCCTAGGGTTGCGTCAGCGTCGTTCGGGAGAGGTGCTACGCAACGGCAAGTCCGTCTCCTTCAGGCACTTGCGCGACGCGGTACGTTACCGTATCGCCTACTTGACCGAAGACCGCAAGGGCAAGGGGCTGGTCCTCAACATGGGACTGCGACCCAACCTGACGCTGCTCAACCTGCGCGCCTACTGTCATCCTCTGATCAGCCGTCAGCGCGAGGCACAAGCCTATGCCGAGGCGGCGAAGCGCTTCGATATCCGGCTGCGTACCGATGTAAGCACCGCTGGTGAGCTCTCCGGTGGTAACCAGCAGAAATTGTTGCTGGCTAAAGTCATGTCTATCGATCCCGAGATAGTGATCATCAACGAGCCCACCCGAGGCATAGATGTGGGGACAAAACAGGAAATCTATCGCTTCATACGCGACCTGACCGAGTCGGGGTGTTCGGTCATTCTCATTTCTTCCGAAATGTCCGAACTCATCGGACTCTCACATCGTGTGGCAGTGATGTGCGCCGGGGTGCTGACCGGTGTGCTCGAGGGTGACGAAGTCAATGAACAGGAAATCATGCAGTACGCATCCGGGATCAAGGGGGTAGGGGTGAATGAGCATCGTCGTGCCTGACAATAATAAACCCATGAAGCGCAATGGCTTTCGTTTTGATATCAAGACCTGGGGGCCTTTCATCGCCCTGATAGCACTGGCCATTCTCGGTGTGCTCATCAACTCCGCTTTTCTGGGGGCCGACAATCTCTCGAACATGCTTACCCGCAGCGCGTTCATCGGCATCATCGCGGTAGGCGCGACGTTCGTGATCACGGCAGGGGGATTGGACCTGTCCGTGGGGTCAATGGCGGCCTTCATCGCTGGGGTGATGATCATCCTCATGAATGGTTTAGTCGAGCAGTTCGGCGTCGGAATAACGACTGTGCTGTTCGGCATCGGGGCATCGCTTATCCTGGGAATGGGGGCAGGCTTCATCAACGGTGTCGTGACCACCAAGGGCAAGATCGAAGCCTTCATCGTCACGCTCGGCACTATGGGCATTTATCGTTCGCTGGTGACCTACCTGGCCGATGGCGGCACCCTGACGCTGGACTGGAACGTTCGCGACGTCTATCGCCCGGTCTACTACGAGAGCCTTCTGGGTATCCCGATCCCGGTCTGGGTTTTCCTGCTGGTCGCCCTGGTCGGCTACGTCCTGCTCAACTACACCCGCTTCGGCCGCTACTGCTTTGCCATTGGCTCCAACGAAAAGGTCGCCGAGTACAGCGCAATCCACGTCGACCGGGTCAAGACGCTGACCTACGTATTGCAGGGCGTCTGCGTTTCACTGGCCACCATCATTTATGTGCCGCGCCTGGGCTCGGCCTCAGCGGCTACCGGTGTACTTTGGGAGCTCGAAGCGATTGCCGCGGTGATCATCGGCGGCACCGTACTCAAGGGCGGTCATGGGCGCATCTGGGGCACCGTGGTCGGGGCGATCATGCTGACCATGATAGGCAACATCCTCAATCTCACGGATGCCATCTCCAACTACCTCAACGGCACCGTGCAGGGAATCATCATCATCGTTGCGGTGTATCTGCAGCGCGCATCATGGAAAAAGAACAACGTCTGAACGCCATCACCGAAGCCAGAAAGCAGAAAGCGCCAACAAGATAACAACGCAAGCCGAGAGGAGCGTGACCATGCCAACCCTAAAGACAACACTTGCTGCATTTGCCACCGCTGCCGTGCTGGGCGTACCGGCAACCGCGTCGGCGGAGGATTACACCATCGGCGTCTCGATTCCATCTGCCACGCATGGCTGGGCCGGCGGCCTTAACTTCCATGCCGAAGAGGCCAAGAAACGCTTGGAGAAGCTCTACCCTAACGTCTCGATCACTATAGCCACTGCCAGCAACCCCGGGGAACAGGCCAACGATCTTGAGGATCTAGTGTCGCTGCGCCACATCGATGCTCTAGTGGTATTGCCGTTCGAATCCGGGCCGCTGACCGATCCGGTCCGCCGGGTGAAGCAGGAAGGGGTGTTCGTCACCGTGGTCGACCGTGGGCTTACCGAGGATGGCATCCAAGATCTTTACGTTGCGGGCAACAACCAGGAGATGGGGCGCGTCTCGGGAAAGTATATTCGTGAGCGGCTCGAAGACGAAGGCAAGATTGTCGTACTGCGCGGGCTTCCGACGGTGGTCGATGACCAGCGTGTCGAGGGATTCCAGTCCGCACTTGAAGGCTCGAATATCGAGATTCTCGACATGCAACACGCCAATTGGAACCGTGACGATGGCTTCGAAGTAATGCAGGACTTCCTCTCCCGCTTCGATGATATCGATGCTGTGTGGGCCCAGGATGACGATACCGCACTGGGTGTTATCGAGGCCGTCCGGCAGGCCGAGCGTGAAGATGAACTGTTCATCGTCGGCGGGGCCGGCATGAAGGACATCATCAAGCGAGTCATGGAAGGTGATGATCTGGTACCGGTAGATGTGCTTTATCCGCCGGCGATGATCGCAACGGCAATGGACCTGACAGTCCAGCACTTCATGTCCAACGGGCCGGTGCTTGGCGAATATATCCTGGCTTCGCCGCTTATCACCCAGGATAACGCGGAGCAGTATTACCATCCCGACTCCCCCTTCTGACATGCCTCCGCACGGGCCCAAGTGGGCCCGTGCCTTTGCGACACACAGAGAACAAGGAGCGCGCGCCATGAAGACCATCAAGGGACCGGCTATCTTTCTCGCTCAGTTCGCGGGTGACGAGGCCCCTTTCAATCGCCTCGATACCATTGCTGCCTGGGCGGCGGGGCTGGGCTACACAGGCGTACAGATTCCCAGCTGGGATACCCGTCTGATTGACTTGAAGCAAGCGGCAGAAAGCCAGGATTATTGTGATGAACTCAAGGGGATCCTGGCCGATAACGGGGTGGAATTGACCGAGCTCTCGACACACCTACAGGGGCAGCTCGTGGCAGTACACCCCGTTTATGACGAAGTCTTCGATGGCTTCGCAGCCCCCGAGGTGCGGGGCAATCCTTCTGCCCGCCAGGCCTGGGCGGTGGAGCAATTGCACTTGGCGGCCAAGGCTTCCCGAAATCTCGGGCTGACGGATCACGCCACCTTCTCTGGATCATTGGCCTGGCCGTTTCTTTATCCTTGGCCACAGCGGCCTGCCGGCCTGATCGAAACCGCCTTCGATGAATTGGCACGGCGCTGGCGTCCGATTCTGGATGCCTTTGACGAGGCCGGGGTAAACCTTTGTTACGAAATTCACCCAGGCGAAGACCTTCACGATGGCATCACATTCGAGATGTTTCTTGAGCGTGTCGGCCACCATCCTCGCTGCCACATTCTTTATGACCCTAGCCATCTGATCCTGCAGCAGCTCGATTATCTGGGCTTTCTCGATGTCTATCGGGAGCGGATCAAGATGTTTCACGTCAAGGACGCCGAATTCAATCCGAGCCCGAAGCAGGGGATCTATTCCGGCTATCAGTCTTGGACCGAGCGCGCGGGTCGGTTCCGCTCGCTTGGCGACGGCCAGATAGACTTCAAGCGTATCTTCTCGTGGATGGCTGCCCACGACTATGATGGTTGGGCCGTGCTCGAGTGGGAGTGTTGCCTAAAGCACCCGGAAGTTGGGGCGCGGGAGGGGGCCGCTTTTATCCGTGACCACATCATCGAGGTGACCGAGCGGGCCTTCGACGATTTCGCCGATGCTGGCTCCGACCAGGCCGCTAACCGCCGCATACTCGGGCTAGATTGAATCCAGCCGGACATGGCAACGACAGACGGCACGACAAGGAGACGATTATGAGCGACCACAACAGCGCTACGCGTCGGCTACGCCTGGGCATGGTCGGAGGCGGCGACGGGGCCTTCATCGGTGGCGTGCATCGCATCGCGGCCCGGCTCGACGATCAATACCAGCTCGTGGCGGGCGCCTTTGCCTCCAACGCCGAGCGCAGCCAGGCCTCGGCGGCGGCGTTGCACGTATCGCCGGAGCGGGCCTACCCGGACTATCGCACCATGGCCACGGCCGAAAGCCAGCGCGAGGACGGCATCGATGTAGTGGCCATCGTGACACCCAATCATCTCCATTACGATGTGGCGAAAACCTTTCTCGAGGCGGGAATCGACGTTATCTGCGACAAGCCGATGACTACTACCCTGGAAGATGCCCAGGCATTGGCCGAGCTGGTCGAGAGAAGCGGACGCTTTTTCGGCCTGACTCACAACTATTCCGGTTACTCGTTGGTGCGCCAGGCTCGTGAAATGGTGGCGACCGGAGAACTGGGCGATATCCGCGTGGTTCAGGTGGAATACCCCCAGGACTGGCTTTCCACGCCCCTGGAAGAGAGCGGCGTTAAACAGGCCGAGTGGCGTACCGACCCCAAACGCAGTGGGCCGGCCGGCTGTCTGGGCGATATCGGTACCCATGCCTACCATCTAGCCCGCTTCGTCACAGGGCTAGAGCTCGAATCGCTGGCGGCCGATCTTCACGCCTTCGTCGAAGGGCGGGTCCTCGATGACAACGTGCACATGATGATGAGGTTCAAGGGCGGTGCGCGGGGCATGCTGTGGTCGAGCCAAGTGGCTCCAGGCAACGAGAACGGCTTGAAACTTCGTGTCTATGGCAGTCATGGCGGACTCGAATGGCGACAGGAAGAGCCTAACCGACTTATTCATTCGCCTTTGGGCGAGCCTTCACGGATTCTCACGCGCAATGGCCCCGGCCTAGGGGCGGCGGCGCTGGCGGCTGCACGCATTCCGCCGGGGCACCCCGAAGGCTATCTCGAGGCCTTCGCACAGCTCTACAGTGATTTTGCCGAACAGATCCGGGCACGACGCGAAGGGCGCGAAGCTCAGATCTTGGCACAAGGCACGCCCAACGTTACGGATGGAGTCGATGGTCTCAGGTTCATCTCTCTGGCACTGGCATCATCGGAACAGGGAGGCGCCTGGGTCGGGCTCTAAGAGCCTGTTGGGCTTGACGTTGCACGTGTGTAAGTGGGGGGATTGTTGGCTTCCGGTAGAATTCTATGTTTTATATAAGGTTATACTTTATAAAAAAGCCATGGAAGTCGCTTATACCAAGTGATATACCATGAGGCCTTATTAGCTGCTCATTAGGCACCCGAATTATGACAGCGTGAGAGGGCTAGCCGCTTACGGCCAAGAGCGGACATTGAGCCAGAGTAGATATAACGATATGCATCAGCCGCGTGTGTTAGCGCGTCGGCTGCATTCACTTGTTCGGCAGAGCGAGATGCTTGGAACCTAGAAGCACGCGCGAGCGCTTCTGCGTGAAGGCGATGGTGGATCAAGGCAAATAGTGCAGCCTTCCGCACTTAAGGCAGCAACGCGCTTCAAAAGATTGTCAGTTACACTCGGTCGTGCAGGTAAATCCGCTTTTCAAACTAATCTCGCCGCCGCTATTACCATCGCATTGAAAATAGTTTACGATCCGGTCAGTTGCACAAATGGCTACGACTGAGCCAGCTAAGAATGCTGCAATCGCGAAGGGCCCCGGGTCATCGCTCACAAAAATGAATGCGTTTGAGCCTTGAGAATAGTACTGACTGCGAACAAACGTTTGCTCTCCAGCCGCGTAGGTGTGCTCGCCGTAAGTGAATAACTGATCCACGGCTGGAATTTCGGCCACGCCACCAGTGGTATCGACCTTGACCTCATCAACCAAACCATCATCAATGCTTATTACGACCGGCCGCGGACCACCGAACTCATTGCTCCAAATGGTACCGTCGAATTTGTACTGATTTTGCTCTTCAGGTAGCTCTCTCGACTGGATGCTCAATGACGTGATAATGCCCTGCGAGTCAACCCTAACTGAATCCACGAGCGCGAATTCATCTTCCGCAAATGACGAAGCGGAGCACACTGTCAATACTACGGCCGCAATCATTCTTATCATGGTGGCTCTCCTTCAAGAGACTCAATTTTGTAGAATCCCAGTTGCCAGTACCAAGCGCCATACCTCGCTTATCGTGTAAGCTATGAGAACAACCAATCGAAAATAATAGTCCAATCAGCCAAATATTCATCCTCGGACGATCTATAGCACGATCGGAAATGCCACCATTCGTTTGACGTAGATACCAGAAGTCGACAAGATTGCTCGCCTGTCTTTGTATGGCGTAATGCCCTAGTGTGGTGAGCTCCCCCTACTTGATTCTTGTTGGCCGACACCAAAAAATCAAATGTTTCGGAGAAATCCGCAAAGCGCGGTGGTTAACGTGACTGGGTGCCGCCGAACAGATATTAGGTAGCACGCGCCTTTTCACACTTGAACGCGCATGCCGTTCAACAATGTTATGCAGCGAGCTCGACTACCTCTTATCTTATTGAAAAATCCATAAAACAAGTATAGTTTGGCAGCATGCTACGGTTCATCGTGCATGCCGCATATCCCCGATGGACGTGCTGGTAACCTTATGCCGGTATGTCCGCTTTGGATCGGAAACGGTCAGTTTTCTCAAGCAATATTGAGAGTAACACTCTGCCTCACTCCACTTCGCTTCTCTACGAAAAGGCCCTAGCCTTTCATCGTGTAAGCGGTAAAACGCATCATTCCGCATCATTTTTCTGGCCCATGAACCGCTACGCACCTCAGCAACGGCGGGGGCTTGCCACTCTTCACAACGCCCCATCAGCCCGCAGGCGGAGCGTGGAGTCGACAGCGCGCCGTCGCCGAAGGGCGCAACCGGGGTTGTTCGGGCCCCAGGAGAGGCCACAGCCACCCTAATTGATACATTCCAGTAACACTCTGGACTATACAGGCTTAGTCAGGAATCACTAATTCGTCTAGCGGCCTGGGTATGGCTGGGCTTGAACGTTACCTGGACTGATCGACTGATTTTGAGTGGTTAGCTTGATCACTCGGCGGGCGCTTGCCGCTATGCTGGTTGATAGGTATTGCTGCGGGCATAGGGTAGGAATCGAGTGCAGCGAATCGGTTGGTGGTCTAATGCAGGTTCGAGAGGCTTCGTTCTCCTAACAATCAGGGGGTGACACATGAACAATTTTTGGGCGCTGGGCACTGCCATCTTGGCCATGGCGACTCCCTACGTCTCGGCAACTGCCAGCGCCGCTGACTTCGAGTGCAGTCGGGATGGCATCCGGTCATCAATGATTGAGAAGCGGGGCGCTTTTCTTGTGTTTCTAAAGGGGGTCGAGGATCCACAACCGGTTCTCGAAGAGTTTCAGAACGAGTTCAAGGCACTTCAGGAGCGAGATGATTACGAGAGCACCTACGCGGAGCTAGAAAGCCTGGACGAGAATCCCGATCAGCAGCCATCGCCTGAGCTTTGTGAAAGGGTTCAGGAGTCCGGCGAGATCGTTGATAACTTCATCGAGTCCAACTCTGGTCGTTGATTCTTGTCAGAAAGCGCCCGATCCAGATGCTGACGGTTACAGGACGAAGAAGACGAGTAGCTGCGAAGCAGGCACGATCATGAGTGACGTGGCGCCCCCGATAGGGTTCGAACCTATGACCTATCCCTTAGGAGGGGATTGCTCTATCCAGCTGAGCTACGGGGGCGTGGCGGGGTGGGCATTATAAGCGTCCCGGGACGCGGGATAAACCCATGGCACGTTTCGGCGTGCCCTATTGTGCCTGTAACGCCAAGGGATAGAGGGGGAGGGGCGTGCCGGCCAGATAGTGTGCTTCGAGTTCTTCGCTTGGTACGGGATGCCCGATAAGGAAGCCCTGTGCCATGTCGCAGCCCATTTGGCGCAAGACCTCGAGTTGCTCGGCCGTTTCGACGCCCTCGGCGAGTACCATGCGTTGCATGGCATGTGCCATGTCGATGATGCCACCGACGAAACGACGTTGCTGTGGACGTTCGACGAGATGGCGAATGACGGCCTGGTCGATCTTGACGATATCGATGGGAAGCTGGCTGGCGTACGTCAGCGATGAGACGCCAGAGCCGAAGTCATCGAGGGCGATTTGGGCGCCCAGCCGTCGTGCGTGCTGGAGTTGGTTATAGGCCAGGTCGATGTCATGAAACTGGGTAGTTTCCACGACCTCGACATTGAGGAACGGCGAGGCGAGGGCATGGCGCTTGCGTGCTTGTGCCATATCCTCGGCGAGCTGGCCAGACTCGACCTGATCGCGCGTGACGTTGATGCTCACGGTGACTGCCATGTGGCAGGCCTGAAAGCGTTGGGCGGTACGTGCTGCCTGGTGGACGAGCCAGGTGCTATAGGCGCGCTCGAGTGAGGAATGATTGACGACATCGATGAAATGGTGCGGCGCGAGCAGACCCTGCTCGGGGTGATGCCAGCGCACCAGGGCCTCGAAGCTCACGATGCGCTCATCGGTCAGCGACAAGATGGGCTGATAGAACAGCGCCAACTCTTCCTGGTCCAGCGCGTTCTGCAGGCGTGTGTAGAGATCGTAACCATCGCTTGGATGTCGTTGACTCATCGCGACGCGGTTCTTGCCTTGGCTCTTGGCCTCGTACATGGCGCTGTCGGCGGCCGCGATCAATGCGTTCGCTGCGAATTGACTGTCCTCGGTATAGGCGACCCCGACGGAGGCCGAGAGCGTAATGCTATGCTCGTTGCGCAGGCTGATGGGGCTGATCAGGTCGTCGAGGATCTTCAAGGCGACTTTCTCAGCCTTTTCTGCGCTGCGCATGCCTGCCAGGGCAATGACGAACTCGTCGCCTCCCAGCCGCGCCACCAAGTCAGTGCTGCGTGTTTGCTGCTTGAGCCGCTGGGCGATGATCACCAGGGCTTCATCGCCTGCCGCGTGGCCGTATGTATCGTTGATGGGTTTGAAATCGTCGAGATCGATGAATAGCACGGCGATCCCGATCCCGGTGTAGGACAGTCCGGAGAGCAGGTTTTCCAGCGCCCCTCCAAAATGCTCGCGATTGAAGAGGCTGGTGAGCGGATCGTAGATGGCGCGCCGCTCGAGTCGTGCCTGCTTCAGGTGTTTCTGGGTGATGTCGCGAAACACGGCGATGTAGTGCGTGATGGTGCCGTGGATATCGTGGATCGCCGAGATAGTGACGTTTTCGATGAGCTGACCACCGTCCTTGCGAACGTTCCAGATATCGCCCGTCCAGTACCCTTGTTGGTGCACGGTGTCGAACAAGTTGGTATAGAACTGCGCATCATGTTTACCCGAGGACAGTAAGTGAGGCGTGTGTCCCAAGGCTTCCTCCGCACTGTATCCGGTCAACTGCGTGAAGGCGGGATTGACGTCGATGATGCGTTTGTCGGCATCGGTTACGAGGATGCCATCATGGGTGCTGTCGAAAACCGTCTCGGCTAGCGCCATGCGTTCCGTGGCGAGCTTGCGTGCGGTGACATCGGTCAAATAGCCATGCCACAGCGTGCCTCCGTTGGCCAGCCGTGTGGGCATGGCGGCGCATTCCAGCCAGCGCAACCCCCGAGTGGGATGATGATAACGAAAGGCCCTTTGCCATAGTCTTAGCGATGTGGCGGAGCATGAAAGTGCGTCACGCAGCTGCTGTCGATCCTCCGGAGCGATCCGGGACAATAATGTCTCGGCGTCTTGTTGCAGGGCGTCGCGCTCGATGCCGCAATAGTCGCCCAGCCGGGGGCTGATGTAGGAAAAGTGGCCCTGCCCGTTGGGCCATTGCCGATATTGAAACAGCACGCCGGGTGCCTGGGCACTGAGCTGTTCGAGGAGGCGGCCTTGGATGCGCCAGCGGGTGCGAGATCGATGTTGTTCATTGATATCGCGCTGCACGCTGATCAGGTAGCAATGTCCCTCCTGACTGTATAGTGGGGCCAGCATCAGTTCGCTGTCGAAACGGGTGCCATCCTTGCGGCGGTTTTCGAGGGTTAGCGTCAGCGGTGTGTGTTCTTCGATGGCACGGTGCAGGCGATGGTTGGCCTCTGGGTCCGTGTCGCCCGTCTGCAGCAAGCGGCAGGAGCGCCCCAACACTTCCTCGCGATCATAGCCGGTGAGTTGCTCGAAGCCCTTGTTGACGAATATCAGGGGGCTGCCAGGCTGCTCACCATCGGCAATCGTGAGTGCAACGCCTGATACTTCCAGCAATTCGGTCAGTGACGGAGGCAAGGTATGTGGGGCCAAGGTCTCGTGTCCTCTACGACATCCACGCGAAGACGTGGGAATGGCGCTATTTCGCCGGCCACCGGCCGGAGCGCGATCGAGTGGCGTCATGTGTGTTGAATAGACGCCGTGCGCCGTGCGTGAAAGCCCCGTCTGGTCTGGGCTGGAGGCATACGGCCAGCAGCGATAGACTACCCCTTTTTTACATTCCAGTGCCAGGCTTTGAGTGGAAAAGTGTCTTCAATCGCCGACATTTTAGAAAACGCTGGATAGTTAGGGGATGTCATTGGTCACCCACGACCGCATTTTCGACGGCTTGGCCGACAAGTTTGAACGCGGCCTCTACGGCACGCCGCGCGGTGCGATTCGTTTGGCGGTTCTGGAACACGTGTTACCGCGCGAATTGCCCACCGATGGGCGGCCCGTGCTGGATGTGGGCGCCGGCCTGGGCCAGATGAGCATGTGGCTGGCGCAACGTGGCCATGCGGTCACCATGGTCGAGCCCTCGCGGGACATGCGTGAACGTGCCATCGCGGGCATAGGCGATCTGGCCGTCACGCCCGTCGATGCCACCTGGCAGACACTGCCCGAACGCGCGCCGGGGCCGTGGGGGCTGATCGTATGCCACGCGGTTCTGGAGTGGTTGGCAGCGCCCCAGGCGGCCTTCGCACAACTCGCCATGCTGCTGGCGCCGGGTGGCTATCTTTCGTTGATGGTCTTCAACCGCGATGCGTTGCGGTTCTCCAACGTGATCAAGGGCAACTTGGACAAGGTGCTCGATGATCGGCTGGAAGGGCTCGGGAAACGCCAGCGCCTGACGCCGATCTCGCCGCTCACCGATGCCCAAATACGCGCATGGAGTGCGGCGGAAGGCTTGTCGATCGAGTCGGTGACGGGCGTGCGCATCTTCCACGATTACCTAGCGGAGCGCCATCCCGCGCCGGAGCAGCTCGAGAAGATCATCGAACTCGAGCGTCGTTACTGCCAGCAGGAACCGCACTGGCGTCTAGGGCGTTATCTGCATTACACCCTGTACAAACCGGAGACCGTGTCATGAGTGCGGAGACGCCCCCTTGCCAGTTGCTTGCCCGTCAGTCCCATGATTATCGCGATTGGTTATGGGTCGCGCCGCCTCGCGATGCCTGGTTGGAAACGAACGGCGGCAGCGTGTGGAGCGCGGATGCGGCGGTTTGTCAGGCATGGCGGGCGCGTGGAAGCCGCGTTTACGACGGCCTCGCGCCGGTGCTGGAAGCGCCGGTCGCCGGTGCCGTGTTGTTCTGGCCCAAGACGCATGCGCTAGGCGAGTGGTGGTTGCTAGCGCTATGCGCGGTGTTGCCCGAAGGTACGCCGCTGCAGGTCGTCGGCGAGCATCAAGGGGGCGTCAAGCGGGTGCTCAAATCGCTGGCCGCCCTGGGGCTCGGATGCCGCAAGGTGGATAGCGCGCGACGCTGTACGCTGTACGCTACGCGCACGGCGTCGCTGTCCCTGTCGCCAGAGGCTGCTTGGACCACGTTCGAGGCCGCAGGACTCAGCGTGGCGAGTCATCCCGGCGTATTCGGCCATGGCAAGCTCGATGACGGCACGCGCTTGTTGCTCGAGACACTGCCCGGCGCTCTCGGCGATCCGGCGGGGCGTCACCTGCTCGATATGGGATGTGGCGACGGCATTCTCGCTGCCTGGCTCGGCGTACGAGGTGCAAGCGTCTCGGCGGTGGATCTCAACGCCTTCGCGGTGGCTGCGACGCGTCGCACACTCGCCGCCAATCAGGTGGCGGGGGAGGCATGGCAGAGCGATGTCTACAGCGAAGTGTCGGGAAAATTCGATGCCATCGTCAGTAACCCGCCTTTTCATCAGGAGCGTGCCATCGACTACGGCCCGGCGGCGCGCTTGATACGCGAGGCGCCCGGCAAACTGGTTCGGGGGGGCAGCCTGATCCTGGTGGCCAACGCCTTTCTGCCGTACCCCCGCTTGCTGGAAGAAACCTTCGGTGACTTTATGGTGCTCGCCGATGATCGGCGGTTTCGTATATATCGCGCCATCAAGTGCTAGGCACTTTTTCAGAAAAGAACTTAGGCATCGGGATCGGCGTAGGCGATGTCCGTAATCACGTAAGTAGTGTCGCCGGCTGGGGCGTTGACGGTGACGTCTTCGTCGAGCCCTTTGCCCAACAAGGCGCGAGCGAGCGGGGCGTCGACGCTGACCCAATGTTTGTCGGTGTCGGTTTCGTCGTG
Organism: Chromohalobacter moromii; assembly: GCF_023091865.1. Taxonomy (GTDB): domain Bacteria; phylum Pseudomonadota; class Gammaproteobacteria; order Pseudomonadales; family Halomonadaceae; genus Chromohalobacter; species Chromohalobacter moromii. Next base: position 619,851 of record NZ_JAHXDI010000002.1, read on the forward strand.
GCCCACGATGCGGATTGCCAGCTCCTCGCCGTGTTCATCCTCGAGCGTGACATAGGCGCCGAAGTATACCCGTGAAGTGTCGGCGGGTAGGCGGTCGACGACTTGAACCTCATCCAGGCGTTTGCCGAGATAGCGGATACGCGCGAGGACGCGGTTGAGCTCTTTCTTGTTATAGGTGTAGTCGGCGTTCTCGCTGCGGTCCCCCTGGGCGGCGGCTTCGCCGACCTTGGTGGAAAGCGCGGGACGTTTGACGCGGGAAAGATGCTCATGGATGCCCTTGAGCCGGGCATAGCCCTGTGCCGTGATCAGCGGGCTCTTCTTTTCCTGGCGCGGGTCCTTGGCAGGATCGCGCCAGCGGGTCATGTTGCGGCCTTTCATGCCTACCTCCAGAGCGTGGAATGCTTACCCTACGCAAGCCTTGCCGGTACGCCAACCCCGCTACCCGGTGCGGAACCGTCGAGACGGCAACTCGAACTACGACGAATCGACTTAGCGATTAATTCAAACGTTCGTTACATTTTAGGGCGAGTGAACATATCCATCATCGCAATGGTGCAGCATGCCAGGAGGTCGCCATGCAGGTTCGTTATGTTGAAGGAGCACGCCGCCGATGCCGTCTCGTTCCGGCACGTCTTTATGTTGTCTTGTGCGCCGCATTGATCGGTGCGCTCAGTAGCGCTATGGCCTGGGCCGATGATTCGCCGGATGGTGTGTATCCGTTGATGTCGCGTTGGGGAAACGTGGAGTATGGCATGCAGGGCGCGGCACAGGAAAAGGCGCTTGCAAGCCTGGCGGAAGAGGCCGGTGCTCTCGCTGAGTCGCATCCCGACAACGCACATGTATTGACGGCCGAGGGAATTATTCTTGCCTCGTACGCCAAGGCCAAAGGCGGTCTCGGGGCGCTGGATCTGGCGAAGCGTGCCCGCAAGGCGCTGGAACGTGCCATCGAGCTCGACCCGCGCGGCGATAACGGTTCTGCCTATGTGACGCTGGGCGCGCTATACGATCGTGCGCCGGGCTGGCCCGTGTCGTTCGGCGATGACGACAAAGCCGGTGAACTGTTGCGTCGCGCGCTGGAAATTCGTGGCGATGGCATCGACACTCATTACTTCTATGCCACGTATCTCCGTGACGAGGGGCGCCGCGCCGAGGCACGTCGCCACGCGCAGCAGGCCGTCGATGGCCGGGCCCGCAAGGGACGCGATTCTGACGAGGCGTTGCGAGAGAAAGCGCGGCGGCTATTGGACGAATTGTCATAGAAGAGCGCCGGCGCGGTTGGCATTGCCATGCCGCGTCGGGATAATGAGGCGCATTGTGCCCGTGTTCGGGGGCGACGCGCCTTGCACCGTGCCGCCTCGTTCATGGCTTTATTGTCAGGAGGCGTCATGGCTGAACAGGCTCACCCCTACACGCCGCGTTACGCGCATGAGTCGGTTGAGGAGCGCTTCGATGAAACGCTGCAGTCGGGATTCTTCAGTCTCGAGCGGCGTCATTATCGGCATCGTCGTTTTGACGGCGGATGGAGCGAACGTGTCCTCCGTGAAGTCCATGTGCGCCACGACGCGGTCGGCGTGCTGCTTTACGATCCGCAGCGTGATTGCGTGGTGCACGTCGAACAAATACGTGCCGGCGCGTTGGACGATCCGCTAAGTCCCTGGAAGCTGGAGCCCGTGGCGGGATTGGTCGACGCAGGCGAGACCAGTGCCGAGGTCGCCCGCCGTGAATCCATGGAAGAAGCGGGCTGTGAGATCGGCGAGTTGATCGAATTGTATACGTACTATCCGAGCCCCGGCGCGTGCACCGAGCGAGTTACCTTGTTCTGCGGGCTGGTGGATAGCGATGGTTTGGGGGGTGTGCATGGTCTCGAGAGCGAAAACGAAGATATTCAGGTCCACGTACTGAGCTTTGCCAAGACCTGGGCGCTGCTCGAGCAAGGCGTCATCGATAACGCGATGTCCCTGATCGCGTTGAATTGGCTGGTGCGTGAGCGTGCCTCGCTACGGGCAAGGAGGTAGAAAATGGCGAAAGCGGCATATGTTAACGACCTCAAGTCCCTGCAAGGCGAGTGCACGGCCAACTACCTGCGCCTGAGCCGATTGCTCGGCGACATGGGCGCCGGAGAAACACGCGAGGTCGTCCTGGCCGGTGAGCATCGTCGCTTTGGTTCGCTGTGGCTGGAAGTGCTCGAATGCGCGCCTTATACCACTATTTGCCGTGTCTCTCAGAGTGGTGTGCTGGACGGCATCATCGAGTCGCCGCGTATGCGCGTACACCTGTATCACGATGCGCGCATGGCGGAAGTCACCGACTTTCAGCGCCAACGACATTTTCATGGCCGGTATCGCTACCCCAATGCGCGCATGCATCAGCCCGACGAAAAACTCCAGCTCAATCGTTTCTTGGGGGAGTGGCTGGAGCATGGGTTGGCTCACGGGCTGACCGTGGACGTGCCGGAGCTGCCTTGATGCGCCTGATTCAGATCAGCGATTGTCATCTCTGTGCCAATCCCGAGGCGCGCTCACGCATCGGATACCCGCTGCGTCAATTGCGTGCTGTCGTCGCTCAGGCACGGCGGTTGCGCCCAGACATCGTGCTGGTCAGTGGCGATATCGGTCATGACGAATCCCCGGCAGCATACCGTCATGCCTTCGAGGTCTTCACCGAGTTCGAGTGCCCATGGTTCTGGATGACCGGCAATCATGACCATCCCGAGTTCATGGAAGAGCTACATCCCTTCCACGATGAACTCGACCTCGGCGAGTGGCGTCTATTGCTGCTGGACTCCCGCATACCCGGTCAAGCGGGCGGAGAGCTGGGCCAAGCCGCCTTGCAGGACCTTGCCATGCGTCTCGAGGAAGACGACCGTCCCACGTTGTTGGCCATGCACCACCCGCCGCTTAAAATCGGCTCGGCGTGGATGGATGCACTGGGCTTGGCGGACCGCGAGGCGCTATGGCAGACGCTGGCCGCTTACGGCCAGGTACGGGCGGTGCTGTGTGGGCACATCCATCAGGCGTTTGCGAAGCGCCATGGCGACATTGCCGTGTACGGCTGTCCCGCCACCGCCGATCAGTTTCTTCCCCGGCGAGATGAGTTCACGCTCGATGAAGCGTCTCGCCCCGGTTTTCGCATCATCGACCTGGAAGGACAGCGTTTGTCGACCTGGGTGGAGCGCGTCGATCCTTGAGGGTGGGCGCGTTGCATTCATGCCTTTTATTCTTTTGCGTGCTTAAAAGATAGTCCTTAATTCTTTGACGTTATCATGTGTCTCTAGGTACCGTGAGCGCCATGACGCGTAGAGCGGCGGGCCACGAGCTTCCAGCTTGTCTCAACGACTGTTCCTAAAAACCAAGGTTTTCAGATGTCTGAAATCTCACCCGAACGCCAAACTCACCTGAAGCAGCTTGAAGCGGAGTCGATCCATATCATCCGCGAGGTAGCCGCTGAATTCGCCAACCCGGTGATGCTGTACTCCATCGGCAAGGATTCGTCGGTGATGCTGCACCTGGCGCGCAAGGCGTTTTATCCCGGCACGCCGCCGTTCCCGTTGATGCATGTCAACACCACCTGGAAGTTCCGCGAGATGATCGAGTTTCGCGACCGCATGGCGGACGAGGTGGGCATGGAATTGATCGAGCATATCAATCAGGAAGGCGTCGAGGCGGGCATCAATCCGTTCGATCACGGCAGTGCCAAGCATACTGACATCATGAAAACCCAGGCGCTCAAGCAGGCCTTGGACAAGCACGGCTTCGATGCGGCCTTCGGCGGCGCGCGCCGCGACGAGGAAGCCTCGCGTGCCAAGGAACGTGTCTACTCCTTCCGCGACAAGCATCACCGCTGGGACCCCAAGAACCAGCGTCCGGAGCTGTGGAGCATCTACAACGGCAAGATCAACAAGGGCGAGTCGATCCGCGTCTTCCCGCTCTCCAACTGGACCGAGCTGGATATCTGGCAGTACATCTACCTCGAATCGATCCCCATCGTCCCGTTGTATTACGCCGCCCCGCGCCCGGTGGTCGAGCGCGACGGCACGTGGATCATGGTCGACGATGACCGCATGCCGCTGGAAGAAGGCGAAGTCCCCGAAGAGAAGTGGGTACGTTTCCGTACGCTGGGCTGCTACCCGCTGACCGGTGCGGTGGAATCGAAAGCCGACACGCTGCCCGAGATCATCCAGGAAATGCTGCTGACCAAGACCAGCGAGCGCTCCGGCCGTACTATCGACCGCGACCAGGCAGGGTCCATGGAGCGTAAAAAACGCGAAGGGTACTTTTAATGTCACACCAGTCATCGCTGATCGCCGACGATATCGAGTCCTACCTGCATGAGCATGAAAACAAGGATCTCTTGCGTTTCATTACCTGCGGGAGCGTCGATGACGGCAAGTCGACCCTGATCGGGCGCTTGCTGCACGATTCCAAGATGATCTACGAGGATCAGCTCGCGGCGATCACGCAGGCCTCCAAGACCAGCGGCACCACCGGCGATAAGGTCGATCTGGCGCTGTTGGTCGACGGCTTGCAGTCCGAGCGTGAGCAGGGCATCACCATCGATGTCGCCTATCGGTACTTCTCCACCGACAAGCGCAAGTTCATCATCGCCGACACCCCCGGGCACGAGCAGTACACCCGCAACATGGCGACCGGCGCCTCCACGGCCAGCCTCGCGGTGATCCTGATCGACGCCCGCCATGGCGTGCAGACCCAGACCCGGCGGCACAGCTTCATCGCCGACCTGCTGGGCATCCAGCACCTGGTGATCGCGGTCAACAAGATGGACCTGGTCGATTATTCCCAGGCACGCTTCGACGAGATCGTCGCCGAGTACCGCGAGTTCGCTGCCAAGCTCAACGCGCCGGACATTCACTTCGTACCGCTGTCCGCGCTGGAAGGCGACAACGTCGTCAACAAGAGCGAGGCCATGAGCTGGTACGAGGGCCCGGCGCTGCTCAATCTGCTGGAGACCGTCGAGGTCACGCACGACCGGAACCTGACGGACCTGCGGCTGCCGGTACAGTACGTCAACCGCCCGCACCTCGACTTCCGCGGCTACTGCGGCACGCTCGAGGCCGGCATCCTGCGGCCCGGCCAGCGCGTCAAGGTGCTGCCCTCTGGCAAGTCCTCCACGGTGGCGCGCATCGTCACCTTCGACGGCGATCTCGAGGTGGCGTATCCGGGGCAGGCGATCACCGTCACGCTCGACGACGAGATCGACATCTCGCGGGGTGACTGGCTGGTCGCCGCCGATGCCGAAGTGCCGCTGGCCGACGCCTTCGAGGCGGACATCGTGTGGATGAACGACACCGCTCTCGAGACCGGTCGGCTTTATGACCTCAAGCTCGCCACCCGGGATCTCGCCGGCAAGGTGAGTCAGATCGACTACCAGATCGACGTCAACACGCTCGAGCATCACGCTGCCGAGACCCTGGGGCTCAATGCCATTGGCCGCTGCCGCATCGAAGTGGCCGGCACGCTGCCGGTGGACGATTACCGCGTGAGTCCCGGCACCGGCAGCTTCATCGTCATCGACCGGCTGACCAACGTCACCGTGGGTGCAGGGATGGTACGTGGCGCGGCCAAGAGCGCCGGTACGAGCAACGGTGAGGTGGATTGGCAGGCCTTCGAGATAGAACTCAATGCGTTGGTTCGTAAGCATTTCCCGCATTGGGAGGCGAAAGACGTCCGCTCGCTGATGGGACGCTGAGCCGCGGCTGCCTAGTGTCTTGCATGCCCTTTCCCGCCTGCGGGGAAGGGCATTTTGCATTGGGTGCTGCGGTAAGCGCTGTGGCAAGCTCTACGCGAAGAAAGTGCATGGGATCGAGGTCGCACTCGATCATGAGGCGGCTTATCATGAGGCACTCGCATTCATTGAGGACACGGTGAGGTATGCATAACGTCGATTGGCAGCTTGAGGAAATCGTGACGCAGTTGAGAGCTACTCGTGAAACCTGGCGCGAGCGTCATGGGCGCTCGCGCGAGCGTGGCTGTCGTGAACTGCCGTCGCGGAGTGCCATTCGTGTCATTACCGACGACTTGATCGGGGCGTTGTTTCCGATGCGTCTCGGCCCTAGTGATCTGCGTCGCGAGAGCGAGGACTTCTACGTCGGCCACACGCTGGATGCCACCCTCAATGCGCTATGCCACGAAGTGTGCCTGGAGCTGAAGTACATCGCCCGGCAACTAGGGCACGATGCCGGTGATACCCAGGCGCGTGCGGTGGAGATCGTGCAGGGGTTCGCGGCCGACTTGCCCGAGCTTCGCCGCCGCCTCGATGCCGATGTGATGGCGGCCTACCATGGCGATCCGGCGGCGCGCAGCGTCGACGAGGTGTTGTTGTGCTATCCGGGGGTGCATGCGGTCATCCATCACCGTATCGCCAGCTATTTTTACCAGGAGGATCTTTCGTTGCTGGCGCGGATGATCGCGGAAATCGCGCATTCGGATACGGGCATCGACATCCATCCGGGAGCCACTATCGGCGAGGGTTTCTTCATCGACCATGGCACTGGCGTGGTCATCGGTGAAACCGCGATCATTGGCAATAACGTGCGTCTCTATCAGGCCGTGACGCTGGGGGCCAAGCGCTTTCCATCGGATGAGCGCGGCCATCTGGAAAAAGGCCTGCCGCGCCACCCCATCGTCGAGGACGATGTGGTCGTCTACGCCGGGGCGACCATCTTGGGGCGTATCACCATCGGCAAGGGCTCGATCATTGGGGGCAACGTGTGGCTCACGCGTAGTGTGGAGCCGGGCAGCAACGTGACTCAGGCCAACCTGCAAAGCGGGCCGTGTCCGTAAGACTAAGAGAGCCAGTCTATATTGCGACGCGCGGTTTCGGCCGCGCGTCGTCGTTTGTGAAAGCGCCTCTTTTCCCGCTGATACCTCTTACCTTTTATTTCTAATTAGCCCGCTAACGTGTCGTCAGCGGCGTCCAAGGCCGGTATAGTGTGCGCGCTTATCAGGCTTGGATGACATATGTATAAAGATTCCGTGACCGTTTCGCGTTGGCAGCACTGGCGCGAAATGAACCGTCAACTGTGGCGGCTGGGGCTCATTGGGGTAGTGACCCTGACCTTGATGCGTGTCTTGCTGTGGCAACTGAATGCGCCGTCTTCGCTCGATGTCCCGGCCGGGGAGTTGCTGCAAGCCTTCTGGATGGGGCTACGTTTCGACGCCAAGATCATGGCGATTCTCCTGGGGCCATGGCTGGTGGTGGCGACGGCATTGCTCCCCCTCCCGCGCGTCTTCTTGGCTGGCTGGCGTCGCCTATGGCCAGTCTGGGCCATTGCCATCATGGTGTTGATCAATCTCTTGGCGTTGATCAATCATTTCTTCTTCACCTTTTATCAGGGCCCGATCAACTCGCTGATATTCGGGTTGTTCGAAGACGATACCCAGGCGGTACTGGAAACGATCTGGAGTGATTATCCCTTTTTCTCCTTGCTGATTGCCTTGACCGGCATGACGGGAATCCAAGTCGCCTTGATGCGGCACGGCCACCGACAAGAACGGCGTCGGCTAGGCTGGCGTCGGGCCACCTTGTTGGTGGTCGTTTCCTGGGTGGCGTTGATTGGGTTGGGGCGTGGCACTCTGGGGACCTTTCCCTTGCGCGAGATGCACATGGCGGTGTCGTCGAGTGCCTTTGTCAACGATTTGGTGCCCAGTGGACCGCAGGCGCTTTATCTCGCCTGGAAGGAGCGTCAGGTCAATCAGATTGGCGACGATCCTCAGTCGGGCTTGGCGCGTTATGGATTCAGCTCGCCCATGGCGGCGGCAGAAGTGCTCGGTTGGTCGCAGGCCGATACTCCGCAGGCGGTTTTCGACCACATGACCGAGACGACTCCCGCGCGATCCGCTGAAAAAGATAAACCGCCGCATGTCGTGTTCAGTTTGATGGAGAGCTGGGGGCGTCACCCGCTGGATTTCGACGACGCCGAAGACAACGATCTGCTGGGCCACTTGCGTCCCTGGATGCAGGAAAAGGCAGATTATTTCCCGCATGCACTATCGGCCGAGAACGGCACGCATCCCTCCCTGGAGGGGCTACTGTTCGACACGCCGATCAGCCCGTTGACGCAAAGTCGTTATGGCTATCGTCAGTATTCGACGTCGACGGTGTTGCCTTATGAGCGCGCGGGTTATCACACTGTCTTTTTGACCTCGGGCTCGGCGCAGTGGCGTAATCTCGATGGTGCACTCAAGCGCCAAGGCTTCGACGAGGTGCTGGGAGAGAGCGCGATACGCGAGCGCTTCCCTGATGCCGAGGGTAGCACCTGGGGACTCTTCGATGAGTGGATGTTCCGTTATGGCGAAGAGCTTCTGAAAGAGGCCGAGGCCAACGACGAGAAGCTGATGCTGGTGATGCTCTCGATCACCAATCATCCGCCGTACAAGATTCCGGAAGACTACGAACCCGCACCCTTGGATGTCTCGCGGCTGGGCGATGAGCTGGCCGTCTCGCCCGAGTTTGGTACCTCGATCCTCGAGACCTATCAGTATGCCAATGACAGCATGGGGCGGTTTCTCGACCGTCTCGACGCGGATGGATTGATGGATCATACGCTGTTCGCGGCGACCGGCGATCACAATACCCGCTCCCTCATGCAGTACCCCGACGCGCATGATTTGTTCGATCAATTCGGTGTGCCGGTGCTGATGTGGGTGCCTCCGGCCTATCGGGGTGATGGCGAGGCGCAGGTCGAGGACTGGACCAGCCATCGGGATATTTTCCCGACACTCTGGGCGCATTCGCTTTCCGACGTGCAGGTGCCGTGGATGGGGCGCGATCTGTATACGCCGCAAGCATCGCCGATGGCACTGACATTCAACCATCAGGATGGCGGGCAGGGTGTCATGGTCAGCGAGGCGGGTGCGGTGACGAGTCTCACCGATCCTACCTACTATCGTTGGTCGAACGACTCACCTGACTTGGAGGATCGCGCGTTGGCGGCCACGGCGTCGCCATCACGCGCCTTGGAGGATCAGGCGCAGCGTGCCCAGGCGCGCATGGCACTGGAAGACTGGCGCATTCGGCGTGAGGCCTTGCAGGCCGACACGCCCGAGACCGATTGACGTCAAGGCGTGGCGTCCGGCGCCTTCGACAGAGGTGTCTCCGCCGTCGGCGGGGTCACCTGAACCCTGAGTACATGGCGTACCGCCGACGTCACGTTGGTGCAGCGTGCATCGGCGTTCATCCACCACACGCGATCACAGCATGCGAGACTCGCGTCGCACTGGCTGACCACCGGGACGATGCACAAACGGTGGCGCCGTGAGGCGGCGCCTAGATCGGCTAAGAGGCGCTGCTCTTCCATCGGTGCCAGAGGCTCGAGGTCTAGGAGCAGAATGCCGTTGTCGCGCCGCTGTCGGAGTGGGCAATGGGGCGCCGCCGCGACTTGGCACAGCGAACGCGCGATCATCGTGCGTTGAGCATTCGCTGGGTCGAGTTCTCCCAGGCGTTGATCGCCCAGAGCCTGTAGATCGAGCGCTTTGAGTGCCGTTTCAACCGCAAGCGGAAGGCAGGGCGGCGAACTGGCACCGTGCTGGGTGACGCGTGAGCAACTCTCCAGCAGTCCCAGTCCGACCAGGTCTCGCACGCGCCAATCGGCCAGGCTTTGCGGTGGTGCGACGACATGCGCGATGCGTTGGGCGCGGTAGGTGCTAGGCCAGCAGTGCAGGGGTTGTCCGTCGAGGCAGATGCTACCGCGCGTGGGTCGGTAGAGACCGGCGAGCAAGCCGATCAGGGTACTCTTGCCGGCGCCATTTGGCCCGCAGATGCCGAGTAGTTCGCCCGGTACCAGGCGATCGGTGAAGGGCATCAGACGCGGCGTTCCCTCGAGGGCCGTATTGAAGAGCGACAGCATGATAGGCCTCCTACGACATCGATAATGATAAACATTATCGTTCGCATGTCGAGAGAGAGCAAGTCAAATACGCGCCAGTCGAATGCAAACGGCAGTCGAATGCAAACGTCAGACGAATATAAGCGTTAGTCGAATATAAGCGTCACTCCGGCTTGCGTGCTACCAGCACGGCACGCCGTGGCGCCGGATAGCCTTCAAGGGTTAGCGTGGGATCCTCGGGATCGAGAAAGTCGGCCAACGACTGGAATCTCATCCACGCGGTGCTGCGCTGTTCTTCCAGCGATGTCGGGGCTTCGTCGACGACTCTCACGTCCTCGAAACCGCAGCGCACGAGCCAGTGCGATAGTGCCGCCGAAGAAGGCAAGAAGTATACGTTGGGCATGGCCGCATAGCGCTCACCGGGCATGAAAACCGTGTTCGCGTCACCTTCGACGACCAGGGTCTCGAGGACGAGTTCGCCGCCGGGGCACAGCGTATCGCGCAGTTGCGCTAGATGCTCGAGTGGGGAGGAGCGGTGGTAGAGCACGCCCATCGAGAAGGTGGTGTCGAACGCTTCGAGTTGCGGGGGGACGTCCTCGATACCGACCGGCAGGAAATGCGTACGCCATGCGTCGGCATCGCCGACGAAATGACGTATGGCCTGAAATTGGTAATAGAAGCGTGGCGACGGGTCGATGACTAGCACAAACGCCGCGCCTGCGCCGGCCATGCGCCAAGCGTGGTAGCCGTTGCCGCCGCCGACATCCAGCACGCGGCGTCCCTCGAGCGGGGATAGATGCGGTGCGACGCGCTGCCATTTCCAATCCGAACGCCATTCGGTGTCGATGTGGATTCCGCCCAACACATAGGGCCCTTTGCGCCAGGGCATCAACTTGCGCAGCAGGTTCTCGCACTGGCGTTGGCGGCTGTCGTCGAGCGCGACATCGACCCGCACGCTGTCCTGGTCGAGAGTGACATCACGCGACTCGGGCAATGCCGGGAGTTTGGCGACGGCCTTCTCCCAGGCGGGTAGATCGCCGAAGCGTCGACGGTCAAGACCGTTGGCGAGTTGCGCCGGCAGCTGTGCGACCCATTCGGTCAGTCCGTGATCGAGGAAGGCATCGAAGAGCGCACGTTGGGGGCGGTCGAGCGAGAAGCGATCAGGCATCCTTGAAGGCCACCATCGAGGCGAAATTGAGATACTGAAACCAGGTGCTGACGCGCGTAAAACCGGTGGTACGCAGTCGGTCGTGATGTGTCTCGAGGGTATCCGGGACCAGCACGTTTTCCAGCGCGGTGCGCTTCTGGCTGATTTCCATGTCGCTGTAGCCGTTGGCGCGCTTGAAATCGTGGTAGCGTTCCACCAGCCAGGCATTTTCCTGCTCGTCGGGTAACACGATCTTCTCCGAGAGCACCAGCACGCCGCCGGGTTCCAGAGCGTTGTACAGGTGTTCGATGACCGCGCGGCGGTCCTCGGGCGGCAAGAATTGTAACGTGAAGTTGAGCACGATCATGCCGGCGGGTCGGTAATCGACGTGGCGGATATCGCCCTCGACGATATCGATGCGATGATCGGGACATTCTTCGCCGAGCGTTTCACGCGCACGGGCGACCATCGTCGGTGACAGGTCGACCCCGGTCAGCGTGAAGGCGTCGGGCGGCAAGCGCCCGGCGAGCGCGAGGGTTACGGCCCCCAGCGAGCAGCCCAGGTCATAGACATGCGCGCCGAAGCGCAGGTGGCGTTCGGCGATCAAGCCCAGCATGCCAAGTATCTGGCCATAGCCGGGTACCGAGCGACGAATCATGTCGGGAAAGCAGGCGACGACCTGTTCGTCGAAGGAAAAGTTGGCCACCCGGTCGAGGGGTGTCGAAAAGATCGCGTCACGGTAAGATGCGTCACTCATGAGGCACTCATCGAGTCGAGGCGTGGCGGGGCCACAGGGAATGGCGCATTGTACGCGCCGCGCCGGGGCTGTGCATCCGCGGGGCCATTAGCGAGCTTGTCAAGGAGAGTACGAGTCATGACCCAGTCAACCATGATCCACCATTCACCGGCCTGGCAAAGGCTCGCCGCGCATGCCACTGAGATGCGTGATGTGCATCTCAAGAGCCTGTTCACCGAGCATTCCGGCCGTCATGCACGCTTCACGCGACGCGGGGTGGGGCTGACGCTGGATCTGTCCAAACATCGCTGGCGTGACGAGACGCTTGCGATGCTACTCGAGCTGGCCCGCGAGGCGGATCTCGAGGGCGCCATCGCGCGTTTGCAAAACGGCGATCGGGTCAATCTCTCCGAGGATCGCCCGGCCTTGCATACCGCCTTGCGTCTACCAGCCGATGCTAGCCTGGTGGTCGAGGGCGAGGACGTCGTGCCCGATGTCCATGAAACGCTGGCCCGCATGCAAGCGATGGTCGAGAAATGCCACGCCGGCCAATGGCGCGGCGCCACGGGACGGCCGATCACCGATGTGGTGAACCTGGGTGTCGGCGGTTCCGATCTGGGGCCTTTGATGGTGACCCACGCCCTGGCCGATTACCGGCCACGCGACGTACATCAAGTCGACATTCATTTCGCCTCGACCATGGACGGCTCGCAACTCGCCGACTACCTGACCCGGTTCAATCCTGCCACCACGCTGTTCGTGCTGTCATCGAAGTCGTTCACCACCATCGATACGCTGTCCAACGCCTCGACCGCGCGTGACTGGTTGATGACGCGCTTGACCGATGGCGATCAAGACACCGAGATGAGCGAGTTGGTGATGCGCCAGCATTTCATCGGTGTCTCGGCCAAGCCCGAGAAGATGAGCGAGTGGGGCATCGATCCGCGTCATCAGTTGCGCTTCTGGGAATGGGTCGGCGGTCGTTATTCGCTATGGGGGGCCATTGGCTTGCCCATCGCGTTGGCAGTGGGCATGGACAACTTCCGTGAACTGCTGGCGGGCGCTCACGACATGGACCGCCATTTCCGTGAGACACCGCTCGAGGACAACCTGCCGGTGCTGCTGGCCTTGGCGGGCATCTGGAACGTTAACTTCCTCGACGTGCGCGCGCATTCGATTCTGCCCTACGATGGCCGGCTCGAGTATTTCGCCAGCTATCTCGAGCAGTTGGAGATGGAATCCAACGGCAAGTCGGTCACCAATAGTGGCGAGATCACGCCGTATTCCACCTGCCCAGTATTGTGGGGACAGCTAGGTCCCAATGCGCAACACGCCTTCTATCAGTTGCTGCATCAGGGAACCCAGGCGGTGGAGTGCGATTTCATCGCCCCGGTGCGACGTTATGATCGAGTCGAAGATCCGGCTACGCGAGCGCACCTCAAGGCCCAGCACCGTTTGACGCTGGCCAACTGCGTTGCCCAGTCACGAGTCTTGATGCTGGGGGACGAAGCCTTGCCCAGCGATGCCCCGCGCCCCAGTCACAAGCGTTACCGCGGCAACCAGCCCTCGACCACGCTGCTGCTCGATCGCCTGACACCGCGCACGCTGGGCTCGCTGATTGCGCTCTACGAGCACAAGGTGTTCGTGCAAGCCACCCTCTGGGACATCAACCCCTTCGATCAGTGGGGCGTGGAACTGGGCAAGCAGATCGCCTCCGAAACCGAGCAGATTCTGGCCTCGCGGCGCGGTGCTGAGACGCTGGACGATTCCAGCCGAGGCCTGCTCGATGTCGTATGGCAAGCACAGGACGGAACATGACACTGGCTGTTTGTACAGGTTGTGCGGTATGCTGACGATGCCCGTGGCCAATATGACGCCTGTGGCTAATATGACGCCCGTGGCTAATATTCTGTATCTGCACGGTTTCAACAGTGGCGCGGCGTCGCCCAAGGCGCGCTTGATCGCGGCCACCTGCGAGCGTTTGGCGAGCGAGGATGTGGCGCCACCTCGGTGTGTCACGCCGCAATTGCCGCATCGCCCCGATGAAGCCTTGGCATGCGCTGAGCGCGAGTTGCATGCCCTGGGCAATAACACCTTGCTGATCGGCAGTTCGATGGGCGGCTTTCTAGCCACCTGCCTGGCCGAACGCTTCGGAGTGCGCGCGGTGTTGATCAACCCCGCGGTGCGTCCGGCACGGTTGGTGACACAGTGGATGGGCGCTCCGCTGGAGAATCCCTATACCCACGAACGCTTCACCATCGACGAGCGCCATGGCGAAGCACTCGAGGCGATGACGCCCGCCGCCGTCATCGACCCGGGCCGCTATCAAGTGCTGCTGGGCAGCGCCGATGAAACACTGAATTGCCGCGATGCGCTAACTTTTTATGCCGGTGCTTCGATGCTCGTGCATCCTAGCGGCGATCACGGTTTCAGTGCCCTGGCCGATTATTTGCCGGCCATCTTCGCGCATGGTGGTTGGACGCTGCCCGCCCGATCGTACGCGCGCTCTGACGAACTCACTTAATGGACAACGCATGACGCAATACAGTGCCAGTTCCATCGAGGTCCTGTCGGGACTCGACCCGGTGCGCAAGCGCCCCGGAATGTACACCGATACCAGTCGCCCCAACCACCTCGTGCAGGAGGTCATCGACAACAGCGTCGACGAGGCGCTGGCCGGACACGCGCGCCACATCCGCGTGCGCCTGCATGACGACGGCGGCATCGAAGTTAGCGACGACGGGCGTGGCATGCCCATCGACATGCACCCCGAGCATGGGGTCTCAGGCGTCGAACTCATCTTGACCCGACTGCATGCGGGCGGGAAGTTCTCCCAATCGAGTTACCGCTTTTCGGGCGGTCTGCACGGTGTCGGGGTGTCGGTGGTCAATGCGCTGTCGCGGCGTCTGGAAATCGAGGTCTGCCGCGACGGCGACCGCCACGGCATAGCCTTCGCCCATGGCGACAAGGTAGAGGAACTCGCCGTCATCGGGTCGTGTACCAAGAAGACCACGGGCACGGTGCTGCGCTTCTGGCCCGACGAGAGTTATTTCGATAGTCCTAAGCTCTCGCTACCGCGTCTTCAGCACCTGCTGCGCGCCAAGGCGGTCCTCTGCCCTGGGCTCGAGGTGACATTGGTGGATACCGACGGCAGCGAGAGCGTCTGGCAATACGCCGACGGCTTGCGCGATTACCTGGCCCAGGCGACCGACGATGTCGAGGCGCTACCCAGCTCGCCGTTTCTCGGCCATTTCGAGGACGATGATCAGGGCGTCGACTGGGCAATCCAGTGGCTCCCCGAAGGCGGCGAATTACTGCAAGAGTCCTACGTCAACCTGATTCCCACACCGCTCGGCGGGACGCACGTCAATGGCTTGCGCTCGGGGCTGCTCGAGGCGCTGCGTGAATTCTGCGAATACCGCAGCCTGCTGCCGCGCGGGGTCAAATTGACCGGCGATGATCTGTGGGAGCGTGTCGCCTTCGTGCTCTCCGTGAAGCTGCTCGATCCCCAGTTCGCCGGCCAGACCAAGGAACGACTCTCCTCGCGCGTGGTGGCGGGCTTCGTCTCCGGCGTCGTCAAGGACGCCTTCTCTTTGTGGCTCAACCATCACGTCGACCAAGCCGAGGCGTTGGCCGAACTGGTGATCAATGCCGCCCAGCGGCGCCAGAAGAGTGCCAAGAAGGTGGCGCGCAAGAAGGTGACCTCCGGTCCCGCCTTGCCGGGTAAGCTTGCCGACTGCGCAGGGCAGGACCCGGCGGCCTCCGAGCTGTTTCTGGTCGAGGGCGATAGCGCTGGCGGCAGCGCCAAACAGGCGCGAGATCGTGAGACGCAGGCGATCCTCCCGCTGCGTGGCAAGATCCTCAATACCTGGGAAGTCGAGGCGCACGATATCTACAGCTCCCAGGAGGTCCACGACATCGCCGTGGCCATCGGCATGGACCCCGGCAGCGACGATCTCACCAAGCTGCGTTATCACAAGATCTGCATCCTCGCCGATGCCGACTCCGACGGCCTGCACATCGCAACCCTGCTGTGCGCGTTGTTCGTGCGTCACTTCCCCGCGCTGGTCGATGCTGGCCATGTGTTCGTGGCCATGCCGCCGCTGTATCGCATCGACCTGGGCAAGGAAGTCCACTATGCCCTCGACGAAAGCGAGAAGGCTGCCATCTTGAAACGCCTCGAAGGCAAGCGTGGCACGCCGAACGTTCAGCGCTTCAAGGGCCTTGGCGAAATGAGCCCATTGCAGTTGCGTGAAACCACCATGGCCGCCGATACGCGTCGCCTTGTGCAACTGACCCTCGCTACGGACGACGGCACCCGCGAGATGATGGATATGTTGCTGGCCAAGAAGCGTGCCGGCGACCGCAAGAACTGGCTCGAGGATTACGGCAACCTCGCCGATATCGAGGTGTAAGAAGGAAGATGGAAGAGATAAGGACGAAGAACTAAGAAGGCAGACGTGAGAGGGAAGGGAAACGATGCGTTTATCTTCCCTCTCAAGGCGCGAAGCGCCGTTCTTCTCTCTTCAAGCTATGTTTCGTGCGGGCACTGTCCGCGAAGTTTCCATGATGGTAGATAGGGCCCCAAACCCATGACCATGGATATCCATGTCGAGGAAGGCGACGTCGAACGGCTTTCCCTCAAGGAATACACCGAGAAGGCGTACCTCGATTATTCGATGTACGTGATTCTCGACCGTGCGCTGCCGCATATCGGCGATGGCATGAAGCCGGTGCAACGGCGCATCGTCTATGCCATGCGCGAGTTGTCGCTGACGGCGAGCGCCAAGTACAAAAAGTCGGCGCGTACCGTTGGCGACGTGCTGGGTAAGTTCCATCCACACGGCGACAGCGCCTGTTACGAGGCGATGGTGTTGATGGCGCAGTCGTTCAGCTATCGCTATCCACTGGTCGACGGCCAGGGCAATTGGGGGAGTCCCGACGATCCCAAGTCGTTCGCGGCGATGCGCTATACCGAGGCGCGACTGTCGAAATTCTCCGAAGTGCTGCTCTCCGAACTCGGCCAGGGCACCGTCGACTGGACGCCCAACTTCGATGGCACCCTCGACGAGCCGGCCGTGCTGCCGTCGCGTTTGCCGCACGTGTTGCTCAATGGCGCGACCGGTATCGCGGTGGGCATGGCCACCGACATTCCGCCTCATAACGTGCGCGAAGTCGTGGACGCGACCTGCCATTTGCTGCGCCATCCCGAGGCCAGCGTCAGTGACCTGATGCGTTACGTGCCGGCGCCGGATTTCCCCACCGAAGCGGAAATCATCAGTTCGCCGGCCGATCTCGGCAAGCTCTACGAGAGTGGGCGCGGCTCGGTGAAACTGCGCGGGCGCTATACGCTGGAAGAGGGCAATGTGGTGGTTACCGCACTGCCCTATCAGGTCAGCGGCGCCAAGGTGCTCGAGCAGATCGCCGCGCAGATGCAAGCCAAGAAGCTACCCATGGTGGCGGACTTGCGTGACGAATCGACCCACGAGACGCCCACGCGTCTGGTGCTGGTGCCGCGCTCCGGCAAGGTCGATGTCGAGGCACTGATGGCGCACCTGTTCGCCACCACCGATCTCGAGAAGAACGTGCGCGTCAACCTGAACGTGATCGGGCTGGATGGCCGGCCGCGCGTCATGGCACTCCACGCCATCCTGGGCGAGTGGCTGCGGTTCCGTCGGGCGACGGTGCGCCGCCGACTCGAACACCGCCTCAAGAAGGTCGAGGACCGCCTGCATATCCTTGAAGGCTTGCTGGCGGCGTATCTCGATATCGATGAGGTGATCCGTATCATCCGCGAGGAGGACGAGCCCAAACCGGGATTGATTAACGCCTTCGGGTTGTCCGAGCGTCAAGCCGAAGCGATTCTCGAGCTGCGTTTGCGGCATCTGGCCAAGCTCGAAGAGTTCAAGATTCGCGGCGAGCAGGACGAGCTGAGCGCCGAACGCGAACGCCTCAAGGAACTGCTGGGCAACGATGAGGCGCTGACTGACCTGATCGAGCGCGAATTGCGCCAGGACGCCGACGACTATGGCGATGCACGCCGCGCGCCGCTCGTCGAACGCGGCGAAGCCAAGGCCTTGTCCGAGGTCGAGCTGGTAGGCGCCGATCCGATTACCGTGGTGCTCTCCGAAAAAGGCTGGATTCGCAGTGCCAAGGGCCATGAGATCGACCCTGCAGGACTTTCCTACAAGGCGGGCGACAGTTTTCATCTGGCCGCACGGGGCAAGTCCAATCAACCGCTGGTACTGCTCGATGACGCTGGACGCAGCTATACGCTGCCTGCACATAACCTGCCCTCGGCCCGCAGCCAAGGTGAGCCCATCACGGGACGCATCAATCCCGGCGCCGGCGCGAGCATGGTCGGCGTCATGCTCGATGTCCCCGAAGCACGCTATGTGCTGGCATCCGATGGGGGCTATGGTTTCATCGCTCGGCTCGATGACTTGATCGGCAAGAGCAAGGCGGGCAAGGCCGCGCTCAGCGTGCCCAAGGGGTGCAGTGTCATGCCGCCTGTCGCGGTGGCGGAAGGAGAAGACACGCGCATCGCCGTGGTCTCCAACGAAGGACGTTTGCTGGTGTTCCCGCTCGAGCAACTGCCGGTCATGGCCAAGGGCAAGGGCAACAAGATGATCGATATTCCCGGCGCGCGCGCCGCCAACCGGGAAGAGTTCGTGCGTGATCTCGCCATGCTGCCCGCCGGCGCTTCGCTGGTGGTTCACGCCGGTAAACGCAAGCAGACGCTCTCGAGTCGCGATCTCGACTATTACGTCGGTGAGCGTGGCCGCCGGGGCAGCAAGTTGTCGCGAGGCTTCCAGAAAGTCGACCGCTTAGAAGTCGAAGAGAAATAGAAGAAGGAAGGCAGAAGAGGAAAGACGAAAGGTGGGATATTGTGGTTTTCTTCCCTCTTTCAGGCGCGTGGCGCCGCTCTTTCTTCTTACATCTAGATCCAGAGGTGATATGACACAGCGGTTATTGATTCGCGCCGGCGGCCCCGACCATCCGGGCCAGTTGGCAGCGCTAGGCGCGGCCTTGATGGAATGCCAGGCGCGACTTGTGGACATTCACCAGCACAGTGCGTTGGGCCACGTTGCCTTCGAGATGCTGGTGAATGCCGAGGTAGGCGCCAATGCCTTCAAATCGCAACTGATCGAGCATCTCGCCGCGAAAGGCCTGGCTCAACGGGGACTTGCCGTCGAGGTCGAAGCGGTAGCGGCGGACACAGGGCAACACCTGCAGGCTCAGGCCGAGATGCCGCGCTTGATACTGACCTTGCTGGCGCCTCGGCTGCCCTCGGGGATTCTCGCCGACGTCGGTGAGCTGGCGGCGTCGCATGGGTTGAGCGTCGAGCGTATTGAGCGATTGTCGGGAGGCGACTCCCTCGATGAACAACCTCCTCATGGCGCCTGCGTGGAGTTCATCCTGCGCGGGGCGGCGGTCGAGTTGCCCCGTCTGCGCGAACAGGCCCTGGCGCTGGGTGAGCGCCAGGGCGTTGATGTTGCCATTCAGGAAGACTCCTTGTGGCGCCGACATCCAAGGCTAATTTGCTTCGACATGGACTCGACCCTGATCCAGGCCGAGGTGATCGACGAGCTGGCTCGCCGGCACGGTGTCTACGATGAAGTGGCCGCCGTCACCGAGCGTTCCATGCGCGGCGAGCTGGATTTCAAGCAGAGCTTCCGCGAGCGCATGGCCAAGCTGGAGGGGCTCGACGAGTCGGTGTTGCGCGAGATTGCCGAGACCCTGCCGCTGATGGATGGCGTCGAACGCTTGATGACGCATCTCAAGCGCCTGGGCTATCGCACTGCGATCATCTCCGGTGGGTTCACCTATTTCGCGCGCTATCTGCAGGAGCGCCTGGGTTTCGACGAGATTCACGCCAACGAACTGGTGATCCACGCGGGCAAGATCACCGGCGAGGTGCGCGAGCCGATCATCGATGCCGAGCGCAAGGCCTGGTGGTTGGGCGAAATCGCGCGGCGCGAAGGGTGGGACATGGCGCAGACCATTGCCGTGGGCGACGGCGCAAACGACCTCAAGATGCTGGAAAGCGCTGGGCTGGGCATTGCTTTCCGCGCCAAGCCGCTGGTGCGCCAACAAGCACGGCAGTCGATCAGCACGCTGGGGCTGGACGCCGTGTTGTACCTGTTGGGCTATCATGAAGATGAGCTGACTCGACTGTAGTCGCGGCTAGGCACTATTCAAGTCTTGCATGATATAGTCGATAACAGATTACATATCCTTACACGAGCACGCCGCGTGACGGAGGTGCTCGTTTTCGTTTCGTCAGCATCGAGACCTCAATGTCGTCACCCGATTCCGCACCAACCCAAGACGTCACGCATCCCGGCGAACTTTACGGCTTTCTCGAGGCCCTTACCCTACCCGGGGGCGCGAGTCTGTGCTTCGAGAGTGGTGACGGAACGCCGTGGCCTGTGGTGGTCATGGATATCGTTCAGGAGGACTCGCTGTGCCTGGATGTCTCGGCGGTCCGCGAGATCATTCCTCGGCTACGGCGCGGTGAGACATTCCAACTGATGGGGCAGGTCGATGGCGCGATGCTGACCACCCAGACACTCGCGGTGAATGAATGGCGCGAGCAGGGGGAGCGCCTGCAGGTGGTATGCGATTATCCGCAGGCGGTGTCCGTGATGCATCGGCGTCAGAGCTTTCGTGCCGCGTTGCGCGCAGGCATGGAGGTCAGCGTCTTATTGCGCGTGGCGGGGGAAGAAACGTCATACGAAGGACGGCTTTGCAATCTCTCCTTGGGGGGCTGTCTGATCGCGTTACCATTGGCCGCAGCGGCGGCGATCAAGCCCGAGAAGGCCATCGAGAGCATTCGTCTGACGTTTCCCAATCAGCGTCATTTCGAACTGCCGGCCAGCGTCCGTCACGTGCGCACCGACGAGGCATGGACGCAGGCGCAGGCGGGCTGCGAGTTCATCGGTTTGTCGCCCGCGATGGAGCGTCTGGTGTGGTACTGCGTGAAGGAGATCGAGCGCGAAAGCGCGCGTACCGTCATGCATACCGGCCGCCCCCTGGAACCTTCGACACTGTTTCAAATGCCTGACGCTGCCCGGCGTGACGTTTCGCGGCGGCAGCAGGCGCGATCGCAACCGGGAGGCGCAATGGCATCCCGGCTGCAGAAGGTCGCCGATTATCTCAACGCGCAATTGGTGCAGTTGAAAAGCGGCGAGCCGGTGGCCTCGACTCAGCTCTCGCGGAGTACCGACACGTTGCTGACGCTATGGCAGCAGGACCGTCAGGCGCTGCTATATGCGAGCGCGTGTCTCACCCAAGAGTCGCATCTGGTGCAGCATAGCCTGATGGTGGCCGTGCGCATGCTGGATCTTGCCCAGTCGCGACGCATGGCGCCTGAACGTCTCAAGGCGGTGGTGGCGTGTGTCCTGCTTCACGATCTGGGCAAAGGCATGCTGCCCGATGCCTTGTTGCGTGATGAAGTGCTGTGCCCAGAAGAGCAAGATCAACTCCACACCCATGTCGGTTTGATACGCGAGCGCCTGGACGATTGCCGTTGGCTAGATGGTGATGTCGTCGAGCAAGTCATCGGCATGGCCAACGAGCGACTCGATGGCAGCGGCTACCCAGCGGGCAAGCGGGGGGACGCATTGCCCGAGCTGGCGCGCATGATGGCGGTGGTCGATGTCGCCGACGTGATGACGCGCCCGCGCCCTGGACGTGCTGCCTGGACGCAGCGCGAGGTCTATCGCCATCTGCTGACACAGGACGAGGGCTTCGACAACACCTGGGTACAGCGTTATATCCGCCGTTTCGGCATGGCGCCGATAGGATCACTTGCGCTCTATGCCAACGGCGCCCTGGCATGGGTCCAGCGCCACGATGCGCATGGTACTCCAAGCCAGGTGCATGTCGTGCTCAATACCCGCAATCCCAAGCGGCGTCTCGACCAGCCGCTTAGTGGTAACGATCTCGACCAATTGGGTGGGCTGAAGGAAGCCGTCAATTCTGCCCGCTATCGCCTGACGCCGGTCTAGCGCGCCTCGTTGTGCTTGATTGGGCATCCTGAGCCACACTGCCTGGGTATGCCCGATAGGTGATCGAGGAACCAAGTTCATGTCAGATCCGAAGATTTCAGCGTGCGGCTTCATGCCGCCCCACGTACTCGAGCGCGTCGCGGCGCAGGGCTCGGTACGCCTACGTCGTTGTGCCCAGCAGACGCTCGAGGCCGATCACTGGTTTCGCCAGCGCGGCGCGCCGGCACCCCAGCGGGATGCTGCACGAGCCGTTGTCGGGCGCCCTGACCGCCGGATTCATTCCGCCGAGAATGAGCAGACGCTGCCGGGGCGCCTGGTGCGCGACGAAGGCCAGCCAACGAGTGGTGATCCGGCGGTGGACGAAGCTTATGAATGGCTAGGTGCGACCTATCGTTTCTACTGGGAGGTCTTCGAGCGCGATTCCATCGATGACAAGGGCATGCCGTTGATCGGCACCGTGCATTACGCTCGCGACTACGACAATGCGTTCTGGAACGGCTCGCAGATGGTCTTCGGCGACGGTGATGGCGAATTGTTTCGGCGCTTCACGGCGGCGCCGGAAGTCATCGCGCACGAATTGACTCATGGTGTGATCGAGCGCGATGTCGGCTTGATCTACGCCGATCAGGCCGGGGCGCTCAACGAGTCGCTGGCCGATGTGTTCGGAGTGCTGGCCAAGCAGTACCATGCCGGCCAATCGCCCCAGGCAGCCGATTGGCTGATCGGCGCGAATCTGTTGACCGACCAGGTGCAAGGTCAGGCCCTGCGCTCCATGAAAGCACCGGGGACGGCTTATGACGATCCCGTGCTGGGGCGTGATCCACAGCCGAGCCACATGCGCGATTTCGTCGACACGCAAGCCGACAACGGCGGTGTGCATATCAATTCAGGTATTCCCAACCGTGCGTTTTACCTTGCCGCGGTGGCCCTCGAGTCACCCGCGTGGGAAAGCGTGGGGCCGGTATGGTACGCAGCGATGCGCGACGCGGCATTGAGTCGAGAAGCGGATTTCGCGGCCTTCGCTGCCCTGACGCTCGATCACGCCGAGCGCCTGCACGGACTCGAGAGTCGCGAGCGTCGCGCGGTGGATGAGGCTTGGCGCGAGGTGGGCGTCGTCTCATGAGCGACACCGACGAGCTGCCTGTACTGTCGGGCGATACGCGTCTGGCAGTCACGCGAGAGGGCGGCTTCGCTTATCTACCGGGGTTGGCCGCGCCGCGCGAGATCGATTGCGACCGGCTGACGCCCTTGCAATGGGCGCGTCTCGACGCGGGGTTGCGAGCCTTGGTTGCGCTGCCCGAGGCGGAGCGTATGTCGCCCGACGGGCGTTTTTTCCGTCTCACGCTGTCCTCGCGCCGTACCGGGCAGCCACATTGGCAGCGCTGTCTCGACGAGCCGCATGCCCCGGCGTGGCTGGTGCGCCTGTGGCGAGACGGCCACGCGGCGCTCGATGAGGAGATGCCATCATCGTGAGTGGCGGTTGACAGTCATGCACGCAGCTGTTTAGTTAGCTATATGACGATCTTCGACATGCGACTACTACGTTTAGACCTACGACTTACCATCGGCCTATGAGCCGGCGGATGCCTCGTGCATCGTCACCCTCTCGGTCTAACGAAGCCCAGTCCAACGAAGAAAAATCCGCCATGTCGAATATCGCCACTCTCTCCCCGACCTCTCCGAATGCTGTTCGCCCCGTTGTCGGGCGTTCTTCAGTCCGCGCTGAGGATCGCGCGCCGATGTGTCATGTCATTGCCGACGCCCCGTGGTGCTTATCCGCTGCGGGGCGTCGTCGTGTTTCAGGGCGGGCGGGGAAGTGCTTCCGATTCCCGAAATTTGAACATCGCAGAAGGAGATAACGCCATGATGCTCCAGGATCCTTCCACCAAATATCGTCCCTTCGAGGCCGTCGACCTGCCCGATCGTCAGTGGCCGGCGCAGCGGATTACGCATCCGCCCGTGTGGTGCAGCGTGGACATGCGCGATGGCAACCAGGCGCTGATCGATCCCATGGATCTCGAGCGCAAGCGGCGCTTCTTCGACTTGCTGGTCAAGGCCGGCTTCAAGCAGATCGAGGTTGGCTTTCCCTCGGCCTCGCAGATCGATTTCGATTACGTGCGTGAGCTGATCGAGGACGACGCAATCCCCGACGACGTCACCATCCAGGTGCTGACCCAGGCGCGGCCGCACCTCATCGAGCGCACCTTCGAAGCACTGGAAGGCGTCAAGCGGGCCATCGTGCACGTCTACAATGCCACCGATCCGGTCTTCCGCCGGGTGGTATTCGGCGTCGATAAGACCGAGTGCATCCAGATCGCCAAGGACGCCACTGCGCAGATCAAGGACATGATGGCGGCCCGCCCGCAAACCGACTGGACCTTCCAGTATTCGCCGGAGCTCTTTACCTCGACCGAGCTGGACTTCGCCGTGGAAATCGTCGAAGCGGTTAGCGAGGTTTATGGGCCGACGCCGGCCAAACCGATGATCGTCAACCTGCCGGCAACCGTGGAAATCGCCACGCCCAATCACTATGCCGATCAGATCGAGTGGTTCTGCCGTCACGTCGCCCGGCGCGATAGCCTGGTGGTGAGCGTGCATCCGCACAATGATCGTGGCACCGGCGTGGCGGCGGCAGAGCTTGCGATGATGGCCGGCGCCGACCGCGTAGAAGGCACGCTGTTCGGCAATGGCGAGCGCACTGGCAACGTGGATATCGTCACCCTGGCGATGAACATGTACACCCAAGGCGTGCATCCTAAGCTCGACTTTTCAAACATCACGCCGCTGATGCGCGAGGTGGAGCACTGCAACCAGCTGCCGGTGCATCCACGCCATCCCTATGTCGGTGACTTGGTGTTCACGGCCTTCGCCGGCTCGCATCAGGATGCCATCAAGAAGGGCATGGCCGAGCGCCGCGACAATCCCGAGAGCCCCTGGGGCGTGCCGTACCTGCCCATCGACCCGCTCGACGTGGGGCGCTCCTACGAGGCGGTGATCCGCGTCAACAGCCAGTCGGGCAAGGGCGGAGTGTCCTATCTGCTCGAGCAGGAGCACGGCATCGAGTTGCCGCGTCGTCTGTCCATCGAATTCAGCCAGGTGGTGCAGACGGTGGCTGAGCGCACCGGACGCGAGATCACATCAGAAATGATCTATCGCACCTTCGAGGACGAATACCTCACCAGCCGTGATCCTTACGCACTGATCAATCATCGCTTGAGTTCGGATGACGATAGCCCTCGCGTGCGTCTCGACGCCCAGATCGATGAACAGGGCGAACGTCGCCATGTCACCGGAGAGGGTAACGGCCCCCTGGCGTCCTTCATCAAGGCGCTGGCGGCCCATGGGCTGGACGTCGAGATCATCGACTATCACGAGCATTCGCGCGGCCAGGGCGCCGATGCCGAGGCGGTGGCCTATGTCGAGGTGCGTGTCGAGCAGACGCCGGTATTCGGGGTCGGTGTCGACGAGAGCATCACCAGCGCTTCCATGAAGGCGGTGCTCGGGGCGCTGAATCGCCATTGGCGTACCCAGCAGGCGCCAGCACCTAATGTCACTGCCGAGACGCTCGGCGAGGCCTGAGATCGGCATGGACATGCGTCGCCGCGCGATCCTCCTCGGCCTGACGTTCGCGGCGGCGGTACTCGTGTTGGCCGGGGCGTTGGCGGTCCTGGCGCCATCGGTTTCGGCACCGTCGACTGGCGAGGGTGCGCGCTCGGGCGTCGTGACGCTACGCGAGGCCTACCAGGAGCACCACAGTGGGCTTCAGGTCGAGGCACGCGGCGAGGTGGTACGCGTGCTGCCGGATGACAATGAAGGTAGCCGCCATCAGCGCTTCATCCTGCGCCTGTCGAGCGGCCAGACCGTGCTCATCGCGCACAATATCGACCTGGCGCCCCGACTCGAGGGGCTGCGCGCGGGCGATATGGTGGGCTTCTTCGGTGAGTACGAATGGAACCCCGAGGGTGGGGTCGTGCACTGGACGCATCGCGACCCCGGCGGCGATCATCTCGACGGTTGGTTGGAATATCGCGGGCAGCGCTATCGATGAGTCTTATTTAGATATACACATTCTTAGATATACACATTCAGACACGCACGTTCGGGCACGTACCCTAAGGAGGTCAGCATGACCGAGAGCACGCCCTTTCAGCGCGCGCAGGCGGCTATGGATGCCGCCCATGCTGAGGATCCTAAGCGCGAGGCGACGGAGGGAACCGGCGAACGGCCCGCCGAGCTGCTCTATGCGCAGCGCATGAGCGACTGGCTGGCGCGGGTCGCTCCGGAGGCCTCGGAACCGTTGCAACTCGCGGTGCGCGCCCAGCATCTGCGGCGCTGGGAAGTGCCGCGCGACGATTACCCGCGCGATCGTCCCGGCTATCTAGCCTGGCGACGCGATCTAGGACGCCGCCAAGCGGCGTTGGCCGAGACGATCGTGCGCGAGGCAGGTTACGACGAGGCGGCGGTGGAGCATGTCGGCGCCTTGATCCGCAAGGAAAATCTCAAGCGTGACGCGGACACCCAAGCGCTGGAAGACACCGCTTGCCTGGTCTTCATGGCGCATTATTTCAGCGATTTCGCCCGCGAGCACGATGACGACAAGCTGGTGCGCATCGTCGCCAAGACCTGGCGCAAGATGTCCCCGCGTGGGCACGAGCTGGCATCAGCCCTGACGCTGCCCGAGCGGGAGCGCGAGATCGTGGCGCGAGCGCTGTCCGCCTGAGACCGGGGCCCTCGGAGCCGTCCAGAAACCTAGGCCAGTGGCGTCTTGCTGGCCTCCCCGGGAATCTCGCGCACCAGGCGCGGCATCAAAAAGCCGGCGAGGTGGGTGCGTAGGGTCTCGACCAGCGATACTGCCTCGGCATCGGATACGTCGAAATGCGCGGCGCCCTCGACGGGGTCGAGCACGTGCAAGTAATACGGCAGGATGCCGACGTCGAAAAGCCGCTCGGAAAGTTGGGCGAGGGTGTCGACGTCATCGTTGACGCCCCGCAGCAGCACGCTTTGATTGAGCAAGGTGACGCCGGCGCCGCGCAAGCGCGCCATCGCATCGGCGACATGTGTATCGATCTCGTTGGGATGGTTGATATGTACCACCATCACGGTTTGTAATCGCGTGGCTGACAGCCAGTCGAGCAGGGCGCCATCGACGCGGTCGGGAATCACCACCGGCAGGCGCGTGTGCAGGCGCAGGCGCTTGAGATGCGGTATGTCCGCCAGGCGCTCGGCCAGCCAGGCTAGGCGCCGGTCCGGCGAGGCCAGGGGGTCGCCGCCGGAGAAAATGGCCTCGTTGATCGAGGTGTCTTGGCGCAGGTAGTCGAGCGTGGACGCCCACTGCTCCCGCGAGGGCGAATTCTCGGCGTAGGGGAAGTGCCGGCGAAAGCAGTAGCGACAATTGATGGCGCAGGCCGGGCTGGCGATCAACAGCACCCGATTGCGATACTTGTGGATCAACCCCGGGCGCGGTCGGTGTTCGGCTTCCTTGAGTGGGTCGCTGACAAAGCCGGCGACGCTGTCGCTTTCCTGCTCGAGGGGTAACACCTGGCGTAGCAAGGGGTCGTCTGGGTCGCCATGACGAATGCGCGATAGATAGGCGTGCGGCACGCGTACCGGAAATAGGGCATGGCCTCCCTCGGCGCCCGGTAGCCAGGCGGGATCGAGCCCCAGGTGCCGACACAGTGCGTGCGGATCGCGTACCGCATCGCGCAACTGGGCTTGCCAGTCCTGGGAGTGCTGACGCGGGGTCAACGTGGCGCCTTTGCCGGACTCGGCATTCGCGCTCTGCAAAGCGATGGATGTTCGGGTTATCATGGGCGGCTATTTCCTATGGGCCTCGTGATGGCGGTGGTGTCATCCCATGACGAGGCGCATCGAGCAATCTGCGTAGCGCACGCTACGACGCATGCAACTAGCGAGGCATCATGGCGACGTATTCTACCAATGAATTCAAGGGCGGTCTGAAAGTCATGCTTGACGGGGATCCGTGCAGCATCCTCGAGAACGAGTTCGTCAAGCCGGGCAAGGGCCAGGCATTCAGCCGCGTCAAACTGCGCAACTTGATCACCGGTCGGGTCTGGGACCGGACCTTCAAGTCCGGCGAGTCGCTGGAAGGTGCCGATGTGCTGGAGCTGGACATGGAGTACCTCTACAGCGACGGCGACATGTGGCACTTCATGCGCACCGACGGCTCCTTCGAGCAGTATGCGGTCGACAAGAAGGCCATCGGCGACGTCGAGAAGTGGCTCAAGGAGCAGGTCGTCTACACCGTGACATTGTGGAACGACAACGCGATTGCCGTCTCGCCGCCCAACTTCATCGAGCTGGAAGTGGTCGAGACCGACCCCGGCCTCAAGGGCGACACGGCACAGGGCGGCTCCAAGCCGGCCACGCTGTCCTCCGGCGCGGTGGTGCGTGTGCCGCTGTTCATCAACGAAGGCGAAGTGCTCAAGGTCGATACGCGTAACGGCGAATACGTCTCGCGGGCGTAAGATCGGCTTCGAGCTTCGAGCGAAAAATGCCAGCGTCGCTGGCATTTTTCGTTTAAGGGCAGCACGCGCGATTTTCGTGGCTCGCGGCCCGAGACTTAAGGGGAGCCTGCATGTCTGACGATTGGCGGTCTACGGCGAGTATCGAGACACTGCGTGAGCGAGCGAGGCTATTGGCACGTGTGCGAGCGTTCTTCGCCGAGCGTGATGTGCTGGAGGTGGAAACCCCGGTGCTGGGCCATGGTGGCAGCACCGACCCACACCTGGCGAGCCTGTCGCTAGAGGCCACGACCCCGGGTGGTCGCGAACGGTTGTGGCTGCAGACCTCGCCGGAATTCCATATGAAGCGCTTGCTGGCGGCGGGCAGTGGCCCGATCTTTCAGCTGGCGCGTAGCTTCCGCGACGGCGAGGTGGGGTGTCGCCACAATCTCGAGTTCACCATGCTTGAATGGTATCGCCCGGGATTCTCGCTTTCCGCCCTGATCGACGAGACCCAGGCATTGATTCGCCACGTGCTGGGGCGCGATCCCGGGCCGTGTCGGCAACGCCGCTATCGGGAGCTGTTTCGCACTCAGGTGGGGCTCGATCCCTTCACTGCGTCGCTGACGACATTATGTCAGGTTGCCGAGCGCGAGACCGGCATGGACCTGCACGATGCCGAGCGCGATGCGTGCCTGGACGCGCTGATGGCCTTTGCCATCGAACCGCATCTCGGCCAAGAGGGGCTGGAGGTCGTCGTCGATTATCCGGCCAGTCAGGCGGCGCTGGCCCGCAAGCATCGCGATCCCGAAGATGGCGCGGTCGTCGCCGCGCGCTTTGAGGTCTACTGGCAAGGGGTGGAGCTGGCCAATGGTTACGATGAGCTCACCGATGCCGAGGAGCAGGCCGCGCGCTTTGTCGAGGATAATCGAGAACGCCAGCGGCTAGGGCACTGCGAGGTGGATGCCGATGTCCGACTGCTGGCGGCGCTCGAGGCGGGCATGCCATCCGGCAGCGGGGTGGCGCTGGGCATGGATCGTCTGATCCAACTGGCGTTGGGCAAGGCGAGCGTGGCGGAGGTGATGGCGTTTGCCACGCCACGCTGTTAGCACCGTGCTACTGGGAAACACAGCCTTAACGCCGCAAGTCGTCGCGCGGGGGGTGTAAATTCTCCCAGGGCGCTACGTTTTTGCCATCCCTGGCAAGAAGACCCTCGCTTCGCCTTGCCCCGAACGGCATGGTGACGCTCTCTCGGTCGTTCTGTCTCGGCAAATGGGCTCAGGAAGCGAGCGATTGCCCCATGCTGACGACCAGGCCGTCGGTGCAGACATCGCGAAATGCGACGTCGTGACCGAAGCACATCACCACGGTGGAGCCGAGTTTGAAGCGGCCCATTTCCTGTCCCTTCTCGATCACGATGGGCTCGTCGAAACGCGTCGTCTGGACACGCCCGCTGAGCGGGGTGACCTGACCCGCCCAGACCGTTTCGATGGCGGCGACGATCATCGCGCCCACCAACACCATCGCCAGCGGGCCGTGTTCGGTGTCGAACAGGCAGACTAGGCGCTCGTTGCGGGCGAAGAGCCCCGGCACGTGGTTGGCGGTGGCCTGATTGACCGAGAATAACCGCCCCGGCACATAGACCATTTCGCGCAGAGTGCCGGTGACGGGCATGTGCACGCGGTGGTAGTCGCGCGGCGACAGATAGACGGTGGCGAAGCTGCCGTCCCGAAAGGGCGCGGCCCGGTGGGTATCGCCCCCCAGCAGAGCGGTCAGGGAATAGGTGTGCCCCTTGGCCTGGACGAGGGTGCCGTTGTCGATGGAACCGAACTGCGACAGCGTGCCATCGGCGGGGGAGACGATGCCCTCGCCAATGGGCCGGGCATCCGCACGCAACGCCCGGGTGAAGAAGTCGTTGAAACAGGCGTAAGCCTCGGGATCGCTTTCGACGGCCTGGCTCATGTCGACGTCGAAGGTACGAATGAAACGCCGAATCGCCCAGTCCTTGAGCCATGGCGTGCGGCTCTCGGCGAGCTTGCCCACCCCACGCGAGATCAGGTGGTGGGGAAGGGGGTACTGCATTCTGGCGAAGAGTTCGTCGCGATCCACGGGCATATCCACGGCAAGGTCGAAAGGCATGCCACGATAGGGGCGTGGCGTCATGGGCGCAATAGCCCCTGGCATGCGTGCGTCGCCAGGGAATGATGGGGTGTGGCTTATTTCTCTATCGGCGTGTCGTCGCGGTTACCCCATTCCTGCCAGGAGCCGGGGTAGGCGCGCATCTTCTCGAAGCCCAGGGCCTTGCCGACCAGCCAGGTGAAGCCGCTGCGGTGGTGGCTCTGGCAGTGGGTGACGATCTCCATGTCCGGCGTCAGGCCTTTCGCCTCGAGTTCGGCGATGAGTTCGGCGTAATCGCGCAGGCGCAGGTGGCGTTCGGGGTCCATGGCGTCGGTCCATTCGAAATTGACGGCGCCGGGAATATGCCCCATGTGGGCGTTCTTGCCTTTTTCACCGCGATATTCGTCCGGTGAGCGGGCGTCCCAGACCGCGAGTTCACGCTCACTCAGGCGGTCGATGAGTTCCTCGCGGCGGATCTGAGCCTGGGGGTGATGGATGGTCGCCTGGTAATCGCTGGGCGAGGGCGTGTTGGGTTCGCGCTCGACGCGTTGCCCGTCGGCGCGCCAGGCATGAATGCCGCCGTTGAGGTAGGAATACCGGGTGTGGCCGAGGAGTTCCAGCGTCCACAGCAAGCGTCCGGCCCAGCCGCCGCCTTCATCGTCATAGGCGATGACGTGGGTGTCGCGGGTCAGGCCGAGTTCGGAAAAAAGCTTGGATAGCGCCTCTTCGTCAGGGATGTCGTTGGGTACCGTGCCGCTGCCGACGAGCAGGCGGCGATGGTCGAGAAACACCGCGCCGGGTACGTGGCCGTCGCTGTAGCTGTCGGCCTTGAGCGGTACATCGACGATCAATAGTTCCGGAGCGCCGAGATGCTCGGCGAGCTGCTCGGGCTCGACGATCAGCGGCAGCAGGTTGTCTTCTGAACTCATGGTCTTCTCCCGCGTGGACGTGGGGCGCGTGAATGCTTGTCAGATCATGGCACAAGCACGCGGCCTTGTGCAGCCATGATGTGGCTGGGGATGAGCATGAGGGGCGAGATTGGCTATACTGCGCGACGTCTCATCCCAACCCAACCTGTGTGGAGAACGCGACGTGTTCGAACGACTTTTCGGCATCCGGGCTCAGGGGAGTACCCCGCGCACCGAGATCCTGGCGGGGATCGCGACCTTTCTGGCCTCGATGTACATCATCGTCGTCAATCCGACGGTGCTCAGCGATGCCGGCGTGCCCTTTTCCAGTGCTTTGACTGCCACCGTACTGGTCAGTTTCTTCGGTAGTGTGATGATGGGGTTTTACGCTAAAAACCCCATCCTGGTGGCGCCTGGCATGGGCATCAACGCGCTGTTCGCCTACACCATGGTATTGGGGGCGGGCATGGAATGGCAGACCGCGCTGGGCTGCGTGTTCTGGGCTGGGGTCATCTTTGCGCTGCTGGCGGCATTCAATGCGCGTCAGTTGGTGATCGATGCGATTCCGGCGCAATTGCGTTACGCCATCGCCTGCGGCATCGGGCTATTCATCACCACCATCGGCTTGGTCAACGCGCAGTTTATCGTGCCCAATCCGGTCACCGTGGTGGGCATGTCTTCGCTCGACCCGGTGCTGGTGACGTTTCTCATCGGCTTCGCGGTTACCGCCTGGCTGGTGGTGCGCAATGTGCCTGGTGCGCTGATCCTGGGGATCGTCTTCACCACCTTGGCGAGCGTGCCCATCGGCCGCCTGTGGGGCGACGGCAGTCGTTACTTTCCCGAGGGCATGGCGTCGTCGACGCTGGTCAACTTCAATGGCGTTTTCTCGATGCCGGATCTCAGCGGTTTGATGGCGCTCGACCTATGGGGTTCGCTGTCGGTAGCGTATTGGCCGTTCATCTTCGTGTTGCTGTTCACGACTTTTTTCGACGCGCTTTCCACCTTCATGGGGGTTTCCGAGGCGGGTAACTTGAAGGATGCCGATGGCAATCCGCGCAACATTCGTCGCTCGATGATCGTCGATGCCAGCGCCGCGCTAATCTCTGGGCCGCTGGGAACCAGCCCGGCCAACGCCTATGTGGAATCCGCTGCGGGGATCAGCCAGGGCGGTCGCACCGGGCTCGTCGCGGTGGTGGTGGCGGTGCTGTTCCTGCCGTTTCTGTTCCTCTCGCCGCTGTTGTCGCTGGTGCCCGCGATCGCCACGGCGCCGGCCCTGATTCTGGTCGGCGTGTTCATGATGGACCCCATTCGCAAGATCCATTGGCACCAATTCGACGACGCCATCCCGGCCTTCGTCGCCATGGTGTTGATTCCCTTCACCTATTCGATCACGCACGGGATCGCTTTCGGCTTTTTAACGTTCGTGATCGTCAAGCTGGCGGTGGGCAAGACTCAAGAGATCAAGCCCACCATGTGGGTGTTGTTCGCGCTTTCGCTGTTGTTGCTGTTCGAAGGCTGAACGAGGTGTGTCGGCGCTGGCGTCCTCCGTGCCGGCACCGGTGTTGTCATAAGCGCGTTTCCGAGGTCGCGTGGCGCTCCAGACGCGCCAGGAACATATCCATGACGCGTGCGTATAGCCGTGCCCCGAGGTAAGCATCCTCGACACCGGCATCCAGGTTGGGGTTATCGTTGACCTCGATGACCACGACCCGCTCGCCGATCTGCTTGAGATCGACCCCGTAGAGGCCATCGCCGATCAGTCGCGTGGCCTTCAGTGCGGCCTTGAGAATCGCTTTGGGTACGTCCGAGGGAGGGTGCGTGGTAAAGCTGCCGCTGCGCACCCTCGGACGTGAGTGATCGTAGATCTGCCAGTGCCCGCGTGCCATGTAGTAGCGGCTGGCGAAAAGCACCTCACCATCCAGAATGCCGATGCGCCAGTCGAAATCGGTGGGCAGCCATTCCTGCAGCAACAGCAGCGCGGAGGAGGCGAACAAACGCGAAGCCTGCTCCTTGAGTTCGTCGAGCGAGGTGATCTTGACCACGCCTTTCGAGAACGCGCCGTCGGGCACCTTGAGGACCAGGGGAAAGTCGAGGCTGGTGACCTTGTGCGACAGTTGGCTCAGGTCATCGCGACTCAATAGCACGCCGCGCGGCGCGGGAACGCCGCGTGCACCGAGCAGTGCATGCAGGTAGACCTTGTTGGTACAGCGGAGTATCGACTGAGGGTCGTCGATGACCACTAGACCTTCGTGCTCGGCGCGTTTGGCCATGCGGTAGGTGTGATGGTCGAGCCGCGTGGTTTCACGAATGAACAAGGCATCGAACTCGGCCAGACGGCCTTCGTCCTTGCGGGTGATGAGACTGACATCAATGCCGCGTCGACGACCGGCACGAATGAATTGCTTGAGTGCACTCTTGTTGCTGGGCGGCATGGCCTCCTGAGGATCGATGAGAATCGCCAGATCGAAACGGTAGCGACGCCGAGCCTTGGGCGTGCGCCATACCTTGCGCGAATGTCGGTTCAAGGCCGCCGCGAAACGATCCTGCGCGCCGCCCTGCAAGGAAGTGAGCGCCAGAGGCTTGAGCCGGGTCAAGCGCCATGTGCCATGACGCTTCTGGAACTTGGCTCCCAGCAAGGGGCACGGCAGGCGCTCGAAGAGGCGTCGCGCCAAGCGGCCGAGTCCGTCGTGCTCGCATTCGCCGAACAGCACCGTAAGGCTTAGTTCATCGCCGCTCAGCGCGCTGCGCTTTTCGAGATCACGCATCATGGGTTCCAGCGATTCGAGCTGGAGGTCGATCAAGGCCTTGCGCGAGAGTTGGTTGAGCGTCTCGACCGAGGGTAGGACGCGCTGGCCGCGCGCCTGGGCAAGTAACGAGACATAGTAGCCCGTCTCCAGATAGTCGAGACCACGGCAGAGGTTGATGATATGCGTGGCATCGCGTGTCTTGTCGGGGGCGCTCGACTCCAGTGCCAGGAAATCGGCAGCGCTGATCAGGTCTTCGGTGGGGTAATAGGGTGACCAGTCGTCGAGGCGGTCGACGACGATACGCAGGCGGGACATAAACCTTCCTTGTGAAGGAGAAACGTCAATAGACCCTGAAAGGTCGTGTCTAGAATGGGCAGCGAGCCGCGTCTCGACAATAGCCCCGCCTTGAAATAATTTCTATACACGATTCGCGTCACCCTGTCCGCGTTACCCGGAGACATTCGCATGTCCTGTTCCCTGCGCGCCGCCACCGTTACTGACCTCGATGCGCTCTGTCATCTCGAGGCGATATGTTTCGATGGCGACCGCTTTACACGCCGTCAACTGGCTTATCTATTGGCGCGCGCCAACGCGTATACGCTCGTTGCATATACCACGCCGGATAGCGAGGTAGTCGGTTACGCTACGCTGCTTTTCCGACGCAACAGTCGTGTTACGCGGCTTTACTCGTTCTGCGTGGCCCCACAAGCGCGCGGTGGCGGAGTAGGCCGTGCGTTACTAGAGGCACTTGAGCGTGAGGCGAGGAGGCGTGACATGACATGCTTGCAACTGGAAGTTCGCGCCGATAATCGCGTTGCGTTGGGCCTTTATCGGCGCATGGGGTTTTCCGTACTGCGCTGGCTCGAGGATTATTACGTCGATGGCTGCGCGGCCTGGCAGATGCGCAAGGCGCTGGACGGTTCGACGTTTGATGAGCGCCCCGTCGTATCGAGCGGCGCCGTGGGCAAGCATGCGCGGGGTTCATGCTAGAATCGCGCCCGATTTTACCCGAGTGAGGAAAGTGTCATGCCATCTTTCGATATCATCTCCGAGTTCGACAAGCACGAGGCCAGCAACGCCGTCGATCAAGCCAATCGCGAGATCCAAAACCGTTTCGATTTTCGGGGCGTGACCGCGAGCTTCGCCCTAGAGGGCGAGACGGTGACCCTCGAAGCCGAGGTGGATTTTCAGCTCAAGCAGATGCTCGACGTGCTGCGCAACAAGCTCATCGCCCGTGGCATCGATGCCCGCTGCATGGAGATCAAGGACCCCGTCACCAGCGGCGTGCGCGCCCACCAGGACGTAGTGCTCAAGCAGGGCCTCGAGCAGCCGGAATGCAAGGACATCGTCAAGCGCCTGAAGGAGGCCAAGCTCAAGGTGCAGGCGCAGATCCAGGGCGACAAGGTGCGTGTCACCGGTAAGAAGCGCGATGAACTCCAGCAGGCAATCGCCTTGTTGAAGAGCGATGCCGGCCCCGAACTGGCCCTGCAGTACACGAATTTTCGCGATTGAAGGGGATTCGTTCCAGTACCTTGATACGCATCATCCTTGTGGTCGGCTAGCGTTGCCAGCCGTGCCTGTGCGCTCGATCCTGTCGTTAAAACAACCGCAACGACAAAATAAAACGAGCGACAGGAGAACGAAGATGTTTGATCTGGGACGCGGCTTTCTTGCCACGGTCGAGCGGCGCCCACACGCCGTTGCGATCAGTGATGGCCAGACGCAAAAGACATACGCGCAGTGGTATGCGGACATCCAGAGCGTGGCTCGCCACCTTCGGCATTTGGGGCTCGTCAAGGGTGACCGATTGCTGGTGGCCATGCACAATCGCTGGCAGATGGCCACGCTGTACTGGGCCTGCCAATTCACAGGCATCATCGTCACTCCGGTGAATTGGCGTTCGACGACGCTGGATATTCGTTACTATCTCAAGAACTCGGGCGCTGGCGCCATCGCTCATGACGATGCGACCGCCGAGGCGGTACAGACGTGCATCGAGGCCCATCAAATACCCCGGATCGTGGTCGGCGCTACAATACCGCCGGGGGCGATCGCCTTCGACTCGATGCTCGGCACGGATGGCGAAACGCTGTTGATGGCGACGCCTGATGATTACTCGATGATGCTCTACACCTCAGGCACTACCGGTAGGCCCAAGGGCGTGCCGCGTAGGCATCGTGTCGAGCGCGCCGCGACGGCCGCGTACATAGCCCAGAATCTTTACCGGCACGATGAGACCATGCTGGGCGTGATGCCCCTCTACCACGCCACGGGCGTACGCGCGCTGCAAGCGATGGCGATGGTAGATGGACGCTTCGTGTGTATTCCCAAGTTCGAATCGGAGGCGACGCTACAAGCCATCGAGCGTGAGCGCATTTCCAGTCTCAATCTGGTGCCGACGCTCTATCATATGCTGCTCGAAGCGCCGGGATTCGCTCCGCATCGGGTCGCCAGCATCGATAAGATCGGTTTTGCCGGTGCGTCCATGAGTGCGGGATTGATTGCGCGCGTCGAGGCGGCCTTTAAGCCGAGCCTGTTCGTCAATCAGTATGGTTGTTCGGAGCTCTATGCGCTGACCGTGGACCAGCATGCCAACCATAAGCCCGGCTCGTCGGGACGCGCGGCGCTCAACCAACGCCTGCGGAT
Organism: Chromohalobacter moromii; assembly: GCF_023091865.1. Taxonomy (GTDB): domain Bacteria; phylum Pseudomonadota; class Gammaproteobacteria; order Pseudomonadales; family Halomonadaceae; genus Chromohalobacter; species Chromohalobacter moromii. The sequence goes on from NZ_JAHXDI010000002.1 coordinate 656,471, forward strand.
CGTCAAGGTGGGCGCTACGTCGCCTGAGATGTGCGTGTCGCCTGGTGCGGAAGGTGAGGTCATCGCCGACATGAACGGAGATGAGGCCTTCGAGGGTTATTGGCAGTGCCCCGAGGCGGATGGCAAAGCTCTCAGAGACGGTTGGTATTTCACTGGGGACACCGGATATTTCGATGACGATGGGGATCTGTTCGTCACCGGCCGTGTCGATGACCTGATCAATTCCGGGGGCGAGAACATTAGCCCGTTGGAAATCGAGAATGTGCTCTCGCTACATCCGCAAGTCGAGGAGGTCGCGGTCGTGGGATTGCCAGACGACAAGTGGGGCCAGGTCGTAACGGCCTTCATCAAGGCACGTAGTGACATCGACGAGCAGGAACTCGGGCGTTATTGTCTAGACGCTGGGCTGACGCGCTTCAAGTGTCCACGTGGCTACCGTTTCATCGAGGAGCTGCCCAAGTCACCGGTGGGTAAAGTCTTGCGCCGTATGCTGCGTTTACCGCCGACCGCGACGACCGATGTGCAGGGCGCGCCGCCCCGACAGGCTAACGCTACCATCGGATAATGCCGCATGCGTGAGGAGGGGGTGCGGGACCTAGGGCGGGATGCTGAGGAGATCGCGGCCTTGGTCTTGGCCCCTTGCTTTGCGCTAGAATGGAACGCACGTGTCCAGTCCTTGGCGATAATCGCCTCGATAGTAAGGGACGATTTCTCTGGATACGCTATTCGGGCTTCAATGCAAGAGGTGGCGTCGGGCTTCGCCATGCCTGCCAGCGATCTCGCGTGAAGCTCGGCGTTTCCCTCTATCACGGCAAGGTGGCGCGGCGCATGTACGATATACGCAAACTATTGTTCATCTGCTTGGCTGGCGTCAGCTTCTCTCTGGGTGTGATTGGCTTGTTCCTGCCGGTCATGCCGACGACATGTTTCATGCTGGTGGCGGTTTGGGCGGCCTCGAAAAGCTCTCCGCGTTTCGCCAACTGGATTCGTCGTCATCCGCGCTTTGGCCCCTCCATTCTCGCCTGGGAGCGCGAACGCGCCATTCCCCGTCACGCTAAATGGATGGCGTGCGCCATGCTAGCTGTCTCAATGGGCGTGATCGCCTTCACGGTCGACTCCCTCACATTGCGTGTGGCGTTGATCATTGGTCTGACGGGGATTGCGGTGTGGATTCTGACCCGTCCAACACCGTCGATGGGGCGGTGCCCGGTCTTGTCTTCTTTCGAAGAGTCTTCCCCCAGCCAGCGCCAGGAGTCTCGCTGAGAGCGTGATGAGGCGCGGCATTGCCCGCACTTTTGAGCCGACTCCACCGGACGCCGTACAATGCTCGGCATGTGCCTCGCGTTTTATGCGCGAAGCGATGTCTTGGGGGCGAGTGCATGCCCCGATCTCAAGGAGCGTCGATCGATGTCCGAACCGCAAGCGACCCATCTCAAGGATTACCTGCCGCCCGCCTATCGGGTGACGCATACCGAGCTGAAATTCGACCTGGCCCCCTCGGCGACCACCGTCACGGCGCGCCTGCATGTCGAGCGTCACCCCGAGCGCGAAGCGGGGCTTCCGCTACGTTTCGCCGGTGACAAGCTGTCGCTGGTGCGTATCGCTGTGGATGGACAGACGCTGGAAGCCGATGAGTACGAGGTCGATGACGAAGGCTTGACCATCCCCAGCGTCCCGGAGCGCTTTTTGCTGGATACCGAGGTGTCGATCGACCCCGCCGCCAATACCGCCCTCGAGGGGCTCTATGTCTCCAGCGGCATGTTCTGCACGCAGTGCGAGCCACAAGGCTTTCGCCGTATTACCTTCTATCCCGACCGCCCGGATGTCATGGCGACTTTCTCCACCACGGTGGTGGGTGATAAGACCGAAGCGCCGGTGCTTCTCTCCAACGGCAATCCGGTGGAAAGCGGCGAGCTGCCAGGTGGCCGGCATTTCGTGACGTGGGAAGACCCGCATCCCAAACCCAGCTATCTGTTCGCCCTGGTCGCGGGCAAGCTCGAGAAGGTCGAAGATCGCTTCACGACCATGAGTGGACGCGATGTCACGCTGCAGATTTGGGTCGAGCCGGAAAATCTCGACAAGACCGACCATGCCATGGCGTCGCTCAAGCGGGCCATGCGCTGGGATGAAGAGACTTACGGCCGTGAATACGATCTCGACCGCTTCATGATCGTCGCCGTCAACGACTTCAATATGGGCGCCATGGAGAACAAGGGGCTCAACATCTTCAACTCGGCGGCGGTGCTGACGCATCCGCAAACCGCTACCGATGCGGCCTTCCAGAGCGTGGAGGGCATCGTCGCCCATGAGTATTTCCATAACTGGTCGGGCAACCGCGTGACCTGCCGCGACTGGTTCCAGCTCTCGCTGAAGGAAGGCTTCACCGTCTTCCGCGACCAGAGCTTTTCTGCCGACATCAATTCGGCGCCGGTCAAGCGCATCGAGGACGTTTCGTTCTTCCGCACCGCGCAGTTCGCCGAAGACGCTGGCCCGACAGCGCATCCCGTGCGTCCCGATCATTACATCGAGATCTCCAACTTCTACACCCTGACGATTTACGAGAAGGGTGCCGAGATCGTGCGCATGCTGCGCCATCTCCTCGGTTGGGAGACGTTCCGCCAGGGGTCGGATCTGTACTTCGCGCGTTTTGACGGTCAGGCAGTGACCATCGAGGATTTCGTCGACTGCATGGCGGAAGTCTCGGGGCTCGATCTGAGCCAGTTCATGCGCTGGTATTCCCAGGCGGGCACGCCGGAGATCGACGCCCATGGCGAATACGACTATGCCAAGTGCGAGTATCACCTGCGGCTCTCCCAGCGCACACCGCCCACCCCCGGCCAGGCGGAGAAGCAACCGCTGCACATTCCGGTACGCATGGGGCTGGTGGGTACCAAATCCGGGAACGACATGGCGTTGACGCTGGACGGTGAGTCGCTGGGCCACGAGACGGTGCTGCACCTGCGCGACACTGAACAGACGTATGTCTTCACCGGCATCGACGAGGCGCCGACGCCGTCGCTGTTGCGCGGTTTCTCGGCGCCGGTCTATTTGCGCTATCCGTATTCGCGCGAGGAGCTGTCCTTCCTGCTTACCCATGACGCGGACGATTTCAACCGTTGGGACGCGGGACAGCGGCTGACAATGCTGGCCCTCGACGATCTCATCGCGGCGCATCGCAACGGAGTTGAAAAGGTCATGGATAGCCGCGTCATCGACGCTTATCGGCGCCTTTTGACCACCGAGACCGATGACAAGGCGGTGCTTGCCGAGATGTTGACGCTGCCTTCAGAGGCTTACATCGCCGAGCAGCAGCCGATGGTCGATGTGGATGCGATCCATGCCGCGCGCGTTTTCGTCAAGCAGTCGCTCGCCACGGCCTTGCGCGACGAGTTCCTGGCCATGCATGAAGCCCACCGCAGCGATGAGCCCTACGCGCCGGAGCCGGATCAGATCGCGCGGCGTCGGGTGAAGAATGTGGCGCTGGAATATCTGATGAGCATCGAAGACGAAGAGGGCGTCGCGTTGGCCGAGGCGCAGGTCGACGCCGAGGACAACATGACCGATGTACGTGCCGCCTTGACGATGCTGGTGCATAGCTCGCGCAGCGACATCGCCGAGCCGGCGCTCAAAGCGTTCGGCGAGAAGTGGGCGCACGATCCACTCGTGATGAACCAGTGGTTCACCATCCAGGTCACACGTCCGCAGGAGGATGTGCTGGAACGCGTCAAATACCTGATGGCGCATCCGCTGTTCTCACTCAAGAATCCCAACAAGGTGCGTGCGCTGATCGGTGCTTTCGCGGCGCAGAACCGCGTTAACTTCCACCGACTCGACGGCGAGGGCTATCGCCTGCTGGCGGATGTGGTGATCGAACTCAACCGGCTCAATCCTGAGATTGCCGCGCGCATCATCACGCCGTTGACGCGCTGGCAGCGTTTTGACGAGCAACGTCAGGCGTTGATGAAGGCCGAACTCGAGCGCATTCGTGCCGAGGAACTCTCGCCCAACGTCTTTGAAATGGTCGAGCGGGCGCTGGCCGAGGCCTGATAGCCGACTTGGCAAGAAAGTAACGCAAACGCCGCTGCCAAGGCAGCGGCGTTTTTGCATGGGGCCGTGGCAGCAAAGCGCCTCAGCGGATGAGCCAGCCGAGCACCAGCAAGCCAAGGAACAACCATACGATACCGCCGACGAAGGCGCGTCGGACAAGCGCGCGAATCCCCTTGTAGAGCATCCACACGCCGATGATCAACACTACCAGGTTGATGAGTGAGGGATTGACGCCCAGCGAACGGGCGAGGCCGTCGAAAAAGCGATCGATGGCTACCCAAAGCCCCGCGAATAGGGTGGAGAGCGCGTCGACGACGACGCGCAAGGCATCGCCCAGGAGCTCGCCGAGCCAGTGGAAGAATCTGTCGATCTGCATGTCACATCCTTTTGTGAGCGTGCTTATGTAGGCGTCTCGTCCTCGTGCTATCGAGCGCATGGCTTGTGGGTCCGCCATTCTAAGCGGCGAGGCGCCAGGATGGCAGGGGGTGCCTTACGGCGAGATGGCCTTTATGCTTTTCTTCTTGCATGCTGAAGATGTCATGCGTTGGCTGTCGGTCGTGGGCGATGAAAGTTTGTTGCGCCCTGGCCGATAACTAGAAAGCGTAAAGCGCATTCATTCACTTGAAGGGAGAAGCTTCATGGATTCATCCGTGAACGCAGCCGTGGGCACTGCGATGGCGCTGCAACAGCACAACGCCGATCAGCAGGCGCAGGCGAGCCTGCTCAAGGAGTCGCTCAACAATCAGGCGTCACACGTGTCGCAACTGATGGAAGCGGTGTCCCCCCAGCAGTCGCTAGCGACGACCGGCACCGTGGGTACGCAGGTCAATACCTACGCCTGAGTCTAAGGTACGCGAGTAAAAAATGCCGTGGCGCCAAGCGTCACGGCATTTTTCATGGCAGTGAGAGCCCGTCGTTGATCTCATGCAGGCGTTGCATGGCGCGCTTGGAAGAAAACGGGGGCTCGCGCGGGGGATCGTAGACTTCGCCGCGGGTGCCGTTGACGATCAGGTCGATGGCATAGCAGGTATCGTCGATCACGGCTCGGTAGCCAGTGATCCGTTGAAAGTGGCTCATGCCGGCGTCGTCGAGCGTGAAGGCCTGGAAATCATGACCATCGATGCTCGCGGTGGATCGCGAGTGGGCATTGGGTGGCGGCGTCAGGCAGTTGGAGATCGCCTTGGCGTCGTGACTCGCGCCCAGACGCCAGTGCGCGGCCGTGATGTCGTTAGAGCTCGGCAGTGCCAGCGTGATCAGACGCTCGCCCGGTGCATCATCCGCAATCTGCCAGCTGCCGGTATCGAAGTATCCCGACTGTGGCGCTGTGATGCGTGCGAGCGAGGCATCGGCGCGCAGCCTGACGGGATAGGGCGCCAGCGTGAAGTCCGTGGTTTCTTCGTTGGCGGGGGGAGACAGCGTTTCGCGAGGCGCGTGCGTGCATGCCGACAGCGATATGGCGCCCCCAAACACGGCCATAATGGCAGTCGCGATGAATATCCGCTTCATGCACGGGGCTCCTTGTGTGATGGCGAACACTCATACCGTACCAGTCTATTGATCACCCTTGTAGCGTGCCACGGTCTCCTTGGCGGCTTGTCGCAATAGGCTGATATCGATGCCCACGGCGATGAAATCGAATCCCCAGTCGGCATAGCATCTGGCGTCTGTCTCGACGGGGGCCAGGATACCGGCGGCCTTTCCGGCAGCGTGGGTGGCGTCCAGGGTATGTCGAATCATCGCCTGGACCTCGGGATGATTGGGGTTGCCGATATGCCCGATGTCGGTGGATAGATCGAAAGGACCGACGAACACGGCGTCGATACCGGGGGTGGCGGCGATGGCCTCGGCGTTGTCGACGCCGCTGCGGGATTCCACCTGCACGATCAGGCACAGTTCTTCATGAGCCGTCGCCATGTAGTCTTCTACCTCGCCCCAACGCGTGGCGCGCGTCAGGCCACCCCCCACGCCGCGAAAGCCCTGCGGCGGGTAACGCGTGGCGGCGACCAATTGGGCGGCCTGTTCGGCGGTATCGACCATGGGGATCATCAGCGTCTGAGTGCCGATGTCGAGCAGTTGCTTGATCAGTGCAGGGTCATGGTTGACGGCACGCACGACGGGAGCGCAGGGATAGGCGGCTACCGCCTGCAACTGAGCAAGAATCGTGGGGACGGTGTTGGGCGCATGTTCGCCGTCGATCAATAGCCAGTCGAAGTCCGTGGTGGCAAGGATCTCCGTGGCGTAGCCAGTGGCGAAACCGGCCCAGCATCCATAGCGTGTATCGCCTGTCAGTGATGCCTTGAAAGGGTTGCGGGGCAGTTGCATGGCACACATCCTCTTTAGTAGATGACTATTGCATACAAAAAACGTAACAGCCTTTCGGCGCGTCAACCATTGCACCAGTGTCTAATGGGCGGCGTCAGTGTGGCGTGTCCGAATACGAGGGGACTGGCCGGTGCTCGAGGACTCGGCGCAAGACGAAACTGGAGTGCGCCCCGGTGACGCCTTCGATACGCGTGATCTGATTGAGCAACAGGTTCTGGTAGTCATCCATATCGTGGACCACGACCTTGAGTTGGTAATCGGCCTCCTGGCCGGTGATCAGCAGACATTCCTGCACCTGGGGCAGTGCCGCGACCTTGGCCTCGAAGTTGGCGAAGCGTTCCGGGGTATGCCGGTCCATGGAGATATGCAAGAGCGCCGTGAGGCTATGGCCCAGCCGTTTGGCATCTACCAGGGCACGATAGCCGGTGATCAAGCCGTTGTCTTCCAGGGCTCGCACGCGCCTCAGGCAGGGTGAAGGCGACAGGCCGATGCGCTCGGCCAGTTCCTGATTGTTGATACGCCCATGGCGCTGGAGGATATCGAGTATTTGGCGATCGTAACGGTCAAGCGTCACCCCGACGGCTGGCGGGCTCTCTTTTGGCATTATCGTTCTCTTTTAATAATGATATTGGAATTATATGCCAAAAAAATCGCTCGTCGAGGGCGAGTTTGCAATCGCCTGCGGGGCTGGGCGGCGTAGACTGTATTCATTGCCACGAGCAATGGGCTCGTTCATCCATTTTCACAGGACCGTTGTCATGAGTTGCTTCGATCATCGCAAGTACCGCCCGGCGCCGCGTGTGCCAGCCTTCGACCGCCAGTGGCCGGATCGTGACCTGGTGGCGGCGCCGACCTGGGTTAGCGAGGACCTGCGCGACGGCAACCAGGCGCTACTCGAGCCGATGAGCGTCGAACAGAAGCAGCGTCTGTGGCACCAGATCATCAAGGTCGGCATCAAGGAAGTCATGGTCGGCTTTCCGTCGGCCAGTCAGCCCGATTATGACTTCGTGCGCTGGCTGATAGAGGAAGATCAGATCCCCGACGATGTGACCATCGCGGTGTTGGTGCAGTGTCGCGAGCATCTCATCGAGCGAACCTTCGCCTCGTTGGTCGGTGCCAAGCGCGCCATCGTGCATCTCTACAATTCCACCTCGACCGTGCAGCGTGAACGCGTATTCGAGATGGACCGCCAAGGCATCGTCGACATCGCCGTACAGGGCGCGAGCTGGGTCAAGGCGCACGCTGCGCGCTATCCCGATGTCGAGTGGCGCTTCGAATACACGCCCGAGAGCTTCTCCAGCACCGAGATCGATTTCTCGCTGGCGATCTGCGAAGCGGTGATGGATGTCTGGCAGCCGACGCCGGAGAAAAAGTGCATTCTCAATCTACCCACCACGGTTGAGGTGGGCGGGCCGCATCATCACGCCGATCAGATCGAGTATTTCTGCCAGCATATCAGCCGCCGCGACAGCGTGATCGTCTCGGTGCATACGCATAACGATCGCGGTGGTGCGGTGGCGTCCGCCGAACTTGCCTTATTGGCCGGCGCCGAGCGTGTCGAAGGCACGTTGCTGGGCAATGGCGAACGGACCGGTAACATGGATATCGTCACTTTGGCGATGAATCTGTACAGCCAGGGCATCGATCCCGAACTCGATCTGTCACGTCCCGACGAGATCATCGAGGTGGTACAGGAATGCACCGGTATTCCCATGCATCCTCGTCATCCCTGGGTAGGGGAGATGGTCTACACCGCGTTTTCCGGCAGTCACCAGGACGCGATCCGCAAGTCGCTCAGAAAGCAGCAAGCGGACGAGCCGTGGCAGGTAGCGTACCTACCGATCGACCCGCGCGATATCGGGCGCGATTACCAGGCGGTCATTCGCGTCAATAGTCAGTCCGGCAAGGGCGGCATGACGTTCCTGCTCGAGCGCGACTACGGAATCAGCTTGCCCCGTTGGATGGCGCTGGAGCTGGCCCCGGCGGTGCAGGCGGTGAGCGAGACGGTGAGTGGCGAGTTGTCCAGTCAGCGCATTCGCGAGGTGCTGACCGAGACCTTTTCCCGCCATGAGCCGCTCTCGTTGACTGGCTACCGGCTGGATCGTGACGCCGATGAAAGCTTGACGGTATCGCTCAACGATGCCGGTCGGGCCGTGCGTTTGAGTGGTCAGGGCAACGGTGTCATTTCGTCTTTCATGACCGCCTGGCAAACCCACACGGGGCAATCGGTGAGTGTCGTCGATTACAGCGAGCACGCGTTGGGCGAGGGTAGTGACGCCGTGGCGATCGCCTTCGTGCAACTCAATGTAGGAGGGCAGCGCATCAGTGGCATGGCCGAGGATGGCGACACCGTCAGTGCGTCCCTCAAGGCCGTGTTGAGCGCGCTCAATCGCGCGGGGCATCAAGGCACGATGTCGGAGTTGGCAGCCGAGGCGCAGGCCTCAGCATAAAATGGCAGTCAGTGATGCGCCACGACCGTATGAAGACGGAGAGCGGTCGTGGCGCGTCGAAGACGCTTACTGCTTGGCGAGACCGATGGCCTTCATGATCTCACCGAATTCGGCGTCGCTTGTCTCCATGTAGTCACCAAAGGCTTGTGCGTCTTTCCACTGCACGCCATAGCCTTGCTTGGCCATGAAAGTTTGATAGGTGTCGCTTTCGTAGGCGGCATGCAAGGCGGTTTCCAGTGTCTCGACGATGTCGTCGTCCATGCCCTGTGGCCCGATCACCCCGCGCCACGCGCCGGTAGTGAACTCGCTGTCTACCTGCGAGGCCACGGTGGGCACGTCGGGGAAGCTTTCCAGAGGTTCTTCGGCCATCACACCGAGGCTACGCACGCGGCCGGACTCGATCATCGAGCGCGCTTCGGGTAGCGAGGTGGCGGCCATGTCGACGCCCCCGGAGGCGAGCTCCGTCATGGCCGGCGCGGCGCCTTGGCTGGGAATCCAGTTGACCTTGTCGGCGGACATGTCGAGATCCATCAGCAGCCCGCCCAGCGCGACATGCCAGATACCACCCAGCCCGGTGCCGGAAGCATTGAAGTGGCCATCGGGCTGATCGCGGATCGCCTCCATCAGTTCGCCCAGGTCCTGGTAATCGGCGTCCTCGGCGACGCTGATGCTGGCGGCATCGAAGTTGATCTGTCCGATGGGAGTGAAGTCTTCGTAGGTGAGATCGGTCAGGCCTTGCCAATGCATCATGTTGATCTCGACCGTGCCCAGGCCGAGCGTATAGCCATCGGGTTTGGCCCGCGCAATGGCGGTATGCCCCACGACGCCGCTACCGCCCGTGCGGTTGACCACATTGATGGTTTCGCCGAGTTCTTCCTCCAGGGCTTTAGCGATGATACGTGCCGTGGCATCGGTTCCGCCGCCGGCGGCCCAGGGGACGATCAGCGTGATGGGTTTTTCGGGATAATCGGCAAGCGCCGGAGTGGCGAGCCCCATGACCAGTGCCGCGGCAAGCCAATACGGTGTGCGTGGTGTGGCGTGTCCCATTGTTATTGTCCCTCGTCATCGATCCGGTCAGGCCGGGTGGGTGGTATGAGCTACTTAAGCTTTAACAGGCACTCGGGCGCTTCGCTAATTCCGAAACTCAGCATGCTGATAAAAGCTGGTTATCACGAGAGAGTGTTGGGCGCTCTGTGGTGCCTCGTTCGTGAGAGTGCATAAAACGGCATAGACGAATGGACAAGCTCGGCACGCCGGTAGGCATGCCGAATCAGGCCTTTATAAGATAGCTGTTCAGGTGTCGCTGCGAACCTGTGCGTGGCTAATGAGGGCAAAGATGAAGGTGCCGCCGATCACGTTGCCGGCCAGCGTCGGCAGGGCGAAGTGAAAGAGATATTCACCTAGGCTGGCTTGGCCGGCGAACATCAGGTACATCACTTCCGTGGACCCCACGATGATGTGCGTGAAACCGCCCAGTGCGACGAGATAAGTGACGATCAGAATCACCCAGATCTTGGCGGCTCCAGCGGCAGGGAGCAGCCAGACCATGGTGGCGATCATCCAGCCGGCGATGATGCCCTTGGCAAACATCTGGCTACCAGTATTCTCCAGAATGTGATGCCCCAGGCTGAGAAAGGCCTTATGCGTCTCGGCATCGAACAAAGGCATGTAGAGAATCGCGTACGCGGAGATTGCCACCCCCACCAGGTTGCCGATGAGCACTACGCCCCATAGCTTCAATAGCTTGAGAAACTGCATGATGCGTGGCGTGCTCATCACCGGTAGCACGGCGGTGACGGTATTTTCGGTGAAGAGTTGCTGGCGTGCGAGGATGACGACCAAAAAGCCGATGGTGTAGCCGAACGACGCGACGAGATAGCCGATATCGCTGTCCGGCAGGCGCGCGTGCAGCAGCCCCTTGGCAAGCATCGAGAAACTCATCGATAGGCCGGCGGCGATCGCCGACCAGAACAACGCCGACGCGGCGCGTTTGAGTTCCGTCTCGCCTTCTTCACGGATCGATTCATGGACGCCCGCCGCACGCGATGGCCGGGGGCCGCCGTTGAGATGCAGGTCGTGCTCGTCTTCTTCCACCCGACTGGGTGGCGTGAGGTTGGAAGGGTGGCTCACGCAGCGATCCTTCTATCGAAAGGTGGGAAATCGTCGTGGATTCTGTGGGATACAGTGGCAGACGCTATGCTGACACGATAGACGATAACGCAGGAGAAGGAAGAGGCGAATGGCAACGATTTCATGGACGATAGTGCTGCATCTGGGCATGGCCTGGCTGGCGGGGAGCCTGATTGGCTTGGAACGTACCTTTCATGGGCGCCCGGCAGGATTTCGGACACATGCGCTGGTGTGCGTTGCCTCGGCGTTATTGATGCTGGTGACGGTCTATCAATGGCAGTGGCTGGGTAGTGATGTACCCGAAGAGACGATCAGAACCGATCCCACGCGCATGGCCCAGGGCATCATGACGGGCATCGGCTTTCTGGGGGCCGGCGTGATCTTCAAGGAGGGGCTGACGGTACATGGCCTGACGACGGCGGCCTCGATCTGGATTACGTCGGCGTTGGGCATACTCTTCGGCGTCGGCTTTTGGTTGCCGGGCGTGATAGCGACGCTGGTGACCTTGTTGACGCTGTCGTTGTTTCGTTTGGTCGAGGCACGGATGCCGAGCCGTACCTTCGCGCGCTGCATTCTACGCTTCGATAGCCAGCGGATACTCGGGGAGTCAGAAATCTATGCGTTAATGAAAGCGCATCGGTTCCATATCGAAAGCCTCAGTTACCGCACGCGCGACGAGGGTCGGCAATTCGAATACCGCATGATGCTACGAACGCACGACCGTCACTACCTGCCGTTATTGGCCACCGACTTGGGCCACCATGAGACGCTGTTGGAATTCCAGTTGTCGCCGACCGGTGATTGATGAAGGCCTGCCAGCATCGATATCTGGATGCTGGCAGGTAAAGCTCATGACAGGGCCGATCGGGCTCCATGTTTGAGAAGAAAGACCTTTACCAGTTAGAGGGCAGCAAGGTCCTGATGTCGTTGTCCATTGGCACTTCGAAGCTCGAGGCACCCAAGACCTGGCGGTCCATGATACGTACCAGGCGAGCGTTGACGAACAGCGTGTTCTCGCCTTGGGCATAGGTGCCCAGCAATACGGCCTGGGCATCGTGATTATCGCTCAAGCGCTGTACGTTGCGGGACAGAATCAGCTCCCCGGTATTCTGCTCGATGTATAGGCTGTCGCGCATTTTGACTTCGATGACATTCATGCCGCCCTGGACGAGACGCGAGGTAAAGGTCTCGGACAGCGTGCGCCCAAGTGTCGATGACTGATCCAGTTGGTCGATATCGACGAATGTGGTGGCGATGATCGGCGCCCGATTGCCGAGCTGTTCGCTGCTGGTGGCGAGCAGTTTGTCGGCGGCTTCGTCGACGCGCGTCAGCATGCTGGGTTCGGGGGCGGCCGCTTGACGATTGGGAAAAAGGCTACAGCCCGAGAGCACCAGCAACAGGATGGCCAAGGTCAGCAAGCGCCCTGTAAGGCGTCCGGTGGGACGTTGGTTGAATGACATGTCGAGCGATCTCCTCACCAGTCGGATGATAGCGGCAGGCCAGCGGAATCGCCGGTGCCGGGTGCACCGTACTGATCGCTATCGCCCGCGTTGATGTAATACATATTCGAGGACGAGTAATGCAGCGTGTCGTATTGGCTTACTTGGGTCGTGATAATGACTTCCTGCTTGCCGGTGGTGGTCCAGCTACCGCTGAAGGTGTCGGCCAGTGCGGCGGCGGGAATCAGTCCCAAGGCGGGCTCGGTCCAGTGATTGAAAGGAATGGTCGCCACGGCGATGCCAGTCGCCAATGCGGTCAGGGCACCCTGGGGAGGCCGTACGAAGCCGCGATCCTGGTGGTTGATCACCTGGACATCGAAGCTGACATGGGCGCTGCTAGGGTCCGGCTGAGTACGCACGATGGCGCCTTGCTCGACGAGCTCACTGGTCAGCAGGGAACGGAACCCGTGGCTGAAGGCGGTCTCCTGTTCATGCTTCTCGACATAGAGTGGCTTGCCCCACAAGTCGCGCTTGGCGAGGATATCGCCTGCCTCGTGTTCGGCAAGCACTTCCCAATGCTGAGCGGCCTGCATGCGTTGCTGTTCACTGATCGGGTAGGTCGTGGCGATGGGGGCCTGCGAGGTATTGACCCCGAAGCAGCCGCCCAATAGGACGGCGCTTAGCACGACCCCCCAGGTGCGGAATGGCATGGCGTTTCCTGTGCGATGGATGATCGGCGAGGCATTGCTTGGATCATTGCCCTGAAAGGCAATATCGGCGAGGTGCGTATGAGCTTTAGGCCTTGTCTTAAACGTGTCTACGCGTGTCGACTTTTCGGGCGACACCGCAATAGTAAAATGTACGTATCATTGGTCAGTTGCATCTTGGCGTGTTCGGGGTAAGGTGGCGTTCTTTTTGTCGCTGCGGAGGTTTCATGTCGGGTGCCCGTTTGCTGCCCTTGCTGGTGGGCTGCGTGATGTTGTCGCCACTGGCGATCGATATCTACCTGCCATCACTGACGGTCATGGCGCGCGAGTTCGACGTCCCGTTCAGCCGGTTGCAGTTCACCGTGACATTACTCTTGTTGAGCGTCGGCCTTGGGCAAGTGCTCGTCGGTCCGCTGACCGACCGTTTCGGTCGTCGCCCGGTGCTGCTTTGCGGCACTGTGGTTTATATGGCGGGGGCATTACTGGGGATGATGGCGACCAGTCTCGGGCCGCTTTACGTATCGCGTGTTCTGCAAGGTCTGGGGGCTTGCGCGAGTATGACGGTGGCCTTCGCCGCGGTGCGCGACTGCTTCACGGCCGAGCAAGGCGCTAAACTCTACAGTTACCTCAATGGGGCACTGTGCATCATTCCTGCACTAGCGCCCGTCATCGGCGGAAGCCTGGCGGTGACCTTCGGTTGGCGCAGCAATTTTGCATTCATGTTCGTCTTTGCGGCGGTGCTGGGTGTGGCCGCCTTATGGCGCTTCGCCGAGACGCGGCCTCAGGACACGGCGCCCGAGCGCCGACTTTATCATTGGGCCCGCTACCGACCGGTGCTGACCAGTGTGCGCTTTGTCTATTTCGCGGGGCTGGCCGGGGTGATCATGTCGGCGATCCTGGTGTATGTATCGACCGCGCCGGTCATACTGGTGGATCGGTTGGGGCTTTCGGAGTTGGCATTCAGCGGTTGGTTCGGCGCCAACGCCGTGGTCAACATCCTGGCGTTTTTCTTCGCACCCCGCGTCATTCACCGTCTCGGGCGCGTCGGGACCGTGCGTTTAGGGCTGGGGCTGATTATCGTCTCGGGCGTCTTGCAGGCGCTGATCGTCACGGCATTGCCGCTGTCGTCAGTCGGCTTCATGGGGCCGATAGGGGTGCTCTCCGTGGGCTTTTCATTGGCGCTGGGTGCAACCTCGAGCCTGGCTCTCGAGCCGTTTCGTGAGCGCGCTGGGACGGCGGCAGCTTTGCTGGGCGCCTTGCAGTTGGGCGGCGGTGCGTTGTTGGCTACGCTATTGCTGGCGATGCCGTTGGCGCCGCAATGGGCCTTGGCATTGATCGGCGTTGTCTTGGTTTCACCTTTGCTGTGGCTTTCCTGGCGAGTGGCGCCGGCGGCGTGAGTTTGTAAAGATGCGCAAGGCCAAGTGACGTGCCAGGCGGCAGATATTAAGGAGCAGCCATGTTCATCGTATCGCTGGAGTACGTGGTCGATCCGGACGCGGTCGAGCCCTATCGAATGGCTCATATGGCATGGGTGCGGGAAGGCTTCGAGCGAGGCGTATTTATCGCGTCGGGGCGTAAATCGCCTCCGAGTGGTGGCATCATTTTGGCCAGAGCGCCTGCGCGGGAGCGTTTGACGGCCTGGCTTAATGAAGACCCATTTATCGTCGCTGGCGTGGCGCAATACCATGTTGAAGAATTTTTGCCCACGACGGTAGGCAATGGTTTCGAGGTGCTCAAAGGAATATGAGACCCGTTGGTGCAAGGTGCGTGTGGCGAGACGAGAAGCCGGCGTGTCTCAAGGAATGAGGATGATAAAGCGATGAGTGAAACACTCCAGCCTGCTGCAACTGATGGTGATGCGTGGCTGATTCTCAACGGTAAATCTGCCCAGCTTCCGGATATCCGTGAGGCGGTGAGGCGCGTTCGTGAAGAGGGTCACTCTCTGGCGGTGCGAGTGACCTGGGAAGCCGGCGACGGTGCGCGCTTGGCTCGGGAAGCCAGCGAAGCGGGTATCCAACGTATCATTGCCGGCGGCGGCGATGGAACGGTCAATGAAGTCGTTGGCGGCTTGATGCAACTGCCCCAGGTTGCAAGGTCGACCCTTGGTATCCTCCCGCTGGGTAGTGCCAACGATTTTGCACGTGGTCTGGAGCTGCCCTTGGAGCCTCTTGAGGCGCTGCGTGTGGCATTGGAAGCCCGTCCCCACAATGTCGATGTGGGTAGCTTGGGTGGTGATTATTTCATCAACCTTGCCTCGGGCGGCTTCGGTGCTCAGATCACCAATTCGACACCGGCTCCTCTCAAACGCCTCTTGGGTGGTGGCGCCTATTCGTTGATGGGCATGCTCAAGGCCTGGAATTACCAGCCTTACCGGGGGCGTTTGCGACTTCCCGATGGAGAGCGCGACATCCCCTTGTTTCTGCTCGCCTTGGGCAATGGTTCTCAAGCGGGAGGAGGGCAGCAGTTGGCGCCCCTGGCCAAGGTCGATGATGGTCTACTGGAGCTGCTCATCGTGCGCCATTTTACCTCGCTCAGGGAGATGAAGCAGCTGATCGACGAGCTGGAAAACCTCCCCGAAAGTGGCCAGTTCGTCGAGTATTTGCAGGTGCCTTGGGTCGAATTCGAAGGCGAGGATGCCCTGCCGCTTAATCTCGATGGCGAGCCGTGTTTCCACGAGCGCTTTCGCGCTGAGTTGATACACGGCGCGCTTTCCTTGGCGGCACCTTCTTCTTCCGCACTGTACTCATTGCCAAGCGATGAGGGCTGAGGCGCGACCCGCTGTCTTGCGTGATCGTGTTTCAGGAGCCCTTCGAGGAACGGGCGCTTGAAATGAACGCGGAAGTGCCCAACCTCTACGAGTGTAACGTGGTGCACAAGGTGAATGGCAAAAGGATCACCATGGATCGATTTATGCAGGCGGCCATCGACGAGGCGCGCAAAGGATACGACGCGGGTGGGGTTCCCATCGGTTCGGTGCTTGTGCATCGGGGGGTTATCATCGGGCGTGGGCACAACCAACGCCAGCAGCGTGGTAGTGCCATTTTGCACGGCGAAATGGACGCCTTGGAAAACGCCGGTCGTTTGGCGGCGCATGTGTATCGTGAAGCGGTGCTTTATACCACACTGTCACCTTGTGCCATGTGCAGTGGCGCCATTTTGCTCTATGGCATCCCCGAAATCGTGATAGGCGAAAATTCGACCTTTCAAGGTGAGGAAGCATTATTACGTCAACGTGGTGTCACGCTCACGGTCTACGATGATCCCCAGTGCAAGGCGCTGATGGAACGGTTCATCGTCGAAAGGCCCGAGATCTGGTACGAAGATATTGGCGAGTCCTGCATGTAGGGCTTGTCTACTCTGTACCATGAGGCCTGGATGGCCTCATGGACTTTTAGGAAATTGCCGGCCCCCGGCAGAAATGAGCGACTCAAGGAGAGAAATGATGACGTATAAGCAATGGACGATGAGTGCGTTGGCATTGGTGATGTCACTTGGCCTAGCGGCCTGCGATAGCGGTGACGATCCCGCTCAGGAAGCTTCAAACAATAGCGAACAGGCGGCTGAAGAAACCCAGCAAGCTGCTGACGAGGCTGGCGACGAAATGTCCGAGATGAGCGACGAAGCCAGCGACGACATGGAAGAAATGGGTGACAACGCGGCTGATGAGTCCTCCGATGCCATGGATGAAGCGGGCGAAGAGATAGACGAAGCGCAAGATGCAACTGCAGACGCCGTCGATGAAGCCGGCGATGAAATGAGCGAAGCCGCCGATGAGGCTGGCGATGCAATGGATAATGCCGCTGACGAAACACAAGAGGCAGCGGACGAGGCAACCGACGAAGCGGCGGATGAAATGGACGACGCGGCTGACGAAGCCGAGCAGCAAGCGGATGAGCTTGAAAACGAAGCCGAAGACGACAACCAGTCGTAACATCGTCGTCTCATGCCGTTAGAGGCAAGGGCACATGGCGTGTGGGTATGCGCCATGTGCCCTCTTTCGTATACGGCAAGGACAGTCATATATGATCTGGAAATAAAAGAGCCCACCGTTAGGTGGGCTCATGCGTTCGGAGTCCGATGTCGGTCTCACGACCGCTGGGGTATCGGAATTAACCGACCACCTTGATGTTGGACGCCTGCAGGCCTTTCTTGCCCTGGGTGACCTCAAAGCTCACTTTTTGGCCATCCTGCAGCGTTTTGAAGCCTTCAGCCTGGATCTCGGAGAAGTGCGCGAATAGGTCATCGCCACCATCTTCCGGAGAGATGAAGCCGTAGCCTTTGGTGTCGTTGAACCATTTGACAGTGCCAGTTGCCATTTCGAATTCCTTAACTTGCGAAGTAATGATGCGGGCCGACCCATGGGCGACCATGGTACGTGGGTAAGACAAGGAGGGAATGCGCAAGGGCGATCGAGAATTCGATTAACAGCTGACGACATTCGACTTGCAAACCTACGCAGCGGAGAATGCATGACCCTAGGGTAAGCGTCAAGCTTATTGCTGAGGGGCCTTTCCCGGTACCATGCACCGCATATGCAACATAGATCGAAAACTCGGGGGCGTCCAGAACGTCAGTGTATGCGCCGTGGGTAAAGTGTGGCGCTTTGATTGAAGGCATTATACTGCTGCCTGACGAGCGCCGAGGCCTTGCCATGCAAAGCGTAACGGCGTGGCAGAAACTTGGGCGTGACCTGGGGGGTTGTCACGGTGATTCTGCACCTTGGAGAGAGGTGCGGAGCGAGCTAGTTTCATTTTGGAGGAATTATCACGTGTCTCATACAGCCGTCGCTGCGAACGATACGCATAGCAAGATAGTGGGCTATCTATTGTGGGTGTTTGGCTTTACCGGTTCACACCGCTTTTACTACGGCAAGCCCATCACCGGCACGATCTGGTTTTTCACGCTAGGACTGCTGGGCATCGGCTGGTTGATCGACTTCTTCCTGATCCCGCTGATGGATCGTCAGGCGGATCTGCGTTTTCAGGCGGGCCCCACCAGCTACACGCTTGCCTGGATATTGCTGACCTTTTTGGGCATCTTCGGCCTGCATCGAATGTACATGGGAAAATGGCTGACCGGGCTGCTATATCTCGTCACCGGGGGATTGTTCTTGTTGGGGGTGCTGTACGATTTCTGGACGCTCAATGACCAGATCTCGATGAAGCATGCCAAGCGTGGCCTGTTTGACTGATAGTATATGCGGCCTTCCACTGTTCAAGAGCGTCATCAAAACCGCTCCAAGGAGAAATCGCGCATGGAGTCGCGCATCAGTTTGACCCAGTTGCTGGAAACGCTCGACGACGCCAATGATGGCAAGACCATCCGCTTGCAAGATATCGTCGAGACGTTTCGCTCGCGGGGCTTCGGTCCCCTGATTACGCTGCCTGCATTGCTGGCATTCTTGCCCACCGGTGGCGTGCCCGGTGTGCCCACGCTATGTGCCGTGTGCATCGTTTTGATGGCGTCGCAACAGCTGCTGGGGCGGCAATCTCCTTGGTTGCCGAGGAAGTTGCGTGAGCGGGGCATCAGCCATGACAAGCTGCATCGCACCGTCAAACGCGTCCGGCCCTGGACGCAACGTATCGACAAGCTGCTGGCACAGCGCTTGGAGATATTTTTGCAACCGACCGCGCGCCGCCTAATCGCCGTACTGGTCATCGTGCTGGCGCTGGGCATGATTCCTCTGGAATTGCTCCCGTTCGCGGCGGCGATGCCGGCGCTGGCGATCACCGTCATCGGGCTGGGAATGACGGCGGACGATGGCCTTCTGCTATTGATCGGTCTGTTGCTGACGTTGGGCACGGCCGTCTTCGCCTTCTGGCTCTGGTAGGAAGCACGCCGGCGTGGCTCGCCCGGTTTCTCCATTGCGTCTTTTCACGCTTCTGCTCAGGAAACAGGTATGTTCTTCGACGCCCAGTTTTGGCCGTTTCTAGTGGCGATTACACTGCTGACGCTGACACCGGGCGTGGATACGTTACTGGTCATTCGTAACACCTCACGCGGGGGCGTGCGCGATGGCATGTTGACCAGCATTGCGATCTGCTCTGGCTTGTTCGTGCATGCTACCGTCTCGGCACTCGGTATCTCGCTGATCTTGCTGCAATCGGCTTGGGCCTTCAACGCGCTCAAGCTGCTCGGTGCAGGATACTTGATCTGGTTGGGTCTCAAGAGCCTAGTTAGTGCGCGCCGGGGGAGTGGTTTGCCGGTGGCCGATATGGGCGTACGCAAGGAGCGAGTCAGCACTTGGGTGTCACTGCGTGAAGGCTTTCTCTCCAATGTGCTCAATCCCAAGACCGTCGTTTTCTATATGGCGTTTTTGCCGCAGTTCATTGCGCCGGGCGATCCCGCATTGGCCAAGTCGTTGTGGCTCGCAAGCGTGCATTTCGTGATCGCCAATATATGGCAGATGGGCGTGGTGCTGATGGTGGGGAGTGCTGCTAGATGGCTGGCTAAACGCTGGGTATCGCGGATGATGGAAGGAGCCACCGGTACGGTACTGGTAGCATTCGGCGTCAAGCTGGCGCTGGCTCAGCGCCCCTGAGAAAGTTCGCAAACCTTGGTGATGCGCCGACGCCCTCGAGGGGCGTCGGCGCTTGCGTTTACGGGTTACGGGCCAGCAGCGTGGTGTCGTAAATGCCTTCACGTTCGGCTTGGGTCAGCAGTGCGACGCCTTGCGAATCGCCTTGTTTGGCGAGGCTCTCGAAGATGACTCGATACGTCAGCACGGCTTGCACATAGGCGCGAGTTTCGTGGTACGGAATGCGCTCCACGAAAAGGTCGAAATTACCGGACGCTTCGCGAAGCCAGCGATCGACACGCCCAGGGCCAGCGTTGTAAGCCGCTGCGGCGGCGAGACGATTGCCTCGATAGCGCTCCATCATGTCGCGAATGTAAGCGCTCCCCAAGCGAATGTTGGTGGTTGGCTCGAAGAGCTCGCCGAGACTGGGGGCATCGATGTCCAGGTTACGACTGACATGCGATGCGGTGCCTGGCATGAGCTGCATGAGTCCGCGTGCGCCAACCGGTGAGACGGCTTGGCGATTGAATGAGCTCTCCCGCCGGGAAATCGCCATCAGCAGATAGGGATCGACCCCGTTGCGTTGTCCCCATTGAGTGAAGTCCGCTTGATAGGCGGGAGGAAAGCGCCAGGCCAGGGCATCCCATTGCTTGGCCATGATCGCCCCATGCACGGCCAGGTCGTACCAACCCCGTTCGAGCGCGTAGGCGTTGAGTGCGGCGGCATCGGACGCGCTGGCTTGGCCAATGGCGTGGAACCATTCGCTACGCGCCAGGCCCGGCTCGCCGATGCGTCGCAGGGCCTCGCTACGCTGGACGCTGGGTCGCATGGCGGCCAGTTCGCCTTGCAGCGGCGTAACGTCGGGCATGTCCATGTTCAAGGCATAGGGTTGGCCGAGCTTGTCGGCGGCCGCGAAGCCAAAGAATCCGCGCTCCTGAGCAGCAAGTTGCCAAGCGGCCTGCGCGGACTCGGTGTCACCGCGCTGATTGAGTGCGCGGCCCAGCCAGTATTGCCAATGTGCTTTCTGACGAGTGGTGGCTTCCGGCATCGCATCGATCCAGTCGATGACCTCGCCCCAATCTTGATCGGCCAGGGCGTTGCGTACCCGCAACTCGAACAGGTCGCCATCCGCGAGACGGGGCAAGGCGTCGTCGGTCCAGCCGAGGTTATTGTCGACGTCGCGTACCATCGAATAGAACGCCAGATCGTGTTCGATGGTGTGGCGTTGCGTGTCGCTCAGCGAGAGATGGGGCGCGATCTTGCGCCAGGCCTCTAGCGCGGCTTCCGTGTCGGCGCGCGTAAAATTGTGCATCGCGGCGGTGAAGAGCGCGCCGCTGCCTTGTCCCTGAGGGCCAATATCAGTGGGGATCTCGGTAATAGCGGCGTAGTTACTGCGCAGGCGCTCGAGTGCGGCGATACCGGCGTCCCAGTCACCGTCGAGCTGATCTGCCAGGTAGTCGACGAGGCGACTCTCGCCGCCTTGCCAAGCGAGTGTCAGCCGCGTCCAGATATCGCCTTCGTCGATGTCGTCGCGTGCGCGCAAGGTATCGAACAATCTGTCGCAGGCATCGGGCTGCGAATGTCCGACTCGCCATAGTTCGCGTCCGCCTTGCGCAGCTTCTTGTGGTTGGCGATCGAGCAGGGCGGTGTAGTAATAACATTGCCGGATGGTGCCCGAGGGCTTGCCATCGCTGATGGCCAGCAGATCATCGAAGCGCCCGTCACGGCCAAACGCGATCTGTGCCTGGCCGCGCATCCAGTTCGAGAGGGGCGAGTCGATATGACGTGCGATGTAGCTTTCTACCTCGACCGCCGGGGCGCTCGTCAGGTGTGCCTTGAGCCGATGGTATTCAACGTAGCCGGCCAGCACGTGATCGTCGATGGCAGCGTCATCGATGCGTGACCAGCGGTGATCGCGGGCAGCGGCGAGCGCATTTTTCATGGCGCGATCCGCAGCGTCGAGCGTCTGCGTGTCGGATTGCGCCTGGACGTCGGTGGCCTGTAACGCAAGTCCCAGCGAGGTCACCGATAATAGGGTCAGCCAGCGTTGGCGAAGCCGCGATGCGAGCATCTTCCATGTCTCCTTGCTTGCCTGGCGGGATAATGATGTGATCATCCTCGCTCAGGGGACGCGCCTTGGGTAGTGTTGTCGAACGGCGACACCCTGCATGATGACCCCAGCAGGCACGCAACGCCAAGGAGGCATGCCATGAAATTCATGCGAGGACTGGCCCGGTGGTCGCGGCTCAAGCAACGTAGCGGGGCATTGATGCGCATTGCCCGCGCGCTGCGTGTGTTCGTGCCCATGCTGGGCGACGTGACTGCCGGCCGTTATCGTCCCGTGCCCTGGGCGGCCTGCGGCTGGATGACGGCGGCGGTAGCCTACTTGATCATGCCGTTCGATATCATTCCCGATTTCCTGATGCTCATCGGCGTGATCGATGACGTCTTCATCGTCGGATGGTTGCTGACCCGCGTCGACCATTCGCTGGCGCCTTACCGTCGCTGGAAAGGCATCGATCCGCCCGATGCCGTGCCCTGACGTTGAAGCCCTTGGCCATGAGAACGCTTGGGCCGAATCGCAAGCGCTTGAAAAGTCTCGCGCGGCCCCCATATCGATGCGCATGACGACATCTATCGTCACATTTTTCACCGTTTAACATGCATCCGTTATGGCCACAGGGGAATTTCGACCATGACTACCGCCACTCAAGCCGAAACAATGGGCTTCCAGACCGAAGTCAAACAGCTCTTGCAGCTGATGATCCACTCCCTGTATTCCAACCGGGAGATCTTCCTGCGTGAGCTGATTTCCAATGCCGCGGATGCTTGCGACAAGTTGCGCTACGAGGCGTTGGACAACGACGCGCTGTACGGCAATGACAGCGAGTTGCGCGTGGAGATCGAGCACGATGCCGAGGCGGGCACCGTCACCGTGCGTGATAACGGCATCGGCATGAGCCGCGACGAAGTCATCCAGAACCTGGGTACTATCGCTCGCAGCGGCACGGCGGAATTCCTCCAGCAGCTCTCCGGCGAAAAGCAGAAAGATGCCAAGCTGATCGGTCAATTCGGTGTGGGCTTCTATTCCGGTTTCATCGTTTCCGACGAAATCACCGTGCGCACGCGCCGCGTCGATCAGGAACAGGGCGTGGAATGGCATTCTCGTGGTGAAGGCGAATTCGATATCGCGGATATCGACAAGCCCGAACGTGGCACCGAAATCGTGCTGCACTTGAAGGAAGACGCCAAGGAATTCGCCGACGCCGAGCGCCTCAAGCATCTCGTACGCACCTACTCCGATCATATCGAAGTTCCGGTGCGCATGCCCAAGGTCGAGAAGGCTCACGATGAAGAAGGCAACGAGATCGAGGGTAGCGAGACCGTCACCTGGGAAACCGTCAATGAGGCGACGGCGCTTTGGGTGCGGCCCAAAGAAGAAATCAGCGATGACGAATACAAGGCATTCTATAAGCACGTGGCGCATGACTTCAGCGACCCGCTGACCTGGAGCCACAACAAGGTCGAAGGCACGCTCGAATACACCAGCTTGCTTTACGTGCCGGGGCGCGCGCCATTCGATCTCAATCAGCGCGAGGGCGTGCGTGGGCTCAAGCTCTATGCACAGCGCGTGTTCATCATGGACGACGCCGAGCAATTCCTGCCGCTTTATCTACGTTTCATCAAGGGCGTGGTCGACTCCAAGGATCTGTCGCTCAACATCTCGCGTGAATTGCTGCAGAAAGACCCTCAGGTCGACAAGCTCAAGTCCGCGTTGACCAAGCGCTCGCTGGACATGCTCAAGAAGCTGGCCAAGGATGAAGAAGCCTACCAGACGTTCTGGAATGCCTTTGGCAACGTGCTCAAGGAAGGGCCGGCGGAAGACTTCGCCAACCGTGACAAGGTCGCCGAGCTGTTGCGTTTCTCTTCCACGCACACCGACAGCGCGACTCAGGATCAGTCGTTGGCTGGCTACGTGGAGCGCATGAAGGAAGGCCAGCAGAAGATTTATTACCTGGTGGCCGATGGCTTCAATGCGGCAAGCCACAGCCCGCACCTGGAGATCTTCCGCAAGAAAAGCATCGAAGTACTCTTGCTGCATGATCGTATCGACGAGTGGCTGATGAGCCATCTCACCGAATACGACGGCAAGTCCTTGGTCGATGTCGCCAAGGGTGATCTCGATCTCGACGAGATGGCCGACGAGGAAGAGAAGAAAGCCCAGGAAGAGACGGCCAAGGCCAAGGCGTCACTGCTCGAACGCGTCAAGGCGGCGTTGGGCGACGAGGTGCAGGAAGTGCGCGTGACGCACCGTCTGACCGATTCGCCGGCATGTGTCGTGCTTTCCGAGCATGACATGGGCTATCAGATGCGCCGCTTGATGGAAGCGGCCGGACAGCCGCTGCCGGAGGTCAAACCGATCCTCGAACTCAACCCCGAGCATGGGCTGGTGACACGCCTGGAAAGCGCCGAGGACGCCAGGTTCGATGATCTCGCGCGGATCCTGCTCGATCAGGCGATCATCGCCGAGGGCGGGCATCTCGAGGACCCCGCGACCTATGTCCAGCGTCTCAACAAGCTCTTGAGCAGCTGATAGGCGTTGGTGTTCGCTTACCGGGCCGGCCTTATGGGCCGGCCCGTTGCGTTTCGATAGTGACAATATTGACTCAACATGGACGCTCGTTGTTGCTAGACTGACGTCTTCATGTTCAAGGAGTCGTCTCATGCCGATTCGACACGACTTGTTCTTTTCTCGGCGGTGGCGTGGCGTAGTCGCGGCGACATTGCTGGGGGCGCTTGGCGTGGCGGTGACGCCGCCACCTCTGGATGCCCACGCCGCGTCTCCCTTGCGAGACGTGCGAACTCTCGAAAGCAACGTCGAGACGCCGGCCCTCGACCCCATCGAGGAGATGCCTGACCTGCGCGACTATGCGGCCGGGCCCGAGCGTAAAACGGCGTTTCTCGAGTTGCTGGTGCCGTTGGTCGAAGCCGAAAACGCCAAGATCCAGGCCCAACGCGATTGGTTGCTCGACGCGCGTGAGCGTCAGGATTCGCTGAGTGATGCCGAGCGGTCGCATCTGCAACGACTGTGCGATAGCTATCAGATCGAATGCGGCACATCCAACACGTTCGAGTACCTTCTGTCTCGTGTCGATACGTTGCCGTTGGAAATGGTGGTCATTCAGGCCGTTGAAGAATCGGGGTGGGGGACTTCACGCTTCGCGCGCAAGGGCAACAACCTGTTCGGCTTGCGTTGCTTCAGTGATGGCTGCGGCTTGACGCAGAGAGGTAGTAGCCGCCATTACCAGAACTTCGATAGCGTCCAGGCGAGTATCGAAGCGTACCTGCATAATTTGAACACGCACCGTGCATATCTTGCGATGCGTCAAACGCGGGCCGCGCAGAATGAAGAAGGAGCGCCCGTCAGCGCCGAGTCATTGATTCGCACACTGGACAGCTATTCCGTGCGCGATAATTATTTCGACGTGCTGTTGGCGCTACTACGCACCAATGCTGAATTGATTCGCGAGCACAGCAGCAACGACGCCGGAGACAGCCCGGCTTGAGGCGTTATCTCTGCCATTTTTCGACACCGCCTTCGCGCGGTGTTTGTGGTTGCCCGGCACGCTTTTAACGGTCGCCGCCGGGCGTGTAAAGTAGGTAGACATGCCCCTTCGCGAGGTCACCATGACGCTCGATGCGCTGCGCTTCGACAATGCCTGGGCACGTCTGCCCGACGACTTTTTCACCCGGGTCAGCCCCGCAGCCTGGAAAAACACGCGACTGGTGGATATCAGTCCGCGCGGTGTCCATGCGCTAGGCCTCGACCTTGCGCTTTTCACTGACGATTCCCCGTCGCGGGAGACTCTGCGCCAAGTCATGGGGGGCGAAACCGTATTGCCGGGGATGGACCCGCTGGCACAGAAATATACCGGCCATCAGTTTGGGGTCTATAACCCTGCCTTGGGTGATGGGCGCGGACTTCTGCTGGGAGAAGTGGAGACCGACGACGGTTTCTGGGATCTACATCTCAAAGGAGCCGGACAAACACCGTATTCGCGTTTTGGCGATGGCCGCGCGGTACTGCGTTCGACGATTCGTGAATATCTCGCCGGTGAGGCCATGGCGGGCTTAGGGATTCCCACGACGCTGGCGCTGGCTCTGTCGATCAACGATGAGAAGGTCCAACGCGAGCGGGTCGAGCCCGGCGCGACACTATTGCGCCTGGCGCCCAGCCACGTGCGCTTCGGGCATTTCGAATGGCTGTATCAGGCGCGTCGCAACGATGACCTTGAGCGCCTCGTCGCGCATGTCATTACGCGTCATCGTCCGTCCTTGGCGGAAAGTGAGGTGCCGGCGGAGGCTCTGTTCGGCGATACGGTTGTGCGCACGGCACGCCTAATCGCCGCCTGGCAAGCTTATGGCTTCGTCCATGCGGTGATGAATACCGACAACATGTCGATTCTGGGCTTAACACTGGACTACGGACCCTATGCCTTCATGGATCGCTACGAGCCCACCCTGGTGCCCAACCACACCGATACCGCGGGCCGTTACGCCTTCGATCAACAACCCGGGGTAGGGTTGTGGAATCTCTCGGTACTGGGCCAGTCGCTGACGCCGTTGGCCGATCCAGAAGCGCTGCGTACGCAGCTGGCGGAGTACGAACCGGCGCTACAACAGGAGTATGCGCGTTTGATGCGGGCACGCTTGGGGCTTGAGTACGTGCAAGATGGCGATGCCCAACTGGTGCAGGACTGGCTGACGCTGCTGTCCGATGCCGGGGCCGACTATCATCGCGCCTTTCGTGCCTTGGGGGAATGGGCTGTCGATGAGGGCGCATGGCTGCATGAAGAAGTGCCGGCCGAAGGTCTGGAAGCCTGGCTATCACACTATCGCCAGCGTCTCGAGGATGAAACCCGCGATGCCGCGTCGCGCCGTGATGCCATGCAGGCGGTCAACCCTCTCTATGTACCGCGCACGCACCTCATTCAGCAGGTCATCGAGGCGGCAGAGGCAGGCGATATGGCGCCGTTGGCTGAATTTCGGGCCTTGCTCGCCGATCCCTTCACTCCGCGCCCGGGCATGTCGCATTGGGCGGCCGCCCCCGCGCCGGAGGCCTCGGTGATCTGTCTTTCCTGCTCGTCATGATATTCCACGACGTCGCATCGCCAGACGCTGTATGACGGCGTCTTCTGACAGCCGTTTTTCGACAATTGCCATGATGCGCCATACTCAAGACGAAGCGGTTCGTCGAAAGGAGGCGTCATGGCACCTCGTTGTCAGATATTACCCCTTCATCCTCACGAGGCCCGCGACGCGCCGGCTGCGTTGCTTATGGTGGCCATGCTGCACTCGCCTGCGCGGCCCAAGCTCGTTGCGCCGCTGACAGCACTGCTGGATGATTGGCGCGGTGGCGAAGGTTGTATAGTTCATATTCGCCGCTTCCCGCATAAGCCGCATTCTTCTTGTCGGACGGGCCACCCCAGTGCCGAAGCCATGCCTTGCGCCGTGCCACTTCCCGGTGAACGCGTGGTCACGAGCCATACCGATGACGCGTTCGTCGATACCGATCTCGAGGCCTGGCTGCGCCGTCACGGCATCTCGCACTTGGTGTTGGCGGGCGCCACTACCCTGGGGACGATCACGACGCTGGCGCGGCATGCGCAGTGCCTCGGATTTTCGGTCACGGTACTGGCCGATGCCTGTGCCGATGATGAGATGACGGATCGAGACGGTTTTCACTGGAAGGCCGACATCCTGCATGAGTTGGGGCTTACGCTCCTTGAGCGCCAGGGAGTCGATATTCTGAGCGTGGAAGAGCTATGTCGCGATTGTTGAAGTTACAATCATATTATCGGTGTTCGTGACATTAACATGCGTGAGGTTTAACTAAGCGAAGGCGCGAATAATGTATCGGTTATGAGTGCCATAAGGAAAAAAAGAGGTATTGTTTTACAAATAATTTCGAATAAAAACAATGGGTTGTGGCGGGTGGTGAGGCATAAGAGCTGCGTTATGGTTACTATAACTCAATGATTATGATGGAGAATTTTGGTTTTCCTGTTGATTTTTAAGGCGTTTTTCCTTAAATAAATAAGACTCTTTTATTCGAGGTGCATCGACGTTCCTGGTGTACGACGACGCTATTTACATGACCACGTTCCAATGTGCCGACATGACACAACATTCCATGAGGGAGAGCCCTATGCGACGAGCGAGGAGTCAAGGATGAACATCACCGAATATATGGCAGGCGGCGCCTGGCAAGGCGCTATCCGACACGAAACAGGAGGTGCGGCATGAGAATTGGGGCTCCCAGGGAGCGTGCCCAGGGCGAGGCGCGCGTGGCGCTGACGCCGGAAAGTGCTAAGCACATCCAGAAACTCGGTCATGAATGCATCGTCGAGTCAGGCGCCGGGCGCGCGGCTGGTTTCGACGACGATGCATATCGCGATGCAGGTGTCGAGGTTGTCGACGGCGGTGCGGCGTTATGGTCGGCGGCCGATGTCGTGATCAAGGTGCGCGAACCCGACGAAGAGGAGGTGGGCTATCTGCGCGAGGGGCAGACGCTGATCGCGTTTTTCTGGCCCGCTCAGAACGAAGACTTGCTCGAGCGTTGCAAGGCGACCGGTGCCACGGTCATGGCCATGGACATGGTGCCGCGTATTTCGCGCGCTCAGAAGATGGATGCGCTTTCCAGCACCGCCAACATCGCCGGGTACCGTGCGGTGATCGAGGCAGGCAACCAGTTCGGACGCTTTTTCACCGGCCAGGTCACGGCAGCGGGCAAGGTACCGCCGGCTAAGGTGCTGGTCGTGGGCGCGGGCGTCGCCGGGCTGTCTGCCATTGGCACCGCGACTAGCCTTGGCGCCGTGGTACGTGCCTTCGACGTACGCCCCGAAGTGGCCGAGCAGATCGAATCGATGGGCGCCGAATTCTTGTTCCTCGATTTCGAGGACAGTCAAGATGGCTCGGGCTCTGGCGGCTATGCGGCGCCCTCTAGCCCCGAGTTCCGCGAGAAGCAACTGGCGCTTTTCCGCGAGCAGGCGCCCGAGGTGGATATCGTCATCACCACGGCGCTGATTCCGGGCAAGCCGGCGCCCAAGCTGTGGCTCGAGGACATGGTTCAGGCCATGAAGCCGGGCTCGGTAATCGTTGACCTGGCGGCCGAGAAGGGCGGTAACTGCGACCTCACCGTCCCCGACGAGCGTATCGTCACCGACAACGGTGTGGTCGTCGTCGGCTATACCGATTTCCCTTCGCGCATGGCGACGCAGGCGTCGTTG
Source organism: Chromohalobacter moromii (assembly GCF_023091865.1). Taxonomy (GTDB): domain Bacteria; phylum Pseudomonadota; class Gammaproteobacteria; order Pseudomonadales; family Halomonadaceae; genus Chromohalobacter; species Chromohalobacter moromii. Next base: position 685,373 of record NZ_JAHXDI010000002.1, read on the forward strand.
CTCTACGCCACCAATATTCGTCACATGCTCACCGATCTGACGCCGGAAAAGGATGGCGTGATCGTTCACGACATGGAAGACGACGTGATTCGTGGCGTCACCGTGGCGCATCATGGCGAGATCACGTTTCCGCCGCCGCCGCCCAAGGTCAAGGCCATCGGGCAGTCGGCACCCAAGGAAAAAACCAAGGAGCCCACCGCTGAAGAGAAGAAGGCTGCCGAACATGCCACCTTCCTTGCTCAGACCAAGCGCCAAGTGGGCATGCTCGTGGCCGGTGGCGTGGTGATGGGCCTGCTGGGACTGGTAGCGCCAGCGTCGTTCATGCAGCACTTCATTGTGTTCGTGCTGGCTTGCTTCGTGGGTTTCCAAGTGATCTGGAATGTCAGTCACTCGCTTCATACGCCGCTCATGGCGGTGACCAACGCCATCTCGGGCATCATCGTCCTTGGCGCGGTCTTGCAGATCGGGTCGGGCAGTTGGCTGGTAGGCTTGTTGGCCGGCATTTCGGTGCTGATTGCCACCATTAATATCGTGGGTGGTTTCCTGGTGACACGCCGGATGCTTGCCATGTTCCAGAAATCCTAACGCGGCGGAGAAAAGACGATGTTGAGTCAAGGATTGGTGTCCGCCGCAGCGGTGGCGGCAAGTGTGTTGTTCATCCTCTCGCTGGGGGGATTGAGTAATCAGGAAAAGGCCAAGCGTGCCGTCTGGTATGGCATTGTCGGGATGGCACTGGCGGTGATCTTCACCATGTTCGGCCCCAATGTGGGCGGCTATTGGTGGATGATTCCGATGATGGTGATCGGCGCCGGTATCGGCGTCTATTTGGCCAAGAAGGTCGACATGACCGAAATGCCCCAGCTCGTGGCGGCATTGCATAGCTTCGTCGGTCTCGCGGCGGTGTTCATCGGCTTTAACGCCGACCTGGAGCGTCGCCGGGTGATGGCCGCGCAGTTCGTCGGGGACGCCAGCGAGCGGTTTTCGGCTTTCGCCGCGCTGGTGGCCGAGAAGACCCCCGCCGAGTTGACCTTCCTGCAGGTCGAGGTGGTGCTGGGCGTATTCATCGGTGCGGTGACCTTCACCGGCTCGGTGATTGCCTTCGGCAAGCTGGCAGGCAAGGTGGACGGCAAACCACGTCAATTGCCAGGCGGGCATCTGCTCAATGCTGGGGCGGCGATCGCCGCACTTCTGTTGGCAATCGCCTACCTCAACGGTGCGGGCTTCTGGACGCTGCTGTTGTTGGCACTGCTGGCGTTCTTCATCGGTTATCACCTGATCATGGGCATCGGCGGCGCCGACATGCCCGTGGTGGTGTCGATGCTCAACAGCTACTCCGGTTGGGCGGCGGCAGCCATCGGCTTTACGCTCTCCAACGATCTGTTGATCGTCACCGGAGCGCTGGTGGGCTCCTCGGGTGCCATCCTCTCCTACATCATGTGCAAGGCGATGAATCGCAACTTCGTCAACGTGATTCTAGGGGGCTTCGGCGGCAGCAAAGGGCCGGCCGCGGAGATCGAAGGTGAGCAGGTTGCCATCGATACCGGTGGCGTGGCGAGCGCGCTCAACGATGCCGATAGCGTGATCATCGTGCCTGGCTATGGTATGGCCGTGGCGCAGGCGCAGAACGCGGTCAGCGAGTTGACGCGCAAGTTGCGCGCCGCCGGCAAGACAGTGCGCTTCGGGATTCACCCCGTGGCGGGGCGCCTGCCTGGTCACATGAACGTTTTGCTGGCCGAGGCCAAGGTGCCTTACGACATCGTGTTGGAGATGGACGAGATCAACGACGATTTCGCCGAAACCGACGCGGTGATCGTCATCGGTTCCAATGACATCGTCAATCCTGCCGCCGAGGAAGATCCCAACAGCCCCATCGCGGGTATGCCGGTGCTCAAAGTGTGGGACGCCAAACAGGTTTTCGTCTGCAAGCGTGGTCAGGGCACGGGCTACTCGGGCATCGAGAACCCGCTGTTCTTCAAGGAAAATACACGCATGCTGTATGGCGATGCCAAATCGAGCATCGATGCCTTGCTGCCGATGATCGACTAACCGGCCTACTGTTTGGCAGGAGCAGAGCGAGTAGTACCACGACACCGCCTACGGGCGGTGTCGTCGTTTTCAGGCAGACGATGATCGGGCGTGCGTGACACGTCAGGTCCGCTACAATGGCGTCATTTCGCAGGCCACCAGGAAACGTCCATGACCGACGAACATCTTCAAGTCGCCGTGCTTGGCGGCGGCAGCTTTGGCACCGCCATCGCCAGTATTGCCGCCGACAATGGAGCCCGTGTGCGCCAGTGGTTGCGCGACCCGGCCTTGATCGAGCAGATCAACCGCGAGCATTGCAATCCACGCTACTTGCCGAATTACGCCATCAACCCTTCGGTGGTCGCTTCCGATGACATGCGTGCGGTGCTACAGGATGCCGAGGTGGTCTTCATCGCGATTCCCTCGAGCGCCTTTTCCGCCGTTGTTCGTCAGGCTCGGACGTGGCTCAAGCCTTCGCAAATTCTGGTCAGCACCACCAAGGGAATCCGTGAGGAGGGCTTCAAACTGATGAGCCAGATCCTCGAGGAAGAGACCGGTTTCCCCCATATCGGTGTACTTTCGGGGCCCAATCTCGCCTCCGAAATTGCCGACAAGCATCTCACGGCGACGGTCATCGCCAGCGATGATCCCTATACGCGGGCGCGGGTACAATCGGCACTCGGCTGTGATTATTTCCGCGTCTATGCCAGCAACGACCGTTATGGTGTCGAGCTCGGTGGGGCGTTGAAGAACATCTATGCCATCGCTGCGGGCATGGCTGCGGCGCTGGGTATGGGCGAAAACACGCGCAGCATGCTGATGACGCGGGCACTGGCGGAAATGAGCCGCTTTGCGGTGGCGCTGGGCGCCAATCCGCTGACCTTCATCGGGCTGGCGGGTGTGGGGGATCTCATCGTGACCTGCTCGTCGAAGCTCTCGCGCAATTATCGCGTCGGGTTCGCGCTGGGTGAGAACAAAACACTCGAGGAAGCCATAGAATCGCTGGGGCAGGTCGCGGAAGGCGTTAACACGGTTAGCTTGGTACGCGAGAAAGCGCACCGTGAAGACATCTACATGCCCTTGGCCGAAGGGCTTTATCAAGTGCTGTTCAACGGCGTGCCGGCGCGGCAGATGGCACAAATGCTCATGCAGCAAGAGCAGAGCAGCGACGTTGAGTTCGTCTTGCCGCGGCAGGACGTGTTCGAGGCGCGTCGGTTGGAACCCGGCGCAGAGGAGACTTGAGCGTGTCGAACCTTTATATCATGCGCCATGGCGAAGCCGTGCCAGGTATGCCGGATAGTGAGCGGTCACTCACCAAACAGGGCGAGGCGGAAGCGCGTGCCATGGGGACATGGCTGGACAGCATGCTCGCCAATGACGTGCGCGCGGCACTGCGTATCGTCGCCAGCCCCTACCGACGTGCTCAGCAGACCGCGCAGTGGATGGCGACGCCCTTGGAGCGCCCGGTCGAAACGTTACCGATCATTACCCCAGATGATCCGCTGGAGCCGCTCATCGACTGGTTGCAGCAAGAAGTCGCGCATACGCCGTGCCTGCTGGTCAGCCACATGCCATTGGTCGGCGCACTGGTCGGGCGCCTGGTCGAGGGCGATGTGCGTGCGTCTCAGCCCATGCCGACAGCCACCATCGCTAAGCTGGAAGCCGATATCTGGGCCGCAGGGTGCGCGACGCTCAAACACTGGCAATCGCCGCGTGAATTGCTTGGCTAAGGAGAGAAACGGATGAGCTTTATCGTCATCAACCGCGTTTTCGTCAATTCAGGGTATGAAGCCGAATTCGAGCGCCGCTTTCAGCAACGTGCCAGCCAGGTCGACAAGCAGCCTGGCTTCAAAGCCATGCGGGTATTGCGGCCTCAGGGCAACCAGGCCCCCTATCTCGTCGAGACGGAGTGGGACGACCAGGATGCCTTCCGCGCTTGGGTAGGCAGTGACGACTTCAAGCAAGCCCACGCCAACCCCATGCCCGCCGAGGCTTTTTCCGAGGGTGGCGGTCTTGAGCAATTCGAGATCGTCGAGGGTACTCAGGCCTGACCCCACCATTATTAGCCGCTACCTCCGTCCCCGGTAGCGGCGCCTCCTCCGCCGAGTCTTGTTCTTCCTTCTCACCGCGCACTCTTTATACCTTGGTTTTATCGACTATTGTCGATGTTGTGTGACAGCAAGCATGCATCTACCTTTTGCTTGTATGATGTATGACATAAAGACTTTATGCCAGCACGCTAAACAAGACAGATGCGAGGGGATGACGGTGCATTTTTCCAAAGAAAAAACGGTAGAGGCGGTTGGCGATGGTCTGCTTTCCTTCCCGGTGACAGATTTCGACTCCGCAGGTCGTTTCGATGAACAGAGCTACCGGAAACGGCTGGAATGGTTCGTCAGTCATGATGTTTCCGCCGTCTTCGTGGCAGGTGGAACTGGCGAATTTTTCAACCTCTCTTTGGACGAGTTTCGTCATATCGTACGCGTCGCAGTCGATGAAATCGGAGGCAAGGTGCCGGTCATCGCGAGTGCAGGTTTGAGTGTGGAAAGCGGTAAAGCCTTTGCCAGCGCTGCGGAAGAGGCCGGTGCTGATGGTATCTTGCTAATGCCACCCTACCTGACCGAATGCCCACAAGAAGGGTTGGTCGAGTATGCCCGACAGATCTGCGACAGCACGTCGATCAATGTCATTTACTATAACCGCGGCAATGGTGTCCTCGAAGCGCCAGCGGTCCAACAGCTTGCCGATAAATGCCCTAACTTGATCGGGCTGAAAGACGGCAAGGGCGATATGCAACTTCTCAACAAGATCGTCAAGACGGTAGGCGACCGCCTCATCTATGTCGGCGGTGTTCCAACGGCTGAAATTTTCGCCGAGGCGTATCTATCCATCGGCGTCAATACCTACTCCTCGGCCGTATTTAACTTCGTTCCTGATATGGCGTTGAAGTTCTATCGTGCCTTGCGCGCAGGCGATAGCGCGACGGTGAAGAAGATCACTCAAGAGTTTTTTATTCCTTTTGTCGATCTGCGTGATCGCAAGAAAGGTTACGCAGTCAGCCTTGTGAAGGCAGGGGCCGACATCATTGGTATGCCGGCGGGGGATGTACGGCCGCCGTTGGTCATGCCTACATTGAATGAGCATAAACAGCTCAATGATCTGATCGAAATGACAAGAAACGTATAACGATAATGCTAAATCGATAGGAGACATGTCATGCAATTAAATAATAATCTGAAGCTGAAAAACTGCCTGTCCGTTGCTGCGGTGGCTAGCACAGTGGCTCTGATGTCTTCACCGGTTCAAGCCGAACAATGGCGCGGATGGAATATCCACCCGCCGAGTTACCCGAATGGCCAAGCACTGGAAAGTTTTGCCAAGGAAGTCGCAGACAAGACCGATGGTCGTGTCGAGCCTAAGGTCTATCATAACGCGGTGCTGGGCGATCAGCCGGACGCCATCGAGCAGGTGCGTAGCGGTGCGCTGGATTTTGCCAACTTTAATATGGGGCCGATGGGGCCAATCGTTCCCGCTACTAACGTCCTTTCACTGCCGTTCATTTTCAAAAGTCCAGAAGATATGTACCGCATCATGGATGGCGAGATTGGTGATCGCTTTGCCGATGCGTTGGCCGAGAAAAACTTGATTGCGCTGTCCTGGTTCGGCTCCGGGGCGCGCAGTCTCTACAATACCGATCATCCGGTGAAGACGCCCGACGATGTCGAGGGCCTCAAGGTCCGCGTCATGAACAATGATCTCTATGTGCAGATGATCGACGAGATGGGCGGTAACGCGACGCCGATGGCTTATAGTGAAGTCTATCAGTCGCTCAAGACCGGGGTGATAGACGGCGCCGAGAACAATTACCCATCTTATGAGTCCAGCGGCCACTACGAGGTGGCAAAGTACTACTCCCTGACCGAGCATCTGATCCTGCCTGAGTGTCTCTGTGTCGCCAAGGCCAGTTGGGAGGAGCTCAACGATGAAAACCAGAAGGCTGTGCGCGAAGCGGCTGAAGATGCTGCCAAGCAGCAGCGGCAACTCTGGGAAGAAAGTGTCCAGGAGAGCCGGCAGAAGGTCCTCGATGCCAGCGTGAAGATCAATGAGGTGGATGACAAGTCGGCATTTCAGGCCAAGATGCAGCCAATATACGACGCGTTCATCCAGGAACATCCGGATCTGGAGTCGCTTGTGACGGATATCCAAGCTGCCCAGCAATGATTCGTTAGTCCCACGAAGCGCTCCGGGTGGTAGTCCCCCGGGGCGCCTTGAAAGGATTGAATATCGTGACCTCATATTCCGACCAACTGAGTGATCAGAACGAAGAGCCGCCACATCAGACGCCATTCGATCGCTTCCTGGATGGCATCGCACATCTGTGCATCATCGTCTCGGGTATTCTGCTCGTTTTTCTTATCGTAACGTTCGGTTGGCTGGTCTTTGGCCGTTACGTTCTCAACGACACGCCAACGTGGGTAGAGCAATCCTCATTGCTGATTGTCGTTTACATCACTTGTCTGGGGGCGGCTGCTGGCGTGCGTAATAATACCCACCTGAGCATCGATTTCGTCCGCGAAGGGTTACCGGCGTTGCCGCGCGAAATCATGCGCTATATCGCCGATTTCTGCGTGGCTGCTTTTGGAGGCTTCATGGCCTGGCAGGGTTGGCTTTTGGTCATGGATAACCTCAGTCGTGCGATTCCCATGATCGGTCTTTCCGAGAGTTGGCGCGCGACACCGCTGGCGATTTGCGGCCTACTGATGGTGCTCTTTTCGGGTGTCAACATCGCCCAACGTCTCATGAAGTACGGGAGGAAGTGACACCATGGGTCTGATCATTCTTTTCGGCGTCTTCTTTCTGGGGCTGATCGTCGGTGCGCCGGTAGCCTTTGCCGTGGGGCTGGCCTCGGTCGTCACGTTCCTTTACGAAGGGTTGCCACTTTTCGTCGGTTTTCAGCGGATTCTTTCCGGTATTTCGGTTTTCTCGTTACTGGCCATACCGTTCTTCATTTTTGCCGGGGAGTTGATGTTGCATGGTGGCATATCCACCCGTTTGGTGCGTCTGGCATCGGCAGCAGTAGGGCGCGTGCGTGGTGGACTAGGCATGGTCAATGTCAGCTCGTCCATGTTGTTTGGCGGTATTTCGGGCTCGGCCGTTGCTGACACCTCAGCGCTTGGTTCGATCCTCATTCCGATTATGAAGGAAAAGGGCTACGACGCTGATTACGCGGTCAATGTGACTGTTACGTCGTCGGTCGCTGGCGTGGTGATCCCACCCAGCCACAACATGATCCTCTACGCCGTCGCTGCGGGGGGCGGCATCTCGATCACTCAGTTATTTATCGCCGGTATCGTACCGGGTGTGCTGATGTGTTTGGCATTGGCTGTGGCGGCCTACATCGTGGCGGTTAAACGGGGCTATAAGGGGGAGCCGTTCCCTGGCTGGATGTCATTGCTCGTCAGCTTCGTGGCAGCGTTGCCTGGGCTGCTGACCGCAGTGATCATCGTCGGTGGGGTGCTCTCTGGGATTCTGACGGTAACCGAATCCGGTGCTTTTGGCGCGATCTATGCCATTGTCGTGACGGGGTTGGTCTACCGCGAGCTGCGCTGGGAGCCCTTCAAGCAGGCTGTTTATCAGGCCGTGCGTACGACCTCACTTGTCATGATTCTGGTGGGATGTGCCTCAGCCTTCTCCTACTTACTGGCGCTTTACAGTGTGCCGCAACTGCTGACCGATGCGCTGCTGGGGATTTCCGACAACCCTTACGTCATCCTGCTGATGCTCAACCTGCTTCTGCTCGGGCTCGGAATGATCATGGACATGGCGGCGCTGATCTTGATTTGTACTCCCATTTTCCTGCCAGTTGCTCAGCAGTTCGGCATGGACCCGATTCAATTCGGCATCATGATGATGATGAACCTGGGATTGGGGCTTTGTACGCCTCCCGTTGGGGCGTGTCTCTTTGTGGGCAGTGTTATCGGAAAAATCAAAATCGAGCACGCGGTACGCACCATCTGGCCATTCTATCTGGCGCTTTTCATAGTGCTGATGCTAGTGACCTATGTGCCGGCAATATCGCTGACGTTGCCTAGTTTCTTCCAGTAATGAATCTCTTCTGTCCGCTTATGAGTTATCCGATATGAAGATCGAAAAAGTATATACGCATATTCTCGACTATAAGCTCGAACAGGCCTTCGAAAGCGCGTCCATGCGTTTCGATAGGCGCCAACATTGCTTGGTCGAAATCGTCTGTGATGATGGCACCATCGGCTGGGGGGAATGCTTGGGGCCCGCCAAGCCCAATGCTGCCTTAGTCAGTGCGTATTCGGCGGCACTCATCGGATGTAATCCGCTGGAAACGGAAAAGCTGTGGCTCGAGCTCTATAACCGTCTGCGCGATCAGGGGCAACGTGGCCTGACTGTAACGGCACTTAGCGGTATCGATATTGCACTTTGGGATATCAAGGGTAAGCGCTATGACGCGCCGGTATCCGAGCTGCTGGGCGGACGTTTTCGTGAATCCGTGCGGGCTTATGCCACCGGCTCGTTCAAACGAGATGGAGTCGATCGTATCCAGGATACGGCCGAGGAAGTTGCCGGCTATGTCCGGGAAGGCTTTCACGGCGTGAAGATCAAGATCGGCTTCGATGTCGAGGAAGACCTGAAAGTGATCGCCGCCGCGCGCGAGTCGCTGGGTCCCGAGGGGCGCCTGATGATCGATGCCAACCATGGGTACGATCTGCTCGAGGCGCTGGATGTGGGCAAGCGTGCCTCGGCCTTCGGCGTGGATTGGTTCGAGGAGCCGGTGTTGCCGGAGCAGATTTCTACCTATCACGCGGTCCGTGATGGGCAGCCGATTCCCGTGGCGAGTGGTGAGAATTGGCATGGTCGTTATGCCATGCTGGAACCGCTGCAAACCCGTGCGGTGGATATCGTGCAGCCGGATGTCTGTAGCGTGGGCGGGTTTTCGGAAATGCGCCGTGTCGTCGATATGGCGGCCATGTTCGGCGTTCGCTTGGTGCCGCATGTGTGGGGAACGGCGGTGTGCCTGGCTGCGAGCCTACAGAGCATGGCGGCGTTACCACCGAATCCGCCTCGTCGTCGCCCTCGGGAACCCATTATGGAGTTCGACCGGACGCATAACCCTTTCCGACAAGCGGTCGTCAAAACGCCGTTGGAACATGCCGGCGGTGTCATGCAGATCCCCGATGGACCGGGTCTGGGCATCGAGATCGACCGTGCTGCATTGCGCCAATTCGCTTTGAAGGAGGCATGAGCGTGTCAGAGATTCCTGCCAACACTCGTCCGCTCGACGGCCCGGCCCCCAAGCTCACGGCGCCGGCCGGAGCGACCGACTGTCACATTCACCTGTATCTGCCGGGCTTCGATGCCCAACCCGGCGGTCCGACGATTCCTGAGCTGGCAACGGTCGAGGATTATCGCAAGCTCCAGCGATGGCTGTCGCTCGAGCGTGTCGTCGTCACCCAGCCCAATGCGTATCAGCGTGACAATCGCGCTCTGCTTGCAGCGCTCGATCAGCTGGGTACGCACGCTGCCCGCGGTGTTGCCGCGGTAACGCCCGATACGCCGGCCAGCGACCTTCAGGCTTGGCATGCCAAGGGTGTGCGCGGGGCGCGGATCATGAATCTGCCGGGGGGCGCGGTCACCCAAGAGCAGATGCTCGATGTTGAGAAACGCATTCGGCCGCTGGGCTGGCACCTGATGGTGCAGTTCAACGGCTGCAAGCTTGACGACTACGTCGACGGCCTGCGACGTATCGAAGGCGAGTACATCATCGATCATATCGGCAAGTTCATGCCCCCGGTCGCGCCGGACGATGCTCGGGTCGACGAGATCCTGCGGCTGCTGGACCGTGGCAATGCTTGGTTCAAGATCTGCGCGGGTTACGAAGCCAGCCAGACGGGCGGTCCTGACTATACGGATATCGGCGCCATCGCCAAGCGGGTCATCGCGCATGCGCCCGAGCGCATCATCTGGGGCTCTAACTGGCCGCATGTCGGCGTACCGCGCGAACAGTATCCCGACGACGCCGAGCAACTCGACGTGTTGCTCGAGTGGGCTTCGGCCGAGCAGCGCCAGCGGGTCCTCGTCGACAATCCGGCGCGACTTTACGGCTTCTAGATGTCGCTATCTTGTTGAATGAGCGCGTATGAACGCGATGACGATCATTTGTGTTGATATCGCGCGTACTGAATATTGAAGGAGTGTAGGGCATGTTGAATCGAATTTTGGTGACAGGCGCGGCCGGTGGTGTAGGTAAAGCGATCCGCCCTTACCTGGATCAACTGGCAGAAAAAGTACGCCTGTCCGATATCGCTGAATTGGGCGAGGCCCAGCCGCATGAAGAATTGGTGCCCTGTGATCTCGCCGATGCCGAGGCTGTGAGAAATCTGGTCGCTGGTTGTGATGGGATCATTCACCTTGGCGGTGTCTCGGTGGAACAACCCTGGAACGCTATTCTCCAGGCCAACATCATCGGGGCTTACAATCTTTACGAAGCGGCTCGAAACCTCGGAAAGCCGCGCATCGTGTTTGCCAGCTCCAACCACACCATCGGCTTCTATCCACGTACTACACGCATCGATACCGAGGTGCCGCGTCGTCCCGACTCGCTGTATGGTTTGTCCAAGTGCTTCGGCGAGGACCTGGCGAGCTTGTATTATCACAAATTCGATATCGAGACCCTCAGCGTGCGTATCGGTTCTTGTTTCCCCAAGCCGAAAGACACGCGAATGATGGCTACCTGGTTGAGCGTCGAGGATTTCATGCGTCTGATGAAACGCGCCTTCCTGGCCCCCAAGCTGGGGTGTACCGTTGTCTATGGCGCATCGGCGAACACCGAATCGTGGTGGGATAACAGCAAATCAGCGTTTCTTGGCTGGGCTCCGCAGGATAGTTCGGAGCCTTGGCGAGTCGAGGTCGAAGCAGAAGCCGGTGAGCTCGATCCTCATGATCCGGAGGTCGTCTATCAGGGAGGCAAGTTCGTCGCGGCTGGGCATCCGGATGACAAATGAAAACTCCATGGTGATTTGTCAGTCGTTGGGAGGCACTCATGAATGATCATCAGACAAGGCTATCGCTTGAGGACGCCTGGACGCTGAGTATCGATGTTCTTGAGCAAAATGGCTTTTCCCAGGACCAGGCGGCTGCCATTGCCCGTAGCGTGATGGCCGCGCAGCGGGACGAATGCCACTCGCATGGGATGTATAGGTTGCTGGATTGCGTGCGCACCGTTCGGTATGGCGGTGTCGAGCCTCGGGCCGTACCTGAGATTCACGAAAAAGCGCCCGGTGTGATCAGTGTCGATGCTCGAGGCGGATGCTCGCTACTGGCTTTCGAGACCGCTCGGGAGCCTTTTATTGAGAAGGCGCGTGCCACCGGCGTGGCGGTTCTGGCTGTCAAAAACGCCTTTCACTTTTCCGCGTTGTGGCCTGAGGTGGAATCCTTGGCCAACCAGGGCTTAGTCGCGTTGGCGATGACGCCGAGCCATGCGTACGTCGCTCCAGCGGGTGGCCACTCGCCATTATTGGGTACTAATCCCATCGCGTTTGCCTGGCCGCGGCCGGAGAGCGAGCCTTTCGTCTTCGACTTCGCTACCAGCGTGGTGGCACGCGGCGAGGTTGAACTGCACCGCCGGGCGGGTGAGTCGATCCCCGAAGGCTGGGCGCTCGACGAGACGGGCCAGCCGACGACTGATCCATCGGCCGCATTGGCCGGGGCGCTCCTTCCGTTCGGTGGTCACAAGGGGGCCGCACTGTCGATCATGATCGAACTGCTGGCCGGGCCCCTCATCGGCGATCGCCTGGGTCATCAAACCCGTCCGGCGGATGGCAGTGACGAAGGGGCGCCGCAGCATGGCGAATTCATCCTGGCCATGGACCCTCATGCTTTCCTCGGCACTGGTGTTGCAACGCGTTTACAACAGGCCGAAGCCTTGTTCGAGGGTATCACGGCCCAAGGGGCTCGCTTACCATCGCAGCGACGATATGGGGCCAGAAAACGTAGCCAGGCAGAAGGGGTGATAATTCCCCAAAAGCTTCACGACGAGCTGGTCAAGCTAAGAGATCCGTCATGAGGCTGGTTGCCCTGGTGTGAGTGGGCTGAGATCGTGATCTCCTGAATCAGGAAGAAAAGCATGTTTCCCAAGATCATCAAGATGAACGTCGTGCCGATCGCCGGCTACGATGGCTTTCTGCTCAACCTGAGCGGTGGACATGCGCCTTGGTTCATTCGTTGTGTGGTGATTCTCGAAGACGACGCGGGTAATAAAGGTGTGGGAGAGATTCCTTCGAGTGCGGGTATTCTCAACGGGCTGGAGCAGTGCCGGGAGCTGGTCGAGGGGGCGCGTGTCACAGACATCAAGAAGACGCTGAATCAAACGAAACAGCTCTTGGCTAAAAACGGCCGTGAAGAGCGGGGTCGTCAGACGTTTGACCTGCGCGTGGCGGTGCATGTGCTGACGGGCATCGAGTCCGCGCTATTTGATCTTCTGGGCCAAGCGTTGGGCATGCCGGTGGCGGATCTATTGGGACAATACGGTCGCCAGCGCGACGAAGTCGAGGTATTGGGTTATCTGTTTCTGCTCGGTGATCCGGACAAGACCGATCTGCCTTATCCTAAAGCCGAGAACCCGCAGGATGCCTGGGATGAAGTACGGCGCAAGGAGGCGCTGACCCCCGAGGCTGTTGCCAACTTGGCCAAGGCCGCCTATGAGCGATATGGCTTCAGGGACTTCAAGCTCAAGGGTGGCGTACTGCGCGGTGAAGAAGAAGCCGACTGCATCCGCGCGCTCCACGAGGCGTTTCCCGAGGCGCGGCTGACCCTGGATCCCAATGGTGCCTGGTCGCTCGATGAAGCGGTGCGTGTTCTGGAGCCGGTCAAGCATCTGATGAGCTATGCTGAAGATCCCTGTGGTCAGGAAGAAAGCTATTCCGGTCGTGAGACCATGGCGGAGTTCAAGAAGCGCACCGGCTTGCCTACCGCGACGAACATGATCGCCACCGACTTCAAACAGTTGCAGTATGCCGTACAGCTTAATTCAGTTGATATTCCCCTCGCGGACTGCCACTTCTGGACCATGCAGGGCGCGGTGATGGTCGGCGAACTGTGCAATGAGTGGGGCATGACCTGGGGCTCGCACAGCAACAATCACTTCGACATCTCGTTGGCGATGATGACGCATGTGGCAGCGGCCTGCCCGGGTGAGATCACTGCCATCGACACTCACTGGATTTGGCAGGATGGTCAACGTATCACCAAAGAGCCGTTCAAGATCCGGGACGGCAAGCTGAAGGTACCGTCCGCGCCGGGGCTCGGCGTCGAGCTGGACGAGGATAAGTTGATGGAAGCTCACCAGCTTTATAAGCGTCTTGACGTCACGCAGCGCAATGATGCCATGGCGATGCAGTATCTGATTCCCGGGTGGGCGTTCGATCCCAAGCGTCCGGCATTGGTACGTTGAATGGTTGAATGAACAATGAGTGAATACCCATGCAAGCGACACATGACCTATGAACTCACTTGGCGTTAAACGTGTCTCCCAGCAAGGGAGCTTGTCCCGACAGGTGTCTCAGCAGCTCGAGGCGATTATTACAGCGGGCGAGATCGCCGTCGGCGATAAGCTACCGCCTGAGAATGGCTTGTGCGATATGTTCGGCGTCAGCCGTACCGTCGTTCGTGAGGCCATTACGCATCTCAAGTCGCTGGGGCTGGTCGAGACGCGGCGCGGTATCGGCACGCGGGTGCTCCGCTGCGCGCCGGAGGAAGCGTATCCTGCCAAGCGGATCAGCCTGACCACGGTCGAGGATATCCTGGGAATTCTCGAATTGCGCTTGACGCTGGAGCCGGAAGCCGCCGCGCTGGCAGCGTGGCGGCGCGACGAGGCGGATATCGAGCGGCTTCGTCAGGCACATGCGCGATTCATCGAGGCGTTCCAGCATCAGTCCCAGGCACGGGAAGAAGATTTCTCTTTTCACTTCGCGGTGGCGCAAGCCACGCATAATCCGGCCTTCACCACGGTGTACGAGCAGTTGAATCTGGGCGCAATCCCCCGTGCCAAGTTGCTTTCCGTCGAACTCGATACGGTGGCGACGCATCGTTATCTGGAGCGTGTTGCCGATGAGCATGCCGATATTCTCGAGGCGATTATCGCTGGCGACGCGGATGCGGCCCGCGATGCGATGCGCCACCATCTGAGCCGTGCGAGCAATACCTATGCCTCCTATCGGGAGTGATGGGTACTGCTTATATACGTATTCAATCCGCACAAGGAGTAGATCATGACACTGGAAGGTAGTTTATTGATCGGCCAGCAGACCGTGCATGGCACCGGGGCTGCGATTCATGCCGTCAACCCGGCTACGGGCGAGACACTGGAACCGGCTTATCCGGGCGGTACGCAAGTGGACGTCGAGCGTGCCTGCGAGTTGGCCTGGAGCGCCTTCGATACCTACCGCGAGACCTCGCTCGAGGATCGCGCCAAGTTCCTCGAAACCGTCGCCGATGAGATCGAGGCGATCGGTGACGAACTGATCGAGCGCGCCGTGGCTGAGTCAGGTCTGCCCCAGGCGCGTATTCAGGGCGAACGCGGCCGTACCTGCGGTCAGTTACGCATGTTCGCTCGCGTCGTGCGTGACGGTGAATGGCTCGATGTCCGCGTCGACCCGGCATTGCCGGATCGTCAGCCGATGCCGCGTGTCGACCTGCGCCAGCGTCACATAGCGCTCGGTCCGGTCGTCGTCTTCGGTGCCAGCAACTTCCCGCTGGCGTTTTCCGTCGCCGGTGGCGACACCGCTTCTGCACTGGCTGCAGGCTGCCCAGTCATCGTCAAGGCACATGCCGCCCATCCGGGCACCAGCGAGTTGGTTGGCCGCGCCATTCAGTCTGCAGTCAAGAAGTGCGGGCTGCCGGAAGGCGTCTTCTCACTGATATTCGGTTCTGGTCGCGAGGTGGGTACTGCCCTGGTCACCGATTCTCGCATCAAGGCGGCTGGCTTCACCGGATCACGCAGTGGCGGCCTGGCTTTGTGGAAAGCCGCCCAGTCGCGGGCCGAACCGATCCCGTTCTATGCCGAGATGAGTTCGATCAATCCGGTCTTCCCACTGCCGGCGGCGCTCAAGGCGCGCGGCGAGGAGATGGGCAAGGCCTTCGTAGGATCGCTCAACATGGGCGCGGGCCAGTTCTGCACTAACCCGGGATTGGTCATCGCGATCAAGGGGCCGGAACTCGATGCGTTCCTTGCTGCTGCTGGTGACGCGGTCAAGGGCAGTGCGCCGCAGACCATGCTGACGCCGGGCATCCATGAGGCCTACGAAAACGGTGTCGGCGCGCTGGTGAGTAATGGCAAGGCGAAGGAAGTGGCGCGCGGCGAGAAGGGCGAAGGTCCGAACCAGTGTCAAACCGGCCTGTTCGTGACCTCGGCGCAGGACTTCTTGAGTGACGAGGCGTTGCAGGGCGAAGTGTTTGGCGCCACCTCGTTGGTCGTCGAATGTGCCGATGCGGCCGAACTTGCTAAGGTCGCCGAGCACCTGGAAGGCCAACTAACAGTGACGTTGCAAATGGATGACGCCGATCTCGATGTGGCGCGCCAACTATTGCCGACGCTTGAACGCAAGGCGGGTCGTATTCTGGTCAACGGCTGGCCGACCGGTGTCGAGGTGTGTGACGCGATGGTCCATGGCGGTCCGTTCCCGGCAACGTCGGATTCACGCACGACGTCCGTGGGGACTGCAGCTATTTATCGCTTCCTGCGTCCGGTCTGCTACCAAAACTTGCCCGACGACCTTCTGCCGGAAGCGATCAAGCAGAGCAATCCGTTCAAGTTGGATCGTTTGGTCGACGGTAAACGCGAGAGCTGATTCCCAGCGTCGCTATCGACACCATTCGGGTACTCAAGGCCACTCTTCGGAGTGGCCTTTATGGTTGGTGTATCACGTACCAGAGTGCGTAATTAGAGGATGGCGCTGACGTTGGTCGTTGCCAGCGCGTACAATGCCGCCTCGACATAGGTTGGGGCTCGTACCGCCGGGTCCGCCGTCGCTTCATTCACGCCGTTTCCCGCGAGAACCCCGATTTTGCTCTCTACCGCCAACATCACCATGCAGTTCGGCGCCAAGCCGTTATTCGAAAATGTCTCCGTTAAGTTTGGAGAGGGCAACCGCTATGGCCTGATCGGTGCCAATGGTTGCGGCAAGTCTACCTTCATGAAGATTCTGGGTGGCGACCTGGAACCCACCAACGGCCAGGTGATGAAGGACGCCACCACACGGCTCGGTAAGCTGAGTCAGGATCAGTTCGCGTTCGAGAACGAGCGTGTCATCGACACCGTGATCATGGGTAACACCGAGCTTTGGGAGGTGACCGCCGAGCGCGAGCGTATCTATTCGCAGGCTGAAATGTCCGAGGAAGATGGCATGAAAGTCGCCGATCTCGAGGTGCGTTACGCCGAACTCGACGGTTATACAGCAGAGGCGCGCGCGGGGGAGTTGCTGCTCGGTCTTGGCATTCCGCTTGCGCAGCACACCCAGCCGATGAGCGTGGTGGCGCCGGGCTGGAAACTGCGTGTGCTGCTGGCTCAAGCGCTGTTCAGCGATCCCGACGTACTGTTGCTCGATGAACCTACCAACCACTTGGATATCAATACTATCCGGTGGCTGGAGGGGATTCTGCGTTCACGTAGCTCGACCATGGTCATCATTTCTCACGACCGTCACTTCTTGAATAGCGTCTGTACCCATATGGCGGACCTCGACTACGGCGAGCTGACGCTGTTTCCGGGTAACTATGATGAGTATATGACCGCTGCTACCCAAGCGCGGGAGCGCTTGCATGCCGATAACGCCAAGAAGAAGGCGGAGATCGCCGAGTTACAGCAATTCGTCAGCCGCTTCTCGGCCAACGCCTCCAAGGCCAAGCAGGCCACGTCGCGCCAACGCAAGATCGACAAGATCCAGCTCGAGGAGGTCAAGCCGTCGTCACGGGTCAGCCCGTTCATTCGCTTCGAGCAGACCAAAAAGATACACCGACATGCGTTGAACGCCGAGAAGCTCTCCAAGGCGTGGGGTGACAACGTGCTGTTTGATCGCTTCGATTTGCAGATCGAAGCCGGCGAGAGAGTCGCTATCATCGGACCCAACGGGATTGGTAAGACGACCCTGCTAAATTGTCTGGTGGGCACGATGACACCGGATTCGGGCGAGGTGAAATGGACCGATGCGGCAGAAGTGGGCTACTTCGCCCAGGATCACGCCGATGATTTCGAAGGCGGTGAGACGCTTTTCGAATGGATGCGACAGTGGACCACGGAAGGTGAGCAGACCGTACGCGGTGCGCTGGGCCGGATGCTGTTCCCCAACGATGACATCGGTAAGTCGGTCAAGGTGATCTCAGGGGGCGAACAGGGACGGATGCTGTTCGGTAAGCTGGCGCTGCAGAAGCCCAACGTGCTGGTGATGGATGAACCCACCAACCACCTCGACATGGAGTCGATAGAAGCGCTCAACCTGGCGCTGGAGAACTATCCCGGCACCTTGATCTTCGTCAGCCATGACCGCGAGTTCGTCGGCTCCTTGGCCACTCGCATCATCGAGATGAAGGACGACGATATCGTCGATTTCAGCGGCAGTTATGATGATTATCTGCGCAGTCAGGATATCTACGGTTAAACGCAACGTTCGCCAATGTTAGTCGAACGCTTGTGGGTAGCGGCGTCTGGCGCGGGCTAGGCGATAGATGGTGATGGCGTTGGTAACGAATACCAGCGCCTCGGCAAGCATGCCGCCTACTGAGCCCACCAAGGCATGGCTGAGAAACCATGATAATGCTGCGAGCCCCAAGCAGATGCGCATGGATATGCCGTGGAATAGAAACATACCCACCGTTCCCACCGTCATCGCCACGATGGCAGGCACGTCTGCCCACCCTTGCCAGGTCAACAGTGCCGCCACACCGCTGGCGACAAGCACGCCCGCCATGACACCCTTGCTGCCCGGATAGCGCCGGGCGAGTGCGATGCGCACGATCACCAGCACTGTCAACGCCGCTGCCGTCCAGCTCTCAAACAGGATGAACTGCAACGCGAAGGCCACATTGGCGGAGAGCAATAGGCCCATCAGCCGCTCATCCCGCTTACTGGCGAAGGCAAGCAGGCAGAGTATCAGCGATATCACGCCAAAGAATTGCCCAGCGAGCGCACTATAACTGTCAAGCATGCAGCGGGGGACTCCTTGTCATTGCCATATTCACTTAATCGCAGTTTGTGATAAGGGACGCAAACTCTTGGCAAATACGGTAAGGCTTAGTGGTGAGAAACGTTTTTAGATCCAGCCCACTAGTTTCAGTATGAATACCCCGGCGCTGAGGGTGAACAACGAGGCGACGGTGGTGATGACGATGATGTTAGCGGCGAGCTTGGCGTTGGCATGCACGGCCTTGGCCATGACGAAGCTCGCTGCAGCGCCGGGGCTACCGAAGAAGAGAAAGAGAATGCCCAGCTCGCGACCACGATAGCCGAGCGCGAAGGCGCCCAATACCCCTAGAAGGGGGAGCCATACGACCTTCCAGAGGCTGGCATCCAGTGCAAGGCCGCTACTCTGTTTGACGGAGGTGAACGACAATGTACCGCCGATACAGACCAAGGCCAGCGGTAGCGACATGGCGCCGAAATAGTCGCCCGAGGTGAGCAGCCAGGCGGGCAGGTCGATATGGAAATACGCAAAGGGAATCGCCAATAAGACACCCAGGATGAGCGGGTTCTTGGCAATATGTTTGAGAATCGCGCCGATGCCCGATCGTGCACCTGCGCTGTAATAGGCCAAAATGATCGCCGACAAGACGTTGTACACGATGATGATGCCGCCGACGAGGATGCTTCCTAGCGACAACCCGTAGTCGCCGTACTGGTTGGCGGCAAGGGCCAAGCCGACGATTCCGCAATTACCGCGGAAAGCTCCTTGCGTGAAAACGCCGCGCTCGGCATGGGGGCAGCGCCAGATGGACCAGCCCCAGGCAAGGAAGAAACTCAGTACCGAAAAGCCTAGGAAGTAGACGATCAATCCCGGCTGCAGGGCGACGTCCAGATCGGCGCGAACGATGCTAAGGAAAATCAGTGTCGGCATGGTGGCGCGAAACACCAATGCCGAGGCCATGGAAATGAAATGCGCATCGATCCAGCCGATGCGTTTGAAGACGATCCCCAGAAACACCATGGCGAAGACGGGTAGTGTGACTTGCAGCGTATGCGAGAAAACGGCCAGCAGGTCCATGAGCGGTCAGTTTCCTTGCCCGGCGAGGACGAAGCCCACGATGATGGCGACGGCTACGACGAGCCAAAAGAGGGTATTACGCAGACGGGTGGGGCGGGGAGGTCGAGATCTTGGCACGCAGGATTCCTTGTTCCTTGGTCGGCTTGGGAAACGAAAAGGTTTATGGTAAACCCGTTAGCCTGCTAGGCCCAGTGCCGCGCTTCAAACGTCCCATGACCGATGAGGGCGGCGATGTGGCGAGCGGGTCCTCGACCGATCAACTGTGGGAGTCTTCATGCGCGAACCCGAATCTCTTAATCTGGCCCATGGGCGACTCGCGGCTCTGGCTTGGGGCGATGCCGACGCGCCCGTGTGGTTGGCGCTGCATGGCTGGCTGGATAACGCCGAGAGCTTTTCGCGCTTGGCCCCGTTGCTGGTCGAGCGTCTGGGGATTCGCATCGTCGCGATCGACTTCCCTGGCCATGGGCGCTCGCTGCCGCGTGCCGAGGGCGGCGATTACCCGATCTGGGAATATACGTTGGACGTGTTGGACGCGCTCGATGCATTGGGGCTCGACAGTGCGCCGCTGCTCGCGCATTCGATGGGTGCGGCAGTCTCATGTCTGGTGGCGGCCGCGATGCCGGAGCGTGTCGAGCGCTTGGTGCTGCTCGATGGCCTGGGGACATTGACTACCGAGGTCGACGATACCGCCAAGCAACTGCGCATGGGGTTGATCCAGCGGCGTCGCTCGCGTTCCACGGTGCCGCGCTATCCCGACGAGGCCACTGCGATCGCGGCACGCGTGGCGGGCGGTGTGACGCCCATCGATACCGACACGGCTACGCCCCTGGTGCGCCGCAACCTGGATGTGGAAGACGATGGCCACGTACGCTTGCGCTCCGACGGTCGCTTGCTGCGTCCCTCGTTGGTGCGCTTTACCACCGAGCAGATGCTGTCGTTACTGAATAACATCGAAGCCCCGGTACTGTTGATCGAAGGCGAGCAGGGTATTCTCGCCGAGCGTGCCTACGCCCAACGTGCCCGTGACGCCATCGCTCGGCTCACGCGCGTGCTGCTGCCTGGTGGACATCATCTGCATCTCGAAGCGCACGCCGTCGACGCTGTGGCCGAGGCTATCATCGCCGACTCGAATGAGACGACGAGGCGTCATGTTTGAAGGAGAAGGCTGACATGGGCAAGCGAGTGGCGTTGGTACTGGGCAGTGGTGGCGCGCGGGGCTATACGCATATCGGCGTGATCGACGAGCTAGTGGCCCGCGGATACGAGATCGCCGCCATTTCGGGCTGCTCGATGGGCGCCCTGGTGGGCGGTATTTATGCGGCTGGCCAGCTTGATCGATACCGCGACTGGGTATGCCAACTGGATTACTTCGATGTGCTCAAGCTGGTCGACGTAACCTGGAGTCCGATGGGGGCGATGCGTGCCAGCAAGGTGATGAACAAGCTCGAGAGCCTGATCGGAGATATCCGCATCGAGGATTTGAGCATTCCGTTGACGACCGTGGCTACCGACCTCAATCGGCAGAAGGAAATCTGGTTCCAGAGCGGTCCGCTTTTGCGCGCGATCCGTGCCTCCATCGCGGTTCCCGGCATCATCACGCCGGTGCATCTGGATGGGCATGTTCTCGTCGATGGCGGTTTGCTCAACCCATTGCCGATCATTCCCACCGTGGCGGTTCACGCCGACCTGGTAGTGGCGGTCAATTCCACCGCGCAGACTTCCCGACAAGTGACGCTCGAGGAAATGCTGCCGCCCGAGGAAGCGGCCCAAGAAGAGGCTCGCGAGCGCGAGCGTGAATCGCGCGGACAAGGGTTCGGCGGCTGGCTGGGAGGTGTGCGCGAGCGTGTGCAGCACATGTTCGGCAACGGCCAGGAAGACGGCGAGGATAGCGAGTCCTCCGAACAAGCGGCGACCGAACGCGCCTGGAGCAAGCTCGACATGATGCTGGCCTCGTTCGATATCACTCAGGCGGCATTGGCCAAATACAAAGTGGCCGGGTATCCCCCCGATATCTTGATCGAAGTGCCCAAGAGCGTCTGCGGTGCCTATGAGTTTCATCGTGCCGAGGCGCTGATTCAATTGGGGCATCATCTGGCCGCGCAGGCCATCGACCGTTACGAGGGGGATCGCGACATGACCGTGACCGGAGGGGACGTGACTGAAGCCAAGTATCATCCGCTGATGACGCCTGCCAGGCGCAAGTCGAGTTAAAGCTTAGATGTGTTAAAACTTAAAACTTAAAACTTAAAACTTAGAACTTAGAACTTGGATATTCGTGACCGGTGGCGGCTGGTTATACGGCATCGCCGCGTCGGCGGAGCAGGATATACACCGCGCCGGTGCCGCCATCCGCATCGCGTGCCGAGCAGAAGGCAAGCACGGCGGGCCATTCGCGTAGCCAGGCATTGACGTGGCTCTTGATGACCGGGTAATCGTCGCCCTCGCCGAGCAGCGACGCGCGCGCCTTGCCGTGCACCACCAGCACACAGCGCCAGCGTTGCCCGTGGGCGTCGTGAAGGAAGGTTTCGAGTTGCTCGCGTGCCTCGTTGACGGTGTATCCGTGAAGGTCCAGGCCGGCTTCCCATTCGATATTGCCGCGCTTGAGTTGTGTCCGCGTTCGGTAGGGAAGGTCGGGGACCGCGAATTCCAATGCCTCGCTGGGGTGCACCGGCTCGACACGCCCGTCACTGGTGCGGCTGGTGGGGGCTTGAGTATCGGCGCTGGTGGCGGCGGCACGGCGCTCCGCCACGGCCTCGTCGTCGCGGCGGCGCGGGCGTCCGGTATCGGCGCGATTGGTATGCAGGCGATGCACGCCGGCGTCTTCCAGCGCTTGACGAAACACGTTGATATCGGCGTCGTCGGGCTGGCCACGGCGTCGGCTCATGACGAAACTCCCCAGGCGGCACGGTCGGTTGAAAGGTCACCCAGTATAGCGACTTGCCCACGACTGTGAACCGGCGCGCGCTCCGGGTACAATCCCCGATTCCATGGAACCGCTTAACAGGATGCTTCGTGCCTGCTTCCCGACCGACCGACGTTTCCACGCTGACCCTCGACGACGCGTCACTGGCCGAAGGGCTGGTGTCGTTGCGCGATTGTCTGCGTTGGGCGACCAGTGAATTCAACGCGCACCGCCTGCACTTCGGACATGGCACGGCCAGCGCATGGGACGAGGCGGTGGCGCTGGTGCTGGGCGCGTTGCATCTGCCTTGGGATGTCGACCCCGCAGTGCTCGATGCCCGCCTGTTGCCGATCGAGCGTCGCCGTGTCGTGAGCCTGGTGCGCCAGCGCATCGAGCAGCGCACGCCGCTGCCGTATTTGCTGGGCGAGGCCTTCTTCGCCGGCCATCCCTTCGAGGTCGACGAGCGGGTACTGATCCCGCGCTCGCCGATCGCGGAGCTGGTCGAGGACGGCTTCGCGGCCTGGTTCCCCCAGTGGTCGCCGACGCGGGTGCTGGATCTATGTGCCGGGTCGGGATGCATCGGCATCGCCACGGCGCTGTATCTGCCCACGGCCGAGGTCGATCTCGTGGATATCAGCCCCGAGGCGCTAGCGGTGGCCAAGGCCAACATCGTGCATCACGATGTTGGTAAGCGCGTGCGTGCGGTGACCTCGGATTTGTTCGCCGGCGTTGCCGGTCAGCGCTATGACATCATCGTTTCCAATCCGCCGTATGTGGACGCGCGTGATCTGGCGGGAATGCCGGCCGAGTTCCGCCACGAGCCGAGCCTGGCTCTGGCGGCGGGCGACGATGGCTTGGATATCGTGCGCCGTATGCTGCGCGAGGCACGCGAGCATTTGACCGACGAGGGCGTGTTGATCGTCGAAGTGGGCAATTCCGCGCGGCATCTCGACGCGGCGTTTCCCGAAGTTCCGTTCTTGTGGCTCGAGTTCGAGCGGGGCGGCGAGGGCGTATTCGCGCTAACCGCCGCTGAGCTCGACCACTATGCGGCATCGTTCGCCTGATCGTTGAGGAGCGCGGAATGTCCGGCAATACCTTTGGCAAGTTGTTCACCGTCACCACCTTCGGCGAGAGCCACGGCGAAGCGTTAGGCGCCATCGTCGACGGATGCCCACCGGGGCTCGAGCTCGACGCCTCTGATTTGCAGCACGATCTGGATCGTCGGCGGCCGGGCACCTCTCGGTACACCACACAGCGCCGCGAACCCGATCAGGTGCGCATCCTCTCGGGTGTTTTCGATGGCGTTACCACCGGCACGCCGATTGGTCTGTTGATCGAGAATACCGACCAGCGCTCCAAGGACTATTCGAAGATCAAGGACCAGTTCCGCCCCGCGCATGCCGACTACACCTACCACCACAAGTACGGGATTCGTGACTATCGCGGCGGTGGACGTTCGAGCGCCCGCGAGACGGCCATGCGCGTCGCTGCCGGGGCTATCGCGCGCAAGTACTTGGCGTCGCAGGGCATCCGCGTACGTGGCTACATGAGTCAGCTGGGCCCCATCGGCATCGATTTCAAACAGTGGGAAGCGGTCGATAGCAATCCGTTCTTTTGTCCCGATCCGGACAAGGTCCCTGAACTCGAGGCTTTCATGGATCAGTTGCGCCGCGACCAGGACAGTGTCGGTGCGCGAATCACCGTCGTCGCCGAGGGCGTGCCGGTGGGACTTGGCGAGCCGGTCTTCGATCGTCTGGATGCCGAACTGGCCCACGGTTTGATGAGCATCAATGCCGTCAAGGGCGTGGAGATCGGCGACGGTTTCGCCGCCGTGGCAAGCCGCGGCAGCGAGCATCGCGATGAAATGACGCCCGAGGGTTTCCTCTCCAATCATGCCGGTGGCGTACTGGGTGGCATCAGTTCCGGTCAGACACTGGTGGCGCATCTGGCGCTCAAGCCGACCTCCAGCATCACCCAGCCGGGGCGTTCGATCGACATCCACGGTGAGGCCGTGGAGGTCGTCACCCGGGGACGTCATGACCCTTGCGTGGGCATTCGGGCCACGCCGATTGCCGAGGCGATGATGGCGCTGACGCTGATGGATCATTATCTGCGCCATCGCGCGCAGAACGCCGATGTCGAGGTGACTACGCCGCGTTTGGGCTGAGGCGCTTCGTTCAGCCAAGCATGACCGGCGTCATCCAAGAACCGAGCCCGCCTGTTTCAGGCGGGCTTTTTCGTGTCCGTCGCTCACGTTTCGGCCATAGCTCGCTACACTGAAAAGAGTCAGGCAATGGGAGCAGCGCATGAAAGTCCATGTCGAGTTCGATCTGACCCCGCAGGAATTGCGCCAGGCGATGGGGCTACCGGATGTCGAAGTCTTTCAACAGGAGTTGATGGCCCACATCCGCCAGCAGATGGAAGCTGGGGTGGAGGGCTACGATCCTTGGAGTCTCATGCAGCCTTTCCTACAGCAGGGCATGGCGCAGGGCGTCGCCAGTTTCGGCCACTACCAGCAGATGTTGATGGATATGCTGCGCCAGGCCGATACACAAAGTGATGGAGAGACTCACAATTCGAAACGAAAAAAGACCTAGGGTCTTGACATATGTCAATTGCAAGCTCCAAGGGGTGGGGCTATTATTTGTGCAGTGCAGCATAAATGCACTGGCCTTGCCTTAGATCCTCCAGGAGGAATCCGTCATGCAGGACAAAATGTTTAGTGCCTTTTCCGAACAGACGCGTGGCTTTTTCGAGCCAATGCGCAAGTTCAACGGTCTGATGCTGGACAACATGGAGCGGATGACCGAATACCAGCTCGATGCCATGAAGCGCTATAGCCAACTGGGCGTCGAGCGTATGCGGGCTGCTTCCGAGGTCAAGGATGCCGAGGACGCGCGCGATTTCACCACCCAGCAGGCCGACATGCTGAATTCGCTTTCCAAGCAAATGCTGGAAGACGCCCGCGCAATGGCCGACATCAGCCTCAAGTTCAAGGCCGACCTGGAAGAGATGATGTCCGAAACGGGGCAGCAGGCTGCCGATCAAGCCTCTGAGAACATGAAGGCGGCGTCCGAACCCGCCAAGGCGGCGAGCAACAATAGCCAATCGTCCTCTTCACGTAGTAGCAGTACCAGCAAAAACAAAGAATAGAACAGCAGGCATCACGTGCCATGTCCCCGGCAGTCGCGAAGACAGGCGGCTGCCGACGGCGCGCATGCGCGTGAACCGTTTTGCGATGCGGGGAGATGACGTATGTGGCAAGGGCCCGAGGAAGGCAATGATACCTTCGGTGACCCGCACGCCTGGCAACGTCAGGTGAGCGAGTTCGGTGAGCAATACCAATCCCTCATGCAGGAAGCCTTCAATCGGTTGTGGCCCAGCGACGCGGGTGCTTCGGTGTATGCCGACATGCAGGAGAGTCTGCGTATCGGCGCCGAGGCCATGGTCTTCAATGCGCCGGCGGTCTATACCGTGCAGATGCGTCTGGCGCAGGATCAACTGCGTGTCTGGCAGAATGCTCTGCGGGAGCTCATGGGCGAGAATGTACCTGCAGTGATCGAGCCGAGTCCCGAGGATCGACGCTTTCGCGATGATGCCTGGCACTCGCATCCCTTCTATCGCTATATCCTTCAGCAGTATTTGCTCTTCGTGCGTGCCGTCGACGAGTTGTTGGCGAATCTCGGCGGATTGACGCAGCAGACACGCCATCAACTGGAATTCTATGCGCGGCAGTACGTCAATGCGCTCGCGCCGAGCAATTTCGTGTCTACCAATCCGGAAGTGGTCCGCAAGACACTCGAAACGCGCGGACAAAATCTTGTCGAGGGCCTCAAGCGTTTGCGCGAGGATCTGGCCAATTCCGCCGAGGGACTCAACGTCGCGATGAGCGACCGCAGCGCCTTTCGGTTGGGTGAGAACCTTGCCATCACACCGGGCGAGGTGGTCTTCGAAAACGATTTGATGCAACTGATTCAGTACACCCCGAGTACCGAGGAGGTCTTCAAGACGCCGCTGCTGATCGTGCCGCCCTGGATCAACAAGTATTACGTGCTCGACTTGCGCCCGGATAACTCGCTGGTGAAATGGCTAGTGGCGCAAGGGCATACGGTGTTCATGATCTCATGGCGCAATCCCGGGCCCGAGCAGCGTTACCTGACCTGGGCCGATTACATGCAGTCGGGGCCGGTCGCCGCCATGGGCGCCATCGAGCAAGCCTGTGGTGAGAAATCCGTCAACCTGTTGAGTTACTGCATCGGCGGCACGCTGGCGGCGACCACGGTGGCGTATCTGACGAGTAGTCTGCGTGGTCGCAAGGTGCGTTCTGTGACCTACATGGCGACGCTGCAGGATTTCAGTGATCCCGGCGAAATCGGTGTCTTTCTCAGTGAGCCGGTGTTGGCCGGCATCGAACGTCAGCTAGCGCGTGACGGCTACCTCGATGGTCGTGCCATGGCGTTTTCCTTCAACCTGCTGCGCGAGAACGATCTTTTCTGGTCGTTCTATATCAGCAACTATCTCAAGGGCGAGGCGCCGGCGGCGTTCGATCTGCTGTATTGGAACAGCGACGGCACCAACCTGCCAGCGGGTACCCATGGCTGGTACCTGCGCCATATGTATCGCGAGAATCGTCTCGTCCAGCCCGGCGGCATAGAGCTCGATGGCGTCAAGATCGACCTACGGAAGATCTCGACACCGAGCTATTTCGTCTCCACGCGCGATGACCACATCGCCAAATGGCGAGGTAGCTATTTGGGAGCTCGACTGCCCAAGGGGCCGGTGACCTTCGTGCTGGGGGGCGCGGGGCATATCGCAGGAATCGTCAATCCACCGGCGAAACGCAAGTACGGCTACTGGACCCATGATGAGATCCCCGACGATCCCGATGCCTGGCTCGAGTCGGCGACGTTTCAGGAGGGATCCTGGTGGCCGCATTGGCAAGCCTGGATGACCGACAACCGCTACGCCGATCCTGATAAAACGGTCGCGGCGCGTCATCCGGGAGAGGGCGAACTGAAGCCCATCGAACCCGCCCCCGGCCGCTATGTGCGGCAGACGATTCCCGAGGTGTTGGGTGTTAAACCCGCTGAGGACGATAGCTCGACGTCATGATGGTGTCGGCCGACGAGTTTCAATCACGGTAATCGGGAGCGTCGCGGTCGAGCAGGCGCATCAAGGCGGCAAGGTGCATGTGCGCCGAGCCTTGCGCCAGATAGTCCTCCCATTGCTGGGCGGTCTTGCGTGCGATCTCGGGCGCGACGGGACGTACGGGAAGACCGCTGGCACGAGCCACCAGGTAGGAGCGGCAGGCACGCTCGAAGTAGTAGAGGTGGTCGAAGGCTTCGGCGACGTCGTGTCCGGTGGCGACCACGCCATGATTGCCAAGTAGCAAGATCGGCGCCATGCCGGCCAACTTGCCGAGGCGTTCCGCTTCCTCATCGAGTCCCATACCATCGAATCCGGCATCGATATGCACCCGCTCGAAGAAGCGCATGGCGTTCTGTTCCACCGGAGGCAGCTCCGGCGTCTCTAGGCAAGCGAGGGCGGTGGCGTAGAGCGAGTGGGCATGCATCACGCATCCCACGCCGTGGCCCTGGCGGTGCATGGCGCCGTGAATGGCCCAGGCGGTGGGGTCGATGGATTCGGGACGTTGTGCGGGGCTGGCATCCACCTCGACGAGGTCGCTGGCACGCATTTCCGCAAAATGACGCCCTTCAGGGTTGACCAGAAAGCGCCTGCCGTCCGCCTGGGTGGCCAGGCTGCAGTGATTGGCGACGCCTTCGTGCATATCGAGGCGGGCCAGCCAGCGGAACGCACAAGCCAGTTGTTAGCGAGGGGTACCGGGAATAACGCTGGATGTCATGGGAGCGCTCTCCTTGGGGGAACGGGGTGATGAGCCTTAGGCGAAGGGGCTCTTGAAGAGATCAATTAACGTCGACCATAGCGCGTTGGTGCTCACTCAGGCCAGTGCGTGGCGCGGCGGTCTCGAGCATCATCCAGCATTTCGAGCATAGCCCTGGCGGCATTGGAGAGAGTACGACTCTTGTGGAACAGATAGCCCAGCGGACGCTGGATAGGAAGATGATCGATGGGCATGACCTCAATCTCGTCGTCGATCATGGTTTCGGGCAATACGCTCCAGCCCAGGCCGATGGCGACCATCATCTTGAGGGTTTCGAGGTAGTTGGTGGATAGCGAGACGTTCACTTGCAGTCCGTCGCGGGCGAAGGTGTCCACCACGATGCCCCGGGTGAAGGTCAGGTGCCCCGGCAGCACGGCGTCGTAATCGGACAGTGCCGACAGCGCGACCGTGTCGCGTCCGGCGAGGGCGTGCTCGCGCCCGCAGACGAAGCGCAACTGGTCGATCCATACCGGCACCACCGTCAGCGCAGGATCGGGGACCGGGGCCAGCGTGACCACGGCGAGCTCCAGGTCACCGTCCAGCACGCCTTGATAGGCTTGTTCCGAGTCCAGAAAGCGCATGTCCATGCGTACGTCCGGGTAGACCTGGGTATAGGCCTTGAGCAGCGGTGGCAGACGGTGCAGGCCGACATGATGGCTGGTGGCCATGGTCAAACTGCCGCTGATGTCGCCGCTGAGGTTGGAAAGCGCGCGGCGGCTGTCGTCGAACATCACCAAAATCTGGCGGGCACGCGGCAGCAGAGTGTGACCGGCCTCGGTAAGCGTCACGCGGCGGTTGAGTCGGTCGAAGAGCTGCGCGCCGACTTGCCCCTCGAGGCCCGCGATGCGCTTGCTGACGGCGGGCTGGGTCAGATGGAGCTGTTCCGCGGCGAGCGAGAACGAGCCGTGGTCGGCGACCGCGAGGAAGGCTTGCAGGCTTTGCGTATCCATGAGCGCGCTCTCTTGAAGAAGTATTCTACTTTGGAATCCAAAGCATAAATAACATGAATTGCGTTTATCTATAAGCCCCCTTAGGCTTGGGGACATTGAAGTTGCGCCGGTTATCGCGGCGCGTAGCTAGCGACATGTCGCAAGACGACATAGAGCGTCATCGCCCAATCTTCCCGGTCGGGAAGGCACGAGTGGAGGAGATTCCATGGCAGGCCAGACTCTTTACGACAAGCTCTGGTCGCGGCACCTGGTAAAGGAACGCGACGATGGCACGGCGTTGATCTACATCGACCGTCACCTGCTCCACGAGGTGACCTCACCGCAGGCCTTCGAGGGGCTGCGACTCGCCGGGCGCAAGCCGTGGCGGTTGGATACCAATCTCGCCACGCCGGATCATAACGTGCCAACCACGCTCAAGGAGCGTTCCGAGGGCAATGCGGGCATCGTCGATCCGGTCTCGCGCATTCAGGTCGAGACGCTGGATGACAACTGCGCGAGCTTCGGCATCGAGGAGTTCCGCATCAACGATGCGCGTCAGGGCATCGTGCATGTGGTAGGGCCGGAGCAAGGCGCTACGCAGCCCGGCATGACGGTCGTCTGCGGCGATTCTCACACCGCTACGCACGGCGCCTTCGGGGCCTTGGCGCACGGCATCGGGACCTCTGAGGTCGAGCACGTGCTGGCGACCCAGTGCCTGATCCAGCGCAAGATGAAGAACATGCAGGTGCGCGTTGAGGGTGAACTGGGGCTCGGCGTGACGGCGAAGGACATCGTGCTGGCGGTGATCGGCAAGATCGGCACCGCCGGCGGTACCGGCTATGCCATCGAGTTCGCTGGTAGCGCGATTCGCGACCTGTCCATGGAAGGCCGCATGACCATCTGCAACATGGCCATCGAGGCCGGCGCACGCGTGGGCCTGGTGGCGGTCGACGAGACCACGGTCGAATACCTGCGTCGGCGCCCTTTTGCCCCCAGTGAGGAATACTGGGACGCGGCGGTCGCCGATTGGCGCGAGCTGGTTTCCGACGACGATGCGCCGTTCGACAAGGTCGTCGAACTCGACGCCGCCGAGATCGAGCCGCAGGTCACCTGGGGAACGAGCCCGGAAATGGTCGCCGGTGTCGGTGCACAGGTGCCGGATCCGGCCGCTGCCGGCGACGAGACCGTGCAGCAAGGCGTTTCGCGTGCCCTCGAGTACATGGGGCTCCAGGCGGGGCAGCAGATCACCGATATCCAGCTCGACAAGGTCTTCATCGGCTCGTGCACCAACTCGCGCATCGAGGATCTGCGCGAGGCGGCCAAGGTCGCCAAGGGCCGCAAGGTGGCGGATACCATCCAACTGGCGATGGTCGTGCCCGGTTCCGGGCTGGTCAAGCGCCAGGCCGAGGAAGAAGGGCTGGACAAGATCTTCCTCGAGGCGGGCTTCGAATGGCGTGAGCCGGGATGCTCCATGTGCCTGGCGATGAACGCCGATAAGTTGGGTACCGGCGAGCACTGTGCCTCGACGTCCAATCGCAATTTCGAGGGTCGCCAGGGGTATGGCGGGCGCACGCATCTGGTGAGTCCCGCCATGGCGGCCGCCGCCGCCATCGCCGGTCACTTCGTCGATGTGCGCGACTTCGGGGCCGAGCGCGCCGCCAACGATGACAGCCAAGTACAGGAGGCGTGAGCATGCGCAAGTTCGATCGTCATCAGGGCCTCGTGGCGCCCATGGATCGCGCCAACGTGGATACCGACCTGATCATCCCCAAACAGTTCTTGAAGTCGATCAAGCGTACCGGCTTCGGTCCCAACCTGTTCGACGAGCTGCGCTATCTGGATGAAGGTTACCCGGGACAGGATGTCGCCACGCGTCCGCTCAACCCGGATTTCGTGCTCAACCAGACGCGTTATCAGGGCGCCAGCGTGCTGTTGGCACGTCGCAACTTCGGTTGCGGCAGCTCGCGCGAGCATGCTCCCTGGGCATTGGAGGACTTCGGGTTTCGCGTGATCATCGCGCCGAGTTTCGCCGATATCTTCTTCAACAATGCCTTCAAGAACGGCCTGTTGCTGATCACGTTCGACGAGGCCACGGTGGATCGGCTGTTCCAGGAGGCGGAGGCCGAGGAAGGCTATCGCCTGGATGTCGATCTCGAAAGCCAGCAAGTCATCACACCCAGCGGTGAGACACTTACCTTCGAGGTCGACTCCTTTCGCAAGCAATGCCTGCTCGAAGGGCTGGATGATATCGGCCTGACCTTGAAGGATGCTGACGCTATCGATGACTTCGAAAAGCGTCATCGCCAGGCGCGGCCGTGGTTGTTCCGCCAGGCCGGATGACGCCGGCGGCCTTTGAATAACAACAACGCTGGACACAACCGATAGGGAGGCCCGGCTCAATGAGTCGGGATGGCAGGGAACGCCCATCTTCCCGTGGTCGGCGTCGCGGCGCCGGCCACCCACGAACCAATCATCACGTCATTCATGATGATGTGTCGAGTTGCGAGAGAGTACGCCATGAGTCGCAAGATTCTCGTTCTGCCGGGCGACGGTATCGGCCCGGAAATCACCCGCGAGGCGGTCAAGATCCTCAACGCGTGCCGCGAGGCGGGCCTAGAGGCCAGCATCGAGGAAGGTCTGGTCGGCGGGGCGGGGATCGACGCCCATGGCGTGCCGCTTCCCGACGCGACGCTGGCGAGCGCCAAGGCCGCCGATGCGGTATTGCTGGGCGCCGTGGGCGGCCCCCAATGGGACAAGATCGAGGATCTGGCCAAGCGTCCGGAGAAAGGACTGCTGGGGCTGCGCAAGAACCTCAACCTGTTCGGTAACCTGCGTCCGGCGCTGTTGTATCCGCAATTGGCCTCGGCTTCGAGCCTCAAGCCCGAGATCGTCGCCGGGCTGGACATCATGATCGTGCGCGAGCTCACCGGCGGCATCTATTTCGGTCAACCGCGGGGCATCGAGGAGCGCGACGGCGAGAAGGTCGGCTTCAATACCTATATCTACGCCGAGCACGAGATCGAACGCATCGGGCGGGTGGCCTTCGAGATGGCGCGCGCGCGGGGCGGTAAGCTCTGCTCGGTAGACAAGGCCAACGTGCTCGAGGCCACCATCCTGTGGCGTGAGGTCATGGAGCGACTGGCGCCGCAGTATCCGGATGTCGAACTGTCGCACATGTACGTCGACAACGCCGCCATGCAGCTGGTGCGCGCGCCGAAGCAGTTCGACGTCATCGTTACCGGCAACATGTTCGGTGATATCCTCTCCGACGCTGCGGCGATGCTGACGGGCTCGATCGGCATGTTGCCCTCGGCATCGCTCAACGAACAACGTCAGGGCATGTACGAACCCTGCCATGGCAGTGCGCCGGATATTGCCGGGCAAGGCGTCGCCAACCCGTTGGCGACGATCTTGTCCGTGGCCATGATGCTGCGCTACTCCCTCGAGGCGCCGCAGCTCGCCGAGCGCATCGAACGCGCCGTGGGAACGGTGCTCGATCAGGGACTGCGCACCGCCGATATCGCCTTCGAGGGCACGGCCCCCGTCTCGACCCAGGCGATGGGCGATGCCGTGTTGGCGGCATTCCAGGCGCAATGAGCGCGGCTCACGTATCATGGCCATACGCCCATTCGTAGATTTCAGGAGGACGACACATGCTTAGAGTCGGTTTTGTCGGTTGGCGGGGAATGGTGGGATCCGTCCTCATGCAACGCATGCGCGAGGATGGCGATTTTGCCGGCCTCGAACCGGTGTTCTTCACGACCTCTCAGGTCGGCCAGCCTGGCCCCGACATCGGGGTCGAAGTGCCGCCCCTCAAAGATGCCCGTGACCTGGAGGCCCTCAAGAGTCTCGACGTGGTGGTCACCGCTCAGGGTGGCGACTATACGGAAAGCGTCTACCGCCCGCTGCGCGAGGCCGGCTGGCAGGGCTATTGGATCGACGCCGCCAGCACGCTGCGCATGGTGGACGAGGCGACCATCGTGCTCGATCCAGTCAACCGCCACGTCATCGAGCGCAGTCTCGCCAATGGCGGCAAGACATTCGTCGGCGGCAATTGCACCGTCAGCCTGATGCTGCTGGGCCTGGGCGGTTTGTTCGAGGCCAACATGGTGGAGTGGATGACCTCCATGACCTACCAGGCCGCCTCGGGGTCCGGCGCCAAGCACATGCGCGAGCTGCTTTCCCAGATGGGCGCGCTGCATGGTGCGGCGTCATCGGCACTGGCCGATCCCGGCAGCGCGATCCTGGATATCGACCGTCAGGTGACGCAGGCCATGCGCGGCGGGGATTTCCCCACCGAGCAGTTCGGCGAGCCGCTGGCCGGCAGTTTGTTGCCGTGGATCGACAAGGCGATGGACAACGGTCAGAGCAAGGAAGAGTGGAAAGGCGGGGTCGAAAGCAACAAGATTCTCGCCACCGGCGACTCGCCGATCCCCATCGACGGCTTGTGCGTGCGCATCGGCGCGATGCGTTCGCACAGCCAGGCGTTCACCATCAAGCTCAAGCAGGACGTCCCCCTCGACGAGATCGAGGATCGTCTGGCCAAGCACAACCAGTGGGCGAAGGTGATCCCCAACGACAAGGACGCCACCTTGAGCGGCCTGACGCCGGCCGCGGTGACCGGTACGCTGGACGTGCCGGTCGGGCGCCTGCGCAAGCTGGCCATGGGGGGCGAATACCTGTCCGCCTTCTCGGTGGGCGATCAGTTGCTGTGGGGGGCGGCGGAACCGCTCAAGCGGATGCTCGGCATTCTGCGCGAGCAGCGTTGATCGGATCGCCGGTCAGGCAATGAAAAGGGCGCCCCATCGGGCGCCCTTTTCGTTGGGGGAGCGTGTGGCGTGTCAGAACTGCGCTTCTTCGGTGGAGCCCTTGAGGGCGGTCACCGACGACACTCCGCCCTGGATGACGTTGGTCATGTCGTCGAAGTAGCCGGTGCCCACTTCCTGCTGGTGAGCGACGAAGGTGTAGCCGCGTTCGGCGGCCTCGAATTCCGGCTGCTGGACCTTCTCGACGTAGTGCTTCATGCCTTCGCCCTGAGCGTAGCTGTGGGCGAGATCGAACATGTTGTACCACATGTTGTGAATGCCCGCTAAGGTGATGAACTGGTAGGTGTAGCCCATGTCGGCCAGGGCTTGCTGGAACCCGGCGATCTCGGCATCGTCGAGATTCTTCTTCCAGTTGAAGGACGGCGAGCAGTTGTAGGCCAGCAGTTGACCCGGATATTCGCGATGGATCGCATCGGCGAAACGCTTGGCTTCATCGAGATCCGGTTTGGCGGTTTCGCACCAGATCACATCCGCGAAGGGCGCGTAGGCCAGGCCTCGGGCGATGGCTTGATCAAGACCGGCCTTCACCCGGTAGAAACCTTCGGCGGTGCGTTCACCGGTGATGAAGGGCTTGTCGTAATCATCCACGTCGGCGGTGATCAGATCAGCAGCGTTGGCATCGGTGCGCGCGATGACCAAGGTGGAGGTATCTGCCACATCGGCGGCCAGACGGGCGGCGACCAGTTTCTGCACGGCTTCTTGGGTGGGCACCAGCACCTTGCCACCCATGTGGCCGCATTTCTTGACTGCGGCGAGCTGGTCCTCGAAATGCACACCGCTGGCGCCGGCGCGAATCATCGCCGTCATCAGTTCATAGGCGTTGAGCACGCCGCCGAATCCCGCCTCGGCGTCGGCGACGATGGGCGCGAAGTAATCGACGAAGTCGGCATCGCCGGGGTTGGCGCCTTTCTGCCACTGGATCTGATCCGCGCGGCGGAAGCTGTTGTTGATGCGTTCGACGACCTTGGGCACCGAGTCCACCGGATAGAGCGACTGGTCGGGGTACATCGACAGGTAGCTATTGTTATCGGCGGCGACCTGCCAGCCTGAGAGATAGATCGCCTCGATACCCGCCTTGACCTGTTGCATGGCTTGGCCGCCGGTTAGCGCGCCTAGACAGTTGACGTAGCCCTTGCGAGCCTCGCCGTTGACCAGTCGCCAGAGCTTCTCGGCACCCCGGCTGGCCAGCGTGTGCGCTTCGTTGACGCTGCCGCGGAGTCTGACCACATCGTCGGCACTGTACGGACGCTTGACGTCCTTCCAGCGCGGATTCTCGTTCCAATCCTGTTCCAACGCAGCGATTTGCTGTTCGCGTGTCTGGGACATGTCGCTTGCCTCTTGGTCGTCGTGAGCGTTAAGAGCGTGCCCGAAAGGGCATTTCACGTTCAGTCGAAGTGCGATCTTTTCCGCCGCGAAACGCGTAACGACGCGGATATTGCGCTGCGGTAAAACAACCGTTTTAACTTCGGCTTTACGAAAAATATGACGCACTCAAGCGAGGCCAACAATGCGTAGTTAGGCGCAAGTGACGTTGTAGTTTGACTACATGACGCCTGAATGGCGTGGCGTCATGTAGTGTTTTTCCGAGAGGTAAGAAAGGCCCGAGACAACTTATTGAAAATGCAGGCTCATATGGTAATGGGGAATGTTGGCGTCGAGGAACTCATCGCCATGCGCGGTAAAGCCCAGACGTTCATAGAAGGGGATTGCGTAGGTCTGGGCATCCAAGTGCACGGAATGGTGGCCGGCTTCTCGAGCCGCCACGAGTATCGCTTCCATCAAATGCAGGCCTAGCCCTTGGCCACGTGCTTCCTCGAGAATCGCCACGCGGCCGATATGCCCATCCGGCAAGAGACGTGCGGTGCCTACGGCGCGGTCATCTACATGAAGTAGGAAATGCAGACATTGCGGG
The DNA here is from genome assembly GCF_023091865.1 of Chromohalobacter moromii. Lineage (GTDB taxonomy): Bacteria > Pseudomonadota > Gammaproteobacteria > Pseudomonadales > Halomonadaceae > Chromohalobacter > Chromohalobacter moromii. The sequence continues at coordinate 721,151 of NZ_JAHXDI010000002.1, forward strand.
TCGCGGCCATCCCACTCTTCTGCTTGGGGGACGTTTTGTTCTTCGATGAATACGACCTTGCGGATCGCGCTACAAGTCGCCCCCAGCGAGGTCCAGTCACCGCTTGCGATCTCGAGCGTCATGTCACGCCTCCTCGTCCTCGGCATCCTCGTCCTGCCACTGCAGGCTACCGCGATTGAGCAACTCGGTGAGCAGCGACAGGGCGGCGTCGTCGAGATGCTCTGCCAGGGTGGCGGCATGCAGTGGCGCGGTATCGGCCAGCAGGCGCGCTAGCTCAGGCGAGCATGCATGGCCGTCGCCATCCGTAAACAGCGTGGTGCGGCCGTTCTCCTCATGAAACGCGAAGCGCGAGCCCAGTGAGCGTTCCAAGTAGTGCCCCTTCGACAGCCCCTCGGTAATGGCATCGCTGTCGGTTGGCGTCTCGAGGGGCGCGAGCTGATCGGCATATTTGGGTTGGGTCATTACGCGTCCGAACCATTGCGTCATCTGCGCCGGATCGTCGATCACCGATAGCATCAGTGTGCGGAGACGCGCGATGGCGTCGTCATCGACGCGACCGGCGTGTTCGGTGGGGCGCAGGTCGGGGTCGGTGTAACGCGAGGTCTCGGACTGCATTTCGCCGAGGTAGTCCGCAAACGAGGTGATGATCTCGTCGGTTGAGGGCGCGCGAAAGCCGATCGAGTAAGTCATGCAGTCGGCACTCTGGCTGACGCCATGATGGGCGATGCGCGGCGGCAGATACAGCATGTCGCCGGGTTCGAGCACCCAGTCCTCGCCGGGGGTGACCTCGAAGCGTTCGAGCATGCGCAGGTCGACGCCCGAGACGATGGGGGCGTCGTCGGGCTGCTCGCCACCGAGTTGCCAGCGGCGCTGGCCACTGCCTTGAAGCAGGAAGACATCGTAGCTGTCGACGTGGGGGCCGACACTACCCTCGGGCGGCGCGTAGCTGACCATGACGTCGTCGAGGCGCCAGCGCGGTAGGAAATCGAAGGCCTCGAGCAAGGCGGCGACCTCGGGCACGTAATGATCGACGGCCTGGACCAGAAGAGACCATTCTCGGTCGGGCAGGCGCGCGAAGGTGGCGTCATCGAAAGGCCCATGGCTGACCTGCCAGGGCTTATCGGGGCCCTGGGCTTCGACGAGCCGGGCCTCGATGCCGTCTTCGCAGGCCAGGCCGGCGAGCTCCTCCGGGGCAAGCGGCGACGCGAAATCGGGGAATGCGCCACGAATCAGCAGCGGTTTCTTCTGCCAGTAGTCACGCAGGAAAGTCTCGGCGGTGAGACCGCCGAGTATCGATAGGGGAGTGTCGCTCGACATAAGAATCTCGGGACTCGAAAAGGATGAGTGGGCAACCACGACCATGTGTGAAGCTTGCAGAGCGGCGCTGCACGCCTGGAAACCGGAAGAAACGGCTTGGCACCGTGGGTGGCGAGCTCATGCTGCCTTCCAGCTTCCAGCTTCCAGCTTCCAGCTTCCAGCTTATAGCTTGCGAGCTTGCTCGCTGGCATTCCCGATATAGGTGGCCGGGGTCAGTGCCTTGAGCTCGGTCTTGACGTCGTCGGGCAATTCCAGGCTGTCGATGAAGGCCGCGAACCCAGCTTGGTCGACCCGCTTGCCACGCGTCAGCGTCTTGAGCTTTTCATAGGGTTTCTCGATACCATAGCGGCGCATCACGGTTTGGATCGGCTCGGCGAGGACTTCCCAGTTCTGATCGAGGTCCTCGTCGAGGCGGGCCGGATTGGCCTCCAGCTTGCTGACCCCTTTGAGTGTGGCCTGGTAGGCGATCAGCCCGTATGCCAGGCCTACGCCGAGGTTGCGCAGTACCGTGGAATCGGTCAGGTCGCGCTGCCAGCGAGAAATCGGTAGCTTCTCGGCGAGGTGGCCGAGCAGGGCGTTGGAGAGGCCGAGATTGCCCTCGGAATTCTCGAAATCGATGGGATTGACCTTGTGGGGCATGGTCGAAGAGCCGATCTCGCCCTCGACGGTCTTCTGCTTGAAGTAGCCCAGCGAGATATAGCCCCACACGTCGCGGTCGAAGTCGATCAAGATGGTGTTGAAGCGCGCGATGGCATCGAACAGTTCGGCGATGTAGTCGTGCGGCTCGATCTGCGTGGTATAGGGATTGAAGGTCAGCCCCAAGTTCTCGACGAAAATGCGTGCGTTCTCGACCCAATCGATTTCCGGATAGGTGGTGAGGTGAGCGTTGTAGTTACCCACTGCGCCGTTGATCTTGCCGAGGATCTCGGCGGCTTCGATCTGCTTGAGCTGGCGGCGCAGGCGATACGCCACGTTGGCCATTTCCTTGCCCAGCGTGGTGGGGCTGGCGGTCTGGCCGTGGGTGCGCGAAAGCATGGGTTGCTCGGCGTGCTCGTGGGCCAGGCGCTCGACCGCGGTGACGATCTCACGCAGCGTGGGCAACAAGGTGTCGAGGCCACCGCGCAGCATCACCCCGTGGGAGAGGTTGTTGATGTCCTCACTGGTGCAGGCGAAATGGATGAACTCGGTGACCGCATGCAGTTCCGGAAAGTCGGCGACCTTTTCCTTCAGGAAGTACTCCACCGCTTTGACGTCATGGTTGGTGGTGCGCTCGATCTCCTTGATGCGTTCGGCGTCGGCGACCGAGAACTCACTCACCAGCTGGCCGAGAAAGGCCGTGGCCTGTGCCGAAAGCGGCGGCACTTCAGTAATCTGCGGATGTGCGGCGAGACGTTCCAGCCAGCGGACTTCGACGGTCACGCGGGCACGAATCAGGCCATACTCGCTGAAATGCTCGCGCAGGGCCGCAGCCTTGGCACCATAGCGACCATCGACGGGGGATAGGGCGGTGAGAGCGGAAAGTTCCATGGATGTCGTCTTCCGGGTCGTGGATCGAATCGCGCGGCGAGGACCGTTAGCGGTCGTCGAGGGCATTGAGTGATTTCTTGATGGACTGACGCTGAAGCAGCAGCTTCCAGCGGCGGCCGCCTTGCTGGTGCCAAAGCAGGGCGAAACGTACGCCCGTCAGCAAAGCAGCTCGCACGCGCTCGGGCATCATCCGGCTTTGCAGCAAGCTGGGGTCGCCTTGTACGACGATGCGGTAACGAAACGTGGACAGCGTGTCCTGATAGAGCTGACCGAGACTGGCGATCACGTTTTCGTGCGTCTCGCCGAAGTGCTTGGCTTGGCCCTGAACGCGCCCCAGACGCTCTCCCAGCGAGGCCAGCATGGCATCGTCCTTGCGCAGCTTCTGCATCAACAGCACCAGCGAGAAGCCGTAACGCATCACGGCGGGGTCGTTGCGCTGGCGATCCATCACCGCGCTGAGGGTGTCGATGCCCAGACGCAGATTGTTGTGATGACCGCCGTAGATCGCCGCGAAGCTTTCTGGATTGGTCTCCAGCGTGGCATGAATCAGCGTATTCCAGGCGCGTTCGTCGCACTGTCCCGTACGGGCCAGCTCGTCGACCACTGCGGCGGCCTGGAAGACGCCCGCAAGGGCCAGTGCCTGGCGGGCGACGGCGCTTTGTGGTGCGCTTTGGATCGGGGTGGGCGTCATGCAGCGTTGTCTCCTTGGCGCGCGTCTCGGTTCCATGTCTCGCGAATGACGCCGCCGCCCAGGCAGATGTCATCTTCGTAGAGCACCAGCGACTGGCCCGGTGTGACGGCGCGCTGGGGATCGTCGAAGAACGCTTCGACACCGCCGTCTTCGAGCACGCGAACCTGACAGGCGACATCTTGCTGGCGATAGCGGGTCTTGGCCTGGAGGCGTACCTCCGGTGCCGGTGGTTGGCCGGCGACCCATTCCACGGGCTCGGTGCTCAGGCTGTCGGTATACAAGAGCGGATGATGCTTGCCCTGCACGGCGATCAACACGTTGCGCTCGAGATCCTTGGCCGCCACGTACCACGGCGCATCGGGATGGTTGGGCAGGCCGCCGATGCCCAGGCCCTGGCGCTGTCCGAGGGTATAGTACATCAGCCCCATGTGCTCGCCGATGACCTCTCCCTCGGGCGTTTCGATCGTGCCAGGCTGTGCGGGCAAGTACTGCTTCAGGAAGTCACCGAAGCGCCGCTCACCGATGAAGCAAATGCCGGTAGAGTCCTTCTTGCGCGCGGTGGCTAGACCATGGCGCTCGGCGATGGCGCGGACCTCGCTTTTCTCCATCTCGCCGACCGGGAACAGCGTGCGCGCGATAGCGACTTCCGGTACGGCGTGCAGGAAGTAGCTCTGGTCCTTGTTGGCATCCAGGCCCTTGAGCAGGCGCACGCGACCGTCACGCTCACCGTTGCGTACGTAATGCCCGGTAGCGATGCGTTCGGCGCCGAGCATCTCGGCGTATTCGAGGAAGACCTTGAACTTGATCTCGCGGTTGCAAAGGATATCCGGGTTGGGTGTCCGGCCGGCCTTGTACTCGGCGAGGAAATGCTCGAAGACGTTATCCCAGTATTCGGCGGCGAAGTTCGCGGTATGTAGCCGGATGCCGAGCTTGTCGCAAACGGCCTGGGCATCGGCAAGGTCGTCCTTGGCGGTGCAGTACTCGGTGCCGTCGTCCTCGTCCCAGTTCTTCATGAACAGGCCTTCGACCTCGTAGCCCTGCTCCAGCAGGACGAGGGCGGTCACGGACGAATCGACGCCGCCGGACATGCCGACGATGACTTTGCACGCGGTAGCGGCCCCCGCAGTGGAGGATTCCGTGGCGTGAGACATGGTCACTCTCGAATGGGTTGAGGATGGATTGATGTTCGGGGCGATATTATACCTGAAATCGGCTTCGTGCTTCGAGCTTGAGCCCTCAGCGCTCGTGAATTGAGCCCTCAGCGCTCGTGAATATTGAACCATCAGCGTTCCTGAATCACATCAAGCGGAAACTGGCGTCCGGCCTTGGCGTTGCGTATGCGCTTTAGCACCAGCGGGCTGCGCAGGCGATGCGAGCGTTCCAGGGCTTCGATCTCGTCGAGCGTCAGCCAGTGCGCGGCGACGATGCCGCTGTCCAGGTCGTTGCCCAGATGGGCGAGGGGGATGCCGACGAAGGCATGACTGTGAAAGGTCAGGTCGTCGGGTGCGGTATAGACGTAAAGCCCCAGATAGCCGGTCAGTGTGATGTGCCAGGCGGCTTCCTCGCGGGTTTCGCGTTCGGCGGCCTGAGTCAGGCGCTCGCCAGGTTCGAGATGGCCGGCGGGCTGGTTGAAGAGGCTGAACGGGCCACCCTTGTCCTCCTCGACGAGTAGGTAACGGCCGGCGCGCTCGACGACGCTGGCAACAGTGACGTGGGGCGTCCAGCGGCTCATCGACGACTCCGGTGGCGCTTATCTGGTGTGCGGGCCTTGGTACGCGGCGCATGCAACGTCTCCTTGCGCCATGCCCCCGGCGCTAGATCGTCGAGGCGCCAGGGGCCGATGGCGACGCGGATCAGGCGCAGCGTGGGGTGACCGACATGTGCGGTCATACGGCGAACCTGTCGGTTTCGGCCTTCGCTGAGGACGATTTCGAGCCAGGCGGTGGGAATGGCTTCGCGGTAGCGTACCGGCGGCTGGCGTGGTGCGATATTGGGTGCCGCGAGGCGCCGCACCTGGGCGGGCCGCGTTGGGCCGTCTTTTAGCGTGATGCCGCTGCGCAGCGCCTTTAGGGTCGTTTCCCCGGGATCGCCTTCGACTTGCACCCAGTAGGTTTTGGGCTGCTTGTGACGCGGATGAGTGATGCGGTGAGCCAGGGCGCCATCATCGGTCAGCAGGAGCAGGCCCTCTGAATCGTAATCGAGACGCCCAGCGGGGTATACCTCGGGGGCGTCGATGACGTTGGCGAGCGTTGCCCTGCCTTGCGTATCGGTAAACTGCGAGAGCATTTGATAAGGTTTATGCAGCAGGTAAAGCGAACTCATGGGCGGTCTCGGATCTTTCGACAAGCAGCGGGGATGGGCAAAGCCTACTCCGCACTCGGGGCGCGATGCCATACTTGCTCCCGCCAGGCGCGAGCTTTTTCATGGCGCCTACCTTGCATCCATGCCCAGCCGGCCGCACATTGAAGAAACCGGAGATAGGCGGCGGTGTTGCCCTTAGGGCGCTTGCCTTGCCTATCCGGCGCGCACTTACGGACATTTCCATCTATGTTTGAATCAGAAAGCCCATTCGTATCTCGAGCGCCTGACACGGCGGTCATCCTTGGCATGACGCGACCGCCCGGTGAGGATCCCCACGAAGACCCGGAGGGCGACGTATCGGTCCAGTCGGCGGACCCGGAGCTGGCCAAACCGCCGATGTACAAGGTCGTGCTGCACAATGATGACTTCACTCCCATGGAGTTCGTCGTCGAGGTGTTGCAAACCTTCTTTGCGTTGGAGCGGGAGAAAGCCGTGCAGATCATGCTTGTCGTGCATACCCATGGCAAAGCGACCTGTGGCATCTTTACCCGTGATATCGCGGAAACCAAATGTCACCAAGTCAACGAGTACGCACGCGAATGCCAGCATCCGTTACTGTGCGATATCGACGAGGCGGACTGAGACGGCACTGCTGCGTTAAATCGTGGTCCAAGGTAGCACTTGCATAACCTCTGTTTGTGCCCGATTGTGAAAGTGCCGACAGACGCCATAGGCGGCTAAAAGGGGATTGCCATGTTGAGCAAAGAACTTGAACTCACCCTGAACACGGCCTTCACCGTGGCGCGCTCCAAGCGCCATGAGTTCATGACCGTGGAACACCTGCTGCTGGCGTTGTTGGACAATGCCTCCGCGGCCGATGTGTTGCGAGCCTGCGGCGCCAATCTCGAAAAGCTGCGCGCCGATCTGCAGGACTTCATCAATTCTACCACCCCTTTGATTCCCGACGACCAGGAAGATCGTGAAACGCAGCCCACGCTGGGCTTCCAGCGCGTACTGCAGCGTGCCGTCTTCCATGTGCAATCCTCGGGGAAATCGGAAGTCACGGGGGCCAACGTCCTGGTCGCGATCTTCTCAGAGCAGGAAAGCCAGGCCGTTTACTTCCTCAAACAACAGAACGTCGCGCGCGTGGATGCGGTGAATTACATCGCGCATGGCATTTCCAAGGTTGCTGGACATGGCCAGTCTCCCTCTTCACATGAAAGTGAAGAGGCCGAGGAGGGCGTGTCTGAGGGTGGCCCCCATCCGTTGACAGGCTATGCCACCAACCTCAATGAACAGGCGCGCCTTGGCAAGATCGATCCGTTGATCGGTCGCGACCATGAGCTGGAGCGCGTGATTCAGATCCTCGCGCGGCGGCGCAAGAACAATCCGTTGCTGGTGGGCGAGGCGGGTGTCGGCAAGACCGCCATCGCCGAAGGCTTGGCCAAGCGCATCGTCGAGGAAGATGTCCCCGATGTGATCAGCGATGGTGTCGTCTACTCGCTGGACATGGGCACCTTGCTGGCCGGCACCAAGTATCGCGGTGACTTCGAGAAGCGGCTCAAGGGGCTGCTGGCCGAGTTGCGCAAACAGCCTAACTCGATCTTGTTCATCGACGAGATTCATACCGTGATCGGTGCCGGCGCCGCATCGGGCGGCGTCATGGATGCCTCCAACCTGCTCAAGCCGCTGCTGTCTTCGGGCGAGCTGCGCTGCATCGGCTCGACCACCTTCCAGGAGTATCGTGGCATCTTCGAAAAGGATCGGGCCCTGGCGCGGCGTTTCCAGAAAGTCGACGTGCCCGAGCCGACGGTGGACGACACCATCCGTATCCTCAAGGGGTTGCGTGGACGCTTCGAAGAACATCACGCACTCAAGTACACCGATGGCGCGTTGGACAGTGCGGTACGCTTGGCGGATCGTTATATCAACGATCGCTTCCTGCCGGACAAGGCCATCGATGTGATCGACGAGGCAGGAGCGCATCAGCGGTTGTTGCCGCCGGAGATGCGCGTCTCGACCATCGATGTCGACCAGGTCGAGGCGGTGGTCGCCTCCATTGCGCGGATTCCGCCGAAAAGCGTCTCCAGCTCGGACCGCACGCTGCTGTCGAATCTCGAGCGTGATCTCAAGATGCTGGTGTTCGGCCAGGATGAAGCCATTACCAGCCTCTCGGCGGCGATCAAGCTATCGCGTGCGGGTCTGAAGTCGCCCGACAAGCCCGTGGGCAGCTTCCTGTTCTCGGGACCGACTGGTGTCGGCAAGACCGAGGTGGCGCGCCAGCTGTCGCAGCTGATGGGCATCGAACTGGTGCGCTTTGACATGTCCGAGTACATGGAACGCCACACGGTATCGCGTCTGATCGGCGCTCCTCCTGGTTATGTGGGATACGACCAAGGCGGCTTGCTGACCGAGGCGATCACCAAACAGCCGCATTGCGTGCTGTTGCTCGACGAGATCGAGAAGGCGCACCCCGAGGTCTTCAACCTGCTGCTGCAGGTCATGGATCATGGCCGCCTGACGGACAATAACGGTCGTGAGGCCGATTTCCGTCACGTGATCGTGATCATGACCTCGAATGCTGGGGCCGAGCAGATCGCGCGTCGCTCCATCGGCTTCCAGACTCAAGATCACTCCACGGATGGCATGGAGGTGCTGCGCAAAACCTTCTCGCCCGAGTTCCGTAATCGCCTGGATGGCATCATCCAGTTCCACGGCCTGGCGCCCTCGGTGGTGCGCAATGTGGTCGACAAGTTCTTGGTCGAACTGCAGGCGCAACTCGACGAAAAACGCGTTCAGTTGGATGTCGACGAATCGGCGCGAGCCTGGCTTGCCGAGGAAGGTTACGATCCGGAAATGGGAGCGCGTCCGATGGCGCGTGTCATCCAGGAGAAGCTCAAGAAGCCGCTTGCCGAGATGATTCTGTTCGGCGACCTCGCCGAGCACGGTGGCGTAGTGTATGTCACCCTCGAGGAAGGCGAGCTACACATGGAGACGGAGGCGGCCGTGGCCTGAGCGATTCCCCAACTCATACCGTAACGCCGCACGCTTCACGCCCTGTCGTCATGACGGGGCGTTTTTCGTGGGCGCAGTAGCAAGCCAGCAGCGCGATCGTGCCGTGGTGTAGCTCAGCGGGCGCGGTAGACGATGCGACCCTTGGAAAGATCGTACGGCGTCAGCTCGACCTTGACCTTGTCGCCGGTCAAGATGCGGATGTAGTTCTTGCGCATCTTGCCGGAGATATGGGCCGTCACGACGTGGCCGTTTTCCAGCTCGACTCGGAACATGGTGTTGGGAAGGGTATCGACCACGACACCTTCCATTTCAATATGGTCTTCACGTGCCATATTAGGCGTTTCCTCGTATTGCGTTGAAAGCTTCTTCGAAAGTGCGCCACGGTTTGCGGCCGTTGCCAGCGCTCATTACGACCGTGGTCAGCATCGGTTTTGAAGATAGCCCGATATTCTGCCGCATGCCGAGGGTTAAGGCAAAAATCATGTGCATGATGTGGCGCTATCGTCATGCAAGAGGCGTGTCGGCTAGAGGGATTCGACGCCGCCAATATCGGCCATCGAGGTATTCTAGAGGCTGAAAATCCTGTTTGTAGCGCATCTTGCGACACTGACGAATCCAGTAGCCGAGATAGACGTGGGGAAGCTCGAGCCGGCGCGCCAGTTCGATCTGATGGAGGATCGAGTAGGTGCCGAGAGAGCGGCGCTCGAATTCCAGACCCGGGTCGAAGAAGGTGTAAATGGCCGATACGCCATGGCTCAGCAGGTCCGTCGCCGCGACGGCAAGCAGTTGGCCTTCCAGACGAAATTCGATCAAGCGTGCGTAAGGGTGATCCAGGGTCAGAAAAGTGCGGTATTGCTCGTGGCTGGGCGGGAACATGTCGCCATCGGCGTGGCGGGTACGAATGTAGCGTGCGTAAAGCGCATAATGTTCTTCGTGAAACGCCGCTGGCCGGATGCGTGTTTCGAGATCGGCATTGCGTGACATCAGCTTGCGCTGCGTGCGAGAGGCCGCGAAGTCTTGCACCGGGATGCGCACCGAAATGCAGGCCCGGCACCCCTCGCAGTGTGGCCTATAGAGATGTCGGCCACTGCGCCGAAAGCCCAGCAACGACAGCGCGTCGTAGACGCCTTGACCGGGCTGTTCCTGAGGGTCCAGAAATAGCGTGGTCGCCTCGCGGTCCGGTAGATAGCTGCATCCATGCGGGACGGTGAGGAAGAAACGCAGATCTCGCGTGAGTTGGGATGGCGTGTTGCTGCTCACGTTGGCTTCGGCTCTTCGACTGGGAAATGGTCGGGCGGAGAGGAAGGCCATAGCATTGGTGATCCGTGGCCCCCTGCATATTGGTCAAGATAGTCGATGAACGATGAGCGGGCGATGCTTCGTGCGCCAAGACTGGCCAGATGGGGCGTATGCACCTGGCAGTCGATCAGTTGCCCGCCGTGTGCCGCCAGATGCCGGGCAAGATGCACCAGCGCCACTTTCGATGCATCGGCGACGCGGCTGAACATCGACTCGCCGAAGAACACGCCACCCAAGGCGATGCCATAAAGCCCACCCACCAAGTCTCCGTCGCGCCACACCTCGACCGAATGCGCGTCGCCTTCGATATGCAAGCGGCAATAGGCGTCGTGCATGGCGGGCGTGATCCAGGTTCCTTCTGTGGCATCGCGCGTGTCGGCGCAGGCCGTGATGACCGCCTTGAAGGCATGATCGAAGGTGATCGTGAAGCCGGCGTTGCGTAAGCGCTTGCCGAGGCTGCGGCGCACGTGGACCTCGTCGGGGAACAATACCAGGCGTGGATCGGGGCTCCACCACAGGATGGGTTCTCCCGGCGCAAACCATGGGAATATGCCGCGTCGATAGGCGCAGCGCAGCCAGTCCGGCGAAAGCTCGCCACCGGCAGCAAGCAGCCCGTCGGGCTCGCGTAACGCTTGTTCGACGGGCGGGAAACCGACCCGGTGAGGAGGTAGCCAAGGCAACATGGGCACGCGTCTCTGCTGATATCGTCCAAGAGGGAGTTTCAGCGTACGTCAGGTGCGGCATCGATAACTACCCGCTTCGCCTTCCGGCCGCGTGGCGTCGCCTTTCCGCGACAACGCGAGGTATGGTTTTTCCCCTGTGACGCAGCGCATGGGGTGGGTATGATGGCAAACCAGAAAAGCCCATCGGTTGAGATGCGAGCCGTTCTCTCGAACGTGAAGGACAAGGACGGCACGCGTCGGGCAGTGTCGGCAATATTAGGTATCGCCATACGTGGCGCAAGGGGGATGGCCACTTGAGTGTCAATGGAAAACGCAACGAGCGCGGACAAACGGCGTCCCAGGCCAAGGAGCAGGCACGCCGGGTCGTGATGCATCTGCAGGGGGTGACGCGCGAAGGCGCGGCCATCGTGCTGCTTGCTATCTGTGTCTTTCTCCTGTTGTCGCTTTTCAGCTATGTGCCTGGCGACCCGGGCTGGTCACACAGTGGCCCCAATCAAACGATCAATAACTGGATGGGCCCCGTCGGAGCGTGGCTGTCGGATGTACTGTATTCGCTATTCGGCGCCAGCGCCCTGTGGTGGCCGGGCATGTTCGGCTTCGCGGCCTGGCGGATGCTGCGTGCGCGGGAAGTGAACATCGCCTGGGACCCGACGGCGCTTTCGGTACGTACCAGTGGTTTGGTGCTGTTGTTGCTGAGTACGACCACTTTGGGGGCGTTGCACTTCTATCATCCCGACAGCGAGCTACCTTACGCGGCGGGCGGTATTCTCGGCGAAGGGCTGGTCGGTGCGTTACAGCCGCTGCTCAATGTGCAAGGCACTACATTGGTGTCGCTGGTCGCTTTCATGTGCGGTTTTACCCTGTTTACCGGCATGACCTGGTTGGCGGTCATGGATGAACTGGGGCGTGGCATGTATCGCCTGCTGGCGTGGAGTATCGACAAGTGGCGCGGCAGTCGGCAGCGTTCAGCCCAGCGGCGTGAGACCTACGACGATGACGACATGGATGCCGCCGAGGCTGATGCGCCATTGGAGGAGGATGAGGCGCCGGCAGACGAGAAAAAACGCCCCTCGTGGTGGCAGCGCTGGCGCGCGTCACGGCGCGCCCCGCAATTGGCAGGTGCGACCTCTGAGCCATCGTATGCAACGGCCAGTGAGCGCCGTGTGGAACCGTCCTTCGAGACCACCGAGCCCACGCTTGAAACCTCTGCTTGGCGTAATGATGGCAAAACCGATATCCCCTGGGATGTTCCTGAGCATACGCCCTCCGCCAAGCGCCCGGATGCCGCCTATACGGCCCGCCAACGTGCCGATGACGAGCGGGCCGGCTTCGCCGCCTCGGGTGCACCACAGCGCGATGCGGCCACTACCACAGCGCCGCATGACCGCTCTCGCAACGAGCGTGGCGAGAGCGAGAAACCTCGCCCCACGGAGCATGCCTCCGATGAGCCTGACGTGACGTCTCAGACGCCGTCCCAAGCGGATACGAGCTCTGCGGCCTCGATGCGCGCCGATGTTACCCGACGGCGTGTTCCTGAACCCATCCCGGAGCCGCTGACCGCTGACGACGATGACGACGTTCCGCTCGGTGATTGGGGCATCCAGGTCCGCCGCGACGATGATGACGTCGGAACGGCGCCCCCCGCCACGTCAGCACGCGAGCCGGATGACGCTTCGACGACGGCGTCCGAGGATGCCACGTCGCCGGAACCCGCGCCCGAGGCGCCGTCGGAGCCGCCACGCCCCCGCATCAGCTGGGACGACGAAGCCCCGGAAGCACGCTCATCGGCACCGGCCTCGGCGCCGCCCGAGCCCGAGGTGCCGGATGCGCCTTCGGAGGATATGTCACGGTCAGCGCCGCGTGGCCAGGTAGAAAGCGCCCCCGGGGAAGCGCCCGACGTGCGCACGGCCGAGCCGTCGGCGAGCGAGCCGGAAGGCGATGATGAGGCTCCGGCATTGTGGACGGTGGAGCATCTGCAGAATCAGCGTCCCGAGACCGTGCCGTCGACCGAGCCCGAGGGGGCGTTGCCCACGTTGCGGCTGTTGACGCCGACCGGTGAGCAAAAACCCAATTATACCGATGAGCAGTTGGCGGACATGGCCGAGCTGCTGGAAACGCGGCTGCGTGAGTATGGTGTCAAGGCAGAGGTCGTCGACACCTGGCCGGGCCCGGTCATCACCCGTTTCGAGATCAAGCCCGCCGCTGGGGTCAAAGTCTCCAAGATCAGCAATCTATCGAAGGACCTGGCGCGTTCGCTGATGGTCAAGAGCGTACGCGTGGTGGAGATCATCCCTGGGCGTCCCACGGTAGGGATCGAAATCCCCAACCCTAACCGCGCCATGATTCGGCTGCGCGAAGTACTGGACTCGGATGTCTACCAGCAGGCCGATTCGCCGGTCACTATGGGACTGGGGCAGGATATCGGCGGTAATCCCGTGGTCACCAATCTCAATAAGATGCCACACCTGCTGGTGGCCGGGACCACGGGGTCGGGCAAGTCGGTGGGCGTCAATGCCATGCTCATCTCGATGTTGCTCAAGGCGACGCCGGATGAAGTGCGCATGATCATGGTCGATCCCAAGATGCTGGAACTGTCGGTCTACGACGGCATCCCGCATCTGTTGGCGCCGGTGGTTACCGACATGAAGGAAGCCGCCAACGCATTGCGCTGGTGCGTGGCCGAGATGGAGCGTCGCTACAAGCTGATGGCAGCGATGGGGGTGCGCAACCTGGCCGGCTTCAACGCTAAGCTCGATGAGGCCGAACGCCATGGCGCCCAGGTTGCCGATCCGCTATGGGAGCCGCAGCCGTGGGAAATGCATCAGCAGCCCCCGGTACTAGAGAAGTTGCCGTACATCGTGGTCGTGATCGACGAATTCGCCGACATGTTCATGATCGTCGGCAAAAAAGTCGAAGAGCTGATCGCCCGGCTGGCGCAAAAAGCTCGTGCTGCGGGGATCCATTTGATCCTTGCCACTCAGCGTCCCTCGGTCGATGTGGTCACCGGCCTGATCAAGGCGAATATTCCGACGCGGATGGCGTTCCAAGTCTCCTCCAAGGTCGATTCGCGCACCATTCTCGACCAAGGCGGAGCGGAGAACCTGCTCGGCCACGGCGACATGCTTTATCTACCGGCCGGCGCCGGCATGCCGACGCGTGTGCATGGGGCCTTCGTCGACGACGATGAAGTGCACCGTATCGTCGAGGACTGGAAACGGCGCGGCGAACCGGAATACGTCGATGAGATCCTTTCGGGAGGCGTCTCGGCCGATGCCTTGACTGGGCTCGAGGCGGAAGGTGGCGATGGTGACGACCCGGAGCGAGACGCGCTCTACGATGAAGCCGTGCAGTTCGTCACCGAGTCACGTCGTGCCTCGATCTCGGCGGTGCAGCGCCGCTTCAAGATTGGCTATAACCGGGCTGCACGCCTGGTCGAGACCATGGAGTCGGCAGGCGTCGTGTCGTCGATGGGCACCAACGGGGCCCGCGAAGTGCTGGCATCGCCACCTGCCGCCGATCATTGAGCGGCACAAGCGCTCCTAGAGGCCAGTAAAAAGTGCAAAGACGGTGAACGTTGCCTCGTGCGTTGCAACTTTTTCGTCCGAGGTGGCGTCACACCGTGTAACGCAGGATGAGGAAACAAGGAGTGGTAATGAAAACATTCAAGCTGGCCTTGGCCTTGGGCGCGGCATTGGCGTTTCCGAGTATGGCGCAAGCGGATGGTGTGGAACGTTTGACGAACTTGTTGGAGCCGCTGGACAGCTATTCGGCGGATTTCGAACAGCAGATCCTCGATGGTAGCGGCCAGCGCCTGCAGAAGGTCGAAGGCCATATGTGGTTGTCCCGTCCCGGCAAGTTCCACTGGGAAGTCGACGCGCCGTATCAGCAGGTCGTGGTCTCCGACGGTGACAAGGTGTACCTCTACGACCCCGATCTGCAACAGGTCAGTGTTCGCCCGCTCGATACGCGGGTGACACATACGCCAGCATTGTTGCTTTCGGGAAGCGCCGAGGCATTGACCGAAAACTATGAGGTAACGAGCCGCCAAGAATCCGGCATCGAAACCTTCACGCTCATACCCAAGTCGCCCGACACGTTGTTCGAGAGCCTCGAGCTTACCTTCGAGGATGATCGCCTGGAGGGGTTGCAGATGGAAGACAGCACCGGACAGCGTACCGCGATCAACTTCGATGACATCGACGTCAACGACGACATTTCGGACTCGCGTTTCGAATTCGAGATTCCCGACGGGGCCGACGTCATCCGCGAAGGCGGTTGATCGGCGCCGTCTACTGATGCGCCAGGCCCACGTGGCCTGGCGTTTTGCGTTTCAGAGCAGGCTTGCCGAGAGTTACCGAGGCGAGCGTCAAGACGAGGAGGAAGTGCTATGCATGTCATCGTCGATCTATGCGTCGTGCCGTTGGGCGTTGGCGTTTCGGTGGGGGAGCACGTCGCGGCCTGTCAGCGCGTTATCGAGGCCTCAGGGCTCGAGTACCGCATGCATGCCTACGGTACCAACATCGAGGGCCCGTGGGATGACGTCATGGTGGTGGTCAAGGCGTGCCATCAGCGCGTGCACGAAATGGGCGCGCCACGCATTACCACGACGCTGAAGATGGGCACGCGCACCGATCGCGAGCAGCACATGGATGACAAGGTGGCCAGCGTCGAGCGGCACCTACAGTCGCCCTGATTGGGACCATTAGGCCGTCTAGAGCAGGGGGTGAGACTGCGGTGAGGGCGGCATGAGCCAAGCGCTGCTCATGTCGAGCAAGTGTGTAGTCAAGGCATCCAATGTGTCGCCGCCGTGGCGCCAATGATGCCAGTACAGCGGCACATCGATGTAGCTGTCCGCGTCGAGATCGACCAGACGCCCCTCGCGTCGTTCGCGCTCCACCTGCCGCTCGGGAATCAATCCGTAGCCCATACCGGCCAGGGCCAGATGCACGAAGCCTTCCGAGGACGGGCATAGATGGTGTGGAAATGATTCCTTATATCCCCGCATCTCCAGGTAACGATGCTGAAGGCGATCATCAGGCCCGAATACGATGGCCGGCGCTTTGCGCAAGGCATCGTGCGTCAGCCCTTCGCTGAAATGGCGTGACACGTAGCCGGGGCTGGCGATGGCACGGTAGCGCATGCTGCCCAGGGCGTGCGCGCGGGCCCCTTGAACGGGGCGCGGCGTGGCGCAGATGCAGCCAGCAACCTCGCCATCGCGCATGCGCTTGAGTGCGACATCCTGATCCTCGACGATCAAGTCCAATAAAACGCCTTGGCGTCGGCAGAAGTCGCCGGTGGTCGGCGACCACCAGGTGGCCAGGCTGTCGGCATTGATGGCCAGGCGCAGGCGTTGCTCGCGCTCTCCCAATGCCGGGATCTGGTCGAGCAGATCATGCTCGAGCAGCCGAACTTGTTGCACGTGATTGAGAAGCCGCCGACCCAGCGGTGTCGGAGCAAGCTTGGGCGTGCGTACTAGCACCGGTTGGCCGAGGCGCGCTTCCAACAATTTGATGCGTTGCGAGACAGCCGACTGAGTGAGCCCCAGATAATGCGCCCCGCGTTCGAATCCTCCTTGGTCGACCACGACGGCCAGTGCTTCGAGCAGTTTGTAATCAAGCATCAGTAAACGTTATCACCCATTCCTTGAATTAATTTAACTTATTCTCGTAGTCAAGCGTATTCTGCGTCACTTATCAATGTATCCCGGGTGAAAAGAGGGGACGGATATGTGGGGTTCTTGGCTCAATGGTCTGTTCGTGGGGGCGGGGTTGATCATTGCCATCGGCGCGCAGAATGCGTTCGTACTTCAACGCGGGCTAACGCATGAATACCCCTGGTGGGTGGCGACCGTCTGTGCATTGTGCGATCTGATGCTAATCGGTGCGGGCGTGCTAGGGCTGGGGGCTTTGCTAACGTCGCATTCGGTGCTCATGCAAGTAGCGCGCTGGGGCGGAGTAGCGTTCTTATGTTGGCAGGCGTGGCAGGCCTGGCGTCGTGTGCGTCGTCCTTCCTCGCTAAAGGCCGGCGGTGAGACACGACCTCGCCTGTGGGGTGTGTTGATGGCAACGCTGGCCGTGACCCTGCTCAATCCGCATGTGTATCTGGATACGGTGATCATGCTCGGCGCCATCGGCGCCCAACAAGCCGTGCCCGAAGCCTTCGTGGGTGGCGCGGCCATGGCTTCGTTGGGATGGTTCTTCGGGCTCGTGGGGGGCGCGAGCTGGTTGGCACCGCGTCTGGCCAACCCGCGTGCTTGGCAGATCATTGAGGGCGGCATCTGCGTCATACTGCTATTAGTGGCATGGCAACTGGCCACGGCGCCATTGGGAGCTGCCTGAGCTTGCTACCAATGTCATCCCATAAGATTCAAACGAACGCTTGACTTGGTCGTTGTCGGCGCTTAATTTCAAACGCATGTTTGATATCCTCGGGACACCTGCCCCGTACCGTTCAGGAGCTTCAAGATGCCCAGTTACCAGGCGCCGCTACGCGATTTTCGTTTCGTGATGGACGAGGTTCTCGACTATCCGCGTCATTATGCCCAGTTGCCCCAGGCCGAAGAGATCACCCCGGATGTGGTGAGTGCGATCTTGGAAGAGGGCGCACGCTTTACACGCGAGGTGTTACTGCCGCTCAATCAGACTGGCGACGAGCAGGGTTGTCGACTGGAAGGTGGCGAGGTGCTGACGCCTGCGGGATTCAAAGAGGCCTATGCCCAGTACGTGGCAGGCGGCTGGCCGAGTCTATCAGGCGATACGGCGTATCACGGTCAAGGATTGCCGACGTCACTCGGCATGATGCTCTCGGAGATGGTGTGTTCGACCAATTTGGCGTGGGGCATGTACCCAGGGCTTTCCCAGGGCGCCGCCGATGCGCTTCGTCATCATGGTAGCGACGAGCAGAAGGCGCAGTATCTGACCAAGCTCAATGACGGCACCTGGACGGGCTCCATGTGCCTGACCGAGCCGCAATGCGGTACCGACCTGGGCCTGATCAAGACCCGGGCGCGTCCCGACGAGGCGGGTGGTTATCTCATCACCGGGACCAAGATATTCATCTCCGCGGGCGAGCATGACCTGGCCGAGAACATCGTGCACCTGGTTCTGGCCAAACTGCCCGACGCACCGGAGGGCACCAAGGGGATCTCCCTATTCGTGGTGCCCAAGTACCTGCCCGATGCCGAGGGCGAAGTCGGTGAACGCAATGCCGTGAGTTGCGGCGCCCTTGAGCACAAGATGGGCATTCACGGCAACGCTACTTGCGTGATGAACTTCGATGGTGCGCGCGGATATCTCGTCGGCAAACCCCATAAGGGGCTGGCCTGCATGTTCACCATGATGAACGTGGCGCGTATCGGTGTTGGCATCCAGGGACTGGGGCTGATAGAGGTAAGCTTTCAGAATGCCTTGGCCTACGCCCGCGATCGCCTACAGATGCGTGCATTGTCCGGCACGCGGGAAGCGGACAAGCCAGCCGATCCCATCATCTCGCATCCCGATGTGCGCCGCATGTTGTTGACCCAGAAGGCGTTTGCCGAGGGTGGTCGCATGCTGGTGCTGCATGCCGCGCAACTAGCGGATCGCGTGGAATGCGCGACCGACGCCGCCGAGCGCGAAGCGGCTGAAACCGAATTGGGATTGCTGACGCCCATCGTCAAGGCATTCTTGACCGAGGTAGGTTTCGAGGCCACCAATGAGGGCGTGCAAGTCTTTGGGGGGCACGGCTACATCCGCGAATGGGGCATGGAACAGTATGTGCGCGATGCCCGCATCACGCGGCTTTACGAAGGCACCACAGGTATCCAGGCACTGGATCTATTGGGGCGTAAGGTGTTGATGAGTCAAGGGGAAGCACTCAAGCCCTTCACCAAGCAGATCCACAAGTTCTGTCAGGCTCAAGAGGGCGATGACGCCATGGCGGAGTTCGTCACCCCCTTGGCGAAGCTCAACGCAGAGTGGGGTGATCTGACCATGGCAGTCGGCATGAAGGCCATGCAGGACCGTGAGGAAGTGGGCGCCGCGAGTGTCGATTATCTGATGTATGCCGGCTATGTCACTCTGGCGTTCTTCTGGGCCCGCGCGGCACAGGCGGCGCATCAGTCCCTGGCCGGTAACCCCGACGACGCGGCGTTTTACCGTGCCAAGCTCGATACCGCTCGCTTCTATTTCCAGCGTCTGTTGCCGCGTACCCGCGCGCATGCCGAGATGATACGCGCCGGTGGTGAGACGTTGATGGCCATGCAGGCTGAGGACTTTGGGCACGGTTTCGACATTTGATCGGGCCTTGAGCTTGCGCAACTGAATGATGCGTGGCGGACCGGAGCGTGTCGGGTCCGCCTTTTAGTCTCTCGTGGCGGGGAGTGGCGTTTGTGCAAGTAACCCCTGCCAGGCAGAATAGGGCCTTGGTTTCGTCAAGGATGCGAACGCCCCATGCCCCCCGGACACGACCCCGGTTCACAGAACCTACCTCTCAACTTGATGCTGACCCTGGCGTCTTTGGTGATCATCGTTGGCGGCATGCAGGCAGGCGCCGACTTGCTGATTCCCATACTGCTATCACTGTTCATCGCCGTGATCTGCACATCACCGGTGCATTGGCTGCATGAGCGCGGCTTGGGCATGCGGCTTTCGGTATTGGCCACGTTGCTGATACTCGGCGTGTTGATGACCTTGTTGGGTGCACTTCTCGGCAACAGTTTCACGACCTTCATGGACGCCTTGCCCAAGCTTCAGGATCAGCTGCAAGAGCACTACCTGGCCGTGCTGCGATGGCTGGCGGGGCAGGGGATCTCCATTGATCCCAAAGGCGTCTCCGAGCTTCTCGATGCCTCTCGGGCGACCGATTGGGTTCCCGTATTCCTTGGCAGTGTGGGTAATCTGCTCTCACAGAGCGTTGTGATCATGCTGTTGGTGATCTTCATGCTGTTCGAGACATTGGAGTTCCGCAACAAGGTCTCGCAAGCTTTGCTCAACCCGGCGCCGAGCCTACAGCGTTTCACCGAGTTCAGTCGCAATCTCAAACGTTACCTGGCCATCAAGACGGTGATCAGTTTGGTGACCGGCGTACTGGTGTGGGGCACGTGTATGTTGATCGGTGTCGACTTCGCGCTGTTGTGGGGAACCTTGGCGTTCTGTCTCAACTATATCCCCAATATCGGCTCGGCCTTGGCGGCCGTTCCTGCCGTGCTCTTGACCTTGGCGATGCCGGAAGGCGGTCCCTTCAAGGCCATGCTGCTGGCGGGTGCCTATCTGGCGATCAACTTCCTCATGGGAAATATCATCGAGCCCCGGGTCATGGGACGCACGATGGGACTTTCAACGTTGGTGGCGTTCTTGTCGCTGGTGGTATGGGGATGGATCTTCGGGCCGGTGGGCATGTTGCTCTCGGTGCCGCTGACCATGACGCTCAAGATTGCCCTGGATAGTCATCCTGAAACGCGTTGGTTAGCGAAATTACTGAGCCCTTCTGAACGTGTGCGGCGCCGTCGTGCCGAGATGATACCTCCGGAGCCACCTCCCGAATAGTTTACGCCTCGATACCCACCCCATAACGACAAACGCCCCGCACGAGCGGGGCGTTTGTCAGCATTCTTCGACGGGACGATCAGGCGTTCTGATCGATGAACTGCGTCAACTGTGACTTGGACTGTGCGCCGACCAAAGAGGCCACCTTGGCGCCGGATTTGAACATCATCACGGTCGGGACACCACGCACGCCTTGCTCGGCGGCGATTTCCGGTGCGTCGTCGACATTAATGCTGACGACCTTGATACCACCGGCTTTCTCATCGGCGACTTCATCGACCACAGGAGCCATCATCTTGCAGGGGCCGCACCACGGCGCCCAGAACTTGAGCAGTACGGGCTGTTCGGCGTTGACGACTTCCTGCTCGAAGTTAGCGGAGGTGACATCGACATTATTAGCCATTACGAATCTCTCCAGTATTCCGTTGCGCTTTTGCGAGCGTAGATGAGGCGATGGTAGCCGCTGACCATGGCCCTGGCAAATGCCCCATCGGTATGGTGACAATAGCATCAGCCTATCATGTTGGCGCTTTTCCACGCACCATCACAGCGCAGTATTGCCAGGATGCCGACGCTCTTCTACTCTCGCACCATATGCTTTAAAGTAATCACAAATTTAAATTTTATGCCATAAAAGATTGCCAGGTCGGGAGGCATCGCTCATGAAACTCCAGCAACTGCGCTATATCTGGGAAGTTGCCCGGCACAACCTCAATGTCTCCGCCACCGCGCAGAGTTTGTTTACTTCTCAGCCGGGCATTTCCAAACAGATACGCTTACTGGAGGATGAGCTGGGGGTGGAAATCTTCGCGCGTAGCGGCAAGCATCTGACCCGTGTGACACCGGCCGGCGAGGCGATCATCGAGCTGGCCGGCAAGGTGCTGCGCACCGTCGACAATATCAAGCATGTCTCGCAAGAGCACAGCGACGAGCGGCGCGGGAGCCTATCGATCGCCACGACCCATACCCAAGCGCGTTATGCCCTGCCACCGGTCATCCACGAGTTTCGCCAGAAATACCCCGACGTCGCGTTGCACATGCAGCAGGGCACGCCCAAGCAGATCGCGCAGATGGTCAGCGAAGGCCAGGCCGACTTTGCGATCTGCACCGAGTCGCTAGAGCTTTTTACCGACTTGGTGCTGTTGCCATGCTATCGCTGGAACCGCTGTGTGCTGGTCCCACAAGATCATCCTTTGGCGTCGGTGGAAACACTGACGCTCGAAGCCCTGGCCGAGTATCCGCTGGTGACCTACCTGTTCGGCTTCACCGGCCGTTCGCAGCTCGACGATGCCTTCAAGGCACATGATCTGACGCCCAACGTGGTACTCACCGCCGCCGACGCCGATGTCATCAAGACCTACGTTCGCCTGGGGCTCGGCGTGGGTATCGTCGCACATATGGCAGTCGACCCTGTCGTCGATCGCGACCTGGTGGCGCTCGATGCCAGTCACCTTTTCGAGAGCTCGACGACCAAGATAGGCATTCGTCGTGGCACCTTCATGCGCGGCTTCATGTTCGACTTCGTCAATCGCTTCGCGCCCCACCTCGATCGAGACAGTATCGAAGCCGCGCTGGCGGCGGGACCACGTCATGAACAGGTTCTGTTCGAAGGAATCGAGTTGCCGGTACGCTGAGAACGGTCTGGCAATGTGAGAATGCCGATGCCCCGTGGAGGCGGCATCGGCATGGCGTAGTCGTACCATCGGTTCGGTGGATGGTTGAGGCCTGGCACCTAGTGCTGAAGGTGCAGTCCGCACTCGCGCTTGTCTTCCACCTTGGTCGGGTCGAAGTAATCGAAGTTGTTGGGCAGGTCATGTTTCTGTAGATACTGATACATGTCCTTGGCGCTCCAATGCAGCACGGGCGCGACCTTGATCAAGCCATCCTGATTGACCGATACCGGCTGCATCTGGGCACGCTCGGCGGTGTCCTCGGCGCGCAGCGCGGTGAGCCAGACATGCGGCGCGGCCTCGCGCAGTGCCCGCTGGAATGGCTCTAGCTTGACTTCCTCAGTGAACGCCGCGTGGCGCGGATCGTCGATGGTCGGAAACTCACCCTCGACGGCATCGCGATGCGCGCGTGAGCGTCGCGGATGATAGATCGTCAAGTTGAGGTCCAACTGACGGCTGATCTCTTCCGCGAAGCGGTAAGTGGCCTCGGTGTTGTAGCCGGAGTCCATCCAGACCACGGGAATGTTCGGCTGCACCTGCGTGATCATATGCAGGATCACTGCCTCGAAAGGCCGAAAGTTGGTAGTGCAGATCGCCTTGCCATCGAGCGAGAGTGCCCAGCGCACCAGGGCCTCCGGGTCGTGGCCAAGATCGCGATTGATGGCATCGATATCGAACGACATGATGAGCTCCTGTGGAAGGTGGCGTGAAGTCTGTCGACTTCTACGAATGGCCATACCCTAGCAAACCGCTGAAACGATCCCCCAATATCGATTGGTTCGAAGCTTATATGCCTTTAACGAAGGGGGTGATCGTCTTGTTAGAACCTATCTGCATGAGCGTCGGCGCTTATCGTCCCAGGGAGTGAATCGCTGTGAGGGGCGTGATACGCGGCGGTTCGTCGTTCGGCCATTCGATGTGTGCCTCGATGGCGTAGACATCGCGCAGACGCGCATGGGTCAGTACGCCGCTGGGCGTGCCGCTGGCAGCGACGTGGCCTGCCTTGAGCATCCATACATGCTGGGCGAAGCGTGCCGCCAGGCTCAGGTCATGAATGGCGATGACGACGATAATGTGGCGCTGCGCAGCGAGGCGGGCTAGCCAGTCGAGCACCTGCAATTGATGATGAAGATCTAGCGCGCTGGTCGGTTCGTCGAGCAGTAGCAGCGACGGCTCGCGCGTCACGGCCTGGGCAATGGCAACGCGTTGTCGCTGCCCGCCCGAGAGCTGGTTTAGTTCGCGCTCGGCCAGGGGTTCCAACTCTAGGGCTTGAAGCGTCGCCTGCACCTTACGTAGCGCGCGCTCATGCGGTTCATGAATACAAGTACGACGCGCCAGCAAGACGGCCTCGAACACACTGAGTACGGCACGAGAGCTGAGCGCTTGCGGCAAGTAATAAAGAGCTCGGGCACGGCGTTCGAGCGATAGCGTTATCAATTCCTGACCATTCAATCTGAGCGAGCCGTTGGCACGCTCGAGGCCGGCGATGGCCTTGAGTAGTGTCGATTTTCCCGCGCCGTTAGGGCCAACCAGCGCGGTGATCTCGCCGGGACGTGCCTCGAGACCGGTGATGCCCTTGAGGATGGCCGTGCCCCCCAATCGGCACTCGAGACGTTCGAGCGTGAGTGTCATCCCCATATCTCCTTGCGGCTGCGCAGAATCAGCGAGACGAAAAACGGCAACCCGATGAGTGCGGTGAGCAGGCCGATCGGTAGCAGAATGCCGGGCACCAAGGTTTTCGAGAGGATCGAGGTGGCGGACATGATCAGCGCCCCACTGAGGGCGGACATGGGCAGAAAGACACGCTGGTCCTCGCCGACCAGCAAGCGCGCGATATGCGGGCCTACCAGACCGACGAAACCGATCGTTCCCACGAAGGCCACGGCGGTGGCGGCCAGCAGCGAGCAGCACAGCAGGATACGCAGTCGCAAGCGCGCGACATTGATGCCCATGGCCTGGGCGTGAAGATCGCCCAGCCGCAGAGCGGTGAGTCGCCAACCGGCATGGAGAAATACTGGCAGCGTCACGCAAAGCGCCAGTGTCGCCAAGCCTACCTTACCCCAGCTGGCCTTACCGAGACTGCCCAGTGACCAGAACACCAGTTGCTGCAAGGCCTCGGCGGAGGCGACGTACTGCATCAAACCGAGCATGGCGTTGAAGAAGAACATGATGGCGATGCCCATCAGCACCAAGGTCTGCACGCTGACGCCGCGCAGGCGACTCACTCCCCAGATGACCAGCGATGCAGCCAGGGCCAGTAGGAAGGCGTTGCCGGTGACCAGTAATGTATCGGCGAAGGGAACGATGCCGACGCCGAGGGTGATGGCGAGCGCTGCGCCGACACTCGCCGCCGAGGAAATGCCCAGCGTGAATGGATCGGCGAGGGGATTGTTGAGGATGGTCTGCATCTCGGCGCCGGCGAGTGCCAGGCTCACCCCGACGACGATGGCCATGAAAGCCACCGGCAGACGAATGTCCCACACGATGACGCGCAGCGCATCCGAAGCGCTACTTGGTGCGACGAGTGTCATGAGCACATCGCGTAATGGGTAGTGACCCGGGCCGGTGGCGATGTCGACGATGACCATGGCGAGTGTCAGCAAGGCCATACCGACGATGAGACGACGCTGGCGACGCCGCCGCGTGCGATACCGGGAGACACTGTCGGTAGGGGAGGAATCGGGCATTGCGGTTGTCATTCGCTCAGGATACGCGATTCGTTGCGCTCATGGGTCCATCAGCGCCGAGCGCTTCCATAAGGCGCGAGATCTTGGCGAGTGTTTCCTGGTATTCAGCCTCCTCGTCGGAGTCGGCGACCAGGCCACCGCCGCCCCATAGGTGGAGTTGGCCGGCATCCGCCACGGCGGTGCGGATGGCGATGGAGGTATCCATTCGCCCGCGCGTATCGACGTACCCGATGCTCCCGCAATACACGCTGCGGCGACTGGGTTCGAGGTTGTCGATGAGCTGCATGGCGCGGACCTTGGGCGCGCCGGTGATCGAGCCACCGGGGAACGCCGCTCCCAGCAGATCCAGCGCATGCCGTGTCGCGTCGAGTTCGCCGGTGACCACGCTGACCAGGTGATGGACATTGGCATAACTCTCCAGGCCGCATAACTGTGGGACGCGTACGCTCCCTGGCTGACAGACGCGCCCCAGGTCATTGCGCAGCAAGTCGACGATCATGACGTTTTCTGCGGTGTCCTTGAGGCTGTCACGCAGCTCGCGGGCGTAGCGCCGATCCTCTATGGCGGTGTTGCCGCGCGGCCGGGTGCCCTTGATGGGGCGCGTTTCCACGCGTCCCTCGACGACTTCGAGAAAGCGCTCCGGCGACAGCGATAAAATGCCCTTGTCGTCCCAGGCGAGATAGGCGCCATAAGGCGTCGGTGTTGCTTGGCGCAGCCGCCGATAGGCGTGCCATAAATCGCCTTGGTAGTGGGTACTGAAACGCTGGGCCAGATTGATTTGGTAACAGTCGCCGCTGCGGATGTAATGCTGCACGGCACGAAAGCGCTCGCCGTAGTCGGCGCGGTCGAGTTCACCTCGAAAGGGGGCAAGCAGCTTAAACGGCGGGGCTGGCGATGGCGCTGCTTGTAGCCATTCCAACACCTGGGCGCGGCGCGCCGGCGTGGCCACGAGCCAGGCTTGGCGGGCGTGATGATCGTGGATGAGGGCCCAGTCATAGAGTCCGACCCGGCTGTGGGGCAGCGTGACTGCCTCGCAAGCATGGCCTGAAAACGCCTCCAGATGGCGTCCGAAATCGTAGCTCCAGTAGCCGATCAAACCGCCCAGAAATGGCAGTTCACTCGTCACGTCGGTGGCGGGAAGACGCTCGAGCAAGGCACGCTGAGCGGCGAGCGGATCGTCGGGAAGATTCGCGACGTTACTGGCGACCTGGCCGTCTCGGTTCACTTCCAGCCATGCGATAGGGTCGCTAGCGAGAATGTCGTAACGCCCGCCGGGGGCCGCCGGGAAACCGCTATCCAGCAGTACGGCGTCGGGGCGACGGCGCAGGCGCTCGAAGCGTGCCAGCGGATCGCCATGATAGGGCAGGGGCGTCAATTCGAGTGTCGGCATCGGTGCAGCTTCCTGTCGCGGGCGACTCATTTTAGGGAAGCTGGCCGGGTTTGTCCGCCCATGAGCGTGTGCGGATAATGACGGCCATTCAACGCCCCAGAGGCGCGACACATAGAGGATGATGAATATGACAACGTCGCTGGACGAGGGCGAGTTGCGGCAAGGCACGCTGGCGCGCCCGGATCAGCAGTGCCATTGGCGCCGTCTCGAGCGTCGCGAGGGCGCGGGCAATATGGTCATGCTGCACGGTGCCGGGGTAGCGGCCGAGCTAACCTGGGGACCGATGGTGACGTATCTCGATGCCTGGCGAACGTTCCTGATGCCCGACTTGCGGGGCATGGGAGAGACGCGTGCGGTCGATGGCCGTGAGCGGCCTTTCTCGCTGGATGAAGTCGTCGACGATGTCGAAGCCGTGCTCGATGCCCAGAATATCGAGCAATGCGATGTCATGGGCTATTCGTTTGGCGGGTTAGTGGCGATGCGTCTCAAGCAGCGCTTGGGTACCCGCATCGGACGTATGATGCTGCTCGAGCCGGCACTTCTGGAGCGCGAAGACCGCGCGACCATGGTGCGAGTGCGCGAGGGCTATGCCGAGGCGGCACGTGCCATTCGCGAGGCATCGACGCCGGAAGCGGGTATCGTCGCCTTTCTGGATTTGATCGCGCCACATCGCTCGCGCAATCCACGGGCCGAGCGCATGATGATACGGCGCCTCGCGCAACGTCCCTTGGGATTCGCCAATGCGCTGGATTGCGTGACCGATGCCGTCCGGCATCTCGACCGCGACGTCTTGCTCGAGGCGCAACATGATGTGACGAGTGTCGTGGGAGGCAAAAGCCTCGCGGCCATGCAAGACTATCACTCAACCTTGGCGCAGCGACGGCCCGACTGGCGCTACATCGAACTGCCGGGGACTGACCATTCTTTACCGTTTCAAAAACCCCGGCGGCTCGCCGGCCTGTTGCAAGAAGCCCCTTCACTTAATTGAGGATGAAGATGGCTTATTGTCGACAACTCGGTCACCGCTGAGTGCTGGCCATGCGGCGAAAGGTGTAGGAGTGCCGGGCTTCAGGCAGTTGACCCTTTTGGAGTAGATTACTAAAGTAATGCTTATTCTTTATTGTCGACAATTACATGACGCTTCCTACTTTACCTCATAACGCCGATTCTCATGATGCTTGGCAATCGGCGACGGGCCATGACGACGCTCCCGAAGTACGCACACTCGCCGAGCGCGTCTTTCATCAGCTGCAAAGCGCCATCGTGCGGGGTGAGCTGGCACCCGGAGCCAAGATCACCGAGCCGGGCCTGGCCAAAGCCTACGGTATTTCTCGCGGCCCGTTGCGCGAGGCGATGCGTCGCCTGGAAGCCCACCGCTTGATCGAGCGTATCCCGCATGTCGGTGCACGCGTAGTCAAACTCTCCATGCGTGAACTGCTGGAATTATTCGATCTGCGCGAAGCCCTGGAGAGCATGGCGGCGCGCTTGGCGGCGCGACACATGACGGCGCCTGAAATCGCCGGGCTGCGCGATGTGCTGGCGGTCCACGAGCGTCAGGAGGACCTACAGCGCGACGAGGCCTATTTCCAGCGCGAGGGTGATCTGGATTTCCATTACTGCATCGTACAAGGCAGTCACAATCGCATGCTGATGACCATGCTGTGTGACGACCTGTATTACCTTGTGCGCCTTTACCGTACGCAATTCAGTGCCAGCGGCGCGCGCCCGCAGCGGGCCTTCGTCGAGCACCACCGTATCGTCGATGCCATCGAGGCGGGCGACGAGGAACTGGCCGAACTCTTGATGCGTCGCCACGTCAGTGCGTCTCGCGAGAATGTCGCCAAGCACTATGCCGAGACACTCGATGAGCAGTCGCCGCACACCCGTTTCGAGGAGAATACGACGTCATGAGCCATCCTACTCCCGGTGCACGTTTCCGTGCGGCACTCGACGCGCATCGTCCCTTACCGATCGTCGGCACCATTAACGCGTATACGGCCCTCATGGCCGAAAAGGTCGGGCATCCGGCGATTTACCTCTCCGGGGGCGGCGTGGCCAATGCGTCCTTCGGCCTGCCCGATCTGGGCATGACCACGATGAACGATGTCGCCGAGGACGCCCGGCGTATTACGGCGGCCTCAGAAACGCCACTGCTGGTCGATATCGATACGGGGTGGGGCGGGGCGTTCAATATCGCACGCACCATCAAGGAAATGCAGCGCGCTGACGTGGCCGCGGTGCACCTGGAAGACCAGGTCGCGCAGAAGCGCTGTGGACACCGGCCCAACAAGGCCATCGTGTCGCAGCAAGAGATGATAGATCGCATCAAGGCGGCAGCCGATGCGCGTCTGGATGACGATTTTTATTTGATTGCGCGTACCGATGCCTTCCAGAAGGAAGGGCTGGAAGCGGCCATCGAGCGCGCCAATGCCTGTCTCGAGGCCGGTGCCGATGCCATCTTCGCTGAGGCCGTGCATAGCCTCGAGGACTATCTCGCATTCTGCACGGGCGCCAATGCGCCGATCCTGGCCAATATCACTGAGTTTGGCGCCACGCCTTTGTTCACTCAGCAGGAACTGCATGACGTGGGCTGCCGTATGGTGCTGTACCCGCTGTCGGCCTTCCGTGCCATGAATGCCGCGGCACTCGAGGTGTATCGCAGCATTCACGACAACGGGCATCAGCACGATGTCCTCGACAAGATGCAGACGCGCGACGAGCTTTACGAGTTTCTCGATTATCACGCCTTCGAGCGTAAGCTGGATGCCCTATTCGATGAGGACAAGTGAACAAGCGGCTTGGCTGCGCTATCAGCGTAAGGCGGCAATGATAACGATCTGGCACAAGGAGGTTCGCCATGACGGATAAAACGCCCACCAGTACCGGCTTGCGCGGCATGAGCGCTGGCAGCACTGCGTTATGTACCGTTGGCCAGTCCGGCTCCGGGTTGACGTATCGTGGCTATGACATTCACGACCTCGCCGAGCACGCGCGCTTCGAGGAAGTCGCCTATTTGTTGTTCAAGGGCAAGTTACCTAACCAGAAGGAACTGGACGCCTACGTGGCCCGACTCAAGTCGCTGCGCGGCCTTCCCGCATCGCTGAAGGCGGTGCTCGAACAGATTCCCGCCGATGCCCATCCAATGGATGTAATGCGCACCGGTGCGTCGATGCTGGGCAATCTCGAGACGGAGGAGGGCTTCGCCGAGCAGCAGGATAAAAGCGACCGGATGCTGGCGGCGTTCCCCTCGATCATTAACTACTGGTATCGCTTCAGCCATGACGGCGTGCGCATCGATACCGAAACCGACGATGACTCGGTGGGTGGCCATTTCCTGCATTTGCTGCATGGTAAGCCGGCCTCTGAATTGCATGCGCGGGTGATGAACGTTTCGTTGATCCTGTACGCCGAGCATGAGTTCAATGCCTCGACGTTTACCGCTCGCGTATGTGCCTCGACGCTTTCGGACATTCATTCCTGCGTGACTGGTGCCATCGGCTCGCTACGCGGTCCGCTGCATGGCGGCGCCAACGAAGCGGCGATGGCCATGATCGAGGACTGGCAAACGCCTGAAGAGGCCGAGCGCGAGCTGCTGGGCATGCTCGAGCGCAAGGAAAAGGTCATGGGCTTCGGGCACGCGATCTATCGCGAATCCGATCCGCGTAACGCCATCATCAAGCAGTGGTCGAAACGTCTTGCCGACGATGTGGGCGACACGCGGCTCTACCCTGTCTCCGAGCGTGTCGAGGCAGTGATGTGGCGTGAGAAGAAGCTGTTCTGCAATGCAGACTTCTTCCACGCCAGTGCCTACCACCTCATGGGCATTCCCACCAAGCTGTTCACGCCGATCTTCGTGTGTTCACGGCTGACTGGCTGGTGCGCCCATGTGTTCGAGCAGCGCGAGAACAACCGCATCATCCGACCCAGTGCGGATTATGTAGGGCCCGAAAAGCAGGGATGGTTGCCGATCGAAAAGCGTCAATAATACTGGCTTCGAGCTTCGAGCCTGACTTCAAGGAATCAACATGAGTGCCAACGTCGAACAGAACCAGCGTCCCGACTACGATCCCGAGCTGCAGGCGATCGCCGATTACGTGCTGGAATATCGTGTCACCGGTCAGGAGGCACTGGAAACCGCGCGCTACTGCTTGATGGATACACTGGGATGCGGCTTGTTGGCACTGCGCTTTCCCGAGTGCACCAAGCATCTAGGGCCGTTGGTCGAGGGGACCGTTGTGCCCCACGGTGCGCGGGTGCCGGGCACCCAGCTGCGTCTTGACCCGGTCAAGGCGGCCTGGGATATCGGCGCCATCATTCGCTGGCTGGATTACAACGATACCTGGCTGGCGGCGGAGTGGGGGCATCCCTCGGACAATCTGGGGGGAATCCTGGCGATTGCCGATCATCTGTCGCAAAAGCGCGTGGCCGAAGGTGAGGCGCCGCTGACCGTGCGTGATGTACTCGAGGCGATGGTCATGGCCCATGAGATTCAGGGCGTGCTGGCGCTCGAGAACTCGTTCAATCGGGTAGGGCTCGATCACGTTGCCCTGGTCAAGGTAGCCTCGACTGCGGTGGTCGCCAAGTTGATGGGGGCGGATCGCGAACAGCTGCTTGCCGCGTTGTCGCATGCCTTCGTCGACGGCCAGAGCCTGCGCACTTATCGGCATGCACCTAACGCCGGGTCACGTAAGTCTTGGGCGGCGGGCGATGCAACTTCGCGTGGCGTGCGACTGGCGGATATCGCCATGCGTGGCGAAATGGGCATTCCTGGTGTGCTGAGCGCACCGCAATGGGGCTTCTATGATGTGCTGTTCACGAAGACCAACAAGGACCAGCAGCTCAAACCGGAAGATGATCGCCACTTCCGTATCAGTCAGGAGTACGGCTCCTATGTCATGGAAAACGTGCTGTTCAAGATCAGTTTTCCGGCTGAGTTCCATGCCCAAACCGCCTGCGAAGCAGCCGTAACGCTGCATCCACAGGTCAAGGGCCGCCTGGACGACATCGACAGGATCGTGATCACCACTCATGAGTCGGCGATTCGCATCATCTCCAAACAAGGGCGTCTGGCCAATCCCGCTGACCGCGATCATTGCCTTCAGTACATGACGGCCGTTCCCTTGATCTTCGGTCAACTGGTCGCCGAGCATTACGAAGATGCCTTTCATGAGTCACACCCGATCATCGATCAATTGCGTGACAAAATGGAAGTGGTAGAGGACGCGCGCTATACCCGCGAGTATCTCGAGGCCGACAAGCGCTCCATCGCTAATGCGATTCAGGTGTTCTTCAAAGATGGCAGCAAGACCGAGCAAGTGGCTGTCGAATATCCCATCGGCCACCGTCGGCGCCGGGAGGAAGGTATGCCCCTTCTGGAAGAGAAGTTTAGCGCTAACCTTGCGACTCGCTTCCCGGCACGACACTGCGATGAGATTCTGGCGCTGTGCGCTGATCAGGCGCGCTTGGAAAGCACCCCTGTACACCGTTTCGTCGACCGTTTCGTAATCTGAGCAAAAACCCCTTGCGTTCGCGCCGTCAGGTCCGTAAAGTACGCATCCGCTGCCGGCGACGGACTTCGTGGCCAGCGGTGGAAGGGTGGCGCAAGTAGCTGACGTGCTTGAGAAATTCAAACCTTCGGGTGGCTTTCTCGCTTGACAGTGACGCCGGAATCGGTAAAATGCGCCGCACCTCGAAAGGCCCCTGATAACGCCGCGCTTCAAGGCGATGTCAGCGATTGTCACCCCGGCTAACGCCTTGACAATCACGGCACTTTCGGTAGAATACGCCTTCCTTGCGAGGCGCCCATTGGGCACACGCAAGCCGCTCCGCTCTTGTCATATCGAGCCCGGAGCCGCTCTTTAACAATCGATCAGGTAATTCATGTGGGCGTTTGCTCAGGTAGGGGTGCCAGTCACGACCTACCAAGGCAAACGACTCGTCAAGGATCTTCGGATCTTTTTGAGA
>NZ_JAHXDI010000003.1 GCF_023091865.1 Chromohalobacter moromii
TGGCGTCACTGTCAAGCGAGAAAGCCACCCGAAGACTTGGAATTCTCAAGCAAGTCAGTCACTTGCGCTACCTCTCCACCGCTGGCCACGAGGTCCGTCGCCGGCAGCGGATGCGTACTTTACGATCCACAGCGGCTGAACGCAAGAGCATATTTTAAAAATAGTCGTCCGGCACTTATGTGGCAACACCTTCGACCGCACAGGGGCGACTGACTTCGTTGAGCAAGTCGAGAATCGAGCGATAAGGGATTCCAGCATGATAGCTCAGCCCCATCTCGCAAGTCCGAGAGTTGGAATAGCCGATATCACACCCATGGACGGCATCTGCCAGGCCGCGCAGCGCGGCGGCGTTCAACTCCGGTGTGGTTAACCCTTTGTCCCCCGCGAATCCGCAGCAGGCGATCTCCGCCGGCACCACGACATCATCGGCACACGCTTGTGCCAGTGTCATGAACTTGTCGCTCAACCCCATGCGCGCACTCGAACACGTAATATGCAGAGCGATACGCGCCTGTTTGGGCGTGACCGCCAGGCGTGCCAAGAGATAGTCGTGCGCAAATTCAACCGGCTCCTGGAGCGTCAAACGCGTATCGAGGCGTTCCACCATGCGTTGTGTACAGGGACTCGTATCACACAGTACGGGGTGGCGGCCGTTCTCGGACGCGAGCAATAACTCGCGGTTCAGTTCGCGCGCCTTGTGCTCCGCCTCGTCGAAATAACCCCGCGATTGAAACGCCATGCCACAGCAAAGATGCCCAATCATCGCGGGGATAATGACCTCGTAACCCGCCTTCTCGAGCAGCGCCAGGGTCGTGCGCGTCACGGCATCGGCCCCGTCATCCCCGCGCGAGGCACCGAAGACTCGCGTAGCGCACGCCGGTAGGTAGACGACTTTATCGCGCTTACCGCCGATCGGCTTTCCCGACCGGCGCTCAAGGATACGCACCGGCGCGGGCGCCGGTAGTGAAGGGATCCACTGCGGCAGACGGTCACCACTGAGCCGACGCACGCCTTGCGTCACGGCGCTCATCATGCCCGTACCCAGCACACCGTGCGTGGTATCCGCGAGTCGTAACACACCTCGCCCGATGCGGGTCGTGCCAGAAAAGTGTCGCCCCACCAGACGCGCCGTGCCGCCTCGTTCGACGACCTGGCGATGGCGCCACTCACGCACGAGATCGCCGGTATTGATGCTTACTGGACATTGCGTGGCGCACATGCCATCGGCAGCGCAGGTATCGATTCCCTGATATTGATAAGCCTCACGCAACGTCGCCAGACGCGCTGTCGACGCTTGCGTCCCCACGCTCTCGAGGCGTGCCATCTCACGCTGGATCACGATGCGTTGGCGCGGCGTCAGGGTCAGCTCGCGAGAGGGACAAACGGGTTCACAGAATCCGCACTCGATGCACTTATCCACAATCGGATCGGCGGCCGGCAGTGGCTTGAGGTTGTGGAGATGTAGTTCGGCATCGTGGCTTAGGATGACATTCGGGTTGAGCAGATTCTCGGCATCGAAGAGCGACTTGATTCGCCACATCAAAGCATATGCCTCAGCGCCCCACTCACGCTCGACGAAAGGCGCCATGTTACGTCCCGTGCCATGTTCCGCCTTGAGCGAGCCGCCGTATTCATCGGCTACCAGGGCCGCCACGTCATCCATCAGGGCGGCATAACGCTTCACCTCGACGGGCGCCTCGAAGCCCTGCGGAAAGACGAAGTGTAGGTTGCCTTCCAGCGCATGGCCGAAGAGGATGGCATCGTCATAACCATGCCGCCGGAATGTCTCGGTCAGCGCTGCCACGCCCGCCTCGAGGTGCTCGAGAGGAAAAGCGACATCTTCGATGATGACCGTGGTACCGACGTCGCGTACCGCCCCTACCGCAGGGAACAACCCCTTGCGCACCTTCCAGTAACGCGCATAGGTTTCGGAATCGCGCGTGAAGCCAAGTGGCTCCAGCGTCTGGATCCCCTCGAGCGCCGCATGTACGGCGGCAATACGTGCCTCCAGCGCGCGCTCCTTCTCGTCCCGTACATCGATGAGCAAGGCGGTCGCATCGTCGGGCAACGTCTCGAGGCCTGCCGGCATGCCCGGCGCCCCTTCCACTGCACGCAGAGCAGCACGATCCATCAGCTCCACCGCCGAGACCGGCGCCGACTTGAGCGCGAGCGTGGCACGGCACGCCGACGCCATATCCGGAAACAGCGCCAGTGCTGCGGTCTTAAGCGGCGCGTCCGGCACGGTGTCGTAGGTGATGGCGCTGATGAAACCAAGCGTCCCCTCGGAGCCGATCATCAGATGCGCGAGAATATCGAAGCCGTTCTCGAAATCGACCAGACTATTGAGCGCGTAACCGGTCGTATTCTTGAGTCGATACTTGTGGCGAATACGCTCGGCCAGCGGCGTATTCGCCCGCGTCTCGCGTCCCAGCGCCTCTAGCGCCTCGAGCAGCTCGCCATGCGAGGCACGGAACGACGCCCGGCTGTCCGCATCCGCCGTATCGAGCAGGGTGCCGTCGGCCAGGATCACGCGCATATCGCGGAGCGTGCGGTAACTGTTCTGTGCCGTGCCGCAACACATGCCCGAGGCATTGTTGGCGGCGATACCTCCGATCATGCAGCTATTGATCGACGCAGGGTCTGGCCCGATCTTGCGGCCGTAAGGGGCCAGCAACTGATTGGCGCGGGCGCCGATGATGCCAGGCTGTAGCCGAATTGCGCGCCCCTCGTCGAGGATCCGGTAATCGCGCCACCCCTGGTTCAACTGAATGAGCACCGAATCGGTCACCGCCTGCCCAGAGAGCGATGTTCCCGCCGTGCGAAACGTTACCGGCAAGCGCCGATGACGACATTCGGCCAGCACGATCATCAGTTCTTCTTCACTGTCGGGACGCACGACCAGTTGCGGGATCAGGCGATAGAAGCTGGCATCGCTACCATAGGCCAGCGTCCGCAGCGGATCGTCGATCAACTTGTGCGCGGGCAACCTTTCACGCAGCGCCTCGACCAGCTCTTTGTAGGACGTTGTCATCGCGGACTCCGGCCCTCAGGCGGGGGACGCAGCGCATCGAACTTGGCGAGAGCACCTCGAAGTTCGTCTAAGCCACGCACCTGGGTCGCCGTCATCCCCATCTCACGGGCAGCATCGACGCACTCGGGGTTGTCGTCGAAGAAACGCACCTGGCCGGGCACCACATCGAGCGCGCGACAGACGAACTCGAAGGCCTCGGGATCGGGCTTGCGCGCGCCAATCTCATGCGAGGCAAAAGCTTTCTCGAAGGGCAAATCAATACGGTAGTCATCGATTAGCCGCCGCCAGTGAACGGGGTTGGTGTTGCTGAGTATAGCGCGACGATAGGTGGGACGAATGCGCTCGACCAATGCCATCGCGCCCGCATAGGGACCACGCATCCAAGCGTCGAACACTGCCAGGAATGCCGCTGGCGTCATGTCCAGCTCGAGTGCCTCAAGCGCCGCCCGAGCAAAGCGCGTGCCATCGTCGCTGCCAGTTTCGAACGGCGTGATCGCTTCGAAGCCCATCCAGAAGCGCCGCGCCTGCTCGGTATCGAAACGTCCCTGAGTCAGCTCGACTAGCCCAGATGTGCCGCGCCAGTCGACCAGCACCCCGCCAGCATCGAATAGCAACACCGTCTCATCGGTCATTCGTCTCTCCCCGCTCCTGTAGCCCCCTCAGCATGGCGCACGATCATCACCCGCTCAATCAACTCCAGAGCACGCACCCGACACCAGCGAATCCGCCCCAAGTTCGGCGATGGAGCGCGCCCCGGTGAGCGTCATCGCCACCCGCATCTCCTTCTCGAACAGCTCGAGCAGGTGAGTAACACCTGCCTCGCCGGCGGTGGCCAATGCATAGATATAAGCGCGCCCCAACAATACAGTATCGGCCCCCATGGCGATCATGCGCACGACGTCCAGCCCATTACGCACGCCGGAATCGGCCAGGATGGCCAGGTCACCTTTGACAGCGTCGGCGATGGCCGGCAAGGCACGCGCGGTAGAAGGCACACCGTCGAGTTGACGACCGCCATGGTTGGAAACGACGATGCCATCGGCACCGAAGCGCACTGCATCGCGGGCGTCTTCGGGGTCGAGTATCCCCTTGATGATCATCGGGCCATCCCAGAATTCGCGAATCCATTCCAAATCCTTCCAGGAGATGGCGGGATCGAAATTGTTGCCGAGCCAGGCGATATAATCCTCGAGCCCCGTCGGCTGGCCGCGATAGTCCGAAACGTTGCCCAAGTCATGAGGGCGGCCATGGAGGCCCACGTCCCAGGCCCAGGAGGGGTGTGTCACGGCCTGCAGCATGCGCCGAAGCCCCGCGCGCTTGCCGCTCATGCCAGAGTGGGCATCGCGATAACGCGCCCCCGGCACGGGCATGTCGACCGTGAAGACCAGCGTCTTGACGCCGGCGGCCTTGGCGCGCTCCAGCACATGCTTCATGAACCCCCTGTCCTTCAGCACGTAAAGCTGGAACCAGAGAGGACGATCGATTGCCGAGGCCACCTCGTCGATCGGGCACACCGATACCGTCGACAGCGTGAACGGTATGCCTTTCCCAGCCGCTGCGCGTGCCGCCTGAACCTCGCCGCGCCGGGCATACATGCCCGCCAATCCCACGGGCGCCAGCGCAACCGGCATGGCCATGGGTTCACCGAACAATTCGGTTTCCAGTGATAGGCTAGACATGTCCTTCAGCACGCGCTGACGCAACGCGATACCGGCAAGGTCCTCGACATTGCGTCGCAGCGTATGCTCGGCGTAAGCGCCCCCATCGGCATAGTGGAATAAAAAGGGCGGAATATGTCGCTTGGCGGCCTGACGGTAGTCCGTGGAAGCAGAAATGATCATGACGAACCCTGTGCAAGTGATGCGCTCGCGGTGAAGGAGTATCGCGGCGACGTGTCGAACGCTCGGAGAGTGGCGATAAGAGAGTCATTAAGACCTAGGCGGGCGAGGACATGGAAATGGGTTCTCGCACTCGCCTTTATTGGTTTTACCAATTTACAAAATTGGATCAATCAACTCTATGAGGGGGCACTGAAGAGTGTCAATGAAGAACCTACTTATTGGGCACCAATAGCTTTAAACTTTAGTCAAAGCCGTATTGCCGGGCCTTCGCCGAAGGCTGGAGTGGCGCGAAAAGATTGCGTAAAATTGGTCAGACCATTTATTAGCTGGCTTTACGCCCGTCATCAATCAACGAGTAACGAGCGACGTCCATGGCCCCACAACACCTCAGGCAACCGCGTCTCGCCGACGTCATCACCGAGCGGCTCGAGGCCATGCTGATCGAAGGCAGCCTCAAACCGGGAGAGAAGTTACCTCCCGAGCGTGAATTGGCGGAGCACTTCGGCGTTTCGCGCCCTTCGCTTCGCGAGGCCATTCAGAAGTTAGCCGCACGCGGCCTGCTCACCAGCCGCCAGGGCGGCGGCACCTTCGTCTCCGAACAGCTCAGCAATAGCTATAGCGATCCGCTTCTGGAAATGCTGACGCGACACGGTGAGTTCAATCTCGACCTGCTCGAATTCCGCGACACTCTGGAAGGCATCTCAGCCTATTACGCCGCCTTGCGTGCAACACCCGACGACAAGGCCATGCTGCAAACGCGCTTCGAGGAACTAGAGGCCAGTTACCGGCACCCCGACCGCAGCAGCGATCCCATGCGCGAGGCCCGTGCCGACGCCGCTTTTCATCTGGCCATCGCCGAGGCAGGTCATAACGTCCTGTTGCTGCACACTATGCGCGGGCTGTTTCACCTGCTGGAGAAAAGCATCGTCGCCAATCTGGCCCATTTGTTCGAGAAGCCAGACTCCCGCGACCGCCTCATGGACCAGCATCGCGCCCTATTCGAGAGTATCGTCGCCGGCAACGCCGACGAAGCAAGGACACGTGCCCACGAACACCTGGCCTTCGTCGAAAATGGGCTGCTTGAGCTCGAGCGCGCCGAGACACGCGCCCAGCGCGCGCAACGCCGTTCCCAAGGGTTACCCGAATCACCTACCTGAGGCCATCTCGTCAGACCACATCATAACCAAGATGTTACGCCACGGTTCACCAACTCCAGCAACGTGGGCCAGGGCGGCAACCACGGCGCCAGAGCAACGCCCAATAACAACCACATTACAGCGTTGCCGGGCTCACGGTAATCGAAGAGTTTGAAGGCAGTCCCGAAGGAGCGCTTGAGCCGCGAGCCGACCAGGTCGACGCTGTACAACTCGTCGAGCAACAGGTGGATCAATGCCCCCCCGCTAAGCGCCAGCCCCTGGGCCCAGGCCATCGGTGCAGACTGATCCAGCAAATGGAAACTCATCGCCGCCGTGCCCATACCGCACAGCAAACTCGCCAGCAACGAGTGCCAGATGCCGCGATGCACCGTGAAACGCTTGAAGATCGCGCCAGCCAGGTAGCGTACCCCGAGATACAAACCACCGCATGCAAGGACCAATGGGCCCAGCGCCAGGCGCGATTGCAGCCATAGTGCCCCGGCGATCACCGCCAGGACCGCCAGCAGGGTGAAAATCAGACGAATGGCGTGCGACTGATCGGAGTCGATATCGGGCAGGATGCCGCCAAACGCCGTCAATATCGCCAGCGGCCAGCCCTCGTTGAAACTCCAGAGGCTTGCCTGCCAGCCGGTATAGGCCGCCAACGCGCCGCCGCCCAGGGCAACGCCGAAATGTGTGCGAAAGTTGGCCATGGCCTGCCCGAGACGCCCTCGCCAATACTGGATGAAAAACCAGATTATGGGGCTTCATGACGAGACAAAACAATGCGTTAAGCGAGAAAATACCGCCTCGGGCAGGCTTGGCACGCGCCAGCGTGTCATTATACGGGGGGCTGGGCCAGATACTCGTCCTTGAGTTTCACGTAATTCCCCGCCGTATACTTGAAAAACGCGCGCTCAGCCTCCTTGAGGGCTCTGAGCGGCTTCGCGGGATTGCCCGCATAGACGTATCCGCTTTCCAGGCG
Organism: Chromohalobacter moromii; assembly: GCF_023091865.1. Taxonomy (GTDB): domain Bacteria; phylum Pseudomonadota; class Gammaproteobacteria; order Pseudomonadales; family Halomonadaceae; genus Chromohalobacter; species Chromohalobacter moromii. The sequence continues at coordinate 6,994 of NZ_JAHXDI010000003.1, forward strand.
TTTGCCAGGCGTTACCACCGCCCCGGCGGCGATGATCACTTCATCCTCGACGACCACGCCATCCATGACCGTGGCGCCCATTCCCACCAGTACCCGACTGCCGATGGTACAACCGTGCAATAGCGCCTTGTGGCCCACCGTCACGTCATCACCGAGCGTCAGCGGATAGCCCTCGGGGTTATAGTCGCTAGCATGAGTGATGTGCAGCACACTGCCATCCTGGATACTGCAACGCGCACCGATGCGAATGCGGTGCATGTCGCCGCGAATCACGGTCATCGGCCATACCGAACAATCGTCACTCAAGGTGACATCGCCCAGCACTACGCAGGCAGGATCGATATAGACCCGCGCCCCCAAGCGCGGTGTCGTCCCTTTGAACGTTCGCAATGTCATCCGCTCTCTCCTTTATTCCCTTCTATGGTGATCGGGCAATTCATGGTGAACGGGTATCACCATAGCGCCGACAACAGCACGATGACGACCAGCGGAATCGACACGTAGCGCACCAGTCCACGCCATAGCCGGAACCCACCGGGGCCCGCGTCAAGCGAGCGCATGGACGTGCTCGCCGGCATGACCCAGGCGGCGAAGATAGCGATCAACAGCCCGCCGATAGGCAGGAAGAACTCCAGTGGCACGGTGGTCACCAGTTCGAAGAAATTCATGCCCGCCAGCCATTTCACCTCCGCTAGACTCGAGAACGAGAACACCGACAGCAAGCCGACCAACCACACCAAGGAGCCGATCAAAGCCGCCGCTTTGCCGCGCTTGAGACCGGCATCGGTCAAGATTGCCACCAACGGCTCGGCCAGATTGATCGATGAGGTCCATGTCGCCAGCAACAACAGCAGGAAGAAAACACCCAGCCACAACGGCCCACCCGGCAGATCCGAAAAAGCAATGGGCAGGGTCACGAACATCAGTCCTGGCCCCTCGGCGGGATCCATACCCTGCGAGAACACCACCGAAAAAATCGCGATGCCCGCAAGCAACGCCACGGCGACATCCAGCACCGCCACCGCCGCCACTGCGCGCGGCAGACTCTGGTGATCGGGCATATAGGCACCGTAGGCCATCAGCGCGCAGGCGCCTACCGCCAGGGTGAAGAAGGCGTGCCCCATGGCATTGAGCACCACGCTCAAGGTGATGGCCGCAAGATCAGGCGTGAATAGCCACGCCATCGCGATGCCGAAGCCGTCGGTGGTTACGGCGTAACCGACCAGCACCACCAGCAGGATGTAGAGTAACGGCATCAGCAGGTTGTTGAGCCGTTCCAGACCGCCTGAAATACCCGCCGCGACCACCGACATGGTCAGCAATATGAACAACGTATGGTTGAACGTCATGCGTAGTGGATCGGCGAGGAAAGCATCGAAACTAGCGCCGATCTCGTCCGGCGTGCGGCCGCTGAAGTTGCCGTTGATCGACTCGATCAAATACTCGATCGACCACCCCGAGACCACCGAATAGAACGACAGGATGAAGAACACCGTCAACGCCCCGAATAGCCCCAGCCAACGCCAATGCGGCGACACCCCCGCCTGGCGCGCCAAATGCGCCAATGATTGCATCGGCCCGCGACGACCGGCTCGCCCCACGAGGATCTCGGCCATCATGATGGGTAGCCCCAGGATCAGCACGAACACCACATACAGCAACAGGAACACCGCCCCGCCGTTTTCGCCTGTCATGTAGGGAAAGCGCCAGATATTGCCCAGCCCCACGGCCGCCCCGGTCACCGCGAGAATGAAGGCACGTCGCGACCCCCAGCGTTCCAGCGTTTCACTCATGGCGTTGTATCCTTCGTCGCACGACTCATGGCGCACCCGCGCCGAAAGCGCCAAGCCTAGCAGGCGCGGGGATGGCGGCCAATTGCCGCAACATTGAAAGCAGCCCGGCCCACCCCCACCTATGCTTCATTCACACGTTCATATCGAGGTGCCCATGTCACGCAACCCTTTGCTCGAATCGCATGTCCTGCCGCCGTTCGATGACATCCAGCCCGAGCATGTGGTGCCGGCCATCGAGCAGCTTCTGACGGAAAATCGCCGTGACATCGAGGCCCTCGCCAATCAGTCGCAGGTTAGCTGGGAGAGCCTCGCAGCGCCGCTCGAGGCCCTCAACGATCGCCTATCGCAGGCCTGGTCGCCGGTGTCACACCTCAATTCCACCATGAACAACGAAGCGCTGCGCGAAGCCTATCAAGCGTGTCTCGCCATGCTCTCCGACTACAGTACCTGGCTAGGCCAGCATCAGGGGCTCTTCGACGCCTTCACGCGCCTCAAGGAAAGCGACGAGTACGCTCATCTCGAGGAAGGGCAGCAGCGCTCCATCGACAATACCTTGCGCGACTTCCGTCTCGCCGGGGTCGATCTGGCCGAGGACAAAAAGCGCCGCTACGGCGAGATTCAGGCACGCTTGTCGGAGCTGGCCAATACCTTCTCCAACCATGTGCTCGACGCCACCCAGGCATGGCACAAGGACTTGCCCGACGATGCGCGCCTGGGCGGGCTCCCCGAAAGCGCCCTATCCACGCTCAAGGCCAACGCCGAAGCCAAGGACGTCGCGGGGTATCGCATCACGCTCGACTTCCCCAGCTTCTACCCGGTGCTCTCCTTCGCCGACGACCGCGCACTGCGTGAAGAAGTCTATACCGCCTTCGTGACCCGTGCCTCGGACAAGGGCCCGCACGCCGGGCGTTTCGACAACGCCCCGATCATCGAGGAAACGCTGCGCCTGCGCCGCGAACTGGCCGAACTGCTCGGCTTTGGTACCTATGCCGAGTATTCGCTGGCCACCAAGATGGCCGACTCGCCCCAACAGGTACTGGGTTTTCTCGGTGACCTGGCCGACCGCGCGCACCCCCAGGCCCAGCGCGAGTTCAACGAGCTGGAGGCCTTCGCCCGCGAATCGCTGGGCCTCGAGACACTGAAGCCTTGGGATATCGGCTATGCCAGCGAAAAGCTTCGCGAGGCACGTTATGCCATCTCGCAAGAACAGCTGCGTCCCTATTTCCCCGCGCCCAAGGTGATCGAGGGCTTATTCCAGGTGACCGGTACGCTCTACGGCATCGACTTCGCCGAGCGCAACGACGTACCTCGCTACCACTCGGACGTGCGCTACTTCGAGATTCTCGACGGCGCGACGCCGATCGCCGGCTTCTACCTCGACCTTTACGCCCGCGAAGGCAAGCGTGGCGGTGCCTGGATGGACGAATGCCGTGTGCGTCGCACCCGCGAGGACGGCAGCCTGCAGTTGCCCGTCGCCTATCTGACCTGCAACTTCACGCGTCCCGTGGGTAGCAAGCCGGCGCTGCTCACTCATGACGAGGTGCTGACGCTCTTCCACGAGTTCGGGCATGGCCTGCACCACATGCTGACGCAACAGACCGTCGCCGATGTATCCGGCATCAACGGCGTCGCCTGGGACGCGGTCGAGCTACCCAGCCAGTTCATGGAAAACTTCTGCTGGGAGCGCGAGGGGCTAGACATGATCGCCGCGCATGTGGATACCGGCGAGAAGCTGCCTGATGCTCTGCTCGACAAGCTTCAAGCCGCGCGCAACTTCCAGTCAGCCATGGGCATGATGCGCCAACTCGAGTTGTCACTGTTCGACTTCCGCCTACACCATGAACTCGAAGCGCCCGATGCCGGCGAGGTCCAGGCCCTGCTCGACGACGTACGCGACAAGACTTCCGTCACGCCGCGCGTCGACTTCAACCGCTTCCAGAACGGCTTCGGACATATCTTCGCCGGTGGTTACGCGGCGGGCTATTACAGCTACAAGTGGGCCGAAGTGCTCTCGGCGGATGCCTACAGCGCCTTCGAAGACGCCGGCATCTTCGACACCGAGACGGGCAAGCGCTTCCGTCAGGAAATCCTCGAGCGCGGTGGTTCACGTGACGCCGCCGCACTATTCAGCGCTTTTCGCGGCCGCGAGCCCAGCATCGAACCGCTACTGCGCCACACCGGCATCGAGAATGCCGACGCGGCCTGATAGCGTCTTATGCACTTCCGCTTTTGCAATCCTTTTCCAACCGGGCAACATGCCCGGTTGTCATCGTGAGAGGACGCCAAGATGACGACCAACCCCAAGCGTTTCATCGCCGGCGCCATTTGCCCGCGCTGCGCGGCCATGGATCGCATCCGTGCCTGGGAGCAGAACGGCATCCGCTATCGGGAATGCGTGTCCTGCGATTACCTCGAGCAGTTAGCCATCGATGAGAATGGTTTCGCCGAGGATCTCGCCACACGCGTCAACCAGCCACGTGAGGACGACACGTCCGATGACATCCAAACCGTGCGCTTGATCGATCCGAGTGACGGCAAGACGCACTGATCCCGGACCACGCCCCACCGCCACGGTATCAAGCAAGACGCATAAAAAAGGCTCCCGCTGGGGAGCCTTTTCGTTGCCGGCGTGACCGATAGTGCTATCAATCAGACAAGGTGCCGCAAGCGACGCGCTTCCCGCCGCCGCCCAGCTTGGGCTCGTCGGAATAATTGTCGCCACCGGCATGAATCATCAGGGCGCGGCCGTCCAAGTCGGAGGCTTCAAGGCGCGGCGCCAATACCGGTGTCGTGGCATTGCCCTCCTCATCGACCATCAACACCGGCAAGTCACCGAGGTGCCCTTCCGCATAGGGGCCCTGGTGCGTGCCCGTGTCTTCGGGGTCGTAGTGACCGCCGGCGGCACCGCCCGGCACCGCGTCACCGTCTTGCTCCGAGGGCTGGCAACTCGGGTTCATGTGTACGTGAAAACCGTGCATACCGGGTTCGAGACCTGACAGATCCGGGGTCAACAGCAGACCATAGTCGGTATCCTCGAGGGTCACGGTGCCCACGCTGTCGCCGGTGCCCTGGGCATTGACCTGATGCATTTCGATGTCATGTTGCGCTGCTTGGGCGCTTCCCAGCATCAACAGGGCACTGCCGATACCGAGTGCCATTTGCGAGATACGTAGCATGCCTTTCTCCTATCCATGGGTGAGACGTCTACCTCACTCAGGCTAGATGAAGAGCGCGCCAGACGCCATGCATCAGCTATCGCAGCGTAGGTTGTCGAGCACTCGCAGCGCCGGCGTCGCCTGGTTGAGCGTATAGAAATGCAGCCCCGGCGCTCCGCCGTCGAGTAGACGCTGGCACAGATTCGACACCACCTCCTCGCCGAAGGCCTGGATGCTCTCGCTATCGTCGCCGTAGGCCTCGAGCTGCTTGCGGATCCAGCGCGGAATGTCCGCCCCGCAGGCATCCGAGAAACGCGCCAATTTGGTGTAATTGCTGATCGGCATGATGCCCGGCACGATCGGCGCCTCGACCCCCAGCGCACGGGCGCGCTCGAGGAAATGGAAGTAGGCGTCGGCACTGAAGAAGTACTGCGTGATGGCGAGATCGGCACCGGCCTGCATCTTACGCACGAAATTCTGCAAATCATGCTCGTAGCTGGGCGCCTGAGGATGCACTTCGGGATACGCCGCCACCGCGATCTGGAAATGATCGCCGGTTTCCTTGCGGATGAACTCGACCAGCTCGTTGGCGTAACGCAGCTCGCCCATGCCCCCCATCCCCGAGGGCAAATCACCGCGCAGCGCGACCAGATTAGTGATCCCCGCTTCACGGAAACTCTCCAGGCGCTCGCGCAATTCGCCCTTGTCGCTGCCAATGCAGGACAGGTGCGGCGCCGTGTCGATGCCGCACTGGCGCACCGACTTGACGGTCTCGAAGGTCCGTGCCTGAGTCGAGCCCCCGGCGCCGTAGGTGACCGAGAAAAAACGCGGACGCCGCTCGGCGAGCGTGTCACGCACGCCTTTCAGCTTTTCCCGCCCAGCGTCGGTATTGGGCGGAAAGAATTCGAAGCTGATGCCCAGCGGATGTTCGCGAGTACTCATCGATGCAACCCTCTTCATGACATGGCGCGACCGACATCGGGTCACGTTCGTATTCGATGCCGCGCATTCTGCCGATCCCCGCCCGCGCTGACCAATGAAAGTTTCGCGGCTTGGCATTAATCCGGATCATGACGCCCAGCATCATGTGAAAGATGCCTCAAGGGTGCGTGGTGGATGTCACCTGGCAATCGCCGCCCGTCAGGCAGGCCTCACCTTCGACTTGCAGCGTGGCGTGACTGATCCCGAAACGTTCGTGCAGGCGCGCATAGGCCGCCTGGAGCATCGCCTGATGCGACATGTCATCGCGTACCACCAGATGCAGGCTCAATAGCGGATCCTGCGGGGTCAGCCCCCAGACATGCAAGTCATGCACGCTCACCACACCCTCGATGTCTTCCAGCGCCGTTCGAATTTTATCGACATCGACGCCTTCCGGTGTGCCTTCGAGAAGGGTATGGGCCGAGCGGCGCAGAATTTTCCAGGCCGCGCGCAGGATCAAAGCCGCGGCCAGCACGGAAAGCAAGGGATCGATGGGCGTCCATCCGGTCAGCATGATCACTAACGAGGCCGCAATCGCCGCCACCGATCCCAGCAGGTCGCCCATGACGTGCAACAGCGCCCCGCGCAGGTTGAGGTTTTCCTGATCGCCGCCGTGCAGAACCTTGAATACCACGAGATTCACCAGCAAACCGAGTATCGCGATGGTCATCATCGGCCCGGCCAGCACCTCTATCGGCTGCGTGAAACGCTCGATGGCAGCGATGAATATCCATACCGCGATACCCAACAACATCAGCCCATTGATGAAAGCTGCCAACACCTGGAATCGCTGGTAACCGAAGGTGCGGCGCTTGTCCGGCGCCTTGTCGCCCATGTAAAAGGCGAACAATGCCAGCCCCAGCGCAAAGCTGTCGCTGAACATGTGCCCGGCATCGGCCAGCAGCGCCAGCGATCCCGATACCCAGCCGCCTATCACTTCCGCCAACATGAAACCGGCGGTCAGGTACATGGCGAACTTAACGCGCTTGGCGCTATCGGCGGTGACCGTGGGCGCGTGGTCGTGGTCGTGGTCGTGGTCGTGGTCGTGGTCGTGGTCGTGGTGATGATCATGCGCCGCATGATCGTGACCGGAAGACGAATGTCCCATACCGTCGTGCCTCTCTATGGCTTTCCTCCAGTGTAATGTCTGGAGTGGACTTCAGGGTCAATCCGCGGATCTTTTGCCATGTCGCGGCGCACGTAACCAGCCACTGCCGATCAGCATGCCCAGCGTGATAAGGGCCGCGGCCAGCACCAGCCACAGAGTCGCGGTGGCGTAGCCGGTGGCGATCAGCACCAGCGTCGAGAGCAATGGCGTAAAGTAAGCCAACAGCCCCAACAAGCGCAGATCGCCGTGCTTGACGCCCACGTCCCAGGTGAAGAATGCGCTTCCCACCGGGCCGAGGCCCAGACCGATCACACCGAGCCAACCGATGCCCTGGGGCCAGCGCGAGGGCTCGAAAAGCCAGTGACACAACGCCGCCAGCACGGCCGTCGCCAGGCAGAATCCGCCCACGGCCGCCGTGGGGACCGCGCGATTGGCACGCGACAGCACCGAATAGCCGCTCCACAGGAAGGCGCAGGCAAAGGCGGCGACGTAGCCCACGGCGCTACCCGAGGCACTGACATCGCCTCCCACCAGCAAGGCAGCGCCCACGAAGCCCAACAGCGCTCCCACGACGTGGCGTGCACGCAGTCGCTCACCGGGCAGCAGCGCTACGAACAACACGATCAACAGCGGCCATAGATAGCTGATCAACCCGGCATTGGCTGGCGGTGCATTCTGCTGGGCGACGAAATACAGCGCGTGATAACCGAACAGACCGCCCACGCCCAGCGCCCAGACGCGCGGCGGCTGGCGCAGGGGCGCGCGCAGCGACTCGCCGCGTAGTCGCAACCAGACCATGAAGCACACGAACGCCAGACCGAACGCCAGCGCGGTGAGCAAAAACGGCGGCACCGGCCCCGCCAATTGCGTTAACGCCGCCAGCAATGCCCAGTTGAGCACCGTGGTGGCACCGATCAAGGTGGCCCGGCGAGACGCGGACGACTCGAGCGACATGATGAACTCCCATGTGACATGAACGCGAGCTCCCAGGCTGCCACGCCCACACGCCACAAACTTGTCGAATCCTGACCCGAGGACTACCGCATTAGGTGCATTACAAGCGCCTCAGGGACAGGTCAAAGCGAGGGTTTTTTGCCATGGATGGCAAAAGTAGTGCCCAAGGACGGGTTTACAGCGCCCTCGCGAAGACCTGTCGCTGGAAAAGCACCGATAAGTAAGCGGCCCTATAAGCGTGCTGAATCCTGCTTCCAGGGCTGCCCAACAAGGCGCATAACGGGCATCATGGGCGTTCATTATCAGGAATGCCGCATGTCTCAAGTCGACCTTTCTCAACCGCTGTGGATGCTGCTGATCTTCGTGGCACTGGGCTGGCTCTGCGCGCGCCGACTGGCCGTCGACCCGCGCCCCATCGCCACGCTGTTGATCTATCTCATCGCGCCGCTGACGTTCTTTCGCGGGCTCTATCTGGGCGAGCCCTCGCCTGCCTTGCTGGGCTTGACGGCGGGCATGTTCGCGCTGGCAAGCCTCCTGTGCCTGGCGACTCACGCCGTCGTGCGGCGTTACTTCGCCCCGCAGGAAGCCGCGCTGCTGGCATTTTCCGCAGGCACCGGCAACACCGGCTACTTCGGGCTGCCCCTGGCCATGGCGTTGCTACCGCCGGAGGGCGTCGCCGCTTATCTATTCTGCCTGCTCGGCGTCACGCTCTTCGAATTCAGCGTGGGCTTTTACATCAGCGCCCGGGGGCAATTCTCGGTTCGCGAGAGCCTCGCCAAGATCGTCCGCTTGCCGTTGCTCTATGCCTTCATCGCCGCCCTGCTCGCCTATCATCTGCCTTGGTCGGTGCCCGGCGCGGTGATCGAAGGGCTCGACTACTTCCGCGCTAGCTACACCGTGCTCGGCATGATGATCATCGGCATGACGCTGGGTGGGGTCTCGATGCGTGCGTTCGACGCCCGCTTTCTGGGCGTCTGCATCGCCGCACGCTACGTGATGTGGCCCTTGGTGATGCTGGGTCTGGTGCTCGGCCTGCAAGCGACAATGGGCATTTCGGCGACGCTCGCCGGCGCACTGCTGTTGCTGGGCGTGGTGCCCATGGCGGCCAATGTCGTGGTCATCGCCATGGAGCTGAACATCCGCCCCGCCAAGGGCGCCATCGCCGTTCTCGTGACGACCGTGGCGGCGCCGCTGATCATTCCGCCCTATCTCGACGTTCTGTGGCGGCTCGTGGGCCTCGATTAACGTACAGGCTCTGGTTAGTCAGCCGACTGGCGATGTTGCCGCCACTCGCGTGGTGACAGCGCATGACGGGCGCGGAAGGCACGCGAAAAATGCGCGCTGTCGTGAAAACCGCATGCCTGGGCGATCTCGGTGAGGGGGCGGCGGGTATTGTGCATCAGCGTGCAGGCGCGTTGCAGGCGACGCTCGATCAACCAGGCGTGCGGCGAGGCACCGGTAAGGACACGAAAACGCCGCGCGAATGCCGCCTCCGCCATGTGGCATCGAGCCGCCCAGTCACGCACACGCCAAGGTGCCGCCAGATCCGCTTCGACCTCCGGCAGCAAATGCAGCAAGCGCAAGCGCGGCTCGGTATGCGTCGTGTGCCCCGCTTTGAGCAGTACATGAAGCCGCCTCGCCAACACATCGGGACGCGCGCCAATGAGCGCAGAGACATCCGCACGCACGGTTGACGGCAAACGACGCGACGTGACATCGCCAAGCCCCGCCGCCTCGCACCAGGCGACGGGGAGGTCGAGCACCAGCGTGCGATTGTGGCACGGCGCCAGATAGTGGTGCTCGCTGCCGCTGGCGATAGTGACAAGCCGCCCCGCATCCACGTGCGCGCCGCGTCCGCCCGCTTCCAGCTCGACTACGCCCTCGAGCCCAATCAGCCACTGGTGGAAGCCATGGCGGTCGGTCAGCACCCGGTCCGGGTAGCGGCGTGTCTCGGCGGTGGGAAGTAAACATTCATTCGACATGGAGACGGCTCATCTCAATCGGCCAGGGCCCAGCCGGCCGCACCATAGATGCCGGCGCCAACCAACGTGGCCAGCCCCACGTTAGGGGTCAAACGCTGCACCAGCAACACCGCCGCCGCGCCCAGTGCCAAGCGTACCCCGCCACGCCAATGTGGCGCCTGCCCCCATAGTTCGTTCAACGAGAGGGCGATCAACGCCGCAATGGCGGCAAGCCCCAGCGCCCCGAGGAAGCGGCTCAGCCAGCCTTCACCTCGCGCCAGGCGCGTCCCGGAAAGCAGCGGCAAATAGCGTATTAGAAACGTACCCACTCCCGCCGCGATCACGATACCCCACCATGTCATGTCATCGCCTCCTGAGAGCATCTGGCACGAGGTCGGCGGCTACCCACCGTGGCCCCCGCCAGCATGCCGATAAGCATGGCCACATGCCCTGGCCACCACACCATCCCCAATAGCGTGACACTGGTCGCAACGGCTACCACCGGCCATCGAGCACGACGCCACGCCTGCGCCAGCAAGGCCAGGAACAGCGCGGGCAGCACGAAGTCGAGTGCCTGTGCCACGTAGCCACTCTCATTTGCCCATCCCGCCCCCACGCTGGCGCCCAGCGCCGTACCGCCGACCCAGGCCAGATAAGCGCCCGCGGCGAGTCCGAGGCACCAGGCTGGCTCGAGAGGCCGCGACGCCCCCTTGGCCATCGCCGTGGCGAAAACTTCATCGGTCAGCCCGAACGCCAGCCAAGGCGCCAGACGACGCGGCAATGCCACGAGGTGTGTCGCCAGCGCCGGACCATAGAACACATGGCGTAGATTCATCATCAACACCGCCGACAACACCGTGAGCCCACCGCTGCCTGCGGCCATCATCGCCACCATCACGAACTGGCTGGCACCGGCGAAGACCAGCAACGAAATGCCCACGGCCTGCCAGAGTGTCAGCCCGGACTGCACGGCGATGACTCCGAACGAGAACGCGATCGGCGCATAGCCGACGACCAACGACAGACTCTCGCGCAAGCCTTGGCCAGCAGAGCGCCAGGACGACGAGATTGCCCGTTCGCGATTCATCGAGCCACCTCATCATGCGGATACACGATGCTGACCACGAGTCGTGTGGCGTCCAATAGGGCTTCATAGCGATGCTCGACGTCCGCCGCGAACTCGTGCCCTTCACCCGGTCGACAAACGGCCAAGGCATCGAGCGCCCCTACCCGTAACGTGCCTTCGACCGCCAAGACATGCTCCCGCACGCCTCGCGGATGCGCCCGCGAGGTTTTCATCTCCCCCGGTGCCAGGTGCATGAGGTAGACCTCCACCCGAGGCGACTGTTGCCCGCGCACCATCAGTTGCACACCGCCGCCACCGGGTTCGCTGACGGTCATGCCATCTTCGCCCTCGGCGAGCAACTCGCTGAACGCCACACCCAGCGTATTCGCGAGCGTCCAAAGCGTTTCGATGGTGGGATTTCCCTTGCCGGCTTCAAGCTGCGAGAGCGTCGATTTGCTGATCGCGGCCCGTTCGGCCAGTGCGCTCAATGAATAACCCTGCATTTCGCGGAGGCGGCGTAAGTTGGCGACGATGACGGGACTCGGTGATGACATACGGTGTTTACCAAAAAGAACGATTTCGTTCTTTTTAACGAACGACAGACTAAAAAACAAGGGCGCCAGCCGGCGCCCCTGATTATCAATACGCACCATCGACATGCGCAGTCGCATCCGAGTGTCACACCGTCGCGGATTGCGTCTTCTTGGCCAGCAGGAACAAGACAGCCGTGATGGCCGCACCGACGCCATCGCTGATCAATCCCGGATAGATCAATGCCAGCGCCCCCACCGCTGCCAGCAGACGCCAGAACGGATTGAGCGGCCGACGCAGATAACCTTCCACCGCCACGGCCAGCAACAAGACGCCGACCACACCGGTGACGACCACCCACAGGATATTGCCAAGCGTCGCATCGATCATCAGCATACTGTGCGCGAACACGAACATGTAGGGCACCACGAACCCGGCGACAGCCAGCTTCATGGCCTGGAAGCCCGTGGCATTGGGCGAGCCACCGCTGATACCGGCACCGGCATAGGCTGCCAGGGCCACCGGCGGGGTCAGGTTGGCGAACAACCCGAAATAGAACACGAACATGTGCGCCACGAAGATCGCCGTCTCGTTACTGCCCGCCAATTCACGGAACAGCGGCAGGTTGAGCAGGATCGGCGCCGCCATGGTGCTGGTGATGATGTAGGTAGGAATGCTCGGCAGCCCCATCCCCAGCACGATGGACGCGATCATGGTCAGAAACAGCGTGACCAGAAGCTGAATCATGGGGATCGGAATCTGCTGACCCAGAGTGACCACGGCATCGGCAGCGTCCAGAGCAATGCCAGTGAGCGTGGCGATCCCCACGATGATGCCCACCGCACCACAAGCGACCGCCACGGGAATGGCATTGCGCACGCCATCGTGCATTGCATCGCGGCACTCGGCGATATCCATTTTCTCCGCTATCAGGCCGAGTTTGGCCCGCACGGCGTTGATCGCCACCGGCACCGCAATGATCAGGAACAGTGACCAGCGACTCGCCGGCATGTTGGGCTGCGCATAATCGGCAAACAATGCCCGCAATTGCGGCTCGAAAATCAACAGCGCCAGAACCGCGCTGACACCCACGGTGACCCGACGCGTGCCACAGATCAGCACGGTCGCGGCAATCGACCAGAAGGCCGCGAAAAATGGCGCCCGGCCATCGAACAGCAGCCACAGCAACACCACCATCGGCACCAGCAGATGACCGCGCTTGAGCATGACGGCCTTGAACGGCGTCAGCTCGGCGCGCGGGATGCCCTCGAGGCCATTGCGCAGAGCACGCAGGTGCACCTGGAACAACACCCCCAGATAGAACAGCAACGCGGGGATGATGCCGGCCAGGACCACCTGGGTATAAGGCACCGACAGGACTTCCGCCATGATGAAGGCAGCCGCGCCCATGATCGGCGGCAGGATCTGTCCGCCGACACTCGCCGAGGCCTCGACGGCGCCCGCGAAATTCGGCTTGTAACCGGTGCGCTTCATCAATGGAATGGTGAAGGCCCCCGTGGTCACCACATTGGCGATCGCCGAACCATTGATCGATCCCAGAAAGCCGCTGGCGATGACCGCCACCTTAGCCGGGCCGCCGCGTGTATGCCCTGCCACGGCCAGCGCCAGATCATTGAAGAGTTGCCCCAGTCCCGACTTGCCCAGAAAAGCACCGAACAAGATGAACAGAATGATATAGCTGGCCGATACCCCGATGGCGGTACCCAGCAAGCCCTCGGTGATGAACACCAGATGCGACATGATCTGGCGGCAGGTGGCCAAAATGATCGACTCGTTCAATTGCGGATAGAACGACAACTTGGCGTAGAACCCGTAGGCCAGGAAAATCGTCGCCAGTAGCGTCAGCCCCCACCCGGTCGCGCGCCTGGTGGCATCGAGCACCAGCAGAATGGCCACAAAGCCCACCAGCATATCGACATCGTTGATGCGTCCCGCCGAGGCAATGACGCGATCGGACACCACCAGCATATAAACACCGACACCAAACGCCAGTACCGCTAGAACGGCATCCCCCCACGGCACTCGGTCGCGCGCCCCCTTGCGGGTCAACGGATAGAGAATGAACGTCAGACCCAACAGGGTATACAAGTGGATACTGCGTTGAGCCACATCGACCAACGGCCCCGAAAACGAGGTATACAGGTGGAATAATGCCAGCAATATCGCCAGGCCAGTGACAAACTTGACCACTAGATCCGGCAAGGCATCACGGACCAAACTTTCACGGTCAAACTTTTCCAGCGCCTCCTGGACCGCCTTGTCATTATCCTCGGCGGCTGGTGCACTTTTATCTTGAGACATAGGGAGCTTCATCCTCGCAAGGCGAGTCATTACGATAACCAGGGCCGCACCAATGCCGGCAATACTCGCCAGAGTGGAGCCCTGCGAACGCTAAACGTGTAAATCGGCGGCGGAGAGGCATGCGATAACGCGAACATATGCCCGGCATAGCGCATGCGATAATGCTCAGCGGAGGCTGCTTGGACAGCGAGAGGATCCACGACGCGGTCGATGCCCGTCATTACCACCCAACCATCCTTGAGGTGGGTTTCCTTGCCCGCCGATGCCGGTACGCCTGCTCCAAAGGTTTTGAAACGGGTACCAGTGATCTCGATCGCGCCGCCTTCGGTCACCTCGAACCACTCTTCCCAGTCTTCCTTCTCGACCGAGTGCGTCCAACGCAAAGTGAACGATGTGCCTTCCCAACCCGGGAAGGCATAGCGCCATTGAGACCCTTCGCGTACCGCCAACCAGGGCCATGGATACAACACGGTGGCGATCGCCATGATCGCCACCGTGCCGCCGATCCACCAACGCTTACGCGGCATAGTGCCTCATACCGCTAGGCCTTGCATCAGGATTGTGCGTCGTCGGCGCTATCCTCGCTCGAGGCGTCGTCGCCACCGTCCTCTGAGGACAACGAATCGTAGAATTCCTGAGCCCCAGGATGCACCGGCGCCACCAGGTTCTGATTCATGGTGTCAGGATCGAACTGCTTGAGAGCGCCGACCGAGACGTTCTCGGAATTGAGATAGTCATGGAAACGCTGGGTCAGCTCTTCGGCGACGTCATCACGCATATCGCCACTGACGATCAACATGTTGCGGATCGCCACGGTGTCGACTTCTTCACCGAGGTCGTAACGCTCAGGCGCGCCCGCCGGCAGCGTATATGTCTCGTAATACGGATAGGCTTCCAGCAGCTTGTCCGCCACGTCGCCGCTCACCGGCACGAAGGTGATGTCGGTGCTCTGCATCAACCCGGTGATGCTCGAGTTGGGCACGCCGGACGTAAAGAAGGCCGCATCCAGATTGCCGTTGCTCATGCTGGTCACGCTATCGGCATACCCGGTATGGCTGACCTGAGCCAGGTCGTCATAGCTCAAGTCGGCGGACTCGAGCACCTTGGCTGCGCTCTGCTCGACGCCGGAACCGACCTTGCCCACGCCGACGCGCTTGCCTTCGAGATCAGCAATGCTCTCGATGCCACTGTCCTCGGTGGCCACGATCTGCACGACGTTGGGATAAAGGCCGGCGAGCGCCTGGATATCGGCGGGCTGACCATCGAACTGGTTTTCACCGTTGACGGCATCGTAGGCGACATCGCTCATCACGATGGCGATCTGATTGAGGCCATCGGTGATATTGTTGATGTTCTGCACCGACGCGCCGGTGGAGACGACCTGAACGTCATCGACGAGATCACTGGCTTCGAAGACGCCCTTCAAGGCGCCGCCGATGGGATAGTAGGTGCCCCCCGTGCCTCCGGTGCCAAAGATCAGGCTGACCGGCTCGGCGCTCGCGGTCTGCTGGCCGCCTTCACCATTGGTGTCACCAGCCGAGGTCTGCTCTTCGGACGCCTGTGAGCTCGATTCGCCGTTTTGCGTCGCCTCCTCGGTCTCGGCGTCACTCCCGTCGTCACCGCAACCGGCCAACAGAGCACCGGAAAGGCCCAGCGCCGCGACCAACATGCCTGTGCGTAACATCATTATTCACCCCATCATTTGAACGTCCTCGACGCATTCGGCCGAAGCAAAACTTAATACAATGAAGGATAGAGTAAGGAACGCCCGGCGGGGATACCATGCCTGAACTGGCAACTACCACTAAAGTCTAACTCTGTTTGGAGTCTTGAGATAAGACACGCTGAACCAGGCGGCCGATCGTCAGCCCCTGAGCCAGAATCGAAAAGAGAACGATGATGTAGGTCACCATCACGATAGTGTTGCGATAGTCGCTCTCGGGCAGCCCCAGCGCCAGCGCCACCGAGATGCCGCCTCGCAGCCCACCCCAAGTGAGCACTCGCGTCGTCCCATGCCGATAAGGCACCCAACGCCTCAGTACGATGATGGGGAGACCAATGGTGAGCAAGCGCATCATCAGGATGACAACAATCATGGGGCCCGCAACGATCAAATAGGACCACTGGAAAGGAATCAGCAGCAGTTCGAGCCCGATCAGCACGAACAACACCGCGTTGAGAATCTCGTCGATCAGCTCCCAGAAGCCATCGACATAACGGCGGGTGGTATCCGACATGGCATGTTCACGACCACGATTACCGATGAACAGGCCGGCGATGACCATCGAAATCGGCCCCGATACGTGCAGATGCGTTGCCAGCGTATATCCCCCCAGCACCAGCGCCAGGCTGACCAGTACCTCGACCTGATACTGATCGATGCTCTTCATCATCCAGTAGGCGATATAACCCATGGCCAATCCGAGCAGCGCCCCGCCGCCGGCCTCTTCAAGAAACAGTACCGCGGAGTGTGTGAACGTCAGCGTTTCGGTCGCAGTCGCCGCCCCCAGCATCACGGTGAACACCACCACCGCGACGCCATCATTGAACAGGGACTCGCCGACGATCTTGATCTCCATATCCTCGGGCGCACCGGCGCTTCGCATGATGCCAAGCACGGCAATTGGGTCCGTTGGCGAGATCAGCGCCCCGAAGACCAGGCAATAAAGATAGGGCACCCCCACATGAAAAGTGGCGAACAGCCACCAAGCCGCGCTGCCGATCGCCACGGTCGAGATCACCACACCGACGGTAGCGAGAAAGCCGACCGAATACCGGTAGCGCTTGAGTTTGTGAAAATCGACGTGCAACGCACCGGCAAACAACAGACACGACAGCATGCCGTCCATCAGCAAGGCGTTGAAGTTTATCTGGCCCAGCCAGGCTTCCGCCCAATCGGTAATGCCGTCGAAACCGAAGTGACTCAATGTGATCAGCAACACCGACGCCAACAACGAGATGCACATCACGCCGATCGTCGCCGGTAGTTTGATGAAGCGATAGTTGAACCACGCAAACAGCGCGGTGATCGTTATGAAGACCGCTGCGATTTCCAACATGCAAAGACATCCCTGTCGCTGCCAATCATGGCGAAGTGTCGCTGGAGCTCTCGTCTCCGTCATTCAACGGTAGAGGCTCTTGGTAGAGGCGACCATGATGCGGATTTAGCGCCCCCATAATCGATCAAAAAAGCGGACCCGGGAACCCGGATCCGCCATGCCGTCATACCGTCGCTTATCGATCGAGCCTCATACGTCGGATCTTACCATCACAGGCCAGCCGCCTGCCGCAAGGCATCCGCACGATCGACCTTTTCCCAAGGGAAGGCCGTGAAGGTCTCGGTCTGCTGCTCGCCGTTGGCATCGGTCCATGTGTAGCTATGCTCGAACGGCTCGCGACCGAAATGTCCGTAAGCCGCCGTCAGTTGGTACATGGGATGCAGCAGATTGAGCATGCTGGTGATTGCATTCGGACGCAGGTCGAAGTGCTCGCGGACCAGCTCGACGATCTTGGCATCGCTGATCTTGCCGGTACCGAAGGTATCCACCGAGACGGATGTCGGCTCGGCCACGCCGATGGCGTAGGAGATCTGAATTTCGCAGCGCTCGGCGAGACCCGCGGCGACGATATTCTTCGCCACGTAACGTCCGGCATAGGCAGCACTGCGGTCGACCTTGGACGGATCCTTGCCCGAGAACGCGCCGCCACCATGGCGCGCCATGCCGCCGTAGGTATCGACGATGATCTTGCGCCCCGTCAGGCCACAGTCGCCCACCGGGCCACCGATGACGAAGTTGCCGGTCGGATTGATGTGATACTTGGTGTCATCGGTCAACCATTCAGCGGGAATCACCTCTTCGATGATCTCGCGCTTGATCATGTCACGCAGTTCTTCCTGGTCGATGTCCGGATCATGCTGGGTAGACAGAACGATGGCATCGACACTGCACGGCTTGCCATGAGCGTCATAGCGGAAGGTCAACTGGCTCTTGGCGTCTGGACGCAACCACGGCAAAAGCCCGTGCTTGCGCAGCTCGGCCTGGCGCTCCACCAACCGGTGCGAATAGTGAATCGGCGCCGGCATGTAGGAGTCGGTCTCGTCGGTGGCATAGCCGAACATCAGCCCCTGATCGCCCGCGCCCTGATCTTCGGGCTTGGAACGGTCGACGCCCTGGGCGATATCCACACTCTGCTTGCCGATCAGGTTGAGCACGCCACAGGTGTTACCGTCGAACCCCACCTCCGAGGACGTATAACCAATGTCATTGATGACATGACGCACCAAGTCTTCCAGATCGACCCAGGCAGACGTGGTAATCTCGCCGGCGACGATGGCGACACCGGTCTTGACCATGGTTTCGCAGGCCACGCGCGCCTGCTTGTCGCGGGCGATGATGGCATCCAGTACCGCGTCGGAAATCTGATCGGCGATCTTGTCCGGATGCCCCTCGGAGACAGACTCGGAAGTAAACAGGGAGTATTCGCTCATGGCGTCCTCGACTCTCTCTATCACATGCTGGCGAGCCGAAACACGACCGCCATCGTTAAGGAGATGAAATTACGCCGTCAGCCGATGGCGATGTCGGCACGACGCATGACAGGTCCGGCGCGAGACGAGGCCGGCTCGGGGGTGCAAAGTTTACACGCTGGATGACTAGCTGCCTAGCGATTGGCCCTCGGCGGCATTTGATGCCACGCGGCTTCTCGGCGACAATACCGGACCGAATCCCGGGGCCCGCACAGGCGGCGCCCCGCGCTCGATATCGGCGGCGTAGGAAAGAGTAATCACGACCGAACACGCGCTCACGCGCCGGGGCTCTTTCCTACGCCGCTTTACCCGATGCCGCAGGCGAGGAGCTAGCCAATGCCGTCCCGTTTCGAAATGGCCAATGCCATTCGTGCCCTATCCATGGATGCCGTCCAGAAGGCCAACTCCGGCCACCCAGGCGCCCCCATGGGCATGGCCGACATCGCGCAGGTGCTGTGGAATGACTACCTCGCGCACAACCCGGCCAATCCGCACTGGGCCAACCGCGACCGTTTCGTGCTTTCCAACGGGCACGGTTCGATGCTGCTCTACTCGCTTTTGCATCTGACGGGCTACGGCATTTCACTGGAAGACTTGCAAAACTTCCGCCAGCTGCATTCAAAAACTGCCGGGCATCCGGAACTCGGCTACGCACCGGGCATCGAGACCACCACCGGGCCACTGGGCCAGGGGCTGGCCAATGCCGTAGGCATGGCCATCGCTGAGCGCACCCTCGCCGCGCAATACAATCGCCCCGGCCATGCGATCGTCGACCACTACACCTACGTCTTCGTCGGCGACGGCTGCCTGATGGAAGGCATCTCGCATGAAGTTTCCTCGCTGGCCGGCACCCAGGGGTTGGGCAAGCTTATCGCCTTCTACGATGCCAACGGCATTTCCATCGACGGTGAAGTCGATGGCTGGTTTACCGACGATACCGCCAAACGCTTCGAGTCCTACGGCTGGCACGTGGTCCCCAACGTCGACGGTCACGACCCCGAGGCCGTCAAGGCCGCCATCGAACTGGCCCGCACCAACGACGACAAGCCCAGCATGATCATCTGCAAGACGATCATCGGCTTCGGCGCACCCAACAAGCAGGGCAAGGAAGAAAGTCATGGGGCGGCACTCGGCGAGGACGAAGTCGCCGCCGCCCGCGAGCAGCTCGGCTGGTCGCATCCGCCCTTCCACGTGCCCGAAGACATCTACCAATCCTGGGACGCCACCCAGCGCGGTCGCGAGGCCGAAGCCAACTGGGACGAGCGTTTCGCGCGCTATCAAGCCGCCTATCCGGAAGAAGCCCGCGAGCTCGAACGCCGCCTCAAAGGCGAACTACCGGCCGCGTTGACCAGCGAAAAACTCATCGAAGACGCCCAGGAAAAAGGCGAAAGCCTCGCCTCGCGCAAGGCCTCGCTGGCGTGCCTCAACGAACTTGGCCCGCAACTGCCCGAGCTACTGGGCGGTAGCGCCGATTTGGCGCCGTCCAACCTGACCTTCTGGAAGGGCGCCAAGGCCATCACGCAGTCCGACGCCAGCGGCAACTACCTGCATTACGGCGTGCGCGAATTCGGCATGGCCGCGATCATGAACGGTATCGCCCTGCACGGAGGCTTCGTGCCCTATGGCGCCACCTTCCTGATCTTCATGGAATACATGCGCAACGCCGTGCGCATGGCAGCGCTGATGGGCCAGCAGGTCATCCACGTCTTCACCCATGATTCCATCGGGTTGGGCGAAGACGGTCCGACGCACCAGCCGATCGAGCAGATCACCACGCTACGCTCGACGCCCAACCTCTCCACCTGGCGCCCCTGCGACGCTGTGGAAACCGCCGTGGCCTGGGACGCGGCACTCAAGCGTCAAGCTGGCCCTTCGGCGCTGGTGTTCTCACGCCAAGGCTTGCCCCATCAGGCCCGCAACAAGCAGCAGCTAGCCAATATCGAACGCGGTGGGTACATCCTCAAGGACTGTGACGGGACACCGGAACTGCTTCTCATCGCTACCGGCTCCGAAGTCGGCCTGGCGATGGATGCCGCCAGTGAACTGGAAAGCGCCGGCACGCCGGTACGCGTGGTCTCCATGCCGTCCACCGACACCTTCGACGCCCAGGACGCCGACTATCGTGAATCGGTCCTGCCGCGTGGTGTCACCGCGCGCCTGGCCATCGAAGCCGGGCATCGCGACTTCTGGTTCAAGTACGTGGGCCTCGACGGTCGCATCGTCGGCATGACCACCTACGGCGAATCCGCGCCGGCGGGCGACCTGTTCAAGCACTTCGGCTTCACCGTCGACAACGTCGTCGCCGAAGCCAAGGCGTTGCTGGCATGACACGCCCGGCCTAGCGACATTCGCCTAGCCTTTAATGATCGTCGCATAACGTAAACGCCCGGCAAGCATGGCTTGCCGGGCGTTTTGCATGCCGCGCCGCTACGGGCTATCGGCTATGCTCAGTCGTCGAGATACGGGGCATGCAAGACACGGTCGGCATGCCCCAAGCGGTTGGCCGCCGTATTGTGCTGATGCCAATACGGATACAGCAGCTCTGGGCGGCTGACTTTCTCGATGGCAGCGATCTCGTCGGGCTTGAGCGTCAGCGCGGCGCTCGCCAGGTTGTCCTTGAGCTGCTCATCCTTGCGCGCACCGATCACTGCAGTGGACACGCCGGGGCGGGTCAGCGTCCAAGCCAGCGCTACCTGAGCGGCGGACACGCCATGGCCGTCGGCGACTTCAACCAGCGTATCGATCAAGTCGAAGAGCTTTTCCTCGTCATGGATCGGTGGCTCGGTCCAACCTTGGCTGAAGCGCGTGCCGTCGGGATTGCGTTGGTCGCGGCGATACTTGCCGGAGAGCAAGCCACCCGCCAGCGGGCTCCAGACCATGGTGCCCAGCCCCTGATCGACGGCCGCCGGCATCAGCTCGAACTCGGCATCGCGGGCCTGGGCGGTGTAGTGGATCTGCTGGCAGATCGGCTTGATGAAGTTGTGCCGTTCGCAGATCTTGAGCGCCTTCATGACATGCCAGGCGGACCAGTTGGACACACCGTAGTAGCGGATCTTGCCGGCGCGCACCAGTTGATCCATGGTGGCCAGCGTTTCTTCCAGGGGCGTAAGGCCGTCCCACTGGTGCATCAGGTAGAGATCCAGATGGTCGGTCTGCAGCCGTTTCAGGCTGGCCTCGCACTGGCGCAGGATATGGTGACGCGACAAGCCGTCGTCGTTGGGCCCCTCTCCCATCGGGAAGCGCACCTTGCTGGCGATCAGCACATCGTCGCGCTTGGCCTTGAGCGCCTCCCCGAGAATCTCCTCGGAGCGGCCCTCAGAGTACATATTGGCGGTGTCGAAGAAGTTGACGCCACGCTCGATGGCCATGTCGATCTGGCGCTGGGCGTCGCCCAGGCCGGTGTCGCCGACGCTGGCCATCTTGCCGACGCCGCCGAAGGTCATGGTGCCCAGCGTCAGTGATGACACGCGCAGACCGGACTGGCCGAGATGACGATACTCCATGTTGGCTCTCCTGATTGATGACGAAATGGCGACCGTCGCCTCGTGTGAAGACGGCCGCCCGGGCGACGATCAGCCCTCCCGCGCGGGCGGTGCCATGAACTCGGGGCCCACGGGATCCGTGACGTGCTCGTCGATGATGGCATCGATATCGCGTAGATCGCTGGCGGTCAGCGACCAACCGCCAAGCGCGTCAAGGGGCGTCACCTGATCCGGACGTCGTGCACCCCACAGGGCGATGGCATTGGGGTGGGAATCGAGCACCCAGCGTACCGCCAAGGCCAATACTGGCTTGTCGTGACGCTCGCGCGCGAGTTGCGTCAGCGCCTCGACCGCCGCCAGGTACTACGTGAAACGGGGGGACTGAAACTTGGGGTCGGATTGACGCAGATCGTCGCCGGTGAAGGCCGAATCCGCATGCATCTTGCCCGTCAACAAGCCACGACACAGCGCTCCATAGGCCAGAAAGACCAGTTCCTCGCGCTGCGCATAGGGAATGATGTCGCGCTCGGCATCGCGCTCGAACAGATTGAGCGGCGGCTGCACGCTGTGCAGCGGCGCTACCTCACGAAAGGCATCGCACTGCTCGGGGCTGAAGTTGCTGACGCCGACCGCGCGGATCTTGCCGGCACGATAGAGGCGCTGCATGGCGTTGGCGGTTTCCTCCATCGGCACCCGGGGGTCGGGCCAATGGATCTGGTACAGACCGATCGCTTCGGTGCGCAAGCGCCGCAGCGAGTCTTCCACCTCCTTTTCGATACGCGCCGCCGAGGCATTGCGCATCACGCCGTCGCTGCCTTCCTGCCACTCGAGCGCCGTCTTGGTGGCGAGCACCACCTTGTCACGCTGCCCGTACTCGGCCAGCGCCCGACCGACGACCTCCTCGGAGTGCCCGAATCCATAGGCCGGCGCGGTATCGATCAGCGTAATGCCGCGATCCAGCGCGGCATGAATGGTACGCACCGCATTGGCGTCATCGGCTCCGCCCCATTTCCAACCACCGATGGCCCAGGTGCCGAGCCCCACTCGTGACGGCGTGAGGTCGGTCCCCGGTATGGTGATGCTTTCCATGTCGCTCTCCTTTGCCTGTCGACGGCATGCGTGCCGCTGCCTCGGAACGCTATCCAGCGTGGCCGCCACCGGCGGCTTTGACAAGATTTACCGGTGGGGAAAGCAGAGAACGTATACCCCGGGCGCCGCGACACGAGCCGGTGTCGGGCGCCCAGAAGTTGCCGATCGTTCAGTACGACAGCAAACGTTGATAGGACGTGTCGAGACTGACTCAGAACGCCCAGTCTTCGTCCTCGGTACGCTCCGAACGCCCGATGACGTAGGAAGAACCGGAGCCGGAGAAGAAGTCGTGGTTTTCCTCCGCCCCCGGCGAGAGCGCGGCCAAGATCGCGGGATTGACCTCTTCGGTGGCACCGGGGAACAGAGGCTCGTAGCCCAAGTTCATCAACGCCTTGTTGGCGTTGTAATGCAAGAACGCCTTGACCTCTTCGGTCAGCCCCACGTCGTCGTAGAGCGATTCGGTGTAGTGCACCTCGTTGTCGTAGAGCTCGAGCAGCAAATCGAAGGTGGCGTCTTTGATCTCTTGCTGGCGCTCGGCGCTTTCCTTGGCCAGCGCCTGCTGGAACTTGTAGCCAATGTAGTAACCGTGGACCGCTTCGTCGCGAATGATCAGACGAATCAAATCGGCGGTATTGGTCAGCTTGCCGCGGCTGGCCCAGTACATCGGCAGGTAGAAACCGGAGTAGAACAAGAACGACTCGAGGAAAACGCTGGCGACCTTGCGCATCAGCGGGTCGTCCATGCGGTAGCGGTTGAGAATCAGCTCGGCCTTGTTCTGAAGATGCGGACTCTCTTCGCTCCACCGGTAGGCGTCATCGACATCGCGCGTCGCGCACAGCGTCGAGAAGATCGAGCTGTAGGAGCGCGCATGCACCGACTCCATGAAGCTGATGTTGGTGAACACCGCCTCCTCATGGGGCGTCACGGCATCTTCGATGAGCGTCGGCGCGCCGATGGTGCCCTGAATGGTGTCGAGCAGCGTAAGCCCCGTGAAGACACGAATGGTCAGCGTCTGCTCCTGCTCGGTCAACGTGTTCCACGCGCTCACGTCGTTGGACAGCGGCACCTTCTCGGGCAGCCAGAAGTTGGCGGTGAGTCGATTCCAGACCTCGAGGTCCTTGTCGTCCTGGAGACGGTTCCAGTTGATGGCATCGACACGCGTCAAATGACGCGGTGCGGCGGTAGCGGTCATGACGATTCTCTCAATTCCGGTGGTGCGCGGGCGCGGTCACCCGTGCACCGGTAATCTCGATGGAGTGGTCGCGTGTGCTGCGACAGCTTACAGGGTGCAGGACACGCAGCCCTCGACTTCCGTGCCTTCCAGCGCGGCCTGGCGCAGACGCACGTAGTACAGCGTCTTGATGCCCCGGCGCCAGGCGTAGATCTGCGCCCGGTTGATATCGCGCGTGGTCGCGGTATCGCGGAAGAACAGCGTCAGCGACAGGCCCTGATCGACGTGCTGCGTGGCCTCGGCGTAAGTGTCGATGATCGCCTCGGGGCCGATCTCATAGGCGTCCTGGTAGTATTCCTGGTTGTCGTCGTTGAGATACGGCGCCGGGTAATAGACGCGCCCCAGCTTGCCTTCCTTACGGATCTCTATCTTCGACACCACCGGGTGAATGCTCGACGTCGAATGGTTGATATAGGAAATCGAACCGGTCGGCGGCACCGCCTGGAGGTTACGATTGAAGAGCCCATGCGCCATGACCGACGCCTTGAGCTCGCGCCAATCGTCTTGGGTCGGCACATGGATGCCGGCCTTGTCGAACAGCTCGCGAACACGCGCGGTACGCGGGCCCCACGTCTGCTCGGTATACTTGTCGAAGTACACGCCGCTGGCATAGTCCGAGTCCGCGAAGCCAGCGAACGCCACGCCCCGCTCGATGGCCAGCTGGTTGGAGGCGCGCAGCGCGTGATAGGTCACGGTGTAGAAGTAGAGGTTGGTGAAATCCAAACCTTCTTCGCTGCCGTAATGAATATGCTCGCGGGCCAAGTAACCGTGCAGGTTCATCTGTCCCAGGCCGATGGCATGCGAATGCTTGTTGGCCTCGGAAATCGACGGCACCGAGCGGATATCGCTCATCTCGGAGACTGCCGTCAGCCCGCGAATCGCGGTTTCGACCGTGGCGCCGAAGTCCGAAGAGTCCATGGTCCTGGCGATGTTCAGCGAGCCGAGGTTGCAGGAGATGTCCTCGCCGATACGCTCATAGCCCAGATCCGCCTCGTAATCGGACGGCGTGTTGACCTGCAGGATCTCCGAGCACAGGTTGCTCATGTTGATGCGGCCGGCAATCGGATTGGCGCGATTCACCGTGTCCTCGAACATCACGTACGGATAGCCCGACTCGAACTGGACCTCCGCCAGCGTCTGGAATAGCTCGCGCGCGCTGATCTTGGTCTTGCGAATACGCGCGTCGTCGACCATCTCGTAATACTTCTCGGTGACGCTGATATCGCCGAACGGCTTGCCATAGACGCTCTCGACATCATAGGGCGAGAACAAATACATCGGCTCGTTGCGCTTGGCCAGCTCGAAGGTGATGTCGGGAATCACCACGCCCAGCGATAGCGTCTTGATGCGGATCTTCTCGTCGGCGTTCTCGCGCTTGGTGTCGAGGAAGCGCAGGATGTCCGGGTGGTGCGCGTTGAGATACACCGCGCCAGCCCCCTGCCGCGCGCCTAGCTGGTTGGCGTAGGAGAAGGCATCTTCGAGCATCTTCATGATCGGGATGATGCCCGATGACTGATTCTCGATATGCTTGATCGGCGCGCCCGCCTCGCGGATGTTGCTGAGCAGGAACGCCACGCCGCCGCCACGCTTGGAGAGCTGCAACGCCGAGTTGATGGAGCGCCCGATGGACTCCATGTTGTCCTCGATGCGAAGCAGAAAGCAGGACACCAGCTCGCCGCGCTGCTTCTTGCCGCAGTTGAGAAACGTCGGCGTGGCCGGCTGAAAGCGTCCGTGGATGATTTCATCCATCAGCTGCTGAGCCACCGTCTCGTCACCCTGCGCCAAGGTCAGCGCGACCATGCATACACGATCTTCGAAACGCTCGAGGTAACGGCGCCCATCGAAGGTCTTGAGCGTATAACTGGTGTAGTACTTGAACGCGCCGAGAAAGCTTTGAAAGCGGAACTTCACGGCATAGGCGCGCTCGAACAGCGACTTGATGAAGGCGAAGTCGTACTGGTCGAGCACCCCTTTCTCGTAATAGTTCTTCGCGACCAGATACTCGAGTTTTTCCGCCAGCGAATGGAAGAAAACCGTATTCTGGTTGACGTGCTGCAGGAAGTACTGACGCGACGCCTCGCGGTCCGCCTGCAGTTGCAGGCGCCCCTCGTTATCGTAGAGGTTGAGCATCGCATTGAGGGCGTGATAGTCCAGCGTCTGCGTCGTGCGGCTCAGCTCGACGGAGGACGTGTTCTCGGTAGTTTCCACGGTGTCATCCAGCATATGTCATCTCCGTCGCCAGGCAGCCATGCACCTTGGCGACATCCTCGGGCGTTCCCATCAGTTCGAAACGGTGCAGCAGCGGCACCTGGCACTTGTGCGCTACCACACGACCGGCCAAGCCGAAGGCGGCACCGAAGTTGGTATTGCCGCCGGCCACCACGCCTTCGATCAAGGTCCGGTTGTGGGGGTCGTTCAAGAACCGGATCACCGGCCCTGGTACCGCCGTACGTGGATCGCCATCGCCATACGTCGGCAAAATCAAGATATAGGGGCGCTCCACGCGCAACGGGGCTTCGTTGCGACTACGCGGGATGGCCTGCGCCGACACGTCGAGCTTTTCGACGAAGCGCCGCGTATTGCCCGATTGCGTGGAAAAGTACACTACATCGCGCATGCTGCCCCCTTCCCCTCACGCGAGTTGGCGAATCAGCTCGGGACGAAAACCTGACCAATGCTGCGACTCCGCCGCCACGACCACCGGCAACTGGCGATAGCCCAGCGATTCGACGGTCCGTACCGCCTCGGGATCCGTACTGATATCCACCACCGTGTAGTCGATTCCCTGCTTGTCGAGGGCGCGATAGGTGGCGTGGCATTGCATGCAATTCGGCTTGCTGTAAATCTTAATGCTCATGAGAATGATAAGCCTTTGTTTTCGCAACGAAGCGAGGTAAGACGAAAAATAATCGATCAAGGATGACGCGATGCCGCATCAGGCACCGCATCTCAATACACCACATATGGTAGTACAAAACGGGACGTGGTGTATATCTGGTAAGAAATGAAGAAACGTAACTAGCGGGATGTCGACAAAGCAGACGCAGGAAGACACGACGGAGTTGGACGAAGAAGCGGAGTCTACACGAGATGAACTAGCATTTTGAGACCATTTTCAACGCTGCATTGCCGAGTGCCGTCCTTGGATAAAACCCTTTCAGCGACGCACGGGCGACTTGGCCAGATAACCTTCCATCAGCCACTGAAGCGGCGCGGCCTGGCGCGCGGCCCCCAAGGCCAAATGGCGCACGAGACGTGCCGGCGGCCGCGTATCGCTATATAACGCCACCAGCGCTCGCGAGGCATGCCACAGCGGCAGAATCGCGCGCTGATGGTGACGTGCATAGCTCGCCAGGCCCGCCGCTGCACCGACATCCTCCACCGCCTTGCCGTGATGCGTCAGCGCCTCGACCAGCCGACGCACACTGGCCAACCCGACGTTGAAGCCATGCGCCGTGACCGGGTGTAACCCCACTGCCGCATCGCCCACCAACGCCACGCGATCGGCGACCAGATGCTCGGCACGGCTGACCGTGAGCGGATAATCGTGCAACGCATCGAGGCACGTCATCTCGCCCACACTGCCTTGATACAGCCGCGTCGCCTCCGCCGCGAATGCGTCAGACGACAACGCCTTGAGCCACTCAGCGTCGTGCGGCGGCAGCGTCATCACCAGCGACGCGGTATCGCCCGCCAGTGGTAGCAACGCCAAGCCACGCTCGCCGTGAAACCACGACCACGTCGTCTGCTGGTGGGGACGCGAATGCGCCATGCGGCGCACCAGCAGACGCTGGCCGGTATCGTGAATCTGCGCGGAGAGCCCCGCCAGGCGACGCGTCGCCGACAAACGGCCATCGGCGGCCACCACCAGACGCGCGGGAATGTGCGTCTGGTCTTCGAGCCACACACTACGCCCGCCAGCGCCGGTGCCCAATGCGCTCACCCGGCGCCCGGTGACGAGCTCGATACGCTCGACGCCCTGCACCGCCTCGAACGCGGCACGCCGAATGACGTGGTTGGCGACGAGCTGGCCAATACTGTCTTGGCCCTCTCTCCCTTGGTCCTTTCCTCGTGCACTGGCCAGGGTCATGCCCCGCGGGCTGGCGCCATTATAGAGATGCGCCTCGCGAATCGGTGCCATCTGTTTTGCGGGGATGTCGATGCCCGCCGCCGCCAGTTGCTCACGCGAGGCATGGGTCAGAGCGATCTCACGCCCGTCGTCGTCAGGCGAGGCCAACGCCGTGTACGGCGCGGCATCGATCAACGTCACCGACAAATCCAGCGCCGCCAGCTCCAATGCCAGGCACAGCCCGACCGGTCCCGCGCCGACGATCACGACATCTTTGATAGCGATATCCTTAAGCGCGACATCTCTGGCAGGTTGCGACATGCACCCTCCGCATCGAATGAGCGTACCCAGACTAGGCACGCCACCATCATAATCGACACGACGCTCGCGCGTCGTAAGCGTGACAATGGGTCGCTATGTACGAAAAGTCGGAATGACGACCCGGCAAGACCAAGTCGTCATTCCGTATCACTGGATCGCCTTGGGTCAGGCGAGGGTGACCTCGGAGGAGAGATAGACGTCCTGAATGGCATTGAGCAGTTCGACGCCTTCGTTCATGGGCTTCTGGAACGCCTTGCGTCCGGAAATCAGGCCCATGCCGCCGGCGCGCTTGTTGATCACCGCCGTGCGCACGGCTTCACCCAGGTCGGAATGGCCCTTGGAGCCACCACCGGAATTGATCAGCCCGGCGCGCCCCATGAAGCAGTTCGCCACCTGGTAGCGAGCCAGGTCCACGGGGTTGTCGCTGGTCAGCTCGTCATAGACCTTATCGTGGGTATGTCCGAAACCGACGGCACGATAGCCACCATTATTCTCCGGTAGCTTCTGTTTGACGATGTCCGCCTTGAGCGTCGCCGCCATGTGGATCGCCTGGCCGGTCAAATCCGAGGCGACGTGATAATCCGTGCCATCATGCTTGAATGCCGGATTGCGCAGATAAGACCACAACACGGTCACCATGCCCAGTTCATGCGCACGTTCGAAGGCCTCGCTGATTTCCTGAATCTGGCGCCGACTCTCGGGCGAGCCGAAATAGATGGTTGCGCCCACCGCCACGCAGCCCATGTCGTGCGCCTGTTCGACCTGCGCGAACAGCGTCTGATCAAATATCGCCGGATAGGTCAGCGTCTCGTTGTGATTGAGCTTGAGCATGAAGGGAATCTTGTGCGCATAACGGCGCGCCACCGAGGACAGCACACCCAGCGTCGAGGCCACGCCGTTGCAGCCCCCTTCGATAGCCAACTCGACGATGTTCTTGGGATCGAAGTAACGCGGATTAGGCGCGAACGACGCCCCGGCAGAGTGCTCGATGCCCTGATCGACCGGCAGGAAGCTCAGATAGCCGGTCCCCGCCAAGCGGCCATGATTGTAAAGCGTCTGCATATTGCGCAGCACGTGCGGGCTGCGGTCGTTTTCCGACATCACCCGATCGATGAAATCCGGCCCCGGCAGGTATAAATCTTCCTTGCGAAACGTCTGGCATTGGTGCTCCAGCAGTGTTTCCGCCTCAGCCCCCAAGAGCCTTGCGATATCGGTCATGTAGTTTCCTCCCTGTCATCCAAGCCTGGCTATGCGCACGGCGTGGCAGCCGACGTCGATCGTCAGGCTGGCACATGCTTGTGGAGCATAGCAATTCACGCCCGCGACGTAAGCGTCAATGTCGCGTCCGGCATCCGCCGCGTGCTCTGGTATGATGCGCATCAATCTCCGGCACACTCATGCAAGGGCCATCCGCATGCTGTCCATCCTACGGGGTTTTCTGATTCTGACGGCGTTTTTGATGCTTGGCGACATCACCGTCGAGCTATTCGCACTCCCGCTCTCCAGCGGGGTGGCCGGTATGTTATTGCTCACCCTCTGGCTGTTGCTGCGCCGCCGTTTGAGCCACGACCTCGGCGCCGCCAGCCAACCGCTGATCGGTATGCTGGCGCTACTCATCATGCCCGGCGTCGTCGGCATCTTCTTCCAGGCCGACGAATTCAGCGGCCAATGGCTGACCATCTTCATCGCTCTTATCCTGGGCACGCTGCTCAGCTCGTTAACCACGCTGTGGCTGATGCAACGCCTGGTTGCCTCGCCCCGGGAGCGGCCGCATGAGTGAGCTTTTACTCCGCCTGGAAAGCCTGGCCCACACGCTCCCGCAACGCCCCGAAACAGCCATCGTGCTCACCCTGGCGGCCTATTTCGCAGGCCTGCGACTCTTTAACTGGCTGCGCTCGCCCGCCTGGTGTCCCCCCATTCTGCTCGCCGCCTGCCTGCTGGCCGGCTTGCTGGCACTTTTGCCACTCGGCTACACCGAATACCACCGTGGCGTCAGCTGGCTGACCTGGTTGCTGGGTCCCGCTACCGTTGCGCTGGGCGTACCGCTCTACCAGCAGGTGCATCACATTCGAACATTGTGGAAGCCCATCGTGCTGACCTTGCCCCCTGCGGCGATCCTGGCCGCGGGCTATGCCGTGGGTATCGCCTGGCTACTGGATGCCCCGCCGACGGTACTCGCCTCGCTGGCACCCAAATCGGTGACCGCGCCCATCGCCATGGGCATCGTCGAGGAGCTGCGGGGCTCGGTTCCGCTGTTGATGGGCGCCTTGCTGATCACCGGGGTGATGGCCACGCTCAGCATCACGCTGTTGGCGCGCTGGGGAAACATCCACGATCCGCGCGTCATCGGCTTCGCGCTGGGCGTCAACGGCCACGCCATCGGCACCGTGCGTGCCTTCGATATCGGCCCCACCGCCGGCGCCTTCGCCTCGCTGGGCATGAGCCTGACCGGTGTGTTCACGGCGCTATGGCTGCCAATGATGTGGTATTTCGTGGGTTAGATCTCGCCTGTAGTGACATGAGCTCCCAAGCTGAATCGTTTCATGTCATGCCGACGTCACGCGGTCTTGGGCAAGTGGGGCGTAACTGCGCTAACATCGGCGCTTCACTGTCGAAGCGGGGCTCCCGAGCGTCTGTCCATGTCCTATCGCATCGCCATCAATGGTTACGGCCGTATCGGCCAATGTGTCCTGCGAGCCCTCACCGAGCGCCATGCGACTGACTTGGTCGTCGTCGCCATCAACGAGCTTTCCGATCTCGATACCATCGCCTACCTGACGCGCTACGACACCACTCATGGGCGCTTCCCCGACCAGGTGGAAACCCGCGACGGCGCGCTGGTCATCGACGGTCATGCCATCCGCGTGCTGTCCGAGTCCGACCCCTCGCGCCTGCCCTGGGATGAACTGGGCATCGACCTGGTGCTGGAATGCTCGGGTAGCTTCAAGGATCGCGCCACCGCCGAGGGGCATATCGCCGCCGGCGCCCAACGGCTGCTGTTCTCGCAGCCCGCCGAGGCCGATGTCGACGCCACCATCGTGCATGGCATCAACGACGCCGAGCTGCGTGCCGACATGCGCATCGTCTCCGCCGCGTCCTGCACCACCAACTGTCTGGTGCCGCTGTTGACGGTGATCGACGAGGCCCTGGGGCTCGAGCATGGCGTGACCACCACCATTCACTCGGCGATGAACGACCAACCGGTGATCGATGCCTACCACAAGACCGATCTACGCCTGACGCGCTCGGCCATGCATTCGATCATCCCCGTGGACACCGGCTTGGCCCGTGGCATCGAACGCCTCATGCCGCATCTGGCCGGGCGCTTCGAGTGCCTGCACGTGCGTGTGCCGACCATCAACGTCTCGGCCATGGACATGGCACTTTCGGTGCGCGAGGCCACCTCGGCCGAGCAGGTCAATGCGCTGTTGCAGGCCGCCAGCCACGAGCGCCTCAACGGCCTGCTCGGCCATACCCAGGAACCGGTGACGTCGGTCGACTTCAACCACGATCCGCGCTCGGGTATCGTGGACGCCACCCAGACCCGCGTGGCCGGCAGCCATCTGATCAAGATGCTGTGCTGGTTCGACAACGAGTGGGGCTTCGCCAACCGCATGCTCGACGTGGCGACGCACTGGCTGGCACTCGCCGCCCAGAACGCTCCCGCTTCGACGACGTGCACCGCGCCCTCGACCTCCTCGTTGTCGTCTGACATCCCTTCACCCAAGTGAGGAACACGCCCATGAACGTGCGCAAGATGACCGATCTGGATCTCGCCGGAAAACGTGTACTGATTCGTGAAGACCTCAACGTGCCCATCAAGGGCGACCAAGTCACCAGCGACGCGCGCCTGCGCGCCTGCCTGCCGACCATCCAGGCCGCGCTCGACGCCGGCGCTCGGGTGATGCTGATGAGCCACCTGGGCCGCCCCACCGAGGGCGAGCCCGCCGATGAATTCTCGCTCGCCCCGGTGGCGACGCACCTCGGCAAGCTGCTGGGCCGCGAGGTACGCCTGGAAAAGGACTACCTCGACGGCAGCGTCGATATCGCCGAGGGTGAGGTGGTGCTGCTCGAGAACGTGCGCTACAACACCGGCGAGAAGAAGGACGACGAGGCACTGGCCAAGACCTACGCCGCGCTCTGCGATGTCTACGTGATGGACGCTTTCGGTACTGCGCATCGCGCCCAGGCCTCGACCCATGGCGTGGCGCGATACGCACCCACCGCCTGTGCGGGCCCCTTGCTGGCAGGCGAACTCGACGCGCTGGAAAAGGCGCTGGCCACGCCGGCACGCCCGATGCTGGCCATCGTCGGTGGCTCCAAGGTATCCACCAAGCTCGACGTGCTCACCGCACTGTCCGAAAAGTGCGACCAGTTGATCGTCGGCGGCGGCATCGCCAACACCTTCATCGCCGCCGCGGGCTACAACGTCGGCAAGTCGCTGCATGAAGCGGACCTGGTCGATCAAGCCAAGGCCTTCATGGCCAAGGTCGATATTCCACTGCCTTCCGACGTAGTGGTCGCCACCGAATTCTCCGAGCAGGCCGAGGCCAAAGTGAAGCCGGTCGACCAGCTCAACGACGACGACATGATCCTCGACATAGGCCCGGATACCGCCAAGC
The DNA here is from genome assembly GCF_023091865.1 of Chromohalobacter moromii. GTDB lineage: Bacteria > Pseudomonadota > Gammaproteobacteria > Pseudomonadales > Halomonadaceae > Chromohalobacter > Chromohalobacter moromii. The sequence continues at coordinate 40,207 of NZ_JAHXDI010000003.1, forward strand.
GCTTCGCCGCGCTGCTCGAAAACGCCGGCACCATCCTATGGAATGGCCCCGTCGGCGTGTTCGAGATCGACCAGTTCGGCAAAGGCACCGAGACGCTCTCGCGTGCCATCGCCGCCAGTTCGGCGTTCTCCATCGCCGGTGGCGGCGACACCCTGGCGGCCATCGACAAGTACGGCGTCGCCGATGACGTCTCCTACATTTCCACCGGCGGCGGCGCCTTCCTCGAATACGTGGAAGGCAAGCAACTCCCCGCCGTGGCGGCGCTCGAAGCCGCCTCCCGGTAGGCCTGACTCACTACGGCACGACTTATAACTACGAATTATAACTAACTACTCAAGCCACTACGTCACGATCGGCGGCCTGCGGGCCGCCTTGTACTTCTAGAGGAATCACACTCCCCATGGCTCTGATCAGCCTGCGTCAACTGCTCGACCACGCCGCCGAACACGCCTACGGCGTTCCCGCGTTCAACGTCAACAACCTGGAACAGATGCGTGCCATCATGGAGGCCGCCGACCGCACCGACTCGCCGGTGATCGTCCAGGCCTCCGCGGGCGCCCGCAAATACGCCGGCGCGCCCTTCCTGCGTCATCTGATCCAGGCCGCCGTGGAAGAATTTCCACATATCCCGGTGGTCATGCACCAGGACCATGGCACCAGCCCCGGCGTGTGCCAGCGCTCCATCCAGCTCGGCTTCTCATCGGTGATGATGGACGGCTCGCTCAAGGAAGACGGCAAGACCCCCGCCGACTACGCCTATAACGTCGACGTCACCCGTCGCGCGGTGGAAATGGCGCACGCCTGTGGCGTCTCGGTGGAAGGCGAGCTGGGTTGCCTGGGCTCGCTGGAAACCGGCCAGGCCGGCGAGGAAGACGGCGTCGGCGCCGAAGGCACGCTGGATCACAGCCAGCTGCTGACCGACCCGGAAGAGGCCGCGCAGTTCGTCGCCGCCACCCAGGTCGACGCCCTGGCCATCGCCATCGGCACCAGCCACGGCGCCTACAAGTTCACGCGGCCGCCGACCGGCGACATCCTCTCCATCCAACGCATCAAGGAAATTCACGACCGCATCCCCGACACGCACCTGGTGATGCACGGCTCAAGCTCGGTACCGCAGGAATGGCTGGAGACCATCAACGCGCACGGCGGCGAAATTCCCGAGACCTACGGCGTGCCGGTGGAAGAAATCGTCGAAGGCATCAAGCACGGCGTGCGCAAGGTCAACATCGACACTGACCTGCGTCTGGCCTCCACCGGCGCGGTGCGTCGCTTCCTGGCCGAAAACCCCAGCGAATTCGATCCGCGCAAGTTCCTCAAGGAAAGCGTCACCGCCATGCGCGATGTGTGCATCCAACGCTTCGAAGCCTTCGGCACCGCCGGCCAGGCCAGCAAGATCGCCCCGCTCAACCTCGAGCGCATGTTCGAGCGTTATGCGAGCGGTGAGTTGAAGCCGAAGGTGTCGTAAGATCCCATCGGTGTGACGGTAGTAGGCTTGAGAGCGCCGGGCGGCGCTCTCAAGCGATTCAAGGAAGGATTACTGCTTAAGCACGAACGGGTCGGTGTATTGATCGGCGTTGTCCGCGGTGATGAGGAAGCAGTCGAAGAGCTTCTTCTCGCCGTCGATGCCGGTATCACCGTTCTTGATGTATTTATCCGCCATACGCACCGCCATTTCAGAGAAGATGGCCACCGGCTGCAGTACGGTATATTCCATCTCACCGGCTTTTACCGCCTCGACCGCGTCAGGCGAACCATCGAAGCCCCCCACGACGACATCATCGAGCTTACCGGCCTCCTTCAAGGCTGAGATCGCGCCCAGCGCCATCTCGTCGTTGCCGCTGATCACGCCATCGATGTCCGGGTTGGCCTGCAACATGCTCTGCGTCTTGTTGAAGCCCTGGGTCCTATCCCAGTTGGCAACATCGACGCCGACCCGTTCGAGGCCGGGGTATTGGCTGAGCACGGTTTCGTACCCGTTGGAACGGGTGGCGGCGTTATTATCCGAGGGCGCCCCCTTGAGCTCTACGTAGCTTGCCGAATCGCCGACACTCTTGATCCACTGCTGTGCACCCAGCGCCGCCCCCTGGGCATTGTTCGAGACGAGCTGCGCCTGGGCCAGTCCCTTCTCGTTGATTTCGGCGTTGATGATAAACACCGGGATACCCGCATCGACGGCCTTGCGTACCGCCCCAATAGAGCCGTCCGCATTGGCTGGGTCGAGAATGATGGCCTCTGCCTGATTGGTGATCGCCGTATCGATCTGATTGCTCTCGGTGTTGGTGTCTCCTTTGTGCGAGTTGACGTTAGCCTCATACCCCAATTCTTCGGCCGTCTCGCGGGCGATCTTACCCTCAGTAAACCAGTAGGGGTTGGAGGTGTCGTTGACGATAATGGAGATGCGTCCTTCGTCCTGGGCCGCGACCCCACCCACGAAGAGCGGCGTGCTCACGGCCAGTGCAGCTATCAGCAGGCGTTTTCCTTTCATGAACATAATCGACCACCTTTACTCTTATGATTGTGTACCGGCTTTACCGGCAGTACTTCCCGAGGCCGGCGAACGCGTAGCGGCGCTCTCCGGTTGCGGCGAAGTCGTCTTGCCATCGGAAGAGGCTTGCTGCTTCTTCCGACCGCTGTATTGAATGCTATTGAGCAAGACCGCGAGAATGATGACGGCCCCGGTGAACACGGTCTGCCAGTAGGAAGACACTCCGATGATGACCAGCCCATCGGAGAGAAAGCCGATCACGAAGGCCCCCAGCAACGTACCGCGCACATTGCCGCGGCCACCGGTGAGTGCCGCACCGCCGATGACGACACCGGCAATCGCGGTCAATTCATAGGTCGTCCCGGCGGTCGGTCCTGCCGAGGTCAATTGCGAGGACAGCACTAACCCGGCAATGGCCGCGCAGATGCCCGAAAGCACATAGACCAGCACTTGCACGCGTTTTACCGGCACTCCCGACAGTTCTGCAGCGCGCGCATTACCGCCGGTGGAATACACCCAACGCCCAAACGGCGTGCGCGCCAGCAGCAGGATGCAGGCGATCGCTACGGCCGCCAGCACCAGGACACCGACCGGAATCCCGAACAATCGATTGAAGCCCAACCAGTCGAAACCGGTGTTGCCCAGCTCCGGACTACCGCCCAGATTGTTATAGGTCAGACCGTCGGTCATCAGCAGGGCGATGCCCCTTGCCACGTACAAGAGCCCCAGGGTCGCCACGAAGGCGGGCACCTTGAAATACGCAATCAGCACGCCATTGATCGCCCCGACCAGAGCGCCCAATCCACACGTCAGAATGACCACGACCCACACGGGGGGATAGAACACGACCCCCAGTATTTCGAAAGACACGCCTTGCATCAGAAAGCCGGCGAAGACGCCCGCCAGGCCAAGCGTCGAGCCCACGGAAAGGTCGATGCCCCCCGTCAGGATGACCAACAGCATCCCGAGTGATAGCAACCCGAAGATGGCGACGTGAGACGACATGGTCAGGAAGTTACTGGTCGAGAAATAGACAGGGGAAAGAATCGAGAAAATGACGATGATCGCGATCAAGGCGAAGAACGCACGCCCCTCTAGAAGCACACGCTTTATATCGAAATCGCCACCGAATAGTTTGCCACGCTCATTATCGTTATCTTGGCTGACATCAGACATTGTGATTATCTCCGCTTTACAAATGGATCAAGCGACCACGGCCTCGCCCGAGGCAGCCATAATCTCTTCCTTGTTGGCATCGGCACCGAATTCGGCCGCAATCCGGCCACGACTCATGACGACGATACGATGGGCAATACTCAGGCATTCGCCGACTTCCGAGGTCGAGAACACTACGGCCAAGCCCTGTTGCGCTGCGCCCTCACTGAGTAGTTTGAAGACCTCCGCCTTGGCACCGATGTCGATCCCCCGGCTGGGTTCGTCAAGCAGCACGACCCGAGGATGCGTCGCCATCATCTTGCCGATCACGACCTTCTGCTGATTGCCACCGGATAACGAACCAATAGAGGCGGCGGCACCGTCGGTCTTGATGTGGACATTGCTGATCGAGTCCCGCACCACGTGACGCTCACGTCCTCGCGATGTCAGTAGCCCTTTGGTAAAGGCACCGATGCTGGCAAGCGAGAGGTTTTCGCCCACCGACATCGTCTGTACCAGACCGTCGCGCTGACGATCTTCCGGCACCAGCACCAAGCCTTTTTCGATACGTTCCGCGATACTCAGCCGCGAGACATCCTCGCCATGCAGCAGGACTCGGCCCGCGGCCATGTTGCCTCGCCCCGCCACGCTTTCGAGCAGTTCGGTACGCCCCGCCCCCATCAACCCATAGATGCAGACGATTTCGCCGGCACGCACGCTCAACGACACGTCATCGACCACGGCCCGTCCGGGGACCGACGCATCCGGGACAGTGACGCCCTCGATCGATAGCACGGCATCTCCCATCGCGTATCCGTCCGGCGGGGAACCGAGATCGAAGTTTTCCCCCACCATGTTGCGTACGATCCATTCGAGATCGATCTCCTGACGCGCGGCATAGGCCGTCATCCGACCATCGCGCAACACCACGGCATGGTCGGTAATGGTCAGGGCTTCCTCGAGATGGTGGGAGATATATACGAGCGAGACGCCGCGGCTTTTCAGGTCACGAATCACGCGAAACAGAACCTCGACTTCCGAAGCGCTCAGTGCCGAGGTCGGCTCATCCATGATCAAAATGCGCGAATTGACGGATAGCGCACGGGCAATCTCGACGATCTGTTGCTGCCCGAGACGTAGATCTTCCACAGGCGTGAGAGGGTCGATGGGCTCATCCAGCTCTTCCATGAGTTGGCGCGTTTGACGCGCTTCCTCCGCGTAATCGACACCACCCTTGCCGACGATTTCACGCCCCATGAAGACGTTATCGCGGACGCTCAAATTGGGCGCAAGGCTAAGCTCTTGGTGAATGATCGATATTCCCTGGCGCTGCGCCTCCGTGGTCGAGGAGAAGCGAACCGGCTCGCCTTCGAGGACGATCTCCCCCGAGGATGGCTGCATGACCCCCGAGAGAATTTTCATCAGCGTCGATTTTCCCGCGCCATTCTCGCCGAAAAGCGTCGTCACTTGCCCGTAGTGGACATCGAAATTGACGGCCTTCAAGGCATGAACATTACCGAATGACTTGGCGATATTGCGCGCCGACAGAATCACCTTGCCCAGCGCCCCTTCTTGACTGGTTGCATGTTCGTTCATCGCATCAAGCCTCCGGCTCATTTCACGCTAAAGTCGACCGGTGTCACGAGCCAGTTATTCGGATTGATCAACTGGAATACGCCCGTCACCGTCACGGTCTTGCCTTCCAGGTTTTGCGTATCGATATCCGATAGAACCTGAGCCTTCATGGCATCGTTCAGAGCGGCGCCCGCATTCTGGTATTCGATCTGATTTTTGAATTGACCGAATTCGATCTCCCCTGTGGCATCCCGTAGGTCGGTACCATTGATGGCCGGTCCGGTCTGAACCCTCACCACGAGATCATCGGGCGCCCCGTCGGCCTTGACCTCATAGGTCCCGGATGTGCCTTCACCCGCCACGCCGGTAAAGGTAACGGGCATGATCGGGCCAATCCCGCCCGATACACCGTATTTTTCCCCCGCCGCACTTTGGTCTTCGGCGATCGCACTAGACAGCTCATCGATATCGACGGCTCTGCTATCGACATCCTCGCGAATCTTGGGAAATTCTTCTTCGGCGAAGCGTGCCATTTTCGCGCCTTCCTGCTCCTCTTCCGCGCCGATCGGCATCACCGTGGTATCCCAGGCCATGACGGCAAGCAGGACGACCGCAACACCGATCATTACCGCCTTACCGCGCCTCTTTCGCCATCGTTTCTTAGGCATGGCAGCCGTATGTGAAGTCATGATGAAGCGCCCCCTGGCGTCGCTGATGAGTGGTAATCACGTCCCACGCCGGATGACGGTCGTGACCGTTACGCGGGACATCGCGACATCACGCACTGGGTATGAGGATGATCTTGAGTGCGCTGCTGTCGTGCCTCATCAGCTCGATACCCTTGTGGAAATCCGCCAGTGGCAGCTTGTGGGTCACCACACCCTCGGTGGGAAAATCGCCGCTCTCGATACCCTCGATCACGTGTGGGTAGCAGTAAGGTCCTAGATGCGAGCCCAGCACGTCGAGTTCCTTGCGGTCGCTGATGATGCTCCAATCGACCGTCACCGGATCCTTGAACACGCTGAACTCGACGAAGCGGCCCAACTTGCGCAACATCGCCAGCCCCTGTTCCACTGACTTGGGCGCGCCGGTCGCCTCGATGTAGATGTCACAGCCATAGCCGTCGGTCATGTCTTTGACGATCTGAACGACGTCTTCGTCAGCTGGATTAAGCACCACATCGGCGCCGAATTTCTTGGCCAGTTCCAAGCGTTCACCGTGCAGATCGAGCACCACTAGCTTGGCGGGACCGGACTTCTTGGCCGGGCCGATCATTCCCAGCCCCAGGGTGCCGGCACCGGAGAGCACCACGATGTCTCCTAACTGGATTTGCGCCCGCTCCACCGCATGCATCGAGCAGGAAAACGGCTCGGTCAGTACGATGTTCTCCACCGGCACATCGTCCGGCAGCTTGTGATTGATAGCTTCCTTGGGGAACTTCATGTACTCGGCCATGCCGCCGTTGACGTTATTCTGGAAGCCATACACGTCGTGCTTCTCGCACATCCAGTACTGGCCGCGATGACAGAAGCGGCAGTCCCAGCACGGCACGATCTGCTCGGAAATGACCCGATCCCCGATCTCGAAACCCGTTGCCCCGGGACCCATCTTGACGACATGTCCGATGAACTCGTGACCTGGAATCATGGGGGCTTTGATATAGGCAGGCTGCTCCTCATCGCCCCAGAAACTCGGCGCGCCTTCATACGCCTTGAGATCACCGGCACAGATGCCACAAGCCTCGACCTTGACCAGAATTTCCTTTTCACCGATATCGGGGACCGCAACGTTTTCCAGTCGATAGTCTTCCGGCGCATAGGCCACGATGGCACGCATCGTGTCGGGGATGTCGGGGGATGGGGTGAGCGTATCGTTCATGATGGCCTCCATTGAGCTGACGCTTACTTATCATTTGATCTTTTGATGCTCAAATGAATTAACGCTTTTCAGTATAGCCAGGTCAATGAAGTCGGCGACCTTTTCGCCTTATACTTTAGGATTGCTTTTTAAATTATTGAAAATAATGGATTTTACATGGGCCTCTACGGAAGCCAATGCCCGCAATGTGCAGAAAGAGGGAGAAAGCCCGTACAAAAAAGCCGTTCACATAGACACATCAGTGTTCATATGAACGGCTCTGCACGACAACCGGCGACACTTTGACTCAGCTCGCCGTTGAGGTAGTCGCCTCATCCAAGCGCAGAATGGTATGGGCGTTGGTCACACTGGTGGCCAAGGTATCGATGACACCCGTACGCAGTGCCCCCAGGATCCCCGCCGCCTTGGTATTCTCGCTGGCGATCGCCACCACGTCGGGAATCCGCGCCAAGTCGGTTATGGTCAAACCGATGACCCGCCCCTGCATGGGCGTTTCCGATGGCCGGCCATGCATGTCGATGAAGTCGTATCCCATCATGTCCCCCACCGTCCCCGAGAGGCGCGCCTCAGCGATCTCCTGCGGCGTGAACCAGCCCATGCGCACCATGTTGCTATCCTCGCTGAGATCACCGACACCGATCATCGCGATATCCGCGCGCCGTGCTCTGTCCAGCGTCTGGCGCACGGTGGGATTTTCATACATCGAGTCACGCAGCGCCGGGTTCTGCACCAGCGCCGGGGCATAAAGCGTTTCGCTTTCACCGCCATATTTCATCGCCAGGCGACGACATATATGGTCGGGATTCATGTACTCGCCGGCACGCAGCGAGCCGCCAATGGCACACACGAACGAGCATTTGCGCTCACCTTGCTCGAAGACATTATCGGCCACCGACCCCACGTTACGTCCCATCCCCACTGCCACGATCGAACCATCGTGCAGCTCGCGCGACAAATGATCGGCCACCAGGCTAGCCACACCGGAACGTTGAACGTCGGGTTCGGCGTGGTCGAGCGCTATCAAGGCGCGCTTGATACCGAAGCGGCGTATCAGAGCCTGCTCGATCTCGGCACTCACCGCGGGGTGCTGACGCACGCGCACATCGACGATCCCCTCGGCATGCGCGCGTTTTAAAAGCCGCCCCGCCTTGACCCGGGAAATTCCCAGCCGGTTGGCGATCGCTTCCTGGGTTTCGCCCTCTACATAATACAGAGAGGCGATCTCCGTCATTAGCGCGACCTCGGCGCTCTCGACACGTTCACTCATGGCACTAGCCTCATACGATCCGCTTCCCGATCCTGGTCCACTTCGGGCGACGCGCACAAGATACCACAGCGAACAGGCGTACTCTTAATGATCAGACGCTCGGAGAGTCGCGGAAAGTCTCTCCCTCATATTCCGCAATGCGCGCTATTTTGGCGCGCGAGCCGCCACCGCCGAACTCGGTTTCCAGGAAGGTCGTCACCACGGCCTTGGCCAGCTCCGGGCCAACAACGCGGGCGCCGAGCGTCACGATTTGCGCATCGTTGCTCGAGCGCGCCTTGGCGGCCGAATAGGTGTCATGCGCCTGGGCAGCACGAATGCCACGCACCTTGTTAGCCGAAATCGCCACACCGATCCCGGTCCCACAGACCAGCACTCCCCGCGCCACTTCTCCTGCGTCGATGGCACGCGCCACCTTGACCGCCACATCGGGGTACAGTACCGGCTCCGCGTTATAGGTGCCGTAATCGACAGGCTCGTAACCCAGAGCGCGAATGTGCTCGATCAGCAACGCCTTGAGCTCGAACGCGGCCTCGTCGCCGCCCACTGCGATGCGCATTGCCGCCGCGCGGCCTGTTGAGTCTGACATGTTTCGCCTCCCGTGATGATTCCTCCCGCTTGCGATCGGTATGCGGTGACCGCTCGCGCCATGTTCAAAATATCACTAACCGAACATTTGTAAAATTCTCGATCGCGAAAAGTCAGCCACGGATTTGCTTGACCCTATTACCCTATTTTCCGGCAAATAAATAAAATCCTTTTATTTCAAAAATATATACGTAAACAATAGCGTCGAAACTCTTGCCCACGACCAAAGTCTCAGGCGTCGACACCGGCCATGCCTTGACAGCCTTGGGCCCCAAGCCTAAACATCTGTTCAGTGAAAGATCATTATATACCGCCCGCTTAGGTGGTGGATCGCCACGCCCCATCGTCGGTCACAACGAACAAGAGGAATACGCCATGCAACGCATCATCAATGACCCCGACAACGTCGTGGACGATGCCATCAAGGGTTACTTGCGCGCCTCGCCGAGCTTGTTTGCCGCCACCGACCACCCGCGTGTCCTCAAGTATCCGGGCAGCCCAAGCGACAAGGTCGGTATCGTCACCGGTGGCGGTTCCGGCCACGAGCCCGCCTTCCTGGGATATATCGGTGAAGGAATGTGTGATGCGGTAGCCATCGGTGAGATCTTCTCGTCACCCACCGCCGATGCATTTCTCGAAGCCTTTCGCTCCGCACCCCATGGGCAGGGGGTCGCCTGCCTGTACGGCAACTACGCGGGCGACAACATGAACGTGAAGATGGCCAAGCAGATGGCCGAGATGGAAGACATCGAGGTCAAGACGGTGATTGCACGCGACGACGTGGCCTCGGCACCGGCAGCGGAGCGCGACAAGCGGCGCGGCGTGGCCGGCGAGGTGATGATGTGGAAAATCGGCGGCGCGGCGGCGGCCCGGGGCGATAGTCTCGACGAGGTCATTCGCCTGGCGCAAAAAGCCGTCGATGCGTGTTCGAGCATCGGCGTCGGGCTGAGTAGCTGCACCATCCCCGCCAATGGCAAGCCCAACTTTTCGATCGAGCCCGGCCACATGGAGCTCGGCATCGGCCATCACGGCGAACCGGGAATAGAAGTCGCGCCGCTGACCAGTGCCGAGGCCATCGCCACGGCCATGTGCGACCCCGTTCTCGCCGACCAGGACTTCGCCGGCAGCGAGGTGGCGGTGTTGATCTCCGGACTTGGCGCCACGCCAGTGATGGAGCTCAATATCCTCTACGCACACATCGCCGAACGGCTCGAAGCCGCTGATATTCGCGTACACCGTACGGACATCGGCAATTACTTCACCTCGCTGGAGATGATGGGCGCCACGCTTACGCTGATGAAGCTCGACGACGAGCTCAAACCGCTGCTGGACGCCCCGGCGCGCTCGCTGGCCATCACGCAGTGCTGATCGGAACCGCTACCACGGAGACTCATCATGCAAGTTCTGGACGCGACTCAAGGCAGGGACATTCTCGAGGAACTGGTCGAGGTCATCGTCGACAACCGCCAATACCTGAGTGACGTCGATGGCGCGATCGGCGACGGCGATCACGGCATCAACATGGCCAAGGGTTTTCGGCTTTGCGGGGAGTCGATCGCCGGCCAATCACTGTCGCTTTCCAAGGCGCTGGGCACGCTCGCCACGACCTTGATGGGCTCGATCGGCGGTTCGATGGGACCACTTTACGGCAGCCTCTTCATGGGCATGGCCAAATCGGTCAAGGACAAGAACGTCCTCGACGCCAAGGATTTCGGCGAGATGTTGGCCGATGGGCAGCAGTCGCTCGAGCAAATCAGCGATGCCAAGGTCGGCGATAAGTGCCTGCTCGATACCCTGGTACCGGCCATCGAAAGCTACCGTCAGGCCATCGAGGTCAGCGACGATTTCCCGAACGCACTGCAGGCATTGCGCAACGGCGCCCAGCAGGGACGCGATTCGACGCTCGACCTGGAAGCCAAGATCGGGCGCGCGGCACGCCTCGGCGAACGCTCGCGCGGCCATCTGGACGCCGGCGCGGTGTCATGCTGCCTGCTGCTGACCCGCTTGGCCGATAGCACCGAACGTCGCCTGGAAAAAGCCGCCGCCTGAGTACTGGCGGCCGCGCGCTCGGTCCCTTCCATTTTCTCGCCCCGACGCTACCTGGCACGTCGTGGGCCTTCACGCCCGCATACCGCGGCGGAGCACACCATGGTTTCACAACTCGACTCACTCAAGGCACTATCGCAAGTGGTCGCCGACACCGGGGACCCAGCCGCCATCGAACGTTATCGGCCCGTCGATGCCACCACCAATCCTTCCTTGATCCTCAAGGCATTCGAGCTGCCCGGCTATCAGCCACTGATCGAGCGGATCCTGGAAGAGGCGCGTGACGAGAAGTCACATGACGCCGACCACTTGGAGCGTATCGTCGACCGCCTCTCGGTCGGCATCGGCAGCGAGGTCGCCCAGCTCATTCCGGGACGCGTCTCCACCGAGGTCGCCGCCAAGCTCTCGTTCGATACCCAGGCCAGTATCCGCAAGGCTCATGAGTTGGTGGAGCGTTACGAGGCGCTGGGTATCGGCCGTGAGCGGATCTTGATCAAGCTCGCGTCGACCTGGGAAGGCATCCGTGCCGCCGAGGTACTCGAGCGCGAAGGCATTCAATGCAACCTCACCCTCCTGTTCAGCGACGCTCAGGCGCAGGCCTGCTTCGATGCCGGCGTGTTCCTGATTTCGCCCTTCGTGGGGCGTGTCACCGACTGGTATCAGAAAGAAACCGGTCAAACGTTCTCCCCGGAGGAGGACCCCGGCGTGCGGTTCGTGCGCCAGGTCTGCGAGCGCGCCGACCGGGGCGGCTACGATACCGTCGTCATGGGGGCCAGCTTCCGTACGCCGGAGCAAGTCCTCGCCCTCGCCGGCTGTCATCGCCTGACGATTTCTCCCGCCTTGCTGGAAACGCTCGAGGCGCGCGAAGGAGATGTCGACGCCAAGGTCCGCTTCACGCATCCCGAGGCGCAGCCTGTCCCTCCCCTAGAGGAAAACGCCTTTCGCTGGCAGCATAATCAGGACCCCATGGCCATCGACAAGCTGGCCGAAGGCATTCGTCGCTTCGCCGACGACCAGGCCTGTCTCGAGGACTTGATCGCCGACCGGCTCGCTAACTGATTCATCGCTCATGGAGGAGACATCGATGCCCTCTCGCTTCACGCTGGCCAATGCCATTCGCGCCCTGTCGATGGATGCCGTGCAGGCAGCCAATTCCGGCCACCCCGGCGCGCCGATGGGTATGGCCGATATCGCCGAAGTGCTGTGGAACGACCATCTCAAGCACAACCCCAGCAACCCCACCTGGCCCGACCGCGACCGTTTCGTGCTCTCCAACGGGCATGGTTCGATGCTGTTGTATTCGCTTTTACACCTCAGCGGTTATGACTTGGCCATCGACGACATCAAGCAGTTCCGCCAGCTCCATTCGCGCACGCCCGGGCATCCCGAGCTCGGCTACACGCCTGGGGTCGAAACCACCACCGGCCCGCTGGGTCAGGGGCTGGCCAATGCCGTGGGCATGGCACTCGCCGAACGCACTCTGGCCGCGCAGTACAATCGCCCAGGGCATGACATCGTCGACCATCGCACCTGGTGCTTCGTCGGCGATGGTTGCCTGATGGAGGGCATCAGCCACGAAGCCTGCTCGCTGGCGGGAACCCAGGGCCTCGGCAAGCTCACCGTCATCTACGACGACAACGGCATCTCCATCGATGGCGAGGTCGCAGGATGGTTCACCGATGATACCGCCAAGCGCTTCGAGGCCTACGGCTGGCAGGTCATCGCCGATGTCGACGGCCATGACCCAGCCGCCATCGAAGACGCCATCAACGCCGCCACGCAAGACGACCAGCGCCCGACCTTGATCATCTGCAGGACGGTCATCGGCTTCGGCGCGCCCAACAAACAGGGCACCGGCGCCTGTCATGGTGCCGCCCTGGGCGAGGATGAAGTCGCCGCCGCGCGCCAGCGCCTCGACTGGTCGCATCCACCGTTTCACGTGCCCGAGGAGGTCTACGCAGGCTGGAACGCCGACACGGCCGGCCAGCACGCCGAGGACGAGTGGCGCCAACGCTTCGCGCGCTACGCCGAGGCTTATCCCGAGCTTGCCGAAGAGCTCGAGCGCCGCTGGCGTGGCGAGCTACCCGGCGACCTGGGCGGCAGTGCCCTGATCGAAGAGGCCCAGCACGCCTGCGATACACTGGCCTCGCGCAAGGCCTCGCTCGGTGTGCTCAACCACCTGGGGCCACGCCTGCCGGAACTGCTGGGCGGCAGCGCCGACCTCGCGCCATCGAATCTGACGATCTGGGAGGGCGCACGCGCCATCTCGGCCCAGGCACCCGACGGCAACTACCTGCATTACGGCGTTCGTGAATTCGCCATGGGCGCCATCATGAACGGCATCAGCATGCACGGCGGCTTCATTCCCTATGGAGCCACCTTCCTGACGTTCATGGAATACATGCACAACGCCGTGCGCATGGCCGCCATCGCGCGGCGCCAGGTGATCTTCGTCTACACCCACGACTCCATTGGGCTTGGCGAAGACGGTCCGACTCACCAGCCCATCGAACAACTCAATGCGCTACGCATCACGCCGAACTTGGCAACGTGGCGCCCCTGCGACGCCACCGAAACCAGCGTGGCCTGGCTGGCGGCGCTCAAGCGCCAGGACGGCCCCACGGCTTTGGTATTTTCGCGCCAAGGGCTTCCCGGGCAAGCACGCGATGTCGCACAGCTCGCCGCGATCGAACGCGGCGGTTACGTGCTCGACGATTGCGAGGGCACGCCCGAGTTGATCCTCATCGCCACCGGCTCGGAAGTCGGTCTGGCCATGGAAGCGGCTGCCCAGCTCAACGACCAGGGACGGCAGGTCCGCGTCGTCTCGATGCCCTGCGCCAGCGAATTCGATGCCCAAGACGCCGATTACCAGGAGGCGGTGCTACCACCCACGGTGACACGCCGGCTCGCCATCGAAGCTTCGCATCCCGACTATTGGCGCAAGTACGTCGGCCCTCGAGGCAGCGTGATCGGCATGACCGGCTACGGCGAATCGGGCAAGGCCGAGGACCTGTTCCGTCACTTCGGCTTCACCGTCGAGAACGTGATCGACACGGCTCGCACCTTGCTCGACTGACCCGCCTCTGGCCCTGGCCGCCAAGGTCATGTCGCCATTTGCCGAAGCCGGTGCGCCGGGCTCGGCACTCGCTCAGGGGCTACGCGACTCGATGAGTCGCCGGCGCCCCCTTGATTCTCTCCTTCAGCATCGCCAAAACGAATAGTGAGGCAAGCAGGAAGGCTGCCTCGGGAAGATTCGTCGCCGACGATCCCGTTAAGGAGGATGATATGAGCCGCAAGACTCTCACCGCCGTCAATCCCGCCAACGATCAAGTTCTCGGCGAGCACGAGATGCTCGACGATACCCAGTTGGCTGAAAAGCTCGACCAAGCCCGCGCAGGCTATGCCGAATTCCGTCACTTGCCGTTGGCCGACCGTCGCCAACGGCTCACCGCACTGGCCGACTTGATCGACCAGCATCAGCGCGAAATGGCCGAGATCATCGCCCATGAGATGGGCAAGCCCTTCCACCAGGGGATTGCCGAGACACAGATTTCCTCGGCCATCGTTCGCTTCTACGCCGACAACCTGGAGTCCCTGCTCAAACCCCAATCACGTCAGGTGGAAGGCGCTCAAAAGGCCGAAATCGTTCACGACCCGATGGGGGCCGTACTCGGCGTGATGCCGTGGAACTATCCGCTTTATCAGGTGGTACGCTTCGCCGCGCCCAATCTGGCAGGTGGCAACGTCTGCCTGCTCAAGCATGCCTCCAATGTCCCGGGCTGCGCCAAGTTCATCACCAAGCTTTTCCACGACGCAGGCTTCAAGGAAGGGACCTTCACCTGGCTGCCGGTTGGCTCCGACAAGGTCGAGGGCATCATCCACGACCCACTGGTGTGCGGCGTCACGCTCACCGGCAGTGAAGATGCCGGCCGTGCCGTGGCCAAGATCGCCGGCGAGGCCATCAAGCCCAGCGTGCTCGAGCTCGGCGGTATCGACCCGCTGATCGTGCTCGACGATGCTGACGTCGACAAGGCGGTGGAACTGGCCGTAAACGGCCGCTTCGACAATACCGGGCAAAGCTGCGCCGCCTCCAAGCGACTGATCGTGGAACGCCCGATGCTGGAGCGCTTCACCGAACGGCTCATCGACCGTGTTCAGAAGATGAGCATCGGTGATCCCATGGATGGCGATACCGAGGTCGGCCCCATGTCGCGCAAGGATCTGCGTGACGATCTCCATGACCAAGTTCAGCGGGCGATCAAACAAGGGGCGCAGCTCGAAACCGGCGGCGAGGTACTCGATCGCCCCGGCGCCTGGTATGCGCCCACGGTGCTGACCAATGTCGCGCCCGGCAATCCGGCCTTCGACGAGGAGCTGTTCGGCCCGGTGGCGTCGGTCATCGTCGCTGACGACGCCGAGCACGCCATCGAGCTGGCCAACAACTGCCGCTATGGATTGGGTGGCACCGTGGTCGGCCAAGACGTAAAGCGCGCCGAACAGGTCGCGCGTCGTCTCGAGGTCGGCATGAGCTTCGTCAATCGTCCCACCACGCCCTTCGCGGAGCTGCCCTTCGGTGGCGTCAAGGAAAGCGGCTACGGTCGCGAGCAGAGCGAATATGGCTTCGGCGCCTTCCTCAACGTGCGCACGGTCTATATCGCCGAGTCATAGCGCGGTGATATGAACCCACGAAGAAAATGGCCCCGCCAAGCTTGGCGGGGCCATTGCATAGGGTACCACTACACTTGGGTCTAGAAGTTGTAGTTGATGAACCCTCCCACATAGGCCTGAGTCGCATCGCCGATCTCGTCGACGATGGGGCTATCCTTGGCATCGCCGGTCAGGCGTGATACGCCGACCAAACCCGTGATGGACCATGTCCGCGTGAGATAATAGCTAGCGCTGGCATCGGCGCCGATGCGGAAATAGCCCTCGCTCGGCGAGTACGCATCCAGCCCCGAGCGCCGACTCTCCCGCGCGGAAATGCCGAACATGTCCTCGGTCCAGGCGTCGCTTCCATAGGCGATGTTCGGACCTAGCGAAACGGAGAGCCGCTGGGTCAAACGTGAACGCCAATGTGCCTTGGCGCTGGCATGGTAGCCATCCACGTCCCCGCTCAGCGGGGTTTCCACCGCCGCGCTGTATTGCCAGTGCCCCTCGGTGTATTCGGCCCGCAGCCCCGCCGTGACGCCGCCATCGACCTTATCCAGTCGATGCAGATCATCATCGTCGTCGCGCCCGAAGGTGTAGCCAAGAAACGGCGACACCCGCCAGCCATCCCGGTTGATGACGTTCCAGCCCACGCCATCGCGCGCGTTGATATACACGCTATCGCCATAGGTCAGGTCGACCGACGGCCACACGGAGGTTTCGTAATCGTCGCTCCCCAGGTAATCGGGAGAGTAAATCGCCCCCGCACCGAGACTCCCCTGCCAGCCGCTGTCCTGTGCCTGGCTGGGCATTGCCACCGCCAGCATCGGTAGCGTCACGGCCAACGCCACGTATCGATATCCTGCCTGCATGTCGCCTGACTCCCTGGATTCATTGCATGACCACCGTCTGGGCGCCTGCCACTTTGCAGGCACACGCACCCGGTCCCTTACATACGATATCGTAGGTATCCGAGCCATGCCAGACGCTTGACGACCGGGGAGGTATGGGCCGGAGCGCTGACGTGTTTGGGCACTTGAGCCTACAATACGACTCTTTTGTATTTCTGCTTAAGCACAGTTGGCAAAGTAGCCAAGGAGCATCCGAGTGACAGACTGGGTTTATTGGCTGGATTTAGCTGGAGTGACTGTCTTCGCGCTCTCAGGGGTCATCCTTGCTTGCCGCTCGAGGATGGATCCCTTCGGCATGCTCGTACTGGCCGCGATGACAGGCATCGGCGGCGGTACCCTGCGCGATCTGTTACTTGGCATTCGCCCGGTGTTCTGGGTCACCGACCCCACCTATTTATGGGTGATCATCATCACCGTCGTGATATCGATCGTCGGCTTTCATTACATACACCGGTTATCGCGCATCGTCTTGCCCGTACTCGATGCCTTCGGGCTCGCCATCTTCACCATCATCGGCGCTCACAAGGCATTGGCGTTGGGCCATGGTGGTACCGTAGCGGTATTGATGGGACTCCTCACCGGTGTCGCGGGCGGAATGCTGCGCGATGTCCTCGCAAGACGCGTCCCCATGGTGCTGCGCCAGGAAATCTATGCGACTGCCTCCATCGCAGGCGCCACGGCATACGTCACCCTGTACACGCACCCTATCCACCCCTACGCCACTATCGCGCTGCCTATACTGGTGATCCTGGGGCTGCGTCTCAGTGCCATCTACTGGCGCCTCTCCTTGCCGGTATTCGCTTGGATCACCTCGCCAGCCGAGGCTTCATCCAAAAGCACTAAATCTCAAAGCACTATGCACAACGCAACACCGTCGTCGAACGAGATAGAAGAGAAGCCACGCTCTAAAGCCCGCGTTCGAATGCTCTCGCCCACACGACGGCGTAGATAGCCATTGCCAAGAAATTATTAGCACGCTACATTGTTGCCATCATTCCCTTCAGGAACGTTTCAATGGCATCCCCTAAGCTGTTCTCGCCGCTCACGCTCGGCCGGCTCGAATTGCCCAATCGCATCGTCATTTCACCGATGTGCCAATACTCCGCCGACGAAAACGGCAGCATGACCGACTGGCACAAGATTCATCTGGGGCATCTCGCCCTCTCCGGAGCAGGACTCTTGATCGTCGAGGCTTCCGCCGTCGCGCCGGAAGGACGCATCACCTCTGGTGACGTGGGGCTCTATTCGGACGACAACGAGCAGGCGATGGCACGTGTACTTGAGTCCGTTCGTGCCCACTCGCCGATGCCGGTCGGCATCCAGTTGGGCCATGCCGGACGCAAAGCCTCCTGCCAGGCACCTTGGGAAGGCGGGGCTCAGCTAAGCCTAGAAGAGGGTGGCTGGCAGACCGTGGCGCCTTCCGCCGTACCGTATCAGGACGGGCAGCGTCCGCCACAGGCGATGAGCCTGGATGATATCGAGCAGCTCAAGGCGAACTTCGTCGCCTCGGCCAAGCGCGCCGAACGTCTGGGTTTCGAGCTGATCGAACTGCACGCAGCGCATGGCTATTTGCTGCACGAGTTCTTGTCGCCGCTTTCGAACCAGCGCGATGACGAGTACGGCGGCAGCCTGGAAAACCGCATGCGGATCGTGCTGGAAATCTTCGATGCCGTGCGTTCGGTTTTCCCGGACGACAAGCCTGTGGGTATCCGTATCTCCGGAAGCGATTGGGTCGAAGGCGGCTGGAATCTGGAGCAAAGCGTCGAGTTGGCCAAGGCTCTCGACGCCCGCGGCTGCAGCTTCATCGACTGCTCCGGTGGTGGCCTGGACCCACGCCAGACCTTGAACGTCGGCCCCAACTATCAGGTACCGTTCGCTCGCCGCATGAAGCAGGAAGTCGCCATGCCGGTGATTGCTGTCGGCCTGATCACCGAACCGGAACAGGCAGAGGGCATCGTCTTCGGTGGCGAAGCAGACGCCGTCGCGCTGGCCCGCGGCATGCTCTACGATCCGCGCTGGCCGTGGCACGCCGCCGCCAAGCTCGGCGCTACCGTACATGCCCCGAAGCAGTATTTGCGCAGCCAGCCGCATACGCTCAAGAAGCTATTCGGCTAACGCGATATCCACGCAGCGCAGGCATTTCTCAACGCTTGCACGGAGCGTATGCCCTATGAGGTCATCCGCACCACCGGCTTGATGGTCTTGCCGGACTTGGAATCCGCGAACGCCTCTTCCAGGGCGTCGAACTCGTAAAACGTCACCAGCTTGTCGAACGGAAACTGCCCCTGGCGGTAGTAGTCGATGAGCTGGGGAATGAACACATTGGGCACCGAGTCGCCCTCGATCACGCCCAGCATGGTCTTGCCTTCCGCCATCAGATCATTGTGCACGTCCAGCGTGACCTCCGGTGTTACGCCCACGATGGCCAGCTGACCCAGCGGACGCAACGCATGCATCCCTTGCCGCACGACCTGCGGCACACCGGTTGTCTCGATACCATAGTGCGCACCCACGCCGGTCACCGCACGAATCTCTTCCACCACGTCTACCTGGCTGCCATTGAAGACGTGCGTGGCCCCCAGCTCCTTGGCGAGCGACAAGCGATTGTCGTGCACGTCGACGGCGATGATCCGTGCGCAGCCGGCGATACGGGCCGCCATGACGGCGCTCAATCCCACCGCGCCACAGCCGTAGACCACCAGGCTGCTGCCGAACGCCGGCTTGAGGCGATTGAGAACCGTGCCGCTCCCGGTCTGAACGCCGCAGCCCAATGGGGCCAGCAAGCCCAGGTCGAGATCCGGATCCACCTTGACCGCGTTGCGCTCATGCACCACCGCATGGGACCCGAACGAGGACTGCCCGAAGAAGGTGGAAACCGCTTCGTCGCCTCGATGCAGGTAACAGGCCCCGTTCTCGGCACGCCCGCCGAAATTCAACTCGTTCATGCGCATGCAGACGGTAGGATGGCCGGTCAGGCAATGCTCGCATGCGCCGCAATGGGCAAACGACAGCACGACATGGTCCCCCGGCGCGAACGCCGTAACCTCGCTCCCCACGGCTTCCACTACCCCGGCGCCCTCGTGCCCCAGAACAACGGGGAACGGCGTCAGCTCCAGATCCCGGGCGACGGCATCCGTGTGGCACACCCCGGTGGCCACGATGCGCAGGCGCAACTCGTTGGCCCCCGGCTCGGTCAAGGTCAGGGTCTCCACCGAGAAGGGCCCGCCCTTGTCTCGCGTCACGGCCGCTTTGATTTGCATGGCAAGCTCCTCACGACGTTGCGGTGAATGACCCCGAGCCATGCCTCGGCCCGGGTATCGTTCCCGTCTATGGGTTAGAACGGATACTGGCGCGGCTCATGCTGCAGCGTGATCCAATGCTCCGTGGTGAACTCATCGATCGCCCAGTCGCCATTGAAGCGGCCCAGGCCGGAGTTCTTTTCGCCGCCGAACGGCGCATGCGGCTCGTCGTTGACGGGGATGTCGTTGACATGGGTCATGCCCGCCTTGATGCCCTGCGCGAAGCGCACGCCGCGTTCCAGGTTGCTCGTGAAGACCGCGCTCGACAGACCGAACTCGGTGCGATTGGCCAGCTCCAGCGCATGCGCTTCGTCACGCGCGGATTGAATCCCCACCAGCGGCCCGAAAATCTCCTCGTCGGCCAGTTCCATGTCCGCCGTGACATCGCCGAACACGTGCGGCGGCAAGACATTGCCCTCGGGGTCGCCTCCGGTCAGCAAGGTGGCGCCCTCGGCATGCGCCTTGGCGATCTTGGTCTGGAGTCCTTCGAGCTGCTTGGCGTTGATGATCGGCCCCACGGCGGTTTCGGGGTCGGCGGGGTCGCCCAGGCGCAATGCCTTGACGCGTTCGACAAAGCGAGCGGTGAAGGCGTCACGCAACGGCTCTTCGACGATGATGCGATTGATCGCCATGCAGATCTGGCCCTGATGGAGGAACTTGCCGACCACCGCCGCATCGACCGCCTGCTCGACATCGGCATCCGCCAGCACCACGAAGGGACTGTTGCCGCCGAGTTCCAGGGCGACGTGCTTGAGGTGCCTGCCGCCGCTCGCCAGGCGACCGATATTGAGCCCCACAGGGGTGGAGCCGGTGAAGGTGATCAACGAAGGCACGGGATGCTCGACGAAGGCATCGCCGATCTCGGAACCGGCACCGACGACGACGCTCAACACGCCCGGCGGCAGCCCCGCCTCTTCGAAGATGCGTGCCAGCAGCAGCCCGCCGGTCACCGGTGTGTCGCTGGCAGGCTTGATGACCACCGCGTTGCCCAGCGCCAGTGCCGGCGACACCGAGCGAGCGCTCAGGTTGAGCGGGAAGTTCCACGGGCTGATCACGCCCACCACGCCCAGCGGTGACCGATAGACACGACTTTCCTTGCCGGGAATGTCAGACGGCAGGATGCGTCCGTGGGCCCGGGTCGGCATGCTCGCCGCCTCCTGGGTGATCGCCCGTGCCGCGTTCCACTCGATCTGCGCCTTGATCCGCGTACTGCCCGACTCGCGAATGATCCAGTCGATGATCTCGTCATGGCGCTCGTCGAAGATCGCCACCGCGCGCCGCATGACATCGCCACGCGCATTCGGTCCCAGTGCCGCCCATTCGGCCTGGGCCGCCTGCGCATGTCGGTAGGCATCGTCCAGGTCATGCCGGTCGGCCATCGCCAGATCGAGCAGCGTTTCCCCGGAATATGGATTGGTCACGCTCAGGCGGCGCTCGGCACTTCCCTGGCGCCAGCGTCCCGCGATCGGCTGGGCATCCTGATCGGCAAACAGCGGTGCTTGTGTCATGTATCTCACCCTCATCGTCATGCGAAGACGCGCCTCGTTGGGCCGCGTCGTGGTCATGCGAGCCTAGCCGGATAATTAATACGCAGACTAATAGCAATGATCAATCAACTTGATACCCCGCGGCAACCCCATGGTCTAGGACTCCAGGGGCTCATAGGGCAAGCCGACGTAGTTCTCGGCGATGGTCGTCAGGCCTGCCTCGGAGCCGGTGACATAGTCCAGCTCGGCTTGTTGCATGCGGGCGCCGAAATCCTCGTCCTCGGAAAACTTGTGAAGGATCGAGGTCATCCACCAGGAAAACCGCTCGGCCTTCCAGACACGCTTGAGACAGGTCTGCGAATAACGCGGCACCAGGTCGGTGCGGCCCTCGTGATAGACCTTGACCATCAGGCGATACAGCGTGTTGACGTCGCTGGCCGCCAAGTTGAGCCCCTTGGCGCCGGTCGGCGGCACGATGTGCGCGGCATCACCGACCAGGAACAGCCGCCCGTGCTGCATCGGCTCGGCCACGAAGCTGCGCAACGGCGCGATGCTCTTCTCGAGCGAGGGACCGGTCACCAGATTGGCCGCGACGTCCTCGGGCAGGCGGCGCTTGAGTTCCTCCCAGAAGCGCGCATCGGACCAGTCCTCGACCTTCTCGTCCAGCGGCACCTGCACGTAGTAGCGGCTGCGAGTCTGGGAGCGCATGCTGCAAAGTGCGAAGCCCCGTTCGTGGCGCGCATAGATCAACTCGTCGGAGACCGGCGGCGTGTCGGAGAGCAGCCCCAGCCAGCCGAAGGGATACACCCGCTCGAACGTCTTCAGCCGGTCGGCGGGAATCGACTGGCGCGAGACGCCATGATATCCATCGCAGCCGGCGACATAGTCGCAGTCGAGCCGCTGCGTTTCGCCGTTGTGCTCGAAGGTGATGTACGGGGCGTCGGTTTCCAGATCGTGGGGCTGCACATTGTCCACTTCATAGAGCGTCTGGCCGCCCTCGGCGGCGCGTGCCTCCATCAGGTCCCGGGTCACCTCGGTCTGGCCGTAGACCATGACCTGCTTGCCGCCGGTCAACGCCGCGAGGTCGATGCGCACCCGACGGTTGTCGAAGGCCAGCTCGACGCCGTCGTGCGGCAGGCCTTCGGCATCCATGCGGCGGTCGACACCGGCTTCGCGCAACAGATCGACCATGCCCTGCTCCAGCACGCCGGCACGAATGCGGCTCAAGACGTATTCGCCGCTGCGCCGCTCGAGGATGACGTTGTCGATCCCCGCGCGTTGCAGCAACTGCCCCAGCAGCAGCCCGGAGGGGCCGGCACCGATGATCGCGACTTGGGTTTTCATGGCAATCTCCTCTTATTCGGGTCTGGCAGCACGGCCAGTCATCGAGTTGCATTTTTCACCGATGGAAACCCGCGAATAAGACAAAATCCCCGCATGAATTTATACTTTCCCAAGATCCGGCCGTAACTTTGGTCGAAGCCTCGACTTTCGTCGCACAGGAGATTGCCATGTCGGCATCGTCCAACCGCACCATTCCCGTCTTTCAGCTGTATGGCGAGACGCACCAATGGCCGACCCCCGACCTGCTGCATTGCGAGTCCATCGCCGAGCGCAGCCGACTGCACGATTGGCATATACGGCCGCACCGCCACGCCGATCTCGTGCATGTGCTGCATATCGCGCACGGCGACGTGAACCTGACCTTCGAGGAGGGTGCGCAGCGCCTGACGGGGCCGCTTCTCATCGTGGTGCCGGCCATGACGGTGCACGCCTTTCGCTTCTCGCGCGATGTCGACGGGCATATCGTGACGCTGGCCATGCCGCTGGCGCGACATATCGCCGACACCCTGCATCCCCAGGGGCAGATCCTGGCACGCGCGGCGTTTTACCCGCTTGCCGACCAGCCGGAACGCGCCCCCATCGCCACCCTCGTCGCCCAGCTCGATGCCGAGTACCGCCACCCTGCCGAAGGGCGCGATGCCTTGCTCGAAGCTTTGCTCAACAGCTTGCTGGTCCTGGCCTCACGCCGTGCGACCCGACGGCAGTCCCGCCCTTCGCGCCATCATGAACGTGGCGAAGCGCACCTGGCCCGCTTTCAGCAACTCATTGAAGCCCACTATCATCAGCAACCCAGCATGCCCGAGCTCGCCGAGCGTCTGGGCATCAGCAGCGCGCATCTTAGCGCGATCTGCCAACGGCTCGCAGGGCGCAGCGCGCAGCAATTACTGCACGAGCGTGTGCTTCTCGAGGCCAAGCGCCATCTGACCTATACCAACATGACCATCGGCCAGGTCGCCGAACGGCTGGGCTTCAAGGAGCCGGCCTATTTCACGCGTTTCTTCAAACGCCACGTCGCTTGCTCGCCCAAGGAATTTCGCCAGCGTCAGCCATAGGCCTGTCCATGCGTATTGGATCCAAAAACGTCATTTCGCGTCCGTCGCATGTCCCACTTCGCCCAATCCGAAGAGCGTGCCGTAGCGCAGGCCGATATAGGCATGCTCGCGCATCAGCATCTCCGCCCGGGCGCCCTCGCCGCGCGACAGTGCCTGGAACACGAGTTGGTGCTGGGCGTGCGCCATGCGCAGCTTGCCGTACTCGCGGTCCAGCGCCGCGTCGTCGATGACGATCGAATCGGCCGAGGCGAAGGGCAGGTGGTCGTTGCGCGCGATCGCGTCGTGGATCACGCGGCTACCGGTGGCACCGACGATGGCACGGTGAAACTCCTGGTTGAGCGTGGCCCAGACCTCGATATCCGCCTTGACCAGATGCCCCTTTTCCAGCAACGCCTCGCCCCGCGACAAGCAATCCCGTAGCTGCGCGTCGACCTCCTCGGTCACGCCTTTCTCCGCCAAGCGTCGCGCCGCCAAGCCCTCGAGCGCACCACGTACTTCCACCGCACAGAGCACGTCTTCTTCCGAGAATTGGCGCACCACATAGCCGCGCGTGCCGGTCTTCTGCAGCAGCCCCTCTTGCTCGAGCGTACGAAAGGCCAGCCGCACCGGCATGCGAGAGACCTGAAGCCGCTCGGCGACATGCAACTCCTTGAGCCGTTCGCCGGGAGCATAAACCCCTTCACTGATGAGCTTGCGCAAACTGGCGATGACATTGAGGCGACCATTTTTTTCCGATTTTTCCGGCATTTACGCGCTCCTGTCGATAACCCGCTTTTTGGATCCAACTAAAGGATAACTTGACGGTAGACAGGCCAAAAACCTTTACTTTGGATCCAAAGAACAATAATTCCCTACTGATAATGAGGAGAGAGATTACCATGTTCCCCAAGAATACTTGGTACGTGGCCTGCATGCCGGACGAAGTCGAAGACAAACCGCTGGGCCGCACGATCTGCAACGAACAAATCGTCTTCTTTCGCGCTGAAGGTGGTCAAATCGCGGCCGTGGAGGACTTCTGCCCCCATCGTGGCGCCCCGTTGTCGCTGGGCTTCGTGCGTGACGGCCAGCTAGTATGCGGTTACCACGGCCTGGAGATGGGCTGCGAAGGCAAATGCACCAGCATGCCAGGCCAGCGCGTACGCGGTTTCCCCAGCATTCATGCCTATCCTGTCGTCGAACGGCATGGCTTCATCTGGGTCTGGCCCGGCGATGCCGAGCAGGCCGATCCCGACCAAATCCCCGAGCTACACTGGGCCAACGACCCCGAGTGGGCCTATGGCGGCGGGCTTTATCACATCAACTGCGATTATCGCCTGATGATCGACAACCTCATGGACCTGACCCATGAGACCTACGTGCATGCTTCCAGCATCGGTCAACCCGAAATCGAAGAATCCGCGCCGGAAACCAAGGTCAACGGCGACGAAGTGCTGACCATTCGGCACATGGAAAACATCACTGCACCGCCGTTCTGGCAATCCGCGCTGCGCGGCAACAACCTTGCCGGCGACGTGCCCGTGGATCGCTGGCAAATCTGCCGGTTTACGCCACCCAGCCACATCCTGATCGAGGTTGGGGTCGCGCACGCTGGCAAGGGCGGCTACGACGCGCCGGCCGATACCAAGGCGTCGAGCATCGTGGTCGACTTCATCACGCCGGAAACCGAGACCTCAATCTGGTACTTCTGGGGCATGGCGCGCAACTTCAATCCGCAGGACGAGGCCCTGACCGAGCAGATCCGCGAAGGCCAGGGGCAGATCTTCTCCGAGGACCTGGAGATGCTCGAATCCCAGCAACGCAACCTGCTCCGTTATCCGGAACGCCGCTTGCTGATGCTCAACATCGACGGTGGCGGCGTCCAGGCACGTCGCGTCATCGATCGCATCCTCAAGGCAGAAGCAGAGAACGCGCAGCCGCAGGCCGCCACCGCCAGTTGATGGATCTTGCATAACGAAAGGGTCGGCGCACGTCGATCCTTTCCCGGTTCGCCGTTTACCCGGCAGTAGGTCATCCCATGAACGATAGTACGCTGTCTCTGTTCGTCAGAGTCTCTCAAAAGCACCAGGAAGCCGAGGACATCGTCAGCTATGAGTTGGCCGATCCTCACGGGCGCCCATTGCCTGCTTTCAGTGCCGGCGCGCATGTCGACGTGCGCGTCAAAGAAGGCGTGATTCGCCAATATTCGCTGTGCGGGCACCCGGAAGAGCGCGATCGCTATTTCATCGGCGTATTGCGCGAACCCAGCTCTCGCGGCGGCTCCGTCGCCATGCACGATGAGATCGAGGAAGGCGATCTGCTGCAGATCAGCGCGCCCAAGAACCACTTTCCTCTAGAACCCGCCAAGCGCTCGGTCCTGTTCGCTGGCGGCATCGGCGTCACGCCGATCCTGTGCATGGCCGAACGTCTGGCGCACACCCAGGCACAGTTCGATATGCATTATTGTTCACGCTCACGCGAACGCATGGCCTTCGTCGACCGCCTCGAGCAATCCGCTTACGCTGATCATGTGCATTTTTATTACGACGATGCGCCAGAGGCCGGCAAGCTGGATGTGGCCACCGTCGCCGGTGAGCCAGACGACGAGACGCATATCTATGTCTGTGGCCCGAGCGGCTTCATCGATCACGTCATGTCGACCTGCAAGGCGCAGGGCTGGCCGTCGTCTCAACTGCATACCGAGTATTTCAGTGGCGTGGAGACGACCTCCGAGGACGACGAAAGCTTCGACGTGAAGATCGCCAGTAGCGGCGCGACGTTCCCGGTCCCCAAAGACAAGAGCGTCTACGAGGTGCTGAGCGAAAACGGCGTCGAGATCATGGTCTCCTGCGAGCAGGGCGTCTGTGGCACCTGCCTGACGCGCGTTCTAGAGGGCGAACCGGACCATCGCGACCTCTACCTCGACGACGATGAACATGCCGCCAACGACCAGTTCACGCCGTGCTGCTCTCGCGCCAAGAGCAAGACGCTGGTACTGGACCTGTAAGACGCGTCTGCCCGCCCCACCGCTTGCGGCGCCCCAACGGCCCGACCATTGGGGCGCCTTCATCTTGAACCGACACCCCAGATACTTGTGCGATACCCAGGCCCCATGGTGGCCCTCCCCCCGCCCGAATATCACCTTTTCCTGAAAAATTAACTCTTGGTCTCATAAACAAATTGTCAATGTCTCAAAATATGAGATTCTTGCACAATTGAAAGTCCTAGCATGGCATAAGCCGTTTGCAAGGTCTCAGGAGGCAACATGAGTTATTTCAAAACAAAAACTGTCGCTTTTGCAGCACTGCTCCTGTTCGCTTCGGCGACCCAGGCGCAGCAACTGGGCATCGGTACGATGGGCCAGGGTACCAGCGGGTATTCCATGGGAGCCGCGATTGCGCGCGTCCTATCGGACAACGGCATTGACGCACTGGTACAACCGAGTGCGGGTACCAGCTCTTACTTGCCTCTGATCGATATGGGAGAGCTTGACCTCGGCATTGCCAATGCCATTGAGGTCAGCGATGCGGTCTCTGGTCAGGGCTACTTCGAAGGGCACGCTCTAGAAAATATTGCACCTGCCGCGCGTCTCTATCCCTTTAGGGTGGGGATCTTCGTGCGCGACGATAGCGATATACAGACGGTTGCGGATCTGGCTGGGCATTCCGTCACCTATGGCTTCACCAGTCAAGCCACGATGAACCGCGTGTTGGACGCGATACTTGCCGCTGGCGGCCTCGAGCCGTCCGATATCGAGCAAGTCATGGTGCCTAATATCGTGCGAGGGGTGAACGCTTTCCTAACTGGCCAAGCTGATGGAGCCTTCTTCGCCGCAGGGTCCGGCAAGGTGACGGAAGCTGACGCCTCTGCGGGTGGTATTCACTTCCTTCCCTTGCCTGAAAGCGACGAGGCGGAAAAGCGCCTTCAGGAAGTCATCCCGCAAGCCTACGTGGATACCCTCGAGCCACGCGAAGGCCTGACGGGTATCGATAACCCCATGCCCATGATGGCCTATGACTACATGCTAGTTGTAGGCACCCACGTCCCTGATGAAGAAGTGGCGCGTATCGTCACGATCCTGCGCGACAACAAG
This sequence comes from Chromohalobacter moromii, assembly GCF_023091865.1. Taxonomy (GTDB): domain Bacteria; phylum Pseudomonadota; class Gammaproteobacteria; order Pseudomonadales; family Halomonadaceae; genus Chromohalobacter; species Chromohalobacter moromii. The sequence goes on from NZ_JAHXDI010000003.1 coordinate 68,007, forward strand.
CAGGCGCTTGTCGACTCCTTCGGCGCGTTCCAGGACATGGATCCCGACGCCATGTATGTCGATATAGGCGTGCCCTATCATCCCGGCGCACTCAGCGTACTGAATAGCAAAAACTAAGGGCACAACTCCCACGGGCGCAGTAACGGGACCGTGGGAGGCTCGCCTATTTCCGCGGCCACAGCACGCCGTCCGGCTTTCGCCACTATCTGATTGATGGATGACCGCCATGACCCTCTCGTCTCCAGGCACCCCACGACGATCCACGCCCCACGGCCTGCTGACGGCGACGCTGGCCACGATCATGACCCTTTGTGCCATTCTTCAAGCGCTCGACGTCCCACAAATACTGGGGCTCAGCCTGTATACCGAACAGTACCTGGCCGCGATCCTCGCCTTCGCGCTCGGCATGACGTTCCTCGTGGCTCCCCGCTTCACCGGACGGCTGCGTTTCCTCGATCCGATCCTGGCGCTGGCGGGTTTTTGTGCCGCGGGCTATATCGCTCTGAGCTACCCAACGATCGTCAACGAACTGGTCTACCGGCCCGTGGACGGCCTGGTCGTCAGCCTCCTCATCGGCTTGCTGACGATAGAAGGCGTGCGCCGGCTGACCGGACCAGGGCTGACCATCATCGTGGCCTTGTTCCTCGCCTACGGCCTCGTCGGTTACCTGCTGCCCTTCGGAATGACGCGTCAGATCCTGTGGGATAGGCTCGCAATCTATGTGGTCATGGATACCAACGGCCTGATCGGCTTGCCGTTGATGGTCACGGCCAGCATGGTATTTTCGTTCATCTTCCTGGGCCAACTCCTCGTCAGTTCCGGTGGCAGCGCATTCTTCAACGACTTGGCTCTGGCCCTGGTGGGTCGCTCCAGAGGTGGGGCCGCGAAGATTGCCGTAGTCTCGTCGTTTCTCTTCGGTAGCGTCTCAGGCAGTGCCGTCGCCAACGTGGCGGCCTCGGGCGGCGTCACCTTGCCGCTGATGCGACGGGCGGGATACAAACCCCATATGGCCGCCGCGATCGAGGCGCTTTCTTCCACTGGGGGGCAGCTTGCGCCGCCAATAATGGGTGCGGCTGCCTTCCTGATGGCAGAGTTTCTTCAAATCTCTTTCGCCACGGTGATCCTCGCGGCGGTAATCCCCTCACTGCTCTATTACCTGGCGATCTTCTTCTACATTGATGCTCACGCCGCCGCGAACGGCATGTCTTTGCCCGAGGACGTGGAAATTCGCCCACTCCGTCAAGTATTAGCGGACGGTTGGCAGTTCGTCGCTCCCTTCGTGATTCTTATCTTTGGCTTATTCGGACTCAATTGGCGCCCGGAACTCGCCGCGCTCGCAGCTGCCCTGGCCTTGGCCCTCCTGGCCTTGTTCCTGCCTTACCGTGGAAAGCGCAGCCGCCTGGGCGATTTGCTGCGCGCATTTCCCGATGCGGGCAAGGGCATGATCGAGATAGTCATCATCGCGGCAGCCGCCGGGATGGTCATCGGTGTTCTTAACATCTCGGGCTTGGCGTTTTCACTGACGCTGAACCTGGTGTCGATGGCGGAAGGTAGCCTGATGTTACTTCTGCTCATCGCGGCACTCGTCAGTGTCGTGCTGGGCATGGGAATGCCCACCGTGGGTGTCTACGTGCTCCTGGCCAGTCTGATCGGCCCCGCACTCGTGCGTGCCGGGATCGAACCCATCGCCGCGCACATGTTCCTGCTCTACTTCGGCATGCTGTCGATGATTACGCCGCCTGTCGCCTTGGCGAGTTTTACCGCCGCGACCATGGCCGGTGCCGAAGCGATGAAGACCGGCTGGCAAGCGTTCCGCATGGGCTGGGTGGCCTACCTGATCCCCTTTGTCATGGTGTTTGAACCAGGGCTGGTCATGCAGGCCGAACCCGCTGACGTCATGTGGCAACTCACCGGCGCTCTGATGGGAGTTTGGTTCGCGACCGGCGCCATTTACGGCTACCTCACCCGGCACCTGGGCATCGTGGAGCGCGTCCTTCTAGGCATGATTGCGTTGGCGGGAATCTTACCGTTTTCGCTGGGTTGGGGTGGACATCTGGTCAACCTGCTCGCCATCTTCGCAGGCGTGGTTCTCATATTTCGTACTCGGTTGATCCCGAGTCTATCTGGAAGGAGTTGATTGGTGGCCGAAGGAAGCGCCTCTTCAAGCCTCACACGGCTGATGTCGATCCTCGACATTTTCACCGAAACACGGCCGGAGTGGTCGTCGGACGACATGATGACCGTGCTCGGTTATCCACGTCCGACGCTCTACCGCTATCTCAAGGTCCTTACCGATTCCGGCATGCTTGCCTCCAATGGGCATGGCATCTATACGCTCGGGCCCAAGGTCGTCGAGATGGACCACCTTCTTCGGCTATCCGACCGCCTTGTCGGTATCGGGCGTCCCGTCGTCGAGCGACTGACCGAGCAGTACGCCTGTACCGCCTTTCTCGTGCGTTGGTATCGCAACCGAGTGCTGTGCATGCACTCGGAAACATCGCTTGAAGCTCCCCTCAGCAGCTACCCACGCGGTCGGGTCATGCCCATGAACCGAGGAGCCATTGCACGCACGATCCTCGCCCACCTGCAATCCCGCAAGGCACGCAAGATCATCGCGTCTTTCGCACCCGAGGGACCCGAAGACGCCCGCAAGGCCTATATCGACGAGCAGATCTCGGCGCTGCGGACGGTGCGTCGCAACGGCTACGCCATCGCGTTCGGCGAGGTCACGCCCGGCGTCGTCGGCGTCGCTTCGCCGATTTTCGACGAAGCCGCGGAACCCGCCGGTGCGCTGTGCATGACCATGCGCCAGGAAGACTGCCCCCATGAGTTGCGCACCCTGATCACGCAGGCCGTGCCCGCCGCCGCCAACAGCATCACCGTGACGCTGCGACAGTCCCGTCATACCGGCACGGACCACACCCACCTCCCCCCACAAGAGGAAGTTAAGAACCGATGAAAAATCAAAAAGATGCGGATGTCATCATTTCAGGGGGCGGCCCCGTCGGCATGGGGCTGGCAATCGAGCTGGGCCAGCGCGGCATCGACGTACTGGTGATCGAAAAACATCCGTCGCCGCAGCGCGTTCCCAAGGGACAGAACCTGACGCAACGCACGATGGAACATTTTCGCGCCTGGGGCGCCGAATCCGAACTGCGCGCGGCCCGCACCGTGCCGGCCGGCTTCGGGATCGGCGGATTGACCAGCTACGGCACGCTGCTGGGCGATTATCACTACGACTGGATGAAGCGCGAACTCGTCCACTCCTATTACGGCGCCGATAACGAGCGGTTGCCGCAATACGCCACCGAGGACGTCCTGCGAGCCCGGGCGGCTTCGCTGGACAGCGTGACGCTGCTGACCCGGCGGGAAGTGCGTGATGTTCACGAGGATGCGGAAGGCGTAAGTGTCACGGTTCACGACCGCACCGACGGTACGGAGGCGACATTCCGCGCCGCCTATGCGGTCGGCGCGGATGGCAGCCGGTCGGTGGTGCGCGAATCAGCTGGACTGACCCAGACCGTCTTCGACCACGACCGCTTGATGGTCCTACTGGTCTTCCAGTCCGATACGCTGCATCGCGCTCTGCTGGACAAGCATCCCGGCAAGAGCTTTTTCAATGTCCTGCACCCGGATCTCCAGGGCTACTGGATGTTCTTCGGGCGCGTCGATTTGGAAGGCGAGTTTTTCTTTCATGCGCCGGTTCCCGACGGCGAAGACCCGGAGACCTTCGACTTCCAGGGATACGTCGAACGCGCTGTCGGCCAGACCATTGACATGGAGATCCGCCATCGCGGGTACTGGGATTGTCGCGTCGCCATCGCCGACCGTTATGGCAGCGGACGAACGTTCATTGCGGGGGACGCCGCGCATAACCACCCTCCCTACGGGGGGTACGGGATCAATACAGGCTTCGAGGATGCCCGTAACCTTGGCTGGAAGCTCACTGCGCGCCTCAAAGGCTGGGGTGGTCCCGAGCTGCTGGCCTCCTACGATACCGAGCGCCGACCTGTCTTCTGGTCCACGGCGAAGGACTTCATCGAGAAATCCATCGAGACCGACCGCGACTTCTTGGCAACCTACGATCCGGCCACCGACCTTGCCGAATTCAAGGCCGTCTGGTCCGCCCGGGCGCGTGGCGCGGTTAACGAGGTCGGCGACTTCCAGCCCAACTACCGTGGGTCTCACATCGTGGCCGGCCCTCGGGACGGTGCCGCCAGCGCGAAGGGAGCGCACAGCTTCACCGCCCGGCCGGGGTATCACCTCGCGCCACGGGCGCTTCCCGAGGGCGGCACGACCCACGACCGGCTCGGCTCGGGGTTCTCGCTGATCGCACTCGGACAGGCCAGCGCCGCGGCACGTTTTGCCGAGGACGCGGCCCGGTTGCATATTCCCTTGACGGTCATCGAAAGCGCTGCCCCGGGAGAGGAGGATGAAACGGCCGACTACGGCGCATCGCTCATCCTCGTGCGTCCCGATCAGTTCGTGGCCTGGGCCGGCGACACGATACCTAGTGATCTCGATGCAAACGACATACTGAAGTTAGCGATCGGCGCCTGAAAATAGCGAGTAAGCGACAGGGAATCCCTTCGGCTTCCCTGTCATGCTCTAGTTCGCGCCGTCTCCATTAGCGCTATCAACCGCGAACCGCTGTGCCAAGCCGTCGGCGAACTTCTGTTGAGCGAAATTCAACCCTCCGCTGCGCCGGTAGGTGATACCAATCCGGCGGCGATTGTCCGGCAACGTCACCGGCACACGCACCAATCCCGCCGGCAGCGCCCTGACTTTACGCGGTGAGTAGAGCAATAACGCCAGGCTCTGACTTTCGCGCACCATGCTTTCGGCCAAATGAAACGTCACGATTTCACATGGCTGAACGGGGGGCGTTTGTCCGATGTCCAGGAAAAGAGACTCGAAATAGGTACGTATCGGTGTCCCCGTCGGCGCCACGATCCAAGTCTGAAGTGCCAAGTCTTCCATCGATACGAATTGTCGGGCACAAGGATGATCCGAGCGCGCCAGCACCGTGATTTCTTCTTCGGAAAGCGGTATTTCGACTAGCTCATCGTCTTCGCCAAACTCGCGTAACAAACCGACGACTAGATCGATTTCGCCACGGCGAAGCGCATCCGTAAGCATCACATAGCTACCGGTCAACGCCGATAAATGCAGTTGAGGATACGCTACCAGCAATTCGCCGAAGACTTGAGTGATTCTTTCCTGTTCACAGAACGGGGTCATCCCTACCGCCACGCGTCCAGTCACCTCGCCGGCCAGCCGATCGAGCCGTTCATTGAGCGGTAGCATCAGGGCACGCAGCCGATTGCGTAACGCCGACAATCTTTCCGCCACGGGCTCGGCCCGCAGGCCGCCGCCCGTACGTTGAAACAACGAAACTCCCAGCCTCACGGACAAGGCACCGAGTGTACGACTGACATGCGACTGAGAGGTACCGAGCACACCGGCCGCCACAGTGGCCTTACCCGTCTGCACCACAGCCGATACGCAATCAAGGTCAGCCCACGTCACATCGAAAGGCAGGGGCAAAGTGGTCAGCCCAGCGCCGAGTAATGCCTCACGCTCACGCCTCAGCTCCGCCACTAGGCGAGCACAATGTTGACGCACGACCTCGCCCTCGGGCGTCGGTTCCGCCCCACTCCAACCGCGTTGAAACAAGCTTATGGACAACGTCGATTCGGCACGATGAATAGTTCGCGAAAGGCTGCTTTGGCTGATATTGAGCGCCTGGGCAGCCCGGGAAAAACCCCGTTGCTCGGCAACGGCCAGAATGGCACGCACCTCACGGATGGAAAGACGGGGTGACACCTCAGCGTGCGACATTCTCGCACCTCCTGGCGGCTGGTTTTTCACTATATCAAAAACGCAAAGCGCTATTTCACCTTCGCATGAGACGGCCATGACGCTTTCACCTAACGTCAGAAAGACCTGACTATCTTGGCAACCGAGTGAGGAGACAACATGCCTGACAAATATAAAACGGCGGTGGTGCTCGAGCGACGCGAGCTGACCGAGCATATAAGTGAAATCACTCTAGGCTTAGCCGACGACTCACCCTTGCCGGCGTCCCGAGCCGGTGCGCATGTCGAGCTACGTTTCGGTGGGCAAGAAGGTCGATTTTTGCGTCATTACTCACTTATCGGCCCACTCGATCTCACCAGCACCCATGAGCCTTTCTGGCGCATCGCGGTTCAACGTGAAAACCGCCGTCGAGGCTCCGATTACATTCACCGGCATTTCAGGGCTGGCACTAACGTACTGATATCTCCCGCGCTCAGCCCCTTTCGGCTGACTTCCGATGATGGCCCCGCTTTGCTTATCGCCGGCGGTATCGGCATTACCGCAATCCTCCCCATGCTGCGCTCCTGCGTGATGCGCCGACGCGATGTCCACATGCTCTATGTCGGGCGCAGCCGTGAGGCCATGGCCTATGTCGAGGAAGCCGAGGCGCTGGGGGGCGACGCCGTCACCGTGCATGACGCCACGACGCTCGGAGGTAGGCCCAATCTCGACGCATTGCTCGCTCAGCAGCCCACCAATACCACCGCCTATGTGTGCGGCCCGCCGGCATTGATCGACGGCACCCGCCAAGCAGCGCAACGATTGGGATGGGCGCCGGAACGCGTGCGTCACGAGATATTCAATGCCGCCCACAAGGCCGAGGACCGTGCCGTCACGGTGCAGACCCGAAGCGGTACGCAGATTCCCGTCTCACCCGGCCATACCTTGTTGGAAGCACTCGAAGCGGCCGGTGCCGAGACCTTTTCGGACTGCCGCCGCGGAGAGTGTGGCCTGTGCATCACCCCGGTCAGCAGCGTCGATACTGACATCGACCATCGCGACCGTTTTCTCACCCCCGATCAGAAACGGAGCAATCGGCAAATCGCCTTGTGCTGCTCTCGTCCGCGTTCGGGATCGATTGCACTCGATATCTGAAAGATAAAAAGATAAAGGAGCTAACTGCCATGACCCACGCTAGCCAAGCGATACCGCTCAACGACGAAGCCATTTTCGACGCCATGCCCATGGAAGAAGGTGGCCAATTCGCCAATCATGCCACGCCCCTGATTCGTAACTGCTGGTATGTGTGCGCGCGGCGCGATGAAGTGGGCCGCACGCCTATCTCACGCCGCCTTCTCGACACGGATGTGGTCATGTACCGCACCCAAAGCGGCCAGCCGGTAGCCATGCATAATCGCTGTCCGCACCGTGCCTTTCCCCTAGTGAAAGGCCGGGTGGAGGGCGACCGGCTGGTGTGCGGTTATCACGGCATGGAGTTCGAACCCGATGGGCTATGCGCGCACCTGCCCGCGGTTTCTCATGTACCCGCCAACGCCTGTGTCCAGACCTATCCCATCGCCGATCGCGGCCCATTGACGTGGATCTGGATGGGAGATCCCAACCTGGCCGACGAAGCCTTGATCCCCGAGCTGCCCTGGCTGGCCTCTTCCGAGTGGGGTACCGTTACCGGCGACTTTCATATCAAAGCCGACTATGTGTCGATGCACGAAAACCTCATCGACCAGACACATTTCCCTTTCTTGCATCCGGGCACAGTGGGGACACCTGAATACGCACGCGCCAGCATGGAAGCTTCCACCGAGGGTAATCAGGTAGCGATCACCCGCCGCCTGGACAACGCGCCACCCCCGGGTATTTACGGTAAACCAGCCGATATCATGCACAAGAATGTCGACCGCACCTCTGAGGCGCGGTTCGCCTCACCTGCTGTACATACGGCTCATGCCAAGATCTTCGATACTCAACCGGACGCCGGCAAACCATCGGTGTATGGCTATTACATCACGCATTGCTTCACGCCCGAGTCCAATCACTCCATCCACTACTGGTGGTTCAATTCCCGGGACTATCGCATTGACGACACAGATACCGATGACTTCCTGAGAGAGGCCAGCACACAAGCGTACTATGAAGATGTCGAGGCACTGGAATGGATCATGGACGTCGTTCTCAGCGACAAAGAAGCCCAGCAATTCGAGCTGAGTTTCGCGCCCGACAAGCCTGGTTTGATGGCGAGACGGATCATGCATCGTCTGGCAATGGCGGAGCGCGGTTGATACATCATCCCTTCGGCAAAAACCACACTTATTGCCGAGCATTGCCGAAAGGACTGGGTAGCCGCTACCCAGTCCTGTTCATATTCACTCTGGCAATTTTCACATCAGTATCTTCACGCCGCGCCAAGTAGCCCATGTGGGTCCAGCACGAACTTGCTGGCCACGCCGGCATCGAACTGCTGATAGCCCTGCGGTGCGTCTTCAAGCGAGATGACCTGGGCATTGACAATCTCGGCGATGTTGAGTCGCCCGTGCAGGATCGCCTGCATCAACTGGCGGTTGTACTGCACCACCGGCGTCTGCCCGGTGTGGAAGGAATGTCCCTTGGCCCAGCCCAGGCCGAAGCGCAGGCTGAGATTGCCGCTCTGGGCCGCCTTCTCGGTGGCGCCGGGGTCCTCGGTGACATAGAGGCCAGGGATGCCGATCGAGCCGGCTTCGCGTGTCACTTCCATCATCTGATTGAGCACCACCGCCGGTTGCTCCTTGCCGCCATGGCCCACGGCCTCGAAGCCGACGGCGTCGATGGCACTGTCGACCTTCGGCTCGCCCACCACGGCGGCGATCATCTCGCCCAGGCGATCGTGGCGGCTCAAGTCGATGGGTTCGAAGCCCATCTTGCGGGCGTGTTCCAGGCGCTGCTGGTTGAAGTCCCCGATCATGACCACCGCGGCCCCCAGCAGGTGCGCCGATGCCGCCGCGGCAAGCCCGACCGGGCCGGCCCCTGCGACATAGACCGTCGAGCCCGCGCCTACCTTGGCATTCAAGGCACCATGGAAGCCGGTCGGCAGGATATCGCTCAACATCGTCAGGTCGCGGATCCTGTCCATCGCCTGGTCGCGATCCGGAAACTTGAGCAAATTGAAGTCCGCGTACGGCACCATGACATAGTGCGCTTGACCGCCGACCCAACCGCCCATGTCGACGTAGCCATACGCCCCGCCGGCACGATCATCATTGACGTGCAGACACAGCCCGGTATGTCCTTCCTTGCAGGTGCGGCAACGCCCACAAGCGACATTGAACGGCACCGAGACCAGGTCCCCGATGTCGAGGAATTCGACGTCCTTGCCCTTCTCGATGACCTCGCCGGTGATTTCGTGGCCCAATACCATTCCCGCTGGCGCGGTCGTGCGTCCGCGCACCATATGCTGGTCGGACCCGCAGATGTTGGTGGAAACCACCTTGAGGATCACGCCATGCTCAATGGTCTTGCCACTAGGCGCTTCCATCTTGGGATAGGCAATGTCCTGAACTTCGACCTCGCCGGGTCCGGTATAGACGACACCACGATTATTAGCCATTTTCGACCTCTCTCGCTGCGAATGAGCCGATACCGCACCCGGTATCGGCATGCCGGGACCAGCGCCCATTTACCGCGAGGCATCTAGTCCATCATCGTATCGGGCAGGAAAAGCACGATTTCGGGGAAGACGATCAACAGCCCGATGGCCGCGATCATCATCAACCAAAACGGCATGACACCCTTGAAGATGTCACGTAATGGCACATTGGGCGCCACGGATTTAACGATGAAAACGTTCACGCCCACGGGCGGACTGATGAGCCCCATCTCCAGCGTCAACACGACAACGACACCGAACCAAATCGGGTCGAACCCCAGTTGAGTAATCACCGGAAAGAAGATCGGCATGGTCAACACCAGCATCGCGAAGCCTTCCAGGAAGCACCCCAACACCAGGTAGCAGGCCAAGATTATGAGCAGGATCCCATAAGGCCCAATATCCAAGTGCATCAGGAAATCGCCCAGCGCTTGCGGAATATGACTCAAGGCCAGAAAGGGATTGAGCATGTGCGCAGCGATCAGAATCAGCATCACGGTGGCCGTGGTGGTGATCGAGCTTTGCGCCGCGCGCCAAAACGCGGCCAGCGTCAACTTGCGCATGCCCGCACCGAAGGCCACCGTCAAACCAGCGCCTACGGCCGCCGCCTCGACAGGAGAAAAGATCCCGCTATAGATGCCACCGATCGTCAACAGAATGATGATCAAAATCGGCGTCGCCCCAAGCAGCCCCTGCTGTTTTTCCCGCCATGAGGTCTTGGGCCCTGAGGGGGCAAGAACCGGCTTGATGGTGGCCAATATCATGATCAAGATGACGAACAGAAGGCATAGCATGATGCCGGGCAGTACGCCCGCCAGAAACAGCCGCCCAATGGACTGCTGCGTCAGGATGGCGTAGATCACGAAACCGGTTGAGGGTGGGATGAGGATGCCAAGCGTCCCGCCTGCAGCCACCGAGCCCGTCGAGAGCTTGGCACTATAGTTGTATCGTTCCATCTCGCTGAGCGAGACACGGCCCATGGTCAAGGCCGAGGCCACCGATGAACCGCATAATGCGGCAAAACCCGCGCAGCCCACTACCGTGGCCGACGCCAGCCCGCCGCGTACGGAACCGATGAGCGCATAAGCGGCGTCATACAACTTACGGCTCATTCCCGCCTCAGTGGCGACATTCCCCATTAGGATGAAGAGTGGAACGACGATCAATTCAGCGTTAGAAGCAATGGTGAAGGTTTCGCTGACCAACAAGCTCAGGGCGGAATTGAAACTGTCCAGGAGCGTGACACCGCCGAAGCCCACAGCGAAGATGGCAAATGCAACGGGGATCCTCAACACCAGCAGCAACAATAACGCCACGATACCTAGGAAGCCGATCAACTCGGTATTCATAAATCTTCTTCCCCGTGAGGAGCTGGATAGCGATTCCGGGGACTCAACAAAGTAGTCACAATTCGCGCGAACATGGCAAGAGCCGTCAAAAAGGCGAAGAAGGCGACAGCGTATTGAAAAGGCCCCTTAGGGATACCGATAATATTACTACTCAAATTCAAAAGCTCTGAGATTTCAGCCGCGCCAATCATGGTGTAACCGATGGCGGTAAAGATGGCGCACCCAATGACCCATCCAGCGATATCCAGAAAGAAATTCATCTTTCTTGGAAACTTGTCTTCGAAAATATCGACGGCAATATTGCCGCCTTGCTTATCACAGAGAGCCATACCGCCGAACACGACAATCACCATCGTCATTTCCGACAAATCCTGTGCTCCCGTCAAGGGAAAGCCGAAAAGCCGTCCCGTCACGTCTACCAGTGTCACGAGAACGATAAAGATCAATGCCAGTGTGCCGATGATGCTGGATAGGCTTACGAGCCTATCCAGCATGCGGGTCACATGCGTGAGTATGTGACTCATATCAGGCTCACTCCCCACGCATGGCGTCTAGCACACTTTCTGTACCTTTTTCCGCCAAACGCTGCTTGCGAAACTCATCGGCGATCTTTTCAAACTTCGCTATTTCCTCATCGCTGAGTTCAATCACTTCATTATCAGAATCTTCGCGTATCTTCTTCAACGTTTCATTGGCGCGGGCATTCCAGCCTTGCTCACCGCTTCGTGACAACTCTTTGCCGCTATTGTCATCGATTGCCTTTTTGAACTCATCGGAGAGACTATCGTATTTATTTTGATTCATGGCCAAATAGAACATGATATGACCCAATGGCGCGCCCACCGAGTAGACATTGGCGACTTCATCGAGTTTGAAGTCATTGACGGCGCTGGCACCGGTCACCAACCCATCTATCAAGCCCGTCTGGAGCGAGTTGTAAACCTCCCCAGCAGGCATTTGCACGGGAGTGCCGCCATAAGCATCGACCAGTGCCGCCGTCATTTCTCCAGAGACACGAATCTTCAAGCCCTCGAGATCTTCCGGTGTATGAATTTCTTCATCTTTCATGATGAAAATACTTGGCTCGCTCGTCCAAAGCGCGAGCGGTTTAGTTCCTGGAAACTCACTTTTAAGTTGGTCGTCATAGGCATTCCACAGCATGTCATAGCCATGCATCCCATCGGGAATCGCACCCGGCATTTCGACAACCATGGACTTCTTGAACTGTGATGAGGTGTATCCGGGGATCCCCCAAGCAATATCGGCGACACCCTGCAAGACACGCGGATATTGTTCCTTGGGCCCCGAGCCCAGCTCCCCGCCAGGATATACTTTGACTTCCAGCTCGCCGTCAGTCTGCTCCTCGACGCCTTCTTTGAAGGGATAAACAATGGAACTGTTGACGACATGAGCAGGTGAAACGAAGTGAGCAAGTTTCAAGGTTTCTGAGGCATTGGCACCTGCGCTGACAGCCATTGCCACGCCAGCCGTCAGCGTTAGCAGGGTACGGTTTCTTAACGTTTTCATTCTGGCGTCTCCCGACTTTTATTAAACTTTAGTCTTGTTTTCCCTCCGTTTTCGCACAAAAACACATAAGGAAACGGAGCCTTAAAGCACCGTACCCGGCCCTCAGTCACAGCAACAAATTCAAATCACGTGCTTGGGTATACGTTTTTGCTATCCCGGTCACGAATGAGACGGCAAGCCTGGGCTAGCCATGCGTTCGCCGAGTTCCAGCAAAATACGCCGAAGCACTTTCAAGGCATGCGTTGGGGAATCATCGGTACGCGTCGTGATACCGATCGGGCGTAAGGTGCCCGTCAGCTTGATGGGAAGAAGCGCCAGTTGGCCGCTTTGGACCTCGAAGAAAACCTGATGAGGGGAAACCAGTGTCACACGATCGCTATCCAACAACAGCGTACGGATGGTGCTGAGGTTGCCGGATTCGACCACCACATCGGGAGGCGCCAAACCGGCACTGCGGAATTCCTGCTCGAAGCTCACGCGCGCGGGCGTCCCCTGGCGTGGCGCGATCCACCGCGCATCGAGCAGGTCACTCAACGCCAGCGAGGCATGTTGCATCAGAGGATGATCGCGGCGCGCCGCGACGGCGAGGCGATCATGAAAAAGTCGCTGCTGGGTGGTGTCTTCGCTTGTGCCAGCCTGGCGCAGTGCGCCGATAAGAATATCGATCTCGCCATGGCGCAACGATTCAAATAGCGCATCATAGGTGCCCTCGAGGATCGTGACATGCAACTCCGGCAGCTCGCGCAGCAGCGCGTCCACCGCCTGAGGGACGAGCAGCGAGCTCGACAACGGCAAGGTCCCGATGACCACGCGCCCGCGCACCTCGCCTTGCCAGGCCGAAAGGTCATCGCTGACCAGGGACAGCTCTCGCAGCGCCACCTTGACATGACGAATCAACACCGCGCCGCCATCCGTCGCCAGCATGCCGCGTTGCGTGCGTAGGAAAAGGGCGATGCCCAGCAGGCGTTCCAGATCGCGCAGATTGCCACTCACCGCTGGCTGGGTCAGCCCCAGCCGCTTGGCCGCCTGGGGCTCGTTATGTAGATCGGCAACGGCCACCAGCACCGTCAATTGACGGTGCGACAAGCGTTGCGTGAGCCGCTCGCAATGGCCCGCTGGTTGCATGCGCGCCAGCGCGGCCTCAGCATCGCCGAGTTGCTGCAAGGCGCGCCGGAAACGATGCAGGACGATCTTGCCCGCAGTGGTACACAACATGCCGCTGCGATGGCGCTCGAACAGTGCCAGCCCGAGCTCTTTCTCCAGATCGCGTACTGCCCGGGTCACCGCAGGTTGCGACAAATGCAGCGTCTCGGCCGCACGCATCACACTGCCCGCTTCGGCAACCGCGATGACCGCTCGCAAACGCCGCATATTAGGGACGTAATCGAACGCCTCACGATACAGTTCGGTCATGAAGGATTCCTTGGCATTGCTTGCTCACGCTCAGCATGCCCCACGATAGAACATGGCGATATGCCATAAAGGGAGCATGCCAAGCATCTAACGCACCTGCCGCATAAGCAAAACGCATGTTGACGCCGGCGAAAAACATTATTCGCGTTTCAGACGAGGTGACAGGATAAAACCATCGTCTTCAACGGTAGGTTTCAATAAATGACTGGCGCTTCTTCTCCTGCTGGCCTGGTGGTCAGCGCACATTCTGCGGACTTCGTATGGCGGGCGGGCGGCGCCATCGCCCTGCATGCCCGGCAAGGCTATGCCATGCATATCGTCTGCCTGTCGTTCGGCGAGCGCGGTGAATCCGCCAAGCTTTGGCGACAGGGCAACATGAGCGAGGAAAAGGTCAAGGCGGCTCGCCGCGAAGAAGCCGAAGCGGCCGCCGCCGCGTTGGGCGCCAGCGTCGAGTTCTTCGACATCGGCGACTACCCCATGCGCGCCGACAAGGAGACGCTATTCCGGCTCGTCGAGGTCTACCGCCGCATACAGCCCGAGTTCGTGCTCACGCACTCGCTCAAGGATCCCTACAACTACGATCACCCGCTCGCCACCGACCTCGCCCAGGAAGCCCGCATCATCGCCCAGGCGGAAGGCCACAATCCCGGCGAGACCATCGTCGGCGCTCCGCCCGTCTATTGCTTCGAGCCGCACCAGCCGGAGCAATGCCAGTGGCGCCCCGATGTGCTGCTCGACATCACCGAGGTGTGGGACGACAAGTACCGCGCGATTCAGTGCATGGCCGGGCAGGAACACCTGTGGGAATACTACACCCGCGTCGCCCTGCAGCGTGGCGTGCAGGCCAAGCGCAACATCGGCATCACCGCGAAGAAGAACATCAAGTATGCCGAGGGTTATCAAAGCATCTTCCCCCGCGTCACGGAGAATCTAGCATGACGACCTCCCTGGAAACCCCCGGAATCGTCGTACGCGACGTTCCCCGGGCTGCACGCGAACACATCGACGCACTCGGCGAGGAGGGCGTCGCCACCGTACACGAAGCCCAAGGACGCAAGGGGCTACTCGACCCCGCGATTCGCCCCATCCAGCAGGATCATGGCATCAGCGGCTCGGCGGTGACGGTCCTGGTCTCTCCCGGTGACAACTGGATGTTCCATGTCGCCGTGGAACAGTGCCAGCCCGGCGATATCCTCGTGGTGGCCACGCGCTCTCCCTGTGTCGACGGCTATTTCGGCGACTTGCTGGCCACGTCTCTGCAAGCCCGCGGCGTGCGCGGCCTGGTGCTCGACGGGGGCGTGCGCGACACGCGTATCCTGCGCGAAATGGGCTTCGCCGTCTGGTCGCGCGCCGTGCATGCCCAAGGCACCGTCAAGGAGACTCTGGGCTCGGTGAACATTCCCGTCGTCTGCGCCGGCCAGTGGATCAATCCCGGCGATATCGTCGTCGCCGACGACGACGGCGTGGTCGTGGTGCGTCGTGACGAGGCCGACAGCGTGGTCACCGCCAGCCGCAAACGCGCCGCCGCCGAGGAAGACAAGCGCGTGCGCCTGGCCAATGGCGAACTGGGCCTCGACATCTACGACATGCGCCAGCGCCTCGCCGACAAGGGGCTGACCTATTACGACGACCCGCAGGCGCTGGCGCGTGCCATGGGGTCCTCGTCATGAGCCAGACGCGCATTCCGTGTCTGCAGATGCGCGGCGGCACCTCGAAGGGGCTGTACTTCCTCGCCGAAGACCTTCCTCGCGATACCGTGCAGCGCGATGCGGTATTGCTCGCCGCGATGGGCTCGCCCGATGCGCGTCAGATCGATGGCCTGGGCGGGGCGACATCGCTGACCAGCAAGGTCGCGATCGTCGACCGCCCGACTCGCGACGACGTGGATGTGGACTATCTCTTCGCCCAGGTCGTCGTCGATGCCCCACGCGTCGACTATGGCCAGAACTGCGGCAACATCCTCGCCGGCGTCGGCCCCTTCGCCATCGAGCGCGGTTGGGTGACGGCATGCGACGGTACGACACCGGTACGCGTGCACATGGTCAATACCGGTCAGGTAGCGATCATCCATGTCCCAACGCCCGGCGGGAGCGTCGAATACGCCGGCGACGCCGAAATTTCCGGCGTGCCAGGCAGTGCTGCCCCCTTGATCGTCGAATTCCAGGATACCGCCGGCTCGAGCTGTGGCGCCCTGCTGCCCACCGGCCAGCGCCGCGATAATGTCGAAGGTATCGAGGTGACCTGTCTCGATAACGGCATGCCGGTGGTCCTGTTACGTGCCGAGGATCTCGGCGTCAGCGGCCACGAAAGCTGCGCCGACCTGGAGGCCAATACCGCGCTGCGGGAACGCCTCGAACGCATCCGCCTGGCGGTGGGGCCGCGCATGAACCTGGGCGACGTCAGCGAACGCACCGTGCCCAAGATGACCCTCATCGCCGCGCCTCGGCATGGAGGCAGCCTCGCCACGCGCTCGTTCATTCCGCATCGCTGCCACGAGGCCATCGGCGTACTCGGTGCGGTCAGCGTGGCCAGCGGCTGCCTGGTGCCGGGCACCGTGGCCGACGGGCTGGCGGTGCTGAACGAGGGACCGACACAGCGCCTGTCGATCGAGCACCCGACCGGCGAGTTTACCGTCGAGCTGACCCGTGACGCGGACGGCGAGATCGTCCGCGCGGGACTACTGCGCACCGCCCGACTGCTCTTCGAAGGCCACTTGCATGTGCCGCGTGCCGTCTGGAATGGCGACACCGCGGCCCACTCCAACGGAGCCGCTTCATGACATCCGTACCGCTATTGCCGCTGCCGGGCCTGCTGTGCGACGACGCCGTCTGGGTTGAAGTACGCGAACATCTCGTCGCCCCTACGCTGCCCACGCCCGACTACGGCATGGCCGATTCCATCGGTGCCATGGCCGACATTACCTTGCAAGACGCGCCCGAGCGATTCATCGCGGTGGGCCATTCCATGGGCGGCCGCGTCGCCCTCGAGATCCAGCGACGCGCACCGCAGCGTGTCGCGGGCCTGGCGCTGCTGGATACCGGCTTCCGCGGCCGGGCAGCGGGAGAAGCGGGCCAACGCGAAAGTGACAACCGTCACGCACTGCTGGCCAAGGCCCGCCAGGACGGGATGCGCGCGATGGGCAACACTTGGCTGCAAGGCATGGTGCACCCAGAGCGGCTCAACGACGAGGCGCTCATCGAAGCGATTGTGGCGATGATCGCGCGCAAGGACCCCGAGACCTTCGCCGCCCAGATCGACGCCCTACTGGCCCGCCCGGACGCCACCGCGCAACTAGCCGACATCGCCTGCCCGACCCTGCTGTTGTGCGGCCGCCAGGACGGCTGGAGTCCGCTGGAACGCCATGAAGAAATGGCAGGGCTCATTCCCGGCAGCCGCCTCGAGGTCATCGAGGAAGCCGGCCACATGAGCCCCATGGAACGTCCCGCCGCCGTCGCCCGAGCGCTCGACCATTGGAGAAACAGCCTATGAGCCCTTTGTCCCACGAAACCCGAGCGGCCATCGAGCAGGCCTGCACCCGCCTGGTCCTCGATGCCGCCGCCGCCACCGACCGTCAGGACTATGCCGGCCTCGTGGCGCTTTTCACACCGGACGGCCAACTGTTTCGGCCTACCGCTCCCGAGGAACCGCTCGCCGGGCGCGAGGCGATCCTGGCAAGCTACCAAGCAAGGCCACCGCAGCGCATCACACGGCATTTCTGCAGCAACATCCGTGTCCAGGTGGAAAGCGCCGAGCGGGCGCGGGTCAGTACCTATGTGCAAGTTTTCGCCGCCGACACCCAACACGCGCCAGACGGCCACTTCGGCTGGCCGCTGGCAGGCCGCACCATGATCGGTGAATTCGACGACCTATGCGTGCTCGAGCAAGGCGCATGGCACTTCGTCGAACGCCACGCCCGCTTCGTCATGCATCGCGATGGCTGACGCCATGGCACGCTATGCGTCATGTCATTTAGCAACCCACACAAAAAGGGAGTACACGCCATGTCGGATACACAAGAGCGCTGGGGCATTCCCGGCACCTATGTCTTCGACCTTGCGCTCTCGCGGCAAGGGTATGCCATCAACAAGATGTGCAACTCGCTCAAGTTCGACGAGAACCGCGAGGCCTTCAAGGCCGACGAAGAAGCCTATATGGAACGCTACGGTTTGTCGGAAGAACAGAAACAGGCCGTTCGCGAGCGTGACTGGCTGCGTCTGACCCAGCTCGGCGGCAATCTGTTCTTCTTCCTCAAGCTTGGCGCCACCCTGGGCTACGGGCTTTACACCATCGGCGCACAGATGCGTGGCGAGAGCTACGAACAGTTCATGTCCACCCGCAACGTGCCAGGAGCAACCTAATGGGCAAGATCGTCGCCGGCATCGGCTCCTCCCATGTGCCCTCGATCGGGCGCGCCTACGATCAGCAGAAACAAACCGACCCGGCTTGGCAGCCCCTCTTCGACGGTTACGAACCCGTCAAGCGCTGGCTGGCCGAGGAGGTCAAGGCCGATGTCGTCATCCTCGTCTATAACGATCATGGCACCGAGTTCTTTCTCGATTGCTACCCCACCTTCGCGCTGGGCGTCGCCGACAGCTACGCCGTAGCAGACGAAGGCTACGGCAAGCGCCCCTTGCCGGACTTCCCCGGGGATGCGGCCTTCTCCGAGCATCTCGCCAATCACCTGGTCGCCGACGAGTTCGACCTGACCCTGTGCCAAGAAATGGCGCTGGACCACGGCTTTCTCACCGCCATGCCGCTGCTCTGGGATCACGACGACACGGCCTGGCCGGTCAAGGTCGTGCCGCTGCTGGTCAACGTCATCCAGCATCCGCTGCCCACGGGCCAGCGCTGCTACAAGCTGGGCGAGGCCATTCGGCGCGCTGTCGAGGCCTATCCCGAGGACACCCGCGTTGCCGTCGTCGGCACCGGTGGCCTCTCGCACCAGCTCAATGGCGAGCGTTTCGGCCACATCAATGAAGAATGGGACAAGCAGTGGCTACAGCGCATCCAGGACGAACCCCGCGAGCTCGCCGCACTGTCGCACAAGGAGGTCATGACGGAGGCCGGCGCCGAGGGCGGTGAAGTCATCATGTGGTTCGTGATGCGCGGCGCCATGACCGAACGCGTCGAGGAGGTGCATCGCTTCTACTACGCCCCGATGACCACGGGTATGGCGCTGCTCGCGCTCAATAATAGCGACTGACTTCCGCTCTCGAACGAGGTATCGAAAATGGCACGCATCGTCGGCGGACTCGCCGTTTCCCACACGCCCACCATCGGCTTCGCCGTCGATCACGAGAAGCAGGAAGAAGACGCCTGGGCACCGATCTTCGAGAGCTTCGCGCCGATGACGCAGTGGCTGCAGGACAAGCGCCCTGACGTACTCTTTTACATCTTCAACGATCATGTGACGTCGTTTTTCTTCGACCACTACTCTGCCTTCGTACTCGGCATCGACGACCATTACGAGGTCGCCGACGAAGGCGGCGGGCCACGCGACCTGCCCGGCATCGGCGGGCACGCAGCGCTGTCTCGTCATATCGGCGAGAGCCTGATGGCGGATGAGTTCGACATGTCGTTTTTCCAGGACAAGCCGCTCGACCACGGCCTTTTCTCGCCCATGTCGGCGCTTTTGCCCTTCGAAGATGGCTGGCCGGTCGATGTGGTGCCCCTGCAGGTGGGCGTCTTGCAGTTTCCCATTCCCAGCGCGGCGCGTTGTTACAAGCTGGGGCAGGCGCTACGCCGTGCCATCGAGAGCTATCCGGACGATCTCGACGTGGCCATCGTCGCCACCGGCGGCGTCTCACACCAAGTGCACGGCGAGCGCGCCGGCTTCAACAACCCAGAGTGGGATGCGCAGTTCCTCGACCTGCTGGTCAATGACCCACAACAGCTCACCCAGATGACGCTGGCGGAATTCGCCACACTGGGGGGCCTGGAAGGTTCGGAGGTGGTCACCTACCTGATCATGCGTGGCGCGCTGTCCCAAACCGTGACCGAACGCCATCAGGATTATTACCTACCGTCGATGACCGGGATCGCCACCCTGATCCTCGAAAATCAGGCGCAGCCCAACCCTATCGATCTAAGCGAGCGCTATCGTCAACACAGCCGCCATCAACTGGCCGGCATCGAGGCACTGGAAGGCACCTACCCGTTCACGCTCGAACGCAGCCGCAAGGGCTATCGCATCAATCGCTTCCTGCATCGGCTGATCGAGCCCGAATGGCGCGAGCGCTTTCTCGCCGATCCCGAAGCGCTCTTCGAGGAGGCGGCACTCAGCGATGAGGAGCGCCGCCTGATTCGCGAGCGCGACTGGCGGGGCATGATCCATTATGGCGTCATCTTCTTCCTGCTGGAGAAACTCGGCGCCGTCATCGGCACCTCCAATCTCCATATCTATGCCGCCATGCGCGGCGAGAGCCTGGAAGAATTCCAGAAGACCCGCAATCAGCAGGTCACCTACTCCGTGGCTCGACGTCGAGATACCGACGACGCATCCTCGGCAGAGACTTGATAAGCTAACGCTTTATTTCACCACCACCCGGGAACGTTCGATGGTTCATAAAAAGGCAATTGCGTATTCAGTGTCATTCGCCGCTTTTCTGGGCCCTTTTACGCAAACCGTCTACGTTCCCATCCTTCCCGAGTTGCAAGACACGCTGGCCACCAGCCAACTACTGATCAACACCAGCATCTCGGTGTTTACCTTCATTATTGCCTTCATGCAGATCCTCTACGGTCCGCTGACCGATAGCCTGGGACGTAAGAAGGTGCTACTCCCCGGGATCGCACTTTACGTCGCGGCGTCGATCGGTTGCTTTTATGCCGATCACATCACCTCGCTGCTCTTCTTCCGCGTATTTCAAGCAGTCGGGATCGCAACGGGATCGGTGGTCGCTGTCACCGTCATCGGCGATCTTTTCCAGGGCGAGGAGCGCCTCAAGGCGATGGGCACCTTTCAGATGATGGTCGCGCTCGGCCCCGTCATCGGACCGGTCGCGGGCGGCTTCATCGCCGGCCGGTTCGACTATCACTTCGTCTTCCTGGCGCTGGCCATCGCCGGTGCGTTGGTGGGGATAGTCAACTGGCTATTGTTGCGGGAAACGAAACCTTCTGGCCCTGCCCGCAAGATCGATCTCGCCGAATACGCCCGCATCGCACGTGACCGACAGGGGCTGACCATCGGCATTCTGGGCTTTGTACAGTTCTATATTTACTACAATTTCCTGGTCTATCTGCCGGTCATCCTCGACCAGGGATACACGCTCTCCGTGGCTCAGAAAGGACTGATGTTCCTGCCGCTTTCCGTCGCCTTGGTGCTGGGAAGCTTCCTGAGTAGTCGTGTGCAGAAACGTCTCTCGACGGAAAGTCTGCTGGTGATCACCGCCTTGTTGTGCGCCATCGATGTCGTGGCCTTTCTGGTCACGGCAGCGCACTCGCTGACACTACTCATCGCGACGACATTCCTGTTCGGTTTGCTGCTGGGCCTGTCGCTTCCCGCGCAGACCGCACTGCTGACGCGAATCTTCGTTACCCACCGCGCCACCGCCGTAGGTCTCTACAACTTCTTTCGCTTCATGGGCATGGCCAGCGGGCCGTTTCTCGGCGCCCTGTTGTTCGGCCTCGGCGGTCTCCCCCTGTTGTTCAGCATCGCCGCGCTGTTGTTCCTGCTCATCGCACTGCTCGCTTGGCGTAACCTCATGTCCTCCCAACGCGCCTAGACAATGCCCCTCTCAGAGGCACCCTTGCCCTTGAGGGGCCAATCGCGCCTAGAATGAAGGCAGGCTTCTCGCCCGTCATAAGGCGTGAGTGATATTCAGCGCGCATCGGAGGTCCCCATGTCATTGACACCTTCCACCATGATCGAACTGGGCTCCCCACTGCCGGCATTTCAGCTTCCCGATGCCGACGGCAAGGAAGTCGACAGCGCCGATTTCGCCGGGCGGCCGATCCTCGTCGCGTTCATCTGCAACCACTGCCCCTTCGTCAAGCACATCGCGGATGCCTTCGCCGATTTCGCCCGCGAGTATCAGGCCAAGGGCCTGGCGGTGATCGCCATCAACAGCAACGACTTTCACGCCCATCCGGACGACAATCCCGAGAACATGCGTGCAGAAATCGACGCACGCGGCTACACCTTCGATTATCTGGTGGATGAAAGCCAGGACGTGGCACGTGCCTTCGAGGCAGCCTGTACTCCGGACTTCTTCCTCTTCGACCATGAGCATCGCTTGGCCTACCGAGGGCAGTTCGACGCCAGCCGACCCAGCAAGGAGACGCCGGTCACCGGGGAGGATTTACGGGCCGCCGCCAACGCCGTGCTCGCGGACCGCGCACCGTCAGCGCAGCAGACGCCTTCAATGGGCTGCAATATCAAATGGAAGTAAGCGATGTCCAACGCGCGCGGGAACGGATCGCCGAGGCCCTCGCGCCGACACCGCTGTTGCTCGACCAGACGCTGTCCGAGCGTCTGGGACGACGTGTGTGGCTCAAGGCAGAGTCATTTCAGCACACCGGCTCCTTCAAGGCACGCGGTTCGCTGAACTGGCTACGCACGGCCCGCGACGCGGAACTTGTCGGTGGGCTAGGCGCCGTTTCCGCCGGCAACCACGCCTTGGGCCTAGCCTGGGCGGCACGGCAAAGGAGCGTGCCCGTAACCATCGTGATGCCCGAGAATGCGAGTCCCTTCAAGGTCAAAGGAAGCCGCGCGCTGGGTGCGGAGGTCATCCTGCACGGCGATATCAACGCGGCCTGGGCATTGATGCATGAAAGGGTCGGGGAACGCGGCCTGACGCTGGTGCATCCTTATGACGACGAACGCATCATCGCCGGCCAGGGCACGCTGGGGCTCGAGGTGCTCGAGCAGGCACCGGACGCCCAGGCGATTCTGTGCCCGGTCGGTGGCGGCGGCCTGATCGGGGGCATCGGCGTGGCGACGTCGGCGCTGCGCCCCTCGCTCTCGCTGATCGGCGTGGAACCCAGCGGGGCGGCGAGCATGGCGCATGCCTGGGCCCAGGGTGGCCCCGCTAGGCTCAGTGAAGTGCAAAGCTGCGCCAAGAGTCTCGCCGCCGCTATCGTCGGCGAGCACACCTATCC
Source organism: Chromohalobacter moromii (assembly GCF_023091865.1). Lineage (GTDB taxonomy): Bacteria > Pseudomonadota > Gammaproteobacteria > Pseudomonadales > Halomonadaceae > Chromohalobacter > Chromohalobacter moromii. The sequence goes on from NZ_JAHXDI010000003.1 coordinate 90,831, forward strand.
GCTGAGTCGCCGACACGTCGCCGAGCTCGTCGACGTGGATGAAGATGCCATCCACCGTGCCATGCGCCACTTGCTTTACCAGACCAAGCTAGTCGCGGAGCCTGGCGCCGCCGTGGGGGTGGCCGCCCTGCTCGAAAGCGCGGCGACACTACCACCGCAAGGCGATGTCGTGGTCATCGTCACCGGCGCCAACCTGGGGCGCGAGGAACTGGCCGGCTTGTTGTAAGCGATGTCTTGGCAGTACGTGCTGGAGCGACATGCTGATATCACGTGCTCTCTCGTCACGCGCTTAGAAGTCGAAGAACACCGTCTCGCCCTCGCCCTGCAGCCGAATGTCGAAACGATAGCGGGGCTTGCCTTCACCCTCTTCACGCGTGGCGATCAGCGTCTGACGCCGCGTGGGCGACTCAACCGCATTGAGCACCGGGCAGGCCGCGTTGGCCTCGGCCTCGTCTTCGAAGTACAACCGCGTATGCAGCTGAATATTGATGCCGCGGGCGAACACGGCGAGCGTGACGTGCGGTGCCATCAGGCGGCCATCGCGGCGCGCGACCTGGCCCGGTTTGATGGTGTGAAAGCACCACTCGCCGTCGTTTTCCACCGTGGTCGCGGTGCGTCCGAAGCTGTTGAACGGCGCTTGCAGATCGAATTCGCACTGGTAGTTGCCATGAGCGTCCGCCTGCCAGGCTTCCAGCAAGGCATCGCGCACCAGGTCGCCGTTGCCGTCGATGACGCGGCCCACGAGTTCGATGGCCTCGCCGTCGGCCTCCGGCGAAGCGAGCCGATTCCAGATTTCTTCCTCACGCGGCGGCAAGCCGGCGATATCCAAGGCCAGGCCGATGTGCACGTAGGGGCCGGCCGTCTGTGACGCGGTTTCACGCAGCATGGTTGCAGCGCAGGGCTGTGAGTTCGGCTGTTGCATGATTTACCCCTGGTTCTCGAAATAGGTTTGCACTTCACCGCGGATCACCAGATCGAAACGGTAGGCCAGACAATCCATCGAGCGGCTACGCGCCATGTCGAGACGACCGGTCATGGTTTCCACCGCTTCGGGGTCACGCAGGGTATGCACGATGGGACACAGCGGAATCAGCGGGTCGCCCTCGAAGTACATCTGGGTGATCAAGCGCGTGGAGATCGACGGTCCCATCACCGAGACGTGGATGTGCGCCGGGCGCCAGCTATTGATGTCGTTGGGCCAGGGATACGGGCCGGGCTTGACGGTGCGGAAACGGTACCAGCCCTCGTCATCGCTCAGGCAGCGCCCCACACCACCGAAGTTAGGATCTAGCGGCGCCAGGTAACCGTCTTTCTTGTGGCGATAACGCCCACCGGCGTTGGCTTGCCACATTTCCACCAGGGTGTTGGGCACCGGCTTGCCGAACTGATCGATGACACGTCCGAACACGATGACCCGCTCGCCGATGGGCAATCCGGATTGGGCCTCGTTGTCGGCACGGAAGTTGAGCAGCAGGTCGTTGTCGTGGGGCCCCATGCGTAGGCGCGTAAAATCCGGGCCGCCGAGCTCCGAAACGCTGGGCGCCTGCATGCTGACATAGGCTTGGCTAGGGGAGCGCGCCACCGTCGTCTTGTAGCCCGGCGCATAGGCCGGGGGGTGCCAGTTACGGTCGCGCTCGACGAAGCGTTTATTATCGTTGCGAGGCATGCGAATCTCCTGATCGAAAGGACCGCGGCGCGAGCGAACGCCACGATGTCATGCCTCATTGTCCGTGCCTGGCGCGGGTTGCCAATTGAAATGGCCGACCACCGCTATAACCCCAGGGCTATGTCGGCCAAAGGTCTATGCTACCAAAGATCAAGTATCCGCCTGTGATCTGTCACCCCGAAGGTGATGCCATCTCGGCGACGATATCGCGCAGACACGCGCTCAAGGCGTCGACGCCGGGATTGCGCGGCAGGGCGATATTGGTGCACACCCCCACGGAGCCGCCCCGCGATTCCAGACGCACGGGCAAGCGCGCCAGGCGGCCATCGCGGAGATCCTCGCGTACCGCATCGAGAGGCGCGACCCACAGCGCGTCGCTAGCCAAGGCATAGCGACGGCTCAACGAGAGCGACAGGGTTTCCAGTGCGATACGCGGCGGCTCGGCTCCCTGCTCGACCCAGAAACGCTCGACCTGATCGCGCAGGGTGGTCGACGTCGGTGGGACGATCCACGCATTGGCGGTCAACGCTTCAGCATCCAGTACATCCTGCCCCAACAGCGGGTGCTCGGCGCGCACCACCAACACCAACGGCTCGTAATACAGGTGCTCGAACTGCAGGCCGCGGATTTCGCGAGCCTCGCTCATGCGTCCGGCCACCGCGTCCAGCTCCCCCATCCGAAGGCGGGAGAGCAGATACGCACTGGGCCCCGTCACCACCTGAACGCGCCATTGCGGTGCCTGGGCATGCAGGCGATGCAACGCCCGGGGAAGCAGGCCCTCTTCGACGGTCGAAAGCGCGCCCAGACGCACCACCGCCTCCTGCTGGGCGGCGTCCTGCACCGCCTGGAATCCCTCGCCTAGACTGCGCAGCGCGGGGCCGGCGTGACGCAGTAGCGTCAAGCCAGCGGTGGTCAAGGTAGCGCCTTGCGGACTGCGCTCGAAAAGCGTCGTCTCGAGGATCTCTTCCAGCTCGCGAATCGTCTTGGACATCGCCGGCTGGGTAATGGAAAGTGCCTGCGCGGCCTTGGCCAGACTTTGCAACCGCGCGACTTCCTGAAACGCCATGAGATGGCGCAGCTTGACGCGAGCGCTCAGCATCGCGGTGTCCTCACGAATCACGGGCAGGGGCGCGACGCATGTACGAGCCACGATCGTTCGCCCTCGCCAAGGTCACATCAGTGAGAGGAGGATACCAGCAGGCGCTGGGTACCGACCATGGCGATGAGGTAGCGGCATGCCATGCTGTGTCATGAACTCCCATGGATGAAATACAACGGCGCCACCTCGCAAGGCGGCGCCGTATCACGCGAGAGTGTTCTCATCACAACGCGCACTTGCCATCACGCAAGGACAAAGCCTTCTCGTAGACCGCTGGCGCGTTGTCGATACCCCGCTCTTCCAAGCGCTCGAGGTAACGCTCGGTACCGCGCTTCAAGGGGCCCGACCATTGCGGATCGTTCAGGGGATCCTCGACACTATGGATCGTATCGCCCTGCTCGCGCGCCTGCTCCTTGCCTTGAGTATCGAGCCCGTAGAATACCTCGCCTGCTTTCTCGGCCCAGCGCATGCCACTGTTGGCGTCGATCGCCTTACGCGCTGCGGGCGATAACGCCTCGTAAGCATCACGATTCATGACAGCCATCAGGGCGCCCGTGTAGTAGGGAATATCCAAGTGGTAGTTGGCCAACTCATTGACTTGGAATACTTTCATGGCTTCCCAGGGCAAGCTCAATCCATCGATCACGCCACGCTGCATCGAGGTATAGATGTCCGGTGCCGGCATGCCTACCGGATCGGCGCCCATGCTTTCCAGCATATCGCTGGACACTTCACTGGGCGTGCGTATACGCAGCCCTTCGAGATCTTCCGGCGTTTGAACCTCAGTGTCTCGCGTATGCAAAGGTGCCGGCCCGGTGGTGAACAAGAACAGCGGATGCGAATCAGCGTACTCGTCGCCCAGCTCGCCGTCATCGTAAAGCGACTGCAGGATGCAGGCCCCTTGAGGTGCGCTGGCTGACACGCCGGGCAGCTGCACGATTTCGGAGAGCGGGAAGCGCCCCGCCGTATAGCCCTGAAGCGTAACAGTGATATCGGCGACGCCGTTGACCACGCCTTCGTAGGCACTGTTTGCCTTGCTCAGCGTCTGCGAGGGATAGATCTCTACTTCGAGCGCTCCATCGGAATCCTCCTTGACCTGCTTCGCCCAGGCCTCGATGAGATCTTGATTGACGGCGGATTGCGCAGGCCACAGGTGGCCCAGGCGCAGTGTGGTATCGGCGTAGGCGGCGCTCGCTGCAGCGGTAAGCCCGAGCCCTAGAAGGCAGCATGAGATGGCGTGTTTCATTGTATGACCTCGTTATCGTTGTGTGATGTATTCGGTCGTGTGGCGCTCAGAATCTGGCACCGTGCTTGTTATGTCAGACGCATCCTCAAGGCTCGATGGTGGTCGTGGAAACTTCGATGACGCGGGGCTTATCATCTTCGAGGGCAGTTTGCAGTGCCGTCTCGAAGTCATGGCGGACCGATACGGCCACGGCTTCGACGCCATAGCCCTTGGCCAGGGCACAGAAATCGAGCCCAGGCACGTCGAGACCGGGCGAGTCTTCGGCATCCAATAGGCGGGAGAACCAGCGCAAGGCGCCATAGGTACCATTCTTCAGGATCACGAAGACCACCGGGATACGATATTGCGCAGCGCTCCACAGCGCGGTAATGGCATAATTCGCCGAGCCATCGCCGATCACGCCGATCACGCGGCGCTCAGGGCGCGCCAATTGCACGCCGACGGCCGCAGGCAAGCCAAAACCCAGCCCGCCGGCGGCGGGAAAGAAATAGCTGCCGGGATGGCGCATTTCCACACGCTCCCAGAACGCCGTGACCGTCGAGGTGGATTCCTTCACGTAGATCGTATCTTCCGGGGCCACCGCGTTCATGACATCGAACACCGTCTCCGGTGTCAGCAGACCTTCAGGGTCCACTTGCGGTTCAGGCCTCGGTAACGGCTCGGGACGCGCCCGGTCGCTCTGCGGGAGACGCGGCACCAGGGCCTCGAGCGTGGCGTAAATATCGCCCACAAGGGCATCGCCCATGGGAGCCCGCGCCGCCTCCTGCATGTCGCAGGTAAGATGAAACAGCTTGGCACCCTCGGGCAGGTAACGCCCCGGTGCGTACTGATGATAGCGGAACACCGGCGCGCCGATGACGACGATGAGATCATGCCCCGCGAGACGATCCGAAATACCTTGTATCGCCGCCGGCAAGACGCCACGGAAGCTCGCATGACGCGTGGGGAAAGGACAGCGCGAGGCCGACGGCGCCACCCAGGCCGGCGCATTTAGGCGCTCGGCCAGGGCCACCGCCAGGGCATTGGCGCCGTAAGCATCGACATCAGGCCCCAGCACCAGCACCGGGTTGCGGGCCGCGTTCAGGCGCTCGGCGAGCGCCTCGACCTGGGCCTCGGCGGGTTGCGCGGCGCTCGTCACCTGACGGGCACTAAGCAGCGCAGCCTCTTCGCTGACCTCATGTCCCCAATCATCGTGCGGAATCGACACGTAGACAGGGCCACGCGCCGGCAAATTGGCCGTGTGGATCGCCTGACTCAAGGCGCGCGGCACATCCTCGGGGCACGACGGCTCATAACTCCACTTGACCAGCGGGCGCGGCAATTGCGGCGCATCCACGTTGGCCAGCATCGATTCGACACCCATCATCGAGCGCGCCTGCTGGCCGGCAGTCAACACCAGCGGCGAATGTGAATACCAGGCATTGGTCAACGCGCCCATGGCATTGCCGGACCCGGCCGCCGCATGCAAATTCACCAGGGCTGGATGCCCACTGGCCAGGGCAAAACCATCCGCCATGCCGACGACAACGCCTTCATGGAGCCCCAGAACATAACGGAAATCAGCGGGAAAATTCTTTAAGAAAGGCAACTCATTGGAACCAGGATTACCAAAGACAGTCGTCAGCCCCTGGCGGCGCAATAGGTCATAAGTCGCAGAATGGACGGTTGGCATAACCACCTCGAAACATCGTGTTCTTGAACGATAGTTTTCTTGCCAAGACGACTCAAATCATTATTCTTTCTATACGAAATAAATAGGACTTATCCGAATGCGCCCTATAGACCTTAATCTCATACGGACATTCGTGACACTGTATGAATCGCGTAGCGTTACCCTCGCCGCGCACCGGCTAAATGTCACTCAGCCCTCCGTCAGCTACTCTCTTTCAAGGCTTCGCGAGATTTTCAACGATCCGCTTTTCTCCAGAACGCGCGATGGCATGGAACCCACCTTCCTTTCCTCACAGGTCTACGCGTCCTTTCGTCATGCCTTGACACAAATAGAGCACACGATCAGCGACAATCAGCATTTCGATCCTTGCCACTCACAGCGGCGTTTTCGACTGGCCTTGACCGACCTAGGGGAAACGACTCTGCTGCCTGCCATTCTTCAGCGCATGCAGACATTAGCACCACACGTGGAGCTTGAGGTCGTGCCGTTGGAAATAGAAAAGATCAATTCATGGTTCGACAACAAAAGTGTCGATGCCGTCGTTTGTAGCCGGGATATAATGGCGCCCAGCATGGGAAGAAAAGCCATCATTGAGGAGCGTTATGTATGCTTGTTAAGCAAACAGCATCCACGCATTCAGAAGAGACTCGACATGGAGACCTTCACTCAGGAGCATCACGTCGTCGTCTCTCCTTCATCGGGACACAGCCTCGCTGAAGATATATTGAAAACACACGACATCAGCCGCAAAGTCAGCGCCGTCGTGCCCCACTTCTCGGCGTTGCCTCGCATCCTGGAGAATTCAGAGTTACTGGCGATACTCCCCCAGCAGATCGCACATATCTTTGCGCGAGAAGCGGCTCTACAGATATGTGAGCTACCTTTCGACGTGCCAAATGTCGAGGTAACGCTCTACTGGCCACGCCATGCCGATGACTCATCGGCGCAAGAGTGGTTTCGTCAAACGCTCATCGAGGCGATCGCCCCGGGGCATGAAAAGAACGGTCCGTCAGGCGCACGCTGACGGACCATGCAGTACCATACTTAAGCGTCGCAGGATTCCTTTAGGGTCATGACGGTGTCGTACGTCTGGGCCCCTGGCAAGCCTTCTTCCTGCAAGTCGTTTACATAACGATTGATCGTATCCTTGAGTACCGGTCCCCAATCGTCGTCTTGCAACGGGTTATCGATGGTGATGATTTCATCGCCCGCATCGAGTGCTTCCTGACGACCTTCCTTGATCAGTTCATCGTACACACTGGCCGCCTTCATCGACCACTCCATACCGCTATGCTCGTCGACGACTTTCTTGAGGTCATCCGGCAAGTTCTCGTAATCATCCTTGTTCATCGTCGCGATCAGTGCCAGATCGTACAGCGGCACTTCGGTATGATAATTAACGAGCTCGTTGACCCGGAAGGTCTTGGCGCCTTCCCAGTTGATGCTCAAGCCATCCATTACGCCACGCTGGAGCGACGTGTAGATATCCGGCGCCGGCATCCCGACAGGTTGCGCGCCGAGATCTTCCATCATGTCTCCCACCAGCGAGGTCGGACGACGTAAGCGCATGCCCTCCAGGTCACTGGGCTTCTCGAGCAATTTCTCCTTGGCGTGCAGGTAACCCGGCCCGGTCGTGAACATGAAAAGCACGTGTGAATCCGAGTACTCCTGATCGAGGTTGCCTTGATCGTAGAGCTTCTGCAACACGCAGGAGCCTTGACGACTGCTATTGGAAACCCCGGGAACTTCGACGACTTGCGTCAAGGGAAAGCGTCCCGACGTATAACCTTGGGCCGTCGCACCGATATCGGCGATACCATCGACCACCGCCTCATAGGTGGCATCGGACTTGGCGAGCGTCTGGCCCGGGAACACCTGTACTTCCAGGCGACCGTCCGATGCCTCCTCCACGCTATCGGCCCACGCCTGGAAGATTTCCGTGTCGATCTTGGATCCCCCCGGCCATACGTGAGCCAGGCGTAGCGTTTCCGCCTGTGCCAGGCCAGGCAAAACGGCTAATCCAAAGGTCAAGCCGGCGGCGTAGTAGATTGTTTTCATTGTTGGTACCTCATTGTGTCTTGATGGCTAGCGTTTGCGTCCTTCCATACCACTCGCGCGTTCCACTCCTGGAATCAAATGAGAAACAGACTGAGCACGGGAAATGCGATCAATAGTGCCAAGCGTATAAAGTCGGCGGCGATGAAGGGCGCCACACCCTTGAAGATTTCACCCAATCCCACATGGGGTGCCATGGCTTTGATAACGAAGACATTCATCCCCACTGGGGGCGTTATCAAGCCTAATTCGACGGTCAATACGGTCACGATGCCGAACCATACCGGATCGATACCCACGCTCTGAATGATCGGGAACACTACCGGCACGGTGATCACCAGCATGGCGATCGAATCCATGAACATCCCGAGGATGAAATACAGCAACAAGATGCATAGCAGCACGACAAGCGGCGTAAGATCCATGCTTAAAAGGAACTCACTGATGGTAAAGGAAATCCGCGAGACCGAAATGAAGTAGCCTAGCGTCTCGGCCCCCACCAGCATGAAAAACACCACCGAGGAAAGTGCCAACGTTTCCTGCACGGACTGCCACAACCCTCTTGCACGCATCCCTTTGGCCAAGGCATACAGCAATGTCGCAAAGGCCCCCACACTCGCCCCTTCTGTGGGCGTGAAAGCACCAAAATAAATGCCCAATATGAGGAGTAGAAAGACGCCGAAGAAAGGTGACAATCCCGCCAAGGATTTAACCTTATCGCCCCAGGAAGTGGACTCTCCCGCGACGGCAAGCGAAGGCTTTAGCCGCATCACGACGGTGATCGCCAACGAGTAGAAAAGGAGTCCCATCAGCCCGGGTATGAGACCCGCCATGAACATATCGCCTACCGACTGCTCGGTAAGAATGGCGTAGATCAACAACGCGATGCTCGGCGGAATCATGATTCCCAGCGTTCCACCTGCAGCCAGCGCACCGGTGGCCAAGCCCCGGTTGTAACCGTAGCGCTCCATTTCGGGCAGTGCGACGCGGGTCATGGTGCTCGCCGTGGCCAATGACGATCCGGAAATCGCCGAGAAAATACCGCAGGAGCCAATCGCCGAGATCGCCAGCCCGCCTTTCCAGCCACCGCAGATGACGCGAGTGGAATTGAACAATTTACCTGCCATGCCGGAGTGCGCCGCCAATACCCCCATGAAAATGAACATGGGAACCGCACTGAAGCTGTAATTGGATAACACTTCCACGGGCACGGATTTGACCATCGACAAGGCGGCGCCCATGTTGATGATCTGCGAGAACCCTACGACACCGACGATCAACATCGATAGTGCCACCGGCACGCGCAGCATCATCAACACCAGCAATGACGCCAGGCCTAGGCCACCAATCATTTCACTACCCATTGGCGCTTTCCTCCTGTTGGCCGAAGACGCCGCTCAGCAAGACATGCATCAAGCTGCGCAGGCTGAGTAGTGCACTCAGAAAGGCGGCAAACAAATAAATAGGTCCCATGGAAATCCGCAAGTCTTGCGTGACTTCACCATGAGATATCGCGCCGAGCGCCGAATTGATCAGCCCCACGCACAAGATAATCCCCAGCACCATGAAACCCAGCAGGTAAAAACCGTGCAGGCGCGCCTTGAGGGCATCGTTCATACGGTGCGTCAGTGCCTCGACGACTACCTGGCTTTTCTCGACGCTCGCAGCCATGGCCGCGAGCAGAGAGAACAGCAGCAGGTAGCTGACCAACTCCACGCTTCCCGACACGCTGAGGGATATCGCTCCACCGGTCAGATCACTCAAGTAACGCAGCCCCACGTCGAGAATGGTGACCGACAACAGCGCCAGAAGCGCTATGCCAGCTATGATTCTGCACAGGGAGCCCAGCCAATGACTGAGCCGAGTGAGCCCTTGCTGCATACCGTTCTCTCCTAGCCTTATTCGGCAGAGCAGGATTTGCGCGCTTCGAGCGCTGCGTAATAGACATCTCGCGCCTGATCGAGACCACGCGACTCGAGATTACCGAGGTACTGGTCGATGCCTGCCTTGAGCGGCTTTGACCATTCCGAATTTTCGAGCGGATTGTCGATGACACGAATGGTGTGTCCGGCTTCTTCGGCCTCTTTTTTGCCGGCCTTATCATCGGCGGCAAAGACCTTTCCGGCTTTTTCCGCCCACTTCATGCCGGAGTTCTCGTCGATGGCCTTTTGTTGCTCGGGGGACAGGCTGTCATATGTGTCCTGGCTCATCGTGGCGACGAAGATCAGCGTGTAGAACGGTACCTGCGTGTGGTACTCGGTCAGCTCGTTGAGGCGGAAGGTCTTCATCCCTTCCCAAGGAAAGCTCAAGCCATCGAGCACACCGCGTTGCATGGAGGTATAGATTTCCGGGGCCGGCATGCCCACCGGTTCAGCGCCCATGTTCTTGAGGATATTGCCCGCCACGGACGTGGGGCGACGCATGCGCAGTCCTTCGAGGTCCGACGGTGTCTGCACGTCCGTCTCGCGCGTGTGGATATACCCTGGCCCGGTGGTGAACATGAATAGCACATGGGTATCGTCATATTCGCTGGCGATCTGGCCATCGTCATAGAGCGTCTGGAGCACGCAGGCCCCTTCCGGCGCCGACGACGCCACACCCGGCAATTCCACGATCTGACTCAGCGGAAAGCGGCCATTGGTATAGCCCTGTGCCGTGATCCCGATGTCGGCGATACCATTGACGGCCGCTTCATAGGTTTCGTCCGCCTGGCTCAAGGTCTGCGAGGGATAGTTCTCGACCTGTAGGGAGCCATTGGAGTCTTTTTCCACTGCGTCGGCCCAGGCTTCGAACACATCTTTATTGATGGACGAAGCCCCCGGCCAAAAATGCGACATGCGCAGTGTCGTTTCCGCATGGGCGGTCGACACGGCAGCCGCGGTCAAGGAGAGGGTAAGCATGCAAGTGAGCGTACGTTTCATGGCGTTGATTCCTCTTATTATCTCGAAAGAGGCCCAATAAGGCCTCTCGGTTCCACCACCTTCCGAAGAAGGCCAGTTCCAGGCAGAGATTCTCGTTATAGGGTTTTGCCCCAGCCCAGTTTCTTGGCCATCGAAAAGGCATGGTTAGCAGCCGGCACGCCGGCATAGATCGCCACATGCATCAGTGCCTGGCGCAGTTGTGCTTCGCTAAGGCCGATACGCTGGGCGGTTTTCAGGTGGAGTTCCAGCTCTCCGTCGCGCCCCAGCGCTGCTAGCACCGCCAGGGTGATCATGCTGCGCTCGGTGCGGCTCAAATCATCGTTGCCCCACAGCTCGCCCCAGGCCATGCGCGTAATCATGTTCTGGAACGGCGCGTCGAGGGTGGTGGCATTTTCGCTGGCACGCGCCACGTGCTCGTCACCCAGCACCTGCTTCCGCGTTTCCAGACCGGCGGCATAGCTCACACCGTTCGCGTCGCCGTGCTCATCACCCAACCAGGCACGCAGACGCTTGGCGATGGCCTCGGGCACTTCCACGCTGGGGACATGGGCGATGTCTTCAAGCACTTCGAGACGCGCATCGCCGAACTGTGCGGCCAGCGTCTTCAAGGTGTCAGGCGGCGTGGAGAGATCCTCGCGCCCGCCGAGCAAGCGCACCGGTCCCACGACCCCGCGCAGTTGCCCGCTGAAGTCGGTATCGGCCAGCATCTCGCAAAGTCGCGCGTAGGACTCACCATCGGTACGCGCAAGCTGGATCTTCCAGCCCGTATAGGTCGCCGCATCGCCTTGCGCGAACGCCTCGGAAAACCAGCGCGGCACGATCTCGTCGGCCATGGCGGCCAAGCCTTCCTGGCGCACGCGCGAGGCCCGCGTATGCCAGTTGTCCGGCGACCCGATCACCGCGCCGGTGTTGGTCAGCACGACATCGGCGAAACGCTCGGGGCACTGGATCAGCAACTGCTGGCCGACCACGCCGCCGATCGAGGTACCCACGAAATGAAAGCGCGCCACGCCCAGCGCATCGGCCAAAGTCAGGGCGTCTTCGGCCAGCGCGCGAGGCGTGACCGCCTCGGTCAGGCCACTGCTGGCGCCATGACCGGGCAGGTCCCAGGTCACGCAGCGGAAACGGCCACGCAAGGCGGCGACCACGCCTTCCCACACGTCCTGGCTCATGCCCAGCGGGTGTGCCAACAGCACCGCCGGCAGCGCGGCTTCACCGCTATCGCGATAGGCGATCGTGCGCTCCGCCACCGTCAAGAAAGCCATGCCGTTCTCCTCAAACGCGTTCGATCAAAGTGGCCACGCCCTGGCCCACGCCGACACACATGGTGCAAAGGGCGTAACGCTTGTTCTGTACATGCAGCTCGTGCGCCGCGGTCAGCAGCAGCCGCGCCCCGGACATGCCCAGCGGATGTCCCAGCGCGATCGCACCGCCATTGGGATTGACGCGCGGATCGTCATCGGCCACGCCCAGTTCACGCAGGCATGCCAGCCCCTGGGCGGCAAAGGCTTCGTTGAGCTCGATGATGTCGACCTCATCGATGCCGATACCCAGACGCTCGAGCAGCTTGCGCGTCGCCGGTACCGGGCCCATGCCCATGATGCGCGGTTCGACGCCGGCGGTGGCCATGCCCAGGATCCGCGCCATCGGAGTGAGACCATGGCGCGCGACGGCGGCATCGCTAGCGACCAGCATCGCCGCCGCCCCGTCGTTGACGCCCGAGGCATTGCCCGCGGTCACGCTGCCGCCGTCGCGAAACGGCGTGGGCAACTTGGCCAGCTTTTCCAGCGTGGTGCCTGCGCGCGGATGCTCGTCCTGATCGACGACCAGGGGGTCCTGCTTGCGACGCGGCACCTCGACCGGCGTGATCTCCTGCGCCAGGCGCCCGGACTGCTGGGCGCGCTCGGTCTTCTGCTGCGAGCGCACGGCGAAGGCATCCTGATCCTCGCGGGACACCTGGAACTGCTCGGCGACGTTCTCGGCGGTCTCGGGCATCGACTCGACGCCGTAGTGGTTCTTCATCAGCGGGTTGACGAAACGCCAGCCGATAGTCGTGTCCTCGATCGCCTGGCTGCGCGAGAAAGCCGTCTCGGCCTTGCCCATCACGAACGGTGCGCGCGACATGGATTCCACGCCGCCGGCCAGGGCCAACTCGAACTCGCCCGCCTTGATGGCGCGAAATGCGGTGCCCACGGCGTCCATGCCCGACCCGCATAGGCGGTTCATCGTGGTACCGGGCACGGAGGTGGGCAGTCCGGCCAGCAACGCCGACATGCGCGCCACGTTACGGTTGTCCTCGCCGGCTTGATTGGCGCAGCCCATGATCACTTCATCGATGGCCGCCGGGTCGAGATCCGGCGCCTGGGCCAGCACGGCCCGGAAAATCGTGGCCGCCAGGTCGTCGGGACGGACGCTGGCCAGCGAGCCGCCGAAACGTCCCACGGCGGAACGCGTGGGATGACACAACCAAACATCGCTCATCGAATTCTCCTCACGCCTCACCGGCATGTTTGCGTTCGGTACGCGCCTTGAGATCCCGCAACACGTCGAGCTCATTCGCGGAAGGCATCGGCGTGGTGTCGAGCTGCTCGGCGAAACGGATCTCCCAGCCGGTCGCGTCCTGCACCTGCTCGGCGGTCACGCCCGGATGCAGCGATACCACTACCAGCTCGCGAGTCTCGGGATCGGGCTTCATCACGCACAGGTCGGTGATCACCCGGGTCGGGCCACGGCCGATATTGGGCACCCCGTCACGCGCCTTGCCGTCGCGACCGAAGCCGAGGGTGGTGATGAAATCCACCTGGTCGACGAAGGTCCGCTTGGAATGCTTGAGCGTGATGAACACCTCACCGGCGCAGGTGGCGATCTCCGGTGCCCCGCCGCCGCCGGGCAAGCGCACCTTGGGCGCCTGATAATCGCCGATCAGCGTGGTGTTGAGGTTGCAGTAGCGATCGATCTGCGCGGTGCCCAGAAAGCCCACATCGATCTTGCCGCCCTGCAGCCAGTAGCGGAACATTTCCGGCACCGACACGGTGGTCAGCGCCGACTCGCAAAGCTCGCCATCGCCAATGGAAAGCGGCAGCACGTCCGGCTTGGTCTGCAGCGTGCCAGACTCATAGATCAGCACCACGTCCGGTGCGTGCGTCAGGCGCGCCAGGTTGGCGGCCTCGGACGGCAAGCCGATGCCCACGAAGCAGGTCATGCCGTTCTCCAACGCCTTCGCCGCCGTCACGGTCATCATTTCCGAGGAGGTATATTCGTTACTCATTGGGCCTGACCTCCTGCGTTGTAGATATTCTCATCGAGCCATGCCTGAAAGGGGTCGCGATCGCGCGCGATGGTATCCCACTCCTTGTAGAAGCGGTTGTCGCGCGGGTAGTAACCGTGAGCGTAGGAGGGATAAGCGCCCTTCTCGGCGACGGCGATCGCGTCGATGGCCCAGCCGGGGATCACGCAGGCATTGGGACCGGCCTCGAGATCGTCGACGATTTCCTCGACGGTGACGATGCTCTTGCCCGCCGCCAGGATCGCCTCCTTCTGCACGCCGATGATGCCTTCCACCAGCACGTTGCCCTTGCGATCCGCCTTCTGCGCATGCACCAGAGATACGTCCGGGCGCACCGAAGGCACCGCCGCGAGGCGCTCGCCTGTGAATGGACATTCGATGTACTTGATCTGATCGTTGACGCTGGGCAACTCGCTGCCCACGTAACCGCGCAATACCGCCAATGGCAGGCCCGCCGCGCCGGCCTCGAACGCGCACGCCATGGCCGCATGACTGTGCTCGAAGATCTCCACCTTGTGCGGCCAGCCTTTCTCCACCGCATCGCGCAAGCGATGTAGCGACCCCACGCCGGGGTTACCGCCCCACGAGAAGATCAACTTCTTGGCACACCCGGCGCCGATCAATTGGTCGTAGACCAAGTCCGGCGTCATGCGGATCAGCGTCAGGTCATGCTTGCGCTGGCGAATGACCTCGTGTCCGGCGGCGAAGGGAATCAGGTGGGTGAAGCCTTCCATGGCCACGGTGGCGCCATCTTCGACATAGCGCGCCACGGCGTCATGGAGGCTAAGAAATTCGGCCATGCGGATTGCCTCGCAACTTGTTCGCTTGGTGAACACTGGTTTGTGATACGAACAAAATAATCGCGCAAGCCTACCGCGTCAAACCGCATGGCGTTTCAGAGCTTAGCTGACAAACCATCTAAAAATTTATAAAAAATCTTTTAAAACAATAAATTAATTTCATTTCAGGCGTTCAATCACACGCTCAACCAGACAACGGCTGCTACCAATGTATGATTCAGGACGCACCGCCTGGCGAAGGACGTCAGCGTCAATGGCACTCCCCGCGACGTCCTCGTGGGCCAGCAGTGCCTCGGCATAGTCCACGCCATCGCGACGCGCGTTTTCCGAGGCCTCGCGGGCGACGCGACGGGCTTCGTCGCTGGAAAGAACACTCTGCAGAACACGCGCGGCGGGCTCAGCCATGATGGCACCGCCTGTCACGCCCAGATTGCGCGCCATCACTTGATCGTGAACCTCAAGACCGCTCAATAGATGGTGCAAGGTCTCGAGAGCCCCCTCGAGCAGCAATGTCGCATCCAGCATCGGCGCCCACTCGGCATGCCACTCTCCCAGTCCACGTTCGAGTGGCTGAGCGCCGGCATTGGTCAACACGCTCAGCGCGGCATGAATCTGGCGCGCCGCCGCACGGATACGGGCGCAGCCCACCGGGTTGCGCTTGTGCGGCATCGACGACGATTCACCGACGCCTGCCTCGGCAGGCTCAGCCAGCTCACCGATCTCCGTCTGGGTGAGAAGCGCGACGTCGAGGGCAATCTTCTCAGTGGCCACGGCCACGGCATCGATGGCGCACCCCAGCGAATGAATCGGTTGACGATCGGTATGCCACGGCAGCCAAGGCTCGGCCAACGCCAGGCGGCTCGCCATACCGGTCATGATCGATACCCCGGCCTCGTCGAGCCCCGAATGAACCCCCACGGCTCCCCCGAACTGCACGTAAAGCCCCTCGGCGAGCACCTCGTCCAGGCGTTTTCCGGCCTGATGAAGTCCCCATAGCCATTGTCCAACCTTGGCCCCAAACGTGATGGGTAGCGCCTGTTGCATCAACGTACGTCCCACCATCGGCGTCTCGCGATGCGTCGACATCAACGTGAGGCCACTCTCGATGGACGCCGTCAGCAGATGCCGGCAACGCGTCAGTCGCGGCTTGAGCAATAGCATCAGGGCACTGTCGATGACATCCTGGCTGGTTGCCCCACGATGAAAATGGGGCTTCAATGTATCGGGAAGCGCCGCCTTGGCCTGTTTGACGAAAGGAATCGCCGCATTGCCGCCCTTGGCGGTGTCATCCGCTAACGCTTCGATGTCGAAAGATTCGAGTGTCAGATGCCGGCCGAGCGCCTCGGTAGTGCCCTTGGGAAGCATGTCTAGACGCTCTTGCTCGGCGGCTAGCGCCAGTTCCACGTCGAGCATTGCCACGACGAGATCCTGAGCCCGGCACTGTTCCCGGCCGGTGGCGCTGGTAAACGGGTGGCGTAAAAGTTTCTCGTACATGGGTCATCTCCCTCGTCTTTTTCCCCAATGACGCATTAGCGGACATATGTTCGCAGTTCGAACTCTATGCTAGAGTCAGCCAAGTGACCGAGCAATACAACGATCAAAGATACGGTGGCGCCAACCGATGACCGCACAGACCAACGACGAACCTCTCAAACCGGACGATCGCGATTTCGTGACTGCGCTGGCCAGCGGTCTGGACGTCATACTCGCCTTCGACCATGCCAACCCGCGCATGACGCTCAGTGAAGTCGCCACCAAGACCGGCATGAACCGTGCCCGTGCCCGCCGCTTTTTACTGACGCTCAACGCCTTGGGATATGTACGCAAACAGCATCGGCATTTCGAGCTGGCGCCCAAGACACTGCAGCTTGGGTATGCGTTTCTCTCGGCAAACAATTACCGCTCAGTGATCCAACAGCATCTAGAGGACATCACCCAACAGACCGGAGAATCCTCATCGCTGGGTGTACTCGACGGCAGCGACGTCACCTATGTATGCCGCTCTGCGGCACCGCACCGGCTGATGGTAATCACTCTGGCGATCGGCACCCGCCTACCGGCGGTAGCAACCTCGATGGGACGCGTACTGCTTGCACAATTGCCCGAGGCCGAACTCGATGCCTTGCTGGAGACGGTCAGCCTTGAGCAGCACACCGAACGCACCATCACTGACAAGGCCGAACTCCGCGCCTGCCTGCGCCAGGTACGCGAGCAAGGTTATTGCATCGTCGACCAGGAACTCGATTCTGGCCTGCGTTCGCTTGCCTTGCCGGCCTTCGATGCTCACGGCAGGTTGCTAGGCGCCATCAACGTGAGCACCAACGCCGCACGCATCGACATGACGATGCTGACCGAGCGGTTCCTGCCACTGCTTCGTGAGAAGGCACAGCAAATCGCCAATCAGGTCAACTAACCTCCTACCGCATTTCAACCTTCGACGTAAGGAAGGAAAAATGGCTGGCAGCCTGATCGAACGCACGCTACGCGTGCTCGAGACGCTCTCGAGCGAGCCCGATGGCATCCCACTGCAGCGATTGGCCGAGCGGCTGGACATTCCCAAGAGTGCGGCTCATCGCATTTGCAATGAGCTGGGCCGGCAAGGATACGTTCGACAAGAAACGCGCACCGGCCATTACCGGCTATCGACCCGCCTGATTGCGCTGGGATTTCGTTATTTGGGCAGCACCGGTGCCAGCGACGTGCTGCAACCGATTCTTGATCGGCTGGCGGACGAGACTGGGGAGCTGGTGCGTTTAGGCGTCATCGAAGGCGATCGTCAGACTTGGATCGCCAAAGCCCAGGGCACGCGTACTGGGCTACGCTACGACCCCGACATGGGACGCGAGGCCCCCTTGCGATACACCGCCTCGGGCCAGGCTTGGCTAGCCAGCCTCGATGATCAAGCTGCCTTGGCACTGCTTGAGCGGCAGGGTCACCACAATCCAGAGCACTTCGGCCCCAACGCACCGCGTACCGACAATGAACTGCTCGACCGCCTGGCATTGGCTAGAGAACGCGGTTATACCTGCTGCGTCGACAGCTCGGCATTGGGCACCTCAGCCTTCGGCGCAGTCATTCGCCACCCCATGCAAGGCCACACCATCGGTGTGATCAGCGTCGCGGGCCCCAGCGTTCGGCTAACGGAGGACCGCATGCACGAACTGGCGCCCAAGCTATTGCAAGCCGTCGAGGAACTCTCGCAATGCAGCCAGGCATCGCAACTGTTCTCGGAGTGAGCCACCCATGACCGATACCCCGAGTCGTTAACCGACATGCTCGATATCCTGGCCATTACCACGCCTATCTTCCTGATCATTGGTCTCGGCTATCTGGCTGTGATGCTGCGCCTGTTCAGCAAGGAGCAAGTCAAGGGGCTGGGCGGATTCGTGATCAACTTTGCGCTACCGGCCCTCATTTTTCGAGCGCTGGTCCAGCGACCGCTGGACGAGATCTTCAACCCTGTTTATCTCATCGCCTATGGTGGGGGGTCTGCATTGCTGTTCCTCGGCGCCTGGTTGTTCGCTCGCCAGCGTGGCAAACCCATCGGCGAAAGCAGTATTCTGGCGCTGGGCCTGTCGACCTCGAACAGTGGCTTCATCGGCTACCCCATCGCCGTCATGGTGGTAGGCTCAAGCGCCGCGATTGCCCTGGCACTGAGCATGGTGGTCGAAAACCTGCTGATGATTCCGGCCGCACTGGCAATCGCCGAGGCAGGGCGTCAACAAGGCGCTTCTTTCCTGACCGCACTTCGCAAGACGGTGTCACGACTGGCCCGCAACCCGATTCTGATCGGCATTTCCTGCGGTATCCTCGTTGCATTCAGCGGTATCAAGATTCCGGCGCCCTTGTTCAAGGCCGTCGACATGCTGGCCTCGGCTTCCGCGCCGGCCGCCCTCTTCGTGATCGGTGGCACCTTATATGGGCTGCGCATTGGCGGCATGCTGCATGACGTTGCTCCGGTCGTGCTCGGTAAACTGGTCTTGCATCCGCTGCTGATACTCGTGATGCTCTGGTGGCTTCCCCCCATCGACGCAGCTCTTGCCACTGCAGCCGTAGTGCTCGCCAGTGCGCCAATGCTCAGCGTCTATCCCATTCTCGGTCAGCGCTATGGTCACGGCGAGTCGTGTACCGCATCACTGATGCTCGCCACCCTGCTGTCTTTCGTCACCATCAGCGGTCTTCTATGGGTACTCGAGGCCTATCCAGCAGCACTTTCATGAACGCCTCTTCCCGGCCTGAACGCCTCACTCGGGCATCGCAGCAAACATCTAGAGAAAAGTGCGCCAAGTACCGGTATCACGCTACCTGCTCAAGTGGCGCTACTGCATGGCACCAACATGGCGAACGTCGCGTCCTCGTGGGTCATGGTGGAAGCGACCATGCACGCGAGAAGGTTCAGGACAGGGTATCGAGCGCCAGCAGGTAGCCACGGCTGCCCAGCCCGGCGATCACGCCATCGGCGCGCCGCGAGACGTAGGAGTGATGACGGAACGCCTCGCGCTTATGGATGTTGGAGAGGTGCACCTCAATGACTCGGCCATCGTAGGCGTTGAGGGCGTCGAGGATCGCCACCGAGGTATGCGTGTAGGCGGCCGGGTTGATGACGATCAGATCGGTGCCGTCGGTCCGCGCGGCGTGGATGGCATCGATCAATTCACCCTCGTGATTGCTCTGCCGACAGGCGATGTCCCAGCCGTTGACAGCGGCCTTCTCGAAGAGGCGACTCTTGATGTCGTCGAGCGTCTCGTGGCCGTAGGTGTCCGGCTCGCGGGTGCCCAGCAGGTTGAGGTTGGGACCATGCAGTACCAGGATCTTATGCGCGCTCATGCATTCTCCTCCTGCAGCAAGGTCTGCTTGTAATGATCGAACAGGGTCGCGGCCTGAGCGTCGGCCAGCAACCGCTTGTCGGCATCCTCGCAGAAAAATTTGAAGGCATCCACGCCCTGGAAGACGAACAGACTGACACCGCTGACGACTTGAGCCCCTACCGCCCGGGCGGCGGCGATGAACTCGGTGACCGCCGGCACGTAGACGGCATCGAAGATCCACTGGTCGGCGCGAATGAGCGTTGGAGGCAATGGGCAACCCGGGCTCTTCTCATGGCCGATCGGCGTGCAGTTGACCAGCCCGTCGCAGCGCGCAGCCGTCGACTCCAGTGCCTCGGGTGCGACCGCTGCAGCCGGGAAGCCGGCGTGGTCGAGTTCTCGGGCGAGATGCTCGGCCTTTTCAGTGTCGAGATCCATCAGCAACACTTCTTCGGCGCCCAGCTTGCCCAAGCCGAAGGCGACCGCCTTGCCCACGCCGCCAGTGCCGATCAGCAGTACGCGGCCAGGGTGGCGCTCGCCGACGGTGGCCCGATAACCGCTGATGAAGCCGGTGAAGTCGGTGTTCTCGGCCTGGATCTCGTCGTCTTGGAAGACCAGGGTGTTGGCGGCGCCAACCAAGCGCGCGCCCTCGCCGACGCGCGTTGCCAGGCGCACCGCCTCCTCCTTGTAGGGAAAGGTGACGTTGACGCCGCGATAACCGTCTGCCATGACCTCGCGAACCTGGCTCTCCAACGTGTCGATCGGCGTCACCAGGGTGTCGAAGAGATCGTAGCTGGCGGGGATGCCGGTCAGCTTGCCCAGCCGCACGTGCAGGTCGGGCGAACTGGAATTCATGATGCCCTTGCCGATCAACCCAAGGCGCATGGCTCACTCCTTCAATGTCAGGTCAAGCCGGCGCCCGGCGGGCGCCGTGAAATCAACGTTGCTGGCCGGCCTGGGCCGCCAGGCGAATCGGCGCATTGACGGCACCGAACTGCGAATAGCTACCACGCCGCTCGACCACCTCGAAGAAGAAGCGGCCCATGAATGTTTCGGTGTAGGCGTGGAAGAAGTCACCGTCGTCGTTGCGATCGAAGAGAATATTGCGGCTGCGCATCGCCTCGAGCAGTTCATCGTCGAGGTCGAAGCGGGCCGCCAGGTCGTCGTAGTAGTTGGCGGGAATGCGCAGCATTGGCAATCCTCTCGCAAGCATCGCATCAATGGTGGCGAAGATGTCGCCACTGGCGAAGGCGATCTGCTGCACCCCGCCCTGGTGCTCCGAAAGGAAGCGACCCGGCAAGGTCTCACGCGCCGAAGACACGGTCAGCGGAATGCGAACCGAGTTGTCGGGGCTGGTCACGGTCTGACTGACCACCATACCGTGCGGATCGGCGATCTCGTGTTCGGTGCCGGCGTCGAAGCCGAACACCGTGCGGTGGAACAGCAGCCAGCTCAGCAGTTGGGTCGGTGGCAATACGTAGGAGATGTGGTCGATGTTGATCAATCCCGCATCATCGTCCTGACCATCCTCGAAGAGGTGAAAATCGGTCTTCCACTGCATCTCGCGCGCCTGGGCGTCGTCGACCAGGTAGACCAAGCTGCCCTCGATGCCACGCAGCGCCGGAATCTCCATCTCTCCTTCGCCTACTGGTCCCCGAAACCATTGCGCCTTGTAGTGCGCCGCTCGCGTGACCGCCGAATCGAGATCGTTGACCCTGACTCCCACCGCGCACACCGACGTACCGTGCAGCAGCCTAAAGGTATGCGCGAAGCTATCGGTCTCGAAGTTGAGTACCAGGTGGATGTCGCCCTGATGCCAGAGTTCGACGTTCTTCGAGCGATGGCGGCCGATATGACGAAAGCCCAGCGCCGAGAAGAACTCGCCGAGCGGCGCGGCACTCTCCTCGTCGAGCGTAAATTCGATGAAATGGACACCGTCGTAGCCCACCGCGGGCGGCGACGCCTCGGACCAGGCCGCGCCCTCGGCGAGTTCCTCGATCCAGATCAGCGAACGCAGTCCATCGATTGCAGTAGCTTCGGTGGGCGCCGCGCGAAAGGCATCGTTGAAGATCTCCAACGACAGCGGTCCCGCATAGCCGGTGCGCGCCAGCGCCTGCATGAAGGACGCCAGCGGTAACCGCCCCTGGCCGGGGAAACAGCGGAAATGGCGGCTCCACTGCAGCACGTCCATGTCGAGCAGCGGCGCATCGGCGATCTGCACGAAAGCGATCTTCTCGGCGGGAATATCGGCCATGGTCTCCAATTCGTGGCCACGCGCAAGAATATGAAAACTGTCCAGCACGATGCCCAGTGCCGGGTGGTCAGCGCGCTTCACGACATCCCAGGCGACCCGGTAATCACTGATATGGCGCCCCCAGGCGAGGGCTTCGAAGCCAATGCGGAGTCCGCGGCGGGCGGCACGCTCGGCCAACTCGCGTAGATCCTCGGCAGCGCGACCAAGGTCGTCGAACGACTGCGGCGAGACGTTGCTGCAGACCAGCAGGAAGTCGGTGCCCAGCTCCTCCATCAGGTCGAACTTGCGTTCGGCACGCTCGAAATTGCGCCGGCGCTGAGGCTCGGGCATCGACTCGAAGTCACGGAACGGCTGAAACGCGAGGATAGCCAACCCCAACGACTCGCAAAGGCTGCGAACATCGCTCGGCGAGCCGTCGAAGGTCAGGAGATCGTTCTCGAATATCTCCACACCGCTATAACCTGCCCGGGCGATGGCTTCTAGCTTGCTACGCAGATCGCCGCTCAAGCATACGGTTGCAATGGCTCGCATGACAGCCTCCTGGTGGTCGGACAAGGGCCGTCGTCGACATAACATTATCTACGGTAGAATAATGGTCGCCGAACGGCTCGCTTTTGTTCGCATAGCGTTCTTTAGTTCGCATTATGGACTTTTTCCGCGCAATATTGTCAAGCGCGACGGCCCCGAAGACCGCCTTGTAATGGGGGTCAGAGCGCCGAAAAGTCAATTCTGGTACGGAGTTCCAGAATTGCTTCGACATTGGTCGTAGTCGGACGTTTGGCGATTGACAGCACCGCATGCCAACCCTAGTTTGTTCGCAGATAGGACGATAATTCGCTTATCGAACAAACACCCATAAACCATGCTGACTGGGTCAGCCGCCGCTACAACAATTCGATCACCTGGAGGACCACGCCATGATCAAGCAGATTCTGGCAACCTTGGCCCTGTCGGCCGGGGCTCTGACAGTCGCTTCGCCGGCTTTGGCCGACTACCCGGAGCGCAATATTCAGGGCATCATCCAATGGGGGGCCGGTGGCGCCACCGATAACGTGGCGCGAAGCCTGACACCCCACGTCGAAAAGGCACTCGGCACCAGCATCATCCTCAATAATCGCCCTGGCGGTACCGGCGTCATCGGCATGAATCAGGTCATGCAACAACCCGCTAACGGGTACACCGTTCTCTACGGTGCCGAGAATCCGCAACTCTATCCGGTCATGGACCTCGCCGATTTCGATTATAGTGCCATGACACCCATCAACGTGATCGGTCAGGGCCTTGTGGTCATCGCCGCGCCCGCCGATAGCCAATTCGACAACCTCGCCGAGCTACTCGACTACGCCCACGAGCATCCCGGCGAGCTGCGCATGGGCGGCACCGGTGCCGGCGGCCTGCCCAGCACGGTGCTGGCCATGATCAACTCTGTCGATAGCCTGGATGTCCGCAACGTGACCTTTGGCGGTGACGGCCCCGGTATCACCGCTCTTCTCGGCGATCATATCGACTTCATGCCATTGAGCCTCGCCGGCGCCCAGGATCAGATCGCCGCCGGCCGGCTCAAGGGCCTGGCAGTCGTCACCAAAGAAAAGATCGAGGAACTGCCGGATACACCGCCCATCACGCAAGCGCTACCCGACATCGACTCTTACCTGCCATGGGGGCCGTTCTGGACGGTAGCGGTACACGAAGACACGCCGGATGACATCGTCACCGCCCTTAGTGATGCCTATCAAAAAGGGGTCGCCAACGAGGAGTTTCAAAACTTCCTCTCCGAGAACGGCGGCAAATCGCTCAACCTTCAGGGTGAAGAAGCCAGGCAGTTCCTCGAGCGCTGGCAATCGGTGACCGCTTGGGCCCTGCAGAAAGCCGGTAGCGCCAAGGTATCCCCGGAAGACGTCGGCATTCCCAAGCCGTAATCCCGATCCGACGAAGCGCGGCGGAGCACGACTCCGCCGCGCTTGCATGGAGACTGCCATGTCCAATCATCCATCGCTCAAGGCCGGTGAACGCGCCTTCAACGTGCTGTTGCTGTTGCTCAGCCTAGGCGTACTCTACGAAGCTTACCGGATCACCGGCTTCGATCTACCCAACTCCGCCGGGGCCTTTCCTCTCATGCTCGGCGCGATCATGATCGCCTCAATGGTCGCCATTCTATGGGGCCAGCGCCGACACACGGGGCCCGGGACACAAGGCGCACTGGACGAAGCTCGCCATTTCTTCAGCGAGCACTTCCCGCTGGCCATCATCGTCTTCTCAGCCATGGCGATCGGCTACTTGTTTTTGTTGACGTTCCTGGGCTTCATTTCCGCCACAGCGATCTTCCTTTTCGTTTCGCAGGTCTACTTGCGCCGCGGTCACTTGCTGACGTCGTCGATCGTCACCGCTGTTGCTACCGGCATCATCTACGCCCTCTTCAAGCTGCTTTTCCAGGTCTATCTGCCCTGATGGAGCGAGGTTACTTATATGGCTGACTCAGTGTCTTATTTCCTGATGGCTTGGCTCGACCCATCACTCTTAATGCTGACCGCTATCGGGACCTTGGCCGGCATCTACGTGGGCGCGATTCCCGGTCTCTCAGTGACCATGGCCACATCGATTCTCATTTCCTTCACCTTCTCATGGGACGTGAACGATGCACTGGCCCTCATTGTGGGCATCTATACTGGTGGCGTTTACGGGGGATCACGTACCGCTATATTGCTGAACATTCCGGGCGCGCCCTCATCGGTCGCGACATCGTTCGATGGTTATCCCCTCGCACAGAAAGGCGAAGCGGGGCAAGCCATTGGCCTCAGTACCGTCATGTCGGTGATCGGCGGCCTCATCGGTGTTGCGGTGCTGGCGAGCGTGGCTCCCTACCTCTCCGATATGGCCCTGCAATTCGCGCCACGCGATTATTTCCTGATTGCCGTTCTCGGCCTTTTGCTGGTCGGTAGCCTAGCCACCGAATCGTTATCCCGCGGCATCTTCGCCGCTGCCTTGGGTGCCGTCATCGGCCTGGTGGGACTCGACCAAGTGACCGCCACCCCCCGCTTCACCATGGGCAGCATGCAATTGATGGGCGGTATCCACTATGTGGTAGTCATGATCGGCATGTTCGGGGTAGCCGAAGCCTTTTTCCAACTCCACCAGCTCAATGCCAAACCGGTACGCCAGAAAGTCGACAAGATCGTTCCTTCGCTGCATCTGGTACTCAAGTTTCTTCCACTGTCGATTCGTACTTCTGTTATCGGCGTGATCGTCGGCGCTTTGCCCGGCACTGGTGGAGACATTGCCTCTCTATTCGCCTACGACCATGCCAAGCGCTCGATCAAGAAGCCCAGCCGGCCTTTCGGCACAGGTGCCTACGAGGGATTGGTAGCACCGGAAACTGCCAACAATGCCGCGGTGGGTGGAGCCTATGTGCCGATGCTGACACTCGGCATGCCCGGTGACGCGGTAACGGCTATCATCATCGGCGCGCTTGTCATTCACGGCCTAAACCCTGGGCCTATGCTGATGATTGAAGCTCCCCATATTTTTTGGTTCACAGTAGGTAACCTAGTACTTGCTAACATCTTCTTGCTCATTTTCGGCCTCACCGGCATCAAGGTGTTTGCAAAAGTCGTCGAACTTCCCAAAGCCATTCTGATTCCTCTCATTCTGGTGCTGTGCGTGGTAGGCAGCTATTCGCTCAACAGCAGCATGACGGAGGTTTACTGGATGCTGGGCTTCGGACTACTCGGGTATTTCATGAAAATATTCCGCTTTCAGATGGGCCCGGTGATTCTAGGAGTCATTCTTGGTCCATTGATGGACAAGACATACCGGCAGGCGATGTCTTCGGTGGGCGACGACACTGGCAGTTTCCTGCTATCACTGGTCACCAACCCGCTGTCGCTGGTGCTCACCATAGCTGTGGTCCTGCTCTTGTTGAGCAATACGCCCTTGAAGCGCGTGCTTTTACGCCATCGTCAGACATAAAGATCGAGGCCCGCATGGCCCGGGCCTCCTTTTCAAGAACCTGCCCGCGAGTTTTTCATGTCCAATGCCATCGAGTCCCGCTTAGACGCCGTGGTTTTTGACTGCGACGGCGTGATTCTCGATTCGGCCGGTCTCAAGCGCACCGTCTTCGCCGATTTCTATCGTGATCAACCACCGGCCTTATATCGTGCCATTCTCGCCTACCTGTCACGGGGAGGCGGCCAGCCACGCGACGTCAAGTTCCATCATATCGAGGCACACATCCTGGGGCGCCCGATATCGGAGGCACGCATCCGGGCACTATCCAATCAATTTGCGGAGCGAGCCGAGGCCCAAGTGGCACAAGCACCAACCATCGCGGGTGCCATTGATTTTCTCGATCGTTGGCGTGGCAAAATCCCTCTTTATCTACTGTCAGCCACTCCACAGAAAGAACTTCGTCGTGTCATCAGAAGGCGAAACCTGACAGACTATTTCGATGATGTCCTTGGCGCTCCACCCGATAAGACCAATGGCCTCTCCACGCTAATGGCCACGCACCATCACGATCCCGCCCGTACCGTGATGGTCGGAGATTCCTACAATGACTACCGTGCCGCCCGCTCAAACAACACCCATTTTGTGGGCATCACATCGAGCAAGGCGAAGCCCTCTCCCTTTCCGGAAGACGTCATTACTCAATCCGACCTAAGCCATTTGGAAGAGACATTAGCGTCAATGGAAATTTCTTCTTAGAGTGTTTCAAGACCGCATTTTTGCCCTCCCGCCTCTTATCAGCGAGCTTCTCCAAGGGCGCGATATTCCTTCCTTTGGATTCCCTTCCTGGATGCCACATAGGCCATCCTAATCGAACGATTCTTGCTTCCCTTCCCACCTTCGGCATCCTCGGCGTGTCGTGACATCCCGCCTCCACCATCAGCCTCACTCTCTCGCAAGAACTAGTTGTAACGATTCACTATTTTACGCCACAACCAAAGTATAACGACCAGAAAAACTTTTAAATACAAAAAGTTAATGAAACACCTCTTTCCCAAAATGCATTCTACGTTGACAAGGATAGCTTTTTTTTTCAGGTTTAACGTACGCAAGACGAATCAAGGTTCGTATTGCGAACTTAACAAGCCAATAAAAAATTAGCCGGGGAACTAAATGCGCCTCAGATCATTCGCTCCACAAATGGGCCTTCCTCCTGAGTTCATGGGGATAGACGAAAGAGATATGACCTTGCTTCATCAGAAAAAAGCATAGGGAGACGGTGAAAAATTAATTTTCCCGTCGACTCAGAAACGCATACTCGTTCATGCGCACCAAGCTCATAACTTCCTACAAAGGGCAGCTCACCAATGCGATCCGATATAACAACATTCAAGATGACAAAACTCGCGCTCTGCGTGTCACTCGTTTCAGGTATGGCAGGCATGACAGCGGCTCCCGCTCACGCTTTCGACGTCGTCGAAGCGGGACAACCCGTCGTCACCGGCGAACCCAGCCGTGTGGGGCCGCCATGGAATCATCGCTCGACTATCAACATACCGGGCACCGAGACCGACATCGCCTTCGGCGGTTACGTCAAGCTCGATATGCTCTATGACTTCGATTATAACCTCGGCAAGGCCACCGATCCCTATGCGATCATGGATGCGGGAAATCGCACCGATGGACGCACCGACTTCACCGCCTATGAGTCGCGGCTCAACTTCCGCACGCACACCATGACCGATTACGGTCGCCTGACGACGTATTTCGAAGGCCACTTCATTCCCGACGGCTCCTTCAACCTGCGTCATGCCTACGGCGAGCTCAACGGATTCCTCGCCGGCCGCACCTGGACGAACTTCATGAGTTTCGTCGGGGGAACGCGCACCCTGGCACTGGGTGATCCCAAGGGCTATGCCTTCGAACGTCAGGCGCAGTTGCGCTACACCCAGCCGGTGGGCGCGGGCAACCTGTCGTTTTCCGTGGAGGATCCGGATACGGTCATCGCGCGTGATGATGCAGGCGTTGCCGATGGTGAGAGCCAGTTCCCCGACTTGACGGTGCGCTACGAATACAAGCGTCTGTTCGCGCTTTCAGGCGTCGCACGCAAGCTCTCAACCAACAACATCACCAATACCGTGGATGACGAAACCACCGGTTACGGGGTGCAAGCACAGTTCAACTTGCCCTTTACGCCCATGACGAGCCTGCATGGTAGCGCGACCTATGGTGAAGGTATCGGTAACTACATGGGGAATCCCGGCAATACTGGGCACCGCAACGCGCCCGATGTCTACGTCAACGACAATAACGAGCTCGAGGCTGTCGAGACGCGTGCCTTCGGTGTGTCACTCAACCATAATTGGACCGACGACTGGTTCAGCTCTGTTGGCTTTTCACGCCTAGACCAGGACATGCCCGATAGTTATGGCGATCAGTTCAAGACTATCGATTACGCCTTCGCTAACGTGATCTGGGATGTTACCCAACGCCTGGCAGTGGGCCTTGAGTATCAGAACGCCGATGTCGAGCAGATCAACGGCAACTCCGACGACGCAAGCCGCCTCCAGGCGAGCGCCATCTTCCAGTTCTAACATCGTGGACATTGATCGATCGTGATTTTGGCTGGCGTTTCGCCAGCCTTTTTCATGGAGAGAC
Source organism: Chromohalobacter moromii (assembly GCF_023091865.1). Taxonomy (GTDB): domain Bacteria; phylum Pseudomonadota; class Gammaproteobacteria; order Pseudomonadales; family Halomonadaceae; genus Chromohalobacter; species Chromohalobacter moromii. Next base: position 119,235 of record NZ_JAHXDI010000003.1, read on the forward strand.
AAAAAAGATCATGCTGTTTCGTGCATGTCAGCCCATGAGTTTTTCCAATGTTTCGAGAAGACGCATGGTAGGAAGGCAATGCGAAAAGGCTGCTTCCGGAGTGCGGCATTCGCGAATGGCGGCGATGAATTCAGCATCCTGTTCCTGAAAGCCGGCTCCCTCTAGAGCAAGCACCTCTCCCTGATAATCCTTCAGCTCATCGCGATAGGCCATTAGCGTGTTTTCTTCGCCTATATAGCGATAAAACCCACCAAACGGCCCATGGTTGTTAAAAGAAAGCGTCAAGGTGGCCAGGGTCTCATTGCGTGATTTCAAGCCAATATTCATATCCATGGCAATCCCCAGCTCGGGATGAACCGGCCCTCTTCCACCCCAGACTTTCAAATCGAAATCGTCCAGCAACCACGCAAACAAGTCCACGCTATGGCAAGCATGATGCCACAGCAAATGGTCCGTCCAGCCGCGTGGCTCGCCTTGCATATTGAGGTTTTCGCGACGCAGGAAATAGGTCTCGCTCACCAGATGTTGCAGGTGGAACTCTCCCGTTCGTATACGGCGCTTCATTTCGCGATGCGGCGCATTGAAGCGACGCGTATGGGCCACCATAGCAACGGTATTTGCCTCACGGGCTCGCGCTGTCATGCGCTCGGCATCCGCCAGGTTCAGGCTCATGGGAATTTCGCAGAGGACGTGTTTACCGGCATCGATCGCTTGCTCGGCCTGGTCGGCATGTAACGGGCTCGGTGTCGCCAGGATCACGGCATCGACTCCAGATGCCGACAGTGCATGCGCGTAATCAGTGAAGACGCGCTCGATGCCCCACGTATCGGCAAAGCGCCGCGTATTCTGCTCATCACCGCCGGCCACGGCCACGACGTGGACCTCGGGAATGGACGCCAGGGCGTGCATATGAATCCCGGCGATGGCGCCTTCGCCGACCATCAGGATGCGTACGGGTGAAGTCATCATGGCTCCTCGACTGCTTTGATTATGCCCATCTCGTTGCCGGACATTGCCGCAGGATCGCCATGCTTTGTCTACCGTCGATAAGCACCGCAGCCACGATCCAAGTGCCGGAAAGCAATACGCTATGGCTGCGTGTCATCAGGTTTATTCTCGGGGTGCGGGTGGCGCCTTGAGCAGCCCGCGTAGTACGCATTTATCAGGCATGGTAAGCCGGCAGCACCACGCGCGCATCGCGAGGTATCTCGGCATAGAGTGTTCCGACGAGATCGGCGTAGCGTTCGCGCACCAAGCGCTGATTGACCGACCCTTTATCGGTCAACTCGCCGCGATCGACCGAAAGCGGCGTATCCAGAATCAGTAGACGTTCCAGACACGTAGAGCTCGACTGCCCTTGACGGCAGGTTGCCAGACGTTGCGCGAACCATTGATGCAAGGTGGCATCGTGCGCCAAGTCATGCACTGATGACGTCGCAACACCTATATGCTGCGCGCATGCGGGGACGTTCAGTACCACCAACCCGGTGAGATAGTCACGGCTTTCACCGGCGATCACCACGTCCTGCACCAGCGGGGCGAAGTGTTCGATGAGCTGCAATCGCAAGATACCTACATTGACCCAGGTACCGGTCACCAGCTTGAAATTCTCGCTCAAGCGACCGTCAAAGATTAGTCCGCGTTCGGGCTGGTCGGGGTCGGCGAGTCTCATCGCGTCCCCGGTACAATAATAGCCTTCGTCATCGAATGCTTCGGCGGTGCGTTCGGCGTCGCGCCAGTAGCCCGGCGTGACATTGAGCCCCTTGAGGCGTGCTTCCCATTTGTCGTCCGTCGCCACCAGCTTGAGCGACATCCCCGGCACGGGCCGACCGATCAGGCCCGGCGTACCACTGGCCTCCTCAGTACAGAACGCCAGGCACGCCTCAGTGGACCCAAGCCCCGTCAGCATGGGCACGGGACGTCCACGTGTCTGCTCACCGAAGGTATCCAGCGCCTCGCGCACATGCACCGGCAACACGGCGCCACCGAAGTGCATCATCTCGAGGTCGCGGAATAAGGTCGTACGTAAATCCTCGTCATCACGCAAATACTCGACCAGGGCCTCGAAGCCCTTGGGTACGTTGCAATAGAACGTCGGCGAGACCTCACGCAGGTTATCCACCGTGCGGCGCACGCCATCCGCCGTCGGATTGCCGTCATCGATGTACAGCGTGCCCCCGTTATGGATCGTCATGCCAAGGATCGTGTTGCCACCGAAGGTGTGATGCCAAGGTAGCCAGTCCACCAACACCGGCTTGTGCCGGCTCAGGAAATCCAGACGTTTCTCGAGCATGACCTGGTTGCTGCACAGCATACGTTGCGTGTTGATCACCGCTTTGGGCATGCCCGTCGAACCCGAGGTGAACAGCAACTTGGCGACGCTATCCGGCGTCACGCGGGCATGGGCATCGTCGACCTCGGCCCGTGCCGGCGTCGCCGCCAGCGTCTCGAACGTCAACGCTCGCTGGCTCGGTAGCGTCGCCACACACGTCACCCGCTCATCGCAAACGGCCGTCAGCGCGGCGCCAAAGCGTGCTTCATCGTCGACAAAAATCATCCCCGGGGTCACGAGCTCGACGATATGGCGAAGCTTGACGAAGTCCTCCGACAGCAGCGCATACGAGGGCGATACCGGCACGTAGGGAATGCCCACATGCATGGCGGCACAGGCCATCAGAGCATGCTCGATGCCGTTGCCCGACAGCACTACCAACGGCCGCTCTACCGATAAGCCATGATCCAGCAGCGCTTGTGCCAGGCGGGCCACGCGCGGCATCGCTTCACCGAAGGTCAATCTCCGCCAGACACGTTGCACCCCCTCGCGTTCGGCCAGAAACGTTGTCGACGGCATCTCGCGTGCCCAGTGCGCAAGGCGCTCGGTCATGCAACGGGGATAATCCGGTACCTCACCACCGTACACGCGATACGACCGTGCGGACGCATCGCTCTCGGAACGGGGCATAGACCGGTTGCCGGAAGGGGACGACATGAAAGGCGCTCCATTAGTCTGTGATGAACCTTGTTATTCAGCGGTACGTTCTGCGCCAACAACGTGGTAGATATAGTTATAATAGGTAACTATTTTTTTGACTAGACACAGCGCATGAGACTTTAGCTGCACGATAAGCCGCAAATGATGCTGGTGTTGCCTATGCTTGCCGATATCGGAAACAATGCTCCGATCATATAATTCTCATATTAACTATATCTCCGAATAAAGGAGCCCTCATGACGACATCCAAGAAAACGTCCTCCCCGGAGCAGACGCCCCTTGAGGAAGCCTATCCGACCACCGTCGAGGGGCTGGTGCTCGAGGAGCGTCTCGGTTACGCCCTGAGGCGGGCCCAGCTCAAGGTTTTCAAGCACTTCGACGAGGCCATGCGCGAGCATGACATTCGCCCGGCACAGTTCTCTTCGCTGGTGGTCATCGAGGGCTATCCGGGCGTGACGCAATCCAATCTAGCCCAGACACTGAGCATTGATCCGCCGCGTGTCGTTAGCTTGATCAACAGTCTGGAGGAGCGCGGTCTGGCGTTGCGGGTGCGCTGCAAACGCGACCGGCGCTCGCACGGGATCTTCCTCACCAAGACCGGCGAGGCGCTCGTCGATCGCTTGAAAGGCTTGGCGGAACAAAGTGATTTGGAAGCAACTCAATCGCTTAGCGAAATAGAAAGACGCCAATTATTGACCTTGCTACGGAAGGTATATGCGTCAGAGGAAAGTGACGACTAATCCTTTAGCCGCAATTTTAGGCAAATCGAAGCGGCATGGCTTGCACACCCGCTCAGGGACAATTAATTATACAAAGTAACTAAAAAACGACTCTTCGCGCCTTGGCCGATCCACGCAACCTATAAAGATACAATCATGAGCAGCCTAGCGACGACATCCAACGCCAGTATCATCTGCCTACGCCGGGGCCTCGCAACGACTTGCCGGCTCGCCGCGATCATCGGGGGCTTGATCGTCGCAGCGCTCTCCCTGATGACGGTGGCCAGCATTCTCGGACGCTGGATCTCCAGCCTGCCGTTTATCCGCGACATGGCGGCCCTGAGCTGGGTCGGGCCCGTCACAGGGGATTATGAAATGGTCGAGATGGGCACGGCCATCGCGGTGTTCCTATTTCTGCCTTACTGCCATCTGCGCGGAGGCCACGTCACGGTGGATCTGCTGGTCATGCGTGCACCGCTGGGTGTGCAGCGCTTTCTCGCCGTACTTTCGGAAGCCTTGTTCCTGCTCGTTTCATGCCTGATGACATGGCGGCTGTATCACGGCTTGCTCGACAAGCACCGCTACATGGAAACCAGCATGCTGCTGGGTATCCCGCTGTGGTGGGGCTATGTCGCCGGCATCGTCGGCTTCGCTCTGCTCTCGCTCGTCTGTCTATATCGACTCTTGTCGTCGTTCTCGAGCAATACCGCCCCCTCGGCACAAGGAGATGCCTCATGACGCCTCTTACGCTGGGCGCAGGCGGCTTCGTATTGTTGCTGGCCATGATGGGCGCCCGCATCCCCATCGGTCTCGCCATGCTGGTTATCGGCGCGCTAGGGTCGATGCTCATCACGGGGCCGATGGGTATCCTCAATGCCCTGAAGACGTTGCCCTACGAGCACTTTTCCAGCCACACGCTATCAATCATTCCCCTCTTTCTGTTGATGGGACAATTCGCAGCACGCGCCGGGCTATCACGCGCCATGTTTCAGGCCGCCAATGACTGGTTGGGTCACCGTCGCGGTGGCCTGGCCATGTCGACGGTGGGCGCCTGCGGTGCCTTCGGCGCCATTTGCGGATCCTCGCTGGCGACTGCCGCCACCATGACGCAAGTCGCGCTGCCGGAAATGGAGCGTCAAGGCTATCGCGGTAGTCTGGCCACCGGCGCGTTGGCCGCGGGCGGCACGCTGGGCATTCTGATCCCACCTTCCGTGGTATTGGTCATCTACGCCATCCTCGCCGAACAGAACATCAACGAGATGTTCGCCGCTGCCTTGATCCCCGGCATCCTTGCCGCACTCAGTTACATGGTGGCGATCTCACTGTTCGTGCGCTTTTTTCCGGATAGCGCTCCGAGCAAGGCCAAGGCATCGGCCGGCGAGCGCTGGCGTTCGCTGCTCGAGGTATGGCCCGGTGCAGCGATCTTCATCATCGTGATCGGCGGCATCTACACAGGGATTTTCACACCCACCGAAGCCGCCGCCGTCGGTGCCGCCGCCACCGGGTTGCTAGCCGTCATCCGTGGCGGACTTCGCTGGGAGGGACTACGAGATAGCCTCCTCGACACGGCCGTCACCTCGGCGATGATCTTCTTCATCGTCCTCGGGGCCAGCGTGTTCAACAGCTTTCTCGCCCTGACGCAATTGCCGCAAATCACGGCGGGCTGGATCGTGGGCCTGGAAATCAGCCCCTGGATCGTCCTGGCGGGGATCCTGCTGTGCTACCTGATCCTGGGTTGCTTCATGGACAGCCTGTCGATGATTCTGCTCACCGTGCCCATCTTCCTCCCCATCGTGACGGGCATGGATTTCGGCATGTCTCCCGGCGACGTGGCGATCTGGTTCGGCATCCTGGCCTTGGTCGTCGTTGAAGTGGGGATGATCACGCCACCGGTGGGGCTGAATATCTTCATCATTCACTCCATGGCACCGCACGTACCGCTGACCGAGACCTTCAAAGGCATTCTGCCGTTCCTGGCAGCAGACGTGCTGCGCATCATCATGCTGGTGGTTTTCCCGTCCATCACATTGGGGTTCGTCTACTGGCTTTATTGACGTCACCGCATCGCCCGAGGAGAGCTCATGATGTCGTCCACTAATCCGCTTCGCACACCCACGCTGGATTTCATCGCCCGCCTTACGGTGGACGTCGCCTCTCCGTGGGAGTTGGGCGAGAGCGCAGACGGCCAGCGTCGCTTCATCGCGATCACCGGCGGCGACGTGACCGGCGAACGGCTCAATGGCCGTATTCTCGCCGCGGGCGGTGATTGGCAAACGATACGTGCGGATGGCGTAGCTGAACTGTACGCACGCTATTTCCTGGAAACCGACGAAGGAGAGCGCATCGAGGTAGAAAACACGGGCTTTCGACACGGCCCACCAGCCGTCATGAAGCGGCTACGAGACGGCGAAGCCGTGCCGCCCGAGGACTACTACTTCCATACCGCGCCGCGCTTTTTTACCACCAGCACGCGGCTGGACTGGCTCAACCGGACGTTGTTTCTGGGCAGCGCGGCACGCACCCAAGACAACGTGCTCATCGACCTTTTCGCCATAGGCTGATCGCTTGCCACCCGGCGTCATACAACAACCACAATGAGGCACTTCGCCATGACCCAACACGCCACTTCGCACCTGCGTCGCTTCGTCTTGACCGCTGCGGCGACACTCTCGATCGCTGCCGCCGGTCAGACGCAGGCCCAAGAAACCGAGTATACCCTGCGGCTACATCATTTCTTCCCCGCCTCGGCGCCCGTTCATCAGGAGTACTTCATCCCCTGGAAAGAGGCCATCGAACAAGAATCCGATGGGCGCATAGAGGTCCAGCTCTATCCCTCCATGCAGCTCGGCGGCACACCGCCATCACTCTACGATCAAGCCAAGGACGGCCAGGTGGACATCATCTGGACCGTGCTGGGTTACAACTCGGGGCGTTTCCCCAAGGCAGAAGTCTTCGACCTGCCCTTCCTGCCAACCTCGGGTGCCGCGACCAGCCAGGCCGCCCACGACTACGCCATGGCCCACATGCAGGGCGAACTCGAGGGCGTTTACCCCATCGCCGTGCACACTCACAGCCCCGGCGCATTGCATACCAAAGAGACCCGCATCGGATCGCTCGAAGACATCGAGGGACTCAAGATACGTGGCCCCAGCCTGCTGGTGAACCGCTATCTCGCCAAGCTCGGTGCCGAGCCCATCGGCATGCCGGTGGCCCAAGCATTGGAGGCACTGTCACGCGGGGTAATAGATGGCACGGTGATTCCCTTCGAGGCCATCACCGCCATGGGGCTGGCCGACATCACCACCGAACACACCATCTTCAGCGGTGACCGGGCGCTCTATACGACGATGATGATCGTGGCCATGGATCAGGATAAGTACGACGCCCTGCCCGAGGACCTGCAAGCCGTCATCGATGCGCATTCCGGTAGTCGCGAGGCATACCGGATCGGTCAGATCATGGATCAGGCGGACCATCGCCAGATTCTGGCCATTCAGAGCGGCGAACAACCGGGCACGATCACCCGCCTGGACAGCGAGGAAACCGCGCGCTGGCAGGCCGTCGGTCAGGAAGTCGTCGACGAGTGGATCGCCGAGGCCAAGGAAAAGGGGCTCGACGGGCAGATGCTGTACGACGATGCCACACGACTCGTCGAGCGCTATACGCGTTGAGGAGAATGCCAGGTCCGACGTCCGCGTCGCCTGGCACGCTCGCTCAGTCGGTATCCACCAGCCCCGCGCCCAGTGACTTGAGGGAAGATTTGAGATGACGCTGAAACGCTCCCCGCTGCGCCTCGCTCAGGCTCTCCAGCATGCGGCCTTCGAGCGCCATGACCGTGCGATCGCACTCAGCCAGCGCGCGTTGTCCGGCCTCGGTCATGCGGATCTGGATGATGCGCCCGTGGTGCGGGTCAGGGCGGCGCTCGACGAGCCCCTTGGTCTCCATGGCCTTGACCATCTCGTTGGCCGCCTGCGGCGACACCAGCGACTTCTCGGCCAGTTGCGAATTGGACTGGGGGCTGCGTCGCGCGAGCACGGAAAGCGCCGTGTACTGCTGCATGGTCACACCCAGGGGCTGCACGGCCTCGCTGATATGGCGGCGCAGGGCGCGGTCGAGCCGGCCGATCAAATACGCGACGCGCACCGCGTCGGGGGCGTCGTCGGCTTCACCGTGCCGCGACTCGGCGGTGGCCTGTGATTCCACTTTTTTCATAAGCGTTTCCTCTTTGCAAACGCAGGATAGCGCACTATGATTGGCAGGGTAAATATCAACTTACTTGATACTATTTTGACAGGAAATTGACATGAGCGATTACACGAACCGCTGGCAAACCGTGAAGGTCAACGTCGAGGACGGCATCGCCTGGGTGGCACTCAACCGCCCCGACAAACGCAATGCCATGAGCCCCACGCTCAACCGTGAAATGATCGACGTTCTCGAAACGCTAGAATTGGATCAGGAGGCCCATGTACTCGTGTTGACCGGCGAGGGTGAAGCTTTCTCCGCCGGCATGGACCTCAAGGAGTACTTCCGCGAGATAGACGCCAGCCCCGAAATCGTTCAGGTCAAGGTCCGCCGCGATGCCTCCACCTGGCAATGGAAGCTGCTGCGTCACTACGCCAAGCCCACCATCGCCATGGTCAACGGCTGGTGCTTTGGCGGCGCCTTCTCGCCGCTGGTCGCCTGCGACCTGGCAATCGCCGCCGACGAGTCGGTGTTCGGGCTGTCCGAAATCAACTGGGGCATCCCCCCGGGCAACCTGGTCAGCAAGGCCATGGCCGACACCGTGGGGCATCGCCAAGCGCTGTACTACATCATGACCGGGGAAACCTTCACCGGCCCGCAGGCCGCCGACATGGGACTGGTCAACCAGAGCGTGCCCCGCGCCGAGCTGCGCGAGGCCACCCACAAACTGGCCGCCACACTGCGCGACAAGAACCCCGTCGTCCTGCGTGCCGCCAAGACCGGCTTCAAGATGTGCCGCGAGCTGACCTGGGAACAGAACGAGGAGTACCTCTACGCCAAGCTCGACCAGGCGCAGCAGCTCGACCCGGAACACGGCCGCGAGCAAGGCCTCAAGCAATTCCTCGACGACAAGAGCATCAAGCCCGGGCTGGAAAGCTACCACCGCTGACAGTCGCAAGGGCACGGTGGCGTTCACGCGCAAGACGCCGCCGCGCCCGATGGCGCTGCCGGCATGCCGCCCAGCCCTGAACGTCATATCGCTTCGACAACAAAAAAGGAAGTCTCATGGATCTTTCGCTACTCATTGGCGGTGAACACCGCACCGCCCAGGACGACGCGACCTTCGAGCGTCGCAATCCACTGCATGAACATGTCGTGACACGTGCCGCTGCGGCCTCGGTAGAAGATACCCGGCATGCTGCCGACGCTGCGTCGCAAGCGTTTCCCGCCTGGTCGCAGACCGGCCCCGGCGAGCGCCGCGCCAAATTGTTGGCGGCCGCCGACGCCATGGAAGCCCGCCAGGACGACTTCATCGCGCGCATGGTCGATGAAACCGGCGCTACGCCGGGCTGGGCCGGTTTCAACGTCATGGTAGCCGCCAACATGTTGCGTGAGGCCGCCTCACTGACGACGCAAGTCGGCGGCGATGTCATTCCCTCCAACGTGCCCGACAGCCTGGCCATGGGCGTGCGCGTGCCCTGTGGCGTGGTGGTCGGCATCGCCCCATGGAACGCGCCTATCATTCTCGGCACACGGGCCATCGCCACACCGCTAGCGTGCGGCAACACGGTAATCCTCAAGGCCTCCGAGCAATGTCCGGCGACTCACCACTTAATCGGTGAAGTGCTCGTCGAAGCCGGCTTGGGCGACGGTATCGTCAATGTGGTGACCAACGCACCGCCGCAAGCCGCCGAGGTAGTCGAGGCATTGATTGAGCACCCCACCGTGCGTCGTATCAACTTCACCGGTTCCACGCATGTCGGCCGCATCATCGCCGAAAAGGCCGCGCATCATCTCAAGCCAGTGCTGCTGGAGCTAGGCGGCAAGGCGCCGTTCGTGGTGCTCGAGGACGCCGACCTGGACGCCGCTGTGGAAGCCGCCGCCTTCGGCGCCTTCTTTAACCAGGGCCAGATCTGCATGTCCACCGAGCGGTTGATCGTCGTCGATGCCGTGGCCGATGCCTTCGTCGAGAAGCTGGCCCGCAAGGCCGAGACGCTACGCGCCGGTGACCCACGTGAAGACGGCAACCCGCTCGGCACGCTGATCAATCGCGAGGCCGGGGAAAAGCTCAACGACCTGCTCGACGACGCGCAACGTCACGGCGCTCGCCTGGCCTGCGGCGGCAAGGCCGAGGGCGTGATCATGCAACCCACCGTGGTCGACGGTGTCACCGACGCCATGCGCCTCTACGCCGAAGAGTCGTTCGGCCCGGTGGTAGCGATGATGCGCGTCCAGGACGAAGAAGACGCCCTGCGCGTCGCCAACGACAGCGAATACGGTCTCTCGGCGGCGGTCTTCAGCCGCGACACGGCACATGCCATGCGCGTCGCTCAACGCATCGAATCGGGCATTTGCCACATCAATGGCCCCACCGTACACGACGAGCCACAGATGCCGTTCGGCGGCGTCAAATCGAGCGGCTACGGACGCTTCGGTGGCAAAGCCGGCATCGAAGAATTCACCGAACTGCGCTGGATGACCATGCAACTCGGTCCACGGCACTATCCCATATAACGGTCACACCACTGGCCCATCTAACGGCCATACCCCTAACCCATCTAACCGCCACGTCACGAGATATCGAACACTGGCACGCCACCGCCTCCATGGAGCTCAAGATGATGACAACAAAACATACGCTCGCCGGCCTTCTCCTCCTCAGCGGTCTCACCCTGGCCAGCACCGGCCAGGCGCAAGACACCGTAACGCTGCGCCTTCATCACTTCGCGGCGCCGACCACACCAGTTCAGAAACAGTATCTGGAACCTTGGGCGAAACGCATCGAAGAGCAATCCGATGGCGCCATCAAGGTCGAGATATTCCCCGCTATGCAGCTCGGCGGATCGGCCAACTCGCTTTATGATCAAGCCAAGGACGGGGTCGTCGACATCGCTTGGACGCTTTTGAGCTACACGCCGAACCGTTTCCCCGCATCTGAGGCCTTCGACCTGCCGTTCATGCCCACCACGGGTGAAGCCACCAGCATGGCCGCCCACGAGTACGCCATGACGCATATGCAGGACTCATTCCAGGGCGTCTACCCTATTGCCGTCTTCGCCCACACACCGGGGAAGATACACACGAAAGGTGTGGCGGTAGAAAGCGCTGACGACGTGCAAGGATTGACCCTTCGTGCGCCCTCCAAGGCCATGAATGGCTTTTTTGCCAACCTGGGTGCCCAGGCGGTGGGGATGCCCTTCCCTCAGATCCCCGAGGCGATCTCGCGTGGCGTGATTGACGGCTTTTCGCTTCCCTTCGAAAGCGCTTCCGCCCTAGGCGTGCTGGATGTCGCTCAGAACCATACCTTCTTCGATGGTAAGCATGGTCTATATACGGCCATGATGGTCCTGGCGATGAACCAAGACAAATACGAGAGCCTGTCGCCCGAATTGCAGAAGGTCATCGACGACAACGCCGGGATTCAGGAAGCTCAGCGCATCGGACACGTCATGGATGAGGCGGAAGAAGCCGCCATCAAAGATATCGCTGCCAGTGGCGAGGGGCAGATGATTCACATTGCCGAAGCCAATCAAGATAAGTGGAAAACGGCCGCCGATGAGACCATCCAGCAGTGGATAAGCGACATGAACGCCGCCGGCTTCGAGGGCCAGGCCCTGTACGACGACGCTAGCCAGCTCGTCGAGAAATACACCAAGCAAACGCAATAAGCACGCATGCGCGGGGCGCAACGCCCCGCGCAACCTACCTCCCCGCTCTCCTTTAGCGCCACCTTCCCGACCAAAGTCTAGGTATGTTCGATTGTCGTAATGCCCCGGTATTTCTATGATGGGCGTTCCTATCGACGACCGCTTGCTCCGTCGCGATGCCGTGCCCTCGGCAACCGCCTTCGTAGTTTCTTTCAGGACCTTTTCATGAACGATGCCTCCACACCGGATATCCTGACTTTCGGTGAAGCGATGACGCTGTTCATCGCCGAAACGCCCGGCGACCTGGCCGAGGTCGAGCGCTTCCAGCGGCGCATCGCCGGCGCCGATACCAATGTCGCCATCGGCCTGGCGCGGCTAGCCTTTCACGTCGCCTGGATCAGCCGCGTCGGTGACGATGGCTTCGGCCGCTTCATCCGCCACACGCTCGACGCCGAAGGGCTCGACTGCCGCTACCTGAGTACCGATACCGAGCATCCCACCGGCCTGGTCTTCAAGGAACGCGCCGAACACGGCGAGGATCCCAAGGTGGCCTATTACCGGCGCGGCAGCGCCGCCAGCCACCTGGGCGTTGCCGACGTGCGCGATCTCGACTTTCAGGGAGTGCGCCACCTACACGCCACCGGCTTGCCCCCCGCGCTCTCACCCAGTACACGCGAACTTGCCTTCCACATGCTGGAACGCGCGCGCGAAGCCGGTCTCACGATCAGCTTCGATCCCAACCTGCGGCCCTCGCTGTGGAACAGCGAAGCCGAGATGCGCGAGACCCTCAATGCGCTGGCCGCACACGCCGACTGGGTGCTACCGGGGCTCGCCGAGGGCCAGCGCCTGACCGGCCTCGATAACGCGCACGACATCGCCGGCTATTACCTCGATCAAGGCGCCAGCGGGGTCATCATCAAGCTCGGTCCGGAAGGCAGCTACGTGCGCACGGCAGACGATGCCGGCATAGTGAAGGGAGTGGCCGTCTCCCGGGTCGTCGATACCGTGGGGGCTGGCGATGGCTTCGCGGTGGGTGTGATCAGCGCCTTGCTCGACGGGTGCTCGCCACGCCAGGCCGCGCATCGCGGCAATCTCATCGGCGCCGAACAGGTTCAGGTCGTCGGTGACATGGAAGGCCTGCCGCACCGGGACCGACTGCGCGACCTGGAAGCCGCACATCCAATGGCGTGACGACACGCCACCATGCTGTATTTCACGATCAGGAGCCCTGCATGACCAAGCGCATCCTCGCCTTCGGGCGACTCAAGCCCCATCACCTCGAACAACTGCGCACACACTTCCACGTCGATTATTTTGACCATCTGGAAAGCGCCGACGACCCCGCGTTTCGTGAAGCGCTGGGCGAAGCGCACGGCTTGCTAGGCGCCAGTTTGCCGGTCACCTCCGAGCTGCTCGATGATGCCCCACACCTGGAAGCCATTTCGAGCATCTCGGTGGGGGTCGACAACTACCCCGTGGACGAGCTGACTCGGCGCAACATTCTGCTCTGCCACACGCCGGACGTGCTCACCGAAACCACCGCGGACACCGGCTTCCTGCTGATCATGGCCAGCGCCCGTCGCGCGGTGGAACTGGCCAACATGGTCAAGCAAGGCCAGTGGACGAGCAGTATCGGCGAGCCTCACTTCGGCACCGATGTCCACGGTAAGACGCTGGGCATGATCGGCTTCGGGCGCATCGGCCAGGCTATCGCGCGTCGCGGCGCACTGGGCTTCGGCATGCAGGTGCTCTACACCCATGCTTCGCCCAAGCCGGCCCTGGAAGCGGAACTAGGCGCCACGCACTGCGAATTCGATGCCTTGCTCGAGCAGTCCGACTTCGTCTGCGTCAACGTGCCCCTCACCACCGAGACCACCGGCTTGATCGACGCGGACGTGCTCAAGCGCATGAAGTCCTCGGCGATTCTGATCAATATCGCGCGTGGCAAGGTGGTCGACGAGGAGGCCCTGATCGAGGCGCTCTCCAGCGGCGAAATCCACGCTGCGGGGCTCGATGTCTTCGCTCAGGAACCGCTGCCCGGCGACTCGCCGCTCACGCGGATGGACAACGTCGTGACCCTGCCGCACATCGGCTCGGCGACGCATGAAACGCGCGAGGCCATGGCCCAGCGCGCCGTTGACAACGTCATCGCCGCCCTCGAGGGCCAGCAACCGCCCAGCCCCTACAACGACGTCACACCGCGCGGCTGACGTCTTCCCCATACGCCGTACGCGCCACCTCCCTTCACGCCTGCTCCTCTCGGGGCAGGCGTTTTCGTTTCATGCACGCACGCTTGAAACCTGGTGTCCCGCCCCCAGTCAGTGCTCACTGACAGCGGCCCCCTAACGCCGCGCATTTTCCGAATCGGGAGCTACTCATGTCCTCCAGCATTGCCCTCATCACCGGCGCCGGCCGGGGCCTCGGCCGTAGCATGGCGTTGCACCTCGCCGCCGCCGGCGTTGGCGTCATCGGCACCTACCGCAGTCACCGCGACGACGCCCTGTCGGTCGCCCGCGAAATCGAGGCCGCCGGCGGCACGGCGGCGATGCTCAAACTCGATATCGGCGACAGCACCGCCTTCGCCGAATTCAAGGACAACGTGGCGGATACGCTGAAAGACACTTTCGGCCGTACGGAGCTAGACGCCGTGGTCCACAATGCGGGCGAGGGCATTCTCGCTCCCTACGAAGAGACCACCGAGGATGATCTCGACGCCCTCTACCGCACCCACTTCAAGGGCCCCTTCCTGCTCAGCCAAGCCCTGCTGCCAATGATCGCCCGGGGCGGACGCATCCTGAACGTCTCCACCGCCGCCACGCGCTTCGTGCTGGACAATCACTGCGCCTATTCGGCGATGAAGAGCGCGCTGGAGGTGACCACGCGTTATATGGCCAAGGAACTCGGCGAGCGCCGGATCACGGTCAACGCCATCGCCCCTGGCGCCGTGGAAACCGACTTCGCAGGCGGCGCGGTGCGCGACGATCCGGATCTCAACGCTCACTTCCGCTCGATCACGCCGCTAGGACGCACCGCCAAGCCGGATGATATCGGCGCCGCCGTCGCGAGCCTATTGTCGAGCGATTTCAACTGGCTCAACGGTGAACGCATCGAACTCACCGGTGGACAATCGCTTTGAACGCGTTCTAACGCATCCCCCACCTACGACTCTGGTCGCACTTGGACCAAAGGCGAATGGGGACGAGGCGGTGACTCTTCTAGGCTGACTCTCATATTTGGATCAATCCAAAACGAGGCAAACCAGCCATGGCCGAATCCTCCGAGCCCCCATCATCCCCACGCGAGAGCGCGCGTCAAAGCGTCACGCTGCAGGACATCGCGGCCCATGCCGGAGTCTCACGCTCTACGGTCTCGCTGGTACTGCGCGAAAGCCCGCTAGTGGCGGATTCCACTCGAACGCGGGTGCAGGCCTCAATCAAAGCTCTGGGATATGTCTACAACCGTGGAGCGGCAGCGCTACGCGCCAGTCATACCTTTACCCTCGGCGTGGTCGTCTACGACATCGCCAATCCGTTCTTCGGTGCCATGGTCGCGGGTATCGATTCGGTCCTGCACCGCGAAAACTATGTCTCGTTCCTGGCCAACAGCGAAGATTCTCCCGGGCGGCAGCAGCGCTTTCTGGAGCGCATGCGCGAGCAACGTGTCGACGGCTTGCTGCTATGTCCCGCCGAAGGTACTGATCCCGCACTGCTCACCCAGTTGATGGACTGGAACATGCCTTGCGTTCAGGTATTGCGCCATATCGGTACGCCCCCGTTCGACTACGCCGGTACCGATTTCGAACTCGGTGTACGACAAGCAGTGGATCATCTCGTGGCGCTCGGCCACCGTCGCATCGTATTTCTCGGCGGCGAAGCCGAGCACTCCGCCACACGCGCCCGCCACCAGGGTTATCACGACGCCATGCACGCGCAGGGGCTCGGCGAGGTACTGGGCATCGTGCGCGGACCTGTGACACGCCGCGCCGGTTTCGAGGGCATCCAGACACTGATGCAAGAAACTCCTCGCCCCACGGCCGTGATCTGCCACAACGATCTAATGGCACTAGGCGCCATGCTGGGACTTCAGCGGTTGGGCCTGATACCCGGCGAAGACTGCGCGATCATCGGTACCGACGATATCGAGGAAGCGGCTCTGAGCCTGCCTCCTTTGACCAGTGTTGCCACGCACCCTTTCTCCATCGGCGAGGAAGCGGCGCGACTGGCCATGCGGCGCATTGCCAATCCTGGCGGCGCTCGCGAACAAGTGATCCTGACACCACGCCTGCAAGTGCGTCACTCATGCGACCCCATTCCCGCCCATGGGGAAGCACTGTATCGACGATATCCACACGCCACTCTCGACGCCTAACCGAGGCGTCACGCCAGCCCGCCCGAGGCGGATACAACAATGAACGAGGTGACATCATGACTCAGCACTGGATCGATCCAACTCTATCTCGCCACTCCTTCACCAAGCGTGCACTTGGCATCGTCACGCTGACGCTCGGTATGACACTGGCCAGTGGCGCCCAGGCCGTAGACTTACGCTTCGGCCATGGCGGCACCGAGGACACCGCCTATCAGCTCGGGGCCGAACGCTTCAAAGAATTGATCGAAGACAAGACTGACGGAGATGTTTCCGTCACCATCATGGGCAACTCCGTGCTCGGCCACGAGACCGAGATGTTCGAGCAGCAGATGGCCGGCGCACTTGACCTCTCGATCATCAATCCCGGGCTGATCACTGACTTCTCGGATACCGCCAATGTGTTCTCGATACCGTTCATGTATCGCGACGTCGAGCACTGGCGCACGGTACTCGACGGCGACGTGGGCCGTGAGATCGCCGACAAGATCGAGGACGAGACCGACGTCAAGGTGTTGGCCTTCTTCGGCGGCGGCAAGCGCCAGATCGTCAGCACGCGTCCGCTCGAGAGCCTCGACGACCTCGAGGGCATGAAGCTGCGCACCAACCCCACCAAGCCGCTGATCACCGCCTGGAAGGCGTTGGGCGCCGAACCCACGGTGATGGCCTGGAAGGAGATCTACACCGGCCTGCAACTGGGCGCGATCGATGGCCTGCTCAATGAGGCCGAGTGGATCGAGCGGATGCGCTTTCACGAGGTCGCCCCGCATATCGGCCTGTCCGAGCACGACATCACCGTGCGCCTGCTGACCATGTCGCAGATGAGCTGGGAAGGGCTCGACGAGAGCCAGCAGCAGGCGGTGATGGAAGCCGCCCAGCAGGCCGCAAGCTATGCGCGCGACGTCCAGCTCAAGCAGGATGCCGAAGCCCTCGACACCCTCGAGCAGGAAGGCGCGACGCTGTACCCGATGGACCGTGAGCGGATGATGGAGATCGTCGCCGAGCCGCTCAAGAAGGTCATCGACGAGATGGGCCTGAGCGAGTTGCACCAGAAGATCGTCAACGCCGGCCAGTGAGCCCGCCGCGGGGCATCGTGAGCGGTGCCCCGCCTGTCTTGCCACCTTCCATCACCAACCATGAGGACAACGCCATGGCCGCACTGCTGCATGGCCTGTCACGCCTCAACCGGGGGCTCGAGCGCCTGCTCAACGCGATCCTGCTGGCATTGCTGCTGGGCTTCATCCTGCTGATCATCTACCAGATCGTCAGTCGCAACCTGCCGCTGTTGCCGCGACTCTACTGGACCGAGGAGTTCAGCCGCTTCGCCTTCCAGTGGTTGATCATGCTGGGCACGGCGATCGGCGTCTATCATGCCGACCATTTCGTGCTCGAGGCGTTCCCGCGCGGCACCCGGGCCGATCTGGCGACCCGCCTGATCCGCGATCTGGCCTGCTTCGCGGTGGGCGTGATCTTCATCGTCTACGGCAAGGACTTCGCCATCTCCGGCCTGCGCCGTAGCGCCACCGCGTCCGGCTTGCCGATGATCTACGTCTATTCGGCGTTCACTGTGAGCGGCGTGTTCATCGTGCTGTACAGCCTCGAGCGGCTGCTGCATGCCGCGCTGCACGGCATGAACGCCATGGAAGCGGCGCTCAACACACCCAATGAACTCGACGAACTGGCGAGCGCCGACGACGCGCCGCTCGCCGTCAGCGAACAACCGCGAGGGCCACGTTCATGATGCCGATGGAATGGACCTTCATCCTGCCCTGGCTGCTGTTCGCCCTGCTCGGCGTGCTGATCGTCGCCGGCATCCCCATCGCCATGTCGCTGGTGCTGACCGCCTTCAGCATGATTCTGCTCGACCCGCGGCTGACCATGTGGGTGATGTTCCAGCGCATGTACAACGGCATGGACTCCTTCGTGCTGCTTGCCGTGCCGCTGTTTCTGCTCGCCGGCAACCTGATGAATTCGGCGCACATCACCGACCGTCTGATCACCCTGTGCATGCGCCTGGTCGGTCACTTCAAGGGCGCGCTGGCGCATGTCAACGTCATGGTCAGCATGCTGTTCGCCGGCGTTTCGGGCTCGTCCACCGCCGACAGCGCGGGGGTCGGCACGGTGCTGATTCCGGCGATGAAGCGTGAAGGCTATCCGACCCATTTCGCGGTGGCCGTCACCGCCGCCTCGTCGGTGATGGGCATTATCATTCCGCCCTCGATCAACATGATCGTATGGGGCGCGCTGACCAATACCTCGATCGCCGGGCTGTTCCTCGGCGGCATCCTGCCCGGGGTGATGATCGGCATCGCCCAGCTGTTGCTCAACCTGCTCTATGTACGCCGCTACGACGTGCCGGTGCGCCAGCGCGCGAGATTCTCCGAGCTGATGAGCTCGGGCAAGGATGGCCTGTTGGCGGCGGGAATTCCCATCGTCATCATCGGCGGCATCACCCTGGGCCTGGTCACCCCCACCGAGGCCGCGGTGATCGCCGTGCTCTACGCCCTGGCGCTGGGCTTCTTCGTCTATCGCGAACTGACCTTCAAGCACGTGCTCGAAGCCTCGACCAGCACCGTGCGACTGTGTTCGCTGTCGCTGTTCAGCCTGGTCGGCGCGGCGATCTTCGGCTATCTGATCAGCTTCTACCAGATCCCGCCCAAGCTGATGGCCGGGGTCACCATCAGCGACCCGACCACGCTGCTGATCATCATGGCAGTGGTAATGCTGATCATCGGCACCTTCATGGACTCGCTGCCGGCGATGGCGATCCTGGCGCCGATCTTCCAGCCGCTGGCGATGCAGGCCGGCGTGCATCCGGTGCAGTTCGGGGTCATCGGCGTCATGGCCCTGGGCCTGGGGCTGATCACCCCGCCCTACGGGCTGTGCCTGATGATCTCGGCGAAGATCGGCGGCATCCCGTTGCTCAAGGCGCTGGGCACCACGCTGCTCTACCTGGCGGTGATGGTGGCGGTGATCGTGTTGTTGATCCTCTTTCCTGAGCTGGTGCTGGTCATACCGCGCTGGCTGACGCCGGATTTCGTATAATCGCGGACAATCGCTTTGAACGCCTCCCTGGCCTTGCTATCACGGCCAGGGACAACTAAAGTTCTAGATAGCGTTTAAAAACGCCGTTCGCAAACTCGGTGTGCTTTATCAAGACTGGGCGTCGCCTGCCGATATTTGGGACAATGAACGGTTTAATCCACTATGCCCTCGAGGCTTCACCATGTCTCATCCGTTGTGCCTGTTGTTCGACTGCGATGGCACCCTGGTCGATAGCGAACCCCTTCTCGCCGACGTCATGTCCGATGTCCTGACCCGCGCCGGATTACCCTTCGCCGCGCCCCAATACATGGAAGAGTTTCGAGGCGTCAGATTCGCCAACATCGTCGCCGAGCTGGAGCGCCGTTTCGGGGCTCTGGATGACACCACTCGAGAGGCCGCCGAGGCGGAGATGCGCCGCACCATGCAGGCGCGCATGAGCACCGAGTTGCAACCGATTCCGGGGGTCCGCGAGGCGCTCGACCGGCTCGCCGAGCACCCCCGCTGCGTCGCCTCCAACGGTCCGGAGCACAAGATTCGCCGCGCCCTCGACAGCACCGGCCTGCGCCCCTATTTCGGGGACCGCCTCTACAGCGGCTACACCATCGAGCGCTGGAAACCCGATCCCGATCTGTTCCTGCATGCCGCGCGCGAGATGGGGGTTGCGCCCGAACGCTGCGTCGTCATCGATGATGCCGAGGTGGGCGTCGCAGCAGGCCTAGCGGCGGGAATGCGCACGATACACATCAACCGCTTCCCCGAGCGCGAAACCACGCCCGAGGGTGCCATCGCCTTGCATGACATGCGCGACCTACCCAGCGCCGTGGCGAAATTGGAACAGTTGGAAGCCGTGCTGCACTGACTCCCACCGCATGGCGTTGACCGATATCGTGCCTACCGGCATGGCGCGTTATCATGGAGGTCCGCGACACATCGATTCAGGAGGCACGCATGGCATCGCTGCAGGATCAATTACGCGGACGGGTATATTCCACCGAACATGGCGAGGTCTGCCCCGAGTGCCGGGCACCGCTGGCCGAGTGTCGCTGTGCCGAAACCGCAGAGGAAGAACGCCTAGCAAGCCTCGACGGTACCGTCCGCCTGCGCCGCGAGACCAAGGGACGCAAGGGCAAGGGCGTAACTCTAGTAGACGGCGTGCCGCTCAAGGCCGACGCGCTCAAGGCTCTGGCCAAGGCGCTCAAGCAGCGCTGTGGCACTGGCGGCGCCATAAAGGATGGCATCATCGAGATTCAAGGCGATCAGCGCGAAACGCTCAAGGCAGAACTCGAAGCACGCGGCTATCGCGTCAAATTGGCTGGCGGTTGAACGCGCCGTCGGCTGCAGTCCCTTTCCCTGTGCGAGGAGGCCCTCATGTCCTTGCCTAACGTGCCGCGTCGCCTATATGCCGTACTCACCGGTTTATTGCTGCTTGGCCTCGCGGGCTGTGCCAGTGGCCCTAATTTCACCACGCTCGATGCGCGGGTCGTCTTCGATCAACCGCCCGAGCTGTCGGACGATGCCATCCTCGATGTCACGCTGAAAGATAGCAATGATGGCGACACCGTCGCGGAAAGCCGCTATACACGCGTCGACACCACCGCGACCGAGGTTACGCTGCAATACGACCAGGGCGCCATCGAGGCGGCGCATACGTACATCTTGCAGGCCGAAGTGCGCGATCAAGGGCGGCTGACGCATCTCAACCGTGAGCGCGTCGAGGTCTTCAACGGCGAGACCGGCACCATCCCGACCGTAACGCTGGAACCCGCTTCACCTTAGGGGGTGGAACGAAAATGAGCGGGGCGGACGCGCCACGACATTCGATGCCGGGCTAGGTCCTGGCCGCCGGGGCTGGAGAAACCAGTCCCTCGGTGAGCATAGTGCCTTCCAGGGAACGCAGCGCAGCATCCAGCGTCTCGCCCGCCGACGCTTCGACCTTGAGGCTGAACAGCGCGTCGGCGCGCGTGCGCCCCATGTTGATGCAGGCCATCGGCTTGCCCGATTCCGCCGCTCGACGCGCAAAGCGATAGCCCGAATACACCATCAGCGACGAGCCCACCACCAGCATCGCATCGGCGCGTTCAAGCGCAGCGAATGCCGCGTCCACGCGGGAGCGTGGCACGCTGTCGCCGAAGAACACTACATCGGGCTTGAAGATACCGTCCCCGCAACGTGCGCATGAAAGCAGCGAGAAATCGCCGAAGTCGTCATGCGCCAAGTCGGCATCGCCATCTGGCCCGACGCTTGCCTCCAGGCCCGTCCATTGGGGATTGAGACGCGCCAAGGCGGCGTGCACGGCATGGCGCATCTGGGTCGCCCCACAGTGCATGCAACGCACCACGTCGGCCTGACCATGCAGGTCGATCACGCGCCGCGACCCGGCACGCTGGTGGAGTCCGTCGACATTCTGCGTGACCAGTTGCTCGATGCGTCCGGCACGCTCCAGCGCGGCGAGCGCACGATGCGCGCGTCCAGGCCGCGCCTCGGAGAGCGCCTGGAACCCTACCAGGCTACGCGCCCAGTAACGGCGACGCGCGGTATCGCTGTGCATGAACGTTTGATGCGTCATCGGCGGCGAGCGTTTCCAAGCGCCATGCTCATCACGATAATCGGGGATGCCGCTATCGGTACTCATCCCGGCACCAGTGAGCACGAACAACCGCGAATGACGGGAAAGAAAGGTCGCCAATGACGACGCTGAGGAATCGAACATCGTGATCTCCCGGGAAAGCCGATGTTCACATGATACAACCGGCGTCCCGCGTCGCGACAAGCGCCCATCGCTCGTCGGCATCGCCGATCTCCGACAAGCTAGCTAGAATGGGCGTTCATGTAACACGTTCTCGACCAGGATGACCGTGATGGCTTGGCTGGAATACGTACTGCCGATCATTTTTCTCGCCCCGCTCGGCGCCACCGCGCTCGTAGTGCTGGCGCTACGCCACCTGGAAGACGGCGCGCTCGTATCACCCTATGACGGGCGCACACTGCGCGAACCCGCACAGTCGCTACGCGACCGACTCGACCGCGCTTATGCTGCGCTCTTCCTGGATGGCGCACTGGGGCCCATCATCACCCTGGCGCCGCTGGTCTATGGCATGGGGCGCATGCTGTTCGCCAACCGGCACAGCTGGCTGGAATGGGCGCTTTACGGGCTTTTGACCACCTTGCTGGCGTTAGTGCTGTGCTTTCGGTTGATTCGCGACGTGCAGCGTATCCGCCGCCTCAAGCTGGGTCTGGCCTGCGAGCTAGCCGTGGGCCAGGAGCTGGAACGTCTGATCCGTCCGGAGGCGCACCCCTATTTCGTGTTTCATGATGTGCCCTCCGACAGCTTTGCCATCGACCATGTCGTGGTCACCCCACATGGGGTCTTCGTGGTCGAGGTCAGTGCCCGGACCCCACCGCTGGACGTCATGGGCGAGCCCCGCACTCAGGTAACGGTGGCCGGGCAGCGCCTGCGCTTCCCGGGCTGGCGCGAACGGCAGTCCCTGGCACACACACGGATGGCCGCGAGTTGGTGCCGTCAATGGCTGACGCGCCACTCCCTGGGCGATATCGCCGTGCAAGGTGTTCTGGTCCTACCCGGCTGGGAGATAAAGATCGAGAAAGCCCCCAACGGGCTGATGGTCGTCAACGGCGAAGGGCTCGCCGCCCTGCTCAATGGTACTCCGCTCAAGCCCATGAACGACGACGCGCACCAACGCGTTGTTCAGGCACTCGATCAGCGCGTCAAGCGCGACGGACCTCGCGGCACATCCTCTCGAGGCACTACCTCTTGAACGACGCATGCCGAGGCGTCGTTTGCGCGCGTCGGCCAACCACCCCAGCCCACAAAATGCTGCTCGCCCCACGCACAACACGCCATTAGATAACGGCGGCAGCATGCCGCCAGCCATCTGCGTCTAGCACACGACGTCAGCCATCTTACGATGGCACCGTCAGCATATCCTCACACGATATCCCAACCCGACGCCTCTACCGCGAGAAGGCAAGCAAACGCCTTTTTCGTAATATTTCATCGCAGTAATAAATATAAAAAACTAAGTAACTTGGCCTTCCATATAAAATGCGCAAAAATTCGCAATTTAAGCGGAAAAGCGACACCAAATCGCCCCGATAAGTTTAGAGATTAAACTTTAGTGGCGTTTATACCATAGTCAAAATGAAAACTTACGACACCGTGCTAATAATGTCGTACATGACGAAAACATCATTCGTCATCGCACCTAAAAATAACGACGCTTCGAAAACAACAACAAAGGGATCCTCATGCCGACGCTGTCGACACGCCACTGCGCTCCCGCTTCGCGCGGACCCAAAAACGCTCACCTCGTCCACTCACCGTTCAGGAGGTATCAAGCCCCCTGCGCAACGACCTCAGTGCCGAGTCTCACGGCTCGCTGAGCAACGCGCACGAAGCATCGCGTTTCACACGCCATGAAACGATTCAACGTCACCATGACCAATAACATCACAAGGGACATCTCATGAGAGACTCACGCCAGTTCACACGCCGACCGCTACTCGCGGCCCTGATCGGCGCTTCCTGCGTCATGCCGGCCCTGGCCCATGCCGATATCAATCCCAATTTTTTCGGGTACGCACGTTCGGGCATCGGCTCCACCGCCGGCGGCGGCAGCCAGACCTGCTTCAAGGCGGCAGGGGCACCGGCCAAGTACCGCCTGGGCAACGAATGTGAAACCTATGCCGAGCTGGGCCTGGGCGCCAATCTCTTCGATCAGCAGGGCACCACTTTCGACTTCGCCAGCCGCGTCGCCTACGTCACCTCGCAGTCCAACGACGACGAATCGCTCAAGGGTGATGACAACAATATCGCCCTGCGCGAGATGTTCGTCACCGGCACCAATGCCATCAGCGGCCTGCCGAATGGCTCTACGCTATGGGCCGGTAAGCGCTTCTACAAGCGTCACGATATCCATATGAACGACTTCTACTACTGGGACGTCTCCGGCCCAGGCGTGGGGATCTCGGATATCGATGTCGGCACCGGTAAGCTTAACTTCGCTTGGGTCAGAAGCTCCGGCTCGGATAGTGACAATCTTCCCGACGAGGATCAGCGGCTCTCCGACGATACCGTTGACGTGCGCTGGACGGACATTCCCACCAATCCCGGCGGCTCGCTGCAACTGGGCGTCGACTACGGCCGCGCCTCGCTATCGGATTGGCAGAAGGACTACTATGACGATGCTGGCATCGACTACGACGAGGGTGACAAGGGGTGGATGGGCACCATCGAGCACACTCAGTCGAACTGGTTCGGCGGCTCCAACACCGTAGCACTGCAGTACGCCACCGATGGCATCATCACCAGTAATGGCAACGCAGTGGGCCGCTCCACAGGTAGCCTCGAGCAGGAAGGCGACATGTGGCGCGTGCTCGATAGTGGCCATGTCTGGCTGATGCCGGATAAGCTCGACCTGCTCTACGCCGCCATCTACGAAGACAAGAACATGGATGACGACTCCGGCCGTAAGTGGTTCTCGGCAGGCGTGCGCCCGGTGTATTACTGGAACGACATCATGAGCACCGCCATGGAACTCGGCTACGATCATATCGAACCGCAAAGCAATGTCGCCGGCTATGACGGTGGTGATCATCACCTCACTAAATTGACCCTCGCCCAGCAGTGGTCGGCCGGGCGTGGTGCCATGATTCGTCCCACCATTCGCTTGTTTGCCACCTACGCCAAGTGGAGCGGCGATGCCTATGAGGAACAGTTGAGTGCAGAAGGCTATCGCCAAGCCCACGCGCTGGATACTGGCTCAGGTCCCAACAACGTCGATTTCAACGACACCGATGGTCTGACCTTCGGCGCCCAGATGGAGGTCTGGTGGGGCAGTTGATCGCTCGGCGGTCACCAAAGCGACCGCTGACACGCTAGTAAGCTGTATCGATCCTTCGGGCCCCGCCGCGTGAGCGTCGGGGCCGCTTTTGCATTCGGGAGTTCATTGCATGCCACAACGCCATATCGCCATCCTACTCTCGGGACTGGCCCTGACCAGCCTGGCGGGCTGCGCCTCGTTGGTTCCCCACGGCGACACCGCCGTGACGCCGGCCAAGCAAAGCCAACGAGCACTCGCCCAAGCCACGGACTGCTGCGACACGCTCGCCGCCTTGCCTTATCAGTCCTTGGCGGTCGGTGAGTCACAGTCGTTAACGCTCGACACACAAGCCCCGATGCACCGTTTCGAGGACGGGGCCAGCTACTTCCAGGCGTTCGAGTTACCGCGCACGCGCGAGCCGCTGACGTTCAAACTCACCAGCACCATCGCCAAGGATCAGGTCTTCGCGCCCACGGTGCTGATCCTCGATGAGGATTTTCAGCCCACGCAGCGCGTCACCAGCGATAAATTCGACTACCTCAGCCCCAATGGTTTCGCCGGGGCGCGTTTGGGCGCCACCTTCGACATCACCCCCGGCCCCAATGCCGCCTACATGGTGATCTACAGCAACGAGACCGCGCGCCAAGGCACGACGCAGTATGAAAGCGCGGAAAAAGTCTATGCCCGCGTGCGCGGTCTCGCGCTTCCCCCAGGCCCCGACCCCATCGCCGAGCACAGCGCCACCGGCAACGTTACCCTGGAAAGCGAATCCCGCGAGACCGGCGGTGGCCTGCTAACGCCGATTCTCGGCACGCGCTCGCATGCCGACAGTGTGACGGAGACACGCAGTGCGACTGCACGCGACGAGCAGGCATCCCCGTCAAGCGCTGGCGCCTCCACGCCTGACTTCGATTACCGGCGGATGATCAACGCTGCTCTCAAGGCCGACGACATCGAGCTGGCCATGCAACTGGCCGAACGCGCCGAACGCGAAGGCCACAGCGGCACCCGTGCCTGGTTGGCCGAACGCCTGCGCAGCGTCTCGCCGTAACCCCGCGCCTGCGCGGCGAGTAGCGAGCGCGTCACTCGCCGCGCAGGCGACCGCCCATCTCCTGCGCCAGATCGACGGCGTAGTGGTCGGTCATGCCACCGATGAAATCGAGCATGCGCCGATAGCTGGCATAGAGCGACCATGAGGGCTTGGGCGTGTTCTCGCCGATCAACGCCAGCACGCGCTGGTGCTTGAAGGAAGACTCGCCGCTGTGGTGAAGCTCATACGCCGCGCCGATGAAAGCTTCGAGAAGAATGCCCAGCGTCGTGTAGGCACCGATCTCCAGCTTGGCCTTGCGCTCGTTCTGGAAGATACGTTCGCGGGCGATCTGCTTGGCCGTGCCTACTCCCCAGCCCAGATCGGGATGACACAGTTCGAGCAGGTCGCCATTCAGGGTGCCGTTCAGCAGCGCACTCTCATGTTGCACGAATACTGCCGCGACATCGTTCACCGCACGTTCCATCGCCGCGCCGCGCAAGGCCGCAATACGTCGACGCTGGGACACGCCCCGGGCACGCATGTCGTCATAGCCCGATGGCGTCCCCCCGGCGATCTGGATGAGCACCTCGGCGACTTCGTCGTAGCGCAGAATGCCCATCTCCAGGCCGTCCTCGAGATCCAGCAGCGCATAGCAGATATCGTCGGCGGCCTCGACGAGATACGCCAGCGGGTGCCGGCACCAGGCGGTTTCGCCATGCGGCAACAAGCCCAGACGCTCGGCCACCTCGCCCAATTGCTCGCGCTCCGACTGGTAACAACCGAACTTGCCGGCCCGCGAGGCACGCTCCACCGTCCACGGGTACTTGAGCATCGTGCCAAGCGTGGCAGCGGTCAGACGCATGCCGCCATTGAACTGGTTGTATTCGATCTGCGTGACGATGCGAAACCCTTGAGCGTTGCCTTCGTAGGTCAGCAGGTCCTCTCGCTCGGCCGGTGACAGATCGGCCAACAGCCCACTGCCCTCCGCCTCGGCGCGCTTGAACCAGTCGCGAATGGCATATTCGCCGGCATGCCCGAACGGCGGATTGCCGATGTCGTGCCCCAGGCAAGCCGCCTGCACGATGACCCCCAAGTCGGCCGGCGTGATCCAATCCGGCAGTCGCTCACGCAACTCCTCGCCGACGATCATGCCCAGCGAACGCCCCACGCAGCCCACTTCCAGAGAATGCGTCAAGCGGGTGTGGATATGATCGTTGTCGGTCAGCGGGTGGACCTGCGTCTTGCGCCCCAAACGCCGAAACGAGCCGGCGAAGACAATCCGGTCGTGATCCTTATGGAACGGACTGCGCCCGATTTCATCGCGCGAGCCTCCGTGCTTGTCATTGAGGCGGGTAGGGTCAAGCAGACGCTCCCATTGCATGGCGCTCATCGCACTCTCCGGTTGTCGAGGCCTACTCTTTCACATCCATATAATCGCGCGCCCAGGCACGATACTCGTCCAGCGTAGAGTAACGTGTGGACAACTGCGACGCGCTCAATTCGCTAGCAGCGATATCGCGCTGCTCGCGCAGGCAATCGTAGGTCGCCTTGATGGCAGCGAAGTAGGCCGCATGGCCATTGACCACCACGCGCACGCCGAGCGCGGCCAGGCGCTCGCGATCACGCAGCTCGGGATTGCCGTAGGTGACCAACATCAGCGGAATGTCCAGCGGCGCGGCCAGGCGCTCGAGGTGGTCGAAGTCACGCACGCCCACCAGGCAGATGGCATCCACGCCCGCCGCCTGATAAGCACACACGCGCTCGACGGCAGCCTCATCGTCGAGCTGACCGGCGTTGGTGCGCGCGATGATCGCCATCGCCGGGTCGATGCGTGCCTCAAGCGCCGCACGCATCTTGCCCACGCCTTCGTCGAGGGGGATGAGATCGGTGGACTTATGCCCATACTGCGCCGGCAGCAGGGTATCCTCGATGGTCAGCGCCGCCACACCGGCACGCTCGAGCTCGGTAATGGTCCGCATGACATTGAGCGCGTTGCCATAGCCGTGGTCGGCATCGGCGATCACCGGCAGGCGCGTCACTCGACCGATGCGGGTCGCCTGCTCGACGAACTCGCTCAAGGTGATCAGGGCGAAATCGGGAGCCGCCAGCACCTGAAGCGAGGCCACCGAGCCCCCCAGAATCCCCACTTCGAAGCCCAGATCGGCGGCGATGCGCGCCGACATCGGGTCGAACACCGAGGCAGTGAAGTAACACTCAGAGGACGCCAGCAAGGCGCGAAAGTCATTGCGCAGGTCATGTTGCGAGGGGGTTGCCACTAAAAACTCCTGTTATCACGCAAGCACCGCGCGCCTGGCTGGCAAGCGGCGGCACCCGGGTTGGACATGGCCAGACTGGCTGGCGGTGAACGACGACGCCTCCCGCTGACGATGACCTGTCAGAACCGACGGGAGGACTCGATTAGACCTTAGGGGGAGAAGGATATTACGCCGCCTGCCAAGATGCACGGGGCTTGGCGACGGCGCGAGGATCACATGATGGCTTGGCGCACCCGCGCCGAGACCCACTCGCTGACGAGTACCGTGGCCAGGATGACGAGCAGGATCGTCGCCACCTGCGGCCAGGCCAGCACGTTGATCGATGCCTGCAGCTTGAGACCGATGCCGCCCGCGCCGACCAGGCCGAGGATCGTGCTTTCCCGGATGTTGATGTCCCAGCGGAACAGCGCGATCGCCCAGAATGCCGGCATCACCTGGGGCACGATGGCATAGTCGAGGCGTTGCGCGGCGCTCGCGCCGGTGGCGCTGATCGCCTCGACCTGACGTGCATCGGTCTCCTCGATGGCCTCGTAGAGCAATTTACCGACGAAGCCGATGGAACGCAGCGCAATCGCCACCACGCCGGCGAGCAGCCCCGGCCCGAGAATCGCGACCAGCAGCAGCGCCCAGATCAAGGAGTTGATCGAGCGCGAGGTAACGATCACCAACAGCGCCACCGGCCGGATCCATACCCGCGACGGCGTGGTATTGCGTGCGGCGAGAAACGCCACCGGCACCGCCATGATCACGCCCCCCAAGGTGCCCAAGGTGGCGATGTTGAGCGTATCCCACAGCGGCGCCATCAACTCGGGCAGATACGCCATGCTCGGCGGCCACATCCGACTACCGAGGTCGGCGGCCTGGCCCGGTGCATCGGCCACGAACACCCACATCGTGTCGGCATTCATCACCTGCCAGCAGTAGACGAACAACGCCACCAGTGCCAGCCAGCCGAACCACAAGGCGAGCCGCGCCCGTGGCGTGCGAAAGGTCCACACATCGGCGTAGGTGGTAGGCGCGTCGGGGGGCACAAGGGTCGGCTTCATTGCAGGAATCTTCTCAGGTAGCTGGAGCCGTATTCCGCCAGCATGACGATGACGATGACGATCAGCAGGATGGCACCGGCGCTATCGTATTCGTAGCGGTCGATGGCGGTGTTGAGCGTGGCACCGATGCCCCCGGCGCCGACGATGCCGATCACCGCGCTCTCGCGGAAGTTGATGTCCAAACGGTACAACGACAAGCCGATCAAGCGCGGCATCACCTGGGGCTGAATGGCATAGTGCAGCACCTGCCACCAGCCGGCACCGGTGGCACGAATCGCCTCGACCTGGCGTGGGTCGATCTCCTCGATGTCGTCGGCCAGCAGCTTGGCGATGAACCCGATCGATGCGAACGACAGCGTCACGAACCCCGCCAGCGGGCCGAAACCGAACATCGCCACCAGGAAGATCGCGATAATGATCTCCTGCAGCGAGCGGCTGACGGCAATGATCGTGCGACATATCCCATATACCGGCGCCGGCACCAGGTTACGCGCCCCGCCGATACCGATGGGGACCGAGATCAAGACCCCCACCACCGTCGCGGTAAGCGTCATGGTCAGGCTTTCGATCAGCCCTTGACGGATATCGCTCCAGCGGCTGGTAAAGTCGGGCTGCAAGAAGCCCTCCACGAAGCGTTGCCCGCGTGCCAGGCCTTCCACCACCCGAGACCACTCGATGTCCAACGAGCCCATCGCCAGCACTAGATAAGCGAGCACCGCGCCCTGTACGACGAATCGCCAGCGCCGGTCGCGCAACATCCGCGGCGGGCGCCGCCAGCGCGTCGGATAGGTCGTCTCGAGGCTCATCGTGCGACCTCCGCCACACGCCGCGTGGCGTCCGCCTCGGCCGCCTGGTCTTCTTCGTGCTCACGGCGCATCGCCGTCCAGTCCTCGGCACCGTAGATATCACCGAGTACCGCTTCATCGAGCGCCGCCGGTGTGCCGTCGAAGACAACCTCGCCCGCACGAAGGCCGACGATGCGATGCATGAACTGCTGGGCCAACGGCACGTCGTGAATATTGACGATGGCTGGCAAGTCGCGCTCGTCGCATACCTCGATGATCAAGCGCATGATCTGGCGGCTCGTCTTGGGGTCCAGGCTGGCGGTCGGTTCGTCGACTAACAACAGCGCGGGCTCCTGAGCCAAGGCCCGCGCGATACCCACCCGCTGGCGCTGGCCACCCGATAGCGCGTCGGCGCGTTTGTCGGCATGCTCGAGCAAGCCCACACGGTCGAGCAGGCGGTAGGCGTTCTCGATATCACGTCCCGGAAAGCGCCGCGTGAAGCTGCGCCAGAACGGCACATACCCTAGGCGCCCCGATAGGACGTTTTCCATCACCGTGAGCCGCTCGACCAGCGCGTACTCCTGGAAGATCATGCCAATGCGCCGCCGTTGGCGACGTAATTCACTGCGCCCTACCTGAGCGAGATCGGTATCGCCGAGCAGGATACGGCCCGCACTGGGATCGACCAGGCGATTGATGCAACGAATCAGTGTCGACTTGCCGGCGCCTGAAGGCCCGATCAAGCCCATCACCTGACCGCGTGGCACCACGAAAGAGACATCCCGCAGCGCCGTGTCACCGGTGGCATACGTCTTGTAAAGTTGCTGGAGTTCTAGCATGTCACCCTCCCAGCACCATCGCGGCAGACGACGACATGCAAGACGCCGCCCGCCACCCGACGGCTCACGAGCACTGGTACTGCACGTCGTTTGCCGCGTCGATCTGCCGGATCACCGACCATTCTTTCTTGAAGGTGATAGGGATGAATTGAGATTCGCCGTTCTTGCCGAATTCCTCGGCCAGTGCGGAGCCCTCCCAGTCGAAGTCGAAGAAGGCTTCCTTGATCGCCTCCTGTAGCTCGGGCGCGAGGTCGTGGGCCACCCCGTACGCCGTGGTCGGGAAGGTATCCGATTGGTAGATGACCTCGATCTGATCCGCGTCGATCACGCCACGGTCGATCATGCGATCCTTGACCGAGTTGGCGATGGTGGCAACCTCGTAATCGTGATTGGCCACGCCGAGAATCGAATTGTCGTGCTTGCCGGAAAACTCGACCTCGTAATCCTCGCCGGAGGTCATGCCGAACTCCGAGGCCATCAGCGCGGTAGGCGCCTTGTAGCCGGAATTGGACGTTTCTGAGGTATGGGTCAGGGTCTTGCCCTTGATGTCCTCGACCTCGTCGATGCCGGAGCCGGGATAGGTGATGATCTCCATCTCGTAGCCGAAGGAGCCATCATCGGCGGCCATCATGGCGAAGGGCCGAAAGCCCGCGCAGGCCACCGCAAGCGGATTGGAGCCAGTATTGAAGCCGGCGACATGCAAGCGTCCGGCGCGCATCGCTTCGATCTGAGCGGCGTTGGACTGCACCGGGAAGAACTTCACCTTCTTGCCGGTGACCTCCTCCATATGATCCAGGAAGCCAGACCACACATCCGCATACACGGCAGGATCCTCCACCGGCGTATAGGCGAAGACCAGCGTGTCTGGATCACGCCACTGGGATTCATCTTCTGGAATGTCGGCGACGAGGTCGCCATCGGCATCGGTGTAGCGGTCGCTTAGCTGGAAGTCGGCCTGGGCGGTGGAAATACCCGCGAGGGTGGCAAAGGCAAACCCCAGAACGGGGCGAGACAGGGAAAGCGTCTGCGAGAACATGCGTTGTCACCTGGTTGCGAACAATGAGTAATGCCCATTGTTCTGCCAAGCAGATGACAATCCCGCGTCACGGCGATGACGATGTAATGACGATAAGACGACAGCGCCCGACCCGAAGGCCGAGCGCCAACGCTCACTCGTCGGCGAGTGCCGGCAGCAGCACCTTGAGCTTACGTGTCAGTGTGTTGCGGCCCCAACCGAGCAGCTCGGCGGCCTCGCCCTTGCGCCCGCCAGTATGCTTGAGCGCCGTTTCGATGAGAATGCGCTCGAAATCCGGCACCGCCTCTTCGAGCAGATGCGTATGTCCCGCCGCCAGGGCGCGATCGGCCCACTCGCGGAAGGCACCGCGCCAGTCGCCGCCGGCACTTTCGGTGCCTTCTATATCACGCAGCTCCGGCGGCAGGTCCTCGACCAACACCTCGCGGCCCGACGCCATTACCGTCAGCCAGCGACAGGTGTTCTCGAGCTGGCGCACGTTACCCGGCCACGGCAGTTGCGTGAGGTGCTGCTCGGCCTCCTGCGTCAGCACCTTGGGCTCGGTGGCGAGCTCCTTGGCTGCGTCGGCCAGGAAGTGCTGCGCCAAGCGAGGAATGTCCTCACGACGCTCGGAAAGACGCGGCAGATGGATACGAATCACGTTGAGGCGGTGGAACAGGTCCTCGCGGAAGCGCCCGTCCTCGACCAGGCGCTCCAGATGCTGGTGGGTCGCAGCGATGATACGTACGTCGACCTTGACCGGCGTATGACCACCGACGCGGTAGAACTCGCCATCGGCCAGCACGCGCAACAAACGGGTCTGGGTTTCGGCGGGCATGTCGCCGATCTCGTCGAGGAACAGCGTGCCGCCATCGGACTGCTCGAAGCGTCCGCGACGCTGCGACGTCGCCCCGGTGAAAGCGCCCTTTTCATGGCCGAAGAGCTCGGATTCCATGAGATCCTTGGGAATCGCCGCCATGTTGAGGGCGATGAAGGGCCCGCCATGACGCGGGCTATGCTGATGAAGCGCCTGGGCGACACGCTCCTTGCCGGTGCCCGATTCGCCGTTGATCATCACCGTGATATGGGATTGCGAGAGCCGACCGATGGCGCGAAAAACCTCCTGCATCGCCGGTGCTTCACCGATGATCTCCGCCGACAGGCCTTCCGGCACCGCCGCTGGCGTGCGTCGCTCGCGGGCATGCGCCACGCCACGTCGCACCAAGGCCAGGGCCTCGTCGACATCGAACGGCTTGGGCAGGTACTCGAAGGCGCCGCCCTGATACGACGCCACGGCGCTGTCGAGGTCGGAATGCGCGGTCATCACGATCACCGGCAGATCCGGGTGGCTTTCGCGAATGCGCGCCATCAGGTCCAACCCATCGAGCCCCGGCATGCGAATATCGGTCAGCAGCACATCGGGCGGTTGACGCAGTATCTGTTCCAACGCGGTGTCAGCGCGCTCAAAGCTCTGCACGTCGAGATCCGGCTGAGCCAGCGCGCGCTCCAGCACCCAGCGTATGGCGCGGTCATCGTCGACGATCACAATGCGTGCGACGTCAGTCATAGGGCCTCCCAAGCCTCAATGATGGCTCTCAAGCGGAATCAACAAACGGAATTCGGTACACCCGGGCACCGAGTCGCACTCGATCAACCCCTGGTGCTGATGCAGGATCGATTGCGCGATGGAAAGGCCCAGGCCACTGCCATCGGCACGCCCCGAGACCATCGGATAGAACAGCGTCTCGCGCAGCGTCTCGGGAATGCCGGGGCCGTTATCGAGAATGCCCAGCTCGCAGACCAAGCGGTGGCGCTCGGCGCCCAGCGTGAATTGCCGCCGGGCGCGAGTACGCAGGGTCAGGTGCGGGGCATCGACGCCGTGTTCTTCCATCGCCTGGACGGCGTTACGGGCGACGTTGAGCACTGCCTGAATCAACTGCGCCTCGTCGCCTTCCAGGTCCGGTAGGCTGGGGTCGTAATCGCGCACGTAGTCGATGCGCGGATGCTCGGCCTCCAGCAGGGTACGCACCCGCTCGAGCACCTTGTGGATGTTGAGCGGCTCATGCCGACTCATGCTGTTGGGTCCCAGCATGCGATCCACTAGATCGCGCAGCCGATCAGCCTCCTCGACGATGACCCGGGTGAACTCGGCGAGCTGCGGGTCGGGCAGATCCCGTTCGAGCAACTGCGCCGCGCCACGAATGCCCCCCAGCGGGTTCTTCACCTCATGCGCCAGGCCCCGGGTGAGCACCTTGATGGTCTCCTGGCGCGCGATCAGCGCCTCCTCGCGGGAAATGCGCAACAGCCGGTCGCGCGGCTCGATCTCGATCAGCAGCTCATCGGCGGACAACGGCGTGACAGTGAAGTCCACCGTGGCCGTGCTCCCCGACGGCAATACCAGGGTCGCTTCGCGCTGCGTGAAGGGATGCAGCTCGTCGCGCGCCTTGAACAACACCGCTTCGACACTGCCCTCGACGCCCGCCAGACTTTCCAGTCGCTGCCCCATGACACGCAACCGGCTAGTCGCCAGCAACGACTCGGCGGCCGGATTCATCCAGCGTACATGCAAGTCACCATCGAGCAGCACGACCGCCGTCGTCAGGTGTTCTAGCAAACGTTTTGGTTCGACCGAATATTGCGGCAAGGGAGGTTCTGGCATGACCCGTCCATTATCCATCGTCCATGTACGTTATCAGTGCAAGAAGCGCGCCAGTCTGTCACCGCCCGGCATAGGGCAGTGCCGTCATGGACGCACGCATCACTAACGCACCAAAATAGTGCAAAAGGAGGACAACAGACAGCACCAGGCGCCAAATCGGCTCACTGACTGCCACTGTCACCATTGTTACGGGGATTGTTGGGATTGGCGGGTAAATACACGCTGGCGCGTTGCACATAGAGGGTGACCGGCGCGCTACGCTGACGCACCCGCCCTTCGGCATCGACCACTTCAGCACGCAAGGTGTGCTCCCCACGCACTAACTCGGTGACCGAGAAGGTCGTCGCGTGTCGAGCCGGCCCATTCACCTCACCATCGATAACCATGCGCAGCTTGTCCGTCTCGCGCAGTTCGGGCGTGATCGCCACACGCACCTGGGTATTACCCGCCGCGCCGGTGGGCAGGGTCGTCTCGTTGCCAGGGGCCGCAATGGCGAGACGCTCGTAAGCGGTGAATGACGATGCGCCATCCGCTTCCGTCTCCGTCGCTGCGTCCGGTAGCGCCTGGAGATCGCGTGTCTCGCGCGGCTGGCCGGGCACCGTGTTCACCGTACCGACGTCCACTTTCTCTCCTATCGGGCGATCGGAAAAGGTCACGTTGCCTTGCGCATCCACGCTGCGATAGACCGGGGTCGCCTGCGCCGCCGACATCCCCATCACAACCGCTACGAGCAACGCCCAAGCGCCTTTCAACCATGTTGCGGTGGCCCACCCTTGGCGCATGTCCTTCTCCTCATGCCTTTACCGAACGCTCAGTCTAGCGCACCTTCAATTTATCCAACCACAACACGTCCCCTCTACACCTCCAACGCCCCCTCCATCACGCACGCGCTACAACGTAAAAGGCCCCGTCACATCGGACGGGGCCTCGGTCAGTCGCGATCACTCGCAGTCGTGCGAGATCAGCAGCTGTAGTACATGTCGAATTCGACCGGATGCGTCGCCATGCGCAGGCGATCGACTTCTTCCTGCTTGAGCTCGAGGTAAGCGTCGATCATCGCATCGGTGAACACTTCACCCTCGGTGAGGAAGGCACGATCGGTGTCCAGCGCTTCCAGGGCCTGGTCGAGGCTCTCGGCCACGGTGGGGATCGCCTTGCCTTCTTCTGGCGGCAGGTCATAGAGGTTCTTGTCCATCGCGTCGCCGGGATGGATCTTGTTCTTGATGCCGTCGATACCCGCCATCAGCAGTGCGGAGAAGGCCAGGTACGGGTTGGCGGTCGGGTCGGGGAAACGGCACTCGACGCGCTTGCCCTTGGGACTTGCGGTATACGGAATGCGGATCGATGCACTGCGGTTACGCGCGCTGTAGGCGAGCATGACCGGCGCTTCGAAGCCCGGCACCAGACGCTTGTAGGAGTTGGTCGACGCGTTGGTGAAGGCATTCAAGGCGCGCGCATGCTTGATGACACCGCCGATATAGTACAGCGCGGTTTCGGACAGCCCAGCGTATTCGTCACCCGCGAACATGTTGGTGCCGTCCTTCCAGAAGGACTGGTGCACGTGCATGCCGGAGCCGTTGTCACCGACCAGCGGCTTGGGCATGAAGGTCGCGGTCTTGCCGTACGCGTGGGCCACATTGTGGATCACGTACTTCATTTCCTGAACTTCGTCGGCCTTCTTGACCAAGGTGTTGAACTTGACGCCGATCTCGTTCTGGCCGGCGTTGGCCACCTCATGGTGATGCACCTCGACCGACTGGCCGATGGCTTCCAGGGTGTTGCACATCGCACTGCGGATGTCGTGGAAGCTATCCACCGGCGGTACCGGGAAATAACCGCCCTTGACGCGCGGACGGTGCCCCAGGTTGCCGCCTTCCACATTGGTGGAGTCGGTCGCCCAGGCGCCTTCTTCGGACGTGATCTTGTACATCGCGCCCTGAATATCGGCATTCCAATGCACTTCGTCGAAGATGAAGAATTCCGGCTCCGGCCCGAAGAAGGCCGTGTCGCCAAGCCCGGTAGACTTCAGATACGCCTCGGCGCGCTTGGCGATGGAACGCGGATCACGCTCATAGCCCTGCATGGTGGCCGGCTCGATGATATCGCAACGCAGCACGAGGGTCGCGTCTTCGGTGAACGGGTCGAGATAACCGCTACCATCCTCCGGACGCAGGATCATGTCGGACTCGTTGATACCCTTCCAGCCTTCAATGGAGGAGCCATCGAACATCTGGCCGTCCTCGAAGAACTCATCATCGACGGCGCCGGCCGGAATCGTGACGTGCTGCTCCTTGCCCTTGGTATCGGTAAAGCGCAGATCCACCCACTTGATATCGTGTTCTTCGATCAGGGCGAGGGTCTTCTCGGACATGATTTCCTCCACTATGAGCCCACGGCTCGGGTCGTTTGCTTGCGTGTTCAGCGTCGTTTGTAGCACGCCCGCCGGCAACTGCCCACGGGTATGCACTTTACGTTTTGCAATGCAGAAGGCATGCCAACCTTTGAGCCATCTAGGTGCGCCCTCGATAAACGCATGATCCATCGAGAAAAAATAGACCATCTTTGTGTATCGGTCAGCACCACTTTGACGCCAAGCGCGCCACATAAAAGTGCAGAGACACTTCGCGGCCCCACAAAGGTGCATCGCACCGCCTTTATGAACCACTTTGGTGCAAAAAAGTAATCGGGCGCTGATCGGCGATGGAGCACCGCCCCTATCGGCCCGAACGCGCGCAGGCTCGTAGTCAGTATTGCTTTAGAAAAACCAGCCCCGGCGATGATTGCCAGGGTTCGCGCTACCCCCCAGTCTGTTGAGTAGCTCCCCCGACACGGGCTCTGATCCCAAGGCACTCCCAGCGATGCGCACTTACAGTCTGCTAATCGACGCCAGCCATACCCCCGAGCACTTGGAGCGCTGCTTGAGCGCCCTGGCACGCAGTATCACGGGCTTCAGTGGGCACACCGAGACGTTGGTACAGCTTACGACGCTCGATGAACCCACCCAACGCCTACTGATTGAACGTGATATTCGCTTCGCCGTGCTGCCCCAACATGGACAGGGCGCGCTGCGCCACCATGGCGCCACCTATCTCAATGGCGATGTGCTGGTGTTTTTGGACGCAGCGCTCGAGGTCCCAGAACAATGGCTTGCCGGGCTCGCCCGTGCCTTCAGCTACCAGGCCGCCGACGCCATCGTCTGCGCCCAATACCCAGCCACCCCGCTGCCGCCGCCGCTGGCTAGCTGGTATCTCAGCCGCACGCAACGCGGCTTCGACGACCACCCTTGGGATTGGCCCACCGGGCAACTGGCCGTCACCCGTGAGTGGTACGAGCGCCTAGGGGGCCATGACCCCCGACTCGAGGCTGGCGCCGACCTGGATATCCTCGTGCGTCTGTGGCGCTGCCAAGCGCACCTTTGCTGGCAGGACGCACCCTTGCTGATCGACCATGCAGCGCCGCGACGCCTCGTCCCCTGGTGGCGTCGACAGCATCGGCACCAGCGGCATTGTCTCTATATTCCCAGCATCGCACGCCACCCGCGTTTTCTCGTTCCCCGTGTCAGTGCCGCGCTCCTCCAAGGCACGAGCTTACCGCTGGCCGTGCTGCTATGGCTGCCCTTATCGCCAGGGGTCGGGATGGCCGGCCTGACCTTCAGTGCGCTCCCCGCCGGGCTCATGGCGTGGCGCGACGGCGCCGCGGCGCCGCGCAAGGCGTACCGCGTCTACTGGTACCGCTGGAGCTTGCACGCCTTGCAGTTGACCGCCACCGGCGCGGCAATGATGTCGTTCTGCCGACGAGGCAAGCCGGGGCTGACTGGCTAAATTGAGACAACGAGATATGCTTATAGATATCGCAGCCATCATCACAACATCACCCCCCAGAGGAGACCCTTGCCGTCAGCGACAGGATGTCACCACGGCAACAACGCTCGCACGCCGAGCAACGACAGCAGTGCGGAGGGACACGCCATGAGCCATCTCAGCCTTGCCCATGACGTCGTGCAGCGCCTACGCGGACACTGGCGACGCAACCTGAGCGAGCCGCTTCGCGGACGCAGCGCGATCCTGGTCATACAGCGCGTATTGCCCGACGAAGCCGCCGCACGCCTACCGCACCGGGCGCCCTACTGCCTCGGCCCGGACAGCTTCCGGCGGCTGCTCGATCATCTCACCGATCACGCTCAGATCGTCTCTCTGGCCAGCGCTCGCCGTTTGCATCGCGACCCGGTGCCACGCATCGCGCTGACCTTCGACGGCGGCTGGCGCGACACCGCCGAGGTAGCGCTGCGGCAGCTCGAGCGCCTGGCATTGCCGGCCAGCGTGTTTCTCACCACGGGCGATACAGGGCGTACGCAAGGCGATTGGCGGATGACCCTCGGCGACATCCTCTGGGACGGCATCCAGCCCATACGCGTTCGCGAATGTCTCGGCGATGCCGGGCTCCCACTCCCACCGCCACGACCCGACCACCCGAGCACCGCCTACAGCAGCGCCCTGCACGACTATCTGGAGCGACTCGCGCAACAGGCCACCCCATGGACGCTGGCTCGGCTCGGTTCGACGCTGGGCGCCGAGCGCGACATCGCCCCGCAAACGCTCGACCCGTTCAGCGTGCGCCGCTTGGAAAGCGACGGTTTGGTGCGCTTCGGCGCGCGCGGCGTCGCCGCCACACCGTTAGAAACCCTCGACGACCGTCAGATCCAATGGCAAATTCGCCAATCGCGTCGTCAGCTCGGTGTGCTATGCCGCGATCCATTGTCTTATTTCGCCTACCCACAGCCGGAAGCCTCGCTCCGTGTACGTCAACTGGCTCAGCGCTGCGGCGTTCAGGAAGCCCTTCATAGCCATGCCGGTTGGCTCTCGCACCGCGACGACCCGCTGGCCTTGCCACGCTTCCCGATCACGCAACCCGTTGCCAGCAGCGCAGGACGTCTCTATGATTGGCTCCTCGGGCACCTTTAATGAGTGAATAGCCCTTCTAGATCGGTGCGCTCCACCCCACGCCAGGCGTCTACCTCGACGCGATAAATGGCGATTGACGAGTGCGCCGCCATTTTTTTGCGTATTTTCGTCCTGCCGCCAAAACGCCCCAAGTCCCTGATAGCGCCACGGTTATCGCCGCGCCAACGCGATTTTTGTCGTGCCGCGCCTGTTGGCAACGGTCATCAAACTGGCAGTCGTCGGCACCCTGACCCTATAATACGGCCCAATTTTCAAGCAGGATCCCTACGTGATCGAGAACCTTCGCAACATCGCCATTATCGCCCACGTCGACCATGGCAAGACCACCCTGGTCGATCAGCTCCTGAGTCAGTCCGGCACCCTCGACCGCAAGGCCGAAGGGCAAGAGCGCATCATGGACTCCAACGACCAGGAGAAAGAACGCGGTATCACCATTCTGTCCAAGAATACCGCGATCCAGTGGCACGATTACCACATCAACATCGTCGACACGCCCGGACACGCCGACTTCGGTGGTGAGGTCGAGCGCGTCATGTCGATGGTCGATTCCGTACTGCTGATGGTCGACGCCGTCGACGGCCCCATGCCGCAGACGCGCTTCGTCACCCAGAAAGCCTTCGATCGTGGCTTGAAGCCCATCGTCGTGGTCAACAAGATCGACCGCCCCGGCGCGCGTCCTGACTGGGTCATCGACCAGATCTTCGATCTGTTCGACAACCTCGGCGCCAGCGACGAACAGCTCGACTTCCCGATCATCTATTGCTCGGCGCTCAACGGCGTCGCCGGCATGGACCCGGACGCGCTCGAAGACGACATGACGCCGATGTTCCAGTCCATCGTCGATATCGTCGAGCCGCCCACGGTCGAACGCGACGGGCCGTTCCAGATGCAGATCTCCGCGCTCGACTACAACAGCTACGTCGGCGTCATCGGGCTGGGTCGCATCAAGCGCGGCAACGTGAGTCCGGGGCAGCAGATCAGCGTGATCTCCAAGGAAGGCAACGTACGCAAGGGCAAGGTCGGCCAGGTCATGACGCACCTCGGCCTCGAGCGCGTTCAAACCGAACAGGCCGAAGCCGGCGACATCGTCTGTATCACCGGCATCAGCGATTTGGCGATCTCCGATACGCTGTGCGACCCGGCCGCCGTCGAAGCGCTGCCCGTGCTGACCGTCGACGAACCCACCGTCTCGATGACCTTCCAGGTCAACGACTCGCCGTTCGCCGGTAAAGAAGGCAAGTTCGTCACCAGCCGTAACATTCGTGACCGTCTCGAGCAGGAGCTGATCCACAACGTCGCGCTACGTGTCGAGGAAGGCGAAACGCCCGAGAAGTTCAAGGTCTCCGGACGCGGCGAATTGCACCTTTCGGTACTCATCGAAAGCATGCGTCGTGAAGGTTACGAGCTCGCCGTGGGCCGCCCCGAGGTCATCATCCGTGAGAACGATGGCGTCCAGCAGGAGCCGTACGAAGAAGTCATCATCGACTGCGAAGAGCAGCACCAAGGCGCGGTGATGGAAGAGCTCGGCTACCGCAAGGGCGAGATGACCAACATGAACCCGGACGGCAAGGGCCGTGTGCGCCTGGACTTCATCATCCCCGCGCGCGGGTTGATCGGCTTCCGTGGCCAGTTCCTGACGCTGACCTCCGGTACCGGCATCCTCACCAGCCGTTTCGACCATTACGGCCCGCTCAAGCCCGACGC
This sequence comes from Chromohalobacter moromii, assembly GCF_023091865.1. Taxonomy (GTDB): domain Bacteria; phylum Pseudomonadota; class Gammaproteobacteria; order Pseudomonadales; family Halomonadaceae; genus Chromohalobacter; species Chromohalobacter moromii. Next base: position 160,340 of record NZ_JAHXDI010000003.1, read on the forward strand.
CTCCGTCGAGCGTCGCAACGGCGTGCTGGTCTCCATGGCTCCCGGCAAGGCACTGGCCTACGCGCTGTTCGCCCTGCAGGATCGCGGCAAATTGCTCGTCGAGCATGGCACCGAGGTCTACGAAGGCATGCTGATCGGCATCAATAACCGTGCCGACGATATGGCGGTCAATCCCACCAAGGCCAAGAAGCTCGACAACATGCGCTCCGCCGGCACCGACGAAGCGCTGGTGCTGACGCCGCCGGTCCGCTTCAGCCTCGAGCAAGCCATCGAGTTCCTCGATGACGACGAACTGGTGGAGATCACCCCCGAGCATATTCGTCTGCGCAAGAAGCACCTCACCGAGAACGAGCGTAAGCGCGCCAAGAAGAAGTAACGGCGCCCCGCACTCGGTAGGAACACGAAGCCCACCTTTCGGTGGGCTTCGTCGTTTCCGGCCGGTCACTTCTGGGCTGCGACATATAACCACATTTTTTATGTGGGTATTAGGTTTAGACTTGATGCATACGAAGCGCCTGCCGCTTCTCGCTTCACCTCAAGCCAACTCGTCTCAAACCAGCTCGTCACAAACTCAGGAGTCGTCCCATGCGCCGTGCCCTGCTCGTTTCCTCACTCGCCCTCACCGCCGCGCTCGTGCCCGCCACCTCGGCGCTCGCCTACGGCCAGGGCGACTTCTACACCCGCTTCGGTGTCGCCAAGGTCGCCCCGCAAAGCGACAACGGCGACTTCGGCGCACCACTGAACATGAAAATCGACGCCGACGACGATAGCGGTTTCGCCTTCACCCTGGGCTATCGTTTCCAGGACAAACTCGGCGTAGAACTGCTCGCCGCGCAACGCTTCGAGCATCAGGTCCAACTCAATGGCAACGACATGGCCAGCATCCACCACCTGCCGCCGACATTGACGCTGCAGTACTATCCGCTCGGCGGCACCGACGCCCGCGTGCAGCCCTACCTCGGCGCCGGGATCAACTACACCCACTTCTCCGACGAAAAACTCGACGGCGGCGAGCTCGAACTCGACGATAGCTGGGGCGGCGCCGCGCAAGTCGGAATCGACCTGCTGATCGACGACCACTGGGCACTCAACGCCGCCGCCTGGTATCTGGATATCGACAGCGACGCCACCGCCACGCTCGGCGGCAACGACTATCACGCCGACGTGGACATCGACCCCATCGTGGTCATGGGTGGCCTCAGCTACCGGTTCTGAGCCGTCCGGCTAGGCGATACCCCGCACGGCGGGCTACCCTGTAAAAACACACGGATGCGACAGGAGCCCGCCAATGCATAAGCACATCGACTGGGACGCCCCCGGCAACGCCAGCGTGACCCGCCACTACGCCAGCGACAAACAGCACGAAGTTCAACCTCACCCCGGCATGATGCTCTCCGCCCGCTACCAAGGCATGGTGGTACGCGTCGAAGTCGAAGCCTACCGTGAAGACGACGCCCTCAGCATCGGCAAGGTTGCCGCCCTCATCGACACCCAAGGCAAACGCCATCAGAGCCACGGCGATTTAAGCGTCGGCGACTACGTCCGCCTCCCCGACGACAAACGCGCTCTGGAACCCACGATCGAGGATGAAGAGGACTGAAGCCATGTCGACGCTTCGCCCCGCGCTTGTGTCCATGCTGGCTCTGCTCGGCAGTACCACGCTCTTGGCCTCCATGACCGCCCAAGCCGATGCGCTCGAACAGCAACGCCAGGCCCTGCACAACAACGTCCAGGTCATCGCCCACCGCGGTGCCAGCGGCTACGCCCCTGAACATACCTGGTACGCCTACGACAAAGCGCTCGCCATGGGCACCGACTACCTCGAGCTGGATGTGCACATGAGTGCCGATGGGCACCTGGTGGCCATTCACGACACCACCCTGGAACGCACCACCGATGGCCAAGGGCCGGTGAAAGAACACAGCCTCGACGAACTCAAGGCACTCGACGCCGGCAGCTGGTTCAACCAAGCTCATCCGGAATATGCCGACGACGCCTACGCCGGCGCCAAGCTGCTCACCCTGGATGACGTCATCGACCGCTACGGCCAAGACGTGCGCTACTACATCGAGACCAAGTCACCTCAGGACTATCCCGAGCTGCAAGACGCCCTGGTCAGCAAGCTCGAGGCTGAAGGCCTGGTGCAGTCGGGTTCCGTGGTCATCCAATCCTTCAGCCAAACAAGCCTGCAGGAAATTCACGACCTCAACCCCGACATCCCGCTGATCCAACTGCTCTGGTATTCCCCCGGCGAAGACGGCAAAACCCTCGAGGAATGGACCGGCGTCACCCCCAGCCCAGCCAACATCACCGATGCCGACTTCCAGGCGATCGCCAACTACGCCGACGGCGTCGGTCCCAACTACCTGTACGAAGGTGAACCGGTCATCGACGCCCGCTTCATCGAACAGGCCCACGCCAACGACCTGCTGGTGCACGTCTACACCATCAACGACAAAGACCGGATGCGCCGACTGCTCGGCTGGGGCGTCGACGGCCTCTTCACCAACTTCCCCGATCAGTTGAAGGACGTGCTGGCAGAAGCAGAGTGATACTTCAGGCGGCCGTCTCGTTCATCAGGCTCTCGTAAGGCATCTTGAACCCATCGTGAAGCCACCGAAATCAGGCGCAGGCTGAGCTTGCGCCTGCGGTTCAACACTTCGAACACGCGACCGCTCGGGCCGATATAAGACTCAAGATCGCGGGGTAGCGCTGACACTTAGGCGGCATGTTACTGGCTGGCGAGCTGTTTCTGAGCTGCCTGGGCGGCAGCTAACTGTAGTCGCCACCCCAATGCTGGAGGTTCCATTTTCTGAGCTGCCTGGTCGGCAACGAACAGGAAAGCGTCGGGCAGTCCAAATCTGCTTGAACTTCTGAGCTGCCTAGGCTGCAACGAACTAGAGCTTATCATAGCCAAGCATCTGATTATTAAAGAACGTCCGCGTAAATAAAGCGTCACACCTTTTCTCAGACTATAGCGCTAAGCTATTGATTTAAAAGTTATTAAAAGGGCGCCAAAAAAGGGTCAAAACCACGGCACGATCGCTTCACGGCTCAACCCATAATGGTTGAATCGTCCAACTGTAGGCTCGTCCAGGGGCCCCCGTGTTCGATAAACAGCGCAAAGCGTTGACCACTAGAACGGCTGTTCACCTGCACGAACGGCAGCGAAATCTTGCGTTCAGCAGATACCAAGAGGCACTGGCGCGCTGCTTCTTCACTGATGTCGTGGCGACGTGCATAACACTTGACTCGACTTGCGCCGCCCGTATCCGCGCGACCCGTGCGGGCCGCGACGTCAACAGCGAGCTGGCAGCGTTGTTCGACCACCTGTTTCTATCCGCACGACCCGTGTGAGTCTGCGGCGGATACCGGTGGAGTCTCAAAGAAAAAGCCGCACTGATCGGTATCACAATCAAGGAGCGTTACGCCCATGCCAACGATACCGAACTATGGGCGGAGCACCGCGAGGCGTTCGAAACATTCTGCGCCTGTGCTACCCAGTGGCACGTGATCGCGGGCATGGATGGCGCCGTCCACCAGGGAATCGACTACACAGCCCAGAATCTGTCATGGGATGCGCGGCATCGAGGATCATGCGGACTGCTGTGAGCAGATCCGGCTCATCGAAAGCGGCGCGCTTGGTGTGATACATAAGCGACGGATGTAATCCTGCGCAGCGGTGACAAATTAGACCTCCGCATTGCATGTTAATTTTTTATAGTCTACAGTATGTCTCGTAAAATTAACATGAGGCATGTGCGATGCAGCTAAGTAGCAGCGAATTGATCACTGAGCCCTCAAGCGTGGATCGACGTCTAGCTGAGATGAACCTTACCCGTGAGGGCTTGCTACGTGTACGGGATATTGCGTTGGGGGCTGCAGCAGAGGCGACTGCATATCACCCTTCTTTTTCACCAGGTATGAAGTCATATATGGAGGGGATCGCTGCCCTTCGATTTGAGTTCATCCAGCTTGGAAGTGAATGGCGATTAGAAGAACACAACGGGATGGACTTTATCCGTAATGATGCGCTTGAAGTTCGGTTGGGCTTCTCAAATGTGAAAGGCTCGGTCCTTCCAGATGTTGGTCCAAGAGCTAGATCACCAAGGGGGCCAGGCACCGAGCGAGCATGTCAAAGTAATTTTTCTATCGACTTTGGAGAAGAGTTTAAAATCCCTGAAGACTTTGAGGACAAAGTGGCCACCTACTTCTTAATGGTCGATAAGGATGGCTGTGCAGAGGTCTCAAAACCTATTATACAAGCTGGAAATTTCGCTGATTATCTTGAGCGTCTGAGCATTTCTGATGGATCTGATTTCAACCTTGATCCAACCCCGCTAGACGACGATGATGATTTGAGTTCTTTTGATCCTATGGTTACTCGAAGGTGAAGCAAGAGGACTTTATGTTCAACCATAAGCGCCTTATCATGGCTCGTAAGCGCAAGGGGTTGACTGCTAAAAGCCTTGCTGAGTTAGCTGGAATTTCACCAGTTACCTTGTCACGCATAGAAAAGGCTTTGAATCCGCCTGATGACAGTACGGTCGAGAAGCTCTCAAAAGCCCTAGGGTATCCGAAGCAGTTTCTCTATGGCGAGGACTTGGAAGACTTGGACACAGATGCAGTGAGCTTTCGTAGTCTCTCTACAATGACTGCAAAGGAAAAGCACTCTGCGTTAGTTGCTGGTAGTCTAGGTCTTTCTTTACTGTCATGGATTGACGATCGGTTTAATCTACCTAAGCCGGATTTGATTGATCTCAGCCACGAGGTTAGCCCAGAGCACGCAGCAAACGCTTTGAGGCAGTATTGGAATATTGGTGTTCAACCAATAACGAACCTTATGCACCTCATGGAAACAAAAGGGGTGCGTTTTTTGGCGATGTCCGAAAATACTGCTTCAGTAGACGCTTATTCGTTTTGGATGGGTGGGGTTCCGCATGTTTATCTAAATAATTTCAAAAGTGCAGAGCGCAGCATTTTTGATACTGCACATGAGTTAGGACACTTGGTGATGCACTGTAATGGTGAGGCCAAAAGTTCTCGAGAGGCAGAAAGGGAGGCAAACGCTTTTGCATCCTCTTTTCTAATGCCAAAAGATGACGTTATATCCCGTTCGCCTAGGTTCGTTAATACTGAAGCTGTCATAAATTTAAAAGCAAGATGGCGTGTTTCAGCTATGGCTATGGCTTATCGCCTTCATGTGCTAAAGCTGGTTACTGAATGGCAGTATAAGTCTATCATCATAGAGCTTTCTAAGCGAGGCTTTAGAAAGGGAGAGCCAGTTGGCGTGGAGCGGGAACGTTCTGCAATATGGCCTAAAGTTCTTTCTCAGTTGTGGTCCGAACGAGTCACAAAGAAAGAGATTGCTAACGATCTCTCTTTGCCACTTTATGAAGTGGAAGCTCTAATTGAGGGGCTGGTGCCAGACCTTAATGAAGAGGAGAGAAACAAAAGCTCATATACTGGGCTAAGGTCGGTTCGTTAAATACAGCCGCAAGTCCGTACAACCCCATCAAAACGGCTGCATTGCGCAGCTGTTTTGCTATTCAAAGATAATGACTTAGAACATCGGTAAGCGCTCCCGCAACTGCATCTACCTGAACCGACCTGCGATGACCACACTAGGTGCGTGGTCGTGGCGCGTTTGTGAAGAATCTGAGCCATGGATCATCCTCCGATAATGGTTCGTAAGGTAGACCATTACTCTTCGGGACCACACACCTAGGGGATCATTACATAACAGCGTAGGGTGTGCAGAAACCAGGGGGCATTACACCCGACGTTATGTAATATGGCTTTTTAATCATTGGGTACTGGAGATCATGATGGAGCATTTAGAAGGAATTTTGATTTCTAATTACAAAGGGGTAGGTGACCAAGCGCAGCTCATAGGACCTTTTGGCAAACTTAATTTTATTGTAGGCGAGAATAATGCTGGCAAATCTTGTGTCTTGAGTTTTATTGCCACTCAAGCTGAAGGAATGCTTGGGTGCATGGCTGGTCATCTGAGGAATGAGGGAAAGCCTGCTATAAAAGATATCGACATAAATCTCGGAGCAAGTAAGTTCCAAGTCTGCAGAGGCCTTGGCTTCAGCGCTAAAAAAATAAATGATGCAATTAATAATGAACTAAAAGAGAAAGGTGGTAGATTTTTAAAGCCGCCCTATAGCGAGGCGATTGATGCAATAATAGACGAGATATGCTTGTCAGGTATGGTTTGGTTAAAATATGATCATGGCAAGAATAGCATGCTTTTTTATAACGATGTGGACATAGAAAGGCTGTCTACGTGTGTCGAATCAAATACATGGTATAGCCTTTGGTCCTCTTTGATGAGAAGGCAGGGCGGAGGATTAAAAGAACACCACATTCCTGAGTTGATTGGCTGGACTAAAGAAAGAATAATCCCAGAGCACAAGAAAATATACTTCATACCTGCCATACGAGAAATCACAGCATCAGAGTATAGCGATGACTTGTGGAACGGAAAGGGTTTGATTGACAAACTAGCCAAGCTTCAGAACCCTGGCGCTCAACAAAGGGAGCAAAAGGAAAAGTTTTACAAAATAAACAAATTTCTTTCATCAGTCACGTCTTGCAATGAAGCAGAGATTGAGATTCCTTATGATAGAAACTGTGTTTTGGTACATATGAATGGCAAGGTTCTTCCTCTTGAGTCGCTAGGAACTGGTATTCATGAAGTTGTGATGCTGGCTTCTTTTTGCACAATGATAGAAAACCAAATAGTCTGTATCGAAGAGCCTGAAATTCACCTTCACCCTGTTCTGCAGAAGCGACTAATCAGATATATCAAGGAAGAGACCGAAAATCAATATTTTATCGCCACTCACTCACCCAGCCTTATTGATAATAGGGATGCAGTTGTCTTTAGAGCACAATTAGGTGAAGATGGTAACACCAGAATAACAAACGTATTCTCGGAAGGGGATCGCTCTAGCTTAATCTTTGACCTAGGCTACAGACCGTCTGACTTGTTACAATCTAATTTTATAGTCTGGGTAGAAGGGCCCTCTGATAGAGTCTATATCAATGAATGGATCAGGCTTTTAGATGAATCTTTAGTAGAAGGGGTTCATTACTCCGTAATGTTTTACGGGGGTAGGCTTTTAAGCCACCTAACAGCAAGCGATGAGCTAGAACCTGTTAGTAGAGAGAAAGCTTTTATTGAGCTTATTAAGATTAATCGTCATGTTTGCATTGTGATGGACAGTGACAAAGGCAAAGCCTCTGATGGAATAAACAGTACCAAAGAGCGGATTATTGATGAGCTAAGTGATGCCGCGGGTATGTCTTGGGTTACTCAGGGTAGAGAAATAGAGAACTATATTGACAAAGAGGTTATGACTGGAGCGCTCTCTTCTTCATATCCAAAATTTAACAAGAGGCACAGGGTTGGTGAGTACCAACATGTACTGCCGTTTCATGATAATAAGGGGGGCATGGTTAAAAATGTAGATAAGGTAAAAGTAGCCAAGGCAGCTGTAGATTATGGTATTAGCCTTGATATCCTTGATCTTCGTGAACGTATTCAGGAACTTGTTCATGCAATAAAATCGGCAAACTAACCGAACCCCTCCTTTATTCATACGGTGTTGTTTCGTAGGTACCGTCGCTGAGAGCGTGGCTGATCTTGACGAGATAGGCTGCGCTCGCCTGGGACACTCAGGCGCGGTATCACGTCATCGAACTATTGGCGTACTGGGAAGGGCGCGTCACGGCCTCGGCGCTGCGCGAGGCATTCCACCTGGGCAAGGACCGGGCGCAGCAGGTGCTACGCGCTTATCGCGAGGATGTCGCGGTGGATAACCTCATCTATGACACCTCCCGCAAGGCTTGGGTGCCGACACCGCAGTTCACCCCGCACTTCATTCGCGGCCATGTGGATGAGTATCTGCACCTGCTCGGCACGCACGATGCGTTGAATCCACAGTTCGTGGGGCTTGGTCTGGGCGCGGCCAATACGGAATCGGTGCCGATGCCGATTCGGGATGTCTCGCCCGAGGTCGTGCGGGCCGTGGTCTCGGCGGCACGTGAACGGCAGCGGCTGGAGGTGGTGTACGCGAGCTTTTCCTCGCCAAGTGGCGAGGACAGAATCATCGCCCCGCATACGCTGGTCTATGCCGCGGGCCGCTGGCATGTCCGCGCGTATTGCGAGAAAAATGCAGCGTTTCGCGACTTCGTATTATCGCGCTTTCGCGGCGTCCCCGAGGCCATTGGCGGTGCCTTGCCCGCCGCGGCCCAAGCGAACGATGCGGACTGGGAGAATCGCCTGACACTGGAGATCATCCCTGACCCACGCCTCAGCCAAGCGGAACGTGAGCTCATCGCGCAGGATTACGCCATGGAGGAACACATGCTGGCGATCACCTGCCGATGCGCGCTCGCCCAATACGTGTTGCGCGAATACGGCATCAACCATCGACACGTGGAAGGCGATCCGCGTGCCCAGCAAATCGAACTCGGCAATCGCGAAGCCCTGCGCCAGTGGCTTTATTGAGCCCAGGCTGATATCTCCGCATCTGTAGAGAACGGCCCCCACGCAAAAACCCCCGGCCGCATCGCGACCGGGGGCTCAAGCTTTTTAAGAAGACCGGCCGCCTAACGGTGGTGGCCGACCGAGCACGCCTTATGAAGGCGGCTGTTCCGGGCTGTCGGGCATGTTGATGTTGCCCGGTTCTATCCGGTTGAGGTGCAGGAACTGCATGTGCAGCTCGTACTGGTCGAGGATGTCGCTGATCACCTGATCGCGTGTGTAGCCCATCAGGTCGTAACCCTGGCTGCCCTCGAGCAGGTAAACCTCCAGCCGGTAGTAGCGCGAGTCGGCATGCGGCGCATGCATCGCGAACCCAGGCGTCGAGAAGCCCTGACTCCAGATCTGATAGGTGAAGTTCTGCTCATCCTCGAAGTCGACGTTGAGCGACATGTAGTCGTCGCCGTTCTGAACGCCTTGGTGAATCTCGGCAGACACGCCCTGCTCTTGCATCGAGTCGCGTACGGCTTCCATGGCGGGCTTGCAGGTTTCATCCATGAAGCGCCGCGCCTGCTTCTTCCCGGGGAAGCTCATGGCGCGCCGGAGGCGCTGCTGCCAGTTCCGCGAATCGCGCTCACCACCGCCACCGGTACGCCCGGAAAGCTGGCCGGCCAGGCTCAGGCGCCGGCTGTCTTCCTTGAAGGCCTCGAGTTTCAGTGCCTTGAGCAGGCCGGCCATCATGAAGAACAACACGATCGAGAACGGCAGACCGGTAATCACCACCGCACTCTGTAATGTGGACAAGCCACCGGCCAGGATGAGTGACAACGTCAGGACGCCGATCACCGCCGACCATAGGATACGCATCCAGATCGGGGCATCGCTGTTGACGTTCTTGAGCTTCGAGGTGAAGTTCGAGAGTACCAACGCCCCGGAATCCCCAGAGGTAATGAAGAACACGATCGCCAGGATACTCACCGCCGCGGTGGTCAGGATCGGCATCGGATACGATTCGAGGAATAGATAGATCCCCGCCGGCGGGTTGTTCATCACCTGCTCGCCGAATTCGCTGGCCCCGTTCATCGCCATGTCGATGGCACTGTTACCCAGCAACGACATCCACAGGAACATGAAGATGATCGGTAGCGTCATGGTGCCGAGCACGAAGGTACGGATCGTCCGGCCCCGCGAGATGCGCGCCAGGAACAGCCCGACGAACGGCCCCCATGCGATCCACCAGGCCCAGAAGAACAGTGTCCAGCCATTCAGCCAGCCGGTCGGCCGGTCGAAGGCATAGGTGTTGAACGACAGGCTGATGAAGTTGGACAGATAATCGCCGACGTTCATCACCAACGCGTTGAGCAGGAAGATCGTCTTGCCGGCAAACAGCACGAACAGCAGCAACAATACCGCGAGCAGGATATTGAACTCGGAAAGACGGCGGATGCCGCGCTCCACCCCAGTCACGGCGGAAATGGTTGCGAACAGCACGATGCCCAGCACTAGCACCACTTGCGTCCAGGTGCCCTTGGGAATGCCGAACATGTAATCCAGGCCGAAGTTGAGCTGGATGACCCCGATCCCCAGGCTTGCAGCGATGCCGAAGACCGTACCCAGCACGGCGGCGGTATCGACCACATGGCCGATCATGCCGTAGATCCTGTCGCCGAAGATCGGGTAGAGCGCGCTACGGATGGTCAGCGGTAGGTTATGCCGGTAGCTGAAGAAGGCCAGCGCCATGCCCACCAGGGTGTAGATGCCCCAGCCGGAAAGCCCCCAATGCAGGAAGGTCAGCTCCATAGCGTGACGCGCCGCGGCGACCTGATCCTCGGGCGCGTTGGGCGCGTTGTAGAACTGCGTCAGCGGCTCGGCCAGCGCGAAGAAGATAACCCCGATGCCGATCCCCGCCGAGAACAGCATCGCCGACCACGAGAAGATATTGAAGTCGGGACGCGAATGCTCGGGCCCTAGTCGGATGCTGCCGTAGCGCGAAAGCCCTAGGTAGATCACAAAGACCAGGTAGATTACGACGGTCAGGAAGTAGTACCAACCGAAGGTATTGGAGATCCAGCCGAGAATGGCATTGATAATGGTGTTGGCTTGGTCGGTGGCTATCATCGCCCACAGCGAGAAGGCGACGATGCCAACCACCGAGCTGTAGAACACCGGCCCATTGAGGCGATCGCGTGACGGCGCCTCGTTATTGGATTGTGTCGTCATAGGAATTCCTGATCTGGTTCAGGCAAGGTTTGCGTTCACGGCAGCAGACGCACGACTCGGCACGCCGCTTCTACTAGCTTAGAAGCAATACGGAAAAGTGCCGTTTATTGAACAGGCGTATAAAGAAAACAATTCTTTATGCCTCAGTCAAGCCTTGTGCGTGCTGACCCAGCAGCTCGGGGAAGGAGCATGAGCACAGTACTTGGCAAAACTTTTGTTATATTATAACCTCTCCGACATTCAAAGGAGTCGTCATGCCACACCGTCACCGCCCGGATGGGCCTTGTCATTTTTCACTGATGTCGATGGGCGCGGGACGCCGCGTTCTATTAGCGCTTTTGCCACTAGGGTTGTTGTGGTTGGCCGTGGCGTGGGCCATGGGAGCCTTTGCATGAGTCGCTTGAGCCTCGAAACGCTGACCCTCGCCCAGGGCGGACGGACGGTGCTGGAGAACATCAGCGGGACGTTCGAGGACGGCGCGATCACCGCGCTGGTGGGGGCCAATGGCGCCGGCAAGAGCACCTTGATTCAAGCCATCATGGGATTGCTACCGCCACTCAGCGGGAAGGTCAGTTGTGGCGTACCCAAGGAACGCCGCGCGTGGTTACCGCAGCAACTGGCGCTGGATTTGACCTTTCCGATGAGTGTCGAAGAGTTGATGCTCAGTGGCTGCTGGCCCACTCATGGCACCTTCAAGCGCTACGGACCGCAGGATTACCGGCGCATGCACACTATCATGCAGCGCCTGGGCTTGAGCGGCCTGGCGCATCGCCCCTTGGGCGAGCTTTCCGGTGGCCAACGCCAGCGCGCCTTGCTTGGCCGCACCTTGATGCAGGAGGCGGAATTGCTGCTCCTCGACGAGCCGTTCGCCAACGTCGATACGCATACCGTGGAAATCCTCTGCGACACCCTACGCGAGATGGCCAGTGCTGGCGCCACGGTGATCGTGGTTTTGCATGACATGGAACAGTTGGCGCAGTTGGCCAATTGCGTCTTGTTGCTGGCTGGTGGACACGGCCAGTGGGTCGAACCCGAGACGCTGCTCGAACGCCATCATGCACCGGCGCGTCGCCATGCCCATGCGCCCTTTATTTCTCTGAATTTGCCGGATGTCCCGCCATGCTCGACCTATTGACCACGCTGGATGCGTGGCTCGTCGCCCCGCTGACCGACTACGCTTTCATGCGCCGCGCCCTGGTCGGCGGTTTGGCGCTGTCGTTGGCCGCCCCCCCGCTGGGCGTGTTCCTGATGCTGCGCGGCATGAGCTTGGTGGGCGACGCCATGGCCCACGCGGTACTACCAGGCGTGGCATTGGGCTTCGTGCTGGCGGGCTTCTCGCTGCCGGCGATGAGCCTCGGCGGCCTGGTCGCGGGCTTGCTGGTGGCCGGTCTGGCGGGCAGCGTGTCGCGCATGACCGGCCACCGCGAAGACTCAGCGATGGCCAGTTTCTACCTGATTTCGCTGGCGCTGGGGGTGATGCTGGTCTCGCTGCGCGGTAGTAGCGTCGATCTCACCCACGTGCTGTTCGGCTCGATCCTTGCCATCGATGACACCGCATTATGGCTGATCGCCTCGGTGGCCAGCGCCACCCTGCTGGTCATGGCACTGATCTTTCGTGTGCTGGTGGTCGAATGCCTCGATCCGCTCTTCCTGCGCGGCCAGGGCATTCGTGGCGGCCTGGTACACGGCGTCTTCCTGGGACTGATGGTGCTCAACCTGACGGCTGGGTTTCAGACGCTGGGTACGCTAATGGCGGTGGGACTGATGATGCTGCCCGCCACCACGGCACGCTTCTGGTCGCAACGGCTCGAGGGCTTGATCGGACTGGCGATCCTCATCGCCATGGTCTCAAGCACCGGCGGCTTGCTGGTCTCGTACCACCTGGGCCTGCCCTCCGGCCCGTGCATCATCCTGGTCGCCGGCATTGCCTATCTCGCCTCGGCGCTGTGCGGTCGCCACGGCAGCCTGCTGGAACGTGTACGCCGTCGCGCCACGCCATTGGAAACAGACGAGAACACTTGCACGCCATCCTGAGCGCCTTACGCCCGACCGGCTTATTTATCGACAAGAGGGAATCTGCATGTCCAAGTCTTTGATGTTACTGCTCGGCGCCGCCGCTCTGACGCTTTCCAGCGCGGCGCGTGCCGAGGCGCCGCTGAACGTCGTCGCCAGCTTCAGTATTCTCGGCGACATGGTCGAAAACGTCGGCGGCGAGCATGTCGATGTCACCACGCTGGTCGGCCCGGATGGCGACGCCCACGTCTTCTCCCCCAGCCCCACCGACGCACGCGCCGTCGGTGAGGCGGACCTGTTCCTCGTCAACGGCCTGCATTTCGAAGGCTGGCTGGATCGCCTGGTGGAAGCCAGCGGTTACGAGGGACCGGTTGTCATCGCCAGCCGGGGCATCGACGCCCTGAGCTTCGATGAAGAGCGTGAAGAGCACTCTTCCGATCATGAAGGTCACGACCATGACCACGCCGCAGATAACGATCATGACCATGACCACAGTGAGCATGCGGGCCACGACCACGGTCCGGAAGACCCGCACGCCTGGCAGGATCTGCAAAACGGCAAGCAGTACGTGGCCAACATCCGCGACGCACTCGTCGCTGCAGACCCCGAACACGCTGCTGACTATCGCCGTAATGCCGCGCAATACGTCGAGGCCATGGAGACGCTGGATGCCGAGGTCCATCGGCGGATCGACGCGATTCCCGAGGCCAATCGCGTGCTTATCACCAACCACGATGCCTTCGGCTATTTCGCCAACGCCTATGGGCTGGACGTGCTCTCGCCGGTAGGACTCTCTACCGCCGCAGAGCCCAGCGCCGCCGACATGGCCAAGCTGATCCAGCAGATTCAGAAACGCGACGTCAAAGCGCTATTTCTGGAAAACATGACCAATCCGGCACTTCTCGAGCAACTCGCGGACGAAACCGGCGTCGCCATCGGCGGCACGCTCTACGCCGGCGCCCTGGCCAGCGACGGCGAGGCCAGCACTTACCTCGGCATGTTCCAACACAACGTCGATAAGTTGACGCAAGCCCTCGACGACTGAGCCCCTCCGGAAAACGACAAAGGGCGGTGCCTTGGCACCGCCCTTTTGCGTGTCGCATTTTGTCATGCGTGATTAAAGATCGAACGCTTCTTTCACCACCGGCCAGGCAGGCTCGCCGTCGCGGGTGGTGACGCCATCCAGGAAGCCTTCCACCTTATCGGCGTTGTCGCGCATCCAGGCGATGGCGGCTTCGTCCTTGGGCATTTCGTCCTGATCGTAGCGGCGGATCATGTCGCTCTGATCGTCGGCGGTGAAGTCCAACTGATCGAGCAACTTGGTGGCGTTGGGGTGCGCCTCGGAGAATTCCTTCGTGACCAAGGTGCGCACATCGCTGCGGCCGCCGTCTTCACCCCATAGATCTTTGGGGTCATCAAGGTAGGCGAGATCATACTTGATGTTCATCCAATGCGGCGTCCAACCGGCGAAGACGATCCATTCCTGGTTGTTGATAGCGCTATCGGCGGCGCCCAGCATGCCCGGCGTGGAGGTCTCGGAAAGTTCCCAGTCGCCCAGGCCGTAAGTATCGCTGTCGACGCCGGCGTTGAGCTGTTCGCTCATACCCGTGCCGGTCTCGATGGAATACACCGTGCGGCCGAAACGCTCAGCGTTTTCCGGCGTGTCGAGATCCTCGGCGGAGGTCACGCCGGCCTCGGCCACATAACGCGGCACCGCGAAGCCGATGCGCGCGCCGTCGACGTTATTGCCCAGATCAACCAAAGTGCCTTTTTCCATGGCGGTGTCGTACATGCCTTGTTGCGCTGGCAACCAGCCCGCCAGGAAGGCGTCGAGCTCATTTTCGTTGAGCGCTTGATAGGTGATGGTGGTACCGAGTTGTTCTTGCTGTGGCTTGTAGCCCAGCGTCTCGAGTAGTTGCGCAGCGAGTTCGGTCTTCACCGTGACACCTGGCCACGGCGGCACCGAAAAGCGCACCTCGGTAGTATCGTCCTGGGCCTGCGCCATTCCAAGCGGAGCGGCGGCCAGACAAGCGCCGAGCAGCACGGCGCGCGTACCGCGAGAGACCAGAGAGGGTGATGCGTTCATGCCAGCCCTCCTTACCTAATAGGTTTTTATTGGGAACGCGCAGCATGATAACACTGTTTTATGTGAGTGCGATTTCTAGACGATCGCCCCTCTCGGTGGCCTCGAACGATCAGTCATCGAGCGGATGCGGCGGGTGCTCGCGCTGATCCGGGGGTGGCGGGAAGTACTGATAGAGCCAAGTTTCGCTCAGGGTGTCGCCGTCGCCTTCAAGGACCATTCTCATGTCGATGGGATCGACCGAATCCTCCGTGGGATACCAGTCGAAAATCACGCGGATACCCTCGAACTCTTCGACCTGAAAAATCTGAATGTCGCTCGTCTTGCCGCGCGATACTTTCAACTGCGCCATGATCGGGGGCCCATTCTTGGCAATACGCAGGATATCGCCGCCAATGTAATCCACCGAAAAGCGCCGCGCCCACTCCTCGGGATAATGTTCCCCCGGGGCCCAGCCTTCAGTGAAGCCACCCATGCCACTGCGCGTCTCGCGGATACGCGCTAGATCCGTGGTCACCGGCGGCCTCGCATTCCAATAAAGACGGTACGTGAAGTTCAGTGAATCCCCCGGCTCGACGGCTTCGCGGGGCTTCCAGAAGGCCACCACGTTATCCATGGTTTCACCGGTGGTGGGAATCTCCATCAACTGGATTTCGCCCTTGCCCCAGTCATTGCGTGGCTCGACCCAAAGGCTGGGACGCTCGTGGTAATTGCCGATCACGTCTTCGTAGGCCTCGAAATCGCGCTCGGTCTGCAACAACCCGAAGCCCTTGGGTGACTCGTCGGCGAAGGCGTTGTACTGCAAGACCGGCGGATTGTTGAGCGGTCGACATACCCATTCACCGTTACCCCGCCACATCGTCAAACGGTCGGAATCGTGAATCTGCGGATGAATGGTGTCGCACATACGCCGCTGGTGGGTGCCGCAGCTGAACATGCTGGTCATCGGGGCGATCCCCAGCTGTTCGATAGCCTCACGCGGATAGAGGTGTTTGTCGATCTCCATGACCACGCGCTCTTCCTCACAGTGAATGACGAAGCGATAGGCACCGGCCACCTTGGGCGAGTCGAGCAGAGCATAGGCGGTAAAGGTGGTGCTGTCCGGGGCCGGCGTCTCAAGCCAGAAGCGTGTGTAGGTGGGGAATTCTTCCTTCGTCGACTCAGCGAACGTGTTGACCGCCAGCCCGCGTGCCGAAATACCGTATTGGTAGGTGTCATCCACGGCACGGAAATAACTGGCGCCGAGAAAAGAGACGATATCGCGCTCGGTGAGCGAAGGCGCTTTGAAGACGCGGAAACCGGCAAAACCCAGCGTCTCTTCGTCCTCGAACTGAGAGACGTCGACGTCTGCCTTGCCATAGCGGAACAGTGACGGGTCGAAGTGGATCTCGCGGGCCTGGCGCGAGTCCGGGTCGAGGGCGTACATGCGCACGGGTTGATTGAAGCCCATGCCGACGTGGAAGAACTGCACGTCGAGCTTGCCATCCAGGTCATGCCACAGCGAGTGCCCGGCATCGTAGCCGATGGCGTTGTAATCCTGCGGGGTCATATTCGCGAGCGTAGGGGGCAACTCGCGTACGTTGTTTTGATAGCTGGAATTGGCCATTTCCTTGGCCAGGCGCTGCAACCATTCGAAGCTGAAGTCGCTGGGCTCGCCATCGGCGATCTCGGGCATGTCGCGCGTCGCCGCCAGCAGCGGCGCGGCGGGCAGTCCATAAAAGGCCGCCAAGGCCAGCGAGCGCTTGAGTAAGGTCCGTCGATCCATCATAGGGCTTCTCTACCAAGAAGGTGGGAGTTCCTTGCCAAACACCTTCATCAGACGTTACCCGAGGCAAACGGTTCCCGCATCAAGCGCCTCTTGCGTACTTTCAACGTAATATCTCCGCCATCCACATTCCTTAGCATATAAAAAACCCGATGCGTTGGCATCGGGTTTTCAGGTTCATGCGACCGCGTGGCTTACTGCCCCAAGCCTTTGGAAAGCTCAGGCTGAACGACCTCGATCCAATAGCCATCGGGGTCTTTAACGAAGGCAACGTCCTTCATCTTGCCGTCTTCCGGGCGCTTCTTGAATTCGACCTGGTTGGCGTCGAACCACGCCACCGCAGCGGGAAGATCCGGCACCGAGAAGCAGATATGCCCGAAACCCTGGGGCTCGGCGTTACCGTCGTGGTAGGCGAAACCTTCCTGGTCTTCGGTGCCCCAATTGTGGGTCAGCTCGAGAATGCCCTTCTGCGCGAAGGTATAGGCGTTGCGCTCGGCCGGATCCTCCGGCACGTCCTCGTCATCGCCGAGATTGGCGAGGAAGTAGAGCGTGAACTGCATTTCCGGGAAGTCGAGCTTGCGCAGCACGCGCATGCCGAAGACCCGCGAATAGAAGGCCAGCGAGCGCTCAGGGTCCTTCACCCGCAGCATGGTGTGATTGAAGCGAAAGCCCTGCGTTTCGGCCGACGGCGTCTGCACGCCGGGATACTGTTCGCCTTGGAAGCTCATGGCGTCCTCCTGATCGCGGGAATATGAGTCGGTGTCTGATTAGGAAGAAAGATGAGGGCGCTGGATGAAATTTCCAGGGGGCGCCGGCTACCGTGAGCCTGACCCATTAGACAAATGTTGCACGGACTGAGATAATTCGCAGACTAATATTTATCTGACTTTTTCCCTGATCGCCTCGGCCGCTCGGCCGGGGCCGGATATCGTTATGCTGCGCATTTCCACCGATCATTGGCTATTGGCGTTACGCACGGTACTGGCCGTCTGGCTGGCACTGTTCCTGGCGTTGCGGCTGGACTTGTACCAGCCCGCCTGGGCCATCCTCGCGGTGATGATCGTCACCCTGCAGCCGGTAATGTTCACCGGCGGCACGCCGCCCATCGGCATCATCATCGGGCGTGGCGTGGCACGCTTCTTCGGCACCCTGTTCGGCGCCATCGCCGGCTTGGTACTGATCGCGTTCTTCGGCCAGCAGCCGATGTTATATCTGCTGTTCTCCGGCGCCTGGCTGGCGTTCTGCATGTATTGGGTGATGCTCGAGCAGGACGAATACCTGGGCTACGTGATGATGCTCAGCGGGTATACCGCCACGCTGGTGTCGTTGACCGCCCTCGGCACGGGAGTCGAGGACATCTGGACCATCGCGCTGGGGCGCTTTACGGAAACCGCACTGGGCATCGGCTGCGGCGTCTTGATGCACCTGCTCATCGCACCGCGTTTCGGGAGCCGGGCGCTCCCCGAGGCGCTCTCCGGATTCCTGAAACGCGCCGCCGAGGAAACCCTGGCCACCCTGGAAAGCCCACGCCCCCGCGCGACGCAGGATGCACGCCTCAAAACATTGCTCGGCGACTATCAGCAGTTCGAGAAGCTACGCGGTCTCACCCGCCTGGAAACCCGGCGCTTGAGTCGTTTCATTCCCGCGCTGGACCGTTTCGCCAGTGACAGCCTGGCGCTGATCACCGCCATCCGCGAGCTGGAAACCGCCCTCGACTACCTGCGCGCCTGTGAGGACGGCGAGCACTGGCTGGCGCAATTGAACGCGCATGCCGCGCCGCTACTCGCCATCATCGCCGAACAGCCGGCCGGCGAGCCGCAGGAAAAACTCACGCTGCCGGATTTCGAGTGGGACCCGGACCGCGTGAGCCCCCGCAGCCGCGTGCGCGCCGAGCTGGTCCGCCAACGTCTCGGGGAGGTGCTCGGCCTGCTCCAGCACGGCCGGCGCCTGCGCCATGCACTGAACGACCCGGCCTCGGCCAAGGTGCACACCTTGCCGCGAGAAAAGCGTACCCGCACCACGCACAACGAGCACTTCGTCGCCCGCTTCAACGCCCTGCGCGTCTTCGTCGCCTTCGAGTTGCTGGGCCTGTTCTGGATACACAGCGGTTGGCACTCCGGCTATCTCGCCATGATGCTGCTGGGGGTGTTCACCATGCTGTTCGCCAAGGCGCCCAATCCCGCCGCCGTGGTCTATCAGTTTCTGTGGGGCACGCTCGCCGCCGTCACCCTGGGCGCGGTCTTGCTGTTTCTGGTCCTGCCGGTGATCAACGGGTTCCCGCTTCTGGCCATCGCCATCGGCATACCCGTCATGGTCGGCACGCTCCTCACGCCTCATCCGCGCTGGGCGGCCATGGGGCTCTCCGGCGCCATCACGCTGATGACGCTGCTGAACCTGCACAGCACCTACACCTTCTCGCCCACGACCTACATCAACGGCGGTCTCGCCTCGGTGATCGGCACCACCACGGCGATGTTCACCTATGCACTGATGCGCCAGCGCTCGCCCGCCGAGCGTATCCGCACCCTGCTCGGCGCCTATTGGCAAGGCGTGGCGCGCTTGATGCGCGAGCCCGCGTTACCCAATCGGGCGCGTCTGGAGAGCCGTCTCTACGACCGGCTAGGGCGCATCGTCGCTTTAGGCGGTACGGATGACACGCTGCGCGAGGCGCTCGACCTGCACGCCCTCGCCTTGTGCGTGTGGCGCATCCGGCGGCTGCGCGAGGATCTCGCGCCGCATCGCCGGGAGCTCGAGGCCTGGCTGGACGATATCGGCCAGCGCCTGGTCGCGCGGCGACACCACTCGCCCGAGGTCTGGCACGAGCTTTCCGATCAGGCCCGCGACTGGGTCGATCGCTTTTATCACGCTCCCCAGCTCTCCGTCGCCACGGCGGGGGAAATCGCCATGCTGGGGCATCTCATGCGTGAGGCGCCCGGCGTCACGTTGGAGGCCCAAGCCGACGACGCGCCCCAAACCGCCTCGCACGACCGCCACGAGGCGCCCATCCGGCAGGAGACGCCACATGTTCGCTGAATGGACGTTTCTCGGTTTTCTGATACCGCCACTGGCCGTTCCCGTCGTCGTCACGCTCGGCCTCTATCTACTGCTGCGGCGCGTGTTCACGCGCCTGGGTGTCTATCACTGGTTCTGGCAACCGGTGCTCGTGGACATCGCACTCTACGCCCTGTTGCTGTGGTCGGTACTCGCCCTCGCCGGTGCCTTGCCGATCGCCCACTCACAAGAAGGATGACGCCATGACGCTCTCCCCGCGCGCACGCCGATACGTGCGCCCGCTGCTGACCCTGGCGATACTCGCGCTCGCCGTGATCGCCATCGCGCAGATATGGAATCACTACATGCACGACCCCTGGACGCGCGACGGCCGCGTCCGGGCCGATGTTATCAATCTCGGTACCGACGTCTCAGGGCTGGTCGAAAACCTGCAGGTCGGGGACAACGACTTCGTGCATGCCGGCGACGTGCTGTTCACCATCGACAAGCAGCGCTACGCGTTGGCGCTGTCCGAGGCCCGCGCCAACCTCAACAACCTCGAGCAGCAACGCGCGGAAGCCAAGGCCGCCAACGCCCGGCGTCAGAAGCTCGGCGACTACGCTTCGCAGGAAGATCGCGACGACGCACGCTTCGCCTACTCTGGCGCCCAGGCTCAGGTCGAGCAGGCCGAGGTCGCGGTCGAACAGGCCCAGCTCGACCTCGAACGCGCCACCGTGCGCGCCCCGGTCGACGGTTATGTCACCAACCTGCTGCTGCGCCCCGGCGAGTACGTCTCGGCCGGCGAAGACGCCGTCACCCTAGTCGATGCCGGCAGCTTTCATGTGACCGGCTACTTCGAGGAAACCAAGCTCGACGCCATCGGCATCGGTGCCCCGGCGCGCATCCAACTGCTCGCCAGCGACACGCCGCTCTGGGGCCATGTCGACAGCATCGCACGCGGCATTTCCGACAAGAGCCTCGACAGCCAAGGCAACGGCCTGGCGAACGTCAGCACCTCCTTCGACTGGGTCCGGCTCTCGCAGCGCATCCCCGTGCGCATCGCCCTCGACGAGGTTCCCGAGGACGTCCAACTCTCGGCCGGTCTCACCGCCACGGTCTACCTCAACGACACGCGTGACGAACACCGGCAAGCGCCGGACTGGCAGCGCTCCCTCACCCGCTGGTGGGAATCGCTGGTTAGTATTTGAGGCCTGCCCTGCCACCTATAGTGAGCTGATCTCGTCAGCGCGGCACTCAGCGGCCCGCTGACGTTTCATCATCGGTCTCGGCTTCCGGTTCCGCCTCCATTTCCAGCGCCAGTTCCAGTTGCCCTTCTTCCTGCGCGGCTTCTTCCGTCCAGGCCGTGCCCAGCGGCGTGGTGTCCGAGGCCACCATCACGTAGTGGCCCTGCTCGGGCGATTCGCTGGTGGGATAGTGACGAATGCAGTAAAGCCCGAACAGCACCATGACGATGTGCATGACGGCCAGGTCCCACAGGAAACCATCCGGCCCCAGCCATTCCATCAGCACCCCGGCGCTGGCCGGCCCCAGAATCGCGCCGATGCCCAACGCCAGGACGAGACTGGCACTGGCCGCCACGGTCTGCTGATCCGTGAGGAAGTCATTGGCGCAGGCCAGAAAGATCGAGTAGAGCGTGAGTGTCGTCGCGCCCAGCAGTGCGCCGAGCAGCGTCAATGCCATCGGCGACCAGCCGCTGACGAGGGCGCCGACCAGCGCCAGCACCACCGCGACCAGGGCAACGCCGACGATCACCCACTGGCGGTCGGCCTTGTCGGATAACTTGCCCAGCGGCCACTGCAATATCGCGCCACCGAAGATGAACGCACCCATGAAGACCGACACCTGGGCGACGCTCAAGCCGCTGTTGGTGGCGAACACCGCCCCCATGCCGAAGACAGCGCCATTGGTAATGCCGGTCATGAAGCAACCCACCGTGCCCAGCGGCGAGAGCCGGTACAACGCGCGCAGGCTCATCGTTTCGGGCTGACTGAGTTCGGGCTGCGGCGTGTAGCTGATCAAGATCGGCACTAGGGCGAGCGAGACCAGAATCGACACCAGCAGGAACAACGCCATGCCCGAGGGGTCGGCACTGCCCAGCAGCAGTTGCCCACCGCCCATACCGAGATAGCTGATCACCATGTAGATCGCCAGCAGGCGCCCGCGCAGCCGGTTGGAGGCATAACCGTTGAGCCAGCTTTCGGCGACAACGTAGAGCCCAGCGTACGTAAAGCCGGTGACGAAGCGCATGGCCGCCCACACCAGAGGCTCGACGAACAGGGCATGAATCAGGATCGCCACCGACGTGATCGACGCCAGCGCGGCGAAGACCCGCACGTGTCCGACCTCGCGCAGCTTGCGGGGTGTCAGCACCGAGCCGACCAGAAAGCCCACGAAGTAGGACGACATCACCAGCCCCGTGACCGTGTTGCCGAAATCCGCCGCCGAGGCCCGCACCCCGAGCAGCGAGCCCTGCAGGCCATTGCCCATCATCAGAAGCCCCACGCCGAGCAGCAGCGTCCATAGGCTCCAGGCGGCGGACAAGGTGGTAGGGCGGCGAGCAGTCGTCGCATTCATCGCATCGATCCATGGCCAGTGAAATAATATCGCTACCTCAGGATAATCCTCCTTGCTGGCGGGGAACATGGCGCCGCCATTCCCAGTTGCACAGAGCCGCCGGTATGCAGTAAACTAATTAGCAAGCTAATAAATCAATTCAGTACGAGGCTACATGAATCCCGTCATCGAACTGCTCAACGCCCACCGCTCGATCCGCCGCTTCACCGATCGCAAGATCGCGCCTGAATTGCTGCGGGAACTCATCCAGGCCGGTCAGAGCGCCGCGACGTCCAGCCATGTTCAGGCCTACAGCGTCATCCACGTGAAGAATTCGGCCAATCGCGAAACCCTCGCCGAACTGGCGGGTGGGCAGGACTACATCGCCACCTGTTCTGACTTTCTGGTGTTCTGCGCCGACATGAAGCGCCCCGCCGAGGCCGCCGAGCGCGCCGGCGCCGATGCCACCCGCGGCATGACCGAACAGTTGCTGGTCGCCAGCGTGGACACCGCACTCATGGCGCAGAACGTCGTCGTGGCCGCCGAGTCCGAAGGGCTGGGCATCTGCTACATCGGTGGCATTCGCAATAACCCGCAAGCCGTGAGCGACCTGCTGCGCCTGCCCGAGCACGTCTACCCGGTCTTCGGCCTGTGCCTCGGGTATCCGGATCAGACCCCGGAGGTCAAGCCGCGCCTGCCGGTCGAGGCCATCCTCAAGGAAGACTACTACCGCGACGATCAGGCCCAGGTCGACGCCTTCGACGCTTCCATGCGCGAGTACTACCAAGCGCGCAGCAACACGCAAAAAGACACCACCTGGTCGCAGAACCTCACCCCACTGTTCGAGCACAAGGTGCGCCCGCACATGCGCGACTTCCTTGTCTCGCGCGGTTTCGAGATGAAATGAATGACGGCCGCGCCCGCCCCCGCGTGAGACGGGCGGGCGCAACGGTCATCGGCGACTGCCTGGCTAGGCGGTCGTCGCGGCGCGCCTGGCGCCGCGACGTCGCACCAGCGCATCCACCACCGCCATGACGATCATCGAGGCCCCCACCAGCGGGAAGATCACGCCGCCGATGGCGAGCAACGCCAGCACGCCGCGCAAGCGACGGGGATCCTTGGGTTCGGGGGGAATCCCCAGCTTGCCGCTCGGTCGACGCTTCCACCACATCACGCCCGACGAGACGCACAGCAGCACGATCCCCGCGCAGGCCAGCGCCAGGACCAACTGATTGGCGAGCCCGTATTGCTGCCCCATGTGCACGTTGATGCCCCACTCCAGCGACTTGCCCAGCGGGCCGTAGTCGGCGTAGTTCATGTCCAGCAGTGGCTCGCCGCTATACCGGTCCAGATGCACGACGCGCTGCCGCGACAGATCGTCGGGGTAGATCGAGCCGGTATAGACGCCGGTAGGACCGCTCGGCAGATTGACGCCATAACCGGGAGCCAGCCCCAGCTCATCGAATTCCGCCACCGCGCCGTTGAGGCCGATGCCCGGCGCGCCCTCGCGTCCAGGCGTCGATTCCGGCAGCCGTGCCTGCTCCAGCGACCAGGTGGTCGTCTCCCGCTCCGCCAGGCGTTCATCGGAGACCGGGACGTTGACGCGCACGCCATCCGGATAGCCGAAGTTGTGACCGTTGGCGAGTTCGTTGACCTTGCTGCCCCACACCGTGGACCACGGCATGCCGGTAATCGCCAGAAAGAGAATGAAGCCCCCGACGAAAATGCCGGTGACGGCGTGAAGGTCACGCCAGAACATTCGCTTCGACGGGGTCGCACGTACCGATATCACGCCGCCGCGTCGGCCGCGCGGCCACCACAGATAGATCCCGGTCAGCACGAGCAGGATCGACCAGCCGCCGACGATCTCGATGATCAGGGTCGCCGTCTCGCCGAAGTAGTTGAGACTGTGGATGGTGCGCACGATCCACATCACGCTGCCTTGATAGGGAATCGTGCCGGTGACCTCGCCGGTGTAAGGATCGACGTAGACGGCTTGCTTGCCGTCGGCGGTGGTGATGTCGACCTCCGCGGCAAGGTTGGAGGCAGCAGGAGGCACGTAACGAAACGCCTCGCCGGGATGCGCCGCCATGGCAGCATCCAACTGTTGCTGCGGCGACACCGCCGCTGACGATTGCGCCTCGACGCGCACGATGTCCGCGTTGAGCCACTGGTCGATCTCATCCTTGAAGAGGTAGAGCCCGCCGGTCACCGCCAACGAGATCAGAAAGGGAATCGCGATGAGACCCGCGTAGAAATGCCAGCGCCAGACCGCCCGGTAGAGGTCGCTGGCGTCACGTGAAGAACGCGCAGAAGTACGAGACATGAAGCCCCCGAGTAGCGTGCCATGGCTACCGTTCGGTAGCCGAATCCATCCTGTGGCCGACGACTCCGGCGCAGGCGCGGCGTGCAAACGCACCAAGTTCGGAGTCGAGACCGCTTATGCGTGATGGCACGCCAACGGGGGAGCGCGGGTCAGCGCGTTGGGGAAGGTGGTCGTCACCGCCTGAGATGCGAGCACTCTTGGCGCATGCGGCGCGATGACGGCGGCGTTGTCCACTATCGAGGCGGTGAAAGCCCCCTCGATGACCGGGAAATGGCCGAATAGGGAGCAGTAGGGGCACTGATCGTGCAGGCCGACCGATGCGACGTGACCGCCCCGCGAGTGATCACCGTGCCCGGCCTCGGCGTGCGCAGGCATCGCATCGTGCCGCAGGGAGGCACTGGCCTGCCCGACCACCGGGCCGCACACCACCAGCAGCATGGCGAACAAGCTCAGCCAGGCGGTAAAACGACGCATGGATGTACGCGGGGAAAAAGGCATGGACTCGGCCGTGGGGTCGTCAGACGCATTCCATACTATCGCAGCCCTCTTTCCTACACAGCCGAATGATCGCGCGTGCCCACGGGTGGGGGCGAGGGCTCTTCACGCAACCCGGGCCAGAGACGGCCTGCAGCGTTATGATACAAGATGGGGTGCGACAATCCGCCTCGTGAGTCGACAGCACGTCGCGGCGCTTTATTTCGCTTTTTCACGCAAGGAGAGTTCATCATGCGCACCATTGGTTTGCTCGGCGGAATGAGCTGGGAGTCCACCGAGAGCTACTATCGGGCGCTGAACGAAGGCGTAAAACAGGCGCTGGGCGGCTTTCACTCGGCGAAGATCGCGATGGTAAGCGTCGACTTCGCCGAGATCGAGACCTTGCAGCGAGACGGACGCTGGGACGCGGCCGGAGAGGCGCTGGCCGCCGCCGCGCGCCAGATCGAGCACGCCGGCGCGGATTTTCTGCTGATCGCCACGAACACCATGCACAAGGTGGCACCGCAGGTGGAAGCGGCCATCGACATCCCGCTGCTGCACATCGCCGACGCCACGGCCGAAAGCCTGGTCGCCGACGGCATCACCCGAGTCGGGCTCTTGGGCACGCGCTTCACCATGGAGCAGGACTTCTACAAGCAACGCCTGAGCGAGCGTTACGGTATCGACGTGATCGTGCCCGACGACACCCAGCGCGAACGCGTGCATCGGGTGATTTTCGAGGAACTGTGCCTCGGGCGCATCGAAGCCGCCTCGCGAGAGGCATTTCTCGCCGTGATCGACGCCTTGCATGCGCGGGGCGCGCAGGCGGTGATTCTCGGCTGCACTGAAATCGCCATGTTGATCAAGGCAACCGACACTCAGGTACCGCTCTACGACACCACGGCGTTGCATGCCCAGGCCGCCGTGAAACGCGCCCTCTCCGACGCCCTCTTGCCGGAAGACACTCCATAGCCCGGGAGGCTCCATGTCAGCAGACACCACGCAAGACCGCATCAGCCTGCACCCCCACACGCATCGCGTGTGGGTATGGGACGGCGACACCTTGCTCGCCGACAGCACGCACGCCGTCGAGCTGCGCGAGCGCGGGTATCCCCCGCACCAATACCTACCCGAAAGCGACGTGCAGATGGCGCAACTGTTGCGCTCCACCACCGTGACGCACTGCCCCTTCAAGGGCGACGCCACCTACTACAGCACTGACGAACATCCCGACATCGCCTGGCAATACGCCAACCCGCTGGCGAATATGGCGGCAATTGCCGACCGACTGGCGTTCGATGACAGCGTGGTGACGGTGCAGGTGGACGCCGGGTAAGCGGGCACGTGCGTGCCATCAGCCAGTCACGAGGCCACGCAGATCGCCATTGGCACCTGGATCGGTGCTTGGATGGATACTTGACGTCAGTGCACCACGTTGCGGATGAAACGTAGCCGCCCCGCGCCTTCGTTGCGGTAACGGTGGAACTGGTCGCTGGGGTAGACGTGAAAGTCACCAGCCTCGATCGTCACCTCGCGGTCCGCGAGCTCCAGGGTCAGCGTGCCCTCGATCACCACCAGCATCTCGTGCCAGCCGGTGCCATCGGCGACGGACTCGTAACTCTCTCCGGGCTCCATCGACCAGGACCACAGCTCGACCTCCTGTCGCGCCGGCTTGCTCGCCAGCAGCCGGGCGTGACTGTCGGGGAATCGCCCCACCCAGGCGACTTCGTCGATGCGCGCCGAGTCCTCACTGTCCGGCGGCTGAACCAGGGCGTAGAACAGCACCCCCAGCGCCTCGGCGAGTCGATCCAGCGTGCTCAGGCTGACATTGACGTCGCCCTTTTCGATATTGACCAGCATCCGCCGACTCACGCCGGCCCGCTCGGCCAACACCTGCTGGCTCAGCGACGCCCCCTGACGCAGACGCCTCACGTTGGCGGCGACGTGCACCAGGACATCGGGGCGCTCGCTAGACTTGTGCACTATATTGCCCATCCGTACAATCGCGGTTCTCTCGAATGCCAGCGTCCGGCCATGTCAGCGGGAAGCGACTGGCGCCGTCAGAAGGGCAGCATGCCGCAGAACAAAGGAGGTGTCATGTCAGTCGCCATGCGCGAATTCGTGGCCAGGGTTTGGCCGGTGGCCATGCTGATCGTGGCAATGTGCTCCATCCAGACCGGGGCGTCCATCGCCAAGACCTTGTTTCCGGTCATCGGCGCCACCGGCACGACCTCGATTCGCCTAATCCTCGCCGCGCTGATACTGCTGGTCGTGATGCGGCCCTGGCGCCAGCGGTTCAGCCGCCGTGCCTGGAAGTCGACCGTGATCTACGGCGTCGCCCTGGGCGTCATGAACCTGCTGTTCTACCAGGCGCTACAGACGGTTCCGCTGGGGATCGCGGTGGCGCTGGAGTTCACCGGGCCGCTGACGGTGGCGATGCTCTCCTCGCGGCGTTGGCTGGACCTGCTGTGGGTGGCATTCGCCGTGCTCGGCCTGACATGTCTTCTGTTGCTGGGCGATGACAGCAACGGCGCGGTCGATCCTTACGGCGCGGCCTGTGCGCTGGGAGCCGGCGTCTGCTGGGCGCTGTATATCCTGTTCGGACAAAAGGCAGGCTCGGTCAATGGCGCCCAGAGCGCCACGCTGGGCATCACCATCGCGGCGGTGGTGATCGCCCCCGTCGGTTTGATCGACGTCGGCCCGGCGATTTTCGCGCCGGAGGTCCTCCCGCTGGCACTCGCCGTCGCCGTGCTTTCCACCGCCCTGCCCTACACGCTCGAAATGGTGGCACTGCCGCGCCTGCCGACCCAGACCTTCGGCACGCTGATGAGTCTGGAACCGGCGATCGGCGCGCTCTCCGGCCTGCTGTTCCTGAGCCAGCTTTTGAGTGGCCTGCAGTGGCTGGCCATCGGCCTGATCATCGTCGCCTCGATCGGTACCACGCTGACGGTGCGCCGGCGCGATACCTTCGAGACGCCGGTACCGGACTGAGAGGCCCGGCCGCTTGGGCGTCGTTTCAAGGCCCAGCGGCCCCCTAATGCCTTACGGCGTGTCGAGGACCCCGAGTTCGGACAGGATGCGGTAGGCTGCCTCGACGCGCGCGTCATTGGGATAGTTCTTGTTGGCCAGCATCACCAGCCCCGTCTGTTCGCCGGGAAGCATCACGAGGTAGCCGCCGAAGCCGTTGGTGGAGCCGGTCTTGTTGACCCAGACATCGTCGCGTGGCGCCTGCGGCGGCACGATCGCCTCGGCCGCGTTGGGCTCGAGGATCATGTCGTAACCGTTGCCGGCGCGCAGGGTATCGAGCGCCACGGGCAGCGGATACTGCTCCCAGATCAGGGCCTGGGTCATGTCGCCGACCCGGTAATGGCCCTGGCGGGTCGCATCGATGGCCTGCTGAAGCTCGGCGTCGACATCCGCGAGATGCAGGTTGGCTCGCACCAGCCCGGCCAGATCGGCGGCCGTGGTCTTGAGCCCGTAGGCTTCGTCGTCGAGCACGCCGGGCGAGACACGGATCGGCTGGCCGTCCTTGGCCTCGCCCATGGCGTAGTGCGCCATGTGCGCCTCGGGAATATCGTACCAGGTGTCCCGCATGCCGAGCGGCGCCAGCACCTTGGCGCGCATCGTCGGCACGAATTCGCCCCCCAGGCTCGCCGCCGTCTCCAGCCCCAAAAGGCCGATCCCCAGGTTGGAATAGGTACGGCTCTCGCCGATGGGCTCGCTTGGCTGCCAGTCTCGATACCAGGTCATCAGCGATGCATGGTCGGTCACTTCGTCAGGCACGAACAGCGGCAGCCCGCCGCCGGTGTGAGTACCGAGGTTGCGCCCATCGATCCTGTCGAAGGCGCTGCCTTCGAGCTCAGGCAGGTAAAGGCTCACGGGCGCCTCGAGGTCGAGCTCGCCCTCGACGGCGGCCAACGAGGCCAGGGTCGCGGTCAATGTCTTGCTGAGCGAGCCGATCTCGAACAGGGTGTCGTCGTCGACCGGCGTGCCGGTCTCGCGGTTGGCGTCGCCGTAATGGGCGACCGTCGTGCCCTTCGGCCCGACGAGGGCGACCGCCATGCCGGGGATCTGCTGCGTCTCCATCAACGACGCGATGATGGGATCGAGCACCTCGCGAGCTTGCCTGTCCGGCGCGTCATCCTGCGCCAGTGCCACATTCCACCCACCCAGTAACGTCAGCGATACCCCCAGCAGCCACCCTTTCATTGCGCTTCCTGCTCCCCTATCGATGAGCCAAATTCCTGAATCGGTATCATGCGGCAAAAAAACGACCACTGGAACTGGCCTCCGAAAAAGTTATGTTATAACGTATTAATCGCTTTTCAGCCACCATACCGCAATGAGTACCAGGAGATCACGATGCGTCACCTATCCACTCATGCCGCTCTCGCGCTCGGCCTGCTATCGCTGGCGAGCGTGCCACCGGCCGTCGCGCAGCAGGATGACCACGACCACCATCCACATGAGCACGATCACAGCCACGATCATGACCATAAGCATGAGCACGATCACTCCCACGATCATCACGACAGCGATATCTACGCCGGTTACTTCGATGATGATCAGGTCGAGGATCGCGCCTTGTCGGACTGGGAGGGCGACTGGCAGTCGGTCTACCCCTATCTGCAGAACGGCACGCTGGATGACGTCTTCGCGCACAAGGCCGCACAAAGCGATGACAAGACGGCTGCCGACTACAAGCAGTACTACACGACCGGCTATCGCACGGACGTCGACCGCATCGTGATCGAGGGCGATCAGGTCTCGTTCTACGGAGACAACGGCAAGCGCACGGGGGAATACACCTACGACGGCCATGAAATCCTCACCTACGAGGCGGGCAATCGCGGGGTGCGCTATATCTTCGAGCGCGATGGTGGCAGCGCCGACGCGCCTCGCTACATCCAGTTCAGCGATCACACCATCTCTCCCATGGATGCCGACCACTACCATCTTTACTGGGGCGACGATCGCGCCGCCCTGCTGGACGAGGTCACGAACTGGCCGACCTACTACCCCTCCCATCTAGACGGTGACGCCATCGCACGGGAAATGATGGCGCATTGACCGGGCCTGTACATGCCACTCGGCATCCTCGGCGACAGCCGCCCCGAACGGAGCGGCTGTCGTCTCAAGAACTCACCGCCCCCTGGGGACGTCTCTTCAACTGCGTAATGACGGCGCTGCCCAGCACACCCACGAAGGCGATGACCAACGGCAGACTGAACGCGGCACGCCCCACCAGGATCAGCAGCACCGACGACATGACGGGCACGAAATACGTCAGCACGCCCAGCAACGTGGAGGAGCTTCTCAGCAGGGCGTAGCCCCAGGTGATGAACGCCAGTCCATAAGGGCCGATCCCGATGAGCGCCGCCACGCCCCAGTCCATCGCCGTCGCGTGCTCGGGAGCGGTTTCGAACGCACGGTGCAGCCCCCAGGAGGCGACGGCGGCAACGGCGAACAGGTGCTTGTAGTCCACCCAGGACAAGGCGGCGCGCCCCCGGAGATAGAGGGAGAACATGATCCAGGAAGCGCCGGAGGCCATGCCCTGCATATAGCCCAGTGCCGAGGTCGATTCGCCCTGAGCGTTCGAGAGCACCAGCGGCACCAGCCCCGCAAACGCCACGGCCGACCCCAGTAAGGTACGCGCCCTAAGACCACGCCCGGCCAGCAAGTCTGCCACGAGCATGAATCCCAACGGCCAGAGGTACGTCACGAGCGTGATCTTGGCCGGGTCGCCCTTGCTCAGGGCGGAGAAATAGAAATACAGCGCGCCTGTCAGGCCACCGACCCCCATCAGCCAGAACTTCCCGTCGCGCCAGGCGGCCACGCCGGACGATGCACCACGCCATCCCATGAGCAGTGCCATCAGCGCAGCCGCCCCCATGGCCACTGCTGCCGTCAACATGGGAGGCAGATTGATCAGATCGCGCAATACCGGCAGGCTGGCCCAGAGCGTGACGGTCAGAAGGCCCGCCAGTAGTCCGGTGGTGGTGCGTGTGCTGGTCATGGCCTGCTCCTGTGTATACCGAATCGGCGTGGGTGGTATGTGACGCGAGCAGTCTGGAGCCGCATGAATTATCATGGAAACGAAGAGTTTCGATATTTCGATCATGATTCGTGATGGTACTGAATGGCTAACTTTCGTCCCTTAGATCTAGTGGTGCTCAACACCTTCGTCACGGTGGTGGACAAGGGAGGGTTTACCGCAGCGACGGATGCCTTGCATCTAGCACAATCGACCGTCAGTGCGCACATGAAGCGTCTGGAAGAAACCTTCGGGCAGCCCTTGTTGCAGCGCGGGCGGAAAGCGCCGACCCCTACGCCGGCGGGGGAACGCCTGCTCTCGCACGCACGGCAGATGCTGCGCCAAAACGCGCTCGCCTGGCAGGATGTCAGCGAGCAACGGCTGGATGGCGTGGTACGCCTGGGAATACCCGACGATTACGTGGTCTACCTCCCCGAGGCGCTG
The DNA here is from genome assembly GCF_023091865.1 of Chromohalobacter moromii. Taxonomy (GTDB): domain Bacteria; phylum Pseudomonadota; class Gammaproteobacteria; order Pseudomonadales; family Halomonadaceae; genus Chromohalobacter; species Chromohalobacter moromii. Next base: position 191,758 of record NZ_JAHXDI010000003.1, read on the forward strand.
TCCGAGTTCGAGGCCCAGTACCCGGGGGTCGAGCTGCAGGTGGATTGCGGGCTCAGCGTGGACCTGGTGCAAAGCGTTCGCACCGGCAGCCTGGACCTGGCGATCACCACGCGTCAGCCCAAGAGCCCTGGCGGCGAGGTGCTGTGTCAGGAGCCCACGGTGTGGGCCGGTGCCCCCGGACATGACACCCAACGCCGCACACCGCTGCCCCTGGCGGTCTCTACAGATGGGGTTTGCATCTTCAGGGAACGCGCCCTGGCGGCACTCGACGCCGTAGGTATCCCCTGGCGAATCGCCTATACCAGCGCCAGTTTGTCCGGCCTTACGGCCGCGGTACGCGCGGGCTTGGCGATAACGGTGCTCACACCCTCCATGCTGGGCTCGGACCTGAGCATCATCGATAGCGTCGAGGGGCTCCCCGAGCTGCCCATGACTGAAATCGCTCTGCACCGCAGCCCGGGACGCCCCAAGGAGGCGGCGCGTCAGCTCGCGTTGAGCCTGCAAGCCCATATTCAGGCCCGATCAACGGTCGACCTTAACAAAGCGGCGCCAGTATGAGCTGGCGCTCTCACCCCGTAGCATCTTTGGCTACACTGCTGGCATTCTTGTCACTCATCGGATTCCGACTGTAGGAGCTCGCATGGAGAGTGATCCTGTCACCCATTCATCGTCCGCGGCAGTGGCTGCGCCGCGCTTACAAGCGACTTTGGCGCTGCTTTTATGCCTGCTCGTTCTGGCCGGGTGTTCGTCGAGCCAACGCATCGAGACGCACGATCCCGGCCCGACCACGGCGGAGGGCCTCTCCATCGAGCGAGCATTGATCATTTCCAACGCCAAGCAGGCGCTGGGCACACCTTATAAGTGGGGCGGCAATTCGCTGGAGACTGGGTTGGATTGTTCCGGGCTGGTGCAAGTGGCATACCATGCGGCTGGGATTGATGTACCACGCACATCCAATCAGCAGTACCAGACGCTCGATTCTCGCGAGCAGGCACGTCCCGGGGATCTGCTGTTCTTCGGCGCCGGGGACCGCGCCACCCACGTCGGGATTTATCTGGGCGACCGACGGATGATCCACGCCCCCGGCAGTGGCCGTGAGGTCACGGTCTCCTCGCTGAATATCCGCTACTGGCGCAAGCACTACTTAGGCGCTGCTGGCCCGGCACCGTGAACGCCTCACGGGCAACGCGCATATTCTTATAACCAAATCGTTATTCGGGGCTTTTTCGTTATTATCGGCGAGTCGCTATAGTGGCGAACCTATCGCTTACCCCCGGAGACTCGCCATGCGACGACTGTTTCACTGGATCGGCGCGCTCGCGCTGACCGCCCTGCTGCCGGGCGCGGCCCTGGCCCAGAACAACGAAACGACGACTCTCGAGGTCGGCTACATGCCCATCCTGCCGGTCGCGCAATTGTTCGTCATGGAGGGCGCCGGTTGGACCGACGAGGCGGGGCTGGATCTCGAGTTGACGCGCTTCTCCAGCGGTCCGGCCATGGTGCAGGCGCTGGCATCCGGCAAGCTCGACGTGATGAACTTCGGCATTGGGCCGGCCATGGTCGCCCGAGCCAACGGTGTGCCGATCAAAGTGCTCGCCGCCAGCATCCAGGAGCAGATCGGGCTGATCGCCCGCGGCGAGCTCGCCAATGCCTTCGAGGGCAATGATCCGGCGGCCGCCATTGCCCAGTTCACCGAGACGCAGGGCCGCAAGCCCAAGATCGCCACCTTCCCCAATGGCTCGGTACCCTACACCGTGCTGCGCTACTGGCTGGAAGAACAGATCGGGGTCGACGCGGACGCGGTGGATATCGTCACCATGGGGGCCTCAAGGGTTCAGCAATCGCTGCTGGCTGGCGCGGCGGACGCCGCCTCTACCCTCGAGCCGATCCTCAGTGTCGTGCAGCAACGCGATCCCGACGCTCGAGTCGTGGCACGCGGCAACGACATGCTGCCTCACCAGCCCGGCGCGGTGCTGGCAGTACGCGAGGCCGTGCTCAAGGAGCATCCCGAGGCGATCCAGGCTCTGGTCGCGCAGCACGTCCGCGCCACCGAGATGCTCGAGAACGAGCCCGCGAAGGCCGCGCCGTACGTGCGCGAGTTCGTCGGCAAGCGGCTCATCGACGAGGAAACTGTCACCGCCGCCTTGTCCTCGCCGTCGTCCAACTATCTGGCCGACCCGCACATGATCATCGACGCCACGCGTACCATGGCCGACTTCCAGCGTCGCATCGGCACGCTGAAGAAGCCCGTGGACGTGGATGCGCTCTTCGATACGTCGGTCTATGACGCCGTGATGCCCTCGACGGAGAACGCAGCGCCATGACGCGTCCCGCACGCCATCGACGCACCCTGATCAGCGCCGTCAGCCTTGCCACCCTGGTGACGCTCTGGGAGACGGCCCTGCGCGTGGGCTGGCTGCCGAGCAACCTGGTGCCATTGCCCTCGCAGATTCCCGGGGTACTCTGGGCGGAAGTGCTGGACGGCATCTGGCTCGACGTCGTGTTGTCGAGCCTCTCCCATTACAGTATCGGCCTGGTGATCGGCTCGGTGCTGGGGATTGCGGTCGGCATGGCCGCGGCGCTGCTGCCCCGGTTCGATGCCGCCCACAGCTGGCTGGCACGCCTGCTGCGGCCGATTCCGCCGCTGGCCTGGATCCCCTTCGCGATCATCTGGTTCGGCGTGACCGAAACCGCCGCTGCTTTCATCATCAGCATCGGCGTGTTCTGGATCAATTACTTCACCAGCTACAGCGCGGTGCGCGCCATCGACGACGGCTACTACGAAGTCGCCCGGGCCTTCGGCCAGGGCGGTTTCAGCGCGCGGCTGGCCAAGATCAGCCTGCCGGCGGCGGCGCCGGGCATCCTCGGGGGACTGCGTGCCGGCCTGGGCCAAGGCTGGATGACGGTGGTCGCCGCCGAGCTGTTCGGCATTCCCGGCATCGGCCAGCGCATGATGGAAGCCTCGGGCCTGCTCGCCACCGATGTGGTGGTGGTCTACATGCTGACCATCGCCGCGCTCTACGCCCTGTTCGACTTCCTGTTCATGCGCATTCAGCGGAGGGTTCTACGGTGGCAGCAATGAATGACGCGTCCGCGCCCGTCCTGACGGCACGCGGCGTACGTCTGGGCTTTGCCGACGACGTCGTGCTCGACGACATCGACCTCGAAGTGGCCCCGCGCGAATTCGTGGCCATGGTCGGCGCTTCGGGCGTGGGCAAATCCACCCTGCTGCGCGCCTTCGCCGGCTTGCTGGCCCCGCAGCGTGGCGACGTCCATCTCTCCACCGCCGAGGCGTCGGCCAGCCGCGACTGTTCGATGGTCTTCCAGGCGCCGCGATTATTTCCCTGGCGCCGCGTGCGCGCCAATGTCGAGCTGGGCCTGGAAGGGTTGGGACTATCCCGCGACGAGCGCCGTACCCGTGCCATGGAACCGCTGTCACTAGTCGGGCTCGAGGAACTCGCCGAGCGCTGGCCACGCACGCTGTCCGGCGGTCAGCAACAGCGAGTGGGCATCGCCCGCGCACTGGCGGTACGGCCTCGGGTGTTGTTCATGGACGAGCCGTTCTCCGCACTCGACGCCCTGACCCGCCAGCGCCTGCAGAGCGAACTCACCGAGCTGCGCCAGCGCAGCGACGCGGCGATCGTCTTCGTCACTCATGACATCGAGGAGGCCGTCCTCCTCGCCGACCGCGTCGTGGTGCTGGCCAAACCCGACAAAGGCGCGCCGGCCACGGTGCGTGATATCGTCACCATCGACCTGCCGCTCGCCCGGCGCCGCGAGCAGAGCGGCTTTCGCGACCACGTGCAGCGCCTGGAACAGCATATCGGTGTTGCCGCCACCCCCGAGGAGACGACCTCATGAGTGCCTTGCGTGTCGTATTGCATGCTCCCACCGCCGATGGCCTCGCCCGCGCCCGGCGCAATGCACTCAACCTGGCCCGGGCACGGCCCGACACCGAGATGCTGATCGTGGCCAACGGCGCCGCCGTGGCCGCCGCCCTGGACACGCCCGACCCGGCCACCGATGCCTGGCTGCGGCTTTGCCGCAATACCCTCGCGACCCAGGCGCTGGACAACCCCGGCGGCCTCGGGGAAGTCGAGGCCGCAGTGGTCACGCTCGCCGAACTGCAGGCGCAGGGCTGGGCCTATATCCGCGCTTGAGTCTCGCGGCGCCCCCTTGTGATCCCCGGGGCGCGTCACCATGTGTTGGAGAGAGGGGCGCGGGAAGCGTCACGTATGGGCAAATACCCAAGATGCATTTGCTTAGCGAAATCCATTGTTTCCCATGCCCTAGTTTGTGATGCGATGCTCAATGCTTCGCCAATCAGTGAAAGGAGGACGCCATGGCACTACAACTCGGCGATATTGCCCCGGATTTCACCCAAGATAGCACCGACGGAACGATCAACTTCCATGAGTGGGCCGGCGACAACTGGGTCATCCTGTTCTCGCATCCCAAGGATTTCACCCCGGTTTGCACCACCGAGCTCGGCGAAGTGTCGCGCCTGAAGCCGGAATTCGAGAAACGCAACGCCAAGGCCATCGGTCTCTCCGTAGATCCGCTGGACGATCACAAGGCATGGGAAGGCGACATCAAGGAAACCCAGGGCCATGGCCTGAATTTCCCACTGTTGGCGGATGCCGACCGTCAGGTCAGCTCGCTATACGGGATGATTCATCCCAACGCCAACGACACCCTGACGGTGCGTAGCGTCTTCATTATCGACCCCAGCAAGAAAGTGCGCCTGACACTGACCTATCCGGCCAGTACCGGTCGCAACTTCTCAGAGATCCTGCGCGTGCTGGATAGCCTTCAGCTGACCGACAGCCAGAAGGTCGCCACACCGGTCAACTGGACCGAAGGCGACGACTGCATCATCGTGCCCTCGGTCGATAACGAAAAGGCTAAGGAACTCTTCCCGCAAGGCTGGGACGAGAAGAAGCCGTACCTGCGCATGGTCAAGCTGCAGAAGTAACCCGTTACACGTGACCTACTGGGTCAGGCGCCGTCCGGTGCCATGACCTTTGATCGCCCGTGGCCTCCTGGACCACGGGCGATTTTTTTCATGCGCGCTATTCTGCATGAGACAACCCTTGCCTACGGATACCGCCATGGCGTCGACAATACATATCGTGATACCGATCTATCCCGGCGTCACGCAGTTGGATTTCACCGGACCTCATCAATTCTTCTCGCGTGTGCCCCAAACCGAGGTCGTGGTCGCCTCCGTCGGCGGCCTGCCGGTAGAGGCCCAGGGGCTGACCTTCGCCAACCTGGCCGACCTGGACGTTATCGAGGCATGCGACGTGTTGTGCGTACCGGGCGGGCTGGGGTGCCTCGACGCCGCAGAGGATGCACGATTCCTTCACGCCATTCAGCGGCTCGCCAGTACCTCGCGGTACCTGACATCGGTCTGCACCGGCTCATTGATCCTGGGCGCGGCCGGCCTTCTGCGGGGGAGACGTGCGGCCTGTCACTGGGCCTGGCGAGACATGCTGCCACTCTTCGGCGCCATCCCCGATGCGGGGCGCGTCGTGCGGGACGGCAACCTCATCACCGGCGGAGGCGTCACGGCCGGCATCGATCTGGCGCTGACGGTCATCGCCGAGCTGCTGGGTGACGAGACCGCCCAGGCGGCGCAACTGACGCTGGAATATGCACCCGAGCCGCCCTTCGACGCCGGGCGGCCAGATACCGCACCGGCGTCCGTACATGCGCATGTGCTCGACGGCATGGCGGACATGCAGGCATCCCGGTATCGGCAGGCCGAACGCATCGCCACGCACTTGCCCGCGTGACGCCGAGCGCGCGGCCCTAGACCACGGGCGAGCGACGTTCGGCCGACACACGCCGTGCCCTACGAATCACACGCACCATGCACGCTGCTCGATAAGCAACGAACAACAACAAGATCGCTATCTTGAACGAGGTCTTGATCCGCATCGTCGTACCCGGCTCGGCGTCTCATGGGGAAGGAGTACGACGAGTTAATCAGAAGGATGTTAAGGAATGTTGACGCCGTGGTAGACGGCCGTACCCAATATCGACCTGCCAAGGGCAGACTTGAGCACAGCCGGGCCTTTTTATAAAAAATATCTGATAAAACCGCGCCGAGATATCCGGCATAGCCTCTCTCGTACTCACGGCTTTATGTCGTGGGACGCGCCTTGATGGCTACCTGCCGTTCATACATGGCAATGGCGACGCCGCTACCGATGATCACCAGCGCGCCGATGAAGACCCAGATATCCGGTACTTCACCCCACAACCACCAGCCCAGCAGCACCGCCCAGACCATGGCAGTGTAATCGAACGGCGCCGCCAGCGCCGCCGGGGCGTAACGAAACGCCAGCGTAATGCACGACACCGCGCCCACGCCGAAGATGCCAGAGCCAATGAAACCCAGCCACGCCACCCCCTCAGGCATCTTCCAAACGTTGGGTAGCAATATCGCACTGACGATCAGGGGTACCAGAGTGGCGTAAAAGACCATCGCCCACAGGCTTTCCTTACCGCCGTAGCGCCGCGCAGTGATCATCATCAACGCATAGCACACCGCCGCGCCGACGACGATCAGCGCTCCCCATTGGAAGCCCGCCGCGCCAGGACGCACCACGATCAGAACGCCGGCGAAGCCCACCAGCGAAGCGATGAACGGCAAGCGTTCGACGCGTTCCTTGAGCAGCGGGCCGGAAAGCAGCGTCACGAACAATGGCGCGGCGAAGGCAATGGCGGTGGTTTCCGCCAATGGCAGTAGCGTCAGGCCGGTGACGAAACAGAACATCGTGCCGGCAAAGATCAAACCGCGCAGGAGATGAACGCCCGGGCGCCGGGTCTTGAGCTTTTGCCAGCCGCCATTGAAGCGTGCCAACAGTGCGATCAACGGCAGCGAGATCAGAGTGCGGAAGAAGATGATCTGAATCGGGTCGTACGTGGCGCCTAGCCACTTGGAAATCGCATCGCCCAGCGCAAGGCACAACACCCCAGCGCACATGATCAAGATTCCCAGCAGGGACGGCGACATACCCACCTCCATGAAGAAAGACCACGCGGCGCCTATCGTAATGCGCCCCGCTACGTGTAATGGAAACGGCCCGAAGAATCGGCCCTTGAGCATAGCCGAATCGAATGCGCACCGCGATGGTGCAAAAAGAGGTATGCCGCATACCAACGCCAAAACGTGCATAATCGGGGATAGATTCCCGTTTATTCACTCGATGTACGCAAGAGAGTCATGACGCTCGATACCACCGCAATCAACCAGCAAATGACGCATTTCAACGACCATGAGGCGATCTGGCTGTTCGGCTATGGTTCTCTGATCTGGAAGGCGGATTTCTCGTTTCTGGAGAGCCGGCCTGCGCATATCATCGGCTGGGAAAGACGTTTCTGGCAGGGCTCGCACGACCACCGCGGCACGCCACAGGCGCCGGGCCGTGTCGCTACGCTGACCGAACGCCCCGGCGCGGTCTGCCACGGCATGGCCTACCGCATCACCCAGGACGTGCTCGGCCCGCTGGATGTGCGCGAGAAAAACGGCTACCTGCGCGTGGTCACAGCGCTGCACTTCGATGACGTCGAGGGAGAGGAAAGCCGCGAGGGCCTGGTCTACCTCGCCAGCGAGGACAATGCCGCCTTCCTGGGGCCGGCGCCTGATACCGCCATCGCCCGACAGATCGCCGAGTCCCACGGCCCCAGCGGCCCCAACCGCGATTACCTGCTCAACCTGGCCCAAGCGCTGCGCGAAATGGGACACGACGACCCGCACATCTTCGCTCTGGAGCGCGAATTGCTCGCGCTTCCCACTCAGCCGGCGTGAAACGACACGTCGGCTGACAGCAGGTCACGTATCTATCTTGTCACGCAGTATGCAAACCACATACGTTAGATACGTTTTATGATCATCCCCAAAGCTCCCAAAGCCCTATCGTCAGGAACGGAAATAAACATAGTAGAACCACTACCATCATAGCCCCCGCAATAAAGGGCACCACGGCCCTGAATACTGCTGAAGGTGACACCTTGGCGATCTGGGATGAGATAAACACCAAAAGCCCCACTGGCGGAGAGACACCGCCGAGCTGCAGGACAATGATCATAATGATACCGAGCTGAACAGGGTCGACCCCAGCGTTCGTCATCATCGGTAAGAACAGTGGAGCGATGATCAGCATCGCCGGGGTCAGATCGAGAAACATCCCCGCCGCCGCCAAGACCACCAGCAGGATGATGAACAATCCCAGTTGGCCATCAACGATGGTACTTGCCCAAGCGACAATCTCCTGGGGTACTTGCTCGGCGATCAGAACCCAGGCGAAGGGTACCGAGGCAGCGATCAAAAAACCCACCAAGGCGGCGTCGGTCCCGCATTCGGCGAAGGCACGATAGAACTTCTTCCAGCCATATTCGCGGAATACAAACTTGCCGAGAACGAACGTCCAGATCAACGCTATGACCCCCGCTTCGGTAGCGGTGATAATGCCAAATCGAATTCCTCCCAGAACACCAACGGTAATGACCAGCACCGGTAGGGCACGCAGGAAGCTACGCCAAACATCGCTCCAGGGGGCTCGAGCAGTGGCCGTCTGGTACTGACGACGCACAGATATCAAGTAGGAGACCCCCATCAGAACGCCCGCACAGAGAATTGCTGGCAGGATACCGGCCATGAACAACCGAGCGATGGAGACATTCGCCACTGAAGCGTAAACCAGCATGGCAATCGCGGGCGGCACGACATTGGGCAGAATCGCCGATGAAGCCGTGACCGCACAGGAGAAGGCCGGTGAGTAGCCACGCTGCACCATTTCAGGAACCAGGATCTTGGTGCTACTAGCAGCGTCGGCGCTCGACGAACCGGAAATACCACCTACCATCAGGCTATTGAGTACGTTGACGTGGGCTAAGCCGCCACGTAAATGACCCACCAGGCTGGAGGCAAAGTCGATCAGGCGCGTGGACAGACCGCCCAGATTGAGCAGGTAGCCGGTCGAAAGGAAAAAGGGGATAGCCAATAGAATGAACTTGGTCGAACCCGTGACCATGTTCTGCACTATCGCTGGCGCTGGAAGAATGAACGACGCCGAGTTAGCCAGGAAGACCCCGAACATCAAAGAAAAGGAGACCGGTACACCAACACCTAAAGCCACGAAGAATGCGGCCAACATGATCAGGCTAGGCGAAATACCCTGTAACGGAGAAAGCAAGCCATGATCGAGACCTAGATAAAGCAGACCGGCAATACCAAGTGCCAAGAAATTGCGAATCAGGGTACGCGTGTTGTCAGCATCTCGAGCAAGCAGGAATACCAAGCCAATCAGACCAAATACAGGAATGACCGCGTACTTATATATCTTAGGCCACTCCAAGCTAGCACTGACTCCGCCGACCATCTCGGCAAGCTGGTAGCCACTGAACATCATCATCATTACCGTCAGAGCCAAGATCAGGCTCTGGATGAAGCTCAGTAGTTCTGCCGACCAACCAGATACATTCTTGGTCAAAAAATCAGCAGCGACGTGGCGCTGCTGGCGGATCCCTAACGCCGCCCCGAGGAAGATCAACCAGGTGAACGACCAAACCGCAAACTCAGCGGTCCACGAAAAGGCGTCATTGAATACATAGCGCGAGACTACGCCAGCGAATACGTCTATCGTCATCGCCAGCAAAGTGACGAAGACTAACAGGCGGACCACCGACTCCAGCCCAGCAGCGGCGCGCTCCAGACTCAGCACAGGCAGCGTGTGCGAAAGGCGATAGGCAGACATTCGATACGCTCCAGAATGGCAACGCCATTGAGGTGAAATGGAACGTGCAGCCCCACCATTGTGGCGGGGCCGCCTCCAAGCTTCAGTCGGCGTTCTCAATTAGCGAGACGAGTGCCTTGCCGTTGGGAATTTTCTTGATGTACTCCTCTCTGACGGGCTGCATGGCCTCTTTCCAAGGCCCTTTATCATCGATCTCAATGATGGTGGCACCATCCTCGACAGTCTTGGCTAGAGCCGCCTTATCATCTTGCTGGCGCATCGCAGGCAGCTGCTCCTGGACTTCGTTGGCAGCCTTGGTGATTTCTTGCTGATATTCCTCCGGCAAACGCTGCCACCAGCTTTGTGAAACCACCCAAGTCCCCATCGCATAAACGTGCCCAGTTTTTACGTAGTAAGGCGCAACCTCATAGAAGCGATTCGTAAGATAGTTAGTCGCTGTATTATCGAAAAAGTCGATCACCCCTGTTTGCATTGAGTTGTATATCTCAGGAGCTGGGATTGGCGTAGGATTAGCCCCGGCGGCCTTCCACATAGCGACGTGCAAAGGGCTCTGGATGACGCGCATTTTTTTGCCCTTGACGTCATCAACCGAGTGAATCGGCGTGCTGCTCATAAGCTGACGGATACCATTAACCGAAAACCCCATTAAGTGAAACCCTTCATCCTCAAACTTGGGTTCCAACTCATCAGTGAGGGGTTGGTTAATTGCCACCGCTTGCTCATCACTGTTGATCAAATAAGGAAGATCAAGAACCTGAACTTCAGGCACCCAAGAAGTCAGCACTGAACTAGTAATGATCCCCATCTGTACGGAGCCGAGCCTAATGCCCTCTGCCGATTCACTCTCTCCGCCGAGAACACTGTTAGGAAAAAGCTTAATATCGACATTGTCATCAGTTCGCTCACGTACCATATCGGCAAACTTCTTAGCCGCAACGTACTTCGTATTACCCTCTGGTACGTCAAGCGAGAGCTTAGCATTGTACTCGGCTGCCATGGCCGAAGTACTAACGACTGAAGCAGCCAATGTTGATAACAATGCAGTGATTACTGGCAGGCCACTCAAGGAGCTTTTAATTTTCATGATACGATTCCTATTGATGTTATATTTCACATTTCAACGTATAGGCTAGGAGAATTGTCATTGTCATGAGCGTATGCTCTACTCACTAACCTGTGTGTAGGATTTCATCAAAGTACGGCGAGCATGCCGCCATCAACGTAGATAATTTGTCCATTGACATAGTTGGAAGCAGGCGATGCTAAGTACACCACCGTCCCGACCAAGTCTTCAGGCGTTCCCCAACGCCGCGATGGTGTACGCCCAGTAATCCAGCCATTGAAATCCGGATCATCGACGAGCGGTTGCGTCATCTCGGTAATCATATAACCAGGACCAATCGCATTGGACTGTATACCGTGCTCTGCCCATTCCGCCGCCATCGATTGCGTCAATAATCGTACTCCACCTTTTGCAGCCGTGTAGGCACCTACAGTAGGACGAGCTACGGAGCTCATCAGTGAACCAATATTGACTACCTTGCCACCCTGGCCGCGCTCTATCATTTGACGTGCGACATTGCGACCGAGCAAGAAAGCGCTCGACAAGTTAGTGTTGATGACCGTATCCCACTCATTGCGGGTCAACTCCACCAGCGGCTTGCGCAGTTGCATGCCCGCATTATTGACTAGGATGTCAATATATACGCCATCCCCCTTGAGGTTACCAAGCGCCTTTTCGATAGCCGCTTCGTCCGTAATGTCGAAGGAAGTTTTCAGTACATTGAATCCTTCACTGGACAGTACTGAGTGGGCCTCATGCAGCTTATCTTGGTTGCGCCCATGCAAAATGACTTGGGCCCCGGCTTGTGCCAACCCCCTCGCCATAGCAAAGCCAAGGCCTCCAGATGAACCTGTAATCAGTGCTGTCTTGCCCGATAGATCAAAAATCGTCATAAGCCGCTTACTCCCTTGCATCAGGATAGTTAAAGCTGTTGAATAACCGCATCGTCATCCCTAATTTTTCAAGGCTTCAGAAGGAGCACCACGGTCATTCCCCGAGCAGCCATGGTTAAGCATTCACTACGTGCCACCTTTGTCTAACGCTGCTTTTATGCTCTTAGATTTCGTTGTCTAATAAGAAATATATCGCCAAATTTCAAAGTATTCCATAATACTTAAGATTAACGATGGACAGGTAAAACAATGTCTGACACAAAAAAATCAGCCGCTTATAGTAAGTCCCAGGGAAATCTGGCTTATGAACGGCTTGAATCAAGCATTGCTCATATGGATATTCAGCCAGGCGCCTTCATGACCATGGCCGACTTGCAGAAGCAGGTAGGGCTGGGGCGCACCCCAGTGTTGGAAGCTACTCGCAAACTGACTGACGATACCCTGCTGGAGATGCAAGCAGGCATTGGGATACGGGTCACCCCTATTGACCTGGCGAGAGAGAAGCGATTACTCAAGATCCGGCGTGATCTGGAGTGTTTCGTACTCGAGATGGCTATCGAGAATGAAAGCGGCTTAGTGCGAAACCAAATGCACCATTTAATTCAAGCTTTGCACGAAGCCGAGTCGAACAATGACTTGCGTCGATTCAACGACCTCGATAAGCGCATGGATCAACTAATTATTGAAGCCGCCAACGAGCCTTTTGTAGCACGCACACTACGACCATTACATACCATATTTCGTCGCTTAGGCTTTCTTTACCAGAGCCATCTAGGAGACACCACCTCAATCAACAAGAACATACTAATTCACATTAAAATACTTGATGCTGTTCTCAATCGTGACGTCTCCTCTGCCATCTCCGCCAACCATGAGCTCATGGACTTTATGCATGCCATGTTCGAACCGCTGGACCGGAAACTAGAGCCTTCATTCTTTGACGTCAGTATCAAGCCACTCGATGCAGACCTTTACTGATCGTCTGAAAGATTAGCCGGCGTGAAGCGCCCCCGCCGGCTGAAACCGGTGTTACGTCTCTACCTTGCCTCGCAGGGCCTTGGTCTTGCCCTTACGGGTTTTCTTGTCGACGCGGCGGCGCTTCGCGCCCTTGGAAGGCTGAGTGGGGCGGCGCACCTTGTGCTGCTTTACCGCGTCCTGGATCAATGCCTTGAGACGCGCCAGCGCTTCTTCCTTGTTGGCTTCCAGCGTGCGATAACGCTGCGCCTTGAGGATGATCACACCGTCCTTGCTAATACGCTGATCCGACAGTGCCATCAGTCGTTCTTTGTAGAACGGCGGCAATGACGAGTGGGGAATATCGAAACGTAGATGCACCGCCGAGGCGACCTTGTTGACGTTCTGGCCACCGGCGCCCTGCGCGCGAATCTGGCTGATATCGATTTCCCAATCGGCGAGCGCCACCGTATTGGAGATCCTCAGCATGGTGTAGCCCTCGTGACATGACACGCCGAGCACGGCGCGTGAATGATGCGCGTCAGACTACACTATTGGCGGTGCCTCGGGCGTCGACGCAAATTATAGGGGGTCGTCATCTTGACGCTGTTTAGCGTTCAGAGTGGAGACGTTCGCCGTGTCGTTATGGACACTAACGTTTTGATTAGCCTCGCTTTCCGCCACCATAGAGAACGGCAGCAATGCAGAGACGACGATGGTTGCCAACATCGAGAACAGCTTGTTGAGTGCTTTCATGACCACTCCTGGATTTGGTGGTGATGCGGCGTTTTGTCGCATTACACAATTAGCATGCTAAAAGATTCACTGCGCGTCAAGCCCTTCTCGATCATCAAGCCCCATGTACCGCCTTACGGCGCCTCCACGCACAAATTCGTTAGCAGAAAAATAATTTTTTGAAACAAGACCACAAAAGTCCTACGTTTTTTACTAAAATGGGAGCCGAGAGCTACGACCAAAGACGTAGCCAAGGCTCAACCATTTCGCTCATCCCCTTTGAGCTTGGCGCTATGTGCCCCAGCCCAACGGCGGAATAAAAGAGCCAGGTGATCATTCCTGTCCCACAAGGAGACAACAACGCCATGCCACAATCTCGCTCGCAAAGGTTGGGCGCCATTGTGCTGCTGGTAGCCTCGATCGTCGGGTTTGCCATCGCACTCTATGCCTATTTCACCCCGCTGACCGGGGTCAATGGCACACTTGGCGCGCTTGTCGCCATCCTGGCCAACATCGCCCTGGCCGTCATGGCGCTCATCTTGCCTGCATTGAAAGGGAACGCCTCGCGTAACGTGTGGCGCGTGCTGATTTTGCTGGGTCTTGCCGGCACCTTCTTCGCAGCCCTCCTCCTACATCAATGGTGGATCTGTGTCGCCATGGTGGTCGGCCTAATCGGGCTGATTCTAGATGTGGCCCTCGCGAACCGCACCGCTCATCCCGCCCAACCATAAGGAGCCGTCCCATGCCGACATTGAGAACCACCGCGCAACGCCTGGGCACGGCCACGGCGCTGGCGCTTTTCCTGACGCCTTTGCCGCTTTTGGCGCAGGATCAGAGCGCCGACCAAGATGCCTCGAGCGCACAAGAGGGCGCGACGTCACAAGCTTCATCCCAGCAAGCTTCGTCCGAATCGATACCGCTGGTCCCCGGCACGCCAACCTGGGATAGCTTCCACGGCCAGCTCAACGCGCAGAAATACAGCCCTCTCGACCAGATCAACGCCGACAACGTCGGTGACCTGGAAAAAGCCTGGGAAGTGCACACCGGCGATGTCTCCGATGGCTCCGGCGACCTGCCACCCACTGTCTGGTCCGCGACGCCGGTCTTCGCCAACGACACGCTCTATATCGGCACGCCGTTCTACCGCATTCTCGCGCTAGACCCTGCCACTGGTGAGCAGAAGTGGAGCTTCGATACCGAGTCCACGCTTGAAGCAATGACGCAGCCCGCGCTCAAGAGCCGCGGTGTCGCCTACTGGGAAGCGGATGACCCGGTCGAAGGCGAGTCCTGCCAGAAAATCGTCTATCTCGGCACCATGGACGCGCAGCTCTTCGCCGTCGATGCCGACACTGGCGAGAAGTGCACCAGCTTCGCCGATAACGGCGTACTCGACGTCAACCAGTGGAACGACACCCACGCTAAGTGGCCGCTGTCGCTGCTGCAGCCACCGACCGTGGTCGGCGATCACCTGATCCTCGGCTGGGCCGGCAAGGACTGGGCGTTCGAGCAAGCGCCTCCCGGCACCGTGTTCTCCATCAATGCCCGCACAGGCGAGCGCGAATGGAGCTTCAACGCCCTTTCCGAAGAGATGCGTGAGAAGAGCGGTACCGCCAACGTGTGGACGCACATGTCCGCCGACGAGGAAAACGGCCTCGTGTACCTGCCGATCTCCTCGCCGTCACCCAACTATTGGGGCGGCAATCGCACCGAGGAAGCCCCCCTGGCAACCTCGACCACCGCGCTTGACGTCGATACCGGCGAAGTCGTCTGGTCACGCCAGTGGGTCCACCACGATGTCTGGGACTATGACATCAACTCCGCGCCGACACTGATGGACATCACGGTGGATGGCGAGGAAATTCCGGCATTGATCCAAGCCACAAAGCAAGGCTTCCTATTCGTCGTCAACCGTCTGACCGGAGAGGACGTCTGGCCGATCGAGGAGCGTCCGGTACCGCAGGGTGATGGCTCCGTCAAAGGCGAAGAATACGCGGACACGCAACCCTTCCCAACCAAGCCCGCTCCGCTGCTCGACCAGTCCGAGAAGCCGAAGATCTGGAAACTCGCCGATGTCGTTGGCGGTGGTCAGTGCTCGGCACTCTGGGATGACCTAACGTACGAGGGCATGTACACGCCGCCCACCACCAAGGGCGAAGGTGCACTGGCCTACCCAGATAGTGCCGGTGGCGTACAATGGGGTGGTGTCGCGTTCGACCCCGTCAGCCAGACGGCCATCGTCAACACTTCGCACATCGTGCAGACCATCAAGCTCTATGACCGCGAGGCCTACGAGAAGGCCGACAGCGGTTCGGGCAACGAAAGCGGCTTCTCGCCGCAGACAGGGGCGCCTTACGGCATGCGTCTCGAAGTAGCACGTAACTGGCTCGGCATGCCGTGCTGGGAGCCGCCCTTCGGCGAAGTCGTCGCGCTCGACATGAAAACCGGCGATGTGAAATGGCGTCGTCCGATC
This sequence comes from Chromohalobacter moromii, assembly GCF_023091865.1. Taxonomy (GTDB): domain Bacteria; phylum Pseudomonadota; class Gammaproteobacteria; order Pseudomonadales; family Halomonadaceae; genus Chromohalobacter; species Chromohalobacter moromii. The sequence continues at coordinate 207,640 of NZ_JAHXDI010000003.1, forward strand.
GGCTCCTCGCAGCAGTACGGCTTCTTCATGCCTGAAAGCTGGGGCTCGCCCACCATCGGTGGCCCTGCCGTCACGGCCGGTAACCTGGTCTTCATCGGGGCCTCGATGGACGCCAAGCTACGCGCCTATTCGCTCGACAGCGGCGAAGAACTGTGGGAAGACCAGGCCGAAGCGCCTGCCGTCGCCAACCCCGCCGTCTACGAGTATGAAGGTCGCGAATATGTCGCTTTCGTAGCAGGCGGTAACTCGATCCTGAAGGATCAGGTCGGCGACCAAGTCGTCGTCTACGCACTGCCGGAAGACGACGAATAACGACCGTCAGTAAGCGCTAGAACGCAATATAGAAGTAACGTAGAAAGCAGACGGGGTGGGCCCATTGGGCCCACCCCGTTTTTATTGGCTCGCGTCTTTGTGGCTAGGTCTGTAGCCCCGACCAACAGGCTATGAAACGTTCACGCCGATACAACGCCGGCCAGATGCTCATAGAGTACGGCGAAGCCAATGGCGATGAGAATCAGGCCGCCCAAAACCTCTGCCCACTTGCCGACGACGGTGCCAATAGCACGACCGAGCAACGTGCCGCAGGTAACCATCAATGTCGTCGCCAGGCCGATAGCCAAGGAAGCCACGACGATATTTATATCCGTCAGCGCTAACGTAATCCCCACGGCCAAGGCATCGATGCTGGTCGCCAGCGCCGTGAATGCAATCAGCCATATGGATTTGTCTCCCTGCTGATCTCCGGCAACCTTGATCGCGTCGGCACCGCCCTTCTGAAGCCCTTCCCAGATCATGTGACCGCCCAGCATCCCCAGCATGGCAAACGCGATCCAGTGGTCGATCCCGGAAACGAAACGCATCGCGACATGGCCGAGCGCCCATCCCGCCAACGGCATGATCGCCTCCACCACGCCAAACACAAGCCCTATGCGTAGCGCGCTGATGAAGCGTACCTTGCTCAGTTCGGCACCCCGGCCGACGGAAGCGGCAAAGGCGTCTGTCGACATGGCGAACGCCAACAAGATCAACGACGCAGGATTCATGTGGTCTCCATAATGCACTGCAGGCGATGCTGAGAACGCATCTTCATTCCCAAAACCCGATTATTTTTGTCAACTTTTCAAACAGCCTATACCCGACATCCCTGAATAACAATAACTACCTGAAAATAAAGTAAAAATTAACCTGGATTGATCAATATCGTGGCGGTTAACACTCTGCGAGCATGCTTCGAATGAATAACCAAGGTTTAACAATCCCTTGCGATTTATAGGGAAAAGCAAACGTACTGCGACGTTTCAGCGCAATAGCTGAAAAACGCTTGGCATATCATCGCCATATCACACATTCTGAAGATCGTTTCGACGGGGAAGGGATACCGCCATGCAAGCATTTTCGACTCGCCACCAGGTCCTCGGTCTAATCGGCTGGCTGGTGGTCAGCTTCATTACCGCCGGGATCGGCGCCATCGCATCAGTGGATGCCACGCAGTTCTACGCCGAACTCACGCAGCCCAGTTGGGCACCCCCCGCCGGCGCCTTCGGCCCGGTGTGGACGACCCTTTTCGCCTTGATGGGCGTCGCCGCCTGGCTGGTCTGGCGGGAAGGCGGCTGGCGTCGGCACCAGGGCGTACTGACGCTGTTCATCGTGCATCTCGCCATCAATGCACTCTGGAGCTGGCTGTTCTTCGTCTGGCACCAAGGGGCGCTGGCCTTCGTGGAGGTCATACTGTTATGGGGCATGATCCTCGCCACGCTCATCGCCTTTTGGCGCGTGCGTCCGCTGGCCGGGCTGCTTCTGGTGCCTTACCTAGCCTGGGTGACGCTGGCCACGGCACTGACCTACACCGTGTGGCAACTCAACCCACAATTGCTGGGGTAAGGCCAACTCTCGGGAAGGAAGCGCCTTACTGAAAATCCGGCTGACGTCGAACGAGTAGGATGGCCTAGAATGGTGGGGCCCGGTGCTCGCGCTGGCGTTTACTCGCCTCGATCCACCATGTCAGATCATCCGCAAACCGGCCAAACGCACGTTCAAAGGATTTGCCAGCATCACCGACGGGCGTGCCGTTCTCGTCCAACGTATTGGTAATCTGACCGACTGCGACCGTGCTGGAAATGACCACCATACCCATCTCAGCTAAAGTCCCGTGCCAGGCCAGATTGGCGTGAGCACCGCCAAGACGGCCGGCCGAATAGCTGACGATACCGGCTGGGCGCCAGAACCACTCTTCCAGAAAGTGATCGGTCAGGTTCTTCAGACCCGGCTGCATGCCCCAGTTGTATTCGCCAGTGACGAAGATGAAACCATCGGCCTCGCGAATCTTGGCCGCCAGTGCCTCCATCGGTGCCGGCGCCTCGCCCTTGGGATACTCCTTGTACATGCGATCCAGCATCGGCAGATCGACGGCCTTGGCATCGACCAGTTCGGCATCAGCGCCGCAATTCTTCAACGCACAGACGATATAGTCGGCGAGCCGAATGCCGGCGCGATCGGACCGGTAGGAGCCGTAGAAAACCAGAATACGATCGGCCATGAGCAAGCACCTCGAACGCGAAGGGTGATTGGACAGACAAGCCCCTTCAGAGTAGCGCCGTCGAGGAAAAGCCACCACGACCACCCCCATGCGAAAGCCTACTTTATCTCCCGCGCGGAACCGGGCATGACTGTGTAGAGAACATCCAAAAATGCACAGGAGCCTGACATGCCGACCCACGCCACCACCGAATTCTGGAAGGACCTCGCCCCCATCGCCGAAAGCTTCAAGCCCGATGCCAGACCCGAGGTTCACATCGCCAACGCGCCCACCGAGGATGAGCGCTACTACGTACCGTTCTCCGAGACCGTCTCGTCCCGGCCACTATGGATCTCGCCTTCGCAAAACCGCTGGTGCGATGTCCTCATGGCCAAGGGCGCTGGGCTGGTCAACCGCCACTACCACCCGCATGAAGTCTTCGCCTACACCATCTCTGGTAAATGGGGTTACCTGGAGCACGACTGGGTCGCCACCGCTGGCGACTTCATCTACGAAACGCCCGGCGAAGGCCACACCCTCGTTGCCTACGACCACCCCGACCCGATGCGCGTCTTCTTCATCGTCACCGGCCCACTCATCTGGCTCGACGAGAACGGCGACTCCTGCGGCCACTTCGACGTGCACGACTACATCGCCCTCTGCCGCGAGCACTACGACAAAGTCGGCCTCGGCGCCGACCTGGTGGACAGCCTCTTCCGCTAATCACCGATTTTTAAGCTCACCGCCACCACGCCGCCACACACCCAGCGGCGTGTTTTTTCACACGCTTTGACTACAGTGAATGTAGCGTTAGGTGTGGGAAGGGTAATAACTGGAAACAATCCGAAGTAGAAATGTCAACAAGGCCGGGAGCGTATCCATCCGTCTTATAAAACCATTACGACGTTAGAATACGATCGTCCTTTCGCTGACCACTCAATAGTGCCAATAAAGGAGAAACCTATGGGAATCAAACCAGGCCCAAAAAGAACTGCCGAATCAACTGGCAAGCCAGATAAGCGTCAACGGGATAACAAAAATACTCCCGGAAACACTCCCTCACTTAAGCCTCACAAACACAAGAAAGGAGACTAATAAAAGAATAACCGCACCTAGCCTGCCACAAGGATGTGGACTTCCTCCGACCTTTAAACCGTACTCTCTGCATTCCCGCTCCCAGCCGACCCCGGCCTCACAGCATGGGCGTAGCGACTTTTCCCTCACTCATCGTAATCGATGGCGAACGCGGACCAGGCTTGGCGCGTCGGCATGACTTCCAGTCGATTGAAATTGATATGCGGGGGGAGTGTGGAGATGTAGAACATCTGCTCGGCGATATCCTCGGCGGTAAGCGCGGTGGTGCCGCTATACAGCGCGTCGGCAGCGGCCTGGTCACCGCCGGTGCGCACAAGGGTGAATTCGGTTTCGGCGATGCCAGGGGCGAGGTCGGTCACGCGCACGCCCGTGCCGATCAGGTCGCAGCGCAGGTTGTAACTGAACTGTTTGACGAAGGCCTTGGAGGCGCCATAGACGTGGCTGCCGGGGTACGGCCATTGGCCGGCGATGGAGCCGACATTGACGATGGTGGCGCCCTCGCCGACGTCGATCAGCGTGGGCAGCAGCGCGTGAGTGACATTGACCAGCCCCGTGACGTTGGTGTCGATCATGGTGTGCCAGTCGCGCCGGTCGGTGTATTGGGCGGGCTGCGGCGCCAGCGCTAGGCCGGCGTTGTTGAGCAGCGTGCGCACCCGCGTGAAACCTTCCGGCAGCGCGGCCACGGCGGCATCCACGGCGTCGCTGTCGCGCACGTCGAGGGCGGCGATATGCACCGGCACCTGGCCTTGCAGCTCTTTTTTCAAGGCTTCCAAGCGTTCGAGACGCCGCCCGGTCAGCACCAGCGACCAGCCTGCGGCGGCGAAACGATGCGCAGCGGCGCGGCCGAAACCGGACGTCGCACCGGTGATGAAGACACAATCCGTCATGAGGGTTTCCTCCAGTTGTGGAAATGAGCGGTGTTGGGGATCAAGCAAGCGCCTCGCGGATCAATACCCACAGCGAGAGCGCGATCAACAGCGGCGCGACGCTGGATTTGAGCGAACGCGGCGGTGCGCTCTCGAAGCGCCACTGGCCGAGGACATTGCCGAGCAGCGCTGGCAACAATAGCCATGCTGCCCAGTGCCAGGTGCTGGCGTGCAAGGCACCCGCCAGGCCCAGCCCGAGCAGAGAGGCGCTACTGCTGGCGACGAAGAAAATGATGGCCGTGGCACGCATCGCAAGCGGTGGCATGCGGCGATAGAGCAGGTACAGCATCAACGGCGGCCCGCCCGAGGAAGCCAGCGTCATGCACAGCCCCGAGAGTCCGCCCGCGCCGAGCACCACGCCACGCGTTTGCGCAGCGCGACCGGGCGAGGCGACGTTCCGCTGGCAGAGCAGGGCCACGGCACCGCTCATCGCCAACAGCGCAACGACGATACGCATCGGCGCGGCCGGCACGCTCGCCAGTAGCCACACCCCGAGCCCGGTCGCCAGTGCCATGCCCAGCAACAACGGGCGCAGGCACGGCCAGTCGGCATGACGCAGGGCGCGTCGCCATAGTCCCAGGCTCGTGGCGAGATCCAGCAGCAACGCCAACGGCACGGCCTGGATCGGCGGCATGAACAGCATCAATCCCAACGCCAGCAGCATGGCGAATCCAAAGCCGCAATATCCGCGCACTCCACCCGCCAATAGCGCGAGGCTCATCGCAGCGGCAAGCGTGGGCAGCGTCGGGGACACGGCAGCTCCTGGGATCTGAATGAGGCACTGGCACAGCAGCCTAGCCAGCTTGTAAAGGCCACGGTAGGGCCAGTTACGGTGTCCCGATGGGACATCCCGCCGCCACGGCGGTCGGCACAGGTACGCTGCTACCCGCGAAACACCAGCGTGCGGGACGGTACGAACTTGGAGGGGGGTAGTCGGATCAAGTCAAGCGGAGGGAAGCGGTAACGCGACACGGCGCACTTCGTCTTGAAGGGCCGTGCCGCGTTCCTAGTGTGCAGTGCACTACATAGGAAGGAGGTGTTACGCGACGTCGAAGCGGTCAGCGTTCATCACTTTCGTCCAGGCAGCGACGAAGTCGTTGACGAACTTTTCGCCATTATCGTCTTGGGCATAGACTTCCGCGTAAGAACGCAGCAGCGAGTTGGAACCGAAGACCAGGTCAACGCGCGACGCCGTCCACTTGACGGTGTCCGTCTGCCGGTCGCGGACCGTGTAGAGATTATTACCCGCGGGCTTCCAGGTATTGCCCATGTCGGTCAAGTTGACGAAGAAGTCATTGGTCAACTGACCTTCACGGTCGGTGAACACACCGTGCTGTGTATCGCCATGGTTGGTGCCCAATACTCGCATGCCACCGAGCAGCACGGTCAGTTCCGGGCCTGTCAGCCCCATCAATTGGGCACGGTCGAGCAGCATTTCTTCCGGCTTGACCACATAGTCTTTCTTCTGCCAATTACGAAAGCCATCGGCCAACGGCTCCAGCGGCTCAAAGGAGTCGGCGTCAGTCATTTCATCGAGAGCATCACCGCGACCTTTCAAGAACGGTACGCGTACATCATAGCCCGCCGCCTTGGCCGCTTTTTCGATACCCACGCTGCCCGCCAAGACGATCACATCGGCGATGCTGGCACCGGTCTCGGCAGAGATTTTTTCATATATCGCCAATACCTTAGCCAAGCGCTCAGGCTCATTGCCTGCCCAGTCTTTCTGGGGCGCAAGCCGAATACGAGCGCCGTTGGCACCGCCACGCATATCGGAACCGCGATACGTGCGAGCGCTGTCCCATGCCGTGCTGACCATCTCACTGATGCTCAAACCGCTTTCCGCAATCCGCTGTTTAATGACTTCTTCACTGTAGTCGGTACTACCAGCCGGAATGGGATCCTGCCAGATCAAGTCTTCTGCAGGGACCTCGGGGCCGATATAGCGCGACTTCGGACCCAGGTCACGATGGGTCAGCTTGAACCATGCCTTGGCGAAGGTTTGTTTGAAGTATTCCGGATCGGCCATGAATTTTTCGCACAGCGCCCGGTAGGTCGGGTCCATCTTCATCGCCATGTCCGCATCGGTCATGATGGGATTGTGACGGATAGAGGGATCGCTGGCATCGACCGGCTTGTCTTCTTCGCGGATGTCGACCGGCTCCCACTGGTGAGCGCCGGCGGGGCTCTTCCTGAGCTCCCACTCGTAGCCGAATAGCAGATCGAAGTAGCCCATGTCGAACTGAGTGGGGTTAGTAGTCCAGGCGCCTTCGATGCCCGATGTGATGGCGTTGCTCGCCTTGCCGCCCATGTTCGGGTTGCTCCAGCCAAAGCCCTGATTCTCGACATCGGACGCTTCGGGTTCGGCATCTAGCGCAGACGCATCACCATTGCCGTGACACTTGCCCACGGTATGACCACCCGCCGTCAGCGCGGCTGTTTCTTCGTCGTTCATGGCCATGCGGGCGAAGGTTTCACGTACCTGCTGGGCAGTCTTGAGAGGATCGGGCTGGCCGTTGACACCTTCGGGATTGACGTAGATCAGACCCATTTGCACTGCGGCCAACGGGTTTTCCATAGTTTCCGGGGTATCGACGTCTTCGTAACGCTCGTCGGAAGGCGCCAGCCACTCTTTCTCATCCCCCCAGTAAATGTCTTTTTCCGGCTCCCAGATATCTTCGCGACCGAAAGAGAACCCGTAGGACGGCAGTCCCATGGATTCGTAGGCGACGGTGCCGGCCAGAATCATCAGGTCGGCCCAGCTGATTTTGTTGCCGTATTTTTTCTTGACCGGCCACAGCAGGCGACGTGCCTTATCGAGGCTCGCGTTGTCCGGCCAGGAGTTAAGAGGGGCGAAACGCTGGCTACCGGTACCACCACCGCCACGGCCATCAGCAAGACGGTAGGTACCCGCAGAGTGCCACGCCATACGGATCATCAGGCCACCGTAGTGGCCCCAGTCAGCCGGCCACCAAGCTTGGCTATCGGTCATCAGCGCGTGAACGTCTTGCTTGAGCGCGTCAAAATCGAGCTTTCTGACTTCCTCACGGTAATCGAAGTCAGGATCCATCGGATTAGAATTGCGGTCATGCTGGTGCAAGATATCCAGATTAATACCTTCCGGCCACCAGTCTTTATTGGAGGTGCCAGTGGAGGTATGGCCACCGTGCATTACTGGACATTTTCCGCTCATATTGCTTTCCCCTTCGTGCTCTTGGCCTTGGCGATATTCAAGGAACTTATGGCCGGCACCTTAGTTATCGTGCTCACCTTTGAGTGACAGCCATGCGTTATTGACGTGACCTTTTTTAAAGCATCCTTGTAATAGTAAAAATTTGTATTTTGCTACTCATGCAATAGAAATAAATCATCACACGAGAGCCGGAGCGTGATGGGCATACCACTGTCACGAGGTCGGCGTGTTTCTGGCTCTATCTAGGCGCGGGAAACGCTGCCTAAGCTTGTGCGATAACCGACACCGTTCCTCGCCGACGCACAGGACTTCGCTCATGACCACGACCAACGACCTCGTTCGCCAGCTCGACCGCCAGTATGTTTTCCATTCCTGGTCCCAACAGGGCCAGCTCGATCCGCTGGTGATTGCCGGCGGCGCGGGCTGCCGTCTCTGGGATTACGCGGGCAAGGAGTATCTGGATTTCAGCAGCCAGTTGGTGAATACCAACATCGGCCATCAGCACCCCAAAGTCATCGCCGCGATCAAGGAGCAGGCCGAGACACTCACCACAGTAGCGCCAGCGCACGCCAATCTGGCCCGAGGCGAGGCCGCCAAGCGCATTGTGGAGCGTGCGCCGCAAGGCTTCTCCAAGGTGTTCTTCACCAATGCCGGGGCGGATGCCAACGAGAACGCCATCCGCATGGCGCGCAGTTACACCGGACGCGACAAGATCCTCTCGGCGTATCGCTCCTATCACGGCAATACCGGGTCGGCCATCGTCGCCACGGGCGACCCGCGTCGCGTGCCCAACGAGTTCGCGCGCGGCCATGCGCACTTTTTCAATCCCTACCTGTATCGCAGCGACTTCTGGGCCAGCGACGAGCAAGAGGAATGTCAGCGCGCCTTGCAGCACCTGCGCCGAGTCATCGAATGTGAGGGCCCCGGCGCCATTGCCGCCATTCTGCTCGAGCCGATTCCCGGTACGGCGGGCGTACTGATGCCCCCGGCAAACTACTTGAAGGGCGTGCGAGCGTTGGCCGACGAGTTCGGTATCCTGTTGATCTTCGATGAAGTGATGGCCGGTTTCGGGCGTACCGGGCGCTGGTTCGCCTTCGAGCACTTCGATGTCACGCCGGATCTGATCGTCTTTGCCAAGGGTGTCAATTCCGGTTATGTACCCGCCGGCGGCGTTGTGGTCTCGGACGCCATCAGCCGTCATTTCGACGAGCGCATGTTCTTCGGCGGCCTGACCTACTCCGGGCATCCGCTGGCGATGGCCTCTATCGTCGCCACGCTGGATGCAATGCGCGACGAAGGGGTCGTGGAAAACGCCGCCCGCATCGGCGAAGGCGTGCTCGGCCAGGGGCTCGAGCGCCTGGCGCGCGAGCATGCCATCGTCGGCGAAACACGCGGACTGGGAGTCTTTCATGCCCTGGAACTGGTCAGCGACCGCGAGAGCCGCACGCCGCTATCAGCGAGTGCGATGAGCGAGATCAAGCACGCCCTACTCGCCGAAGGCATGCTGCCGTTCGTGGCCGAGAACCGCATTCATGTGGTCCCGCCGTGCATCGTCAGCGAGGCGGAAATCCAGCAGGGACTGGCGATTCTGGATAACGTTTTGGGCGAGATGTCGGCCAAGCACGCCGCTTGATTGCCTGGATCGCGGGCGGCATCGCCACCGCAAAGCTAGATAACATGCGCCGGGCTTTTGCCCGGCGTCGTCGCGGGTACGCCGCTACTCTAGCGTTCTCGCTAGGCGTTCGATGCCCGGTTCGATGCGTTCGGCGTCGATGGCACCGAACCCCAGGCGCATGAAGTTGCGCGGTGGCACGCGCTCAAAGAAATGCTGAAAACCCGGCTCGATGAGCACGCCGTTTTGCGCGGCCTGCCAGGCCAGGCGTTGGGTATCCACGTCTTGCGGAGCTTCCAACCAGAACACGCTGGCATGGTCACCGCCGACCCGACGGCAACTGGGCATATGCGTCGTGATGGCCTCATTCATCGTCTCCCAGCGCTGGCGCATCTCGTCGGCGAACTGGCGCAGATAGCGGTCGTAATGGCCCTGGGCGAGAAACTGCGCCATCTGCTGTTGCAGCGCCGAGGGCGGATGACGATACATCAGCCGCCGCAGGGCGCGCAGTTCGTCGACCAGTTCGGCGTCAGCAACCAAGTAGCCCAGTCGCAGTCCCGGTGAGAGCGGTTTGGACAGGCTACTCATATAGATCACCCGCCCCCCAACACGGCTGGCTTTCAGCGCCGGTTGCGCATGACGATCGAAGTTCACCTCAGCGTCATAGTCGTCCTCGAGCACGATCTGATCGAAGCACTGGACCTGTTGAATCAACTGCTCGCGACGCGCACGACCCATGGTAACGCCGGTCGGCCCCTGATGGCTGGGCGTCACGTAGAGATAGTCGCAGCGTGGCGTCTCGGCATCGAGTTGCATGCCCTCGCCGTCCACATGCTGATAGTGAAGTTGGGCACCCTGGCGCAGGAAGACATTGACCGCCTCGCGATACCCGGGGTTCTCGACGGCGACACGCGTTTGCCGGTCGAATAGCAACTGCGCAATCAAGAACAACGCGTTCTGTGAGCCGAGGGTCACCAAAATCTCATCGCTCTGCGCATGAATGCCACGTTTGGGCAGCACTCGCGTGCGCAATTGCTCGATCAGCATAGGATCGTCCTGATCGTAGCGATCACTGAGCCAGTGACGCTCGCGGTTCCCGCCCAGCAGGCGTCTCGAAGTCTCGCGCCATTGTTCGAGGGGAAACAACCGCGTATCCAGTTGCCCATAGACGAAGGGGAACTCGTAATGCATCCAGTTGCTGGGGCGCAGTACGCCCTGCAAGTGACTGGGGCGATGCGTGAAGCGTTTGCTCCAGGAAGGTGCATCCACCGTCGTCTGGCTCGTGGCTTGGGCCAGCGCCAGGGTATCGCTGTCATGATAAGCGTCGTGTAGGTAGTAACCGCTACGCGGTCGGCTGACCAGGTAGCCATCCTCGACCAGGCCTTCGTACACCAACGCCACTGTATTGCGCGAAATGCCCAATTGCAGGGACAAGCGGCGACATGACGGCAACGCCTCATCGGCGGGAATGGTCCCGGTGTGGATAGCATCGAGCAGCGACTCACGCAATTGTTCCTGCAACCCACGCTGGGTATCGAAATCGAGATGGAAATAATGGTCGAGCATCGTTTTCTCCCGATGAGGCATCACACCGGAGTAGATGCAAGGAGCGCGCCATGACGCTGCACTGGCTGGATGGACACATGATTAGGCATCGAAACATCTGGCCAGTCGGCATCCCCCAACTGGCTCTATAGCGACCAACGTCGAATTCTTTAGGGTGGACTCACCACGTTCGAGATTGCCCCGCATGGCGAGCCGTCTTCGGTCTCAGCCAACGATCTCAACAACAACAGCAACAGCGAAGGTGATTATGATGCTTCCCACGACTCGCAACGCAGGTCGCACTAAAGGTCCCATTTCCTCCCACTGCTTCCCCAAGGCCCGTTTCTCCAAGACGATTGCCGCCACCATAGCCGGTACCTTGATGTCGTTGTCGCTACCCGCCCTGGCGGCGGATCTGGAGGAAATCCAAGAACGCGGCTACATGGAGGTGGCCACCGAGGATAACTACGCGCCCTTCAACTTCATCGAGGGCGGCGATGCCAAGGGCTTCAATGCCGATGTGCTCGAAGAGCTGCGCGATTACGCCGATTTCGAGATTCGTCAGGAAATCCTGCCATGGACAGGCCTGCTGGCAGCCGTCTCCAACGATCAGTACGACATGGCCTTGACCGGCGCATCCGTCTCAGATGAACGTTTGCGCGTGTTCAACTACACCCCGCCCTATGCCTCCGCCCAGCATTTCGCCATCAAACGCGCCGACGATGACAGCATCAGCGATGTCGACGATCTCAGCGACAAGACCGTCGGCGTCCAGGCCGGCAGCGTACTGCTCTCGCGCCTGCCGGAACTGGAGACGATGCTCGAGGATGACGGTGGCGAACTCGGCGAAGTCGTACAGTATGAATCCTATCCCGAAGCCTTCGCCGATCTCGCCAATGGACGCCTGGATTACGTCATCGATTCAGCGGTGCCAGTGAATACGCTAGTGGCGTCCAAGCCGGACGTCTTCGCCAAAGGCCCGGCGGTGTCCGGGGCGGGCTATGTCTCCTGGCCAGTGCCCAAGGACAGCCCTGAACTGCTGGAGTACATGACTGGCTTCCTGGAACACCTCAAGGAAAACGGTCGCCTCGCCGAGCTGCAAGAAAAATGGTTCGGTGAAAGCTTCCCGAATCTGCCCGAGAAACCACTCAAGAGCGTCGAACAGTTCCACGAACTGGCCGGTCTCGACGACTGAGAGCTTGCCGCCTGTGTCACTGCGACGCCGTGGACCAGCCACGGCGTCGCCCTTATTCCTTAGCTCGGGGACTCTGTCATGAATGCCAGCGCCTGGCACATGTTGCTGGAAGGGGCCTGGACCACCCTCTGGATCTCCGCTGTCTCGATTGCCATCGGGGTCATGGCGGGTTTGGTCATCGCCCTGATTCGCCTCGCGCGAATTCCCATCGTCGACCAACTTCTCGTTCTCTACATCAGCGTGGCCCGCGCCACTCCCCTGGTGACCCTGGCACTGTTCATCTTTCTCAGCGCTCCTGACCTGGGGCTCGACCTCAACCGCAGCGTCGCCGGCATCCTGGCGTTGACGCTCAATACCACCGCTTTCAATGCCGAGATCTGGCGAAGCGCATTTCGCAATTTCTCTCGCGAGCAAAGCGAAGCGGCCATGGCAACGGGCATGACGCCATGGGTTACCTTTCGCCGCATCATGTTGCCGCAGATGGTGATTACCAGCTTGCCCGGGCTGGTCAACGAGATGTCGTTTCTGATCAAGGGCAGCCCCGCCATCGCGGTGATCGGCATCGTCGATCTGACCCGCGTGACCAATCGCATCTCGGCCGTGACCTATGAGCCACTGCCGCCCATTCTCGTCGCCGGCGTGCTCTACATGGCAATAATCGGTTGCCTGGTATGGCTACAGCGTCTCGCCGAACGCCGTGCCAACCGGCTGGCAACGTGAGAATAGAACGGTGAGGATACGAGCATGAGCAATTGGGAAATCCTATGGGATGAACGCGCACAGTTCTGGAGCGGTTTTCTGAGCACCCTGGAAATATTTGGCCTGTCGATCGTGGGTGCCTTTGTGATCGGCTGCGGGCTGCTTTATTTACTCGAAGAAAGCCGCAAGCGACTAACCATACCGCTGAGAATATTCATCGACGCAATGCGTATGCTGCCGTTTTTGATACTCGCCTATCTGCTGTATTACGGCTTGCCAAGTGTCGGTATTCGCCTCGATGCCTGGTGGTCAGGGGTCGGGGCGCTGGCGGTGTATCACGGCGCCTATTTCGCCGAAATTTTCCGTGGCAACCGCTTAACCTTTCCGCCAGGGCAGATCGAAGCCGCCAAGGCGCATGGCTTCACCAAGGGCAAGATGTTCTTTCGACTGCTGCTCCCTCAGATCATCATGCAAACCCGTCAGTTGCTGGGCAACCAGTTGATCTATGCGCTCAAGGACACGGCCTTTCTCGTCATCATCACCGTGAGTGAGCTGACCGCCGCCGCCAACAGCTTATCGAGTACCTATTTCATTCCCACCGAGGCGTTCATCGTCGTGATCGGTTTCTACTGGGCGATCAGCGTGACGATGGAGATCATCATCAAACAATGTGGGCGTTTCAGCGCCAAACGGGGGTTCGACAATGTCTGAAGCAAACACGTCTGAGATGGCGGCGGTTTCGATCCGCCACCTTTCGAAAAGCTTCGATGATGTCGAGGTGTTGCGCGATGTCGAACTGGAGGTGAAAACCGGCGAGGTGGTCACGATCATCGGTTCGTCCGGCTCGGGCAAGTCGACGTTATTGCGTTGTATCAATTGGCTGGAAAAGCCCGACCGGGGCAGCATTCATATTGCCGGGCAGCGCATAGGGGTCCATGAGGACGGCCGCCCTATGCCAGTGCGTGAGCTGGCCAAGGTCCGCGCCAAGACCGGCATGGTCTTCCAGGGCTTCAACCTGTGGCCGCACCTCAACGTGCTGCACAACGTCACCGAGGCACCCATCCACGTACAGGGAGCGTCCAAGCGCGAGGCCGAGGAGCGGGCCATGGCCTTGCTCGAGAAAGTCGGCATGGTGGATAAGCGTGATAGCTATCCCAACACGCTCTCGGGCGGCCAGAAGCAGCGTGTGGCCATCGCCCGGGCGCTGGCCATGCAGCCGGAGGTGATGCTCTTCGACGAGCCCACCTCGGCGCTGGACCCGGAGCTGGTGGGCGAAGTACTGGCGGTAATCAAGGACCTTTCCGCCGAGGGCTACACCATGGTCATGGTGACGCACGAGATGGCCTTCGCCCGTGCGGTGTCCGATCAGGTCGTCTTCCTGGAAAAAGGTTTGATCATCGAACGCGCCGACCCGGAGACCTTCTTCACCACCCCCAAGACTGACCGTGTGCGCAAGTTCCTCGAAAATCACGATACGCCCTCGCCCGCCTGAACGGACGAGGACAATGATCTATCGAGCCCCGCTCAGCCCGTCTGGGCGGGGTCGGGCACGGTGGGGAAACGCGGTGGATGCGCTTGCATGAAGGCATGACAGGCACGCAGCACGCGGATATCGTCGAACTTACCCCCCGCGAGCTGGAATCCCACCGGCATGCCCGTGTCGGTGAAGCCACAGGGCACGGAAGCGGCAGGTTGCTGGCTGAGATTGAAGGGGTACGAGAACGGCGCCCATTCTTCCCAATCCTGCATGCCGCTGCCCGGCGGGACTTCGTGATTGGCCTCGAACGGTGACACCGACACCGACGGCGTCATCAGCAGGTGATATTTCTGATTGAAATGCTCGAGCCGCTGCGTCAGCCGCGCACGCGCCTCAAGAGCGCGGAAGAAATCCAGCGCACTCCAGCGTTCAGCGAGACGTGCATTGGTCACCAGCCCTGGGTCGAGCAGGGTGCGTTCGTGCTCGGTGGACCGCGACCAGACCTCCAACGAGGCGGTGAACCATATCTTCTGGAAGATCTCGATCGGCGACTCGAAGCCGGGGTGAACCTCTTCGACCTCGGCGCCTAACGCCTGAAGCTTCTCGGCCGCCTCGCGCACACGGGCGGCGATCTGCGGGTCGACCTGGGCATAGCCGAGATCCGGCGAGTAGGCGATGCGCAAGCCGCGCAGATCGCAGTCCATGTCCACGCCCCAGTCATCAGGCTGGCCGCGCGTGGCGTAGGGGTCGTGATAGTCGTAGCGTCCGATCACATTGAGCATGCGCGCGGCGTCGGGCACGTTGCGCGTCAACGGACCGATATGCGAGAGCGTCGGCTCCGTGGCGGGTGGCCATTGCGGCGTCCAGCCGAAGGTCGGCTTGAAGCCGAACACGCCGGTAAACGCGGCGGGAATGCGGATCGAGCCGCCTGAGTCCCCGCCCTGGTGCAACACGCCCATGTTGAGCGCGGCTGCGGCCGCCGCGCCGCCTGACGACCCGCCCGGCGTGAGGCGCGTATCCCAAGGATTGTAGGTGGCCCCAAACACGCGATTATCGGTGACGGCCTTCCAGCCGAACTCCGGCGTATTGGTCTTGCCCAGAAAAATCGCGCCCGCTTCACGCAGCATGCGCGCCGGCGGCGCGTCGCTTTCGCAGGGCGCATTCGACGTGGTCAACGAGCCATCACGGGCTGGCATGCCGGCCACTTCGGTCAAATCTTTCATCGACACCGGCACGCCGTCGATGGGGCTCAGCGGCTTGCCCTGCCCCCAGCGGCGCGCCGAAGCCTTGGCGGCCTGCTCGGCGCCCTCGTGGTCGATGTACACATAAGCGTTGACCGCATCGTTGAAGCGCTCGATACGCGCAAGCGCAGCACGCGCAGCTTCCAGCGGCGAGGCCTCGCCGGACCGAAACAGTGCCGTCAGCTGCCCCGCATCCATCATGCCCAGGTCGGTTTCTTGCATAACACCCTCACATCCTTGTTTGGTGAATGACGTTCATTGGTTTGCCTCCCTAGGCTAGACGCGACACTTCTGCAGGGCAACGCGACGCGGCATGTCGATGTTGCTTCCACGCCATCAAGCACCATGGGCACGCTTCGTGCCAATGCTTATCATTGGCCTATGTTTGCGCCGGCCAGGAAACATTAATGCCCGAAAATCCATTCTATCTACAGCTGCGCGACCGCCTGGTGACGTTGATCGAGACGGGCGAGTTGCCACCCGCGAGCCGCTTGCCCGGCGAGCGCCGCCTGGCCGAGCGCTTCGCGACGACGCGTGTCACGCTGCGCCAGGCGTTGACCCAACTGGAAAGCGAGGGGCTTATCCATCGTCGCAACCGGCGCGGCTGGTTCGTCTCGCCAAGGCGCGTGGAATATTCGCCGAATCATGATCAAAGTTTTGACCAGTACGTGAGTGCGCAAGGACGGCATCCGCATACCGAAGTATTGGACGTGCGGCGCCAACCGGCCCCTGAAGGGGCGGCACAAGCACTCGGCATTATCTGCGGGCAAGCCGTTTTGCATGTGAAACGGCGTCGCTACATCGATGGCAGGGCGGTATTGTTGGAGCGTATCTGGTTGCGCGACGATCTTTTGCCAGGCCTCGCCGAGGGCGATTTCTCGACGTCGCTGTGGCAGCGCCTATGGGAAGAGTACGGCCTGGTATTGGCGCGCAAGTCGCTGCGGCTCTACCCCACCGCACTGACCGGCGACGAAGCCGAGGCGCTCGGCGTACACAGTGGCTGCGCCGGCCTTTGCGTGACACGCGTCACGCATGACCGCGAGGGTCGCGCCCTCGAGTATGATGAGGATTACTGGCTACACGATGCCATCTGCCTGCGCGTGGAGGTGGCCATACCGTGAGGCGCGCCGGGACGCCTTATTGTCCGGCGCCCATGGCGACCACGACGCAGTCCACTCCCTCGCGTGCCAGCTGCCGGCACCCACGACGCGCCTGGGTTTCCTCAAGGTCCACCAACTGTGCCCGAAAGATTCCCCCATCGCCTTGCACCGATGATACCGCCACGCGACCGTCGAGATCGGCAGGCAGGAATTCGGCAGCCTGGTCGGCCTGCCGACGCGCCCGGGTACGGTCGCTGAACGCGCCCACTTGCACGGCCCAGGCGCCGGCCTTATCGGCCGCTGTTCTAGCGTCACCGTGCTCATATGCCGCCTGGGCGATCAAGTCACGAATCGGGTCATCGGCAGGCGTGGGCGCAGGATCACTCGTTGGGGTGGCCTGCAAGCGGTCCCCGTAAATGTCCGCCTTCGCGATCCAATCACCCTGCGCGACCGACTCGGCGCGGGCGAAGCCACGATCGAGCAGCTCGCTCATATGGGCATCGCGCGACTGGGCGGTAAAACCACCCATGACCACGGATAGCAGACGACGCCCATCATGTACCGCGGAAGTCGCTACATTGAAGCCCGAGGCGCGAATATAGCCCGTCTTGAGGCCATCGGTGCCGGCATAGTTGTCGAGCAGCCGGTTGTGCCCTTTGTAGCGTCTCCCTTGCCACGTGAACTCGGTCTTGGCGAACACCGGATAATAACTCGGGAAGTCTTGCATCAGGCGCAGCGCGAGAATCGCCATATCACGCGCGGTGGTGACTTGTCGGTCATCGGGAAGTCCCGAGGCATTGCGAAATGTTGTATGCATCATGCCCAAGGCGCGCGCCTTGTCGGTCATCTGTCCAGCGAAGGTGGACTCGCTACCCGCCAGCCCCTCGGCTACCACCGCCGCCACATCGTTGGCAGATTTGACCACCAGGATATTGATGGCATCTTCCACCTTCACCGTCTCCCCGGGCCTCACGCCCATTTTGGACGGCGGTTTCGCGGCGGCATGCTGCGATACGGGCAGGCGCGAATCCATGCTCAGCGTGTCGTCCTCGAGCGCCTCGAACAGCAAGTAAAGCGTCATCATTTTGGTCAATGACGCCGGATAACGCGTCGCATCGGCGTTGGCGGCATGCAGTACGGCACCGCTCTGGGTATCGATGACGATGGAGGCATAACGCGGGTTGGGTGCCGCCTGGGCTGCAGGGAGCATGCACAACGCCATCACGAGGGCGATTAAAATGAGCAGCGCGGAGACCGCACGCGATCTATGAGGAAACGGGGACGTCATTTGTTATGTCCTTGAAGGAGGAACCCCTCGTGGGTCCACTCGTAACATTTACCGCGACATTTGTTATGGCGACGCCACAAAGCGCAATGACATAGGGATTATGAGCGAGAGACGCGCTCTGTACAGCCCCTATAGGCATTTTGGGCACCATTCGTGACATTTCGCAAACATTCGTCACGCGATGATGGCTCCCATGCCCTCCCATGGCGACGCGAGCGCTCGGTTGCGATCACGCCAGGCGTAGTGGAAGATGGCATCATTCATCTGGTATATACCAGAAAGAAGTCATCGCACTTAACGCCCCTTGAACCTGCCCGGAGACCCACGCTGAGCGCACTTGCCATTGCCTTGATCGTCGTTTCCGCAGTGCTCCATGCTGGCTGGAACCTGCTCGGCAAGCGCGGTGAACCATCGCTGGCGTTTTTCGCCCGCGCCATGGCAGCCGGCAGCATGCTGTATGCGCCGCTCCTGTTCTGGGGGCCTTCTCCGTTGCGGCTGCCCGATGTCTTCTGGGGTTGGCTCATCGCCACGGGAGCGTGCCAGGCGCTCTACATGGGCGGTCTCGCCTGGGCTTATGCACGCGGTGAGGTAAGTCTTCTCTATCCTCTGGCACGCGCCCTGCCAGTTCTGCTCGTGCCCGCCGTCGCACTCCCATGGCTTACCACAAGCACGCTTAATGGCGGGGACATCCTCGGCATGGCATTGATCGCCGCCAGCGCACTGGTCATGCCCTTGCCCCACTGGCACGCCTTCCGCCTGTCGCGTTACCTCACCCCTGCACTGGGCTTCGTATTGCTCGCTGCCGTCGGCACTACCGGATACTCGGTGATCGACAAGCACGCCCTGGGCTTGATGACCGCGCACGGCTATACCCCGCTACAAGCCGGACTGCACTACATGGTGCTGCAAGCCATGACCACCTGGTTGTGGATGTGGCCACTCGTACGCGCATTGCCCAACGAGCGTCACGCGGCACGACGGCTGCACCGCTCCCCCGCCGCGCGTCGTGCCTGGCTGACGGGTGCCATGATCCTCGGCACCTACGGACTGGTGTTGATCGCCATGTCCACCAGTGCCGACGTCAGCCACGTCGTCGCCCTGCGCCAGCTCTCGATTCCCCTCGGCGTTCTAGCCGCCGGTTACTGGTTCCGGGAACGCCTCACTCCGTTACGACTCGGCGCCATCGCCTTCATGCTCGGGGGGCTGGCGCTCGTGGCATGGTGAGGAAACGCTTGAGCTCGTCCCGGCATGGCACCTATCTTGAAGGGGCACGGCACATAAAGGTGTCGCGCTTTACTCACGACGAGGAGATGACGAAATGGAAATCATCATCGAAAACGCCGGCATGGACACCGACGACTTCCACATGATCGCAGGTGGCGAGACGGGGGATGCCCTGCGCAAGACTGCCAAGAACTACCTCGGCAGCCAAGAAGTCACCGAGCATCAGCTCGAGGAGCTACGCATGGCGGGTGGCGAAGAATACGAAGCACTGCGCCGCGATATGACGCAACACGCCTTGAGTGTGGTCAATGTGCCCAAGGATACCGCTATCTCACTGGATATCGCTTTCCAAGGTGGCGCCAAGTCGTAATACCCGTGGGATAATGCGTTGTCAGAAGTTATGGGAGCGACACGCTCCCATAGTTCAGGCCGCCTAGATCATGATGAATCCCGCCCTGGCCTGATCGACCCGCTACCATTGAAGATGCCTACCCTAGTCGCGAGGAGCGTGTATGACGCCACGCCATGACCCCATCGAAGAGACACCGCTGCCCGACACCACCGATGTGGTGCCGGGAGAAGCGGTGGCATACGCGGACACGTTCCAGGAGCAGCGTTTCTGGCACAAGATCACCCGCTACGGGCGCCGAGCTGGCCGTGAGGTTACGCGACGAGCGCTCCAGCTCTACTTTGTGCTGCAGCGTCCCGATGTTCCGGTATGGGCGAAGACCACGATCTTCGGTGCACTGGGATATTTCATCTCGCCGTTGGACGCAATTCCCGACCTGATTCCCGCCGGCGGTTACGTCGATGACGCCAGCGTGCTCGGTGCCGCGCTGATCGCGGTGTCGGTCTACATCGATGACGACGTCAAGGCCCGCGCCGAACAGGCCATGCCCAAATGGTTGTGAGTGCCCATAGCAAAAGCCCCTGACGATGTCAGAGGCTTCTCGTGTCACGCCGGAACACTGCCGTCGATCACTTCTCGACGAAGGCACGCTCGATGACGTAGTCGCCGGGCTCACCCATGCGCGGCGAGATGTTGAAGCCCAATTCGTCGAGCATGGCGCTGGTGTCGTCGAGCATCGCCGGGCTGCCGCAGATCATCGCGCGGTCTTGCTTGGGGTCGAGCTCGGGGAGACCGGTATCGGCAAAGAGCTTACCGCTGCGGATATGATCGGTCAGGCGCCCCATGGTGTGAAACTCTTCACGCGTTACCGTGGGATAGTAGACCAGCTTCTCGCTGATCTCCTCGCCCAGGTACTCGTGAGCCGGCAGATCCTGGGTGATGAAGTCGGCGTAGGCCAGCTCGCTGACGGTACGCACGCCGTGGATCAGCACGATCTTCTCGAAACGTTCGTAGACTTCCGGATCCTGGATCAGGCTCATGAACGGCGCCAGGCCGGTGCCAGTGGACAGCAGGTATAAATTGCGACCCGGCAACAGGTCATCGACGACCAGCGTACCGGTAGGCTTGCGACTGACCATGATCTGATCGCCGACCTTTAGATGCTGCAAACGCGAAGTCAGTGGGCCATCGGGTACCTTGATGCTGAAGAACTCAAGATGATCCTCGTAATTGGGGCTGGCCACCGAGTAGGCCCGCAGCAGCGGCTTGCTGTCAGCTTCCAGACCGATCATCACGAACTGGCCGTTCTTGAAGCGCAGGCTACGCTCACGCGTGGTGCGGAAACTGAACAGCGTATCGTTCCAGTGATGAACGCTGAGAACTTCTTCAAGTGCCAGTTTACTCACGAGACGCTCCTTAACTTATAACCGGAAAGCATTAACTGCTGAAATGGAAGTTGCGCTAATTATAAGACTGCGCCAATATATCTGTTAAATGAATTATATGGATATCGGTTATCTACCTGGCCGATATAGGGCGGCCGATGAAACCGCCAGGAGAGCGCCATGCGTTACACACTGCGCCAACTCGAAGTCTTCGTCGCCATCGCGCAGCATGAAAGCGTGTCTCGCGCGGCACAGCGCCTGGCGATGTCGCAGTCCGCCACCAGCACCGCCCTCGCGGAGCTGGAGCGCCAATTCGATTGCCAGTTGCTCGACCGCATCGGCAAGCGGCTCAAGCTCAATGCGCTGGGCTTTCAACTCCTGCCCAAGGCCGTGGCCCTGCTCGACCGCGGTGAGGAAATCGAGGAGCTACTCAAGGGTCAGCGCGGCATCGGCTCGCTGGACGTCGGCGCGACGCTGACCATCGGCAATTACCTCGCCACCCTGCTGATCAGCGACTTCATGCGCCGCCACCCCGGGAGCCGGGTGCGCCTGCACGTGCGCAACACGGCCTCCATCGTCGACCGCATCACCCATCATGACCTGGACTTGGGGCTGATTGAGGGCGACTGCCAACACGATGACATCGTCATGCAACCCTGGGTCGAGGACGAACTCACGGTCTTTTGTTCGCCGCGGCACCCTCTGGCCAACGCCGGCCAAGCGGATCTGGAAACGCTGATGGGCGAGGATTGGATCATGCGTGAGGAGGGCTCGGGAACGCGGCGTACGCTGGATCAAGCAATGCGCCACCGGCGTGGCCGGCTCAACGTACTGCTTGAGCTGGAGCATACCGAGGCCATCAAGCGCGCGGTGGAATCGGGACTCGGCATCGGCTGTGTTTCGCACCTGGCCCTGCGCGACGCCTTTCGGCGCGGTAGCCTGGTGCCCATCGCCACCCCTGAACTCGACCTGACGCGTCAGTTCACCTTCATCTGGCATCGCCACAAATACCTGACCACCGCCATGCGCGAATTCTTGCGCCTGTGCCGCGAGATGACCGCCGGCGTCCAGCGCAGCGACGACATCGACCTGCCAGCCGTGCCTTAAATCAAAAGGGTAAGCGGATTAAATGGTTGATCTTACCTTTGCATGAGAGTGAGACAGACCGGCATCTCATCGGATTATCTGGTTGATGCTTCACCTACTGCTGGTGCATGTTTCCTTCGCTAATTCCAGCAAGAACCCCACACGCCTCAACTTCCCGGTCATCGTTGCAACTCGCTCTCAGTGAAACGAGTTGTTTCTCAAGCGCTTGCAGAGCGGTTATCTGCGACCGCACATGAGAGATGTGATCATCGAGCAAGGCGTTGACGGCGGTACAAGGCTGATGAGGGTCGTCCTGATAGCTCTGTAGTTCGTGAATCTCAGCCAGTGACAGGCCCAGGATTCTGCAGCGACGGATGAAGGCCAGCCCCTCACCATGCTTCTCGGTATAGACACGGTAACCGTTGTCCTGCCGATCAGGCGGCGGCAACAAGCCCTGCTGTTCATAGAAGCGGATCGTCTGTGTTTCGACCCCTACCAACTGCGCCAACTGACCAATGCGCATCAGCCTCCTCCCCAACGGATTCTTTACTCTATTGACCTTATAGTAGCTTTATAGTTTTAAATGGTACCACAACATTGTTCAAGTGGAGTCGTATCATGAGCAAATCCTGTGGTGGCGCCTGTGGCGGTGATGCAACGTCCGCAGCGGATACCGATATACAGGCCTCCTCCGAGGCGCCAGGGAGATGGGTCAGTGTTTATGCCGTGCCGAAGATGGACTGTCCATCAGAAGAACGAATGATTCGCCTAGCCCTGAACGGCTTTGAGGAGATTCGGGCGCTGTCCTTCGACTTGTCGAACCGCCGGCTGAAGGTCGTGCATGACGGCGAGGTCGAGCCCGTCACCTCGAAACTGAAGACCTTGGGGCTAGGCGCCTCGCTTCAGGAAACCGTCGCTGCAAATCCGGAGACCATCAAGGCCGCCGAGTTTTCGGCAGCTTCTGCTAAGCAAGAATCCGGGACCCTGCGCTGGTTGCTCGGCATCAATGCACTTCTGTTCGTGGTGGAAATGACTGCCGGTCTGATCGCCCAGTCCACCGGCCTGATTGGAGAATCCCTGGACAATTTTGCCGATGCGGCGGTGTACGGGCTTGCCCTTTATGCGGTTGGACATAGCGTGAAAATGCAGGTACGTGCCGCGCATCTTGCTGGTGTACTGCAACTGATCTTGGCTGTGGGCGTGCTCGTAGAGGTGGTGAGACGCTTTGTATTCGGTAGTGAGCCTGAATCGCTGGTGATGATGGCTATCGCATTCGTCGCATTGATTGCCAATACCAGTTGTCTGCTGCTCATATCCAAACATCGGGAAGGCGGGGCGCACATGAAGGCAAGCTGGATATTCTCGGCCAACGACGTGGTGATCAACCTGGGGGTCATCACCGCCGGCGCCCTGGTCGCGTGGACCGGTTCCAATTATCCGGATCTGATTATCGGCACCATCGCGGGGGGCATTGTACTTAACGGTGCCAGACGCATTTTGGCGTTGAAGGGTTAAATAATGCTCATTATTGGCAAAAAGCTCTCGCCGTATGCCCTATTGTCCATATCGGGCCTGCTGGCAGCGTCTGATCAGGCTGTAAAGTGGCTGGTGCAGCAATCAATGGCCTATGGCGAGTATGTTTCGGTGACCCCGTTCTTTAACTGGGTGCACCTATGGAACACCGGTGCCGCATTCAGTCTTTTTGCGAATGGTGGAGGCTGGCAGCGCTACTTTTTTATCGGAATCGCGGTAGTGGTCTCGATTTTTCTGATCAAGCTGATCCTTGAAAATCGTCATAAAGGAGAAGCCATCGCTTACAGTCTTATCCTCGGTGGCGCCATGGGCAACCTGATTGACCGGGTCTTTCGCGGCTATGTTGTGGATTCCTTTGATTTCTATTGGCGAGACTGGCATTGGCCGGCCTTCAACCTGGCTGATATTGCAATTGTCCTCGGTGCCTTACTTTTCGTTTCCAGCAGCTTGTTGGGTAAAAAAGCAGACACCAATGCCGAGCCGGATGGATCTGACTGACACCTACGCCTATACAACACCATGACCGAACTTCCCGACAACATCCTTCACCTGCCGCAATACCAAGTACTGGGCTGCAAATCAACCGACGACGAAATGCACTTCCAGGTGGACGTGCCCGATCCCATCGCCTGCGAGGAATGCGGCGTGCAGGGTGAGTTCGTACGGTTCGGCAAGCGTGACGTTCCCTATCGTGATCTGCCTATCCACGGCAAGCGGGTCACTCTCTGGGTGGTCCGCCGCCGATACACCTGCCGGGCCTGCAAGACAACATTCAGGCCCCAGCTACCGGAGATGGTGGACGGATTCCGTATGACACTGCGGCTGCATGAGTACGTGGAGAAGGAATCCTTCAACCACCCCTACACCTTTGTGGCGGCACAGACCGGCCTGGACGAGAAGACGGTGCGCGACATCTTCAACGCCCGCGCCGAGTTCCTGGGGCGCTGGCACCGCTTCGAGACGCCCCGCATCCTGGGCATTGACGAGCTATACCTGAACAAGCGCTACCGCTGCATTCTGACCAACATTGAGGAGCGAACCCTGCTCGACCTGCTGGCCACCCGCCGCCAGGACGTGGTGACCAACTACCTGATGAAGCTGAAAGACCGGCAGAAGGTCGAGATCGTCAGCATGGACATGTGGAACCCCTACCGGGCAGCGGTCAAGGCTGTGCTGCCCCAGGCCCGTATCGTGGTCGATAAGTTCCATGTGGTGCGCATGGCCAACGATGCCCTAGAGAGAGTGCGCAAGGGCCTCAGAAAGGAGCTGAAACCGTCCCAGAGCCGGACTCTCAAGGGAGACCGGAAAATCCTGCTGAAACGCGCTCACGAAGTCTCAGACCGGGAGCGCCTCATCATGGAGACCTGGACAGGCGCGTTCCCGCAACTGCTGGCCGCCTACGAGCACAAGGAGCGCTTCTACGGCATCTGGGACGCCACCACACGGCTCCAGGCAGAAGCCGCCCTGGACGAGTGGATAGCCACCATCCCGAAGGGCCAAAAGGAAGTCTGGAGCGATCTGGTCAGGGCAGTGGGAAACTGGCGCGAAGAGACCATGACCTACTTCGAGACGGACATGCCCGTCACCAACGCTTACACGGAGTCCATCAACCGACTGGCCAAGGACAAGAACCGTGAAGGGCGCGGTTACTCCTTCGAGGTGATGCGGGCACGAATGCTCTACACCACGAAGCACAAGAAGAAGGCACCGACTGCGAAGGTCTCTCCTTTCTACAAGAAAACCATCGGTTACGGACTGCCGGACTTCGCAGAGGAACTCAACTACGGAGTCGATCTATCAACCATCTGAGGGTGGTATCAGATTGATGGGGTGAAGGTGCCCCATCAACCATTAAATCCGTATACCCAATCAAAAAAGCCCACCGGCGTATGCCGATGGGCCGTGGTGGAAAGAAGTGGAGAGATTGCGTGGCCTAGGACTTGGTCAACGCCGGGCGTGTCTGCGAGTGCCCGTCCTCGCGCAGGCTGAAACGGCCCACGACCTCGGCTAGACGCGAGGCTTGGTCACGCATCTGCTCGGCGGCGACGGTGGATTCCTCGACCATCGAGGCGTTGTGCTGGGTCATTTGATCCAGGTCATTGACGGCCTGGTTGACTTGGGTCACGCCTTGGCTTTGCTCCTGCGTGGCAGCATTGATCTCGGCGAGGACGTCGGAGACCCGCGCCACGGCAGTGACGATTTCCTGCATGCTGTCACCCGCCATGCGCACCATGTCGGTCCCCTCGCGGGTCTGGGTCACCGAGGCGTCAATCAGCTTCTTGATATCATCAGCCGCCGAGGCCGAGCGGCTCGCCAGTTGGCGCACCTCATTGGCGACCACCGCGAAACCGCGACCCTGCTCGCCAGCGCGCGCCGCCTCGACCGAGGCATTGAGCGCGAGAAGGTTGGTCTGGAAGGCAATCTCGTCGATCAAGCGCACGATATCGGAAATCTGCGTCGTCTGGGCATTGACCTCTTCCATGGTATCGACCGCCTTGCGTGCGATCTCCCCACCATGATTGGCCGCAGTGGTTGCCTCTTGGGAGAGTTGGTCGGCCTGATTGGCAGAATGCGCGGTATTTTCCACCGTGCTGGCAATCTGCTCCATGGCAGTAGACGTTTCCTGCAAGCTGGAAGCCGCCTGTTCGGTACGTCGCGAGAGATCCTGGCTGCCGTGGGCGATTTCGCTGGAGGCCTCGCTCACCGAGGTACTGCTGGCACGGACTGCGAGCAGTACGTCGTTGACGGCATCGGCGAAGCCATTGAAGCCTTGGGCGATTTGCGCCACTTCGTCGCGGCCGTCGATCTCGAGCCTTCGTGTTAGATCGCCTTCGCCGGAGGCGATATCGAACATGGCATCACGCGCCAAGCGCAGGCGCCGGAAGACGGGGGAAAGTAGCGCCCACAGCAGCAAGGCGGCAATCAGGCCGGACAAGACCATCGCGATGAGCGTGGAATGCAGCACGCCTTGCACGCCGGCGTTGGCTTCGGCGAGGTCCAACGCGATGATCAAGCGCCAGTCGGTTTCCGGCACTGTCACAGCATACAACAGGACCTCGCGGCCATTGATGGTGGCTTCTTTGGGGCTCCCCTCGCGCGCCAGCGTGTCCAGCCATTCCGGTGTCAGGCTATCGTCCAGCGTCGTTGCTGGCTCCAAAGCCAGGTCGGCATCACGATAGGCGATGATATCGCTGTCGCGGTTGACCAGCAGCGCGAAGCTGGCATCGGTGGGATGAATCGAGGTCACGTTTTCAGTCACGTCAGCCAGGCTAACATCGGCGCCGATCACAGCCTGGGCCTCACCGTCCTCAATGACCGGCGTGGCGAACGCGACCACCAGGCTGTCGGTCACCATGTCCAGATAAGGCGGACTGACCACCGTATCGCCGGTTTCCACGGCCGATTGATACCAGGGGCGCTGGGTGGGATCGTAATCCTCGGGAGGCTGCCAGTTATCGTTGGTGATCAAGCGCTTGTCCGGCAGGCCGACATAGACCTGACTGAAGCCGCCGGCCGCGGCGGTCTGCTGCAAGGCAGGAACGAAGTCGTCGTTCTCGAGCGCCGGGGGCAGCGCCTCGGTCAGGCGCTTCTTGCTCACGGCCCAGTCTTCGATTGCATCGACATGGCCGCGCGCCACGGCGCTCAGCGTATCGATATTGGTCGTGCGCTGATGCTGACTCACCAGCCAGTAACTGACGCCGCCGGTCGCGGCCAAGGCGACCAGGATCATGGCGACGCAGGCCACCATGATCCGGGTGCGAAACGATGTGAACATTAATGAGTGCCTATCGTTGGGGGATGCCTCCTTTGATTAACGGCACTCATGGAAAAAACTTTAAGCGAGACGCTTATTCATATTGATTCGAAATTTCACATCAATTGAGAGGCGGGCGAAACTTCTTGGCCAACTCTTCCTCATCGGCACTCGATAGGTCCTTATCCAAGGTATGGATGACGCAAGCCTGGGTCGGTTTGTCGAGTTTCTGACGAATCAGGCCCAAGAAGTGCGGCGCGGCGGCGATGATGAACTCATCGGCTTTCCCTTGAGTGCGCGCCTGGCGGAGATAGTCGGCGACTTCCTTGGCGAAGAACGCGGCATGCTTTTCCATCGTGGCATCGTCACTGCCGGACTGATGCGGTGAATGCGATACCGCATCGTCGGACTCGCCTTTTCCACCCGTACGCAGATCGCCGGTATGCAAACGGCCCTCGGGATGAATCAACGTATCGACTTCACGAACCACGCCGGCTTGATGCGCAAAAACACGCGCACGCGAGGCATTGGCAGTCACGATATAACGTTTGTTCATGTCTGACTCCTTGATCGGGGGTTCACCGGCATCTCGGGACAACGGTGCCTCCTGCACCGTTGATGTCCAGCCGCCTTTTCGCGCGAACGGCGACCCTCCAAGCATCGAAACCCAGCGTATTTCTGTCAACCTCGCGACAGGCGTCGGTGCGCCGCGACATCCGCGTGGCATGGCAGCAACAGGTTCACGCTTGACGCAAACCTGCTAACATCGCGTCGCTGGACAGGAATCACCGGCTAAGAGCGCTATCTGCCAAGGAGAGCGACATGCGCGATTTTATCTTGATGCGTCGCCCACTACCGCGACGGACGTTGATCTTTTCTCATTGTGTGCTGCAAGTCGGCCTGCTATTGGCCGGCGGCGCGTGGCTATGGCGCCATTCACCGGCGGCAAACGGGCTATCGTGGCAGGCAAGCTGGCCGATGCTAGCGCTCGGCGGGGGCGTGCTGCTACTCGCGATGGCGTTGGTGCGCCTGTTCGCCGAGTTATGGATGGTGCCTCATCACATGCAGGCACGCCGAGGCGGTTTTGCCCCCGGCGACGTAATGACGCGCGCCATCGACCGGCGCCCGGCCATGCACGACCCAGAACAGGCCTGGATCGGCACGGCGAAGCCGCTCGACCCCGATGAAGGCGTGGTGGGCCAAGCGCGCGTGGCGCAGCCCCGCCAACCAGCCACTGCAAAACGCCAGCCCACCTCTCCCTCCCAACGTCAGGAACCCAGCCTCTAGCGATTGAGCATGTCGTCCCGCTAGTGACCGAGAATTTGGCTGAGGAACAGCTTGGTGCGCTCGGAACGCGGGTTATTGAAGAACGTCTCCGGCGGCGCTTCTTCGATAATCTGTCCCTGGTCCATGAAGATGACGCGATCGGCCACGGTCTTGGCAAACCCCATCTCGTGCGTGACGCAGAGCATGGTCATGCCTTCGCGGGCCAGCTCGACCATGACATCGAGCACTTCCTTGATCATTTCAGGGTCGAGCGCCGACGTCGGCTCGTCGAACAGCATCACTTCGGGGCGCATGCAAAGCGCCCGCGCGATCGCCACGCGCTGCTGTTGCCCTCCCGACAATTGCCCCGGGTACTTGTACGCTTGATCGGCGATCTGTACGCGCTCCAGATACTCCATCGCGGTCTTGTGGGCCTCGGCGCGCGGTTTCTTCTGCACCCACGTCTGTGACAGGCAGCAGTTCTCCAGCACGCTGAGGTGCGGAAACAGGTTGAAGTGCTGGAACACCATGCCGACGTTGCGGCGAATCTGCTCAATGCGCTTGACGTCCTGAGTCATGGGCACGCCATTGACCACGATCTCGCCTTGCTGGTGAGTTTCGAGATGATTGATGCAACGAATCAACGTCGACTTGCCCGACCCCGAGGGGCCGCACACGACGATTCGCTCGCCACGTTTCACCGTCAGGTCGATATCGCGCAGAACGTGAAAATCGCCGTACCACTTGTTGAGCCCCGTCATCTCGATCATCGGCGTGTCGCCGTGAGAGGTAGCAGTCGCTTCGTTCATGATGAAGTTCCTTGGCGTTATCGTTATTGGTTTCGTCGTTGTGGTTCAGTTCGTGTGGCCGGTCTGTAGGCGCTTCTCGATGTACTGGCTATAACGCGACATGCTGAAACAGAACACCCAGAACACCAGCGCGGCAAACACATACCCCTCAGTGGCAAAGCCCAGCCAATCACTATCGGTCAGGCCCGCGCGGATGATCGCCAGCAGATCGAACAGCCCGATGATCAAGACCAGCGAGGTATCCTTGAACAGCGCAATGAAGGTATTGACGATCCCCGGGATGACCAACTTCAAGGCCTGAGGCAATACGATCAGTCCCATACGATGCCAATACCCGAGCCCCAGCGCCTTACCCGCTTCGTCCTGCCCACTGGGAATCGCCTGTAGCCCGCCTCGGATGACTTCCGCCATATAGGCACTCCAGAACAGCATGATCCCCACCAGGGCGCGCAGGAGCTTGTCGAACTCGACCTCGGTCGGCACGAACAGTGGCAACATCACCGAGGCCATGAACAACACGGTGATGAGCGGCACGCCGCGCCAGAATTCAATGAAAACGACGCTCACCGCCCTGACCAGCGGCATGTTCGAACGCCGCCCCAAGGCCAGTACGATCCCGATCGGTAACGAACCGACGATACCGATCGTGGCCACGGTCAGGGTCAACATGAGCCCGCCCCAATTACGGGTCGAGACGTGCATTAGCCCGAAATGGCCCCCCAGAAGCAGGACATACGCCGCTATCGGAAAGCCGACCACTGCGATGATCGCGGCCCAGCGTTTGCCCGGGATTCTAGGAATCGCCAACCAGGCAAGCAGTCCGGCCATCAACGCGAAGACGATATCTACCCGCCAGCGCGCTGCTTCAGGGTAGAAGCCGTAGATGATCGACTCGAACCGTGCGCTGATGAATACCCAGCAGGCGCCTTCGCCACTGCATGCCTGACGCGAGTCACCGAGCCAGTCGGCCTGAATCAAGGCCCATTGCACGAAAGGCCACAATGCCCATAGCAATACACCAATGGTGATCACCGACACCACGCTATTGATAGGGCCGTTAAACAGATTGCGCTGTAGCCACTTCACGACGCCCCGGTGCGCATTCGGTGGACGCCGCGCTTCAATCATCACATCACGCATGGATTCACCGGCCATCTCAACGCTCCTTGAGCAACGTACGCGCGTTATAAACATTCATCAGTGCCGATACCACCAGGCTGATCACCAGATACACGGCCATGGTCATGGCAACGATCTCGATGGCCTGTCCGGTCTGATTGAGGGTCGTGCCCGAGAAGACAGCCACCAAGTCGGGATAACCGATCGCCGTGGCCAACGAAGAGTTCTTGATGAGATTCAGATACTGGCTCGTCAGTTGCGGCACGATGACGCGCATCGCCTGGGGAATCACCACCTTGCGCAAGGTAATACCGCCCGGCAGGCTCAGCGCATTGGCCGCCTCGACTTGCCCGTCGGGAACCGACTGGATGCCCGAGCGCACGATCTCGGCAATGAATGCAGCCGTGTAGATCGACAAGGCCAGCCATAAAGCGACCAGCTCAGGCAGGATCCGCACGCCTCCGCTGAAATTGAAGCCTGTCAGCTCGGGAATGGACCATTCGAGTGGCGTCCCTGTAAGCAGGAATACCAATAACGGCGTACCGATGATCAAGCCCGCTCCCAACCAATAGATTGGCAAAGCCTTGCCAGTGCGGACCTGACGACGTTTCGCATAGACACCTAGCGCAATTGCCGCGATAAGGCCCACGAGAAGAGCCCAGGGAGTCGCCGCGAACCCGCTGAGTGGTTGCGGATCGGGAATGACCAAACCGCGCACATTGATGAAGATGACTTCCAGCAGGCTGAGACTTTGACGCGGGCTGGGCAGTGCCTGCAGTACCGCGAAATACCAGAACAGGATCTGGACCAGCAGAGGGATGTTACGAAAGATTTCCACGTAGGCAGTCGCTAGGCGCGCTAACAACCAGTTCGACGACAGCCTGGCAATCCCTACCGCGAAGCCAATGATCGTCGCTACCACGATACCCAATGCCGAGACCAATAGGGTATTGAGCAGGCCCACGACGAAGGTACGCCCATAGGTGCTATCGCCCGAGTACTCGATCAGCGTCTGCGGTATGGAGAAGCCCGCTCGCTCATCGAGGAAACCAAAGCCCGTGGAAATTCCTCGCGCTTCGAGGTTGGCCATCGTATTGGCGACGATAAAACCAATTAACGCCGCTAACGCCGCTAATAACACACCTTGTAGTACATAGGCACGAAACGTCGGATTACGCCACAACGCAACCCGATCGCCGGAAGGAGAACGCGACATGTCGATCCTCTAATACGCTGACACAAGAAGGCACCCCGCAGATCATGCGGGGTGCTATAACCAAGTACTTAACGAACCGTATCAGCGGATCGGCGGCGCGTAGAGGATCCCTCCTTCGTTCCACAGGGCGTTCATGCCCCGCTGGATTTTCAGAGGTGAATCCTCACCCACCGTGCTGGAGAAGACCTCTCCGTAGTTGCCGACGTCCTTGATGATGTTGTACGCCCAGTCGTTGGGCAGGCCGAGTTGCTCGCCATAGTTGCCGTCCTTGCCCAGCAGGCGTGCCACCCCGGGGTTGGGCGGGTTATCGCGCATCTCATCGACGTTGTCGCTGTTAACGCCCATTTCCTCGGCGTTGACCATGGCGAAGATGGTCCACTGCACGATATCCAGCCATTGGTCGTCACCCTGGCGCACCACCGGGCCCAGCGGTTCCTTGGAAATCAGCGTCTCGAGGATCTCGACGCTATCCGGTTCGGGAAGCTGCAAACGCAGTGCGCTCAGCTGAGAGGTATCCGAGGTCAGAACGTCACAGCGCCCGTGGGCAAACCCCTGGGCGGTCTGGTCGGGCGTGTCGAACGTCACGGTGTTGATATCGATATCGCGCGAGGGGAAGTAGTCAGCCAGGTTCAGTTCGTGCGTGGTGCCGGACTGAATGCAGATGGAAGCGCCGTTGAGGTCTTCCAGGCTTTCAATGCCTAGATCCTTGCTCACCATGAACCCTTGGCCGTCGTAAAAGGTCGTGGCGGTGAAGTTCAACCCCAGCGAGTTGTCGCGGGTCGCCGTCCAGGTCGTGTTACGCGAAAGGACATCGATTTCGCCCGACTGCAGCGCGGTAAAGCGCTCCTTCGCGGTCAAAGGTGTAAATTCGACTTTCTCGGGGTCGCCAAAGATAGCGGCGGCAATCCCTCGGCAGGTTTCCACATCGAGCCCTTGCCACTTGCCATCGGAATCCGGTGCCGAGAACCCCGCCAGCCCGACATTCACCCCACAGTTGAGGGAGCCACGTTCCTTTACATCATCGAGCGTCGCCGCCTGGGAGGCCGTTGCCAGTCCTCCCAGCAGTAGGGCGGCAGGAACGGCAACCATGAACTTGTTCTTGTACAACATGCAGAAGCTCCTTGCGTTATTGTGATGGCTTGTTCGAGAGCCACGCCTCACATTAGCAAAGAGCTTGCCAGTACAGCCAATATACCTAAGTCACGTACCTTTAACGTTTTTCACACGTTGCGCATCACACCAATAATGCACGACGCATGAACGGTGGCAGCGTCAATGCACCACGATGGGTCTCGATGCTGTAGTACTCGAGCGGGAATTCCACCGCAGCGGCAGCGGTCTCGCGAAAGCGCGTCACGTCGTTATTCTTGCCGGCCAGCGTGACGCTCCACCAGCCCGAAGGATAGACCGGCTGCGGAAACGGCAGCGTGGCAACGCTATCGAAGCCGGCGCGCTCCATGTCGGCGCGCAGCTCACGAATGATCGAGGCGGTATGGTAAAGCGGTGACTCGCTTTGCTGCACCAGCACACCGCCGTCGGCCAGCAAGCGGTGACAACGCGCCAGGAAGTCGGCCTCGAAAAGTCCTTCCGCCGGGCCCACTGGATCGGTGGAATCGATAATCATGACGTCGACGCTGCCTGCCGGCGCGTTCTCGACCCACTTGACGCCATCCTCGAACTTGAGCGTGGCACGCGGGTCGTCGTTGGACGCCGTCAGCTCGGGAAAGTAACGCTGCGAGGCCCGGGTGACCTCTTCGTCGATGTCGATCTGCACGACCTCTTCAACATCAGGATGCTTGAGCACCTCGCGCAGCGTACCGCAGTCACCGCCGCCGATGATCACCACGCGCTTGGGTGCGGCGTGAGAGAACAGCGCCGGATGCGCGATCATCTCGTGATAGAGGAAGTTGTCACGCGTGCTGAGCATCACGCAGCCGTCGAGTACCATCAAGTTGCCGTAGGTCTCAGTGGCGTAGACTTCCAGGTGCTGATAGGGGCTTTGCACCTCGTGCAGCTTGTCCTTGATCATGAGTGAAAAAGCACTGCCGTGGCTGTCGAACACTTCGGTGAACCAGCCCTGGTCGAGACGCTCGGTCATGGGAACCCTCGTAATCGCTATCGTCAAAGCCCCTTCGAGAGGCCGGAATCGCATTCATGGAAAGTCGCGCAACATAGCCTATCCGCGCGCGACAAGAAAGCGCCTGGGCAGCAGCCAATGGCAGGCTCCCACCGCAGCGAGTGCCCCCAGCGTATTGGCCAGCGCATCGGCCCAATCGGCGCCGCTACGGCCCGGCACGCCTAATTGCAGGCCCTCAATGAGGATGCCGCAGCCAATGGCTAAGCTAAGCGCCGCCACCGCACTCAGGCCACCCAGCCGCATGAGTGCCGCCAGCCCCCCATAAGCGATGAAATGGTTGAACTTATCCCAGGGCAGGTTTTGTGGCATTTCCGCACCAGGCGTCAGACTACCCCAGGCGATCACGGCGACGCTGATGGCGGCCAGCGCCAAGCACGACCCGCGAAGCAGGCGAAGAGAAACGGACATGGCTCACGCTCCTTGTGGCGGGGACATGTTATGACGGGGAGTCATGGACGGCATCTGCATCAGCGTCCACCAAGGTGAGCGGCAACCCCAACCGCCGACAGGTCGTTTCATCCAGGTGCGATACCCAGCGCGCACGCGCTTGTTGCGACCAGTCGGTCGCCGGTGCCAGATGATGGCGCCAGCGGCCGACGACATGATAGACACCATCGCGCCAAGCACGCGGGCACCACCGTAGGGACGCCAAGCCGCGCCAGGGCCACTGAAGCCCTTGGGCCAGGCGCCACAACGCGGCGCTGTCACGGTGCAGCTCGCCCCCGCGTACCAACCAAACGCTATCGAGCTGGCCGGGGTCGGCCCCGAAGTGCTCGCCCAAACGTCGCGCCGACGCCTCGTGCAAGCTCGCCAGGTACACCGGTGCCCGCGCGTGGCGCAGCACGAAGTGTGCCGCGCGCCGACACAACGGGCACTCGGCGTCGAGCACGAGTAGCATGGCGCGTTCAGCCATGATAGCGCGGACTGAGTTCATGTAATGCATCGATGAACGCAGCGACATGATCGGGATCAGTAAATTGGCTAACGCCGTGGCCCAGATTGAAGATATGCCCCGGCCCACTGCCGTAACTGGCCAGAATGCGCGCCACTTCATCGCGAATCGCCTGGGGCGAGGCAAAGAGCACGTTGGGATCGAGATTGCCCTGCAGCGCCACACGATCACCCACACGGGCCCGCGCGTCGCTCAGCTCGGTGGTCCAGTCCAGGCCCACGGCATCGGCACCGCTGTCGGCGATGGTTTCCAGCCACTGGCCGCCCTGCTTGGTGAACAAGATCACCGGCACGTGGCGCCCCTCGTGTTCGCGGATCAGCCCCTCGACGATGCGCGCCATATAGGCCAGCGAGAATTCGCGATACGCCAGCGTCGACAGCACCCCGCCCCAAGTATCGAAGATCTGCACGACCTGGGCTCCGGCGCGAATCTGGGCGTTGAGGTAGTCGGTGACCGACCGCGCCAGCTTGTCGAGCAGCGCGTGCATCGCCGCGGGATCGCCGTACATCAGCGCCTTGGCGTGCCGGAAATCCTTGCTCGAGCCGCCTTCGATCATATAGGTGGCCAGCGTCCAGGGGCTGCCCGTAAAGCCGATCAACGGCACGCTGTCCGCCAGCTCGTGGCGAATGGTGCGTACCGCGTTCATCACATAATCGAGATCGCGCTCGGCGTCGGGCACGCGCAGCGCAGCTACATCGTCGGCACTGCGCACTGTCTTGCGAAACTTGGGGCCTTCGCCCGTTTCGAAGTAGAGCCCCAGGTCCATGGCGTCGGGGATCGTGAGGATATCGGAAAACAGAATCGCCGCATCGAGCGAATAACGACGCAGTGGCTGCATGGTGACCTCGCACGCCTGCTCGGCATTGCGGCACAGGTTCATGAAGCTACCGGCCTGACCCCGGATGTCGCGATATTCTGGGAGATAGCGGCCCGCCTGGCGCATCATCCATACCGGCGTGCGGTCTACCGGCTGACGCGCCAAGGCGCGCAGTAAACGGTCGTTTTGCAAAGGCATGACAGCTCCATAGATCGATTTTGCCCTCATTGTAACGAATGCCGAGCGCGGCGACTTGATTCACGGTGACGCATCCCCATTTAGTAGCCTGCTAGCAACGTATTGTCCCGTAGTGACCGCGCACGGCACTCACGGGATGAGCCCCGCGTCACGGCCTGCTAGAATGTTCGCCCCGGACGCTTCCCCTTTCCGCACCGCAATGTGCATCACCGAGGTTCATCGTGACGATTCGCTTCATCGCCGCCTCTCAACTGCCTACCCCTTGGGCCACCTTCACCATGCATGGTTTCGAGGACGAGGCGACAGGCAAGGAACATATTGCCTTGACCCTGGGCGATGTCTCGACATCCGAGCCCGTGCTAGGGCGCGTGCACTCGGAGTGCTTGACGGGGGACGCCCTGTTCTCGATGCGCTGCGACTGCGGCTACCAATTGCAGGAGGCACTCAAGCGCATCGCCGACGAAGGGCGCGGCGTGCTGCTCTACTTACGCCAGGAAGGCCGTGGCATCGGCTTGCTGAACAAGATCCGCGCCTATCATCTTCAGGATCAGGGCTTCGACACCGTAGAAGCCAACGAGCACCTGGGCTTCGGCGCCGACATGCGGCGCTATGACCTCTGCGTGCCCATGCTCGACCACCTGGGCGTGCAAGCGCTCAAGTTGATGACCAACAACCCGCGCAAGGTCGACGCCCTGACGCGCGATGGCGTGCGCGTCGCCGAGCGCCTGGCGATCACCGCCGGTCGCAACCCTCACAACGAGCAGTACCTGGCCACTAAGGTCGGCAAGCTCGGACACATGATGGCACTGGATGACTTTTCCCCCACCCGCAAGGGTGACCGGGAACGCTGACGCTGCCATTTGACGAACTATACTGATGCGCATGTTGTCTCGATATCAGCGCACCGTGCCACGTCCAGGAGTTCGCCATGTCACATGAGTCACCACCCTTGTCGCCCGAACAAGACGCTCCTTTTTCCGGCCTCGAAGAAGCACTGCATAGCATCAGCCATGGGATCGGCGCCGTACTCAGCCTTGCCGGCATGGTCGTGCTCATCGTTGCAGCCAGCCTGGCGGCTGAGGTCGACCCCTGGAAGATCGTCAGCGTCAGCCTCTACGGCATCTGTCTGTTGCTTCTGTACACGGCCTCGACGCTCTATCACGGCCTGCGTAGCGCGCGCCTCAAGCGTCTTTTCCAGGTATTCGATCACTGTGCGATCTACCTGTTGATCGCCGGCACCTATACGCCTTTCTTGCTGGTCAACTTGCGCGGCCCCTTGGGCTGGACATTGTTCGCGGCGATCTGGAGCCTCGCGCTAGGCGGCATCGCGCTGAAGATCGCCTGGCCGCATCGTTTGAGCATTCTGCGCGTAGGGATCTACCTGTTGATGGGCTGGATGATCGTGCTGGCTGCCGGCGAACTCGATGCCCGCCTCAATACTCCCGGCCTCGCCCTGCTGGTCGCAGGCGGCATCACCTACACGCTGGGCGTGGTGTTCTATGCGATCCGTGCGATTCCCTTCCATCATGCCATCTGGCACCTGTTCGTCTTGGGTGGCAGTGTGTGTCACTACTTCGCCGTCTACACCGCCGTGCTGCCGTTTCAGGCGTAAATCGCGGCGGCGTCGCCCTGCCAGGAAATGCCATGTTCCGCTGGTTCGAAAACCGTCTCGCCCCTTTTCCGCCCCAAGAGCCACAACGCCCACCGGACACACTGATCGCCTTCTGCCTGCATTATACCCGTGGCGCCTGGCCTTATCTGATGGTCGCCACGGTATTGATGGCACTGATTGCGGGTATCGAAGTATGGATGTTCGGCTTTCTCGGCAACATCGTCGATTGGCTGGCGGCCCAGGATCGCGAGACGTTCCTCGCCGATCAAGGCTGGAAGCTGGCCGGCATGGCGTTGATCGTGCTGGTGCTGCTGCCTGGCATGGTGGGGCTGCATTCGCTATTTCAGCAGCAGACGCTGATGGGCAATTTCCCCATGCGCATCCGCTGGCAGGCGCATCGCTATCTACTGCGGCAGTCGATGGGCTTCTATCAGGACGAGTTCGCGGGGCGTATCGCTACCAAGGTGATGCAGACGTCGCTGGCCGTTCGCGAGTGCGTGATCAAGCTATTCGATGTGCTCAATTATGTCAGCGTCTACTTCCTGGGCACGCTGATCCTGGTGGGCAATGCCGATTGGCGGTTGGCGCTCCCGCTCCTTGCCTGGTTGATCGGCTATCTCGTACTGCTGCGCATTTTCGTGCCCATCATGGGACGCGTGTCCAAGTCCCAGGCCGACGCCCGCTCGCGCATGACGGGTCGCATCGTCGACAGCTACAGCAACATCCAGACCGTCAAACTATTCTCCCACGCTCAGCGGGAAGCGGCGTTCGCCAAGGACGGCATGCAGGGTTTCCTCGTCACCGTGCATCGCCAGATGCGTCTGGTCACGGGGCTTTACGGCCTGCTCTATTTGCTCAATGCGCTGTTACTGTTCAGCATCGGTTGGCTATCGATTCAGCTATGGCTGGGCGAGGCAGTCAGCGTCGGCGCGGTCGCCGTGGCGCTGGGCTTGGTGATGCGTCTATGGGGCATGTCGCAGTGGATCATGTGGGAAGTCTCGGCGCTGTTCGAGAATATCGGCACGGTTCAGGATGGCATGGCGACACTCTCGTTGCCGCGCCAGATCGAGGACCGGCAAAACGCCCCGCCACTGCACGTCGAGAAGGGGGAAATCGTCTTCGACCGGATTCGCTTTCACTACGGCAAGGGCAGCGGTGTCATCGACGAGTTGTCGCTTGCCATTCAGTCGGGTGAGAAGATCGGGCTGATCGGCCCTTCGGGGGCCGGCAAGTCAACGCTGGTCAATTTGCTGCTGCGATTCTACGAGCTGGAAGGTGGCGCGATCCGCATCGATGGCCAGAACATCGCCGAGGTAACCCAGGAGAGCCTGCGCGCGCAGATCGGCATGGTCACCCAGGATACCTCGTTGCTGCACCGCTCGGTGCGCGACAACCTGCTTTACGGGCGCCCGGATGCCACCGACGAGATGGCCTGGAAAGCGGCCCGCGGGGCACATGTCGCCGACTTCATCGAGTCACTGCGCGATACCCAGGGCCGCATCGGTTTCGACGCGCATGTCGGCGAGCGCGGCGT
The DNA here is from genome assembly GCF_023091865.1 of Chromohalobacter moromii. Taxonomy (GTDB): domain Bacteria; phylum Pseudomonadota; class Gammaproteobacteria; order Pseudomonadales; family Halomonadaceae; genus Chromohalobacter; species Chromohalobacter moromii. The sequence goes on from NZ_JAHXDI010000003.1 coordinate 246,517, forward strand.
GAAGCTCTCCGGCGGGCAACGCCAACGCTTGGCCATCGCCCGCGTGATGCTCAAGGACGCGCCGATCCTGATTCTCGATGAAGCGACCTCAGCACTCGACTCCGACGTCGAAGCGGCAATTCAAGAGAATCTCGACCAACTGATGAAAGGCAAGACGGTGATCGCCATCGCCCACCGGCTCTCCACGATCGCCGCCATGGACCGCCTGGTAGTCATGGAGAACGGACGCATCGTCGAGCAGGGCAGCCACGCCGAGCTGATCCGCCACGATGGCCTCTATGCACGCCTGTGGCGGCGCCAGTCGGGCGGCTTCCTGGAGAGTGAGGTAGCGGCGACCGAGACGCCCTGAGCCCTCGCTAACCCTGTGACGACGGCAGGCCCTCAACACCGTCGAGTGCCGAGTCATTGCTGCCGGCCTCGGGAATGACACTAAAGGTGCCGTCGGTCTCCAGCACCACCGCGTGTACGCTCTCGATGTCGGCGATACCGCTCTCTCGGATGGCCGCCATGACCTCGGCCTCGACCACACGTTCCTGACGCATCGCTGCATGGCGATACTCACCCGCGTACAGCAGCAATGTCGGCTGCGACTTGACCAAGTTCTTGACCCTTGGCGAGCGCACCGAGGAGAACGTGATGGCGAACTGCAACAGCACGATGATCGCAAACGCCGTAAGGCTCTGCGCCAGCGACACCTGCGTCGAGACCAACGCAGTGGAAAGCGTCGACCCCAGCGAGATAGTGACGACGAAATCGAAGGCGTTCCACTTCGACAGCGTGCGCTTGCCGGAAAGTCGGATCACGACGATCAGGACCAGATAACTGATGATACCGACGACGATCGTGTGCGCGACCGGATGCATGATGGAACTCCTCGGGAAGGAAGGGTGAAAGAGCCTGTCAGCGTAGGCGGCCCATCCTCTTCCGACCACCCCTTCCGGCTCCCTGAGCGGCCTTTCTTCCCTTGAATACGTTCACACACAGCATGTGAAGCGTAGAACAAAGCAGCGAAAATCGTGTTTGCCAGCCCACGCCCCTTCCCGGAGAGTTGACATCGAGTAGCGTGTGTTATTTTAATAGCACATCACTGTGACTCTAATAACAAAACGACAAGCCACATGCTGGCGTATGCCGTTCCCTGTATAACAACCCACAATCGAACGTCATCAGGATGCTGATATGACCGCTATCATGAGCCTGGTAGGGATGGCGACGCTGATCCTTATCGCTGTGCTGTTTTCCTCCAATCGCAAGTCGATTCGGCTGCGCACGGTAGGTGGCGCCTTCGCCATTCAAGCCGCCATCGGCGCCTTCGTACTTTACATTCCTTTCGGACAAGCCGTCCTGGCCACGATCTCGGAGGGGGTCAGCCAGGTCATCGTCTATGCCAACGACGGTATCGACTTCTTGTTCGGCGACCTGGCCAACCCTGACAGCGTCGGGTTCGTCTTCGCCTTCAAGGTCCTCCCGGTCATCATCTTCTTCTCGTCGCTGATCGCCGTGCTCTACCACCTGAAGATCATGCAGTGGGTCATCCGCCTGCTGGGGGGCGCGCTCCAGCGCGTACTGGGTACCTCACGCACTGAATCGATGTCGGCCACGGCGAACATCTTCGTCGGACAGACCGAAGCCCCCTTGGTCGTACGCCCCTTCATCGCCTCCATGACGCGCTCGGAGCTATTTGCAGTCATGTGCGGCGGGCTGGCCTCGGTGGCAGGGTCGGTGCTGGCAGGATATGCGAGTCTGGGCATCCCCATGGAATACCTGATCGCGGCGTCCTTCATGGCGGCGCCGGGTGGGCTGCTCTTCGCCAAACTGTTGATGCCGGAAACCGAAACGCCCGATGACAGTATCTCCCGCGCCGAAGAAAAGATCGAAGCGGATGACAAGCCCGCCAACGTGCTCGATGCCGCCGCCACCGGTGCTACCTCAGGCATGATGCTGGCGGCCAACGTCGGCGCCATGCTGCTGGCATTCATCGGCTTGATCGCGCTGATCAACGGCATTCTCGGCGGCGTGGGCGGCTGGTTCGGCATGGACTCGCTGAGCCTGGAGATGATTCTCGGCTGGCTCTTCGCGCCGCTGGCCTTCCTGCTCGGCATTCCCTGGAGCGAAGCCACGCTCGCCGGCTCGTTCATCGGCCAGAAGATCGTCGTCAACGAGTTCGTCGCCTTCATCAACCTGGCGCCGTATATCTCCGGCGATACCGTGGTGGCCGCCACCGGCGAGGCCATGTCCAAGCACACCGCCGCCGTACTGTCCTTCGCGCTTTGCGGCTTCGCCAACTTGTCCTCGATCGCCATTCTCCTCGGCGGGCTCGGCCTCATGGCGCCCAATCGCCGCCAGGAAATCGCCCGCTACGGCCTCAAGGCCGTGCTCGCCGGGACACTGTCCAATCTGATGTCGGCCACCATTGCAGGGCTTTTCATTAGCTTGGCGTAACGCTGAACGTATCTCGACCACAACGTACAAAACGTAACGATGGGAAGAATGACCATGAACAAGATCACAATAAGCAAGTGGGTTGGGGCGTCGTGCTTTGCCACGATGGTAGGTGCTACTCCGGCCATGGCGGCGGATTATTCAGAGGGCATTCACGAAGACGACAACCTCTGGTTGACCTTCAATCTGATGCACAGCGAGGACAACCGCCTGCCTTTTCGTAACGCTCAGGATACCTACGTCGAGATGGAATTCGGCGGGCGCTCGGGCATCGTCGACCTCTACGGTTATGTCGACATGTTCGATGCCCTCGACGACGGTAGCGACGATCAGAGCGGCGGCGACAACGTGTTCATCAAGCTCGCGCCGCGCTTCTCGCTGGACGCCATGAGCGGTCGCGATCTCTCCGTGGGTCCGGTCAAGGAATGGTACATCGCCACCGTGACGACGATCGGCGACAACGGCCCTGGCGGCGGTCTGTGGGAGCACTATGTCGGCCTGGGGTCGGACGTCGAAGTGCCCTGGTTCGGCGAAATCGGCCTCAACCTCACCGCACGCTACGTGCGTGAGAACTACGGCGGTCCGGATGAGAGCTCATGGGACGGTTTCATGGCCTCTACCAACTGGTTCAAGCCGTTCTACACCTTCTCCAATGGCAGCTATTTTTCCTACCAGGGATATATCGACTATAAATTCGGCGCGGATACCGTCGCCGAACAGGCGGGACGCAGCAGCAACAGTCTGGAGTGGTTCAACGGCCTGTATTACCACACCGACCGTTTTGCCATCGGCTATGGCCTGAAGCTCTACAACAACATGGCCTTCTATCGCGACGACACCGATGCCTCCGGCGTCCGCCAGGACACCTCAGGCCCGGGTCATTACTTCAGCATCAACTACAAGTTCTGACGCATTCGCGTGTCCGCCACCTCCGGCGGGCACGCATCATCCACCAGCGCCATCCGTCGAGGCGCGCATGCAACGCACAAGGCGTGGCGGAACGTCCGGCTTACCAGCCGGCAGGCGCCCCGAGATCACGGCTGTTGTCGGAAAGGATCTCCAACCAGCTACGCTCGTCATCGGCTTGATCGGCGTCACCGGCATCCGCGTTGACGGCGCGCTGGCTGTCCGCCATGGCGACACTCATGCCAGCGTCGCGATAGCCTGTAGCGTCAGCGTGGCGCACGCCCGATTCAGCCGTGGTTTGAGAGGCCAGTTGCAGCGGCTCGTGATTAACCGCGGCAGCTTGTTGGGAAGCCGTGCTGGCTTGAGCAGCTAGCGGCAGGAAAGCGGCCAGTAGTGCGATAGCAGTGATTGAACGTGCCATGGGAATGTCTCCTTGTCGTGAATGAACACGACACATTCTATTAGCCCGCTAAACATTATCCTACTATAGTCTTACTATCGCACTTATAGCTTTAATCTATCGCTTGGATAGAAAATATCATGGCTCAAGCCAGTAACTTGAGCCCCACTACACCCAAGACAATCAGTGCGGTAAAGGCGATTCGTAGGGGATGGTGTGACTCTCCCCAGTATAGCATCCCCAGCAACGTACCGCAGACGGTGCCGATGCCGGTGAACACGGCATAGGCGATACCCAGGTCGATGCCACGCAACGCCAAGGCCAGAAACCCAAGCGCCGTGCCGAACCCCAGTGTCATGAGCAAGCCACCGGCAAGCGTCTGGCCTCGACTTACCCGCGCGAAACCGACGACCCCGACGACTTCGAAAATACCCGCGCCCAATAAGGCTAACCAATGCCAGGTCATGACGACGCTCCTTCCCGTGAGGCATCGGTACGGGATGCCGATGTCTGCGTGGCGGGTTTGCCGCTGAATTGATGCAGGCCGATGACGCCCACCAGGATCACCCCGATACAGCCCAGCGAAGGCCAGGAGAAGTGTGTCCCGAACAGCCAGGCATCGGCTATCACCGTGCCCGCCGCGCCCAGGCCCACGAAGACCGTGTATACGGTACTGGCGGGTAAAAAGCGCACGGCACGTACCGCCAGCAGTAAGCTCATGGCGGCCACGATCACGGTCGCCAACCACTCGAGAGGGCTACTGGCGAGTTTCAATCCCGTCGCCCAACCGACTTCGGCCAGCGCCGCCAGCGGCAGGATCAACCAACGCATCGTCATCATTTCCTCCTCGATCGCCGACGCCTCGCGTCTTCCGGGGCAACACCGTGTGGCGCCACATAACTAACTAACGGTCGTTAGTATAGAGTTTGCGCCATGACTTGGCAATCGCGTACCGGAGCCGCGATCATATGAACCTTCACGCAGGCTCAGGGACTTTTCGTGCATACCCGAGACAAACTCAAACAAACCGCCCTCGCCCTGTTCGCCCAGCACGGCTACGAAGGCACAAGCCTGGCGCAAATCGCCGCCGAAACGGGCATCAAGAAGCCATCCATCTACAACCACTTTCCCAACAAGGCGTCGCTCTTCCTGGCGATCTTCGAAGAGGTCGAAAGCGGCATCGTCACGCTCATCGACGACAGCCTGACACGTTCCCACGACTTGCCCACGCGTGAACGCCTAGAGCGACTCATCCGCTCGTGTGCCACCTTCATACGTCGCGAACACCAGGGCGTTTTCTACAAGCGCTACCTGCTCTTTCCGCCCACGGACGTGGCGACCCAGGTCGCCGCTATTTCGAATGACAACGAGCGACGCATCAACGCCCATCTGCACGTACTGTTCGAGAATGGCCGCCAAGCTGGCGAGCTACGCGCGCTGCCCGAAGCGCAGTTCATCGCCGCCTTCTACTGCCTGATGGATGGCTTGTTCGCCGAGAACTTCTATTACGACGCCGATACGTTCGAACGACGTCTGGAGGGAGCCTGGGCCGTCTTCTGGGCGGGATTGGAAGCCTGAGCGTTTTGCTCAGTAGGACGAGGGCCAGGCCCGCGCCGCCATGCGCCGAATGAAGGCAGTCGTGGCCTCGGGCCGCATGATGGGCAGCATGTGCCCCGCTTCAGGCTTCACATGCACGAATATCTCGGGACGCTGACGCTGCAGCGTTTCGATATGCAACGCGGGGTCGAGAATACGATCGTGAGCACCGAACATGACGCCTAGCGGCACTCCCAGCGCCGCATAGCGAGGCACCTGTCGAGGCAAGTCGTGCTCGAGCATGGCCAGGTCAGTGGAGGCCGCATGGAAGGCCTGGGGACGTAACGCCAGCAGCCCGCCACCGCAGGTGGCGTAATCCGCAGGCACCGCCTCCGGTGCGAACACCTGCGCCAATGCTTGCCGCGAGGTCACGCGTGTCAGGGGAATGGCGAGTGTCTCGGCCATCCAGCGCCGCCAGCGGGGCGAGCGAATCGCCAATAGACGCATCGCCGGCGGCACATCTGACACCTGCGCGACCAGTGGCGCGAGCAATGCCAGCCCCGCAACCTCCTTGGGATACTCCAGCGCCAGCGTCAGGGCCACCGCACCGCCCATCGAATGCCCCACCACAAGGGGCCGCTCGACGCCCAATGCCTGCCATGCCTCGTATAACGCCTGAGCCTGACAAGCCAAATGAGCGTGCCGGTCGTCGGTGGGAGCGGAATATCCCGCCCCCGGCCTATCGATGGCGATGACGCGGAAATCATGGCTCAGTGCCTGAGTCACCGCATAGGTGAAATGCTGCAGCTGACCGCCCAGGCCATGGATCATGACCAGCGGCGGCCCCTGACCGACATCGACGTAATGCAAGCGCCCACTGGATGTGTCGATGAAGCTGCCGCGCGGCGGTAATCGTGCTTCGGCCTCGCGGGCCAGGTCACGCGTCATGCGGCGCAGCCCCCAGAGGCACACCGCGACAAACAACACACTGAGAAACATGAACCAGATCATGATCAGCATCATGACCACCCAACGACGCGGTTCACGATCTTGCCTCCGGTTTCTGAAAGGCCTGGTAGCAGTGCTGATTGCGCTCTAGCGCGATCAGGCTGTGCTGGTCGAGCCCGGGAATCGCGCGCGGGTACAACGCATCCAGCGCCGTCACGGCATCAGGCGGCACGGTGTTGTAGGGCGGGATATCGTTCCAGCCCAGCAGGAGCTGTCCGCCGGGCCGCAGGCAGGCCACCGTCGAAGCAAAGGCCGTATCGATATCGCCAGGAGCATCCAATCCCCAGCCCAGCACACCGTTACACACCACGGCATCCAGACTTTCGGGCGGCAAATGCGCTGCCAACGCGTTCATGTCAGCGACGATATGGCGCTCAGCGCCGAAGGCTGACTTGACAGGATCGACATCCAAGGTGGTCACGCGACTCGCGGGAAATAAATCGGGATAATCGCGCGTGTACCAAGCGCAGCCGACAAGCAACACATGGCCGACACCGACTTCCCTGGCCAGCGCCGGAAGGATCACCTTCTCCAGCAACTGACGATCGCCATAGCGGTAGCCAACGCGCCACCCCAAAGTGTCGAAGACCCCCAACACACGTGCCATGGCGCGATATGCTTGCAATCTCGCGGGCATCCGCGTCTCCCGGTATCGCGCCCGTGCGGCGCTAGCGCCTTTAGCGTTGCCTACGGTCGGTGCACCTGTCAACGCGGTCGTCGTCATCCGCTGGCAAGCTCAACCAGAAGGCGTTGACGGTCGCATCGCTTTCGCACCAGGCCTCGCCCCCGTGCAACTGAGCCACGGACCGCACGATCGCCAGCCCCAGGCCACCGGTGCCCACCGGCCGCAGGCCACGCCGTACGACGATCCAGCCCAGCCCGCAGGCCAGCACCGCGCCCGCCCCCATGGCGAGCCACAGCCGCAACCGATAGGCCGCCAGCATCCGTTCGCGCTCATCGAGCGTCTTGCCAGCTACCAGGGTCAGGTGGCGCCCGTCATGCTCGAAGGTGCGCCAGGCCAGACGCGTCGACTCGGCGGCAGGATGCGCCCCGAGTCGACCCTCCGGCGCCGGTGGCAGCTCGGGCACCGGCAGGCCCGGCGGATTGACCTCGATCAGCGGCACGCCGTGAGAATCGAGCATCCACAGCAGACTCTCGCGATTGCCCAGCATGTTGGCGTAGAGCAGCGGCCGGCGGCGCAACGCCGCGATGCTCTCGCCGTCGTCCAGAAGCGCTTCCATGCGCTCGAGACGGCCCTGCAGCATCTGGTCATCACGCCAGGCAATCTGTTGGCCCAGGGCATGGTAGAGATAGGCGCCCAGGCCGCCGAGCAGCACCAGGCTCACCAGAGCGAACAGCAGCGACAAGCGCATCGAGAGGGAGGCCGGCGCGCGCATTAGCCGCGATCCTCCAGCACGTAGCCCATGCCACGCTCGGTGTGAATCAGTCGACGCGTGAAGGGATCGTCCACTTTGGCCCGCAGTCGACGCATGGCCACTTCCACCACATTAGTGTCACTATCGAAGTTCATGCCCCATACCTCGGCGGCGATCAAGGTCCGCGACAACACCTCGCCCTCCCGCTCGAGCAGCAGTTGCAGCAGCGCGAACTCCTTATTGGTCAGCGCCAGCCGCGTCTCGCCCCGTGTGACCCGACGTTTCAGCACGTCCATGTGCAGCTCGGCCACCTGGAAGCGTTCCCGCTCACGCAGCGGGCCACGACGCAGCAGCGTCTTCACCCGGGCCAGCAGCTCGACGAAAGAAAAAGGTTTGACCAGATAGTCGTCGGCGCCCAGCTCCAACCCCTTGACCCGGTATTCCACGGCGTCCCGAGCGGTCAGGAACAACACCGGCACCTGGCTGCGGCGCCGGATCAGCCGCAGCAGCTCCCAGCCGTCGAGCCCCGGCAGCATGACGTCGAGGATGATCAGCTCGAAGTCGGCCTCCTCGATCAGGTGCCGGCCGTCCAGCCCGTTCCGGGCCACCTCGACCCGATACCCGGCCTCACCCAACCCCCTGGTCAGGTAGTCGGCGGTCTTGCTCTCGTCTTCCACCAGCAGGATGCGCATGGAGCATGCCCTTTCGATCAATGACGCCACAGGCTAGCCCGTCGCGCGCGGACTGCCCATTACAAAGTCGTAATCCTGCCGTCAGGCAGGCGACGGCAAAGCACTGCCAAGATGCCACCTCCATCACGACAGGAGGTCTACCCATGCGCCTATCCCGCACGCTGATCGCCGCCCTCGGCCTTTGCGCTGCCGCCCCGGCCCTGGCTGCCGACAACCCGCTGAGCGTGCACGTGCTCAACATCCAGTCCGGCCAGCCGTCGCCGGGCGTCGAGGTTCAGCTCGAGAAGCGCACCGAGAGCGGCTGGGAGTCGCTGGCCACCGGGGTCACGGCAGAATCCGGCCGCATCTCGGCGCTCTACCCCGACGACCAAGCTTTCACACCGGGCATCTATCGCGTGACCTTCGAAACCGGTGAGTGGTTCGCCGAACACGATACCCAAACCTTCTTCCCCGAGATTCCGGTGCCCTTCGAGGTGACCGATACCTCGCAGCACTACCATATCCCGCTGTTGCTGAGCCCCTACGGTTACTCTACCTACCGCGGCAGCTAACGCCGCCTCGGCCCGCCAAAAGCAAGAAGCCCCCGGCCTTGGCCGAGGGCTTCTCTGCGTCCTGGACGAAGATCGCTAAAAGCTCAGGCGTTCGCCTCGCGAGACTTCTTGATCAGATCGTAGGCGTTGGAGATTTCCTGGGTACGGGTCTCGGCCATTTCGCGCATGCTCTCGGGCAAGCCCTTGCCGGCGAGCTTGTCCGGGTGGTTCTGGCTCATCAGGCGGCGATAGGCCCGCTTGAGTTCGGCATCGCTGGCATCGGATTCCACACCGAGCACTCGGTAGGCATCGGTCAACGCCTGCTGCGATGTCGCGCCACCGCCCGCCTGCTGCTGACCGCCACGCAACATGGCCTCGATCTGCTCGATCTCAGCTTCGCTGCATCCCAGTCCGCGCGCCACGCGCAGCAGCATGTCATGCTCGGCGGGATGCAATTCGCCATCGGCGGCAATGGCCGAGAGCTGGACTTGCAGGAACACCTGCAACAGTGCGCGCTGCCCACCGGTCACGCGCCGCACCGTGGCCAGTTCGGCATCGAGGTCGAAGTCATCGGCTTTGCCGCGTTCGAAGGCCGCCTTCGCGCGCTCGCGCTGCTCTTCGTTCAAGCGTAAACGCTCAAAAAGCGCTTCGACGACACGCAGCTCGTCACCGCTGACGTGGCCATCCGCCTTGCAGACGCACCCCATGACCGCGAACGTCGAGTCGAGGAACTGGCCCTGCATTTGCGATAGCTTGGAGATGACCACACGGCGTACCAGACGCCGCGCGACCCAATACCCCAATAAGGCACCGATAATCAGTCCCGGCAATTTACCGAACATGAAGCCGAGCCCGGCCCCAATCAAAATGGCGATCAGCATGAAGTTTCCGTCTTGTCGCTAAATGTTAGTCATCGTGGTGTGGCGCACCCCAGCGCTGGCGTATCGCGGTCTCGATACCCTCGGCGTCGAGACCGCACGCCGTCAGCAATTCGGCGGGCTTGCCGTGCTCGACGAAAGTATCCGGCAAGCCAAGATTCAATACCTCGACCTGGACACCTTCGGCGGCCAAGAGTTCATTGACGCCGCTCCCCGCGCCACCGGCGACGACATTCTCCTCGAGTGTCACCAGCAGCCGATGTCGACGCGCCGCCGCGAGTATCGCGTCACGATCCAGCGGTTTCACGCTGCGCATATTGATGTGCGTGGCGTCGAGATTGTCGGCCACCTCGGCGGCGGGCCCGTTCATGCTGCCGAACGCCAGTAGCGCCACACCGTCCTGTGCGCCGTTACGCCGCGTCTCGGCCTCACCGATGGGCAGTGCCTCGAGGCCGGGCGCAAGCGTCGTACCCGGCCCGGTGCCGCGCGGATAGCGCACCGCCGCCGGGCCTTCGTGATGATAGGCAGCGCTCAGCATGGCGCGGCATTCGGCTTCATCGGCGGGTGCCAGCACCACCATGCCTGGAATGCAGCGCAGATAAGCGAGGTCCAGCGCGCCATGGTGCGTGGGGCCGTCTTCGCCGACCACGCCTGCGCGGTCGATAGCGAAGGTGACGTCGAGCTCCTGTACCGCCACGTCGTGGATCAGCTGGTCATAGCCGCGCTGCAGAAAGGTCGAATAGATCGCCACCACGGGCTTCATGCCTTCACACGCCATGCCCGCCGCCAGCGTCACCGCGTGCTGCTCGGCGATCGCCACGTCGTAGTAACGCTCGGGATACTCGCGCGAGAAGCGGATCAGATCGGAGCCCTCGCGCATCGCCGGCGTGATACCGATCAAGCGCGTATCCGCCGCCGCCATGTCGCAGAGCCACTCACCGAAGACATTGCAATATTTGCGCGGGGTCGGGCGCATGACATCTTCGCTGCGGGGCTTGGGCTTGGCTTCAGGCTCGGTCTCGTTGGGCGAGCGCGGCTCCACCTTGGGCGGCGGCTCGCTGGCGGTTTTTTCGAGCTTGGTGATGGCATGGTAGCCGATTGGGTCGGCCTCGGCGGGGCGAAAGCCGCGTCCCTTGCAGGTCTTGATATGCAGGAACTGCGGCCCCTCCAGATTCGCCATGTTGCCCAGCGTCTGCACCAGCGTCGGCAGGTCATGACCGTCGATGGGACCGATGTAGTTGAATCCCATCTCCTCGAACAGGGTCGCCGGGCTGACCATGCCCTTGACGTGCTCCTCGGTGCGCCGGGCCAGCTCCAGCGCGCCCGGCAGGTGCGAGAGCACGCGCTTGCTGTTCTCGCGCATCACCGTGTACGGCTTGCTGACCAGAATGCGTGCCAGATAGCTCGCCATGCCGCCAACGTTCTCGGAGATCGACATCTCATTGTCGTTGAGAATCACCAGCATATTGGCATCGACATGTCCCGCGTGCGCCAGCGCTTCGAACGACATGCCGGCGCTCAAGGCACCGTCACCGATGACCGCACAGACACGGCGCTTCTCGCCCTTGGTTCGCGCCGCCAGCGCCATGCCCAACGCCGCCGAGATCGAGGTGCTCGAATGGCCGACACCGAAGGTGTCATAGGGCGATTCATCGCGCTTGGGAAACGCCGCCAACCCGCCGAACTGGCGAATGGTCGACATCTGCTCGCGGCGCCCGGTGAGGATCTTGTGCGGATAGGCTTGATGGCCGACATCCCAGACCAAGCGGTCATACGGTGTGTCGAGAATATGGTGCAAGGCGACGGTCAACTCGACCACGCCCAGCCCCGCGCCGAAGTGACCGCCGGTACAGCCGACGCTGTACAGCAAATAAGCACGCAACTCGTCGGCCAGCTGGCGCAACTGGGTCGCATTGAAATCGTGTAACGCCGCGGGAGACTCGAGAGTATCGAGCAACGGCGTGGCCGGACGTTCGGCAGGAATCTCGTCGAACAGCTTCATAAGCGTTGTCTACAACCGATCAGTGATCGCGGTCGATCATATGGCGGGCCAGGTCGGCCAAAGGAAAGGCTCGCTCGCCCAAGGGCGCCAAGGCGTCCAGCGCCTCGTCGAGCAGGCCGTGCGCCTTGGCACGGGCGCCTTCCAGGCCGAGCAAAGCCGGATAAGTGGGTTTGGCACGCGCCGCGTCGGCGCCGGTGGCCTTGCCCAGGGTCGCGGCGTCGCCAGCGACATCGAGGATGTCATCCTGAATCTGGAACGCCAAGCCGATGGCGGCAGCGTAGGCATCCAGCGCCGCCACGCGAGGGTCGTCTTCATCAACGGCCGCCAGGGCGCCGAGCCGCACGGCAGCACGAATCAGCGCACCGGTCTTGTAACGATGCATGGTCGCCAGGGCATCGACATCCAACTGGCCACCCACTGCGCACAAATCCAGCGCCTGGCCGGCGGCCATACCGTCACGCCCCGAGGCGTGGGCGAGCACACCCACCATTGCCCCCAGACGCGGTGGGCGCGCCTCGGCGAGCACCTCGAAAGCCAGCGTTTGCAGCGCGTCGCCGGTCAGGATAGCCATCGCCTCGTTATAGACACGATGCACCGTAGGACGCCCACGCCGCATGTCATCGTCGTCCATGGCGGGCAAGTCATCGTGGATCAGCGAGTAAGCGTGGATCAGCTCGATGGCGGCCGCGGGGGCATCCAGTGCGGTGTCCGCAGCGCCCAGTGCGCGGCCGGCGGCATACACCAGCACTGGCCGCAGGCGCTTGCCGCCGCCCAGTACGCCATAGCGCATGGCGGCATCGAGCTCGCCAGCGACAGGCGTCGCGCGCTCGAAAACTTGCGCCAACACTTGCTCGGTACGCGTCCGCGCCGTGGTGATGATGTCACGCTCGGCCAAGGGTTCAACGCTCACCATCGACCTCCCCAGCATCGAAGGGCGTCTCGTGGAAGCTACCATCGGGCTGCTCCAGAAGCGCCTTGACGCGCAACTCGGCGTTTTCTAGGCGTTGCTGGGCATCGCGGGTCAAATGCACACCGCGCTCGAACGCCACTAATGACGCTTCCAGAGACAGCTCGCCCGACTCCAGTTGAGCCACCAGCGATTCCAGACGCGTCAGCGTGGCCGCGAAGTCCTCCGGCGCAGCGTCCTGAACATCCGTTTCGTCGGGCTGGGCGCCATCGCCAACCGATGCATCCTTTTCCACCATGGCGTTTCTCGCTCATCCGTGCGGACCGATGCTACGGCCCGGCTTGCCAAGAGTTGGGCACACAGTATACACCCAAGCCCCGGGGACGCGTCTGCCCCGGCGTGGCCGCCAGCATTGCCGATGCAAAGGCGTTCATGCGCAAGGTGCAGCGAATTCATCCTCAAACTGGGTGCCTGTGCTACGATATGGCCCCTGTCGCTGGGCAGTCTCCTCCCCCTTTTCATGCCTCGGGGGCCTCGGATCGCCCGCTTGGACAGGCCACCACCATACCGATTAGATAAACGTCGCATCAGTCGACGAAAGGGTTGAACCGACAATGGCCAAGACGTCTCTGGACAAGAGCAAGATCAAGATCCTGCTGCTCGAGGGCATTCACCAGTCCGCCGTGGACAACCTGCTGAATGCCGGTTACACCAACATCGAAACGCTCTCCACTTCCTTGTCCGAGGACGAGCTGGTCGAGAAGATCCGCGACGTTCATTTCATCGGCCTACGCTCGCGCACGCAGCTCACCGAGCGCGTATTCGCCGCCGCCGAGCGGCTCACCGCCGTGGGTTGCTTCTGCATCGGCACCAACCAGGTCGATCTCAACGCAGCGCTCGAACGTGGCATTCCGGTCTTCAACGCGCCGTATTCCAATACCCGCTCGGTGGCCGAGCTGGTCCTCGCCGAAGCCATCATGCTGCTGCGCGGTATCCCGGAGAAGTCCGCCCGCGCCCACCAGGGCGGCTGGTTGAAGTCGGCCAAGAATTCCCATGAAGCACGTGGCAAGACGCTGGGGATCATCGGCTACGGCAGCATCGGCGCCCAGCTCTCGGTGCTCGCCGAATCGCTGGGCTTCGATGTCCTCTATTACGACGTGATCACCAAGCTGGCCATGGGCAATGCGCGTCAGGTGGGCTCGCTCGAGGAGCTGCTAGCGCGTGCCGACATCGTCAGCCTGCACGTGCCTGACGTGCCGTCCACGCGCTGGATGATCGGCCGCGACCAACTGGCGCTGATGAAGCAGAGTGCCATCTTCATCAACGCCTCGCGCGGCACCGTGGTGGACATCGAAGCCCTGGCGGAAGTGCTGGAGAGCGGCAAGCTGCTCGGCGCGGCCATCGACGTCTTCCCCGTCGAACCCAAGGGCAGCAACGATGAGTTCGTCTCGCCGTTGCGCGGTAAGGAAAACGTCATCCTCACGCCGCACATCGGCGGCTCGACCTTGGAAGCCCAGGAAAACATCGGCATCGAGGTCTCCGAGAAGCTGATCACTTACTCCGACAACGGCACCACCATCACCTCGGTCAACTTCCCCGAGGTTGCGCTGCCCGCCCATCCGGACAAACACCGCCTGTTGCACATTCACGAGAACGTGCCGGGCGTCATGTCCGAGATCAACAAGGTACTCGGCGACGAGGGCATCAACATCTCGGCGCAGTACCTGCAGACCAACAGCGGCGTCGGCTACGTGGTCATCGATGTCGACAAGGCCTACGGCCCCAAGGCGCTGGAAGCGCTCAAGCGCGTCAACCATACCCTGCGTCTGCGCGTGCTCTACTCCGAGAGCAACTTCGAAGCTTGAGGCACGCTGACCGCCCAACGCAAAACGGCCCCTCCAAGGAGGGGCCGTGGCGTTTTGACCTGCTAGATCCAGCGCCTTCCCTATCGCGGCCTCACGGCGTCTCGTTGGAACGCGAGACATCCGCCGGGTTGCTGGTCGGACCGGTCTGTGGCACGCCGGTCTTGACCTCGCGCTGACCGTCGTCATAGGTATTGACCGTGCAGCCGGCGATTCCCGCCATTAGCAGCACAGCGCCTGCCATTGCCAATAGATAACGCATGAGTTCCCTCTTTTATCGCTTATCGATCCCGAGCCCACCGGCCGATGCCATCGACCAGTGAGCGATTGATGCGACGCGCCTAGAACGCGACTTCCATACCAGCGTAGACGGTCCGCCCCGACGCCGGCTCGAAATAGCGGTCATTGTTGGCATTGATTCGCACATTGGCGAAATGCTCACGGTCGAAGAGATTGCGCACCCCCACGTAGCCCTTGAGCAAGGTATCCCCCCCCAGGTGCCAACCATCGCCGGCGCGCAGGTTGACCAGCCAGTAATCGTCGACCTCTACCTCGTTGGCGTCGTCCGCCACCATGTCGCCGATATACTGCGTCTCGAGCGTCGCGAAGCGCTCGTCGAAGCCCTGCCAGGTCAGCTGGTTCATCCAGGTCTGCTCCGGCAGGCCGGGGATGCGGTTACCCCCGTAGTTACCATCCTGAGTGTCGTATTCGTCGAATTCGTAACTGGCCAGCGTCAAGGCGCTGTCGAGGCGCCAGCTCGGCGTCATCTGCCAGCCCAGCGCCAGCTCGATACCGTCCCGCGAGGAATCACCGGCATTGCGGTAAAAGTCTCGCCCATTTTCATTGTAAGGCACCAGTTCGTCACGCACCCGCACCGAGAACAGCGCCAGATCGTAATCCACGCCATTGTCGAAATTGCCCCGCAGCCCGATTTCGCGATTCCAGGCTTTCTGTGGCTCGACCGACGGGTTGAAGCCGCCTACCCCAGTGGGATTGGCGAATTCAGAAAACGTGGGGGTTTCAAAAGACGTGCCGGTATTGGCATAGACCTGATGTGTCGGCAAATACCGATAGCTCAAGCCGGCCGAGCCGCTCCATTCGCGGAAGGTACGCTCGCCGCTCTGGTCGCCGTCGCTGCCGAAGTCATCGTCGATATCGAAGTCGACGCGGTCGTAGCGGGTCCCCAGCGATAGCGTCAACTTGTCGGTGAGATCCAGATCGCCTTGGGCGAAAATCCCCACAGAGGTCGCCTCCTGAGTCTCGTCAGCGGCTTCACCGCTGACCGTGCCGTCGAATTCGACGTCACGCCGCCAGCGATCGTCTTCCTGACGGGCCACATCGACACCTACGACATAGCGCAGCGGCAGCTCGCCGAGGGTCAGATCCTGATGGTACTCGGCACTCCCACCGTAGTAATCGCGCTTGTAACCAAGAAGACTGTCGCCGGGATAGGGCAGTTGCTGCTCGAAGTCACGCTGCAGATAGAAGCCCTTGACGTACAGCTCGCCCGGCCCCGCGGAAAGATCCTCGTACTGCAGCCCCAGTACCTGCTGGTCGACGTTCTGGCCAGTGTCGTATTCTTCAGTGAAGTCACCAGCCTGGTCGCGGTCTTCGTTGACCTGCTCGCGCGTCAGCCCGCCCGGGTCCTCGGAGCGCGGGTTGTCCAGCAAGTTGACGATGGCCGTCAGTGCCCGGTCATTGCCCAGCTCGCGACGCACCTTGGCATTCAAGTGATACTTCTCGACCTGGCTCTGCTCACGATACCCGTCGAAGTTCAGCGCCGACACACTCACATGGTGCGACCAGGGGCCGTTCACGCCGCCATCGCTGAAGCGATATTTCTGGTAGCCGTCGCTGCCGATCTCAGCGCCCAGGCGGGTCTTCTGATCATCGCGACCATCGGCCGTGGTCACACTGAGAACGCCCCCTGCCGCATTACCGTAAAGCACCGACGACGGCCCGCGAATCACCTCGATCCGCTCGGCGCTGTCGAGGTCGATGGCATCCAGCTGTGCCTGCCCATCGGGCAATGTGTAAGGAATGCCGTCGGTCATCACCGTGACCCCGCGCACACCGAACGGCGCCCGCGCGCCGAAGCCGCGAATCGCCAGGCGCTCGCCCTGGGCGAAGTTGTCACGGTTTTGCAAGAACACCCCGGGCACGGTCGCCAGCGACTCGTCGAGCCGAACACGCTGCTGGCCTTGCGCGATGCTATCGTGGTCGACCACGGAAACGGCGGCGGGTGTGGCATAGAGCTCGCGATCGAGACGCGGCGCCGTCACCTCCATTACCTCTGGCGAAGTCGTTTGGGCGAACGCGACGCCGGAAGCGCTCAAGGCGCCAAGCAGCAAGGAAGCAGGAAGGTAGCGATGGGTCATGGCGATATCGACAGGTCGGGTCTACCGGAAGGCGAAATACCACCGGTGGACGAATTCATTAAGCGGGCAAGCATATTAGCATATCGCACGCATACCCGCCTTACGTCTAATCGCCATTTCGCATGGTGCATGCCTGCGTCATTAAAAGTACGTCGTCATCACCTCCGTCACTGCCAGCGACTCATCGACACACAATACGCGCCGCCACTTGTCGAACGTCAGACACGGATGAGAGGTACCGAAGGCCAGCACATCGCCTACCGCGATATCGGCGTGCTCGGGAATCTCGAGAAACGCATGCTGATCCATGATGTGCGTCGTGCGCCAGCCGCTGACGTCCACGCTCACCGCATCTCCCGCCTCCCGTGGATAGCGGCGTAGCGGCAATGGCAGATCCGGCTCGTGACCGATATCGCGCTTGCCCAGCGCGATGATCGCCAGGCCCGGCTCGGGCAGCGACTGGACATGGGCAAAGACTTCCAGCGCCGGGCGCAGCTCGCCCTCCAGATCGGGATCGCGCGCCTTGATCGCCTCCATCGCGCCGGCATAGAGCTTGTGATCGTGCACCACGTAGCAGCCCGGCCTCAGCACCGGCGTGTAGTGCTCGCGCAGCTCCGCCCTATCGAACGTCTCCGCGATCAGGTCGAACCACTTGGAGCCGGAGGCCGTGACGATCGGCGCCTCGCGTTGAAGTACGCCACTGTCCTGCAACGTGCGGACGGTCTCGACCAATCGCTCGCCGTAGGCACGCACGGCAGCGACTTCATTGCCACCGGCGATCATGCCCTCGTAACCTTCGATGCCGACCAGCGCCAGCGCTGGTTGCTCGGCGATCGCCGCCACCAGCGTCTCGACCTGTTCGGCGGTGCGGCAACCGCAGCGGCCACCGTCGACACCCAGCTCGATCAGCACGTTCAGTGTCAGGTTCCTTTCGGCGAAGAATACCCCCAAATCGCGCACGTTATCGACACCGTCCACCACACAGTAGAACTCCATCCCTGCCTCGATGGCATCCGCCACCAGCGTCATATTGGGATGGCCAACCAATTGATTGGCCATCAACACACGTTCGATGCCGTGAGCATGCGCCGTCACCGTCTGTACCGCCGTCGCCAACGTGATTCCCCAGGCGCCCGCCTCGATCTGTCGCTTGAACAACGCCGGGGCCATGGTGGTTTTCCCGTGCGGCGCCAACTTGGCGCCGTGCTCGTCGGCGAAGCGCTGCATCCACGCCAGGTTGTGGGTCAGCGGCGATTCGAAGACCACCGCCGCCGGCAGCGGCACATCTCGCAGCAGATGCGCCGGACGTGACAGCGGTATGCCTTTTTCCATTTCCCATTGCCCGGGTGCAGCCATCGTATTTTCCTCGCCTCGTTATACATCCTGGGTATTTACTAACACATAAAATAAAAATATGTTAGTAGATAACAAGCCCGTCAGTCATCGAATATGGATCGCTCGTGAGTCAAGAATTCGACATCCTGTCGCATATCACCGCCTGCTTGCCGAGCCTGCGCGTGTCGGAGCAAAAAGTCGCCACGCTGGTTCATGACGACATCGACTTCGTCACCGAGGCGAGCATCGGCGAGATCGCCAGGCGCGCCGAGGTGAGCGATGCCACGGTCACGCGCTTCGCGCGCGCAGTGGGTTGCCGCAATGTGCGCGACTTGAAAACACGCCTCACGCGTGCCCTGGCGGCTGGCCGCCGTTTCATTCAGGAAGCCAACGAGGAAGACGGCCTCGGCGTCATCTACGACACCGCCGCGCAAACACTCTCGCTCAACCGCGAACTGATGGAACAGGCCGATGTCGAGGGCGCGGTGGCAATGCTCGACGACGCTCGCCAGATCCTGGTGTTCGGCGCCGGCGGTGGATCGACCGTCATGGCGCAAGAGTTGCAATTCCGGCTGGTGCGGCTCGGTTACGCCATCAGCGCCTATCCGCAAGCGCTCTTGCCACGCATGGTCGCCTCGACCCTGGAGCCCGATGATGTCGTCGTCACGCTTTCGGTGACCGGCTACACCCCTGAGATCGTCGAAGCAGCCGAGCTGGCACGCCAGTACGGCGCCCGCGTGCTCGCCATCACCGCCGTCGGTTCGCCACTCGCAGAGATCGCGAACATTGCCCTGCCGTTGGCCGCTCGCGAGACCGATTACATCTATTTCCCGTCGTCGTCGCGCTACGCCATGATGGCCGCCATCGACATGCTGGCATTGGGCCTTGCACTGCGGCACCGCGACCGTACACGCGACAAGCTGCGACGACTCAAGATCACCCTCGATGCCCACCGCGGTGGCGACAATCGCCAGCCGCTGGGGGATTGAGCCATGCAGATCCAGGAGCCGCCATGCACGTCGATTTACTGATTCGCCACGCCACGATCATCGACGGCCGTGGGGGCGATGCCTTCACCGCCGATGTCGCCATTCGGGGCGAGCGGATCGTCGCCATCGGCACACTGATCGACACCAGCGCCAATGACATCATCGACGCCAAGGGCCTGACGCTTACCCCTG
This sequence comes from Chromohalobacter moromii, assembly GCF_023091865.1. GTDB lineage: Bacteria > Pseudomonadota > Gammaproteobacteria > Pseudomonadales > Halomonadaceae > Chromohalobacter > Chromohalobacter moromii. The sequence goes on from NZ_JAHXDI010000003.1 coordinate 265,950, forward strand.
GCTTCATCGACGTTCACACCCACGACGATACCAATGTCATCCGCACGCCGGAGATGCTTCCCAAGCTCTCCCAGGGCGTTACCACGGTGGTGGTCGGCAACTGCGGTATCAGTGCCAGCCCGGTCACGCTCACGGGCGACGTGCCCGATCCCATGAATCTGCTCGGCCGCGCGGAAGACTTCCGTTACCCCACCTTCGCCGCGTACGCCCAGGCGGTCGATGCATCGACACCCAGCGTCAACGTGGCGGCGCTGATCGGCCACACCAGCCTGCGCAGTCAGGTGATGGAGCGCTTCGACCGTCCCGCCAGCGACGACGAGGTCGCCGCCATGCGCGAGCAGCTGGAGACGGCGCTGGCCGCAGGCGCCGTGGGCATGAGCTCGGGCCTGGCCTACCGCAACGCCTTTTGCGCTCCGACCGAGGAGATGAACGCGCTGGTCGAGGCGGTTGGCCGGGCCGGCGGCGTCTATACCACGCATCTGCGCGACGAGTTCGCCGGGCTCCCCGAGGCGATGGACGAAGCCGTCGCTACCGCCCGGCACGGTCAGGCACCGCTGGTGATCTCGCATCTCAAGTGCGCCGGCGCCGGTAACTGGGGCAACGCGCCCAAGGCCCTGTCGAAGCTCGATGACGCTGCGCGCACCCATGGCGTTCACTGCGACTGCTACCCCTATACCGCCGGCTCCTCGACCTTGGATCTCGGCCAAGTCACCGACGAGATCGACATCTTCATCACCTGGTCCGATCCGCATCCGGAGATGGCCCGTCAGCCCCTCGGGGACATCGCCAAGCAGTGGGAGCTGTCGCTGATGGAAACCGCTGAACGCCTGCAGCCAGCCGGTGCGGTCTACCACAACATGAGCGAGGCGGACATGCAGCAAGTGCTGTCGCATCCGCTCTCGATGGTCGGCTCCGACGGCCTGCCCAACGATCCACATCCGCACCCGCGCTTGTGGGGCTCCTTCCCGCGCGTGCTCGCGCATTACAGCCGCGACCTGAAGCTTCTGTCGCTGACCGAAGCCGTGCGCAAGATGACCGCGCTCTCGGCGACCAACTTCGGCCTCACCGACCGCGGGATCATACGGACCGGCGCCTTCGCCGACCTGGTGCTGCTCGATCTCGAGGCACTCGAAGACACCGCCACCTACAGCACCCCGATGTCGCTCGCCAAAGGCATCGAGCTGGTCATCGTCAACGGCTGCATCAGCTACCGCCACGGCCAGGCGAGCGGCAAACGTGCCGGGCGGCTGCTACGCCGCAACGCTCGGCTTTCGCCAGCCCCGGCGTCCACAGACATCCACCACGGGCGCGACAGCGCCACATTCCACTAAACATTTCAGCCGAACAGGAGAATAGGAGATGAGTATTCAGCGGTATGGCGTCGAAGGCGGCGTCGGTACAGGCGGTCAGAAACTGCCCTTCGCACGCGCCACCGAAGCGGGCGGTTGGCTGTTCGTCTCGGGACAGACACCGATGACCGATGGCGAGGTCGTCGAAGGCAGCATCGTCGAACAATCCCGGCTGGCCTTCGCCAACTGCCTGAAGATCATGGAAGAGGCCGGCTATGGCGTGGAGCACGTCGTGCATGTCACCGCCGTGCTGACCGACGCACGCTACTTCAGTTCATTCAACAAGGTCTTCAAGGAGGTGTTCGGCGAGCACCCCCCGGCGCGCATCTGCAGCGTTCAGGACCTGGTGGTCGACTGCAAGGTAGAGGTCGACGTCAAGTGCTATCGGGCGGACAAGGCCTGAGCGATCCCTGGGCGGACGCATAGCATCGTTCGAAGAAGAGAACGGCAAAGCAAGATGGCCGCGCCCCGGCAAGGGCGCGACCGCAGTGAAAAAACCATTGGCTATGAATTCCACACTGCCCCGGCCGCGGCAACGGCCGGGACAACAATTATAAGAGGTTATTATGAACAGTCACGTTTTCCTCGGGGCCTTCATCGCCTACGTGGTGGTCATGATCGCGTTCGGGTGGTGGGTCTCCCGCCATAGCCGAAGCAACGGCGACGATTTTCTTCTCGGTGGTCGCAGCGTTCCGATCTTCCTGACCATCGGCACGACAGTGGCAACCATGGTAGGCACCGGCTCCAGCATGGGCGCCGTCGGTTTCGGCTACGCCAACGGCTGGGCCGGCGCCCTCTACGGCATCGGCGGCTCCATCGGCGTTCTGCTGCTGGCGTTCTGCTTTGCGCCGGTGCGCCGCTTCCGCTTCATGACCATGAGCGAGGAGCTCTCCTACTACGTTGGTGCCAACCGCTGGGTGCGCAATATCGTCGCCGTGCTGATCTACATTGCCTGCATCGGGTGGCTGGGCGCACACATTCTCGGCGGTGGGCTCTATTTATCGTGGATGGCAGGGATCGACCTGACCACCGCGCGCATCCTGGTGGCGCTGGGTTTTGGCATCTATTGCGTGATCGGTGGCTACATGGCGGTGATCTGGACCGATACCGTGCAGGCCGTCGTGCTGTTCGTCGGCTTCATCGTGATGGCGATCATTGCGCTGTTCGAGGTTGGCGGCTTTTCAGGCCTGGGCACCAACATGGACGTCGCCACCACCAGTTTCCTGGGTATCGACAAGATCGGCGTGGTGCCAGCCTTGTCGCTGGCGGCGGTCATCGCCGTCGGTGTGCTGGCGACTCCCTCCTACCGTCAGCGCATCTACTCCGGCAACTCGGTCCATTCCGTACGCAAGTCATTCGTGATCACCGGCATTCTTTATATGATCTTCTCGATCATCCCGGCGATCATCGGCATGGCGACCCACGCGCTCAATCCTGACCTCGACAACAGCAACTTCGCCTTTCCGTTTCTGGCAACCGAAATCCTGCCGCTGTGGCTGGGGTTGTTGCTGCTCGTCGCGGGTCTCTCGGCGACCATGTCTAGCGCTAGCTCAGACGCCATCGCCGGTGTATCGATCCTGTTGCGCGACGTCTACGTGCTGTTCACCGGGCACACACCGTCGGCGCACAAGGTCGTCAAACTCTCACGTCTCGCCCTGGTCGCCACCATCGGCCTGGCGCTATTGTTCGCATTGACCTCCGACAACGTCATCGACTACATCACCAGCATGATCGCCACGGTCATGGCCGGCATGTTCGTGTGTGGCGTGCTGGGACGCTTCTGGCCACGCTACAACTGGCAGGGCGCCGTCGCCACGCTCATCGCCGCCTCCGCTACCTCGCTCGCCGTCATCGGCGTCGATAGCTGGAGCACCTTCTGGGGCAATCCGAGCATCCCCGCCGTGCTGGTCGCACTCCTCGTGGGCGTCGTGGTCAGCCTGATCACGCCCGCCTCTCAGGTGACCCCGGAGCAGGCACTCAAGATCATCGACGACGAACGTGAGCGCATGGAAATGACCGAGGACCCAGCCGGGGCCATCAACCATAAGGCAACATAAGCGCTTTACCGCACCCTAGCCGCCCCACTTCAACGGGGGCGGCATCCTGCCGCAGATGCATCCCCCTCCTGGAATGCGTAAAATACGCGCCTCGGCCCATTGCCGAACCTTACCCGGTCCGTCCTTTACGGGGACGATTACCAGGAGACAGACATGACCGATTCGCACGACACGCCGCCCATCGTGGTGGCGGCGCTCTATCAGTTCGTCACCCTCGACGATTACGAAGCCCTGCGCGAGCCCCTGCTCGAGACGATGCGTGCCCACGACGTGAAAGGCACCCTGCTGCTGGCCAATGAAGGCATCAACGGCACCGTCTCCGGCACGCGCGAGAGCATCGATGCGCTGCTTGCCTGGCTGCGTGCCGACCCGCGCCTGGCCGCGGTCGACCACAAGGAATCCTACTGCGACGCGCATCCGTTCTATCGCACCAAGGTCAAGCTCAAGCGCGAGATCGTCACCCTCGGCATCGACGGGGTGGACCCCAACCAGAAAGTCGGCACCTATGTCGAACCCGAGGATTGGAACGACGTCATCGCCGATCCGGAAGTCCTGGTCATCGACACGCGCAACGACTACGAAGTGGAAATCGGCTCGTTCGAGGGCGCCATCGACCCACAAACCAAGACGTTCCGCGAGTTTCCGGATTACGTAAAGGCGCATTACGATCCCGAACGGCACAAGAAAGTAGCGATGTTCTGCACCGGCGGCATCCGCTGCGAAAAGGCTTCCAGCTTCATGCTCAATGAGGGCTTCGAAGAGGTGTATCACCTCAAGGGCGGTATTCTGAGCTATCTGGAAAAGGTGCCCGAGGAACAATCACGCTGGCAGGGCGAGTGCTTCGTGTTCGACAACCGCGTGACCGTGCGCCACGACCTCGCGGAGGGCGAATTCGAACAGTGCCACGCCTGCCGGCGGCCGATCTCCGAAGCCGACATGGCCTCCGCGAAATACGAGCCCGGCGTGAGCTGCCCGCACTGCTGGGACAGCTTGCCAGAGAAGACCCGCAACAGCGCCCGCGAACGCCAGCGTCAGATCGAGCTCGCCAAGCAACGCGGCGAACCGCACCCGCTGGGGCGCGACCCGCGCCGTGACAAGGCAAGTCACGAAGCTTAAACCCATCCCACCGCGAAAGACACGCGAGCCGACGCCACGACGTCGGCTCGAATCGGCACTTATCCCCACGCCCGCACTCGCTCCCACTACAGCGTAATGACGAGCCCCCCGAGCGCCAGGATGGCCACGACCGCCCAGGCCGGCCATTTCCAGACGCTCAGCAGCAGAAAGCCCGTCAATGCCAAGGCAAACTCGGAAGAGCCGGCAATCACACTGGTCCAGACCGGTTGGTAGAGAGCGGCACCCAAAATGCCCACCACCGCAGCATTCGCGCCTCGCATCAATGACTGCACGCGCTCCAGGCGCCTGAAGCCATTCCAGTAGGGCAGCACGGCCACCAGCAATGCGAGCCCCGGCAGGAAGATCATGGTGAGCGCCAAGGCCGCACCGAGCAGCGGCACGGACAACGCCCCCATCTCGGCGCCGAGATACGCCGCGAAGGTGAACAGCGGCCCGGGCACCGCCTGAGCGGCACCATATCCCGCGAGAAAACTATCGGGTGTTACCCAGCCGGACTGGACGACCTCGCTTTCCAGCAGCGGAAGCACCACATGTCCGCCCCCGAAGACCAGCGCACCGGCCCGGTAGAAGGCATCCGCCATCGACAGCACCGGGGACGACGACACCCAGGCCAGTCCCGGCAGCCCGATCAGCAGCGTGATGAAACACACCGCTGCGATTCGGGCAGCGCGGCGAGACACCGGGAAGTGCAAGTCTCGCGACACAGGATCGCCTTGGTCCCGACGCACTTGGTCTCGATACGCCGAGTCCCGGCACAACAGCATACCGCCCACCGCGCCAGCGAGAATGGCCGCTATCATCCCCGCCGGACCACCGATCAGCACGACGATCAGCACCGCCGCCAGCGCAATGCCGGCACGCCGCTGATCCGGGCACAGCTTGTGCGCCATGCCCCAGACCGCATGGGCGACAATCGCCACGGCCGCCACCTTGAGCCCATGCAGGAGACCCTCGCTGACCGGCCCGTCGAAAGATGCAGCCCCTGACGCGAACAGCACCAGCACCAGGGCCGAAGGCAAGGTGAAGGCCGTCCAGGCAGCAGCGGCTCCCCATCCCCCACCCCGCAACAGTCCCAGGGCGAAGCCGACCTGACTACTGGCCGGGCCCGGGAGAAACTGACACAGCGCCACTAGATCCGCGTAGTCCGCTTCCGACAGCCAGCGGCGACGCGTGGCGAACTCGGCACGGAAATACCACAGATGGGCAATGGGGCCGCCGAAGGAGGTCAAACCCAGCACCAGAAAGGCAAAGAAGACTTCCTTGATACGTTCGATGGAATGGCGAGCATCTCGCATGGAACCGGCCCCCGAGCAAGCGGATGAGGAGAAACCAGCGCTCACCGTGCCCGCCCTTACCGTTGAACGCCATCATGGCGGGGCGCGTGCTTATAAACTCACTCGGATTTCGAGCGGGAACTCGTCGCAGTTGTCACCCGCTCCACCACGGTCGACCACCAGAAACTCGCCTTCCACGTCGAGCACCGAGTGGATGGCGTGCCAGGTGCCGGCGCGGTAGTTGACGCCCTGGCGACCATCGGTGACGAAGGCACGTACCTGGGCTGGGTCCACGGCATCTCCCGATGGTGCGACGACGACGATGAAGCGCTCGCCATGCAGGGGCATGAACGCCTGGCTACCCAGCGGATGGCGCTCCAGCAATGCAAGGCTGAGCGGCAACGCCACGGGCTGGCTGACGAAGAGACTGATCAACGGCCGTGCCCCCTCGCCGAGCGTTTCGATCCGCGCCAGATCGTGATAGCGCTGGGTGCGGCCGTTGTTGATGGGAAAGCCGTCGGCGTCTCGGCGATCGATGACATCGCCGAACGGCGCGAAAGCCTCGGCGGTCAGGGGCTGGGCGATCAGTTCGAGCATAGTGCCTCCTCAGCTCAGGCGTAATTTCATGTGCCGATTCACATCCTTGTAGAGCAGGTAGCGAAACGGCCCCGGCCCGGCGGCGTAGCAGGATTGCGGACAGAAGGCCCGCAGCCACATGTAGTCGCCGGCCTCGACCTCGACCCAATCCTGATTGAGGTGGTAGACCGCGCGCCCCTCCAGCACGTAGAGCCCATGCTCCATGACATGGGTTTCGTCGAACGGGATCACGCCCCCGGGCTGGAAGGTCACGATGTTGACGTGCATGTCGTGGCGCACGTCCTGGGGATCGACGAAGCGCGTCGTGGCCCAGCGGCCGTCGGTATCCGGCATGGCAACCGGCGCGATGTCGTTGTCGTTGGTGACGAAGGCCTCGGGCACGTCCAGTCCCTCGACATACTCGTAAGCCTTGCGAATCCAGTGGAAACGCACCGGCGCGTCGCTGCCGTTATGCAGCTGCCAGTCGCAGCTCGGCGGCAGATAGGCATAGCCTCCCGGTCCCATCGCGTACGACACCCCCGCGATGGTCAGCGTCATCTCGCCCTCGACCACGAACAGCACGCCCTCGGCGCCTTCGTCCGGCTCCGGCCGCTCGCTGCCGCCACCGGGCGAGACCTCCATGATGTACTGCGAAAACGTCTCCGCGAAGCCGGAAAGCGGCCGCGACAGCACCCACAACCGGGTCTTCTCCCAGTGCGGCAGGAAACTGGTGACGATGTCGCTCATCACCCCTTTGGGAATGACCGCATAGGCCTCGGTGAAGACCGCACGACCATGAATCAACTGGCTCTGCGGCGGCAAACCGCCATGGGGGGCGTAGTAGGTTCTTTCAGGTGCGTCGTGGCTGCGTTGTGACATGAGAGGTTCCTCGCTTTTCAAGCCGGATGCGTCGCCGCCCAGTGACGCGCGATATCCACACGCCGGGTTATCCACACCCGGTCATGGGCCTCGAGGTGATCGAGGAAGCGCTGCAGCGCGCGGAAGCGTCCGGGGCGGCCGATCAGTCGGCAATGCAGGCCGATGGAGAGCATCTTCGGCGTTTCCGCGCCTTCTGCGTAGAGCACGTCGAAGGCATCGCGCAGGTACTGGAAGAAGGGCTCGCCGTGGTCGAAGCCGGTGGGCGAGGCGAAGCGCATGTCGTTGGTATCCAGCGTGTAGGGCACGATCAGGTGACGGTGCGTCTGGCCCTGGCTGTCCTGGACGTCGCTCCAGAACGGCAGATCGTCACCGTAGTAGTCGCTGTCGTAGAGGAAGCCGCCCTGATCGAGCAACAGCCGCCGTGTATTGGGGCTATCGCGACCGGTGTACCAACCCAGCGGGGCCTCTCCGTAGAGCGTTCGGAAGATCTCGACGGCACGCTGCATGTGCTCACGCTCGACGGCTTCCGGCACGTTCTGGTAGTGAATCCAGCGATAACCGTGGCAGGCGATCTCGTGGCCCAGCTCCTGGAAGGCCTGGGCCACCTCGGGATGACGCTCCAGCGCCATGGCGACGCCGAATACGGTCAATGGCAACCCGCGCCGCTCGAACTCGCGCAGCACGCGCCACACCCCCGCTCGCGAACCGTACTCGTAGATCGACTCCATGCTCAGGTGGCGGTCGGGATAGGCCTCGGCCCCGGCGATTTCGGAGAGAAACTGTTCGGAGTGGCTATCGCCGTGCAGCACGCTGTTTTCACTGCCCTCTTCGTAGTTGAGGACGAACTGCACGGCGACGCGGGCCTTGCCCGGCCAGTTCGCTTGCGGTGGCGTGCGGCCATAGCCGACGAGATCGCGTGGATAAACGTCGGACGGATCGGTGGAGGATGCCATGCCCATGAAGACTCCCGGTTTATTGTTGTGCCGCTCGGATTACCTTAGCGTGCGTTGATGTATACAAAAAATCAATCCCTCTTCGCGCCCTTGCCGACGCCTCGACTCGCTGACCGCAGAAAACGCCATCCGGCGAATTTCGGCGGCTCGAGGCATGTCTGGCGCGGCAGCCGTCCGACATCAGGGCGATCCGGCATTGACTTATTTTGTATTCAATACTAGAAATTTTGTAGACAAAAAATGTGCGATCCAGTCGCGCACCCAAGGAATGCCCCATGCGCTTGCACCTCATCAACCCCAACACCAGCACCGGCATGACGACACGCATCGGCGAGTCCGCCAGCCGCATCGCGGCGCCGGGCACCCGGATCGTGGCCACGCAACCGGAAAGCGGCCCGGTGTCCATCGAGGGTCACTTCGACGAGGCGATCAGCGCCGTGGGCGTGACCGAGGAAATCGCCAAGGGCGAGCGCGACGGCAGCGATGCCTACATCATCGCCTGCTTCGGCGATCCTGGGCTGATGGCGGCCCGGGAGCTGACCCGCGCGCCAGTGCTGGGCATCGCCGAGGCCGGCTTTCACGTGGCCAGCCTGATCAGCACGCGCTTTTCCATCGTCACGACGCTGAGCCGCACCGGCATCATCGCCGAGCACCTGCTGCAGGCCTATGGCTTCGCGCATCATTGCCGTCGTATCCGTGCCGCGGAAATCCCCGTACTCGACCTGGAGGACGATGGCGACGCCGCCCTCACACGGGTGATCGAGACCTGCCGACGCGCCCGGGACGAGGACGGCATCGGCGCCATCGTGCTCGGCTGCGGTGGCATGGCCGATCTGCGCGCCACCATCGAAGAAGCGGTGGGCATCCCCATCGTCGAGGGGGTCACCGCCGCCGTGAAATTGGCCGAGGCACTGGTCGGCCTCGGGCTCGGCACCAGCAAACATGGCGATCTCGACTTTCCACGTCCCAAGTCCTTCACCGGCCATTTCGCCCATTTATCACGCTAATGCCCGCAAACGGGGGGAGCCACGTTTTCGCGCCACGACCCATACTCGCTAACGCTCAAGCCTGAAGTATCACCGGCGTCCTCTTGCCGACAATCACAACACCAGGGCGCCTGACAGATAGCCAAACAGCAGCACGCTACGCCACTCGGACGTCCCCCAGCGGGGCGCACAACAACAAATCGCGGGGCACGGTCCCGCCCGAGGAAAGCGTCATGACAAGCGACTCCGCCACGTCGGAAGGGCCGCGCCCTGCCGGCAAGGCACCGGGACAAGAGTCCCTGGACCCACAGCGTACCCGCATCATGGGACGCCTCTCCTATCTACTGGCCTGGTTTGGCGGCTGCGTGTCGATCGGCACCTTCGCCATGGGCTCGAGCATCGTCGGTACGCTCAACCTGTTGCAGGCCTCGCTGGCGATCGCCATCGGCTGCTTCGTGATCGGCGTCGCGCTGACGATCAACGGCGCCGCCGGCTACAAGTACGGCATTCCTTTCATGGTCCAGGCACGCAGCGCCTTCGGCTTTACCGGCACGCGCTTGCCGGGGCTCATCCGCGCGGTGCCGGCCATCGTCTGGTACGGATTTCAGAGCTGGATCGGCGCCGGCGCCCTGAACGCCGTCTCGTCGACCCTGCTGGGCTTCGACAATCTGGTGTTCTATTTCATCGCCTTCCAGCTCTTGCAGATCGCCCTGTCGGTGTTCGGCTTTCAGGGCATCAAGTGGCTGGAAAACATCGGCAGTGGCTTCATCCTGGCCTCGCTGGTCTACATGTTCGTCAGCGTGCTCGACAAGTACGGCGATGTGATCGGCGAACAACTGATCGACATCGACGGCACCTGGGGACTGCCCTTCTGGGGCGCGACGATGCTGTTCCTGGGCATCTACAGCACCATGATCCTCAATGCCAGCGACTACTCCCGCGAGCTCAAGCACGGCAGCGGGCCGGGGCTTCTGACCACGCTCTACGCCATGTCGATTTTGCCCTGCACGCTGTTCATGGGCTTGATCGGGCTAATGGTCTCCGGTGCCACCGGCGTCGCCGATCCCATCGATGTCTTCGCCAATGCCGTCGACAACCCACCGCTTCTGATCACCACCCTGCTGTTCATTGCCTTCGCCCAGGTCACCACCAACGTGCTCAACAATGTGGTGCCCCCCACCTACGTGCTGATGGACGTCTTCAAGCTGAAATTCCGCAGCGCCACCGTGATCGTGGGGTTGCTGGCCTTCGCGACCTTTCCCTGGGAACTGGTCAAGGACGATTCCGCGGCCGGACTGCAGCTGTTCGTGCAGACCTATTCGGCGTTTCTGGGGCCGATCTTCGCGATCATGGCGGTGGATTATTACCTCATTCGCCGGCGCACGCTGGATCTCGACAAGCTCTATGACGCGCATGGCCCTTATCGCGGCATCAATTACGCCAATTACGCCGCCTGCATCGCCACGCTGATCGGCGCCCTGGTGGCGCTCAACGTCTCGGCGGTCTCGTGGTACGCGAGCCTGCTGCCGGCCGGCCTCGCCTATTACCTGCTGATGCGCCACTGGCCGGCCTGCCGGCGTTTCAACCAATGACGATCACGCTGTCCTCCACGACGATGCCTACCGACATAGAGCGCTACCATGAACGATAATGACCTGCGCCTCACGGCGCCCGATGCAAGTCTCTACAACGCCGATCTGGCGCCGCTGCCCCATGGCGAACGCCGCTGGGGCGCCTTCGAGATCTTCAATGTCTGAGCCAACGATATCCAGAGCCTGTTCGGCTATACCCTGGCCGCGTCATTGTTTCTGAGCTACGGCCTCAACGGCTGGGCGGTCATGGCCGCCATCATCCTCGCCGGCCTGGTGGTCATGGCGCTGGTCAACCTGACCGGGCGCCCCAGCGTCAAATACGGCATTCCGTTTCCGGTGGTGGTGCGCGCCAGCCTCGGCGTGCACGGCGCCAACCTGCCGGCGATGCTGCGCGCGGTGATCGGCATCTTCTGGTACGGCGTGCAAACCTACTTCGCCTCCACGGCCGTCACGCTCTTGCTGACCGCGCTGGGCGTGCCGGAGGGCGGCCAGTTCCTGGGGCTGTCGAGCGTGGCCTGGCTGGCCTTCGTGGTGGTATGGGCCTTTCAACTGGCGATGTTCTGGGCGGGCATCGAGCGCATCAAGCACTTCCTCAACTGGGCCGGGCCGCTGGTCTACGCGGTCATGATCGTGCTGATGGGCGTGGTCTGGTGGCAAGCCGGCGCCTCGCTGCTGCCGGCCATCGGCAACATCTTCAGCGGCAACAGCGACGCCGCCGGCAGCGCCGTCGGTGCCTTTTTCACCGTTGTCGGCACCATGATCGCGTACTTCGCCGCGGTGGTGATCAACTTCGGCGACTTCGCGCGCTTCGTGAAAAGCGAGCGCGCCATGCGGCTCGGCAACTGGCTCGGGCTGCCGCTCAACGTCGCGGTATTCTCGTTCATCGCCCTGATCATCACCGCCGGGACGCTGGCCCTGTTCGGCGAGGCGCTGACCAACCCATCGGACATCGTCGACCGCGTCGATAGCCTACCGCTGACGATCGTCGCTGCGCTGACCTTCTTCGCCGCGACGGTGGGCATCAACCTGGTGGCCAACTTCATTCCCCCCGCCTATGACTTGTCCAACCTGTTCCCGCGCCGTATCAGCTTTCGGATCGGCGGGCTGATCACGGCGATCATCGCCTTCTTCATCGGGGCCTTGTGGGTCAGCGTGATCAGTCAGATCGGCATTCCCGGCTTCGTCAACGCCATCGGCGCCGTCATCGCCCCGTTCTACGGCATCATCGTGATCGACTACTACGTCATCCGCCGAGGCCATTTGGACGTTCAGGCGCTGTTCTCCACCGCGCCGGGCAGTGCCTATTACTATCAGAATGGCTGGAACCGCCGCGGACTGGCGGCTTTCGCCATTGGCGCACTGTTCTCGCTGGCCTCGGTGTGGATGCCGGCGCTCGCCGCGCTGGAAGGCTTCGCATGGCTACTCGGTGCCGGCCTGGGCGGGGCGTGCTACTACGCTTTGATGCGCGGGCAGGACGTGTCCACCGCACCGTCAGGTGCATCATGAAGAGGTGCGATATCTTGAATGCCCCGCCGTCGCCGGCGGGACATCAGCCGAGCGCACCGTCGAAAATCCGCTTCAGATCCGGGGTTTCTTCGGGCGCATCGGCGATGGAGAGCGAGGCTTCGATGGCCTTGAGGTGGCGCTGCATGAAGGCGCGGGCACGCTCGCCGCTGCCGCTTTCGAGATGGCGAATCAGTTCGTCGTGGTCGTGCGACTCGCAACCGAGGTGGCCGGTGTTGCCGTAAACCGCCAGGATCAGCGACGAGCGCGAGCATAACCGGCCGACGAATTCGCTGAGCGTGGCGTTGCCCGCCAGCTCGGCCAGACGCACATGGAAGGCCGCCGACAGCTTGATCGCCTCGCTCTGCTTGCCGGCCTTGAGTGCCTGACGCTCGCGGCGCGCGTCGTCGCGTAGCCGCGCCACATCCGCCGCCGTGGCCCGCTGCACGACCTGTTCCATCAGCCCGCACTCGACCAGTTGCCGCGCGGCGAAGACATCGCGCGCCTCTTCGGCGGTCGGCCGCGAGACGCTCGCGCCGCGACGTGGCGTCAAGGTGACGAGATGCTCCAGGGCCAGGCGTTGCAGGATCTTGCGAATTCCGGTGCGGCTGACACCGAAGACGTCCGACAGGGCATCTTCGCGCAGACGCGCACCGGGCTGCAGGCGGTGTTCGATGATGGCGTCGCTGATCGCACGATAGATGGCGTCATGACGCTGCGCACCGTCGCCGGCCTTGCCCTCGTTGCGACGCGTTTTCTTGGCGGCATGCGCCTGACGTGACTCGCTCATTCACGGCTCCCGAATGCGTTTGCGCTGATCATCGCATTGCCCGCCCGGCATCAGCTACCGCGGTAGGTGGAATAACCGAAGGGGGACAGCAAAAGCGGGACATGGTAGTGGGCGCCCGCATCGTCGATGCCGAAGCGCAGCGGAATCCGCGCCAGAAAGCGCGGCCCCGTCGGCGCAACCTCGTCTTGGCGGTCGAGATACTCGCCGGCCTCGAACAGCAGCTCGTACTCGCCCACCCGGAAGGCTTCGCCCTCCAGCAGCGGGCCATCGCAACGACCATCCTCGTTGGTCACGAACTCGCCCAGCGCCTGACGGGTGTCGCCATCGAGCCGATACAGCGACAGGCGCATGCCGCGTGCGGGGCAGCCCCGAGCGGTGTCCAGAACGTGCGTGGTGAGATAGCCCATGGTCACTCCTTGCGATCGTCGGCGGGCATCGAGCGGCGGCCCGGGATGGACGCCCGTGGCGCCACCGCTTACCCTGATTTTGTATACAACAATCCCGAACAACATAGCATCAGGAGACGCGCATGCGCCATGCCCTGCTCTCGCCGCGCCCCACGCAACTCGACCGCGAGGCCTTCGTGGCCGCGTATGGCGACATCTACGAACACTCTCCGTGGATCGCCGAAGCGGTATGGGACGCCGGCATCGATACCCACCATGACAGCTCCGCGGGTCTCGCCGAGGCGATGGCCGCCGTGCTCGACGCCGCCTCCGCCGAGCGCCAGCTCACGGTCATCCGCGCGCACCCCGACCTGGCCGGCAAGGTCGCGCTGGATGGCGGGCTCACCCAGGCCTCGAGCCAGGAACAGGCCGGTGCCGGGCTCGATCAGTGTACCCCGGACGAGCTGGCCCGCTTCGAGCGCCTGAACGCCGCCTACCAGGCACGCTTCGGCTTTCCCTTCGTGATGGCGGTCAAGGGCTACCACCGTCACGAGATTCTCGATGCCTTCGAACTCCGCATCGCGCATGGGCCCGACGAGGAACGCCGCACCGCCATCGCGCAGATCCATCGCATCGCGCGACTACGCCTGGACGCCCATGCCACCTGAAGACCGTCCTGCATTGGAATGAGCGGCGGTGTGCGTCTTTGGTGGGCTGGCGAGGCAGCGGAATTCATGGAAGAATTTTCCATGAATGCTTCGTGAGAGAGAGCCAGGCGTGACGGAAAGCAAACGCAAGACGGTCGGACGCCCCGCCGGCAACGGCAAGGCCGCCAGCGGCCACAGCCAATCGCTGGTGCGGGGCCTGAATATCCTCGAAGGGCTCGCTGCCGCTCCCGGTGGGCTGGCCCTGTCCGATATCGCCCAGATCGTGGGTCTGGCCCCGTCGACCACGCACCGCTTGCTGCAGGCGCTCCACCAGCAGGGCTTCATCGCCCAGGACGCGGAGATGGGCGTGTGGCACATCGATGCCAAGACATTCCGCGTGGGCAACGCCTTCCTAGAGGCACGCGATTTCGTCGCCACCGCCCGCCCCTTCCTGCATCAATTGACGGCAGAGACCGAGGAAACCGCCAACCTGGGCATCCGGGATCAGGGCATGGCCGTGTTTCTCGCCCAGAGCGAGTCGCCGCAGATGATGCGCATGATCACGCGGCTGGGTTCGCGCGCCCCGCTGCACGCCTCGGGCGTCGGCAAGGCCCTGCTCGCCTGGCTGCCGCGCGACGAGGTCGAGCGCATCCTCCACACGCGCGGCCTCGACAAGGTGACGCCCAATACCCTCGACACCCCGTCCCGCCTGCGCGACGCCCTCGGCGAGATCCGCCGCCAGGGCTATGCCTGCGACCGCGAGGAACACGCCATCGGCCTCAACTGCGTTGCAGCGACGCTGCACGACGAGAACGGCCTGCCGCTCGCCGCCATCTCGGTGTCCGGGCCCGCCGCACGCATACCCGAAGCGCGCCTCGCCGAACTCGGCGGTCTGGTGAGCCGCGCCGCCCGCGAGATCACGGTACGCCTGGGCGGGCGGCTGCCCAGCGATGCCGACTGACGCCGCCCCGTCGCCGGCCACGGGAACGCGCATGCTGTACAATGCCCCTTCGGCACACCAACTGCGGGAATCGAGACCATTAGCAAGCAGCGCCAGCGTATCGAGCCCGAAACACGCAAGCGAACCATCATCGAGGCAACGCTCAAGTGCGTGACGCGTTACGGCCATGCCGGCACGACGATGACGCGCGTCGCACGTGAGGCCGGCGCCTCCATAGGCTTGGTGAGTCACTACTTTCAATCCAAGGAATCGCTCATGCTGGCGGCCTACCAGGAGCTCACCGAGCAACTGCGCCGGGAGAGCGACCAGCGCGATGCCGCATTGGAGTGCTCCGCACGTGAGCGGCTGACGCTCATGATTCGTTCAGCCTTCAAGAGCGAGATATTCAACCGACAGGTACTGGCGTCCTGGGTAGGTTTCTGGAGTGCCGCTGTGGCAACGCCAAGTCTGGCGAGTCTCAACCGGAAGCTTTACGAAGAGTATCGGGAGGAGATGCAGTCACTCGTCGAAGCCATTGCCATCGAAGAAGGACGTGTTATCGATGCGAAGGGCATTGCTCGAATTCTGACAGCACTGGTAGACGGCTATTGGTTGGAGTGGGCACTTGATCCCGAGGCTTTCGCTGTTGACGAGGCGCTGCAGGATTCCTTGGAAATCGCGGAGCGCCTGCTTCGAGATTAAGCCATCATTTAGCGAAAGCTCACTTCATAAGCTTGCTGAGCGGACTCTCCATCACGTGTTGTTACCCCTTTGAGGAATTCCGCCACGCGCTTGGGATGATCCGCGAGCCAATCGTGCGCGACATCCGTCTTGGACCGCTCCTCAAGGCTATAAGCGCTGATGAACTGGCTCTGCTCATCGGCGGTCAACGTGAACTGCTCCAACAACTGCATGATGTTGGCGTTTTCTTCGGCATACCCCGTACGCACGATCGTGCGTACTTCGCTACGCCCCTGATTCTCACCGTAGACTTCTTCGGGGTCGTCCAGGATATGCATGTCGTACTTGATCGCCATCCAGTGCGGCGTCCAGCCGTAGAAAGCGATCCACTGCTTATCGTTATAGGCCGCATCGACCTCGGACAGCATGCCGGGAGTCGATGAGTCGAGAATCTCCCAGTCCTTGAGGCCATAGGTATCGGCGTCCGCCGCCTCGTGAACCATGATGCTCGCCTGGGCGCCACTCTCGATCGAATAGTATTCCGCACCGAAGCGTGCGCGATTTTCCGGTAGGTCCAACTGCTCGGCACTGGTCACGCCGGCGTCATGAACGTATCCCGGCACCGCGAACCCCATTCGCGCGCCCGCAACGTTGTTGACGACATCGACGATGGCACCGGCTTCCATGGCCGCGTCGTAACTCTCCTTCTGGGCCGGCATCCACCCCGCCAGCATGATGTCACTGTCGCCCGTTTCCATCGTCTTGTAACCGACGGTGGCGCCCATTTCGATCTGCTGCGAGTCATAGCCCAACGTCTCCAGCAGTTGCGCCAGTATTTCCGTCTTGACCGTCACGCCGGGCCAAGGCGGCACCACCATGCGGATCGGTGTCGATTGCGCCTGGGCCAACATGGGCAGGCTCAAGCCCAGTACCGCCGTGCCAAGTATCTTGGTGATTGTTGTCATCATGGTTCCTCTCGGTCTTGGTTGATAACTCCATGCCGCTCAACGTGCGGCATCAATGGCTTCGTGAATCAGTGCCGCCAAGGTCTCGCGTGGGCAGTGCACCGGATTGGTCGCGTAAGCGGGATCGCCTTCGACGGCGGCCAGAATGTCGTCGACGATCTCGTGCGGCACCCCGAGCGCGGACAACCCCTTGGGAATGTCCAGCCGATCCAGCAGCGAGCAGATGGCCGCATGAAAGGTCTCGAACCGATCATCGTCGAGCTGCATGGCATGAGCGATCGACGGTAGCTTGGGTTCGAGGGCGGAACGGTTGAAACGCATGATGGCGGGCAACAGGATGGCGTTGGTCATGCCATGATGCGTATGGCACGCGGCACCGACCATGTGACTGATGGCATGCACCAGCCCCAACCCCTTGAGAAAGCCCACTCCGGCCAGGAACGATCCCGTCAGCATGTTGCTGCGCGCGTCCAGGTTCGCGCCGTTCTCGACGCTTTCCTCGATATTGCCCCAGATCAGCGCCAGCCCTTGAAGTGCCGCGCCATCACACAGCGGATGGAACATCGGCACGAGGTAGGACTCCAGCGCATGGGTCAGGGCATCCAGTCCCGTCCACGCCGTCAGGCTGGCTGGCAGCCCCAGCGTGAAATTGGGATCGAGAATGATCTTTTCCGGGCGTGCCTGGGGATGGTGCACGCACTCTTTGGTACCGCGTCCGGTATCGATGAGCATGGCGGTGCTATCTCCCTCGGCGCCCGTACCCGCCGTGGTCGGCACGGTGATCAACGGCGGGAAGTCATCGCGCGTCAGATCCGTCGGCGTTGCGCCGTTGTAATCGAAGTCCCACAGCGAATAGCGATTCTGCCTGGCAATCAATGCCGCGCCCTTGGCGCCGTCCATGGCACTTCCGCCCCCGATGGCGATGACAGCGTCGGCATCATGATCGCGATAGCTTTGTGCCGCCGCGTACGCATCGGCGTCCGAGGGATTGGCCTGCACGGCGTCGAACTGGGCACAGACGATGTCCGCCTTCGCCAGTTGGGCTTTCAGGTCTGCCAGATGGTCGAGCTTCGCGAATCCCGGATCGGTCACGATCAAGGGCCGCTTTATCCCGCGCCGCGTGAAGAAGTCGTTCAAGGTAGCGACCGCGCCCGGCCCCGATTCAACGCAGTAAGAAAGCTCCCATGCGACCGGATCGCGTGAAGAATAAGCGGCGCACATAAAACGCTCCATTCGAAAGAAGAGTGATGGCCCTGAGGCCTTGCCGCGGCGGTAAAGCGATGCCCGAGTGGCAAAAGGCGAGCCGATGCTTTTATACTGGCCACTATTGAAATAGTTTTCAATAGTGGCCATGCGACGGTATCGAAGGAGCCCTCATGAGAGACACTTGCCAGCAGTTCATCGATGGGCAGTGGCGTGCAAGCGATGGCGGACGTGATCTGGACGTGGTCGATCCCTATCGGGAAACCGTCATCGCCAAGCTGCCCGCGGGCAATGCACGCGACGTCGACGCGGCGGTGCGCGCCGCCAGGGATGCACTGCCTGCTTGGCGGCGATTATCGGGTGAGGCCCGTGGGCGCTATCTGGAAGGACTGGCCGATGGACTGGCAGAACGGCATGCCGCGTTGTGCCAAACGGTCAGTCTCAATGGCGGCAAGCCTTTGGCCGAGAGTCAGTTGGATGTCGACGATGCGATCGCTTGCTACCGGTACTACGCCGATCTCGCCAGACAGCTGGATGCCCGCCAGGGCGAGCCGAGCGCGCAACCTGTAGCGGGTGTTCAGATCCGTCGCTATTTCGATCCCATCGGCGTGGTCGGCCTGATCACGCCCTGGAACTTCCCCTTGGTGACGGCCGCCTGGAAAATCGCCCCCGCGCTGGCGGCCGGTTGCTGCATCGTGTTCAAGCCCTCGGAAGTCGTGCCGATGCCGGAGCAGGCAATTGCCGATATCGCCCAGGCCATCGACCTGCCGCGTGGCGTCCTCAACCTCCTCAACGGCGACGGACGCGGCATCGGCGAGGCACTGACCCAGCACACCGGGATCGACAAGATATCCTTTACCGGAAGCAACCCGACCGGCGAGACGGTCATGCGCGTCGCGGCCACGGGGGTACGCAATGTCTCGCTCGAGCTGGGCGGCAAGTCCCCCATCATCGTGACCGAGGACGCCGACATCACGCAGGCGGCAAGTCTCGTCATGAACGGCATTTTCGCCAATGCCGGCCAGATATGCTCAGCCACCTCGCGGTTGCTGGTTCACCAGGCCGTGGCCGAGGACCTGTACGCGGCCCTAAGCCGGCATATCGACGCCCTCGTGATGGGAGACCCGCTCGACGAGGCAACGACTCTCGGACCACTCGTCAGCGATAAGCAGCGGACAACGGTCGACCGCTATCTGACGTTCGCGAAGGATGAGGGACTGATCCCCGTGCGTGAAGCCTCCCACCGCGAGCTTCCCCGCCAGGGCTTTTTCGTGGCGCCCACGCTGTTCCGCGACGTTCCCGTCGAGAGCCGGCTCTGGCAGGAAGAAATATTCGGCCCGGTCCTCTGCGCGCGCCAATTCGCCAGCGACGACGAGGCCATCGCCGTCGCCAACGACAGCGACTACGGCCTGGCGGCTAGCGTCGTCAGCGGCAGTCATGAACGGGCATCCGCCATTGCGCGGCATCTCACGGCAGGATCGATCTGGACCAACATGGACCAGGTAGCCCCGCCCCAAGCGGCCTGGGGCGGTGGCAAAAAAAGCGGAATCGGCCGTGAACTCGGTCCCGAGGGCCTGGCTGCCTACCAGGAATTGAAGCAGGTGATGGCGCCCGTAGATACCTGAGCGCCCCACCGAAAGCGACGATCGCCGCCCGTGTCGCGGTCAGGTATTGAGGATCACGCCGCCGTTGAGATGTAGCGTCTGGCCGTTCATGTAGGAAGATTCCTCGCTGGCGAGGTAGACGTAGGCGGGGCCCATTTCACTGGGCTGGCCGGCGCGGTCCATGGGTACCTGGCCCCCGAAGCCGGCGACCTTGTCCGCGTCGAAACTGGCGGGGATGAGGGGCGTCCACACCGGGCCGGGGGCGACGGCGTTGACGCGAATGTCGCGATCGACCAGTGACATCGCCAGCGAGCGGACCAGCCCCTGGATGGCGCCCTTGGTCGCGGTGTAGTCGATCAGCGTGTCGTTGCCCTTGAAGGCATTGACCGATGAGGTGGCGATGATGGTGTCGCCTTCGTGCATGTGCGGTAGCGCGTGCTTGGCCATGTAGAAATGGCTGAAGACGTTGGTCTGGAAGGTCTGCTGCAACTGGTCGTCGGGAATCTGCGTGACATCGTCCCAGTCGTACTGCTCGGCGGCGTTGTTGACCAGGATGTTGATCGCGCCGAAGCTCGCCAGCGTCGTATCGACCACATGGTGGCACAGCATCGGATCGCCGACATCGCCGTGCACCAGGACGCACTCACGCCCCTCAGCTTCGACCAGCGCCTGGGTATCCTCGGCGTCACGCGTTTCGTTGAGATAGACGACGACGCAATTGGCGCCCTCGCGGGCAAAATGCACCGCCACGGCGCGACCGATGCCGCTGTCGCCGCCGGTGATGATGGCGACCTTGCCGTCGAGCTTGCCGGTGCCGCGATAACTGTCGCGGATATACTCGGGCTCGGGCCGCATGGCATGTTCATCGCCGGGCTGGTCGGCCTGTTCCTGCGCGGGGAAATGTTGCTCACCCATGACATTCGCTCCTTGAATGGTGGGAACTACCATGTCTCACCATAGAAGCCGCTAGCGCCCAGGCCAAGCGAAGCGCGCCGATCGACGCAAGCAGCGGATGAAGCCAACGGCGCGTATGCGTACACTACGCGCAGCGATCCCCTGCGCCACTTGCGAGGCTTACCGATGAGTTCCCACCTGCTTTCCGTCGATTCCCTGTCCCGCGATTACGTCGAGCACCTGATGCAGCTCGCCGGCCGCATGGAACCCTTCGCCCAGCGGCGCAAGGTAACCCGTGTGCTGGAAGGCGCGGTGCTAGGCAACCTGTTTTTCGAGGCCAGCACGCGCACCCGCATCAGCTTTCACGCGGCGTTCTCGCGTCTCGGCGGTAGTGTCTGCGACACCACCGGTTTCACCTTCTCGTCGATGGCCAAGGGCGAATCCCTCTACGACACCAGCCGCGTGATGGGCGGTTATGTAGACGCCGTCGTCCTGCGCCATCCCGACCAGGGCGCCGTGGCGGAATTCGCCGAGGCCACGCGGGTGCCGGTGATCAACGGCGGCGACGGCCCCGGCGAGCATCCCAGCCAGGCGCTGCTGGATCTGTACACCATCGAGAAGGAATTCGCGCGCCTGGGCAAACGCCTCGAAGGCGCACACTTCCTGCTCACCGGCGATCTCAAGCACGGCCGCACCGTACATTCCCTGATCAAGCTGCTGTCGCTGTTCGGCCCGCTACGCATCACGTTGGTATCACCGCCGGGGCTGGAAATGCCGCGTCACTTGATCGACCTGGTCACCTCGCGCGGGCATCGCGTGGAGCAGCGCGAGAGCTTGGCCAACGATTTCGGCGACCTCGACGTGATCTACACCACGCGCATCCAGAAGGAACGCTTCACCGACGAGATGTCGGAGACCTTCGCCGGCATCTCCCAGGACTTCATCGTCGACCGCGCCTTCCTCGACCAGCGTTGCTCACCGACCACCATCGTCATGCACCCCCTGCCACGCGACAGCCGCCCCGGCGCCAACGACCTCAACGTCGACCTCAATGGCGACCCGCGCCTGGCCATCTTCCGCCAGGCCGACAATGGGATTCCCATGCGCATGGCGATCTTCGCCAACCTGCTGCAAGTCGAGGAGTACATCGAGCGCGACGCCCAGGACGTGCGCTGGTTCGTGCCGCCGACCTTCGGCGTCGACGACCGCACGTTGTAGGGCTGCGCCCCCGGGCCGGGCGCAGACAGTTGTCGTGCCAGGCCTAGGGGCGCGCCTGCCAGAACAGAGAGAACAATTCCGACTGCGAGTTGATGCCCAGCTTGGCGTAGAGATGTTTCTTGTGGGCGCGTACGGTTTCCACCGAGATCGCCATGCGCCGGGCGATCTCCTTGGTCGAGCTGCCGCCTAGCATGAGCTGGCTGACTTCGCGCTCGCGTTCGGTTAGTGACTGGTGGGATTCCAGCTCGCGCGGCGTTTGGGGCGAGGGATGCCATGGATGCGGCCCCGGCGGCATGCCATCTTCGTTCTCGAATTCGAAATGCATGCGCTGGCGCATCAGGGCCAGCACCCACGGCTGCACCAGACTCAGAAGGCCGAGCGCCTCGGGCGAGTAAGCGCGGGTCGATCCCAACGACAGGCATAGCGTGCGCTCGGCATCGAGCGGGCAGTTGAACTGCACTTCGTCGGCGACGATGTTGCGCTGGAAGTAACGCTGGTAGTACTCGGTGCTCTGGAAGCACTGCGGCGCCACATCAGCCAGCGTATACAGCCCGGCGCGCGCGTGGTCACGGGCATCGATATAGAACGGATCGAGCAGATACAGGCCGCGCTGATAATCCTGGAACAACGCCTCGTCGGCCCCATCATCCTCGTCGCTTTCCGCGAGGATGCGCGGCGGCTGGCGATGATGGAAGATCAGCACTACCCATGTATCGAAATCGACGTGACGCCCCAGGGTACGCACCGTGGCCAGCCAGAAATTGGCGCCATCCAGCTTATCCGCCAGGGCCCCGAAGGCGCGATGCCAGGCCACGCTTTCCAGACCGCTCGGTGCTGCCATCTGCTCGCTATCGTCTGCGTCGCTCATCATCTCGCTCACCCTCCAAGGGTAACCCTTCTATGGAATAGGCATTGCTCGCAAATTGCGCATACTGGCAGTGAAACAACAAAGTCGCCAGATTTTTAAGTACAACCGTTCGGAACCATATCATGGACATCACCCTTGCCCAGCTCTCATATACAGAAGGCAATATAAAAAGAAACTTAGAAAAAGCCTTATCAGTCATATACAACTGCAATCACGATACTGATATTATCGTTTTCCCTGAAATGTATCTGACTGGCTTCGTTGAAACAGATCATGTGAGTGATCGCGCGCTCAGCCTTGAAAGCCAAGAAATCACGACACTACATGAAGTGGCGAAAGAGAAAGACATAGCCATTGCCATCGGGCTGATCGAAAGTAAAGGCAACACATTCTATAACTCAACCATATTAATCACGCCGGAAGAACGTGTCGCTTTATGCTATCGCAAGACCCATTTATGGCCAGATGAACGCAACTTGGTACAGCCGGGAGACCGGCTATCCACTTGCCTATGGAGAGGCACCAGAATAGGGCTTCTTATTTGTTATGACATTGAGTTTCCTGAACCTGCCCGAGCTCTTGCCAGCATGGGCGCAGACCTATTACTCATAACAAATGGCAACATGGACCCCTATGGGAAAGTACACAATACTGCAGCACTTTCCCGTGCCATGGAAAACCAAATATTCATTGCCATGGCCAATCGCGCCGGCCAAGGTACCGGACTAACGTTCGCTGGCGAAAGCGCTATCGTGGACCCGCTAGGTAATATTGTCGCCAAGTGCGATCGCTCAGAACAAACCTGCCATGCCAGTATCGATCTTTCTTTGATACACGAGTCTCGTCAAGAATATTGCTATAAAGAAGATAGAAAACTAAGCCTGACCGGACACCAAGTAGAACACGGCAACGCAATAAAAGAGTGGGTCATAAATAACTAATATAATACACCAATACTCAGAATCATCTACAAAAAAGACAACCTGGAGAAATCATGAGTGATCTCAAAAAAACGCTAACTCTAAGTGCTATAGTGCTTTTCGGGTTAGCATACATGACGCCGACAGTAGTTCTGGCTACTTTCGGAATCCTTGCTGATACGACCCAAGGGGGAGTTCCCTCAGCATACGTAGCAGCATTAATTGCAATTATTTTCACTGCTATCAGCTATGGCCATATGGCAGCCATATATCCAATGGCTGGTTCTGCCTATACCTATGTCAGAAAAGCCATAGATACACGCCTAGGCTTTTTAGCTGGGTGGGCCGTGCTTTTGGATTATTTATTCCTTCCCATGGCCATCTGGTTAATTGGTTCTGCTTATCTCCATTCGGCATTCCCTTCTATTCCTCAATCGATTTGGGTGCTCGCATTTATCGTCGCCACCACAACGGTAAATATCTTGGGGATCAAGACTGCTAATACCATCAATATACTAATGATGACCATTCAGTTCTTAGTCTTGATCGCATTTGTGGCGCTGTGCGTTCACTATGTATGGGGTGATGCCACGCAACCATTGTGGACGTTTTCACCATTTATCCCCACGGATGGCCTTGATGTATCACTGATAATGTCAGGAGCGGCGATCGCCTGCTATTCATTCCTAGGCTTCGACGCCATCACCACACTCGCAGAGGAAACACGCGATTCACGCCGCACGATACCTAAAGCAATCATCCTTACGACGCTAATTGGCGGCGCCATCTTCATTATAACGTCATACTTTGTTCAGCTTTCTCACCCAGGTGCGAGCTTTGAAAATACTGATGCAGCAGCCTTCGAGATTGCCCAAAACATTGGCGGCGACATTTTCGTGTCCATCTTCATGATCGGCATGCTGGTCGGGCAGTTTGCTTCTGGCTTAGCTTCACAAGCTAGTGCATCTCGCCTTCTCTTTGCGATGGGGCGTGATAGTGTCCTGCCAAACAAGATTTTTGGTAAGCTTGGTAAATTCCAAACGCCTGTCAACGCACTCATACTTTGTGGAACAGTCGCGTTACTAGCGCTCAAACTTGATGTTTCCACATCAACTTCCTTTATTAACTTCGGCGCTTTTCTCGCTTTTTCACTTGTCAATCTATCCGTTATTTTCGCCTGCTATATCGGCAAAAGAAAGCAGGGATTAAAACCACACCTGTTGTACTTGGCCTTCCCCGTCATTGGAATCTTGGCCATGATATGGCTGATGATTAGCCTGGATCACCTAGCCATCATGCTGGGCAGTGCGTGGCTGTTGTGCGGCCTGGCGTGGCTGACCTGGCTGACGCGTGGCTTCAGCCGCCCCACGCCGGAGCTGAACCTGGAGAGTTGATAAGCAAGGGCGAATCGCTAACGCCCGCGATCGGCTCAGGCCGGTCGCGGGCGTTTATGGCATGCGGTGCAGGAAGGTGTCGTCGGCGAAGAAGCTTTCCAGAATCAACTGCGCGGCGATGCCGTCCACGCCGTCGTCACGATAGTTGCCCCGGTGCCCGGCATCGCGGGCGATGCGCTTGGCGGCCCGCGTCGAGCCGCGCTCGTCGAACACCTCCACCGGCTTGCCGAAGCGCCCATGCAGGCGATTGCCGAACTTGCGCGCCCGCCGACTCATGTCTGACTCGGTGCCGTCCATGTTGAGCGGCAGCCCTACGACCAAAAGATCCGGCTGCCATTCGTTGAGCAACTGGCCGATCTGCTGCCACTCGGGAATCCCGTTACGCGCGGGCAACGGCGCCAGGGCCGTGGCACTGCCCAGCATTTCGTTACCTACCGCCACGCCGATGCGCCGCGTGCCATAATCGAAGGCCAGTACCAGCCGCTGCCCCGCCTCGGCCATCAGGAATGTCCCGCCTCGCGCGTCATCAGGTTCAGATCGACGCCCAAGATACCCGCCGCCGCGTTCAGGCGCTGCTCGGCATGCACGTCGAAGAGGATCGAGGCGTCGCCTTCCACCGTCAGCCAAGTGTTCTGCTTGAGTTCGTCCTCGAGCTGGCCTGCCTGCCAGGCGGTGCAGCCCAGGCAGACGATGAAGTCTTCGGGGCCCCGGCCCTCGGCGATGGCCTTGAGCATATCCATGGAGGTCGTCAGGGCGAGGTCGTCAGCGACCTGCAGGCTGGAATCCCAGGGTAGATTCGAGCCGCGATGCAGGATGAAGCCACGATCCTTGTGGACCGGGCCACCATAGTGAACCGGCAAGTCGCGCTGCAGGCACTCCGAGGCATCCAGCTCGAGCTGCTCGAGCAGGGCATCCAGCGTCAGCTCCATGGGGCGATTGACGATCACGCCCATGGTGCCGTTGTCGTCATGGTCACAGATGTAGGTCAACGTCCCCTTGAAGTTAGGGTCGTCGAGATGCGGCATCGCCAGCAGAAAATGATGCTTCAAGCTTTGCATGAGCCTCCCGGGCGTCGAGGCGCGTCCCGCCCCTCGCTTACGCCGAAATTGGTGCTTGTCGCAGCGATTGTATCACTGCCCTTGCCGAACCTCGCCATCGTGGGATGGCAAGCGGCGCTCAAAAGCGCCGGGCAATGGCGTCCATCAATAATCCACCGATGTCGGTGCCGCGCTGGGCGTCGATCTCGCGCACGCAGGTGGGGCTGGTGACATTGATCTCGGTGATGTAATCGCCGATCACGTCGAGCCCAACGAAGATCAGCCCCTTGTCGAGGATCGCCGGCTTGACCTGCTCGATGAGCCAATAATCGCGGTCGGTGAGCTCGCGGGCCTCGCCGCGCCCGCCGGCCGCCAGGTTGCCGCGTGTCTCGCCAGCGCTGGGAATGCGCGCCAGACCATAGGGCACCGGCTCGCCGTCGATCAGTAGGATGCGCGTATCGCCGGCCTTGATCTCGGGCAGATAACGCTGCGCCATGATCTGGCGCGTGCCGCGCTCGGTGAGCTGCTCGATGACCGAGCCCAGATTGCGGCCCTCCGGCGTGATATGAAAGATGCCGCTACCACCCATGCCGTCCAGCGGTTTGAAGATCACATCGCCATGCCGGGCATGAAAATCGCGCAAGACGGCATCGTGGCAAGAGACCACGGAGGGCGGGATGCAGTGCGGGAACTGCTGGGCAAAGAGCTTCTCGTTGCTGGTCAAAAGCGCCTGGGTGGGATTGACCACCAGCACGCCCTCGCGCTCGGCGAAGCCCAGCAAGTGCACGGCGTTGAGGAAGTGATCATCCACCGGCGGGTCCTGGCGCATCAGGATCACGTCGAGCTCCGCCAGCGGCGCGGCTTGCACTTCCTCGAGTCGATACCACGCCTCGGGGTCACGGTACGCCTCCAGCGCGCGCATGCGGCCCATGGCGCGCCCACCTTCCAGGTACAGGTCTTCCGGCTCGAGATAATAAAGCGACCAGCCGCGTTGCTGCGCGGCCCACAGCATGGCCAGGGTGGTGTCTTTCTTGTAGGCGATATCGGCGATGGGGTCCATCACCACGCCGAGCTTCAAGGCGCGCTCGCTCATGATCGGTCTTCCAGGCTAGGAATGAATGCGCGCAGTATGCCGCAGCGACCAGCGGAAGACCAAGGCGCCAGCGGCGCGTCAGCCGGACTGATGCGCGTCTATCGCCTCGCGCGTCAGGCGGATGCCTTCTTCTTCGATGGTGATCAGCCGCTTCTTGTAGAGCCTGCCCACCGCCTGTTTGAAGGCGCTCTTGCTCACGCCCATGCGTGCCTTGATCTCGGCGGCGGGCGTCTTGTCGCCCAGCGCCACATACCCGCCATGGCAGCGCAGCAGCTCCAGCACCTTGTCACCGACCACATCGAGCCCTGCCTCGCCGGGCGGTAGCATGGCCAAATCGAGGCGCCCGTCTTCGCGCACGCGCTTGATATAACCGGTCAGCCGTTGGCCACGCCGAGGCGGATGGATGATGTCATCGGCGTACAGCAAACCCCAATAGCGGTGATCGACCACCGCCTTGAAGCCCAGGTCAGTACGCTCGGCGATCACTAGCGCGACGCGGTCGCCGGCCGTCATATCCGGTGCCTCATCGGCCAGGAAGCGATCCAGACGCATCGACGCCACCGGCCGTCCTTGAGCGTCTTCGTAGAGCATCACCAACACCCGCTTACCGACCTCGGGACGAAAACGCTGCTCGGCGAACGGCAGCAACACGTCCTTCGGCTGGCCCCAATCGAGAAAAGCCCCGGTGGTATTGACCGCCACCACCTTGAGATACGCCACCTCACCGATGCGTGCCAGAGGTGGCCGCGTCGAACTCGACGCACGCCGGCCGGGAGCGGAGGAACGTGGGGCGGGATCTGGGGAACGGGACATGATGGCGACCACTGACGAGAGATATGTCCTCATTATGACGCCGCCCGGCAATGCGAGCAAAGGGCGTTGTAGGGAGCGGCATCGACAACTGCCGGCAGGCGATGACGTACAGGACCGCCCCACCGCGCGCCGTCGTCTGACTAGTGACGGTTCACACCGGCACATCGGCTGCAAACGTTTACCGGGATGCCGACCGCAACTGCTACGGCGACGTATCTGGATTCGATGGAGAGCGGATCACGCCACCGCCGATTCCGTGGAAGATGGCAACCCATTGAGTCGCAGCACTCACCCCAAATCGCCGAAGTGATGCTGGAGCAGCGTAAGGGCGACGACGGGGGCGGTTTCGGTGATGGAATGGGCCTTATCGTACGAAGTGAGGCGATTTATAGAGCAGCATGGGCGTGAATTTGCGATGTCCCCAAACATCTGGGCTCAAGCGTAGAATTTCCGCCTGAATCTGCAGGTATGTTGGCTAAATCGTTAGCCTATGCCATATTAAATGTTAATTAAATTAATCAGCATAATATAAGCCAAGGCCATGATACCCAATACACTCCATCAGCCCATAGCGGTGTTCGATGCAGGGATCGGCAGCTATGCCATTGTTGCCGAGATACAAAGGCAATTGCCGAACCAAGACATCATCTATTTAGCAGACCGTGCCAGTTTTCCTTATGGTGACAAATCGCCTGATGCTCTTTCCCTTATCATGCAGAAAACTCTACGTTTTCTTGAGGAGTTTAACCCCTCCGCAATCGTCGTAGCGTCTAATGCACCTTCCATCACGGTGCTGGAAGCTATCCGCCCCATGACCCGAACACCCCTATTCGGTGTCTTCCCTCCGCTAAAAGAGGCGATCTCGCGCTCCCAAAGCGGTAAGGTTGGCATCATGGGCGTGCGCGCGCTCGTCGAAAGTGAGATGTTGAGGAACTTCGTCAGTAATAACAGTACTAGTGTCGAGAATGTTGCTCTGCTTGATGCATCAAGCATGGTAGAGCTAGTCGAGAGCGGCACTTTTCTTTTCGATCCCGCGCGTACCCAGGCGAAGGTACAAGCGTTCGTCGAGGACATATTCAAAAAAGCACCTACATTAGATGTGCTAACGCTCTCGAGCACACACCTCCCTTGGCTGAAGCCTTTTTTCGAACGCGCACGCCCCCAATGCCATTTCCTGGACCCTGCCGAAAATATCGTTGCCAGCCTTGGTGAGGGCACCGCCGGAAGCGGAATTGTAAAAACACTGGTAAGTGAAGATGAACGTTACTCCGTTGACGATTTTCACCAGATGCTTTTCCAGTTGGGCGTCGACCTCCCTCTAGAAGTCGTTGAAGTTACCTGAGCGAACAACGCAGAGTGATACTGCACAAGCGCCAAGACTTCCGCTCCCGGCACAGTTGGCAGTACCCTTGAAGGATCGGCGTTATCTTTTGAAGAGTCGCCTTGAATGATTCTGCTGGAGACTGGTGCATCGTCGCCCCGCCCTCAAAAATCGAGCAGATCGAGGCTCGTTTCCAGGGTCACGCCTACAGCATGCACCGGCACGACACCTTCGCGATCGGCGTCACCTTAGAAGGGGTTCAAAGCTTCCACTACCGCCGTGATCATCGACACAGTCTACCCGGTACGGTAATGGTACTTCACCCGGATGAGGCCCACGATGGCCATGCTGGCGATAGGCGTGGCTTTCATTACCGAATGCTTTATATTGCCCCGTCTCTGATCCAACCCGCGCTCGGTGGAAAAGCACTGCCGTATGTTACCGGCGGCCTCTCGACGGACCCGCGCTTGTCGGTCGCGGTGCGATCCTTATTGTTCTCTCTCGAAGCGCCGCTTGATGCCCTTGAGGAAAATGACGGCATCGCCGATCTAGCCGCCGCACTAGAAGCCAGCAGCGACACTCGAATCTCCCGCACTAGGTTGACCCTAGACTACCAAGCTGCAAGCCGGGTCAGGGCCTACCTAGACGCACACCGAATCGAGGGCGTCACACTAGATGATTTAGAGTCGGTATCGGGACAGGAGCGCTGGACGCTCTCCCGGGACTTTCACGCGCTTTTGGGGACCAGCCCCTATTTCCTTTTGAGCGGGTTCAACTCGGGTCTACTGCAAGACCATGTGTGTAGCGACTCCGATCAAGATCAGACCCAAGACGCGTTCTATCCAGGGCTTGAGGCGCCAGATGGCCGACAAGAACCTCGGCGTCGAGAGCCAGAAGGCCACACCGCCAAACCAGGCAAGATGCGCTAGTGAGATGATCAGACCGCACAGGATTTGAACGGCAACCGGTGTAGAAGGCTGAATGATCTGGGTGAAAATACTCAAGAAGAACAGCGTCGTTTTCGGATTCAGAGCATTGCATAGAAAGCCGGATCCGAACGCCGAGCGATCTGTGATGTCACGTTGATCAGCATCAGCGGCTACCTGTAGTGAAGTAGATGCCAGAAGGCTTTTCACGCCGAGATAGACAAGATAGGCCGCTCCAATCCACCGGATCATGGAGTAGACCTGGGGGAAGTTAGTGATGAGCAGGGCAACACCGGTCACGCAATACGCCACGTGTAGCCATACAGCAGTTGCTATGCCAACACTCGATAAGAGGCCGGCACGTCGTGAATAAATCATCGCGTTGCGACTAACCAATGCGAAATCCTGGCCAGGGCTAATGGCCATGCCGACGGCGATCAATGTCACTGTGCCGAGTAGCGGCAGGTAGTCAAGGTCGATCATAAATTCAAGTATGCGGCGCTCGTCGGCCGAGCGCCGCAGCTCTCCAGCGGCATGTCGCCCCAGCTCGCTGCGAACTCACGCCAGTCCGACAGTGCATGCTGATGCAGGTCGGTGAGAATGTTGGTCGTGGTCAGTCCATCGATGAAAAGATAATTGTGACGCGCTAAACCAGAACATAGATCATCGATATCCAGGCGTTGGGATACGCGATCGGTGGAGTAACGTCTTGCTGTGGTTTCTTGTAAAGTCGACACTATTAATCTCCTTACCCATAGGCATGCGCAAGCACGTATTCAGCGCACACATACACAATTGGACAGTAAGGCTCTTGTTGGGAAACGATTCCTTTTCACACGAAGACGTGAACTTTTCTCATGCCATGGATGAGTGCAAGGAGCACAGCATGATCAGATCTCTAGATGCGCTGCGTGTGTTCGTGGCGGTTGCCCGAGCAGAAAACATGACAGTTGCTGCGGAGCGCCTGTTTGTAACGCCCGGCGCAGTGAGCAAGCGAATAAGGGATCTTGAGCAAGAGCTCGGTGCCCAACTTTTCGATCGCCAACACAATTCAGTACGCCTGACGACCAAAGGTGCCGAGCTGTATCGCGTGAGTCAGAGCCTTTTCGATACGCTCTCAAGCGCATTGACCACTTTCGAAAAGCCCGCCGCGTCCGACGCGCCGTTAGTAGTGTCATGCGAACCTACGATCACCATGCAGTGGCTAATACCCCGACTGCCAGATTTCTACGCCCAGCATCCCGATATCACGCTCCATCTGTTCGCTGCCGGCGGGCCTATGGATTTCCAGGCTACCTCGATCGATCTGGCGCTACGTCGGGACGATTTCGAATGGGACCCAGACGTTTTCACCTACCGCGTAGCGGATGAAATCACCGGCGTTGTAGCTTCGCCTGGGCTGCCAGCATCAGCCAACGCAAGGCAGACGATACTCCACACGGCATCACGGCCATCGGCATGGACCCCATGGAGGTCTCGCTTTCGACAGACCACGAGCATCGATCGAGAAATCGAATTCGAGCACTTCTATCTCAGTCTCCAAGCTGCGCGTGCCGGGCTGGGCTTTGCCATGGGCTCGATCTATATGGTCGCCGATCAGATTGAGACAGGTGAGCTCGTTGCCCCCATGGGCTTCATCGCCGACGGTTCGTCTTATTGGCTACTGTCGCCCTCGTCTATCGACTCCGATGCTCGTAAACGCGCATTCCGTGACTGGCTAATCGATGCGCTCGGCAAAACAGCACAGGCTCAACAGGCAAACGAGCCAGAAGGCTTGCAAGCCAGCACCTAGATCCAGGCCTGGCGTTAAGAATAATACGGGACATGCGACCGTTCCGTTCGTGATCGTGCCGCGCATCTTCCGGGAGGTCTTCGATGCTGGCCACACCTATTGAAGCCGACCTAACTACCCCAAATCGCCAAAGTGATGCTGGAGCAGCGTAAGGGCGACGACGGGGGCGGTCTCGGTACGCAGGATGCGGGGGCCGAGGGTGAGAGCGGTGAAGTCGGCGGCGTGGGCGGCGTCGACTTCGTTGGGCGATAGTCCGCCTTCAGGGCCGACGAGCAGTGCGACGCGAGTGACGTCGCTGGCGTGTTGCCAGGCAGTGTCGGTGGAAGGATGCAGGACGAGGCGCAGCGTTTCGTCACGCGTTGCTAGCCAGGCGTCGAGCGTTTGCGGGGGATGCACGGTGGGCACGCGGCTGCGTCCGCATTGCTCGCAGGCGCTGACCGCGACGGCCTGCCAGTGGGCGAGCTTCTTGGCTTCGCGCTCACCCTTGAGGCGCACGTCGCCGTGCTCGGTGTAGAGCGGGGTGATGGCCGCGACGCCGAGCTCGGTGGCCTTCTGGATCGCGTAGTCCATGCGGTCGCCCTTGGAAATCGCCTGGCCCAGGTGCACCGCCAGCGGCGACTCGGCGCCACTCTCGGTCACGGCGGTGACCCGAACGCGTACCTCGCGACGCCCCACACTGACGATTTCGGCCTCGGCTTCATGGCCCTCGCCATCGAACAGACGCAATGCCGCGCCTTCACGCAGGCGTAGCGCGCCCGCCACGTGGCGCGAGGCACCTTCGGGCAGGGTGATTTCCGCTGCGGCGACCAACGTGGCCGCCACATGAATGCGCGGTCCGGCCATCGCTTACTGCACGTTCTCGGCGGCTTCGCTCTCACGCTTCTTCTTCTGGGCGTACATCGCCTCGAAGTTGACCGGTGACAGCATCAGCGGCGGGAAGCTGCCGCGATTGACCAGGTTGTCGATGCACTCGCGCGCATAGGGGAACAGCATATTGGGGCAGAACGCGCCCAGGGTGTGGTCGAGCTGGTCGTCGCTCAAGCCGGCGATGCGGAACAAACCGGCCTGTTCCACTTCGACGAGAAACGCCGTGGCGCCGTCTTCGTTGTTGGTGACCTGCGCCGTCACCTTGACCACGACCTCGTAGAGGTTTTCACCGACCTGTTCGCTGGTGGTGTTGAGATCGAGCCCCACCTTGGGCTTGAACGCGTTCTGGAACACGCTCGGCGCATTGGGCGACTCGAAGGAGACATCCTTGACGTAAATACGCTGCATGGAAAATTGCAGCTGGTTCTGCGTGTCGTTGCCACCTTGAGCGGCCTGATTGTTGTCTTCCGCCATGTTGCACTTCCTTTGACTTATCTATGCATGAGACGCGGGGCCCGGCGTGCGCCGCCCCGCCAGTGTATCGCTTACTTGCGGACCACCGGCAACTCATCGGACTGCCACTGGGTCATACCGCCCTTGAGCTTGGCCGCGCGGGTGAAGCCAGCCTGGGTCAACTGCCCCACGGCAGCGCCGGAGTGCTGGCCGTGCTGGCATACCACCACCACCGGCTTTTCCTTGTAGTCCTCGAGCTCTTTGAGGCGATCCCCCAAACGGCCCTTGGGAATATTGCGGGCACCGGCGATATGCCCCGCCTTGAAGTCCTTGACCTCGCGGATATCCAGAAACAGCCCCTCCTCGCGATTGATCAGCGAGGTGGCTTCGGACGGCGAGACGCCGCTGTTCGAGCCTTTCAGCTCGTAGGCGATCCATGCCACCAGTACCACCAGAAAAGCGCCTGACAGTAGCAGGTGGTTTTGCACGAATTCGAATAACTGATCGATCATGGGTGCGGATAACTCTCGTTGTGTGTCTGTCGGCGTCGTGTGCGCTCGGCGAACGCCGCATGCCCCGGCGGGCGCCTTAGTATACATGAGCCATGCGCGAGCGTCCGGCCCCACCGACGCGGCTGACGCTCTGTCGTGACTGCGTTATGATGCCGCAAGGAGACGTGAGTCGCGAACCCCGCAGCGGCACTGCCGCTTCATGGGGTCATCGGCCGGATGCGCCGATGCGACGCCCATCAGATTCCCGCGAGGCATGTTATGGCAGATACCCACACCCAGCGTCCCCGGCCCGTTGCGCTGTTGATCCTCGATGGCTACGGCCAGAACGATGACACCGAGTACAACGCCGTCTACAGCGCCAAGACGCCGGTCATGGACGCGCTGAAACAACGCTACCCCTCCGCCTTGCTGCACACCGATGGCAAGTACGTCGGGCTGCCCGACGGCCAGATGGGCAACTCCGAAGTCGGCCACATGAACCTCGGCGCCGGGCGTATCGTCTATCAGGACTTCACGCGTATCACCAAGGCCATTGAAGACGGTGAACTGGCCTCCAACACCGCGCTGACGGCGCCCATCGACGCCGCTGTGGCCGCCGGTCGCGCCGTGCATCTACTCGGTTTGCTCTCGCCAGGCGGCGTCCACAGCCACGAGGATCACATCCTCGCCGTGGCTGCGCTGGCCGCCGAACGTGGCGCCAAGCACGTCTATCTGCATGCCTTCCTCGACGGTCGCGATACCGCGCCCAAGAGCGCCCGCCCCTCGCTGGAACGTGCCAATGCACGGCTCGCCGAGCTGTTCGGCGCCGACAACGCCTACGTCGCTTCGATCGTCGGCCGTTACTACGCCATGGACCGCGACAATCGCTGGGACCGTGTCGAGCAAGCCTATCGCGTCATCGTCGAGGGTGAAGGCCAGCAGGTCGCCACCAGTGCCGAGGCCGGGCTGGACGCCGCCTACGAACGTGACGAAACCGACGAATTCGTCGCCGCCACCAGCATCCGCCCGCACGGCGAGCCGGTGCGCATGGCCGACGGCGATGCCGCGCTGTTCCTGAACTTCCGCGCCGACCGCGCCCGCGAGCTGACCCGCGCCTTCGCCGAGGACGACTTCAGCGGCTTTACTCGCCAGGCACGGCCCAAGCTGGCTCACGAAGGGCTGGTGATGCTCACCGAGTACGCCGCGAACATTCCGGCGCCGGTGGCCTTTCCGCCCACCGATCTGGTCAACACCTTGGGCGAGACCGTCGCCAAGCGCGGCCTGAAGCAGCTACGCATCGCCGAGACCGAGAAGTACGCCCACGTCACCTTCTTCTTCTCCGGCGGCCGCGAAGACGAGTTCGACGGCGAGACTCGCGAGCTGATCCCCTCGCCGCAGGACGTCAAGACGTACGACGAGAAGCCGGAGATGAGCGCTTACGAGCTTACCGACAAGCTGGTCGCGGCCATTGATGCCGGCACGTACGATCTGGTGGTGTGCAACTACGCCAACGGCGACATGGTCGGCCACAGCGGCGACTTCGATGCCGCGGTCAAGGCCATCGAGGCGGTGGATGTCTGCCTGGGCCGGGTGATCGACGCCATCGAGCGTGCCGGCGGCGAGTGTCTGGTCACCGCCGATCACGGCAACGCCGAGCAGATGGTGCATCCCGAGACCGGCAATCCGCAAACGGCGCACACCACCTTTCAAGTGCCGCTGGTCTATGTCACGCCACGCGCCGGCGCCACGCTGGCGGATGACGGCAGCCTGTGCGATTTGGCCCCGACCCTGCTGACGATGATGCACGAGTCGGTGCCCGAGGAAATGACCGGCCGCGTGCTGGTGGATACGCCCTGAACGGTGTGCGTGTATTGCGGAGTCGGCGTATGACGGCGCCAACGTCTGGCAAGCGAATCGCCATGGCCTGTGCCATGGCGATCTCGTGTGCGTGGCTGTCGCTGGGCGCTACCAGCGTCTGGGCGCAGAACTCGCCGGAGGCGGTCAAACGCCAACTCGAGGCCCTGGGAAGCGATATCCAGAACGCCGAGTCGCGCCTCGAGGGCACCCGCGATGAACGCGATAGCGCGCAGGACGAATTACGCGAGGTTGAAACCGAGCTGGCCGATACCCAACAGCGGCTGACAGGCCTGCAACGCGAGCAGGATCAACTCGACCAGGAAGTCGCCGAGCTCAAGCAGCAGCGCCAGACCCTCGAGGAAGAACGCCGCCAGCAACGCGCTGCGCTGGCCACACAACTCAACGCGCTATACCGGCTCGGCCCCACGCCACAGCTCAAACTGCTGCTCAATCAGACCGACCCCGCGCGGCTGGACCGCCTTCAGCAGTATCTCAATCATCTCAACCAGGCGCGTCAACAACGCCTCGACGCCCTGGCCAAGCTCGAAGACCAGCTCGACGACACGCAAAGCGCGCTACAGTCACACCAAGAGCGCCTGGACGACCTCGCCAGCGAGCTCACCGAGCGTCGCGAAACGCTCAGCGATCAACGCAGCGAGCGCGAAGCCATCCTCTCGAAGTACAAGGAACGCTACACCTCCCAGCAAGCCAAGCTGGCCGCGCTCACCGATAACCGCGAGGACGCTCAGCAACTGCTCGAACGAATGCAAGCCAAGCTCGAACGCCTCGACCAACCACCGCCCTCCACGGACATCGACCAAACCCGGGGCGAACTGCCCTGGCCCGTGCAGGGCAACATGCTCGCCACCTACGGCAACGGCGACGGCGTCGACCGCAACGGCATGCTCATCGGCGCCGCAGCAGGCACACCGGTCTCCGCCGTACACGCCGGCCGCGTGGTGTTCGCCAACTGGATGCGCGGTTTCGGTAACCTGTTGATCGTCGATCATGGCGACAATGTCATGACGCTCTACGCCCACCTGCAACGTTTCGATGTCGAGGTCGGCGCCCAGGTCACGCGCGGCGACACCCTCGCCGCCGTCGGCGACAGTGGCGGTCGCGACAGCCCCGCGCTGTATTTCGAAGTGCGCAAGGATGGCGACCCCATCGACCCCAGCGACTGGATTGCCCGGCGCTGAACGTCCGCCGCGCTGGATTGCGTCGCCCCATAAAAGCTATGCTGGACTCTCGGCGCGCAGGTTAATCTTCGCGCTGCCATAGCCCTGCCCTTGAGGCCGACCGACACCAGTCCGTTCCGCCGCGTTGTGGAGACAGCATGACCGCAAGCCAACCTCGTTCCCCGCGTCTCATCGTTCGTCACTTGCTAGCAATGGGCATGGCCCTGGTGATCGGTGCGCTAACCCTGCCGCTGCCGGCGCACGCCCAGCAAAACGCTCAGCCGCCGGCCGACAATGACGCTCTTCCCGTGGAAGACGTACAGACCTTCGCCGAGGTCTTCGAGCGCATCAAGCGCACCTATGTCGACGAAGTCGACGATACGACCCTGATGCGCAACGCCATTCGCGGCATGCTCGGCGAGCTCGACCCGCACTCCGCCTATCTCGACAAGGACGACTTCGAAGCGCTGCGCGAAACCACCGAGGGCGAATTCAGTGGCGTCGGCATCGAAGTCGGTATGCAAGAGGGGCAGTTGACGATCATCGCACCTCTCGACGACACCCCCGCCGCGCGCGCAGGGCTCCAGGCCCAGGACCGTATCCTGCGCATCGACGACACCCCCACAGAGAGCATGTCGCTGCAGGAAGCCGTGGACATGATGCGCGGCGACGAGGGCGAGGATATCCGCCTGACCATCATGCGCGAGGGCGAGGATGCGCCGCGCAACGTCACCCTGACGCGCGAGACCATCCAGACCGAGAGCGTCAAACACGAGCTACTAGCGCCGGGCTATGGCTACCTGCGCATCAGCCAGTTCCAGAGCCGCACCGGCGAGCAGGCCCTCGACGCCATCGCCGCACTGCGCGAGGAAGGCGACGGCGATCTCAAGGGGCTGGTGCTCGACTTGCGCAACAACCCCGGCGGTGTGCTCGACAGCGCCGTCGACGTCGCCGACCTGTTCCTCGACAGCGGCCTGATCGTCTACACCGAAGGCCGCCTGCCGGACAGCGACATGCGCTTCTCGGCCTCCACGCAGACCAGCGCCCCGGATGTACCCATGGTGGTGCTGATCAACGGTGGCAGCGCCTCGGCGGCGGAGATCGTCGCCGGCGCGCTACAGGACCAGCAACGCGCCGTGCTGATGGGCACCGAAAGCTTTGGCAAAGGCTCCGTCCAGCAGGTACTGCCGCTCAACAACGGCGACGGCCTGAAGCTGACCACCGCGCTCTACTACACGCCGGACGGCCGTTCGATCCAGGCTCAGGGCATCGCCCCGGACGTCGAAGTCGTGCGCGGTCGCCTCGAGGTCGCCGAAGCCACCGGCCTGAGCATCCGCGAGTCGGATCTCGAGAATCATCTGCGCAACATCAACGGTGAGCGGGAACGCACCGAGCGCGAAAGCTCCCTCGCCGAAAGCGACTACCAGCTCGGCGAAGCCCTCAACCTGCTCAAGGCCCTCAACGTCCTGCCCCGCGTGCAGAGCGGCGACTAACGCCCCACCCGCACCTGAAACGCAAACGCCCCCGCGCCGTTATTTTGAAGTAAACGGCGCGGAGGCGTTTTGTTTGGGGTCTTCCTTGCACATGTAAAGTGACCGTTTTACACTGCGGGTATGGATATTCGCACACGATTGCTCGAAACCGCCGAGCAGCTCTTCGACAGGCACGGTTTCACCGCTACCGGCATGGATCGGCTGACGCAGGGCGCAGGTATCTCGAGCCGCACGCTCTACAAGCACGTCGGCAACAAGAACGGCCTGATCGCGGCGGTCTTGAACGAGCGCGACCGCCGCTTCCACCGCCAGGTGGAAACCGACAGCGTCGATGCGTTATTCGGCGCGCTGGAGATCTGGTTGGCCCAGGAGGCCGCGCGGGGTTGTCTGTTCCTGCGTGCCTGGGGGGAAACCGGCGGCGACGTGCCGGAGATCGCCGAGGCGATGGCACGCCACAAGCAGCGCATGCGGGAGCGGATCGACGCCATCGTCGTCGCGGAGATCGGTCGGCAGGACGATGAGCTCGCCGAGTCGATTCAACTGCTGTTCGAGGGCGCGACCCACGCGGCGGCATATCGCGGCGTGGCGACCGTCGAGGTCGCACGGCGGGCGGCGCACCGGCTGGCCGGTCTCGCGCGGATCGCGTAACGGCGGCACTCGAATCGAACGCTAGCGGCTCGCCAACCGCCGCCAGCGACACCGCCGAGCGCTGACCGTACGAGCGTCATCAGGTACACACGACCGGCGCCTGCGCCGGGGCTCGATACGTCCGTAATGAAAACGATCGTTTTACATTCAGCAACACGATGCCGGCCACGGGCCGAGGGGAGCACACCGCATGACGCGCACCGAATGCCGCCTGATCGTCGCCGGCACCATGCTGATCGGCACCACCTACGGCCTGGCGCGCTTCGCCTACGGGCTGTTCCTGCCCAGCATGCGCGAGGAAGTCGGCTTGAGCGCAACCCTGGCCGGCATCATCGGCAGCGGCGCCTATGTCGGCTACTGCCTCGCCATCGTGCTCAGCGCGCTGCTGGTGGAACGCTTCGGGCCGCGCCGGATCGCCGTCTCCGCCGCCCTGATCGCGGCGGTGGGCATGGCGGGCGTCGCCGTCAGCACGCAGGCGATATGGCTAGCCGGCGCCGTGCTGCTCGCCGGGACGAGCACCGGCCTGGCCTCGCCGCCCATGGCGCAGGCGGTGTCCCGCGCGATCACCGTGCCTCGGCAAGGGCGGGCCAACACCGTCATCAATGCCGGTACCAGCCTAGGCGTCGCCGTCTCCGGACCGGTCGCGTTCATCGCCACCGGCCAGTGGCGGCTCGCCTACGCCGCCTTTGCCGTCGCCGCGTTGCTCAACGCCCTGCTGTTGTTGATCAGTGTGCCACGCACCAGCGCCAGCGATACCGCCAAGGCGGCCGATGGCCAGGACGACGACCGCTCCGGCGGGCTCTGGCGGCCCCGCGCATTGACGCTGATCGCCGCAGCCACCGGCATGGGCATGGCCAGCGCCGCCTTCTGGACCTTCTCGAGCGAGGTGGTCATCACGCTGGGGCACTTCGAGCAGGCCACGGCCAACATCGCCTGGATCCTGATCGGCGTCGCGGGCTTGGTGGGTGGCGCGGCGGGCGACCTGATCGCGCGCTTCGGCCTCAACACCGTGCATCGCGGCAGTCTCGCGGCGATGGCCGGTGCGCTCGGGCTGCTGGTACTCAGCCCCTCGAACCTGGCGGCGGTGTTCGTCTCGGGCGCACTGTTCGGCGCGGCCTACATCATGCTGACCGGCGTCTATCTCGTCTGGGGCATCCGGCTGTATGCGGACCGCCCCGCCATCGGGCTGGGGCTCCCCTTTTTGATGATCGCCGTGGGGCAGATCGTCGGCTCGCCTCTCGCGGGCTACCTTATCGGCAGCCGAGGGTATCTCGTCTGCTTCATCGCCTTTGCGCTGATCGCGGTGGCCACGGCTCTCATCGGCGACAGGACCACCGAGCGCGCGGCGCTCCAACCGGCTTCCACTTCCCCCTGACATCTACGTCCCCGACAGATGCAGCGGCACTCACGGGACCTGTCAGGTTCTTGAAGGCAACGCGAGAAGGAGAAGGTATGCATAACGAGGCGCAGTATCGCAAAAGCGAGCGAGACGAGCGTTCACCCGACGACCGGGCCGAGCATGAGCAGGCGCTGAAGGTGATGTACATGCCGGCGATGCCGCCTACCGGGCTCTTCGTCTGGAGCAAGAAGACACTCCAGCGACTTCTGGAAAAGGTACGATCCTGATGCACTTGGAGGCACACAGCACGAGACGGCATCCCCTGTGGGCATGACCCGCAGGGGATGCCGGTTTTTTACGGCGGACAATGCGTCGATTTTCCACTTTCCCCTGACGACAGGAGCTCTCAATGGCAGGTGCAACGGCACTCGTGGTTCTCGCCTCATTTTGCTGGGGTTTATCGGGCGGCATCGGCGGCATGCTCATGGCGGACGACTGGGACGCGTTCGTCGTCTCGTTCTACCGGGGCGCCATCGGCCTAGTGTTCGTGCTCGGCTGGCTGGCGATCCGCCCCCGCCATAGCGGGTTGAGCAACCCTCGCCTCTGGGGCTGGTCGGCGGTGGCCGGTCTGGGGGTCGCGGGCAACTTCGCGTTTTACTTCCTCAGCATCTCGCAGGGCAGCGTCGCGGTGGCGGCGACCCTGATGTACTCGGCGCCGATCTTCGTCTACCTGCTCTCGTTCGTGCTCAAGCTCGAAAAACCCACGCCGCTGAAGTGGGCCGCCATCGTGGTGGTGATGCTCGGCATCGTGCTGCTGACGCGCATCTATGACGTCGGTGCGGGCGGGATCACCCTGCTCGGTGTGGGCGCCGGGCTGCTGGCCGGGGTCTCCTACGCGGTGTTCATCTTCGGGTTCAAGTACGCGGCGCCGCACGGCAGCCCGCAGGCCATTCTGGTGATCGCCTTCGCGGTTCTCGCCATGCTCCTGGCCGGCCTCGGCGATACCAGCCAAACCCTGGACGTGCTGCATACACCGGACTGGCCGCTGTTCGTCACGCTGGGGATACTCGGCGCCGGGCTCTCGTTCATCTTCTACGTCAACGGCCTGCACCACACCGCCCCGGCCGTGGCCTCCATCGTCGCCATGGTGGAACCCGTCACCGCCTCGCTCTTCGGTGTCGTGGTCCTCGGCGAAAGCCTGGTGAGCATCCAGATCGTCGGGATGGTGCTGATCCTCGCCACGGTGACCGCGCTGAGCGTCTACTCGAGTCCCAAGGAATGAGTCGGGGGCGGGGAATTCATGTAGCCGACGGAACACCCCGCCGCCACCCTGCTGTCATCTGGTGCTGGCGGCTAGACGCGCCCCCAAGGCAACGAACATGGCACCAAGGCCGCGATCCATCCACATCCCGACTCGCGGACTTGCCTTCAAGAAAGCGCCCAGCTTCGCCCCCATCATTACCAAGAGGGGCTCGATAAAAGCCGCGACCACGATAATCAAGCTGCCATGCAAGAACAGCTGGGCACTCACCGGCCCGGCACCTTCCACGACGAATTGCGGCAAGAAGGCGAGAAAGAAGATGGCCACTTTGGGGTTCAGCGCGGACACCAGCACTCCTTGCCAATAGACCGACTGCGCCTTTGCGTCCCGGCCCCCGCCATTGGAAATAAAAGAATCACCCTTGGATAACAGCATCTTGACGCCGAGCCATATCAAATAGACAGCCCCTACCCACTTGATCACCGAAAACGCCAACGCCGATGTGGCCAGAATGGCCGACAGGCCCGCCGCCGCCATGGCCACATGCAATGCCGTTCCTGACCACCCCCCGAGCATCGCAGCGAACCCATGTCGACGTCCGCTGCGTAGCGTCTGGCCTAGCATGAACGCGATATCCGGCCCCGGAGAAAGGTTCAGAAGCACCGCCGCTGACAAAAACGCCAGCCAATGCACCAACGAATAATCGAACATATCGAGATTCCTTTTATTTCTACGTCAACGGCTTGTGTCCAAGAGCCCAAAGGGTGAGCGTAGCGAATCAAAATCGCTTATGTCTCATCACTTGGCAGCCCGATCAGGTCGGTAACGCCGACATCAATGCCCAACTGCGTAAGAAGCGTTGTAGCCTGGCCACGATGATGTGTCTGATGGTTAAAGAAATGTGAAAGGGCAAACCAAAGCGGATATCGCCGAAGCACGGGATTTACGATGCCGGTATAGATCAAGTCTTCGTCTAAATCTTGCGGAGAAAGCGAGGCTACCCATTCGATTATGCGGTTGTCCTCAGCCTCGCGCTCGCTTCGAAGGACATCGAAGTCTGAGTAGAGCTCATGATCTAGTGACGTGATATGGAATGGCTTACCCGTAAACCGCCCCATCCAGACCCGATCAGTAAGTAGCAAATGGTTAAGAGTGCCATGAATCGATTTGAAAAAGGCACCCATATCGCGCTTCCGCTTCTCATCTGACAACCCAGAGCAGCACTCGTAGATTTTCTGATTCATCCAGCGGTTATATCGCGCCATCGTTTGAATATGCATTTGGCTTACGTCCTCATCTGTCTCGCCGCCCAACGCTGCAGATATCTCATCTGGATACTCATCAAGGCTGCCAACGCCAGAATTAAATGCGCCTTCGCGCTGATCGCGGTGCCTCGGCCCTCCTCG
Source organism: Chromohalobacter moromii (assembly GCF_023091865.1). Lineage (GTDB taxonomy): Bacteria > Pseudomonadota > Gammaproteobacteria > Pseudomonadales > Halomonadaceae > Chromohalobacter > Chromohalobacter moromii. Next base: position 308,741 of record NZ_JAHXDI010000003.1, read on the forward strand.
GGTATAGCACCGCTGGGAGCGTGGTGCTATCCAGCGTCACGCCTCATGAGGCGGACGTGAATTCGATGCGACCCGCCAAACGCATCAGCTCGCCTTTTGCCGGCGTGACCACCGTGTGCGCCTGACGCGCTTCAAGATCCAGCACATGCACGATGGTGCTGCCGATATGCTCTTGCCAAGAAAGCATGATCAAGCCATCACGCAGTGCCACGGCTTCGTAATCGACCGTATCAGCGAAGCCGAGGTTATCCCCGGCAACGATCTCCACGGTGAGCGTGTTGTGCGTCTCGATGGTGATTCGTGGCGTAAAGGCTGGGAACTGGATCTCCAGCACATCACCCACGCGCAGTGATGGCCGAACCTCAGGCTCCATATTCACTCCTGCTTGCAGAAAGCACCCGTCCACGCGTAACGCACTGTCAGTCCTTCATTGGCCGCAGCGAATGTCGGCTTCACACGCGACCTCAAAATTCACCGAATTCGCAATGAAGCATAGCGAATGCGCTTTCTCATGAAGAGACGTCGCTAGCTCGCTATCGTCGTTTTGGCCGATGCTGACGGTGGGCTTGAGTGTCACTTTATCGAAATGACCGCCGCCACTTTTGGTCTCAATCATACGGCCTTCGGCGTTATCCTCGTAACTCGACACCGTGATGCCGGCATCCGCACACAGGTGTAGATACCAGAGCATGTGGCATGCAGAGAGCGAGCTCAGCAACAGCTCCTCCGGATTATAGCGGGACGAGTCACCAAGAAATGCCGGATCCGCCGACCCGGCGATTGTTGGTTTATCGCCACAGGTTATTTCATGATCGCGCGAGAAGGCGCGGTAGTGCTTTGTACCTTCGCCTGAATTACCGGTCCAGACGACGGTAGCAGAATAATTGTGCTCGCCTCTTTGTGGCATCGGTGGCTCCCTCTAAGATAAGTTATTTATATAACGTCGTAACCAAGCTTCTTTTTGAAACGCGGCAGAACTTTTAGCCAACGCTTTTAATGAACTGTTAAACACTCTCTAGTTCAGCCAGAGCTTCATCCCTTCATGCGACGCTTTAAAACCAAGCTTCTCGTAAAAACGAATTGCGTCCGGCCTTTTCTTGTCACTAGTTAATTGGACGATCAGGCAGCCTTTTTCCTTAGCTCGCTGTATTGCCCACTCGAAAAGCTTGGCACCAATCCCATCTCCTCGCTTAGACGACGCAACACGAACGCCCTCAACCAACGCTCGCCAGCTTCCGATATAAGTCAGGTAAGGGATCAACGTCATTTGGAGCATACCAAGCAATTGGCCGTCCGATTCACAAACCACAAGCTCGTTATTTGGATCATTTTGGATAGCTTCGAATGCTCTGATGTAGCCGACTTTCAACGGCGTCCCCGGCGACTCACGGGTTTGCCCAAGTTCATCATCAGCAAGCATTTCGACTAGTGATGCGAGATCATCTGATCGCGCTTCGCGGAAGTGATACTCTTCCATTGCTACTCTACCTCGCTATTTTTTAGGACGTTATTTCCTGCTCGACATTCCTTTAACATGCGTGACAGCATTAATGGGTTAATATCCAGCGCTTCCGCGACCCCTTGAACACCTAGATGGGTATGATGCCTCGACCTCACCGCCTTCACCTTGAATTCCGGGATGTAACGTTGGTTGCTCATGGCGCTTCCTCCTATGCACTCATCATAGGCCAGAAGTGTCCACTAGAGTGGGGGAAGTCCAATCATAGGCCAGAAGTGTCCACTAGAGTGGGGGAAGTCCATGTCCGAGTTGATGACATTGTTAGCTCTCGCTCTTTGAATCCTCACCGATATAACGTACCAAAAGGCGACCGAGAGTAGTTATTCGGTTTGAGCGCCCGTCTTGTTCAATAAGTCCGAATCGAAGGAGAGCATTCTTATAGCTGTCCTGCAACGCACCTCGATCAATCTGCTCCTGTGGCGCGCCCATTTCGCGACTTACTGGTTCTAAAACGTCCGGGTGTTTCTCCACTAACTCGCTGTACGGACCGCGACCCAAAGTGGGATTCATTGAATAGAAAATAAGCCATAGAACCTCTGGATCGGTCAATTCTCGAAACAGATTTAGAAGCTTGCGCGATTCTTCGTATTTAATTTCCTCTGTGGTAAGGCTACGCCCGACTAATCGTGCTAATCTCTCTTTACGCTCTTCTGCAACCGATCGCGCGGCCTGTATCAATCCCTCCTCCATAACATCCAGCCCCTTCGGGGTTTGGAGATTACGTTCAAAAATCTCGAGGCGGGCATCAACGGCGGTGATTTCGCCCTCAAGCTGGCGCAGGAATTCCACCACCCTATCTAAACGCTGATTCGGAATAAGTGTGCCTATAGCTTCCGAAGCCATAGGGCCTATTACCGGACAGGCTCCCGCTACGCCTTTGGCTACCGAAACAAGACGATCACGGGAGTTCGAATCAAGGTCTGACATGAAAAGAGGCTCCTCAGAGGTCTAACGACGAAGCTCAGTTGCCGCCGGCGCAGGCGAAGCCTGCGGAGGGAACCCGAAGCGCGGCAGCGCTTTGGCCAGTCAACTGCAGCGACCTGTTATGCATGCGTCACCTAACGAACGACTACGATGAACCGCTTATACGCTAGATGACGCATACGTAGATTTAACTTCGCTTAGTTTTTACAGCCGTTTTTTTCGCAATTAATACGCTCGGAACTGGCTACCCAGTGATCCGGTTTTTTTGTAGTATCAAAGCCACAGCCGGTGTGACCCCCTTTTGATCCACGATGCACTTCGCCAGTTTCTTTGTGCTTGACTGCCATTTTTTCTCCTCCTTTTTAGGCCTGCCTCATCAGTCTCGGTCGGCCATTTCCGAGAGACGCTATTTCAAGCGTTTCGGCACCAGTGTTTTTTCTTTGCATAACGCCCGGCTCATGCGCCGGTTTGGAGCCGCTAAGCGGCGGAAAACCGGTCGCCGTGCAGCCGGTTGTTATAAATTCATTGGCTCATTACTTCTGATGCATCCGAAGAGACATCCTCGTCTTCAAAATATTGACAGATCATTATTCGATTGTCGTAAGTTAGATCTATCCAGTGCCGCTTCCATATGACGAAGGAGTCCCACGACTTGCCCATGATTTTTCTCTTGGACATATTGTCAAACGAGGCCTCGACTGCTTTAAGGTACGCCTCTTCAAGAGGGGTCCCCTTAATGTCCATTATTGCCCCAATATGAACAAGCCAACCAGCCAAATGCTTGTATTGCTGCCAAGCGCCAGTGTCCCTAGTAAAACCGCGTTTCCTTTCAAATATATCCTTGAGAAACTTAACCACCTTGGAGTGGGATACAATAATTCCGTTTGACGACAGTGTTGCTATAATTTCGTAGAAAGAGTCTCGCTTTTTCAAATATGAATCTGTTAACCTTTTTTCACCCTCTAAGACAGGCATCAAAAGATCTCGAGAACTCGATACCCTTTCTTTAATTTTCTCGTGTTTTGTATCTATTTTTCTAAGAAAATTCTCAACATCTGTACTTTCGATCACTCGAAGCCCGTAGCTTCTGTCGTAGTAGTCCTTGATGTTCTTATCCACAGGATTTCTCGAAAGAAAAAATAGATTCTGTCTATTTATATCATGAATTCTGTTGGACCTAATGTTATTAAGTATGGCTTTAAAATTAACATCCCCAAGTGAGTAGCCGATTATAACCGTCGTGCTTTCTTCAATTAGTGTTTGAACTTTTTTTGCAAAGTAGTCAGGGTAGTTAATAAATCGAAAATAATCATCCGCAGTCACAATCATTTTCTTTGGATACTTTACAGAACCATGCACATGATAAACTTGATAGTTTTTTGCCTGCCTGTTTATTGGGTACCCTATTGAGTATGATGTACACTTATCATCCCCGATCAGTTCTTCCTCTATCAAAAGGTCATAATTTGTAGTGATGAAAGTTACAGCTGGGAGCCCCTCTAGTACCTTTTTGGTTTCTTCGCCTGATTCCCCAAGCTCCAAGTTTCCAATAACCTTTGATATTTCTGTGTGAAGACAGTGCCCTTGGCTATCCATCTTTACTTTAATGATGCTGGCACATTCTTCCAAAGACATGATTGGGCTGTCATTCGGAAATAATTGCTCTGCCAGTTCTTCACCACCACTAATTTTCTCACAGCAGGTTTTTAACAGGCTCAACCAACTAGGAGCAGCCCCATCCGTTAAGTGCATGGAAAAGCCAGTTCCCACGAAGAAGCTCAACGATTGGGACTCTAGTGCGTAAGCCAATTCATAATATGGATCCAACATTCCCCCTATTTATAACAGGTATTAGATAGCTTGCTCGATTCCCCACTTGAACGCGCCCACATGTTCTATAAACCTTATATAGCCCGCCATTTCGCACCTAAGCCATTGATTTTAAATAACACTAAAAATAACTCGGCAATCCATGCAAAATTCGCATGCTTGCGCGTTTTACCGGGACGAATATGCGGAATGATGAGTAACAGCAGCAGGTCACGGGTATGGGCACGCTACCGCCCCTACCCTGCAAGCCGTGATGTCCCGGCCATCCCATACGGTAGTCCCATGTCGTTCTTTTATATGACCGTCTAAATGGCCTTAGTGAATCAGAGTATTCAAGAGTGGTGATGGATGCAAAACGGCAGTTGGTCGTAGAGGTGGGGCTGGTATTAACGCATGAAGGGAAAATGCCCTCTCCGCCGGGGCGAGCCGTGAGTGGCGGTGACGGAGAGGGTGGGGAGGTGCGGTTTACGAGGTGGCGATGCCGGCCCCGGCGGCGCGCGCGGCGTGCAGCTTGCGGTAGCTTTCGATCAGGCGCTGGTGGCGGTCGATGCCTTCCAGCCCCATGCTGGTGGGCGTCAGCCCGGGGAAGCGTATCTCGTCGTTCACCGCGCCGATCACCTGGCGCATGGTCTCTTCGCCGAACATCCGCGTGAGGTTGCGGTGGTAGTCGTTGAAGTCGAGGTCATCGTCCAGGGCGATCTCCAGCACCGCTTGCATGGCTTGATGGAACAGGCCGCGCTGCACGGTGTTGTCGTTGAATTGCAGGAACATCTGGACGTGCTCCAGCGCTGCTTCGTACTCGCCCAGAGCGATCTCAATCAGCAGCTTGAGCTCGAGGATGGTCAGCTCGCTCCACACGGTGTTGTCATCGAACTCGATGCCGATCAGCGTGCCGACCTTGATGTGGTCGTCGAGCTGGCTTTCTTCTAGGCGCTCGAGTAGGTCGGCGAGGCGCTCATCCTCGAGTGTGTGCAGATTGAGAATGTCCGCGCGGAAGTCCAGCGCCATGTTGGTGTTGTCCCACACCAGGTCCTCGACCGGGTATACCTCGGAATAGCCCGGCACCAGGATGCGGCACACCGGCGCGCCCAGGTCCTCGTGCTCCATCACGTAGGCTTCCAGGCCCTGGTCGGCGAGCAGTCCGTAGAGGCGCTCGGCTTCTTCCGCGGTGGTGCCGGCGAAGTCCCATTCGTGGAAGTCGAGATTCGCGCGGTCGCTGAAGAAGCGCCAGGAGATCACCCCGGAGGAGTCGATGAAGTGCTCGACGAAGTTGTTGGGCTCGGAGACCGCCAGCGAGCTGAAAGTCGGCTGCGGCAGGTCGTTCAGGCCCTCGAAGCTGCGCCCCTGGAGCAGCTCGGTGAGGCTGCGCTCCAGCGCGACCTGGAAGCTCGGGTGCGCACCGAAGGAGGCGAACACACCGCCGGTGCGCGGGTTCATCAGGGTCACGCACATCACCGGGTAGCGGCCGCCGAGCGAGGCGTCCTTGACCAGCACCGGGAAGCCCTGGGCCTCCAGTGCGGCGATGCCTTCCTGAATGCCGGGGTACTTGGCCAGCACCTCTTCCGGCACGTCCGGCAGGACGATCTCTTGCTCGATGATTTCCTTCTTCACCGCGCGCTCGAAGATCTCGGAAAGGCACTGCACCTCGGCCTCGGCGAGCGTGTTGCCGGCGCTCATGCCGTTGCTGAGGTAGAGGTTCTCGATCAGGTTGGAAGGGAAGTACACCGTCTCGCCATCGGAGCGGCGCTTGAACGGCAACGCGACGATGCCGCGATCCTTTCGCCCGGAGTTGGTGTCGATCAGGTGCGAGCCGCGCAGCTCGCCGTCCGGATCGAAGATCGCCCGGCAATGTGCGTCGAGCAGCCCGGCGGGCAGCGCGTCGTCGTCTTCCAGCGGGAACCAGCGCTCGCTGGGATAGTGGACGAAGGCGCTATCGGCGATCGCCTCGCCGAAGAACTGGTCGTTGTAGAAGAAGTTGCAGGAGAGGCGCTCGATGAACTCGCCCAGCGCCGAGCACAGCGCCGCTTCCTTGGTCGCGCCCTTGCCGTTGGTGAAACACATCGGCGAGGCCGCGTCGCGCAGATGCAGCGACCAGACGTTGGGCACGATATTGCGCCACGAGGCGATCTCGATCTTCATGCCCAGATCCTCGAGGATCCGGGTCATGTTGGCGATGGTGCGCTCCAGCGGCAGGTCCTTGCCCTCGATCCAGGTTTCGCCGCCTGCGTCGCCGTCCTTGGCGTTCGTGCCCATCAACAGCGCCTGGGCGTCCTCGTCGATGTTCTCGACCGTCTCGATCTGGAATTCGGGCGCGTTCTGGATCACGCGCTTGACGCTGCAGCGCTCCGCCGCGCGCAGGATACCGGTGCGGTCCTTCTCGGAAAGGTCCTCCGGCAGCTCCACCTGGATCTTGAAGATCTGGTTGTAGCGATTCTCGGGGTCGACGATGTTGTTCTGCGACAGCCGGATGTTCTCGGTGGGGATGTCCCGCGCGTTGCAGTACAAGCGCACGAAATAGGCCGCACACAACGCCGAGGAGGCCAGGAAGTAGTCGAACGGACTCGGCGCCGAGCCGTCGCCCTTGTAGCGAATGGGCTGGTCGGTCTCGACGGTGAAGTCGTCGAACTTGGCCGCCAGCCGCAGGTTTTCGAGAAAGTTGACCTTGATTTCCATGTACACGAACCGGGTTGGTGTCGGGTGCGCCCAGGGGACGAATTGCCGGCCATTATCCGGGTTTCAAGCGGGTGTGTCTTGGGGTGCGGGAGAAAGGCAGGGGCACCGAAAGCGGAACCGTTCGGCGCCCGACAATGGCAGGGTCTCAATTAATGGTCCTTTTCAATCGAGCAAGCGCTCAAGAACCTCTTCATGAACCCGAACGTCCGCCTCCTGGAACAACACGAAGCGGATATGCTTGACCGAGGATAACTGGGGCAACATCTCCAGCACCGTCTTGAACGCTACCTGCGTCGCGGCTTCCAGCGGATACCCGAAGGCACCGGTCGAGATCGCCGGGAAGGCGATGGAGCCGAGCTCGTTTTGCTCGGCCAGTTCGAGCGCGTTGCGATAACAAGCCGCCAGCAGCGGCTCGGCAGGCTCGTCCACGCCGTACACCGGGCCCAGGCAATGCACCACCGAGCGATTGGGCAAATTATGAGCACCGGTGATCACCGCTTGCCCCGGCTGAATGGGTGCCAGCGGCTGGCATTCCCGCTCCAGCTCCGGCCCGGCGCCCCGATGAATCGCCCCCGCCACGCCGCCGCCCATCCGCAGCTCCGCATTGGCCGCGTTCACGATGGCGTCCATATCCGGCTGGCGCGCAATATCGCCCTGCACGCACTCGAGCGTGACGCCCTGAAGATTTCGTTTCGTCATGAACTCACCTCAATGGGTATCTGATCCGTTGTCTACACGCACGGCCCAGCAATCATCTTAGCGGCACACGGCGGGCAGTTCGCCGCGTTCGCCGGCGGCTTGGCGAATCATGGTCCGCTTGAGGGGCATGAGCTTGTCTGTACTGGAGAGCCCAACATTACGTATCAATCGTAATGCGGGGTGCTGGGCGCCGAACAGCAAGCGGAAGCCGTCCATCAGCGCCAGCATGGCGGCGTTGTCGCCGCGCCGACGCCGGGCGTAACGCGCCAGGGTGCGAGCATCGCCGAGCGCTACGCCGCGTTGGCGTGCGTGAATGACTTCTTCCGCCAGCACCGCCGCGTCCAGGAAGCCCAGATTGACGCCCTGGCCGGCCAGCGGGTGAATGCTGTGTGCGGCGTCGCCGATCAGGGCCAGGCCCGGTGCGGTGTATTCGCGAGCGTGACGCTGAGTCAGCGGGAAGTGGTGTACCTCGTCGAGCACGTCGATCTTACCTAGCCGGCCTTCCATGGCGGCGTTCAGGGCCTCGGCGAATGCCGCGGGGTCCAGCGCCAGCAGCCGCTCGGCGTGCTCAGGGCGTGTCGACCAGACGATCGAGCAATGGTGGTCGTCTGCGTCGACCCGCAGGGGCAGAAAAGCCAATGGCCCGTCCGGCAGGAAGACCTGACGCGCCACGCCGCCATGGCCATGCTCGCAGCGCAGCGTGGTGACCAGCGCCACATGGCCGGTGTCGTGCTCGCGTACCTCGATGCCCGCCAGGCGGCGAAGCGGGGAGCGTGCGCCATCGGCGGCAACCACTAGCGGCGCCGTCCAGCGGCTGCCATCGTCGAGGGTCAAGGTCTGCGCTTCGCCTTCGCGCTCGATCCCCGACACTCGCGCGCCGAAACGCTGGGTCACGCTCGGCAGGGCGGCAAGGCGTGTTTCGAGCCCCGCCAGGACGACGTCGTTCTCGACGATATGGCCCAGCTCGCGCAGCCCGATATCCGCCGCCTCGAAGGCGATTTCGCCGTTGCCTTCGCCGTCCCAGACGCGCATACCCTGATAGGGCGATACGCGCCGCTCGACCATCCACGGCCAGGCGCCGAGATGCGTCAACAAACGTTGCGATACCGGCGTCAAGGCGCTGACCCGGGGGGCGGGCAGGCCGCAACCGACATCGTCGCTAGCCAGCGGCGCCGGACGGGCGTCGAGTACCGTCACCGAGAGGCCGGCCTCGCCGAGCAGCGCCGCCAGCGCGGCACCGACCATGCCGCCGCCGACGACGATCACCTCGTCGTGTGTCGTCTCTTTCATGTTCGTTTCCTCGTCGGCCGTCATCGCTCCAACCCCATGGCGCGGCGCGCCAGGGTGCGTCGCAACGGGCTCACGATATTGAGCCCCACCAGGCCCGCGGCGCGCAGGTGGGAAAACGCGGCATGCTCGATGCCGAACAGGCGAATCAAGCCATCGCTGAAGCGGATGACGTTACGCCGGTCGGCGGCGCGGCGGGCCTCGAAGTCGCCCAGCAGGCTCGCGCCACCGATGGCTTGGCCACGCGCCAGTCCGACTTCCAGCGCCGTGACCAAGTCCATGACACCCCGCAAGGCAAGATTGAAACCCTGCCCGGCGACCGGGTGCAGCGAGTGGGCGGCGTTGCCCATGATCGCCAGGTGCGGGCGCACTGGTTCGTTGGCGGTGACCAGCGACAGCGGATAGGCGTCACGATGCCCGATGCGCCGAAAGCGTCCCAGGCGGTCGCCGAAGGCCTCTTGCAGCCGCCGCAAGCATTCAGCGTCGCTCCAACCTAGCGTTTCCTCGCGTGGCACCTTGGCGTGGGTCCAGACCAGTGCCATGTGTCGCCCAGCCAGAGGCAATAGCGCCATCGGGCCCTGGGTCGAGAAGCGTTCATAGGCCACACCGGCGTGGTCACGCCCGATCTCGACGTTGGCGATCAAGGCATGCTGTTCATAGGACTGCGCCTGGCTATCGATGCCCAGCCGTTCCTTGAGCCCCGAGCGGCCGCCATCGGCGAGTACCGTCAAGCCGGCCTCGAGGCAGGCGCCGTCGCTGAGGGTCAGGCGGTGGCCGTCTGCAATGGGCGTGATGTCGTCGACACGCGCCGGACAGTGCCAGGTCAACGGTAACGATTCGAGGCCGGCATGCAGCACGCGACCCATCCAGGCATTGGGAATCACGTACCCCAGGGCGTCGAGATGGAACTCGTCGGCCGTCAGCCGCGTCGCCCCGAAACGCCCACGTTCGCTGACGTGGATCTGGCGAATCGGCGTGGCGCGCTCGGCCATCGACGCCCACACCCCGAGCCGCTCGAAATGCCGGCGCGAGCCTTGCGCGATGGCGCTGGCGCGGGCATCGAAGCTGGGCTGATACGTCGTCTGCGTTGCGTTCAACGGCGCGGCTTCGATCACCGCCACGCGCAGCCCGTGGCGCTCGATTAGCGGCGCCAGGGCACATGCCAAGCTGGCGCCGACCAAGCCGCCTCCCACGATGGCGATATCGACCCGATTGCGGGGCATCGCAAACTCTCCCTATCGGCTTCGAAGGTCCTGTCATCAGCGATGGCAAGACACGCTGTTTTGTACCACGTTAAGTGCATGGACGGCAGTCGTGGCGGGCTTTCCCGCCACGGCGGGCCGCTTTACGTATTCGTAACGTAATTACGTAAACAAAAACCATGCGATCAAAAAACGCTCAATCCTCGCGCATAAGGGCCTCAATTTCCGCTACCTCCTTGGGCACGTCCACCGTCAATACCTCGTGCCCTGTAGCGGTCACCGCGACATCGTCCTCGATGCGAATGCCGATGCCGCGATAGGCCTCGGGAATATCCTCGGTATTGGGGATATAGAGCCCGGGTTCGACGGTCAGCACCATGCCCGGTGCCAGCACACGCGGCTCGCCGTCCAGCCGATAGGTGCCGACGTCGTGCACGTCGAGTCCCAGCCAGTGCGACGTCGCGTGCAGGAAGAAACGCCGGTATCCGTGATCGTCGATACGCGCCTCGAGCGGGCCTTCGAGCAGCCCCAGGCGAAGGAGGCCAGCGGTCAGGTCGTGCACTACGCCATCGTGAATCGCGCTCAAGGTCGTACCCGGTGCGACAGCAGCCACGGCACGGCACTGCGCTTCGAGCACGATCTCGTAGAGCTCACGCTGCGCTGGCGTAAAGCGGCCGTTGACCGGGAAGGTCCGCGTAATGTCGCCGGCATAAAGTTCGAACTCGCCCCCGGCGTCGATCAACACCAGGTCGCCGTCGCGAAGCGCAGCACTGTTCTCGATATAGTGCAGCACACAGGCGTCTTCGCCGCCCCCGACAATCGTGGCATACGCCGGTGCGCGGGCGCCGTGCCAGACGAACTCGTGCTCGAGCTCTGCTTGTAGCTGGTACTCCAAAAGCCCCGGACACACGCTTTGCATGGCCCGGCGGTGCGCCTGCGCTGAGATACGCGCGGCGTGGCGCATCAGGCCCAGTTCCGCCTCGCTCTTGATCAGGCGCTGCGCGTGGATCAGCGGTGCGATATCGGCGAAGGCACGCGGTGTACGTTCGCCACGCCGGGCCTGGGGCGCCAATTCGGCGCGCAGCGACTCGGCAAGGGCCAGCATCTCGCCATTATCGAGGGGCAGGTACAGCGTTTCACGGCCCTCGAGTAGCTCGGGCAGCAGGGCGTCCCGGGTGTCGTTCTCGTAGGCTTCATCGACGCCGTAATCCGCCACGGCAGCCTCGGCGCCAATGCGTATCCCGGTCCAGGCTTCCTGGGAAGGGTCCTTCTCTTGGCAGAACAGCACGACTTCGCCAGCGTCGCGACCGGGCAGCAGCACCAGCAGCGCGTCGGGTTCGGGGAAACCGCTCAGGTAGTGGAAATCACTATCCTGGCGAAAAGCGTATTCGCTGTCGCGGTTGCGCGTGACCAGCGAGGCCGCCGAGATCAATACGGCACTATGCGCGGGCAAGGCCGCCATCAACGCCTGGCGGCGGGCACGGTATTCATCGGAAGAAATCGCCGCCGGACGCGGCAGGGCAGTGCGAGGCATGGGCGCTCCTCGGAGGGCGGGAGATGTTGGAGAGAGGCCGGGACAAGCCCGGCCAAGAGATTGATCAGTGAGTCTGTGACGGCGGTGTGGTGGCGTCGTCACCCTCGGAATTCTCGACGCGCTCGACCTGGGGTTGGCCGGGGTGCTGCTCGGTATAGAGCATCATGGCGGCCATGCGCGCATGCTCGGTCAAGGCGAAGAGATCGTTCTCGTTCTCGGCGTTGTCCTCGAGTTCGATCTCCAGGCTGACGAGCGAGCCAAGGTCTTCGAGAACTTCGCGCAGGGCCGACGACCAGTCATCACTCTGACCGCCGGCTTCGACGATGGCTTCCAGAAAGCCCTGAGTCCATTCCTGGAGGCCGTGCGCACGCTCGGCGAGGGAGAACAAGTCATCGGGCAGCAGCGGCTCGAAGTTGAGCTCTGGCGCGGCCAGGGCGTCCAACGCCTGCCGCCGCCAGGCGAGCAGGACTTCGCCGTCTTCGCGGCTATTGGGTTGGTCGACACCCAGGGTTGCGCAGACTTCCTCGAGCCAGGTATCGGCGCTGATGTCGGCCAGCGCCAGGCGTGCGCACAATCGGCCGTCGAGAAACGCCGGTGACTGCATGCTACCGTGAGCGAGAAAGGTGTCGGCGACACGTGAAAAATCGAGTTGTTCGTCGATAAGGGACATGAAGCGGTCCTGTGATGCAGGCCGCCGGGCCGCGTTGACCGCGACCGGGCGGCTCTTTATAGTGATCAATGGCTTACATGGCGGCGAACGTAGGCTCGCGACGGCAGGATGCCAATGTCGTCGAGACCGTTCCCTCCACCGCGCATGACGCGGAAACTTGGTTCCATCTTACCGCATCGGGCCCGACCTTGGCCCGCTCTGGAGCGATCCATGAACGACGCCTCGCGGCAGACGACCGAGATCACGTTGCTGGGACGCCCCTACGTGATCGCTTGCCCGCCCGATCAGGAAGACGAGCTAAAGCGCGCGGCGCGCTATCTGGATCGTGCCATGAACGGTATCCATTCCCAGGGCAAGGTGCAGGGCGCCGAGAAGATCGCCATCATGGCGGCGCTGAACATCACCCACGAACTCCTCGAAGCGCTCGACACCCAGCGCGAGAGCGAGTCCAGCCTGGCTCGCCTAAGCGAGCGTCTGGAACAAGCCTTGACCGATGCGCCCGCTGCCGACGACAAACCCTCGGGCTGACGTTTAGGCCTTGCCCGACAAGCGTCGGTTCGTTACGACAGGGTGCTATACAAAAAAGGGGCTATACGGGGAAAGACTCTATACGAAAAGTGCCTGGCGCTTTGGCCGCGCCCCGGTCTCTGCTAGGATAGAGGCGTTCCCTGAAGTGTTCGCCAGTCGTTATAGTCCCTCGAGCCTATGCGCATTACTAGGGGGCCAAGTACTAGACGGGTCTGTGTGCATGTCCGTGCGACGGAAAGCCTGATGACTCGTCTGCGGCCACCCACCTTGAACCTTTAGGTTCAGGGCCAGAACGACAGCGGCACTTTGGGGAACCTCACCGAACATGACGCACGAACCCCCTCTCGAACTATCCGATCGACGCAGCCTACGCCGCGAATTGCGTCAGCGTCGACGCCGACTCTCCGTATCCCAGCGCCGTCAGGCCGCCTATGCGCTATGCCGCCGCCTGCGCCGGTTGCCAGAGGTCAAACGTGCGCGCCGCGTCGCGCTCTATCTACCCAACGACGGCGAGATCGACCCGACACCGCTGATCGCATGGTTCCGACGCCGCGGCGTCCGGGTCTATCTCCCGGTTCTGCGCCCGCTATCCGACAATCGCCTGTGGTTCGTGCATTACCACGCCCAAACGCCCATGCGTACCAACCGCTTTTCCATCTCGGAACCGAGCACGCGCCATGGCGCGCATCGCGCCCGGCGCCTGCCGGCCTGGGCACTGGATCTGGTGCTTATGCCGCTGGTTGGTTTCGATGCTCAAGGCAATCGGCTAGGCATGGGCGGCGGCTTCTATGATCGTACCTTCGCCTTTCGGCGCCTGCGCCGCCCGCATCCGTGCCTGATCGGCCTTGCCCACGACTGCCAGTACGTCGAGCGACTGCCCATCGCGGGCTGGGATGTGCCCCTCGACGCCATCGTCAGCGACGCCCGCACCGTACGTCCGTAACGCAAGCGGCCGACGATGGAGAACCATCGTCGGCCGCTCGGCGGACTATGCAAGCACTCGGACGTTCAAGACGACCGGCGAATACGCCCAGATAGCGGGGCGCTCATCAAGTGCCCATCAATGTCTGTGCGTAACCCGTCGCCACGACACCCAAGCCAAACAACATTACTAAAGCCATGACCAAATCAGGCTTGCGTTTCATTTCCTGCTCCGTAAAGGACTGTTTCTTATAGCACCCCAAATAACGCTTACGACTATAGGGCCAGGCGTATGGGTTGACAACTGGCCTCGGGCATAAGAATGAAACGTTTGGTTAACGAACGATGTTTTTATTTGACATTCGTGATATTACTATCATGAGAACCTATGGTAATACAGATTCTCATAACCAGAGCCTATGAAGGCGCCATGGCATGGCGCCGGACGGTTCACGCCATGAACAGGCGATAAGCGGGATTGTCGGATTCTTTCCAGTAGCGATAACCGATCCGCTCGAAGTGTTCCTCGACATGAGCACGGTCGCCGTTGGGAATCTGCATGCCCACCAGGACCCGGCCATACGCCGCACCGTGATTGCGATAGTGAAACAGCGAGATGTTCCAATCGGCGGGCAAATGGGTCAGGAAGTTCATCAACGCACCGGGGCGCTCGGGAAACTCGAAGCGATAGACTTCCTCGCTGAAGTGTTCCTTGGGACGTCCGCCGCCGAGATGGCGAATGTGCAGTTTGGCAAGCTCGTTATCGGTGAGATCCTCCACCGGGTAATCGGCCTCGCGCAGCTTGTCGATCACCGCCTGGCGATCATCGCCGCCCGGCTTGACCTGCACGCCGACAAAGATATGCGCCTGCTCAGGATCGGCGTAGCGATAGTTGAACTCGGTGACCATGCGCTTGCCGATGGTCTTGCAGAACTTCTTGAAGCTGCCGGGGCGCTCGGGGATCGTCACCGCCAGGATCGCCTCGCGCTGTTCGCCCAGCTCAGTGCGCTCGGCAATGTGCTGAAGACGGTCGAAATTGGTATTGGCGCCCGAGTTGATGCACAACAGCGTCTGGCCATCGACGCGCTCTTGCTGGATATACTTCTTGAGCCCGGCCAGTGACAACGCGCCGGAGGTCTCGGCAACAGCGCGCGTGTCCTCGAAGATATCCTTGACCGCCGCGCATATCTCGTCGGTAGTGACCGTGACCACACCGTCGATCCAGTGGCGCAGGATCTCGAACGGTGCCTCGCCAATCTGCGCCACGGCGACACCCTCGGCGAACACGCCGACCTGGTCGAGGGTAACGCGCTCGTTGGCTTCCATGGCCGCCTTGAGGCAGGCCGAGTCTTCCGCCTCGACCCCGTAAACCTTGATTTCGGGGCGCAGGTACTTGATATAGGCCACCACGCCGGCGAGCAGGCCGCCACCGCCGACGGGGACGAAGATCGCATCCAACTGCCCGCTATGCTGACGCAGGATTTCCATGCCCACCGTTCCCTGGCCGGCGATCACATCGTTGTCGTCGAAGGGTGGAATGTAGGTATAGCCATGCGCGTCGATCAGTTCGCGTGCATGCGCCAATGCCTCGCCGAAGGCATCGCCCTTGAGCACGACCTTGGCCCCTCGGGCGCGTACCGCCTGAACCTTGATCTCCGGTGTGATGCGCGGCATGACGATGATCGCCTTGACGCCCATCTGCTTGGCGGCCATGGCCAGGCCCTGGGCGTGATTGCCGGCGGAGGCGGCGATCACGCCCTTGGCCTTTTGCTCTTCGCTGAGCTGGGCCATCTTGTTGTAGGCGCCGCGAATCTTGAAGGAGTAGACCGGCTGCAGGTCCTCACGCTTGATCAAAATCGTGTTGTTGAGACGGCGGGAAAGGAGGGGAGCAGGGGATATGGGTGTTTCCCGGGCCGCTTCGTATACGCGTGCCTGGAGGATTTTCTTGACGGTCTCTTCTAGCATTCTGGTGTGTCCTGCGAAATCGCGCGTCTCATTGTGAAACCGGCGCCATGGGGCGGCCAACCGGTAGCAAACTTCCATTGTTAGCAGAGGGCGCGGTATAGCGTCCAGTCCCGCGCGTGCCGTCATGTCTCTTATGCGGCGCGGATAAGCTCTATAATGGGCACGGATTTCGCCGATACTCTTTTACAAGAGCGTTTATACGAACGCTGATATGAACGTTTACACAGACGTCTTACGACGCGATACGAACGCCCATACGGACGCACCATGACCCAAGACGAACTCAAGCGCGCGGTGGCTGCCGCCGCCATCGAGGATATCAAGCCCTTGCTCGGCCGCGACACCATCATCGGCGTGGGCACCGGCTCCACCGCCAATTTCTTCGTCGACCTGCTGGCCGAGCACAAGCACGACTTCCAAGGCGCAGTGGCAAGCTCGGACGCCACGGCCGAACGCCTGCGAGGACACGGCATCGATGTCTTCGAACTCAACCACGTGGGCACGGTGCCGGTTTATGTCGACGGCGCCGACGAGATCGATGCGCACTTCAATATGATCAAGGGCGGCGGCGCGGCGCTGACGCGCGAGAAGATCGTCGCGGCCTGCGCCGAGCGTTTCGTGTGCATCGCCGACGCCTCCAAGCACGTCGACGTACTCGGCGGCTTCCCGCTGCCCATCGAGGTGATTCCCATGGCGCGCTCCTATGTGGCGCGGGAGATGGTCAAGCTGGGCATCACACCGGTCTACCGCGACGGTGTGGTCACCGACAACGGCAACCAGATCCTCGACGGCTACGAATGCCTGTTCGAGGACCCCAAGGCCATGGAGCAGCGCCTCAACAATATCGTCGGCGTAGTCACCAACGGGCTCTTCGCCCAGCGCGGCGCCGACGTGCTGCTGTTGGGAACGAATGAGGGTGTCGAGCGCTATACGCCCTGAGCGTGTACATCCGCCGGCAGACGCGCCGCGATACCTTTCAGCGTCTTTTCCAAGGCGCCGCGATTGGCGGCCACCACCGCTTCGCCGGCGGCGCCTAGCCGGCGGCGCTGCTCGGGGTCGTCGGCGAGGGTCGCCAGGGCGTCGCCCAAGGCCTCGGCAGCGTCGATCTCGCATAGCGCCTGGGCCTCGCGCAGGGTCTCGGCGATGTCCTGAAAGTTTTCCAGATGCGGCCCGGTAAGTACCGGCACGCCGAGGGCGGCGGGTTCGAGCAGGTTGTGCCCGCCGATGGGCACCAGGCTGCCGCCCACGAAGGCGGCGTCCGCCGCGGCGTAAAAGCGCATCAGCTCGCCCATGGTGTCGCCCAGCAGGACGCTCGTCTCGGCGCTGGGCGTTTCACCTTGCGAACGCCGCGCGAGGCACTCGCCGCGTGCCTCGCAGAGCTCGGCCACCGCCGAAAAGCGCTGCGGATGACGCGGCACCAACACCAGCAGTGCCTGAGGATGCGTGCGTCGCAGGCGGGCATGCGCGGCCAGTACTTGCTCGTCTTCGCCCTCATGGGTCGAGCCGGCCACCCACACGAATCGCGCACCCCACTGGGTATGTAATCGCTCACCCTCATCGCGCAATTCTGCATTGATAGGCAGATCGAACTTGATCGAGCCCACGACGTCGCCACGCTCACCGGCCAATCCCAGTGCCGTGAAACGCTCGAGATCCGCCGGCGACTTGGCCGCCAGCCAGCTCACCGCGCCCAGTGCGCCACGCAGCAATGGCGCCACCTTGCGATAGCCCTGGAAGGCCTTATCCGAGAGCCGAGCGTTGGCGACGACCACAGGCACATTCTGCCGATCACATGCTGCCAGCAGGTTGGGCCACAGCTCGGTCTCGACGATGATCGCCAGGCGCGGTCGCAAGCGCTTCACGAAACGCCGCGCCGCGCCCGGGAAGTCCAGCGGCAGGAAGTAATGCGTCAGCGCATAGCGCTCGACGGGAAACAGCGCCCGTACACGCTCGGCGCCGGTCGCGGTCATGGTGGTGACCACCAGACGGTGGTCGGCATGACGCCGCGCCAGAGCCTCGATCAAGGGCCGTGCCGCCAGCACCTCGCCGACCGAAGCGGCATGCAGCCAGATCGTCGGCGTGCCGTCCGTCGCGTCGGCGATTAGCCCCAATCGTTCCGCACGCTTGTTAGTGAGCGCATGCTCACGCCATACACGCCACCATACGAAGGGTGACAGAAGATACAACGCGCCGCTATAGAGGCCGCGCGCGAGACGGGGCGTGAGCATCGCGCCTTAGCCTTCACGGTCGAGAATGGTGCCGATCATCGCGGTGGTGGAGACGCCATCCTCGAAGTTGAGCACCCGAACCTCGCCGCCATCGGCGATGACCGCCTCGCCGCCGGCGATGTCTTCGGGGCGATAGTCGCCGCCCTTGACCAGCACATCGGGCAGTACCTCGGCGATCAGGCGTGCCGGGGTTTCCTCGGCGAAAGGCACCACCCAATCTACCGCGCTCAAGCCCGCCAGCACCTGCATGCGGCGCTCGAGGGCGTTGATTGGCCGCTTGGGGCCCTTGAGGCGCGCCACGGAGGCATCGTCGTTGACGGCCACGATCAGCCGGTCGCCCAGGCGTTTGGCCTGCTCGAGATAGGCCACGTGGCCGGCATGCAGGATGTCGAAGCAGCCGTTGGTCATCACCACGCGCTCGCCACGCAGCTTGGCCGCGCGCACCGCGTCGACCAATGCGCTTTCCTCGATGGGGCCGAATTCGGCCAGCTTGTCGCCATGCAGCGCCGTGTAAAGCTCGGCGATGGACAGCGTCGCGGTACCCGGCTTGGCCACCACCAGCCCCGCCGCCAGGTTGGCAAGCATGATCGCTTCGGGATAGCCGTGCCCCGCCGCCAACGCCAATCCGAGTACGCCGATGACGGTATCCCCGGCGCCGGTGACATCGAAGACCTCGCGCGCATGCGTCGGTAGATGCAGCGGCGCGTGGCCCTCGCGGATCAACGTCATGCCCTTCTCGCTGCGCGTGACCAGCAGCGCCTCGAGCTGCAAGTCGGCGCGTAGCTGCTCGCCCTTCTCGGCGAGCGTGGCATCGTCGGGGCATGGCCCCACCACCGCTTCGAACTCGCCCAGGTTGGGGGTGATGATGCTCGCCCCGCGGTACTTATCGAAAGCATGCCCCTTGGGGTCGACCAGCACGCGCTTGCCTGCCTGACGCGCGATGGCGATCAACGCTTCGACGCGGTTGAGGCTGCCCTTGCCGTAGTCGGAGAGGATCACGACGTCGGCGTCGGGCAGCGCCGCCTCGACGCGCTCGGTCAGGCCCTGGGTGTCGATCTCCCACAGCGATTCCTCGAAGTCGAGACGTAGCAACTGCTGGTTGCGGCTCATCACACGTAGCTTGGTGATCGTGGGAATCTCGGGGCTATGATGAAAGTGAGTACTTACATCAGAAGCTTCAAGACTCGCCTTGAGCAAGGCGGCATTGTCATCCTCACCGACCACGCCCGCCAGCGCGGCGTGCGCGCCCAACGCGGCGATATTGAGCGCCACGTTGGCGGCGCCGCCGGGGCGGTCTTCCGATTCACCGACCTTGACCACCGGCACCGGCGCTTCCGGTGAGATACGTGAGGTGCCGCCATGCCAATAACGGTCGAGCATGACGTCGCCCACCACCAGCAGGCGGGCCTGTTCGAGAACGGTCAGATCAAGTTTCATGGTCGGGCTCCGAGCGGGGCGAAGCGGACGGCGTGGCATCCAGCAAGGCATCGAATTGGGCGATGACGTCGTCGGCACGTATCAGACTCATGGCGTCGGGGTGCCGCACGCGCGTGCCCCACGGGATGGCCTCCGGTGACTTGTGCAGATAACGACGCACGGCATCGGGATAACGGTCGACCACGAAACGCCGCCAGCAATAGGGCGCCGCGCGATCGGGATTGGTGGTGGCGAAAAGCCCCAGCGTAGGCGTGCGCAGGGCGTTGGCCATGTGCACCGGCCCGGAGTCGGGGGCGATCACCATGCGCGCGCGGTCGAGCATCGCCAGCAGCCCCTTGAGCGAGGTGCCGCCGATGGCGTCGATGACGGCCCCTTCCGCACACAGGGCGCGAATGCGCGCGCCCATTTCCTGCTCCTGGGCGCTGTTGCCCCCGGTCATCACCGTGCGCAGGCCGTGCTCTTCCCAGGCATGCGCGATCACTGCCGCATAGCCCTCGGCAGACCAGTTGCGGAAATTGCGCAGGCGCGGATTGGCGCAGGGGCTGATCACCACGTAAGGCGCCTCGCCGGTGACACGAGCGGCTTCCTGGTAGGCGCTGTCGGGGATCGCCAGGTCCCAGCGCAGTGGTTCGGCATCGACGCGTTCTTCGCCGCCCAGCAGGCGTGCGAAGTCGAGAAACGATTCAAGCACATGCGCGTGAGCATGCGGCGCCAGCTGACGGTGAGTGAACCAGTGCTGCCAATCCTTGGCCCGCGCCTTGTCGTACCCGATACGCAGGTCCGCTTTGAGGCCCAGAGAAAGCACGCTGGCGCGCAGCGCCTGTTGCATGTGGAGCAGCACATCGAAGCGCGTGTCGCCCAACTGACGCCAGATCTCGCGCATGCCGGCCCAACCCGAGGCCTTGTCATAGACGATGAACTCGACCCCTGATAGACCGGCCAGTAGACTGTGCTCCCCCTTGCCGATGATCCAGGTGATGCGAGCATCGGGCCATAGGCGCTGCAGCACGCGAATGGTTGGGACGAGGTTGCAGACATCGCCCAGCGCGGACAGTCGTAGTACACAAATATGCGCGGGACGGACGGGCAGAGGATGCTTCATGCGGTTGGCAACATTCCAAACAGGACAGGCATTCATTCTATATGATGCCGACATTCTATGTGACGCCGGCCAAGAGCCACAAATCGACCCGCGCTGGCTAAGCCCGGACTTCTGGCGCGAGCGCGACGCCGTACTCGGCGAAGCACCGGGGCGTGGGGCGAGTCTTTTCCTCGCCTACGGCGAGGAGCGCTGGGCGCTGCGGCCCTACCGACGCGGTGGCCTGATCGCCCGGCTCAGTGACGCGCGCTATGTGTGGACCGGGCTCGAGCGCACCCGCGCCTTTCGCGAGATGCGCCTGACCGCCGAACTCAAGCAGCGTGGCCTACCCGTGCCCGCGCCGGTGGCCGCTGGCGTGTGGCGACACGGCCCCAGCTACACCGCCACGCTGATCACGCGGCTGATTCCCGATGTCACGGCTTTGGCCGAACGACTGCCGACGGCGACGCCCACCCTTCTGAAGCGGGTCGGCCATACCGTGCGCCGTTTTCACGACGCCGGGCTCGACCATGTCGACCTCAACGCCCGCAACCTGCTCGTCGACGCCGATGACTGCGTCTGGCTGATCGACTTCGACCGCTGCCGGTTGCGCGCCCCGGGGCGTTGGCAAGAGAGCAACCTGGCGCGCCTCAAGCGCTCGCTCGTTCGTTTTTCGCCCGCCAATGCGGAACACGCTTTTGCCGCTATTGTCGATGGTTATCGACACGCTCCCGGTGACTCACAATAAGGTGACCTGCATGCAAGATACGCTGAGGCGCCGTTGGCGCAATACCCTGATTTTTGCGCTGCTGCAACTCCCGCTCGTCTGGCTGATCGCCCTGCGTTATGTGCCCTACCTCGCGATCCCCGACGATGCCATGGGAGTGGCGTATCTGATCCTGACCTGGATCGGTCATTTCGGCATGCTGGTATTGATCGCCTGGTTGCCGCTGGGCCTGTTGTCGCTAGTGTTGAAGGCCCGCTGGCTATGGCTGCCAGCGGCGCTATTAGGCGCACTCGGGCTATGTGCGCTGTTACTGGATACCGTGGTCTACGCCCAGTACCGCTTCCACGTAAACTACTTCATGGTCTCGCTGTTTCTGAACGACAAGAATGGCGAAATTTTCAGTTTCACGACCTCGACCTGGTTGGTGGTGACCGGCTGTGTGCTGGTGGCACTGGCATTGGAAGGTTGGCTCGCCCAGCGCGTGATCTCAGGGGGAAGAGGTCGCCGCCTGCCGGTCGGCGCGGCGTGCGGCGTGGTACTGCTGACTCTGATAGGCAGCCATGCGCTGCATATCGTCGCCGACGCACGCTATATGCGTAGCGTGACCCAGCAGGTCGGCGTCTATCCACTGCTGTTTCCCACCACCGCCAAAGACTTCATGGCGGATCACGGCTGGCTCGATCCCCGCGCCGCCCGAGCCGCGAAAGCCAACATCGAGGCCCAGCAGGCACAAAATCTCGACTGGCCCAAGAACCCGCTCAGTTGCCAGCCCGATGACGCCGCCAATGTCATGGTGGTATTGATCGACTCGTGGCGCGCCGACGAATACGGGCCTCAAAACACGCCGAACCTCTATGCCGCATTGAACGAGAACGGACGCCGCTATCTGAATCATTACAGCGGCGGTAACGCGACCCGAAATGGCGCCATGAGCTTGTTCTACGGTCTCACTGGCAATTACTACGCTTATCTGGACGACACTCAGACGCCGCCCTTGCTGATCACCCAGCTACAGGAGCAGGACTACTCGCTAGGCATCTTTTCCTCGGCCAGCCTCAGCAGTGTCGGTTTCGATCGCACGATTTTCTCGTCGGTCGAGTCACTGCGGATGGATACGCAGGGGGACTCGCCCGCGACCCGGGACCGACAGATGACCGAGGATTGGATACACTGGCTCGACCGACAGGAACGGCAGGACGCCACGCCGTGGTTTGGCATGCTGTTCTACGACGCGCCCCACGGCTATGACGTCCCGGCCGACGCCGACCAGCCCTTCCAGCCGTCAGTGCAGGACATGGATTACCTCGAGCTAGGCCCCGACACCGATCCGGTACCCTACTTCAACCGCCATCGCAATGCCGTGCACTACGATGACGAGCTGCTCGGTCGTGTGATCGACGACCTCAAGGCCAAAGGCGAATGGAACGAGACCCTGCTGGTGGTCACATCCGATCACGGCCAGTCGTTCAACGATTTCGACAAGAACTATTGGGGCCACAACGGCCACTTCGCCTCACCGCAGACCCGCGTACCGATGCTCGTCAACGGCCCCGGCGTCGCACCGGGCGAGGTCGCGGGCATGACCAGTCACCTCGACGTGGCACCCATGCTGATGCGCCACGCGTTGGGATGCAGCAATCCGCTCTCCGACTATGCCATGGGCAAGGATCTGCTGAAGCCCGGCATCGATCATCCCTGGGTGCAATCCAGCAGCTACATCGACTACGGCATCATCGAGCCGAATCGCATCACCGTGGTCGATGGCACCGGTCAGTGGGAGATCGTCGATCGCCAGCTCGACCCGATCGAGGACGCCGAGTTCTCGCCGGCGGTATTCGACGCGATGCAGTGGTTCCGTAAGTTCTATCGTTAGAGGTTCTGCCGTCTCGACTATGCGGCATCCGCGTAAATGTCGCACAGCCCGGACACATGTCGGGCCAGCGTGAAGCGTGCATTGACGAAGCGGCAGGCGTTGGCGCCAAGGCGTTCGCGCAGTGCGGGGGCATCGCGTAGCTCGCCGAGGGTCGCCGCCCAGGCCGCCGGGTCTTGCGGGTCAGCAAGCCGCCCGCCTTCACACCCTATCAGCTCGGGAATCGCACCGCTGTCGGCGCCCACCACCGCCTTGCCCGCCGCCATCGCCTCGATCACCGTGAGCCCGAAGGCCTCGTTGCGCGATGGCACGCAGACGATATCCATCACCTCGAAGAGTCGCGGGAGATCCCGCCGAAATCCAGTGAACGTGACACGCTCTTCAAGGCCCTGTTCGCGAACTTGCTGTTGCAGGGAAGCGATGAAGGTGGGGTTGCCGCCCTCGTCCGCCTCCAGCCCCCCGATCAAGACCAGGTGGGATTGCGTATCGCCAGCGTCGCGCAGACGGATAAAGGCATCCAGCAAGAGTTGCTGCCCCTTGCCGGGCGTCAGGCGGCCCGGCAAGGCCATTGCCACCGCCTCACGCGGTATCCCCAACGTATCGCGCAATGCACATCGTGCGTCGGTGTCGAGCTGGGGAACGAAATCCGCCGTGTCGATCCCCAGATACAACAGGGTAATCCGCGATGCGGGTAGCGGAAAGGCCTGGCGGTTGCGCGTCAACGTTGCCTCGCTAATCGACAGCACACGGTCGACATGCCGATAGACCCAGCGATGATAAGGATCGTGTTTGGGCCGCGTGACGCCCATATGATCGGTGAAGACAAGACGCAGTTCGGGGCACAGACACTTGAGCAACGCGCCGAGGCGCAAATCGCTCGATTTGTGACAATGTACGACACCAATGCCTCTGCGGCGCAGCCAGCGCACGAGTACCGGCAGTTGCCAAAACGCGCGCAAGGGTGAGCGCACACTACGCATCTCGGTCGCATCGCAGCCGGCCAACGTCTTGGCTAGACGCGTACCTTCGAGCGTCAGTACATAGGCGCGCCACCCCTGTCGGGCCAGCTCGGGTATAATTCGCGCAGGATACATTTCCAGCCCGCCCCAGCCGCGGGATAAACAGATGTGCAAAACCTTGTGCTGCAAGGCAAGCTCCTCGGACAATGTTCGACTCACGCGTCGACGCCACCGGGCACAGGAGACTCGATGACCCAGTCGCGCCCACAGCGCATCCTCGTGGTACGCAACGACAAGCTCGGCGACTTCATGCTCGCCTGGCCGGCCCTGGCCTGCCTGAAGAGTGCCCATCCCGACAACCATGTTGCCGTGCTGGTGCCCACCTATACGGCGCCCTTGGCGCATGCCTGCCCATGGATCGACGAGGTGATTCTCGACCCGGGCGGCGGCGCGCCGCGACACCAGCAGAAGGACGTGCTCACGCAACTGCGCGCCGCTAAGTTCGACGCCCTGCTGACGCTGTTTTCCACGCCACGTATCGGGTGGCTGGGGTGGCGGGCCGGCATTTCCCTACGCATGGCGCCCGCCACCAAGTGGGCTCAGGTATTTTACAACTTTCGCATTAAACAGCGTAGGTCGCGGTCGCAGAAACCCGAGTATGTCTATAACCAGGATCTCGCTCACGCACTACTACGAAAGCTCGGCCAGGACATATCGACGCTGACCCCGCCTTACTGGCCGTTGCCCGATGCAGCGCGCGACGCTCAACGCCAGCGCCTGAGCGACGAACTGTCGCTTCCCTCGACACGTCCTTGGTGGTTTCTGCATCCCGGTAGCGGCGGCTCGGCAGTCAATCTCAGTGTGGCGCAATACGTGGATCTCGCTCAGATGATTAGCGCCAATCTATCCGTGCCGCCGAAGTGGGTGCTTACTTATGGCCCCAGTGAGGAAGCCGTCGCCCAGCACCTAGTGGAAACGCTCAACGCACGTGATGTCGATGCAGTACTCATGCCACCACGCGCCGGCCTGACCGACTTCGCCACGACCCTGGCCGCCGCCGATGTCTTCGTCGCCGGTTCGACCGGGCCCTTGCACATCGCCGGGGCACTCAATCGGCCCACGATCGGCTTCTACCCTGCCAAGCGCTCAGCCACACCGCTGCGCTGGCAAACTTGCAATGCCGAGACACGCCGCCTGGCCTTCAGCCCGCCAGCCGATGACGCCTCCGCCAGCGATATGTCGCGTATCGACATCGCGGCGGTGGCACGCCAAATCGCCGATGCCTGGCCGACACCAACGGCCACCGAGGAAACGCTATGCAACCGCTGACCGGAATCGTCATCACCCTGAACGAGCAAGCCAACATCGCCGACTGCGTGCGTTCGCTGTCACGCGTCTGCGACGAAGTCATCGTCGTCGATTCGCAGAGTAGCGACGACACCGTGGCGATTGCCGAGGCCGAGGGCGCTCGGGTGATCGCGCAAGCCTATCTCGGCGACGGGCCACAAAAGGCGCACGGCGTGCCGTTTGCCAAGAATGACTGGATCCTGGCGCTGGACGCCGACGAACGCCTCGACGACGACGCCGTGGCGCTGATCGACTCCCTCGCCCTCGACGACCCGCAGACCGCTTACAGCTTTCGGCGCAAGAACTATGTGGCCCGGCACTGGATTCGCGCCGCGGGCTTCTACCCGGACTCGGTAGTACGCCTTTACAACCGCACCACTGCCGGCTACCTGCCCAAGAAGGCGCACTCTTCGGTCGAGGCTCCCAAGGTCGAGGCCACCACTGCGCACCTGCGGCATTTCACATACGAAGACATGTCGCATTGGATTCGGCGCATCGATGCGCTCTCCAGTCGCGATGCCTGGGCGATGAAAGAACGCGGTGTACGCCCCTCACGACTGCGCCCGACGCTGCACGCGGTTAATGCGATGCTGCGCAAACTGGTCTTCAAGGGCGGCATGCTCCAGGGAATGGATGGCATGACGGTCGCGCTGACCACGGCGTTTCATGCCTACATGAAGTACGCCAAGCTCAACGAGCTCTACGAACTCGAACAAACGCCGCAACGATGAGTCAGATCGGCTTCTTCGCTGTCATACTCTAGTCATAAAGATCTAGCCATAAAGATCTAGTCATAAAGACAAGGACGCGTTCTTATGATGAAGCTGCCATCCGCTACCCTCCGCTGGAGCGTGCTGACCTACCTCGGCTTATGCCTGGGATATCTCTTCACCACGCTGACCATCACCAGTCACTGGTTTTTGTTCCCCGTTGCGGCGGTGTGGGTCGCCATTGCCTGGTATTTTCGCTGGGGTCACCCCGCGCAGCGCTCCAGTACGCGCCGCGTCTTGCCCTGGTCGTCGGTTCCGCTGGCTCTGTGGTGGATCTACCTGTATTTGGACGATAGCTTCGGCAAGGTGGATTTGGGCGCGGTGATCTTCCACTTACAGGCAGGGATGACCGAGCATGGCGGCGAAGGCCGCGTCGTCGCCGCGTTGATTTTCACCCTATGCGCCATCGTCATGCTCATGGCCTTCACCTGGCTGGTGCGCGCCGATCACCGATGGCGGCTGTGGGAGCGTGTCGGCGCGCTTTTCCTGCTGGCCTTCAACCCGCTGCTGTTCGGCCTTTCGCAACGCGGCGCTTCGGTGGTCACCGAGGGTGATTGGTTGCGCGATCACTACCGCGTCCCGAGCATTGCAAGCGAGCCACAAACGCGTCCCAATCTTATCTATCTCTACTTAGAGAGCACCGAGCGAACCTACGCCGACCGCGACACCTTCGGCGACGCCTATGAGGACCTCGCCGCGCTCGGCAAGCGTGGTACCGTCTTCGAGGGGCTCAAGCAGCTCGATAATACCGGCTGGACGACCGCCGGCATGGTCGCCACCCAGTGCGGCGTGCCGCTGATTCCCGCCGGGTTGAAACATGACAACCAGTTCGAGCCGCTCGACGAGGTGCTCCCACATACCCGGTGTCTGGGCGATATCCTCGATGCTCAGGGATACGACCTCACCTACATGGGCGGGGCCAGTACGCGTTTCGCCGGCAAGAAGGTGTTCTACGAGGGACATGGCTTCGACCGCGCGCTAGGTCGCGACGAGCTGGAAGACCAGGTCACGCCGCCGGATTACCTCAACGATTGGGGCCTTTACGACGACACCCTCCTCGACATGGCCACCGAGCGCATTCGCAAGCTCGCCGACAATGACGACCGCCAGCCCTATGCCATGTTCGCCCTGACCCTGGCGGCGCATCCGCCGTTCGGCAACCCGGCTCAGGCATGCCTGGAGAACCAAGGTACGTTCGACGGCGTCGATATCCTGTACTCGGTGAAATGCACGGGCTGGCTGGTGCGTCGTTTCCTGAAGCGACTCGACGAGGAAGGCCTGCTCGACAATACCCTGGTGGTGATCTCCAGCGACCACCTGAGCATGAAGAACTCTGAGTGGCCGCAGTTGGTCGATGCCGAGCGCGAAAACACCTTCATGATGCTTGGCGAGGGTGTCCCTGCCGGGAAGCGTATCCGGCGCCAGGGGTCGATGGTCGATGTCTACCCGACGGTACTCGAAGCCATGGGCTTCACGCTGGACGCACGCGCCGCCGGGTTGGGACGCTCACTCTTCGCCCAGGACCCCACGCTGGTTGAAGAATATGGCCTGGAGACCATCAACGACCACATGGCGGAGGAAGACGCACTGCAAACCTACATGTGGAAAGGGGTCAACTGAGCGCCGCGTGCCGAATCGACGCCAACAGCCGTGCCGGCTCGAGGTGACGCAGACAATTAGTGTGCCCCAGCGGACAGTCACGCGCGAAGCACGGCGAACATGACAGATAGAGATCGTGAATCTCGGCGTTTTCGGTCAGAGGCGGCGTGTAGGCCGGCGAGGACGAGCCGTAAATGGCCTGCACGCGCGTGTCCACCGCCGCTGCCACGTGCATCAGTCCCGAGTCGTTGGTAACCACTTGCTGACAATCAGCGAGCAGGTCCACCACCTCGGTGAGCTTGGTACGCCCGCACAGGTTATGCACGCCATCCAGTCCTTGGCTGATCGTCTCACCGGCGTCGGCGTCCTTGGGACCACCCATCACCCGCACCTCGAAGCCCTCGGCCACCAGGCGTTCCGCCAGGGTGCGAAAATGCGCTAGCGGCCACTGCTTGGACGGACCAAACTCGGCGCCCGGCATCATGCCAATGGCGGGGCGATCCGAGAGTTCCAACGTCTCGCGCAGGCGGCGTTGTTCGTCGGCATTTACCTCGAGACGCGGCGTGGGAATCGCAAAATCTCCGGCTTGTGCCTCGTCCTCGGGCAGGCCCAACGACACGAAGCGCTTCACGGTTTGATTCAGTACGCTTTTATCGAGCTCGCGGCGCGCATTGAGCACCACGTAGCGCTGCTCGCCCTGGAAGCCCACGCGCTCAGGGATGCGGGCCAAGAACGGCACCAGCGCCGATTTCCAGGAGCGTGGCAACACGATCGCCCGGTCGAAGCGGCCCTTCAGCGTGCGCGCCACGTCACGCCGCGTGGCCCAGCCGAACTCGCCGTGCTTGACGTCCAGCGCAACGGTCTCGTCGACCTCGGGCATGCGCGCCAGAATCGGCAGCGACCAGCCCGGCGCCAGTACGCCAAGGTAGGCCTCCGGATAACGCGCCTTGAGCGTCATGAACAGGCTCTGCGCCATGACCATGTCGCCGACCCACGAGGGGCCGACGACGAGCAGGCGCGGTGAGGAGGTGGCGATGTCGTCAGCCATTCAGCCAATCCAGGTAGGCGCTAACGCCTTCGCGCACGGTCTTGAATTCCGCCGGGTAGCCCGCCTCACGCAGGCGCGAGATATCCGCCCGAGTGTAGCTCTGGTAGCGCCCTTTCAGTTCCTCGGGAAAGGCGATGTAGTCGATCTTGCCGGTGGCGTAGTAATCGATCACCGTCTCGGCGATGGCCTTGAACGGTTCCGCTCGGCCGGTGCCCAAATTGAAGATGCCCGACACCTCGGGGTTGTCGAGGCACCACAAATTGACGTCCACCACGTCGCCGACATAGATGAAGTCACGGCTTTGCATGCCGGCTTCATAGCCTTCCCAGGCACCGAACAACTTGGGATTCTCACCACGCTTCACCTGACTGTGGTGATGGTAGGCGACGCTGGCCATCTTGCCCTTGTGTTGCTCGCGTGGGCCATAGACATTGAAATAGCGAAAGCCCACCACCTGAGCGTCGAACGACTCCCAGTGGACGCGCACGTACTGGTCGAACAGCAGCTTGGAGTAGCCGTAGACGTTGAGCGGCTTCTCGTGCTCCGGCGCTTCCACGAACACCTCGCTGCCACCGTAGGTCGCCGCCGACGAGGCATACAGAAAGGGAATGCGTTTGTGCTGGCAGAAGTGCAGCAGCACCTTGGAATACTCGAAGTTGTTCTCGAGCATGAACTTGCCGTCCCACTCGGTGGTATCCGAACAGGCGCCTTCGTGGAAGATGGCCTCGATCGGCGGCAGCTCACTCGGCTCGCCGCGCAGCTCGGCCTTCACTCGCGCCAGGAAGTCATCCTTGTCGAGATAGTCGCCCAGCGTGCAATCGGCGAGATTGACGAACTTGGTGCCGTCGGAGAGGTCGTCGACCACGAGCACATCCTCGTGGCCGCGTGCATTCAAAGCCTTCACTAGATTGGCGCCGATAAAACCGGCACCGCCCGTCACTACAATCATGTCGTCGATTCCTTCAAGTCGTGCACCCACGCAAAAGCGTGCTTTTCGTCACGGTGCCTATAACCGATTAACCGCTAATTGTATACTTGGCAGTTCGTGAATTCATGGGCCAACGGTACTTCACCAATGACACAGTCGACGCCAGACGTGAAAACCTTCCAGGGCCTGATCCTTGCCCTGCAACAGTACTGGGCCGAACAGGGCTGCGTAATCATGCAACCCCTGGATATGGAAGTCGGAGCCGGCACCTTTCATCCCGCGACCTTCCTGCGCTCCATCGGCCCCGAGACCTGGAATGCCGCCTACGTGCAGCCATCGCGCCGCCCCACCGACGGGCGCTATGGCGAGAATCCCAATCGCTTGCAGCACTACTATCAGTTCCAGGTAGTGATGAAGCCCTCTCCCCTGGAGCTGCAGGCGCTGTATCTGGGCTCGCTCGAGCGTCTCGGCATCGACCCGCAGGTCCACGACATTCGCTTCGTCGAAGACAACTGGGAGTCTCCTACCCTAGGTGCCTGGGGTCTCGGCTGGGAAGTCTGGCTAAACGGTATGGAAGTGACCCAGTTCACCTACTTCCAACAAGCCGGCGGCATCGAATGCTATCCGGTCACCGGCGAGCTGACCTACGGCCTGGAACGCATCGCCATGTACCTGCAAGACGTCGATAGCGTCTACGACCTAGTATGGACCTACGCCCCCGATGGTTCATCCGTCACCTACGGCGATGTCTATTTACAGAACGAACGCGAACAGTCGGCTTACAATTTCGAACACGCCGATGTCGACTACCAGTTCTCCGCTTTCGACCACAGCGAAGGCGAATGCCAGAAGCTGCTCGACGCGGGACTGCCCCTGCCCGCCTACGAGCACGTGCTCAAGGCATCGCATACTTTCAACCTGCTCGACGCCCGGCACGCTATCTCGGTCACCGAGCGTCAGCGTTACATCCTGCGTGTGCGCACCATGGCCCGTGACGTCGCCCACGCCTACTTTGAATCGCGCAAGGCAGCTGGGTTCCCCATGGCGCCCGAGGCCATCCGTCAGGAACTGCTGAGCCGAGAAAGCAACGAGGGAGACGCGTAAGAATGGCATCCAACACCCTACTGGTCGAACTCGGCGTCGAGGAGCTTCCGCCAGGCGCCATCGAACCCCTCGCCAATGCTCTGCGCGACGGCATCGCAAATGGCCTCACCGACGCTGAGGTGCCCTTCGAGGCAGCTCACGCCCACGCCACGCCACGCCGCTTGGCGGTCAGCATCATGGCGCTTGGCGACAAGCAGCCAGATCGTGAGATCGAGCGTCGCGGCCCGGCCCTCGCCGCCGCCTTCAAGGACGGCGAGCCCACCAAGGCCGCAGAAGGCTTCGCGCGCTCCTGCGGCGTCGAGGTTGCGGACCTGATCCATCTGGAAACCGACAAGGGCACTTGGCTCGGCTATCGCTATCAGGAACCGGGTGAAGCCACCACGGCGCTGCTGCCGGCCATACTCAGACGTACCGTCAACGCCCTGCCGGTGCCCAAGAACATGCGCTGGGGCGCCTCTCGGCTCGAATTTTCGCGCCCCGTGCATTGGTTGGTCATGCTCTACGGCCAGGACGTGGTGCCCGCCGAGGCACTCGGCCTCGAGGCCGACCGTACCACCCGTGGGCATCGTTTCCATGCTACGCAGGCCATCGAGCTGGCACACGCCGACGACTACCTGGATGTGCTCGAAAATGCCTTCGTATTGGCCGATAACGATCGCCGGCGTGAGCGTATCCGCGAGCAGGTACTGGCCGAAGCCGAGGTCAACGACGCCACGGCCGTCATCGACGACGACCTCCTCGACGAAGTCAACGGCCTGGTCGAATGGCCGGTGGCGCTGACCGGCAGCTTCGACGAGCGCTTCCTCGAAGTCCCCGCCGAGTGCTTGATCTCGTCGATGAAGGCCAATCAGAAATACTTCCACCTGCTCGACGCCGAGGGAAAACTCAAGCCGGCCTTCATCACCGTTTCCAACATCGAAAGCCGCGACCCACAGCAGGTCATCGAGGGCAACGAGAAGGTCATCCGCCCGCGCCTGGCCGATGCCGCTTTCTTCTACGATACCGACCGCAAACAGACACTAGCCTCGCGGCGCGATGCGCTGGGTAACGTGGTCTTCCAGAAGTCGCTGGGTACGCTGGGTGACAAGGCGCGGCGCATGGAGACCATCGGCGCGTTCATCGCCGGTCGGATCGGTGGCGACGTCGACCATGCTCAACGTGCCGCACAGCTCGCCAAGTGCGATCTGGTTACCGAGATGGTGCTGGAATTCCCTGAGCTCCAAGGCATCATGGGCACCTACTACGCCCGCCAGGACGGCGAACCGGAAGAAGTCGCGCAAGCACTTCACGAGCAGTACCTGCCGCGTTTCGCCAGCGACGACGTACCCAAGACACAGACCGGCTTGGCCTTGGCCTTGGCTGACCGCCTGGATACGCTGGTCGGCATCTTCGGTATCGGCCAGCGTCCCACAGGTACCAAAGATCCCTTCGCACTGCGTCGCGCCGCCATCGGTGTTCTCAACATCCTGATCAAGGGCGAGCTCGATCTCGACTTGCGCGAGCTCCTCGAACTCGCCGCCGCTCAGCATGGCGAGCTGCCCAAGGCTGACGGCCTGGTCGACGATGTGCTCGACTACATGCTCGATCGCTTCCGCGCCTGGACCCAAGACGAGGGCATTGCCGCCGAGATCTATCTGGCGGTGCGCGCTCGCCCGGTCACACGGCCGCTCGATTTCGCGCGCCGGATTCGAGCCGTGCATGCCTTCAGCCAGCGCGAAGAAGCAGCAGCGCTAGCGGCAGCCAATAAGCGTGTCTCGAACATCCTCACCAAGCAGCAGCACGACGGCTCTACCGCCGTGGATGCCTCGCTTCTGCAAGCCGCAGCCGAGACGACACTGAGCGAAGCGCTAGAGCAGTGCCATCAGGCGGTGCGCCCGTTGATCGATGCTGCGCGCTACAGCGAGGCACTGGACGTCCTGGCACGCCTACGAGGCCCTGTCGACGCGTTCTTCGATGACGTCATGGTCATGGCCGAGGACGATGGCGTACGTCGTAACCGCCTTGCTTTGCTGGCCAGCCTCCAGGCCTTGTTTCTGGAAGTCGCGGATATCGCCCAATTGCAGCAATAATCCACACACGCGTTGCAACTGAAAAGGGTGGCCTAAACGGCCACCCTTTTTTTGTTTCACGTGGAACATAATGTCTAGCGATATTGTGCCTTTCTCACTAGGCCGGCCCAGGCCTTGCTTGCGTACCAACCAAAAATGTTTCACGTGAAACACTGCGCCCCCAGATTTGACACCGATACCCTCATCTTCCCTCTTCAGCTCGTAGCTCGTAGCTCGTAGCTCGTAGCTCAACGATTGTTCCACGTGAAACATGGCTGCTTTTGCAGTCGATGCACTTAACCGCGATAATTGATACTCGTTTTCCTGCTAGCCGCGAGAGCCTCCGCCATGACTCAACTCGTCATCCTCGACCGAGACGGTGTCATCAACCGGGACAGCGATGACTACGTAAAATCGCTCGATGAGTTTATCCCTTACCCTCAAGCCCTCGAGGCCATTGCACGTCTATCGCAAGCCGGCTGGATGGTGGCGGTGGCCACCAATCAATCGGGCATTGCACGTGGCTATTATGATGTCGACACCCTTGAGGCGATGCATGCCAAGATGCAAGCACTGGTGACCGCAGCTGGTGGGAAAATCGATCACATCGCCTATTGTCCCCATGGGCCAGACGATGAATGTTCTTGCCGAAAGCCCTTGCCAGGGCTTTTAGAACGAATACGCGCTGCGCTTGGCCTCAAAACGCTTGAAGGTAGCTGGATGGTGGGCGATAGCCTGCGCGATCTCCAGGCCGGCAACGCCGCAGGATGCCATAGCGCACTGGTGCGTACAGGCAAGGGAGCGCGCACCGAGCTGAAGGGTGCGGACCTCGGTCATGAGCGCATTTTTGACGACCTTGCCGCCTTCACCGACTGGCTTCTCTCCTGAGCGAAAGCGGCTTCATGCCATTACTGATACGTTCGCGCTAACCTCCTGCCACACAAAAAAAAGCTGGCAACGTCGTGTGACGCTGCCAGCCCTCCTCGTAGCCACTCATCGCAATCTAGACAAGACACTTCATGGTGAATGTTCCACGTGAAACATCACCTCTGCCCAGTGTCTGCGTTAGATATCGAGATTGGCGACCAGTGCATTGCGCTCGATAAAGTCACGACGCGGCTCGACCTCGTCGCCCATCAAGGTATTGAACATCATATCGGATGCCACGGCATCCTCGATGGAAACACGCAGCATCCGGCGAGAATTGGGATCCATGGTGGTTTCCCACAGCTGCTCGGGGTTCATCTCGCCCAACCCCTTGTAGCGCTGCACGCTCAAGCCACGCTGGGCCTCGCTCATCAGCCATTCGAGCGCTTCGTAGAAGGTGTCCACCGAACGCTGACGCTCACCGCGAGCGACGTAGGATCCTTCTTCGAGCAGCCCGTCCAGCGTCTCGCCCAGCGCGGTCATGGCGCGGTAATCGGCGCTGCGGAAGAAATCGACGCCCCACACGTAGTCGGTCGTGACTCCATGCGCCGTCAGCGCTACGCAGGGTAGATAAACACCGCGCTCGGCGTCTTCCTGGAGATGGAAGGTGTAACGAGGACCACCCTCGTAGGCGATGAGATCGTCCATTTCGCGCTGCAGGTGATCGATCCAATGCTGCATGGTCGCGCGGTCCTTGAGGCTTTCACTTTCAAGCCTTGCGGTATGCACGATCTTGCGCAGCACGAGATTGGGATAAACACGTGAGAGGCGGTCGATACGCCGCATGACATCGCGATATTCGCTCACCAAGGTCTCGAGCTGCTCGTTGGCGATACCGGGTGCGTCGGCATTGACATAAAGGCGAGCGCCATCCAGCGCCGTCGTGGTCAAATAATCCGTCAGCGCCTGTTCATCCTTGAGATAGGTTTCCTGCTTGCCGCGCTTGATCTTATAAAGCGGCGGTTGGGCGATGAACACATGACCACGCTCGATCAGCTCCGGCATCTGCCGGAAGAAGAACGTCAACAGCAGCGTGCGGATGTGTGAACCGTCGACATCGGCATCCGTCATGATGATGATCGAATGATAGCGCAACTTATCGGGGTTGAATTCCTCGCGCCCAATACCACACCCCAACGCCGTGATCAGCGTGCCTACTTCCGCCGACGACAGCATCTTGTCGAAACGCGCCTTCTCGACGTTCAGAATCTTGCCTTTGAGCGGCAGGATCGCCTGGGTGCGCCGGTCGCGCCCTTGCTTGGCGCTGCCGCCGGCCGAGTCACCCTCTACTAGATAAAGCTCCGACAGGCTTGGGTCTTTCTCCTGACAATCGGCCAGCTTGCCCGGCAGCCCGGCGATATCCAATGCGCCCTTACGGCGCGTCATATCGCGCGCCTTACGTGCAGCCTCGCGAGCGCGCGCGGCGTCGAGCATCTTGTTGACGATGGCCTTGGCCTCGTTGGGCCGCTCCACCAGATAATCGCTCAGCTGTCGCCCCATCTCCTGCTCTACCGCCGTCTTGACCTCGGACGACACCAGCTTTTCCTTGGTCTGCGATGAGAACTTGGGGTCGGGTACCTTGACCGACACGATCGCCGTCAACCCTTCCCGCGCATCGTCACCGGCCGTGTTGACCTTGGCCTTTTTAAGCAGCCCTTCGGTTTCGATGTAGTGATTGAGCGTACGCGTCAAGGCTGCCCGGAAGCCGGCCAGGTGCGTGCCACCATCGTGCTGGGGAATATTGTTGGTGTAGCAGAAGATATTCTCGGAAAAAGTGTCGTTCCACTGCATCGCCACTTCGACGCCGATGCCATCGTCGCGTTGCGTTTCAAAATGGAAAACGGGATTCAACGTCGCCTTGTTGGTATTCAAGTGATCGACGAAAGCTCGTAGCCCACCTTCATAGTGAAACAGTTCTTCCGCACCCGAGCGCTCGTCGAGCAAGCGAATCGCGACGCCGGAGTTGAGGAAGGACAGCTCACGCAAGCGCTTGGCCAGAATATCGTAGTGAAACTCGATATTGGCGAAGGTCTCGGTCGACGGCTTGAAGTTGACCTGAGTACCGCTCTTCTCGGTCTTTCCTACCACATCCAGAGGCGAATCGGGCACACCGTGATGGTAGATCTGCTCATACACCAGCCCCGCGCGCCACACCGTGAGCTTGAGCTCTTCTGAGAGCGCATTGACGACGGAAACGCCAACGCCGTGCAGACCGCCCGAGACCTTATAGGAGTTGTCATCGAACTTGCCGCCGGCATGCAGCACCGTCATGATGACCTCTGCCGCCGAGACATTCTCCTCCGAATGCATATCAGTCGGAATGCCGCGCCCATTGTCACTGACGGTGACGGACTCATCGGGGTGGATCACCACGCGAATCTCGCTGCAGTGTCCCGCGAGCGCTTCATCGATGGAGTTATCCACCAACTCGAAGACCATGTGATGCAGGCCCGTGCCATCATCGGTATCGCCGATGTACATGCCTGGGCGCTTGCGTACTGCATCCAGGCCCTTGAGAACCTTGATGCTCGATGAGTCGTAAGCTTGTTCGCTCATTGCCTACTCCGTCGTGAAGTCATTCCGTGAGCAGTCGCCCGTGTTCCACGTGAAACATCGCGACATCCGTTTCCGACTGCCATGCATTCTCGAGCGCACTGCGCTCGACTCCGGTAATAAAGACCTGGCAGTGCAAGCGCGCCAGCCAATGACAAAAGATCCGCCGATGCGAAACATCAAGCTCGGCAGCCAGGTCATCGATCAGGTAAACGCAGGTACGCCCCGTCAGTTCCTCCAGCAAGCGCCCTTGGGCCAATTTCAGCGCACTCACTACCAACTTTTGCTGCCCGCGCGATAGCTCTTCCACGGCAGCGCGCTTGCCGATACGCAAGCGCAAATCGGCACGTTGCGGCCCCTGCTGGGTAAAGCCCATTTGCCGGTCGGTGTCCCGGCCGTTTTCGAGCACGTCCAGCAACCCACGTTGTTTGTCCCATCCGCGATAATAACGAAGAGACAAACCGGAAAGCGGCAACAACTCATGCAATGTCGCTTCGAATGTCTTGGCGAATTGCGCCATGTAGTCGCTGCGCAAGAGGTCGAGTTGCTCACTCCAATGTGCCAACTCTTGCTCCCAGACACGCATCGATCTCAAGTCGATTCTATCATGTCTGAGCAGGGCATTCCGATGTTTCAGGGCGCGCCGTACCCGCCGCCATGCCTCGAAAAACTCATGTTTCACGTGAAACACACCCCAGTCCAGAAACTCACGCCGTGCCGCAGGTGCACCTTCCAATAAGCGGAAAGCATCGGGATTGATCAGTTGCAGGGGGAGCGTTTCCGCCAAGCGCGCCACGCGAATACCGCGCTCGCCATCGAGACGAATTTCCAACTCGGAAGCATCGCGTGCCCGGCGAACGCCCAAGGATACCGGCGGGTCACCCGCCAGGCGACCGTGTAAGGTGACGGCATCAGCGTCGTGGGTAATCGCGTGCTTGAGCTTCTGGGTGCGGAACGAGCGCGCCATCCCCAGCATATGCACGCCTTCCAGCAAGCTGGTCTTGCCACTGCCATTGGCACCGGTCACCAGATTGATCCCCGGCGCGGGGCGCATATCGAGTGCGGCCAGGTTACGCAAACCTAGGAAATTGAGACGTTCGAGGGGCATAAGGGGATCGGAGGCAGCATGCCAGCTCGGGCGCGGTTAGCCATGTCGGCGTGAACCGGCCACGCCCGAGACGTGCATGATTGAAAGAGCAGCGTAGGCGATCAGAGGCGCATCGGCATGACCACATACATGGCATCGCCACCACCCGGTTCTTCCAGCAGTGCGCTGCTATTGGGATCGGACAGCGTCATTTGTACGCGATCGGCATCGAGCACGCCGAGCACATCCACGAGATAGCCGACATTGAAACCCACTTCCAAGGTGTCGCCTTCATACTCGATGGCCACGTTTTCCTCGGCTTCTTCCTGTTCGGGGTTGTTGGCCGTGACGCGTAGGTTGTGCTCTTCGAGATTGAGCCGCACCCCACGATATTTCTCGTTGGAGAGGATCGCGGTACGCGACAATACCTGACGCAGCTCACCACGCTCGGCGATGACGACCTTATCGCCACCCCGCGGAACCACTCGCTCGTAATCGGGGAACTTGCCGTCGACCAGCTTGGAGGTAAAGGTGAAATCCCCGGTTTGTGCGCGCAGATGGGTGCCGCCGATGGTGAGTTCCACCGGCTCGTCGCTGCCATCCAGCAAGCGCGCCAATTCGAGAATACCCTTGCGCGGCACGATGAGCTTCTGCGACGGCTCGACGTCGACCTCGGCGCTACGGGCGCATACCGCCAGGCGGTGGCCGTCGGTGGCAACCGTGCGCACCAGATGGTGGCCGAACTCAAGCAGCATGCCATTCAGGTAGTAACGCACATCTTGCTGCGCCATGGCGAAAGAGGTCGCATCAATCAAATGCTTGAGCGTGCCGCGCGTCAAGGTCAAGGTCGTATCGCTTTGACTTCCCTCGATATTCGGGAATTCCGCCACCGGCAACGTCGACAAGGTGAAGCGTGAACGCCCTGCACGAAGCACTGCACGTCCCTCTTCGAGCGTAAAGGTGATATCGGTTCGCTCGGGCAACGACTTGCAGATATCCATTAGCTTGCGCGCCGGCACCGTCGCCGAGCCCGGCTCATCGACGTGATGCGGGGCCGTGCGGCCGATCAGCTCGACTTCGAGATCTGTACCGGTCAGTGCCAGTTGCGTGTCGCGTACCTCGAGCAGCACGTTGGACAGCACCGGCAGGGTCTGGCGACGCTCGACGACGCCGGCGACCAGCGACAGTGGACGCAAAAGGTCTTCGCGGGTGATGGTAAATCTCATGGGCTCCACTCTCGTCCTGGGGTCCAAGGGAATATTCTGGCCGCCATGCTCAACTGGTCAGCAGCCGCAACAGGTTCTTGTAGTCCTCGCGGATATCCGCGCTTTCTTCCTTAAGTGTCTGCACCTTTCGACAAGCATGCAGCACCGTGGTGTGATCGCGCCCCCCGAAGGCATCGCCGATTTCAGGCAAGCTGTGGTTGGTCAACTCCTTGGCCAATGCCATGGCGACCTGACGCGGACGCGCCACCGAACGCGAACGACGCTTGGAGAGAAGATCGGCCAGCTTGATCTTATAATACTCCGCCACCGTGCGCTGAATGTTGTCGACGCCGACCTGCTTGTCCTGCAGGGCCAGCAGGTCCTTGAGCGACTCGCGAATGAAATCCTGGGTGATCGGCTTGCCCATGAAGTGCGAGTCGGCGATGACCTTTTTCAATGCCCCTTCAAGCTCACGCACGTTGGAGCGAATCTTCTGTGCGATGAAGAACGCTGCATCGTGCGGTAGGTCGACCTTGGCCTGGTCGGCCTTCTTCATCAGGATCGCCACGCGGGTTTCCAGCTCAGGCGGCTCGATGGCCACCGTCAGACCCCAGCCGAAGCGCGACTTGAGGCGCTCCTCCACCCCGCTGATTTCCTTGGGGTAGCGATCCGAGGTAAGGATCATCTGCTGGCCGCCCTCGAGCAACGCATTAAACGTATGGAAGAATTCTTCCTGCGAGCGCTCCTTGCCGGCGAAAAACTGAATGTCATCGATCAGCAGTGCATCCACGCTGCGGTAGAAGCGCTTGAAATCGTTGATGGCATTGAGCTGCAGCGCCTTGACCATATCAGCCACGAAACGCTCTGAGTGCAGATAAACCACCTTGGCGTTTTCCCGCTGGCCAGCCAAATGATTGCCTACCGCATGCATCAGGTGCGTCTTACCCAAGCCGACACCACCGTACAGGAACAGCGGATTGTAGGCACCACCGGGGTTTTCGGACACCTGACGCGAAGCAGCACGCGCAAGCTGATTCGACTTACCCTCGACGAAGGTTTCGAAGGTGAAGTTGGGATTGAGCCCACTCTGGTGCTTGAGGCTTCCTTCGACCTGCACCTGGCGCTCGCCTCCCCCCCGGCGCGAGGAATCCTCGCGCTCGCGCATGCGATCGATTTCCTGTTCATCCGCATAATCGCCCTGGGCTCTCGGTGCATGCACGGCGGGCGGCGTCTCGGGAGGACGCGAGGTATTCATTGACGCCGCCGATACCGGCGCCCCGAGATCACGCGGCGACGACATGGCCACGTTGCGGCGACTACCGACCGTCAGCTGCACCTTGGGCGGCTTGCCGGATGCAAGCTCCCTCAGCAACTCATTGATACGCTTCAGGTATTTATCATTGACCCAGTCACGCACGAAGCGATTGGGCGCCAGCAGACACAGCTCGTTGGCGTCACCGTCCTCCGCCTGCAAGGGGCGAATCCAGGTGTTGAACTGCTGAGAGCTCAGCTCATCCTGAAGAAAGTTGAGGCATTGCTGCCAGAGAGCGACCGACACACGACCTCACCTAGCGTTGATGAATGGCCGGCTATTGTATCGTTCGACGCCCGGGTTATCCACATGGATGCCGAGTCTCTTTTCCTGTGGAAAACCCTATCCATAACTCAGCGCACATCATGTCCGTGAAACGTGGATCTATCGTAGGCTGTGTAGAAATCGCCACTTACCCACAATGCCGCCGACAGCTTACCCACCGATTACCCGCCTTTTTCCCACAGATTCAAGAACATCTCACGCCGTTGTTAGTGAAGGTAAAAATACAGTTATCCACAAATAATATCCCCACCATTAATAACAACATCAGTTAGTACAACTTCAATAATGATAATAGCTGTACCGTTTGACCCAAGGGCAGGCCGACGAGCAACGAACGTACACACAAGCATCCGCTCGGACCGACCCGGCTCGGCACATGCCGAGCCCCCACCGCTGTAACAAAACAGGTGTGGATAAAAGCGCCGGAAAAATTGCACCTGCCCCAGGGATTCACTAGAATTGCCGGTCTTGAGCCGAATACCGCCTGGTGCAAGCGTACCGGGCTCTTCAGTTTCAAATCGTTTCCAAACAACCACGTGAGAATTCGCAGCTATGAAGCGCACTTTTCAACCGAGCGTCCTAAAGCGCAAGCGCGTGCACGGCTTCCGTGCTCGCATGGCCACCCAGAACGGCCGCCAGGTGCTGGCGCGTCGTCGTGCCAAAGGTCGCAAGCGTCTGAGCGCCTGACTGGACAACGAATGTCCGATCAGGGCTTTCCCCGGCGGCGGCGACTGCTAACCGCCGGGGACTATCAGCACGTCTTCGCTCACGCGTCCTTCAAGGTGCACGGCAAGGGCCTTTTGATGCTTGCGCGTCCCAATGCTCTCGGTGAACCGCGAGTGGGGCTCGTTTTTAGCAAGAAGAACGTACGTCGTGCTGTCGACCGTAACCGTCTGAAACGCCTCGTCCGTGAATCTTTTCGTCTCCAGCAGCACCGCCTCCCCGCCGTAGATATCATCGTTCTCGCTCGGCGCGGGGCTCATGAGCTGGATAACGATACCTTGCATCGCCAATTGCATGGCATGTGGCGACGCCTGGAAAAAGACGTACGCAAGCAGTCGGTCTCGTCCACGCCATCCCCTTGATCGGCATTTCTCCGCCACGTTCCACCGTGGCCGCAGTGCCGGTCGGGACGTGACGTCAGAATGTATCACCGGGCAGAATCCTTATGGACGTAAAACGACTCCTACTCGTCATCCCGCTCGCGGTACTCGCCTATCTACTGGTCATTCAGTGGAACGCGGATTATGGGCAAAACAGCGTCGAACAACGCGCACCTGAAAGCGTTACCCAGGATACGTCCGATAGTAACGCCGACAGCGACAGCCTCTCGGTTCCCACGTCCAACAGCAGCGGTAGCAGTGCCTCATCGCAAGAGGCCGCCGACATGCCTGGCGCGGACGGGCAAACCGACGCTGACGGCTTGATCGAGGTACGCACCGACACACTGGATATTCGCATCGATCCTCGGGGCGGCGATGTCGTCTATGCCGCGCTACCCAAGCACCATGAGTCCTTGAATAGCGAGCAACCCTTCGTTCTCCTCAGCGACAACAACGTGCGCAGCTACGTTGCCAAGTCGGGGCTGCAATTGGAGGGCCATGATGGGCGCATCGATTTCTCTTCCGAGCAAATGCAATATTCGCTTGGTGACGATCAAGACAGTCTAAGCGTCGACCTCACGGCCGAGGTCAATGGCGTGGACGTCATCAAGCGTTATACCTTCGATCGCGACAGTTACGCCGTCAATGTCGAGTACCACCTCGATAACCAGAGCGAAACGCCGATCTCCGCGCGTTTCGT
Source organism: Chromohalobacter moromii (assembly GCF_023091865.1). Lineage (GTDB taxonomy): Bacteria > Pseudomonadota > Gammaproteobacteria > Pseudomonadales > Halomonadaceae > Chromohalobacter > Chromohalobacter moromii. The sequence continues at coordinate 350,808 of NZ_JAHXDI010000003.1, forward strand.
CGGCCAGCTTGCTCGCGACAATAGCGCCGATCCCAGCCAGGGCGGCGGCCCTATGAGCATGAAATCGTTCCTCGGCGCGACCTTCTCCACGCAAGAAAGCAACTACGAGAAGATCGACTTCGACGACATTCGTGAAGGCAACTTCAAGAATGTCCACTCCGAGGGCGGTTGGGTCGCCATGATCCAGCACTACTTCACCTCGGCGTGGGTTCCGGTGCAGAGCCAAGAGAATCTTTATTACGCCAATATAGATTCCCGTGATCGCAATGTCGCCGCGTTTGCCGGTCCCTCCCAGCAGATTCAGCCCGGCAGCGAAACCACTCTGGCCGCGACGCTCTACATGGGTCCCAAGATTCAGGACCGCCTGGAAGCCATCGCGCCGCATCTGGAGCTGACCGTCGACTTCGGGTGGTTATGGTTCATCGCCAATCCGCTGTTCTGGCTGCTGGCGAAGATTCATGGCCTGATCGGTAACTGGGGCTGGTCGATCGTGCTGCTCACGGTCGTCGTGAAGATCGTACTCTTCCCGCTCTCCGCCAAGGCCTACAAGTCGATGGCGAAGATGCGCAAGATGGGCCCAGAGATGAAGCGCATCAAGGAACAGTACGGCGACGACCGGCAGAAGATGTCGCAGGAGATGATGAAGTTCTACCAGAAGGAGAAGATCAATCCTCTGGGGGGCTGCTTGCCCATCGTCGTTCAGATGCCGGTCTTCATCGCCTTGTACTGGATGTTGCTGGAATCGGTGGAGCTGCGTCATGCGCCCTTCATGCTGTGGATAAATGATCTGTCGGCCCAGGATCCCTACTTCATCCTGCCGATCATCATGGGCGCCTCGATGTTCGTTCAGCAGTTGCTGAATCCGACACCGCCGGATCCCATGCAGGCCAAGATCATGAAGATGCTGCCTGTGGTCTTCACGTTCTTCTTCCTGTGGTTCCCGGCCGGCCTGGTGATCTACTGGATCTGCAACAACGTCATTTCGATCCTTCAGCAGTGGATCATCACGCGCAAGATCGAAAGTGACGGCGAAACGGGAAAAGCCAGTAAAGCCAAGAGCTGACGGCCCTTTCCGTTTACCATCCGATCAGACCCCCGCCTTGGCGGGGGTCTGGCGTTTTGGGCCTACCACCGGGACAATACCGGCAACGAGTCGGAGATCAACATGACCGCCACGCCGCTCTATCGCCAAGACACCATCGCCGCCATCGCCACGCCCCCCGGACGTGGCGGGGTCGGCATCGTACGCATCTCGGGTCCCGCCAGCCGCACGTTGGCCGAGGGTTTCCTCGGCCATTGCCCAGCGCCGCGCCACGCGCAGTACGGTCCATTTCGCAACGCCGATGATGGTGTCATCGACGAAGGCATCGCCATTTTCTTCCCCGGCCCCCACTCCTTTACCGGTGAGGACGTTCTGGAACTGCAAGGGCATGGCGGGCCGGTGATCATGGACCTGCTCCTCGAGCGCTGTGTCACGCTAGGCGCCCGCCTGGCGCGCCCCGGTGAGTTTTCCGAACGCGCCTTCCTCAACGACAAGCTCGATCTGGCCCAGGCCGAGGCCATCGCCGACCTGATCGATGCCAGCTCCCGTGCCGCCGCCGAAAACGCGCTGCGCTCGCTGCAGGGCGAATTCTCGACGCGCGTCGCAGCGCTCGTCGATAAGTTGATCGAGTTGCGCATGTTCGTCGAAGCTGCCATCGACTTTCCCGAGGAGGAGATCGACTTCCTTGCCGACGGCAAGGTAGCGGCGATGCTTGGCGACGTGCACACCATGCTCGGCGAGGTACGTGCCGCTGCCGGTCAGGGGGCACTGATGCGCGAAGGCATGAACGTAGTCATCGCCGGACGCCCCAATGCCGGCAAATCGAGCCTGCTCAACGCGCTGACGGAACGTGACAGCGCCATCGTTACCGACATCGAAGGCACCACCCGCGACGTACTGCGCGAATACATTCATCTGGATGGCATGCCACTGCACGTCATCGACACCGCTGGGTTGCGCGACACGCCGGATGCCATCGAGAAAATCGGGGTCGCCCGGGCTTGGGAAGAAATCGAGAAGGCCGACCGCGTGCTGCTATTGGTCGATGCAGCGACCACGACCCAGACCGATCCCATGGAACTCTGGCCGGAATTCGTCGCACGCCTCCCCCACCCCGAGCGCCTGACGCTGGTGCGCAACAAGATCGACGAAAGCGGCGAGGATGCTGTGAGCGACTTATCCACAACCCCACCATTGGTGCGCATGTCCGCCATCACCGGAGTGGGTGTGGATAACCTGAAGGATCATCTCAAGACGGTGATGGGCTTCGATGCCACCACCGAAGGACGCTTCTCGGCGCGCCGGCGTCACCTCGACGCCCTCGACCGCGCCGGTCAGGCACTCGACAACGGCATCGCCCAGCTACAGGGGCATGGTGCCGGTGAACTCCTCGCCGAGGATCTTCGTGAAGCGCAGCATGCGCTCGCCGAAATCACCGGCGAATTCACCGCCGACGACCTGCTCGGTGAGATCTTCGGCAGCTTCTGCATCGGTAAGTGAGCGCGCTAAAACGGTGAGCGCGATAAACGGTAAGACGCTTTATCGCGTACTTCGACGGCTCTATAAACCACCGGTCAACACGTCCCCTCCATGAATTTCCTTGCCCCTCGCCCGGGGCAGGCGTAACCTACCAATAACAACGAATCTCATTCTCTTTCGAGATCGCGTCCTTTTATACCGCTTCACCAGGACTACGACATGCTTGTCCCCTTTCTCATCATGCTACGCGAGGGGCTCGAGGCCGCCCTGATCGTCGGCATCATCGCCAGTTATCTGCGCCAAACCGGGCGTGGCGCCTGGATGCCCGCCGTATGGATCGGCGTCTTCCTTGCCGTCGCCTTGTCCTTGAGTATCGGCGCAGGCCTACAATTTGCCAGCGCCGAGTTCCCCCAACGTCAGCAGGAGCTATTCGAGGCACTCGTCGGATTGATCGCCGTGGGTGTGTTGACCTGGATGGTGTTCTGGATGCGACGTGCCGCTCGTAATGTGCGTCGTTCGCTGACCGGCGCCCTCGACGATACCTTCGAAAGCGGTCATCGCCAGACCCTGGCGCTGATCGGCATGGTGTTTCTGGCGGTGGCCCGCGAGGGGCTGGAATCGGTTTTTTTCCTGCTCGCGGTATTCCAGCAGAGCGCCGACAATGCCGCACCATTGGGCGCTTTGCTGGGTATCCTCGCCGCACTCTTGGTGGGCCTGGCCCTCTATCGCGGCAGCCTGCGCCTCAACCTTGCGCCTTTCTTCCGGTTGACCGGACTCTTCATCCTGCTGGTGGCTGCAGGTCTGCTGGCCGGATCGGTGCGTGCCCTGCATGAAGCCGGCGTCTGGAACCATGCTCAGCAGGTCCTTTTCAATCTCGGCGACCAGTTGCCGCTGGACTCACCGCTCGGCGCCGTATTTGCCGGTGTGCTTGGCTACCAGCCCGCCCCGACCGTGAGCGAGGCGGTGGTGTATGTCGGCTATCTGCTGGCGACGCTACTGCTGTTCTTTCGCCCCGCGCGCACCGCACGGTCGGCCGTCCCACACACCCACGCTCGCTGATCGGAGAGAGTTCAATGTCCGCCTCTTCCCCTCCCTCCGCACGGCTGCTCAAGCTCGGCGTATTGGCATCGGCCGTGCTGATGCTCGCCGCCTTGGGCCTGTTCGCACTATCGCTGAACGGTCGCGATCATGGTGACGGCGACGTCCGGCTCGTGGTCACCGCTCAGGGCTGCGAACCCCGTGAACTCAGCGTGCCCGCCGGTGAGACGCGCTTCAGCATCGTCAACGACTCCCAGCGAGCCATCGAATGGGAGATTCTCGATGGCGTGATGGTGCTCGAAGAGCGCGAGAACATCGCCCCCGGTCTACACCAACCGCTGACCGCGACTCTGGCGGCGGGCGACTACGCCATGACCTGCGGCCTTTTGAGCAACCCCCATGGGACATTGCATGTCACGGCCAACGACGATGCATCAGCGATCGCCTTGTCGCGCCAGGACTTCATCGCCCCACTGGCCGAATACAAGGTCTACCTGACCCTGCAGACGCGTCGCCTGATCGACGCTGCCGAGGCCTTGCACCAGGCCATTGCCGCCGGCGAGCTGGACACGGCACGCACCGCCTACCGTGAGGCACGGCTCATCGATCAACGTTTGGCGATGGCCACAGGGCTCTACAGCGATCTCGACGAACGCCTCAATGCGCGCGCCGATTACTTCGCCGAGCGCGAACAGGATCCCGAATTCGTCGGCTTTCATCGCCTGGCCCAAGGCTTGTTCGAGACTGGGAGCACCGACGGCCTGACGCCGATCGCCACGCAATTGCTCGAGGATACTCGGACACTCGGCGAACGCCTCAGACACCAGGCGATTCCGCCGGCTCAACTGGCCAACGGCAGCGCCCGGGTACTCAAGGCCTGGCACGCCCACGCCATCGACAGCAAGACACTGAACGCACATGAACTGCTCGACTTACAAGGCCTGACCGCAGGCGCCGAGAAGATCGTCACGCTACTCGCGCCGCTACTCGAACGTCAGGCACCAGACGCCCTGGAAGGCCTGCAAGCGCAGCTCGCCAGACTCCAGCAGGACTTGCCGGAGAAGAGCAACACAGCGCCGGGAGCGAAACGCAGCAGCGCTGTCGACCGCGACGCCTTGCTGACCGACACCCACGCCCTGGCCGACACCCTGGACAAGCTCGACCGCACGTTGGCCCTGAATGGCTGATCATCGTCCCTCTTGCATCATCACGGCTTATCGACATGAGTGATCGACCCGACAATACCTCACGCTGCCCCTTTACATTGGATCGACGTCGCTTTCTACAGGGGCTGGGGGCGGCCGGTGCCGCCGCCGGGCTGGGCGGTTCGGCCTGGGCCGGATCGCGCGACGATGCCGCCGGTGCCCACGCCGTTACCGGCGCACCGGTCAGTACCACCACCCAGCAGTCTCATCCCTTTCACGGCCGTCACCAGCAGGGCATTCTCACCCCGCGTCCGGCCACCGGCATGGTCGTTGTCTGCGACGTGCTGGCCCGTGACCGCGCCGGACTGGAGCGGCTTTTGCGCATCCTCACCGAGCGTATCGCCTTTCTTACCCAAGGCGGCACCTATCCTAAACGCGACCCAAGTTATCCACCGGCGGATTCCGGCATCCTCGGGCCGACCATCGCCCCGGACGCGCTGACCGTCACCGTCTCGTTGGGTGCCTCGGTGTTCGACGAGCGTTTCGGCCTGGCGAACGCCAAGCCCAAGCATCTGCAACGCATGACGGGATTCCCCAACGACGCTCTGGAGCCGGCACGTTGCCACGGCGACCTGTCTTTGCAGATCTGCGCTAATACGCACGATACGACCATTCACGCCCTGCGCGACATCATCAAGTACACGCCCGGCCTTCTCATGGTGCGCTGGAAACAAGAAGGCACGGTGCCGGTGATGCCACCCAGTCCTGATCTCCCCGCGCCCAGCGCGCGCAATTACCTGGGCTTTCGCGACGGCACCGCCAACCCGAACACCGACGACGACGCTCTGATGAACGCCTTGGTGTGGACCGGCGCCGATCCCGACGAACCCGACTGGACCCACGGCGGTAGCTATCAGGTAGTACGCATCATTCGCAACTTCGTCGAACGCTGGGATCGCGCGCAGTTGGCCGAACAAGAAGCGATCTTCGGGCGGCGCAAGGAAAGCGGCGCGCCACTGTCTGGCGGCAGCGAATACGACAAGCCTGACTACGCCAACGACGTGGATGGCCAGATCACCCCGCTGGACGCGCATATTCGGCTGGCCAACCCGCGTACCCCAGGCTTCGAGAAGCACCGTATCCTGCGTCGACCGTTCAACTATTCCAACGGCGTCGAGGCCAATGGCCAGCTCGACATGGGGCTGCTATTCATCGTCTACCAAGCCGATCTCGAGGCCGGTTTCATCACCGTTCAGAACCGCCTCAACGGCGAGCCGCTGGAGGAATACATCAAACCGGTAGGCGGCGGATACTTCTTCACGCTACCGGGCGCCATCGATGAACACGACGTTCTCGGTCGTTCCCTGCTGGAAGCGACCGCGCCCCATGCTTGATCACAACGACAGGCGCTCCCCAGGTGCCGATAGCCATGACCGAACTGGCCCACGAACAACTCGATCCCCACTCAAGGAGTCATCGCATGTCACCGCGTGCACTGTTTTTTGCCGCTAGCGTCTTCGGCCTCATGGCCCTGCAGACACCGGCCCAGGCGGACATCGATCCCCAGGAACTGGTCGAACCGATAGCCGAGTACAAGCTCTACGTACTCGATAATCTCGACCAATTCGTCAGCCATACCGAGAAATTTACCCAGGCCATCGAGGCCGGCGATCTGGAACGCGCCCAAGCGCTATACGCCCCGACACGGGTCTACTACGAACGCATCGAGCCGATCGCCGAGCTGTTCGCCGATCTCGATGCCAGCATCGACGCCCGCGAGGACGACTACGAACACGGGGTCGAGGACCCCGACTTCACTGGTTTCCATCGGCTCGAATACGGCCTCTTCAAGGAACAGACCACCCAAGGGTTCACGCCCTACGCCAAACAGTTGATGACGGACGTCAACGACCTCGAGGCACGCGTCCAGGATCTGACCTTTCCACCCGCGCAGGTCGTCGGCGGCGCCGCCGCACTGATGGAAGAAGTCGCCGCGACCAAGGTCAGCGGTGAGGAAGACCGCTATAGCCACACCGACCTGTGGGACTTCCAAGGTAATGTCGACGGCTCGCAGAAGATCTTCGAGCTGTTCAAACCGCTCGTCGCCGAACAAGACCCAGCCTTCGTCGAGCGTGTCGAAGAAAACTTCACCGCCGTCGAGGCCACGCTCGCACACTACCGGCGCGAGGCCGACAACCCCAAGGCCGGCTTCGTCAGCTACGAAAAGGTCAGCGAGACGGACCGGCGCGCCTTCGTCGGGCCGGTAACCGTACTTGCCGAGGACCTCGCGACCCTGCGCGGCAAGTTAGGTCTCTAAAGCCCTGGCGATCACGCAACGGCGTCAGCAAACTAGCTGACGCCGTTGTCGTGTTGTCGTCTCACTCCGGCACCCACCACTGCGACGCATGCGACGCTTCGTCCCCCAGGCAGCGTACGACGCGCGCCAGGCTGTCATCGAGCTGCGTATCCACCCCCCAGGGCGGGTTGAAGATCAGCATGCCGCTACCGTACATGCCATGCACGGCATCACCGGGCGGATGCAACAGCAACTCGCTGCGCCAGACCTTGCGTAACCCACTGCGCCGGACGGCATCGAGCAGGTCATGATGGCGCCCGCTGGGCAATAACGGATACCAGATCAAGACGATGGCGTGACGCACCTTGGCGGACACGGCCTGCAACGTCGTCGCGACGTCGACATATTCCTGCTTGATCTCGTAACTGGGATCGATGAGCACACAAAGGCGGGGCGTCGCAGGCGGCAACGAGGCACGCAGGCCAGCCAGTCCGTCTGCGTGGAAGCGTCGTGCCTGATCGGGCAGTGCTTGGGCGTCGAGATGGCTCGCCTCGCTCGGATGAAGCTCGTACAGATCGAGGCGATCCTGCACCCGACATGCCTGGGACAACCACCAGGGCGAGCCCGGATAGTGACTGAGTCGAGGCGCAGCCTGTACCGCACCAAGTTGCTCGCACCATGGGCCCAGCAGCGGATCGTCGGCAAGGCGCTCACGCGACGCCCAGAGACTCGCTACACCGTGGCGATACTCCTTTAGACGCTGCGTTTCCTCGGCATCGAGGGGATACAGTCCGCGGCCGGCATGCGTATCCACATACGTAACGGGAGAAGGTTTACGTAATAGATGGCGCAGAACGGCAAACATAGCGAGATGTTTGTGAACGTCGGCGAAATTGCCGGCGTGGTAGGCGTGCTGATAGGCGAGCATGAAAGGTACCGAAACGACGTGAAGCGCGGAGGAAGCCCACGTCAGGGGCGCGGATGAACCTGGCAGGCCAGGCCGGCGTGAACCGACCTGGCATGCTGCCTTGGTCGCTTAGCTCTGCTGAGTGACAGGCGTCAACGTGATTTCGACACGCCGATTCTGGGCACGGCCGCTTTCAGTATCATTGCTGGCGACCGGCTGGCTTTCGCCGTAGCCGACCGTAGCGATACGGTTGCCAGAGATACCTCCCTGGCCGAGATAGTCGGCCACGGACTGCGCGCGACGCTCCGACAGGCGCTGGTTGTAGTCGGCGCTACCGGTGCTGTCGGTATAGCCTGCCACGTTGATCCGTGTCTTGGGATACTCGCGCATGACGGCGGTGGCATCGTTGAGTGCCTGACGAGCGGGCGTCCGCAGCTCGCTGGAGTCGACCGCGAAGGTCACGCTGCTGGGCATGTTGAGGACGATGTTGTCGCCCTGACGATCGACCCCGATACCGGTCCCGTCGAGATCCTTGCGCAGCTTTTCTTCTTGCGCATCCATGTAGGCACCCACACCGCCGCCGATGGCTGCCCCGGCAGTCGCCCCGATCAACGCACGGTCACGGGTGCTGCTGCTGCCGTCCCCGGTCAGTGCTCCGGCAATTGCGCCCACCGCGGCACCGATGCCCGCACCACCGAGTGTCTTGCCGTGGTCGCTCTGTTGGCCGCCGGTTTGCGCATCGTTGCTTGCACACCCCGTGACACCAATCGCCAGAGCCAGTGGAATCGCCATCCATATCGAGCGTTGCATGCGTCCTTTCTCCTTTGCTGTGATGCGTTTCGTAAAACGTTCTAGCATTCCTGCTATCGAAACGTTGGCCCCTGCTCATCGCAAAGCGCGAGCAGGTCGTTCAAGAATAACAGTCCATGAGGCGATGCCTGTAGACGCTGCGCCGGGTCGCGCAGCAATCCCTTGGCCTGGGCCTCTTCCAGTCGGGCGTCGAGCAGTGTATCAGGCTGGCCGCTCCGCTCGCGCCAATAATGTCGCGGCACGCCCTCGGTGAGACGCAGGGCATTCATCAAAAACTCCAGCGGCAAATCCGGCGTTTCGAGAGCGCGACGCCCGGCGACGAAACCGCGTGGATCCTGTGCGCGCCGCAGATAGGCTTCCGGCTGACGCACCTTCCAGCGTCGTTCGATGGCCAGGCTGCCATCGGGCTGCCACGCACTCAACTTGCCGTGCGCCCCGGCCCCGATGCCGAGATAGTCGCCGAACGTCCAGTAGTTGAGGTTGTGGCGCGCCTGGCGATCGGGACGCGTGTAGGCGGAAATCTCGTAGCGTTGATAACCGGCAGCCTCGAGCCGCGCATGCCCAGCCTCCTGGATATCGCACAGAACGTCCTCATCGGGTAAGCACGGGGGCTGAGAGTAGAACTCGGTATTGGGCTCGAGCGTGAGCTGATACCAGGAGATATGTTCGGGCGCCAATGCCAGCGCCCGATCGATATCTGCCAGGGCATCTTCCACGCCCTGCTCGGGAAGCCCGTGCATCAGATCGAGGTTGATGTTCTCGAACCCCGCCGCGCGCGCGTTGCGCAATGCCTGGGCGGCTTCATCGCCGCCATGAATGCGCCCCAGCCGCTCGAGCTGGCGAGACTGGAAACTCTGCACCCCCAGCGACAGGCGGTTGATGCCGGCCTCGCGATAGGCCGCGAAGCGGTCGTGTTCCACGGCCCCGGGATTGGCTTCGAGAGTGATCTCGATATCCGAGGCGAACGGTAAACGTGCCTCTATCGCCTGCAACAGACGCCGATACGCCGCGCCGCTCAGCAGGCTGGGCGTGCCACCGCCGATGAAGATGCTCACCAGCTCGCGGCCGCTGGCCAACGCCAACTCCGCGTCCAGATCGTCGAGCAGGGCATCGACATAAGCGCGTTCGGGCAGCGTGCGATCATGGCCCACGCCATGCGAGTTGAAATCGCAATATGGGCATTTGCGCACGCACCAGGGCACATGCACATAGAGCGACAAGGGAGGCAGAGTCGTCATGAGTCGGCGGACAATTGGGCAAGCAGCGCGGTCATGGCACGCCCCCGATGGCTGAGTCGGTTCTTGTCCTCGGCGGGTAGCTCCGCGGCACTCATGCCGCGTTCTGGCACCCAGAAGAGCGAATCGTAGCCGAAACCTCCTTCGCCCCGCGGATGCGCCAGGATTTCCCCTTCCCAGGCACATTGCACGATATGCGGCACGGGATCCTCGGCGTGACGCAAGTACACCAGTACGCACCAGAACCGCGCGGTGCGTTGTCCTTCCGGCACCGCATCGAGCGTTTCCAGGAGCTTGCGGTTATTGGCGGCATCATCCTTGGGTTCGCCTGCAAAACGCGCCGAGTAAATCCCCGGCGCGCCATACAAGGCGTCGACATCCAGTCCCGAGTCGTCGGCGAGCGCGGGACATCCGCTAACTCGCGCCGCTTCGCGGGCCTTGAGCAGGGCGTTCTCGACGAAGGTCAGGCCGGTTTCCTCGACCTCGGTCACGGCGAAGTCGTGCTGCGGGCGCACCTCAAGGCCCAAGGGGCTCAGCAAGTGCTGGAATTCACGCAACTTGCCGGCATTGCCGCTGGCCAGCACCAGGGTCTTTCGATCCGCCATCATGCTTCCTCCTTATCGTTCGGTCACTCATTCTACGGACCGCTCTACGGTCGGGAAACCACTCTGACCGTTAATTAATATATCTTTTAAAACAATATGTTAATGACGTAAATGAAATTTCTCATACTTTTGAGTCACTATTTGCCTAATATAAATGAGCGGCATGACTGAAATTTCTCTGCCCCCACCCACGCCGTGCTCATCGGAATACTTGCGAGCCCCATCCAACCACTTGATGCGACTATAAAATTAATAAAAGTTATAAAATATAAAGATTATATTCTTTTAAGTTTTAAGATACCGGGATTACTGTCTATTTACAAAAGGCGTGTCTCGGATAAGGCTTGAAGGCAATTCGGCATGAAACCGGCCATGAGAAAGTCGGGAGATGCCACTGATAATGGCTCACACAACACCGGGATGAAACGCATGAGCATGGACAATACAAGGGTTCTGATGGTCACTGACTGCAATCCGCAGTCGCAGCTGTTCATCGATTACATTCGCCAGCAGCTCGATTGCCAGGTCTCGGCGCTGAGCACCCAAGAAAGCTTCGAGCCGCCCACGGATTGCAAGGTCGTGGTATTGCTGGATGCCGACCATGTCGACGAAAACTGCATGCATCTATGGAACAGCCGCGCCAGTGAAAGCCCGGAGATGATCCTCGCGGCCTTCAACCTGCGTGACGATGAGCATGCGGCGGAACTTCTGATCAGCCTGCATCTGCAGGGCGTCTTTTATCGCCAGGACAATCTGCTGCTGATCTGCAAGGGGATCGCCAAGCTTCTCGAAGGCGATCTGTGGATGTCACGCAACCTCATGACACGTCTGATCGATTTCTATCGCCGCCAACAGCTCAACGCGTATCGTCCGGTATGTGGCTTGACCCACCGCGAGCTGGAAATCATCGGCCTGCTGGGCACCGGCGCGTCCAACACCGAAATCGCCGATCAGCTCTTCGTCAGCGAGCATACCGTCAAGTCGCATCTTTACAACATCTTCCGCAAGATCAAGGTTCACAACCGTATTCAGGCCATGAACTGGGCACGCCAGAACCTCGGTGCCCCCCCTATGGTCTCGCTGCGCAGCCCCCGCAAGGCGCGCACGTCATGACCCGACGGTATCGACAAAAAAAGCGCCGCTCCCAAAAGAGCGGCGCAATGTCACGAGATTCACATCGCCCACACGACATGCGGCAACGTGACGACCCTAACCACTCCTTTAGCATAAAGGGGGGACATGACAGGCCCATGACGCCGCCGCTACATGGCGACGACGGCGTCTCAATTGAGCTGGATACGCTCTTGAATCATCGACACTAGGGTGCGATTGGCATCCGGTGCCGTGGTATCGAGATGGACCAGATGACTCAGCTCATCATCGGCGAAGGGTTCGAAACGTGCCAGCTGGTTTTCGAGTACCTCGAGCCCCGCTTCGGAGGGATCCCCACCGCGCTGGGCACGCCTTTCGATGCGCGCGCGCAGGGTCGCTTCATCCGCTTCGAAACTCACCAGCAACACCGGCAACCCGCGACGTTCGGCTTCGAAGCACAGTTGCGTGCGCTGAGCGCGTGTCAAGCAGGTGGCATCGACACACGCCGGCAGCCCTGATTCCAGCAAGATCCCCGCCAGCTCCGCGAGGCGAGCATAGGTACGTACAGTGGCCTGAGAGGTATAGATATCGGCACCATCGGCGGTGCTGGCCTGGGCCTCAAAGCCGTACAGGCGCTTGCGTTCGATGTCGGAGCGCACTCGCACACCGCCCAGCCTTTGCACCATCTCACCGGTGAAACGGCTCTTGCCACTACCCGAGACCCCCACGCCAACGATCAGATACGGGAAACGAAACTCGCTGTAACGCTCGGCCAAAGCAATGTAATGCTGGTACTCAGCGTACACTTCCTGGCGTTCGTCAGGCGTCAATTGCGGTTGATGGTAATGCAGCATCGCCACCTTGGCCCGCACCAGCGCCCGATAAAGCTTGTAATAGGCAAGCAGGCGCACCAGCTCGTAATCGCCGGAGAGTTCCAGGTAGCGATTGAGCACATGATTGGCGAAGGCCTGTTCACCGCGCGCCTCGAGATCCATCAACAAGAACGCCAGCTCGCAGCCGACATCGTTCCAGCGCAGTTCGGCGTTGAACTCCAGGCCGTCGAAGAGCAGCGCGCGGCCTTCGAAATGCACCGCGTTGCCAAGGTGAATGTCACCGTGGATCTCGCGCACGTAGCCTTCGCGCCAGCGCCGCTCGAACTCATGCTCGAGTCGCGCGAAGCTGTCCAGGCTCCACGTCTCGAGTCGCGAGAGGCGTTCGCGTGCCTGGGTGTCGTCGAGCCGCGCCTCGATCAGGCGAAACTCGCGGTCCAAGGTGCGGCGCACGGTATCCGGCGACCCCAACGGACTATCGCCGCTGATACGCGGCGCGTCTTCGTGAAATGCCACCAACTGATCGACGAGGTCGTCGAGCAGCTCCACCGAAAGCTCACCGCTAACTTGCAGGGTGCTGAACAGGTGGCGGTTGCTGAACTGGCGCATCTTGACGGCATATTCGAACGGCGTGCCACTGCCATCCAGTCGCGGCGCCTCGGGCGTACCGCTGATGGGCACCGTCTCCAGATACAGCGCCGGGGCTAGCCGCCGATTGAGACGCACTTCCTGCTCGCAGAGCCGACGCCGCTTTTCGAGAGTCGAAAAGTCCAGAAAGCTACCGAAATCCAGCGGCTTCTTGATCTTGTAGGCATAGTCGCCAGTGAGGATGACCCAGGAAATATGGGTCTCGAACACCTCGATCTCCCCGACCGAGTGTCCAAATTCCTTGCCTTGGCGCAATGCCTCGATCAATACCTGGCTCACTGAGCGTTCTCCCGCATCCTGTCGTTGCATTGCATCGTTCACCCGCTATATCAGGCCTGTCCCAGTGTCGCCAGTACCCGTTCGGCGGCATCCAGGGTCGTCTGGATATCGGCTGCCGTGTGTGCGCTCGACATGAAACCTGCCTCGAACGGCGAAGGTGCCAGATACACGCCTTCTTCAAGCATACCCAGGAAGAAGCGCCGGAAGGTATCCGCATCGCAGGCAGTGGCCTGAGCGAAATTATCGACACGCCGCTGGGCCGTGAAGAAAACGCCGAACATGCCGCCCGCACGCTGGGTGATCAAATCCACGCCAGCCGCGTCCGCTCGGGCTTCCAGACCATCGCACAGTGTCGTCACGCGTTCGCCGAGCGTATCGTGGAAGCCCGGTTCACGAATCTTTTCGAGCAGTGCGATCCCCGCGGCCATGGCCAGTGGATTGCCAGCCAGCGTACCCGCCTGGTAGATCGGTCCTAAAGGCGATACTTGCTCCATCAGCTCGCGCGTCCCGCCGAAAGCGCCGACCGGCATGCCACCACCGACGATCTTGCCCAGGCACGTAAGATCCGGAGTCACACCGAAATGCGCCTGAGCCCCACCCAGCGCCACGCGAAAACCGGTCATCACCTCATCGAAGATCAGCACGCTGCCATGCTCATCGCAGATCTCGCGCAGGCCCTTGAGGAAATCAGGCTGCGGCGGGATGCAATTCATGTTGCCCGCTACCGGCTCGACGATGATGCCGGCGATCTCGTCACCCAGCTCGGCGAAACACGCGCGTACCGCCTCGAGATCGTTATAGGGCAACGTCACGGTATGCTCGGCGAGGGACGCCGGCACGCCGGGCGAGCTGGGCTCGCCATGGGTCAGCGCGCCGGAACCGGCCTTGACCAGCAACGAGTCGGAATGACCGTGATAATTACCCTCGAACTTGACGATCTTGTCGCGCCCGGTATGACCGCGCGCCAGGCGAATCGCCGACATGGTGGCCTCGGTGCCCGAGTTGACCATGCGCACCATGTCGATGGACGGCATGATGTCGCAGATCAGCTCGGCCATGCGCGTTTCGATGGCGGTCGGCGTGCCGAAGGACAACCCATCGTCGAGTCGCGCGCGTACCGCGCCCAGCACATCGGGATCCGCGTGGCCAGTGATCAACGGTCCCCAGGAACCGACATAATCGATGTAGCGCTGGCCTTCGACATCGTAGAGATAAGCGCCCTGGGCACGTTCCACGAATACCGGGGCACGTTCCATGCCCTTGAAGGCGCGCACGGGTGAGTTCACACCGCCGGGGATGTGACGGCAAGCCTGCTCGAAGAGTTGTGCGGACGTGGTCATGACTTCCTCTGGCTGTGTTTGGCTAAAATAACGTGTCGCTGAAAGAAAGTGTGGATAAATCTCTGGACAGGTCGAACAACTCTCCGCTCGAACCTGTGGATAATTCAGTGGCGCGCCACCTCGGTGAGACTTGCCTGCAGTCCCTTGATGGCAATGGAAGGGTCGTCAGCGCCGAAGACCGCATGCACCGTGGCCAGCAACTCCGCGCCAGCCTCCCTGGCTAGACGCATAGTGTGGACGTCGAGTCCGCCGATCGCCACACGCGGCAGGCCGAAACGCGCTGCATCGCCGAGCAGCGTCAAGGGCGCCGGTGGCGCCTCGGGCTTGGTGCGCGAAGCGAAGAAACGCCCGAAAGCCAGGTAACTGGCCCCTTCGGCCGCCGCGCGCTCAGCCAGATCCAAGCGCGCATGGCAGGTCGCGCCGATGATCGCTGCGGGCCCCAGGGCCTCGCGCGCGGCATCCAACGCGCCATCCTGCTGCCCCAGATGCACCCCGATAAGGGGGCCGAAACGCGCGCTCAGTCGCACCGCCAGGGCGATATCGTCATTGACGATCAGCGGAACCCCGGCATCGTGACAATATCCCGCCAAGGTCGCGGCCTGGCGCCAGCGTTTATCGGCATCCGCCGACTTGTCCCGGTACTGCAGCAACGCTGGACGCGCGCTCAAGGCGCGCTCGCAAGCCGCGAACAAACGCTCATCATCCGGCAGCAGCGTCGCATCGGTAATGGCGTAAATGCCTTGCGTCCAATCCGCCGTCATGTCGTCTCGCTCTCGAAGGGCGGCAATCGCCACAAGCGATCGGGTAACGCCTGTCCGTGCCCGAGACGTTGCGCATGCACCAAGCTATCCCACGCCACTCGCTGGGCTTGGCTACATGCTTCGATCAAGGATTCACCACACGCCAGGCGCGCGGCTAGCGAAGCCGCCAGGGTACATCCCGATCCATGGTAGTCGCCCGCTAAGCGTGGCCAACGCCATTGGCGACTATTGTCGGGGGTATGCAGGGTGTGGACAACCTCATCGCGCACGGATATCTCATCTTCCCAAGCATCGGCACCGGTGACCAGAATCGCCTGCGCGCCCAGCGACATCAGTTCGACCACCCGGTCAACCTCGCTGCCGGAAGCCGTACTCAGACGCGCCAGTTCCTGGCGATTGGGCGTCAAGATATCCACTAGCGGAAGCAGACGTTCGCAGAACATCGCCATGTTGTCGTCCGGCGTCAGTGCACCGCCGCCACCGGCACGCATCACCGGGTCGACGACCAACGGTAAATGGGGATGCGCGCTCACCACGGCGATGACCGCTTCGAGGGACGCACGATCGGCGATCAGCCCCACCTTGATGGCGCTGATCTCGATATCCGCAAACAAAGCCTCGCAAGCGCTTTCGATGCTTTCGCGCGAACACGGCATGACGCGCTGTACGTCACGCGTGGTTTGCACCGTCAGCGCTGTGGGTACGGTCAATGGCCAGCCACCACAGGCGCGGATGGCTTCGGCATCGGCGGTCAACCCCGCACCGCCAGTGGGATCGTGACCAGCAAGCACTAGCACCGCCGGCAATCTTGGCGTCGCCATCAAAACGGCTGGAAGACGACGAGCAGGATGATGGCGAGCAGCAGCAGGATGGGTATGCCATTGAAGATACGCAGGAATTTCAAACTCTTCTGGCAACGCTCCGCCGCGAACTGCTTGAGGTAGGCCAGACAAACATGATGGTAGCCGATCAATAACGCGACCAGCAGCAGTTTGACATGAAACGAGCCATTACTCAGGACGCTCGGCACCAGATAGATCAGCAGCCCCCCAAAAACGATCACCGCGATCATCGCCGGCAACATGATCCCCTTGTAGAGACGCCTTTCCATGAGCTGAAAGTAGCCCATCGCCTGTTCATCGCCATGATCGCGCGCCTGAGCATGATAGACGAACAAGCGGGGGAGGAAGAAAAGCGCCGCGAACCAGGTCATGACGGCAACCAGATGCAGCGATAAGATCCAATGATACATGGCGATTCCTTAATGCTAGTCCTACGTTCTTGCTGAAAAATGCTGCGGAGCAGTGCCGGAGTCATTTGTTACGGTAGTAGTTCTCGATGGCGTCGCGGGTGATGATACCCGAAATCTTACGAATGAGCGGCGCCGTGGTGTGCTCGACGTAGAGCACATCGACGCCATACTTGTTGAGTTGCTCGAAAGCCTCCGAGAGCGTTGCCTGCAAGGAAATGGGCGCCAGATCGACACGCTGACCGGGGATTTCCAACAGGTCGAAGCGGGATTCGTCCTGCCATTTCTCGTCGAGCATGAGCCGCGCCAAGCCGGCGGCCTTGAGCCCCACCGGGGGTTTGTCGTCCTCACGCGAGACCACCAGCCAAGTGGGTTTGCCGGCCAGCAATTCCTGAGCCTGTGACCGCGACAACACGCGCGGAGCCCGCGCCACGCTCCGTTCCATGACGGCGGGCACCGCGACCCGTGACAAGGCTTGCATCAAGGGGCGCTGCAAGGGATGCAGACCCTGATTATCGAGCGTGGAGATGAAAAAACCCGAGCAGTGATACCCCTGACGCGCCACCAGCACCGCAATGACCACCGCCAGCATGCCTGGCAGCAGGATGCTCGAATTGTGCGTCAACTCCAGAAGCGCCATCAACGCCGCCAGGGGCGCCTGCAGGACGGCCCCCATCATGGCGGCCATGCCCAGCAGTGAGAACACCGTCGGCGACGAGGCCAACTCCGGCATCAGTGTGGCCCATAACAGTCCGCACAACGTCCCCAGGGCCGCCCCCGCCACCAGAATCGGCCCAATGATGCTCACCGGGACTCCGAAGGCGATGGCCAGTGCCGTCAGCGCTAGCTTGCCGAACGCTACGGCGATCAACACATCCAGCGTCGGCTGGCCGACGAGAATGCGCTCCAGCGAATCGTAGCCCATGCCCTGGACTTGGGGATACCACCAGGCCAGTGCCGCCACCGCAACGCCCACCGCCAGGAATCGACCCCACATGGGTAGGCGCTTCTGCCACACTGCAGGCCTGGCAAAACGCACGAAGCCACCGGCCACCAGCCCGATCAATACGGCCGTAACAGCAATCCAGGGTAGATCGAACAACGAGGCCAACTGCACGCTGGGCACCGAGAAGGCGGGCTGGGAACCGTAAACCAACTGCGACACAACGGCACCCGTGGTCGAGGCCAGAATCACCGGCATGAAACCGGTGATGGTGTACTCCATCATCACCACTTCCATGGCGAAGATGACGCCAGCAATCGGCGTATTGAACGACGCGGCGATACCCGCTGCCGTGCCGCATCCCACCAACACGCGCAAGCTATTGTGGGGCAGCCGCATGGTCTGGCCGATCCAGCTCGACGCCGCCGCACCAAGATGAATGGCAGGCCCCTCGCGCCCTGCGGAAAGACCGCCCAGCAGGGCCACTAGCCCAACCCACCACTGGGTGATCCAGTTGCGCAGCGGCATCTTGCCCTGATGATAAGTCAACCGTTCGATGACATGGCCGATGCCGATCTTGCCGGCGCTCGTCGGCATACGCCACAGCCACAAACCGATCAGTGCCACGGCGATCAACGGCAACACGACGCGAAGCGGTACTGCGAGTCGCTCGAAAGCCTCGGGGTCGCCATCCGGCATGAAGGCCAACGCCCCAAACTCCAGTGCGCCGCGAAATACGACCATCAAACCGCCGGTCAGAAGCCCCGAAAGGACCCCCAGCACACATAACTGTGGCAATGCATCGACGCTTGCCAAGCGGCGACGAAAAACTTCCATACTGGGCCGCTTGAGCGGTGGTCGAAACCGACGCAAAGGCACACCGTATCTCCCCATGACCGGATAATTCCACCGAGGTCATGGCGCGCGGCATGGCCACGCCCCGGTGTCGCCATGGCAACCTGACATAGCGTATTTTCTATCATACACCTTAGCGAAGGGCGGTAGGCAGCGCCTTCAGCGCAATACAAAGTTGACCGTTTTGCTTGGTTTTCACGATAATGGGAAGCCATAAGCCACACGATGGATTAAGGAGGTCACCCATGAGCGGGGCTGAATCGTTCGTCCCGGTGCCCATGTACTTGACCGATGCCGCCGCCCAGCGTCTGGGCGTATTGGTCGAGGAAGAGGGCAAGCCGGGTCTCAAACTGCGTGTCTACGTCACCGGTGGGGGCTGCTCGGGCTTCCAGTACGGCTTCGATTTCGCCGAGAATGTCGGCGATGAGGATACCGTCATCGAACATGGCGGTGCGTCGATGATCATTGATGCGCTCTCGTATCAATATCTGGTCGGCTCCACGGTGGATTTCGAGGAAGGCCTCGCCGGGGCGCGCTTCATCATCAAGAACCCCAACGCCACATCTACCTGCGGCTGCGGTGCCTCGTTCGCCGTCTGAGCGGTCATGCAGCGCCTCGGGCGTCCGTCACGCGGATGCCCCTTCTCTCCCTTCGCGTTCCCCTTCTCTCTACTTGACGCCCCCACCGGGACTCGTCAATGTAGAGCCGGTCCCATCAACAACAGTAAACGGGGAACGCTATGAAACACTTGCCACTATGTCTGCCACTACGTCTGCCACTACGTCTTTCCGCCCTGGCTCTGGCACTGGGCACCAGCGGTGCCGCTCTCGCCCAGGATACGCCCACGCTCGCCGTGGCCACCGACCCCAGCTTCGTACCCTTCGAGATGATGGACGAGGATAGCGGCGAAATGGTCGGTTTCGACATCGACATCATCAACACCATCGCCGATCGTGCCGGCTTCGACATCGATCTCAACACCATGGACTTCAACGGCATCATCCCCGCCGTGCAGACCGGGAACGTCGATATCGCCATCGCGGGGATCACCATTACCGATGAACGCGGTGAGATCGTCGATTTCTCCGATCCGTACTACGACAGCGGTCTGCGCATCCTGGTCCCCAGCAGCAACGACGACGTCGAGGAACTCGACGATCTCGAAGGCATGCGTATCGGCACCAAAATCGGGTCCACGAGTTACGATTACCTTCAGGAAGAACTCGGTGACGACGCCGAAATCACCCCGTACCCCGGCAGTTCCGACATGTACATGGCTCTCATGGGCGGCAGTGTCGACGCCGTATTCTACGATGCGCCCAATGTCGGCTATTTCGCCGAGACCAAGGGCAAAGGCAAGGCCAAGGTGGTCGGGCCACTGTATGAAGGCCAGCAATACGGCATCGCCTTCGCCAAGGGCAGCGAATGGGTAGAACCCGCCAACGAAGCGCTCAGCGAGATGCGTGAAGACGGCACCTACGACGATATCTACGAAAAGTGGTTCGGCAAGGCACCTGACGCCGAATAAATACGACGATCCTTTAGGGGCCGGGTGGGCATGCACCCGGCCCCTTTTCATGGCTCATCATCCACCGTAAGCGTCGTCGCCTCAGCGCGCACGTACGCCGAGGCACGACCCTGGAGACACCTTCGTGGACGTCAACTTCCAGTTCGACTGGCAGGCGGCCATCGCCTCCCTCCCGCATCTGCTCACTGGTATTCCCTGGACCTTACTGATCTCGTTCGGTGGTCTCGCCATCGGCTTTCTGATCGGTATCATCTTTGGCCTTCTACGCATCAGTCCGCTGCGCTTACTACGCTGGCCCGCCACGGTCTACATCGAGATCTTCCGTGGCACTCCGGTGCTCGTGCAGGTGCTGTTCATCTTCTATGGCTTGCCGCAACTCCTCGGTGGCCCGATCAACGCCGTCGTCGCCGGTATCGCCGCCATCGCCCTCAACGCGGGTGCCTATATTTCGGAAATCGTGCGTGGCGGCGTGCAATCCATCGAAAAGGGCCAGCGCGAGGCCGGCTTATCGCTAGGCCTGTCACGAACCGATACCTTCCGCTACATCATCTGGCCCCAGGCGCTACGTCGCATGATTCCAGCGCTCGGCAACCAGGGCATCGTCAGCATCAAGGACACTTCGCTGTTCTCGGTCATCGGTGTGGGCGAGCTGGTGCGCCAGGGCCAGGTCTATATCGCGACCACCTTCACCGCGCTCGAGGTCTATTTGATGGTCGCCTTGCTCTATCTGGCGATCACCCTGAGTCTCTCTTTCGCCTTGCGCCTGCTCGAGCGCAAGGGCCTGGTCGGACAATGAGGCGCCTATCATGAATGACAGTCAGCAAGATTCCACCGCTCCGATCGTCACGATGGAGAAGGTCAACAAGTATTTCGGTAGCCTGCACGTGATGCAGGATATCGACCTCGAGATCGCCGCCGGTGAGGTAGTCGTCATCGTTGGTGCCAGCGGCTCCGGCAAATCGACGCTCATTCGCTGTGTCAACGGCCTCGAGGAGTTCCAGTCGGGACGCATCGTCGTCGATGGCAACGAACTCACACCGCACGGCAAGGGCGGGAAATCGTTGCAGACCATCCGTACCGAGGTCGGAATGGTCTTCCAGCAATTCAATCTGTTTCCCCACCTGTCGGTGCATGCCAACGTCACGCTGGCGCCGGAGAAAGTACGTGGGCTCAACAACGCCAAGGCCCGGGAAATCGCCGATCGACTGCTCGATCGCGTGGGCATCAGCAATCAAGCCGACAAGTATCCTAGCCAGCTCTCCGGGGGCCAGCAGCAGCGTGTCGCCTTGGCACGCGCATTGGCCATGGAACCGCGGCTGATGCTATTCGATGAACCCACCTCGGCTCTCGACCCGGAAATGATCGGCGAAGTACTCGATGCCATGCGTGAACTGGCCAATGAAGGCATGACGATGATGATCGTGACCCACGAGATGGGCTTTGCACGCGAGGTCGCCGATCGCGTCATCTTCGTGCATGACGGGCGCATCGTCGAAGAAGGCACGCCACAAGAAGTCTTCGATCACCCTCACCACGAACGCACCCAAGCTTTCCTCTCCCGCGTTCTCAAGCACTAGCTTTTTGTTCTCGAACATCAAATAACGCTCCCACCTCACGATCACGCGGCGACCTCCAAGGGTCGCCGCGCTTCATTTCCACATTCACAGGGCGATTTTTTGCCTGTGCATAACATTGATGTCATAACCCGCTCATTTTCGTCACCAGCCCCGTCATGCGGGGGTTAAGAGGCAACGCCGACAAATGTTGACCACTATGGGCGAAGCCCTGGTATGTGCCTGGGGACAAGTAGTGAACGATCTGGCGTGTGGATAAGCCCCCCTTCCATCCACAGGCCATCCCCCGTTCCCGCGCAGGCTGTTGGCGCTTTTTCCGATCAAGAGTGAACAGCGTAACAAGCTTTCAACACTCGAATTTTTCCACTTATCCCCAGATTTTTCCGATACCAGTAATAACAACAACAACAGAACTTCTTTTAAATTCTATATTGTTATTAATAAGAGACCCGATGAGGAGCCAACCCACTGGCAATCCATGTGTGGAAAACCCTGACGGTTACTCACAAGGGGTTTATACTGTCCGGCTATTTGCCAAGCTTCATCGCCTGACGATGAAGCTTGCCGACATGCACGACCGCAGCCATACGCTGCGATTCGAGGTGTAACGTGGATTATCCAGACCGCTTTGATGTCATCGTCATCGGCGGGGGCCATGCGGGGACCGAAGCCGCACTGGCTGCCGCTCGCATGGGCTGTCAGACGCTATTGCTGACGCATAACATCGAGACGCTCGGCCAGATGTCCTGCAATCCCGCCATCGGTGGGATTGGCAAGAGCCATCTGGTCAAAGAAATCGATGCCTTAGGCGGCGCCATGGCGCATGCCACCGATCTCGGCGGCATTCAGTTCCGTGTACTCAATGCCCGCAAGGGTCCCGCCGTGCGTGCCACTAGAGCCCAAGCCGATCGCGTCCGCTACAAGGCCGCGATTCGTAGCCAACTGGAAAACCAGCCGCATCTGACGCTCTTCCAACAGGCCGCTGACGACTTGATCGTCGATGGCGATACGGTGCGAGGCGTCGTTACGCAGACGGGTATCCGGGTCTATGGCGAGAGCGTGGTGCTGTGCACGGGTACCTTCCTCGGCGGCGTTATCCACATCGGGTTGGACAATCACTCCGGTGGGCGGGCCGGGGATCCGTCCTCCAACGCCTTGGCACAACGCCTGCGTGCCCTGCCATTCAACGTCGATCGGCTCAAGACCGGAACGCCGCCGCGCTTGGATGCCAAAAGCGTGGATTTCTCGGTACTCGAGACCCAACCGGGCGATACGCCGACCCCGGTGATGTCATATCTCGGCAACCGCGAGCAGCATCCGCGCCAGATGAACTGCCACATCGCGCATACCAACGCCCGTACCCACGAGATCATTCACGCCAATCTCGAACGCTCGCCGATGTATTCCGGCGTCATCGGGGGCGTCGGGCCGCGCTATTGCCCGTCCATCGAAGACAAGGTGAACCGCTTCGCGGACAAATCGAGTCATCAGATCTTCGTCGAGCCCGAAGGCCTCGATACCCACGAGCTCTATCCCAACGGGATCTCGACGTCGCTGCCCTTCGACGTGCAGTTCCAGGTGGTGCGTTCGATCAAAGGCTTCGAGAACGCGCACATCACGCGTCCCGGTTATGCCATCGAATATGATTTCTTCGATCCACGCGATCTGCGTCACTCGTTGGAAACCAAATTTATCCACAACCTGTTCTTCGCCGGTCAGATCAACGGCACCACCGGTTACGAGGAAGCTGCCGCCCAGGGCTTGCTGGCCGGGCTCAACGCCGCACGACGCGCCCAGGGGCAGGATGCCTGGTCACCGCGCCGTGACGAGGCTTATCTCGGGGTGCTGGTCGATGACCTGATCACCATGGGCACCCAGGAGCCTTACCGCATGTTCACGTCGCGGGCCGAGCATCGCTTGCTGCTACGCGAGGATAATGCCGACTTGCGTCTCACCGAGATTGGGCGGGAACTGGGGCTCGTCGACGACGAGCGTTGGCAGCGTTTTTCCACCAAGCGCGAGGCCATTGCTCGCGAATCCGAACGCTTGCGGGATACCTGGGTACAACCCCAGAGCGAGCTGGCCCAGCGCCTGTCAAGCAAGCTCGACAAGCCGTTGGCTCGCGAATATCGCCTTGCGGATCTACTCAAGCGTCCCGAACTGACGCATGCCGACCTCGACGACGAGGCGCCTGCGCTCGATCCCAGCGTCGCCGAGCAGGTCCAGATCCAGGCCAAGTACCAGGGATACATCGCGCGTCAGCAAGACGAGATCGAGCGTCTGCGCCGCCATGAGACACTGCGTCTGCCCGAAGATCTGGACTACGCACGCATCGACGGCCTCTCCCACGAGATCCGTCAGAAGCTCGAGGCTGCGCGACCTGAGACGCTGGCGCAGGCGGGACGTATCTCCGGTGTCACCCCGGCGGCCGTGTCGCTATTGCTGGTACATCTCAAGAAGCGTCGCCTGATCGATGAACAGTCTCTTCAGGCGGCCAACGCATGACCCCAGCTTGTGAAACACGCCTCGATACCGGTCTCGCCGCGCTCGGGGTGGAGGTCGATGCCATTGCCCGTGAACGCCTGTTGGCGTTGCTCGCGTTGTTGCACAAGTGGAACCGCGCCTATAACCTCACCGCGGTACGCGATCCTGAGCAGATGGTCACCCGCCATCTGCTCGATAGCGCCAGCATCGCGGCCGCCGTGCGCGGTCCGACGCTGCTCGATGTCGGCGCGGGCGCCGGATTGCCTGGCTTGGTATTGGCGATCCTCGATCCTCGCTTGATGGTTACCATGCTCGACGGCAATGGCAAAAAAGTACGCTTTCAGCGCCAGGCCATTCTAGAGTTGGGGCTGGATAACGTCACGCCGGTGCAAGCGCGGGTCGAAACCTTCGAGCATGGCGGTTTCGATCAGATCGTATCGCGGGCCTTCGCCGATCTGGCGACCTTCCTCACGCTAACGCGCCCCTTGTTGGCCGAGGATGGCGAATGGTTGGCGATGAAGGGGCGTGATGTGGAGACGGAGCTTGCCGCCTTGCCGAGCGAGGTGACACTCGTTGAAAACCGCCTGCTGGCGGTGCCGGGCGATGAGGCGCAACGTGTGCTCGTGCGCCTGCGACATAGTTGAATGCCACCAGCGCTGCCGTTTTCGGGCGTTGTCGATAATGGGAGTCGATCGTGACCAAGATAATCGCCTTGACCAACCAGAAGGGGGGCGTTGGCAAGACCACCACCGCGGTCAATCTCGCGGCCTGTCTCGCCGCGCTGGACAGGCGGGTCCTATTGGTCGACCTCGATCCCCAGGGACATGCCACCATGGGCAGTGGCATCGACAAGCACGAACTCGATGGCAGCGTGCTCGAGGTATTGCTCGAGGGACGACGTGCCAGCGAGGTCATCCTCGACTGCCCCGACGCTGGCTATGCCCTGCTGCCTGGCAACGGCGACCTGACCGCCGCCGAGGTCGACCTCCTCGACCGCGACGGTCGTGAGCGTTGTCTAGGAGAGGCCCTGGGCAGCGCAGCGGCCAGCTACGACGTGGTGATCATCGACTGTCCGCCGTCTCTCAACATGCTGACCGTCAATGCCTTGACCGCGGCGGACGGGGTGTTGATTCCCCTGCAATGCGAATTCTATGCCCTGGAAGGGCTCTCGGCGCTTCTGGATACCGTCGAACAGATCCAGGCCAGCGTGAACCCGTCGCTGGAGGTGTTCGGCATCGTGCGCACCATGTACGACGCCCGCAATAGCCTGACGCGCGACGTCAGCAAGCAATTGAGCCAATATTTCGGTGATACCTTGCTCAAGGCGACCATTCCGCGCAACGTTCGCGTCGCCGAGGCGCCGAGCCATGGCTTGCCGGTGACCAAGTATGCGCGCCTGTCGCGTGGGAGCCAGGCCCATCGGGTGTTGGCCAAGGAACTGATCCGCCGCCTGGCGCTATGATGCGTCCCAGGCGAGTGGGAGACGAATCGAGGGAATACTTATGACGCGCAAACGCGCACTGGGACGCGGCCTGGATGCCTTGATCGGTGCAGGCGCGCGTCAACGCGATACACTCGGCGATGACGCCATCGACGGCGACGTCGTGTTGGAGCCCGCTCAGGCCCCGGTTGCCAGCGAGGAGCACGAGCGCTTGATGCGCTTGCCGTTGGGACAACTGAGTCGAGGCAAGTATCAGCCACGGCGCGATATCCAGCCGGAGTCGCTCGAGGAACTGGCCGATTCGATTCGTGCCCAGGGCGTCATGCAACCCATCGTGGTTCGACCGATGGGCGAGTCTCGCTATGAGATCATCGCCGGCGAACGACGCTGGCGGGCGGCGCAATTGGCGGAGCTCGACGTCATCCCCGCCGTGGTGCGCGAAGTCAGCGACGAGGCCGCCCTCGCCTTGGCGCTGATCGAAAACATCCAGCGTGAAAACCTCAACCCAGTGGAAGAAGCCACGGCGCTGAAGCGTCTGCTCGACGACTTCGAACTCACGCAACAGCAGGTGGCCGATGCGGTGGGCAAATCGCGCGCGCAAGTGGCGAACCTACTGCGTCTTTTGAGTCTCGACGAGGAAGTGCAGACCCTGCTAGAGCGCGGCGACCTGGACATGGGGCATGCACGTGCCCTGCTGACGCTTCCCGCCGCGCGTCAGCGTAGCATTGCGCGTGAAGTCGTCGAACGCGATCTAACCGTGCGCCAGACCGAGGCGTTGGCCAAGCAGAACGCCAGCGGCAAAGAGACTGCCAAGCCTGCGCCGAGCGCGTCGGGCAATACCGATGTGGCACGGCTCGAAACGCGTCTCGCCGAACTGCTGGGCGCACCGGTCAAGATCCAGCACGGGGCCTCCGGCAAGGGGCGTGTCACCATTCGCTACACTAGTCTCGACGAACTGGACGGTATTCTGGGGCATATTCAATGACGGGAGACAGCCGCGCGATGAGCGGCTAGTGTGACAAAATGCCGCAGTCAACGTTTAGCGCGTTAACGTTATTTATCGTCTTTTCGTGCCCCTTTAGTGGTAACGAGCTGACAGATCGCGCTAAATCGGCCCATGTTCTGTTGAAGGCCACTAGACCCTCCCCTATAATCCGCCAAGATTTGTCCGGGTGACGACACCAGCAACAAGAGGACGGCAAGACCGACGCCATGCATAAAGCGGCACCGGCCAGGCTCAAGGGCCCTCGACTGTTCCCCTTGCTGATGTTGCAGTTGTGCATGGCACTGGGAATGACGGCACCCACGTTGATCTGGCATACGCCTGAAGCGGCATTATCAACATTATTGGGTGGCTTAGTTGCCTGGTTGCCTAATGTTTTCTTTGCCTGGCAGACCTTTCGTCATCAGGGAGCGTCGCAAGCGCGCAACATCGTAAACAGTTTCTACCGAGCCGAGGCCGGTAAGTTCGGTTTGACGGCGGCATTGTTCATAGTGGTATTCGTAGCCGTGCCTCCCTCAAACCCCGCTTTCTTCTTTGGCGCTTACGTGGTGACGCAGTTGGCGCACTGGCTGGGACCCTGGCTGTTGCATCGACCGTCGCGCACTTGAACTCGAGGCTTACTCAATGGCAGGCAACAACCCGACGTCTACGGAGTACATCCAGCACCACCTGCAGAACATGACTTTCGGGTTGCACCCGGAGCATGGGTTGGGGCTGGCACATTCCGCGCAGGAAGCCCAAGAAATGGGTTTCTGGGCCATTCACCTGGATACCATGGGCTGGTCGATCGGCCTGGGAATCTTGTTCCTGTGGCTGTTCCGCATGGTTGCCAAGTCCGCGACCACCGGTGTGCCGAGTGGCTTGCAAAACTTTGTCGAGATGATGGTCGAGTTCGTCGATAACTCCGTTCGTGAGACGTTTCACGGCAAGAGCAAGTTGATCGCGCCGCTGTCGCTGACGATCTTCTGCTGGATCTTTTTGATGAACCTCATGGACTTGGTGCCGGTGGACTTTCTGCCGATGTTGGCGCAGAAGATCGGTGCCTGGTTCGGGGCCGATCCCGCACATGTCTACTTCAAGGTCGTGCCGACCACCGATGTCAACGCCACGCTGGGCATGTCGCTGGCAGTCTTCGCCTTGATCATCTTCTACAGCATTCGCGAAAAGGGCTTCTCCGGCTTCATAGCCGAGCTGACGCTGCACCCGTTCAACGCCTCGAATCCGTTCGTCCAGGCCTTGCTGATTCCCGCCAACTTCCTGCTGGAAGCAGTGACGCTACTGGCCAAACCCGTGTCGCTGGCATTGCGGTTGTTCGGCAACCTCTACGCGGGCGAGCTGATTTTCATCCTGATCGCCATGATTGGCTTGTGGCAGTTGCCTCTGCATTTCGCGTGGGCGACCTTCCACCTTCTGATCATCACGCTGCAGGCGTTCATCTTCATGATGCTGACGATCGTCTACCTGAGCATGGCGACGGAAAAGCATTAACCGGTTTTCTCAACCCCAACCCCTTAAACCTTGAAATAAACTGGAGTCAATCATGGAAGCACAAGTTCTGGGCATGACCGCTATCGCCGTCTCCCTGCTGATCGGCCTGGGTGCATTGGGCACCGCCATCGGCTTCGGCATCCTCGGTGGTAAGTTCCTCGAAGGTGCGGCACGTCAACCGGAAATGATTCCGCAACTACAGGTGAAAATGTTCATCGTCGCCGGTCTGCTCGACGCCGTGACCATGATCGGTGTGGGTATCGCGCTGTTCTTCACCTTCGCCAATCCGTTTGTCGGTTAACTTCGCCGTTCGGCCCAAGGCCACGGTGACATTAACCCCAAACTTGTGAAGCGAGAGGTGCTGGCGTGAATCTGAACCTAACCCTGATCGGTCAGGCCATTGCTTTCGCGGTCTTCGTCTGGTTCTGCATGAAGTTTGTATGGCCACCGGTCATGCAGGCGCTGCAGGAGCGGCAAAAAAAGATCGCCGATGGCCTGGATGCGGCCAGCCGTGCGACTCGCGACCTTGAACTGGCTCAGGAGCAAGCAGCCGAGCAGTTGAAGGAGAGTAAGGAGCAGGCGGCCCAGATCATCGAGCAAGCCCATAAGCGGGCCAACCAGATGATCGAGGAAGCGCGTGACAATGCCCGTCTCGAAGGGGAGCGCATGATCGAAAGCGCTCGCGGCGAGATCGAGCAGGAGACGCAGCGCGCTAAGGAAGAGTTGCGGACCCAGGTGGCGACACTCGCCATTCAGGGGGCCGAGCGCATCCTCGACTCCTCCATTGATGAAGCCAAGCATCGTGAGCTGGTCGACAAGCTCGCGGCCGAGCTCTGAGGAGGTGAGGCATGGCTGAAACGTCTACCGTAGCTCGCCCGTACGCCAAGGCGGCGTTCGAGTATGCGCGCGACCAGCAGGCGCTTGAAGCCTGGTCCGGACAGCTGGCGACAGTGGCACAAGTAGTGTCTAACACTGAGTTCAAAGCCAAGGTAGTGGGCAACCCGAAACTGTCTCAAGAACAGAAAATCGAGTTGTTGCTCGATGTCTGCGGCGAACTCGACGAGTCGCTTTGCAACTTTCTCCGTACCGTTGGCTCGCACGGGCGGCTTGCCGCCCTCTCGGCGATCGCCGAGCAGTTCGACGCGCTGCGCGCTCAAGAAGAGAAGCGAGTGGATGTGACCATCGTCTCCGCCTTCGATCTGGATGCCGCACAGCAGGACAAGCTCGCGACTGCGCTGAAGAAGCGTCTCAACCGCGAAATCTCCATTACCACTCAGGTGGACCGTGCGCTGATGGGCGGCGCGATCCTACGTGCCGGCGACACCGTCATCGACGGCTCGGTACGCGGTCGATTGAACCGTCTACGTGACGCACTTTCCGCTTGAGTTCGAGGGACATGGCATGCAGCAACTGAATCCTTCCGAGATCAGCGACATCATCAAACAGCGTATCGAAAAGCTGGATGTCGCATCCGAAGCCCGCAACGAAGGTACCGTCGTCAGCGTTTCCGACGGTATCGTGAAGATCCATGGTCTCGCCGATGCGATGTTCGGCGAAATGATCGAATTCCCCGGTAGCATCTTCGGCATGGTGCTCAACCTCGAGCGCGACAGCGTGGGTGCTGTAGTGCTGGGGGATTATCTGCAACTCGAAGAAGGCATGACCGCGCAGTGCACCGGTCGTATTCTCGAGGTGCCGGTGGGCCCGGAACTGATCGGCCGTGTGGTCGATGCGCTGGGTAATCCCATCGATGGCAAGGGCGAGCTTGGCACGACGATGACCGACGCGGTGGAAAAGGTCGCCCCGGGCGTCATCACTCGTCAGTCGGTCGACGAGCCGATCCAGACCGGCCTCAAGTCCATCGATGCCATGGTGCCGATCGGTCGTGGCCAGCGCGAGCTGATTATCGGCGACCGCCAGATCGGTAAGTCGGCGATTGCCATCGACACCATCATCAACCAGAAAGGCAAGGGCGTCACCTGCGTCTATGTGGCCATTGGCCAGAAGCAGTCGACCATTGCCAACGTGGTGCGCAAGCTCGAAGAACACGGTGCCATGGAACACACCATCGTGGTGGCTGCCGGCGCGGCCGATCCAGCCCCGATGCAGTTCCTGGCGGCGTATTCCGGCTGCACCATGGGCGAGTATTTCCGCGACCGCGGTGAAAACTCCCTCATCGTCTATGACGATCTTTCCAAGCAAGCCGTGGCCTATCGTCAGGTCTCGTTGCTGCTGCGCCGTCCGCCGGGCCGTGAAGCCTATCCGGGTGACGTCTTCTATCTCCACTCGCGCCTGCTCGAGCGTGCCGCGCGCGTCAATGCCGATCATGTCGAGAAGATCACCAACGGTGAGGTCAAAGGCAAGACCGGTTCGTTGACCGCATTGCCGATCATCGAGACCCAGGGCGGCGACGTCTCGGCATTCGTGCCGACCAACGTGATTTCGATCACCGACGGCCAGATTTTCCTCGAGACCAACCTCTTCAACTCCGGGGTACGTCCGGCGATCAACGCGGGTCTGTCGGTATCGCGTGTGGGTGGCTCGGCGCAGACCAAAATCATCAAGAAGCTTGGTGGGACCGTACGTCTGGCGCTAGCGCAGTACCGTGAACTGGCGGCCTTCTCGCAGTTCGCCTCGGATCTCGATGAAGCGACCCGTAAGCAGCTTGAACACGGACAGCGCGTCACCGAGCTGATGAAGCAGAATCAGTATTCGCCGATGTCGGTGGCCGAAATGGCGGTAACGCTGTATGCCGCCAACGAAGGCTTCCTGGAAGATGTCGAGGTCAATAAGGTGCTGGATTTCGAGCAGGCGCTGCAGGCGTACATGAAATCCGAGCATGCCGAACTGATGGACAAGATCAATCAGACCGGCAATTACGACGACGACATCAAGCAGGGCCTCAAGTCCGGCCTCGAGACGTTCAAGTCCACTCAGACCTGGTGATGCCAGGCCCGGTGATAGACCGGGCCGGCATGCCGGCTGAGCGGCTCGCAAGAGGGTGAGATCGAGATGGCAGCTGCAAAAGAGATTCGCACCCAGATCGGGAGCATCAAGAACACGCAGAAGATCACCAGCGCCATGGAGATGGTCGCTGCGTCGAAGATGCGCAAGGCACAAGAGCGCATGACGGCCAGCCAACCATACGCCAAGCTGATCCGGCGCGTGGTGAGCCATATTGCCAAGGCCAACCCTGAATATCGTCATGAGTACATGATCGAGCGCGAGGTCAAGCGCGTGGGGTATATCGTGGTCTCCAGTGACCGCGGTCTGGCCGGCGGCCTGAACGTCAATGTGTTCAAGGCCGTGACGCGCGAAGCCAAGTATTGGCATGAACAGGGCGTCGAGGTCGATTATGCGGCCATCGGGTCCAAGGCCAATGTGTTCTTTCGCAACCATGGCGGCAATCTGGTGGCGGGCAAAAGCGGTCTGGGCGAGGCCCCGGCCGTCGATGACTTGATCGGGAGCGTCAGCGTCATGCTGAAGGCCTTCGATGAGGGACAACTGGATCGGCTTTACGTGGTGCATAACGAGTTCGTTAACACCATGACGCAGAAGCCTATCGTGCGACAGTTGCTCCCCTTGGTCGCCGAGGCGGATGACGACGAAGAAGAGACACGTGCCAGCGGCAGCTGGGACTACCTGTATGAGCCGGACGCCAAGACCCTGCTCGATCATTTGCTGGTGCGCTATGTGGAATCCCAGGTGTACCAGGCTGTGGTCGAGAATGCGGCCTGCGAGCAGGCGGCACGAATGATCGCGATGAAGAACGCGACCGACAATGCCGGCAATCTGATCGATGATCTGGAGTTGGTCTATAACAAGGCCCGTCAGGCCGCGATCACCCAGGAGATTTCGGAGATCGTCGGCGGCGCCGCCGCCGTATGATGACGCAGGTCCCACCGAGGCCCCCAAATGGGTTGCCTCGGGGTCCAGGCGAAACAGGTTTCATTTGCAGGTATTAGAGGAACCAACATGAGCGGACGTATCGTACAAATCATCGGCGCGGTGATTGACGTAGAGTTTCCGCGGGACGAAGTTCCCAAGGTCTACGACGCGCTGAAGGTCTCCGACACCGAGACCATCATGGAAGTACAGCAACAACTGGGTGACGGCGTCGTGCGTGCCATCGCCATGGGCACCACCGAAGGCCTAAAGCGCGGCCTCGACGTTGCCAATACGCGGGCAGCGATTTCGGTGCCGGTGGGCAAGGCCACGCTGGGTCGCATCATGAACGTGCTCGGCGAGCCTATCGACGAAGCCGGCGAGATCGGCGAAGACGAGCGCATGCCGATCCACCGCAAGGCGCCGGGCTATGCGGAGCAGGCGGCTTCTGAAGAGCTGCTGGAAACGGGCATCAAGGTCATCGACCTGGTCTGCCCGTTCGCCAAGGGCGGTAAGGTCGGCCTGTTCGGCGGTGCCGGGGTCGGCAAAACCGTCAACATGATGGAGCTGATCCGCAACATCGCCACCGAGCACAGCGGTTACTCCGTCTTTGCCGGTGTCGGTGAGCGTACCCGTGAAGGTAACGACTTCTATCACGAGATGCAGGAATCCAACGTTCTCGACAAGGTCTCGCTGGTCTATGGCCAGATGAACGAACCGCCCGGGAACCGCCTGCGCGTGGCTCTGACGGGGCTGACCATCGCCGAGAAGTTCCGTGACGACGGGCGTGACGTGCTGTTGTTCGTCGACAACATCTACCGTTACACCCTGGCGGGTACCGAGGTGTCGGCACTGCTGG
The DNA here is from genome assembly GCF_023091865.1 of Chromohalobacter moromii. Classification (GTDB taxonomy): domain Bacteria; phylum Pseudomonadota; class Gammaproteobacteria; order Pseudomonadales; family Halomonadaceae; genus Chromohalobacter; species Chromohalobacter moromii. Next base: position 383,624 of record NZ_JAHXDI010000003.1, read on the forward strand.
GCCGTATGCCGTCCGCGGTGGGCTATCAGCCGACACTGGCGGAAGAAATGGGCGTGCTGCAGGAACGCATCACCTCGACCAAGACGGGCTCCATCACCTCCGTGCAGGCGGTTTACGTCCCCGCGGACGACTTGACCGACCCGTCACCGGCGACCACCTTCTCGCACTTGGACGCCACCGTGGTACTGGCGCGTTCCATCGCTGAGTTGGGTATTTACCCGGCGATCGATCCGCTGGATTCCACCTCGCGCCAGCTCGATCCGCTGACCGTCGGCGAAGAGCACTACAACACCGCGCGCGGTGTGCAGGGCGTGTTGCAGCGCTATAAGGAACTCAAGGACATCATCGCCATCCTGGGGATGGACGAGCTGGCCGATGAAGATAAACTCACCGTGGCACGGGCGCGCAAGATCCAGCGCTTCCTGTCGCAGCCGTTCTTCGTCGCCGAAGTGTTCACCGGAGCGCCCGGCAAGTACGTCTCTCTCAAGGAGACTATCCGTGGTTTCCAGGGCATCCTCGATGGTGAGTACGACGAATTGCCCGAACAAGCCTTCTACATGGTTGGCACCATCGACGAAGCCGTCGAGAAAGCCAACAACATGAAGTAAGGCCATGCCCATTAGGGAGTGCAGGGCCGGCGCTGCCACGTGAGGCGCGCCGGGCCCGACGCTTCCATGAACGAGGAGATAGCGATGGCTAGCTTCCAATGCGACATCGTCAGCGCCGAGAAGGCCATCTTCTCCGGCAATGCCGAGCAGCTAGTGGCGGCCGGCGTGTCGGGCGATCTGGGTATTCTGCGTGGTCACGCACCGCTGCTTACCGAACTCAAGCCGGGGCCGGTACGCGTGATGCGTGAAGGTGGTGAGGAAGAAGTGTACTACGTGACTGGTGGCTTCCTGGAGGTCCAGTCGGAGGTGGTGTCGGTGTTGGCCGATACCGCCACGCGGGCGCACGATCTCGACGAGGCTGCGGCTGAAGAGGCGCGCCAGGAGGCCTTGCGGTCCATGGGCGACAAGCAGTCCGATCTCGACTACACCCGGGCGGCCGCCGAGTTGGCGGAAGCCGTGGCACAGTTGCGGACCATCCAGCAACTGCGCGAGAAGGGCAGTCGACGCTAGTCGGCGCACGCGATGCCACTGTCATAAAGGCGACCCACGGGTCGCCTTTTTCGTGGATGCAATCCGTTAACCGCGAGTCACGGACGTTTACATATCGTGCCGAGACATGACGCATGTCGCTTGGTAGCACCTTCCGCCCGCCTTAGAATACGTCCATCTTCTTCTTCTTTAAGAGATGCATAGGAACAACTGCGATGACGTTAGACGTGGTGATACTCGCCGCCGGCCAGGGAACGCGTATGCGTTCGGCCAAGCCCAAGGTTCTGCATCCGTTGGCGGGTAAGCCGATGGTGACGCACGTGCTGGATACCGCCGAGCAACTGGGCGCGACGCGCACGCACGTCGTGATCGGTCATGGTGCCGAGCAGGTCGAGGCTGAACTCAGTGGACGCGACGTAAATTTCGCTTTGCAGGCCGAGCAGAAGGGGACCGGTCATGCCGTAGCGCAGGCGCTAGATAATATAGGCGACGCCAAGGTGCTGATCCTCTACGGCGATGTCCCGCTGATTCGTGCCGAGACTTTGGCGGCGTTGCTTGCTGAGGTGGATGAGACCCGCCTGGGGCTACTGACCGTGGAATTGGCCGATCCCAGCGGTTACGGACGAATCGTGCGCGATATCGATGGCCGCGTGACGGGCATTGTCGAACACAAGGAGGCCAACGAGGCCCAGCGCGCTATCACCGAATGCAATACGGGCATCGTTGCGGCCACCGCAGCGCAGCTCAAGCGCTGGTTACCTCGCCTCTCTGCCGAGAACGTTCAGGGCGAGTATTACCTGACCGACATCTTTGCCATGGCGGCGGCGGAAGGCATCGAGATCGCTACAGCCAGCCCCGCCTCGGCGTTGGAAGTCGAGGGCATCAACAACCGCTCGCAGATGGCGGCTCTGGAACGCGCCTATCAACGCGATCGAGCCGAACGTCTGCTGACCGAGGGCGTGGCGCTGGCCGATCCGACGCGCTTCGACTTGCGTGGCCGTCTTGATTGCGGTCATGACGTCTTCATCGACGTGGGCTGTGTGTTCGAGGGCGAGGTGACGCTCGGCAATGGCGTCAGCGTGGGCCCCTATACGCTGATTCGCGACAGCCATATTGCGGCGGAGACGGTCATCGAGGCGCATAGCATCATCGACGGCGCCGAGGTGGCATCACGCGCGCACATCGGGCCCTTCGCACGCTTGCGTCCCGGCACGCGCCTGGCATGCGATAGCAAGATCGGCAACTTCGTCGAGACCAAGAACGCTGACGTTGGTGAAGGTAGCAAGATCAATCATTTGAGCTACGTCGGCGATGCTCGACTGGGGCGTGGCGTCAATATCGGCGCGGGCACCATCACTTGCAATTACGACGGCGCCAATAAACACCGCACCGACATCGGCGACGACGTCTTCGTGGGCTCCAATACGGCCTTGGTGGCGCCGGTATCGCTAGGCGATGGGGCGACGGTCGGAGCCGGATCGACCATCAACAAGAATGTCGATGCCGGGGCGTTGGCAGTGGCGCGCCCCCGCCAGACCACGCGTGCCAGTTGGCAACGGCCGCGTAAGTCTTCGTGAATGGCAAAGGGCGGCCCTCAGCGGTCGTCCTCTAGGCTTTGTACGAAAACTGCCTGTGCTCGGCCATACGGCGTTAAAAATCAGCTCAAAGTACTCATTTACACCCCGTAAACTCCGCCTTTTCGCTGATTTTTGCCTTGTCTGGCCATCGCTCGCCGACTTTTCGTGCATAGCCTAACGATCTCCTTTTACTATCTCTTGGGTAATGAGATTTCCCCTCTGCCGTGCGCTATTTTTCTTCCACATGCCGGGCGGTGCTTGACCGAAGATAACGAATCGCGTTTTATAAGCGTATTGTTTCGTTTCGGAAGATATATCTTTCGTGAATAAGGATGATATGCCCAAACGCGATACTGCCCAGCGGCGCCATGCCATGCTGGCCTACGTGAATGAGCAGGGTGAAACCAGCGTCGATACGCTTGCCCGCCACTTCGCCACCTCTGAGGTCACCGTACGCAAGGATCTCGCCACGCTGGAGAAGAGCGGTCTGCTGTTGCGTCGTTTCGGCGGTGCCTTGCCGTTACCTAGTGAGATACTGGCGGAAGCCAACGCGCCGCTTTCGCCCCGAAAGCTAGCGATTGCGCAAGCGGCGAGTGCGCGGATACGCGCCCACAATCGCATCATCATCGACAGCGGCACGACCACCTCGGCGATGATTCCCGAATTGGGCGGGCGCGAAGGGCTGGTGGTGATGACCAACGCGCTGTCGGTGGCCAATGCCTTGCGCGAGGTGGAGCCCGAGCCGGCGATCCTGATGACCGGCGGTACCTGGGACCCGCACTCCGAATCCTTCCAGGGACAGGTCGCCGAGCAGGTGTTGCGTTTCTACGATTTCGATCAATTGTTCATCGGTGCCGATGGCATCGACCTGGAGCGTGGGACCACCACCTACAACGAATTGCTGGGGCTATCGCGGGTGATGGCGGAGGTCGCGCGCGAAGTCGTGGTACTCGCCGAATCCGACAAGATCGGCCGGCGCATCCCCAATCTGGAACTGCCGTGGGAACGGATTCATACCCTGATCACCGACGAGGGGCTCGATGCGGATGCCTGTCGACGGATCGAGGCCCAGGGCATTGCCGTCATCCGCGCTGCGGTCAACGAATGAAGACGAGGAGTTCAATATGTGTGGAATCGTAGGGGCCGTCGCCGAGCGTCACGTGCAGGAAATCCTTCTCGAGGGCTTGCGCCGTCTCGAGTATCGCGGCTACGACTCGGCGGGCATGTCCGTGCTTTCCGACGATGCGCGGCTCAATCGTCAGCGTGCGGTGGGCAAAGTGGCGGCTCTAGAAGAGAAGCTCGCCGATACGGCGCTCAAAGGCACCCTGGGGGTCGCCCACACGCGCTGGGCCACGCACGGTCGCCCCAGCGAGCAGAACGCGCATCCGCATCAATCCGGCGATAGCCTGGCGGTGGTGCATAACGGCATCATCGAGAACCATGAGGCGCTGAAAGCCGAGCTTGAATCCCAGGGTTACGTTTTTACCTCCGAGACCGACACCGAAGTGATCGCGCACTTGTTGTCGCGCGAGTTCACCCTTTCCCAAGACCTGCTCCAGGCCGTGCAACGCAGCGTGGCATTATTGGAAGGCGCCTACGCCCTGGCGGTGGTACACCGTGCCGAGCCCGATGCGATCATCGGTGCCCGCAAGGGTAGCCCGCTAGTGGTAGGCGTGGGCATCGGCGAGGCGTTCCTCGCCTCCGACCCGCTGGCGCTGTTGCAGGTCACCGACCGCTTCATCTATATGATGGAAGGCGATGTGGTGCGTCTGGCCCGGGGTGGCGAGATCGAGCTCTTCGAGGCGAGCGGCGAACGAGTCGAGCGTCCGGTGACCGTCTTCGAGCATGGCGACGGCGTGACCAGCAAGGGCGGCTATCGGCACTTCATGCTCAAGGAAATCCACGAGCAGTCCCAGGTGATCGCGGCCACGCTGGAAGGGCGTCTCGGCGATCATCAGGTGCTGGTCAACAGTTTCGGAGCGGAGGCCGCGTCGCTGTTCGAGGGCGTACGCCAGGTGCATATCATCGCCTGCGGTACCAGCTACCATGCAGGCATGGTAGCGCGCTACTGGATCGAGAAACTGGCCGGCGTGCCCACGCAGGTCGAAGTGGCCTCGGAATATCGCTACCGCGAGGTCGTAGTGCCCGAAGGCACCTTGTTCGTGACGCTATCGCAGTCCGGCGAGACCGCCGATACGCTGGCGGCGTTGCGCTTCGCCAAGCAGCGTGACTATCTTGGCAGTCTAGCGATCTGTAACGTGCCGGGCAGTTCGCTGGTGCGGGAATCCGACCTGACGCTGATGACGCAGGCCGGCCCCGAGATCGGGGTTGCCTCTACCAAGGCCTTCACCACCCAACTGGTGGCCTTGATGCTACTGGCATTGGCGCTGGGACGCGTGCGTGGCGCCAATGGCGAGCATGCGCCGCTGGTCCAGGGGCTTAGGGAGTTGCCGGGGGTGATCAACCAAGTGCTGGCCCTGGATGGCGAGATCGAGCAACTGTCGATGGCGTTCGCCGAAAAGCACCATGCGCTGTTCCTGGGACGCGGCGCGCATTTCCCGATCGCCCTGGAAGGCGCGCTCAAACTCAAGGAAATCTCCTATATTCATGCCGAGGCCTATCCGGCGGGCGAGCTGAAACACGGGCCCCTGGCGCTGGTCGATAGCGAGATGCCGGTGGTTGCCGTGGCGCCCAACGACGAATTGCTCGAGAAGCTGAAATCCAACTTGCAGGAAGTTCGCGCGCGCGGTGGCGAGTTGTTCGTGTTTGCCGATGAGGGCATTCGCCTCGAGCCCTCCGAACATCTACATGTGCTGCGTGTGCCGGCAGTCAGCGAAGCGTTGGCGCCCCTCGTCTACACCATTCCGCTGCAATTGCTGGCCTATCACGTCGCCGTACTCAAGGGCACTGATGTCGACCAACCGCGCAACTTGGCCAAGTCGGTGACGGTGGAATGATGCGACATTTTGTCGGTTGGGTGAACTTGTTAGCGTGCTATAAAATACATTCCGGTTCTTAACGCCGGGCGCCGCCGCGCCCGGCGGCGATCAAGGAGTCCTACATGCCTGCTCAGTTTCCCCAGGCGCGCTTGCGGCGTCTGCGGCGTACGTCGTCGCTACGCGATCTGGTACGCGAAACCTCGCTGCGCCCGGAGCATTTGATCTATCCGATCTTCGTCGAGGAGGGGGCGGACGACTTCGTGCCCATCGAGGGAATGCCGGGTCAGTATCGCGTTCCGGAAAGCCAATTGGCGGAGGAAGTGAAGCGCCTCAGCGCGCTGGGCCTCAAGGGCATCATGCCGTTCGGGATTTCGCATCACAAAGACGCCGACGGCAGCGATGCCATGGACGAAAATGGTCTGGTGTCGCGCATGGTGCGCATCATCAAGGCGGCCGACCCCGAGATGGTGGTGGTTCCGGATATTTGCTTCTGCGAATACACCACCCACGGCCACTGCGGCATTCTCAAGGGCGACACGGTCGACAACGACCTGACGATCCGTAATCTCGGTGTTCAGGCGGTCGCGGCCGCCCGGGCGGGGGCCGACATCATTGCGCCCTCGGCTGCCCAGGACGGCCAGGTGGCGACGATCCGCGCGGCCCTGGACGAGGCCGGTTTCGAGGATATTCCCATCATGGCGTATTCCACCAAGCTGGCCTCGGCGCTGTACGGCCCCTTCCGCGAAGCGGCGGGCACCGAACTCCAGGGGGATCGCAAGACCTATCAGATGGACCCCATGAACCGCCGCGAGGCGCTGCGCGAGTCGCTGGCGGACGAAGCCGAAGGCGCCGATTTTTTGATGGTCAAGCCGGCGCTGGCGTATCTCGATATCATGGCGGACATCCGCCGTAACAGCCTGTTGCCGCTGGTGGCGTACCAGGTCAGCGGCGAGTACGCGATGATCCGCCTGGCGGCGCAACAGGGCGTGATCGATGAGTCGGCGGTGATCCGCGAGACGCTAGGCTCGATGCGCCGTGCCGGTGCCGATCTGATCATGACCTACTTCGCCCCCCAGTTGCTTGAAGAAGGGCTGTAGAGGCTGAGAGGTGAACGGTAGTGCCTACGCGGGCTGCATCGTTTCCCAGCGCGCTCCGGTGAGCTCGCACGAAACCTCCCACAGGCGCGCCTCGACCGCCGGATTACGCGTGTTGCGGGCGCGGTGGGCCCGTTTGGGGCCGCCACGGGTTTCGCCGAGACCGTCGGGCCCGATGTAATCGCTGGGGCCGACCGTGTCGCTGAGCGCGGCATGCAGGATGGGGCGGGCGCCCTCGGCGGCGGATTGACTGATCAGCGGCAAGGCCAGCTTGAAGACGCTGCCAATGACCGGGCGGCTTTTCACCCCGGCGTCGAACAGCGCGGTGCGCGACAATCCGGGATGGGCGGCCAGGCTCATGAGCCTCCAATTCTGGGCATCGCTTTGTTTCTGCAATGCCTGGGCGAACAGCAGCATGGCGAGCTTGGATTGCCGATAGGCTCGCCAGGGATCGTAGCTCGCCTCTGCGTTCAGGTCGTCGAAGGCGATGTGGCCGCCACGATGGGCGAGGCTCGAGAGCTGCACCACGCGGGGCGCCGTCGCGGCGGTGAGCAGTGGCAGCAACTCGCTGGTGAGAAGAAAATGCCCGAGGTAGTTGACGCCCAACTGACGCTCGAAGCCATCCTGGGTGCGCTCAAGGCGTGGCAGGGCCATGATCCCGGCGTTGTTGATCAGCCGTTCCAGCGTGGTCTCGTCCCGTTTCAGGCGTGCGGCGAAGTCGCGTACCGAGTCCAGGCTGTCGAGATCGAGCGATTCGGCGCGCACCTCGGCATGAGGCGAGTGGGTGCGAATGGCGTGGCAGGCCAGCTCGCCACGTTCCGCATTACGTGCGGCGACGACCACGCGATAGCCGTGGGCGGCGAGCCCTTTGGCGGTCTCGAGTCCGAGCCCGGCGGTGGCGCCGGTGACCACGGCCAACGGGGCCGTCGCGTGGCGATCTTCACTCATGCGTTTCTCCTTTCTTCGCCCGACGATCGACTCATTTCGGCATCAGCACCCACAGGCGACCGTCCTGCTTCATGCGTGCGGCGCGCTCACCGGCCGCCTCGCCATGTCCCCAATAGAAATCCGCGCGTACGGTTCCCTTGATGGCACTGCCGGTATCCTGAGCGACCATCAGGCGCTGCAAGGGTTCTTTCGAGAGCGGCTGTGTGGTCGACAGGAAGATCGGCGCGCCCAGCGGGATGCGCGAGGGATCCACGGCCAGACTGCGTTCCGCGGTCAGGGGCACGCCCAGGGCCCCGATCGGTCCCTGGGTAGCGCTGTGATCGCTATCCAACTCACGGAAGAACACCATGCGCGGATTGACGGTGAGCATTTCCTTGACCCGTCCGGGATGGCGCCGGGCCCAGGCGCGCACGCCGGGCAGCGTGGCCTCGGAGGCATCGATCTCGCCACGCTCGATCAGGGCACGGTTGAACGAGCGGAAGGGCTGATTGTTGGACCCCGCGAAGGCCACGCGCATGGTATCGCCGTCGTCCAGGCGGACACGTCCCGAGCCCTGGATCTGCAGGAAGGCGGCCTCGACGGGGTCGTCGACCCAGACCAATTCCTGACCGCGCAGGACACCGCTTTCCAGCAACGTGCGCTGCTCGGCACGCACACGGTGCGGTGCCGCTTGCCAGGCGTTGGGAAAGCGGTAGAGCGGCGTCTGGTACGGCCCGTGTCGGTCTCGCGAGCCATGCAGGATGGGCTCGTAATAGCCAGTGATCGTGCCCGTTATGGAGCCATCGTCATTGGTGAGGCGGTAAGGCTGAAAGCGAGTCTCGAAAAAGCGCGTAATACCGCTTTCATCAAGCGGGTCGACATGTTCGGCATCAGCGCAGACCGATGTCCAGCGGGGCTTCTTGGCAAGCCGTGGGCAACTGGCAAGAAACGCGCTCCAGGCGGCGATGACGTGATCGTCACGCCAGCCGGGCAGTGCCTGCCATGCCATGGGCTGCATACGCTCGGACGTTGCCGGCGATGGTGTGCTCGGCGCGGGCGGCTGAGAACTGCAAGCCCCCAGCACCAGCAGTGGCAACAACCACGCCGTGCGTGCCAGTTGGCGCAGGGTGTGGGCGGCGCCGATGATCGGTCGCGGCAATGGGATGAACAAGCAAGACACCTCGGCGGTCGACTCCCGGAATGAGTATCGCCAGCGATGATGCCTTGCCGGGGCGAATCGTGCCAGTGGCGTCGTGCCATCGTGCGTTTCAGGCGTGGCCTAGCCTTCCTCGTTGAGGGGCCGCAAGCGCGCGATCGAGGCGCGATGAGGCGATAGAGCACCCTTGCGTCGCGGAATGTGTGCCGTCTCGTCATCGTCGTCAACGGGCTGTTGGCGCTGGCTGCTGGTTTTACGATGATAACGGCCGAGCACTGCACTCAAGGTGAGAAACGCCAGGGCCGAACCAGCGACCTGCGTCCATGGATAGACGATGACAGCCAGCAACAGCAGCAGCAAATCGCAGCATAGCGTGGTGCGACCGGCATGCCATCCCACGCGGCGTTCCAGATAAAGAGCGAGAATGTTAAGCCCCCCTAACGAGGCATTGGCGCGAAATAGCAATGCGAGCCCGAGGCCGATCAACAGTCCTGCTGCGATGGCACACACCACAGGGTGGGTATCGCCCAAGGGAAGGGTGGCGGTGAGGGTGTCGCTGAGTACCGAAAGCAGGGTGACGCTCAGGAGTGTGCGTAGCGTGAAATCGCGTCCCAATTGCTTGAACGCGAGCCCGTAAAAGGGCAGGTTAATGACGAAGAAAGTGATGCCGAAACTCACCGGCAGCAAATCGCTGATCAGCAAACTCAACCCTGCGGTACCGCTGACCAGTAAATCGGCGGATTGCAGAAGCCGCACGCCAAGTGCCACCAATAGGCAGCCTTCGAGCAGCGTTAGCCAGGAACGCCAGGAAACCTTCATGTTGTCTCTCCCGAGGGTGTGGAAGATGAATCGATGCCGAAGATGGTCGGCGAACCGCCGAGGGCTTGTGGCCAAAGGGCGGGGAAATGACACGCTGCAAGAAGCGTACCCGGTGGGGTGGCTTCGTGCAGCGCATCATAGCCGCGGGATACTAGCGATACAATTGCGAGGCGCGTCATGACGGGGGATCACCCACGTCTATTCCTGGGTTTGCCGATGTGGGCCAATAACGAATGGCGCGGCAGTCTCTACGCACGACATGCGCCGCAAGAGGGCATGCTGCACGATTATGGTGCCGTGTTTACTAGCGTGGAAGGCAACACGACCTTCTACAGTGGGCCGCCCAAGGCGGCGACCATCGCTCAATGGGCGCGTCAGGCGCCGTCGGATTTTCGTTTTTGTTTCAAGTTACCGGCGCGGCTCACGCATGAAAAACGCCTGGTGGGCATCGCGGATGAACTCGATACGTTCTTTGCAGCGCTAGCGCCGTTACATGACCGGCTAGGGCCGACGATGGTGCAATTGCCGCGCGATTTCGGGGGCCAGGAGCTGCCAGCATTAGAGGCACTGTTGAGACACTGGCCGTCGGCAATACCCTGCGCCGTGGAGGTGCGTCATAGTGATTTTTTCCACAAAGGGGCGGCGGAGCAGCAATTGAACCGCTTGTTGATAACTTTGGGAATGGACCGGGTCATGCTCGATGTGAGGCCTCTTTTCGCTACGCCTGCAGGCACCGATACGCGCTTGATCAAGGCACAGGGCGAAAAGCCGAAACGCCCGTTACACGTGATTTCCACGGCAAATATGCCTATCGTGCGTTTTATCGGGCATTGTGATATGGCCATCAACGATCGACTTTTCATGCCTTGGTGTGAGCGCCTGGCTCTGTGGATAAAACAGGGGAAAACCCCTTTTTTGTTTGTGCACACGCCGGATAACCGGCAAGCGCCACAATTGGCGCGGCGCTTTTATGCACGCTTGGCCGAACGCGTCGAATTACCGCCTCTTGAGGCCTTTCCCGGCGAGCGCCAGAGCGCGCTTTTCTAACCGCGGTGATAACGCCATGGAGTGGTAGGACGCGGTGTTGATGGCTTGATGCTATAACGCGAATGGTTTTGGCTAAAACTTGCCGCTAAAATGGCGCTTCTCTGTGGACGACGTCGAGGACGGTCGTCTCCTCAATCGGTGTTTATCGACACCCTTACGCTGACTGACATCGCTGCGAGCGGTGCGGTCTCCTTGTTGATCGGTGGTCAGATCCCAGCGCTCACAAGGACCTGTCATGCTCCATGTCGTGGTGTGCGATCCATGCCCGGGGACGTGGCAACAACAATACAACGCCATCCTTTAATCGCGCGGTGGCGCCACGCAACTCAGGTGAAGCAATGTCTTACAAGTCTCATTCGCACGCGCAGTGGTCCTCTCGTATGGCCTTTGTGCTGGCCGCCGTCGGCTCGTCGGTCGGTCTAGGCAATATCTGGAAATTCCCTTACATGACCGGCGAAAGCGGGGGTGGCGCTTTCGTTCTGGTGTATCTGATTTGCATCTTCCTGGTCGGCTTGCCGATGTTGATGTCCGAATGGCTGCTTGGGCGACTGGGCCAGAAGAACCCTATCTCGACGATGGGCGACATCACGCGGCGCCTCAAGCGCAGCCGTGCTTGGGTATTGATCGGCGTAGCCGGGATTCTCGGCGCGTATTTGATTCTTTCGTTCTATAGCGTCATTGGGGGCTGGGCACTGGCCTACATTCGCATGGCCGTGGTCGACACTTTCAGCGGACTGGATAACGATAGCGTTGGCACCCTATTCGGCAATCTGCTGGCAAGTCCCGTGGAATTGCTGCTCTGGCATAGCCTGTTCATGATCATGACGATCGGTGTCGTGGTGGGCGGCGTTGCCGGTGGCCTGGAGCGCGCGGCGAAAACCCTGATGCCAACATTGGCGGTGCTGCTGGTGGTGCTCGTCGGCTATGCCGCGACGACCGGCGCGTTCGCCGAAGGGGCGGCTTACCTATTTACGCCGGACTTCTCCAAGATCACCCGTGACGGCATCCTCGCCGCGCTGGGGCATGCCTTCTTCACCTTGAGTCTGGGCATGGGCATCATGATGGCGTATGGCTCGTATCTCTCCGATGACGTCAACATCGGTCGCTCGGCGCTCATCGTCGTGGTCATGGATACTGTCATCGCCTTGCTTGCCGGGCTGGCCATTTTCCCTATCGTGTTTGCCAATGGGCTAGATGCGGCTGCGGGTCCAGGCCTGATTTTCCAGACCCTACCGCTGGCGTTCGGCAACATGGCCGGTGGTTGGCTGTTCGGGTTGCTGTTCTTCGTGCTGCTGGTGTTCGCGGCGTGGACCTCGGCGATCTCATTACTGGAACCGCTGGTGGAATGGATCGAGGAGCGCTCACCACTGTCGCGCGTGGGCTCGACCATCGTCGCGGGGCTGGCGACCTGGGCCTTGGGGCTGGCCACCGTGCTGTCGTTCAACATCTGGGGGGATTTCGCACCGCTGGGCATGTTCGACAAGTTCGCCGGCATGACCATCTTCGACTTGCTCGATTATGTCACCAGCAAGCTGCTGCTACCGCTGACCGGCTTGGCGACCGTGATGTTCGTGGGCTGGTTCATGGGGCGCGACGAACTACGCTCGCAGCTCAACATGAGCGATGGCGCCTTCACCCTATGGCGCGTGGCGGTACGTTTCATCGCGCCCATCGGCGTGGTGATCGTCTTCGTCAGCAGCCTCTGAGCGTTATCCGGCGTGGGCCAATATAGCCCGCGCCGGGCTTGGAAAGCCCTTCCAGGCACGCGATGCACGGCGAGGTTTCTCATGCATCGCGTGCCTATTTACTGCCAGTCGTCATAATCGACGATATTCCGCTCCAGACGCTTGAATTCCTGATGCAGCTCAATACCGCGCCGCGCCCGCAGATAGCGTGTCGCCGCACTCTTTTTGCGTTGCTCATGTTCGAGCATTTCCAGGCTCATATGAATGTCTAGCAGCTCGCTTTTCAAGGATTGAAGATGTGCGGCATTGCGCATATCGAATCTCCTAGTCGTCCTTATAACTGTCTTATTGTCATTGAACCGGTTCCGCTTGACATTCTTACTATAACGCACTTGACAGAATTATGACGTCAAGGATGAAACGGGCGTTTTTTCTCCCTTCAACGCCTGCGGCATACTAGAATCGAATTTGTTTTCACGTCGTTGTTGGTCAGCCAAGGAGTCGCGCCATCATGAGCAGTGCCCTGTTCGACGAGATGAGACGCCGCATGGAGCACTTTCGGCGCTCTGAGCAGAAGGTGGCGCGCTTCGTGTTGCGTCATCCCGAGGACGTCATCCACATGCGCATCGTCGATCTAGCCACCGAAGCCAAGGTTAGCGAACCCACCGTGGTGCGTTTCTGCCGTGCGTTAGGGTGTAACGGTTTCCAGGACTTCAAGCTCAAGCTGGCGCAGATGCTCGCTACGGGTAGTCAGTTCGCGCAGTTCTCGATGAACGATAGTGACAGCGTCGCCGAATTTGCCCACAACATTTTCGACTCCACCGTGGGCACGTTGCTGTCGGTGCGCGATCGGCTCGATCACGCCGCACTGGGCAAGGCGGTCAACGCCCTGGCCATGGCCAATCGCGTGGAGTTCTACGGTTTCGGCGCCTCGGGCGCGGTGGCGTTCGATGCCCAGCACAAGTTCTTCCGCCTGCAGATATCCACTGCGGCTTATTCCGACCCGCACATGCAGAACATGTCGGCGGTAACGCTGACGCCTCGCGACGTGGTAGTCGCCATCTCCCAGACCGGACGCACCCGGGCGCTGGTGGCCAGCGTGCGTCTGGCCCGCGAGACCGGGGCCACGGTGATCGGGCTATGTCCTAGCGATTCGCCGCTGGCAAGCGAAGTCACTCTGCCGCTTTATATCGATGTGCACGAGGACACCGAAATCTACACCCCGATGAGCTCGCGCGTGGCGCATCTGGTGATCGTCGACGTACTCGCCGTGGGCGTGGCCAAGACACGTGGGCCCAAGCTCGCCGAGCAACTTCAATCGGTGAAGAAAAGCCTGGTTCCGTTGCGTTATCCCGACGCCGACGAAGACCCCTAGGCTTGTACGAAAACTGGCTGCGCTCGCCAATACAGCGTTAAAAATCGCCTCAAAATGCTCATTTACAACTCGTAAACTCCGCTTTTTCGTTGATTTTGCCTTGTCTAGCCTTCGCTCGCCGACTTTTCGTACAACCCTTAGCCGGCTGGCGGATCGCGAGCGAACGAAGCCGAGACCGCTTGTGCTAAGCTGTGCGCTCATTTCGCAATGCCAAGATACGTGATCCATGGACGACGTTTCGCCGGGCGACGTTTCGCCGCTACTCGACTCGCTGAATACGGCCCAGCGCGAGGCCGTGAGCCATCCACAGGGCAATTTGCTGGTGCTGGCCGGTGCCGGCTCAGGCAAGACGCGTGTCCTGGTGCATCGTATCGCCTGGTTATTGCAGGTCGAAGGACTGTCGCCCTACGCGATTCTCGCCGTAACCTTCACCAACAAGGCGGCACGCGAGATGCGCACGCGTCTCGAGGCGCTGCTGGGATTGTCGCTGCGCAACATGTGGGTGGGTACGTTCCACTCCATCGCGCACCGCCTGCTACGCACCCACTGGCACGACGCGCGCCTGCCCCAGCATTTCCAGATCATCGATAGCGACGATCAACTGCGCCTGGTCAAGCGCCTGCTCAAGGACCATCGCATCGACGCTGAGCGCTTCCCGCCCAAGCAGGTGCAATATTTCATCGGTGGCTGCAAGGAAGAGGGGCTGCGCGCCCATCAGGTCCAGACCCATGGCGATACCTACATGGGCCAGATGGTCGAGCTCTACGAGCGCTATCAACTGGCGTGCGAACGCGCCGGTCTGGTCGACTTCGGTGAATTGCTACTGCGCGGCCTGGAACTGCTGCGCGACAACCCGTCCCTGCTGGCGCATTATCGCGAGCGTTTCGGTCATCTGCTGGTCGACGAATTCCAGGACACCAATACCTTGCAGTACGCCTGGCTCAAGCTGCTGGCCGGCGATCGCGCGGGCATGACCGTGGTCGGCGACGACGATCAGTCGATCTACGGCTGGCGCGGGGCCAAGGTCGAGAATATCCGGCGCTTCGCCGAGGAATTCCCCGCGACAACGACGGTGCGCCTGGAGCAGAACTACCGCTCGACGAGTGCCATTCTCGAGGCCGCGAACACGCTGATCAGTCATAACGCCGGGCGCATGGGCAAGGAGCTTTGGACCGATGGCGTTCACGGTGAGCCGATCTCGGTCTACGCCGGCTTCAACGACCTCGACGAGGCCCGCTTCATCGTCGATACCCTCAACGAGGAAGTGAACAAGGGCAGTGCGCGGCATGACATCGCGATTCTCTATCGTTCCAACGCCCAGTCACGGGTGCTCGAGGAGGCACTGATCCGCAGTGGCGTGTCCTATCGTATCTACGGTGGCCAACGCTTCTACGAGCGTCTCGAGATCAAGAACGCCCTGGCGTATCTCCGCTTGACGTTGACGCGCGACGACGATGCCTCGCTGGAGCGGGTGATCAACGTGCCGGCGCGCGGTATCGGTACGCGCACCGTGGAAGTGCTGCGCGAGCGGGCTCGTACGCAGTCAGTTTCATTGTGGCAAGCCTTGCACGATAGCCTCAGTGAGGGATTGTTAAAGGGGCGCGCGGCCAGTGCGCTCTCGGCATTTTCGGAGCTGATCGAGCGCCTCGACAACGATACCGCCGGCATGGCGCTGCATGAACTGATCGAGCATGTCCTGCAGACCACTGGGCTGCTCGAGCATCACCGCAACGAAAAAGGCGAGAAGGGCCAGGCGCGTGTCGAGAACCTCGAGGAATTGATCAACGCGGCGCGCAACTTCGCTCAGGGCGATCCGTTCTCGTTGCAGGAAGTCGGCGAGGGGGCGGCGGCACTGGAGCCATTCCTGGCCGAGGCCGCCCTCAACGCCGGCGATCACGAAGCCGACGATTTCGAGGACAGCGTGCAGTTGATGACGCTGCACTCGGCCAAGGGGCTGGAGTTTCCGGTGGTATTCGTCGCCGGGATCGAAGAAGGGCTGTTTCCGCACAAGATGTCGCTGGAAGAACCGGGGCGTCTCGAGGAAGAGCGACGCCTGTGCTATGTCGGGGTGACCCGCGCCATGCGTAAGTTGTATCTGACGCATGCCGAGATTCGTCGCTTGCATGGCAAGGAAACCTTCTCGCGGCCGTCGCGCTTTTTGCATGAGTTGCCTGAGTCGTTGCTCGAGGAGGTGCGTCTGCGTGGCCAGGTCTCACGGCCGGTTTCCACGCGGCCGAACCGCGGTCTCTCTCAGCAGCAGAGCGTATCGAGCGATGATGACCAGCCGTCGTTGAGTCTGGGGCAGCGGGTCAGTCATCCGGTCTTCGGCGAGGGTGTGATCATCAATGCCGAGGGCGAAGGCGCCAGGGCGCGCGTGCATATTAGCTTCGAGGACGAGGGCGACAAATGGTTGGTGCTGGGATTCGCCAAGCTGACGCCGTTATGAGTCGTAAGCACAACATAAACGAGACGCAACGATGAAGAAGTGGTTTCCCGAGTTGATGGATCAGTGGTCGCAGCTTTCCGGCTATCAACGTTTCGAGCGCCTGGTCTCGCTGGTCCTGACGGTGGCGATCGGCTTCGTGGTACTGGTGGCGTTGTATTATCTGGTCGTCCACGTGATCGAGTTGTTGTTCGTTCAGACCCGAGACCCGTTCGATTACCGCGTCTTCCAGGCAGTGTTCGACATGATTCTCACGGTGCTGATCGCCATGGAATTCAACAATTCCATCGTGCGGACCATGGAAGGGCGCGGCGGCTTCATCCAGGTCGAGATCGTGGTGCTGATCGCGATCATGGCGCTGGTCCGCAAGTTCATGGTCATGGACATGGAAACTATCGAGCCCTTGAAGATCGTGGCCCTGGCCGCCGCAGTGCTGGCGCTGGGCCTGAGTTACTGGCTGGTGCGGCGCGGTGGCAACGGCTCGTCATAACGGATCACCATAGGCGCCTTACGCCTCGGGGACGGGACGTATGCGGCCGTTGTCGTCCAGTGCCACCATTACGAAGCGTGCCTCGGTGACCTTGTAGCGCTCCTCGGGACTGCGCTCGTGTGGTGGACGGATCCACACCTCGACATCGACCTTGATCGAGCTGCGCCCGACCTCACTGATTTTAGTGAAGATATTGACCATCGCGCCGATTCGTACCGGGCACAAGAAATCCATGCTCTCGGTGGCAACCGTGGCGGTTCGGCCGCTTGCCAGGCGTCCCGCGGCGAGCTCGGCGGCCTGGTCCATCTGCGCGATGAGCCAGCCGCCGGGGATGTCGCCGTAGAGGTTGGTGTCCTGGCGCCGGGTGACGAGCTTGAGCGTGAGTTCGCCCTGCGGGGTCGGAATATCGTCGAGTTCATGCATGGTGTGGGTCCTGGCGATTGTTGTTGTCGAGCACTGTTGTTGTCGAACATTGTTGTTATCGAGCGTAGCGCGCCGTTGCAGTCATCTCATGCCGTTGAGATCGTCTCATAGTAAACGCCGCTGGGCCTCGACGACCAGTCGCCCGGCAAGGTGTTTTGCGCCGGGGCAGGCGTGACAACGGGGGCGAGAGCGTTGATCAGAAAAAAACGAACAGGGCGGTGCGCCACAGTGACCTTGCGATGTCGCGTGGCTATGACGCTAGGGGCATTGCTGTTGCCGATGATGGCGATGGCGGCGCCGTTAAGCGGCACACTGGGCTCGGTCGGCTCGGATACGCTGGGTGGTTTGATGACGCAATGGGGCGAACGGCTCAGCGCGCGTCATCCCGAGGTACGCTTGCAGGTACAGGCCTCGGGTTCGGGGACTGCGCCGCCGGCGCTGGCCGAAGGGGTGACGCGCATCGGTGCCATGTCACGCCCCATGACCGAGGCCGAACGCGCCGACTTCATCGCCCGCCAGGGCCATCCACCGGTGGCGGTGCCGGTGGCACTGGACGCGCTGACGCTGTTCGTGCATCGCGACAATCCGTTGACCTCGCTGACATTGGCGCAGGTCGAGGCATTGTTCGCCGACACTCGCTTCTGCGATCAAGCGCCCGCTATCCGGCGCTGGGGCGCGCTAGGGCTCGACGGCGACTGGGCCTCACGGCCGGTGGCGCGTTTCGGTCGCAACACAGCCTCCGGGTCGCATGCACTGTTCAAGCGGGAGGCCTTGTGCGGCGGTAATTTCCGCCGCGACGTCAACGAACTGCCGGGCTCCTCGGCGGTGGTGGCGGCGGTCGGCCGTTCCCGCGAGGCGATCGGCTATGCTGGCCTTGGCTATCCCACCGCGATGGTTAAGATACTGGCGTTGCGCGATGACCAGGGCACGCCGCGTCTACCTACGCACGACAACGTCGTCAGTGGACGCTATCCCCTCACGCGGCCTTTGTATATCTACGTCAACCTGGCGCCGGGCGAGTCTTTGCCGCCCCTGGAGCGCGCCTTCTTCGATCTTGTGTTGTCGCCCGAGGGCCAGGCCGTGGTCGCTCGCCAAGGGTTCGTGCCCCTGCCAGAATCGCGCCTGGCCACTGCCAGGCGGGCGTTGCGGTTGCCACCCCTTGCCGATGTCACGCAATCGTCATCAAACTGACGTAATCTGATGGTCTCACTTCATTGCAAGGCAACGCTTCGCCGCCGGGCTCGCCGATGACTGAACCTTCCACCGCCCCGCCTCGCTCGAATCGCCGCCTGCGCCAGCGTCTCGATCGTCTGGCGACTGGCGTGATCGCCGCCAGCGGTATCGGCGTGGTCGTGGCAGTGCTGGCCATCGGCGTGTATCTGATGCTGGCCGTGCTACCGCTTTTCGACGACGCCGAGGTGAATGTCGACGCCGCCCCCTCGGCCGCCGACGAAGGCGCGATTCACGCCGTCTGGTTGGCCGATGACGGCACGCGCTGGTTGACCCGAGACGGGCAACTGCGCGACGCCGAGGGCGAGGTCGCGACGCTGGCCACAAGTGCCACCATCGCGGCAGTAGCCGAGGCAGGCGATAGGCAGCCGCTGGCCTTGGGGTTGAGCAACGGCGAAGTGCGTCTGGTGCCCCGCGATGACCGGGGACGATTACGATGGGCCCAGGCCTCTACCATGCGCCTGTTCGAGGCCCGTGGTGTGGCAGCGCTGACACTGCGTCATGCGGCTCAGGGCTGGGTGCTGGCGGGGCGCGATAGCCAGGGTGAGGTGGCGGCCCTGTGGCATACCGATGAAGCCACGCGGCGTATTGCAGTACCGGAGACGGCCGAGCATATCGCGCTGGGCCACGCGGGCCGCCTGGCCATGACCCAAGGCACGCAATTGACGCTGTGGGAGCTGTCTCCCGATGGCGGTGGCAAGGCGTTGGCGCGTACCGACACCCAGGCGCCGACGACGGCGTTGAGCTTCCTGCAGGGCGGGCGCACGCTGATCGTCGGCGATGCCGGCGGTGGGCTGCACCGTTGGCGACTCTCTCCCGACGATGCGGGCTGGCAAGCGGCCGAGACTTCTTACACGGCCCTGGGCGACTCTGCCATTCGACGCTTGATCGCTTTGCCCCGGCAGCGCCTGTGGCTGGCACTGGACGACAGCGGCCGCTTGGGGCTCTATCAATCCCTGAGTGGCCAGCGCTGGCAGGGTCAGGCATCCGAGACCACGCTGCCGACGGCCGTGTCGATTAATGCGCAAGGCACGCAGGTGATGTGGCTGGACGAGGCGGGTACGCTCCAACGGCTGTCGATCGAGGCACCGCATGCCGCGGTGAGTCCGGCGACGCTATGGATGCCGCAGGTTTATGAAGGCCATAGCGATGCCGAGTGGCGCTGGGCGGCGGCCGTCACGGGTGATGAAGAGCCGCAGTACAGCCTGGTGCCGCTGGCCTGGGGGACGCTCAAGGCGGCAGCCTGGGCCATGGTGTTCGCCGTGCCGTTGGCGCTGGGAGCGGCAGTGCATAGCGCTTGTTACATGTCACGGCGGCAGCGCGCGCGTCTCAAGCCCGCCATCGAGTTGATGGAGGCGTTGCCCGGCGTGGTCATCGGCTTCGTCGCGGGGCTGTTCGTGGCGCCCTTCGTCGAGCGTCATCTTGCCGGAACGCTGGCGCTTTTCGTGTGCGTGCCGCTGGGCAGCGTGGCTTGCGGCTGGCTGTGGCGGATGCTTTCCCGACGCTGGGAACTTCATCTACCCCCTATCAGTGCCGGAATAGGACTGATGGTGCCCCTGGCGCTGCTGTGCTGGGCGGCGCTGAGTCTCTCTCCGTGGCTCGAAGCTTGGTGGTTCGGCGGCGACCTGCGTGCCTGGATGCACCAGCAGTGGGGCTGGGATTACGCGCAACGCAATGCGCTGATCGTCGGCATGGCCATGGGGCTGGCGATCATTCCCACGCTGTACTCACTGGCCGAGGAAGCGCTTTCCGGCGTGCCCCGTCCCCTGGCGGAAGGCTCTCTGGCACTGGGTGCGACACGGGCGCAGACGCTGTGGCGGGTGCAGTTGCCTGCCGCCGCGCCGGGAATTCTCTCTGCGGTCATGATCGGCGCGGGACGCGCGGTGGGGGAAACCATGATCGTGCTGATGGTCACCGGCAATACGCCGCTGATGTCGCCGAGCCTCTTCGAGGGTCTGCGCTCGCTGGCCGCCAATCTGGCCATCGAATTACCCGAGGCGGCGGTGGGCGGCACGCACTATCGCCTGCTGCTGCTCGGGGCGTTGCTGCTGTTCGTATTCACCTTCGTCGTCAACACGCTGGCGGAAATGGTGCGCTGGCGTCTCAAACGGCGGTATCGACGCTATGGGGGTGACGCATGAGAATCCCTCGGGTGGGCGGCGACGGTGTCTGGCGATGGCTGAGCGGGGCCTGCGTGGCGCTTTCGCTATTGGCCGTGGTGGCGCTGCTGGTGCTGGTCGTGACACGCGGACTGGCGCACTTCTGGCCCGCCGATATCGAGCAACTGACCCTCGACGACGGCCAGCGGATTGCCGGCATCGCTCGTGGCAGCGAAGCCAACGAACAGCGCTATTTCACCGCCAATCGTGACCTCGATGGTGAGGTATGGCGATGGGTCGAGACGCAGGCCATCGAGAGGCGCGAGACGCCGCCGGAGCTGCTGTACGCCGAGCGTCGCGATTGGGGGCCCTTCATCGGTCGCCTGACGGCGGTGGAGACGCCCGCCGGCGAACGCCTGCAAGGTGCCGAGGCCGAGCGCCGCCTGCGTCGGGCCCTAGCGGGGGACGCCGAGGTCACGACGCTGCATCTGCGCAATGTCGAGGGGCGCGCGCTCGAGGTGGCGTTCGCGCAGGTGGCGTCGCTTTCCTGGCCCAATCGCATGGATATCGGCGACAAGCTCGCGGCCTGGGGGCACGGCGTGTGGCGCTTTCTCAGCGAGGCGCCGAGCGATGGCAATACCGGGGGCGGTGTATGGCCGGCGATCTTCGGCACCCTATTGATGGTGATGCTGATGTCGCTGGTGGTCACGCCGTTCGGCGTGCTGGCGGCGTTGTATCTCAACGAGGTGGCACGCCAAGGACCGTTGACGCGCCTGGTGCGCATTGCGGTGCGCAATCTGGCCGGGGTGCCATCGATCGTCTACGGCGTGTTTGGGCTGGGTGTGTTCGTCTACGGATTGGGCGGTCACCTCGATAGCTGGTTCTTCGCCGAGCGCTTGCCGTCGCCGACTTTTGGCACCGGGGGACTGCTGTGGGCCTCGCTGACGTTGGCGCTGTTGACCCTGCCGGTGGTGATCGTAGCCACCGAAGAAGGGCTAGCGCGAGTGCCCGTGGCGTTGCGTGAAGGTTCGCTGGCGCTGGGTGCGACGCGTTTCGAAACCCTGCGCCGGGTGGTGGTGCCCATGGCGCTGCCGTCGATGCTGACTGGCGTGATTCTGGCCGTGGCCCGTGCCGCCGGCGAGGTGGCGCCGCTGATGTTGGTGGGCGTGGCCAAGCTGGCGCCGGAGATCCCCGTGGATGGGGAGTTTCCGTACTTGCATCTCGATAGCAAGTTCATGCATCTAGGCTATCACTTGTTCGATCTAGGCTTCGCCAGTCGTGATGCCGAGGCGGCGATGCCGCTGGTATTCGCGACGGCGACGTTGTTGGTCGTCGTCATCGTGGTGCTTAACCTAACTGCAATAATCTTGCGCCATCATCTCAGGGCACGTCACCGTGCACTGGAGCATTCGTAGGAGGTTCGTCACCCTTGTCAGCCGTGTCTTTTTCAGCCGCCGAGACCCAGCGCTCGTCGGCGGTGGTCGATTTTCCCTCGACGTCGAGCTGTTTCGACATTGAGGCTCTGTCGCTTGCCTATGAGGGAAAGCCGGCGTTGCGCGATTTGACGTTGCGCGTGCCACGTCATCGCGTAACAGCTTTCATCGGGCCTTCGGGATGCGGCAAGTCGACGTTACTGCGCGGCCTCAATCGATTGCATGACCTCAACGACCAGGTCACGCGGAGCGGACGCATTCGTCTCGAGGGCCAGGACATTCATGCCCGCGACGTGGATGTGGCCGAACTGCGCCGCCGGGTGGGGATGGTGTTTCAGACGCCTAATCCGTTTCCCATGTCGATCTATGAAAACGTCGCCTACGGGGTGCGTCTGCAGGGCGTCAAACGCAAGCGTGAGCTGGATGAGATCGTCGAGTGGGCGTTGCAGTCGGCGGCGCTCTGGGAAGAGGTCAAGGCGGATCTACACGCCTCGGCGTGGACGTTGTCGGGCGGGCAGCAGCAGCGCTTGGTCATCGCCCGCACCCTGGCGGTACGCCCGGACGTATTGCTGCTCGACGAGCCGGCCTCGGCACTGGATCCGATCTCGACACTCAAGATCGAGGAGCTGATTCGTGGCTTGAAGTCGCAACTGACGCTGATTTTGGTCACCCACAACATGCAGCAGGCGGCACGCGTGTCCGACTACACCGCGTTTCTGCACGCTGGCGAGCTGGTCGAGTACGCCCCGACCGATACGTTGTTCACCAATCCGCGCTTACGGCGCACCGAAGACTACATCACCGGCCGCGTGGGTTGAGTCGCGGCGATTCCGACAAGCGGAGCAGTGTCATGGACATTACCAACGAGACGCATAGCCAGCACATTTCCCGTCAGTTCAACCAGGAACTGGAGCAACTCAAGACCCAGTTGATGGCGATGGGCGGGCTGGTCGAGAAGCAGGTACAGGATGCCGTTGAGGCGTTGCTCGAGGGCGATAGTCGAACCGCCGAGCGCGTGCGCGATAGCGATAACGCCGTCAACGACATGCAAATCCAGATCGACGAAGAATGCACCCGGGTGCTGGCACGCCGGCAGCCGGCGGCCTCCGATCTACGCCTGGTGCTGGCGGTCATCCGCGCCACCTCCGATCTCGAGCGCGTCGGCGACGAGGCCAACAAGATCGCACGCAATGCGTTGACGCTCATCGAATCGGACCGCCATTCGCGGGGCATGGTCG
Source organism: Chromohalobacter moromii (assembly GCF_023091865.1). Taxonomy (GTDB): domain Bacteria; phylum Pseudomonadota; class Gammaproteobacteria; order Pseudomonadales; family Halomonadaceae; genus Chromohalobacter; species Chromohalobacter moromii. The sequence continues at coordinate 406,696 of NZ_JAHXDI010000003.1, forward strand.
AGATTCGCCATCTGAGCGAGCATGTGCGCAAGATGCTGCGCGACGCGCTGACCTCGTTCGCGCGCTTCGATACGCGCTTGGCGTTGGAGGTGCTCCACGAGGACGAGTCGGTCGACAACGAATACACTACGGCCACGCGCTCGCTGGTGACCTTCATGATGGAAGATCCGCGCGCCATCACGTCCATTCTCAGCGTGATGACGATCCTGCGGGCTCTGGAGCGGGTTGGCGATCATGCCGACAATCTGGCTGAACACGTCATTTATCTGGTCAAGGGCCTCGATGTGCGTCACACCGATCCCGGTGAGCTGGAGGGATCGCTCGGGGAGTGATGTCGTTTTCTGGCAGTGGCCGCCAACAGGGCTTCGGCATGGGGTGCCGTCAGGGCGATGGAGAACACATGGCCCTGTATGCTGTGGCAGTGGAAGCCGCGCAGTAGGGTGACCTGGGCGATGTTTTCCACGCCTTCGGCGACGACCTGCATGCCGGCATCGCGCCCCAGTGAGACGATCGAACGTACCAGCGAGGCTACGCGTGGATCGTCGCAGATGCGATCGATGAAGCTCTTGTCGATCTTGAGTGTGTCGAACGGAATCCGCGTGAGATAGGAAAGCGACGAATAGCCGGTGCCGAAGTCATCGATGGCGAACCCCACACCACGGCGCTTGAGACGCTGCATGCTGTCGATGATGGCCTCGGGGTCGTCGATCAATGAGCGCTCCAGCACTTCCAGGTTGAGCAATCGCCCGGGTAGACGGTGGCGCGTAAGCAATGAGTCGATCAAATCGACGAAGGTGGGCCGCGCGAGCTGTTCCTGGGAAACGTTGACGGATATCGGTAGCAGGGTGTGGCCGTGGTCGCGCCACGTGGCCAGTTGCTGGGTGACGGTTTTTAGTACCCAGGTATCCAGTTGATCGCCGAGATCGATTTCCTCGCTGATATCGACGATATCCTGGGGACTGACTTGTCCCAGTTCGCTGTCATGCCAGCGCAGCAAGGCCTCGAATCCTTTCACTCGATAGCCGTGTATAGCGACCTGTGGCTGATAGTGGAGCCGGAAGCGGTCTTCGGCCAGTGCCGAGGCCGTACGGCGGCGCAGCAAGTTGCGCCGCGTCAGGCGTGGCAGCGACGTTGGCGTATCGAGACGCAGGAGCGCATCGCCGCGCTCATTATGGAGGCGCCGGCAGGTATGCTGCAGAGCGGAGAGGATGTCATCGGCATGGCCGAGCCGGGTGGCATCTTGTGCCCAGACCACGCGCGCGGCGGCGGTGACGGTCTTGCCGGCGGCGATATAGGGCGCCCGCAAGGTCTCGGCCAGCATCGCCATGGTGTCGGCCATGCGCGCGGGATCCCCCTGGTAGAGCAGCACCCCGAGGCGTTGATCGTCGATGCGTGCCAAGTCGAAGACGAAACCGTCTAGGGCTTTCTCGACCCGCGCGATGGCGCGCATGAGCACTTCGTTGCTGGCCTGTAGGGAAAAGCGCGTACGTACTGCGCGCATGCCGTAAAGATCGATGGCCGCGACGCCACAGAATGCCACGGTGTCCGGCAATGCCGCCAGGCGTGCCTGGATGAGTTGCTGAAAGCGCTGTTGCGTGGCTAGCCGGGTTTGCGGGTCGAACTGGGTACCGATTTCGGCACGGGCGCGCTCGAGGCGCGTGATGACATCGTCACCGATCTCATTTTCCACCAGGCGCGCCAAATCGAGCAATATCTCGCGCTGATGGGCGTCGAAGCGCCTTGGATGCCGGTCGATCACGCACAGCGTGCCCAGCGGCAGGCCCGAGGCCATACGAATGACGGCGCCAGCGTAAAAGCGAATGTAGGGCGTGTCGGTGACCAGGGGATGATCGCGAAAGCGCGGATCGCTGTCGGTGTCCTCGATCACCATCATCTGGCGTTCGAGCAAGGCGTGCGCGCAAAAGGCATTGTCGCGGGAAGTCTCGCAGGCATCGAGGCCAAAGCGCGACTTGAACCACTGGCGGTGGCGGTCGATCAGCGTGATCAGCACAATGGGTACGTCGAAGACCCGCGCGGTCAGCCGGGTGATATCGTCGAAACGCTTCTCGGGCGGTGTATCCATCAGGCCAAGACGTTGAAGCTCGTCGAGGCGGCGCGCTTCATCGCCATGGTCAGGGGCGCCGGCCCCAGGGGCGTTTACCATGAGGTGTTCTCTTGTCGCGATGCCGAGCCGCGTCATGTACAGGCCGGGGAGGCGCGTTAACGCTGCCGTTCAGGCATCCCGGTTCAGCTACGTTAGCACACCGCCGTGCCGCGCTTGACCGCTATTCGTAGGGTTGCGTCGAAAGGCCGAGCGGGTCATGCGTTTTACTGAGCACGAAGTCTGAGAGAGTCTCATACTAGTATTAAATTTTTCATCAACCGTGGGAGATGGGCGCTGGGGCCGCTGCATGGCATGCTGTGTTGCGCAGAGTCCGCGCTATCGTCTATCAAGGGATAAACCTCGATGCTGCATGCGTTTACCGCCATCAGTCAGGGTACACGGCTGGTTTTGTCGCCGGGGATGCGCCGCTTCGTCATTGCGCCAGTGGCGATCAACCTACTGATCTACGCCGCCACGCTAGGCTATTTGTTCACGCATTTCGGTGGCTGGCTCGACTACTGGATGCTCAAGGTACCCTCCTGGCTCGAGTGGCTGGAGTGGTTGATCTGGCCGCTACTGGTGGTGAGCCTGCTGCTGGTGGTGTTCTTTTCCTTCACGCTGGTGACCAACCTGATCGCCGCGCCATTTTATGGTTTTCTCGCCGAAAAGGTGGAATGGCGTCTGAGCGGGGCGCCGCCCAACGATACGCGGGGGCTTTTCCGCGCGGGAGTCGACGCGTTAGGGCGGGAATTCGTCAAGCTGGGGTACATGCTGCCGCGCATGGCGCTGTTGTTCATACTCGGCTTCGTGCCCGGCGTGAACGTATTCATGCCGTTCTTGTGGGCTGCCTTTTCGGCGTGGATGTTGGCGATTCAATACCTGGATTATCCGATGGATAACAACCAGGTGAGCTTTGGCGACATGCGACGACGTTTGCGGACCCGTTGGTGGCCGACGCTGACCTTCGGATTCGGCATGTCGCTGGCGACGTGGATACCGGTGCTCAATCTGGTGTTGTTGCCGGGCGGCGTGGCGGGCGCGGTGATACTCTGGCAGCAGTATTACCGTCATCTACCGACTGTGACACGCTGAACGCTCTCGACGACGCAGGAGACCCCGCATGCAAGATACGCAAGCGCCCTCGCAAGCGCCTTCTATAGCGCCAGGTGGCTTTATTCGACGCCGCTGGGCGCTGGGCATCCTACTCGCGGCCGCCGTGGGCGCGTTCCTGGTATGGTGGCTGGGCGCCCAGATGCGTGATTGGCTGGGGACGTTGAGCACGCTTCAGGCGGGCATGTTGGCGAGCCTGGTCGCCGGGCTTTTCACGCCGCTGGGGGCGTTACCGATCATGGTGTTGCGCCACATCAGCCAGCGTCTCGAGGATGCCTTGATGGGCTTCGGCGCCGGCGTGATGTTGGCGGCGACGGCCTATTCCCTGGCGATGCCGGCCTACGAGGACTCGCTGGCGCTCACCGGCACCATCGGCTGGGCCCTAATGATCGTCTGCGGGGGGATCATATGTGGCGGCATTCTGGTCTGGGGCATGGACCGCTTCGTGCCCCACGAGCATTTCGCGTTAGGCAAGCAGGGCGGCGCGGATGCCTTGCAGATCCGACGTATCTGGTTGTTCATCTTCGCCATCACCATTCACAACTTTCCCGAAGGGTTGGCGGTTGGCGTGGGCTACGCGCGTGGCGACATGGCCGCCGGAGTGGCGCTGACGCTGGGCATCGGTCTCCAGAATCTGCCCGAGGGCCTGATCGTCTCCCTGGGGCTGCTGGCTATCGGCTATTCGCGCCTCACTGCATTGGGGGCGGCGTTATTGAGCGGTCTGGTGGAGCCTATCGGCGGGGTCATCGGGGCCTTTGCGGTGCATGTCGTCGACGCCTTGCTGCCTTTTGGCCTAGCCTTTGCCGCTGGCGCGATGTTGTTCGTGATCAGCCACGAGATCATTCCTGAGTCGCATCGCAAAGGACATGAACGCGATGCGACCTTCGGAGTGCTGGGAGGATTCATGCTGATGTTCGTGCTCGACAAGGTGTTCTGACCCCCTCGCCCAAGCTGCTAAGTAATTGACAAACCTGCAATGAAAACTATTATTGTTAGGTACAACGTGCCGTTGGTGCCATGTTGCACCAAGGCTCGACATTCGACGATAGATTGACAAGGAGGTATGTCGTGGCGCATCAACTACCGACGTTACCCTATGCTTATGATGCCTTGGAACCGCATATCGATGCGCTCACCATGGAGATCCATCACAGCCGTCACCATCAGACCTACGTCAATAATCTGAACGCTGCTCTGGAAGGCACGGATCTTGAGTCGCTGCCGGTCGAAACCCTGATGGGAGAAATCGAGCGCGTTCCGGAAGCCAAGCGTCAGGCAGTGATCAACAACGGCGGCGGGCACGCCAACCATTCGCTGTTCTGGACGGTCATGTCGGCACAGGGTGGAGGCAAAGCCAAGGGCGATTTGGCCTCAGCTATCGACAATGAGCTGGGCGGTGACGAAGCGTTCCGTGAAGCCTTCACGCAAGCTGCCGTCAAGCGTTTCGGCAGTGGCTGGGCTTGGCTATCCGTCACGCCTGCCGGGCGCCTGGTCGTGGAAAACACGCTCAATCAGGATAGCCCGCTGATGCACGGCAATACGCCGATTCTGGGGCTGGACGTGTGGGAACACGCTTATTACCTCAAGTATCAGAACAAGCGTCCCGAGTACATCAAGGCCTTCTTCGAGGTCGTCGATTGGGACGAAGTGGCACGTCGTTACGCCGAAGCCACTGCGTAAGCCTATCGGGGGTATGTCATGGGCCCGGTGACAGGCATGACGAACGATGTCTCAGTGCCGGCCCAATGCCTGACCATGGCAGATTTCGGCGCTTTCGAGCGCCGTTATCGTTTGTATCACCGCTTTCCTTCCTTGACCCGCAACGACGCCGCTTCCACCCCGGTGGCCGAGGGTTGGGTCGACGAATGTCGCCCTGCCATGGGTGTCAGCCTCGTCGGTTCGCGCCTCACGATTCACCATACCTACGAAACGCACGCCTTGGCCGACGCGCCAGCGCATGTGTCGATCATCGTGATACTCGAGGGCAGCGCGGAACTGTCGCACGGTGGGCAACATTTCACCCTGGCACCGCGTGAAGCGTTAATGCTCACGCACGCCGGTCAGCAGACGTTGAGTGCACGTCATGCCGGTGGGCAGCGCCTGCGCGCGATCAATCTCACCCTCCTGGACACCGCACGTACGTCACATACGCGCTTGGCTACGCCGCTGGCTGAATTGCTCGACAACGCCGCCAGTGAGGCATGGCGCTTGTCCTTGCCCGAAGGCGTTTGGCTGTCGCTTGAAGAGTGGCTGAATGCGCCATCGGAGGAGACACAGCATGCCTTACTCGGCGAGGGGCTGGCGCTGCAATTGATGGCCCACGGCCTGGCGGCTCGGGGAACACCTCCTAGGCAGGAATGTCGCTTGGGGGTGCGTGATCGCTACCATTTGGCACGTGTGCGTGAATGTCTGCACGAATATCCCGAGGCGTCGCATAGCATCGAATCCTTGGCGCAACTTGCCTGCATGAGCCCCAGCGCATTGCGTGACAAGTTTCGCCAGGCGTATGGCCAGTCGGTCTTCGAATGTTTGCGCCAACGCCGCCTCGAAATGGCCCATGAGCTGCTCCGGGAAGGATATAGCGTGCAGTACGTCGCAACACGGGTCGGGTATCGGCATGCCAGCAACTTTGCCACCGCCTTCAAGCAGCGTTATGGCCTATCGCCGCGTGCGTTGCACCAGCGTCTACCCCTACCTGGGGCCGTGAATACTTCTTAATGATGAAAGAAGTTCCTCCGCGAGCTTGCTTACAGCGCCGCGCATAGGTTTTTCGGCATTCAGCATAAGCAGAACGACTCTTAAAAGTTAATAATTCTCACTCTCCATAAGAAACGGGTCGGCCGCGACCCGAGGACGAGAGCGAGGAAGCGTTTTCATGAGTCGCACATTGCATCCCCACTGGTTTTCCTGCGCGTGCCTGGCAGGCGTACTGTTCATGCCCACGACGACATGGGCGCAATCCGAAAGCAATGACGGCGGGGCCGTCGATTTGTCCACGGTGACGGTCTCGGGCCAGGCCGCCACCAAGACACAGACGCCGATTGTCGAAACCCCTCAGTCCGTCTCGCGAGTCGACCGCGACGAGATGGATGAGCGTGACACCCGCACCCTCAGGGAAGCCGCGCAATATACGCCGGGGGTCTATACCAATCAGGTCGGCGCCTCCAATCGCTACGATTACCTGGTCATGCGAGGGTTCTCCGACGGCAGCTTGAGCAATACCTATCTCGATGGTCTCAAGGTCATGGGCGATACCAACGGTTACAGCTCGATGGTGATCGATCCGTATTTCCTGGAGAACGTCGAAATCGTCAAGGGACCGGCCTCCGTACTCTACGGGCGCTCCTCCCCCGGTGGCCTGGTGGCGTTGACCAGCAAGCAGCCGCAGTTCGAGACGCATCGTCAACTACGGTTTAGCGTCGGCAACAACAGTCAGCGCAGCGCGGCGTTCGATCTGACCGGCCCTCTGGACGACGAGCGGCGGGCCGCCTATCGCGTGGTGGGGCTGGCCAGCGGTGCGGATACCCAGTTCGACACGGTCGAGGAGGAGCGCTATGCCATCGCGCCATCGGTGACCTGGGACGTCACCGACGACACGACGCTGTCGTTCATGGCCTATCTGCAAAAGGACCCGGAAGGCGGCTATCACTCCGGCGTGCCTTACGAGGGGGCCGTGGAAAGCCACAATGGCCAGAAGATCAGCAATAATTTCTTCGATGGCGAGGACGATTACGACAAGTTCGAGCGAACCCAGCGTATGTTCGGTTACAGCCTCGAGCACCGCTTCAACGATGCCTGGACCGCGCGCCAGAAGGTGCGCTATCTGAACTCGGATACCACCTTGAACCAGGTCTACGGTTACGGATGGACATCGCCCGATTCCAACGAGTTGGTTCGCTACTACTCGGGGGGGCGAGAGTCGCTCGAAGCCTGGACGGTCGATAACCAGCTCGAGGGCGAATTCTCCAGCGGCTTTATCGACCATACCTTGCTAGTCGGTGTGGACTACCAGGACCGTCAGAATGATGTGGTATGGACGTCAGGTTCCTTCCCATCTCTCGATGCCTTCGATCCGCAGTATGGTGCCGATCCGGTAGGCGATATCGCGGTGACCAACGACGAACGTCACGAGCTGACCCAGACCGGTGCCTATCTACAGGATCAGATGGCATTCGATCGCTGGCGTCTCACGCTCGGAGGCCGCTACGACTGGGTCTCGATCACCAACGAGCAGAAATTGGCCAATCGAGAAGATACGCTCGACGAAACCTATTTCAGCGGTCGCGCGGGGCTCCTGTACTTGTTCGACAACGGCGTTGCGCCTTACGTCAGCTATAACACGGCCTTCACACCGACCAGTTTCGTCGATATCGATGGCGATGTGCTCGATCCCATGGAAGGTGAGCAATGGGAGACGGGTCTCAAGTATCAGCCCCCGGGCACCCAAGATCGCTACAGCCTCTCGCTGTTCCGCATCACCCAGGAAAACGTCGCCACCAAGGAGCAGCCCACCGACCCCTACCGCTCCATCGGCGAGATCGAGTCGCAGGGCCTGGAGCTGGAAGCCAGAACGCAGTTGACGGACGCGCTACGCCTACAGGCTGCCTACAGCTATACCGATATCACCTACACCAAGAGTGATGTCGAAAGTGAGCAGGGTAGCCACGCCATATACGCGCCGCGTCACCAGGCGAGTCTGTGGGGGCACTATGCCTTCCAGGGCGATACGCTTGCGGGGCTGGATGCCGGTCTCGGGGTGCGCTATTACGCCGATATCCAAGCGGATCGCGCCAACACCGAGCAAGTGCCCGATTACACGCTGGTCGATGCCATGCTGGGGTATGACCTGGGGCAGATGGGCATGTCGGGCATGCAGGTGCAGCTCAACGTGGGCAACTTGCTCGACAAGGAATACGTGGCCTCATGCAACTCGCTTCAATATTGCTACTTCGGGGCGGAACGGAATGTGCGCGCGAGTCTGACCTACGACTTTTAGGCACGATTGAATCGAGAGTGGTTTTCATTTACGCTTTTTGGCGTGGGTATCTTGCCCACGCCTTCCACTTGGCCTCGCCACAGGAAAGCTTTCGATGTCAGTGTTGCTTGATCGGTTTTATACCGGTCCCTTGAAGGGGGTGGAGCGCAAGCTACTTACCTGGGATCAGGCGCCCGCGACGACTTGGGCGGCGCGAGATGTATTCTCCGAGCCTGGGATGACGCAGATCCTCAAGCGTTATGGCGCCGAGCATCAGCATGGCGATTCTCGCGCCGTGATATCGCTGTGGTCGAAATATTTCCTGGCGCTCACTACCTATCTGGGGGCGGCGCATAATTTGCTGGCGGAGCGACAATTACCGCTCGAACTGTCGCGCCTGGGGGTGGTGCTCGGCGAGGATATGCTCATCGAGGCACTGGTGGTCGAAGACACCGGCACACCGCTCATCGCGACCCAAGCCGAGGCGCGCTTTTTGCCCTTGATACGTGACACCTGGGGGCCGGCGATTGCCTGCATGGCCGAGCACACCGGCATCGCGCCCCGCGCATTATGGGGCAATCTCGGCCACTACTATGACTACCTCATCTCCCAGCTTTACTCCTTGCCCGGTGCCCAGACGCGGGCCGAGACGGGCGGGCGTCTGATGACCCAACGTGAATTGGCCGATGGCGAGCGCAACCCGCTGTTTCGCCCCATTCGCTACCATGAAAGCAGCGAAGGCGACATCGAACGCACGCGGCGTGTCTGCTGCATTCGCTATCTGCTCCCCGGGCTCGGCTACTGCGGTAACTGCCCGTTGGCGTGTCGCGAGAAGGCCGCAACACAATCGCCACGTCGCGTGGTCAACGGCTGACTATTCCGTCTGCTTGCCGCTTCATCTGGTAGCCGCCGACTTGTCCACATAGGCATCGGCACTTGGTTTATCCACAGAACCTAGCCATGGCCCACGGCACGCCGTTCTTCGGGGGCGGCGCGTACGCGCGTGGCGGGGAAGACACAGCGGAAAAGCGCGCCCCGACCGGGGTGGCTGTCGATGTCGAGATGCGCATCGTGGCGCAGCAACACATGCTTGACGATCGCCAGCCCCAATCCGGTGCCGCCGTTGGCGGCGCTGCGCCCTTTGTCGACGCGGTAGAAACGCTCGGTGAGGCGTGGCAGGTGCACCGGGTCGATACCGTCGCCGTCGTCCTCGACCTCGACTGCGGCACCTTCCTTCCAGGCCTTCCAGCGTAGCGTGACGGTGCTGCCTGCTGGAGTGTACCGCACGGCGTTGAAGACCAGGTTGGAGACGGCACTGCGCATCTCGCCTTCATCACCCAGCAGGCAGTGGTCGGTGTGGATGTCCAGGACTATCTCGTGACTGCCCGCGCAGAGGTTGGCGGCATCGTCGCGAATGTTTTCCAGCAGCGTGGCCATGTCCAGCGGGGCCGGGTCGTCGCGGGTCTGATCGGTTTCCAGTTTCGACAGCAACAGCAGGTCCTCGACCAGGTTCTGCATGCGCTGCGTTTGTTCCTGCATCTGGCCGAGGCCACGCTGCCAGCGCGATGGCAATTGGTCGGCCTGATCGAGGTAGGTCTCGAGATAACCGGTCAACACGGTGAGCGGGGTACGCAGTTCGTGGGAGACGTTGGCGACGAAATCGCGCCGCATTTCTTCTAGACGATGCAGTCGCGAGATATCGCGCGCCATGACCAGGCGCTCGTTGTCGCCGAACAGCGTGACCTGGTATTGCAGCGTCATGTCATCGCGTATCGGCGAGGCCAAGGTCAGCGGTTCGCGGTAATCGCGGGCATTGAAATAGGCCACGAAGCGGGGGTCGCGCAAGAAGTTGGTGATGTGCTGGCCGCGATCATGGGGCGTTTGAAAGCCAAGCATCTGGGTCGCGGCGCTGTTCCACCATTCCAGGTCGCCGTGCCGGTCGAGCATGACCACGGCATCGCGCATCGCCTCGCAGGAGTCTTGTACGCGGCGGATGATATCGCGCAGGCGGGCCTGCGATTGACGCTGGGTTTTCTGATACTTGTAGAGGCGGTCGAACAGATCTCCCCAGACCCCGGCACCGACCGGTGGCGTGTCATGCGGATGCTGGGTCAGCCAGACATACAGGGCGCGCAAATGGCGCAGATGCAGGTAGACGTAGAGGCCCAGGCCGGCGGCGAGCCCCCAGCCGGGCTCGCCGAAGAGCCAGCCGAGGACACCGAGCCCGATGACGAGGTACGCCAGACGCCACAGTTCGTTGGTCCAATAGTACACGTGCGCTACTCCTTGGTGGAGAAGCGATAACCGGTGCCGCGTACCGTCTGAATGAGGTGTTGATGGTCATCGCCGAGCACCTTGCGCAGGCGGCGAATATGCACGTCGACGGTGCGCTCCTCGACGTAGACATTGCCACCCCAGACCTGGTCGAGCAACTGGCTACGGGTGTAGGCGCGCTCCTGGTGCGTCATGAAGAACTGCAGGAGCCGGTACTCGGTGGGGCCTACGTCCAGCGCCTCGCCGTTGGCGCTGACCCGGTGGCTGACGGGGTCGAGACGCAAGCCGTCGATTTCCACCGTTTCCTCGACCCCGGTGGGCGTGGCGCGTCGCAGCACGGCCTTGAGGCGTGCCACCAGCTCCCGCGGCGAGAACGGCTTGGTGATGTAATCATCGGCGCCGGCTTCCAGCCCTTGAATCTTGTTGTCTTCCTCGCTCTTGGCGGTGAGCAGGATGATCGGTAGCTCGGCGGTGGCGGTATCGCGTTTGAGACGCCGCGCCAGTTCGATGCCGCTGGTGCCGGGCATCATCCAGTCCAGCAGCAACAAATCGGGCTGGTCGTCGACCACCATGGCGTGTGCCGTCTGAGCGTTGTCGGCTTCCAACACGCGGTAGTCGGCCATTTCCAGCGCCACCGCGATCATTTCGCGGATGGACGCCTCGTCATCGACGATGAGCACGGTCTTGGCGGTCATGGACGTGGGCCTCTTGCGGATCGCTATGAAACGAATCACTCATGAATGACATCAGCATGACGATTACAACGCGCTAATGTGACAACTTCGTGACAATAACGCCCTTTACCTATAGCTCATAGCGTCACATGGGCCATAACGATAGGGCGATGCCCGCGAAGATCACCAGCCCGGCCCAATGATTGTTGAGGAAGGCGCGGAAGCAAGGATCGCGCTCGCGATGACGAATCAAATAGTGCTGGTAGACGAAGATCGCCACCATGGCGGCCAGTCCCAGCCAGAAGAAACCGCCTAGCGCCAGTCGCAAGCCGACCCAGGCGAGCAGCACGACGGTCACGCCCTGCAACAGTCCGATCATCAGTCGGTCGGCGTGGCCGAACAGCACCGCCGTGGACTTGATGCCCACCTTGAGGTCGTCGTCGCGGTCGACGATGGCGTATTCGGTGTCGTAGGCCACCGTCCAGGCGATGTTGGCGGCCAGCAGCAACCACGCCTCGAGCGGTACCTGGCGCTGAATGGCCATGAACGCCATGGGAATACCCCACGAGAAAGCTGCGCCCAGCACTACCTGCGGGAAATGCGTATAGCGTTTCATGAACGGATAGGTGGCTGCCAACGCCAGCGCCGCGAATGACAGCAACACGGTGGGGAGGTTGGTCAGGCAGACCAGGCCGAAGGCAATCGCCACCAGCACTGCGAAGGTGGCCTTGGCTTCCGTCTCGGAGATGCGCCCGGTGGCCAATGGCCGGTCACGCGTACGCTTGACGTGCCCATCGAAATGGCGATCGGCGTAGTCGTTGACCACGCAACCGGCGGCACGCATCACGTACACGCCGATAACGAAGATCAGCAGCGTGCCGCGCTCGGGTACGCCCTCGGCCGCCAACCACAGGGCCCACAGCGTCGGCCACATCAGCAGCCAGGTGCCGATGGGGCGGTCCAGGCGCGTCAGGCGCAGGAAATCCGGCACGCGGGCCAAGCCGGTGGGGCGCACGGCGTCGGATGAATCGGCGGACATCGGGCTCTCCTGTGAAAGCGTGGCTGTGAAAAAAGCAACGTGCCTGTGAAAAAGTAACGTGGCCGTGAAAAAGTAACGTGGCCGTGAAACGCGAGTGGCTAGCTTAGCGCGATGACAACGCGAGGTCAGCGTCCATGGCGTCGAGAAAGAATTCTTGGACGAGAATCGCTGTATGCCCCAGGCGTAGGACCGAACGCCGCCCCCAGGGCGTGGCGCGACCGAATGCCGTCACGAGCGTGGGAGCCGGCGACCGAATGATCTCGATAGGGCCGCGTTCGAGACCGGGTTGGCGAAATAACCAGCTACCCAGCGAACGTGTTCCCAGCGACTGCAGTCGCGCGCCGTGAAGCGACGCTAGCGGGGCCACCGAACGTGCCGCGACCCACGGTGTGTCGCCCAGCATCAGCATGACCTCGCGACGCCAGATACGGGCTCGGGGGTCGAGTCCCAACGCCCGGGCCTCAGTGTGCCGAGGGCGGCTGATTCCCTGCGCTAGCAGTCGGACCCCGAAGGGCTGTGTGCTGGCGGCGCGTAGCTGCGCAGTCAGCGAGCCGCGCGAGGCTACCCAACGCCACCAAGCGGCACTCATGCGGGGGCGCTGGGCGGCAGCCGGTAGCCAGTGTGGACCAGCACTGAAACGATCGTGTGTCATGCGTAAAATCAGGCTCAAAGTACATGAGTGTATCATGCGTGTACGATGCGCTATGGCGGCGTCCGCGCTTGCGAGGCTTGAGCTGTCGTATCGCCGCGTCGTCATCTTTCTGTCATGCGTAGCACGAGGCGCCAATGAGCGACCCTTTGATCATCGTCGGCAGCGGCATGGCTGGCCTGGGCCTGGCCCGGCAAGTACGTGCTCGCGATGCGCGGCGCGCCATCACCTTGATCACCGCCGATAGCGGCGCCGACTATTCGAAACCGCTTTTGTCGACGGGTTTCGCCAAGGGCATGCCGCCTGAGCGTTTGGCGATGCGTTCCCCCATCGACGTGGCCGATGCGCTTCAGGTGACCATGCGTACGCATACGCGGGTCGACACCATCGACCCGCGAACGCAGACGCTGGCCATCGGCGCGGAACGCCTGCCCTACGGCGAACTGGTCTTGGCCACCGGAGCAGCGCCCAGCGCGCCTTTCACGGTGTCGGACGAGGTGCGTGATCGCGTCTTCACCATCAACGATCTCGACGACTATCGGCGTTTTCATGGCGTCTTATCGCACCATGGTGGCGCTGTGCGCGTGGCGATCATCGGTGCCGGACTGGTGGGCTGTGAGTTCGCCGACGACCTGCTTGCCGGGGGCCATCGCGTGGCACTCGTCGCCCCTGAGCAAACGCCTTTGGCGCGTCTTTTGCCGCCGCCGCTGGGCCAGGTACTGGGGGCTGCGCTGAGCAAGTCGGGCGCCGACCTGCGCCTGGGACGTAGCCTCGCGCAGCTCCAGCGTGACGATGAGGCGCTCTCGCTGGTGCTCGACGATGGCGAGGCGTTGTCCGCCGATCTGGTGTTGATCGCCACCGGCCTCTCGCCGCGTACCGCGCTGGCCGAGACCGCTGGCCTCGCGGTCTCTGAGGCGGGTATCCAGACGGATCGTTACCTGGCGACCGCGCAGCCCGGCATCCATGCATTGGGCGACTGTGCCTGTGTGGCGGGACTCAACGCCATGTACGTGCAACCGCTTCAGGCCAGTGCCAAGGCGCTGGCGGCGACCCTGACCGGGACGCCGACGCCGGTCGCTTACGGCGCCTGGCCAGTGTTGGTCAAGACCCCGTCTTGTCCGGTGGTGGCCCTACCGCCGCGCCAAGCACCGGTACGCTGGCGGATCGAGGGCGAAGGCGACGATCTCAGCGCGCTCGCCGAGGATGAAAATGGCTATTTGCAGGGGTTTGCATTGACAGGGGCTTGCGTACGTCGGAAAGTCGAGCTGGCGCGGGTCGCCCCGCCGTTGCTACCCTAGCTTAGGTCGTCATGCCGGAGGGTATCGGTCTGACGCATTAGGTGGGTAGTGTTAGCGCTGCGCCGAGGGCGTGGCGCTCGTTTCGCTCATTGAAAAACAACAAGCGATATCAAAGAGATGTCGCATTCGTTGCCAAACCAGGAGGGCTTTATGCGCAAGCCAGAACTCGCCGCGGCGATTGCCGATCGTGCCGATCTTTCCAAGGACAAGGCCAGTCAGGTCCTTAATGTCATTCTCGATGAAATCACAGGTACCGTCTCCAAGGGCCAGGATGTCTCGCTGATCGGGTTCGGTGCCTTCACCGTCCGCGAGCGTGCCGCGCGTACCGGCAAGAACCCGCAGACGGGTAAGCCGTTGACCATTCCGGCGAGCAAGACCGTGGCGTTCAAGCCCGGCAAGGCGCTCAAGGACGCCGTGAAGTGAGTGATGGCACGGAGTGTTCGGGTCATCCATCCACCGGCGCTCCGTGCAATTTCTTCTCTTTTCCCCTCTTTTTCTATGTGGCGAGGCGCGCATGAAACTGCGTCTGATGCTGTGGTTGTTGGGTGTCATGCTCAAGCGTGCTCGACGTCGCAATCCGCGTTTTCAGCAGAGGCTCTCGGACATGCAACGCTTCGATTGGGGCGTCGCCACCGAGGATCTCAGTCTCGCGCGCCATTACCGTATGCGCCCCGAGGCCATCGAAGACGCGCCGGGCTTACCCATCGATCTTGATCTGGAATTGCGCTTTCGCGATGCCGATGCTGGCGTGGCGTTTCTCAAGCGCCCCACAGCGCGTGCGTTCTTCGACGGTTTGCAAAGTGGTCGTCTGCGTCTGGTCGGCGACTCGCGCGACCTGGAGCGGCTACAGGGATTGCTCAAGCACCTACGGTAGCATCCGCCACACGACGGAAGTCGCCCTGGCTCGGTCGGGTTCGTTATACTAACGTCGTAGTGTCGTGCATGGCACGACTTCCTGGCTCGTTACCGTCCGACCGAGAGATATGCTGCCGACGTCGTTGACCCAACCGCTTAGACGCCTCTGGACCCTGGAGTCCTTCGCCTACAGCTTGCGTGTGTTCATCGCTCTGGCTGGCGTCATGGCGCTGTGCTGGTATCTCGACGACATGGGTAAGCTGATCCCGCTGTTCCTGGGGATCATCGCCAGTGCCCTGGCGGAGACCGATGACACCTGGCAGGGACGCCTGCAGGCGTTGCTGGTGACCCTGGTCTGCTTTGCCGTCGCCGCAGTGTCGGTAGAGCTGACGTTCGCGCATCCCGTGATCTTCGCGGTGGGCCTTGGCGTGTCGAGTTTCGGCATGACCATGCTCGGTGCGGTGGGACAGCGCTATGCGACCATCGCCACCGCGACCCTGATTCTCGCCATCTACACTATGATCAGCCTCGAGCAACACGGCGGTGTGGCGCTGGGCGAGCTGTGGCGCGAGCCGTTGCTGCTGGTCTCGGGCGCGGCCTGGTACGGGGCGATCTCGGTGGTGTGGTGCGCCTTGTTTTCGCGTCATCCGCTCAAGTTGAGCCTGGCGCACGTCTTTCGCGAGCTGGGCGTTTACTTGCGCCTCAAGTCGGCGCTTTTCGAGCCGCTGAGAGGGATGGACATCGAGCAGCAGCGTCTGGCGCTGGCCCAGCAGAATGGCCGCGTGGTGGCGGCGCTCAACCAGAGCAAGGAGATGATCTTCCGACGCCTCGAAGGCCAGCGGGGCGGGCGCAAACTCAACCGCTACCTGCGCCTCTACTTCATCGCGCAGGATATTCACGAGCGGGCGAGTTCCTCGCATTATCCGTATGGCGCGCTGGCCGAGGCATTCTTCCATCACGATATTCTATTTCGCGCCCAGCGCCTGCTCGATCAGCAAGGGCGTGCCTGCAAGGCCTTGAGTCGTGCGTTGCTTCTCGACCGGCCATTCGATCACGGCCCCAGCGCCCAGGCGCTGGAAGATTTCAACGCATCCCTGCACAACCTGCATGCCCAAGGGCGCGACGAATGGCGCGACCTGCTGCGCTCGCTGTCGGCGCTGGCCGATAACCTCGCCACGCTGGAAGACAAGCTGGCCGGTGTCGATAACCCCGATGCGCGTGCCGATCACGAGGACAGCAGTCTGTTCGACCGCTCGCCCCGCGGGCTACGCGACGTCGCCGAGCGTCTCCAGGCACATGTCAGCCTGGCGTCACCGGTGTTTCGCCATGCGCTACGCCTGAGCGCGACGCTGGTGGTGGGCTATGGCTTGCTGCACTGGATTCATCCCACCCAGGGGTACTGGATCCTACTCACCAGCGTGTTCGTGTGTCGACCCAATTTCGGGGCCACGCGGCGTTTTCTGCGTCAGCGTATTCAGGGCACGGTGCTAGGGTTGGTCGCCGGTTGGGCGCTGATCACGTTGTTTCCCACCGAGCCTATCCAGGCGTTGATCGCGGTGGCCGCCGGCGTCGCCTTCTTCGCCACCCGTGCGCATCATTACACGCTGGCGACGGCCGCCATCACGTTGATGGTGCTGTGCTGCTTCAATCAAGTCGGTGACGGCTTTGGGCTGATCTGGCCGCGCCTGTTCGATACCCTGCTGGGCGCCGCCATCGCGGGTCTAGCGGTGCTGGTGATCCTGCCCGATTGGCAAGGGCGGGGGTTGCACCGCCAGGCAGCAGCGACACTCGAAGCCAGTGCGGCCTATCTACGCGCGATTCTCGACCAGTACGCGCGTGGCAAGCGCGATGATCTTGCCTATCGGTTGGCACGGCGCAATGCTCATAACGCCGATGCGGCGCTTTCCACGACGCTGGGCAATGTGCTGCTGGAGCCGGGACACTTTCGCAAGGACGCCGATGTCGGGCTGCGTTTTCTGGTGCATTCGCACACCCTGTTGAGTTATCTCTCGGCATTGGGGGCGCATCGCGGGGCAGCCGGCGCCGCGGGTGACGACAACACCGCGGTAACGGCGGCGGCCGATGATGTGGCCGAGACGCTGGCGCGCGTGGCACGCCAGCTCGCTGCGGGCGAAACGGTCGAATCGCACCAGGACACCCTGACCCGTCATGCCGGCTTGCTGGAGGCGTCCGTCGCCGAGGAAGCGTGCGATGAGCGCCGCTTGTTGCAGAGCCAGCTGGCGTTGATCAGTCGCCAGCTCGTCGCGCTGAGCGAGGCGGCGGGGCGTTTGTCGACCCAGGCCTCGCGTGAATGACGGCATCACGGGTAAGTCACTGCTATCTGGGGATAATCGACGTCACGAAACGTAACCGGTAGTGTTGTGTTATCTTCAAAAAAGCAACGCAATGGTTACGTCGCTTGGGGGCGAGACGTCTTACTGTGCAGGCATGGAAGACGCCAAGACCCAATTCGCCCAACGCTTACGTTAAGCCATGCAACAGGCCGGCTATGCGCCCAAGCCCGCCGTGCTGGAGCGCGAGTTCAATTTGCGCAATCCGGGACGCCCGGTGACGCTGCATGGCGTGCGCCGCTGGCTGCGCGGCGAGACGCTGCCCACCCAGGAAAAGCTCGTGATTCTCGCCGAGTGGCTGAAAGTGCCGCCGGCAGCCTTGCGCTTCGGGGCTCCGGCACAGCACCGCGTCAATGAGAGCGACCACCTATGGGAAGCGCTGAGTTATCGCGAGCGCGAGACCCTGGAAGCCTTCGCCGGCTTGCCGCCGAGTCAACGTGCCATTGCCCGCGAGGTCATCATGGCGCTAGCCAAGGCGGGCAAGTGGGAGCGTCAGGCCGGTCAGACCGAGGATGACTCCGCACCCTCATGACGACTGGGCGGTGTCCGCCTGGCCTCACACTTGCCCGTAATGTCCGGCGTCTTCGCCCAGCCAACGACGGATCAAGGGCGTGGCGGCTTCCGGCGCCTCGTCGAGCAGCGCGCGCGCCAGGGGGCTGATGGTGTCGAGCAGGTCACGATCGCGCTCCAGATCGGCGATCTTCATCTGCGCCAGGCCCGTCTGACGCGTGCCGAGTACTTCGCCGGGGCCGCGCAGCTCCAGGTCCTTCTCGGCGATGCGAAAGCCATCGCTGGTATCGCGCATCACGCCCAACCGCTCCCGCGAGTGCTGCGATAGCGGCGGATGATACAGCAGTACACAGAAGCTCTCGGTGGCGCCGCGTCCCACGCGGCCACGTAGCTGATGCAATTGCGAGAGCCCCAAACGCTCGGGGTTCTCGATGATCATCAAGCTGGCGTTGGGCACGTCGACGCCGACCTCGATCACCGTGGTGGCGATGAGAAGATCCAGCTCGCCCGCCTTGAATGCCCCCATTACCTCGGCTTTTTCCGCCGCTTTCATGCGCCCGTGCACCAGGCCGATGGCTAGGTCGGGCAGCGCTTCGCCGAGGTGTTCATGGGTCGCCTCGGCGGCTTGGCAGGTCAAGGCTTCGGATTCTTCGATGAGCGTACACACCCAGTAAGCCTGATGGCCCTCGGCGCAGGCGCGGCGGATGCGTTCGATCACCTCGGGACGACGCTCGTCGGGGACTGCCACCGTTTTGACCGGCGTGCGCCCGGGCGGTAATTCGTCGATCATCGACAGATCGAGATCGGCATAGGCGCTCATCGCCAGCGTGCGTGGAATCGGCGTGGCGGTCATGATCAACTGGTGCGGCGTGAGGCCGCCGGCTTCACCCTTCTGGCGCAGTGCCAGGCGTTGGTGAACGCCAAAGCGGTGCTGTTCGTCGATGATCGCCAGGCCTAGGCGATGAAAGTGCACGTCGTCTTGAAACAGCGCGTGCGTGCCCACCGCGACCTGGATACGACCATCGGCGATGGCCGCCTTGGTGTCCAGACGCGCCTTGCCTTTGAGCTTGCCCGCCAGCCAGCCGACCTCGATGCCCAGCGGCGTAAACCAATCGCGGAAGTTGCGATAATGCTGCTCGGCGAGGATTTCGGTAGGCGCCATGATGGCCGCCTGACAGTCACCGGCGATGGCCGCCAGTGCCGCCATGGCGGCGACTACGGTCTTGCCCGAGCCGACGTCGCCCTGGACCAGGCGCAGCATAGGGGTAGCGCGCTCCAGATCGTGGCCGATTTCGTCGAGGACGCGGCGCTGCGCGCCGGTCAACGAAAACGGCAACTGGGTCAGAAAACGCGCCTGCAAGCCACGCCCGCCGCCCAGCGCGGGCGCGCTGTCGGTCTGGATGCGCAGACGCACCTGCCGCAGGCTGAGTTGATGGGCGAGCAGTTCTTCCAGCGCCAGGCGCCGCTGAGCGGGATGGCGCCCTTCGGCGAGACGTTCCACCGGTGCCTCGGGAGGTGGCTCGTGCAGGTAACGCAGCGACTCGAGCAGCCCCGGCAGGCGAAAGCGCTGGCGCAGGGTGTCGGGAATCCAATCCGGCAAGGCGTCGGGCGCGGCATCGAGTTGCTTGAGTGCCTGCTGGATCAGGCCGCGCAGGCGTGGTTGGGTCAAGCCCTCGGTGGTGGGGTAGATCGGCGTCAGGTGCTCCTCGACCGGGGCGTCCTCCTGATGCAGCAAGCGGTACTCGGGATGATAGATCTCGAGGCCCGTAGCGCCGGCGCGGGCCTCGCCGAAGGCACGCACACGCAAGCCACGCGTGAACTGCTGTTGCTGCGCGGGCGAAAAGTGGAAGAAGCGCAGGCTGAGGATGCCTGAACCATCCTTGAGGCGGACCAGCAGGCTGCGCCGCCGTCCCTTGACGATATCGGCAGCGGCGATATCGCCCTCGACCACGGCTTCGGTACCGGCGCGCAGGGTGCCGATCGGCGTGATGCGCGTCCGGTCCTGATAGCGCAACGGCAGATGAAAGAGCATATCGGCGATGCTGGCGATACCCAGTCGGGCGAGCTTGGCGGCCAGCGCTTCGCCCACGCCGGTGAGTTCGCTGACCGGCGCATCCATAGCCTTTATGTCAGTGCTCATGCCGCCTGGATACGCTGCTGTTGGCATGTCTCGATGGCCGTGGTCAGGGCATCGATGGCCTTGGGCCTGGGGAAGCTGGCACGCCAGGCGATGGCCACCGTGCGGCTGGGGACGCTATTGGCGAAGGGCCGGCTTTCGAGCAGTCCCGATTCATAATGGCCGGTGCCGATGGCCGACTTGGGTAGCACCGTGATGCCCAGCCCCGAGGCCACCATGTGGCGAATGGTTTCCAGCGAGCCGCCCTCGGCGATCAGAGTGTTGCCCGGATTATTGAGTTGATTGTTGATGGCGGGGCAAGCCTCGAGGATCTGGTCACGAAAACAGTGTCCCTCGCCCAACAGCAGCAGCTTTTCCTGGAGCAAGTCTTCCTTGGCGATCGCGGTCTTGCGTGTCCATGGATGGCCGGCGGGTAACAGCACTTCGAAAGGCTCTTCGTAGATCGCCTTGGTCAGCACATCCGGCTCGTTGAACGGCAGGGCGACGATCACGGCGTCCAGCTCACCACTGCGCAACTTGCGGCGTAGATCACCCGTCAGGCCTTCTTCGATGTACAGTGGCATCTGCGGGGCGTGACGCGCCAGCTCGGGAATCAGATGCGGAAACAGGTAAGGTCCGATGGTGTAGATCGCCCCAATGCGCAGCGGGCTTGCCAACTGGTCCTTGCCTTCAGTGGCCATTTCCTTGATGAGGCCGGCTTGTTCCAGCACCCGGTGCGCCTGAGCAACGATCTTCTCGCCCAGTGGTGTGACCTGTACGGTGGATTTGGAACGCTCGAACAGAGCGATGCCCAGTTCGTCTTCCAGTTTCTTGACGGCCACCGAAAGTGTGGGCTGGGAGACGTAGCAACGCTCGGCAGCGCGCCCGAAGTGGTGCTCTTGAGCCAAGGTTACGATATAACGAAGTTCTGTTAGGGTCATGGGCTGGGCCTTTTCGGGCCTCCTAGGCTACGCGATGGATTCACTAAGGTATTCGATGCAAGGGACTTTTTGCCAAAGACTTTTTATCAAGGACTTTTACCAAGAGGCTAGGGAAAGGTGAAGAAAACGACTCTGATTATTGGTTGCGGCGACATTGGTATCCAGCTAGGTAAGCGGTTGATCGACGCCGGCCAGCGGGTGATCGGCGTGCGCCGCCAGGTTGCGCCGCTCGCGGAAACAGGCATCGAGGCCCTGGCACTAGACGTCACGGACCCCGCTACGCTGGCACGTTTGCCCGACGCGGACACCGTAGTCTATATCCTAAGCGCTGCGCGCTTCGACGAAAACGCCTATGCCGAAGCGTATCCCAAGGGGCTCAAGGCCGTGCTCGGCGAACTCGAGACGCGCGCCACGCCACCCAAGCGCGTGTTTTTTGTCTCATCGACCGGCGTCTATGCCCAGCAAGCGGGCGAAGTGGTCGACGAAACCTCCGAGACCGAGCCCACCGGGTTCTCGGGGCTGTTGATGCGCGAGGCCGAACAAGCGCTGCTCGATCACCCCATGTCCGGCACCGTGGTACGTTTCTCCGGCATCTACGGCCCGGGGCGCGATCGGTTGATCCGCCAGGTCAAGGAAGGACGCGTCGCAGCGGCGAATCCGCCGATGTATTCCAACCGTATCCATCGCGACGATTGCGTGGGCGTGCTGGCGCATTTGATCGCCCTGGCGCTGGACGACCAGCCGCTGGAGTCGCTCTATCTGGCCAGTGACTGCGAGCCGACACCGCTGCACGAGGTGATGACGTGGATGGCCGGCAAGCTCAAGGTCGAGCTCACCGAGACCATCCAGTCGCCGCTACGGCGCCGGGCCAGCAAGCGCTGCGACAATACTCGGCTGCGTGACAGCGGCTACCGCTTTCAGTATCCCACCTTTCGCGAAGGCTACGCGGACGTGCTCAAGCAAGGCGGTTTCCTGGCTGCCACGGAAAGCGCGTGATGCCCGGTAGGCGGCCGTTGCCAGCCCACTGACAGCCATGACAAAGCGCCTGCGGGCGCTTTTCTGTTGTCTGCTGGGGACGACGTGTAGCGCCTCGGCGAGACGGTTCCTGTTTGGGGCAACTGGCACTGTGAGCACGTGCCTGGGGGCTCCAGCGACGTTTATATGGTCTCAACCTTGGCTGCGATTATCCGCCAGCGTTCGATAGTGCGAGCCGCCGTCGTCGAGCTTCGACTCCACCAGCGCCAGATGGTCAAAACGCCAGCGAAGCGGGGCAGGCAGCCGTGACCCCGGGGCTGCACGGTCGGCCTGGCGCACCAGGCTGACGTGCGGAGTGAATTCACGCTGTGGCGCGGTGAAGCCGTGACGGGCCAGCGCCTGCCAGAGTTCGGCGTTGAGCGTCGCGAACTCGGCATTGGGTGTCCGGCTGCCCGCCCAGACGATGCGGGGCTGGGGGAAATGGCCGAGTCGATCCAGCGTCCATTCGCCGTCTAGCGCCGGCCACGCTCGGGTCAGATCGACGAGCGCCTCCAGCCGCGAGGCGTCGACACCGCCCAGAAACGCCAGCGTGATATGCATGTTCTCCGCCGGTAGCGGATAACCGCCGCATTGCGGTGCCAGGCGTTCGGCCTCGGCGGCCAGCGCCCGACGACTGGCGTCGTCGGGCCACAGGGCGAAGAAGAGTCGGCGCGGAACGATCACGATGTCGGCTCCCGGTGGCGTTGCCAGCAGGGTGACGCATCAGCCCTTCCTTGCCAACGGTTTGCCGGCTCCCGGTCAGGCAGGATCGCTTTCCGGCCGGTGATCCTCGCCTTCCATCGTCGAGCCGTGATCCTGGCTGAGCGGACCGGCCAGCTTGCGCAGCGCCACGTAGAAGACCGGCGTCAGTAACAGGCCGAACAGGGTCACGCCGAGCATCCCGGCGAACACCGCGATGCCCAGCGCCTGACGCACCTCGGCGCCGGCGCCATGGCCCAGCGCCAGCGGTATCACCGCGGCGGTGAAGGTGATCGAGGTCATGATGATCGGGCGCAGCCGCAGCCGACAGGCTTCCAGTGCCGCTTCCACCACGCTGCGACCCTGGAACTCGAGCTCGCGGGCGAATTCGACGATCAGGATGGCGTTCTTGCAGGCCAGCCCGATCAGCACCACCAGCCCCACCTGGACGAAGACGTTGGTATCGCCGCCGGAGATCTTGACGCCGACCAGCGCCGACAGCAGGCACATCGGCACGATCAGGATCACCGCCAGCGGCAACGTCCAGCTCTCGTAGAGCGCGGCCAGCACCAGGAACACCAGCAGCACCGCCAGCGGGAACACCACCAGCGCGGCATTGCCCTGGGTGAACTGCTGATAACTCAGATCGGTCCATTCGAAGTCGATGCCATCCGGCAACACCCGCTCGCCGATATCGGACAGAACGCTCATCGCTTGGGGCGAGGAGAGCACCCGAGGATCGGCTTCGCCGGCCAGATCCGCGGCCGGGTAGCCGTTGAAACGCAGTACCGGGTCGGGACCGAAGCTCTGATGGATATCGATCATCGAGCCGATCGGCACCATCTCGCCCTGGGCGTTGCGGGTGCGCAGCCGGGCGATATCCTCGACGCTGTCGCGATAGGGTGCGTCGGCCTGGGCGATCACCTGCCAGGTGCGGCCGAACGTATTGAAATCGTTGACGTAAGTGGAGCCCAGATAGGTCTGCAGGGTATCGAACAGGTCGCTCACCGCGACGCCCTGGGTCTTGGCCTTGAGTCGATCCACCTCGGCATCGAGCTGGGGCACGTTAGCCTGGTAGCTGGTGATCGGATAGCTCATCCCCGGCGTCTGCACCACCGCGCCCTGGAAGGCGGTCACCGCTTCCTGCAGCGGGCCGTAGCCGAGTCCGCCGCGATCCTCGATGAACAGCTGATAGCCGGAGCCGTTGCCGAGACCCAGGATCGGCGGCGGCATGAACGAGAACGCGATGCCATCCTTGAGACCGCTGATCTTGCCGGCGATCTCGGCGTTGATCTCCGCCGCGGTCCGGGTGCGCTGATCGAAGGGCTTCAGGGTCAGAAACGCCAGCCCGGTGTTGGCGGTGTTGGTGAACTGCAGCGCGTTGAGCCCCGGGAACGAGATCGCGTGCTCGACGCCGTCGGTCTCCATGGCGATGTCCACCACCTGACGCAGCAGGTCGTCGGTGCGCTCCAGCGAGGCGCCCTCCGGCAGTTTGACGCCGGCGATCAGGTACATCTTGTCCTGGACCGGGATGAACCCCGGCGGCACCAGCTTGAACAGGTAGCCGGTGGTGCCCAGCAGGACCAGGTAGACCACGAATACCGCGCCGCGGCGACGCAGGCTGCCCGAGACCAAGCCCTGATAGCGATGGGAGCCGGCGTTGAAGAAGCGGTTGAACGGCCGGAACAGCCACCAGCCGAACAGGAAGTCGATCACCCGGGTCAGACGATCCTTGGGCGCGTCGTGGGGCTTGAGCAGCATCGCCGCCAGGGCCGGTGACAGGGTCAGCGAGTTGATCGTCGAGATCACCGTCGAGATGGCGATGGTCACCGCGAACTGGCGGTAGAACTGGCCGGTCACGCCGGAGAGGAACGCCATCGGCACGAACACCGCGCACAACACCAGGCCGATGGCGACGATCGGGCCGGACACCTCGCGCATCGCCTGGTGGGCGGCGGCGCGTGGTGCCAGCCCCTGGCCGATGTTGCGCTCCACGTTCTCCACCACCACGATGGCGTCGTCGACCACGATACCGATGGCGAGCACCAGCCCGAACAGGGTCAGGGTGTTGATCGAATACCCCAGCAGCAACAGCACCGCGAAGGTCCCCACCACTGAGACCGGCACCGCCAGCAGCGGAATCAGCGAAGCGCGCCAGGTCTGCAGGAACAGCGTCACCACCAGCACCACCAGCAGTATCGCCTCCAGTAGGGTCTGGACCACCGAGCGGATCGAGTCGCTGACGAACAGGGTGGTGTCGTAGACGGTGTGATATTCGACCCCCGGCGGGAACCGGGTGGCCAGCTCGTCCATGGTGCGGACCACCTGGTCGCGAATCTGCAGGGCGTTGGCGCCGGGCGACTGGAAGATGCCAATTGCCACAGCCTCCTTGCCGTCCAGCCGGGAGCGCAGGGTGTAGTCGCCCGCGCCCATCTCGAGCCGAGCGACATCGCGAAGCCGCAGGACTTCGCCATCCTCGCCGACCTTGAGTACGATGTTGCCGAATTCCTGCTCGGTGGACAGGCGCCCCTTGGCGTTGATCAGGGTGAGGAAATCGCTGTCCGGCATCGGCTCGGCGCCGATCTGGCCGGCGGAGACCTGGACGTTCTGTTCGCGCATGGCCGCGACCACATCACCGGCGGTGAGACCGTGAGAGGCGATGCGGTCGGGGTCCAGCCAGGCGCGCATGGCGTAATCGCCGCCGCCGAACAGCTGCGCCTCGCCAACGCCGGAGATCTTCGCCAGCTGGTCGCGCACGTGCAGGCGCGCGTAGTTGCGCAGGTAGAGGGTATCGTAGCTGTCATCCGGCGAGACCAGGTGCACCACCATCAGGAAGGTGGGGGACTGCTTCTGGGTGGTCACGCCCTGTCGCCTCACCGCTTCCGGCAACCGCGCCAGCGCCTGGCTGACCCGGTTCTGGACGCGCACGGTGGCCTGTTCGGCATCCGTCCCGGGCTGGAAGGTGATGGTCATCTGCAAGACGCCATCGGAGCCGGCCACGGACTTGTAGTACATCATGTCCTCGACGCCGGTGATCGCCTCCTCCAGCGGCGTCGCCACGGTTTCCGCGATCTCCTTGGGGTTGGCACCCGGGTAGGTGGTGCGCACCAGTACCGAGGGCGGTACCACCTCCGGGTACTCGCCGATCGGCAGATTGGGAATGGAGATCACCCCTACCGCGAAGATGACGATGGAGAGCACCGCCGCGAAGATCGGCCGGTCCACGAAAAAGCGGGAAAAATTCATGACAGCAGGCTCCTGGGCGGCGGATGCGATGTCCGCCGCGTCTTGTCATTCAGAGGAGAGAAGGGCTTCAGGAAACGTTGGGTGGATCGCCGTGCGGTGCTTCCTCAGGATCGAGTGGCAACAGCGTTGCCCACGCCCGCCTCGCGCATGGCGACCGGGTTCGGTGCCACCGGCATGCCGGGCGCGAACACCTTCTGGGTACCGTTGACGATCACTCGCTCACCGGCCTTCAATCCATCGCGGATCACCACCAGCTCTCCCACCTCGCGGCCGAGCTCTACCTGACGGGGTGTCACCGTGTCGTCATTGCCGACCACGTAGACGAAGCGCCGGTCCTGATTGGCGAGCACCGCCTTGCGATTGACCAGCATCGCCTCGCTGAGGTTGGCGACGGGCATCTCCACCCGCGCGAACTGGCCGGGCCTGAAGGCGCCATCCGGGTTGGGCAGGACGGCGCGATAGCGCAGGGTGCCGGTGTCGGCGTTGATCTGGTTGTCGACGAAATCCAGCTGTCCCTGGTGGGGGAAGCCCGTCTCGCCGGTCAGGCCGATATGTAGCGTCATGGTCTCGCTCTGGGCCAGCAGCGTCTGCGCCCCCTGAGCCTCGGTTTCGTTGCTGTCGAAGTAGACGTACAAGGGATCCACCGACACCAGCGTGGTCAGCATCGACTGGTCGGCGCTGGCGAGATTGCCTTTCGTCACCATGGCGCGCCCGGTGCGGCCTGCCACCGGCGCGGTGACCCGGGTGTACTGCAGTTCCAATTCGGCACTGGTCAGCGTGGCCTCGGCCTCGGCTTCCTGCGCCCGGGCATTGAGCGCCGCCGCCTGGCGCTGATCATGCTGCTCCTGGGAGATCATGTGTTTCTGGATCAGCTGGCGAGATCGGCCGGCCTCGACTTCGGTGAGCCGGCGTTGACTCTGCGCCTGAGCCAATGAGGCCTTGGCGGCCTGTGCCCGGGCTTCGTAGGGACGGGGATCGATACGAAACAGCAGGTCGCCGGCCTCGACTAGTTCCCCTTCTTCGAAGGCGACTTCGTCGATATACCCAGTGACGCGCGGCCGCAACTGTACGGTCTGCGGTGACGCCACGCGACCGGTGAAGGTTTCCCGCAGCGTGACGGGTTCCACCAGCACTGTTGCGACATCTACTGCCGGCGGCGGCGGCGCGCTGGCGGAGTCTGCCTCGCCATGGGCATCGCAGCCGGCCAGCAGCGCGATGACGAGCATGACGCCCAGGCCGTGAATCCGCCCTGATCTCGGCATGCGCTTCTGGTCGAACCTCTTCATTGCCTGGCCCCCTGGGTCGTTCCCGGACGTCGATCCCGTGTCCTCGCGTCCGGCGCAGCACCCTGGCGGGCGACGATGAGCCGGCATGGGATCATGGACGATCAATGTACGGTTCCAGGGCGGATACGCGTTATCGGGTTACTCGTGGTTAATTGCCTAATCCTGTAGACATCGCCCATCCGGGAGTGAGGAGCGTTCGCTATCGCGACCTGTCGGTATGATGCTTGCCCGTTCCTTCAAAGAACTTGCCCAATCCTGCAGGGATCGGGTTTTGTCATCAAAATGCCGGCTGGCTGGCCTATACTCGCGCTTTATCGGAAAACGATAACCAGTCGACCAACGAGAGGGCGGAGTCGTGAGTGTCGTGCAGCCTGTTTTCGAGACACTGGATGATGAAATCGACCCATTGGCGAATACTCTTTCTCGCCAGATCCAGAAATGGGCGCCCGAAGAGGGCCTGACACCGACGGCAGTGCCGGGGCTGGAACTGGTGCGCGCCAATTCCTCGTTGACCAACTGTATCGGCTCGACGGTCTACGACCCTTCGCTGTGTCTGATCGCGCAGGGCAGCAAGCGCATATGGCTGGGAGATCGGGAAATCGATTATGGCCCGCTGAGCTGCATGGTGTCGGCGGTGCATCTGCCGGTACTGGGCAAGGTCACCGAGGCCTCGGCGGAGCGGCCCTACCTGGGGCTGAAACTCGCCGTCGATGCTCAGGAAGTCACCGCTCTGGTGCTGGAGCTAGGTGAAGGACTGGGCGAGATGGAGGAGCGAGAGTGTGCCGAGACCGCTTGCGGCCTCGGGCGCGTGCAGGCCGAGAAAGGGCTGGTAGAAGCCATGTTGCGATTGGTGAACCTGCTCGATTCACCCCAGGACATCCGCATTCTTGCGCCGCTGGTGCGGCGCGAGATCTTCTATCGCGCGCTGGTCGGCGAGATCGGCCTGCACATGCGCAAGTTCGCGGTGGCGGATACCCAGACCCACCGCATCTCGAGGGTGATCGCGGTACTCAAGGATCGCTTCACCGAGCCGCTGCGCGTTCGCGAGCTGGCGGACATGGTGAACATGAGTGAGTCGTCGCTGTTCCACAGCTTCAAGCAGGTTACCCGGATGTCGCCGGTGCAGTTCCAGAAAAAGCTGCGACTGCACGAAGCACGCAGGCTGATGCTGGCCGAAGGGATGGAGGCGGCCACTGCTAGTTTCCGCGTGGGATACGGAAGTCCATCCCACTTCAGCCGTGAGTACAGTCGCCTTTTCGGCGTGCCGCCCCGCACCGACGTGAGCAAGCTACGCGGCGAGCTGCCGCAGACCGCTCGCGCCTGATCGCTCACCTCAGTCGTCGGGGACGGCTGAGGATGTCAGTCCCCTATGACCATCACGGCTTCGGCTTCCACCTGGCTACCCTTGGGCAGTTCCTTGACGCCGACCGCCGCACGGGCCGGATACGGAGTCTGGAAGTACTCTTCCATGATCTTGTTGACCACGGCGAAGTTGCTCAGGTCCGTCAGATAGATATTGAGCTTGACGATGTCCTGCATCGAGCCAGCGGCTTCATGGCACACCGCCTGCAGATTGGTGAAGACCTGGCGCGCCTGGGCCTCGAAGTCCTGGGAAACCAGTTCCATGGTCTTGGGGTCGAGCGGGATCTGCCCGGACATGTACACCGTATTGCCGGCCTTGATGGCCTGCGAGTAGGGGCCGATGGCGGCGGGTGCCTGCTCGGTATTGATGACGGCTTTGTTACTCATGGCATGGCTCCTTGTCGTTATGCGATGTGCGCATTGCGATGGACAAAAATAACGACGCCGCCGCGTCCGCGTTAGCGGGCGCGCCGGGCATCGTAAAAACGAAACGACCGACCCGCCGCTCCTGTTGGCGGCGGGTCGGTCGCCATGGTGTCAACTGCGAACGCGAGTGATCTTGCCGACGTGGGGCAGGTTGCGCAGTCGTTTCATGATACTTGCTAGATGCACGCGGTCGTGGACGGCCAACGTTAGGTTGACGATCGACAGGCGTGCATCGCGTTCCTCGATGCCGATGCGTTCGATATTGGCATCGGCGTCGGTCACTAGGCCGGCCAGTTCGGCGACCAAGCCGCGCCGAGTCTCGACATGCAGACGCAGCGCCACCGGGAAATCTTGATCGATCTGCTGTGACCACTCCAGGGCGAACAGCTTGTCGGGATCGTCACGCAATTCTCGCAGGTTACCACAATCATGGCGGTGTACCACGATTCCCTTGCCGACCGAAAGATGGCCGATGATGGGGTCCCCGGGCAGCGGATAGCAGCAGCGTGCGAAGCTGATGATCATGCCCTCGGCGCCGTTGATCACGATCGGCATCCCGGAACGCGACGCCGTGGCGACTTCCTCGGCGGTTTCCGGCGCGTTGCACTCCAATAGGCGGCGCGCGATGGCGTAGGCCATGCGCGTGCCGAGCCCGATCGATTCGAGCAGATCGTCCTCGTGCTTGAGATCGAGTTCTTCGAGTATCGCCGCCAGGCGATGCTCGGGCAGCTCCTCGAGGCTGGTTTCGAAGGCACTCAGCGCGCGGTTGAGCAGGCGCCGCCCCAACTGCACGGATTCGGTGCGCTGCTGATGCTTGAGGGCGTGACGGATCGCCGAGCGCGCCTTGGCGGTGACCACGAAGTTGAGCCAGGCCAGGTTGGGCCGGGCGCCGGGCGCGGTAATGATCTCCAGCGTCTGGCCGCTTTCCAGGGTCGAGGACAGTGGCGCCAGATGGCGGTCGATGCGGCAGGCGATGCAGCTGTTGCCGATGTCGGTGTGCACGCTATAGGCGAAATCCACTGCAGTAGCGCCGCCGGGAAGCTCCATGATGTCGCCCTTGGGCGTGAACACGTAGATATCGTCGGGGAACAGGTCGTTCTTGACGTGTTCGATGAACTCCAGGGAGTTGCCGGCGTGGCGCTGCATCTCGAGCAGCCCGCGGACCCATTCGCGGGCACGGGCATGGCTGCCGGCGCCGATGGGGCGCTCGGTCTGACCGGCCTTGTACAGCCAGTGCGCGGCGATACCGTTGTTGGCCATCGCTTCCATCTCGCGGGTGCGAATCTGCACCTCAACGGGCATCCCGCTGGGGCCGAACAGCGTGGTGTGCAGGCTCTGGTAGCCATTGGCCTTGGGGATGGCGATGTAGTCCTTGAAGCGTCCCGGCACCGGCTTGTAGAGATTGTGCACCGCGCCGAGGATGCGGTAACAGGTGTCGACGTCATCGGTGATGATGCGAAACCCGAACACGTCCATGATCTCGGCGAA
The DNA here is from genome assembly GCF_023091865.1 of Chromohalobacter moromii. Taxonomy (GTDB): domain Bacteria; phylum Pseudomonadota; class Gammaproteobacteria; order Pseudomonadales; family Halomonadaceae; genus Chromohalobacter; species Chromohalobacter moromii. Next base: position 437,113 of record NZ_JAHXDI010000003.1, read on the forward strand.
GGGTTTGCGCTGGTCGCGCATCTTGCGATATATCGACAATAGATGCTTCTGACGGCCCACCACGCTGCCGCCCAGCGCATCGTCATCGAGGCACTTCTGCAGGCTGTCCTGAATCTGGCGCATCATCGAACGACGATTGCCGCGCGCCTTGGTGACCGCACGCTTGATGCGCTCGGCGCGCATCGGGTGGATCGCCTGAAACGAGAGATCCTCGAGCTCGACGCGAATGGTGTTGATGCCCAGCCGCCCGGCGATGCGGGCGTAGATTTCCAGAGTCTCGCGGGCGATGCGGCGCTTCTTGTCCGGGCGCAACGCACCCAGCGTGCGCATGTTGTGCAAGCGGTCGGCGAGCTTGACGATGATCACGCGGATGTCCTGAGACATCGCCAGGACCATCTTCTGAAAGTTCTCCGCCTGGGCTACCGCCTTGTCCTCGAAGGTGATCTGGGTCAGCTTGGAGACGCCATCGACCAGTTCGGCCACGGGCTCGCCGAATTGCCGGGTCAACGCCTCCTTGGTCACGCCGGTATCTTCGATGACGTCATGCAGCATGGCGGCCATCAAGCTTTGATGGTCCATGTGCATGTTAGCGAGGATGTTGGCGACCGCCAGCGGGTGGGTGACATAGGGCTCGCCGGAGCGCCGCCGCTGGCCGTCATGGGCCTGCTCGGCGTAGTAGAAGGCGCGCTTGACGTGCAGAATCTCCTCGGGGGGTAAGTAGCCGCCGAGTCGGTCCGCGAGATCGTCGATGGTGAACATAGCGCGCGCCTTCGAGAATGGAGAGAACTTAGTCGTTGTACTCTCGCTCGGGACGCGGCTTGGGAGCGGGCGGGTCGACGACTTCGTCGAGGACGTTGACATCGACCAGGCCGGCCGCGATTTCGCGCAGTGCCATGACCGTGGGCTTGTCGTTTTCCCACGCCAGTTGGGCATCGCGCGAGCCGCGAGCGAGCTGACGTGAACGCTGCGTGGCGATCATCACCAACTGAAAACGGTTATCGACGTTGTCGAGGCAATCTTCTACGGTAACGCGTGCCATGAGTGTGAACCCTGATCGAGAAATAAAAACGGCGTAAGCCAGACCTGCGGAAGGAGCTTCGAGTCTACTCGACGTCTTCCACGCGTGACAAGAGCGCCGCCAGCAGTGGCGCGTGAGCTTTCCGGACCCGTGTCACGCGGGTGCGTTCGGCATGTACCAGGCAGCTCAGTTCGTCGAGCGCATGGTCGAAGGTGTCGTTGATGATGACATGCTCGTATTCGTCGTAATGCGACATCTCGTCGACCGCATCGCGCATGCGCCGGACGATGGTCGCCTCGTCATCGGTGCCGCGCCCGGCAAGCCGCGCGTGGAGTGCTTCACGCGACGGCGGCAGGATGAACACCGAGACCGCCTCGTCGAAGGCCGCGCGCACTTGGCGAGCACCTTGCCAGTCGATTTCCAGAATCACGTCCTGACCGGCGTCGAGCAGGGCCTGAACGGCGGCACGCGAGGTGCCGTAGTAGTTATCGAAGACCCGCGCATACTCGATGAAATCGCCGCTTTCGATCAGGCGCTCGAAGGTCGTGACGTCGACGAAGTGGTAGTTGACGCCGTTGTGCTCGCCGGGGCGCATGTCGCGCGTGGTGTGCGAGACGCTGACCTGGATGCCTGCGATACGTTCGAGAAGGGCACGTACCAGGCTGGTCTTGCCCGCGCCGGAAGGCGCCGAGACGATGTAGAGTGTCCCTTTTGACGGAAGCTGATTGGGCATAGGGCGTGTCCGATTGAGCCGCTTCTGGGGAAACGAGCATTATCGCATACACTTCGTGTCCTGCCGACATCGCGCAGGATGCGCGCCACCTGACAAGGAAACGTTTGCATGTCCCCCACGGGTATTTCCTCAAGTGATTCGACGACGCGGCTGGGCTTTGCCGGGGTCGCCTTCGCGTTTCTCGTGACCATGCTGGGCACGACGCTGCCGACACCGCTCTACCCAGGCTATCAGTCGGCCTTTGGCTTCTCGCAGCTCGTCATCACGGTGATCTTCGCCGCCTATGCCGTGGGCGTCATCGCCGCGCTGTTGATCACCGGGCGCTGGTCGGATCAGTTGGGGCGCCGTCCACTACTATTTGCAGGTTTGGCGGCAGCGGCGCTTAGCGATGTGGTCTTCCTGGCGGCCGATGGGCTTTCCACGCTATTGGCTGGGCGCGTGCTTTCGGGGATCTCGGCCGGTATTTTCACCGGCACGGCGACGGTGGCCGTGGTCGAGTCGGCGCCCGAGACTTGGAAGCGCGCGTCGACCTTCGTGGCTACCGCCGCCAACATGGGCGGCCTGGGTTTGGGGCCGGTGGTCGCGGGGGCCTTGGGTGAATACGCCGTGTGGCCGTTGCATCTGGCGTATGCCGTGCATCTGGGACTGCTGGCGATCGCCGTGCTGGGGGTCGCCGTGGCGACGGAGACCGTGACGCGGCCACCCCGGGTTCGCCTGCGCATACAGCGTTTGAAGGTGCCCGCCGAGGTGCGCGGCGTGTTCGTGCCGGCGGTGATCGCCGGGTTCGCCGGATTCGCGGTGCTGGGATTCTTCACCGCCACCGCACCGGCCTTCATGAGCCAGGTGCTGGGGCATTCGAACCTGCTGGCGATCGGCCTGGTGGCCGGCTGCGTGTTCTTCGCCTCGACGTTGGGGCAGCTCGTGCAGGGGCGTCTGCCCGAGGCGCATCGCTTGCCGCTGGGGTGTGCCGTGGTGATCGTCGGCGCATTGACCGTTGGGGCGGGATTGGCGTTGGCGACGCTGTGGGTCTTCCTGCTGGGAGCGCTGATCGTTGGTTTGGGTCAGGGCATTGCCTTTCGTGCCGGGCTGGGCGCCGTGGCGGCTGCCTGCCCGCTGAATCAGCGCGGCGCGGTGACGTCGACCTTCTTCGTCATCGCCTATGTGGCGATTTCGATTCCCGTGGTGGGCATCGGCCTGGTGGCGCGGCTCGTCGGCCTGCAAGCCACCGGCGTGGGATTTGCCATCGGCGTGGCCGCACTGGCGGGCGCCGCTTTGGTATCATTGCAGCGTCAGCGTGCCGCCACGGCGGTACGTTAAGCGTTTTTCGTCAGCCTTTCCGTCCGTGCCCAGGAGCCTGAGAATGTCCGAGTCCCCCACCCGTCTTCGCCTCCGCCGCCCCGACGACTGGCACCTTCACTTGCGCGACGGCGACGTGATGCGCCTCGTGCTGCCCGCCACTAGCCGGGTCTATGGGCGGGCCATCGTGATGCCCAATCTGATGCCGCCGATCACGACGCTAGATGCCGCCGAGGCGTATCGCGCGCGGATTCTCGAGGCGGTGCCAGCGGGCCATGATTTCACGCCCCTGATGACTTGCTACCTCAACGAGAGCGTTAGCGCCGAGACGCTGGAGGCAGGGCACGCCAGCGGCTTGCTGACGGCGGCCAAGTTGTATCCGGCCAATGCCACCACCAACTCTCAGCACGGCGTCAAGCGCATCGCGGATATCTATCCGCTACTCGAGACGATGGAACGGATCGGCATGCCGCTGCTGGTGCATGGCGAAGTCACGCGCGGCGAGATCGATATCTTCGATCGCGAAAAGTTCTTTATCGACGAGGTGATGATCCCGCTGCGCCAGCGTTTCCCGGCACTCAAGGTGGTGTTCGAACACATCACGACCGGCGACGCCGCGCAGTATGTCCTCGAGGGTGATGCCAACCTGGCCGCAACGCTGACGCCGCAGCATCTGGCTCACAACCGCAACGACATGCTGGTCGGCGGCATTCGTCCGCATCTGTATTGCCTGCCGATCCTCAAGCGGGCCGAGCACCAGCGGGCGCTGCGCGCGGCAGTGGCCAGCGGTCATCCGCGGTTCTTCCTGGGCACCGACTCGGCGCCGCACGTGGTCGCCGCCAAGGAAACGGCCTGCGGCTGCGCCGGGGTGTTCAACGCCCAGGCGTCGCTGGCCGTCTATGCCGAAGTGTTCGAAGAGGAGGGTGCGCTCGAGCATTTTGCGGCCTTCTGCTCGGAGAACGGCCCACGCTTCTATGGTTTGCCGCTCAACGACGAGGAGATCGAGCTCGAACGTCGCCCTTGGACGATGCCCGAACGCATCGAAGGCCATGGTGAGACGTTGAAGCCCTTCAAGGCCGGTGAAGCCCTGGCCTGGACGGTCCACAACGGGCGCGATTGATACGCTGGGGGGTCAGGTCGTCGTCGACAGGCGCGGCAGGTGCGCCACGTCTGACTCGCGCAGTGGACGGATCTCCCAGCCGCGTGTTCCGTATGGCGCCACCCATTGCGGTACGGCGTTATCGGTGCGCGGCCCTTCCGGCGAGCCGCTGTCGAGATAACGGATCACCCGGATCAGCCCGGAATGGCCGACGATCAGTGGCGTTTTGTGTTCGACGAGCAGGGCGTTGAGCGTGGCGACGATACGGGTGACGAAATCCGCCCAGCTTTCCCCGCCCTCGGGTGAGAGCAGGTAAGGCATCGTCTCGGGGATGGGATGTTCTTCGTGCTCGCCCCAATGGCGTTCCTTGAGCCCTCCGATCAGGCAGTGCGGGGCACGCCCGGTGGCGAGTTCGGCCGTGCGTCGGGCCCGCTCCAAGGGGCTGGCGACGATCAATGGCCAGGCGACGTCGCCGAGCAGTCGCGCTGCCTGGCGTGCTTCGCGTTCGCCCTGTGCGGTGAGGGGAACATCGCGCTGGCCGGCGATCCGACGGTTCAAGTTACTGGTGCTCTGACCGTGACGCAGAAAGACGAAGGGACGACGAATCAGCTCGGGCATGACGATGACTCCAAAAAATCCTGACTCGATCCTATCAGGCCAAGCGTGGCGGAGCGCGTATTCCGTGTCATGGATGGCAATAGCCGTCATGTTAAAGTGCCCAGATTTAGACTTAAGTCTAAATCTGGGATAATCGATCCTTCGACCCAGATGTCGCGACTCGTTCTTCACGACCAGGATCTCAAGACAGGAAAATGCCCATGAGCGCATCCACAGACGCGTCGACGCCTTCCGGCGGCGCCGCGCACCCACGATTGGCGGAATTGGCCCTGGCGCTGGGCGGCTTCGGTATCGGTACCGGTGAATTCGTCATCATGGGATTGATGAGCCGCGTCGCCGACGATCTTCAGGTGGCAGTTCCCGATGTCGGCTACGCCATCAGCAGTTACGCGCTCGGCGTCGTCGTCGGGGCGCCAATCATCTCGGCGTTGGCGGCACGGCTGCCCAAACGCGCGTTACTGATCGGGCTAATGCTGCTGTTCGCTCTCGGCAACTTCGCCAGCATCATGGCGCCGCATTTCGGCACCTTCGTTGGGCTGCGCTTCATCGCCGGCCTGCCGCATGGGGCCTACTTCGGCGTCGCGGCGCTAGTGGCCGCGGCGGCGGTGCCCGTCGATCAACGTGCCCGGGCGGTGGCGCGTGTCATGACCGGGTTGACCGTGGCGATTCTGGTCGGCGCACCGCTGGCCACATGGGTAGGCAATTTGATCGGCTGGCAGGCGGCTTTCGCCGGTGTGGGTGGCATCGCGCTGCTGACTGCTCTGATGGTGCGCCTATGGGTGCCGTATCAGCCTGCCGACCGTCAGGCCAGTCCCAAGCGCGAGATGACCGCGATGATCAAGCCGCGCGTACTGTTCACGCTGGGCGTGGCCTGTTTCGGGTGCGGTGGCATGTTCGCGGTGTTCAGTTATGTCATGCCCACGCTCACCGAGCAGGCCGGCATGGCCGAGTCGCTGGGGCCGCTGGTGCTGGCGATTTTCGGGGTGGGTACCATCCTGGGTAATTTCGCCGGTGCGCGTATCGCCGACTGGAATCTCTTGCGCGGCATTCCGATCATTCTGCTGTGGGTGGCGTGCGTACAAGGCGGTTTTTACTTCGCCGCCAACTCGGTGTGGACAGGATTTTTGTTCGTGGCGCTCGTCGGGACCAGCATGGCTGTCGCTCCCGCCATGCAGACGCGGTTGATGGACGTCGCCGAAGACGCCCAGACCATGGCGGCCTCGCTCAATCACGCCGCCTTCAACATGGCCAATGCGCTCGGCGCCTGGCTGGCTGGCGTGACCATCAAGGCGGGGCTGGCGTGGTCGTCCACCGGCCTGGTGGGCACCTCGCTTGCCTTGTTGGGTATCGCGATCTTCGCCACCGGGCGCTGGATGGAAAAGCGCGAGGCGTTGCAGCAGTCCGCTGCTTCGTCATAAGGCACGCCGCGAGTCGCGTTTTGACGTTGCTCGCGGTCGTCACTCTCCTTGCATCACAACTCTCTCGGCATCTTCATTGTTCGGCAAAATTTAAGTTTTTCCTTATTCTTGCCGATGGGGCTTTAGGGGCAGTGTCGCCCAGCCGCATCGCAAGGTGAACGTACTCGCGATACTTCGCGGGGTGGGACCATTGAAACCACCAGAATGGACGTCGTGGAGAAATGCTATGTCGGGGATGGAAAATGGGGGTGTAGTTCGGGAAAAGGGTAAATTCGCGGTGCTCGGATTTGCGTTGTCATGCCGTCTGCAGGAAGTGGAACAAGAGGATGCGTCGCGGCTGCTCGATGCGCTGGATGCAGAACTCGAGTCGCACGGTCTGGTCATGGGCGGTGGGGTCGACTTGGACCGGCTGGATGTCTTCGTGTTGCCGCGCAAAGATGCTGACGCTACTGATAGCGACCGCCTAGCGTTGGCCGAGTGGCTCGATCAACAACCGCTGTGCACGGAGGTGGCGGTGGGCGATTGGGTGGATGCCTACGGGGTCGAGTGACAAACGCGGTGGGTATTCACAGGTCTGTTTCAATGCGGTTCAAGGGCCTTTTTCTACGGCCTCGCGCGCGCTGGCCGGGTGTCGTTTCAATCCAACATGCAACGGCCCGAGGCATCTTGCGATGCTTCGGGCCGTCGAATCTCGCCCGGGAGATGGGCGAGCGTGTTGGTGATGTCTAAGTAACGATACTCACACTACGACGTTGAGCGTCACGTCGATGTTGCCGCGTGTGGCGTTAGAGTACGGGCAGACCTGATGCGCCTTCTCGACCAGGGCTTCGGCCTGTTCCCGATCCATGCCCGGGAGCTTCACCGTCAGCGTGGCTTCGATGCCGAAAGCGTCGCCCTTGGGGCCGATGCCGACTTCGCCCTGGATTCGGGTGTCGTCGGGCAGCTTGGCCTTCTCTTTCGAGGCGACCAGTTTCAGCGCGCCGATGAAGCACGCCGAATAGCCAGCGGCGAACAGCTGCTCCGGGTTGGTGCCGTCACCGCCGGCGCCGCCCAACTCCTTGGGTGTCGACAGCTCGATGTCGATGGCACCGTCGGTGGCGATGGCACGACCGTCGCGGCCGCCAGTGGCGGTGGCTTCGGCACGGTAGAGGATTTTATCGAGTGACATGGGACTTCTCCTTTCGGGTTAAAGATCGCGCTCGATTTAATCGTGTACGATCTAATTGGATAAAAGAATCTTTCGTCAATTACGCCAACATTTCACTGGCTGTCGAGTCGCTGGCGCAGTCCATGCAGCGCATCGCGCAGTTCGGCGGCCTCCTCGGGCGTGCACTGGCCCGCGCAGCCGGCGGCATGGGGCACGGCCTTGGCCCGCTCGCGCAGCGAACGGCCCTTCTCGGTCAGTGCGACCTCCACTTGGCGTTCGTCCTGGCGCGAGCGCTGTCGCGTTATAAGGTCGGCCGCTTCCAGGCGTTTCAGCAGCGGCGTCAGCGTCGCCGAATCCAGGTAGAGGTGTTCGCCGATCTCCGTCACCGTCTGACGATCCCGCTGCCATAGCACCAGCATGGTCAGGTACTGGGGATAGGTCAGCTCGAGCTCACGCAGCAGGCCGCGGTAGAGCTTGTTCATCGCCAGTTGGGTCGAATAGAGCGCGAAGCAGAGCTGCGATTCGAGCGCCAGGGCGTTGTCGGTGTCATCAGGTGTCGTCATGCAGGCAATATAGATCGCGCACGATTCAATCGCTAATTAGGTTTTGCTATGGCCGTCTGAGGTGCCGCCTATTCGTTCACGCCACCGGTCCCAGGACGGACGTGGCTCCAGCGATTCCCGTAGATAGTCGAGAAACGCGCGCACCTTGCGCGTTCGTAGGCGACGTTCGGTGGTCAGCACGTGAATGTCGCGGTGGCCGGGCATGACCTCGCCGCGCCACGCCTCGAGCAGTGGCACCAGTTCCCCTTTTGAGAGCGCATCGCCGATCAGCCAGGTGGGAAACAACACCAGTCCCTGGCCCAGCAGCGCGGCGCGCAGCAGGCTCTCGGCATCGTTGCTGTAGAGGTTGCCGCTGACCTCGAACGGGGTCGAACCGCTCTGGTTCGACGCCTGGAAATACCAGCGCTGGCGCCCCAGTTCGCCTTGGTAGAGCAGGCAGTTATGATCGGCCAGCGCCTCGGGCGTCCGGGGCTCACCGTATACGTCGAGATAGCTCGGGGCCGCAGCGACCACGTAGTTCATCGGCGCCAGCCGCCGCGCCACCAGCGAGGAATTGGCCAGGTCGCCAACGCGAAAGGTAATGTCCTGACCTTCGCGCACCGGATCGACGACCTGATCGCTCAGCTGCAATTCGGCGGTGATACCGGGGTGGCGACGCTGGAATCGATGCAGCAGTGGCACGATCTGGCGCTGGCCGAAGGCGACCGGCGCATTGATCCGCAGCATGCCGCTGGGCTCGGCGTCGGGATAGGCCAGCGCTTCGGTGGCGAGATCGAGTCGCTCAAGAATCTCGCGGACCTCCTCATAGTAGCGCCAGCCCGCTTCGGTCAGTGCGACCGCGCGGGTATGCCGGTAGAGCAGCGGCTGACCGAGCGCCTCTTCCAGCCCGCGAATCTGACGCGATATCGAGGAGACCGCGCGGTGGAAGTGACGCGCGGCGGCAGTGAAGCTACCGGTGGCCGCGACGCGTTCGAAGACGCGCAGGGCGTTGAGATCTAGCGAATTGACGTTCACTGATTTGAAACCCATGGCTTTGAAATGTCTGAGGTTGCGTCTCGCGCAATAAAGATTTGCGACGCTTTCGATTGTAGCAACGATCAGACACTACCAGACTGCGTTCATCGATCCGGCGCGACCCGGATCTTCCTGACTCGACTCCCTGACTCGAAAGGAGGTCATCGACCATGCGTAAAGGGACTGCACTCGTCGTCGGCGCGACCGGCATCACCGGCGGCAATCTGGCATCTTATCTGGTGGCCAGCGGCTGGACCGTCTACGGCCTTTCTCGTCGCACCACCGAGCAGAGCGGCGTGATTCCCGTCGCCGCCGATCTGCTGGACAAGCCCGCCACCGAGCAGGCGCTGGCCGGCCTGCCCATCACCCACGTCTTCTACTGCACCTGGATTCGCCGCGACAACGAGAAGGCCAACGTCGAAGCCAATAGCCAGATGATGCGCAACCTGTTCGCCGCGCTCGACAGCGACAAGCTGGATCACGCCTCGCTGGTGACCGGCACCAAGCAATATCTGGGCTCGTTCGAGGCTTATGGCAGCGGGCGCATCGAAACCCCGTTCCGTGAATCCGAGCCGCGGGTGCCGGGCGATAATTTCTACTACGCGCTGGAAGACGTGCTGTTCGAAGCCGCCGAGCATCACGGTTTCGCCTGGAACGTGCACCGCCCGCACACCGTGATCGGCTACGCCCGCGGCAATGCCATGAACATGGGCACGACGATCGCCGTCTACGCCTCGATCTGCCAGGCGACCGGCCAGCCGTTCGTGTTCCCCGGCTCACAGACGCAGTGGAACGCGCTCACCGACATGACCGATGCGCTGGTGCTGGCACGCCAGATGGAGTGGGCGGCGACCACGCCGGGCGCGGCCAACCAGGCCTTCAATACCGTCAATGGGGACGTGTTCCGCTGGCGCCGGATGTGGCGCGAGATTGGCGAGTACTTTGGTCTTGAAGTTCAGGGCCCCGAAGCCTCGGACGACCCGGAGACGATGCAGCCACTGGAAACGCAGATGGCCGGTGCCGAATCGACCTGGCGCGAGATCGCCGAAAAGCACGATCTGGTCGAGCCGGATGTCGCCAAGCTGGCCTCCTGGTGGCACACCGACGCCGACCTTGGCCGCGATCAGGAGTGCGTCAACGACACCACCAAGTCTCGTGATTTCGGCTTCGACCACTTCCGCGAAACGCGAGCGGCCTTCTTCGACCTGTTCGATCGCCTGCGCGCCGAGAAGGTCATTCCCTGATCGATCTGGCTGATCGTTTTTTGATCGACAGCAGGTCTTTATCGACGGCAAGTCTGTATTGACGAAAGAAAGAAACCGGCGCCTTCTCGGCGCCCTATCACTCCGTACCCTGTGTCGATGCCACCTGACGAGCGCGCCCGGCGCCCAGCGCCATGACCAGCGCGCCCAGCCCCAGCACACTCACCAGAAAACCGACCACGTTCCAGCCACCGCTCCAGTCGTGCAGCACACCGACCAGCAGCGGCCCCAGTGCCGCGAGGGTATAACCGATGCCCTGGGCCATCGCCGAGAGACTAGCCGCGGTGGTGGCATCGGGTGCGCGCAGCGCCAGCAGCGTCAACGCCATACTGAAAGTACCGCCTTGACCCAGGCCCAGCACCACGATCCACAGCCATATGCTGTCGATCGGGGCGTAGAGGCAGCCCAGCAGTCCGGTCAGGGTGAGTGTCATCACGCCAATCAGTACCGTTCGCTGATCGCGCATACGGCTGCCGATCCACGGCGCTAGAATCGCGGTGGACACCTGTAGCAGGATCGATACCGACAGCGCCAGCCCCGCGGTGACTGCTGCCAATCCGCGATCTTGCAGGATTGTCGGTAACCAGCCGAACACGATATAGGCCAGCGACGACTGTAGCCCCATGAACAGCGAGACTTGCCACGCCAGTGGGTCGTGACGTAGCCGCGCACCGCGACGGGCGGGAACGCGAGTGGGTTTGGTACCCTTGAGCTGCGGCAGCCACAACAACGCCGCGATTACCGCCGGCAGCAACCAGAACGCCAGCGCGCCCTGCCAGGCACTGTGTAGAGTCCCTTGTGAAACACCTTGCCAAGCGCCGTCCAATAATTGACGCAGCGGCTCGGTGGCACCCGCGGCAGCGGATGCGCCGAGATTGAGCGCCACGGTGTAGAGGCCGGTCATGATGCTGACGCGACGGGGAAAATCCCGCTTGACGATGCCCGGCAGCAACACCCCGATGACCCCGATACAACCACCGGCGACCGCCGTGCCCAGGAACAGCCCCGCCGTGCCGATATAGGGCCGTACGAGCAGCGCCACCGCCAGCACCAGCAGCGAAGCAAACACGCTGCGCTCCGGGCCGATGCGCCGAACCATGCGTGGCGCCAGCGGCGCCGCGAGCCCCAGAAACAGCACCGGCAGCGTGGTCAGGATGCCCTGCCAACTGGATGAGAGTGCCAGCGCCTCACCGATGCTGCCGAGTACCGGCGCAACACTGGTCAGTGCCGGGCGTAGGTTGAGCGCTACCAGCAACAGCGCGACGAGAGTCATAACGCCCCGGCGGGGCATCGCGGAAGTCGACAAGAGAACCATCCTTGGAAATCGGAAGATATTACGTCACGACGGCAGAGCCGAGGACGCAAGGGTAGCCGATTACGGCCAAAACCGGGATGGTTCTACGCCAATGGTCGAGGGTGAGTAGTGATTTCGACTCCGTGGGTGACGGTTGGCGGTTGTCCCTTGAATTCGATTTTGTCAGCGAACCCCGGCGCGATAGCTTTCGGGCTCCAGCCACAGATGGTCGCGCAGATCGCCCTGGAGGCAGAACATCCTCGGCTGGTCACGGAAGCTGAAGAGCCGATAAAGGTAGTAGTGTGCAGCGTTTTTACCTGAGCAATCCAACTCGTTGGGCGAGAGAAAGAAGGCGCACTCCTTGGCGAAGGCGGTGGTCTTGACCTCGATCAGGCGTTCGCTGCCGTCGGAGGAGAAAGAACGAACATCGAAGCCCATGCCGTCGCCCTGGGTAATGGCGACATGTTCCACCGCTTCGGCGAACTTTTGAGCTCCCTCGGCCATCAGTCGTTGGCGCTCGTAGGCAAGCACGAAGCACTCGCCTGCATGCCCTAGCTCACGGTTGCGGGCCTCGCGAGCGAGATAGTCGCGTTTCACGACATAGCTGCCCTGCATTTCTTGTACCTGAGAAGTCGCTTTAGGGGGAGCAACGACTAAGCCTTCGAGGGTTTCGGGTGTATTGTCAATGACGGGGCGTTCTGCCGCTGATAGGGCCGCTCGATCAAAAACTTCACTGCGTAATAAGCGCTGCTCGACGCATTCTGCCAAGATTGCTTGATAGTTACTCCGTGGTTTGTACCCTGCCACGTAGGGGCAGCCGGCATCGCGAAGTACTGCGCTAATGTTGCAGTGTTTGAATTCGATAGAACCTGAGCTTCGCTTGGGTAAACGCTCTGCCAACTGACGATTGAGGGCTGCTTTGTTGTAGCGCTGATGGCTCAATTCCGCGATCAACATTTTGCGGTAGGTGTCGACGATGGACGCGATTTCATCGAGGGACCATGAATCTTCACGGGGCATTTAATTAACCCGACATTCTTTATTTAAGATGAATCGTTTTTTATCACGACTTATATCGAGAGTGACCAGCGAGATCACCAAGACTTCACCCTTCCTGATCTTGCATACACTCGAGGTGGACGTCGTATTTCGTCACGCCATCTACGAGTCCGTACGGTATCAGGTTATCGTTGCGGCAATAGGATTGCCAGACCACGGTTCCGTACCGACGCTCCAGTGTCCGATGGCCTGCGAGGCGGGGGTAAGGCCCCCGCCCGCCGGACCATGGTCAGCTAGCTGAGTCGTACTGTGCCGATGCTTTCGGGCCCCATGCCCAACGCAATACAAGCACCACCGTAAACAGTGCGGCCACCCCGCTGAGTCCCCCTATCCAGGCTGAGTCCGTCAGCCCGGCGACGAAGAAGGCGATGATGCCGGATGTTCCTGCGCTCATTGCATAGGGTAATTGGGTCCGTACGTGGTCGATGTGGTCACATGAAGAGCCGGCCGATGAGAGGATGGTGGTATCCGAAATCGGCGAGCAATGATCGCCGAAGATACCGCCGCTGAGCACAGCGGCAATGGCCAATGATAGTGACATGTCCATTGCAGCTGCCACCGGCATGGCGATGGGAATCATGATCGCGAAGGTGCCATAGGAGGTTCCGGTGGTGAAGGCGACGAGCGAGCCGATCAAGAACAGCAAGACGGGAATCAGGCTCGGCGCGATGCCGGCCTGGGCCAGCGTGACCAGGTAATCTGCAGTGCCCAGCTGCGAGGTCACGCTACCGATCGACCAGGCCAGGGTGAGAATGATGTAAACCAGCGTCATGCTCTTGATGCCGGTGACCACCAGATCCATCGCTTCGCGAAAATCGAACAGTCGCTGTTGCAGTCCCATGCCCAGCGCTACGCTGACCGCCAGGAAGGTCGCGATCAGGATCGATAGACCGCCCTCGGCTTCTCCCATCGCCGTGATCAGGTCGTTCTCGGGGAAGTTGCCGGTCCACAGGAACAGGGGCGGAATCATTCCCACCAGCACCAGGGTCGGCACGAGCATGTTGCGCTTGCGCGAGCTCTCTTCGGCAACGCCCAGCATCTCGGTCGCTTCGCGATCGGACGGCGGCTGGGCGTCATCCGCCAGCAGCTTGCCACTCACCCGTGCGCGCTGCTCGGCCTTGGCCATGGGGCCGAAATCCGATTGGGTAACGACGATCACCAGAATCAACAGCAGCGCCAGCCAGGCATAGAAATTGAGCGGAATCGACGACAGGTATATCAGATACTCAGAGCCCGTCATGTCCATCTCGCCAAGCTGGGTGCCGATCAGCCCCATGACGAACACCACCCAGGTGGATACGGGCCCCAACAGGCACATGGGGGCCGAGGTCGAATCGACGATGTAGGCGAGCTTTTCTCGCGAGACGCGCATGCGGTCGGTGATCGGCCGCATGACGCTTCCCACCGTCAATGCATTGAAATAGTCCTCGAAGAAGATCAGCACCCCGAACCCCAGTGTGGCGCCCTGGGCTCCGCGCGGCGAGGCCACCTTGGAGGAAATGGCGCGGGCGATGGCATGGGCACCGCCGGTTCGCTGCAGCACGGTGATGAGTACCCCGAACAGGCCGCAGTAGATGAGAACGGTGGCGCTCCACTCATCGCCTACGCTGGGGATGATGAAATCCGCGAAACTATCGTAGAGCCCGGCTGCCGGGTTGCCACCACTGAGCATTGTCGCCCCCAGCCACACCCCACAGAATAACGCGGGAATCACGTTGCGCGTCACCAGCGCCAGTATAATCGCGAGCAATGGAGGGAACAGGGAAAACAGGCCAAAGGACATGAAGCGTCTCCATCATGTAATTGTTGTGCGTCGTATCAAGAACGGGGCGGCAGGCCCAACCATTGGAAGGGTGTTCCCGGTCCGCGTTCGATCGCGTGGACTTCACTCCAAATTCTGGATCTGCTCGCGCATCTGTTCGATCAACACCTTCAGCTCCACCGCGCAGCGGGTGGTGTCGGCGACGATGGATTTCGAGGAGAGGGTGTTGGCTTCGCGGTTGAGTTCCTGCATCAGGAAGTCAAGGCGACGGCCGACGGGGCCTTTTTGCGTGAGCTGACGCTCGACCTCGGCCACGTGAGTCTCGAGGCGGTCGAGCTCCTCGGCGACGTCGGCCTTCTGGGCGAGCAGGGCGATTTCGGTCTCGATACGCTGTGGGTCGAGTTCGGCCTTGAAGGCATTCAGGCGGTCGGTCAGCTGCTGGCGCTGGTTGTCCAGAATGGCGGGCAGGTGCGCGCGAACCTCGGCCACCAAGTCGCGAATGCCGGCCAGCCGCTCGCGAATCAAGGCCGCGAGACGCTCGCCTTCTCGGGCGCGGCCGGCGATCAGGTCGTCCAGTGCGGCATCGAAAAGTGCGTGCGCGGCATGCTGGACACGCTCGAGGTCGAGCCCGTCGCTTTCGAGCACGCCGGGGTGATCGAGTAGCGCCAAGGCATCGGGCATGGCGGCGTCGGGCACCTGTGCGCGCACTGTTTCCAGCGCCTGGGCCAGAGTGGCTAGGCGTGTCTCGTTGACGTGGAGCGTGGTGTTGCCGTGAGTCGGTTCGAATCGCAGCGTGCATTCGACCTTGCCGCGTGAGAGGTGCTTGCGCAGCGCATCGCGATAATGCGGCTCGAGGTCGCGCAGGCTATCCGGCAGGCGGAAATGCGGTTCCAAGTAGCGCTGATTCACCGAGCGCAACTCGAGCTGCAAGCTGCCCCAGTCGGCGTCCTGCGTCTGCCGGGTGAAGGCGGTCATGCTGTAAGCCATGCGATTCTCCTGCGCTGCGAAGCCAGTCTTTAATCTTGCAGTCTAACCGATTCACGGTCCGCTTGAGGCTTGCTTGAGTGTAGAATGCGCAGATTGCTGCGGCGTGGCCGCGACGTGATTGTTTTGAACTTGGTTTTTTCGATCGACGATGCAGAGAGGTGGTATGCGCCCGAGTGGACGACAGCCCGATCAACCCCGTGAGATTACGCTCGAGCGGGGCTATACGCGCCATGCAGAAGGTTCCGTTTTGGTGAGCTTCGGTGATACCAAGGTGCTGTGCAATGCCAGCGTCGAAGCCGGCGTGCCGCGTTGGCTGCGCGGTAAGCATCAGGGGTGGGTCACGGCGGAATACGGCATGCTGCCGCGCGCGACCCACACCCGTGGCGGACGTGAAGCCACGCGGGGCAAGCAAGGCGGTCGCACGCTGGAAATCCAGCGTTTGATCGGCCGTTCGCTGCGCACCGTGGTGGATCTCAAGAAACTCGGCGAATTCACGATCACCGTGGATTGCGACGTGATCCAAGCCGATGGCGGCACACGCACGGCCTCGATCACCGGCGGCTGCGTGGCGTTGGTGGACGCGATCCATCACTTGCAACGCGAGAAGCTGATCAAGAAAGATCCCTTCAAGCAGCTTGTGAGCTCGGTGTCGGTGGGTATCTTCAAGGGCCAGCCAGTGGTCGATCTCGACTATCCCGAGGACAGCACGGCAGGCACCGACATGAACGTGGTCATGGCCGAGGATGGCGGCTTGATCGAGGTGCAGGGCACCGCCGAGACGGCGACGTTCACTCGTCAGGAGCTCAATGCGATGCTCGATCTGGCCGAAGGCGCCGGAAGTCAGCTGTTCGCCCATCAGCGCGAGGCGCTGGGCTTTCGCGACTGATCGCGGACGATAGCATACGCCAAGAACGCACGACGCCGGCCTAAGGCCGGCGTCGTCGTTTGCGCGGGACCGGCGACGTTACAGGTCGAGATCGTACTCGACGATGAGCGGCGCGAATTCGGAGAAGGTCGCGTCGCGGTCGATCCAGGCATCCACCACGTGGCGGCGGAATTCGGGGCCGACGATCTGATAGTCGAGACGCCAGCCTTCCTGACGCATGCGAGGCACGTCCTGATCGAGCTGGGGCCACCAGGTGTACTGGCTGGCATCGCGATTGATTTCGCGGAAGGTGTCGATATAGCCCATCGGCCCGAAGACCTGGTCCATCCACGCGCGCTCTTCGGGGCGAAACCCGGGGGTGGTCTGGTTGTCGGCCCAGTTGGCGAGATCGATGGTCTTGTGCGCGATGTGCCAGGTGCCGCAGATGATGTACTCGCGGCGTTTTTTCACCATCTTGCTGAGATATTCCTGGTACTGATTCATGAAGGACTGCTTAGCCTCCATGTCGCTACCGTCGGGCATCAGGAAGCTGGCGATGCTGAAGCGATCGTAATCGGCCTGCAGGAAGCGCGCTTCGTTATCGCACTGGGGAAAGCCCAGCCCGTACATGATGGCCTTGGGAATCTTGCGGCAATAGAGTCCTACACCCGAGAAACCGTCTTCCTCGGCATCCAGGAAATAGCCTTCGTATCCCTCGGGGAAAAGAATGCTGTCGTCGAGTTCGAAGCTTTTGGCCTTGAGATTCTGGACGCAGATGACGTCGGCGTCTTGGTTGGCCAGCCAGTCGAGAAACCCCCTCCCGACCGCTTCGCGGATTCCGTTGACATTGATGCTGGCGATTTTCATACATGGTCCCTTTTTCGTCGCGCGTGTATGATACCTGAGCTTTCGACGTTTAGGTAAATGTGTAATAGCGATCAGGGTGATAGGGAGTCCGGCGTGACCGCGCAACTGCAATCATATCAGCAGGAGTTCATCGAATTCGCCATCGAAGAAGGTGTGCTCAAATTCGGTGAATTCACCCTCAAGTCTGGGCGGGTCAGCCCCTATTTCTTCAACGCCGGTCTATTCAAGAGCGGCCGCGCCCTGGCGCGTCTGGGCCGCTTCTATGCGCAGGCCATCGCGCATAGCGGGCTCGAGGCGGACGTGCTGTTCGGCCCTGCCTACAAGGGCATCCCGCTGGCGGCGACCACGGCCGTGGCACTGGCCGATCATCATGACCGCGACTTGCCGTTCGCGTTCAACCGCAAGGAAGCCAAGGCTCACGGCGAAGGTGGCAACATCGTCGGCGCCGCGCTTGCCGGGCGGGTGCTGATCATCGACGACGTTATCACTGCGGGTACCGCGATCCGCGAGGTCATGGAGTTGATCGATGCCGCCGATGCCCAGGCGGCGGGCGTGGTCATAGCCCTCGATCGTCAGGAATGCGGCCAGGCCGAAGAGGGCGCTCAGCGCCGCAGCGCTATTCAGGAGGTCGAGGCACGCTACGCTATGCCGGTCGTGAGTATCGTCACGCTCGACCAGGTGCTGACCTATCTCGAAACCCATGCCGGCAACGACCTCAAGCCCCATGCCGAGGCCATTCGTGCGTATCGTGATCGTTACGGCGTGCGGCTCGACGGATAAGGTTTGAAAACGGCGTTTCTAAACTGATGCGATTATGCCATAGTGGTGGCAGTGTTCACCATCTTTTGCGGGAGTCCCCCATGATCAAGTCACTCGGTTTCGCGCTCACTTCCGCCGGCCTCCTGCTGGCCAGCCAGCAGGCCATGGCGCTCAGCGTTTCTGCCAATGCGGGCGCCGACTCACAGGGGGTCGAGGCGAGCCAGAGCATCTTCCCGACCCTGCGCGCCAGTGTCGGCTACTTCACCTCGGACGATAGCGGTCATGACGCCGATACCTACTCCGGATCGTTGATGTTCTCGCCGTATCTGCCGCTGGTCGACCTCTCGGTGGGCGCGCGCTATCAATACCAGGATACGCACTTCGGCGACGGTGGCGGCGTCGGTCTCGGCGGCTCGGCCTACGTCGATACGCCGATTCCGCTGACCTCGGTGGGCGGCTACGGCTTTTATACGCCGGATGGCCTGAGCCATGGCGACATCGAGAAGAGCTATGAGTACGGCGCCCAGGCGCGAGTCAATGTCGTCTCGCAGACTTATCTCTATGGCGGCTATCGTTATTATCGCACCGACTTCGACGAGAGCGGTGAGCATACCCTCGACAGTGGACCGGTAGTCGGCGTCAGCGTCGGCTTCTGACGGCGCCGGGCGCTGTAGAAAGCAATGATCGGCGTCCCATTCGGGGCGCCGATTGCGTATCATGGGGGCTCATCGCCGCCATGGCACAGTGATCCTCATGCTCGATATCGTACTCTTTGAGCCCGAAATTCCGCCCAACACGGGCAATCTCATCCGTTTGTGCGCCAATACCGGCTTCCGCCTGCATCTGATCGAGCCATTGGGCTTCGCGCTCGACGACAAGCGTCTGCGACGCGCGGGCCTCGACTACCATGAGTGGGCGAGGGTCAAGGTACACGCCGACTGGAACGCTTTCCACGAAAGCGTACAGCCGGCGCGCGTGCTGGCGGTGTCCACGCGCGGCCGCACCGGCTATCACGAGGTCGCCTACCGGGAAGGCGATGCCCTGGTCTTCGGCCCCGAGACCCGCGGGCTTCCACAGACCATGCTCGATGCCTTGCCGCCGGCGCAGCGGCTGCGCATTCCCATGCTGCCCGACAGCCGCAGCCTGAACC
The DNA here is from genome assembly GCF_023091865.1 of Chromohalobacter moromii. Taxonomy (GTDB): domain Bacteria; phylum Pseudomonadota; class Gammaproteobacteria; order Pseudomonadales; family Halomonadaceae; genus Chromohalobacter; species Chromohalobacter moromii. The sequence continues at coordinate 456,024 of NZ_JAHXDI010000003.1, forward strand.
TGTCCAACGCCTGCGCGATCCTGGTCTTCGAAGCCTGGCGCCAGCTCGAGTTCGCCGGGGCGGGGATCGCCGATACGAGTATGGCACCCACGTCATGAGCACTACGCCCTCGATTCGCCAACGCCTCGCCAAGCTCAACCCCCGTCAGCAGGAAGCCGCGCGCTATATCGACGGCCCTTGCCTGGTGCTGGCCGGCGCCGGGTCCGGCAAGACCAGCGTGATCACCACCAAGATCGCCTACCTGATCCAGGAATGCGGGATGAGCGCGCGCAAGATCGCGGCGGTGACCTTCACTAACAAGGCGGCGCGCGAGATGAAGGAGCGCGTGGGGGAGATGCTCCAAGGGCGCGAGGGCCACGGCCTGACGGTCTCGACCTTCCATACCCTGGGACTCAACATCATTCGCGGCGAGCTGAAGACGCTGGGCTACAAGCCGGGCTTCTCGCTGTTCGACCCCGAGGACGCCAAGGCACTGCTGCGCGACTTGATGCAGAAGGAAGCGGATACCGACGCTGAGCAGATCAACGCGGTGCAGGGGCAGATTTCCCAGTGGAAGAACGATCTGGTGCTGCCGGGGCAGGCGATCTCGCACGCCGCGGATGAAGACACCCAATACGCGGCGCGGGTGTACGAAGCCTATAGCCGGCATCTCAAGGCCTACAACGCGGTCGACTTCGACGACCTGATCCTGCTGCCGGTGGTGCTGCTGCGCGATAATCCCGACGCCTTGGCCCGCTGGCAGCGCAAGATTCAGTACATGTTGGTCGACGAGTATCAGGACACCAACGTTAGCCAGTATCAGCTGGTCAAGCTGCTGATGGCCGAGCGCGCCACCTTCACCGTGGTCGGCGACGACGACCAGTCGATCTACGCCTGGCGTGGCGCGCGCCCCGAGAACCTGGTCACCTTGGGCGAGGACTTCCCGCGCCTGAACGTCATCAAGCTCGAACAGAACTACCGCTCCACCGGTACCATTCTGCGCGCGGCCAATACCCTGATCGGCAACAATCCCCACGTCTACGAGAAGACCTTGTGGTCGGAGATGGGCCAGGGCGATGCCATTCGTGTCATCGTCAACCGCCACGAAGAGGCCGAGGCCGAGCGCGTGGCCAGCGAGATCCTCACCCGGCGCATCAAGGAACGTGCCGAATGGCGCGATTTCGCGGTCCTTTACCGGGGCAACTTCCAGGCGCGGTTATTGGAGCTCAAGCTTCAGCATTACCAGATTCCCTACAAGCTCTCTGGCGGCACGTCGTTCTTCTCGCGCAATGAAATCAAGGACGCCATGGCGTACCTGCGCCTGTTGATCAATCCCGGCGACGACAACGCCTTCCTGCGCATCGTCAACGTGCCGCGTCGGGAAATCGGCCCGGGGACGCTGGAGAAGCTCGCCAACTACGCCACTGAGCGCAGTATCTCGTTGTTCGCCGCGTGCCACGAAATCGGCCTCGAACAGGTGCTGCCCACGCGTGCGGTGGAGCGCCTGTCGCGCTTCACGCACTTCATCGACGGCGTGCGCCGGCGCATGGATCAAGGCGATGCCATCGCGGCGATTCGCGACATGCTGCGCGAGATGGATTACGAGGCCTGGCTGTTCCAGAACGCCAGCGCCCCGACCATCGCCGAGCGGCGCATGGCCAATGTGTGGACGCTGGTCGACCAGCTCGAAAAGTCGATGCATCGCGATGACGAAGATGGCGATGCATCCGAGGAGACCGATGACGTACAGTCGGCGATATCACGCTTAGTGCTGCGCGATATCCTCGAGCAGCAGGCCGAGGAGGACGACTCCGACCGGGTGCAGTTGCTCACCATGCATGCCTCGAAGGGGCTGGAGTTCCCGCACGTCTACCTGATGGGACTGGAAGAAGAACTGCTGCCGCACCGCAATGCGATCGAAGCCGGCACCATCGAGGAGGAGCGGCGCCTCGCCTACGTCGGCATCACCCGGGCGCGGCGTACGCTGACGCTGACCCTGGCTCGCCAGCGCAAGGCCTACGGCGAGCTGCTGGACTGCACGCCCAGTCGCTTCCTCGAGGAACTCCCGCCCGACGATCTCGAATGGGAGGGTCGCGCCGACAAGGAAGACCCCGAGAAGAAGCAGGCGCGCGGCAAGGACGCCATCGCCGGTCTGCGCTCGTTGCTGGGATAGCGCGCCATTGCCTTAATGCCCACCGCGTCATTCGACGGAGCCTTTTATGAACCCGCACGCCCTGCGCTCGCTACTGTTCGTCCCGGCCACTCGGCCGGACCGCATCGCCAAGGCCTTGGCCAGCCCGGCGGATGCCGTGATCGTCGATCTGGAAGATGCCGTGGCCGACGGTGACAAGACCGCGGCCCGGGATGCCCTGGCGGCCTTTCTGGCGGACAATCCGCAGGCCTCGCTCGTGGTGCGCGTGAACGCACCCGATTCCCCGCATCATGCGCTCGACCTGGCGCTGTGCGCGCGTCATATGGCCGTCACGCACCTGCTCGTACCCAAGGCCGAAGCCGTCCCAGCGCTGGAGCAGGCCGCCGCCTGCGGCAAACCGTTATGGCTGCAGATCGAAACCGCGACAGGGCTGCTGGCGTTGCCCGGCCTGGCGGGCATGGCCGGCGTCGAGCGGCTGAGTTTCGGGGCCCTGGATCTGATCACCGAGCTGGGACTCACACCCGAGACGCCGGGCGCGCGCCAAATGCTCGACCAGGGACGCTACCAACTGGTGGTCCACTCGCGCGCGGCGGGCCTGGCCGCACCGCTCGAAAGCCCGCATCCGGCCATCGACGACACGGATGCCGTGGCGCGAACGGCCGTTCACGCCAAAGAGATGGGTTTCGCCGGCATGCTATGCATTCACCCCCAGCAATTGCCCGTGGTCAACCAAGCGTTTTCGCCCAGCGAGGCCGACGTCGACTGGGCCAGACAAGTGGTCGACGGTGCGAACCATCAGGCAGGCGCGTTCAGCGTCGCGGGCCAGATGGTCGATGCGCCAGTCGTCAGCCGTGCCCGGGGCATTCTCGCCAAGCACGAGGCGGGTGTTCGCGGTGGACAACACCTGCCCTGACACAGTAGGATATGCCGCGTTCCGCCCTTAGCTCAGCTGGATAGAGCGTTGCCCTCCGGAGGCAAAGGTCGAAGGTTCGAATCCTTCAGGGCGGGCCAAGAATATCTAAAAGCCCGCGAGTCATCTCGCGGGCTTTTTCTTTTCTCTATTCCCCCTCCTGAATAGGCGTGGCAATACAGATGCCGTTTGAGTCCCTCAGTTCGGGATGATGACAACCCTCATGGTTTGGGCATAAGGGCATTTAGGCCGGACGGATGTTCTGGTTGACACGGAAAATGTTTGCCGGATCGAACTTCTTCTTGAGCTTTGCCAATCGCTCGTAGCTCGTACCGTAGGCGAAAGCGACGCGATCGCTCTCATCCCCGGTCAGGAAGTTGATATAGGCGCCACTGCTGGCGAAGGGTTGTGAGCGAGCAAAGAATTCACGTGCCCAGGCAATGCAGTGTGCGTCCTCGGCGGCCGTTTCCCATCGCGCATGCACGTTCAATACGTAGTTGGCATCACGGTTTGAGTAGGCCATTGCTTCGGGAAGTGCTCGGCGTGTCTGGCCTCCGATCGTGGCGATGAATATCTCGCATTGCGAAGACGGTAATGCACTGGCGTATTCGATGATGGCATCGATCGGCCCTTCGTCGAGGGTCGAGAAATTATGTGTTTTCCAGTAGTTGCGGGCACCTGGGGTCAACAGTGGGTCGAAAGCCTGTTGCCAGTCGGTATATGGCTGTATACCAATGTGCTCGCCGTAGGCGGTGCCGAATTCGCGCAGCGGCGCGATGTGTGTCTCGCCTTCGGCGGGATCGCCGGCGTAGCACATGGCGAGGGCGACGATCTCTTTGCCGTGGACTTCCTCAGGCAGAAAGGGCAAGGGAGGGGCCTGGCGAGTGATCATCCACACGTTGAGTTCGTCCGGCATCGTTTCGGTGAAACGGGCAAACTGTGTGATGACCGCTTTCGCTTGGTCGAAGGGGAAAACGATAAGACCGCATAGTACGTTGGGTCCCACCGGATGCAGTTGGTACTCGAAACGGGTCACGATACCAAAATTACCGCCTCCGCCGCGCAGTCCCCAGAAAAGGTCGGCGTTTTCCGATTCACTGGCGTGTAATTCTTGACCATCGGCTGTAATCACCTCCATAGAGAGTAGGTTATCTATGGTCATGCCGTACTTTCGGCTGAGCCAACCGAAGCCCCCGCCCAGAGTTAGACCGGCCACTCCCGTGGTGGAGTTGATGCCTAACGGTGTGGCGAGGCCGTACGCTTGGGCGGCGGCGTCGAAATCGGCGAGGGTACAGCCTGGCTCGACGGATCCGTGTTGACGCTCTGGGTCGATATTCACCTCCTTCATCAGTGAGAGGTCGATCATCAGTCCAGCATCGCAGACAGCGTTGCCTGCGATGTTGTGACCGCCGCCGCGTATGGAGAAGGACAAGTCGTGCTGGTGAATGAAGCGTAAGGAATGGACCACATCTGCAGCTGAAGTGCAGCGGACAATCATGGAAGGCCTGCGATCAATCATGGCATTCCAGATTTGGCGAACTTCGTCGTATTGCGGATCGTCGGGGAGAATCACGCTTCCCGCGACATTGGTCTTGAACTCCTTTAGTTGGGTCTGTGAAAACTGGCTCATAGCAACCACCGTTACGTATGCCACGGGGCACACACCAAAGGCAGCCCCGGGCGGGGGAGAGGAATACGACCAGTCTGGCGATTAGCCTTATGCCTCACAGTGATCCCATGATTGGCATTTCGTCAGTGGATAAGCACAGTATAGGTGTGAATGTCAACAATCTCCTTTTGTTTATGCTCTTCCATCTTAATGTGTCTGCAGTAGGGCTTGGGGAGCGGATATCTCACTCGGCCACTTCCAGCCGCACCATGTGATAACTCAACGGTGTGAGCGCGCCCTTGAGCGCGGAGCCGTCGACGGTGAGCCCTTGGCCGGGCGTGGGCTGAATATGGCCGGGCCGCTCGGCGGTATTGGCCGCTTTCATGTCGGGATAGTCGATGCTTTGATGCTCTATGAGCCGGCAGGATGTGAAGCCGCCCAGGTCGACATCGAACTCGAGCGAATCGCTGGGATGACGGTTGACGATGAACAGGGCGATGGTGCCCTGGGCTTCGTCGTGCACGGCTGAAACATCCAGATAGGGGACGTCACCGAGTTCATTCACTGGATAGGTCGGGCTGTCGACGGCCAGTCGCAGGGCCTTGCCACGGCCAAAGCGGGAAGCGAAATACAGCGGGTAGAAGATTGTCTGACGCCAGGCGCTGCCGCCACTTTCGGTCATGATCGGTGCGATGACGTTGACCAACTGCGCGATGCAGGCGATGCGCACGCGATCGGAGCGGCGAATGAAGGTGTTGAGCACGCAGCCGATCAGTAGCGCATCCTCGACGTTGTAGGCGTCCTCGAGTATCGCCGGTGCGAAGGGCCAGTCGTTGCCCTGCAGGATGCGTTTGTCGCGCTCGGTGCTGTGATACCAGACATTCCACTCGTCGAAGCAGATGTGCACGTCTTTGGTGGAGCGCTTCTTGGCCTTGATGTAGTCGATCACGCCGGCGATCGAGCCGATGTAACGGTCGAGCTTTTCGCTGAGCGCCAGGTAGCTACCCAGGTCGTCGGCGTAGTTGGTGAAGTACATGTGCAGTGAGATGTAGTCGACCGTCTCGTAGCAGTGGTCGAGCACGGTGGCTTCCCACTCGGGGTAGCTGGCCATGTCAGGGTTGGAGGAGCCGCAGGCGACCAGTTCGAGGCTGCTGTCGTAGGCCTTCAGCGCCTTGCCGGTTTCGTTGGCGAGGTGGCCGTATTCGTCGGCGTTCTTGTGACCGACCTGCCAGGGGCCGTCCATCTCGTTACCCAGGCACCACAGCTTGACGTTCCAGGGTGCCTGGCGGCCGTTGCGGATCCGCAGGTCGCTCCAAGCGCTGCCCTCGGGATGGTTGACGTATTCGAGGAAGTTGCGGGCAGCGTCGATACCGCGCGAGCCGAGATTGACCGCCAGCATCATGTCGATGCCGGCCAGCTCGCACCAGTCGGCGAATTCGTGAATGCCCACTTGGTTGGATTCGCGACTGTGCCAGGCTAGATCGAGGCGTACCGGGCGCTCATCGCGGGGGCCGATGCCATCTTCCCAGTTGTAGGCGGAGACGAAGTTGCCGCCCGGGTAGCGCACGATGGGCGGCGCGAGCTCCTTGACCATGTCCAGCACGTCGCGACGGAAACCGTCGTCGTTCGCCTCGGGGTGGCCGGGTTCGTAGATGCCGCTATAGATGGCCCGGCCCATGTGCTCGAGGAAGGCGCCGTAGAGGCGCTCGTCGATCTCGCTGATGACGAAGTCGCGGTGCAGGGTGACGCGAGTATGCATGTCAGGCTCCTTGTAGCGGGGAAAACAGGTTTGAAATCAGGTATAGGCCGGATCATCGGCAGACGGCGCACCCGGGGACGAGGGGGAGGCAGCCTGTTCAGGCCGACGGGTCTGGAGAGCGCCCCGAACCTGGTCCATATCATCGTCATTCAGGCCGAATAGGTATGTGGCCCAGAACATCAACAGGCAGACCAGCGCCGGAATCAGAGTCAGTAGTAGCGTGATGACGAGTAGCGCTGTGTCGCTCTGCTGATCGACATTGGCCTGGTAGCCGCCCCAGGAAAGCAGAAAGCCGATCATGCCGCCGGAAACGGCTAGCCCCATTTTGAGAAAGAAGAGATTGCCCGCGAAGGAGACCCCGGTATTGCGCTGCCCGGTTTTCCATTCGCCATAATCTTCGGCATCTGCCATCAATGCCCAGGAAATCGGTGCGCCAATGCCGTGCATGAAACTGACCAGTACGAACAGTACCGTCGCCACGATGCCCCACTGCCCAGGCACGAAGAACAGCAGGCACGAGGACGCGATCAAGGCCACGGTACTTGCTTGAAACACGATGCGTTTGCTGATGCGCTGACTGAACCGCGGCGAGAGCGCGGTCCCGGCGATGCTGGCGAGTGCCCCCGCGGTAATGAAGACGGAGATGCCGGTGGTGCCGAAGCCCAACACGTAGGTGGCGAAATAAATGGCAGCCCCCTGACGGAGGAAGAACTGCAGCGCTTGGAGGAAAGTAACGCCCAAGATGATGCGCCATTTGATATTCATGGCCAGTGACTTGAGTGTGGCCGTCAGCTTTTCCTGTTTTTGTAGGGGCGGATGAACACGCTCTCTTACCGTGGCGAAGCAGAAGCCGAACATCGCAAGCGCGATCACGGACATGATGGCCATGGTGTATTGAAAACCCTGAGTCTCATCGCCGCCGCCGAGTAATTCGACCAGCGGCATCAAGCTGCTGTTGAGAATCAGGTAGGCCACGCCGACGAGGATAAAGCGCCAGGACTGAAACGATACTCGCTCACGGTGATCGTCGGTGATCACACCGCCCAGCGCGCAGTAGGGAATGTTCACCGCCGTGTAGAGGAGCGACATCGCGAAATAAGTGGCGAAGGCGTAGCCGATCTTGGCCGACTCCGACCAGTCGGGGGTGGTGAACATCAGCACGCAGGAAGCGGCCAAGGGCACGGGAACAAGCAGGATGTAGGGGCGGAATCGCCCCCAGCGGCTGCGTGTGCGGTCGGCTAGCGCCCCCATGAGAGGATCGGTGATGGCATCCACGAAGCGCATGGAAATGAAGATGGTACCCACGATGGCCGGCGAGATGCCGTAGACATCGGTATAGAAGTAGGAGAGATACATGACCACGGCGGCAAAGGTCATGTTGTTGCCGGCGTCACCCATGCCGAAACCTATCTTCTCCATCACGCTGAGCTTGGCGTTACGCATCGCAGGCTCCCGAGAGCTGGTTCTTTATTGAGCCTGCGAAGCGTAAGCGCTTAATTGGCATTCTATCTAATATATGTATTTCTTGTTTTTGATACTTAAAGAGTTATTGATGAAACGAGAGCGGGCGATTACAAACACTTCTGTATGTGATGCGACCAAAGGTGCGCGACGAAAGTGGGGGCCAGGTAACGCATGCTTGCTGGCCGGTTTCTGAATAATGGTGTTCCGTGCCCTTCGATTCTGGATCGCTATCACTTGCTTGTGCGCACGCTACTGGCGCGATTCTGTTATCCTGCCGCCATTCCATCCTTGGCCATTGCCCCCGCTATCACACGCCACCCATTCGCGCGTATGGCGTGGCCAGCTTCACGACAGGATTTGCCGCCGTGTCCGATTCGCCATCATCCGATTTCGCCACCTTGCCGCTGGCGCCCGCACTGCTCTCTAACCTGGATTCGTTGGGTTATCACGCGATGACACCGATCCAGGCCGAGAGCCTGCCGGCGATACTTGCCGGGCGCGACGTGATCGGTCAGGGCCAGACCGGCTCGGGCAAGACGGCGGCGTTCGGCCTGGGGGTGCTCTCAAGACTCGAGACCAAGACGTTTCGCGTGCAGGCGCTGGTGTTGTGTCCGACCCGCGAGCTGGCCGATCAGGTCGCCGGTGAGGTACGTCGGCTGGCGCGCGGGCTGGGCAACGTCAAGGTGCTGACGCTATGCGGCGGGGCGCCGCTCAAGCCGCAGCGCGATTCGCTGGAACATGGCGCGCATGTGGTGGTGGGCACGCCGGGGCGGATCGAGGAGCACCTGCGCAAGGGCTCGCTGACACTCGGCGCGCTGACCACGCTGGTGCTGGACGAAGCCGATCGCATGCTCGACATGGGCTTCCAGGCGGCGATCGAGACGATCGTCGGCCAGACGCCGACCTCGCGTCAGACGCTGTTGTTCAGTGCCACCTACGGCGAGGGCATCCGGCCGGTCGCCGAGCGTCTGATGCGTGAACCGCTCGCCGTGGAGGTCGCCTCGACGCATGACGACACCAGCATCCGTCAGCATTTCTTCCGGGTCGCCGACGAGGAGGCTCGCCTGCCGGCGCTGGAGCGGCTGTTGCTCAGCCATCGCCCGGAGTCCAGCGTGGTGTTCTGCAACACCAAGCGCGAGACGCAACAGGTCGCCGAGGCCCTGAACGCGGCGGGCTTTTCCGCGCTGGCGCTCAATGGCGATCTTGAGCAGCCCGACCGCGACCGCATCTTGGCGATGTTCGCCAACAAGAGCGTGTCGGTTCTGGTCGCCACCGACGTGGCGGCGCGCGGGCTGGACATCGATGCGCTGGATGCGGTGTTCAATTACCAGATCGCCCGCGAACTCGAGGTTCACGTACATCGCATCGGGCGTACCGGCCGGGCCGGTGGGCGCGGGGTGGCCTGTACACTGGTCGCCGAGGGTGAGCGCTATCGACTCGAAAAGCTCGGCGACTTCCTCGGCGAGCCGCTGGCCTGCGAACCGCTGCCGACGCTGCGCGGCAATCCGCAGCCCTTCACGCCGCGGATGACGACGTTGCAGCTCGGCGCCGGCAAGAAGCAGAAGGTACGTCCGGGAGACATTCTCGGCGCCTTGACCGGCGAGGGCGGTATCGCCGGCGACCAGGTCGGCAAGATCCAGATCACCGAGCGCAGTGCCTTCGTCGCCGTCGAGCGCGAGGTGGCCCGTGCTGCGCTCGATCAACTCGTCAATGGACGGATCAAGGGGCGGTCGTTCCGGGCGCGCCGCGTCACTCGCTGATTTCCCGATGGTGCTTCTGATGCTTGCCCCGATTACCGGCGCCTACTATGAAAAGGTGATATGAAAGTCCCCAAACGACTCCAACCGCTGCTCGAAGATGGACTGATCGACGAGGTCGTCAGCCAGTTGATGAGCGGCAAGGAAGCCCAGGTCTACGTGGTGCGCTGTGGCGCAGAGCAGCGTTGCGCCAAGGTGTTCAAGGAAGCCAGTCAACGCAGCTTCAAGCAGGCCGTTCAGTATCAGGAGGGCCGCAAGGAGCGTAACAGCCGGCGTGCCCGGGCGATGGCCAAGAAGACCCGCTACGGTCAGAAAGAGCAGGAAGCGGCCTGGCTCAGCGCCGAGGTGGATGCCCTGTACCGGCTGGACGCGGCGGGGGTGCGCGTGCCTCGGCCGCATGGCTTCGTCGACGGCGTGCTGCTGATGGACCTGATCGGCGACGGCGAGGGCGGCGTCGCCCCGCGCCTGAGCGAGGTGGCGCTGAGCCCACAACAGGCGCGCGATTATCACGACCGTGTCATCGCCGACGTGGTGCGCATGTTGTGCGCCGGGCTGGTGCATGGCGATCTTTCCGAATTCAATGTGCTGGTCGACCGCGAGGGCCCGGTGATCATCGACCTGCCCCAGGCGGTCGATGCGGCGGGCAACAACAGCGCGCCGATGCTGCTGGTGCGTGACGTCGACAAGATGCGCGACTGGTTCGGGCGTTTCGAGCCGGCGCTGCTCAATACCGACTATGGCAAGGAGATCTGGGCGCTCTACGAGAGCGGCGAGCTGCATCCGGACAGCCCGCTCACCGGACACTTCGAGCCTGATATCCTCGACGTCGACGTGATGGAGCTGATGGCGGTGATCGACGATGCCCGCGAGGAAGCCGAGGAGCGCCGCGAACGTGCGCGTGACGATCTTGAGGACGACGACTGAGGTCTCGACTGCCGCAAGCACCATTTTCAGCATCGATGGCGTCTTCAGCATCGATGGCGCCAATGATGCCAATGCGAATATTTATCATAATCATTGACTCTTGAGTCGAGGGTTTCCATACTTCGCGCTTCGGAAATGCCTCATGAAAGTGACGCCCATGACGCGTCCTCAAGGGAACACAATGAACAAACCTTCCTGTCGACCGTACGAGTCGGGCCAGTCGTGCGGCCAAGTCCGCGCGCATTTTCTTCGCAGCCGCGCGTTACCGATCGCGTTGTTCTCCACCGTCTCAGTGCTTCCCTTCTCCTCGGCATGGGCACAGTCCGATGAGGCACCTGAGCTGGAGACGGTGACGGTCACAGCCGTGAACCTCTATGACAATGTCGGCTATACGCGCCGCACCACTGCGGCGGGCACGCGTTTCGAGCTGAGCCCCAAGGAGGTGCCGCAGTCGCTCAGCATCGTCACCGAGCAGCGCATCGAGGATCAGGACCTGCAGGACATCGAAGAGGTCCTCGCCAACACCACGGGCATCTCCGCCAGCCGCATCGACAGCAACCGCGTGTCGTTCTACTCGCGCGGTTTTCGCATCAACAGCTATCAATACGACGGCATTCCCACGCTCAACACGGACAGTCGCTGGTACTTCGGCGAGGGCTCCCAGAACACGGCGATCTATGATCGGGTCGAGGTGGTGCGCGGCGCCAACGGCCTGATGACGGGCGCGGGGAACCCCGGTGCCTCGGTCAATTTCGTGCGCAAGCACGCGGATAGCCGCGAGCTGACGGGGTCGGTGTCCGGCACGCTCGGCAGTTGGGACCAACGACGTGGCGTGGTCGATGTCACCACCCCGCTGACGGCGTCCGGCGATGTGCGGGCGCGGTTCGTCGGCGGCTACGACGACAGCGACTCCTATCTGGACCGCTACGCCGAGCGTGAGAAGTTCGGCTACGCGGTGATCGATGCGGACGTGACCGATCACACCACCCTGTCGGTGGGTTACGACTACCAGAACACGCATGCCTCGTCGCCGACCTGGGGCGGATTGCCGCTCTGGTACAGCGATGGCAGCGAGACGGATTACAGCCGCTCGTTCAGCGTGGCCCCGGATTGGTCCTACTACGATTTCGAAGCCAGGAAGGTATTCGCCCAGCTCGACCATCGCTTCGACAACGGTTGGGAGCTGCGCGGCACGGCGACCCACGAAGAGACCGACATGGACGGCAAGCTGGCTGCACCTTACTACGAGCCCTATTTCTCGTCCCCCGACCCCGTGACGGGACAAGGTCCATTCTTCTATACCGGCTGGAACCGAGGCGAGCGCGAGGTGGATTCGGTCGACGGCTACGCGAAGGGCCCGTTCGCGCTGTTCGGTCGCGAGCACGAGCTCGTCGTGGGCGGCAGCTACAGCGACCAGAGCAATGACTACGAGAATACGTTCATCGACGGCTTTGCCCCTGGCGATTTCAACCACTGGGATGGCACGGCACCGAACGCGGGATGGGCGGATTTCACGGCATCGGAAAGCGCGAGTACTCGCCAGCAGGCCGTCTACGGTGTCGCGCGATTCTCGCTGGCCGATCCGCTGACGCTGATCGTCGGCGCTCGCTATACCGACTGGCATGGCAGTACCTGGTCGAGCGGCCTGGGCAGCCATTCGCAGGACGAAGACGACATCACGCCGTATGGCGGCCTGGTCTACGACCTCAACGATGTCTGGTCCACCTACTTGAGCTATACCGAGATTTTCCAGCCCCAAAGCTATCGCCTGGCAGGCGGTAACGGCTATCTGGATCCCCTCGTGGGCAAGAACTACGAGACCGGCATCAAGGCCGCCTGGTTCGATGGATTGCTCAACGCCTCGTTCTCGGTGTTCCGGCTCGAGCAGGATAACGTGGCCGATATCGTCAGCACGCCCGGCTCGCTCATCACCACCGCGACGCCTGTCAGCGATGTGGTCAGCGAAGGCTTCGAGGCCGAGCTGACCGGTGCGGTGACCGACGATCTCGATATGACGGTCGGCTTTACCCACTACACGGCGACCTCCGCGGAAGGCTCGTTCAACACCGACCGCCCACGTACCCAGGCCAATCTGTTCGCCAGCTACCGCGTACCACAGTGGCGTCAGCTGACGATCGGCGGGGGTGCCAGGTGGCAGGGCGATACCTTCATCGACGATCAGGCCGCGCCCGGCGGCGGAACCCGCGATTACGAGCAGAGCAGCTACGCGGTCGCGAATGTCTTCGGGCGTTACCAGTTCACGCCGCAGCTGGCGCTACAGGTCAACGTGAAGAACCTATTCGATGAGAAGTACTACAGCTATTTCGACACCTACGGTGTCTATGGCGAACCACGACGGGTGACCTCGACGCTGACCTACGCGTTCTGAGCGTCCTGGCGGGCCCCGGCGCACGTGCCAACGCCGGCGCCTGCCAGCGTCTCGGCCTCTAGCCGGCTGGCCGTTTCCACGCCTCGAACCATCCCAGTCCCGCCCGCGTGCCGGCACGGGGCTTGTACTCACAGCCGATCCAACCCTCGAACCCGTCTGCGTCCAACTGCTGGAAAAGCCACGGATAATTCACTTCACCGGTATCGGGTTCGTGGCGCTCGGGCACGCCGGCGATCTGAAGGTGGCCGATCCCTGCGCGATGACGACGATAGGTCGTCCAGAGGTCTCCGTCCATGATCTGGGTGTGGTAGAAATCCATCTGCACCTTGACGTTGGGCTCGCCCAGTTCGGCCACGATGGCGTGTCCCTCGGCCTGATGGTTGAGGCAGTACCCCGGCATGTCGCGGGTATTGATGGGTTCGATCAGCAATTCGAGGTCGTGCTCGGCGAGGCGGCGGGCGGCATGGCGCAGGTTGTCCAGATACACCGCGCGCCATGTTTCCCGTGAAACACCCTCGGGGGCCAGCCCTGCCATGGCATGCAGACGCGGGCAGTTCAGCGCCCGGGCGTAACGAATCGCGGTTTCGACGCTGTCGCGGAATTCCGCCTCGCGCCCCGGCAGGGCGGCGATGCCGCGCTCGCCGGCGTCCCAGTCGCCCGGCGGCAGGTTGAACAGCGCCTGCTGCAAGCCATGACGCTTCAACTCGGCGGCGATGTCATCGGCCTCGAACGCATAGGGGAACAAAAACTCGACCCCTTCGAAGCCGCAGGCGGCGGCCTCGGCGAAGCGCTCCATGAAGGGCACCTCGTTGAACATCATGGACAGGTTGGCGGCAAAGCGGGGCATGAGGAGACTCCTTTCAGAAAATGCTTACCAGTGGGCGCCGAAGGCCTGACGAAGCTCGTCGATTTCCGCTTCGCCCAAGGTGCGCACGTCGTGCTGGCGTAGCAGGAGATACAGTTTGGCGGTTTCTTCCAGCTCCTCGATGGCGTTGCGTGCCGCTTCCAGGGTCTTGCCCGCCACCACGGGGCCGTGGTTGGCCAGCAACACCGCGCCATGGGTCTTGGCATGCTCGCGTATCGCGTCGCCGAGGGCGGGGTCGCCGGGGCGATAGTAAGGAATCAGCGGCAGGCGCCCCACGCGCATGACGAAATACGGTGTGATGGGGGGCAGGCAGGAGCGTTCATCGAGGCCGTTGAGACACGAGACCGCTGCCGAGTGCGTGGCATGCAGGTGAATGATGCCGCCGGTATCGGGACGCTGATCGTAGAAGGCGCGGTGCAGGAACGACTCCTTGGTCGGTGGCGCGCCGTCGAGCAGGTTGCCGTCCCAGTCAAGTTTGGAAATCGCGGCGGGATCGAGGGCGCCGAGGCTGGCGTTGGTCGGCGTCATCAGCCAGCCGTCATCGAGCTTGGCGCTGATGTTGCCGGAGGTGCCCGGCGCCATGCCCAGTAGCCGGAAGGCGCGACCGATTTCGGCGATCTCCTCGCGCAGGCGATTCTCGGTGGTCGTGGTGCTGATGTGGCTCATGGCAACATCCCCCATGCCTTGGTCATGAAGTCCTGGGCGCCGAAGTTGCCCGACTTGAGGGTCAGGGCGAGCGGCGCCGGGGTGCCAAAGGTGGTGGTCCAGGGCACGCCGGGGTCGATGCTCGGGCCGATGCGCAAGCCTTGCACCCCAAGCGCGTTGACCACTGCGCCAGAGGTTTCGCCTCCCGCCACGAGCAAGCGTCGTACGCCATGGTGCTCGACGAGGGACTGGGCGATCTCGGCCATGGCGCGTTCGACCAGGGCCCCCGCTTCCGCGACGCCAAGGGCCTCCTGCGCCCGTCGCACGTCTTCCGGCGAGGCGCTGGCATACAGCAGTACCGGGCCACGGTCGAGATGCTCTTCGGCCAGCGCGAGCGCCGCCGCGATGACCCCTTCGAAATCATCGGCCAGGGCCAAGGCGTCGAGGTGATAGCTCGGATAGTGCTCGCGGCCATGCTCGAGCTGCGCCAGGGTGGCGCGCGAACAGCTGCCGCTCAAGATCGCTTCTCGCCCGGCGATAGCGGGTAATGCATCGGCTTGTCCCGCCGCAGGCAATCGGTCGGCCAGGTTGGCGGGCAAACCCAGGGCCAGCCCGGAGCCGGCGGTCACCAGGGGCAAATGACGGCAGGCGCGTGCCAGCGTATGCAAATGCTGGGTGTCGATGGCGTCGCAAATGGCGATGCCCACGCCCGCCGCGCGCAGCGTCTGGATGCGGGCCTCGACGGCCTCAGCTCCCTCGCTGAGCGTGGCGTAGTCGATCAGGTCGACCCGCTGGTGCGTCTGGGCGCCGAGAACGCGCACCAGATTGGCATCCGTCATGGGCGTCAGGGGATGATCCTGCATGCCGCTTTCGTTGAGCGGCACGCCCCCCGCGAACAGGTAGCCGTTGTAGACGGTGCGCTGGTTGGCGGGCAGTGCCGGGCAGGCCACGGTGAAGTCGGTGTCCAGTGCCGTCATCAGCGCGTCGGTCACCGGCCCGATGTTGCCTGCGGGCGTGGAGTCGAACGTCGAGCAGTACTTGAAGTAGAACTGCTCACAGCCCTGGGCCTGCAACCACGCCAACGCCTCGAGAGACTGCGCCACGGCCTCGTCGGCGGGCAGGGTGCGCGACTTGAGGGCGACGACCACGGCCTCGACGTCATCGTCCAGCGCCGTCGTGGGGACGCCGATGGTCTGCAGCGTGCGCATGCCGGCACTGACCAGCATGCTCGCCACGTCCGTGGCGCCGGTGAAATCGTCGGCAATGCATCCGATGATGGGCATCGTCATTCCTCCTCCCCTGTGTCGGCATCGTTGGCCGCGTGAGACGGCAACCCGAAGCCTGGAAACGTCTTGATCACGGCGGCGTCATCGTCGCCGCCATGGCCCTGGGCCGAGGCTTGGGTAAACATGGTGAGCGCTTGACTGGTCAGCGGCAGGGGAAACTTGTCGCGGTGAGCGGTATCGTGAACCAGGCCCAGATCCTTGACGAAGATATCCACCGCCGAGCGCGGCGTGTAATCGTCCTCGAGAATGTGCGGCACGCGATTCTCGAACATCCATGAATTGCCGGCGCTCTGGGTGATGACCTCATACAGCACCTGTGGGTCGCAGCCGCCGCGTATGCCATAGGCCATGGCCTCGGCGGCAGCGGCGATGTGCACCCCCGCCAACAGCTGGTTGACCAGTTTGACCTGCGACCCCTGTCCCATCGCGTCGCCAAGGCGGAAGACCTTGGCGGCGAGGGCATCGAGGACCTCCTCGACGCTGTCGAAAACATCGGCCGGTCCCGAGGCCATGATCGTCAGCGCGCCTTGCGCGGCCTTGGCGGCACCACCGGAAATCGGCGCATCGAGCAGATGCAGGCCCCGGGTGGCGAGCTCATCGCCCAGGGCGACCACGGCCTCCGGCGCGCAGGTGGCGCATGAGACGATGACGCTGCCGGGCGCCAGGCCGTCGGCGATGCCCTGGGGGCCGAACAGGACCTCGCGGGTCTGTTCGGCGTTGACGACCACGCTGATGACGACATCGACGTGAGCGGCCATCTCGGCGGGCGTGGCGACCGCTCGGCCACCGTGCGCGTCGAATGCTTGCCTGGCGTCGGGTCGCAGGTCGCATCCCCAGGTCGTGAAGCCGGCATCGGCCAATGAGGTCGCCATGCCCATTCCCATCGACCCCAGGCCGATGATCCCCACCCGCGCGCGTTGTGCTTGTGTCATCTCGCGTTCCTTGTCTGTGGTTCTTTGATGAAACGGTCGTTGGTCAGACCGGCGTGTCGGTTGCGGTGTCCCCGAGACGTTCCAGCAGATCCGTCGGCGCCTGTCGCAGGCGCCACTCGGCATGCTCGAGGTGGCGCGCGGCGGCCTGGGCGGCGGCGTCTTCATCGCCCTGGTCGATGGCATCGACGATCGCTTGATGCTCTTCGATGACCTGCGCCATGAACGTTTCGCGTAGCGACTCATTGGTTCGCGTCACGGTAATGGCGTGATGCAGGAAGCGATTGTAGAAGTCGATGATTGCCGTGAAGTGCGTGTTGTTCGACGCCTCGGCGATGGCGCGGTGAAAGGCCATGTCCTGATCGACACCATCGGCACCGATTTCGACGGCCTCGTCGATATCGGCCATGGCATTACGGATTCGGCGCAATTGGGACGGCGTGCGGCGCTGCGCCGCCAGACGCGCCGCCTCGACCTCCAGGGCCCGGCGCAGTTCGAGAAGACGGATGACCGATTGCAGCGATGGGTCGGGAATCGCCAGGCGCAGTGCCACGGTGGGCACCTCGGCGACGAAGCTGCCGCTGCCGCGACGCGATGTCACCAGGCCGGCGTTACGCAGCATGGAAATGGCCTCGCGCACCACCGAACGGCTGATGCCATAGCGTTCGCCGAGCGCGGCCTCGGTGGGCAAACGCTCCCCGGGGCGCATGTCGCCGGTATGGATGGCGTGCGTCAGCTGCCGTGCGACCTGCTCCGAGAGTTGGGTGCCACGGGTCGGCTGGGTCTCTGGGTTCGTGATCACCGCTATTCCTTCTCCTTCGTTCGTCGCCGCCAGGCGTGGTGCGGGCCCCGCATCGATGGTGCGGGACGTCTCCGACTAATGGCGGTGTTGCCCCAATGGATTTGTCAGACAACATTATAAATAGTGTGGTGACGACACAATACGTCTTTGGACCAACGTCGCACTGCCAGTGGAGATTCATGCGAAGTGACGCTTCGCTCGACCGGGAGAAGTGCATGCAAGTCATTGTGGAGGTTGCGGTTTATTGGCTTCGCAATGATGTAGAGCCCGAGCGTGGATCATCCAAGACTGTTGGTGGCTGAGACGTGCTGACGTAACACGCCAACCGCATGACGTTTCATGGCAATCCCTTTTCCGCCGGACTTTCGATAATGAGAGCGTTCGACGGCATCGCGCCGCCATTTAGACGCTCAGGAAGACATCATGAATCGAAACGTCATTCTTACCTGCGCCATCACCGGTGCCGGTGATACGGCCGACAAGCATCCCGATCTGCCCATCACGCCCAAGCAGATCGCCGACAGTGCCATCGAGGCCACGCGCGCCGGGGCGAGCATCGTGCACTTGCACGTGCGCGATCCGGAAACCGGTGGCGTGAGCCATTCCACCGAGTACTTCCGTGAGGCGGTGGGGCGCATCCGCGAGGCGGATGTGGATGCGGTCATCAACATCACCGCGGGCGGCGGGGGCGATCTGTTCCCCGAGGTTCGCGACGGTGTCATCCATGGTCTCGAAGGCACCGACCTGCAGACGCCGGCGGAGCGCCATGAGCCGGTCGGCGAGCTGTTGCCGGAAATCTGCACCCTGGATTGCGGCAGTCTCAACTTCGGCGACATGGTCTATCTCAATACCGCCGACTGGCTGCGTGAGCATGCCCGGCTGGTCAAGAACGCCGGCGTCAAACCCGAACTGGAGTGCTTCGATCTGGGGCATGTGTGGTTCGCGCGCCAGTTGATCGAGGAAGGCCTGATCGAAGGCGATCCGCTGTTTCAACTGTGTCTGGGCATCCCCTGGGGCGCCGAGGCGGACACCGAGACCATGCTGGCGATGCGCAACAAGCTGCCCGCCAACGCTCATTGGTCGGCGTTCGGCATCGGGCGTAGCGAGATGCCGATGGTCGCGCAATCGATGCTACTCGGCGGTCACGTGCGGGTCGGCCTCGAGGACAATCTTTACCTCAGCCGCGGCGTGTTCGCCACCAATGCTCAACTGGTGGAACGCGCCGCGACGATTGCCGAGAACCTGGGAGGCCGCGTGCAGACGCCGGCCGAAACACGTCAGACGCTCGATCTGCGCCAGCCGTGAGCGACAAGGAGAACATGATGTCTCGACAAGACACGGCCGCAGCGGCCGATGTGCCCGCGCGGGTCGCGGTCATCGGCACCGGCGTGATCGGCAATGGCTGGATCGTGCGAGCCCTGGCGGCGGGCTGCGATGTGGTGGCCTTCGACCCGGCCCCCGGTGCCGAGGCGACGACGCGCGCCTTCGTGGAACGGGTTTGGGATTCGGTGGCGACGATGGGGCTCGCCGACACGGCGGACCCGAGCCGGCTGCGTTTCGCGGCCTCGGCTAGCGAGGCCGTCGAGGAGGCCGACCTGGTCCAGGAAAACGTGCCGGAGCGGCTCGAGATCAAGCATCGCGTCCTGGCGGAGTTGGATGCATATGCCCCCGAGGGCGTGGTGATCGGCTCCTCGACGTCCGGCATCAAGCCCAGCGAGCTGCAATCGGCCTGCACGCGCGACCCCGGTCGCGTCATCGTCGCGCACCCGTTCAACCCGGTGTACCTGCTGCCGCTGGTCGAGCTGGTGGGCGGCGAGCACACCGCGCCGGTCGTCACCGAGCGCGCCCGGGCTCAATATGCCGCGCTGGGCATGCGGCCGCTGGTGGTGCGTCGCGAAATCGAGGGCCATGTGGCCGACCGTCTGATGGAGGCGCTGTGGCGCGAGGCGCTGCACCTGGTCAACGACGGTGTCGCCACTACCGAGGAAATCGACGCCGCCGTGGTCTACGGCGCGGGGCTGCGCTGGTCGCTGATGGGCACCTTCCTGACCTTCCACCTGGCCGGGGGTGAGGGTGGCATGCGCCACATGCTGCACCAGTTCGGGCCGGCACTGAAGCTGCCGTGGACCAAGCTCGAGGCGCCGGAGCTGACCGACGAACTGATCGAGAAGGTCGCCGACGGTTGCGAGCATCAGGCCGCCGGGCGCAGCGTCGCCGAACTGGAGACGCGGCGTGACGCCTTCCTCACCGAGCTGCTGGCATTGACCCGCAAGTACTGGCCGGAAGCCGAGGGGCTTGAGGGGCGCATCTGATGAGCCGGATACCAGACAGTTCAACGTTCGGCCCCTTGCTGGAAACCCGGGTGGCCGACGCCTGGGTCGACTACAACGGCCACATGAACGATGCCGAGTACGCGCGGGTCTTCTCGCTGGCCGTCGAGGCGCTGATGGAGCGTATCGGCCTCGATGTAGCGGGGCGAGCCGAGCATGGTTACACGCTCTATACCCTGGAGACGCATCTCTGCTACTGCCAGCAAGCGCATCGTAGCGAGGCGTTGGCGGTCGAACTGACGCTACTCGATCATGATGCCAAGCGGTTGCATGTCTTTTTTACCCTGCGCAACGCTGACGGCGACCCGCTGGCGACCAGCGAGCAGATGCTGATGGGCATCGATGTCGCTAGCGGCCGACCGGGTCCGCTACCCGAACCGGTCGCGGCTGTGGTCGCCACGTTGCCCGCCGCTGGCGAAACGTGGCCGAGCGCTGCAGGGCGGCGCATCGGGATCGTACGCCGCTAACGTCGAATGGAGCGTCAAAACGCTCCATGACGTTTTCCCTCGCTGCAAAGAACCCGCCCATGGCAAGCCATGGGCGGGTTTTCGTGTTGGCAGATACTGCTGGGCGACTGGATCAGCCCTGGCCGAGTACCTCGACGCGTTGCCGGCGGTGGGCACGGCGCAACATGCGCAGCCGCGAGCGGGCTTCGTCGCGCTCGAGATAGCAGCCTTGCAGCCAGCGCCGGCCGCCCTGGCCGACATCGAAGGCGTCACGGGCATGCAGCAGGCGGCGGTTGTCGAAGATCACCAGGTCGCCGGGGGTGTAGGTGAAACGCAGCGCAAACTCGGGTTCCCGCAGCAGGCGCTGTAGTGCCATCAAGGCGGCATAGGCGGGCTCCACGTCCTCGAACGGTGCCATCAGCGGGCCGCGCAGGAAATCGGCGATGCGCACTTCGTCGAAATTGCCGTCGCCATCGAGCTTGATCATCGGTGCGTACCACACATGATCGGTGGTCCGGGCGGTGTTGGCGTAGCACCAGCGTACACGCGTGAGCGTCGCGAAGTGCTCGGGATGACGCTCGCGCAGGGCCTCGGCCACGGCGAAACCGTCCATCATCACCGCTTCACCACCAACGGTGTCGTTTTCCAGGCAATGCAGCAGCTGCAGACCGGGCTGATACTCGCGGGTCGGCAGATCGACGTGCGGTGGCAGGGCGATCGAGGTGTAGGCATTGGAGTCGGGGTCGGGCTTGGCACGCACGTCGAACAGCGTGCCGAAGTTGGTGGCACGCGGCGGGCCGATGCGCCGGGCGATGGCATCCAGGCTGCCGGGCTCGGTGGGCAGGTTGCGTAGCCGCACCAGGCCTTCGCCGATGACGGCCTCGAGGGTGCTTTCGAGGCAGACATCCGGTGCTAGAGGATCATCGTCGGTGTCCAGCCAGTCGCGCGCATCGAGGGTCGTGGGCGCGTCGCGTTCGCTGCCTTTCCATAACGTGGCAGGAGGCAGCGGGGCATCGAGTTCCGCCAAGTGGGTATAGTCGTGCGCGCGCAGCCAGCCGGGGTGAAAGCGCAAGCGGCGTTGCTCCGGGGCGAAGACGATGTCCAGCGCACCGGCGTCGTCGAGGCACGCCTCACTGATGGTGGGCCATTCATCGAGGCGTGACAGATCGAGAATACGCTCGCGGGTGGCCGGATTGACGGTACTGTCGTCGGCGGCGTTTTCGCGCAGCCAGATGCTGTGGTACCGGCTGACGCGACCGTCTTCCCAGCGCACTTCGACCTGGCGGGGCGTGTGGCTCACGTTGTGGATGGCGACCTCGACCGGCCAGGCGTCGTAATCAGGCGTCGCGGGGAGCGTGCCGCCGGGCGTATTGGCAGACGTGGCAGCAGGCGTGGAAAGGGTCATGACGGCATCCTTGGCTACAAAACGTAGCCCCAGCATGGCTTGACTCGGCGTCCATATTTACACCCCAAGCGACGGCTTCTTGCCGTCAGTCGTCATCTTGTGTCGTCAGGGTGCGGGTAGCGTGCCTGGCGCGGGCTAGTACCGAAATGCTGCTTGTAGGCCCGCGAGAAACTGGAAGCCGAGGTGAAACCGCTGGCCAGGCCAATGCTCAGAATGTCGCGGTCGGTTTCCCGCAGTAGCTGACGAGCATGTTGCAAGCGCAGGCGCAGATAGTGATCGCGTGGCCGCTCGCCCAGCTCCTGTTCGAAGAGACGCTGAAGCTGGCGCAGCGAGATACCGATGCGCGCGGCGAGACGGGCGAGTGTCAGCGGTGTCTCGAGGTGGCGCTCCATCAGGGCGACGGCCTCGATCACGCTGTGCTTGTGGGTCCCCAGGCGCTGAGTCAGATCATGACGCTGGTGGTCGTGGCGAGGCCGCATGCGAGCGTGAATCAACTGCTCGGAAACGTCAGCGGCCAGCTCATCGCCATGGCGGCGGGCGATCAGGTCTAGTGTCATGTCCATCGCGGCGGTGCCGCCGGCGCAGGAGAAGCCGCGTGGGCCGACTTCGAACAGCGACTCGACGGCGTCGATCTCGGGGAAGCGCTCGCGAAACGCCGGTAAGCTTTCCCAGTGCAGGGTGACACGCTGCCCCTCGAGCAAGCCGGCGCGGGCGAGGATCAGGCTGCCGGTGTCGATGCCGCCCAGCACACAGTCGCCTTGATGACGCTGATGCAGCCAATGCAGCAAGTGGTGGGTCAGGCGCTCCTCGGGCTCGAAGCTGGCACAGATGGCGATGCTGGGCAGTGCCGGTGCCGAGGCGAGGGTGTCGTCGGCGAGCAGGGTCATGTCGTTGCTGGCGGTGACCGAGGCGCCGTCCAGGCCGATCACGCGCCAGGTGAACAGGCGCTCTCCTGCGATGCGGTTGGCAATGCGCAGCGGCTCGATGGCAGAGAAGAATGCCATCATCGAGAAACGCGGCAATAGCAGAAAGCCGATGGGCTCGGGAAACGCCCCGGCATAATGTAGACGCATCTCTCCCCCGTGGCGGTAGCGACTCAGGCGGCGAACGGTGACGCGCCGAGGCGCGCGATGCGCTCACGATAGCAAATTCGATTGCCGAGGGCTTGCGGGTCGCGTCAGCGAGAGCAGGAAGAAAATAGGCAAGGCTTGGAGGTGGGCCGGTCCTGACGACCGGCCCGGAATGGGATCAGTCCTCGACGAGCCAGCCGTCGATGAGATCGCGATGTTCCTCGATCCACTGTTTGGCGCCTTGCGTCGGGTCGCCGACGTTTTCGATGGTCAACATGAGATCGGCCAACTGGGCGTGGCTCATGTGCCAGGCATCGAGCATCTTGGTGACTTCGGGGTGCTCCTCGCCAAAGCCCTTGGGCGACATCCACATGATGTCGTCACCGCCGCCATAGCTCTTCTTGGGATCTTTCAGCGCTTTGAGATCGTACTGCGCGTAGGCCCAGTGCGGCTGCCATAGCGTGACGGCGACGGGCTCTTCGTTGGCATAGGCTTCCTCTAGGGCCGCGAGCATGGCGGGCCCGGAGCTGTTCAACTGGCGGAACGGCAGGTCGTAACTCTCGATGGCGTTTTCGGTCTCGCCGGAGATGGCCGAGCCCGATTCGATGCCGATGATGGTCGGTTCATTCTGGTAGACGAAGCGCTCGGCGTTGTCCTTGAGGTCACTAATGCTGTCGATGTCTTCCATGTAAGCCGGCACCACCAGTTCGTCCTGGGCGCCGTCGAACCAGGCATCGTGAACGTCGATCTTGTCCTCGTAGGGCTTGATGTACTGGGCGTCGCCATGCGGCAGCCAGACTTCCAACGAGATATCCAGATCGCCCTGCGCCAGTCCGCTGAAGAGCACGCTTTTGCCGGTAGTCGTCAGGTTGACGTCGTAGCCTTGCTCTTCGAGCAATTGCTGCCACATGTGCGAGACGGCGATGTTTTCCGACCAGTTGTTGGTGCCGATGGTCAGCGTGTCGCTGGCCGAGGCGGTCATCGAGATACCGGCCAGGCCACAGGCGACGAAAAGGGAAGTCAACGGTTTCATACGCGTCCTTTTTGTGTGGGTGAATCGAAAGGGATGAGAAAGGGTGCTGCGCTATGGCGTCATTCTGCCATCAGCGTGTCGGAATAGCCGTAGGTCGAGAGGCGTTCGATGCCATCTTCGGTGATTAGCACCTGTTCTTCCAACTTGACGCCCTCGGTGCCGTCACGGTGGCCGATATAAGCCTCGACGCAGAGCGTCATACCGGGCTCGATGGCGCCGTCGTAGCCGACGTCGTCCCAATCCATGTCGTGGGCGATCAATGGCCATTCGCCGGTCATGCCGCAGCCATGGACGATGTCCAAGTAGCGATTTTCACGATAGCCGTCGGGGATCGGCCACGCTTGTTGCGAGTAGTCGCGAAAGCTCATGCCAGGGCGCAGCAAGGCGATGTTGCGCTCGAGCTGGTCGGCGGCCATGCGATAAAGCGCCTTCTGCTCGGCGTTGGGCGCGCCTGCGCCGGGCACGTGGAAGGTCCGCGAGAAGTCGGTGTAGTAGCCGAAGCAGCCGACGATGTCGGTATCGAAGGCCACTAGCTCACCCGGGGCGATGACCTTGTCCGAGCATTCCTGGAACCACGGATTGGTGCGCGCGCCGGAGCTGAGAAGCCGAGTCTCGGCGTACTCGCCGCCGGTCGCCAGCACATGCTGGTTGAAGATCGACCACAGCTCGTTTTCGCTCATGCCGGGGCGAATGGCGGCTTCCATGCGCGTCATCGCGGCTTCGGTCAGGGTCACGGAGCGGTGGATGAGCGCCAGCTCGTCGACACTTTTGATCGACTTGGCGCCCTCGACCACGGTGGCGGCATCGGTCAGCTCGAAGCCAGCCTGGCCCAGTGCCTCGATGGCGCCGGTGGGCGCGGACTCGATGCCCAGGCGTTGCCCCTGGGTATGCGAACGCTCGAATAGACCGCGGATGTCGTCGACGAAGGCCTGGGTATGCGCCGCGCAGCGCGGGCCGCTGTATTGCGGCATCACCGCGCGGGCGGGATGCACCTCGTCGAGCAATTCGGCGTTGGCCGCCAGGTGCAGGCAGGCGCTGAACTCAAACAGCACCACCGGGCCGTCCGCCGCGACGTAGAGGTAGCGCGCCGGGTTGCGCTGCGAGTAAACCTGCATGTTGCGCACGCCGCAGGCATAGCGAATGTTGATGGGATCGAACAGGATCACCGCGTCCAGTTCGTGATGCTTCATCTGCTGGCGCAGGCGTTGCAGCCGGTAGCGCTCGACGCGCGAGAGCAGCGCGGCGTCGAGCGTGACGTGACGGAAGCCGCCGTCGGTGTAGGGGCCGCCCGTGGGGACGGACCCGGCGAGTGATACGATATCGCCCATTGAAAGGCATCCTTGTAAAGAGTGAACGAGACGCTTGGTGACGTACGCGAGGCGGTGTTAGCCCATGAGCGCGTCGTGACGGCGCTGATTGTCAGCATCGATGTGTTGCTGGGTGACGCGACCGTAGATGCGCCGGGTGTGCTCCAGGCTACCCATCATGTCGGGCGTCTTGGCGTAGCCGAGCAGGGTGCACAGACGCTGCCCCTTGGCGGCGGCGACGCGGTGCATGGAGTAGCGCCCCTTGAAGAGCTGCAGGTCACCGGTGTTGAGCGTCAGCGATTCGACGTCGGTGTGGTCGCCCTCGAGCACGCGTTTCACGGCCGCGAAGTTCTCCTCGCCGGGACGGCGGATGCTGGGCGCGTATTGGAATTCGCCGCCTTCGCTGGGGCGCCGCGTCATCAGGCTGACGATGAATTCGTTGGTATCGAAGTGCCAGGGCAGCTCGGTGTCGTCGGGCATCACGTTGATGACCAGCCCCGCGATGGGGTCGGCGAACTCGTAAATCACCGGCTCTTCGAGGCAATCGGCGACGAAGCGTTGAAAGTCGGGGTCGCGATAGAGCTGCTGGACGATGGCGTCCTCGGGGATCAGGTCGCGCGCCACGAAGCCGTTGGTGTAGTGCTGAAAGAAGCGAGCGGGGTGATCCTCGGGCAGCGACGGATCGTCCGGCGTGACGTAGGGATTGACGTTGTTGTCCGAGTAGAACGCCTTGGGTGCCAGGGCCTCGCTTTCCTCGCGCAGCGGCTCGATGAGGTCCTCGCGGATGAACTTCGACAACAGGGCGCAGCCGTCGGTGCGCAGTTGATCGCGCACACCCTCGACAGTGGCCCGGTAGGCGTCGCTATCGCGCTCCAGGATCGGATAACGTTCGAGGTCGATGAAACGCGCCAGGGGATGATGCTCGGCGGTGACGTCCTGTGCGGTAGTTTGAGTTGCGAGCGTGGCCTGTGACATGAGATCGCCCTCCTGTGCGGTCGTTGATCGGGACTCGTTGGTTGGGAGCCGATGATTGGGAGTCCTTGATAAGGAGTAGCGATACGGTAAAAGGAGGGAGGGCGTGAAACTAATGAGAATGTCCGGCCATCTGCGACGAGATTCTTATCGATCGCGTGCGTTGTAGCAGATGGCGTCTTGTCTCAGTCGTCGGTGCGGTAGAGATGACGCAGTGTGGCGGCCATCGACTCGGCAGCGGCGGTGATGTGGGGCGTCTGCGTATAGGCCAGATACCAAGGGATGCGTGGCAGCTCGCCAGCCAGAGGGCGCATGACGACGTGCCCTGCCTGATGGGCGTCTCGCGCGGCCCAGCGCGAGAGAATGCTCACGCCCTTGCCGGCGGCGACGAGTTCCAGGATCAAGGCCACCGACTCGATCTGTACCATGTGCGAAGGATAGACGCCGGCCGGCTGGAAGAAATGCTCAAATTCATGGCCGGATTCGGGCGTGATGCTGTAGGTGAAATGTCGACCCCGATCGAAAACCTCGGCGGGAACCGCATCGCTCTGTGCATAAGGATGCTCGGGCGGCAAAACGGCCACCAGCGGTTCCTCGAACAATAGCTGATGAGCGATGCCGCGCTGCGAGGGCACCTCGATCATGCAGATCATGTCGACCCGGTTGGCGAGTAGCGCCGTGGTCATGTCCGCCATGGGCAGGCGGACCAGATCGATGTCGCGCGCATGCTGGTCATAAAGATGTGGAATTGCCCGCGAGAAGGTGTCGTAAGGGCCGATGCCCAGGCGCAAGGCGGGTTCGGCCCGGCGTGCCAATTGCCACGCCTCGAGCTCGGCACTACGCAGGCGGGGTAGCACGTCGTGCGCGGTATCGAGCAGCCGCTCGCCCGAGGCGGAAAGCGTCAGTCGGCGTCCTTCGCGATGGAACAGCGCGACGCCCAGGCGGCGCTCCATCTCTCGAATGCGATGCGTCGCCGCGGGCTGGGTGATGCCGATAGCGGCGGCGGCGTCGTGCACCGTGCCGTGGGTCGCGATGGCGTCGATCAATACGTAATACTTGATATCCAGCATAGGACTCACGAGGCTCTTGATGGATGGCTGAAGAGTGGCGCGTCGCGTGAAATGGCATGCTACGCTCGATACCAGGTGTCACACGGAGATATCACAAGGAGCACGTCACGATGTCGGACGATCACGACACCGGCAACGCCGAGCTGGATGAGGCCACGATTCGCTTGGCCACGGAGATCTTCAATAGCGCACGCAACGGCGAGGCGGAAAAGCTACGCGGCTGGCTGGCTCAAGGGCTGCCGCCCAACATGTGCAACGACAAGGGCGACAGTTTGTTGATGCTGGCCAGCTATCACGGGCATCTCGAGGCCACGCAACTGTTGCTTGAGCAGGGCGCCGATCCCGAGATGTACAACGACAACGGCCATCATCCCCTCTCTGGCGCGTCCTTCAAGGGCGACCTGGCCATGGCCGAGCTGCTGGTGTCGCATGGCGCCTCGGTCAACGCCCGCTCTCCCGACGACAAGACGGCATTGATGTTTGCCGCCATGTTCGACAACGCCGAGGTCGTCGACTTCCTGCTGGCCCAGGGCGCCGACCCCAATGCCATCGACAGCCGTGGCATGACGGCACACGAACTCGCCTCGGCGATGGGGGCGACCAAGACGCCCGCGATGCTACCCGGCGCTCATACCTAACGCCCATGCCCTGAACACGACAATGCCCCTGGCTGCGCAGGGGCATGACGAATCAGAGGCGGCTTCAGCCAGCTGGCTGAGTGCGCTTACACCGCGTCCTTGCCGGTTTCTCCGGTGCGGATACGGATGACCTGTTCGAGCGGCGATACAAAGATCTTGCCGTCGCCGATCTTGCCGGTGTTGGCCACCTGCGTGATGGCGTCGATCACCTTCTCGATCATGTCATCGTCGACGGCGACCTCGAGCTTGACCTTGGGCAGGAAGTCGACCACGTATTCGGCCCCACGATACAGCTCGGTATGACCCTTCTGACGGCCGAAGCCCTTCACTTCCGTGACGGTAATCCCCTGGACGCCGATCTCGGACAACGACTCACGAACGTCGTCGAGCTTGAACGGCTTGATGATGGCGGTCACCAGTTTCATCGTCTTTCTCCTCGCATCGTATATGCGGGTGGCGTATACCACCCTCGATTATGCCCAACGATCATGCTTTCAAGCATACACCGCTGGTCGCGGGATTAAAAAAGGCCCCCCGAAGGGGGCCAGGGGAGCACGCCAGCTCACTCGGTACGTCGGCTTGCTTACTTCTTGCCGACGGAAAACTCGGGATAGGCTTCCAGACCGCATTCGGCCAGGTCGACCCCTTCGTATTCTTCTTCTTCACTGACTCGCACGCCCATCGCGGCCTTGATGATCAGCCATACGATCAGGCTGGCGATGAAGCACCACAGGAAGATGGCGAGGGCGCCGATGATCTGAGCGCCGAAGGAGGCACTGGCATTGGTAAGAGGCACCACCAGAACACCCCACAAGCCGGCCACGCCGTGCGCGGAGATAGCACCCACCGGATCGTCGATCTTGAGCTTGTCCAGCGCCACGATGGAGACTACCACCAGCAGCCCGCCGACAGCACCGATGAGCGTGGCGCCCAGGCCGGTGGGGGACAGCGGGTCGGCGGTGATCGCGACCAGGCCGGCGATGGCACCGTTGAGCGCCATGGTCAGGTCCGCCTTGCGGAACCAGATCTTGGCGAGGATCAGCGCGGCAATCACCCCGCCCGCGGCGGCGGCATTGGTGTTGACCAGCACCTGCGCCATGTTATTGGCGGAATCGATGTTGGAGACCATCAGCTCGCTGCCACCGTTGAAGCCGAACCAACCCATCCACAGGATGAAGGTCCCCAGCGTCGCCAGCGGCAGGTTGGCGCCGGGAATGGCGTAGATCGCGCCGTTCTTGCCGTATTTGCCCTTGCGCGGCCCGAGTACCAGCACCCCGGCCAGGGCCGCGGCCGCGCCCGCCATGTGGACGATGCCCGAACCGGCATAGTCGGAATAACCCAGCTCGGCGAGCCAGCCGCCGCCCCAGGTCCAGTAGCCGGACGTCGGATAGATGACGGCGGTCATCACCACGGCGAAGGCCAGGAACGCCCAGAGTTTCATGCGCTCCGCCACGGCCCCGGAGACGATGGACATGGCGGTCGCCACGAACACCACCTGGAAGAAGAAGTCGGCACGGTTGGAATAGTAGATGTCGCCGTTGCTGCCCATCACCTGGTCGACGGTGTTCTCGCCGCCCAGCAAAAAGCCCAGGCTCGGCAGGAAGCCGCCAGCGCCACTGGAATACATCAAGTGGTAGCTGAACAGTAGATACATGGTGCAAGAGATGGCGAACAACACCACGTTCTTGGTCAGAATTTCCGCCGTATTCTTGGCGCGGACCAGGCCCGCTTCGAGCATGGCGAAGCCGGCGGCCATCCACATGACCAATACGGCGCAGACCAGGAAGTAGAAGGTGTCGAGCGCGTACGATAGCTGCGTAATATCTTCAGTCATTTATTGTGTCTCCCTTCAGCCCTTGCCTTAAACGGCGTCGGCTCCGCGTTCACCGGTGCGGATACGAATGACGTCTTCGAGTGGCGTGACGAATAGTTTGCCGTCGCCGATCTTGCCGCTGTTCGCGGCATTGCTGATCGCCTCCAGCACGCTTTCCAGTCGGTCTTCTTCCACGGCGATTTCTATTTTTACCTTGGGAAGGAAGTCCACGACGTATTCGGCGCCGCGGTAGAGTTCCGTGTGACCCTTTTGGCGCCCAAATCCTTTCACTTCTGTGACGGTGATCCCTTGGACGCCGTTGTCGGCCAGCGCCTCGCGGACATCATCCAGCTTGAAAGGTTTGATGATGGCGGTAATGAGCTTCATGCCAGTTCTCCCGTTGTCGGCTTTCGCCTCTCGGGACGTACGCAGAAGCCATGCCATATTGGCTATGTATCATTAAAAACAGCCGGTTACGGAGGGGCGGGGAGCCGTAGCATTATGTGGTGCCCAAACATGGAACACGCCGCGCCAGCTTTTGGTGCGTGACGCTGGCATAGCTGCACCAATATGGCGCATGCGTATTTCGTCGGCCTTGCGTATGCTGTGGCGAGAAGGAAACGTTCAATCCGAGGGAACTCTCATGGCGACACACGACCTCTTCTCACGTCTCGCACAGCAAGTCGGCGACCGGCTCCAGGACGCCTCGCACGCGCCGGAAGACATTCAGCGCAGCGTCCAGGGTGTGATGCGCGGCGCCTTCGATCGCATGGAGCTGGTCTCGCGTGAGGACTTCGATATCTTGATGGAAGTGCTGCAGCGCACGCGTTCGCGTGTCGAATCGCTCGAGGCGCAGGTCGCGGCCTTGGAAGCGGCGCTGGACGTGGGCCAGAGTGCGCCGGTGGCCGCCGCCGAAGGCGCCGAGCCGGCGACCGCACACGACGCCAAGGACGACGCCGACGAGGCAAGCGCGTCCGACACTTCCCGCAAGAGCTGAACGCCGCTCGATCACGAATGCCGTCTCGGTCGAGACGGCATCGCGCCTTTTGCCTCTTTCTTGCCGATAGGCCCTCTCGCCGCCTTTCGCAGCGCGTGCGTTACCGTAGTCAATCAATTAGTGTATACGCATATTTTGATGTGACCGGAAGGAGGCTGCATGGCGCTTGCCATCATCAATACGCGTGCCGGCTTGGGGCTGGAGGCGCCGGATGTGCTGGTCGAGGTGCATCTCACCAACGGCCTCCCCGGGCTGGCAATCGTCGGACTGCCGGAGGCGGCGGTCAAAGAGAGCCGCGAGCGGGTGCGCAGCGCTCTGATTAATGCCGGTTTCGACTTTCCCACGCGACGCATCACGCTCAACCTCGCCCCGGCGGATCTCCCCAAGGAAGGCGGACGCTTCGATCTTCCCATTGCGCTGGGCATTCTGGTGGCCTCAGGGCAGATTCCCGGCGAGGCGGTGGCGGATCTCGAATGCCTGGGCGAGTTGGCGCTGGATGGCAAGTTGCGCCCCGTGCGCGGGGTGCTGCCGGCGGCCCTGGAAGCGCGTCGCGCCGGGCGTGCTCTGTTGCTGCCCGAGAGCAATGCCGATGAAGCGGCGTTGGCCGGCGACCTGGACGTCCTCCCCGCCGCCGACTTGCCACAAGTCGTCGCCCACTTGCTCAAACAATCGCCGATTACGCCGCACCAACTTGGTGAGCGGCCTGCACCGCGCTTGGCCGAGCCCGACCTCGCCGAGGTGCGTGGCCAGCAGCAGGCCCGGCGGGCGCTGGAAGTTGCCGCCAGCGGTGGCCACAATCTGCTGTTCGCTGGCCCGCCGGGTACCGGCAAGACCATGCTCGCCAGTCGGTTACCCGGGATTTTGCCGCCCCTCCAAGAAGATGAAGCGCTGGAAGTGGCCGCCGTGCGCTCGGTATGTGGCCTGCCGATCCTAGAACGCTGGGGGCAGCGGCCGTTTCGTACCCCGCATCACACCGCCAGCGGTGTAGCGTTGGTAGGCGGTGGCGGCAAGCCCCGCCCGGGAGAGATTTCACTGGCGCATCACGGGGTGCTGTTTCTGGATGAATTGCCGGAGTTCGACCGGCGTGTGCTGGAGGTGCTACGCGAACCGCTGGAATCGGGCCAGATCGTCGTCTCGCGGGCGTTGATGCAGAGTTGCTTTCCCGCTCGCTTTCAACTCGTTGCGGCAATGAACCCGTGCCCGTGCGGACATCTCGGTGATCCGCGCAAAGCCTGTGTGTGCACGCCGGCCCAAGTGCAACGCTACCAGGCCCGTATCTCGGGCCCGCTGCTCGACCGTATCGATCTGCAGGTGGAAGTCCCCGCGCTGCCTGCCGCGCAACTCACCGAACAACGCAGCGGCGAAAGCTCCGAGGTCGTTCGCCAGCGTGTTCTCGCTGCCCGCCAGCGCCAAGCCCAGCGCGGCGCGCTCAACGCTTATTTACCCAGCAGCGCGCTGGAGGACCTCTGCGCGCTGGATGGCCAGGAACGCACCTGGCTAGCCGACGTGCTCAATCGCCTCAACCTCTCCGCCCGCGCCTACCACCGCGTGCTGCGCGTCGCCCTGACGCTCGCCGACCTTGCCGAGGAGCCCCGCCCCCGACAGCCGCAGTTGATGGAAGCCATCGGCTATCGTCAGTTGGATCGGCTGATCGGTGGCAATGGAGGGGCTTAGTTGTCGGCGTCGTAGGAGGGCGCGTCGGTGCCGGGGATGCCGTCGCGAATGCGGGCAGAGAAATCGTCGGCGTGGTTCGCTTTCAGGGCGCGGGCGTTGATGTGGCCCTTGGCCCTTAGTTCGGCGAAGGGAACCTCGGGTGCCAACGCGCCGACGCTATGTACGTACTCGGGCAGGTAGCCGGATAGCAACAGTCGGTAGTCGAAGGGCAGACCGGGGACGATGCGTTTCATCATGGCGTAGACCAGCGTGGTGCAGTTGGAGGTCAGCGTGTTGTAGTAGTGCGGCTCGCGTTGTAGCTGGTGAGCCTCGTCGAGGTAGGCGCGAAACAGATCCTGCATGACCGGCTTGGGCATCTGCACGCGATACAGGTAGACGTCTTCGCCGCGCGTGTTGGTGCGCACGCGCACGATATCGCGCTCGTCGGCGGCGATGATGCTGACTTCGTATTCCTTGAAGAAGCCGCCCAGGGTGGAGAAGGCTTCGCCGCGTTCCTTGCGTATCTCCACCGAGAACGTCAGGTAACGCCCGTCGTCGAAGCCGAAGCTGACCAGCGTGTGGGCGATGGCCGGCCCCATCCAGTAGGACACCAGCAGATCGACCGAGCGCAACTGGTCCAGGTCGTAGTGGCGGGTTTCCCAGCGCTCATCGAAATCCTGCGGGGTGCGCCATTGGAAGTTACGCACGTTGTTGACGGTGACGCGGTTGTCGTCTTGTGGTGTGCCGCTGACGATATGCGCGACATCCGGCGCCCAGTCGCGCTCGGTGGCGGGTTGGATCGTCCACCACCAGATGCCGAGCACGAGGTACATGGCTAGATAGCCGAGCAGGGCGCGTGCCGGCCAGCCCTTGAGGAACAGCCCCATGCAGCACGCCAGCGCGGCGACGATCCACAGCCCCGCCACGCCGTAACGCAGCACGGTGGGACCAGGAAGTCGATACCACAGTGCCAGCACCGCCCAGCCGCTGCTGGCGACGATGAGCAGTGCCAGCACGCCAGCGATGAGCCAGTGCCACAGTGAGACAAGCCAGCCGGGGCGTGCCATGCTCAGTGTTGTACCTCGAGCGCACGTTCCAGCGCGGCCAATCGACCGGGCGCCAGGGCGTCCTCGAGCGTGCTGATGCGCAGTACGTGGCCCAGCGCGGGATGCGCGGGACGGTGCACGAGTGTGCCGGCCTCGAGTAGTTCGCGATGGACGCGGGCGGCGAGCTCCGCGTCCGGTAGGCGCACGGCGATGAAGTTGGTGGCGCTGGGCGGCACGTCGGCGCCCAGCGTGCGCAGATGCTCGGCCAGGGCCTCGCGGCGGGCGATTACGTCGCGGATGTGCTGTGCGGTTTCCTCCGGGTGATCGAGTACGGTTTCGGCGGCGGCCAGTGCCAGCGACGACACCGCGTAATGAATACGCACCTTGTGCATCACCTCGATCAGCGCCGGTTCGGCGATGGCATAGCCGATCCGCAGGCCGGCCAAGCCGTGTGCCTTGGAGAAGGTGCGCAGGCGCACCACGTCGGACCAGACCTCGCCTGTAGCGGGAGCGTCGGCATCGTGACGGAAGTCGTGATAGGCCTCGTCGAGCAGCAGTGTGCAGCCCTCAGGCAGAGCATCGCGCAGCGCCAGGACATCGGCGTCGCTATGCAGGTGGCCGCTGGGATTGTCGGGATTGGCCAGGTACACCACGCGGGCGTTATCGCGCGCTGCGCGGGCGGCCAGGGCGTCGAGGTCAGGCGCCAGCACGCCGGGGGCGTCGTGATAGTCGACCTCGACCAAGCGGCAGCCCTGGCCTTCGGCGAAGTAGCGAAAGGTGGGGTAGGTGCCCGCGCTGGCGACCACCGTGCTGCCGGGATCGCACAGCGTGCGCAGGGCGAGCGCCATCAAGCTGTCGGCGCCGGCGTCGATGACTAGCGCCTCCAACGGCGTGCCGAGCTGGGCATTCAGGCGTTGGCGCACCTCCATGGCTTCGGCGTCGCCGTAGGCGCGGGCAAGCGTGGCGACCTCCTCGCCGAAACGCGCCTTGAGTGCCTGGTGAGGCATGTCCAACCCTTCGTTAGAGCCCAGGCGATGGGGTACCTCACGGCCCAGCTTGCGTTCCAGCGCCTTGAGGCCGGGGAAGGGATTGTGCGGGCCGGAACGATCAAGGTGGCGAGCGTGACGCGACATGCGAAACTCCTGAAACGCAAAAGGATCATTGTGCGACCGAGACGCGCTGGGTACAACGTGACATGCCTCGGTTTACAGCGCGCTGGCGTCCAGAGCTCCGGAGAGCGTGGCGCGCCAACTGGGGGCGTCTTGGCCGGGACGGCGCAAGGTGATTTCCCACTGATAGGGACGCAACTCTCGATCGGAGAGCCGCAGTACGCCGTTGCCTTGGAGCCGACTCTCGAGTACCCAGTGATTGTCCGGCGCATCGTCGGCCAGCATGCCCGGCGTCCAATCGAGGACTTGGGGGCCCTCTGCCTGTGCCAGTAGGGCGCGGCCCAGGGTTTCGGTGAGTCGCCCCGGCGCGATGCCCAGCGCAGGCGATACCGTCGGCGCTGCCAGCATCACCACCATATCCTGTGCGTCACCCGACCAGGGCGGCGATTCGAGCAGGGCCTCGGCGGCCTGGTTGCTCATGCCATATACCGCCTGACGCATGTCGTCGGGCGGTGCGTCGCCAAGCCCGGCGCATCCCGCCAACAGCAGGCATAGTGCGATGATGTCGGCGGCGCGGGCATGCTTCATGGTGTTTCCTGGGAGCAAGGGTCGGCGCTGGATAGTGCGTCGTGCGGGCCGAGCCGGCGCTCGTAACCCGCCAGGAAACCACTCAGTTCATGGAAGAGAGGAGTACGAATCGGCTTGGCCTCGTTGACCAGATGGTGGCGTGCCTCCGGATGCCGATGGACATCGGCATTGGGGAATTTGTCCGTCAGCGTTTCCAGGTTCCACTGCCAGTCTACGGTAAAGTCTTGTTCGCCCTGGAGGATCAGCACCGGCAATTCGCTGGGCGGCATGGACATCAATAGGGGAATCCAGTCGCGCATGGCGCTGACCCAGGTCAAGGCTAAGCGGTCGGGCTGCAAGGGGTCGCCGCGGCGCAGAAAATCGGCGAAGCCAAGATCGGTGGTATTGGGGCGAAACCGGCGCGGCACCGAGCGCACGAAGGGGCTAACCACACGGTGCAGCCAACTGGATTGCTGCCAGCCCCAGGGACGCACCAGCGGTGCCAGTAGCGCGAGGCCGTCCCAGTGTGTCTGATGGCCGTGGGTCAGGGCGTCGGTGGCGAGAATCGACGCGCCGGTGCTTTGGCCGATGCCGATCCAGGGGCCATCGGCCAGGCCGAGACGCGTGACCTCCTCGGTCAGCGCGCTCAGACAGCCGACATAGTCGCTGAAGTCGTCGATGGAAGCGCGTGCGCCGCTGGAGAGCCCGTGCCCCGGAAGATCCCACATCACCACGCGCCAGCCACGCGCCAGCAGCAGTTTGAGAAGGTGGCGGTAGAGTCCTAGGTGATCGAAGTAGCCGTGCACGACGAACGCCGTGCCTTGCGGTTTGGGCGGGCTCCATACCTGCGCCCACAACTGAAACCCCCGGGCCTCGAAGAAGCCGGCATGTAGATCGGTGTTCTCGGTCAACAGCGACGCTAAGCGGTAGTGCTCGAGATAGGCACTCATCGCCGGCGACACAGGGCGTGCCATCGGCGTCAGCTGGCCTAGCTGTTTCAAGGGGGTAAAGTCGTTCATTCAATTCTCCCGGTGCGTTCCATGCTAGCGTCCGCGCGGTCCCCGAGGCTATAGGCAAGTGATGGCCGGGCCCATTTTTTCAGGTCTTGCACGGCATGTGTCAGCATTTGCATCGCTTTCTTCTGTGATGAAAAACGACGCTCAGACCAATGGTGGAGATGACAGCGCGAGGATTTACGTCTAATTTGTGGAATTATTTTCCACGTTTGAGGCGACACCCGAGGAGAGCCGCATGACAGACCGTACGACACGCCATCGTTTGCAGGTGGCCAGCCAGCTCGATCGTTTCATCAACGACGAAGCCTTGCCCGGTACGGGTGTCGACGCCGAGGCCTTCTGGGCCGGGTTCGATGCCTTGGTCCACGACCTCGCGCCTACCAATCAGACGCTACTGGCCGAACGCGAGCGGTTGCAGGCTGAACTGGATGCGTGGCACAAGGCCCATCCTGGTCCGGTGCAAGACATGGATGCCTATCGCGCCTTCTTGAAGGACATCGGCTATTTGGTCGAGGCGCCGGCGAAGGTGCAGGCGACGACCGCCCATGTCGACGACGAGATCGCTCTCCAGGCCGGGCCGCAGCTAGTGGTGCCGGTGAGCAATGCGCGCTACGCGCTCAACGCCGCTAACGCGCGCTGGGGCAGCCTGTACGATGCACTCTATGGCACCGATGTGATTCCCGAGACCGATGGCGCCGAGAAGGGACAGGACTACAACCCCAAGCGTGGTGCAGCAGTCGTCGCCTATGCGCGTGGTGTGCTCGATCAGGCCGCGCCGCTGGCCGAGGGGTCGCACGCCGAGTCGAGTGGCTACAGCATCCGCGACGGCAAGCTGGTGGTGCAGTTGCAGGGGGGCAGCGAAACGACGTTGGCACGTCCCGCTCAGTTGGTGGGTTACCAAGGCGAGATGGAAGCACCCACCGCGGTACTGCTGGCCAACCACGGCCTGCATCTGGAAGTGCAGTTCGACGCTACGCATCCCATCGGCAAGACCGACCCGGCGCGCATCAAGGATGTCCTGGTCGAGGCGGCGGTGAGCACGATCATGGACTGCGAGGACTCCGTGGCCGCAGTGGACGCCGAGGACAAGACGCTGCTCTATCGCAACTGGCTGGGGCTGATGAAGGGCGATCTCGAAGAGCGCTTCGACAAGGGTGGCAAGACCGTGACGCGGCGTCTCAACCCGGATCGCGACTACACGGCACCACAGGGCGGCCAGGTGCGCTTGCCTGGACGCTCGCTGCTATTCGTGCGCAACGTCGGCCATCTGATGACGACCCCGGCGGTGCTCGACGGCGAGGGCAACGAGATCCCCGAGGGCATACTGGATGGCGTGATCACCAGCCTGCTGGCGATACACGACCTCAAGAAGCGCGAAGGTGAGGCAAGTAACTCGAGGGCGGGCTCGGTGTATATCGTCAAGCCGAAGATGCACGGGCCCAAGGAAGTCGCCTTCTCCAACAGCCTGTTCATGCGCATCGAGGACATGCTGGGTCTACCCCGCGACACGCTCAAGATGGGCATCATGGATGAGGAGCGCCGTACCTCGGTCAATCTCAAGGCGTGCATCAATGAAGCCGCCTCGCGCGTGGCATTCATCAATACGGGCTTTCTGGATCGCACCGGCGATGAGATGCATACCGCCATGGAAGCCGGTCCCATGCTGCGCAAGGGCGACATGAAGGGCGCTACCTGGATCGGTGCCTACGAGAAGAACAACGTGCAGACCGGTTTGGCGTGTGGCCTGCGCGGTCGGGCGCAGA
The DNA here is from genome assembly GCF_023091865.1 of Chromohalobacter moromii. Classification (GTDB taxonomy): domain Bacteria; phylum Pseudomonadota; class Gammaproteobacteria; order Pseudomonadales; family Halomonadaceae; genus Chromohalobacter; species Chromohalobacter moromii. Next base: position 493,729 of record NZ_JAHXDI010000003.1, read on the forward strand.
TCGGCAAGGGCATGTGGGCGATGCCGGAGCTGATGGCAGCGATGATCGAGCAGAAGATCGGCCATCCCCAGGCGGGCGCGACCACGGCCTGGGTGCCCTCACCCACGGCGGCGGTGCTGCATGCGCTGCATTATCACCAAGTCGACGTCGCGACGATTCAGCGTGAACTGGAAGCCAAGCCGAGCGACGACCTGCTCGACGATCTACTCACCGTGCCGGTGGTCAAAAGCGCGGCTTCAGGCGCTAACAAGAACCCGAGCTGGGCCGACGACGAGATTCAGCAGGAACTGGATAACAACTGCCAGGGGATCCTCGGCTACGTGGTGCGCTGGGTCGAGCACGGTGTGGGCTGCTCCAAGGTGCCGGACATCCATGATGTGGGGCTGATGGAGGATCGTGCGACGTTGCGTATCTCCAGTCAGCACATCGCCAACTGGCTGCATCACGGCATCGTCAGCGAAGCGCGGGTGCGCGAGACGCTGGAGCGTATGGCCAAGGTGGTCGACGACCAGAACGCCCACGACCCCGACTATACGCCGATGACCTCGCACCTGGCGGAGTCCAGCGCCTTCCAGGCGGCATCCGACCTGATCGTCAAGGGACGCGAGCAACCGGCCGGCTACACCGAACCGCTGCTGCACCATTGGCGAGCGGTGCACAAGGCCAAGTTGGGTTGATCTGAACTGGGCGCCGAGGCTAACTCTTTCCTCGGCGCTCACCATCTGAGCCTGGCATCCCGCTTTCTGTCATGTCAGGCTTTTTGCCGATTTTGAACGCAAAAGTTTGGCGAGCTACGTCGCTCGTCAGGCTGCACATGGTTGCCGCATAGTGTAAGGGTGTTTTTAATACTCATTTCAGCTTTATGGGATATAAAGTATTTGTACCCAATGAAATGAGGTGTGCCATGAAAGTGAAAATGATTGCATTGACAGCTTTTATCTCCAGCGTGTTAGCAATTCCTGCTGTTGCGAGCGTTGGTCATGACGGTGGCGTTCCCGTGCTAGAAGATGGTATTTCATCGAGTCAGATGATTAGCAATGGCAACGAAAACCGATACACCGTGCCTATTGATAAGCCGACTACTTTAACAGTAACAAGTGAGCACTATGCTGGTAGCTCTAGCCGTGGAAACTATCTGAAGGCGGTGCTCTATGACGCATCAGGAGAAATGGTTGCCGCAGCGTCAGATCCTGATGGGCACTTTTCTCTTGTCAGGTCATTAGAGCCAGGAGATTATCAGCTTATGGTTACTGGAAGCACTACCATGGGAGGCGCTCATGAAAGTCGGAATATCTACCAACTCCACACCCAATATCAATAAGTGATGCATGGTAAATTAAGGGCCGGCTGATTGGGGTTGGCCGGTTCTTCTTGTAGTGTGCAATCCTAAAATAGCATGGGGTGTGGATAATGAAGGCAACGGACTCATATAAATACTATGGTGTTGTTAGTCGCGTATTGCATTGGATAACTGCAATATTGGTCATTATACAGCTAGCCGATGTATATATGCGTAGTTGGGACCCCAAGAATATTTTTAGTCAGTATGTACAGCCGTGGCATATGACGATAGGGGTTTCTATTTTGGGGGTAATGTTGCTCCGCATGATCTGGTTGTTGGTGCAGAGAAAGCATAGGCCACGAAGTAGAAGTATAATGGTAAGGTTTGGGCATTTTAGTATATACGTTGTTCTGATCGCTATCCCGTTGAGTGGCTTATTGCAAGGTTATCCCGTTTTAGTTTTTGATACTCTTCTGACAAAAGGTCTTGACACAAAATGGGATACGATTTTTCAGGAGCTGCATGGCCCACTTGCTTATATACTGACAGCGTTGATTGCAGGACATGTGTTTATGGCGATATTGCATCGCCTAGTACATCGTGACGGAACTTGGGAAAAAATGATAGGGAAAAATCAATAGCTTTGGTTAAGAATTTGTCGTGTGTAAAAAAGGAGGGGAGATGCCCCCCTCTAAAAGCCAGGCTGCGATGAAAATATTTTCTAAAAAGTCATGAAAGAATGGTCTTTATTATTTTTAAATTCATAGATTTTAAAGGGTGCTTCTTGAGCCCCGGGCATGCCTGGGGATCCTTTCGGCATGCCGACAAGGCCAATGCCATTTATATCTGGTTGTTTAGAGAAAAGCGTTGCTAGTGCTTTCTTAGGAACGTGACCCTCGATCCAATACTTACCCATTTTAAGGGTATGGCATGAAGCCAAATTCTTGGGCACTTCTGCTCGCTTCTTGATGCTATCCAGCGCAACATCATCCACGATCGTGATCCTGACACCTTGCGTTTCAAGGTAATGTGCATAAGCTGTACAACAGTCGCACCTGGGGTCTTTGTAAAGAATTGCTTCATCAGGTAGGTCGTTTGCCGACACTGCCCCTGTTGCCAAGAAACTACATGCCAGTAGTGAAGCAAGGAGTTGTTTAATGCCTGTATCCTTCATGAGGCCCCCTGAAAAGGTACTTAATAAGAGAAGCAATGCTTAATCCAATAAGCAAAAGTAATGTTAGTGGCATAAGCCACCCTATCCATCCCATTGAGCCCATTAAAGCGAAACATTCTGAATTCATCATGAAAATCCTCTTGGCAGTGCTATCCTAAGGTAAAGAGTACAGCCTTTGTGTAGCCCAAAGGTCAAGCTGTAGAAATGATCATGGCTTGTTTGTTAGCAAACTAAGTAGATGTATTCAGGATCATTTCAGGTTGTGCCTCTATAAAGGGTAGACATCCACTTTTGTAGGAGAACACTGATGTATAAGAAGCATCTGGTATCAAGCCTTTTGGCAATCTCGTTGAGTACGCTGGCGGCGGCTTCCTGGGCCTCGGCCGGGCATGGAAATAGCGAAAAGGTGAGTGACGCTGACGTTGATCGCACCATCACGGTGGAAGCGGGAGACATGTGGTTTGATCCTGAGGACATTGAGGCCTCTACCGGGGAAACCATTAAATTCGAGATCACTAACACGGGTAGTATAGAACACGAGTTCACAATCGGAGACGAGTCTGCTCAAGAGGAACATCGTGATATGATGCAAGAAATGAGTGAAGGCGATGGGGGACACCATATGTCGGAAGGTGGTGATGGCATGGCTTCGGTGACCATTGAACCCGGTGAGACCAAAGAGCTGGTTTGGACAGCTCCTGACAGTGATAAAAGCTTAGAGTATGCCTGCAACATCCCAGGTCATTATGAGTCAGGCATGTATGGTAATGTTACAGTAAAATGATGTGAATATATGAGACTGTTGCTTCTCGAAGATGATGATCTGCTTTCCGAAAGCCTGGCGGAAAGCTTGAAGGACAACGGTTACCTCGTTGACGTGGCCGACTCTATAAAGGCGGCCACGTCGCTTGCGGCAACCGAATGTTATGAACTGGCTGTTGTCGATATTGGGCTGCCTGATGGTTCTGGGCTTGAATTGGTTGCACATTGGCATAAGCAAAATCGTGACATGCCTATTTTGGTTCTTACGGCAAGGGATACTTGGGAAGATAAAGTGTCTGGATTAGAAACTGGCGCAGATGATTATTTGACAAAGCCGTTTCATGAGGCCGAGTTATTGGCGAGACTTAAAGCATTGCTTAGGCGTCGCTCTGGTAGTGTATCTCAAATATTGACAGTTAACGGGGTTTCCTTAGATGAGGCTGGGCAGTCGGTTTGTACAGAAAGTCTTCCTTGGCGTTCGCTAACGGCAACTGAATTTCGACTGTTGCGTTATCTAATGCACCATCCCGATCGTGTGCATTCTAAAGATCATTTGCTCGATCAACTTTATGCGCTTGAACAAGATGCAGCTGAGTCTAATCTGGTGGAAGTGTATGTTGCCCGGCTGCGCCGGTATTTAGGTAAGGCGTTGATACAAACACGCCGCGGCCAGGGGTACTTATTTGTATCGCATTGATTGGCATAGCTTGCGGTTTCGCCTGCTAGCTTGGCTAGGAAGCGTGGCGCTTATAGTCGTGGTCGTGACATGGTTGATGCACGGCTTTTTTTTGGAAAGTATCGCCAAGGACTTTCTTGGTGAGCGCCTGCGTAGAGAGGCCGATCATGCTGTTTCTCAGTTGGGTGAAGAACGTTCCCTGGTCCCTGAGTCATTACAGTCTGTGAGCAAAAGTTATCAGGTTTTTCACCACCTGTATGTGCTGTCTATTGGCGATAGTGTTAGTGCCTCGGATCCGAAGTGGCAGACAAGACTTTCTCCACTGCTCGCAAGTGACCGTGATTCCTTGGTAGAAGTAGAAGAAGGGGGGCGCCACTTACTGGTCTATCGTCGCCATTTTAGCTGGGAAGATAGTAACGGTGTTTTGCTTATTGGGGAAGACTTTTCACAAGTGGAGGCTGGGCTTGCAACCTTGCATTGGTGGGTGGGGGCGGTCGCAGGAGCCTTGTTAATAGTATTGATAGTGCTTAACATGTTGGCAGTCAATCGTGGCTTGAAGCCATTGAGGGAACTACGCGAACAACTTGATGCACTACAAGCGGGGCAGCGTCGGCGGTTCTCAGTATTGGTACCTTCCGAATTGAATGTCCTCGTCGAGCAGCTCAACCGTTTCATGGATGATATAGATTCACGCTTAAAGCACTCGCGTGAGTCGGCGGCGAATCTTTCTCACGCGTTGAAGACGCCATTGGCTGCCGTGACACAGGTGCTTCGTGGGAATCGGCCAATTGATGATGATCGACGCCTCAAGTTGCTCGTAAGGATAGAAAGTATTAATGCTCAGCTTGATGCTGAGCTGCGCCGCTCTCGAATCGCGGGTCCCAATATGGGGAGGGTGACTCATTTAATGAACGATAGTCCTCGCCTTATAGATATGTTTCGTGGTCTTTACCCGGAAAAAGAGTTCCAAATAACGTATTCTAATGTTGACCGGGATCAGATACCCATAGAGCCCCACGACTTTTCGGAAATGCTCGGTATATTATTAGATAATGGAGGTAAATGGGCGAAATACTATATTTGCTGTGATATAAGGTTATTAACAGAAATGCTAGTGATAACCGTCGATGATGATGGCCCTGGTGTGGTGGAAAGCGATTTGCCTAGGTTGGGCGAGCGGGGCAAGCGTTTGGACGAGCGCCATCCGGGGTATGGCTTGGGGTTGTCCATCTTGACTCAGCTAGCTGCGCGCTATGCTGGATACGCACAATTTTCCCATAGCTCACTTGGTGGGTTGCGCGCTAAGGTGACGCTGACCTTGGCAGAGGGGGCGAGGTAACAGTTCGTTCAGTTTTGATTCAGCTTGTTCTGGCAGGATAGGGCCATGTAAAACCTAACGGGAGTTGTACATGGCACGCTCACCTGTTGTATCGCGCCCCTTCTCGCGCCGCCAGATATTGAAAGGGGGGGCTGCGCTTGGGCTGGGCTCCGCAGCCGCTATGGGCATGAGTCCTGCCTGGGCCAATCCCTGGGGGCGCACAAACGTCTATTCCAAAGGCGTTGAAGAAGGGCCAGAGGTGGCATTAGCCATTCGCCGTGAGTCCATTCCGATTGACGGCAAAGAGGCTCGCCCCTTTAGTATTAACGGCAGCAGCCCCGGCCCGCTGATCCGCCTTAAGGAAGGCCAGGACGCCGTATTACGCGTCACCAACCTGCTCGACGAACCCACCTCAATCCACTGGCACGGTTTGATTCTTCCTTCCGGCATGGACGGCGTGCCGGGCGTCAGTTTTGCCGGTATTGAGCCAGGCGAGACCTTTACCTACCGCTTTCCCGTACGCCAGAACGGCACCTATTGGTATCACAGCCACTCGGGCCTTCAGGAACAGGTGGGGCATGTGGGGCCGCTGATTGTTGATGCCGCCGAGCGTGAACCCTTCCGCTATGACCGCGAGCATGTGCTGCTTTTGACTGACTGGACTTTCGAAAATCCTGCGTCGGTATTTCGTAATTTGAAAACCATGGAAGGCTATTACAACTTCCAAGAGCGCACGATGGCTGATTTCTTTGCCGATGTTCGACGTGAAGGCTTTTCAGACACGGTGGAAATGCGCCGAATGTGGTCAAAAATGCGCATGAGTTCGCGGGATATCGCCGATGTGACTGGCAGCACTTACACTTACCTGCTAAATGGCCGCGCCCCCGAGGAGAACTGGACGGCGTTGTTCAAGGCGGGTGAGCGCGTGCGCCTTCGAGTGATTAACGGTTCGGCGATGTCGTATTTCGATGTGCGCATTCCCGGCCTGAAAATGACCGTGGTAGCCGCCGATGGCCAGCCAGTGCAACCCGTGCCTGTGGACGAATTCCGCATTGGTGTGGCCGAGACCTACGACGTGCTGGTCTCCCCCGAAGACGATCAAGCTTATACGATCTTTGCTGAATCAATGGATCGCAGCGGCTACGCCCGTGCCACCCTGGCCCCACGTGATGGCATGCAGGCTGAAATCCCCAAGCGCCGCCAAATTGCCGACCGCGGGATGGAAGGGATGGCAGCTGGCGCAATGGTGGGCATGAAAGGAATGGATCATTCCGGCATGTCCAGAGATGACATGGAGGGCATGGACCACTCCAATATGTCCGGCGGAGACATGGAGGGCATGGACCACGGCAGCGGCGACGGCATGGCGAAAGAAAAAGCCAAGACGCGCGAGAATGGCATGCTTGTGGCCGGTGAGGCCCAGCCGGGCTCACGCTATGGCGAGGCAGGCATCGGCATCGACCCCGACGAGCGCCGTATGCTGGTCTACCGCGACCTGAAAGCCTTCACCCCATGGCCTGACCGGCGCGGCCCCGGCCGCGAGCTGGAGCTGCATTTGACCGGCAACATGGAACGCTACATGTGGTCGTTCGATGGCAAGAAATTCAGCGAAGTCTCAGGCCCTATCCACTTTGAAAAGGATGAGCGTCTGCGCCTGATCTTGATCAATGACACCATGATGGAGCACCCCATTCATCTTCACGGTATGTGGATGGAGCTGGAAAACGGCCAGGGTGAGTTAATTCCACGCAAGCATACCCTGAACGTGAAGCCCGGTGAGCGGGTCTCCGCGCTTATCACGGCAGATGCGGAAGGAAGCTGGGCTTTTCACTGTCACCTTCTTTACCACATGGAAGCTGGCATGTTCCGCGTTGTTCAGGTTTCTTGAGGAGGCAGTATGAAGATAAAACTTTACCTCGTGGGTGTGAGTGCGGCATTCATCTTTGCTTCCTTGGCTAAAGCTGATGATGGTTACGATGCTCCTGATGGCTGGCCATCCCCTATCGTGGAGCATAATCAAGGCACGGCACAATTTGATCGGCTTGAATATAGTATTCCGGAGAATGGTAAGGATGCCATGGTATGGGACTTCCAGGGGTGGTACGGCAGCGACGTTAACCGTATGTACGTAAAATCGGAAGGTGAAAATATTCAGGGAGACGGTGAAGACGCCGAGTTTGAGTCCCTGGAGCTACTCTATAGCCGGTTGATTGCCGATTTTTGGGAGCTGCAGGGTGGCGTGGGTTACCAAGGGGGTGTGTTCTCTGATGATCATGAAGAGCGAACCTACGGTGTCGTTGGGTTGCAAGGGGTTATGCCATATGAAATTGAGACCGATGTAGCCTTGCAAGTGAGTGACGAAGGAGATGTATCTGCTAGTTTCGAGGGAGAATATGACTTTCGACTTACTCAGCGACTCTATGTACAGCCACGCACGGAAATCGCCATGGCCGCCAATGAAGTCAAAGAATTTGGCGTTGGCGAAGGGCTAAACTCCGTGCGTGTCGGCATGCGTTTGGGTTATGAGGTGACCCGCCGCGTCGCGCCTTACGTGGGCGCTTACTGGGAAAAAGAGTATGGCGATACTGCGGATTTTTCCCGTGCAGGTGGGGACAGGACCGAAGATACCGGCGTAGTTGCGGGCGTCAGGTTAATCTTATAAGCCCTCCGGCGGATTCAGGGTAATGTCAGATGGTGTTTTGGAAGTGCATGAGCTTTGGCGCAAATACGTCTTGGGGGGACGGTGAGCCGGTGAGGGGCGCACGGTAGTGTGTGTTCGGATGATGTTGCGCTACCTTGATCACTGCGCTGCCGTCTCGAGCACCATTGCCAGGGGAGAATTTGCCATGACCGTGATGACCGCCGCCGCCATAGAGGAGTTCCTCGACGAGGTCTTTCCACAGCGACAAGGCACCATCGAAGGCGTGGGCGAAATGCGCGCGACCATGAGCTTGGCCATCGAGGATGAACATTTGCGCCCCGGTGGTTGTGTCTCGGGGCCCACGCTGATGGGGCTGGCGGATGTTTGCCTGTACGTGGCGATTCTGGCCCAGATCGGCCCGGAGCCGATGGCGGTGACCACGGACTTCAACTGCCACTTCCTGCGCCGCGCGCGCGGCGACCGCGATCTCATCGCCAATGCGCACGTCGTCAAGCTGGGCGAGCGCCTGGCGGTAGGCGAAGTGCGTTTGTTCCCCGCTGGCGACGAGGAACCGGTGGCAACCGTCACCGCGACCTATGCGCTACCCGAGCATGACGACGACTGACGTCGGCTCAATCAGCGAGGCGCTGACGCCAGGCGCATACCGCCAGCGTCAGCCAACCGGCCATCAGCAACAGTCCACCGAACGGCGTGATGGGCCCCAGCCAAGGGGCGCCGGTCAGGGCCAGTAAATACAGCGAGCCGGAAAACGCCGCCATCCCGATGCTCCATAGCCAGAGCACTGCCCGCTGCCCTTTAAGCGGTTGCTGTGCTCGCCAGATGAGCACTGCCATGGCGGCCAGGGTGTGCCAGGCCTGGTAACGCACGCCAGTCTCAAAGGCTTCGAGCAAGCGCGGTGCAACGTGGCCCTGCAGGCCGTGAGCGCCGAATGCGCCCGCCATGACCACGACCAAGCCGCTTAGGGCGACGAGTGTCCATCCACGACGCTTGTGCATGTCTCATCCTTTATCACTGACTACGCTGAAACGGTGAGTGAGCGCCGGAACGTCATCCCGGGGCTCGGTATCGCCGCGCTGGCGCTTACCCTATGGCGTCGCTTACGCCATGACAAGCCTCTCGGGATGGCGTATCGTCGCGGCCTTGCCGATCTCAAGAATCATAATGGAGCATTAATCCATGGACTCTCTCGCCAGTCTCGTCGCACCGCTGCACGATGCTATCTACGCGGTGATGACCCCTGTCAGCGATTTCATCTGGTCGTATATTCTCGTTTATCTCTTGTTGGGCGCGGGGGTGTTGTTCACCGTGCTGACGCGTGGCATGCAGTTTCGGCTGTTCGGCCACATGGCGCGCGTGACTTTCAATAGCCGTGGCGCGGGCGAAGGCGTCAGCGGGTTCCAGGCATTTGCCACGTCGCTGGCGGCGCGCGTGGGCACCGGGAACTTGGCTGGTGTGGCCATCGCGTTGTGGATCGGCGGCCCGGGGGCGATCTTCTGGATGTGGATCACCGCGTTGGTCGGGTTCGCCACCTCGTTCGTCGAGTCGACCCTGGCTCAGGTCTACAAGAAGCGCCACGAAGACGGTGTGTACCGCGGCGGTCCCGCCTATTACATCGAGCGCACGCTCGGCTGGCGTTGGATGAGTCTGCTGTTCGCCTTCTTCCTGCTGGTGGCCTATGGTCTGGCATTCAACGGCGCCCAGGCCAACACCATCGCCCAGGGCATGAATCAGGCTTTCGGCATGCCCAATTGGGTCACCGGTTTGATTTTGGTCGGTGTCGTGGCCGTGGTCATCTATGGCGGGCTCAAGTCCATCGCGCGCACGGCGGAGAAGATCGTGCCGATCATGGCCATCGCCTACTTGCTGGTGGCGCTGGTGGTGCTGGCGCTCAACATCACCGCAGTGCCGGATATGCTGGCGCTGATCGTCAAGAGTGCCTTCGGCTATGGACCCGCAGTGGGCGGCGCGGCCGGCTATGCCATCAAGACGGCGATGGAGAACGGCATCAAGCGTGGTCTGTTTTCCAACGAGGCCGGCATGGGCTCGGCACCCAACGCGGCGGCCCAGGCCAACGTCAAGCATCCCGCCGCACAGGGCTTGGTGCAGTCGTTCGGCGTATTCGTCGATACCCTGGTGATCTGTAGCTGCACGGCGGTGGTGATCCTGCTTTCCGGCGTCTACGAGAAGTTGATGGCCAATTCGCCGGGACAGGACATCGTCGGCATCCAGCTCACCCAGGATGCGATGGCGGATCACTTCGGCGGCTTCGGTGAGATCTTCATCGCCGTGGCGATTCTGCTGTTCGCCTTTACCTCGATCATTGCCAACTTCTCGTTCGCCACGGTCAATATCGAGTACATGTTCAAGCGCCACGCCAAGGGCGCGGTACAAGCGTTGCGCCTGGCCGTGCTGGCCATGGTGATGATCGGTTCGGTGTCGCAGTTGACCTTCGTATGGGACTTCGCCGATCTGTCCATGGGGCTGATGGCGACCACCAACCTGATCGCGATCCTGATCCTGGCGCCGATCGCCATGCGTGTGCTCAAGGACTACGAGCGCCAGCGTCGCGAAGGCGTCAAGGAGCCGCGCTTCGATCCCAAGATCCTCAAGCGCCCCGACCAGGTGGATGACGACGTATGGCCGTCCAAGGATTCTTGAGCACGGCATTTGGCGTTATAATGGCGACCTCTCCCCACCTAATGTGAGAGGCCGCCATGCACATTCAGCTCAACGGCGAGCATCGCGAGTTCGCGTCCCAGCTGACGATCAGTGAGTTGATCGATCAGCTCGCCTTGACCGGGCGCCGCATCGCCGTCGAAGTCAACGAGGAAATCGTGCCGCGCAGCCAGCATGCCGAGACCCGCCTGTCCCCGGGCGACAGTGTGGAAATCGTGCATGCCATCGGTGGCGGCTGATGTTACTCGCTCGCCGGTGCGCGGGGCCGCTTAGTGGCTCAGGCGTGTCGGCGGCTCCCTTTACGCCAGGAGGTACGTCATGTCCGCTGAGCAGCGCCAGGACATCCCATTGACCGTCGCCGGTCGCGTCTTCTCATCACGCCTGCTGGTGGGTACCGGCAAATACCGGGATTTCGACGAGACCGCCGCCGCCGTCGAGGCGAGTGGCACCGAGCTCGTCACCGTCGCGGTGCGCCGCACCAACTTGGGCCAGAATCCCGATGAGCCCAATCTGCTCGACGCTGTGCCGATGAGCCGTTACACGATCCTGCCCAACACGGCGGGCTGCTATACCGCCAAGGACGCGGTGCGGACCTGCAAGCTGGCCCGCGAGCTGCTCGACGGCCACAACTTGGTCAAGCTCGAGGTGCTGGGCGATGATGGCACGCTTTACCCCAATGTGGTCGAGACCCTCAAGGCCGCTGAGACGCTGGTCAACGACGGTTTCGATGTCATGGTCTACACCAGCGATGACCCTATCGTCGCCAAGGAGTTGGAGCGCATCGGCTGTTGCGCGGTGATGCCGCTGGGCTCATTGATCGGCTCGGGGCATGGCCTGCTCAATCCGGCAACGCTTGAGATCATCCTCGGCAATGCCGAGGTACCGATTCTCGTCGATGCCGGTATCGGCACGCCCTCGGATGCTGCGCTGGCCATGGAAATGGGCTGCGCCGGCGTGCTGATCAATTCTGCCATCGCCAACGCACGACAACCGGTGCGCATGGCGCATGCCATGAAACTGGCGGTGGAGGCAGGGCGTGAGGCGTATCTCGCCGAACGCATGCCACGTCGGGCATCGGCGAGCCCGTCGTCGCCCTTCGCCGGGCGCATCAACGCCTGAACCCTTTCGCGGCCCGCACGGCCTGCTTCGCTACCTGATCGACAACGCAGACTTGCCCATGAGTGATTCACCATCGTCTTCCCCCGAGAACGCCCCTGAGGCGGGCTCGGCGTCATCCTCGCGCCCACCGCGCGGTATCAAGAGTTATGTACTGCGCGCCGGACGCATGACCGTTGCTCAGTCGCGGGGGCTCGAAGAGGTTTGGCCGCGCCTGGGGCTAAGCGTGGCCGATGGCCGCCAGTCGCTGGAGACTGTGTTCGGTCGGCAGGCACCTTGTGTCGTCGAGATTGGCTTCGGCATGGGACAGTCGCTCGTCGAGCAAGCCGCCGCCAATCCCGAGACCGACTTCATCGGCATCGAGGTGCATGCGCCGGGTGTTGGCAAGCTGCTTGATGAAGCGGATAAGCGCGGCCTGACCAACCTGCGCGTGTACCGCGAGGACGCGTTGGAAGTGCTCGGTAAGTGTCTACCCGAGTCGAGCCTAACGGGGCTGCAGCTGTTTTTCCCCGACCCCTGGCCGAAGAAGAAGCACCACAAGCGGCGCATCGTGCAGCCGGCCTTCGTCGAACTGGTACGCACGCGTCTGGCGCCTGGCGGGTATCTGCACATGGCGACCGATTGGGAAGCCTACGCCGAGCACATGGTCGAGGTCATGGAGGCGGCGCCGGGCTATCGCAACACGGCGTCGGCTGAGAGCGCGCCCTATGTGCCGCGCCCGGAATTCCGCCCGCTGACCAAGTTCGAGAGCCGTGGCGAAAAGCTTGGCCATGGGGTCTGGGATTTGATCTATGCCCGTGAGGACGGATGAGCGCACGTTGCAGCACCGCTCTCACAGAACACTTTCAACATAGAACGCTGATTTCCTCGAAAACCGCTGCTTGCAGCGGTTTTTTCGATTCTGGCTGATCTGAATCACGTCACGGCGAGCAAGACGCTGGCAAAGTGCTGCCTGCCTTGGTCCTGTTCATTTCATGCCGCTCTGCGATGAACCTAAAAAAAGCCGCCCGGGTGGGCGGCTTAAAGACCGTGACTAGCTTGATGAGGAGATAACCATGGGCAGGAACCTGACATTCGCTGCTTAGGTCAGTGGCGCTTGGCGGCGCCACGGTTGTTAAGGTAAACCATTCTCATTTGAGTCGTCAAGCGTAACGAGAATATTTTTCAATTAGTCTCATCGGGAGGCTCAACTCGCCAGTGCCATCCATGCTGGCAGCGTCACCATGGCCAGCAGGGTCTGGCCGGTAATTAGCGCCGCCATCAGCTCGGCGTCACCGCCTAGCTGGCGGGCGAGGATATACGCCGAGGTGGCGGTGGGTAAGGCGGCGAACAGAAGAGCGATGTCGCGGCTCACTGGGTCGAGCCCGGTCAGCCAGGCTAGGGCCAGTACGATCACGGGGGTGGCGACAAGCTTGAGCGTGGCCGAGTACCAGAACGCATGCCCGCTGCCGACAAGGGCACTGGGTCGCAGTGCCACGCCTACGGCAATCAACCCTAGCGGAAGGGCGGCACGGCCAGTGAGTTCGACGGCGCTGCCCAGCCAACCCGGCAGACCGATGCCGGTGACATTGAGGGCGATACCGAGTACACAGGCCAGGATCAGGGGGTTACGCAACAGGGCAGCCAGGCTGCGCCCCAGGCTAGAAGGCCCCAGCGTGCCCGCGGCGATGAAACCGCTCACGCAGAGAATGTTGGCCAGCGGGACCATCAATGCAACGGCGACTGCGGCTACCGTCGCCCCAGCTTGGCCATGTAGCGCGGCGGCGCCGGCGACCCCTACGTAAGTATTGAAGCGCAGCGTGCCTTGTAGCACCGAGGTGAACGCCGATGGCGCCAGCGCGAGGCGATGACGCGCGCACCAGAGCCCCAGCGCGAACAGTGCCATGGTGCCCATCAATACCACGGCCAGGCGGATGACCGGCACCTGCGCCACATTCGCCGTAGCCAGCGTCGAGACCAGCATGGCGGGGAACAGCAGAAAGTAGATCAGCCGTTCCATCGCGGGCCAGAAATCGCCTCCGGGAAAACGCCGCCAACCCAGCAGGGCGCCGAGTAGAATCAGTAAAAACAGAGGGCCCAGGGCCCCAGTGACACCGCTCATTGTGCCTCCGCTTGAGCAACTTCATGGACACCGGACGCTGACTGCAGCCAAGCTCGCCGGGACACGAACTGGTAAGCTTAGCGCGATGCCCCTGGGTAATGGGATTCGACCTAACGATATGCAACATCATGATGAAGATCCGGTAAGATCGCCGCTGCTCAATCTACTGACGCTAGTAACGCTGATAACGGTTCTGGTAGCGGCTGGTTATCTCGCCGACTATTACCTGCGTGATTCGCGCGAGAACGTCACCTGGTATCCCCCGCGTATGCATTGCGATCTACGCGACGGGGCGTGCCGTACCGATATCGGCTTGAGTGGGACGTTGCGCTTCGAGATACACGGCGACTTCGCCTCGTACGAGCCGTTGACGCTGGATGTGCAGACATCCGGTATCGAGGTGGCGTCGGCGGTCGTGGAGTTCGTCGGACGTGACATGAATATGGGCCTTACTCGGGTCGAGCTGGAAGAGGTCGGTGATGGCCACTTCCGAGGCGTGGGCGAGCTCCGTCCTTGCACGGAAACGGTCATGCCGTGGCGGGCACAAGTGATTCTCACAACCCCTGAGGGGCAAGAGGGGAGCTGGTTCGATTTCGATATTCACCGCTAGGCACGGCATACCACGTGACGTTTGTCCACATTATGACAATTGCGCTTACCGTGCGGCTTGTGGGTAAGCCAACGCTTACTCCGTGTTTGCCTCTAGGGAGTGGTGTTTATTAAAAAATTAATTAAAACAATAGCTTAATGTTTAATTTTTGATGCGGTGGTGGGGTGTGCTTGACTACAGGCGAGCGTCATGCAAGGGCGCAGCGGGGGCAGGAAAGCCGGTTTTCACCGCCGAGCCACAGACGCTCCACAAAACTATCCACAGGCGGTAGTGGCGATGGGGTGTGGAAAACGCACAGCGCGAGCGTCCGGCAAGAAGGCCATGCGTAGAAAGACGAGGACAGCGTGAAGAGAGATGCTAGGCGCCCCGCGAGGCGCCTAACGTGACGAGCGCTTACTCGTCGGTCGACGTTTCTTGGTCGTCGCCGGCTTCGATACCCAGCAGCTCGATCTTGAAGGTCAGTGCCTGGTTGGGACCGATCGGGCCGCCGGTGCCGCCCTGACCGTAGGCGAGATCGGAGGGCACGTAGAGCATCCAGGTATCGCCGACCTGCATTTTTTGCAGCGCTTCCTGCCAGCCCTCGATGACCTGGCCGACCTGGAAGGTGATGGGTTCGCCGCGCTCGTAGGAACTATCGAACACGGTACCGTCGGGCAGCTTGCCCTCGTAGTTGACCTTCACGGTATCGTCGGCGCTTGGGGTGTCGCCGTCGCCGGATTCGAGAACCTTGTACTGCAGCCCCGAGTCGGTGACCTTCACACCGTCTTTCTTGGCGTTCTCTTCAAGGAATGCCTCGCTGGCCTTGCGGTTCTTTTCGGCTGACTGCGCCTTTTCCTTCTTCTGCTCAGCCATCTTCTGCTTCTGGAAGTCAGAGAGCGTGGCGGCGATCTCCTTATCGCTCATCTGCAGGTCACCGCCGGCGTAAACGTCCTCAACCGCTTGGGTAAAGGCGTCGGTATCGAGATCCGAGATGTCCTGCTTAATGCTCTGGCCGAGCGTTGCGCCAATGCTATAGCTGAGTTTGGCTTCGTCGCTCTGCGGGGCAGCCATGGCCAGCAGCGGCGTCGCTACGAGGCCGCCGAATGCCACAGCCGTCATCAAACGTTTCATGAAAACTCCTTAACAAAATAAACAAACACCGCCCCTCGACTGTACCAGCACCGGTGCCGTTGCGCACCTGCGCGAAGGGCGACGGCTTGACATCGAAGCGACTTTGCTCTTCTCTGAATCTACATTGATAAGAAAGAGGGAACTCTATGCAACTGCGCAATATCGTTCTGAGTATCACGGCTTTAGGCTTGGTCGGTGTCGCTTCCACGGCGTCCGCCGATACCTGGCGTTTCGGTCTCGAGGAGACCGAAGGTAGCGTGCAGTACGGCTATGCGGAAGAGTTCAAGAAGTTGATCGAGGAAAAGAGCGACGGCGACATCACGGTCGAGTTGCTGCCGTATGGCAAATGGGGGTCGAGCTACTCGGCGTTGTATGACGCCATCCAGAGCGGCGCCATTCCGCTTGGCTTCGGCTCGGGCTTTTTGGGCGGCACCGTGCCGGAAAGCCAGTTGATGAGTCTCAACTTCGTCATGCCGAACGATCAGTTGGAGACGGCCGAGATTCTCAACTCCGACGACTTCCTCAAGAGTGATGCGTGGCAGGATTCGTTCCGCGAGCGCGGACTGGTACCGCTGGCCACCTTGCCCGAAGGGTATCAGGTCTGGACCGCGAACAAGGAAGTCCGTACGCCGGAGGACATGGACAACCTGCAGATCCGTGTCATGGATAACAGCCTGCTACGTTCGACCTATGAAGCCTATGGTGCTTCGCCGATCACCATCGCTTACGGCGAGCTCTATAGCGCACTGCAGCAAGGTCAGGCGGAAGGTAACATTCAGCCGGTCTTCGCTCATGAGAACATGGGCTTCTACGAAGTACAGGACTACATGATCTTCGCCGATCAGTCGCAGTTCATCGCCAACTTCATCGGCAACGAAGAGTGGTACGACGACCTGTCTGACGATCAGCGCGAGATGCTCGAGTCGACGCTCGACGAGATGGTTCAGAAGGGCCACGACATCCAGACTCAGTTCAACTCCGAGCGTCTCGAGACCATCAAGGAAAAAAGCGACATCAACATCGTCCATCTGGACGAAAATGAGCGTGATGCCTTCCGTAAGCTGGCCGAGCCGGTGCGTCAGACCTACGTCGACATGGTCGGCGAACGTGGTCAGAAAGCGCTGGACATCGTGCTGGATCATGTCAATCAGTCCGGCGACAAGGCGGAGTAAGCCTGACCGTCAGCGTCTGAAGTACTGACATGCCGCATGCAAAACCCCGGAAGCGCAAGCTTCCGGGGTTTTTATGTGCCTAGCGGATGGTGGTGAGTCAGTAATGTCGCGCCACGACGTACTAGCCCGGCGAAGGCCGGGCCGGGCGCACTCAGTCGCCGCCGAGCGAGGGGAGGAGCAGCGATATCTGCGGGAACATGATCAAGATGATCGTTGCCAAGGCCAGGATGGCAATGAATGGCGGCGTGCCGCGAATGACGTCCATGTAAGGGCGCCGGAATACCGCGATGGCGGTAAAGATATCGCAGCCGAACGGTGGCGTGGCCGAACCGATGGCCGCCTGCAGGGTGACGATCACGCCCACATGCACCGGGTCCAGCCCGGTGGCCTCGACCAGTGGCTTGAAGATCGGCACCAGAATCAGAATGACCACGATCGGGTCGACGAACATGCAGCCCACGAAGAAGGCCGCCGCGATCAGCAGCAGTGCCAGGAACTGGTTGTCGCCGATCCCCTCGATGATGGGACCGAGGATCTGCTCTGGAACGCCGGCGGTGCCCAGGGTCTGCGAGAACGCCGCGCCGATGGCGACGAGTATGAAGACCACGGCGGTGATCATGCCGGTGGAGAGTGCCAGGCTACCGAGGTCACGGATCGATACCTGGCGGTAGATGACGACCTCCAGGAGAAAGGCATAGGCCACCGCAACTGCCGAGGCCTCCACGGCGCTGAAGAAGCCGCCATAGATACCGCCGACCACCAGCACCGGGAATCCCATCGGCAGGATGACTCTGCGTACTGCCTTGAAGCGTTCCGGCCAGGTGGCGCGTGGCTCAGGCTCGATGCCTTTCAGGCGTGCGCCGATATAGCAGTACACGGCGAACATGGCCAGGATCAGAAGGCCGGGGAGGATGCCGGCGAGGAACAAGTCGCCGATCGAGGTTTTCATGACCACGCCGTAGACGATGAAACCGATGCTGGGCGGAATCAGCAGCGCAATATCGCTGGCGTTGATGATGAGGGCCAGAGCGAAACTGTCAGGGTATCCCCGCGCCAGAAGCCGCGGACGCATCGGCCCGCCCATGGCGACTACGGTGGCCTGCGTGGAGCCCGACACGGCGCCGAACAGGGCGCACGAGGCGGCGGTGGTGATGGGCAAGCCCCCGCGGACATGGCGGGTGAAAACATCGACGACATCGAGCAGGCGGTTGGCGGTGTGGCCCTTGGTCAGAATGTCGGCGGCGAAGATGAACATGGGCACGGCAGCGAGTACCCAACTGCCAATGCCATTGATCATCCAGCTTACGGCCTGGTCGGGCCCGAAAAACGTCATGCCGGTGAACATCATGAACAGCGTGCCCGCCGCCAGGGGAACCATCATGGGGAACCCGAGTAGTAGCAGCACCAGCATGATCACGGCTAGCCAAGTTAGCATTGTTTTACGTCCTCGCGTTGATGGCGGTCGTGTTTCGGAGAGACAACTCAGGCATCGCGACGTGCGTCATTGCCATTGCCTTCTTCCGCTTCCGGGGGCACTTCGTCGTATTCCTCTTTTTCGTTGAAGGCGCGATAGATATCGTCACTGACCAGGTTACGCACGGCAGTAAGCAGGTATTGCACGCCGGCGAGAATGAAGCCGACGGGCAGGGCGAGGTAGACGACCCAGAGCGGAATGTTGAGCGAAGCACTGCTACGACCGCGATCATGAATGGCCATGACATAGTCGATGGACTTGTCGGCGAAATAGAACATCAATACGGCGGTGCCCAGACAAATCAGAATGAGGAGGGCCTTGCGCCAGCGTCCGCTGAGCTGGTCATAGATCGCCGACATGCTGATGTGGCGGGCATTGCGAGCTGCATAGCCGACACCGACGAAGGTGATCACCACGATCAGCATCTCGGTCACTTCGTAGGTCCCGGGGATGCCTTGGTCGAATAGCAGGTTGCCGACGACGTGGCCGCTCATGAGCACGGCCATGGCGAGTACGCCCCCCGCGATGATCACGCGCTCGATGATGCCTAGGCCATGATCGATAGTTCCCAGTACACGAAGCAAGGCACTGCGTGATTCAGCCTTTTCATCGCTATTGCCAGGCTGTGAAGGTGTCATGTCGTAGAGTCCTTTTTGTGATGGCCGATTCGTCGTGCGAATGGCATGGATCTCGACGTCCGTACCGCGTCGTGAAGGTGTCGCGATCAATCGGACTGGCTTCTATAAAACCTACAGAGTTTGCGGGGTGAGCGCCACTCGTCAATGGGCGTGTCCGCACATGCGTGATATACGCTTTTCGAGGGTTGAGCTGATTGCGAAGCGATAGCGTATTATGGATGGTGCGCCGTGTTTTGGGTGGTCAGCGTTGCCAGCGCGGCTTCCTGCGTTGGCTCGTGTATGGTCAAGCAGCGTGTTAGCTGCATTGTCAGGCTGGCGTCGTCCGCCCGGCGCTTGCGGACGGCATGCAACGTCTCGCTGAGTGCCTGAAACTGGCGCAGTGTTTCGCGTTCGGCGAGTAGCTCGGCTTCCTTGAGATGATCGCGCAGCGTCGCCACGTCATGTGCATGTCGCGCCCGCGGCTTGAGCATGCGGCGTAGGTAGCGGATCGGCTGTGTGACCTCGGCTTGCCAGGCACGGATCTCATCCAGCGTGCTGTACGCCTGCTCGGTGGGCACGAGAGCGTGATGATCGAGCCAGCAGCGCCACAACAATTCGCAGACATCCGCCCCTGCCGTATCTTGTAGCTGCAAGCAGGCGTCGGCGACCCCGGGGCGCTGGTACAACGCCAAGGCATGATCCCAAAGCGGTGGGTTCCGCAGGACATCGCACAATTGGGTAGAATGCATGGGCAATCTCCAGCCGTCCTGGCAGGCATGGCGGCGGAACTCACCGAATCACCACCGGAGCGGGCATGATCGCATTTCGCCAACTCGCGCTGCAACGCGGGATCCAGCCGCTGATCGAGAACGCCGACCTCACGCTACACGACCGTACCAAGGCGGGTGTCGTGGGCGCCAACGGCTCGGGCAAGTCGAGCCTGTTCAAGCTGTTGCTGGGAGAACTGACCCCGGAGCACGGCACGGTGGAGTTGTCCGGTGGGCAGCGCATTGCGCATATGGCGCAGGAGGTGGAGGCGCTCGACCGGGCGCTGGTCGAGCATGTCCTCGATGGTCACACCGAGTTGCGTGCCACGGAACGTGCCCTGGCCGAGGCTCAGGCGAGCGGAGCGGTTCACCGTGAGGCCGAGTTACATGGCGAAATCGAAGCGCTCGAGGGTTATACCGCGCGCCCGCGCGCCGAGCAGATGCTGGTAGGGCTGGGTTTCACGCAGGATGACCTGTATCGCCCGCTGTCGGACTTCTCGGGAGGTTGGCGGATGCGTGTCAGCTTGGCGCAAACGCTGTTCATGCCGTCTGATCTGATGCTGCTCGACGAGCCGACCAACCACCTCGATCTCGACGCATTGTTATGGCTCGAGCAGTGGCTGACACGCTATCCCGGCACGCTGCTGCTGATTTCCCACGACCGCGACTTTCTGGACGCAGTGTGCGATCACATCGTGCACTTCGAGCAACGCCAGCTGATGCTGTATCGCGGCAACTATTCGACGTTCGAGCGCACGCGAGCCGAGCGTCAGGCGCGTGCCCAGGCCGAGGCGGCCAAGCAGCAAGCTCGCCGCGAGGAGATCGAGCGCTTTGTGGCGCGCTTTCGCGCCCAGGCCAATAAAGCGCGTCAGGCGCAGAGTCGCTTGAAGATGCTGGAGCGCATGGAAACCATTGCCGTCGCGCATGCCGATTCGCCGTTTCATTTCACCCTGCCCAGTGCCGACAAGACCTCCTCGCCGCTGCTGGTGCTCGATGACGCTACGCTGGGATATGGTCACACGCCGTTGCTCGAGCACGTCAGCGTGAGCATCTTGCCGGGACAGCGGATCGGGCTGCTGGGCGCCAACGGGGCGGGCAAGTCGACGCTCATCAAGGCGCTAACGGCGCAGCAACCGTTGCTGGAGGGCAAGCGCGTGCCGGGTGATAACCTGGCGATCGGCTACTTCGCCCAGCATCAGCTCGAGCATCTCGACGTTAGTTCCACGCCGTTCGTGCACATCCAGCGGCTGTCGCCCACGGCCAGCGAACAGGAGATTCGCAACTTCCTGGGTGGCTTCGGGTTTCATGGCAATGACGTCTTCGCCAGCGTAGGGAATTTCTCCGGGGGCGAGAAGGCACGCTTGGCGCTATCGTTGATCGCTTGGCAAAAACCCAACCTGTTGTTGCTCGACGAACCGACCAACCACCTCGACCTGGAAATGCGCGAATCCTTGACGCAGGCCTTGGCCGGGTTCGAGGGGGCGGTGATCATCGTCTCCCACGACCGCCACCTGCTGCGCGCCAGCGTCGATGAGTTCTGGCATGTGGTGGATGGCGGTGTCACAGCCTTCGACGGCGATCTGGACGACTACCGCACCTGGCTCAAGGCACGTCTCGAGGACGAGCGGCGCGATGCGCGCCAGGAAAAGGCCGAGCGCCAGGTGACTGCGGAAGCACCCAAGGGCGATCGTAAAGCCTCGCGCCGCGCCGCCGCTGAGCTGCGTGACAAGTTGCGTCCGCTCAAGCGTGAGCGCGACAAGATCGAACGTGACATGAGTCAGGCACAGGCTGAGTTGGAGAATCTGGAGGCCGCCCTGGCCGATGAAGGCCTGTACCAGGACAGCGCGCGCAAGGAAGAGTTGACTGACTTGCTGGGGCGCCAAGGCGATACGCAGAGCCGTCTCGAGACGCTCGAACAGCGCTGGCTGGAGGCCGAAGAGGCGATCGAGGAGCGCGAAGCGGCGTTAACGGACGACGCCTGATACGTGGAGAGTGACGTCTGCCGCCAGCCACCGGCCTTTATGTCTCGACGATAAAGGTCACGGGGCCGTCGTTAAGCAGCGAGACCTGCATGTCGGCGCCGAATTCGCCGGTGGCGACGCGTGACCAAGCCTGCTGCGCTCGCGCCACCAAGTAATCGAATATCGCCTCGCCATGGGCGGGTGTCGCGGCGCCATCGAAACCTGGTCGCAAGCCCTTGGCGGTGTTGGCCATGAGGGTGAATTGCGGCACCAGCAGCAAGCCGCCTTCTACCTGCTGCACGTTGAGGTTCATCTTGCCTGCCTCGTCGCCGAATATGCGCAGCTTGAGCAGTTTATGCAGCATCTTGTCAGCGTGGACCTGGGTATCCTCGGGCGCCACGCCGATCAAGGCCATTACGCCTTGCTCGATGGCGCCCGTGGTGCGGTCGCCGACATCGACGCTGGCATGGCTGACACGTTGAATGACGGCTCGCATGGTGAGGATCCTTGTGGGCGTGGGTGGCTACCAGGCCCGGCATACCATCATGTCCACATGCGCTTCGGCAAGCAGTCGTTCGATCAAGGGCGCCGGTTGATGCCGGCCGAAGAGCGCCAAATCCTGATGGCCGAGTGCTAACAGGTCGGGCGGTTGGCGACGCAGATAATCCATCAGGACCTCGCCGGGATCGCCTTGTTCGAGGACCAGCTCGAGCTCCGGTACATCGCCCACTTCTTCCATGAGTTTGTCGATTTCCGCTTCCAAGCGGATGCGCCGTGCGGCGAGTTCACGCTCGCGCCAGCGGGCATAGCCGCTGTCGGAGCCCATTTCATCGTCGCCGGGTAAGTGCCAGGCATGCAGCAGAGTCAGGCGTGCCTGTGGGAAGTGGGTCAGGACGTCGCGCAAGGTATGGCGGCTGGCCAACGAAAAATCCACCGGCACCAGCACGTCTTGCCACGCCTGCTCGGGGCTGTGGCTCACGGTGAGTACCGGGCACGGCGCGCGGCTCAGCACGCGGGCCAGGGTCGTGCCGCCGACCAGTGCGTGTTGGCCGCGTTTACGGTGGGTACCGAGCACGATCATAGTGGCATCGCGATCATGCGCTTCGCGAATTATCTCGGCATAGGGTGCCCCGGTGACCGTCTGTATCAAGGTTTCAGGTGCGGTAAGCGCATAATCCTCGCGAATGTCGGTCAACTGACGCTCGAGCTCGTGGACGACGCCGGCCTCCAGATCGTGCAGCGCCTGATGCGGCAGATAGGGATCGAGGACGTGGAGGATGTCCAGGCGGCAGCCACTGGCATGAGCCAGTTTCACGGCACGTGCGAAAGCGGCACGGTTTTCGGCGGACAGGTCGCAAGCCAGCAATAAGGTCTGAGGCATGATACGTCCCTCCTACGAGAAGGCGGCGTGCGAATGCAGGCGACACCGCGCTGACGTCGAGCCGGATGGTCGTGACCGCGACGCCATGGGGGCATTGCGGTGAAGCAAAGCATGGTTGCCCTCGGCGCTCTCTGCAAGTACGGGCTGCAAGTACGGGGTGACGATAAGCGCAGCGTACGCCTATGCGCTCTCACCACCAGGCGTGAAAATGATGCACCGGTCCCCGTCCCTGGCCGACATCGAGATGCACGCTGGCATCCAGCGCGGTATGCAGCCAGCGTTTGGCGTCGCCGATGGCCGCGTGGATATCGGCGTGGGCGCTGGCCTCGGCAGGCAGGCGGGCGAGATAGGCGGTCACCGCCGAGGACAGCGCACAACCGGTGCCATGTAGGTTCTGGGTAGCGATGCGCGGTGCCTCGAGCCATTCTACACCCTGCGGTGTCGCGAGCAGGTCGGGGCAGTGCTCGCCGCTGAGATGCCCGCCCTTGAGCACCACATACGGGGCGCCGAGACGCGCCAGTTCGGGCAGTAATGTGGCCATCGCCTGGGTGGAGCGTGGGGTGTCGGTGCCCAGTAGCACGGCAGCCTCCGGCAGATTGGGCGTGATCACGTCGGCCAGGGGAACCAGGACGTCACGCACCGCGCGAATGCCGGCATGATCGACCAGGATGTCACCGCTCTTGGCGACCATCACCGGATCGAGCACGATCCAGCGTGGCCGATAGCGGGTCAGGGCGTCGCGAATCGTCGTGGCGACGTCCATGCTGGCCACCATGCCGATCTTGACCGCGTCGATGCGCACATCGCCGAGCAGATTGTCGAGTTGTTCGGCGATCATCTCGGCGGGGACCGGGTGCACGGCACGTACGCCTTGTGTGTTTTGGGCGATGACCGCCGTGATGACGTTGGTGGCGTAGGTGCCCAACGCTGAAAACGTCTTGATATCCCCCTGTAGCCCGGCGCCACCCGAAGGATCGGAGCCGGCGATGGTGAGGACATTGGGTGGTGTCTGAGGGGTGGACATGGACTAACCTTCAGTATTCTGGCGTGGTGCGTAGGATACCGGCAAAGCGTTCGGTGAGCAGAGCATGGGGTGCGGCAACTTGGGATGTGCCTGGGTAACTTAGACTTTCGTTGACGCCTGGCGAGAGGTGAGACTACCCCGTAGGACCCTGTTCAATTAAAACAGTCTTTATTGAATAACGCTTCCGACGTAAGTGATGACTTACGGACTAAGTCCGGCGAGTGGTGATCATGGTGCTCGACATGGCGTTAACTTACTAACTTTATCGTGGGTCTTCCTGACAGGCGCTGCTAAATCCCCTAGAATCGTAGGGACTCGCCACACGCTGGCAACGTGAATGGCGCTACGAGGTGCGCGCACCTCGATGATAACGAATATTGGGATAGCGCCCTACCGCGCTATCCGCTGCTTGTGAGGCATGGCAATGACCGATGAGGCAACCGCGCTGATCGCTGAATATTGGGCCGTGGGGCTATTCATAATAGCCGTGTTCACGTTATGTGCCTTGATGATCGGTGCCGCGAGTCTGCTCGGTGGTCGTAGCCGTGGTCGTAGCAAGTCCCTCCCCTTCGAATCTGGCATTGTCGGTACAGGCAATGTCCGCCAACGCTTTTCCGTCAAGTTCTATCTGGTTGCGATGCTGTTCGTGATCTTCGATATCGAAGCCGTGTTCCTGTTCGCTTGGGCCGTATCGGTCCGCGAGGTGGGCTGGGAAGGCTTCGCGGGTGCCGCCGTCTTCATTTTCATCCTGTTGGCGGGGTTGATCTACGATAGTCGTGTCGGTGCCCTGGAGTGGGCGCCACGCAAGCGCGGTCAATCGCCCGATATCGTGACGGATCGATGAGCGTACCGCCCTAGAGGCGGTGTTGAGCCGGCGCCGACCGGCATAGCGCCAGATACCCGAATTTTCTTTTTCAGAGCTTCGAGGCGCATCATGCAATATACCCTGACGCGAGCGGATAGTGAGCCAGCGCCGGGTAGCGCAAGCTATCCGCTGGACAAGCGCGAAACCACCGATGACCCGATGAAGGAGCAGGTTCACCGCAACGTCTTCACCGGCAAGCTGGAAGATGTACTGAACGATAGTGTCAACTGGGGGCGCAAACATTCCCTGTGGCCATACAACTTCGGTCTCTCCTGCTGCTATGTGGAAATGACTACGGCCTTCACCGCGCCGCATGATGTGGCGCGTTTCGGGGCTGAGGTCATCCGCGCTTCCCCGCGTCAGGCCGACTTCATGGTCATTGCTGGCACTTGCTTCATCAAGATGGCGCCGGTCATCCAGCAGCTCTACGATCAGATGCTCGAACCCAAGTGGGTGATCTCGATGGGCTCCTGTGCCAATTCCGGGGGCATGTACGACATCTACTCAGTGGTGCAGGGCGTCGACAAGTTTCTCCCGGTGGACGTCTACGTGCCTGGCTGCCCGCCGCGTCCCGAGGCGTTTCTACAAGGGTTGCAACTGCTTCAGGACTCCATTCAGCAAGAACGTCGTCCGCTCTCCTGGGTGGTTGGCGATCAGGGGGTATATCGCGCCGAGATGCCCTCGCAACGTGAGGCGAATCGCGATCGGCGTATTGCCGTGACGGAACTGCGCTCCCCGGACGAGGTGTAGGCTCTGTGTCGGATGCCGTCGCCTGTTATTCGAAGTCGATCCACCTTGCCGGGGAATGAAAACCGATCATGAGCGCAGTCCAATCGCCATACGCCAATCACTCGCACGCCGATGACCCGGTGGTCCAGGCGTTATTCGCGCGCTTCGGAAACCACGTGTTCGTCGAACAATCGACGTACACCGGCATGCCGGTCTTGTGGCTCGACCGCGAGCACCTGCTCGAGGTGCTCGGTTTCCTGCGGGACATGCCCGAGCCCTTCGAGATGCTCTTCGATCTGAATGCCATCGACGAGCGTCTGCGTAGCCATCGCGCGGATTTGCCCCCTGCGGATTTCACGGTCTTTTATCAGTTGATGTCGGTGTCGCGAAACCGAGATCTCATGCTCAAGGTGGCGCTGTCCGAGCGCGATCTCGAGGTGCCCAGCGTCGCTGGCCTCTACCCCAATGCCAACTGGTACGAGCGCGAAGTCTGGGACATGTTCGGCATCGACTTCCGTGGGCACCCGCATCTGACGCGTCTGCTGATGCCGCCGACCTGGCACGGGCATCCGCTGCGCAAGGATTATCCGGCGCGCGCCACCGAGTTCGACCCTTATACACTGACCGTGGAAGGCCAGGACACCGAGCAGGAAGCGCTGCGTTTCGATCCTGAATCCTGGGGCATGAAGCGCAAGGACGAGAACACGGACTACATGTTTCTCAACCTGGGGCCCAACCACCCCTCCGCGCATGGTGCCTTCCGCATTGTCCTGCAGCTCGACGGTGAGGTCGTGGTCGATTGCGTCCCCGATATCGGCTACCACCATCGCGGCGCCGAGAAGATGGCCGAGCGCCAGTCTTGGCACAGCTACATACCCTATACCGATCGTATCGACTATACCGGCGGGGTAATGAACAACCTGCCGTATGTGATGGCGGTGGAAAAGCTGGCGGGTATTCAGGTCACCGATCGCGCCAAGACCATTCGTGTGATGATGGCGGAAATGTTCCGCATCAACAGCCACTTGCTGTTCCTGGGAACCTATCTGCAGGACCTTGGGGCGATGACGCCGGTATTCTTCACCTTCACCGATCGTCAGAAAGCCTATGAGGTCATCGAGGGCATCACCGGTTTTCGAATGCACCCGGCGTGGTACCGGATCGGCGGCACCGCGCATGATCTGCCCAATGGTTGGGACAAGCTGGTTCAGGGTTTTCTCGACTGGATGCCCAAGCGACTCGTCGAATACGAGCGCGCCATGATGGAAAACGCCGTCATTCGCGAGCGCACCAAACAGGTGGCTGCCTTCACTACCCGTGAGGCGCTCGAATGGGGGGTTACCGGGCCCAATCTGCGTGCCACCGGCTGCGACTTCGACCTACGCAAGAAGCGCCCTTATTCCGGCTACGAGAACTTCGATTTCGAGGTGCCGTTGGGTGCCAATGGCGATGCCTTCGATCGGGGCCAACTGCGCATCGACGAGATGCGTCAGAGTCTGCGCATCATCCAGCAATGTGTAGATCATATGCCGGCCGGCGACTACAAGGCCGATCATCCGCTGACCACGCCGCCGCCGCGCGAGAAGATGCTCCAGCACATCGAGACCCTGATCACGCACTTCCTGCAGGTCTCCTGGGGCCCCGTGCTCAAGCCTAACGAGTCGCTGTCGATGATCGAGGCGACCAAAGGTATCAATAGTTATTACCTGACCTCGGATGGCAACACCATGAGTTATCGCACGCGCATCCGCACGCCCAGTTTTCCGCATCTGCAGCAGATCCCCGCGGCGGTGCGCGGTGCTTTGGTGCCCGATTTGATCGCCCATCTGGGGAGTATCGATTTCGTGATGGCCGACGTGGACCGCTGACATGACACACGCTTCGACTTCTACCTCCGTGCCCATCGCCACCGACGGTTTCGTGCTGCACGACGAGGACCGGGCGGCCATCGCCAATGAGCGCGACCACTACCCGCATCCGCAGGCAGCGAGCATCGAGGCGCTCAAGATCGTTCAGAAACGCCATGGTTGGGTGCCGGACGCGGCTATCGAGGCCATCGCGCGTGAACTCGGTGTGCCGCCGGCGAGCGTTGAGGGCGTGGCGACGTTCTATAGCTTGATCTTCCGCCAGCCGGTGGGACGCCACGTGATCCTGATATGTGACAGCAGCTCGTGCTTTCTCACCGATTACGAAGCCCTGCGTGATGCCTTCTTCGCGCATCTCGGCATCGGCTTCGGGCAGACCACGCCGGATGGTCGGTTCACGTTGCTGCCAGTGTGTTGTCTCGGCGCCTGTGACCGTGGTCCGGCGTTGATGATCGGTGACGATACCTACGGGCCGGTGACGCCCGAGGAGATCCCCTCGCTGCTGGAGGCGTACGCATGAACTGGGAGAACGAGGCATGAGCCGAATTCTGCAAGACCGCGACGAACGCCGCCCTGAAACGCATCCGCTGACCTTCCGGCTCAACGACGACGGCACGCCGGTGATGCTCGATGACTATCGCGAGCAGCAGGGCTACGCCAGCGTCGAGCGGGCCTTTCGCGATCTGACCTCGAAGACGCTGATCGATGAGCTCAAGACCGCCAATCTGCGCGGACGCGGTGGCGGCGGGTTCTCCGCCGGGCTCAAGTGGAGCCTGACCATGCAGGGTGAGGGCATCCCGCGCGGTTATATCGTCTGCAACGCCGACGAAATGGAGCCCGGCACCTTCAAGGATCGCCTGTTGCTCGAGCAGCAGCCGCATCTGCTCATCGAGGGCATGATCCTGGCCGGCTTCGCCAACAATGCCTACCAGGGCTATATCTTCATGCGCGGCGAATACGTCGACGCCGCGCGTACGGTGCAACGCGCCCTGGACGAGGCCCGTGCCGCCGGCTGGCTGGGCCGTGACGTGGCCGGTAGCGGTTGGGATTTCGATATCGCCCTGCATACGGGCGCCGGGCGCTATATCTGCGGCGAGGAAACCGCGCTGATCAACTCGCTGGAGGGCAAACGCGCCAACCCTCGGGCCAAGCCGCCCTTTCCCGGGCAAAGCGGCGCCTGGGGCAAGCCCACCGTGGTCAATAACGTCGAGACGCTGTGCAACGTGCCGTCCGTCGTGCTGCACGGTGCCAATTGGTATCAAGGCTTGTCTCAGGGCAAGAGCAGCGATGGCGGCACCAAGCTGTACGGCGTCTCCGGCAAGGTCAAGCGGCCCGGCCTGTGGGAGTTGCCGATGGGCACCACGGGCAACGAGCTGATGGAGCGCGCCGGCGGCATGCGCGATGGCCATACGCTCAAGACCTGGCTACCCGGTGGCGGGAGTACCGGCTTTCTGCTGCCCGAGCATCTCGAGTTGGCGCTGGATTTCGACACCATCGGCAATGCCGGTAGCCGTCTGGGCACCGGGCTCATCGCGGTGGTGGCCGACGATCAAAGCGTGGTATCGCTGGCGCGCAACCTGGAAGAATTCTTCTCCCGCGAGTCTTGCGGCTGGTGCACGCCGTGCCGCGATGGCCTGCCGTGGAGCGTCAAGCTCCTGCAGGCGCTGGAAGCCGGCGAGGGCGAGCGCGGCGATATCGACTTGCTGGAATCGCTGGCGGTGGACCTGGGGCCGGGACGGACTTTCTGCGCGCATGCGCCAGGCGCGGCCATGCCAATGGCGTCGGCGATTCACTATTTCCGCGATGAATTCGAGCGTGGTGTCACGCGTGGCCAGGGCAAGGCGCATGCCGACCCGATCCCGGTGGGTAGCGTATGAACGACGTGACGATGACGACGGGCGAGGAGCGATAATGGCAACGATTCACGTGGATGGCCGGGATTACGAGGTCGACGGCGCCGATAACCTGCTGCACGCTTGCCTGTCGCTGGGGCTGGATATCCCATATTTCTGCTGGCACCCGGCCATGGGCAGCGTGGGTGCCTGCCGCCAGTGCGCGGTCAAGCAGTACAAGAATGCCGACGACACTCAGGGCATGCTGGTCATGTCGTGCATGGCGCCGGTGCAGGACGATGCCTATATCTCCATCGAGGATGATGAGGCCAAGGCGTTTCGCGCCAATGTCATCGAATGGTTGATGATCAACCACCCGCATGACTGCCCGGTCTGCGAGGAAGGTGGCCACTGCCATTTGCAGGACATGACGGTGATGACCGGCCATGACAGCCGCCGCTATCGATTCCGTAAGCGTACCCACCAGAACCAGGATCTGGGGCCGTTCATCGGACATGAGATGAACCGCTGCATCACTTGCTACCGCTGCGTGCGCTTCTATCAAGATTATGCCGGCGGCGGGGATCTGGGCGCCTTCGGGGCGCACGACAACGTCTATTTCGGGCGCTTTCAAGAAGGCACGCTGGAGAGCCCTTTCTCTGGCAATCTCACCGAGGTTTGCCCGACCGGGGTATTCACCGACCAGACCCACTCCGAACACTACACCCGTAAGTGGGACTTGCAGTTCGCCCCCAGCGTCTGCCATCAGTGCGCGGTGGGTTGCAATATCAGCCCCGGCGAGCGCTACGGCGATATCCGGCGTATCGAGAACCGCTATCATGGTGAAGTGAATCACTACTTCCTGTGTGATCGCGGGCGTTTCGGCTACGGCTACGTGAATCGCGAGGATCGTCCGCGCGTTCCCGAATGGCGCGAGCGCCAGCGTGTCGGCGCCGAGCCCGGCGAAACGAGCGTGGTCGCCGGCACCATCAGTTTGGAAATCGACGATGCGCTGGATCGTGCCGCCGATGGGCTGCGTAACGCGCGCCGCGTGATAGGTATCGGCTCGCCACGGGCGAGCCTGGAAAGCAACCATATGCTGCGCACGCTGGTGGGGGAGGCCAACTTCTCCACCGGCATCGCCGCCCGTGAGTTCGAGTTGCTGGTACGCATGAACGAGCTCAATACTCGCTGTGGCTTGCCGTCGCCGAGCCTGCGCGAGATCGAACGTTGCGATGCGGTGTTCGTACTCGGCGAGGACCTCATCAACAGTGCCGCGCGCATGGCGTTGGCCATTCGCCAGGCGGTCAACGCCAAAGGCGAGGCGTTGGCCGCCGAGCGCGGCATCCCGTCCTGGAACGCCGAGGCGGTGAAAACGCTGGCGCAAGAAGCGCATCATCCCTTTTTCCTGGCCACGCCGGATGCGACCGAGCTGGACGCATTGGCGGAGCAGACCTACAACGCCGCGCCGGACGACATCGCGCGGCTGGGCTTCGCCGTGGCGCACTACATCGATCCCGAGGCGCCGTGCCCGGACGCGCTCGACGACGTGACTACAGCGCTGGCAAGCCGTATCGCCGAGGCTTTGATGGCGGCTCAGCGTCCACTGGTGGTCTCGGGTGGCTCGCTGGGAACACCGGCGGTGCTCGAGGCGGCCGGCAACGTGGCGCGCGCCCTGGCGCGGCGGACACGGCCCGGAGCGTTATCGTTGGTGCGCCGTGAGGCCAACAGTACCGGCCTGTCGCTACTTGGCGGGCAATCGCTGGATTGGGCCCTGGAATGCTTGAACAGCGGCGAGGCCGATGGCGTGGTGATTCTCGAAAACGACCTGTACGTACGCGCCGAAGCGGGTCAGGTCGATGCCGCCCTGCAGCGTGCCGACTGCATCGTCACGCTCGACCATCAGCGCACCGCGACCTGGGACAAGGCGGATATCGGACTCCCGGCGGCGAGCTTTGCCGAAAGCGATGGCACCCTGGTCAGCCTGGAGGGCCGGGCGCAGCGTTTCTATCAGGTCTTCGAGCCCAGCTATATTCGCCCCGAAACGCGCATCCGCGAAAGCTGGCGGTGGCTCAACGCGCTCAAGGTCAGCGTCGAACGTCAGTCGATGACGCCGCTCACGCTCGATGAAGTGACGCGTGACATGGCCATGACGTACCCCGCTCTGGCGCCGGCCGGGGATGCCGGTTTGAGCGCCGCCTATCGCGTACATGGACTGCGTTTGGCGCGTGAGCCTCATCGCTATAGCGGTCGCACGGCGATGCGCGCCAATCTCGATGTCAGTGAACCCCGCGCACCGCAGGACGCCGACACGCCATTCGCGTTCTCCATGGAGGGTTATGCCGGTTACGCCGAACCGCGCCGCGAAGTGGCGTTCGCCTGGGCGCCGGGCTGGAACTCGCCGCAAGCCTGGAACAAGTTCCAGGACGAGGTCGGTGGGCATCTGCGGGCCGGCGATCCCGGCGTGCGATTGTTGGGACCGCTGCCCGGGGATTACGACTACGCGCGAACGCTGCCGGCACGCTTCGCTGTTCGTGACGATCAATGGCTGGCGGTGCCGCAGGCGCGGTTGTTCGGAGGTGACGAGACCTCGACGCGGGCCGAGCCGATCCAGACACGTATGCACGAGACGCGCTTTACCGTGTCGCGCGCTGCTGCCGAGCGGTTGCGGATGTCGTCGGGCGCTACGTTGACGCTCAACCTAGGGGAGCGACAGCTCACGCTACCGGTAGAGATCAGCGATGCTTGGCCCGATGGCGTGATTGGCGTGCCAGATCAGTCGGGGCTGCCTTTGGCCGAGCCTGAGTGGGCCCATCTCGAACCCCAGGAGGTGCGCGCATGAGCTGGTGGACGCCACAGGTCGAGGCGATCGCGTTCGCACTTTTTCAAGCATTGGTGATCCTGATCGCTGCGGTGGGGGCAGGGGCGCTGCTGACCATGGTGGAGAGGCGCCTCTTGGGTCTATGGCAGGATCGTCATGGTCCCAACCGCGTGGGGCCGTTCGGGGTGCTGCAGATCCTCGCCGATATGCTCAAGATCCTCTTCAAGGAGGACTGGATCCCGCCGTTCGCCGACCGTACCTTCTTCGTGCTGGCGCCGGCGATCGCCATGGCGTCATTGTTATTGAGCTTCATGATCATCCCCATCACCCCCAGTTGGGGGGTGGCCGACCTGCACATCGGCTTGCTTTTCTTCTTTGCCATGGCGGGCATCAACGTTTATGCGGTGCTCTTCGGCGGATGGTCGAGCGGCAACAAGTATGCCTTGCTGGGGGCGATGCGCGCCTCGGCGCAGACGCTTTCTTACGAAGTCTTCATGGGCTTGTCGCTGATGGGTGTGGTGGCTATGGCCGGTTCGTTCAACATGCGCGAGATCGTGGCCGCGCAGGAAACGATATGGTTCATCGTGCCGCAGTTCTTCGGCTTCTGTACTTTTCTGGTCGCCGGCATTGCCGTGACGCACCGTCATCCGTTCGACCAACCCGAGGCCGAGCAGGAGCTGGCCGACGGTTATCACGTCGAGTACTCGGGCATGAAATGGGGCATGTTCTTCATCGGCGAGTACGTTGGCATCGTGCTGGTATCGGCGTTGATTGTGACGCTTTTCCTGGGTGGCTGGCACGGCCCGTGGCTGCCGCCTATCGTGTGGTTCCTGCTCAAGACCGCCATATTCGTGGGCTTTTTCGTGCTGCTGCGCGCGGCATTGCCGCGTCCTCGCTATGACGCGGTGATGAGCTTTGGGTGGAAGATCTGCCTGCCACTGACCCTGATCAATCTACTGGTGACCGGCGCGCTGATTCTGATATTCAGCCCTGCCGGTGGCTAAGCGTCGAGACTGGAGGAGACCGTGACGATTAAATCACTGCTCGCGGGGACATGGTCGCAGCTACGGACGTTGGGCATGGTTTTCATGCACGCCTTCCGCAAGCGCGAGACCCTGCAGTACCCGGAAGAACCGGTCTATCTGTCGCCGCGCTATCGCGGACGCATCGTGCTGACCCGCGATCCCGATGGCGAGGAGCGCTGCGTGGCGTGCAATCTGTGTGCGGTGGCGTGTCCGGTGGCGTGTATCTCGCTGCAGAAGGGCGAGCGCGACGATGGCCGCTGGTATCCGGAATTCTTCCGCATCAATTTTTCGCGCTGCATTTTTTGCGGGCTGTGCGAGGAAGCCTGCCCGACCTCGGCGATCCAACTCACGCCGGATTTCGAGATGAGCGAGTTTCGGCGCCAGGAACTGGTCTACGAGAAAGAAGATCTGCTGATCTCCGGGCCGGGTAAGGACCATAACTACAACTTCTATCGCGTGGCGGGGCTGTCGATCGCCGGAAAAGACAAGGGTGAGGCACAGAACGAAGCCGAGCCGATCAACGTCAAGTCGTTGATGCCCTGATCAGGGATGCCCTTACTAGGATAGGGAGACACCATGGAAATCGCCTTCTATCTCAGCGCCGTGGTCGCCGTGCTCGCGACGCTTGGGGTGGTCACCGGGCGGCACCCGGTACATGCCTTGCTTTATCTGATCGTCTCGTTGATCGCGGTGGCGATGGTGTTCTTTGCGTTGGGGGCACCCTTCGCCGGGGCGCTGGAAATCATCGTCTACGCCGGCGCGATCATGGTGTTGTTCGTGTTCGTGGTGATGATGCTCAACCTGGGGGAGGCCGCTGCGCAGCAGGAGCGTGCCTGGTTGCGTCTGAGCACCTGGCTAGGGCCGGCAATACTCAGCGGGGTCTTGCTGCTGGTGCTGTTGGTGACCTTGATCGGCACCGATGTGGGCGGCCGTATCGAGGGCGAGACCTTGACCGCCAAGGCGGTGGGCACGTTGCTGTTCGGGCCTTATCTGATCGTCGTCGAACTCGCTGCGATGCTGCTGTTGGCGGCGTTGGTGGCGGCGTCTCATCTGGGGCGCAGCGAGGCGCATGACGAGTCACATGCAGTACGCCAAGTGCCGAGCAAGCGCACCGCAGATGGCCGCGGGCGCGCCGCCAGCGAGCGCTCGCTCGGTGACGACACCTCAAGCGAGGAGAATTCACGATGAATGGCGTTCCCATGGAACACGGCCTGATCCTGGCGTCGATCCTCTTCGCGCTGGGGCTGGTGGGGCTGATGATGCGCCGTAATATGCTGTTCGTGCTGATGAGCCTGGAAGTCATGATGAACGCGGCGGGGCTCGCCTTCATCGTCGCGGGGACGCGCTGGGGGCAGCCCGACGGCCAGGTGATGTTCCTGCTGGTGATTACCCTGGCAGCGGCCGAGGCAAGCGTGGGCCTGGCGCTGCTGTTGCAGCTCTATCGGCGCTTCAAGACCCTTGATATCGATGCGGCAAGCAGGTTGCGCGGATGAATCTACTCACACTGACATTCTTGTTTCCCCTATTGGGGTGTCTCGTCCTGGCGCTGAGCGGTGACCGCCTGTCGCTGCGTGGCGCGGCGACGGTGGGGGTCACCGTGCTGGGACTGGCGGCGGCCACGACCGTGTGGGTGGGCCTCGACTTCCTCGAGCATGGCTCGGCGGCACAGGTCATGGAACTTTGGACCTGGATCGACGTGGGCGATTTCCAGTCGTCGATGGGGCTGCTGGTCGATGGGCTGTCACTGACGATGCTCGGCGTGATCACCGGCGTGGGCTTTTTGATCCATCTGTTCGCGGCCTGGTACATGCGCGGCGACACGGGGGTGCGCCGTTTCTATGCCTACATGAACCTGTTCGTGTTCAGCATGGTGCTGCTGGTGCTGGGCGACAATCTGTTGCTGCTGTATCTCGGTTGGGAAGGCGTCGGCCTGTGCAGCTATTTGTTGATCGGCTACTACTACCATGAATCGGCCAATGGCTGGGCGGCGTTCAAGGCCTTCCTGGTGACGCGTATCGGCGATGTACTGATGGCGATCGGGCTATTCATCCTGTTCGTCGAGCTGGGCACGCTGAATATCCAGACGCTGTTGGCGCGGGCGCCGGAGGTCTGGGCACACGGCGATCTGATGGTCGAACTGGCCACGTTGATGCTGCTTGGTGGGGCGCTCGGCAAGTCCGCACAGTTGCCGCTCCACACTTGGTTGGCCGATGCCATGGCCGGCCCCACGCCGGTATCGGCGCTGATTCACGCGGCTACCATGGTCACCGCCGGGGTGTATCTGATCGCGCGTATGCATGGCCTGTTCCTGCTGGCGCCGGATGTTCTAACGCTGGTGGGCTGGATCGGTGCGGTGACGCTACTGATGGCTGGGTTCGCCGCCTTGGCGCAGACCGATATCAAACGCGTTCTGGCTTATTCGACGATGAGCCAGATCGGCTACATGTTCCTGGCGCTGGGGGTGGGCGCCTTCGATGCGGCCATTTTCCATCTGATGATTCACGCCTTCTTCAAGGCGTTGCTGTTCCTCTCGGCCGGCTCGGTGATCGTCTCCTGTCATCACGAACAGGATATGCGGCGCCTCGGTGGGCTGTGGCGCAAGTTGCCGCTGGCCTATGCCGGGTTCGTGGTCGGTGGCTCGGCGCTGGCGGCATTGCCACTGGTGACGGCTGGCTTCTACAGCAAGGACGAAATTCTCTGGGAAGCGCTGGCGTCTGGGCATATCGGCTTGCTGATGGCGGGTTTGGTCGGCGCGCTGCTGACCTCGCTGTATACAGTGCGCTTGATCGTCGGCACCTTCCACGGCACACCGGGAAGCGATCATAGTCGCCATGCCGAGGGCGGGCGCGGTCTGGTGCATGGCCTGCCACTGGTCGTGCTGATCGTGCTTTCGACTCTGGTCGGTGCCTGGATTCATCCACCGCTCGACGAGGTGCTGCCGGCGAGCCCCGGCGCGGCGAAGGAAGCCGGACGCCATGCGCTGGAGATCGGTGCCATGCTGGTTGCCGTGGGCGGCGTGGCGGTGGCGCTGTGGCTGTTCGCGTGGCGGCGCGAGTTGGTGGCGCGCCTGGTCGCCCTGCCCGAAGGCGCACGTCTGTGGCGCTTGTGGCATCACGCCTGGGGCTTCGATGCCCTGTTCGACGCGGTGCTGGTCAAGCCCTTCCGTGGCCTCGTGTGGCTGTGGCGTAGCGACTGGATCAATGGATTGTGCAATCTGGTGCCGTTGCTGGCGCGCGGCCTGCGCT
The DNA here is from genome assembly GCF_023091865.1 of Chromohalobacter moromii. Lineage (GTDB taxonomy): Bacteria > Pseudomonadota > Gammaproteobacteria > Pseudomonadales > Halomonadaceae > Chromohalobacter > Chromohalobacter moromii. The sequence goes on from NZ_JAHXDI010000003.1 coordinate 529,994, forward strand.
GGTTGTTGACGCGATCCCAGACGGGGCGGCTGCGCCACTATGCCGTTTCGATGACGCTGGGCGCGACCGTGGTGCTGATCTTCCTGGCTTTGGGGTAAGCGATGTACGACTTGAAGAAAGACACCGGTGGCGGGGATAGAAGGCTAACGTGGCAAGCTGAGGGGGCGCAGCGCTGATGATTCTTGTCTGGTTGATTCTGATTCCCTTCATCGGCGGATTGCTGTGTTGGCAAGCCGAGCGTTTCGGCGAGCAACCGCCGCGCTGGATTGCCCTGGGCACCATGCTGCTCGAGTTGGCGCTGGTCTTGGGCGTGTGGTGGCATGGCGATTACGGTTTGAACGCCGCGCAGGGGGCTTCGGACTGGGTGCTTGAGTGGCGTGCCGCTTGGATCCCGCGTTTCGGCATTGAGGTCCACTTGGCGCTGGATGGCCTGTCGTTGATCATGATCGCGCTCACCGGGCTACTTGGCGTGCTGGCGGTGGTGTGCTCATGGCACGAGATCTCGCGCCGCATCGGCTTTTTCCATCTCAATCTGTTGTGGATTCTGGGTGGCGTGGTCGGCGTCTTCCTGGCCATCGATTTGTTCCTGTTCTTCTTCTTCTGGGAAATGATGCTGGTCCCCATGTACTTCCTGATCGCGTTGTGGGGGCATAGCGGTTCCACGGGTAACACGCGCATTCAGGCGGCGACGAAGTTTTTCATCTACACCCAGGCCAGTGGGCTTTTGATGCTGGTGGCCATTCTCGGCCTGGTGTTTGCACATCACGCCGCCACCGGAGAATACAGCTTCAGCTACGAGGCCCTGCGCCATACTGCGCAGAACGAGCTCTCCCCTCAGATGGCATGGTGGTTGATGCTGGGCTTCTTCATCGCCTTCGCGGTCAAGATGCCGGTGGTGCCGCTGCATGGGTGGCTGCCCGACGCGCATGCCCAGGCACCCACCGCGGGGAGCGTCGACCTGGCGGGGATTCTGCTCAAGACCGCCGCCTACGGCATGCTGCGCTTCGCCTTGCCGCTGTTTCCCGAGGCCTCTCAGGCTTTCGCGCCGGTCGCGATGGGGCTTGGCATCCTGGGGATCTTCTACGGCGCGATCCTGGCTTGCGGCCAGCATGACCTGAAACGCTTAGTGGCCTATTCCAGCATTTCCCACATGGGGTTCGTGCTGATCGGCATCTACAGTGGCACCGAACTGGCGTTGCAGGGCGTGGTGGTACTGATGGTCGCGCATGCCTTCTCGGCCTCGGGACTCTTCATTATCAGTGGCCAGCTCTACGAGCGTCTGCATACCCGCGACATGCGCCTGATGGGTGGCCTATGGGGCCGCATCAAGGGGCTGCCGGGCATTGCGCTGTGCTTCGTGGCAGCCTCGATGGGCATTCCGGGGACGGCCAATTTCGTGGGTGAGTTCCTGGTATTGTTCGGTACCTTCGATACCTGGCCTTGGGTGGTCGTGGTCGCCAGTGGCGGCTTCGTACTGGCGGCGATCTATTCGCTCTTCATCATGCAACGCGTCTACTTCGGCCCGGCCAAAGAAGACACGCCGCTGGGTGGGCTCGATGGCCGCGAAATCGTGATGATGCTCGGCCTGCTGGCCCTGGTGTTGTGGGTTGGGCTCTACCCTGGCCCGTTGTTGCATACCTCGGAGGCAGCGATGCAAAACGTTGAGCGCATCATGACGCTGGAAGAAACGCCTGCCATGCCTGAGGAAACGCCATGACGTCGCTGCTTGCTCTTTCACCACTGATTCTCGTCTGCGCTACGGCCATCGTGGTAATGCTGACCATTGCGTGGCGTCGGTGTTATGACCTGACGGCCACATTGACCGTGATTGGCCTCAATCTGGCGCTGGCGGCACAGCTTTTGGCCTGGTGGCAGGCGCCGCTCGACGTGACGTTGCTGATGACGGTAGACGGTCTGTCGATCTTCGGCGGTGTATTGATTCTCGTCGCTACACTGGCCTGCGCCACGCTGGGACATGCTTACCTCGAAGGCGCGCGCGGTCCACGCGAGGAATATTACCTGCTGCTGTTGTGTGCTGCCGCTGGTGGGATTGCGCTGGTGAGCAGTCGCCACTTGGCCTCGCTGTTCTTCAGTCTGGAACTGTTGTCGATGCCACTTTACGGCATGCTGGCCTACACCTATCGCGAGCGTGGTGCCTTGGAAGCGGGCGTCAAGTACATGGTGCTCTCCGCGGCGGCCTCGGCCTTCTTGCTGTTTGGCATGGCACTTCTGTACGCGCGCACCGGGCATCTCGATTTCGCCGGACTTGGTGAGGCATTGGCGTCGGCAGGGAGCGATGGATGGCTGCTGGCCGGCATGGGCATGATGCTCATCGGGCTGGGCTTCAAACTCTCCATCGTGCCGTTCCATTTGTGGACGCCGGACGTCTATGAAGGTAGCCCTGCCCCGGCGGCCACCTTTCTGGCCTCGGCAAGCAAGGTGGCGGTGCTGATCGTCTTGCTGCGCCTACTGCAATCCGCCCCGGCGACCCAGGATGCCTGGTTTCACAGCCTGCTCGCCGTACTCGCCTTCGTGACGATGCTGGCCGGTAACCTGCTGGCGTTGATGCAGCAAGATCTCAAGCGCTTGCTGGGTTATTCCTCGATCGCGCATTTCGGCTATTTGTTGGTAGCGCTGGTGATCAACGAGGGGCTGGCGGTGGAAACCGCGGGTATCTATCTGGTGACCTATGTACTGACGACGCTGGGCGCGTTCGGCGTGGTGACGCTGCTGTCGAGCCCTTATGGTGGCGCCGATGCCAGCCGTTTGCACCATTATCGAGGCTTGTTCTGGCGGCGGCCCTACCTGACGGCGGTGCTGACGGTAATGATGCTGTCGCTGGCCGGCATTCCCCTGACTGCGGGCTTCATCGGCAAGTTCTACATCGTGGCGGTGGGGGTCGAAGCCAGTCGTTGGTGGCTGGTCGGCGCCGTGGTGGCCGGGAGCGCCATCGGGCTTTTCTACTATCTCCGCGTGATGGTGACGCTCTTTTTGCCCGAGCCGGGCATGCAGCGCCGTGACGCCACCACTGACTGGGCGCAACGCGCCGGTGGCGTGGTGGTGCTGGCGCTGGCGGCCTTGGTCGTGCTGTTGGGGGTCTATCCGGCACCGATGATCGACTGGGTGCGTCTCATGGCCGCAACGTAAGCGTCGCGGTCGTATCGGCGTGGTGCCAGTCGCTCATGAGGCGGCATGATCGTCGGGCATGCTGCGCAGGCAGGCGGTGGGCAGTTGAATGTCCACTGCCACTGGCAGGTGGTCGGAAAACAACCGGTCGAGTACCTCGAAGCGTTCGGCGTGCAAGGCGTCGGAGATCAGAATATGGTCGAGCGCGCGACGCGGCTGCCAGGCGGGATACGACAACGGCATCACCACCGGGTGCAGCGGCAGCGCATGGCAGAAGCGCTGGTGGGCGTTGATCTGGTCCGGCGTGCAGTTGAGGTCGCCCATCACAACCACGTGGCGTAGCGGTTGAATAAGCTCGCTCAAGTAGTCGAGTTGCCGGGTACGCGCGCGATGTCCCAGAGCCAGGTGCGCCACGACCAGGTGCAAGGCATCGGGACCGTCGCCGAAGCGCGCGTGAATGGCGCCGCGCCCCGGTAACGTGCCGGGCAAGCGATACTCGTCTATTTGACGCGGCGTCAGGCGCGACAGCAGGCCGTTGCTGTGCTGGGCGACACGCCCCAGGTTGCGGTTGAGCTGCTGGTAGTAGTGAGGAAACTCGGCCCGCATGGCGAGATACTCGACCTGATTGACGTGCCCCGAGCGGAAACTGCCCCCATCGACCTCCTGAAGGCCGACGATATCGTAGTCGCGTAGTGTATCGCCGATCAGATCGAGGCGTCCCTGACGCTTGGGATGCGGCAACAGGTGCTGCCAACTGCGCGTCAGGTAGTGATGGTAGGCGGAGGTATGAATACCGACCTGCAGATTGCAGGTCAGCAGGCGTAGCGAGCGGGGCGCCTGGGAAGCAGGCGCCGCGGCGGTAGCATTACTCATTGCGTTCGCTGCGTACCTTGTCGATCAGGGCATCGGCGATCTTGGGCATGTTCTCCAGCGAGCCGGCGCTGCTGGGCGTGATCACGTAATGACCGTCGACGATCAGGGCGGGAACTCCCATGATCTTGTAGCTACGCATCTTGGCGTTGGCGCGATTGATCTGGCTTTTCACGCCGAAGGACTCGAGGGCCTCGAGCGCATCGTCCTTGCTAACGCCGTAGTGCGTGAAGAATTCGGCGATGGCGTCCGGTTCGGTGAGGCGCTGGCCTTTCTCGTGAATGGCATCGAAGAAGTCACTGTGCATTTCTTTTTGGATGCCCAATGCCTTGGCGGCGTAGAAGGCGCGCGCATGCTTGGTCCAAGTATCGCCCATGGTGGCCGGAATGCGCTGAAAGGCAACGTCGTCGGGCAGCTCGTCGACCCAGGCATTGAGCGGCTCTTCAAGGGCGTAGCAATGCGGGCAACCGTACCAGAACACCTCGTTGACCTTGATCTTGCCATCCGGGACTTCGGTCTTCACGGGTTCGTCGAGCACCTTATAATCTTCTCCCGCGACCGGGCCGGCGGCCATGACCAGCGTTGACATACCCAGACCGGCGACCAGTACTAACAACGACTTCAACATGCATCTCTCCTTGCCTTGCATAAACAGCAGAAAAACAGACGGCGAGCGTTCGTCGCCCATCATGATGAACGTTTGAACCGCGACGGCAACCAGGGTTCCCGAACGGCCAATGTGAACACATGCTTTAGTGATACCACTCCAAGCATCGCCATGGAAAGGGCGCGAGGGCTATCGGTGGCGGCTTGCCCGCATGCGCGGCGTCCACGCAATGATACACTGTGGCGCAAACGTCCTTCATGGATCATTCGCCGCTCATGGGCGGCAGCTCAGTCGAGAACCAACATGCAAGATGGCAAGATCAACTATCAGACCGCGCGTTTTTTGATCAGTGCACCGCGCTTGGCCTTGTGTCCGCCTGACACGGGCGCGGAAGTGGCGTTTGCCGGGCGCTCCAATGCCGGCAAATCGAGCGCTATCAACACGCTCACCCGACAGAAGGCATTGGCGCGCACCTCCAAGACGCCGGGACGTACGCAACTGATCAACTTCTTCACCCTCGCGAACGACGAGGCGTATCGGTTGGTGGACTTGCCCGGTTACGGCTTCGCCAAGGTGCCGGATCAGGTCAAGTTGGAGTGGCAGCGTCACTTGAGCGAGTATCTGTACCAGCGCGAGGCGCTCAGGGGCTTGATGTTGGTCATGGATGTACGGCATCCGCTGAGCGAATTCGACCAGATGATGCTGGGCTGGGCCGACGAGAAAGCGATGCCCGTGCACATCCTGTTGACCAAGGCCGACAAGCTCAAGCCCGGTGCGGCCAAGTCTTCGCTTCTGGCGGTGCGTCGCCAGCTCGCCGAGTGGGAAGACCTGGTCAGTGTGCAGCTCTTCTCTGCGCTCAAGCGGCAAGGCGTCGACGAGGCATGCGCGCGCATGGATGCCTGGCTATGCGCGAGGGATGACGCGTAAACCTAGCCCGCCAGTCTAGCGAGTAGGGTGGGTAGTTCACGCACATGCGTGAGGCGATGCACGCCGGATGGCAGCTCGCACGGACCTTCGTTCTTGGCGTCGATCCAGGCTACCTGCATGCCCAGGCGATGCGCGGGTAGCACATCCTCGCGCCAGGAGTCGCCGACATGGAGACCCTGCGCCGGCTGGGCACCGAGCCGTGCCAGCGCCGCGAGGAAGGCGCGTGGGTCGGGTTTGGGGGCATGCAGCTCGCCCGCGGCGATCATGACGCTGAAATGGTCGGCCAGCTCCAGGCGCTTGAGATCGGCGTTGCCGTTGGTGATCGCGGCGATCCGATAGCGTCGGCGTAGCGTGTCGAGCATGGCCGCTACCTCGGGATAAGGCGTGAGGTCATGGCGCAGGTCGAGGAAATGCGCAATGGCGTGTGCTGCCCACAGGCGCGCCCGAAGGCGCGGCAGCCCATAAGCTTCCACCATTTCGAACAACGCACGTTCGCGAATCCAGGTGAAATCGCCCCGTTTGAGCGGAAAACGCTGCGCTACATCGGCGCGGTGCTGCTGATATGCGTTCAAAGGATAGTGCGTCATGAACGCGCTGTCGGTGTCGGGCGAGGCGGCGGCGAGTGCGTCGCTGAGCCATTGATAATGACCGGCTTCGGCACGTTCGAGAACCGGACGGTTGTTCCAAAGCGTGTCGTCAAGATCGAAGGTCAGCGTGGTTATCGCCATGTGGATTGTCTCCAGAGCCTTGTGTTTCAGCCGTCGCCGGACGTTTCGTGCCGTCGAGCACGCGGGTGAGCCTGATCGTAGGCGTCGGCGAGATGCTGCCAGTCGAGACGCGTATAGACCTGCGTGGTGGATAGATTGGCATGGCCCAGCAATTCCTGGACGGCGCGCAGGTCCTGGCTCGATTCGAGCAGGTGGCTGGCGAAGGAATGGCGCAGGCGATGCGGGTGCAGGTGTTCGGGCAGGCCGCGTTCGCGGGCAAGATGCACGAGACGCTTTTGCACCGCGCGATGCCCGAGTCGTACGCCGCGTTGACCGACGAACAGCGCGCGTTCTTCGGCGTCGGCCAGTTGGCCACGGACCTTGAACCATGCCGCCAGCGCCACCTGGGCACGGCCGCCGAGGGGCATCTGGCGCGACTTGCTACCCTTGCCGACGACCCGCACACGCCGCGCCTCTAGATCCGTGATGTCCAGTGCCGTCAACTCCGCCAAACGCAACCCGCAGGAATAGAACAGCTCCAGCATGGCCTGATCGCGCACGCCGAGCGGGGTGTCGTCATGAGGAGTGTCCAGAAAGCGCGATAACTGATCGACATCCACCGGGCGCGGCAAGTGCCGAGGCTGACGCGGGGTCTGAGTCAAGGCCACGGGATTGTGAGCGAGCACGCCGCTGCGCACCAGATGATCGGCGAAGCGCGATAGCGCGGCGCGGCGCCGGGCGAGACTGCGTGGGGCCAGGCCACGGGTGCGCTCGGCGCCCAAGAAGCGACGCACCAGGGCGACATCCAGCGTGGACCAGTCGTCGATGTCGTGCGCCTCGAGGAAATGCGCCAGCGCGGCCAAGTCGCGCCGATAGGCATCCAGCGTCGCGGGGCTGGCATGCCCCGCTAGCCCGCGCAGAAAATTGTCAATCGCGGCGTGCATGTGCGGTATCCAGCCGAATCAGCAAACGCCCGACGATTTCGCCGAGGTAATCGGTGAACAGGGTGTCGAGCGTGGCACGAAAGTACTCGCTCTCCTGGCTGGCAAGCAGCAGATAGCCGAGCGGCTCGCCCATGGTCAGGCGCGTGACGGCGCATGAACCGCTGTTCTCGGGTGGCTCGGAATGCGGCAGGAGCTGATGCCACGCGTCTCGCGAGAGCTGGGTGCAGCGGCTGTTGTGACCGTCGAGAAGCGCCTCCAGTGTCGCGCGCGCGGCGTCATCGAGACGCAATTGGGGTGGCTGTACGGCACTGTCGTCGTGGGGCGAGTCCAGCCACAACGCGACCGCCTGGGTGCGAAATTGCTCGCTGAGTTGGGTCGAAAGGGCCTCGCCCAGCGCGTCGATGTTTTCCGCTTCGAGCAGCGCCAGGATAAGCGAGCGTGTGCGTTGGTACTGCGCCTCGTTGTGGCGCGCCGTCTCCAATAGATGCTCGAGGCGCCATTCGGCGGTCTCGGCGCGCTCGCGCAGGTCGTGCACGAGGCGTTCGAGCAGAGAAATCGCGCCCTGGGTGTGGGGATGCGGCACCTTGAGCTGTTGGAGCAGTCCCTCTCGGCCGACGAAGAAGTCGGGATGACGGGCCAGCCAATGCGCGACACGCTCGGGGTCGAGCGTAGTGCGTGGCTCGGGCGCCTGGGCTTGGGACATGCGTATGTTCTCCTGTGTTTCCGTCTTGCGTGCCGTGTCGTTGTTTGAAGGATCTCCGGGCACTCGGCAATGCTGCTAAGGTAGCGCGATGCGCCCCTCGAAGACGCTGGTGGCGGGGCCGATCATCACCATGGGGGCATCCTCGGCGGGCCATTCCAAGGTTAGCGTGCCACCGGGTAGATGAACATCGACGGGGCTCTCGAACAACCCGCGCCGGATGCCGTTGGCCACTGCCGCGCAGGCGCCGGTGCCGCAGGCCAGCGTTTCGCCGCTGCCGCGTTCGAAAACCCGTAGGCGCGCTTCGTGACGCGAGACGACCTGCAAGAAGCCTACATTGACGCGCCGGGGAAAGCGCACGTGGCCTTCGATGAGCGGCCCTAGGCGTTCCACCGGCGCGGTAGCGACATCGTCGACCACGAGGACAGCGTGCGGGTTGCCCATCGAAACCACGCCGATCTCCCAGCGTGCGTCGTCGACCTCCAAGGTATGCGTGGGCGCATCGGTCGGGGCGTCGAAGGGCACGGCTTCGGGCGCGAAAAGTGGCACCCCCATGTCCACGCGAACCCGCTCGTCTTCCTCGACGCGGAGGGTCAGGGGCCCGGCCTGGGTTTCGACGCGAATCTCGCGCTTGTGGGTCAGGCGCGCCTCGCGCACGAAACGCGCGAAGCAGCGGGCGCCATTACCGCAATTCTCCACCTCATGGCCATCGGCGTTGAAGATGCGGTAGCGGAAATCCATCTCGGGGTCGCGCGGCGGCTCGACCAGCAGCAACTGATCGAAACCGATGCCCAGATGACGATCGGCCAATTGCTGAATGCGCGCGGTGTCGAGCCGCGCTCGCTGGGTGACCAGGTCGACCACCATGAAGTCGTTGCCGAGTCCGTGCATCTTGGTGAAATGCAGCAGCATCAGGAGGTCTCCGCCAGGCGATGCTCGCCAGCCCACAAGGCGGCGAGCGTCTCGCGTTCGCGCACGATTTGCGCGCTATCGCCGTCGACCATGATCTCGGCCGGACGTGGCCGGCTATTGTAGTTGGAGGCCATCACGAAGCCGTAGGCCCCCGCCGAGCGTACCGCGAGCAGGTCGCCTGGCGCGATGGCCAGTTCGCGCGCCTTACCCAGGAAGTCGCCGGTTTCACAGACTGGGCCGACCACATCGTAGAGTGCCGTCTCGCGCGGCGCTCGGGTATCGACCGGGACGATGCGCTGCCATGCCTGATACAGCGCGGGGCGAATCAGGTCGTTCATGCCGGCGTCGACGATGGCGAAATGTTGAGTCTCGCCGGGCTTCAGGTACTCGACCCGGGTAAGCATGACGCCGGCATTGGCGGCGATCGAACGGCCCGGCTCGAAGAGCAGCGTCAAGTCGCGGCCGTCGAGGCGCTCGAGCAGGGCCCGGGCGTAATCGTAGGGCGCGGGCGGTTGCTCGTCTTGATAGGGCACGCCGAGGCCGCCGCCCAGATCGAGATGCTCGATGGTAATGCCCGACTCGTACAGGCGGTCGAGCAGCACCAGCAGGCGGTCCAGGGCGTCGAGGAAGGGCGCCAGCTCAGTGAGCTGCGAACCGATGTGGCAATCCAGGCCGACGACCTCGAGATTCGGCAGTTCGGCGGCGCGCTGATAGACCTCGAAGGCATCGTCGACGGCGATACCGAACTTGTTGGCCTTGAGGCCGGTGGAAATGTAGGGGTGCGTCCGGGCGTCGACGTCGGGATTGACGCGCAACGAGACGCGCGCCACCCGACTGCATTCGCCCGCCACCTGGTTCAGGCGCTCGAGTTCCGGCAGCGATTCCACGTTGAAGCACTTGATGCCGACTTCCAGCGCGCGGGCCATTTCACCGGCCTGCTTGGCGACGCCGGAAAACACCACCTTGGCGGGATCGCCGCCGGCAGCCAGCACACGCTCGAGCTCGCCTTGGGAGACGATATCGAACCCCGCGCCGAGGCGCGCCAACAGGTCGAGCACGGCGAGGTTGGCATTGGCCTTCACCGCGTAGCAGATTAGGTGCGGATGCTCGCCCAGTGCGTCACTGTAGGCCTTGAAGTGGCGCGTGAAGGTCGCCCGCGAATACACGTAGCACGGCGTACCGAAGCGCTCGGCGATGTCGGCCAGCGGCACGTCTTCAGCGTAGAGTTGTCCGTCGCGGTAGTTGAAATGATCCATCGTCAGTCTGCGTCGCTGTCGGATTGAGAAGAAGCGTCGCCTGCGGCGGCGTCTTCGTCCTGGTCGGCGTCGTCTTCATAGGCGTCCGCCGGATCGTACTGCTCGCTGGCCTGTTCGTCATCGGGCATGTAAAGCGGCCCCTTCTGGCCGCAACCGGCGAGCGCGAGCAGGGCTATGCCGAGGGCGGCCGTTATCGGAAGTAAGCGCATCATGCCTCCTGTTGCAGCGTAGCGAGCGCATCGCGAGCACGTTGGGCAGCCGCGCGGACCTGATCCGGCGCGGTGCCGCCGATGTGATTGCGCGCCGCCACCGAGCCTTCCAGCGTCAGCACTTCGAAGACGTCGGCCTGAATGGCGTCAGAAAACTGGCGCAATTCGTCAAGCGACATCTCCGAAAGGTCCTTCTGCTCGCGCAGGCCCAACGCCACGGCTTGACCGACGATTTCATGCGCATCGCGGAAGGCCACGCCAGCACGCACCAGATAGTCCGCCAGATCGGTGGCGGTGGAGAAGCCCTTGCGCGCGGCCTCGAACATATTGCCTGTCTTGGCCTCGATGGCCGGCACCATGTCGGCGAACGCCTTGAGACAGCCCTGCACGGTATCGAGGGTGTCGAAAAGCGGTTCTTTGTCTTCCTGGTTATCCTTGTTGTACGCCAGCGGCTGCGACTTCATCAGCGTCAAAAGCCCCATCAGGTGGCCGTAGACGCGGCCGGTCTTGCCGCGCACCAGCTCTGGCACGTCGGGATTCTTCTTCTGTGGCATGATCGACGAGCCGGTACAGAAGCGATCGGGCAGATCGATGAAGTCGAACTGGGCACTGGTCCACAGCACCAATTCTTCGCTCATGCGTGACAGATGCATCAGCAGGGTGCTGGCGAAGGCGCCGAACTCGATGGCGAAGTCGCGATCGCTGACCGCGTCGAGGCTGTTCTCGGCGGGGCGCTCGAAGCCCAGCAATTCGGCGGTGACGTGGCGATCGATGGGGTAGGTGGTGCCGGCCAGCGCGGCGGCCCCCAGCGGCATCACGTTGACGCGCTTGCGGCAGTCCAGCAGGCGCTCGTGGTCGCGGGTGAGCATTTCCTGCCAGGCCATTAGGTGATGCCCGAAGGTCACCGGCTGGGCGGTCTGCAGGTGCGTGAAGCCGGGCATGATGGTATCGGCCTCGCGCGTGGCCAGCTCGATTAGCCCCTCGCGCAGGCGGGCGATCTCGGCCGCGACGACATCGATCTCGTCACGCAGATAAAGCCGGATATCGGTGGCGATCTGGTCGTTGCGCGAGCGCCCGGTATGCAGCTTCTTGCCGATGACGCCGATTTTCTCGGTCAGCCGGGCCTCGATGTTCATGTGCACATCTTCGAGTTCCACCGACCAGGGAAACTGCCCGGCCTCGATTTCCCGCTCGACTTCACCGAGGCCTTGCACGATGGCCTCGCGTTCATCAGAGGTGAGTACACCGACACGCTCGAGCATGGTGGCATGCGCGATGGAGCCGCGAATGTCGTGATGATAGAGGCGTCGGTCGAAGTCCACCGATGCCGTGAAGCGCGCGACGAAGGCATCGGTGGGCTCGCTGAAGCGTCCGCCCCAGGATTGGTTGGTCGTATTGCTCATCGGGCGTGGCGTCCTGCTTGGTCGAGATGGTGATGCCCTGAGTGTACCAGAGTCGGCGCCGCTGGCGAGGTGGGGTAGGGCACGGGAACGCTGGGGGCGGGATTTTTCCTCGACCGGGGACTGCTTTATGATGATAGTCATACCCGCCGCCGAATCGGTGTGCGCCCATTTAGGAGAGTTCAATGCCCGCCATGCAGACACTGCGCATCGCCACCCGACAGAGCCGCCTTGCATTATGGCAGGCCGAGCACGTCAAGGCTCGTCTGATGGCGCTACATCCTGGACTCGAGGTGGAGCTGGTCGCATTGACGACGCGCGGCGACAAGATCCTCGATTCGCCGCTGTCCAAGGTCGGTGGCAAGGGGCTGTTCGTCAAAGAATTGGAGGAGGCGCTGCTGGACGGGCGCGCCGATATCGCCGTGCACTCGATGAAGGATGTGCCGATGCACTTCCCCGAGGGATTGGGGCTATCGGTGATTCTGGAGAGCGGCGCACCCACGGATGCCTTCGTCTCTAACGATTACGCGACCCTGGACGCTTTGCCCGAAGGTGTGCGCGTCGGGACGTCGAGCCTGCGCCGGGGCCTGCAGGTCAAGGAGGCGCGCCCCGATCTGGAGGTGCTCAACCTGCGTGGCAACGTGCAAACCCGCTTGGGCAAGCTGGACAGTGGCGAGTTCGAGGCGATCATTCTGGCGACCTCGGGACTCGAACGTCTCGAGCTTGGCCACCGCATCTCCCAGGAGCTGCCGCCGGAAGTCAGTCTGCCGGCCTGCGGCCAGGGCGCGTTGGGTATCGAATGTCGCTATGACGATGAAGCGCTGCTCGAAATCCTGGCGCCGCTCGATCATTCGCAGACGGCGACTCGCGTGCGCGCCGAACGTGCCATGAATACGCGCCTGGACGGCGGTTGTCAGGTGCCCATCGGCGGCTATGCCGTGCTCGAGGATAACGACCGTACGCTATGGCTGCGGGCGCTGGTCGGTGATCCGGATGGCTCGCATGTGTTACGTGCCGAGGGGCGTGGTTCGGCTTCCGAACCCGAGGCCTTGGGGGTGCGTATCGCCGAGTCGCTGCTCGAGCAGGGGGCCGGCGAGATTCTCGCGGATATCTACGGCCAAGGTGAATGAGCGTCGCGTCACGCATCCTGGTGACGCGCCCTGGCGAGGGCGGCGAGCGGCTGGCTAAGGCTTTGTCGGAGGCGGGGTTCGCGCCCGCCCGCCCGGCGTTGATGCACTTGCAGCCGCTCGACGTCGACGAGGTCAAGCGCACTCCCTTGCTGGATGTCGATCAGTACGACGTGGTGGTCGTGACCAGCCCTTTCGCCGCCGAGTGTTTGGTCGAGTGGCTCGATCGCTATTGGCCGCAATTGCCGCAGGGGCCGCGTTTCTATGCACTGGGGGTGGCGACGGCGGCGACGCTTTACCGTGGTCTAGACATCAAGGCGAGTGTGCCCGATCCCGGCTTGGGCACGACCAGCGAGGCGTTGTTGGCGATGCGCTCGCTGGCTCGGCTCAGCGGTCAGCGTGCGCTGGTCGTCGGCGGAGTGGGTGGGCGTCAGGCGCTTGCTCAGACGCTCGAAGCACGTGGCGCACGGGCCACCAAGCTGGCACTCTATCGGCGCGTTTATACGGCGCCGGACACGACCGCTGCCGACTGGCTCGCCACTGGCGATTTCGCGGCCATGACCGTGACCAGTGGCGAATTGCTCGAGCATCTGGTTATCTGGTGCGGACAGGCGGCGTTGAACAAACCGCTAATCGTTTCCAGTCAGCGTTTGGCTACACTGGCAGACACGATGGGCTTCGCTTCGCTACACGTAGCGCAGGGTGCAACCCCCGAGGCCTTGGTGACCGCCGTACAGGAAGTAGGCGACACGTGACGCGCCGACGTTGATCACGATGAGTTTGAAAAGGGCTAGCGACACATGAGCAAACGACAGGATCAGGATGACAAGAACACGCCCACCGATGCGTCGACGTCCGCCGACGAGACGCCTCAGTCGCCGGCCTCCTCCGAGACTCACAAGGCCGACACCGACGCCGGCGGCGAGGTAGCCGACGAGACGCGCGGTGCCTCGGACAAGGCGGCGGACGCCGCGTCGTCCAAGGCATCGACGACCGGCGCCGCGGCGTCCCAGGCCTCTTCCGATGCGACGCCGAAGACGGATGAAAAGTCGGACGCTGCGTCGCGCAAGGCGAGCGCATCGACGTCCACCGCCCAGCGTGACGCTAAATCCCGGCAGAGCGCCCAGTCCCAGCAAAAAGCCACGGACACCCCGGCCAAGGATACGGGCAAGACCCGGACCGGCGGCACGCGCGCATCATCGTCGGCCGGCGGGACATCGGCAGGCACTACCGCGCATGACAAGACGGCCGCGCATGACAAGACGACGTCGAGTAAAGCCGGCGGTGCCGGCAATGGCACCTCGCCTCCCCCCACTCAAGCGTCGCAAGGTGGCGGCGGTGGCAACGGGCGTGGCTTGGCCATCGTGGCGCTGATCATCGCCGTGATCGTTGCCATCGTCGTGGCGCTGGGGCTTGGGTATGGCTGGAAACGCTTGCAGACGCAACAGGCCGAACTGGCCAGCGCCAGCGATGAGAACGCGCAGACGCTCGCCACGCTGCGCGAGCGTCTCGACCAGCGGCAACAAGCGTTCGAATCGCTCAAGGGCGATTTTCAGGACTATCGTCAAGACATCGACAAAAATCTCGACAAGGTACTCTCCGAGCTGGCCGACGAGCAGGAGGCCGACCCGCGTGAGTGGTTGCACGCCGAGGCCGAGTATCTGCTGCGCCTGGCCAATCAGCGTTTGCAGCTCGAGCGTGACGTCAAGGGCGCCAAGGCGTTGCTCAAGGCCGCTGATGAACGTTTGACCGATGCCGACAACCCGGCCTTGATTCCGGTGCGTCGGGCGATTCAGTCAGAGCTGGCGGCGCTTGATTCGGTGCCCACGGTGGATCGCACCGGGCTGTATCTGGCGTTGATGGCGCAGCAGGAACAACTGGCGGGGTTGCCGCTCAAGCAGGATGTAGAAGAGATGGCCGCTCAGAACGACGACGATTCCTCGCTCGAGGGCGGCTGGCAACAACAGCTCTCTCGTCTGGGCGGCGAGCTCAAGGATCTCGTCGTCATACGCCGTCACGATGAAGCGCTGGAGGCCTTGGTGACGCCCGAGCAGGAGTCCTATCTGCGCCAGAACGTGCGTCTCTTGCTCGAGCAGGCTCAATTGGCCTTGCTCAAGACCGAGCCCAAGCTTTACCGAGCCAGCCTCGACAAGGCGATCACGCTGATCGACCGCTACTACGACACCGAGCGCGATGCGGTGAAAACCTCCCTCGAGCGTCTTGAGTCGTTGCGTGACAAGACCATTCGGCCCGAGCTGCCGGATATCAGCGAGTCGCAGCAGACGCTCAAGGCCTTCATCGAGAAGCGTTTCCAGAATGGCAACGATGACGGTGGCGGCGAGCAACGTCAGGGCGATGAAGGAGACAGTGAATGAGAAAGCTGATTCTTCTCATCGTCGTGGGGCTGGCCGTCGGTGCGCTATTCGGCCAGTTGATGCAGTCGATGCCCGGTTACTGGCTGGTACGCGTGGGGGACACCTCGATCCAGACCTCGTTCTGGTTGGGCTTGGTGATATTGCTGGCGGTATTTCTGGCCCTGCATTTCCTGCTGCGCGTCCTCCATCGCCTGCGCCGTCCGGTGAGCCGGCTCAAGGTCTGGAATAGCCGCACGCGCAATCGCAATGCCATGAAGCGTACCGTAAGGGGCCTGGTGGCGCTTGCCGAAGGTCGTTGGAAGCGTGCCGAGAAGGATCTGGTCAAGGCGGCGGACGATTCCAGTACGCCGCTGGTCAATTACCTTTCTGCGGCACTGGCGGCGCATTATCAGGGGCGTTTCGAGCATGCCGATACGCTACTCAAGCGTGCCCATCACAGCACCGAGGGGGCCGATAACGCGGTGGGCATGGTGCAAGCGCAGCTAATGCTCGATCGCCAGCAGTTCGAGGAGGCGCTGGCGACGCTGACGCGCCTCGAAAAGCAGCTGCCCAACCATCCGCAGGTGCTCAAGCTGCTGCGTCAGGCCTATCTCAGCGTCAATGACTGGGAAGGGCTGCGTCACCTGTTGCCCAAGCTCGACAAGCAGCAGTTGATCACCGAGGAGGAGCGCCAGGAACTGGAGCAGCGTGCCTATCGCGAGTTGATCCTGCAGGCGGTCCAACGCCAGCCTAATGCCGACGCCAACCGCGTGCGCAACTTGTGGGCCGATATGCCCGACTATCTGCGTAGCGATGTCGAGCTGGTGGTCTTGTATACCGAAGCGCTGGTCAAGGATGGTGAAGAAGCGATGGCCGAACGCTTACTGCGTCATTCCCTCAAGGAGCACTGGGACACGCGCTTGGTGCTGCGTTATGGCTTGCTCAACGTGGATGCCGGGCGCCAGTTGGCGTATGCCGAGAAATGGCTGCAGGAGCGCCCCAACGATCCCGATTTACTGCTGAGCCTGGGGCGTTTATCGTTGCGCAACGCTTATTGGGGCAAGGCGCAGGAATACTTCGAAGCCAGTCAGCGTCAGCGCCCCAGCGGGGTGGTATGTGCCGAGCTGGCGAGGCTTTACGCCAATTTGGGCGAGCACCAGAAGAGCCAGCTCTTCTATCGCCAGAGCGTGGAGCTGCTAGATCGCTCGTTGCCGGCGTTACCGCAGCCTAGCGAACGTACGCGCTAGCCAACGTTTTTTGCTCTCCTGGGCGCCTGCGGGCGCCCTTTTTTATCGTCCGTCATGAAGGGCGAGTTGCGGCCTGCAGGCGCCTTATCAGGGTGGCTTGTGGGCCGTTGGCGTTTTTACCCCCTTGTCCAATCGGTCAAGGTGTGCGAAACCTCAGGACGTCCTTCATGACAATAATGACACATATAGGAACGACATCATGGCGCAGACTCCCCACCGACGTGCTGCTACGTCATCGACCACGCAACAGGACAGCGCCCTGGAGCGTTACTTCGGCATCCGCCGCTATGGCTCGACCCTGCGCACCGAGCTGTTGGCTGGCTTGGCGACCTTCCTGGCGGCGATGTACATCATCGTGGTCAATCCCTCGGTCCTGAGCGATGCGGGCATTCCTTTCTCGGCGGGGCTCTCGGCGACCGTTTTGATCAGCTTCCTCAGCAGCTTGGCGATGGGGTTGTACGCGCGTAACCCCATTCTCGTCGCGCCCGGCATGGGCATGAACGCGCTGTTCGCCTACACCCTGGTGCAGGGGGCGGGGCTACCTTGGCAGGTGGCGCTGGGCTGTGTGTTCTGGTCGGGCGTGCTGTTTGCGCTGCTGGCATTTTTCAATGTGCGCAAGGCGATCGTCGAGGCGATTCCCGATTCGTTGCGTTCTGGGATCACCTGCGGGATCGGGTTGTTCATCACCTTCATCGGCTTCAAGAACGCGGGTTTCGTCGTCGACAATGGCGCGACGCTGGTGTCCCTGGGCGAACTGACGCCTGCGCTGATCACCTTCATCGCCGGGATGCTGTTGACCGCGATTCTTGTCACGTTGCGGGTCAACGGCGCGCTGGTATTGGGCATTGTCATCACCACGCTGGTGGCGATACCCATGGGGCGCCTGTGGGGTACGGATGTGGTCGTGGCATGGAGCGGCCTGGCGGCATGGCCGGATTTCAGCGTCATGTGGCAGGTAGATCTGTGGGGAGCGCTCAAGGTGGCCTATTGGCCGTTCATCTTCGTGATGCTGTTCACCAATTTCTTCGATGCGCTGTCATGCTTCCTGGCGCTCTCGGAAGCCGCCGACCTCAAGGATGACAATGGGCAACCGCGTAATCTCAAGCGCTCGATGACCGTGGATGCCTTCGCCTCGATGATCGCTGCGCCACTTGGGACCAGTGCCGCGCAGACGTTCATCGAATCTGGCGTAGGCGTTGCCCAGGGTGGGCGCACGGGCATCGTCGGTGTCGTCTGTGGGCTGCTGTTTCTCCCGTTCCTGTTCCTCTCGCCGTTGTTGTCGCTGGTGCCGGCGATCGCCACCGCGCCGGCCTTGGTCATGGTCGGCGTCTTCATGCTAGCGCCGGTGGGACGCATCGAGTGGCAGAAGATGGATCAGGCCTTCCCGGCGTTCTTGGCGATCATCGTCATGCCGCTGACCTACTCGATCACGCTGGGCATTGCCTTCGCGTTCTTGAGCTTCGTGGCGATCAAGCTGTGCACGGGGCGCCTGACCGAGATCAAACCCGCCATGTGGGTGACGGCAGTGCTCTGCGCGATCATGCTGGTGACGACGCAATAAGCCGTTGAGCGATCATTGACGCCCTTGGTGCCTCCGGGGGCGGCAATGACGAGAAAGGCCGTGACCGAAAAAAGGGCCGCCCCGGTAGGGCGGCCCTTTGACGTCGAGGCGTCGCCGTGAAGGCGACGACGCCTTGGGCTCAGTTCGGGTCCTCGTCGTTGTCCGGCTTGGTGTGCTCCGGATTGGTATTGCTGTCGGCCGGCGCATCGGGTGTGAGCTGCGTGTTCCGCGATTCCGGCTGCTCGTCCACGACTTCGCCCTTCTGGGACAGGATGCGTAGGTTGGCGGGCGGTGCGTTGCCATCCTTTTCCTGCCCGAAGTAAAGCGTGGTGTGCGGGAACGGAATCTCGATGCCGGCAGCGTCGAAGTACATCTTGACCAAGCGGTTGTAGGCACGGCCCACGCCCCACTGATCGCCTGGCGTGGTCTTGATGATCACGCGGATGTTGACTGAACTGTCGGCCAGCGCGGTCACACCCGCGACGCTGAGCGGCTCGAGCAGCTTGTAGCCGTGCTCGCTTTCCTTGAGGGCGTCGAAGGCGGCCTGCAATTGCTCGATGGCATCGTCAATGCTCTCACGGTAGGCGATACCGTATTCTCCGACATGGTTACCGAATTCACGCATATAGTTGGAGACGGTGTCCACCGAGGAGAACGGTACGATGTGGTAGGTGCCCGACAGGTCGCGAATCCCCACCGAGCGGATGCCGACACGTTCCGCCGTACCGGTGGTGCCGCCGACGGTGACGACATCGCCAGTGTTCATGGCGTTTTCCAGCTGGATGAAGACCCCGGTGATGACGTCTTGTACCAGCTTCTGCGAGCCGAAACCGATGGCGAGGCCGAGAACCCCGGCACCGGCGATCAGTGGACCGATGTTGATGCCGATTTCCGCCAATATGATCATCACCGTCATGGTGATCAAGGCGATCGCCAGGGCATTGCGGAATAGAGACAGCAGTGTCTTGGCGCGGGCTGAAGGCTCACCGGCACCGGCATCCGCATTCAGGCGATGCTCGATTAGGCTAGCGAGACCGATCCAGGCGGCGATGGCCACCAGCAGGATGATGATCACATTCAGCGTGGTACCCACGACATGTATGCCGGCCTCGGAGGCGTACCAGGCGGCGAGGTCGAAGACCTGCCAAGCGCTGAGCACGAACATCGCGACCGCGATCAAAATGATCGCGCGAATCACCTTGAGGCTGGTCGGCACGTAGGCGTTGAGACGTGTTTCCAGCAGGGGCAGGCGACGCTGAATATCTTCGGAAAGGCGAATGCGGCGGCCGATAAGCTGGGTAAGCACACCCGAGACCAACATACCGATGCCGATGATGATGACGGTCTTGAGTGTGGCCAGCAGCACGAAGGGCAGCGCCGTCTGCGGATGCAGCACGGTAACGGCGAATACCACCAAGGCATAGGCCAAGGCCAGCATATGCCAGGTGCGTCCCAGCAGGCGTAGCGCAAAGCGCGTGGCGCTCATGTCGGCATTATCGGCACGTTGCATCAGGGCGTCGCGCAGTGGAACGCGGTTCTTGAGGATCACCGTGGCAGCGTAGATCAGCGCCAGCAGCATGATCAGCGTGCCGAGCCCTTGGCCGAGCGCCGGCGACAGGTTGTAATTGATGATGGGCACGGCCACCAACATGCCATAACCGATGAAGCCGGCCAGGCGTGCGAGGAAGCGATTGCAGTACGACGCCTGTGGCGCAGCGATGGGCATCAAGCGCAGGCCATCGTAATGCGACGAGAACAGCATGCGCAGCGCCGCCTTGAACAGCTCGATCATCAAGAAGGCGTTCAGGAACAGCGAGAAACGCGTTTCCATGCTGCCCGCTTCACCGATAGCAAAGGTCGCGACTAGATTGCCAACGACATAGGCCAGTATGACGACGACGACATCTACGATGGCGGCCAGCACGACGGCGACGAGAGTGCGCAGCAAGGCGCTTTTCTCGGTACGCTGAGACGACCATTGGCTGAGCTTGCGGAATAGCGGTGACGCAATACGTCGCAGAACGAATAACGCCACGAAGGCCCCGATGACCACCAGCGCGAAGTTGAGTGCGGCCATCAGGAACGCGCCGGTATCGAGGCTCGGCCCGCTGGCGCTAGCGTTGCTACTGCTGAACAAGCCACCCAAGGCCGCGGCCAGGCTCTTGAACTGACCGCCGAGATCTCCCGCGATTTGGCTGGTGGCATCGGCTAGGCGGCGAGGAAAGGAAACCTCTTCGGCCGTCTGATCGCTGGGTGCATCCTCGGCGATCTCTGCGGGAGAGGATGCGCCTTCGACATCCAGAGCGTTTTCCTGGGCCGCCTGGGCGCGTAGTTGGTCGATGATCGTCTGGCGTGTCTGCTCGTTTTCGAGCATGTCGGCCAGGCTCGAGTAGGCAGGGGTATCGCCGTCCGTGGGCGTCGCGTCCTGTTGCGCCAGGGCTGGCGCCATCACGAAAAGCAGACACAGCAATAACCAGCGGCTGAGCCACGTATCGAGGCGTAGAGTCGGCACGCGGTAACCTCCTTGTACGGAATGAACTGAGTGGCATGCTGCCACATCGTTTATGATTAATTTGCCTGGCAATACTAACACTAGGTGGCTCATTGCCGAGCGTCGAGCGATGAACGCAGCGTTTTAACGGCTAGGCATCGCGAAGGAAGACAAGCCACCGTTAAAAGGATGATAACGGCTTCATGCTTTTTTGTACCATACTTGTACGAATCTGGACTGCCTAGCCTTTGGTCAATACATGGCTTGTTGACGTTGCCTCCTGCAAGGCGGTGCCTCGATTTGCATCGAGTATCTCTTCTCGGCATGCTTAAGTCACACTTCCAATAAAAGGCATTTCTCATGACTCAGTCATCGATGCGTCTCGCCGGTCTGGCCTTGATTGTCGGTGCTGGCTTGGCGGCCACTACTGCGCAGGCTCAAGATAAGGGCACCGTTAATCTATCCTACGTCGAGTGGTCTTCTACGGTCGCCTCCACCAACGTAATGCGGGCTGTACTCGAACAAGCCGGTTACGAGGTTAAGATGTCCTCGCTGTCCGCTGCCGCCATGTGGCAGTCCGTGGCTACTGGCGACACTGATGCGTTTCTGGCTGGGTGGCTTCCGACCACGCATGAGGATTACTACGCCAAGCTTCAGGATCAACTGGTCGATACGGGCGTCAATCTGGACGGGACCAAGCTGGGTCTGGTGGTTCCGGCTTACACCGAGGTCGACTCGATTGCGGACCTCAATGCGCATGCCGATGACTTCGATAACAAGCTCACTGGTATCGACCCAGGCGCCGGCATCATGCGTCTTACCGACAAGGTCATCGATGCATACGATCTTGATCTGGATTTGCAAAGCGGGAGCGGTGCTACCATGACCGCAGCGCTGAAAAGCGCCATCGACAACCATGAAGATATCGCTGTCACGGGGTGGACGCCGCACTGGATGTTCGCGCGCTGGGATCTCAAGTACCTGGACGACCCCAAGAATGTCTATGGTGGTGCCGAGCAGATTCATACCATCGTTCGCCAGGGGCTCAAGGAGGACATGCCGGAGGCTTACGCCATCCTGGATGCCTTCGAGTGGACCGCCGAAGACATGGGCGAAGTCATGCTGATGAATCAGAAAGAAGATTCCGACCCTTATGAAAATGCCAAGCAGTGGGTCGAGGACCATCAGGATATGGTCCAAGAGTGGCTCCCCGAGTCATAAGCCGCCTCGGCTAAGCTTAAGGGCATTTGGCCCCGGCAACGAAAAAAGCCAACCCCGTGGGGTTGGCTTTTTCGGTGTTTGGTGGAGGCGGGGGGAATTGAACCCCCGTCCGCCGGCACTCACCCATCGGCTCTACATGCTTAGGTCCGTCTTTTAATTTAGCGCCTCTGGCTCCGACGGGCAGGATCCAGCGACGCGATTCCTCTAAGTTTTAGCGGCTGACGCGAGGACAAAGCCAGCCGCGATCCCATCAATCTGAGCTCGTATCCCATCGGTGATGAATGGGCACATCACCTCCGGGCCGGACTAGAAGCTAGCAGTTGTTACGCTGCCAGCGCGCCCTGAGCGTAGTTGTCGTCGTTTGCGACTATTTTATCGTAACGTTGGATTTACGAGATACGTTACGCTCTCGGCATGCACCTCAGGGATTGTCACCGGCGTCGAAGCCATGTCGCCCCCGTAAGCGTTTCTACAGTCTAACAGGTTGGGACGTCCCGAGGCTAGTTCAACCCCGTCGCCACGGCTTTTCGTGGTTAGGCGTCTTTTTTCTCGGTGTGCCCTTGTCGCGTTCAGTGGGCGCGCATGATACGCGCCTTTTCGCGATTCCAGTCGCGGGCCTTTTCGGTGGCGCGCTTGTCATGCATTTTCTTGCCGCGCACTAGTGCAAGCTCGCATTTGACGAGATTCTTCTTCCAGTACAATTTAAGCGGCACGCATGTATGCCCCTTGTCCTGGGTACGCGAGAAGATCTTGGCGATCTCTTTGCGGTGCAGCAGCAGCTTGCGCGTACGCGACGGATCCGCCACGACATGCGTGCTCACGGTGTTGAGCGGCGTGATATGACTGCCCAGCAGCCATGCCTCGCCATCCTTGATCAGGATGTAGGTATCGGTGAGCTGTGCCTTGCCGGCACGCAGGCTCTTGACTTCCCAACCGGCCAGCGACAAGCCAGCCTCGAAGGTCTCGTCGATATGGTATTCGAAGCGAGCCTTTTTGTTTTGCGCGATGGTGCTCGAGCCGATATTGCCCTTTTTCTTGGCCATGGAACCTCTACATTACTATGCACTATGCGCCTAATCCGCTAGCCCCATGACATGGGGGAAGGCGTGATATCATTCAAGGCCTTGATGTTAACCTTCCATCATACGCGCACGGCGCAACAAAGTCAGCGGAGTGATGAATGCCTACGGTCAACCGGTCTGCCTTGGTAAGACATTCATGCAAGGCGATGTTCGATCTGGTCAACGATTTCGAGAGTTACCCTGAGTTCTTGCCAGGGTGCCGTCATGCACGAGTCATCGAGCACGAAGAGGGGCGCTATCTGATAGGAGAGATGACTCTGGGCAAGGGGAGCGTGGAGCAGACGTTGGCCACGCGTAATGATCTTTATCCCCATGAGCGCATCGAGCTGTCCTTGGCCGAGGGACCTTTCAAGCGTCTCAACGGTCGCTGGCTATTCACACCGATGGGCGAGTCGGCCTGTCGGGTGAGCCTGGAAATGGAGTTCGAATTTTCCAATCGCTTGTTGGGAATGGCGTTTGGCAAGCTGTTTCAGCAAGTGGCTGGCCAGTTGGTCGACGCATTTACGCGTCGCGCGGATGCGCTTTATGGCCCACAGTGACATTGAGCAAACGCGTATCAACGTTGAGGTCGCCTTCGCGGAGCCTCATCGTCAGCATGTCGTCGCGCTTACGGTGCCGGCGGGGACGTCGGCGCGCGACGTGGTCGAAGTGGCCGACTTGTCGACCCTGTTTCCCGAGCGTGGGGCCGACTTCTTCAGTCATGCACCACTAGGCATCTATGGGCAGGCATTGCGTGAGCCGGCCCGACATGTGCTAGTGGAAGGGGACCGCGTCGAGGTTTATCGCCCATTGGAAGTCGACCCCAAGCAAGCGCGTTTGGCGCGGGCCCGGGGAGGCGACTAAGCACGTTTACCCTTCTGGTGCGTAGCTGGGGCCCGCTGCAGGGGCGCCGCCGCTTGATCCAGTACCTTCCACTGCCGGGCCGGGACCGCCTTGCGTCGAGAGTTCGACATCGTCCTCAATGTTGCCCTCACGCTCGATGTCGGTCAGCTTGTCGTCCTTGAAGGTCAGCGTCACGCGCTTTTCTTCCACATCGGCATAGGCTTCGTCGAGGTAGAAGACGTAGTCCCAGCGATTTTCGTCGAACGGGCCTTGCAGCAAGGGGCTGCCCATGACATAGCGCACCTGCTCCTTGGTCATGCCAGTCTCGAGTTGCGAGACCATGTCCTTGGTGATGAGGTTGCCCTGTGCCAGGTCGCGTTTGTAAACGCCGACGTAGCTGCACCCGCTGACGAGCGCCAGGGCGACGGAAAAGGTGACTGTTTTAATCAAGTTTTGCATTTGCGCCTATCATTCACTATCGTTGCCTGGATTGATCATACCTGACCTACCACGATACTGCGAAGAGCAACCGCAACCATGGCCGATCAGAACCATGAACTGCGCAAGGCGGGGCTAAAAGTCACCTTGCCGCGTGTCAAGATCCTGCAAATTCTCGAAAGTACGCAGGACCAACACCATCTGAGCGCCGAAGATGTCTACAAAGCTCTGCTCGACGCAGGTGACGATGTCGGTCTGGCAACTGTGTATCGTGTCTTGACCCAGTTCGAGACGGCGGGGCTGGTGATTCGTCACAATTTCGATGGCGGCCATGCCGTGTTCGAATTGTCGCAGGAAGAGCACCATGATCATATGGTGTGCTTGGAAAGCGGCGAGATCATCGAGTTCTTCGACGACACCATCGAGCGGCGACAACGCGAGATTGCCGAGGAGCACGGTTTCGAGCTCGTTGACCATGCGTTGGTGTTGTACGTACGTCCCAAGGGGTCTAGCGTGACGCGTCAAGAAGGCTCGGGGCCCGGCAAGAAGTAGCCTGAGTATTTAGCGTACACCGACGACGAAACCGGCCTTCATGGCCGGTTTCGTCGTTTTGTATCCTCGTCATCGAGGGTAGCCACAGAACCCGGGACGCTCAATGCTGGGCGTGTTGGCTGGCGTCGAGCATTTCGCGAGCGTGTGCCAGTGTGCGGTCGGATAGTTTGACGCCACCGAGCATGCGGGCCAGCTCGCGTACGCGGCCGGCATCGTCGAGCAGCGCCATGTGCGTCAGGGTCGTATCGTGTTCGGCACGCTTTTCGATATGCAGATGATGATGCGCCTGAGCGGCGACTTGCGGCAGATGCGTCACGGTCAAAATCTGTCCTTGAGCACCGAGGCGCCTCAGTAGCTGGCCGACGATTTCTGCGATGGCGCCGGAAACGCCGACATCGACTTCATCGAAGACCATGCTGGGAACGCTGCTATGCTGCGCGGCAACGACCTGGATCGCTAGGCTGATGCGTGACAGCTCGCCGCCCGAGGCAACCTTGCTCAGTGGGCGTGACGGCTGGCCGGGGTTGGCGCTGATCATGAAGCGTACCTGGTCGAGCCCCTCGGCCTGGGGCGTCTCGCGCGGTGAAATGGCAACCTCGAAAGTCGCTTTGCCCAATCCCAGGAAGGCCAGTTGCGCCTGAACGGCTTCGCCGAAGCCGCGCGCCGCCTCAAGACGTGCCTCACTGATCGCTCGCGCCTGCTGTCTGTAGGCGTCACGCGCCTGTTCCACTTCTTCGCCGAGTGCTTCCAGATCATGTTCGCCGCCTTCGAGGCTCGCCAGTTCGTCGCTCAGGCGCTGATGCAGGTCGCGAAGTTCCTCGGGCATGACATGATGCTTACGTGCGATGCGGTGCACTTCGCCGAGGCGGGCATCGACCTCCGCCAGGCGTTGGGGATCGAGCTCGGTGGTGTCGACGAAGCGATGCAGTTCGCGTGCCGCTTCCTCGATCTGGATTTGCGCCTCGCTCAGCATGCCGAGCGCGTCTGCCAGTTGGTGGCGAATCTGCTCGGGTGCGTTCCCCAGGCGAGCGTTGGCGTGATGCAGTAATGACAGTGCACCGTGCTCGTCTTGATCGCAGCAGTCAGCGGCGAACTGCGCGTCACCCAGGATTTCCTCAAGATTGGCCAGTTGGGTCTGCTCGTTCTCCAGCGTCTCGAGTTCACCTTCGGCGAGCGCCAGTTGATCCAGCTCCTCCACCTGATAACGCAATAGCTGACGCCGTGCCTGCACTTCATCGCCGCTCTCTTGCAGGTCGCGCAGTCGCCGTCGGCGCGCACGCCAGTGATGGAAGTGCTCGCCGAGGGCCGCTACGGCCTCGGTCTGGCCGGCATAGGTGTCAAGCAGGCGCAGGTGAGTGTCTTCGCGCAAGAGTGCTTGGTGGGCGTGTTGGCTGTGGACCTCGATGAGATGTTCGCCGAGCGCTCTCAGGTCGCTCACCGTGACCGGTTGGCCGTTGATCCAGGCCTTGGAGCGCCCCGAAGCAGTGACGACACGCCGTAGCAGGCATTCGTCTTGCGGCAACTCGCGCGCGGCGAGCCAGGCACGGGCATCGGCGAGCCGGGCGATATCGAAGCGTGCACTGATGTCTGCACGTTCGCAGCCGTGGCGCACGCTGCCCACGTCGGCGCGCTCTCCCAAGCATAACCCTAAGGCGCCAAGCATGATCGATTTGCCGGCGCCGGTCTCACCGGTGATGGCCGTCATGCCATCGTGCAGGTCCAGATCGAGGCGCTCGACGATGGCGTAGTCGCGAATGGCAAGCTGTATCAGCATGAAAACCTCCGGGCGTCGGAAACGAAGCTGATCTCTGTGTGTTTATACAGTAGTTGGGTGGGGGCTTCAATTGCCAGTCATCGCAAGCGATATGAATGGCTTGAGATCGTTCATCGCATCCCCATATAGGAGGCAATCGCTTATTAGATGCGGCTTCGGGCCGCGCCAGCTGTCAGGAGAAACTCATGGCCAAAGACCCGCAGACCCCGACCGAGGAAGAGCTGGCTCGCGCTGAGCGCGATGCCGAACCCCAGCCGGACGATACCACCGGAGACGATGCCGAACTCGAAGGCGTCGTCGAGGATGTCGAGGCCAGCGAGGCCGATGCCGAGGCGCTCGAAAACCCGGAAGCCGACGCGCTGGCTGTGCGTGTCGAAGAGCTGGAGCAAGCCTTGGCGGAGTCCAAGGATCAGGCGGCGCGTGCCGCCGCTGAAGCGCAGAATGTGCGTCGCCGCGCGGAGCAAGATGTCGAGAAGGCACGCAAGTTCGCCTTGGAAAAATTCGTCAAGGAACTGCTGCCGGTCATCGATAGCTTGGAAAAGGCGTTGGAGTCGATGCAGGAAGGCGCTAGCGAGGTGCATCGCGAAGGGGTCTCGATGACTCTGAAGCTGCAACTCGACGTGCTTAACAAGTTCGGCGTGGAAGCCGTCGATCCGCAAGGCGAGCCGTTCGACCCTCAGGTGCATGAAGCCATGACCATGGTGCCTAACTCGGAGGTTGAGCCCAACACCGTGATCGAGGTCATGCAGAAGGGGTACCTGTTGAATGGACGTCTGGTGCGTCCGGCGATGGTAGTCGTCAGCCAAGCCGCCAATTGATGCGGCAGGGGAGGGATGTGATGCCAATGCCCTTGAAAGGCGTTACCCCACCCCCCAAATAGACGAACAACGAGGCGGTAATGCCGCCGACGAACACGAAACAGTCAAGCAACGATTTTGAGGTATTCCAATGGGACGCATCATCGGTATTGATTTGGGGACCACCAACTCCTGTGTTGCCATCCTTGACGGCGGCAACGCGAAGGTGATCGAAAACGCGGAAGGTGCTCGCACCACGCCGTCCATCATCGCTTACACCGACGATGGTGAGACGCTGGTTGGCCAGGCCGCCAAGCGCCAGGCCGTCACCAACCCGAGCAACACGCTGTACGCGATCAAGCGTCTGATCGGCCGCAAGTTCAAGGACGATGTCGTTCAGAAAGACATCAAGATGGTGCCTTACACCATCGCTGAAGCCGATAACGGCGATGCTTGGGTCGAGGTCAAGGGCAGCAAGTTGGCACCGCCGCAGGTTAGTGCGGAAGTGCTGAAGAAGATGAAGAAGACCGCCGAAGACTATCTCGGTGAAGAAGTCACCGACGCGGTGATCACCGTGCCGGCTTACTTCAACGATAGCCAGCGTCAGGCCACCAAGGACGCGGGGCGCATCGCCGGTCTCGAAGTCAAGCGTATCATCAACGAGCCGACGGCGGCCGCGCTGGCCTATGGCATGGACAAGGCGCGTGGCGACAAGACCATCGCGGTCTATGACCTGGGCGGTGGTACCTTCGATATCTCCATCATCGAAGTGGCCGATGTCGATGGCGAAACTCAGTTCGAGGTGTTGGCTACCAATGGTGACACCTTCCTGGGCGGTGAAGATTTCGATCTCAAGCTGATCGACTATCTCGTGCAGCAGTTCAAGAACGATTCTGGCATTGACCTGTCTGGTGACAGCCTCGCCATGCAGCGTCTGAAGGAAGCCGCCGAGAAGGCCAAGATCGAGCTTTCCGCCGCGCAACAGACCGAAGTCAACCTGCCGTACATCACAGCCGATAACACGGGACCCAAGCACCTTAACGTCAAGGTGACGCGTGCCAAGCTGGAGTCGCTGGTCGAAGAGCTGGTGCAGAACTCGTTGGCGCCTTGCAAGACCGCTCTGAGCGATGCCGGTCTATCCGCGTCCGAGATCGATGACGTCATCCTGGTGGGTGGCCAGACGCGCATGCCGCTGGTGCAGTCCAAGGTGGCTGACTTCTTCGGTAAGGACGCTCGCAAGGACGTCAATCCGGATGAAGCCGTGGCCGTTGGCGCGGCAATCCAGGGCGGCGTACTGGGCGGCGACGTCAAGGACGTGCTGCTGCTCGATGTCACGCCGCTGACGCTGGGCATCGAAACCCTGGGTGGCGTGATGACGCCGCTGATCGAGAAGAACACCACCATCCCGACCAAGAAGACGCAAACCTTCTCGACGGCGGATGACAACCAGACGGCCGTGACCATTCACGTGCAGCAGGGTGAGCGCAAGCAGTCCAGCGGCAACAAGTCACTGGGTCGCTTCGATCTGGCCGACATTCCGCCGGCGCCGCGTGGCGTGCCGCAGATCGAAGTCGCCTTCGATTTGGACGCCAACGGCATTCTCAACGTGTCCGCCAAGGACAAGGCTACCGGCAAGGAACAGTCCATCGTCATCAAGGCCTCTGGTGGTCTTTCCGACGAAGAGATCGATCAGATGGTCCAGGACGCCGAAGCGCATGAGGCCGAGGACAAGAAGTTCGAGGAACTGGTGCAGCTGCGTAACCAGGCCGATGGCATGGTCCATGCCGCGCGCAAGACCCTCGAAGAAGCCGGCGACAAGGTCGAGGCCAGCGAGAAAGAGCAGATCGAGACCGCGATCAGCGAACTCGAGGAAGCCACCAAGGGCGACGACCAGGAGCATATCCAGGCCAAGCTCGACGCGCTGACCGAAGCCTCCGGCAACCTGGCGCAGAAGATGTACGCCGAACAAGGCGATGCGAGCGCCGAGGGTGGTGAGCAGCAAGCCGACGATGGCGCCCAGAAGAAAGAAGACGACGTGGTTGACGCCGAGTACGAGGAAGTCAACGACGACCAGAAAAAGCAGTAACCACGACGTCTGATGCTCGCATGACGGCAGCGCGGGGGATGCTCTCCCGCGTTGCTGTTTGCGCAGCGCCGACACGGAGGCGGACCATCCATGTCCAAGCGTGACTATTACGAAATATTGGGCATCGAGCGGGGAGCCGATCAGAAAGAGATCAAAAAGGCTTACCGTCGACTCGCCCAGAAGTACCATCCGGATCGCAACCCGGATGATGACACCTCGGCGGAGAAGTTCCGCGAAGTCTCCGAGGCTTATGAAGTCCTCGCCGATGAAGAAAAGCGTGCTGCCTATGACCAGTTCGGCCATGCCGGCGTCGACGGTCAAGGGGGCGGCGGCTTCGGTGGCGGTGGCGCCGGAGCAGGCGGATTCAGCGATATCTTCGGCGATGTGTTCGGCGATATCTTCGGGGGCGGTGGTCGTCGCAACCCCAATGCGCCGCAGCGTGGTGCCGACCTGCGCTACAACCTCGAGATCGATCTAGAGGACGCCGTTGCCGGTACCACGGTCGATATTCGCGTACCGCGTCACGTCGCATGTGAGCATTGCGATGGCGATGGTGCCGAGCCGGGTTCCAGTAAGGAAACCTGCCCGACCTGTCATGGTCAGGGTCAGGTGCGCATGCAGCAGGGCTTCTTCGCCGTGCAGCAGACCTGCCCGACCTGTCATGGTGCTGGTCAGAGCATCAAGGTGCCGTGCCGCAAGTGTCATGGTGAAGGTCGCGTGCGCGAAACGCGGACCTTGTCGGTGAAGATTCCGGCTGGGGTCGATACTGGCGATCGGATTCGTCTCAACAACGAAGGTGAATCGGGGCTCAACGGTGGGCCGCCGGGTGACCTTTACGTACAGGCGGCGATCAAGCCGCACCCGATCTTCGAGCGTGACGGTCGCCATCTGCTGTGTGACGTACCGATCAACTTCATCGATGCGACGCTGGGCGGCGAGCTGGAAGTGCCGACCCTGGACGGTCGAGTCAAGTTGAAGATTCCGCCGGAGACGCAAACCGGCAAGATGTTCCGGCTCAAGGGCAAGGGCGTCAAACCGGTTCGCGGCGGCCCGCCAGGCGATCTGTTGTGCAAGGTCGTGGTGGAGACGCCGGTCAACTTGAGCGAGGAGCAGAAGGACTTGCTGCGCAGCTTCCAGGAAAGCCTGGACGGCAGCAACAGCCATCACTCGCCCAAGAAGTCGAGCTTCTTCGACGGCGTGAAGAAGTTCTTCGAGGACATGAAGCCGTAGGCGACATGTACGGCTGTCTTCGACCCCGCCATGGTTCCCATGGCGGGGTTTTTTCGTTATGTGGCGGTAGATGCCGGTTATGGTGCGAGGCCTAGCCGGCCTCGAACGCCTCGTTGCGTGGAAGACGCCTCTATGCATGCCATAATGAAAGGGTTGTTAGAATGCTAATCGAATAGGGAGGTCCTATGTCTGAGTCCCAAGCTGTCGTGTCGACGACATCCGGTTCGCGGTATATCAATCGCCTGTGCAAGCACTGGCAGCACAAGCTGGACGTTTCCCACGATGAGCATCAGGGGCGCGTCACGTTCGATGGCGGGGTGTGCCACATGCGCGCCGAGGCAGGTGCCTTGCATCTTCAACTGACGGCCGAGGACGCGGCGATCCGCGAGCGTCTTGAAGAGGTCGTGGCGGTACACCTCAAGCGGATGGCTAGCCGTGAGGAGCTCGATATCGTCTGGCAGCCTGGCGTGGCTTGATGCCGGCGGCCTCATCCGCGATCACGTCATATTCATGAGTGGCGGTGTGCGTGACGGGAATGCGGGACGGTTTGGTATACTCCCCGTCATTCATCGACACGTAATCGTAAGGAGTCCACATGACGCGTATCGCCATCGTCGGCGTCGCCGGGCGCATGGGCCGCACCCTGGTCAACGCCGTACAGCAAGATCCCGACGCTCGTTTGGCGGGCGGCATCGTCGAGCCCGGTAGCTCGTTGGTCGGTGCCGACCTTGGCGAGCTCGCCGGTGCTGGACGCTTGGGCGTGAATGCCACGGATGATCCGGCCGCCATCGTCGATGCCTTCGATGTGCTGATCGACTTCACCACGCCTCGGGTCACGCTGGCCAATCTGGCGTTTTGCGCTGAGCACGGCAAGGCCATCGTGATCGGCACCACGGGACTCTCCGACGCCGAGCTTGCCGAGCTCGACGGTTATAGTGACCGCGTTCCCATGGTGTTCGCGCCCAATATGAGTGTCGGCGTCAATCTCACCCTCAAGCTGTTGGAAACCGCTGCTCGGGCGCTGGGTGACGAGGGCTACGATATCGAAGTGAGCGAGGCGCACCATCGCCACAAGGTCGATGCGCCTTCCGGCACGGCGCTGAAGATGGGCGAGGTCGTGGCCAAGGCTCTGGATCGCGACCTCAAGGAAGATGGCGTCTTCGAGCGTGTCGGACAGTGTGGTCCGCGCAGCGACAAGGAGATCGGCTTTGCCACCGTGCGTGCCGGCGATATTGTCGGCGAGCATACCGTGATGTTCGCCACCGAGGGCGAGCGCATCGAAATTACGCACAAGGCTTCCAGCCGCATGACCTTCGCCAAGGGGGCGGCGCGTGCGGCGCGCTGGGTCGCCTCTCGCGACAGCGGTCGCTACGATATGCAGGACGTGCTAGGCCTTAAGGGGTAGTCTGCGATCTGCAAATCGCGTATCATCGAGCCAATTTGGCCAAGCAAATGCATTGGTGGCCACAGGGATCCGAGCGAATGACAATAAGGCGGGATGAAACCGGACTTCTTTCAGGTTTCGTCCCGCTTTTTTACGACCCGCGAGCAGCGGTCGTCGATACTCTCAGTGCTCCTTGAATACGAAGGGGCCGGTGACTCGCCGGCCCTGGCTCAGACTCGCGCATGACAAGGGGAGGACGTTGCGTTGATCAGACCCGCGATATTGGCCTTGGAAGACGGCAGTGTATTTCATGGCAGTGCCATCGGAGCCGATGGGCAAACGAGTGGTGAAGTGGTTTTCAATACGGCCATGACTGGCTATCAGGAAATCCTTACCGACCCCTCCTACACGCGACAAATCGTTACCCTCACCTATCCTCATATCGGCAATACCGGCGTCAACGCCGAGGACATCGAGTCTGCCGCCATCGCTGCGGCCGGTCTGGTGATCCGTGACTTGCCTCTCATGGCCAGCAATTTCCGCAGCGAGGCGAGCCTCGACGAGTATCTCACGCGTGGCAATGTGCTGGGCATCGCCGATATCGACACACGGCGCTTGACGCGACTGTTGCGCGACAAGGGCGCGCAGAATGGCGCGATCCTGGCAGGCAGCGAGGCCGAGGGCGAGGATGCCGTCGAGCGAGCCTTGGCGGCGGCGCGCGCCTTTCCCGGCCTCAAAGGCATGGATCTCGCCAAGGAAGTGAGTTGTCGCGAGACTTACGAATGGAGCGAAGGAGAGTGGTCGCTGGACAGCGGCTATGCCGATGCGGCCGAGCGCGAGCGTCCGTTTCATGTGGTGGCGTATGACTATGGGGCGAAGTTCAACATCCTGCGGATGTTGGCCTCGCGCGGATGCCGCCTGACGGTGGTGCCGGCACAGACCCCGGCCGCCGAGGTGCTGGCGATGAACCCCGATGGCGTCTTCCTGGCCAATGGGCCTGGCGACCCGGAGCCTTGCGATTACGCCATCGCGGCTATTCGCGAGGTCATCGCCGCCGATGTGCCGCTGTTCGGCATTTGCCTGGGGCACCAACTGCTTGGGTTGGCCTCCGGAGCGCGTACGGTGAAGATGAACAACGGCCATCATGGTGCCAACCATCCGGTTGAGGATCTCGATACCGGCCGGGTAATGATCACCAGTCAGAATCACGGCTTCGCGGTCGACGAAGCGAGTCTACCGGCCAACGTGCGGGCCACGCACCGCTCGCTGTTCGATGGCACGTTGCAAGGCATCGAGCGTACCGATTGCCCGGCGTTCAGCTTTCAGGGCCATCCCGAGGCCAGCCCCGGCCCGCGCGATGTCGCGCCGCTATTCGACCGCTTCATCGCCTCGATGCAAGCGCGTCGCTAAGGCCCCGCCTCCGCGCGGCGGAGGCGTTTTCACGTTGAGCCGTCGTCAGTCACCAAGTTAGCGGGAATCGTCATGCCGAAACGTACCGACCTTCAAAGCATTCTGATCATCGGCGCCGGGCCCATCGTCATTGGCCAGGCGTGCGAATTCGATTATTCCGGCGCCCAGGCCTGTAAGGCGCTGCGCGAGGAGGGCTATCGCGTCATTCTGGTCAATTCCAATCCGGCCACCATCATGACCGACCCGGTGATGGCGGATGCGACCTATATCGAGCCGATCACCTGGCAGGCGGTCGCCCAGATCATCGAGAAGGAGCGCCCCGATGCCGTCCTGCCGACCATGGGGGGGCAGACGGCGCTCAATTGCGCGCTGGATCTCGACAAGCAGGGCGTGTTGACGCAATACGGCGTGGAAATGATCGGCGCCAATGCCGACGCCATCAACAAGGCCGAAGATCGCGACCTGTTCGACAAGGCCATGAAGAACATCGGCCTGGAATGCCCCAAGGCGAAGGTCGCCCATCGCATGAGCGAAGCGTGGGAAATTCAGGGCGAGTTGGGCTTCCCGGTGATCATTCGGCCGTCCTATACCATGGGCGGCTCCGGCGGCGGTGTGGCCTACAATAAGGAAGAGTTCGAGGAGATCTGTACGCGCGGCTTCGAGCTTTCCAATAACCACGAGCTGCTCATCGACGAGTCGCTGCTGGGGTGGAAGGAATACGAGATGGAGGTCGTGCGCGACAAGCACGACAACTGCATCATCGTGTGTGCCATCGAGAACTTCGACCCCATGGGCGTACATACCGGCGATTCGATCACCGTTGCCCCGGCGCAGACGCTGACCGACAAGGAATACCAGATCATGCGTGACGCCTCGCTGGCGGTGTTGCGTGAGATCGGTGTCGAGACCGGTGGGTCCAACGTGCAGTTTGGGGTCGATCCGCAGACCGGTCGTGTGGTGGTCATCGAGATGAACCCGCGCGTCAGTCGCTCCTCGGCACTGGCGTCCAAGGCGACCGGCTTCCCGATCGCCAAGATCGCCGCCAAGCTGGCGGTCGGCTATACGCTCGACGAGCTGCAAAACGACATCACCGGCGGCAAGACACCGGCTTCGTTCGAACCGTCCATCGACTACGTCGTTACCAAGATCCCACGCTTCACCTTCGAGAAGTTTCCCCAGGCCAACGACCGTCTAACCACGCAGATGAAGTCGGTGGGCGAGACCATGGCCATCGGGCGGACCTTTCAGGAGTCGCTGCAGAAGGCGCTGCGCGGCATGGAAACCGGCGTCGATGGCCTGGATCCCAAGGTCACCGACTACAACGATGCGGGCATGGCGCTGATCAAAGGCGAGCTGCAGGCCGCCGGCGCCGATCGCATCTTCTTCGTAGCGGATGCGATGCGTGCGGGCATGAGTGTTGATGAGGTCTTCGCGCTGACCAACATCGACCGCTGGTACCTGGTGCAGATCGAGGAACTGGTGCGTCTCGAGCAGCAGCTCGCCAGTCGCTCGCTGAACGAGCTGTCGGCGGCGGCACTGTTCCGCCTCAAGCGCAAAGGGTTTGCCGATGCACGTCTTGCCACGCTGCTTGGGGTCTCCGAGGAAGAGTTCCGCAAGACGCGCCAGAAGCACGGCATTCGCCCGGTCTATAAGCGCGTCGACACCTGTGCTGCCGAGTTCGCCTCCGACACGGCCTATATGTACTCCACCTACGAGGAGGAGTGCGAGGCCGAGGTCAGCGATCGCCAGAAAATCATGGTGCTGGGCGGTGGGCCCAACCGCATCGGCCAGGGCATCGAGTTCGACTACTGCTGCGTGCACGCGGCGCTCGCCATGCGCGAGGACGGCTTTGAAACCATCATGGTCAACTGCAACCCGGAAACCGTGTCCACCGATTACGACACGTCTGATCGGCTCTACTTCGAGCCGGTCACACTGGAGGACGTGCTCGAGATCGCCGACAAGGAGAAGCCCGCCGGTGTGATCGTGCAGTTTGGCGGGCAGACGCCGCTCAAGTTGGCACGTGCGCTAGAGGCGGCCGGTGTGCCGATCATCGGCACTACGCCAGATGCGATCGATCGTGCCGAGGATCGCGAGCGCTTCCAGAAGATGATCGACAAGCTGGGTCTCAAGCAGCCGCCCAACGCTACCGCGCGCAGCTTCGAGGATGCCTTCTCAAAGGCCGAGAAGATCGGTTATCCGCTGGTGGTGCGCCCCAGCTACGTGCTGGGAGGTCGCGCCATGGAGATCGTCTATGACGCCTCCGAGCTAGAAAACTACATGACGCATGCGGTCAAGGTCTCCAACGATTCGCCGGTGTTGCTGGATCACTTCCTCAATGCGGCCATTGAGATCGATATCGACGCGGTCAGCGACGGCGAGCAGGTGGTCATCGGCGGCATCATGCAGCATATCGAGCAGGCCGGTGTGCACTCTGGCGACTCGGCGTGCTCGTTGCCGCCGTACTCGCTGCCGCCAGAGGTCCAGGACGAGATGCGCGACCAGGTCAAGCGTATGGCGCTGGAGCTCAACGTGGTCGGGCTGATGAATGTGCAGCTCGCCTGGCAGGACGGTGAGATCTACGTCATCGAAGTCAATCCGCGTGCGTCGCGCACGGTGCCTTTCGTGTCCAAGTGCATCGGCACCTCGCTGGCTCAGGTCGCGGCGCGCTGCATGGCCGGCAAGACCCTCGCGGAGCAGGATTTCACTCGTGAACGTTTGCCAGGCTATTACAGCGTCAAGGAAGCCGTCTTCCCGTTCAACAAATTCCCGGGCGTCGATCCGATCCTGTCACCGGAGATGAAGTCCACCGGTGAGGTGATGGGGAGCGGCGCGACCTTTGCCGAAGCCTTCTACAAGGCGCAGCTCGGTGCGGGCGAAGCGATTCCGCGCTTGAGCGGTGAGCGCCAGGCGTTCCTTTCGGTACGTGACCCGGACAAGAGCGAGATTACCGAGGTGGCCCAATCTCTGCTAGCATTGGGCTTTAGCCTGATCGCGACCCGTGGCACCGCCATCGCTCTCGAAGCGGCTGGCCTCCCGGTCAAGGTCGTCAATAAGGTCTATGAAGGCCGCCCCCATATCGTCGATATGCTCAAAAACGACGAGGTGGCCTATATCGTCAATACGACCGAAGGCCGCCAGGCGATCAGTGATTCTTCCGTGATCCGCCGTACCGCACTCGCTCGCAAGGTCCCTTATGCCACGACGCTGGCTGGGGCGCGTGCGGTGTGTATGGCGCTTGAGTATGGAAATGCAATTACCGTACGGCGGCTGCAGGAACTGCATGCAGGAGCAAGCACATGAATAAGGTCCCGATGACCGTCGCAGGTGAGCAAGGCCTGCGAAAGGAGCTCGAGCACCTCAAGAGCGTGGAGCGCCCCCAGGTGATCAACGCCATTGCCGAGGCGCGTGAACACGGTGATCTCAAGGAGAACGCCGAGTACCATGCTGCGCGGGAGCAGCAAGGGTTCATCGAAGGGCGCATTCAGGAAATCGAGGGCAAGCTGTCCGCGTCGCAGGTGATCGACGTCACCAAGTTGCCCAAGACCGGCAAGGTGATCTTCGGCGTGACGGTCGAATTGATCAACCTCCAGGACGATGAGGAAGTGCGTTACCGCATCGTCGGCGAAGACGAAGCCGACATCAAAGAGGGGCGGATTTCCGTGACATCGCCGATCGCGCGCGCTCTGATCGGTAAGGAAGAAGGCGATACCGTGTTAGTGCGCACGCCGGGTGGCGACGTCGAATACGAAATTGCCGGGGTCGAGCACCTCTGAGCTACGAGCTACGAGCTACGAGCTAAAAACGCCAGCGATATCGCTGGCGTTTTTCATTTCGGGGATTCTGCTTTTCGCGGCTCGCGGCTTAGCGCCGGCCGTGGTGGTTCTCGAAGCGCTGGATGTTGGATAGCTTGGGATTGACGCGAGGGTTGCGGCGATAAAGCAGCGCAACCTTGCCGATCGTCTGGACGAGTTCGCTGTGGCTGGCCTCGGTCAATTCGTCGATCACGGTTTGGCGGGCATCGCGATCGCCGATGGCAAGCTTGACCTTGATCAGTTCGTGATCTTCCAGGGCGCGAGCGAGCTCGGCCAAGACGCCTTCGGTCAGCCCGTTTTCCGAGACCGTCACCACGGGGTTCAAGTGGTGGCCGATGCTGCGAAATGCTTTCTTTTGTGCCTGTGACAAGCTCATGGTATCGTGACTGTTCCGGGTTGGCGGACACTCGGCGTGTTGCCGAGGGCGTTATCTGAATGCGGCCAAGCCGCAGACCGGCGCAACTGTTGTCGGTCGTTCTGGCCTTGCGGCCAGCCCTCGATAAGTGTGGCGCCGAGAAAAGATAGAACGCGCCATGTTACGGGGAAAGCGGCGTCTTGGAAAGGCCGTGCCGCCCGCTCAGCTAGCCCGCCCTGCCTTCCGGATGAGTTTAGACCGCTATCGATTTAGGTGACCCGTGGCACGTTCCTCGCATACTAGCAAGCGCTCGGCCTCTTGGCTCAAGGAGCACTTCGACGATCGCTACGTACAGCGCTCGTGGCAAGATGGCTATCGCTCGCGGGCGAGTTACAAGTTACTCGAGCTCGATGCCAAGGATGCGCTGTTCAAGCCGGGCATGACCGTCATCGATCTTGGCGCCGCACCCGGCGGATGGAGCCAGGTTGCCGCCGATAAGGTCGGAACCAAGGGTTGTGTGGTGGCGTCGGACCTCCTGGAGATAGATACGCTGGCCGGGGTGACGTTCGTACAGGGCGATTTCACTGAAATGGATGTGCTGGAGCGGATTCTTGCCGCCTTGGAAGGGCGTCGTGTCGACCTTGTGATGTCCGACATGGCCCCCAATATGAGTGGTATGGCGGCCATCGATCAGCCCCAGGCGATGTATCTCGTCGAGCTGGCGCTGGATCTGGCGCGCCAAACCTTATCGCCCGGTGGGCGCTTTCTGGCCAAGGTCTTCCAGGGAGAAGGGTTCGATGCATATTTGAAAGAGCTGCGTAGCAGCTTTCGCAAGGTGACGACTCGCAAGCCGGAGGCCTCGCGTGCCCGTTCGCGCGAAGTCTATCTGTTTGCAGAAGGATTCCACGGCTGAGCTTGCGTCCATAGGACTTGCCCTCAGGCGTATCGGCTCGATAGTCAGAATGACTTGGTAGTCGGAACGCTTCTTGTGGTGTAGTGTCCAATCTATGGTCCTGCTTGGCAGACAGTTGCATGCAATGAGGGTATTCCCTTGAACGACATGGCGAAGAACCTGATCCTCTGGTTGGTCATCGCGGCGGTATTGCTGACGGTGTTCAACAATTTCAGTTCCGACAGCTCGCCTCAGGCGATGAGCTACTCCCAATTCGTCGAGCAGGTGCAGAATGACCAAGTGAGCAGTGTAACCATCGAAGGTTATACGATCACGGGCGAGCGCGATGATGGCTCGCAATTCCAGACGATCCGTCCGGCGGCGCAAGATCCCAAGTTGATGGATGATCTGCTGGCGCACGATGTCAGCGTGGTAGGCAAGCAGCCGGAAGAGCAAAGCTTGTGGACGCGCCTGCTCGTGGCCAGCTTCCCGATTCTGATCATTCTGGCCATTTTCATCTTCTTCATGCGTCAAATGC
The DNA here is from genome assembly GCF_023091865.1 of Chromohalobacter moromii. Classification (GTDB taxonomy): domain Bacteria; phylum Pseudomonadota; class Gammaproteobacteria; order Pseudomonadales; family Halomonadaceae; genus Chromohalobacter; species Chromohalobacter moromii. The sequence continues at coordinate 568,828 of NZ_JAHXDI010000003.1, forward strand.
AGGGGGGCGCTGGTGGCAAGGGCGGCCCCATGAGCTTTGGTAAGTCAAAAGCCAAGCTGCTGACCCAAGACCAGATCAAAACCACTTTCGCCGACGTGGCCGGCTGTGACGAGGCCAAGGAAGAAGTCGAAGAGCTCGTTGACTTCCTCAAGGACCCCAGCAAGTTCCAGCGCTTGGGGGGACAGATTCCTCGTGGCGTCCTGATGGTGGGGCCGCCGGGTACGGGTAAGACGTTGCTGGCCAAGTCGATCTCCGGCGAAGCCAATGTGCCGTTCTTCTCGATCTCGGGCTCCGACTTCGTGGAAATGTTCGTCGGCGTAGGGGCATCGCGTGTCCGTGACATGTTCGAGCAAGCCAAGAAGCAGGCCCCGTGCATCATCTTCATCGACGAGATCGACGCCGTTGGGCGTTCGCGTGGCGCCGGCATGGGTGGCGGCAACGATGAACGCGAGCAGACGCTCAACCAGCTATTGGTCGAGATGGATGGTTTCGAGGCCAACGAAGGCATCATCGTCATCGCCGCGACCAACCGTCCCGATGTGCTCGACCCCGCGTTGACGCGTCCTGGCCGTTTCGACCGTCAGGTCGTGGTGGGGCTCCCCGATATTCGCGGGCGTGAGCACATTCTTGGCGTACACCTGCGCAAGGTGCCGCTGGCGGATGATGTCCAATCGAGCTTCATTGCACGCGGGACACCGGGTTTCTCCGGTGCCGATCTGGCCAACCTGGTCAACGAAGCGGCATTGTTCGCGGCGCGTCGCAACAAGCGTCTGGTGGGTATGGACGAGCTCGAAATGGCCAAGGACAAGATCCTGATGGGCGCCGAAAAACGCTCGATGGCCATGTCCGAAAAGGAAAAGAGCAACACCGCGTATCACGAGTCGGGCCACGCCATTATCGGGCTCTTGATGCCCGAGCATGATCCCGTCTATAAGGTGACGATCATTCCGCGTGGTCGTGCGCTAGGTGTGACCATGTTCCTGCCGGAAGAAGATCGGTATAGCCTCTCTCGCCAGCAGATCATCAGTCAGATTTGCTCATTGTTTGGTGGCCGTCTTGCCGAGGAGATGACGCTGGGGCCGAACGGGGTCACGACCGGGGCATCCAACGACATCAAGCGTGCAACCGAGCTGGCCCATAACATGGTGGCCAAGTGGGGTCTCTCCGAGGAGATGGGGCCGCTGATGTATGACGAGGACGAGTCGCACCAGTTCCTGGGTGGTCCTGGTCAAGGTGGCAAGCTCAAGTCTGGCGAGACCACGACACGACTCGACAAGGAAGTGCGTCGGATCATCGACGAGTGCTATGCCAAGGCACGCCAGCTTCTCGAGGATAACCGTGACAAGCTCGACCTGATGGCCGAATCGTTGATGCAATACGAAACTATCGACGCCAATCAGATTCGCGAGATCATGGAAGGCCGTAAGCCGCGTCCGCCGGAGGATTGGGACGACAAGGGGCCGACGACCGGCTCGGGGTCGACTGCAAGCCCCTCTGCCGACGATGAAACCGAAGAGCAGGGCGACGAAGCGGGCGACACCAGTCGTCGCCCTTCTGATCCGTTGGGCGGACCGGCCGGCCACTAATATTCATGTTGCTCTATCTTCCAACGGGCGCCGCATAGCGGCGCCCGTTGGCGTTTAGGGCGTGCTTACACTCTGGCCGACGCATGGTAAGGTAGACGTTTGACGTTGCAACGGCTCTGATCATGCAAGACCGATACGCCATGCCCATGCAGCTGCGCTGTGGGCGCCATCAGCTCGACCTCTCGTATCCTCGCGTCATGGGGATCCTCAATGTCACGCCCGATTCGTTTTCCGATGGCGGCCGCTATAACGCCTTGGATGAGGCCGTGCGTCACGCCGAAACCATGCTGGCGGAGGGGGCGTCGATTATCGATATCGGCGGCGAGTCGACACGTCCTGGGGCCTCGCCGGTGCCGCTGCAGGAAGAGCTGGATCGGGTGTTGCCGGTGGTGGAGCGTTTGGTTAACGAGCTGGATGCATTGGTGTCGTTGGACACCAGTCGCGGCGAAGTGATGCGTGAGGCGGCATCGCGGGGCGCTGGCATGATCAATGACGTGCGCAGTCTGCGCTGGCCCGGCGCGCTGGAGGCCGCGGCGATGAGCGGCTTGCCGGTATGCGTGATGCATATGCTGGGCGAGCCTACCGACATGCAGCGGGCACCGCATTATGAGGTGCCGATCGAGGAAGCGGTGGCCGCTTTCCTCGAGACGCGTATCGCCGAATGCGAGGCGGCAGGAGTTCGGCGCGACCAGTTGGTGCTCGATCCAGGCTTTGGTTTCGGCAAGCGTGTCGAGCATAACCTGCGCTTGCTGAATCGCATGCAACCATTGACTGATTTTGGGCTCCCCGTGCTGGCCGGTATGTCACGTAAGAGTATGATTGGCAAAGTGCTGGCGCGTCCCGTTGAGGAGCGCCTGCCGGGCGGCCTGGCGCTTGCTACGATGGCGGTAGAGCGTGGGGCGCGTATCGTGCGCGTCCACGATGTGGGACCGACGGTGGATGCGGTCAATATGACTTGGGCAGTGCTACAGGAAGGCACCGACGCATGACACGACGCTATTTTGGAACCGATGGTATTCGCGGCACGGTGGGGGAGCCTCCCATTACCGCCGATTTCGTATTGAAACTGGGCTGGGCGATGGGCCGTGTGCTGTCACGCCACACGGGGCGCAAGTCGCGCGCCAAGGTGTTGATCGGCAAGGATACGCGGATTTCGGGCTATATGTTCGAGTCTGCCCTGGAAGCGGGACTATCGGCAGCAGGGGTCGATGTATCATTGCTGGGACCGATGCCCACGCCGGGTATCGCGTACTTGACTCGGACGTTCCGTGCTGATGCGGGAATCGTCATTTCTGCGTCGCACAATCCGTTTCAGGATAATGGTATCAAGTTCTTCTCCGCCGAGGGCGTCAAGCTTGCTGATGCCGTCGAGGAAGAGATCGAGGCGGAGCTCGAACAGCCGCTATCCACGGTTGCACCGGCGGCCTTGGGCAAGGCGCTGCGTATCTCGGATGCTGCAGGACGCTACATCGAATTCTGCAAGTCTACGGTGCCCGACCGTCTGACCCTAGAAGGCCTCAAGGTGGTGCTTGATTGCGCGCATGGCGCAACTTACCACATCGCGCCCAGCGTGTTACGCGAATTGGGCGCCGAGGTTAGCTTGATCGGCGTCGACCCGGATGGGCTCAATATCAACCAGGGCGTGGGATCCACGCATCCCGACGCCTTGCGTGCAGCGGTGATTGAGCGTGGCGCCGATCTCGGCATGGCGTTGGATGGCGATGGCGACCGGGTGATTCTCGTCGATGCCGAGGGGCATGAGGTCGACGGCGACGACATTCTTTATCTGATCGCACGGGACCGGTGCGCGCGGGACCTGCTGGGCGGCGGTGTGGTGGGCACCTTGATGTCCAACTTCGGCCTAGCGGCGGCGCTGGAAGCCTTGGGCATTCCCTTCGAGCGTGCCAAGGTCGGCGATCGCTACGTCATGGAGCGATTGGCGGCCAACGGCTGGCAGTTGGGCGGCGAGTCCTCTGGGCACATCGTCTGCGGTCACGTGCAGTCGACCGGCGATGGGATCGTGTCGGCGCTTCAAGTGCTAGCGATCATGGTACGCGAATCCTCGTCGCTGTCGGGCCTGCTCAAGGGTTTCGAGAAAGCGCCGCAGGCGTTAGTCAACGTACGCTTGACCTCCGATGTCGATAACGAGGCGCTGTTGGCCAATGAGCAGGTGCGTCATGCCGTTGCTTCAGTCGAGGCGGAGCTGGGTGACGAGGGACGTGTGTTGTTGCGCCCCTCGGGCACCGAACCCTTGATCCGCGTCATGGTTGAAGGGCGTCCCCATTTCGATGTCGACGCGTTGGCCAGGCGCATTGCTGACGATATCGAGGGGCAAATGGCGCGCTGAGGCGCGCATATTGTGTTGTCAATACGCCTCCTATACCATGGCGCTCCATTCGGAGGACTGTTCTATGCGCACGCCGCTGATCGCGGGCAATTGGAAGATGAACGGCTCGCATGCACTGGTGGACGCGTTCGGCCGTGCCTTCGCCGACACCGCGCTTCCCGATTCGCTGGACGTTATCGTACTGCCGCCATTTCCTTATCTTGATGCGGCGCGCCGCGCGTTGGCCGACGTATCCGTGCAACTCGGTGCGCAGACGCTCAACCCGTCGCATGCCGGTGCACACACCGGCGAGGTCAGCGGGCGTATGCTCCAAGAGTTTGGTGTCGAGCATGTGCTCGTCGGCCATTCGGAGCGGCGTGCGCTTTATCGAGAAACCGATGATGACGTTTATGATCGCTTGTTGGCAGCATTGAGTGTCGGCATTCAGCCGATTTTATGCGTTGGCGAGACGCTCGAGGAGCGCGATGCAGGGCATACCTTTGATGTCGTGCTGCGCCAGGTTGGCCATGCGTTGGCCCCCCTCGAGCCCGAGCAACGCGCTCGGGTGACGATCGCTTATGAGCCGGTATGGGCCATTGGCACGGGACGCACGGCGACACCTGAGCAAGCGCAAGACGTCATGGCCGCTATTCGCGAGTACCAGTCTGGTTTCGATCCCGACCTGGCTCAGGCAATGCGGTTGCTTTACGGCGGCAGCATGAGCGCGGCCAATGCGGCCGAACTGCTGGCTCAGCCGGATATCGACGGCGGCCTGGTGGGTGGTGCTTCGCTCAAGGTCGACGATTTTCTAGCCATTTGTCATTCAGCAAGGTAGCGCGATGTATATTGGGGTGTTGTTGGTTCATGTGGCGATCGCCATTGCCCTGGTGGTATTGGTGTTGCTGCAGCAGGGTAAGGGGGCCGACGCTGGCGCGTCCTTCGGGGGCGGCGCTTCGCAAACGGTCTTCGGGTCGCAAGGCAGTGGTAACTTCCTGGCTAAATTGACGGGTGTGTTGGCGGCGATTTTCTTCGTGACCTCGCTGGGCCTGGCATACTTCGTCTCACAGGCGGGGGATGCACCGCAGGAAGGTGTGCCCGACGCGCAAGTCGTCGAGCAACAAAATTCTTCTCCTTCTATTGACGAAGAGGAAGATAACGAGCAGAATGCAGCGCCAGTACTCGAGGACGGCGGCGAATAAATGCAATGCCGTCATTGAGTTAGCTCATCAAGCAATGTGCGAAACCAGTCTGGCTAGCATACGATGAGCGGTTTAGCAGGCGAGACGATACAGACGAACAGTATCAAGCGTTTTGTGTCGAGTAGCCTGGCCCCTGTTGCCGAAGTGGTGGAATTGGTAGACACGCTATCTTGAGGGGGTAGTGACCTCATGGTCGTGCGGGTTCAAGTCCCGCCTTCGGCACCACATTGAGTCAATGTAAGCTGTTGACCCAATTAAAGATTGGCACGATATGACGATGGTTTGACACCTTGACCTTTCAAGAGGTGGTCAGTATAATCGTCAGCCATTGATGCGGGGTGGAGCAGTCTGGTAGCTCGTCGGGCTCATAACCCGAAGGTCGTCGGTTCAAATCCGGCCCCCGCTACCAAGTTTTTTACGAAAGGCCCCTTCCTATGAAGGGGCTTTTTGTTATCACTTGCGACGATAACGCCAATCAGCCACCTAGCTTTCCTCTTTACTCCTGGTCAGGTGCCTGATGCAACTGCTAGTGGGAGCCTCCGTCTGTGGCAAATAAGCACGCTGCATTGAATACGCTCATTGAGCCGGTCGTGACGGCCATGGGCTTCGATCTCTGGGGGGTCGACTACCTTGCCCAGGGTAAGCATTCCCGTTTGGTGATCTATATCGAAAGCGCCGAGGGCGTGACCGTGGATGACTGCGCGTCAGTTAGCCGCCAAGTCAGTGGCGTGTTGGATGTAGAAGACCCCATTGCGGGAGAGTATCGCTTGGAGGTCTCATCGCCGGGAATGGATCGTCCCCTGTTTACGCTCGATCAGTTCGCGCGTTTCAAGGGCAGCCATGTCCAGGTGAAGTTGAGCGCCCCTTTCGAAGGGCGTCGCAAGTTTCAGGGACAACTGGCGGGTGTCGAGGGCGACGAGATTCTGCTGCAACTCGACGGACAAGAATATTGCTTTCCGGTCGAAAGCATCGAGCAGGCGCGGGTGGTGCCTCAGTTCGATAATTAAGGACAGCTTTTCTACGAGGCATAGGCATGAGTAAAGAGATTCTGCTAGTCGTGGATGCGATCTCGAACGAAAAGGGGGTGCCGCGAGAAGTGATCTTCGAGGCCGTGGAGTCGGCGCTGGCGAGTGCATCGCGCAAGCGTTTCGACGGCCAAGAAGTGAGCGCCCGCGTCAAGATCGACCGCGTGACTGGCGATTATGAAACCTTCCGTCGCTGGACCGTCGTCGACGACGACGCGTTCGAGAATCCGGATAGCGAGATTCCGCTCTCTGAAGCAGAGCGTCGCGACCCGCCGCTGGCTCTCGGGGATGTGGTCGAAGAGCAGGTCGAATCGGTGGCGTTCGGGCGCATCGCCGCCCAGACCGCCAAGCAGGTCATCGTGCAGAAAGTGCGCGAAGCCGAGCGGGCCGAGGTCGTGCGCCAATACGCCGAGCGTGAAGGCGAACTGGTGGCGGGTATCGTCAAAAAGACTACGCGTGAAGGATTGGTGGTCGATCTGGGGGAGAGCGCCGAGGCTTTTCTACCGCGTAGTGAAATGATTCCCGGTGAACGTTACCGCATGAACGAGCGGGTACGTGCCCTGTTGTGGAAGGTCGATGCCGAGGCGCGTGGCTCGCAGTTGATTCTGACGCGTACGCGCCCTGAAATGATCGTCGAGCTCTTCAAGATAGAAGTACCTGAAATTGCTGAGCAGTTGATCGAGATCAAAGGGGCGGCGCGCGATCCTGGCGCACGCGCCAAGATCGCGGTGAAGACCAACGACAAGCGTATCGATCCGGTCGGTGCGTGTGTCGGCATGCGCGGTTCGCGTGTGCAAGCGGTGTCCAATGAGCTGGGTAACGAGCGCGTGGACATCATTACCTGGGACGACAACCCGGCGCAATTGGTGATCAATGCGATGGCGCCCGCGGAAGTCGGTTCCATTCTTGTCGACGAAGACGCCCACTCCATGGATGTCGCCGTCGCCGAGGATAACCTGGCGCAGGCCATCGGCCGCAGCGGCCAGAACGTTCGCCTGGCTTCCGAGCTGACGGGCTGGACGCTCAACGTGATGACCGAGGAAGAGGCCGAAGGCAAGCGCGAGCAAGAAATCGACAGCCTGATCGAGTACTTCATCAATCACCTCGAAGTCGACGAGGAACTCGCTCGTCTGCTGGTCGATGAGGGCTTTACCTCGCTTGAGGAGCTGGCCTACGTGCCGCTCGAGGAATTGCTCGAAATCGAGGAATTGGATGAAGCACTGATCGAAACGCTGCGCGCTCGAGCCAAGGACGAGTTGCTGACGCTGGCCATTGCCTCAGAGGAGGCACTGGACGGTGCGCAGCCTGACGACGACCTCCTTGAAATGGAGGGCATGGAGCGTCACTTGGCATTCACGCTCGCCAGCCGAGGGATCGTCACTCGTGAGGATTTGGCCGAGCAGTCCATCGATGATCTCAAGGACATCGACAATGTGGACGAAGAGCGCGCTGCGGCGCTGATAATGACCGCTCGTGCGCCTTGGTTCGAGAGCGAACAGTAATCTGGTCACGGGCTCAGGAGGGTCGTAATGTCAGACATGACCGTTAAGGATTTTGCCAGCAAGGTGGGGCGTGATGTGTCCCGTCTGCTGGAGCAGATGAAAGAAGCAGGACTTCCCCATCAGGCCGAAGGCGACGCGGTATCCGAGGAGGACAAGCAGCGCCTTCTCGATCACCTGACGCGTAGCCATGGTGGGGATAGCGGCGCGACCAAGAACCGCGTGACGCTGACGCGTAATACCAAGAGCCGGATCCGTAGTGGCGATGGCCGTGGCAAGGCCATCGACGTGCAGGTGCGCAAGAAGCGTACCTACGTCAAGCGTGAGCCGGAGCAGGCCGAAGAAGCACCGGCCGAGGAAGCCGGTCCGCGTCAGTTGGTCGGTGATATGGCCGATGCCAAGCAGGCTCAGGCCGCCCAGGCTGCCGAAACCGCCAAGGCAGAACAGGCCGCTGCGGAAGAAGCTGCACGAGCGAAGGCACAAGAGCCGGCGCAAGACACTCAGGCATCCGAGACGGCTAAGCCGGCTGAAAGCGAGACGCCGAGTACACCGGAAGTGCCCGTACCTGAGGATATCGCCGCACCGGCGCCCGCGAGCGAGCCCTACGTCGAAGCGCCGCCGAAAGAGCCGCGGACACCGAATCGGCGTGGTCAGACTCCTCATAAGAAAGAGTCCGAACGTGGCCGTAAGGGCGGCCGTGACGATGATGACGATCGTCGTGAGCGTCGTCGTGGCAATGCCAAGAAAGCCAAGCGCTCCGAGCGTCGAGGTGGTCGTCGTGGTAGCGGCGGTCGTGATAATCAGCATGGCTTCCAGAAGCCGACGCAGCCCATCGTCCGCGAAGTTGGCATTCCTGAGTCGATTAGCGTTGCCGAGTTGGCCGACAAGATGTCGATCAAGGCCAATGAGGTCATCAAGGCGATGTTCACCATGGGTGCGGCGGTGACCATCAACCAGACCATCGACCAAGACACGGCGGCCATCGTCGTCGAAGAGATGGGCCACAAGCCCAAGCTGGTCAAGGACGATGCGCTGGAGACGGAAGTGCTCGAGGCCATCTCCTACGAAGGCGACGAAATTATGCGTGCGCCGGTCGTCACGGTGATGGGCCACGTCGATCACGGCAAGACCTCGCTGCTCGATTTCATTCGCCGCACGAAGGTCGCGACCGGTGAGGCCGGCGGCATCACCCAGCATATCGGCGCCTATCACGTCGAGGATCAGCACGGTGGTGTGACCTTCCTCGATACTCCAGGCCACGCAGCGTTCACCGCCATGCGCGCCCGCGGTGCCCAGGCGACCGATGTGGTCATTCTGGTCGTGGCGGCCGACGATGGCGTCATGCCGCAGACCGTCGAGGCGATCGAGCATTCAAAAGCGGCCGGCGTGCCGATGGTGGTGGCGGTCAACAAGGTCGATAAGGAAGGTGCTGATTTCGACCGTATCCGCAATGAACTGTCCCAGCACGGTGTGATCTCCGAGGAATGGGGCGGCGATACGCAGTTCGTACACGTCTCAGCCAAGACCGGTGACGGCATCGATGCACTGCTCGAAGCGGTACTGCTGGTCTCCGAAGTGCTCGAGCTCAAAGCGGTGCCGGAAGCACCTGCCAAAGGCGTCGTCGTTGAGTCTCAGCTGGACAAGGGCCGTGGTCCGGTGGCGACCGTGCTGGTGCAGAACGGCACGCTCAAGCGTGGCGATATCGTGTTGGCTGGTTTGCACTATGGCCGCGTTCGAGCGCTGGTCAACGAAACCGGCACACGCGTTGAAGAGGTCGGCCCGGCCATGCCGGTCGAGATCCAGGGTCTCGATGGTACGCCCGAAGCCGGTGACGAGTTCATCGTCGTCGCCGACGAGAAGAAAGCACGTGAAGTCGCCAACTTCCGTCAGGGCAAGTACCGCGAAGTACGTCTGGCTCGCCAGCAGAAAGCCAAGCTGGAGAACATGTTCAGCCAGATGGGCCAGGACGAAGTGGCCAAGGTCAACATCGTCCTCAAGGTCGATGTGCAAGGCTCCTTGGAAGCGATTCGCGGTGCCCTGGAAGAACTCTCTACCGACGAGGTCAAGGTCGCAGTCGTGTCCTCGGGTGTCGGCGGTATCACCGGCACCGATGCCAACTTGGCGGTGGCCAGTGACGCCATTCTGGTCGGCTTCAACGTGCGTGCCGATGTCTCCGCCCGGGAAATCGTTGAACGGGAAGGCTTGGAACTGCGCTATTACAGCGTGATCTATCACCTCATCGACGAGGTCAAGCAGGCCATGAGTGGCATGCTGGCGCCGGAGTGGAAGGAAGAGATCGTTGGTGTGGCCGAAGTGCGTGAGGTGTTCCGTGCACCCAAGATCGGCGCCGTGGCAGGCTGCATGGTCGTCGAGGGCACCGTGCATCGCCACAAGCGGATTCGCGTACTGCGCGAGAACGTCGTCATCTACGAAGGCGAGCTGGAATCCCTGCGTCGCTACAAGGATGATCTTGGCGAGGTCCGCAGCGGTATGGAATGCGGTATTGGCGTCAAGAACTACAACGACGTTCAGGTCGGCGACAAGATCGAGGTCTTCGATCAGGTCAAGGTCGAGCGTAGCCTGTAAGGTATGGCGGACGACCTGTCGTCCGCCATCCGAATGGCGAATCGCGGGAGATAACGATGCGCGAATTCAAACGTACCGATCGTGTGGCCGATCAACTCCAGCAGGAGTTGGCCGTCCTCATCCAGCGTGAGATCAAGGATCCACGCCTGGGGATGGTCACCGTGAGTGCGGTGAAGGTCAGTCGCGATCTGGGCTATGCTGACATCTACATCACACTATTGGGTGAGAACGATGCCTCGCGCATCGATGAAAACCTCAAAGTGTTACGTCATGCGCGAGGGTTCTTGCGCAGTCAGATCGCCAATCGTGTCAAGCTCCGGCATGTGCCGGAACTGCGCTTTCATTACGATGAAAGCGTTGTGCGCGGTCAGCGTCTGTCATCCTTGATCGACGAGGCGGTGGCCGACGACCGTCGCCGTCACGACGATGACGATGCCGAAGACGAGGTTCGTTGATGGCGAGACGTCGTCGTGGCATACCGGTCGATGGCGTGCTACTGCTCGATAAGGCGCAGGGCATCTCGTCTAACCATGCCTTGCAACAGGTGCGCCGTTTGTACGAGGCGCAAAAGGCTGGCCATACCGGTACGCTGGACCCAATGGCGACGGGCTTGCTGCCAATCTGCTTTGGTGAGGCGACCAAGTTTTCAGCCTATTTGCTGGATGCCGATAAGACGTACCGCACGCGTGTCAGGTTAGGTGAGATCACCGATACCGGTGACGCAGAAGGTACCTTAGTCGAGCGTCATTCGGTGCCGGTTCTCAACGAGCACGATATCGAGGCCGTGCTGTCACGGTTTCGCGGTGACATCGAGCAAGTGCCTCCGATGTACTCGGCACTCAAGCACCAAGGGCGCCCTCTCTACGAGCTGGCGCGCGAAGGCAAGCAGGTCGAGCGTGCGGCGCGCTGCGTGACGGTTTATGATATGCGCCTGCTGTCGTGTGAGACTGAAGGCTTCGAGCTCGAGGTGCGCTGCAGCAAGGGCACTTACATCCGTACGCTGGCCGAGGATATCGGTCGGGCGCTAGGCTGTGGCGCGCACATTACGTCCCTGCGTCGGCTACGTAGCGGACCGTTCGACGCCGATGCCATGCAGGGCTTCGAGGTGCTCGAGCAATTGAGCGGAGCCTCGCGTCAGGCGAGGCTGTTGCCTGTCGATGCGATGTTGCCCCATGTGCCATCGCTTGAGGTGGCAGCGATCGAGTCGCGGCGGCTCCTGCATGGGCAGCGGGCGCGGGTTGAGACCGGGGCGTTGGCTCCAGACGAGACGGCGCGTCTATATCACGACGGTGTTTTCCTTGGGCTCGTGAGCGTTACGACACCTGGGGAAGTCATGCCGCGACGCTTACGGAATACCGCCTCGCCCGTTCGCGAGTGAGGCGTGATACTCGGCGCGTGCCATGTGCGCCGGGGCACATCGGATACTCTCGGTGTGCATGAAGGCCAAGCCTTTTACATGGCGCCCGTATTTCGCGGGCAGTACCTGGAGACTGCAAATATGCGTGGTCTCCGACATTCATTGCTCAGGCATATTGTTTACTGGAGAGAGAAATGGCACTGACCGCTGAACAGAAAGCCGCCATCGTTGACGAATACGGTCGTGGCGAAAGCGATACCGGTTCCCCTGAAGTACAGGTGGCCCTGCTATCCGCCAACATTGATGGCCTGCAGGATCACTTCAAGAGCAACAAGCAGGATCACCACTCTCGTCGTGGCCTGATTCGCATGGTCAACCAGCGTCGCAAGCTGCTGGATTACCTGAAGCGTAAGGATCTCGGGCGTTATCAGTCATTGATCCAGCGTCTCGGCCTGCGCCGCTAAGGAAAGCCTCATTCGCGACAGAGTAGGTGTGGAGGCCATGAAGGTATTACACCTGCATACCAAGGTCGCGAAGATCTTTCACGCTAGCGCCGACGCATGGTTGTTTGAAACGGGCAGTCCTCCGGGACTGCCCGTTTTTTGTTTCGTCGGTCCCGCGTGTCGTAATGAGTAGCCCCGTGGCGCGTGAACTCCTAAAATGGTCGCCGAGTCGAGACGACCCATACATGAGATGAAAAGTTAAGGACATTGCCGTGAACCCGGTCAAAAAAACGTTTCAATACGGTCGCAGTACCGTCACCCTGGAAACGGGCCGCATTGCCCGCCAGGCCACCGGTGCCGTGATGGTGACCATGGACGATACTGTGGTGCTGTGCACCGTGGTGGCCAAGAAAGACGTCAACCCCGCGCAACCTTTCTTCCCGCTTTCTGTCCATTATCAGGAAAAAACCTACGCCGTGGGCAAGATTCCCGGTGGCTTCTTCAAGCGTGAAGGCCGCCCTACCGAGAAGGAAACCCTCACCTCGCGTTTGATCGATCGTCCGATCCGCCCGCTGTTCCCCAACGGGTTCATGAACGAGGTGCAGGTCGTGTGCACGGTGCTCTCCACTGATCGCAATCATGATCCGGACATCGCGGCGATGCTAGGCACGTCTGCGGCGCTGGCCATCTCCGGGGTCCCCTTCAATGGTCCGATTGCTGCCGCGCGCGTTGGCTTCACCGAAGACAATGGCTATTTCCTCAACCCGACGGTGGAAGAGCTTGGCAGCTCCGAGTTGAACATGGTCGTGGCCGGCACCGGGAAGGCCGTGCTAATGGTCGAGTCCGAGGCCAACGAACTGCTCGAGGATGAAATGCTCGGCGCGGTGCTTTTCGGTCATCAGGAAATGCAGACCGCGATCGCCGCTATCGACGAGTTGACCGCCGAAGCGGGCAAGCCGCGTTGGGAATGGCAACCCGCCACCGAAAATGCGACTCTCAAGGAGGCCCTGGCGGCCGGTTTCGAGGCCAAGATCGGCGAGGCCTATCGCATTACCGACAAGATGGAGCGTCAGGATGCCTTGTCCGCTTTGAAGGATGAGGCGGTCGCGCAACTGGCCGGTGAAGAGCAAGGCCAGTTCGATGCTGACGAGGTCAAGAGCGGCTTTGCTGGCCTCGAGAAACGGGTGGTACGTTCCCGAGTGATCAAAGGGGAGCCGCGCATCGATGGCCGCGATCACAAGACCGTGCGTCCGCTGGCGATCGAGGTTGGCAATCTACCCAAGACACATGGTTCGGCGGTCTTCACGCGAGGCGAGACCCAGGCGGTTGTGGTCGCGACCCTGGGGACGCTGCGGGATGCGCAGCTGGTCGAGTCGCTGGAAGGCGAGCGCAAGGACCGCTTCCTATTGCACTATAACTTCCCTCCTTACAGCGTGGGCGAAGCCGGTTTCATGGGCGGACCCAAGCGCCGCGAGATCGGTCACGGTCGCCTCGCGCGGCGTGGTGTTCAGGCGGTGCTCCCCAACGAGGAAGATTTCCCCTACACCATTCGCGTAGTGTCTGAAATCACTGAGTCCAACGGCTCTAGCTCCATGGCCTCGGTATGCGGTTCTTCGCTCGCATTGATGGATGCCGGCGTCCCTCTCAAGGCCCCGGTGGCGGGTATTGCCATGGGCCTGGTCAAGGATGACGACGGCTTTGCGGTGTTGACCGACATCCTCGGTGACGAAGACCACCTTGGCGATATGGACTTCAAGGTGGCGGGTTCTACCACCGGCGTGACGGCCCTGCAGATGGATATCAAGATCGAGGGCATCAACGAAGAGATCATGGAGACCGCGCTGCAGCAAGCGCACGAGGCGCGCCTGCATATTCTCGAACAGATGAGCACTGTCATCGGCCAGAGCCGTAGCGAAGTGTCCGACAACGCACCGTCGATGGCCACGATCCAGATCGCTCCCGACAAGATTCGTGATGTAATCGGCAAGGGCGGCGCGACTATTCGCAAAATTTGCGATGATACAGGCGCGTCGATCGATCTCGATGACGACGGTACCGTGCGCATTTACGCCGAGGACAAGACGGCTGCCAAGGCGGCGATCGACACCGTGCTGGCGATTACCGCCGAACCGGAAATCGGCAAGCTCTACCGCGGCACCGTGGCGCGTATCACCGACTTCGGTGCCTTCGTCACCTTCATGCCGGGTACCGATGGTCTGGTGCACATTTCCCAGATCGTGCCCGAGCGCGTCAACGACGTGCGTGACTATCTGAGCGAAGGCCAGGAAGTCACCGTCAAGGTACTCGATATCGATAACCGCAACCGCGTGAAGCTTTCCATCAAGGAAATCACCGCGGAAGAAAAAGCGGCTTTCGAGGCAGCGTCGGCTGAGACTGAATAAACGGCCCGCCTCACGCGGTTAATGAAACCCCGTACATCTTGGTGTGCGGGGTTTTTTGCGTCAGCGACGCCTCAAACTGAGTAGGCGTTTGCGGCAGGAGGCGAGCGGCGCTTGGGCATCCACTGGCGCAAGCGGCGTGCAAGTCGCTTTTCGACGAACTCGAAACTGGCCCACGACAAAACGGCGATGAGTGGCAAGCAGATGGCCAGGGTCGCGTAGGGCGGGAGGCCGGCATGTTCGCGCAGCGTGTATTGCGCCGTCCACAGCACGATGACATGCAACAGGTAGGTCGAGTAGGACCAGTCGCCCAATGCCTTGATCACTCGGTTGCCGGCGAACAGCGGCTCCATGGCGATGAACGCACAAAGCAGCACCGTGCTGGGCAATCCCCAGGCCAGGAAGCGCGTCATGCCTTGAGGGTCATCGAACTGCATGAGCAGTGTGAATGCTACCAAGGCGATACCGGCCGGGAGCCAGCGCCCCTGAGGTAGCCAGCCGCGTCGATAGACGATGCCGACCCCCAACCCGAGCAAGAAATTGTAGATGATCGGGTCATGGTAGAAGTCGCTCATTAGGGGACGCTCCGCAAGCCAGGCGCTGATCGCGATCAGCACAAGGGCGAGCAACCAAAGGCGCAGGTATTTGTTGACTAGCAAGGATGCCGCAAACACCAGGTAGAACAGCATTTCGAAATTGAGCGTCCATCCCACAGGTAATGTTGGATAGTACCCATAGCCGGCAGGATTCTCGGTGGGTAGGAAGAACAGCGACATCACCAGGCTTTTGAGACTCAGGCCATAATCCGGCATCACATCCTGCGAAAGATAGACGATACCCGCCGTGATGGCGGTATAAAGCCAGTAGGCGGGGACGATGCGTGCTGCCCGCTGCAGGAGAAACTCCCCGCTGGAAGGTGCGCGGCGTGCAGTGGCGGCATAGATGACGAAGCCACTGATGATAAAAAAGATATCCACACCCATTTGGCCTCGAGTGGCAAGAAGATGCTCGAAGGCATTGTTGCTATCGAAAGCGAAAAAGACCTGCACGAAATGGTGGAAGACGACCACCCATGCTGCAAACGCACGTAATGCCTGCACCGAAATCAACATGCCGATGACATTTCCTGTTGAAGCCAAAACGAATACGACGCCGCTTGGGCGTCGTAAAAGGTTGGGCAGGCAGGAGAATCACAAAGTTCAGCGGTTTGACGTAGCGTTACACAACAGCGTTTCTTTTAACACTTCACGGACGTTCGATGGCTAGCGCCACGCCTTGTCCTCCGCCGATGCACAGCGTCGCCAGCCCTTTTTGGGCGTCGCGGGCGATCATCTCATGTAGCAGCGTCACCAAGATGCGGCAGCCGGAGGCACCGATAGGATGCCCCAGCGCGATGGCGCCGCCATTGACATTGATCTTGGCTGGGTCCCAGCCGAGCTCCTTGTTGACGGCGAGTGCCTGGGCGGCGAATGCCTCGTTGGCCTCGATCAGGTCCAGCTCGTCGAGTGACCAGCCCGCGCGTTCCAGGCAACGCCGCGTGGCGGGGGCAGGGCCGATGCCCATGATCGCGGGATCGACCCCGGCGTTGGCGTAGGCCTTGATCACCGCGAGAGGCTCCAGCCCCAGGGCTTTCGCTTTCTTTGCCGAGCAGAGCATGGTCACGGCGGCGCCGTCGTTGAGCGAGGAGGCATTGCCGGCGGTGACGGAACCATCGCGCTTGAAAGCTGGGCGCATGCCGGCGAGCTGTTCGGCGGTCACGCCTGCGCGAGGTCCTTCGTCGGTGGTGACGTGGAGTGGGTCGCCCTTACGCTGGGGAATCGTCACCGGCACGATCTGGCTGGCGAAACGGCCTTCCTCGATGGCCGAGGCCGCCTTTTGTTGGGAGGCGGCGGCAAAGGCGTCCATTTCTTCCCGTGTAATGGTGTACTTTTCGGCGAGATTCTCGGCGGTGATCCCCATGTGAATATCGTTGAAAGCATCCCACAAGCCATCGCGGATCATTGTGTCCACCGCCGCCCAGTCCCCCATGCGTTGACCGGTGCGTGAGTGTGGGAGGACGTGCGGGGACAGCGACATGTTTTCTTGTCCACCGGCAATGATTAACTCGGCGTCGCCACAGCGGATGGCTTGCGTGGCCAAGTGTAGGGCCTTGAGCCCCGAGCCGCAGACCTTGTTGATGGTCATCGCCGGTACGGCGGAGGGCAGCCCGGCGTTGATTGCCGCTTGGCGGGCCGGGTTCTGACCGCAACCGGCGGCCAGTACCTGGCCTAGAAGAACCTCGTCGACTTGTTCGGGCGCCACGCCGGTATGCGCGAGCAAGTCTGCGATGACCGTGGCGCCGAGTTGGGTTGCGGGGAGGCTGGCGAGGGCGCCGCCGAAGCTGCCGATGGCGGTACGCCGTGCTGCTACGATCACCACGTCTTCCATGAGAATCTCCTGTCAGCCTAGAGGGGCGATACACTCAGAATAGGCGAGTCCGGTGCTGCGCGACAATCGGGTAATAGGTGTAGACCGCTGGTATGAGAGGGCTACTGGCCCGAGATGGTGTACATCGTGTGGACCTCGTCGTGGTCTCGTCCCGGTACTCAGCGCGGTAAGCTGACCGGGAGATTGTCGATCAAGCGGGTGGTGCCGAGGTGCGCGGCGACGAGCAGTATCGTCTCGCGAGTCTCCAGTGCAACCGGGCCCAGATCCTGGGTACGACGCAGCTCGAGGTAATCGGGTTTGAAGCCTTCCGCCGCCAGGCTCGCTAACCCCTCACGCAGTGCCGACGCCGGAGGCTCGCCGCCTTGCAGTGCGTCACGCACCTGGCACAGGACGCGATACAGTGCGGGAGCGCGCTGACGCTCCGCAGTACTCAGATAAGCGTTGCGTGAGGAGAGCGCTAGGCCGTCCTCGGCACGTTGGGTAGGTACGCCGACGATCTCGATCGGGAAATGCAGGTCCGCCACCAGTTTACGGATGACCATTAATTGTTGGTAATCCTTGCGGCCAAAGTAGGCCACGTCCGGCTGTACCAGGTTGAAGAGCAAGCTGACGACCGTGGCCACGCCGTTGAAGTGACCCGGGCGATTGGCGCCGCACAGCCCTTCCGAGACGTCGGGCACGCTGACGTGCGTATGCGCCTCGAGACCGTGCGGGTAGAGCGCATCGGCACTGGGGGCGAAGACGATATCGCAGCCGTGGCTCGCCAGCGCCTGTGTATCGGCCTCGAGCGTGCGCGGGTAGCTCGAGAAGTCTTCATTGGCCCCGAACTGGAGCGGGTTGACGAAGATGGTGGCGACCACCACGTCCGCATCACGGCGCGCGGCATCGACTAGAGCTAAATGCCCGGCGTGCAGATTGCCCATGGTCGGTACCAAGGCAATGCGCTGGCCGTCGCGGCGTGGGAGGTTCAAATGGGCACGCAATTCGGCGATGTCGTGCAGCGTCAACATCAGAAACAATGCTCCTCGGCGGGAAACTGGCGTGTCTTGACGGCGTCGTGGTAGGCCGCGAACGCGGCCTGAATACTATCGTGGCCGGTCAGGAAGTTCTTGGCGAAACGTGGCGGTCGCCCATGCGTCACGCCGAGGATGTCATGCATCACCAAAATCTGGCCATCCACGTCGGGGCCTGCACCGATCCCGATCACCGGGACCTCCACTGCATCGCGCACGGCGCGACCCAGCGCGGCGGGCACGCACTCGAGCAGGATCACCGAGGCACCGGCAGCGACCAGCAAGCGGGCATCGTCGACGATGCGCTGGGCATCGTCCTGTTCGCGGCCTTGCACCTTGTAGCCCCCGAACTGGTGCACGCTCTGAGGCGTCAGGCCCAGATGCGCGCATACCGGAACGCCTCGCCGCGTGAGGGCGCGCACATCGTCGTGCATCCAGCCCGCGCCTTCGATTTTGACGAGCTCAGCGCCGGCGCGCATCAGGGCGCCGGCATCGTGCAGCAACTGGCGCGTGTCGGCGTTGCTCATGAAGGGCAAGTCGACCATCAACAGGCTGCGCTGTTTGCCGCGCGCTACGCAGCGCGTGTGATAAAGGATGTCGTCGAGTGTCACGGGAATCGTGCTGGCATGACCCTGCAGCACCATGCCCAGCGAATCGCCCACCAGCAGCACATCGATACCGGCGGCGCCCGCATGCTGTGCGAACGAGGCATCGTAGGCCGTCAGGCAACTGAACGGTTCGCTGGCATGCTTGAAGGCATTGAGATGGCTCAAGGTGACGGTTTTCATGAAACATTCCATGCTGTGGCGGCCCGCGCGGGCCTGGGGGAAGTGTTACCGCAAACGTTACCTCAGGGTGCCGAGAGTGTGGATCGGTAACACATCGGCTGCAACTCGACTTTTAGGGAAGAAGACGGTGCAAGTCCGCACCATCATGATGCTTAGCCAGGGTCGCGCTGGTCTTGCCTGCGATCGTTACCTGTGGTGCGAACTCCGCCAGGGGAATCAGTACGAAGGCGCGTTCGCGCATGGCCGGATGAGGGAGCGTCAGGCGCGGTGTTTGCCATTCGAGATTCGCGTAGAGCAAGAGATCGAGGTCCAACGTACGCGGCCCCCAATGGCGTTGGCGCACCCGGCGATGTCGTTGCTCGAGTGCCTGCAGTTGATCGAGCAAGGCCAGCGGCGAGAGTCGTGTGAATACGCAGGCAACGGCATTGATGAAGTCGGGTTGATCTTGGGGGCCCACCGGCGCTGAGGCATACAAGGAGGAATGCTCCGCCAAGTAGGTCAGCGGCAGGGCAGCGAGTTCGTGCAGCGCGCGCGTGACATGCGCGCGCGGCCCGTCCAGGTTGCTGCCCAGGCCGATATAGGCCGCTACGTGGTCACTCTTGGCGCCCGTCATTGCCTTGCTCGGAGGACGTATTGCGCCGCCGGCGGCGGCGACGCTTGGGGCGGTCGGACGTGCCGGCCGGGGAGCCACTGGTCTTGGCGATCAGGCGTGCCTGCTCATGGTCGTCGCCTTCCTGGAAGGCTGTCCACCAAGCACCGAGCCCGGGGGCGATCTCACCGGCGCTCTCCCGCAGCAGGAGGAAGTCATAGGCGGCGCGGAAACGGGTATGCTCCAGGGTCTGAAAGGCGCGTTTGCCGCGACGCTTTGGCAAGCGTTGCTGAAGGTCCCAGATTTCCCGCATCGGCATGCTGAAACGCTTGGGGATCGAGGTGTGCTGCAGTTGCCGCGAGATGCTTTGCTGCGAGGCAGTCTGCTGCGCAGGGATCGGCGGCATGCCATCGCTCTCGAGGCGTTCGGCACGTAGCCGCATGCCGGGCCACAGCAGGGCACCGTACAGAAACGCCGGCGTGACGGGGCGTTCTTCCCGGATGCGCCGGTCGGTGTTGATCAAGGCTTGCTCGATCAGTGGCTTGGCCCACTCACGTTCCGCGATGGCCTCTTCGACCTCCGGGAACAACATGGCGAACAGGCCATACTCACGGAGCAGCTCGAAGGTGCGCAGCGCTTGCCCGGAAAGGAAGAGCTTGAGTACTTCTTCGAATAAACGTGCCGGAGGAATCTGCAACAGCAAAGGTGCCAATTCGAGAATCGGTGTCTCGGTGCGCGGCTCGATGTCGAAGTCCAGCTTGGCGGCGAAGCGTACGGCACGCAGCATGCGCACCGGATCTTCGCGATAGCGCACCTCGGGGTCGCCGATCAAGCGCAGGGTGCGGGCTTCGAGATCATTCACGCCGTCGGCCCAATCGTGAATCGAGAAGTCGGCGATGTTGTAGTAAAGCGCATTGACCGTGAAGTCGCGACGTAGCGCGTCTTCCTCGATGGTGCCCCAGACGTTGTCACGCAGCAGCAAGCCGTCGTCGGATTGCTGGGAATGCGCGGTGTCTTGATCGTCGCCGGGCCGTCCACGGAAGGTAGTGACTTCAATGACTTCGCGGCCGAAGCGCACATGGACGATGCGGAAGCGGCGCCCGATAATGCGTGAGTTACGAAACAGCGTGCGTATTTCTTCCGGCGTGGCATCGGTGGCGATGTCGAAGTCTTTGGGGACTTTACCGAGCAGTGAGTCACGCACACAGCCACCTACCAGGTAGGCTTCATGGCCGGCATTATGCAGACGATACAGCACCTTGAGAGCATTCTCGCTGAACAGGCGCCGCGATACGTCGTGCTGATCGCGCGGTATGACGCGCAATGTGGGTGTGGAATGGCCGGAAGGCTGTTGAGCGCCAAACAGGGTCTTCAAACGTTCACCGGGGCGTTGGAGAAAGCGGGTAAATCCTTTGAACATGCGTCGTTAACGACTTGCGGAGAGCGAAGTCGCTAGTGTAAGCCGACACTCCTTGGCTTGCAAAGGATGTGGCGTGATGGGAAGCGAGAACGGATTCATCTTAAGAAAGAGGTGGAAATGCATGGCATTAGAAAGGGGAGACCCGATGGGCCTCCCCTAAGTATGCTGTGCAACGTCCTTGCTGCTGTTTCTTCTTCGTGATGGCGCATCGCCTTGAATACGCACCACAGTCACCAATGAAATTCGGCGGACAAGCAGTGTTCTTGTTGTTGTGACTCTTCCCGCGTGGTGACCACCTCGTATTCAAAACAATAATCCAACCACGACGACATCGTTTCTCCCGACGTTTTGTTGTTGTTGTCGGGATGCTTCGAGCGAAGGCATTGTTCTTGTTGGGCCTCGCATGAAGCGTCGCGTCCTGGTTCGGTTCCGGATCTCGACCATCTTGTTGTTGTTGGCGGTCGACTCGCATTGCGTCTCGTATTTTTTTGTTGGCGATTCGCTTGCGATGTTCCAGCTCGACGTTGTTGTGTTTGTTGTTGCCGATGTCGGGCTGAGCACCTGGGACGTACGTTATTGTCGTTGTTCGTGCGCCACGGGCGTCCGGCTGTTGTTTTTCTTGATCTATATGTTGCAGTGGCCGTGCCACCATTTGTTTTTTTCTTTTAAATCAATGTTTTATGGTTTTTTGTGAAAGTTCCCTGCGTTTCGAAAGAGCCTGGTGTTACCGAATTTGCCGCATAACGGGGCATCTCTTGTGTGGGATGGTAACAACTGGTGCATCGGCCTCGTCCCAATGGCGCATAGGGTCTCTAAAAAGGGCGAGAAATGCGCTTAGACCATAGTCGCGACAGGGGGCAAAAGGCGCTCGGCGTTGGCATTAAGCGGTCTCACGCTAGACGGCGGGCGTTTTTCTTGCGTGGAATGCCCAGGCGCTGGCGGCGCTCCCACAGGCACTTGCGGCTGATGCCCAGCTTCTGGGCCAGCTCGGTTTCACTCATCTGCGCCTGATGCTCGAGGACGAAATGCTGGAAGTAGTCTTCTAGGGAAAGGTCGTCGTCGAGCACGTCTTCCTCCTCGGGGGCGGCGGAAGGCTCGGAAGATGCAGAGACCGGCTCCTGTCTGCGTTCCAGTGGGAGGCCGAGGTCGTCGGGGTGGATAAGATGGCCCTCGGCGAGGATGACCCCGCGCTCCAGGGCGTTCTCCAGCTCACGCACATTGCCTGGCCAGGCGTAACCGAGAATGTCGCGGCGTGCGGCGCGCGATAAGCGCAATCCCGGTCGTGCATGGCGAGTGCAAGCACGCTCGAGAAGAACTTGGGCAATGGAGAGAATATCGTCGTCACGTTCGCGAAGCGGTGGCAGCTCGATCTGCATGACATTGAGACGATAGTAGAGATCGAGCCTGAATTCGCCGCTGCGTGATAACGAGTGCAAGTCACGATGCGTTGCCGCGATCAGACGCACATCGACGTAACGCGTTTCAACCGAGCCGATACGCCGAATCTCGCCTTCCTGAAGCACTCGCAACAGACGGGCCTGAGCGTCCAGAGGCAGCTCGCCGATCTCATCGAGGAAGAGCGTGCCGCCATCGGCGGCTTCGACCAGGCCGGTGCGCGCGCTGTTGGCGCCTGTGAAAGCGCCCTTTTCGTGACCGAAGAGTTCGGATTCGATCAGGGTTTCGGGAATCGCGGCGCAGTTGACGCAGATCAGCGGTGCCTTGGTGCGACGGCTCTGGCGATGCAGGGCACGCGCGACCAGCTCCTTGCCGGTGCCGGACTCCCCCTGCACGAGCACGGTCACGTCGGCGGGGGCCGTCTTGCGGATGCGTTCGTAGACGCGCTGCATGGCGATGCACTCGCCGATCATGCCGCGGGGAACACCGCTAGGGGTGGCGATTTCCTGGGGCGCTGGGCGTGACAACACGCGTGATACGGTCGCCAGGACGTCATCTTCATCGACGGGTTTGGCGATACAGTCAACGGCACCTTCCTTGAGCGCGACTACAGCCTTGCGCAGGCTGGCGTGGTCGGTCATGACCAAGACTGGCGTTGGGGCGCTCAGCGCGAGCATCTGGGTGCCGTCTTCTCCCACCAGGCGCAGATCGCAGACCACCAGGTCGAAGGTCTGCGGAGCCAGCGCTTGGGCAGCGTCGAGCGATGTGGCGGTCGCGACGTTGTACGCTTGACGCTCGAGCAGGTCCTTCAGGGCCTGACGCGGCGTGTCTTCGTTTTCGACGATCAGGATTCGGCTCATGGGCCTCATGGTCGCGTGAATGCATGGAGAGTGGCCGGACGTCGGCTCATACGGTGTTCGGTTGGCTTGTATCCTGACGCCTGCCGGCTGGGCGAATCAAGCCAAGAGGTGTGCGACCATGGCATGACAAGAGCGCTGTCGAGGCATCGGGTGTACGTGCGGAGGTGGGCGCTCAGTGCTCGTTCGCTGCCATGTGGCGCAGGCGTTCCGGGCGCCAGGCGGAGATTGCTGAATCGAGCTGATCGGCTACGCAGGCATGCGCCATCTCGCGTGGCGGTTGTTGCCCGAGGCGCTGCAAAGCATGGTGCAGGGTGTGGCGGATGCCAGCTTCATCGGTCGGTAGCGCGGGGGCAAGGTTCTGCTTGGAGAGCTTCTGGCCATTATCGCCGAGCACCAAGGGAAGGTGTAAGTAACGCGGCACCGGGCATTCCAGTGCGTCCTGCAACTGACGCTGCCAGGGGGTGTTGTCGAGTAGGTCGGCACCGCGCACTACATCGGATACGCCTTGGTCGGCGTCATCGACGACCACCGCGAGCTGATAGGCCCAAAGGTCGTCCTTGCGCTTGAGGACCACGTCGCCCAACTCGGTGGGATCGAAGCGCTGGTGACCCAGGCGTCGGTCCTCCCATTCGATGGGACGCCGGCCAAGATCGCTGCGCAGTCGCCAGGCTAGGGGGCGCTCGGGATTCAGCGGTCCGTGCCGGCACCAACCGGGATAGATGGCATATTCGCGCCATTCCTTGCGCGAACAGCTGCATGGGTAGGCAAGCCCTAGCGCGGCAAGGCGTTCGAGCGCTGCCTGGTAAGCGGCGTGACGCTCGTTCTGATGGCGTACGGGGCCATCCCATTTCAGACCGAAGGCTTCCAACTGGCGGAGAATGGTATCGGCGGCGCCAGTGGGGCAGCGTGGCGGATCGATATCCTCGATACGCACGAGCCAGCGCCCCTTGGCGTGGCGCGCGTCGAGAAAGCTCGCCAGGGCCGCCAACAGTGATCCCAGGTGCAGGGGCCCTGAGGGTGTCGGTGCGAAGCGACCGGTGTACGCCATGTCACACGTTACCTACGCAATGGCAAACGGGCACCCGTAGGTGCCCGTTGAAGGGGTGTTCAGGGACGATTTCAACCGCCGAGTTGCTTTTCCTTGAGCTCCGCCAGCGTTTTGCAGTCGACGCAGAGCGTGGCGGTGGGGCGCGCCTCGAGGCGGCGAATGCCGATCTCGACGCCGCAGGCTTCACAGAAGCCATAGTCGTCTTCATCGATATTCTCGATGGTCTCGTTGATCTTCTTGAGGAGCTTGCGCTCGCGGTCACGGGTACGCAATTCCAGGTTGAAGCCTTCTTCCTGGGTGGCACGGTCGGCCGGGTCGGCGAAGTTGTTGGCCTCTTCCTGCAGGTGGCGCACCGTGCGATCCACCTCTTCCATGAGCTCCTGTTTCCAGATGAGCAGGATTTGGCGGAAGTGCGCGAGCTGTTGCTCGTTCATGTATTCTTCACCCGGCGCCGGCTCGTACGGGGTGAATTTTTTCGGCGCTTCCGATTTGATTTCCGCTACTGGCATGGGACTGCCTCATTACGCAAGTGACTTGGGCCGATGCCTGGCCAGG
The DNA here is from genome assembly GCF_023091865.1 of Chromohalobacter moromii. GTDB lineage: Bacteria > Pseudomonadota > Gammaproteobacteria > Pseudomonadales > Halomonadaceae > Chromohalobacter > Chromohalobacter moromii. The sequence goes on from NZ_JAHXDI010000003.1 coordinate 593,343, forward strand.
GTAGGGCTTGGGCGCCCGCCCGAAGCCTTGCTTATTTAGCGGAAAAGTTCAGGCTTTGCAACCATTCTCGGCGATAAAATGATGCGTTCCGATCTCGGTCAAAACGCTGGAGCGCGCGCGTTACGCGGCCATACGGCCGCTATCGCGAGAATGTGATTTTTTGTCCCATGGTGTGACGCGTTAGCGACTCAAGAGGGGAAGATGGAATACACGCAACTGACGTCCGGTATTCTGGTGCGTCGCTATAAGCGTTTTCTGGCCGATGTGCGATTGGCGTCAGGCGAAGAAGTGGTCGCGCATTGCCCCAATACCGGCTCCATGCGCGCGGTCAACGTTCCCGGGTGTCGCGTCTGGCTCTCGCCGAGTCATAACCCCGCGCGCAAGCTGGCCTGGACCTGGGAGTGGATCGAACTGCCCATGCCCGGCGCGGAGCCGGCCTTGGTCTCGGTGCACACTGGGCGTGCCAATGCATGGGTCGAGGAAGCCTTGAGTGCTGGGTGTATTGCCGAGCTGGCGGGGTATACGACGCTCAAGCGGGAGGCGAAGGTCGAAGGCGCACGGCTCGATTTTCGCCTCACCGAGGCACGGCAAACGACCCATGTCGAAGTCAAACAGGTGACGCTACGTGAGGACGATGGCCATGGCTATTTCCCTGACTCGGTCAGCGAGCGTGGCCGGCGGCATCTGGAGAGCCTGGCAGCGCGGGTCGCACTGGGCGAGCGCGCGGTGCTTCTGTTTTGCGTGGCTCACACCGGGATCGATACCGTGGCACCGGCCGCGCACCTCGACCCTGGCTATGCCGAAACGCTACGTCGCGTCGCCGCACAAGGCGTTGAGGTGCTGGCGTATGGCGTCAGCGTCACCCGGAACACGGCCGGCGTACCTTGCCAGGCGATGTTGACCCGGCGGCTACCGGTAGATCTCGCGCGGCAGCCGCCGAACGTTTGAGTCAGCGTGAGGCGCGGGTGACGCGAAAGATTGCTGTTTCCCCGCACAGATTAGGCCACAGCCGCGAGCTCCAATGTGGCTCGTGGTCGCCGTTGCCGACGCGCTGATCGACGATGGTCAGGCCCTTGTCGCGGCACAGCTGGCCGAAGTCGCGAAACGTCGATAAGTGGATGTTGGGTGTGTCGTACCAAGCATGGGGGAGCGACTTGGACACCGGCATGCGACCCTGAAAGCCGAGATACAAGCGGTGGCGCCAGTAGGCGAAGTTGGGGAAAGCGATGATGCATTCGCGGCCCACGCGCAGCATTTCGTCGAGGGTGCGGTCTGGGCGCTGCAACGCCTGAAGTGCTTGAGTCATGATTACCAGATCATAGGCGTCATCCTCGACGTTGCTCAGCCCGTCGTCTATGTCATGCTCGATGACGCTGACGCCGCGTTCGATGCAAGCGGTGATGCCGTCGGGGTCGATCTCCAGGCCATAGCCGACGACCTGCTTGTCACGTGCCAGGGCGGCAAGCAATGCGCCGTCGCCGCAACCTAGGTCGAGCACGCGCGCGCCTTGCGGAACCCAGTCATGGATCAATTTGAGATCGGCGCGCATCAGGTCGTCTCCTCGAGCTGCAGGTCGCGGGCGGCGCGACGCATGAAGCCGCCGAACACCGCTTCGTAACGCGGATGGGGTAGCAAGAATGCATCGTGGCCATGCGGTGAGTCGATGCTGGCGTAGCTGACGGTCTTGTCGGCGCGCATCAGGGCATCGACAAGCTCCCGTGAACGCGGCGGTGCGAAGCGCCAGTCGGTAGTGAAGCTGACCACCAGGAACGGGCATTGCGCAGGTGCCAGCGCCGTCGCCAGGTCGCCGCCGTGCAGCGCGGCCGGGTCGAAATAATCCAGCGCCTTGGTCATCAGCAAATACGTATTGGCATCGAAGCTGGTGGAAAACGTATCGCCCTGATGGCGCAGATACGATTCGACCTGGAACTCCACGTCATAGCCGAAGTTGAGCTGATCGGTACGCAGGTCGCGGCCGAACTTGGCCCCCATCGAATGTTCGGACAGATAGGTAATATGGCCGATCATGCGGGCTAGCTTGAGCCCGCGTTTGGGCACTGTGCCGTGCTCCTCATACCAGCCGTCGTGGAAGTCGGGGTCCGAGCGAATCGCCTGGCGGGCGACCTCGTTGAAGGCGATGTTCTGCGCCGAGAGGCGCGGCGTGGCGGCGATGACCACGGCGTTGGCGATGCGCTCGGGATATGCCATCGTCCATTGCAATACCTGCATGCCGCCGAGGCTGCCGCCGACCACGGCGGCGAAGCGTTCGATGCCCAGCCGATCGGCCAGGCGTGCCTGGCTATGTACCCAGTCAGCCACCGTCAGAACCGGGAATTCCGGCCCCCAGGCGCGCTGGGTCTCGGGGTTGGTCGAGGCAGGGCCGGTACTGCCGTGGCAGCCGCCGAGGTTGTTGATCGAAACGACGAAGAAGCGCTCGGTATCGATCGCCTTGCCGGGGCCGATATACGCGTCCCACCAGCCGGGCTTGCGATCTTCCATGTCATGGAAGCCGGCGGCGTGGTGATGACCGGACAGCGCATGGCAGATCAGCACCGCGTTATTGCGTTCGGCGTTGAGCGTGCCATACGTCTCATACACCAGCGTGTAGTCGGACAGCGTCTTGCCGCCGGCCAGTGCCAGCGGGGTATCGAAGTGCGCCGTTTGTGGCGTGACCAGACCGACCGAGTCGGGAGGTAGCGTATCGGGCATCGTGTGTATCGGTTTCCGTGTCCAGCGTGGGGCGCGCGACGGCGCCAGGGTCGTGAATGTTCAGAAGCCTACCAGCATGCCGGGCAATCCCGCCGCACGGGCGAGGGCGCCGACGACGAGGCTATCGACCAGGTTGATGGCGATGAACACCACGATGGGCGACAAGTCGATCATGCCCAGCGGGGGGATGACCTTACGTACCGGCGCCATGATCGGCTCGACCAATTGATGCACGAGAATAGCACCGGGATGGCTGGCCTGAGGCGCCACCCAGCTGAGAATGATCATGATGATCAGGGCAAAGAAATAGATGTCGAGAATGGCGCTCAACACCCCGGCCAGTGCCGCCACCAACACGCCCTGAATCGGCGGCATGCCGATGCCGGCGAGCTTGAGCAGCACGAAGATGGTGATGCCCTTGATCAGCAAGCCCGCGACCAGCGAGGCGGGATCGAAGCGTCCACGCGGACGGAAGATGCGCTGCAACGGTGCGACCACCGGGCGCGTGGCCTTGATCACCGCCTGGCTGACGGGGTTGTAATAATCGGCGCGCGAAAACTGCAGCAGAAAGCGCAGCATCAAGACGAACAGATACACATTGATTAGCGTGTTGACCAGCATCAAGCCGGCGCTTCCCATTTGGCTGCCCATGGGGCTCCTCCGTGTCGAAAGGGTGAGGGGAAATTCAGTCGCGGCTCAGTTCGTCGGCCAGTTCTCGGGCGCGGGTTGCGCAGGCTTGCGTGGCGTTTTCGAAAAGCTGACGCAGGCCGTCGTCCTCGAAGCTATTGATGGCGCGTTCGGTGGTGCCGTTGGGCGAGGTCACGCGGCGGCGCAATTCGGCTGGCTCGAATTCGCTTTCGCGGGCCATGCTGGCCGCGCCGTAGGCGGTTTGCAAGGCCAGACGACGGGCACTATCGGCAGGCAAACCGAGCTTCTTGCCGGCGTCTTCGAGCGCTTCCATGATCAGGAAAAAATACGCGGGTCCGCTACCCGACACGGCAGTGACTGCCTCGAGAAGTGCCTCGTCGGCGACCCATTCCACGAGTCCCACGGCTTCCAGCAGCGAGGTGGCCAACTGTTTCTGCTGCTCGCTGACGCGGGCGTTGGCGTAGAGCCCCGAGGCGCCCTGACCGACCAGGCTGGGGGTGTTGGGCATGCAGCGGATCACGGCCATGTCGCCGCCCAGCCAGGTATCCAGCGTTTCGGCACTCAAGCCGGCGGCCACGGAGACGATCAGTGGGCGTTGACGCTGTACGCTATCGCGCAATTCGTGACATACCTCGCGCATGACCTGTGGCTTGACGGCCAGGACCACGACATCCGCGTGCTCGACGGCCGCGTTGTTGTCGGAGGTGGTGTGGACGCCGTAGCGCGACGCGAGTGCGTCGAGTGTCTGGGCGCCGCGCGCGGTGGCGGTGATGGCTTCGGCGGGATAGCCGCCTTCGATCATGCCGCCGAAAATGGCGCTGGCCATGTTCCCGGCGCCGATGAATGTGACTTGGCTTGTCATGGGGTCTCCTGAAGTTTCGCGGCGAAACAATGGGGTTAGGGGCAAGGCGATCAAGGGCGCGGCGCGCGTTGCCCGAAAATGGCCGTGCCCAGGCGGACCAAGGTGGCACCTTCGAGGACGGCAGCCTCGAGGTCGCCGCTCATGCCCATCGATAAGGTATCTAAAGGGGCCTGTGGATGTCGCTGGCGGAGCGTTTCGAGCAAGGCGCGCAGCTCGGCGAAGGGGCGCCGTTGCGTCGCTGGGTCATCACTCGGTGCAGGCAGTGTCATCAACCCGCGTAGCCGTAGGCGTGGCAGCGCCACCACGGCATCGGCCAGTTCCGGCAAGGCCTCGGGCGCCACACCTGACTTGCTGGCTTCGCCACTGACGTTGACTTGCAGGCAAACGTTCAGCGGTTCCAACGCTGCCGGGCGCTGCGCATCGAGGCGTGTGGCGATGCGTGCGCGGTCGATGGTGTGCACCCACTGGAAGTGCTCGGCCACCGCTCGGGTCTTATTGGATTGCAAAGGACCGATGAAATGCCAGACGATACTCTCGAGATCGTCCAGCGAGGCCTGTTTGTCGAGCGCTTCCTGAAGATAGTTCTCGCCGAATGCGCGTTGCCCCGCAGCGAAGGCTTGGCGCACGCTCGCCGCGGGTTGCGTCTTGCTCACGGCCAATAGGCAGGCGCCCTCGTCGCCACGCCCCGCGCTCGCCAGGGCGTGGGACAAACGCTGGCGAGCGCGTTCGAGGGATTCGGCGATGGTGACATCTGGCATACTGGGAAACCCTGTCCGCGAGCGAGAGAAATGCATGGATATTATCGAATTGCTGGCGTTCTCGGCAAAACAGAAGGCGTCCGATCTGCATCTGTCCGCCGGTTTGCCGCCAATGATTCGCGTCGACGGCGACATTCGTCGGCTCAACGTGCCGCCGATCGAGGATCGTGACGTTCGCAAGTTGATCTACGCGATCATGAACGATCAGCAGCGCCGCGACTATGAAGAGGCGCTCGAGCATGATTTCTCGTTCGAGGTGCCGGGCGTGGCGCGCTTTCGCGTCAACGTCTTCCATCAAGGGCGCGGTGCGGGCGCCGTCTTTCGCACCATTCCCAGCGAGGTGCTCACCCTCGATGATCTGGATCTGGGCGAGGTGTTTCGACGCTTGGCTTCGCTGCCGCGCGGGCTGGTGCTGGTGACGGGGCCGACCGGGTCGGGCAAGAGTACGACCTTGGCGGCGATGATCGATTACGTCAACGAAAACTATTATCAGCATGTGCTGACCATCGAGGACCCGGTGGAGTTCGTGCATCGCAGCAAGCGCAGTCTCGTCAACCAGCGCGAGTTGCACCGCGACACGCGAAGTTTCGCGACGGCCTTGCGCTCGGCGCTGCGCGAGGATCCGGACGTGATTCTGGTCGGTGAGTTGCGCGATCTGGAAACCATCCGCTTGGCGCTGACCGCCGCCGAAACCGGGCATCTGGTGTTCGGCACCTTGCACACCACGTCGGCGGCCAAGACCGTGGATCGCATCATCGATGTATTTCCGGGCGACGAGAAAAGCATGGTGCGTTCGATGTTGTCCGAGTCGCTGCAGGGGGTCATATCGCAGGTGTTGCTCAAACGTGAAGGCGGCGGGCGCGTGGCGGCCCATGAGATCCTGGTGGCCAGTGCGGCGGTACGTAACCTGATCCGTGAGAACAAGCTGGCGCAGATGTATTCCTCGATCCAGACCGGCGGTAGCCTGGGTATGCAGACGCTGGATGCGGCGCTTTCGCGTCTGGTGGCGCAAGGCGTCGTCTCGCGCGCCGAGGCACAGGCGAAGGCGAAGGATGGGCGCGTGCTGGGCGTGTAAGCCGGGCATAATCGACAGTCGCGAAGGAGAACGCGAGATGACGCCATACGAGTGGCTGACGCAACTGCTGGATATCATGCTCGACAAGCAGGCCTCCGACCTGCTGGTTTCCACCGGGGCGCCGCCGAGTCTCAAGATCGATGGCGAGCTGGTCACGCTGGGCGAGCAGGCGATGTCGGTATCGCAGGTGCGTGAGCTCGTCTCGGCGGCGCTGCCCCATGGGGTGGGGGAGCGTTTCGAGGCCGAACGCGAGGCCAATTTTGCGCTTAGCATGCAGGGCAAGGGGCGTTTTCGTGTAAGTGCCTTCTATCAGCGCAGCCAGATGGCGATGGTCGTGCGTCGCATCGCCTTCGACATTCCCGACTTGGCGAGCCTGGCGTTGCCGGATGCCTTGAGCGAGCTGGTCAATCGCAAGCGCGGCCTAGTGTTCATCGTCGGTGGTACGGGCAGTGGCAAGTCAACCACGCTGGCGTCGATGATCCAGCACCGCAATCAGACGACCGGCGGGCATGTCATTAGCATTGAAGATCCCATCGAGTACATTCATCCGCATGGTCGGGCGATCATCAATCAGCGTGAGGTGGGCATCGATACCGAGTCTTTCGAGGTGGCGCTCAAGAATGCGCTGCGTCAGGCGCCCGATGTCATCATGATCGGCGAGGTTCGCTCGCGCGAGATCATGGAGCAGGCGTTGACGTTTGCCGAGACCGGTCATCTGTGTCTGGCGACGCTGCATGCCAACAACGCCAATCAGGCGCTGGAGCGGATTCAGCATTTCTTTCCCAGCGAGCGCCACGAACAAGTCTGGATGGATCTGTCGCTCAATTTGCAGGCCATCGTCGCCCAGCGTTTGTTGCCGCGTGAGGATGGCGGTGGGCGCTGTGCGGCGGTCGAGGTGATGCTGCGCTCGCCGCTGGTCAGTGACCTGATCCGCAAGGGGGCTATTCACGACCTCAAAGAGGTCATGCAACGCTCCCACGACCAGGGCATGCAGACCTTCGATCAGGCGCTATACGCGCTCTATCGGCAAGGGCGCATCAGCGAAAAGATGGCATTGGTGCATGCCGACTCCGCCAACGATCTGCGGTTACGCATCGATTACGGGGATGCCGATAGTCCGCAACTGGCGCGGGCCAGCGATGCCGCCGAGCGTTTTACTCTGAAAGGTGACGATGAGTGAGCCTTCACGGTGCATAGAGACCGCCCAGCACGCGGGGGCCACGGGCTCCGGTAACCTCGGGGAGGTTCCCGGGGCGCTGCATGAGGCGCTGATGAGCGAGCCAAGCGAAGGCACCGGCTTCCAACCAGTCCGCTGACCAGCCAAAACGCTCGCAGGGCGTCAGCGGGATCTCCGGCACGTGCCGGCGTAGACGCGCCAACAGGTCTGCGTTGTGGGCGCCGCCCCCGCAGGGAATGAGTGCATCGCAATTCCCGTCCGAACGCTCTCCGCCTTGGGTAATCGCCATAGCGATGCTGGCGGCGGTCAGTTCTGCGAGCGTCGCCTGGACGTCTCGGGGGGCTTCGTCACCCATCAGATGCGTCGCCAACCAGTCGAGATGAAAATGCTCACGTCCAGTGCTCTTGGGCGGAGGGCGTCGGAAGTAGGGATCATCGAGGAGGCGAGAGAGCAAGGCCTCGTCGACGCGGCCACCGGCGGCCCAAGCGCCACCGGTGTCGTAGGCGTGGCCCAGATGGCGCTGACACCAGGCATCCATCAGCATATTGGCGGGGCCGGTGTCGAAGCCGAGCACGGGCGTGGAAGTGTCGCTCGGCGGAAGACGCGTGAGGTTGGCGATGCCACCGAGATTGAGGATCAAGCGCGTATGCTCGGGTGAAGTAAAAAGCGCGGCATGAAAGGCCGGCGCGAGCGGCGCGGCTTGCCCACCGGCGGCCATATCGCGGCGCCTAAAATCGCCGACCACTGCGCAACCGGTCAGCTCAGCGAGCAGGCTGGGGTTGTCGAGCTGATAGGTGTGCGGCGGGACGCCCTCGGGGGCGTGTTCGATGGTTTGCCCGTGGCTACCGACGGCCGCGATGTCACTAGGTGAGGTATCGGTCTCAGCGAGTAGGCGGTTGACCGCCTCGGCTTGGTGTTCGCAGAACGCGGTCTCGAGCCGGGCCAGCTCGCCGAAGGACGTGTTGCGGGCGAGACATAAGGCCAGTAAATCCTCGCGCAGTGTTGCGGGAAAGGCCACCCCAGTGGCACCCAGCCACTCGGGGCGGCCGTCGCCACAACGCACTAGGGCGGCGTCGATGCCGTCCAAGCTAGTACCAGACATCAGGCCAATATAAAGGGGCATGTTCATCTCCATGTACCGTGGCGCTCAACCGCCGTCGATGAGTCATGCTAACATTCCCCGTTATTGCCCAAGTCACCCCATTTGCGGAGAAAGGATACGATGACCGACGTCGCCGATGCGCTGGCGCTGCTCAAGCGTGGCACCCATGAAATCCTACTGGAAGACGAGTTGGTAAAGAAGCTCGAGTCCGGGCGTAAACTGCGTATCAAGGCGGGGTTCGATCCTACCGCACCGGATCTTCACCTGGGGCATAGCGTGTTGCTGACCAAGATGCGTCAGTTTCAGGAATTGGGCCACCAGGTCGTCTTCCTGATCGGCGACTTCACTGGTCGTATCGGTGATCCCACGGGCAAGAATGTGACCCGCAAGCCGCTGACCGAAGAGGAGGTCAAGGCCAATGCGGAGACCTATAAAGAGCAGGTGTTCAAGGTCCTCGACCCGGCGCTGACGGAAGTACGCTTCAACGCTGAGTGGATGAGCCAGCTTTCGGCGGCTGACATGATCGAGCTGGCGGCGCAGTCTACCGTGGCACGCATGCTGGAGCGTGACGATTTCGAGAAGCGTTATACGGCCAACCAGTCGATCTCGATTCATGAGTTCCTGTATCCGCTGGTTCAGGGATATGACTCCGTCGCGCTGGAAGCCGACGTCGAGCTGGGCGGCACCGATCAGAAGTTCAATCTGCTAATGGGACGCGAGCTCCAGAAGCATTTCGGCCAAGCGCCGCAGGTGGTCATGACCATGCCACTGCTGGAAGGGCTGGACGGTGTGCAGAAAATGTCCAAGTCGTTGGGCAACTATGTGGGCGTCGACGATACGCCGGGCGTGATGTTCAACAAGCTGGTGTCGATGCCCGATAGCCTGATGTGGCGTTACTTCGAGCTGCTGTCGCTCAAGTCCAACGAGGACATCGAAGCCATTCGTCAGTCGATCGAGTCCGGGGCCAATCCGCGTGATATCAAGATGGAGCTGGCGCGCGAACTGATCGGGCGCTATCACGGTGATGAAGCTGCCGCCAATGCGCACAAGTCGGCGGGCAATCAATTGGCGGAAGGCGAGCTGCCCGAGGACCTTCCGGAGGTCGAGGTGATTTTCGAAGGCGAGCAGGCGCCGATTGCGGCGGTGCTCAACCGTTCAGGGCTGGCCAACAATAGTGCCCAGGCCAAGGACATGCTGGGCAATGGTCGCGTCAAGGTCGATGGCGATGTCGTGGCACGCGATCATATGCTTGCCACTGGTCGAAACTATGTTATTCAGGCGGGTAAGAAGCGTTACGCGCGGGTGGTGTTGAAGTAGGAGTGAGCGCCATGTTTCATCTTTGTAAAAAACCCCTTGCGTTCGCGACGGTGGATCCGTAAAGTACGCATCCGCTGCCGGCGACGGACCTCGTGGCCAGCGGTGGAAGGGTAGCGCAAGTGGCTGACTTGCTTGAGAATTTCAAGCCTTCGGGTGGCTTTCTCGCTTGACAGTGACGCCAGTTTCGGTAAAATGCGCCGCACCTCGAAAGGCCTCTGATAT
>NZ_JAHXDI010000004.1 GCF_023091865.1 Chromohalobacter moromii
TGGATGAAAACACGATGGGTTTGACCCTGGTAGATGAAAAGCTACTACGTTGATAAGCGTTCAGGTGCCCATAAAACCCATCCATATTGCGCTATGTGCGTTATATTCCTCCCCCTTTGGTCTTGTCGCTCCATGATTCGCTTGATGCTCAGAAGAGGCCATCGCATCATCGATAAAGAATCGTGACGATAACCAACAAATATCCGCAGTGCCTTCTGTCGAATTGAGAAGCAGCGGCAGGGAGCGTCTCCCACTATGACGATGAATCATACGACACTAGCTGTCATCGATGACGACGTCGAAATTCGTGAATTGTTGCAAACTTACCTTGAGCAGCACGGTTTCAAGGTCGTGTTGGGGGGCGACGGCGATGCCTTACCTACCTTGATACGTAATGAAGACCCCGATTTGCTGATACTCGACATCATGATGCCGGGGGAAGATGGATTATCGCTTTGTCGCGATCTTCGCCGCCACAGCAACTTACCTATCATCATGCTGACCGCCAGTGTGGATGAGACTGACCGTATTCTCGGACTCGAACTAGGCGCCGACGACTATTTGGCCAAGCCGTTCAACCCACGTGAACTACTGGCGCGCGTCAAAGCGATATTGCGCCGCGTCAAGCCATTACCGGCTGCGGCCACACGTATCATCCGGTTCGGGCCCTGGTCACTAGATAGGATTACGCGCGAGTTGATCGACGATGCGGGTAATCGAAGCCATCTATCGGGCGCGGATTATCAGCTACTCGGCGTGTTTCTTGATCATCCCGAACAGGTGTTGTCCCGCGAGCGCTTGTTCGATCTTAGTCGGGGACGCCGAGCTCCCCCCTTGGATCGTTCCATCGATGTACACGTCTGCCGCTTGCGTCAGCGTCTGGGAGAAGATGCCCAGCATTCGCAATTGATCCGTACCGTGCGTGGGGCAGGTTATGTCCTGGCCACCCCCGTGGAATCGGTGATGTGAAGCGATGGTGGCGTCCGCGTACCCTTAGGGGACGTTTCGTATTGATCATGTTGCTGGGCGTGTTAGGCGCACAGATTGCCAGCTACGGGATCTGGAGCTGGCAGGAAAATCGCGAGCGCATGGTGAGGCTCGATAGCCTATCGCGTCATCTCGCCGAAAGCTTGGCGGCCACCGTACGGTACTTCAGTTCCTTGCCGTATGAGTATCGGCATATCGTGCTCGATCAATTACGTGATATGGGGGGCACCCGCTTCTTCGTGAGCGTCAACGATCATCGCATTGCCTTGCCGAGCACCAGTGGAGGTAACGCGCGCGAGATGGTGGCCGCTAATTTGCAAGATGGACTCGTGCAAGAGCTTGGGCAGCGAGAGATGTACATCGGGTTTTCACGGCCCAGCGACCTGCGTGTGTTTAATAATGAGGTTCCCCTCGCGGAACTCCCCGCCCATTGGGCGCACCGCAGCTTGGCTATCACACCGTTGTCGACGCCCATTCTCGTCGTGCAAATGCCTCTCGAAGGGGGCAATTGGTTGTTCGTCGCGACCTCCCTTCCCATGGCGGAGTCCTTGGAAGACGCTACATGGCTATCCGGTGATCGGCTCTTCGTTTCCATAGCTGTATTGCTGACGGTCATCGCATTGTCGTTATGCGGAATACGCTGGTCGACGCGACCGCTCTCGATCCTGGCCAAGGCGGCACGACGTCTAGGGGACGATCTAGAATCGCCGCCGCTTGCCGAACGCGGGCCCCGTGAATTGCGCGATACTGCCATGGCGTTCAACCGCATGAGTGAACGGATTCGCCATCAGGTCGAGGAACGTGAACGTTTGTTTTCCGCCATTTCGCATGATCTCAAAACTCCCATCACACGCTTGCGCCTACGTGCCGAGATGCTCGACTCATCCGCTCAGCGCGAGGCTTTCATACGCTCTCTGGATGAAATGGATCAGTTGGTGAAGGGCGCCTTGGCTTCTGTGAAAGGGTTGGACCTTCATGAGACGACTTCAGCGCTCGACGTAGACGTGCTGGTGAAAGACATCATGGAAGAGCTCGCCGTACATGAAGGGGCTTCGGTCCATCTTGAAGGGCACGCGGGGTGGTTGTCTGCGAAACCTTTGGCACTCAAGCGTTGCCTGGCCAACCTCATCGAGAACGCCATTTTTTATGCGCAGCATGTGAATATCGCGCTTCACCGGAATTACGAGCATATTGTCATCGGGATCAGTGACGATGGACCGGGCATTCCTCAGACACAGCGGGAGCGTGTCTTCGAGCCTTTCGTGCGGCTTGAGACCTCTCGGAGTCGTCACACGGGGGGAAGTGGTCTGGGGCTTTCCATTGCTCGGCATATCGTGAGAGCCCACGGTGGGGAAATCTCCTTGAATGAGTCCACCGAAGGGGGATTGAGCATCCGGATAAGCTTACCCTTGGCACATTGAATTGCCTGCGATTGTAGCTGGGGTTGGATATTACAGAACTGCAATATGTCGCCAAGACTTTGTAAGACTCGGTAACCCAAACGCATGTTGGCATACGCTACGCTCGAAGCCAGGGATCGGGGGCGTTCGATCCGCCGGCTCATGGTCGCCACTAAGGGACTGACGTCATAACGATAACGGCCGCGGATGGCGCCATTCATTCGAGTGTGAACAGTACTGGGCGACCGCCCTTCGGGCATGCTTTGGCCTTTCCTCGCCCCGTCGACGCTTCGCCGCCCGCTCCCGAGACTGGTAAGACACGAGGCACTCCCTCGTGATTGAGCGACCCATGTCGCTATAACAACCATAAGGAGTTACGCCATGAAAACGATCCATGCGCTCGCCGCAGGTGCTCTGCTGGCTGCTGCCGTGGGACAGGCCAATGCCGCTGAAATTGAGGTCCTGCATTGGTGGACCTCGGGTGGTGAAGCCAAGGCCGCCAATCTGCTCAAGGAAAAACTCGAAGCCAAAGGTCACACCTGGAAAGATTTCGCGGTTGCCGGTGGTGCGGGCGATAGTGCCATGACGGTACTCAAATCGCGTGCGATCTCGGGAAATCCACCGGCGGTGGCGCAAATCAAAGGGCCCTTGATTAAAGAATGGGGCGACATGGGGTTCCTCGGTAACATCGATAAAGCCGCCGAAGCCGATGGATGGGACGACTTCCTTCCTGCGGAAATCGTCGATGCCGATAAAGTCGACGGCCACTACGCCGCAGTCCCCGTCAATATTCATCGTATCAACTGGATTTGGGCCAACCCCGAGGTTCTAGAAGATTCGGGCGTCGATCACGTGCCGCAGACTTGGGATGAGTTCTTTGACGCTGCCGACAAGATTCGCGAAGCGGGTTACATTCCGCTCGCTCACGGTGGTCAACCTTGGCAGGATGCGACCGTTTTCGAAGTGGTCATGATGGGGATCGGGGGTGGCGATTTCTATCGCAAGGCGTTCGTCGACCTGGACCCTGAGGCGTTGACCAGCGACACCATGATCAAGTCGCTCAAGACCTTCAAGAAGCTACGCGGCACCATGGACGAAAACATCGCCGGCCGTGACTGGAACATCGCTACATCGATGGTCATCAATGGCAAGGCGGCCATGCAGATCATGGGCGACTGGGCCAAGGGCGAGTTCACCGCTGCGGGCATGACACCTGGCGAAGACTATGAATGCGTTGCGCCGCCGATGACCGAAAGCATGTTCTCCTACAACACCGATAGCCTGGCCATGTTCGATGTCGACGACGAAGGTAAGCAACAGGCCCAACTGGACCTGGCGAGTATCGTTCTGTCGAAGGATTTCCAAGTCCAGTTCAACCAGGCCAAAGGGTCGATTCCAGTGCGCCTGGATGTCTCCCTCGACGATTTCGATGCCTGCGCGAAGGCTTCGCGTGAAGCCTTCGATGTCGCCATGGATGAAGGTGGGCTGGTGCCTAGTCTGGCACATGGCATGGCGGTGTCGGATAGCCAGCAAGGTGCGGTGTTCGATGTCATCACCAACTTCTTCAATGATCCTGACATGAAGGCCGAAACCGCCTCAGAGCGACTGGTCAGCGCCGTGCGCGCAGCCGAGTGAGGTGAGTCGTTGCTCGCTGCCGAGGCTTGAGTCGGTAGCGAGCAACCGTGTCTTGTCAAAAGGATATCGTCGATGCCATCAAATGTATCTGCGCCTGCTTCCAGAGAGCGACGACACCGTCGCTCTCTGGCGGGCCATATTGAACGTGTATTGCCCCGTCTGGTCGTCGCGCCCTCGCTCGCAGTAGCGTTGTTTTTCGTCTATGGCTACATGCTCTGGACGTTTCTGCTGTCAATGACCAACTCGCGGATGTTGCCGCAATACGATTTCGTAGGATTCGAGCAGTACGCGCGACTTTTTGCCAATGAACGCTGGCACGTAGCGGCTACGAACCTGGTGGTGTTCGGTGGCTTATTCATCGTGAGCTGTCTGGTGATAGGGTTACTGCTAGCGATTTTGCTCGATCAGCGTATCCGACAAGAAGGCGCGTTGCGTACGGTTTATCTGTACCCGATGGCGCTTTCCTTGATCGTGACCGGTGTCGTCTGGCGCTGGTTGCTCAACCCAGGGCTGGGTATCCAGGCGATGGTGCGTGGCTGGGGATTCGAAGACTTTACCTTCAACTGGCTCGTCGATAGTGACATGGCGATTTACACCCTGGTGATCGCTGCCGTATGGCAAGCGTCCGGGTTCGTGATGGCCTTGTTCCTGGCCGGTCTCAGGAGTATCGACGACAGCCTCTTTCAGGCGGCGGCGCTGGATGGTGCCAGTTTACCGCGTATCTACACACGCATCGTCTTGCCGAGCCTGCGCCCCGTAGTGTTCAGCTCCGTGATGATTCTCGCCCATATCGCCATCAAGAGTTTCGATCTGGTCATGGCGCTGACAGGAGGCGGTCCCGGCTACGCGACCGACCTGCCCGCTACTTTCATGTACGCACACACCTTTACACGAGGGCAGATCGGTCTGGGGTCGGCGAGCGCGATCATGATGCTATGCGGCGTGTTGGCGATCTTGGTGCCGTATCTGTATTCCGAATTGCGAGGGCAGCGACATGGCTAACATGGTACGTCGACATACAACCTCGGCACGGCTATGGCGCGCCGGACTATATACGCTGCTGATCGTGGCGGCGCTGGTGTATTTGTTGCCGCTCGTGGTAATGCTGCTGACATCGCTGAAGCCCTTGGATGACATTCGCGCCGGTGGCCTCTTGTCACTGCCCAGCACGATTTCCTTCGAGGCCTGGAGCAAGGCATGGGGGGCGGCCTGCACGGGTATGCGTTGCAACGGCATGTCGGGCTACTTCCTCAACTCGATAGCCATCGTCGTCCCCGCTGTGGCGATTTCTTCTTTTGTAGGCGCGCTTAATGGTTACGTGTTGACCAAGTGGCGTTTTCGGGGCGCGAACCTATGTTTTGCACTACTGCTCTTCGGCTGCTTCGTGCCGTTCCAAGTGGTGCTCATGCCCATGGCGAGGACGTTGGGCTGGCTGGGGCTAGCGAGTTCCACCAGTGGCTTGGTGCTTGTGCATGTGGTGTATGGCATCGCGTTCACCACGCTTTTTTTCCGTAACTATTACGTGTCGATACCCGATGAAATGATCGCTGCCGCCAAGCTAGACGGCGCGGGTTTCTGGCGTATTTTCTGGCGCATCCTGCTGCCGGTATCGGGTCCCATCATCACCGTGACGGTCATCTGGCAATTCACTCAGATCTGGAATGATTTCTTGTTTGGAGTGTCGTTCGCGGGCTTCGACTCGCAGCCGGTGACGGTGGCACTCAACAATATGGTCAATACCTCCACCGGCGTTAAGGAGTACAACGTCGACATGGCAGCGGCCATGATCGCCGCCTTACCGACCCTGGTGGTGTATGTGTTGGCCGGAAAATATTTCGTGCGCGGGTTGACCGCGGGATCCGTCAAGGGTTGATTACAGAGGTCATTATGTCCGCTTTGAACGTCCGTCACGTCAACAAGACATTCGGTAGCACGCAGGTACTCAAGGATATCTCACTGGCGATCGATTCCGGGGAGTTCCTGATCCTGGTCGGCCCCTCGGGCTGCGGGAAGTCGACTTTGATGAATACCATCGCAGGGCTCGAGCCCGTCACTAGCGGTGAAATACGCATCGGTGATGAAGATGTGACCTGGCATACCCCATCCGAGCGCGATATCGCCATGGTGTTTCAGTCCTATGCGCTTTATCCGAGCATGAACGTGCGGCAGAACATTTCCTTTGGGTTGGAGATGCGCAAGATGCCCAAGGCCCAGCGCGAAGAGGCGGTCTCGCGCGTGGCTGAGCTTTTGCAAATCACGCCGCTGCTTGATCGCAAGCCTTCACAACTATCGGGTGGGCAGCGCCAGCGCGTGGCCATGGGCCGCGCCTTGGCGCGTGAGCCGCAGATCTATCTGTTCGACGAACCGCTCTCGAACCTGGATGCCAAGCTGCGCGTGGAAATGCGTACCGAGATCAAGAAATTGCATCAGCGTCTCGGGACCACCATCGTCTATGTCACACACGACCAGATCGAAGCCATGACGCTGGCCGATCGAATCGCGGTGATGCGCGACGGAGAAATTCTGCAGTTAGGGACGCCCCACGAAGTATATAACGACCCCGTGGACATGTTCGTGGCAGGCTTCATGGGCTCGCCATCGATGAACTTCCTGCCCGTCACGCTCGTGAGTCAGGCAAGCGGTTATGCCTTGCAAGTCCACGACGAGAAACAAGGCGGGACGGCGTTGACGTTGCCATGGCCGGTGGAGCGTGACACTCAGGAACTCTCGTCCCGTGTCGGCGATCGTCTGATCCTGGGATTGCGGCCCGAGCATTTTCTCGAAGACGACGCCATACAAGAAACGTCAGGGGAGGGGACGCGGCTCGAGGTAACGGCGACGGTGGTCGAGCCGACCGGTGCGGATACCCTGCTGCAAGCGTGGCTAGGTGGCAACGAGATAACGGCTCGCCTTGGTCCGAAGAGTCGCGTAGTGGCGGGAGACCGAGTGGCATTGCGCGCCGACTTGAGTCGCGCTGTCTTGTTCGATGAAAAGACCCAGCGGCG
The DNA here is from genome assembly GCF_023091865.1 of Chromohalobacter moromii. GTDB lineage: Bacteria > Pseudomonadota > Gammaproteobacteria > Pseudomonadales > Halomonadaceae > Chromohalobacter > Chromohalobacter moromii. The sequence goes on from NZ_JAHXDI010000004.1 coordinate 7,028, forward strand.
CCTAGCATAGCAGGGTACCAGACGCGCGTGGCACGGCCGGTATTGGAATAGGGCGCGGGGCATGAGTCCTTGCCTCGCGTACTCTCCGCTCGTTAGACTGCCGGCCCGCCGATTCTGGAGTCCAACATGGCCGTCTGTCCGCACGAGTGGCTACTCTATTGCCGTCCCGGTTTCGAGAAGGACCTGAGCGCCGAACTCTCGGACAAGGTTGCCCACGTGGGGCAGGCGGGATACCCCGTCGCGTCGCCGGGCAGCGGCCATGTGCGTTTCGTGCTCGACCCCGCCACGCCTGCCAATGACGTGCATCGTGGCCTACCGCTCGAGACGCTAGTGTTCGCGCGGCAATCGCTGGTGGCGTTCCCGCCCCTGGAAGACTTGCCGCGTGACGATCGGCTGACGGCGATCGTCGATCTCGTCGTCGCCAGCGGCTGGTCGTTCGAATCGGTCTGGCAGGAAACGCCGGATACCAACGAAGAGAAGGCGTTGGCCGGTTTGATGAAAGCCTTGCGCAAGCCGTTGGAAAGCACGCTCAAAAAGCGTGGTGCGCTGCGTCGCAAGGCTGGTGGTCGGCGCTTGCATCTATTCTGGACGGCGGGGGATCGTGTCCAACTGGCGATGAGTTTCCCCGGTAACCGCGCTGAACATCTCGGCGGCATATGGCGCCTGAAGTTCCCACGTGAAGCGCCGAGTCGCTCGACCCTCAAGCTCGAAGAAGCTTGGCATGTCTTCGTGCCACGTGACGCTTGGCCGGCGCGCCTCAACGATGCCATGCAGGCGGCCGATCTCGGCGCCGCTCCTGGGGGCTGGACCTATCAGCTCGTGCGCCAAGGCATGTATGTCTACGCCATCGACAACGGCCCCATGGACGCTACGCTGATGGCCACAGGGCAAGTCGAGCACTTACGCGAAGATGCTTTTGTCTGGGAGCCGCCGATGCGTCTCGACTGGTTAGTGTGCGACATCGTCGACAAACCCATGCGCGTCATCGACATGGTGGAGCGCTGGTTGATCCAGAAGTGGTGTCGTGAAGCGATCTTCAACCTGAAACTGCCCATGAAGAAGCGCTGGGAAGAAGTGACGCGTTGCCTGACACGTCTCGATGATAGCCTGCAGCGAGCCGGCGTGCGGGCTCGGATACGCGCTCGACACCTTTACCACGATCGCGAGGAAGTGACCGTGCATGTGTACCTGCAGGATTGAGGTCGCCACGGCGATAGCGCATCATCGAGTTTGAGCGAACACGAGGTTACGTCATTTATGTCCGATCCCGATACGTCCCTGCCCCCACCGGATGCCGTGCTGGATACCACTGGCTTGTATTGTCCTGAACCGATCATGATGATGCACAATCAGGTGCGGGATATGGACGTTGGCCAACTTCTAGAGGTCATCGCCACGGACCCCGCCACGACACGCGACGTCCCCAAGTTTTGCACCTTCCTGGGCCATGAACTCGTCGCGCAGTCGCAGGAAGATGAACGCTACCACTATGTCATTCGTCTAGCCTGACGCCGCTCTCCGTCAAGGCGATGATGAAGGTGTCGTCATCACGGCGAGGGCCTCCATTGTGGTGGGGTCTTGCTGCTTGATCTGGTTGGCGATATGACGCTGGAAGTAATACACCGTCGCATGGCGGCTATGGCCGGCATAGAGGCAGGCATCACCCGCCACGATCGGCGTCTGCTCGACACGTTTCTCGTCGACGAGTAGCGATTCCACGCTGCCGTCGTTGTACAAGCGCCAGCCAAATACCTGCTTGAGTTGCCAGCTTTCCCCGTCGCTGGCGAGGCACAGCGCATGCGTACCCTGCGTATCGGGCAACTGCTGTATCAAGGTCGGGGCCGACGTTTCTTCATACTCGAAATACGCGGCGGCATGTTCCAACTCATAGACTTTATGCTCGGGCGGTGCGTGGAAGATCTCTTCCGTCTCGGGATCGCGATAGCCAAAAAAGCGCCCATGATCGGGACTGTCCATTTCATGACAGGCGATCAGGGCTTCCATCCAAGGTACCAGGCCAACCACCTCGCCGCTTTCGCGGAGCCCCCAGGCCAACAGCGGCATGCCATACAGCGTGTCAGGGTCCGAGGCCAGGTGATACAGCATTTCAAGGCCATCCAGTTCAGGCGCTAAGCGTAGAATGCGGCGCTGCGCCTGACGTCGCTGCCTCATGGTGTCCAGGTCAATGACCCGGGCGGTGCGTGGGGACGAAACGATACCCATGGCAACCTCCTTGCGCAGCATTAATAGGCCAAGACCTAGTTTCACTATTAGCACAGGCCAACATGGAAAGTTAAGCGTTGATGCAGTGTTTTTTTGAGTACCACGCGTTACGCCCCCGAACGGTCAGGCCGAACGAGGGCGTTTTGAGGTGAGGCGTTTCCAGGCGGTCAGCTCGGTGTGGCGGTAGACGTGCCATTACGAGTGCGTTGCATGGCATAAAGCCCCACGCCGATCATCAGGCCGATGATATCGGTGTAGATACCGCCATAAATCATGCACAGCGCGCCTATCAGCATCACCAGGCGCTGCCAGGCCTTGACCGGCCCGAAGAACCACGCCTGCACGGTGGCCGACAGCAGCACGATCCCGAGCGTGGCGGTGACGCCGACACGTAGGATCTGCAGCCACGAGCCCTCCATCAGCATGGCCGGGCTGTAGAAGAACATGAACGGCACGATGAAGGCTGCCAGGCCGATCTTGAACGAGGCCATGGAGGTACCCATGGCATTGTCGCCCGATATCCCCGCTGCCGCGTAGGATGCCAACGCCACTGGTGGCGTGATGGCCGAAACGACCGCGAAATAGAAGACGAAGAAGTGTGCCACCAGCGGCTGAATACCGATGTCGATCAAGCCGGGCGCCACCACGGAGGCCGCGACGGCGTAGGCGGCGGTGGTCGGCATACCCATCCCCAGCAGAATGCTGATGCACATGGCGAAGACCAGCGCCAGCAATTGGCTGACTCCGGCCAGGCCTAGCAGCAACGATGAGAAGCGTGCCCCGACCCCCGTGAGCGCGATCACGCCGACGATCAACCCGGCACAGGCGCACACGGCGATGATTTGAATCGACATGGTGCCGGCCAGTTGCAGCGCCTTGAGAATGGCGCGAATGCCCATCTTGTGGGGTGATAGCCAGCTCACCACGGCGGCGGATGCCGTCGCCAGCGTACCCGCGCGAATCACCGAGTAGCCCATGAATAGCGCGACGATCAAGATCACGATCGGCGCGAACAGGTAGACGTGCTTGATGAGTTTCGAGAACCGTGGGATCTCGTCCTTGCGCATGCCGCGCATGCCTTTGCGAGCGGCCTCGAAATCAACCATGAAATAGACCGAGGCAAAGTACAGGATAGCCGGAATCAGCGCCGCGATAGCGATCTCGGTGTAAGGAATGCCGGTGATCTCGGCCATGATGAAGGCCCCAGCACCCATGATCGGGGGCATGATCTGTCCGCCGGTGGAAGCGGCCGCCTCGATGGCGCCGGCGCTGCGTGGCGGATAGCCGACCTTCTTCATCAATGGGATGGTCAGCGAACCGGTGGACACCACGTTGCCGGCGGAGGTGCCATTGATCATGCCCATCAAGCCAGAAGCGAAAATGGAGACCTTGGCGGGGCCACCACGCGCACGTCCGGCGGCGGCGAAGGCGAAGTTGACGAAATAGTCACCGACCTTGGAAGCCTGCAGAAACGCCGCGAAGATGATGAACAATATGATATAGGTCGAGGAAACGGCGGTGGTCGGTCCGAGAATACCGGCATCGGTGTAGACCTGACTGAAGAAGCGGCCCACCGAGAGGCCCGGGTAGCCGAGGAAGCCCGGTAAATGAGGCCCGACAAAGACATAGACCAGAAAGATCGAAGAAATGATCACCAGTGCGAGACCGGCGACGCGGCGCGTCAATTCGAGAATCAGCAGCGAACCGGCAATGGCCGCGTAGGAAATCCCCATGGGAGCGAATGGCGTGCCGGTGGAGGCGCGTAGCTGACTGTTGAACATCACCAGCAGGTAGCCGGCCACGGCCATCGAGCAGACCATCAACACTGCATCCGCCGGCGATAGCCCGTCACGTACTTGGCGATAGCTCCACGACAGCACGATGCCTGCCACGGTGGCCAGCAGCAACGGATAGCCGAAGTGCCAGGCTTCAATCTCGGGGGCGATGCGCATGGCGCCGTCGTTCATCGTTTGGTACATCATCGCCACCCGGACCAAGGCATAGAGCGCAGGGATCAACATGGCATAGCTCAACCAACGCAGCCAAGCACTCGAGCGCGCCTGTGGAGTCTCGGCGAATTGGGTACCAGCGTAGAAGCCATAGCCCAATATCAGGGCACCAGCGATGTGCAAAATACGAAACGACCAAGTCTCGAGAGGGTAGAGGTTGAGCGAGACCAGATGAAACAGTGAATAGACGATGGCCAGGGTGCCGAACAGCCACCATTGCCATCCGCCGTAGAGACGTCGGTTGGATTCGACGGCGACCTCGTCGACACCGTCGGCATTGACGGACTGGACGACGTCGTCGGCTCCCTCGTCACGGGATTGAGAATGTTGAGACATGAAAACACCCTTGGGTGTGAATAGGATGGCATGCATGCCACCCCGCATCGTGGCGACGCGGGGTGGCGTTTAGCTAAACGACCGACTTAGCGCTTCAGTTTTTCGGGGATGTCGTAGCCATTTTCCTCGTACCAGCGCACTGCACCCGGATGGAAGGGCAGTACGGTGTTGTACTTGAGGTTCTCCGGAACGCTGAACTCGGCGCTGCGGTGGATATCGCGCATCTTGTCGTTGTTTTCCATGCTCAGCTTGGTGATCTCATAGACGAAGTCCTCGGGGAGGTCGCAGCCGGCGATGGTGAAGTTCCACATGGAGACCGCGCGCGCATCGTCTTCGAGGGTCTGGTAGGTATCGGCGGGAATCGAGAATGCCGAGACCGGGAATTCTTCCATCACCTTGGCCTGTTCCTCTTCGGTGAACTCGACGATATTGACGTCGGTTTGCACCTCGAGTTGGCTGACGGCGGGAATCGGAATACCGGCGGCGAAGGCGATGACGTCGATCAGGCCGTCCTGCAATTGTCCGCCGAGGTCATTCCAGCCGCCGTTACGACGATCGAACTCGACCCCCAGCGTTTCGAGCATGGCCGGAAAGTAGGTATCCGAGGTGGAAGCCGCTGGGCCGAAACCGATGCTGGCCCCGTCGGGAATATCGGAGATCGACTCGATCCCGCTGTCGGCGAGCGTGGTGATGGAAAACGGCGTCTCGTACATCGGGAACAGCGCACAGACATTGTCCATTTTCACGCCCGGCGCCAGTGAGCTCTTGCCGGCCACGGCATCGGCCGCTGGGCCCATGGTGGTCAGGCCAAGAGCCACCTCACCCGTGTGTACCAAGGCCAGGTTCTGGTTGGGGCCACCGGTGACTTCGCCGCCCCCCGAGAGCCCTAGTTCATCGGCGATCATGTTGGCCCAGCCGGAGCCATACACGAAGTAAGTGCCACCCTGGCTGGCGGTGCCCACGGTAAAGTTTTCCGGCCAATCCTCACGGTCGGCTTGTGCCACGGTGGCGAGGCACATGGCCCCCGCGATAGTGGCGGTCAAGGCGTGTGTCTTGATAGACATGGCGAATTCTCCCGATATCGATTGTGGTTATGCGTATCCATTGCCGAGCGATGCTGGGCATCAAACTCGTTAAATACGTACTATCAGGGCAACCGCCATTCCATGTTTTGATTAATCTTTATTTTTCATTAAGTTACGCCACATCTATTCGACGAAGGTGGAAGAGGTGTCGACCTTTCATGGCTGGAAGTCCGCACAAAGTGGCCTACACCTTGTGCGGATTTCCGCACAGAGAGATTGATGCATAGAGGGAAGGAGGGCGATGGGGCTTATTCAAGCGCCGAGAATAGTGCCGCCTCAAGTAAGCGAGGTTACTCCGTCTCGACGATGTGGCGGTAATCCTCAGCCTTCAAGCCGTGTTTTTTCAGTTTGTCGTAAAGTGTCTTGCGAGGCACGCCCAGTCGATCGCATATATCGGTGACGCATCCCTGGTAGCGAACCAGTGCTTGATTGATCACGCTCTTTTCGAACACTTCGACCTGTTGGGCAAGCGGTAAATCGCCATTATCTTTATGTGCGCCTTGAAGTAGCGTCTCAAGGCTATAGTCACAGGTCGCCCCCAGCAACACGTAGCGCTCGGCGACATTGCGTAGCTCGCGGACATTGCCCGGCCAATCGTGGGCCAGCAAGGCAGAAACCCCCTGACTGTCGAGCGGCGGCGCTTCCAGCCCGCTGCGGCTGGCGGAGACGGCAACGAAGTGCTGAAAGAGCAAGGGAATATCCTCGCGGCGCTCGCGTAGCGAGGGAATCGGCAAAGTCACCACATTGAGTCGGTAATAGAGATCCTCGCGAAATTGTCCCGCCTCGGCGGCGAGCTTGAGGTCCGTCTTGGTGGCAGCGATCACGCGTATATCGAGTGTCACCAAGTCATTCGACCCGAGACGCTCCACGGCACGTTCCTGAAGCACACGTAGCAGCTTGACCTGCAGCGACAGCGGCATCGACTCGATTTCGTCGAGGAACACGGTGCCGCCGTTGGCATGTTCGAATTTGCCCACGCGACGTTCCACCGCGCCGGTAAAGGCGCCTTTTTCATGCCCGAATAACTCGGATTCGATGGTGCTTTCCGGCACGGCCCCGCAATTGATGGCGACAAAGGGTTTGCCGCCGCGCGAACTGCGCTCGTGAACGGCGCGTGCGACCAGGTCCTTGCCGGTGCCCGTCTCGCCGTAGAGCAACACATCGGTTTCGACTTGGCTGATACGCTGCACCATCGAGGCGAGTTGCTGAATGGCGGGCGCGCGCCCCACCAGGCGGGGCCCCGGAGTCGATTGCTGCGCCTCGAGTTCAGCCTTCAGGTGACGATTTTCCAGGCTCAGGCGACGCTTCTCGATGCCACGCCGAACGACCTCCACCAGGCGTTCTCCCGCGAAAGGCTTCTCCAAAAAGTCCCAGGCGCCATCGCGCATGGCTTCCACGGCGGTGGAAATATCGCCGTGCCCGGTGATCAATACCACCGGCAAGTCGGGGTCGCGATGGCGGACTTCGCGCAGCAAGGCCATGCCATCCATGCCGGGCATGCGGATGTCACTAACCAGCACGCCTGGGAAGTCCGTACTCAATGCCGCGAGCGCAGATTCCGCGCTTTCATGCACATCGGGCGCATAGCCCGCCAACTCCAATGTCTGGCTGGCGGTGATACGCAGATGGGCCTCGTCGTCGACGAGCATGACAGGAATGGCGGACGTTTCATGCATGAGAGCTTTCCTCGGGGCGCGCGGGATCATCGGGATCCGCGATGCGGGGAAGTGTGACACGGAAATGGGCGCCGCCGTCATTATGACCGCTGGCGTCGAGCTGGCCACCGAGATCTTCGATGATGCGTCGCGAGATCGAAAGCCCTAGCCCCAGCCCACTGCCCATGGTCTTCGTGGTATAGAAGGGCTCGAAAATGCGTGTCAAATGCGCTTCGGGAATGCCTGGACCATTATCGATGACATCCAGATGGACGCATGTAGCTTCGGCGACGATAGCGAGTGTCAGGCGGGGCTCGGGTATCTCGCTCATTGCCTGCAGGGCATTGCCGATGAGATTCACCAGCACCTGTTCGAGGCGTACCGGGTCGGCACGTACCCATGCCTCCTGCGTGGGCCAATGCTGCGCGATGGTGACCTGGCTTTCCTGAATGCGCGATTGAAACAGGCGCAGCGCGTACGCAAAGCAGGGCGTGACGGCCACTGCCGTGAGGTTGTCGCCGCTCTTGCGCGAGAACTGGCGGAGTTGGGCACTGATATCCGCCATACGCTCGGTGAGCTCGAGGACTTGGGCCAGATTGGCGTCGGCGCTCTCGACTCGTTGTCGAGCGATGAAGGCGCGCGCGTTCTCGGTATAGGCGCGAATGGCCGCCAGGGGTTGGTTGAGCTCATGATTGATGCCGGCGGCCAATTGCCCGAGGACGGCGAGCTTGGCGGCTTGAACCAACTCATCCCGTGTGGCGCGTAGACTATCTTCGGCACGTTGGCGCTCCTCGATCTCCGCCGACAGCCGACGGTTGGTGGCGACCAGATCACGGGTTCGGCTTTCTACGTGGCGTTCGAGCTCGTCCCGTGCCTGGGCCAGGGTGTGTCGCTCGCGCTCCGCGAAGCGTTCCCGCTCGCGACGCAAGCGTAGGCGCTGCCAACCGATGCCGACGCCTAGCGCGATGAGCCCGTAGAGCCCACCGGCCAGCACGGCCGCTAGCCACTGGGCCTGATGGACGGGTGTCAGCGGCTTTTGGATATGAATATGCCAGTCGAAATCGGCCATGGGACGGGCCAGGCTTAGATAGCGTTGCCCGGCGAGCGGGCCCGAGTCGAAGCCCACGAGACGCGTACGGGTATCTCGGCGATGATGTTCACGTAGCCCCGAGGGCGGTAGCGCTGCGTCCCCGTAGCGTCGGGAAGCGGTCACGGCCTGGCGCTGGGCGGTCGTCAACGGCGCCATGGTCGTCAAACGCAACTCGGGATGGCTAGCCATGAAGATGACTCCATCATGATCGGTGACCAGGAGTTCGGCATCCTGCTCGGCCCACCCCGTTTCCACCGTGTCGAGCAGGACCTTGAGCACCATGACGCCATCGGGACGATCTTCGCTGGCGCTCTCGTCGAGCCACACCGGTGCCGAGAAATAGTAGCCACGATCCTGAGACTGGATACCCAGACCAAAGAAGCTGCCATTCTTCCCGGCCATGGCTTCTTGATAATAAGGGCGGAAACGATAGTTCTGGCCGATGAACGTATCGGGCCGATGCCAATTACTGGCGGCGATGGTTTCACCGGTGTGGTCGAGCAGATAGATATCCGACACATTGGCGGTGGCCCGAAAACGATCCAGCATACGGTTCAGCGGCATCGGGTCCTGCGCGTCGGGATCGCTCAGGAAGCGCTTGACCATTTCGCGGGAGGCCAGCAGTTCCGGTAAGTAATCGTGCCGCGACAAATGGCCGACGAGGCTCGCCGCCGACAGGCGCAATTCGTTCTCGGCATCTTGGCGTAGTGCCTGAAGCGCTTGCTCGCGTGCCAGGCGCGACGTTTGCCACATACAGAGGATCAAACCGGCGATGACGCCCAGCACCAAGAGTGTGCGCGGGCGTAGCGGGATTGGAAAGCGGCGCTGAAAGGGCATGAAAAAGGGCTGACTCGTGGCAAATGACGTGGCGTATCGCGGGGCCACATGGCCACGTTCACATGATGAGCGGCGGTTTGCCTAAAGTTAAGCGCCAGCGCTTAGTCTTTAGTCGTGGTCCCGAGCGAGGAGTCGTCGCTTACCGCCAGGCTACGGCGGGCGCGATGATGCAGACGCCAGCCGAGCAGCAAGGCGGCCACCGTCAGCCCGGCGCACAGCCCTAGCCAGTAGCCGTGGATGCCGAAGGGCGCGAAATGCCCTTCCCAGCCGCGCCCCAGCCAATGGCCACCCGCCAGTCCGATCAGCCAATACGACAACACCGTGATCAACATGATGATGCGGGTGTCCTTGTAGCCGCGTAGCGCGCCGGCCAGGTTGACCTGGAGTGAGTCGGATATCTGATAGAGCATCGCCAGGGTGACCAGCGACATGGCCAGCGCATGCACCTCCGCGTTCGACGTATAGAGGGCGAGGATGGGCGAGGCCGTCGCCCACAAGATGGCGTCATTGAACAACGCGACCAGCAGACACACGACGATGCCGTTCCAGGCCACGAAGCGTGCCTCGTGCATATCACCGCGCCCCAGTGTGTTACCCACCCTCACGGTGAGTGCCATACTCAGCGACAACGGCAGCATGAACAGGATCGACGTATAATTGAGTGCTATCTGATGGGCGGAGACGACGACTTCCCCCAGGCGCGCGACGAAAAGCGCGATCAGAGTGAACAACGTGACCTCGACGAAGATTGCCACGCCGATGGGCACGCCGACATGCAGCAGCTCGAATATGTCGCGACGTCGGGGCGGTACCGGCGAGTGCCATAAGGTGACGCTGCCATAGGCTCGGGCGCGATGCGTATAAACCATCATCGCCAGGCACATCACCCACATGGAAATTGCCGTGGCGATACCGCAGCCCACGGCGCCCAGGGCAGGCAACGCGGCGACCCAGTCGGGGGTGAGGCCGCCCAGCAGCGAGACGATGCCGGGGCCACCGTAGATCAGCGCGTAGTTGCAGGGAATGTTGATGCCCAGCCCCAAGAGGCTGATCCACAAGGCGGGGCGGGTATGATTCATACCGTCGGAGAAGGCGCGCAAGGCTTGATAGAGGCCGACCCCTGGCATGCCGAACGCCACGGCGGCTAGATAACCGGCGGACAGCTCGGCCACATGCTCAGGAACCCCCATGAACCGGAAAACTGGGCCGACGCCGAACCACAGCAGCAACGCTGACAAAGTGCCCAAGAGCAGGGCGATCCATAGCGCCTGATGCACGTAAGGGCGAATAGCCGTCTGGCGCTGACCTCCCAGCAACTGCGCCACGATGGGCGTGAGCCCCATCAGGGCGCCCGTCATGAAGAGCATCAGCGGTAGCCACAGGCTTGAACCGACCGAGACGGCAGCCAGATCGGTGGCACTGGCACGCCCTGCCATGATGATGTCGACCGCGCTCATGCCCGATTGCGCCAATTGCGCACCGCAGATGGGCAACGTCAGGCGCATCAAGAGGCGTGATTCACGAAGGCTGTGGGCGAACAAGGCTTGTGGCGCGATCAAACCGATCCTCCCGGATAGGCAAAAGCGGCATTCTAGCAAGGGTGCGCCGAGGACGCCTTTTTTCTAGCGGCCAGGATGCCTTTCTTCTAGCGGCCCCAGGATGCCTTTCATCGTGTGGCAGAGTGCCTATAATGTGCCTCCGCTTTCGAAGGAGGCCGCGTGGAGCATCATATCGACGACGTCATCGCCGTGTTCGACGGCATCTTTGCCGTGCCGTATCGAACATGCCTGGTTAGCGGTGATGATGAGCCCCTGTACTGTCCCGCCGACAGCGAGCACGCCATGCATCGGATCATCTTTGCGCATGGCTTCTTCGCCAGTGCGCTGCATGAAGTCAGTCATTGGTGCATCGCCGGGGAACGTCGCCGTCAGCTCGAGGACTATGGCTACTGGTACGCGCCGGACGGTCGCGATGAGGCGCGGCAACGCGAGTTCGAAAGCGTCGAGATCGCCCCCCAGGCGCTCGAATCGCTGTTCAGCGAGGCGTGCGATCTGCGTTTTAACGTCAGTGTCGATAACCTGGACGGCATCGAGGTCGACCGACACGCCTTCGCCGCACGTGTCGATGCCCGCGCGGCTCGCTATCGCGAGACCGGCCTCCCTCTTCGAGCGGCGGCATTTCGCGATGCATTACATGCCTTCTACCGTCGTGGGCTATCGCGCGAGGCAGCGATCGCCGAGGGTCAGGCTCGCCTCGCGACGTAATGAACACAGCGCTTGCCTGAGCGGCAGCGCCTTTATTTTCTAAGTGATAAGAGATGCGTTTTTCCCTATTGGGGAAGACATGCAAACGTTATGGTCAAAACATATCTGGGAAAGATGCGTGGCGAGCCACTCAAGCGAGCCCGTCCCTGCGTGCGTGACGCCTTGTGGTCATGGGTTGGCGGATTCCTCGGCATGGCAGGTGTGGGACTGCTCAGTGAGGCATTGATAGCTGCCCATAGCTTGCTGCTGATCGGCTCGTTTGGGGCTACCTCGGTGCTGCTTTACGCTGCGCCCGAGAGCCCGCTCGCGCAGCCGCGCAATGTGATTGGCGGAAGTGTGCTATCAGCCTTGGTGGGAGTGGCATGCTTTCAGTTGCTTGGGGCGGGGTGGATCGCAGCGGCGGCGGCGGTCTCGACTGCGATCCTGATAATGCAGCTTACGCATACCCTGCATCCGCCAGGGGGTGCCACGGCATTGATCGCCGTCATTGGCAGTGACGACGTCCATGGATTAGCGTGGCACTTCGCGTTCATTCCCGTGGCGGCGGGTTGCGTGATCATGCTGAGCGTGGCCGTGCTGATCAATAACCTGGCGCGCCATCGGCGTTACCCCTTGCATTGGAGATAACGCCATCGGCGCTATTCTTCGCCGCGCAAGCGCTGGTGCAGATACAACATGACCTGCACTTCGTGATCGGCGCGCATGGGCTCGAGCCCGAGATCGCCGAACAGTTCGCCGCGGGCGCGCGTCCACTCCCCGGGGCCGAGGTCGGGGTAGAGCGTTTCCGCCGGCGCCAGCTCGACGAAAGGCGTCACCGCGAAGTCCTCGAACAGGCGTGACAGTGCGGCTTCGTCATCGCCGATTCCGGCCGTATAGAGCGTCACGTTGAAGTGATCGGCCTCCAACTCGCGCAATACGTCCAGGGGGCTGAGGCCCAGGCTGCGCAGCTCGTCCAGGCTGTAATCGCCGAGTTTGAGGAGATCCTCGTCGAGCCAGTCGTCGTCGGGTTGAATCAGCGCATGCTTGATCTGGCCATCGGGCAGGGCCCAGGAAATGGCGACGGGAAGCGCGTCCTCGTCGCCGGTTTCGATGGTGATGAAACCGGGAAAGTCCATGTCATTGCTCCTCGTCGAGTTGAAAGAATCGGCGCGCCGTGGCTGTCGTCGCGGCGGCCAGTGTCGTCTCGCTTTCACCGCGCCAATGGGCGATCTCGCGGACGATCCAGGGCAGCAGCGCCGGTTCGTGGCGGCGTCCCTTGAGCTTGGCCGGCAGGTTGCGCGGCAACAAGTACGGGCAATCGGTTTCGACCATCAAGCGCTCGGCGGGAATGTCGCCGACAACCTCGCGCAGGTGATGGCCGCGACGCTCATCGCACAGCCAGCCAGTCAGGCCGATATGCAGATCGAGATCCAGGTAGCCATGCAGGGTCTCGCGATCGGCGGTGAAACAATGCACCACGGCATCGCCGATATCGTCGCGCCAGTGACGCAGGATCTCGCGCATCCGCGGGCCGGCGTCACGCTCATGCAGAAACAGCGGCAGGCCGCTTTCGGCTGCTAGGCCGAGCTGGGCTTCGAGGGCGTGTTCTTGCTCGGCGGGGGTGGAAAAGTTGCGATTGAAATCCAGTCCGCATTCGCCCACGGCGACGACCTTGGTATCGGTATGCAACGCACGCATGGCGCTCTCCAGCGTGGCATCCCAGTGGCTCGCCATATGCGGGTGCAATCCCGCCGTGGCGTAGAGGCCGTCGTGGCGATGCGCGAGAGCGGTGGCTTGCTCACTGTGCGCCAAGTCGGTGCCGGTCAGGATCAGGGTCGTTACTCGGGCCGCCTGGGCGCGCGCGAGTACGGCGTCGAGATCCTTGGCGAAGCTTTCGTGCGTCAGGTTCGCGCCGATGTCGACCAGGGGCGCGGGCGACGTCATGCGCAGCGCGTCAGGTAGCGGATTGGCGTCGTCGTGTGTCACGGAAGATCTCTCCAGCCCAATGAGTCGCGAAAACCCACCATTCTACCCCCGGACCTAGGAGGCGACCATGCGTTACACTAGCGTCTTTACTCCGAATGTCTGTCAACGAGGTGGTTACGCGTGACGCTGTTACGTCTGGAACAGTTGCAATTGGCTTATGGCACCCAGGTTCTGCTGGATAACGCCGAGCTGACGCTGGAAAAAGGGGAACGCTTGGCGCTGGTGGGGCGCAACGGCACGGGCAAATCGACGCTCCTCAAGTTGATTTCCGGTGAGACGTTGCCCGATGGAGGTCACATCTGGCGTGCACCGGGGTTGAAGGTGGGCGTGCTGGCGCAGGAGCTGCCGGATGCCAGCGGTAACACCATTTTCGATGTCGTCGCTCAGGGCCTCCCCGAAGCGGGCGCCTTGCTGAGTGCCTATCACCACCTGGTGATGAGCGATTCGCCCGACATGGACGAGCTCGAGCGGCTGCAAACCCAGCTCGAATCGGTAGATGGTTGGTCGTTTCATCAACGCATCGACACCATTCTCTCGCGTCTGGGGCTGCCGGAAGATACCGAAATGGCAAGCCTCTCCGGGGGATGGCGGCGGCGTGTGGCGCTAGCGCGTGCTCTGGTGGCCGACCCGGATGTACTGCTGCTCGACGAGCCCACCAACCATCTCGACCTGGATACCATTGGCTGGCTGGAAGAACAGTTGCTTGCCTTCAATGGCTCGGTGCTGTTCATCACCCACGACAGGGCCTTCCTGTCGCGGCTGGCGACCAACATCCTCGAGCTCGACCGGGGCCTGCTGGGGCGTTATCCCGGTAACTACGCGGCGTATCAGGAGCAAAAGCAGCACGAGCTCGAGGTCGAAGCGCGCGAGCGCGCCGAGTTCGACAAGAAACTCGCCAAGGAAGAAGCCTGGATTCGTCAGGGCATCAAGGCCCGCCGCACACGCAACGAGGGTCGAGTGCGGGCGCTCGAGAAGATGCGTGGCGAGCGTGCCGAGCGCCGCGAGCGCGTGGGCCGTGCGCAGCTCAGCGTCGATAGCGGTGAGCGTACCGGCAAGCGCGTCGTCGAACTTACCGATGTCAGCCAGCGTTTCGGCGACGATTGGGTCGTGCGCGATCTGTCCCTGGAAATTCAGCGTGGCGATCGTATCGGCTTCATCGGCCGTAACGGTGCCGGCAAGACCACGTTGCTGAAGATCCTGCTGGGAGAGCTCGAGCCCAGCGAAGGGAAGGTGCGGATGGGCACCAACCTCAGCGTGGCCTACTTCGATCAACTGCGCGCCGGGCTCGAACTCGAGAAGACGGTCTACGACAACGTGGCCCAGGGCAGCGATCGCGTGGAAGTGGGAGGCAAGGACAGGCACGTCATGAGCTATCTGCAAGACTTCCTGTTCTCGCCGGACCGCGTGCGTCAGCCGGTCAAGGCGCTCTCGGGTGGGGAGTCGAACCGCCTGCTGCTGGCCAAGCTGTTCACCCAGCCGGCCAACGTTTTGGTGCTCGACGAGCCGACCAACGACCTGGACGTCGAGACGCTCGAACTGCTCGAGGAACTGCTGCTGGATTTCGACGGCACGTTGCTGCTGGTCTCGCACGACCGCGCCTTCATGGACAACGTGGTGACCAGCGTGCTGGCCTTCGAGGGCGAGGGTCGCGTTCAAGAGTATGTCGGCGGGTACAGCGATTGGGTGCGGCAGGGCGGCAAGTTGCCCCCGGCGCCGGGCGAGTTCGGCAATGCGGCGAACGTGCTGCCGGCCCGCGAGGCCGAGCCCTCGACGCCCGAACCCACCGGTCCTGAAACGGGCAAGAGCGAGACCTCAACGGCCTCGGCCACGTCCAAGCGGGTCAAGCTTTCCTACAAGTTGCAGCGTGAGCTGGATCAATTGCCGGCGACCATCGAGACGCTGGAAGCCGACATCGCCGACTTCGAGGCGGAAGTGGGCGCTCCTGAGTTCTACCAGCAAGACGCCGAGACAGTTACTCAGCGCCTGGAGGCGCTGGAGGCGAAGCAAGCCGAACTGGATGAGGCGATGTCGCGCTGGATGGAACTGGAAGCCATGGCCGAGGGCGAGTAAGGGCCGAGAGAAAGACGGTGGCCGAGGAAACGTAGGTGGCCGAGGAAAAGTAGATGGCGTCGCGCCGGGCACCTTGATCGTGCCCGGCGCATCCGGTCATTCGTCGACTTCCCCGTCTTGCCCCACGCGCACCGCGAGTACGTCGCATTGCGCGCCGTGTAGCACGCCGGTGGAGGTCGAGCCGAGCAGCAAGGCGAAGCCGTGGCGTCCGTGTGAACCCACGACGATCAAGTCGACACCGTGCTCGGCGGCGAAACGATGGATCTCGGTGTCTGGCATGCCGACCACGACGTACTGGTTGTCCGCCGAGATCCCGTGAGGATCGGCGATTTCCGCGAGCCGCTGTTTGGCATGATCGTCGAGCTGGTCCTGAATGCTGGTCAAATCCATGGGGATATCGCCGCCATAGGCGAACCCCAGTGGTTCGAGCGTATGCATGATCGACAGCTTGGCTTGGTTACGTTCTGCGATGGGAATCGCACGCTCGAGTACCTTACGGGAATCCTTGGTCAGGTCGACGGCGACTAAAACGTGTGTGTACTCGTTACTCATGGGGCATCTCCCACCTTGTCGATGAACACGTCCACTTTAGGCGTGCCGAATCGACGAGACAATGCTTTAGATCAATCAGCGCCTACGGAGGCAGGCTTGGAGATCTTTCTATTCTTGGGGCTGGCGGTATTTCTCATTCTTTCGCCCGCTTTGTGGCTCAGGCCTGGGCTTCATGAAAAGCGCCGCAGCGCGTTGCGGGTGGCGGCGCGCGAATCGGGTGCGGCGATCCGCGCCGACAAGCCGCCGCTGCAAGCGGTGGAGGGCTTGGTGGGGTATCGCTGGCGTTATCCGCAAGCCGCGCCGGGGAGTGACTTCACGCTGGTACGCGACGACCACGCGAGTGATCGGTTGCAAGAAGCCATGGCGGGATGGCGTTGGCGTCAGGCACCGTTGCCACCGTTGAGCGAAGATAATGATCGCCGCTTGAAAGAGGTACTGCTTGCTTTGCCCGAAGACGCGCTAGTCGTGGAATCGGGGCCGCAAGGCTTGACGCTGTGGTGGGAAGAATCTCGCGAGGCTAAGGCATTCGAGCCAGCACTGCGTGCATTGGTCGATCTCGTCGGCCAATTGGGGGGAAGCGGCCGCCATCGCAAATAGCATTGCCGACAAGGAGGTCGGTCAGCGAGTACCGCCGCACAAACGAGTACTGCACAGAATAAGTATCACCTCGCATGAGCGCCGCGTGATGAGCCACGCGGCGCTCATGACGACATCAAGCGAGCGCTCACTCCTCGCAAGACGAGCGTGATAGCAGCCGCTGCCCGTTTTGCTCGATGCGCGTCAGTATCGCGTCCAACTGATCGACGTCGTCGTCGCTCAACCCTTCGATCATTTCGACACGCGCTTGCTCGACGACGGTCTCGATTTTCTTGAGCAGTGGCGTCGCCTTGTCGGTGAGGTAGACGCGCTTGGTGCGGCGGTCCTCATCGCTCGGGCGGCGCTCGATGAGCCCCTGCTCGGTTAGTTGATCGAGTGTCCTGACCAAGGACGGAGCTTCCACGCCGATGGAGCGAGCCAGGTCGCATTGCGGCTGGCCATCACCCATTTTCGACAGGTGGTAGAGCGTCACCCAACGTGTCTGCGTCAGCTCCAGAGGAGCCAGGCGTTCGTCGAGGATGGCGCGCCATAGGCGTGGTACGCGCGACAGTTTGAGTCCGATATCCTGATGCATGGGCCTTGTATTGGTTAGGAACCTAACGGGATTGTCCCGAGTGCGACGTGCTATTGCAAGTCACACTATCGTCGACCTTTCATTCATCGTCTTGGTCCGAACCGGCGACCAAGTGACGGATGTTCCAGCCAGGCAATCCCGGGGGTGAATGGATGTCGCCATCGGCATGCGTGGCCTTCGAGGCGTCTTCGTCGACACGAAAACGCAGTGTGCCGATCCGCTGGTCGGTGGCCGTCATCACATCGATCTGCCAGTTCCCTTGCGATGCCGAGGGGAAGTTCTGCTTGTGCGTCCAGGCGCGGTAGCCCTGCTCGCGTCCCCCGCGGATGACCAACGGTATGCGATCGACCACTTCGCCATTGTGCCGCCACACGTGATAGATCTTCTCGCGTAGGCCACGTGGCGCGCGAATTGCGGTGTAAGCGTACAAGCCTTGCCCCGAGAGTGTCGATGGGGTCAGCACGCTTTCGCCGCGCGGCTCGCGGGCCCCGACATCGAAGCTCGGCGAGAGGGCGTTGCCAGAGAGCCACAGCGTAGCCGGCGGAATCCATAACCGTCCTATCCAGGCCGCCGAGGCCAGCACCACGATCAGCCCGATCATCGCCAGCCAGCGCCAGAGACCTTGAGGCTGCATCAGGTTGATCAGGCTGGGCACGCTGAAAATCGCCATGGCGACGATCGCCAGTATCAGGCTCTGCCCGGTGGTCAGATGCAGCATGATCGGCAATGTCACCAGCACCACCACGAACACACACAATGCGTGGAACATGAAGTACAGCCAACGATGGCGTTGCGCGAGGCCGAAATACAAGGGGTCGAGAATCGCCAGTAGGCCACAGCCGATCAGCAGCAACGTGAAGATGGCTTGGCCGCTTGCCCATACCGTGGTGGCCAGAAAGAAGGGCAGCGTGAAGAACAACGTCTCCTGGTGAATGAGCTGCGCGATGAAGGTCGTCACCATGCGAGGCAGGCCGGGTTGGCCGCGAAAGTTGAGCAACCGGGTCAAGAGACTTTCGGCCAGCAGCAGGCACCAGGCGAACAGCAGCCCCAGGGCCAGCACTGCGCCCAGCCATTGCTGGCGATTGACCAAGAAAAACCCCAGCAAGCCGATGACGAAGGCGGTGGGCGGCCACAACCAGGCATAGCGTTTGAGCTTTTCGACAAGCGGCGTGATGCGAGCGAGCAGTGTCGCGCTAGCGGGTAAGGGCATGAGGCGTATGTATGTTCCGATGCAGCGTTTAATAAAAAGGGCGCGCGTAAAAAAAGCGACGCGATGGTTGGCGGATCGCAAAGATGCCTATCCTATCAGGAGTCCATCGCGACCGGGAGTTGTCTCGTCGGATGTGTCTCGATAAGACGTGTTTCAACGCGACCATTCGCTAATGGCGGAAGACTTGACGCCACCGCTTGGCTGGCGCAAGCTGATCTACATTCAAACGACTGTATGAAAGTGTGCGAGGAGCAGCGCCACGCCTGAGCTCGGCGCATGTCTCCTTCGTGAATCGTGAGGTCCAGGCTAACAGCAGGGAGAGCCCTGAATGATTTATCAAGGTAACGCCATCACGGTGGTGCAGCGCGATGACGGCATCGCCATGCTGACCTTCGATGCGCAAGACGAGTCCGTCAACACGCTCTCGAGCAAGATGATCGAAGAGTTCGAAGCGGCTCTGGCGGCGCTCGGAGAGGCAGTGAATGTCAAAGGTCTGGTCATCACCAGCGCCAAGGACGCCTTCATCGTCGGGGCCGACATTACCGAGTTCCACGGCATGTTCCGCCGCGACGAAGACTTCCTGGTCGACATGAACACGCGCGTGCACGGCATCTTCAACACCTTGGAGGATCTGCCGTTTCCCAGCGTGGCGGCGATCAACGGCCTGGCACTCGGCGGTGGCTGCGAAATCACCCTAGCGTGCGATTTCCGAGTGATGAGCGACAGCGCCAAGTTAGGGCTGCCCGAGACCAAGCTGGGGATCCTGCCGGGCTGGGGCGGTTGCGTGCGTCTGCCACGCTTGATCGGCGCCGACAACGCCATCGAGTGGATTTCTGGCGGGACGGAAAACCGTGCCGATGCCGCCTTGAAAGTCGGCGCGGTGGATGCCGTCGTCTCCGGGGACGCTCTGGAAGCCGCCGCGCTGGATATTCTGGGCCGTGCCAACGCCGGTGAACTCGACCACCAGGCACGCCGCAGCGTCAAACAGTCCCCGCTGATGCTCAACGCCATCGAGCAGATGATGGTGTTCGAGACCGCCAAGGGCTATGTGGCAGGCAAGGCCGGGCCGCATTACCCGGCCCCCATCGAGGCGATCAAGGTCATCCAGAAGGGCGCCGGCGAAGGCCGTGAACGCGCCCAGGCCATCGAAGCCAAGGCGTTCGCCAAACTCGCCAAGACCGATGTCTGCTATCACCTGGTCGGCTTGTTCCTGAGCGATCAACTGGTCAAGAAAAAGGGCAAGCAGTACGCCAACCAGGCGGCTGCCGTGAACAAGACGGCGGTGCTGGGTGCGGGGATCATGGGCGGCGGTATCGCCTATCAGAGCGCGTACAAGGGCACGCCGATCCTGATGAAGGACATCAAGGAAGAAGCGCTGCAACTGGGCCTGCAAGAAGCCCGCAAGCTGCTCGGCAAGCAGCTCGAACGTGGCCGCCTGAGTAGCGATCAAGTCGCCGAGGCGCTGTCCAACATTCGCCCCACGCTCTCCTATGGCGACTTCGGCGATGTCGATCTGGTGGTCGAGGCCGTGGTCGAGAACCCCAAGGTCAAGGAAGCCGTGCTGGCCGAGGTCGAAGGGCTACTCGATGACAACGCCACGCTGACCTCGAACACCTCGACGATCTCCATCGACCGCCTGGCGGCCAATCTCAAGCGTCCCGAAAACTTCTGCGGCATGCACTTCTTCAACCCCGTGCATCGTATGCCGCTGGTCGAGGTCATCCGTGGCGAGAAAACCAGCGATGCCGCCGTGGCCGCGACCGTCGCGTATGCCCGTCAGATGGGCAAGACACCGGTCGTGGTCAACGATTGCCCGGGCTTTCTGGTCAACCGCGTACTGTTCCCCTATTTCGGTGGCTTCAGCCTCCTGGTCGAGCAGGGCGCCGACTTCGAACGCGTCGACAAGGTCATGGAAAAGTTCGGCTGGCCCATGGGCCCCGCATACCTGCTGGACGTGGTGGGCATGGACACCGCCGTGCACGCGCAGGCGGTGATGGCGGAAGGCTTCCCCGACCGCATGGCGCAGGAAGCCAAAAACGGTGGCAAGACAGCGATTCAACGCATGTACGACGAGGATCGCCTGGGCCAGAAGAACGGCAAAGGCTTCTATCGCTACGAAGAAGACAAGAAAGGCAAGCCCAAGAAGGTCTCCGATGAGCAGGCGCATGCGCTGGTCGAAGAAGCCGTCGACACGCGTGGTGAGTTCAGCGACGACGATATCGTCGCGCGCATGATGGTCCCGCTGTGCATGGAAGCCGTACGCTGCCTGGAAGACGGCATCGTGGCGACGCCCGCCGAGGCGGACATGGCATTGATCTATGGCATCGGCTTCCCGCCGTTCCGGGGTGGGGCATTGCGTTACATCGATGCGCTGGGCGTCGAGACGTTCGTCGCTCAGGCCGAGACGCTGGCCGAGGAACTCGGACCGCTTTATCGCCCCACCGAACGGCTGCGTGACATGGCCACCAAGGGCGAGCGTTTCTATCCCGACACGTCCGAATCCGATCAATGAGCCACCACGCAACGAGGAGCGCGAAAATGAGTTTGAATCCTAGAGATATCGTGGTGGTCGATGCCGTTCGGACCGCCATGGCCAAGGCCAAGCACGGGGCCTTCCGCAACGTGCGCGCCGAAAATCTATCCGCCTCGGTGATGCAGGCACTGTTCGATCGCAACGCCAACCTGGTGCCCGCCGAGGTCGACGACGTGATCTGGGGGTGCGTCAACCAGACCCTCGAGCAGTCCATGAACATCGCGCGCAACGCCGCGATCATGACCGGTATCCCGCGCAGCGTGCCGGCGCAGACCGTCAACCGCCTATGCGGTTCGTCGATGAGCGCGCTGCACATCGCCACGGCCAACATCAAGGCCGGCATGGGGGACTTCTACATCATCGGCGGTGTCGAGCACATGGAACACGTGCCGATGGACCATGGCGTCGACGTCAATCCCGCGGCCAGCAAGTACGCCGCCAAGGCCGCCATGATGATGGGCCTGACCGCCGAGCTGCTGGGCAAGATGCACGGCGTGGGCCGTGAAGAACAGGACGCGTTCGGTGTGCGCTCGCATCAACGCGCGGTGGCCGCCAACGAAAACGGCTACTTCGATAACGAGATCGTCGGTGTCGAAGGGCACGACGCGAATGGCTTCCGGCGTCTAGTCGACCGCGACGAGGTGATCCGCCACGACGCCAATCTGGAAGACATGGGCAAGCTCAAGCCGGTCTTCGACCCCAAGGGCGGCACGGTCACGGCGGGCACATCCTCGGCGCTCTCGGTCGGCGCCTCGGCGCTGGCGGTGATGAGCTACGAGCGCGCGCAAGCGCTGGGGCTCGAGCCGCTGGCGCGAGTGGTTTCCACCGGCGTCGCCGGCTGCGATGCCTCGATCATGGGCTACGGCCCGGTACCGGCAACGCAGAAGGCCCTCAAAAGTGCGGGCCTGGCCATCGACGACATCCAGACCGTCGAACTCAACGAAGCCTTCGCCGCGCAGTCGATCCCAGTGCTCAAGGATCTCGGCCTGCGCGAGCGCATGGACGAGGTCGTCAATCTCAATGGCGGCGCCATCGCCCTGGGCCATCCGCTGGGCTGCTCCGGGGCACGCATCTGCACCACGCTGCTCAACGTCATGCGTCAGCAAGACACCACCCTAGGCCTGGCGACCATGTGCATCGGCATGGGCCAGGGCGTGGCGACCGTCTTCGAACGCTTGAAGTAACGCACTACTCGCATCTCGCCTGAAATACAGCGATAGCAAAGCGACACCCGCCTTGGGTGTCGCTTTTTTACGTGCATGCCGTTTCAAGCGGTAAATCTGATATTGCTGAGCAAAATACTGACTACACTGATAAAAACGTCGGGGCACATCGATCATGAAGCGCGCCGCGACGTGATGCGCATATCGGCGATGGAGGAGGTGTTTTCTATGCTCACGCATGTCTGGGGACTCTTGGTGCACCCGAACCGTGAATGGAAGCAGATCCACGACGAAAAGGAGACGATTACCCACCTCTACAGTCACCACGTTCTGGAAATGGCATTGATCCCGGTGGTATGTGCATTCATTGGCACCACCCAGGTCGGCTGGGATTTCGGGGGTGGGCATACCATTCAGCTCAACTATCTTGACGCCTTCTTCGCGGGTGTCGCCTTCTATGTGGCGATCCTGGTGGCGGTGGGCTTCATGGGCTCGGTGATCCACTGGATGGCGCAGCGTTATTCCAATCCCCCGAGTCGTCGACGCTGCATCATCTTCGCCGGGTATGTCGCCACGCCGATGTTCGTCGGTGGGGTCGTCGCGCTCTACCCATTGGTCTGGCTGTGCATGCTGGCGACCATCGTCGGGCTCTGTTACAGCGCCTATCTGCTGTATCTGGGGATTCCCAACTTCCTCGATATCAGCTCCGAAGAGGGCTTCATCGTCACCGGCTCGACACTGGGTATCGGTGTGCTGGTGCTCGAGGCGTTGCTCGCCGTGACAGTGCTGCTATGGGGCTACGGCGCCAAGTTACTGGGTATCGAGTTGTAATCTCTCCAATGAAGCAAACGACAACGGCGCCTCGCGGGGCGCCGTTGGCGTTCAGCCTTCTGCGGCCACGTATTCCAGCGACTCCAGCGAGTCGGTCGCGGTGACGATGTGCTCCAGCTCGTCGCAGAAGGCGACGAAGGCGTCGCTGGAGTGGCCGGGCGTGCGGTGCATTTCGATCTCGACGTGCCCGAGCGGCGGCAAACCTTCTTCCTCGCCGACGATGCGACAGCCCTCGGGGACGCTCCGCGGGGTCTTGACCGTGGCGGCCAGGCCGGCCTGAACCGGCAGGTTGATGCCGGTGGGGGAGCGGCTGGAGTAGCGCACGTCCCAGCGCCGCTCGGTGGGCCCCAGCGCGGCGAATGCATGGGCGCGGAAGATGCAGCCCTCGGGGTTCAGCGCCAGGGGCAGGGTCTCCCAGTCGTCGATGGCGCGATCCTCGGCTACCACCCACACCATGGGCTCACGGCCCAGCAGGCGGCCGGTCTGCGTGGGGCCATGGCGCACCACCAGCGCGACATCCAGCAGCCCCTCCTGGAAATCATGCACCAGCGAGCCGCTGATGCTGCAGTTCACCTCGAGGCGCACCTCGGGAAAGCGGGCGGCGAAACGCGGCAGCAGCTCGGGCAGGTAGGTGCTCGCCTGTTCCTCCGAGGTGCCCAGGCGGATAAGTTCGCCCTGGCGGTCCACCCCCATCACCCGGCGTGCCTCGTCCTGAAGCTTGAGCATGTGTCGCGCGTAGGGCAGCAAGCGCCCACCTGGCGGCGTCAGTACCACGCTGCGACTGGTGCGCTCGAAGAGTGACTCGCCCATCTGATCCTCGAGCCGCTTGATCTGCAGGCTGACGGCCGACTGCGTGCGATGCAGCACCTTGCCGGCGGCGCTGAAGCCCTCGCACTCGGCGACCGTGACGAAGGCACGGAGCAGGTCGGTATCCATGATCTATGAGCCTTTGCAATCTTTTTGATCTTAACCATTCATTTCTATTATTAAACCCGGCTGACTACCCTGTCCATACGTTATTGGAAACGTCCTTGGAAAAGTCAGGAGCAGATCCGCATGCCAGCCAATGCTACGCAGGCAGACGACAACGCACTCCACGGTCTGATCGATCTCGAGCGATATCCCATCGACCAACTGGATGGCGAGCGCGGCCGGGCTCTCGTCGACGAGTGTCGTGCCCAGCTCGGTCAGGACGGTTGTGTGGTACTCAAGGGCTTCGTGCCCGACGAGGCCCTGACACGGCTGGAACGCGAAACCGAGCGACTCTCGCCGGAAGCGCATTACAACCAGACCGAAACCAACCCCTACAATAGCGACGGCGACTCCAGCCTGCCGGCCTCGCATCCCAAGAACCGCTTCGGCGACCGTACCAACGGCTTCGTCGCCGGGGACCGCATCGGCGCCGACACCATCATTCGTCAGGTCTACTCCGATCCCGGTTTCCAGCGCTTCATCGCCAGTGTGGTGGGAATGGAAGAGATTCACCAGTACGCCGATCCCCTTGCCGACCTGGTCGTCAACGTGCTGCGCGAGGGCTGCCAGCATCCGTGGCACTACGACACCAACGAATTCATCGTCACCATGATGACGCGGCAGTCCCACGGTGGCGGTCGTTTCGAGTACGCGCCGGGCATCCGCAGCCCCGAGGGCGAGAACTTCGACGGGGTGGAAAAGGTCATCGACGGCGACCGCTCGCAGATCAAGTCGCTGGATCTCCAGCCGGGCGACTTGCAAGTCTTCTTCGGCCGCTACTCGCTGCACCGCGTGACCCCGGTGGAAGGTGACCGCGAGCGCCACACCGTGATCTTCGCCTACGCCAAGGAACCGGGCTTCATCGGCCGCCCCGAGCGCGCCAAGCGCATCTTCGGGCGCATGGCGCCGGTTCACGAGCGTTTGCTGGAAGAGGGCATGCAGCGCAGCGACAGCCTCGCCGACTGACAATATCGGATCACCGGCCGCCGACCCCGGCCCATGCTCGCCGTCGCGGAGACACTTCCCGCGACGGCGAGCGTGCCCCATCACGAAGCGCGCCCCATAACGAACAGATACAGAGAGCTTGATCATGAGCATCGTCGACTTCGAAAACCTGACCGACAACGAACCCGACGCCATCCCGGTCGTGCCCTCCGCCCCCATGGCCAACGGCGACAGCATTCCCACCGCCTTCGATCCGGTACAGCTGCGCGGCGGGCGCCTCAAGCGTCTGCGTGCGATGATGGCCGAGCAAGGCTATGCCGCGCTGGTCCTGTTCGACCCCTACAACCAGCGCTACGCCACCGGCTCGCGCAACATGTTCGGCTACTTCCTGCGCAACTCCACGCGCTACATCTACGTGCCGCTCGAAGGCCCGGTGATCCTGTTCGAGTATCCGGGCAGCGCGCACGTCTCCACCTGGCTGGAGACCATCGACGAAGCGCGCACCTCCAAGGTGGTGTGGTCCGCTGTCAATCAGCGCGACAACATGTCCTCCGACCCGTTTGGCATCGAGATCGCCGAGCTGATGGAAGAGCACGGCAAGGGCAACAAAAAGATCGGCATGGATCGCTGCACAATGAACCTGGCCCGCTCGCTGGAAGCCCAGGGGCTGGATGTCTACGACTGCATGCAGGACACCCTGCATTGCCGGCGCATCAAGACGCCCGAGGAAATCGCCTGTCTGGCTCAGTCGATGGCCGGTAGCGAAGCCGCCGTGGCCGCCGTGGAAGCCGCGATCAAGCCCGGCGTTACCGAGAACGAGCTATTCGCCATCATGTACGGCGACGTCATCCGCCAGGGCGGCGAGTTCATCGAGACGCGGCTGTTGTCCTCCGGCCCGCGCACCAACCCCTGGTTCAACGAAGCCAGCAACCGGGTGATCCGTCCCGGCGAACTGGTCGCGCTGGATACCGACACCATCGGCTGCCACGGCTACTACTCCGACTTCTCGCGCACCTTCCATGTCGGCCCCGGCAAACCCACCGCCTATCAGCAGAGCCTCTACCGGATGGCCTATGACCAGGTGCACCACAACATGGGCATCCTCAAGCCGGGCATGAGCTACCGCGAGATCGCCGAAAACGCCTGGAAGATTCCCGAGCGCTTTCTCGACCGTCGCTATCCCTCGATCATCCATGGCGTCGGCATGCACGGTGAGACCCCGCTGGTCGCCCACCACATGGACTTCGACCGCTTCTCCAAGGACGGCATCCTCGAGCCCGGCATGGTGGTCTCGGTGGAAAGCTACATCGGCGAGGTCGGCGGCGCCGACGGCGTCAAGCTCGAAGAGGAAGTGCTGGTCACCGACACCGGCATCGAAAAACTCTCGCGCTACCCGTTCGATGAAGCCCTGCTCGGCCGGGAATTCTAAGAGTTCTTGTTCAAACGCTCGGAATGAACGATGGGCGCCGGGTAAGCCCATCCCGTTCATCGGTTGTGAATGGAGCTCCAGGTTCGCGCCCCTTACATGGCGCCCATATTCGATAGAAAAGAGATGTTATGACAGACGTATCCCACTGGATCGCCGGCGAGCGGCTGACAGGCGAGCGCACCATCGACGTGCTCAACCCGGCCACCGCCGCGCCGGTTCGCCGCCTGGCGATGGCTGATACCGCCACCGTGCAACGCGCCATCGATGCCGCCCGTGAAGTCCAGCCCGCCTGGCGCGACATGCCGCCGGCCAAGCGCGCCCAGGTGATGTACCGCTTCAAGACCCTGCTCGAGCGCGACGCCGACGAGATCTGCGCGCTGGTCAGCGAGGAACACGGCAAGGTGCTCGAGGACGCCATGGGCGAGCTCAAGCGCGGCATCGAGAACGTCGAGTATGCCTGCGGCGTGCCGGAACTCTTGAAGGGCGAGTACTCCCACAACGCCGGGCCGGGCATCGATACTTGGTCCAACCACCAGCCGCTGGGCGTGGTCGCCGGCATCACGCCGTTCAACTTCCCGGCCATGGTGCCGCTGTGGATGTATCCCATGGCGCTGGCCTGCGGCAATGCCTTCATCCTCAAGCCCTCCGAGCAGACGCCCTCGGCCGCCGTGAAGATGGCCGAACTGCTCGACGAAGCCGGATTGCCCAAGGGGCTGTTCAGCGTCGTCCACGGTGATCGCGAGGCCGTCGACGCGTTGATCGAAGCGCCCGAGGTGCGCGCGCTTTCCTTCGTCGGCTCTACCCCCGTGGCGCGCAAGATCTACGAGGGTGGCACCCGGCAAGGCAAGCGCGTGCAGGCCCTCGGCGGCGCCAAGAACCACGCCGTGGTGCTGCCGGATGCCGATCTCGACAACGCCGCGAGCACGCTGATCGGCGCCGCGTTCGGGAGTGCCGGCGAGCGCTGCATGGCGATCTCCGTGGCCGTGTGCGTGGGCGACGCCACCGCCAACGCCCTGGTCGAGCGCCTTGCCACCCAGGCCCGCGAGCTGAAGATCGGCCCGGGCACCGAGCGTGGCCTCGACATGGGCGCGCTGATCAACGCCGGCCAGCGCGACAAGGTCGCCGGCTACATCGAGCAGGGCGCTAACGCCGGCGCCGAGCTGGTGGTCGACGGCCGCGAGCACCCGCTGGTGGAAGGCTCGCCGGGCTACTTCCTCGGCGCCACGCTGTTCGACCGCGTCACGCCGGAGATGAGCATCTACCGCGACGAGATCTTCGGTCCAGTGCTGTGCGTGGTGCGCGTCGAGACCTTCGAAGACGCCATCGCCCTGATCAACGCCCACCAGTACGGCAACGGCACCTGCGTGTTCACCCGTGACGGTGAAGCTGGGCGGCGTTTCGCCGACGCCATCGAAGTCGGCATGGTCGGCATCAACGTTCCGCTGCCGGTGCCGGTCGCCTTCCACAGCTTCGGCGGCTGGAAGGACTCGCTGTTCGGCGACCTACACGCCTACGGCCCCGACGCCGTACGCTTCTATACCCGCCGCAAGGCCATCTCCCAACGCTGGCCGAAGCGCTCCGCCCAGGAAACAGCCCAGTTCAGCTTCCCCTCCTAAACCATCCGCACGGCTGAACCCCATGCCCGCGCCGCTCACACGGCGCGGGCTTTTTGTGTCTACGCCTTTCGTGTAGCGCTATGTTAATCGACGTTAAATTAAGCTAGGTTCAGTATTGTTTGGTATTGCCGATAAAACCTGATGAACCGGGTGGTGGAGCGTTCAGTGCTTTGCTTGGCGGTAGCGTGGCCGAAATGGTAGCGGGGCAGGGGATCATGTTGGTCCCAAGGTGATAGAGCCGGCAAAGGCAGCAGGGGCGCGGGTTCATCGCGCCGAACTTTTCTTAGTGTATTGTAAAATCAGAAGCTTAAGAGTGCACAGACTGGCTCGACAAGATTTTTTAACGCGCCTGATCGTTCAAGTGGTAAAACGAGCGCGCGGTCTAATAGCTGTTAGTGCTTAAACCAGTAGGCACCGATACGACAGGAAGAAATAATGGGCTTAGACGACATAGCTACGATCCTCAGCGGCTTCTCCACAGTTGTAATCGCTATTCTTACCGTATTTCTATGGCGCGAGAACCGGTTGCTGAGGAAGGCAGGCTCAGAGCCGAATTTAGTTGCGTATTTTGAGCCACACCCAGATGGAACAGGTGGCTTGAACATTTCGATCGCAAATGTGGGTACGGGCCCGGCAAGAAATGTTTGCTTTCAATTCTTGGGAGAGTCTGAGCAATTTACCCGCTATAACTTAATCCTAGATTGCGCCACAAAAAGAGGCCCTATAACTCTAATTCCCCAAGGAGAGAAAATTTCGATATTGTTTGCTATCGGTTTCCAACTCTTTAAGCCTAAAGATTCAGACTCCAACGAGCCTATGCCCCCTTTTAGTGTTCGCTTAGAGTGGACTAGCTTGAATGGAGCGAATGCAAAATGTGAAGACTATCTGTTGGATGTTAAGCCGTATGCTGGTCTGCCGGGGCTAATCAACAAACCTTATTTACTGAAGATCGTGGATTCCATAGACGGTTTAGGAAAAAGCGTAGGCAACCTCAATCAAGATGTGAGGAATTTATCAAACCTGATCGAGGCTAACTCTTTAGAAGATTCAGTAATGCAGAAAGTTAAGGGCAACAATGAGGCTACTTGAAATAACTGGCTACGTCAGCCCTGTTTGCGTAATCGATATTCGATGAATCCGGCTGCCCAGTATAAACTGCGCTAACAACTCAAAGCACTCGGATGCAGCAAAGCTGAACCGGTGTTTGAAGCTTTAGGAGTAGTTCAGGCCAATGGAACCAATTGAGCAATTCCAAATTAATATCGACGCGGCGAGAAAGTATCTGGACATGTACCGCGAACTCCGGAGACTGAAGAGCTTAGGTGCTAGGGGCGCATTAGATGCGAATAACAAGTATCTTCTGTGGCTACCTCGTGCATCTATTGTTAGCTCCATGAGTTCACTTGACGCGTATGTCCATCAAGTGCTGTACAGATACATACCGCAGTTTTTGAAGCACGCGGATAGCATCCCAGACAGGCTAAGTGAAATGGTTGTTCGAGTCGCGCCAATAAAGAACGCGTCGCATGTTGGGGGAGCAATCCAGTATATGCGGTCTCCGACTGGAACGGATCGACTAGCAGATGCGATTCGTGAGAATGTTCTCGGTTTTCAGGCGTACCAGGCACCGGATAAAGTTGTTGAAGCCTATAGAGTTATCGGTGTTCCAGACGTTATTCAGGAGGTCGCGGATAGATGGCGAGGCCCTAATACCGAAAGAAACCATATTGCCAGCCGCTTGGAACGATATTCCAAAAGACGTAACCAAATCGCTCATGAGGGCGATCTAGACAACAATCATGAGCCCCGTGAAATAAGTCCAGATTTCGGGGCGACTTGCGCGGATTTCATAGAAAATGTAGTGACGC
This sequence comes from Chromohalobacter moromii, assembly GCF_023091865.1. Lineage (GTDB taxonomy): Bacteria > Pseudomonadota > Gammaproteobacteria > Pseudomonadales > Halomonadaceae > Chromohalobacter > Chromohalobacter moromii. The sequence continues at coordinate 36,852 of NZ_JAHXDI010000004.1, forward strand.
GCATGGATCAAATTGAAATCAATCCTAACCAGTAGGTCAAACGGACGCTGGTTACCTCGCGACGCTTACCTTTCGCGTTAGGCATACAGTGAGCATTATGAAGACTCTTAGGATTACCAATAGTCAGGAGCTTGAGGACTTTATTAGAGGCTCTGAGGAAAGTTGGCTATTTCGGGGGCAAACACGTCACTACACCGATGACAGAGGTGAAGTGAGCATTCCGACTTCGTTCCAGCGACATGGCTGTATTCCGCCTGTCATGTTTGCTTGGACGCATTACTCAAGAGCTCTCATTAGAGCATTTTCAGGTATGAATTACCATGAAATAGATTTAGGAACCTCGCAGGCGATATTGCAGCATTATGGTTGGCGCTCCTTCTTCGTGGATCTCACTAAATCCTTCAGTGTGGCTGGATGGTTTGCCACCAACCGATACTCTGAGTCAAAAGGAATTGAGATGTGCGAAAATTTCGAGGAAGAGCCTGTATGGCTCGTTGTGAGGAATGCTTCATATGAAGAGGTGGCGGAACCAGGCAACGTCTATGTCATAGATCGAGCGCGCCTGGAAAGTCATGAGCTTTCTATGCATGATCTTACCGAATTCGAAATTCAAGAAGGCACACTACGATTCGATTCTCAAAAGGCATGTCTCGTAGAAGGGGAAAATGGCAAGCTGCCCCCTGATGCTGTTATTTATCATCTAGTCATTGAGCACAATGTACTCGTTGAATATTGCTCCCAATCTGGGATAAGCAACGTCGAAGATGTTTTTCCAAAGCGGAAGCACGACTTTTTGCTCCAAGCTCTATTAGATATCCCTTGGGAATTGATTATGACTGAAGAACAGTTTCCTATCCCGGCGTATCGAAGAGGCTTAGAGTTGCCCGAGTACGATCACAAGTTTGTTAAACACTTAGGGTCATATCCGGCCTTATTTTCTGGGTTTTGGGTTGCAGAGAATCGCGGAGAAAAGACCTCTCCATTTTTTGAGTTGCCTTTTTTCCGACTGCCAAAATTCGCATACTTTGCTAACACCAACGATGATTTTGAAATTGATCATGTGACTGCGCTGGTCAATAGATATGGGAAGTTCGTTGTTGAGCTAGATGGGCTGATTAATGTGCCAGAAGTGGCTGTTGATTCCGAGTTTGAGAAAGGGATCTATGTTGAGAGACTGAGTGATGGAAATGTTGCAGTTTCCGGGTTAGTGGTTCATCACCCTGGACATGTGGTAAGGGGAGTTGGTGTTAATACGGGGTGGGTCTACAAGCTAGGTCAAGATGGATGGTTAAAGCAAGATCATCCAGAACAATGTCCTTGCAATAATGACCTTCGCCATATACTTCAGTTTTCTATTCTGAGGCATCTAAATGAAGCTATTAAACATGAGAAAATGAGCCAGAGAAGCGCTTTGGATTTTGTACATCATGAAGTGGAGTATGCCTAACAAATCGCGTAACGCGGACGCACTGAAGTGCGCCGGTTCGCTCTGGCGTTATGTGTGTGGGGAAGAATGACATAAATTGTCTTGGTCTTGTTTCGTCGACATCGTTAATGTCGTATCGCAAGTTGCGATGACATTGATCGCTGGGTTTGGTGCCTGGGTCGCTTACCAAACGCTACTGCGTATTCCTGTCCAAGAACCGGAGCCCGAAGCACCAGAAGCTCCTGATGTAGAGGAGCTCGCCCCGAGAAGCGTCAAAGTCTTTGAGACATCAAACCAAAAGACATGGTTGAAGGTTACGGATGTGGGCCTTGAATGCTACCTGGAAGACGACAGGGGAAGTAAGCGTAAGGATCTCCAGTGGCGGTTCTCGAAAGATCAAGCAAGAGAAATTCTCTCTGCTCGTGACTTTAGAGTTTATCCAGGCTACAGGCTGTATAGTGGTGTATTTGTAATTGGCCCGCGTAGAAACTGGCTTTATTCGAAAAGACTGTACCCAGAGCCGTCATTGCTCGAATCCGAAATCGAGAGGTTGCTGGGGGATGCAAGCACATAACAAATTGCAGCACAAGGATAAATTACTCGCTGCGCTCCCAATTTTCCGGTGAGCAAAGCTTTATGACTTTAAGTAGGGGGCGTAGCAAATCATGGAAACAGAAAGTGTAAGTGTCTTGGAGCTCACTCTATTTAAGCATAGTGAAGAATCCTTCCTGCGTGCATTAGACGAAGCTGGCATTGCTCATAGTCGGACTGTAACGTTTTCTACGGCCCCGCAAGCCTCTGGGTTCAAAGAAGTAATTAGCGCTGTTTCTGACGCCATGCCTTGGAATGCAATCGCCAAGGTGATAATTGCTTGGATCGAAGCCAGAAACAGTAGGGAAGTTATAATCACTACCGAAGATAAAAAAATATTTCACGCAAAAGGATACTCGGCGGCAGAGATCAAAGAACTTCTTCCGCAGTCTTGTAGCGTAATGGTGATAGATGCCAAGCCTGATGAAGAGTCATAACAATCGCAGGCACGGCGACGACTTTTTCGTTGCGACTTCGCCTTCACTACAAAGCCGCGCATACTGCGGGCTTTAGCGGCTCGAGGTGGCGAGTTTTGCGGAGGGACGTTTGAGTCGTCGAAAGTAGACGATGGACCCTAAAGCTAGGGTGAACACGTTTCGATAGGGAGGTAGGCATGGCGCGTTTCAATCCAAACCAGATAAATCAGAAGATACGCCAAGCGCAACGCCAGGCCGAGCAGAAAGCCAAGCAGCAAGCGCGCCAGGCGGAGCAGAAGTTACAGCGCGAAGTCGACAAGGTGAACCGCGAGAATAAAAGGAAGGTGGACGCTCACAATCGCCGAGTCGAAGCTCACAACAGAAAAGTAGTCTCTGACTACAATGCCGGGGTGCGAAAACGTAATACCCACAATAAAAAGGTCATTGCCGAGCTTAATCGTCAGCTTCGGTCTAGCCCCACCGGCGTCCGATATACTGAACCTGAACAGCAGCTGGCCGACCGCGTGCATACTGCGGTCGGTCAGCTCGACCCCAGAGAGTATGACACTTTCCTGAGCTACGCTCGAATCGATGGAGGGGAAGTCGCATCCGCGCTTCGGGACGCCCTCGAAGAACTCGGAGTTGCAGTGTGGTTCGACGAAGTAGCAATCGTCCCTGGGCGCAGTCAGTCGCTGCAGATGGACGCAGGTCTGCAGAAGGCTCGGTCGGGCATTGCACTACTCACGCCAGCCTATCTCACCGGTCGGTTTTGGACCGAAAGGGAGCTTGGTGCCTTATTAAGCAAGAATATCTTGATCCCTGTCCTTCACAACGCCACGTTCGAGGATGTTAAGAAATACAGTGGAATCCTGCCCGACCTCGCTGGATTTACAACGGAGTACAACTCAGTTGAGGACATCGCCAAAAAGATCGCGGCGGCGGTAATTCCGGAGGAGGAAGAGTGAGTAGTCCTCCGTTGCTGCAGGCTCAGGCGCTGACGGCTCGCTAACACGGCACTCAACCGGACGCTCGTACCTCGCGCCGGTTAGTTATGCGTTGAGCATCGAGCACTGATCAAACCAAGCGGGTGAACTGTGACTGAAGGCACCGCCGTTACGAGGCTGCTTCCGAACATTTGCACTGACAAAATGGAAGAGACTCGCGACTTTTACAAAGAGTTGCTGGGTTTTGTCGTTGGATTCGAGCATCAGGGCTGGTACATCCAGATGGCGTCGCCCGAAAAGCCGGAACTGCAAATCGGTATCATGCGCCTCGACCATGAGTTTACCCCCCGGCCTTTCCAGCACCTTGCACAGGGCGTCATCATCTCGGTGCAGGTAGAAGATGTTGAGTCGAAATACGCTGCAGTGAAGGCCCGTGGTTTCGAATTGGCACACGAGCTATGCTATGAGGAATTCGGGATGAGGCGGTTTATGATAGCGGACCCGAACGGGCTACTTGTCAACATGTTCTCGTTTCCATGAGCGCGCGCCCGACAAATGCATTAAATTTGTTCCGGCCCGATGAGCCTCCACCGGACGCGCCGTTCATGCAAATCGTTATGTGCAAGGAAAGCCAAAACCAAAGGGGAAGATCGGTTCTATTTGATCAATGTAAATGGGGCAGGTGGATTTGTTTTTAACCAAGCTGACCGATTTAAAATCTATCTGACCCCTTTTGGTTCATTGCCTCCCGTTCTCCGCCTAGCCCTAAACCTGCGCGTAGCCCCCGTCAACGAACACCTCGCTCCCCGTCATGAAGCTGCTGTCGTCGGACGCCAGGAACGCCACTGCGCCTGCGGTTTCCTTGGGATCGCCCAGACGCTCGAGCGGTACAGTCCGGTTCATCTCGCTCAGGGCGTCGGATGGGAGCAGTTCCATCAGCTTGTCTGTTTTGGTCGGGCCAGGAGACATGACGTTCACGCGAATGCCGGTGCCTCTGAGGTCATGGGCCCAACTGCGCACCAGGTTTCGGACAGCCGCCTTAGAGGCGCTGTAGATGCTCATCGCGGGGGTGCCCATGCTGCCCACCGTGGAGCCGGTAAGGATGATGGAGCCGCCGTTCTTCATCAGGGGCAGGGCCTTCTGGACGGTGAAGAGGGTGCCTTTGACGTTGATATCGAAGATGTAGTCGTAGTGCTCCTCGGTGATCTGTCCCAGGCTGGCGAATTCGCCGACGCCCGCGTTGGCCACCAGGACGTCCAGATGCCCCTTTTCTTTCTGGATCGTGTCGAAGACGCGGTCGAGATCCTCCGGCTTCGTCACATCCGCCTGGACGGCCCGGGCGTTGGATCCCAGTGCCTCAACCGCGTTGTCGAGGACGTCCTGGCGCCGTCCGGTAATGAAGACGAAGGCGCCTTCTTCGATAAGGCGTTGGGCCGAGGCCAGGCCGATGCCGCTGGCTCCGCCTGTGATCAATGCGATTTTACCGTGTAGCCGACTCATAGTTGGGTCTCCGTGTATTGACTCGATTCGCTTTAACGATATATAAGCCGCTTACAAATGTTCAAGTATGCACCTTTTGGTAAGTACTCGTTATGGCGAAAGAAAACTCAGAAAACCCACGTTTCATTTGCGGCCTGCATGCGACGCTGCACGTGATCTCCGGGAAGTGGAAACCGTTGATTCTGTTCTTTTTAGACAAGGGACCGACGCGTTACGGCGAGCTCAAGCGAAGCGTCCGGGGCGTGAGCGACAAAATGTTGATCCAACAGTTGAAGGAGCTCAAGTCTGACGGCATCGTCCAGCGAACCGACTATGGAGAGATCCCGCTGCGCGTCGACTACTCGCTGACGCCGTTCGGGGCGAGTCTGGTGCGGGCCATGGAGCCGCTTTGTGGCTGGGGCGAAGAGCACGAAGAGGACATTGCCGCGGCGATGGACCGCCGGAAAACCAGTCGGTAGCAAGCGAAGCGCAGCGACCAGGAACCGCCCAGTTCAGCTTCCCCTCCTGAACCACGCCAACGGCTGAACCCCACGCCCGCGCCGCTCACAGCGGTGTGGGCGTTTCTGTGTCTATTAATCGACGTTAGATCACGCTAGGTTGGGGAATTAAGGACTTGCCTTCTTAGGAAGCACAAAGAAGCTCAGGTACATTGATAGCGAAGCGGTGGAGCATGCAACGCTGCACTTGGCGGTAGCGTAGGTGGAAGATAGCGGGGCGAGTGGGCGATGTCGGCGCGAGGCCCACATTGGGGCAAAGTGGTAGGCGTGGTTATTGGTGTTATATGGCGAGGTAAAACGTATAGTCATTGTGAATAAAAGGTTTGGTGCGGAGCATAAAATTATGAACGCGGATGCTCGTTAAACCTGTTATACGAGCTCGCTATATGATGGTTTTTATACATCTTCAGGAGCTGATATATGCATAAAAGCAGACTGCAAACGCTCGTTATAGATTGTGAAACTGATGACCTTGCCAGTGACGCTGCGTTCTGGGGATCTGCGCTAGGCTGTGAAGTCCTTGACTGCAATATGGAGCCTGGGGACGAAAACTACCGAGAGCTAAAAGCCGATCCATCACAGCCGAAGATACTTATCCAGAAAGTAAGCCATCCCAGTCGTGTTCATCTAGATATAGAAGCTGATGACATTGAAGCCGAAGTGGTAAGACTTGAGCGACTAGGCGCGAAGAAGGTGGGGAAAGTACGTCATTTCACGATACTGGAGGCACCGAGTGGCCAACGTTTCTGCGTGGTGCCTGTACAGCGTCCTGACTTTGAGGAAAAAGCAAATGTTTGGATGGAAAGAGATGGTAACGATACATAATAAGGACAAGTACAACGATGTGGACTTCTCCCACTAGAGTGGGGGCAGCATTATACTTAAAAAATACAGGGTGTATCCTGACGTGAAAATCCGAAGAATGTCACCGTCCGACCTGCCGGAAGTGTCTCGCATACAGCGGGAGTGCTACAGCGAGAGCCTTCTTGAAACAGTAGATTCCTTTTCCGCAAAGCTCTCTGTTGCCCCTGATTTTTGTTTCATGGCAGTCCAGGGGGATCTGGTGGTGGGCTACGTTGTATCTCTTCCATGGGTGTTTGGTGAAGTGCCTGACTTAAATGGCGCTGCGTACCCAGTGCCTCCCAATGCGGATAGTGTGTGCATCCATGATATGGCGGTAACTCCCACTGCCCGTAAAGCTGGTGCCGCAGAACACATGCTGGACGCTGTGCTAGATGTCGTACGGCACAGGGGATACCAAAGAATATCCTTGGTCGCTATCCAAGGGGCGTCATCGTATTGGCTGCGTCATGGCTTCAAAATTGTGCATGTAGGTGAGCCGCTTAAGAGTGATCTATCGGCATATGGGCAAGAGGCGGTATATATGGCTAAAACCGAGGATTAGGTATTAGGCAGTCCTTCCAGTGCGTTCCGGCTCGAATGGGCCCCGCCGGACAGCCTTTTTACGCTTCGCAAAGATGACGCCATCGAAGTCGGCATGGGGTTGGCATCAACGTCCCGCTGCCGGTTCCGGTCGCCTTCCACAGCTTCGGTGGCTGGAAGGACTCACTGTTCGGCGACCTGCACGCCTACGGCCCTGACGCCGTGCGCTTCTACACCCGCCGTAAGGCCATCTCCCAACGCTGGCCGAAGCGCTCCGCCCAGGAAACCGCCCAGTTCAGCTTCACCTCATGTACCACCCGCACGGCTGAACCCCACGCCCGCGCCGCCCACACGGCGCGGGCGTTTTGTGTGTACGCCTTTCGTGTAGCGCTATGTTAATCGACGTTAAATTAAGCTAGGTTAAGTATTGTTCGGTGTTGCCGATACAACCTGATGAACCGGATGGTAGAGCGTTCAGTGCTTTGCATAGCGGTAACGTGGCCGAAGCGGTAGGGGCTAGAGGGGGAGGCTGGTATCGACCCAAGCGGCCAAGCCGGCGAATGCTGCATGCTTGTTAGGCCACATGAAAATCGTAGGAGATCCCATGACATCTCTCGACATGCCGCCTGATCAAGTCGGGCAAGCTGCAGACGAATGACATGGTAGAACGCTTCAACGGCCACATCAGTATACCTCAGGCGAGGACCTGAAGCAGACGCTCAAACGCTACACTGGGCTGTACAATCACCATATCCCGCAGAAGGCGCTGCACCATCAATCACCAATTGCGATGATGAAGGAATGGCAGACCAAACATCCTGAACTATTTACCAAGCGGGTGGTTAATTACACGGGGCCCGACATATATGAAACTTGAAACGATTCGTCTATGCAATTTCCAGTCTTTTGGGGCGCAGCCAGAAGAACTCGGGCTAGATGATATATCTTTCCTTATTGGCCCCAATGGCTCAGGTAAGACAGCTGCACTACAAGCGCTGTGTCGCATGTTTGCTTTCGACCCATCCTTGCGCCGCATTCTGCGATCTGACTTTCACGTCCCCTTCGATGAGGCTGAAGTGCCGGAAGAGCGCCAGCTCTGGATAGAAGCCGACTTCTTATTCCACGAACTGACAGAAGATGAAGATAACAGCACCGTTGCCCCTAACTTTGGCCACATGCGACTTGATGAGGCGGATGGCATCCCGCGGGTGCGCTTTCGCCTCAGTGCTAGCATGGGACCGGATGGCGACATTGAAGAAAACTTGGTCTATATCTTGGACATTAATGATGATGGTTCGCCGCTCAACACAGCGCAGGTACCCCGATCTGAGCGCAATCATATCTATGTTCACTACTTGCCAGCCCGCCGTGATCCGGCCGACCACATTGCCTACAGCACCAATGCGTTGCTTGGGCGCATGCTGCGAGCGGTAAACTGGGATGCAGAACGTGACGTCATAAATGGTCTCACTGACCAAATTAGTGATAGCCTAGCAGCCAATCCATCGGTAGATGCATTCAGCAAAAGCTTGAAAGCTTCTTGGGAAACCTTACACAAAGGCAGTTTTTTTACCTCTCCGAAAATCACCTTCGTGGCCTCTGAGATTGAAGCGTTACTGAGGCATATGTCGGTGTCTTTTTCACCAGGACACGATGAGAATTTGGTGGACTTCTCACGACTGAGTGATGGTCAGAAGTCGATGCTATACCTATCACTCGTGCTATCATCGCAGGCTATAAGCCGCTCCGTACTTGCAGGAAAAAATAAATCTTTCGATGCTGACAAGTTGCGGCCACCTGTCTTTACGCTGGTTGCAGTGGAAGAGCCAGAAAACAGTCTTTCGCCCCATTACCTCGGGCGTATTGTCAAAGCCCTGGACTTGATGACCGGAGAAGGCGACGCGCAAGCGCTGATTGCCACTCACGCACCATCGATGCTGCGGCGCGTGGATCCCGAGAAGATCCGGTACCTGCGCCTGACCGATGGGCGAACATCGCGAGTTACCCACATCCAGCTGCCTGACACCTCGGACGAAGCACATAAGTTTGTGCGAGAGGCAGTGCAAGCTTTTCCGGAAGTCTATTTTTCTCGCCTTGTAGTTCTAGGTGAGGGAGACAGCGAAGAAATTGTCCTTCCCCGACTACTTCAGTCCAAAGGTGCTCCTGTAGATGAGTCTGGAGTCACAATAGCGCCCTTGGGAGGGCGTCATGTTAACCACTTTTGGCGTCTACTTTCTAATCTTCAAATTCCCTATCTGACCCTACTTGATCTAGATGTTTCGCGCTACCACGCTGGATGGGGTCGAATCAAGTATGTAAACGACCAACTGAAGAAAATTGATCCCCAGAATTCTCTTCCTACTGATTGGGAAATTTCGAAATGGAATGATGACGAGATACCGATACGTACTCATCATTTTTTTGGTGACAGCATGACGGATGTTTTCGACACCCTCGAAGGCAAGGGGATCTTTTTTTCCTCTCCGTTAGATCTCGATTTTGCGATGCTACTTGCCTACCCGAATGCCTACGGCGTAGTGAGAGAAAAGCCTGTTAATTCAACGATCAAGGCTGTGCTCGGCAGAAGTCACCACGATGCAAGTCAATACAGCGAGTATGAACAAGAGTTTTTTGGTACTTATCATCATAGTTTCAAGCTTGGCAGTAAACCAGCAGCGCATATCGAATCTCTCGCCAGCCTCCGCGATGTGGAAATTCTCGCTAATATGCCCGGATCACTAGGACGCTTGGCCGATGCCGTGATTGCTAAACTCGAGGAGTTACCAGAGTGATAAGTGTCGATGACTGGCAGCCCGCAGATGGGTTAACGCTAGAGCCTAACGCCCTGCGTGCAGCCAAGGAGCAGATTCATAGCCTTGCTCTTACGGCTGGCCCAGGTGCAGGAAAAACTGAAATGCTTGCGCAGCGGGCTGATTTCCTACTACGTACAGGCACCTGCCGTTACCCTAAACGAATTCTGGCTATCTCATTCAAGGTCGACGCTAGCAGCAATTTGAAGGAGCGTGTTAAGCACCGCTGTGGCTCTGAGCTGGCCTCAAGGTTTGACAGCTACACCTTTCACGCTTTTGCCAAGCGTATTATCGACCGCTTCCGGCCAGTGCTAACCGGTGATGCTGAGCTGGATGCCGGTTACAAAATTGCTGACCGGAAAACAGGGCCCTCGCGCAACCTCATTGAATTTTCCGATCTGGTTCCGCTTGCCATCCAGATCCTTCAAAAATCAGAAATGGCACGGAATGCTATCCGACAGACCTACAGCGATGTCTTCCTTGATGAGTTCCAAGACTGCACCAATCTTCAGTACAAGCTCCTGAAACTCGCATTCCAAGGAACTAAAATTCGCCTTACGGCAGTGGGCGATACTAAGCAAAAAATCATGGGCTGGGCAGGGGCTCTGGACGGCATTTTCCAGACCTTTTCAGTCGATTTTTCAGCGACACCGCTCAATATGTACCGCAATTTTCGTTCAAAGTCGAGATTGCTACGCCTGCAGAACGAAATCATCCGGGTGCTCGATCCAACGTCCGTCATGCCCGATGAACAGCTTATCGGTGACGAGGGCGAGGTATTTGTCTGGCACTTCGCGGACAGCCGCAAGGAAGCTGAGTATCTAGCAGACTTGATTGATAGCTGGATAAAGAATGAACAGCTACCGCCCGCGGAAATTGCGGTTCTCATTTCCAAGCAGCTCGATCTTTACGCGGACCACCTCATGACGGCACTGGAGGTGCGAGGCATCCCTTTTCGCAATGAACAGCAAATGCAGGACATCACGGTCGAGCCCGCCGCTCGATTGATTGTAGACTACCTGTCTTGCCTCTACAGTCAACGCGAGCCACAAGCCTGGATTCGGCTCATGAATCAGCTGGTTCCCTTTGCAGATGAAGATATTCAGGCTAATGCTCGAAAGGATTTAAACCAACTTATAAAGCAACAACGGAAAGAAGCGGCTCTTACTGCCCTGGCCGACGACCCTTTTTCTGGCTGGTGGGAGTTTGTTAAAGCCTTTTTGCAACAAGTCAGTCTCAAAACCCTCGTAGCTCTATCGCCTGACTATGAGTCTCATGATCGGCTCAAAGAGGTCATCCGAAGCACTAAGGCACGCATACATGAGCTTCTCGAGCTGGAACCCGATTTACCGAAAGCTCTTGGCCGGTTTTCAGATAACCAGGCGGTACGCATTTTAAGCATTCACAAGAGCAAAGGTCTTGAGTTCGATTCGGTCATCATCATGGCTGTTGAAAACGAAATCTTCTTTGGTAACCAAGATGAAAACCGTTGCGCATATTTTGTTGGCGTATCGCGGGCTAAAAGGCGCCTTGTGCTAACCCATACAGACCAGCGGGAGCGTCCGGCTGGGCACACCAGACGCTGGGATGAGCAACGCTCTTCTCAAGCTGAGTACTTAGGCTATGTCATACCGTTCGTGAGGTGATAATTACCCCGCTGTCAGTACCGAGTTCTCGTCCTCGTTGAGCAGGCAGTGCAACTTTTTTTAGTGCATAAATCTGCAGATGGGCCTCGCCCAGCTCCTCCTAGGTTTCCCGCAGCTTGTACTCATACTGCTTGCGGATATCCTTGGGTCGGGCCCTGCCCCCGTTCTCCATGCTGCGCTGGGCCTAATCGATCCAGCCTTCGACCTCAGAGACGTTGAGGTCATGCCGTCGAGCCACTTCAGCGACGGTGGTCTTGCCCTTGAAGATGTCCATGACCACAGCGGCCTTGCGCTTCGCGCTCCAGCATTTGACGGTGGGTTCGTTGCCCATCTCGTCGACCGCTTTTGGCCGTTTGCAGCCACATCCCTCTTACTTTTCGGCAAGTGACCTCCTAAGCATTCGTACACAGAACTCACATCTTAGGTAGCAGCCCAGCGTTTACCTGGGCCGCACCAAAGGGTTGAATCCTCCACTGGTGCCATCACCTTGTAGGGAAGAGCCGCCATGAGGGCGTTGCTCGGTTCATTGTTTCAATGCGTTTCATGGGAGGATCGCCATGCCTTTTGCACCGTCCAGCATGCAAGTCGAAAGCACCGCCTTCACGCCGAATGGGGCGATTCCGAAGCGCCATTCGTCGGAAGGTGATGATGTGTCCCCGGCCCTGAGTTGGAAGGATGCGCCGGCGGGGACCAAGGGCTTCGCGGTGATCTGCCACGATCCGGATGCGCCGCTGGTGAAGGATGGCAGCTACGGTTACGTGCATTGGCTGCTCTACAACCTGCCGGCGGATGTCACCTCGCTGGAAGAGGGCACTAAGACAGGTACTGCCGGCATCAATGATGGCGGCGCCATCGGTTATGGCGGTGCCATGCCGCCGGAGGGCCACGGGCCGCACCAGTATTATTTCTGGGTGCTGGCGCTGGACACCCAAACCGAACTGCCCGAGGGGCTGACGCAGCCGGAACTGCTCAACGAGCTTGAGCCGCATATTCTTGGCATGAGTCGGTTGGTGGGGACTTATCGCCGCGACTGATTCGTCTTTGACTGTTTAGATCCCGCTTCACACACACTCGGCGCCTTCCCTTGGGAGGCGCCGAGTGTCGTTTGGGGCCTGGTTCAGCGATAGCCGTTCATCAACTCGCGCACCAGTGGCGTGTCGGCATTGCGGTGGGTGGGTAGCTCGAAGCGGGCGCGGGCAATAGCGGTGCGTGAGAGAGTCGCTTCGATCAGCGTCTCGCCATCCTCGGCCACGGCCAGGGTCTCGCCTTGCGGGCCGAGGATGCATGAGCCGCCCCAGAAATGGCTGTCGCCTTCGGGGCCGAAGCGGTTGGCCATGATCACGGGGGTGCCGTAGGTCATGGCGTAGAACTGCAGGTTGAGGGGCCAGTTCTTTTCGTTGGAGAAATCATCGCTGACGATACCCGAGGCCGAGTTGATCGGCGCGCACAGAACGGTGGGGCGGGCCAGCAGGGCGGCGTGCACCAGCCCCGGATTCCACAGGTCGGCGCAGATCAGCGAGGTCGCCGACCAGCCGGGGCACACCGGAAGATGCGTGAGCTCGCTGCCATGGGTGAACAGCTTGCCTTCTTCCAGGCCACCGTAGGTGGGCAGGTTGAGCTTGCGGTGCACGGCCTGGAGCTTGCCGTGCTGGAGAATCGCCAGGGCGTTGTAGTACTCGCCGGGGCTGGCTTCCTCGACGAAGCCGACCACCACCTGCATTTCGTCGGCGGCGCGGGCCAGCTCGACCAGGCGCGGATCATGAGCCGGGCAGGCCACGTCGATCACCCGGTTGCCCAGGCCGTAGCCGGTCAGCGAGAGCTCGGGGAAGACCAGCAATTCGAGCCCCTTGCGGCGTGCCTCGGCAATGAACGCGAGATGGCGTTCGAGGTTGGCGTCGACATCGCCGAGGCTGGCGTTGATCTGCGCGGCGCCGACGCGCAGGTGATCCTGGTAGTGCATGGTGGCGTCTCGCTATTGTTTGGAAAACGTGGGTGCGCCGAGCAGCGCCAGCAGGTCGCTTGCCGGACGTGCCTCGAGGCTCATCACCACGTCGTGCAGCCGGGCTGCGCGTTCGCCCAGCACGGGATCGGCCAGCGCCCAGTACTTGGCGAATATCTCGGCGTCCGAAAGCGGGCGATCGGGGTTGCCGCGCGCCTCGAAGTCGGCGCTTTCGATGACCTCGCCGCTTTCCAGATGCAGCCGGGCGCGCGCCCAGCGCTCGGCGGGAAAGCGCGCATTGAAGGTGTCATCCTCGTGAATCTCCACCCGGCTGGCCAGGGCCTTGAGATCCGGGGCGTCGAGTTCGTCGCTGACGCCGGCGACATCCACGGTGCCTCGGCCCAAAGCGCAAGCGACGGACCAGGGCAGGCTGTACTGGGCCTGCTCGGTGGTGGTCGGGTGCGTCACGTGCAGGCGCTTGCCCTCGTGAAAGGTGACGATCTCGATGCGCGCGATGGCGGCGGGGTCGCGTTGCTCCGCGGGCAGTGACAGCACGGCTTCCACCGCGGGCTGGGCCCAGCGGCAGACCGGGTAGGCCTTGAAGTACTGCTCGTGGAGATACCAGCGCTCGCCCAGGTCCTGCCAGAGAGTGGCCACGTCCGGCGCGGTCACGGTCAGCGCCGGGGCGCCGGTGAAGCCATCCTCGGCCAGCAGGGCGGCGGAGATGCCGGTCATCGCGCCCCAGCCGGAGCCGTCCTTGAGCATCGTGGGATGGTCGATGCAGCGCATCATCTGGCTGCGCGGGCCATAGAACTCGGCGATGCCGAGGGCATGATGCAACGTCTCGACATCGGCCCCGCGCAGGCGCGCGGCCACGGCGGCGACGCCCAGGGCATTCCATGCGCCGGAGGTGTGGTAGTCCGGGCTGGTGGCGTGCAGGGCGATCCCCGCGCGGGTGGCGATCTCGTAGCCGTAGGCGAGCAGGGCGAGGAAGTCGCGCCCGGAGAGGTCGGCCACCTCGGGCAGCGCCAGCAAGCCGGGCAGCAGGGCCACGCCGGCATGGCCCTTGGTCAGCACCTGGCCGTCGTGGGCGTCGAGCGCGTCGATCAGCCAGGCCCCGTGCAGGGCGACGCCGGTGGGCGAGGCCTGGCCGGCGGTGAATAGCAGCGGGCGGTCGCCGCCATGCTGGGAGGTCACGAAGCGCGTGGCCTTGTCGGCCAGCGGCGTGCGGGTGGCGCCAGCGGCCACGCCCAGCAGATCGAGCAGGCAGCGCTTGGCCTGATGGAGGTGGGCGTCGTCCAGGGTGGAGAGATCGACCCCGTGCATCCAGTCGAGGGGGGCGTGGTCGTGCATGGCAGTGGCCTCGGGTGCTGGCGAAGAAAGGCGTGACGAAAGACGGGGCCGGTATGAAGCGGCCCGCGTCGCGGTCGGCGGCGGAGCCTGGCTCCGCGTGCCGATTACAGCAGGTCGTGCTCCTCGAGGAAGCGCTCGGCGACCTTCTCGACGGGCTGCTTGTCGACGTCGACTTGGGCATTGAGGCGCGCCATGGTGCTGTCATCGAGCAGGGCGGAGAGCGCGTTCATGCGTTCGTCGAGATCGGGGTTCGCCTCGAGCGCTTCCTCGCGGACCACCGGGGTCAGCGCATAGTCGGGGAAGAAGTGCTTGTCGTCCTCGAGGACGGTCAGGTCCAGGGCCGGGATGCGCCCGTTGGTCGCCGTGGTCATCGCCACGTCGACTTCTTCCTGATCCAGCGAGGTCAGGGTCAGGCCCTGGTCCATCCGCTTCACGTTGCGCCGGCCGAACTCGAAGCCATAGGTCTCCTGCATCGGGCGCAGGCCGTCATCGCGCGAGTAGAAGGTCGCGTTGGAGGCGAGCACCAGTTCCTGGCCGCCATTGATGACGTCGGCGAGATCGGAAATGGTGGCGATGCCGCGTGCTTCGGCGTCGTCTTTCCGCATGGCCAGGGCGTAGGTGTTGTTGGCCTCGGAGGGCTCGAGCCAGATCAGCCCCTTCTCGGCGTCGAGTTCCTTGACGCGCGCGTAGGTGGCCTCCGGCGAGAGGTCCTCGGTCACCTTGTTGTAGCTGATCAGCGAGGTGCCGGTGTATTCCCAGTAGAGATCCACCTGGCCGCTCTCTTGGGCGCGGCGCAGCACCGTGGTGCCCATGCCGGCGCGCTGGTCAACCTCGTAGCCATGGGCCTGGAGGTATTGCGTGGTCATGCTCGACAGGATGAGCTGTTCGGTGAAGTTCTTGCCGCCGACGGTGATGTCCTCGGCGTGGGCGGCGGTACTGGTGAGGGGGCTGACGAGGGTGCTGGCGAGAGCCAGGCCGCCGATCAGCGGGAGCAGGGATTGTCGCATGGGTGACACTCTTGCCTGAGAAGGGGAAGGCAGCGGGCACCGTGCGCCGTCGGCCGGCACGGTGCCCGCTGTCTGCGGAATGGCGATTACAGCAGGTCGTTTTCCTCGAGGAAGTTCTCGGCCACCTGTTCGATGGGCGTCTTGTCGACATCGACCTGAGCGTTGAGGGTGGACATGGTGTCGTTGTCGAGCAGGCCGGAGAGGGTGTTCATCTGCTCGGCCAGCTCGGGATTGGCGTCCAGGGTCGCCTGGCGCACCACCGGCGTCAGCGCGTAGGCCGGGAAGAAGTTCTGGTCGTCCTCGAGCACCTGGAAGTCGAAGGCGGGGATGCGGCCGTCGGTGGCGAACACCAGCCCCACGTCGACCTGCTCGTCGCGCAGCGCTTGGTAGACAAGGCCGGAGTCCATGCGCTTGACGTCGCCCCGGCTGGCGCGGAAGTCATAGGCTTGCTGCAGCGGGCGCCAGCCGTCTTCACGGGCGTAGAATTCAGCGTTCATGGCGAAGGTCAGCCCCTGCTCGTCGTTGACTGCCTGGGCCAGGTCGCTGAGCGAGGTGATGCCGGTTTCCTCGACGCTTGCCTCGCGCATGGCCAGCGCGTAGGTGTTGTTGGCGTCGGAGGGCTCGAGCCATACCAGGCCCTTCTCGGCGTCGAGTTCCTTGACCTTCTGGTAGGTCTCGTCGACGGTCAACCCTTCGGCGGATTCGTCGTTGTAGTTGATCAGCGAGGTGCCGGTGTATTCCCAGTAGAGGTCGATCTGACCGTTTTCCTGAGCCTGGCGCAGGACGGCGGAGCCCAGCCCGGCGCGCTTCTCGACGTCGTAGCCGAGGCCTTCCAGGTACTGGGTGGTCATGCTGGAAAGGATCTGCTGCTCGGTGAAGTTCTTGCCGCCGACCACGATCTCGTTCGCCTGGGCGGTGGCCAGGCTGCTGGCCAGCACTGCGCCGGTGAGCAGGGGAATCAAGGTTTTCATGGTGTCGCTCCTTTCGTTGCTTGTTGGACAGCCGTTGCTTGTTGGATAGCGGTTGATTGTCGGGTTCGAGCCGTCGAGGGCGTCCGCTAGGCGCGGCCCGGATTCACCCCGCGCGGCACTACCACGAAGGCGGTGATGGCGATGAGCATGTCCACCACGACCGCCAGCAACGCCGTGGGAATCGCGCCGGAGAGCATCATGACCGGGTCGTAGAGATCGATGCCGGTGAAGATCAGCTCACCGAGACCGCCCGCGCCGATCAGGAAGGCCAGCGGCACCGTCCCGATGTTGATCGCCAGCGCCGTGCGGATGCCGGCGAAGATGACGTACAGCGCATTGGGCAGTTCGACCCGCAGCAGGCGCTGGGTGGGCGACATGCCGATGCCCGCCGCGGCTTCCTTGAGGGCCGGATCGACGCCCTTGAGCCCGGTATAGGTGTTGCGGGCGATGGGCAGCAGCGTGGCCACGAACAGCCCGAAGACCGCCGGGACGGTGCCGATGCCGAGAAAGCTCATCGACAGCGCCAGCACGGCCAGCGTGGGGATGGTGGTGCCCACGTTGAGGACCTGCATCATGGATTCGGCGACCCGCGCCATGCTGGGGCGCGATAGCCAGATGCCCAGCGGGATGGCGACCAGGATCGCCAGGCCACCGGACATGACGGTCAGCCACAGGTGTTGCACGGCCAGGTAATGGACGTCGGGCAGATAGAAGATGAAGTCGTCGATCACGCCGCTGGACTGACTCCAGACACCGGCGAGGAAGACGGCCACCAGCACCAGCAAACGCCCGGCGCCGGCAAGATTCAGCGTCGGCATGGGCTTACTCCTTGGGGGCCGATGACGGAGAGGCCTCGTCGAGCGCGACGCCGTCATCGCCCTTGGAATGGGCGCGGTAGCGCGACCCCAGGTGATGGGTGATCGCGCGCTGGGTGATCTGGCCGACGATGCGGCCGTCGTCGTCGACGCAAGGCACCCATGTCATGTCGTGGGCGAACATCAGCGAGGCGACCTTGCGCAGGTCGTCGTCGAGGCTGACCACCACCGGCACGCTCTGGTAGTGATCGCGACAATGGCCCTGAGTGGTGCGGGCGACGGGGGCGGTGATGATGCCCACCGGCTGACGCTTGTGGTTCACCATCACGATGCTGTTCAGATAACCGTAGGATTCGATGCGTTGTAGCGCGGTGGCCAGGGTGTCGTCAGGACGGACGAGGCCGATTTCCTCGCTGGCCAGATCGCGGACCTTGACCAGGTTGAGGCGCTTCAACGCCCGGTCTTCGCCCAGGAAGGATTCGACGAAGTCGTTCTTGGGCGCCGCGAGCAGCTCGTCCGGCTCCGAGTACTGGACCAGCTTGCCTTCACGGAAGATGGCGATGCGATCGCCCATCTTGATCGCTTCGTCGATATCGTGACTGACGAACATGATCGTCTTCTTGAGGTCCTGCTGCATCTTCAGGAATTCGTCCTGAATCACCGCCCGGTTGATCGGGTCGATGGCGCCGAACGGTTCGTCCATCAGCATCACGGGGGGATCGGCGGCCAGCGCCCGGGCCACGCCGATGCGCTGTTGCTGCCCGCCGGAAAGCTCGCTGGGATAACGCTTGAGGAAGGCATCCGGCTCCAGCGCGATCATGTGCATCATCTCGCGGGCGCGTTCTCGGTACTTGGCCTTGTCCCAGCCCAGCAGCTTGGGCACCACGGTGATGTTTTCCTCGATGGTCATGTTGGGGAACAGACCGATCTGCTGGATCACGTAGCCGATGTTGCGGCGCAGGTCCTGGGTGTCGAGGCTGGTGGTGTCCTCGCCGTTGATGAACACCTTGCCCGAGGTCGGGCGGATGATGCGGTTGATCATCTTCAGGGTGGTGGTCTTGCCACAGCCCGAGGGGCCGAGCAGGATGCAGATCTCGCCGCTCGGCACCTCCATGCTGATGTGGTCGGCGGCGGTCACCGCGCCCTTGGGCGTGTCGAAGACCTTGGTCAAGTTATCGAGTCGAATCATGAAGCGGTCCTTGTCGGGTCGGCAGCCTGTTGTGGTTTGCAGCGCGTGGCGCGGAGGCGAATCAGGTGATGGCGGCGCGTTCCATGCCCTTGGGCGTCAGCCGCTTCTGCAGGGCCAGCAGCGCATAGTCGACGATGATCGCCAACACGCTGACAGCCACGGCGCCGAGGATCAGCTGACGTGGATCGGACTGGGAAATGCCGCGACTGATGAGCGTGCCGAGCCCGCCGGCGCCGATGTAGGCGGCGATCGCCATGACACCGATGTTGAGCACCACGGCGGTACGCACGCCGGCCATGATCACCGGCACGGCGAGTGGGATCTCGACCATGCGCAGGCGCTGGTTCTGGCTCATGCCGACGCCGCGCGCGGCTTCGCGCAGGGCCGGGTCGACGTTGTTGATGGCGGTGTAGGTGTTGCGGATGATCGGCAGCTGCGAGTACAGCAGCACCGCGATGACCGCCGGCATGTAGCCGATGCCCTGGCCGATGATCGAGAGGATCGGAATCATGATCCCGAACAACGCGATGGAGGGAATGGTCACGATGATTGAGGCGATGTAGAGCACGGTCTTGGCGATGCGCTCATTTTTCGTGATGGCGATACCGATGGGGACGCCGGTCAGCGTGGCGATCCCCACCGCGACACCCACCAGACTGATATGCTCGAGGGTAAGGGTCCCCAGCAACTCGAGATTGTCGAGAAAATATTGCAGTAATTCCACGGCACGGACCTCGCACTCGCGATGGAGTGGTTTGTTTGAACTTGTATAAATTTCTTATATGAAAGGCTTTTTATAAGTTCGTATTATGTGAAGAGCATAACACGCTCTCCGCGAGTGCCCCCCGTTTTGGGCATTAGGATGTGTCATCTCATTCATTTTCAGTGGCAATGGGCGTTCGATAGGCAACGCATCGACTTCGCCGTATGCTCGTTGGCGATAATGCCGTGTTTTGATTTTCCTTGCAGGAGGCCGCCCCTTGAGCACTCGCCGGACGAATTACCGACTCGCCGCCGCCCAGATGAACTGCGTCCTGGCCGATGTCGCGTGCAATCTCGAGACGCATCGTCGCGTCATTGAGTCGGCGCGCCACCGGGACGTCGATGTCCTGGTGTTCCCCGAGCTTTCGTTGACCGGTTACGACCTGGGCGCGCGCGTCCCTGAGGTCGCAATGGACCGCGATGATCCGCGTCTGCTCCAGCTGGCGGATGCCGCCGGCGACATGCTGACCGTGGTCGGCTTCGTCGAGCGCTGCGCCCGCGGCGAGTACGCCAATGCTATGGCGTGTCTGTGCGGGGGCAGCGTCGTCGCCGTGCATCGCAAGCTCAACCTCTGCACCTACGGTGGGCACGAGGAGGGCAAGCATTTCGGCAAGGGACAGACGCTCACCGTCACCGATGCCGACGGCCTCGCCTGCGGGGTGATGATCTGCGCCGACCTCTGGAATCCGGGCCTGGCCCACGCGGCCATGCTGGAGCGGCCCGACGTGCTGCTGGCGCCGGTCAACGCGGCGACCGGGATGGTCGACGGCGATTTCGACGACGAAGGCAACTGGCTTATCTGCCTGAAGTTCTACGCCATGATGTACGCCACGCCGATGGTCATGGCGCATCGCTACGGGGCCGAGGGCGACGCCTGGTTCTGGGGCGGCAGTTGCATCGTCGGCGTCGACGGCCGGGTGCTGGCGCGGGCCGAGGACGGCGAGACCCTCGTCAGCGCCGACATCGACACCGACGAGATCGACGCCGCGCGCTTCGCGATGCCGACCCACCGCGACGCCGATACGCCGCTGGTGGCCTCGCTGATGGCGCAGCGGCTGGAGCGGGAGCGGCGTGGTTGAGGCGAGTCAGGCCAGAATATAGCGTTCGCTGGTTACCCGAGATGGTTCTCGCTGCATGATTATTTCGCCCTGACGCACCGAGAGCAGTACGTCGCCTTGTCTGACCTTCGCTCGTCGACTTTTCAGGCAGTGCCTAGAGAAGTGCCGATACGCGTTGAGTGTGACAGGATATTGTACATGTCTGCAGGTTAGGCTAGAATTGTACAGTAAGCGGTACAGGAGAGAGAGCCGATGAGAATTATTTCCTTCACCGAGGCTCGCAATAGCCTCAAGGCAGTACTGGATAACGTGGTCAACGATGCCGACACCACGGTCATTACGCGTCGTGATGCCGAGAACGCGGTGGTAATGTCGCTTGACTATTACAATGGCCTGATGGAAACGGTCCATCTGCTGCGTTCCCCTGCCAATGCCGAACATCTGAATAAGTCAATTGCACAATACAAGGCTGGAAAAGTCGCCGAGCGTGAGTTGATAGATGGGGATGAATAGTCGCTTGCTCTGCTGGACGGACGAGTCATGGAAAGACTACCTCCACTGGCAAAGTCAGGATAAAAAAACCCTCAAAAGAATTAACAAGCTAATTTCTGACGTGAAGCGCTCCCCGTTTGAGGGTATTGGTAAACCAGAACCTCTCAAGGAAAACATGACGGGGTTCTGGTCACGCCGTATCGATGAGACCAACCGTCTGGTATATGCCGTGGATGATGCCGCGATAACGATCATATCCTGCAGGTATCACTATTGAACATAAAACGCCCGAGGCAGCGCCTCGGGCGTTCTGACGCTATTAATCGTCATCCCGTTTCATGGACCGGGCATCCCCTGACATTACACCCAGCGGCGACGGCGTCGCGTTTTCCAGTGCCGGTCGATGAAGCGCTCGTTGCCCTCGAAGGCTTGCAGGCGCGCTTCCAGGTAGAACCACTCGGCGTCGCAGCTCAACTCCGCCCAGGTCTCGGTGTGTACCTGCCAGTCGTCGCGCTGAAAGGCCTGACGCCAGCTCTTGCTCATGGTCGCGGTGGCCGGGGCCTCGGGGTGGATGGCGTAGCGCTCGTCCGCCGAGGCGATGTTGGTCAGGCCGTGGTCGTAGGCGATCTCGCCGAAGTCGTCGATGATGGCATGCCGGGTCCAGCCGTCGGTCAGCGAGTGGGTGACGTCCCGGGACTGTTCTCCGGCGCGTACGATCCGATGTTGCATGGGCCCGGAAAACACCGCCGGTTCGAACTGCACGGGCGGCGTGTCGTGCGAGGCACGCTGAGGCAGTGTGAGCCGCGATTCGGCTTCATGCATGGTCAGCGTCACCGGATAAGGACTCGGCCAGACCAGCGGCCAGTAGGCGGTGGTCACCGAGACGCGCAGCCGATGCCCGGCAATGAAGCGATAGCAGGTCTGGTTCAGTGACACGGTCACGTCGAGCGGCGTATCGCACGGCACCTCGGAAGGCGTGACGTGACTGTCGCGGTGGCAGAGGTTGAGCACGCCGTAGGAGACGCGTTGCGAAACACCCTCGGGCGAGACGTCGCACACGCGCACGATCAGGTTGGCGCGCGGCTGATCGACGCTGACCCGCAGCGAGAGCGTGGGGCGCCCCAGAATCACCGTGTCGGCATCCAGCGGATCGGTGTCGTAGGTCAGCGAGTGGGCGTCGTCGCCACGCTGGTCGCCGGCGATCTCGGGGCCGCTGCTGTGGGGGATGTACTCGCCGCATTGCAGGCCGTTGTCGGCCGGCGCGCGCAGTCTGACCACCCTCGGGCGGGCGGCTCCGTTTTCCGCGGCCTGCAGTCCGCCGTTGCCCAGCGCCAGCTCGCGGGAAGCGATGTGCGGGCTCGGCCACTGAGTCTCGGCGAGCCATTCGCCGGGCACGTCGAGCCGTTGCGGATCGGCCTCGGAAAAGGACGGGCAGAACACGCGGTACAGCGGCTCTTCCATGATGCCGGTGTCGCGATCCTTCAGCCAGTAATCCCACCAGCGCAGTGCTTCCTGGAGAAAGCCGATGGTCGGCCCCGGCATCGCCAGGTGCGGGTAGGCATGCGGCCAGGGGCCGACGATGCCGCGCCGGGGGCAGGGCGCGTGCTCGAGAATCTCGGCGACGAAGTTGACGTAGGCGTCGGCCCAGCCGGTGACGGCCAGGGTCGGCGTCGTCAGGCGCGAATAATCCTCGCATACCGAGCCGTGGCGCCAGTAGGCATCGCGCGTCTGGTGATCGAACCAGTTCTCGGCGACGAAGGGTTGATGGGCGAGCCGGTGCTGCCAGAGTTCGCGCCAGTCGTCGCGCAAGGCGGGGTCCGGCGGTCGCGACATGAAGGACAGCGACGAGGCCGCCCAGCCGAAGTTCTCGTTGAGCACGCAGCCGCCCTTGTAGTGGACGTCGTCGTGATAGCGATCGACGGTGGCGCCGACGGCGATGATCGCGCCGAGCGCTGGCGGCTGGCGCGAGGCCACCTGCAGCGAATTGAAGCCACCCCAGGAAATGCCCAGCATGCCGACCCGGCCGCTGCACCAGGGCTGCTCGGCGAGCCAGGCGATCACGGCGACGATGTCGTCCTGTTCGCTGGCCAGGTATTCGTCCTCGAGCACGCCGTCCGAGTCACCGCTGCCGCGCAGGTCGATGCGCAGCGCTGCATAGCCGTGGCCGGCGAAGTAGGGGTGCATGCGCTCGTCGTCGGCACTGGTGGCATCCCGCTTGCGGTAGGGGATGCACTCGATGATCGCGGGAACGGGATGGGTCTCGGCGTCCACCGGCCGCCACATTCGTGCCGCGAGTCGGCTGCCGTCGGGCAGCGGAATGAACAGTGCCGGTTCCTCGACGATTGAGTACGGGAAGTCACGCACTTCCCGGGCATCGGGTTGGCTTCCACTCGGAAACATGGGGCGTCCTGTCGTCGGAACGGGGCGATGCATGCATCACCCCGTAGGTGAAAGACTGAGATGAAAGACGGGAAATAGCTGAAGACCGGAAACGTCTGCAGAAGCGGACGATCACATGAGGTCGTTTTCGGTCAGGAAGTCCTTGGCGACCCGTTCGATGTTCTGATCGTCGACATCCACGCGGCGGTTGAGGTCGATCAGCGTCTCGTCGTTCAACGCGGCGGACATCTCGTTGAGCAGGGGCTTGAGGTCGGGATGCGCGTCGAGCGTTTCCTCGCGGACCACCGGCGCCAACTGGTAGACCGGGAAGAACTGCTGGTCGTCGTCGAGCACCTCGAAGTCGAAGGCGCCGTTGCGGCCATCGGTGGCGAACACCAACGCCACGTCGACCTCGCCTTCGCGCAACGCGCTGTAGGTCAGCCCCGAATCCATGCGCTTGACGTTGGAGCGCGGGAATTCGAACCCGTAGGCTTCCTGCAGCGGCCGCAGGCCGTCGTCGCGGGCATAGAATTCGGCATTGGAGGCGAGCGTCAGATCGGCGCCGTCGTTCATGGCCTCGGCCAGGTCCGAGAGGGTGTGAATATCACGTTCTTCGGCATCGGCCTCGCGCATGGCGAGTGCGTAGGTGTTGTTGGTGTCCGAGGGATCCAGCCAGATCAGGCCTTTCTCGGCGTCCAGGCGCTTGGCGGTGGCATAGGTCTCGGCGGCGTTGTCCGGCTGCGGCTGGTCGTTGAACAGGATCACCGAGTTACCGGTGTATTCCCAGTAGAGATCGACCTGGCCGTTCTCCTGCGCCTGGCGCAGCACCGAGGTGCCCAGCCCGTCGCGCTTGTCGACGTTGTAGCCGTTGGCCTCGAGCAACTGGTAGGTGGCCGAGGTGAGGATCAGGTGCTCGGTGTAGTTGAGCCCACCGACCACGATGGGGTCGTCTTGCGCATGTGCCGTCGTGGCGACGGCGGAAAGGCTCAGTCCCAGCGTAGTTAGCAGTGCCGTAATGGGGTGTTTCATGACAGCGACATACCTCCGTTGTTATAGCGTGTTATCGGGTTGCTATTTTCGTCGTTTTCCAGAGTAACCTACCCCGCTGCCGTGATTGATGAAGATCCGTGATGCCTGCGATTTCAAATGCCAACAGATGGTGGCATGAGCGACATTAGGAGAGGAGGCAAAGGTCACATAACAAATGATCTTGATGGCGTTTTCAGTGGTAGGCTGGGCAGCGACGCCGCTTTACAAAGTTGATTCCATGCCGACTCGATACGCTCAAGAGAGTGGAAAATACTGGCGTTTACGATCATGCCATCGATTGTGATGACAAAAAGCTGGGAGAGGGAGCTAGGGTAGTCTACTCCGGCATCGCTCAGAAGGTCGGTGAGCAAGCTGGCCACCCAATCTTTGTGTGCTTGCGAAACCTTCAGAAAGTCGTCAATACCATGGAACTCCCCCGTAGCCTTTATAAACATGCATCCATGAAAGTCTTGTGAGAAAAACCAGGCGACATGCCAGTTGATAAACGCGTTTAGCCTTTCTAACGGTTCGGAGTGCCTAAAAACCTCGCTTTCAAGTGAATCTTTGAACTGGTTGTGTCTCAGTTTAAGAACCTCTTCGACCAAATTGTCTTTGTTTGGAAAGTACTTATAGAGGGTCATCTTTGAAACTTGAGCTTCATCACGAATCCAATCCACTCCAACAGCATGATAGCCATGCTCGTTAAAGAGTCTAAGCGCGGCATTCAGGACGTCATCACGTTTATTCATAGTCAAAACCTATTTTATTAGATTTCCTCATAGCCTCATGAGTGTTGCCGTTCTGGCCAAAGCCGCTTAGTGTACAGACCTGTCTGTACATATTAGCACAGAGGTCTAGAATGTTTCACAAAATGAAAGGCAAAGGTATTGCTCCTGCGCGTCCTGACACGTTCCAAATACTAACTGGGCTGATCGGTGGAATCGCCGGAATCGGGGCCACGTCTCTGCTTGCCCAACTGGCGGGCGTCCCTTTGTTGATGGCGCCTTTTGGAGCGACATGTGTTCTATTGTTCGCCGCCTCCCAAGCGCCACTTGCACAGCCGCGGAATGTGATCGGTGGCCACGTGGTGGCAACTGCAGTAGGCCTGGCAATGATGGCGACATTTGGAAATGGGATGTGGCAGATGGCGGTGGGCGTAGGTGCGGCAATCGCGCTCATGCAGACGCTTAGAGTGGTACATCCTCCAGCTGGTGCTAACCCTCTGGTGGTACTGATGGCTGGCGTACATAACTGGGAATTTTTGATCACGCCGGTACTCGCAGGGTCGGTAGTCCTCGTGGTAATCGCTTTGTTCATTAACAATGTCGGCCGTGACAAGGAGTGGCCCCACTATTGGGTATAAGGTAGTAAATGTTAGTCCAAGGTTGGAAGGGCCTGGTCAGCTTATGCTCGATGCCATAGCGCCAGTATTGCCCGCTGCGGGCGACCTGGAGTCGCGCCGCCGCGGGTCCTCGGAGAACGGTCAGTCGCGGGAAGTCGGCGTCTCCGGGGAGGCGTTGTCGTCGGAATCAGGCGGCGTTGCCTGATCGGCGTAGCAGGGCGACGAGACGGGCGTACGGTCGTCCGCTTCGCGATCTTCGGTTTCCAATGCCTTGAGCAGCATGTCGCGCAAATACGGAAGGTGCGAGCGCTGCGGTTCCCGGGAAGCGGTCAGCAAGGTGAGCGTGCCTTCGCGCGCCCAGCGCATGAGGGGCAGCAAGACGTCGGGATCATCCTCGACTTCCCAGCGGTAGCGATGGCTGAACACGGTGTCGTTGAGCTCTCCCTGGTGCCAGGCGCGGCGCAAGGCGTTGGAGGGCGAGGCGTCGCGGTACCAGTCAGTCAGTTGCAGCGACTCGCGCCGCTTGCCTCGGGGCCATAGGCGATCGACGAGAACGCGTGCACCATCGCTTTCCTCGGCGGCCTGATAGATACGTTTGAGTGCGATCGTATACGACATTCCAGCTCTCCTTGGCCAGATACGTGCCTTTCGCCAGATGCAATCTAAGCCTATATCGATCTAGGCGATACGATAGGAATACGCCATCTCGGCCAGAGGGCCGCGCCCGCCGGCCAGGGTGAGCGATAGGTCGTGAAGCCCTTCCCAGACGGGTAACGTCGCGGCGCCCTTGATGGCCAAGTCGAGGCGTTGTGCAAACAATAATAGCTTGTGTAGTCGCTTGAGCGGCATCCGCTTCAAGGCCTGCTGGTAAAGCGGACGGCGCTTGTCGGGAATCGGCGGACGCTGTGCCTTGCAGGCGTGATCGAGACTTTGCCCCTGATCGAGATGCTGCGCCAGCGATAAGAAGATGCGCAACTCCCGCGTCAATGCCCATAGCACCACCGGGGCCTCGATGCCTTCGCCGCGCAGTCCGCTGACGATGCGCGAGACGCGCACGCGGTCGCCACGCAGGCAGGCGTCGATCAGCGTGAAAACATCGTAGCGTGCGTTGTCCTCCACGCCGCCGGCAATGGCTTGGGTATCGAGCCGGGCATTGGGCGGATTGAGCAGCGCGAGCTTTTGCAGCTCCTGGTCGGCGGCCAGCAGGTTGCCTTCGGTGCGCTCGCCGAGCAGGCGTGCCGCATCCATGTCCAGGGATAGCCCATGGCGCGACGCGCGATCCCGCACCCAGAAGTGCAGGCGCTGGTGATCCACCGGCCACACCGGGACGAACACACCGATCTTATCCAGTGCCTTGAACCAGGCGCTGGACTGCGCGCGCCGGTCGAGGCGCGCGCTGCTGATCAGGAGGATGTCGTCGCTGTCCTTGGCCTGGCGGGCGTAGGCATCGAGGGCCTTGGCGCCTTCTTGCCCTGGTGACTGACTACCCAGGCGCAGCTCGATGAGCTTGCTCGAAGCGAACAGCGACATGCTGGCTGCCGACTCCGTGAGCCGTCCCCACTGAAAGCCGTTTTCCACGTGCAGCACCTCGCGTTCCTCGACGCCGCGCTGGCGGGCCGCGGCGCGGATGGCGTCGCATGCTTCCATGTGGATCAACGGCTCGTCGCCGGCGACGATGTAGACCGGTTGGAGGCGCTTGCCGAGCGCCTCGTCGAGCTTGTCGGGAAAGACCTTCATGGTATCTCTAGGGCGCGCAGGCGGTCGACGAGTTGACGTGCCGCCTCCTGACGCAATGAGTCGAGCGCTTCGTCACGCAGTTCGTCCTGCGACAGCAGGTTGTTGTCGTCGACACTCAGCGTGGTGCTGGCCTCGAGGGTCTGCTGATCGAGCAGGTAGGCGTTGTCCTCGCTGCGTTGCACCGAGAACGGCACGCTGAGGGTCAGGCGGCGTTCCTGATTTCCGCTGGCCCCTTGGGTCAGGCGTGTCTCGCGGACTTGCTCCTCGCTCAGATTGACGCGTAGCGGGGCGTTATCCTCGAGCGTGGTGCCGGTGCCTTTCAGCGCTTGTTCCACGGCGTCTTCGAAGCGTCCGTCGGGGGACGACAGCGTCAGCGCGGGAATGTCGAGCGCGGCAGCGTCGAGTCCGCGCAGTTGAAAACCGCACCCGGCGAGCAGTGTCGTCAGGGTCAGTAAGAGCAGAGATCGGATGATGAGCGAGCGGCGCTTCACGCAGGCCTCCTTGCGAGCTTGGGCCCGCTCCTCGAGGAGCGGGCGTATGGGCCGAGTCAGTTGGCGACGATATTGACCAGCTTGCCGGGCACGACGATGACCTTGCGCACGGTCTTGCCCTCGGTATGGCGACGTACGTTCTCCGCCTCCAGCGCCTGAGCCTCGACGGCGGCTTTGTCGGCCGCCGCCGGGACTTCGAGGCGTGCCCGCAACTTGCCGTTGACCTGCACGGCGAGTTCGACGCTGTCCTTGACCATGGCCGCTTCGTCGGCGACTGGCCAGTCGGCGTCGATGACCGGTGTCTCATGCCCCAGGGCTTGCCATAGCGCATGGCAGGCGTGCGGCACGATAGGCGCCAGGATCAGCACGCAGGCTTCCAGCGCTTCGCGCGTGACCGTCAGGCCTTGTGGCGAGGTGTCCTCGAAGCGGCCGACGGCGTTGACCAGTTCCATGACCGCGGCGATAGCGGTGTTGAAGGTGGTCCGGCGGCCGATGTCGTCGCTGGCCTTGGCGATGGTCTCGTGGGTCTTGCGACGCAGCGTCTTCTGGTCGTCGTCCAGGGCGGCGACGTCCAGGGCCGCGGGCGTGCCGGCGTCGAGATGATCGGCGACGAGTTTCCAAAGCCGCTTCAGGAAGCGGTGCGCGCCCTCGACGCCGGAGTCCGACCATTCCAGCGATTGCTCGGGCGGCGCGGCGAACATCATGAATAGGCGCACGGTGTCGGCGCCGAAACGGTCGATCATCGACTGCGGGTCGACGCCGTTGTTCTTGGACTTGGACATCTTCTCGATGCCGCCCATTTCCACGGGCTGGCCATCCTCGCGCAGTACGGCGCTGACAGGGCGGCTCTTGTCATCGCGCTTGACGTCGACATCGGCAGGATTGAACCAGTCCTTGCTGCCATCGGCGTTGTGGCGATAGAAGGTCTCGGCGATGACCATGCCTTGGGTAAGCAGGCGCTGGAAGGGCTCGTCGCTCTCGACCAGGCCGAAATCGCGCATCAGCTTGTGGAAGAAGCGTGCGTAGAGCAGGTGCAGAATCGCATGCTCGATCCCGCCGATGTAGAGATCCACCGGCAGCCAATAGTTGGCGCGCTCGTCGAGCATCGCTTCCATGTTGTCGGCACTGGCAAAACGCGCGTAGTACCAGGAGGATTCCATGAAGGTGTCGAAGGTGTCGGTCTCGCGCGTCCAACCTTCGCCGAGGTCATAGAAGTCTGGCATCTTCTTGAGTGGCGAGCCGGAGGCGTCGACCTCGACTTCCATCGGCAAGGCGACCGGCAGTTCGTCATCGGTGAGCGGTACGGTCTGGCCTTCGGGCCCGTATTTGACAGGGATCGGCGCGCCCCAGTAACGCTGACGTGCCACGCCCCAGTCGCGCAGACGGAAGTTGGTCTTCCGCGTTCCTTGTCCGTTGGCTTCGAGCTTGGCGGCAATCGCGTCGAAGGCCGCTTCGAAGTCGAGCCCGTCGTACTCGCCGGAGTTGATCAGCGGACCATGCTCGGCATGTGCGCCCTGGGACAAGTCCGGGGCGTTACCCTCGGCATCGGCGATCACCGGTTCGATGGCGATGTCGTATTTGGTGGCGAATTCCCAGTCGCGCTGGTCATGGGCGGGCACGGCCATGACCGCGCCGGTACCGTATTCCATGAGCACGAAGTTGGCCACGAAGATCGGCACTTCACGGCCGGTCAGCGGGTGAAGTGCCTTGTAGCCGGTGTCCATGCCTTTCTTTTCCATGGTCGCCAGCTCGGCTTCGGAATTGCCGCCGTGTTGGCACTCGACCAGGAAATCGGCCAACGCTGGATTGTCGGCAGCCGCCTGTTTGGCCAGCGGATGGCCGGCGGCCAGCGCCATGTAAGTGGCGCCATAAAGCGTATCGGGACGCGTTGTATACACCACGAGTGGGTCGGCCTGGCCGGCGACATCGAAGGTCAGCTCGACGCCGGTGGACTTGCCGATCCAGTTGCGCTGCATGGTCTTGACCTGTTCGGGCCAGTCGACCTCATCCAGATCGGCGAGTAGTTCCTCGGCATAGTCGGTGATCTTGAGGAACCACAGCGGGATTTCCTTGCGCTCGACCGGCGCACCGCTACGCCAGCCGCAGCCTTCGATGACTTGCTCGTTGGCGAGCACCGTCTGATCTACCGGATCCCAGTTGACGGTCGACATCTTCTTGTACACCAGACCTTGTTCGACCAGCTTGGTGAAGAACCACTGTTCCCAGCGGTAGTAGTCGACATCGCAGGTGGCGAATTCACGGTTCCAGTCGTAGGCAAAGCCCAACGCCTTGAGCTGACGGCGCATGGCGTCGATGTTGTCGTACGTCCACGCACCGGGCGGGACCCGGTTCTTGATCGCGGCGTTTTCGGCGGGCATGCCGAAGGCATCCCAGCCCATGGGCTGAAGGACGTTCTTGCCCTGCATACGTTGAAAACGCGAGACCACATCACCGATGGTGTAGTTGCGCACGTGCCCCATGTGCAATTTGCCGCTGGGGTAGGGGAACATCGACAGGCAGTAGAATTTCTCCCGGGTCGCGTCCTCGACGGCCTTGAAGCACTGGTTGGTTTCCCAGAAGGTCTGGGCGGCGGATTCGGTTGCGTGCGGCGTGTACTGTGCGTCCATCGGTTTGATCTGGCACCTTGCGTTAGGCTTGGCTTGAAGCGGATAACGCCCGGCCTCGCGATGTGGTAGAACGGAGCTGGGCGGGACGTTGTCCGTGTGTTACGACAGGCCGTCAGGATACCCCAGTCATGCGCCTACAGGTAGGGGGCATGGCGTCGACGACAGATCAGGAGAAGCGTTATGAGCGAACGTCACGATCAAGAGCATCGCCTGAGCCACGCCTATGAGCGGGTTCTCGAGCGTCTCGAAAAAGGTGCTGGCGATCTGTCCTGGGAGTCGTTGCAGCGCGAAATGGATGACGCCATCGAGTTCGAGGCGGAGTTCGAGACCTACACCAAGGACGAGCTGGCCTTGCTGCGTGCCTGGGTCGAGCGCGACATGCGTGACTTGCGAGGGTTCTTGGCTCGGGGTGGCGAAGGCATCGCCACCTGGCTGGGAATCGATCTAGGCACCATTTCGCGGCGCGTCACCGAGGCGCTTTTTTCCATCGCCGACCGCACCACCGTCGATCAGGCGCGTTTCGAGGACGATCTCGAAGCGGCGCGCGCTGACTATGTCGAAGGCGAGATGGCCGTGCCCGGCCGCATGCGCTGCGTGCACTGCGACACGGAAGTCGTGCTCGAGTCCATCACCCGGCTCGAACCTTGCCATCAGTGCGGGCATCGCTATTTCGCGCGGACTAGGGGGTAAGGCGGAAAAGGGGATAACAGGCGTAAGAGCAATGCGACGCCTTTTGACGCTTCATCAGAGTGGCTGGCATGAGTCTTCATGGCCAGCCCTCTTGGAGACTAATGTGAGTTGGGGCTTAGGGGGCAAATAAGTCTCTGGTCTGCCGGCTCTTGGCACGTCATGGTAAGGAGGTCGAAGGCGGTCTCGTACGCTGCTTTCGACGCTAACAATACTCGCCAGGGAGGTTTCCCATGACACGACCCAACGTATTGGTCCTGATGGCCGACCAACTCAACGGCACGCTATTCGAGAATGGCCCTGCCGATTTCCTGCATGCACCCAACCTCAAGAAATTGGCCAAGCGCTCGGTCAACTTCAATAATGCCTATACGCCGAGCTATTTGTGTGCACCGGGACGGGCTGCCTTCATGTCGAGCCAGTTGCCGAGTCGCACCGGGGTATATGATAACGCCGCAGAATTCCCTTCAAGCGTGCCGACCTGGGCGCACCATCTACGCCGCGCCGGTTACTCCACCTGTCTGTCGGGCAAGATGCATTTCGTCGGCCCCGATCAGCTTCACGGTTTCGAGACGCGCTTGACCACCGACGTCTATCCCGCCGATTTCGGTTGGACACCGGACTACACCAAGCCAGGCGAGCGTATCGACTGGTGGTACCACAACCTGGGCTCGGTGACCGGGGCCGGCGTCGCCGAGATCTCCAATCAGATGGAGTACGATGACGAGGTCGCTTTCCACGCCGAGCAGAAGCTTTACGATCTTTCGCGCGGTCATGACGAGCGCCCTTGGGCGTTGTGTGTCAGCTTTACCCATCCGCACGATCCTTATGTGGCGCGTCGCCAGTATTGGGATCTGTATAACGACTGTGAGTATCTGGAGCCGCAGCAAGGCCCAGTGCCCTTCGATAAGCTGGATCCGCACTCCCAGCGTGTTTTCGAGGCCAACGACTACACCAAGTTCGATATAAAGCCCCAAGATGTGCGTAACGCGCGTCAAGGCTATTTCGCCAACATCTCCTATGTCGACGACAAGATCGGCGGCATCCTGGATGTACTCGAGCGCACTCGTATGCTCGACAATACGATTATCGTGGTGTGCGCGGACCATGGTGACATGCTTGGCGAGAAGGGTCTGTGGTTCAAGATGAGCCCCTATGAAGGCTCGTCGCGCGTGCCGCTGATGCTTTCCGTACCGGGGATTGAACCGCGCAATGTCGAGGACCCGGTGTCGATCATCGACGTCAACACCACCATCGCCGACCTCGTGGGGATCGACCTGTCTTCGATCGCGCCCTATACCGATGGTCAGTCGTTGCTGCCTCTGGCCAAGGGCGAGAAGCGTGATGCCCCGGTGTACATGGAATACGCCGCCGAGGGTAGCTATTCGCCGATCGTGACGATCCGCGAGGGCAAGTGGAAATTCAATCATTGCGAGATCGATCCGCCGCAGCTGTTCGACCTGGAAGCCGACCCGCTGGAGAAGCACAACCTGGCGGAAGATCCCGACTATGCCGACGTGTTGGCCGAATACCAGACCAAGGTGCATGAACGCTGGGACATGGCCAGGTTCGACGCCGATGTGCGTGCCTCCCAGGCACAACGCTTGCTCGTCTACGAAGCACTGCGCAATGGCCATTACTATCCGTGGGATTACCAGCCGCTGCAGGACGCTTCCGAGCGTTACATGCGTAACCACATGGACTTGAACGAGGTCGAAGAAGCTCAGCGCTATCCCCGCGGTGAGTAAGACGATGGCAAAACACATCGTCTGAGCCAAATCGGCGAGCAGAATGAGCGCCCGTACCATCAGGCTGGTACGGGCGTTTTTCTTTGACGCGGGATGGTTACTATCTGTGTCGAGCAGGCCTTGGCAATGGCACGCAAGTACGATTGATCGTGCGGTCCCCTTTGGCATGGGAAAAAGTTTGATATCGTCACACCTCGAAGCAGCGACCACGAGAAGGAGGCAGGCATGCGGAGCGAGGCGCTACCCGACACGATGGCGGCGATGCTGCTGACTGGGCATGGGGACATCGATAAGCTGGCGTATCGACAGGACGTTTCCGTCCCCAGGCCCGCCAGAGGCGAGGTCTTGGTGCAGGTGACCGCGACGGCGAAGAACAATACCGACCGTAAAGCGCGTGAGGGGCTTTATCCGACCAAGGATAAGGGGGATACGACTTCGTTTCAGATCGGTGGTTCTCCGACGCTGACCTTTCCGCGCATTCAGGGCGCCGATGTGGCCGGGCACGTCGTGGCCGTTGGCGAGGATGTGAGCGCTGAGCGCATCGGTCAGCGTGGGCTGTTGGACTTCAATATCTACGCCGACGCACGCCCCGATATCAACCTGACGCCCGACTATTATGGGCACGGCGCCGATGGTGGCTTTGCCGAGTACATTGCCGTGCCGTCAGCGCAGTTCCACACGGTGGACAACCCGGAACTGGCCGATGCCGAGCTCGCGGCGATGGGCATGTGTTCCTATCAGACCGCGTTGCATATGCTGAATGCGGCCAACGTCAAAGCCGGAGAAAACGTGCTGGTGACTGGTGCCAGTGGCGGCGTGGGCACGGCACTGATTCGGCTCTGTCGGATCATGGGGGCGACGCCTTACGCGCTGAGCCAACCGGACAAGGCAGAGGCACTTCTAGCGCTGGGCGCGGAAGCCGTGCTGGACCGCTCGGACATGCAGGATTTCACCGAGAAAGTTCGAGTGCTGACTCAGGACCGGCCCATCGACGCGGTGATGGACCTGGTCGGCGGCGAGATGACCGATCGTTTCATCGACACCATGATCTTCGACATGAAGCGCCGCAGCACCTATCCACGCTTGAGCATTGCCGGCGCGAGCGGCGGCAATCTCAGCGAGATCATGTGGACGCGTATCTATCTCTATCAGGTGCAGATATTCGGTGTTTCCCATGGCACGCGCGATGAGGCCGAGCAACTGGTGGCCTGGATTCGCTCGGGGCAACTGAAGCCGGTCTTGCACGCGGCGTTCAAACTTTCCGAGCTGCATGACGCTGAACGTTATTTCGTCAATCGCAACAGCAATTACTTGGGCAAAATCGTGATCGTCCCGGACTCGCAGTGGCAAGCACATGGCGCACCCTACGCGTTGAAGGAAAGCAAATGAGCGACAAACTAACGCTGCAATTGATCGACTTGCACGCTGGCGGTGATGTCAGCCGTATCGTGACCGGCGGCATCGACCCGCTGCCGGGGAACACGGTGCGCGAAAAGATGGAATATCTGCGCGAGGATGCCGATGGCCTGCGCCAACTACTGCTCAGCGAGCCTTATGGCATTCCCGAGATGTCGGTGGACCTGCTGGTCCCCGCCAGCGATCCGGAAGCCGAGGTGGGCTACATCATCATGGAGGTGATGGGCTATCCCATCTATTCCGGATCCAACACCATCTGCACCGCCACGGCCGTGCTGGAAAGCGGTCTCGTGCCCAAGCGCGAGGGGTACCAGCGTTTCATACTGGAATCCGCGGCGGGTCTGGTCCACATCGAGGCGCGGGTGGAGAACGGCGTCGTGGAGGGCATCACCTGCGAAGGCCTGCCCAGCTATATCGACACCTATCGGGCCAGCATCCATGTGCCTTCGATCGGGGACGTGACCTACAGCGTCGCCTACAGCGGAGGCTTTTACGCGATGGTGGATGCCGCCGAACTCGGCTTCTCGCTGAATCGGGACGAAGAGGCACGGCTGGCGGAGTGCGCCCATGCCATCGTCGAGGCGATCCAGGCCGAGCGAGGGTTCTCGCACTACACGCTGGGCGATGTGGGGCCGCTACCGTTTCTGCATTTCATGGGGCCGGTCGAGCATGTCGCGGATGGCTTCTTCCGCTCGCGCTCGACGACCTACGTGCACCCGGGCGTGATCTGCCGCAGCACGACCGGCACGGGCACCTCGGCGCGTTTGGCCTTGATGCACTACGAAGGCTCCCTCCAGCCGGGGGACAAGTTGGAGACCGTGTCCCTGCGTGGTACGGGCTTCATTGGCGAATTCACCGGCTCGCGCCAAGAAGGAGCGCATCAGGTGGCTGAAAACACCATCACCGGCAAGGCCCATATGCTGGCCCGCTCGGACATCGTCATTAACTGCAACGACCCGCTAGTGGAGTGCGGCAGCCTGCACCATATCGTCACCAGCGGTCATCGCAAGACTGACGCAGCATTGCCGGCTACCGGGGAAGCGTCACCGGTCGACTAGCGACGTTTCCGCCTCGAGCACGACGTGGCGCACAGTTGCATAGGCGCCTGCGCGCCGCGTCGTGCCATCGCCGTAAGTTATCCGCGGCGCTGCCAACGCAGCCCGGGGATGAGTAGCAACAGGGCGAGCCCCCACGTCGGCCAACTGCCGGTGCGCGTGAACAGGGTCATCCCTTGCATGGGCTGGATCTCGCCGCTGATGCTGGCGGTTTCGAAACGTGGCGCGCGCTGCGTGATATGCCCTTGAGCATCGATGATGGCGGTGACGCCGTTACTGGTCGCGCGCAGTACGTAGCGGCCGTTCTCCAGGGCGCGTAGCTGGGCCATCTGCAAGTGCTGAAGCGGGCCGATGGAGTCCCCGAACCAGGTGTCGTTGGACACGGTCAGCAGCACGTCGGCGCTGCGTGCTCGCTGGGCGACCAGGTCCGCATAGATGATCTCGTAGCAGATCGCGCTGCCCAGCTGCATGCCCGCAGCCTGGATCGGGGCCTGATCGGAGGCGCCGGCGGTGAAGCTCGACATGGGCAGATCGAAGAACGCGATGATACCGCGCAACAATCCTTCCAACGGTAAATACTCACCGAACGGCACCAGGTGTTCCTTGCGATAGCTTCCTTGGCTGTTGCCCATCCCGATGATCGCATTGTAGTAATCACCTTGAGCGTCGCGTTGAACGATACCGGTCAGCAGAGCCGTGTCCGGTGGAAGCGTCGCCTGTACGCGCTCGAGCACGGGGCGCGCTTGCGCCGCGAACATCGGCAAGGCGGTCTCCGGCCACACGATCAGGTCGGTGTCCTCGTCCTGGTCGCGGGTCAGTTTGGCGTAGGTGTTGGCGGCCTTGCGTTGTCCCTCGGGGCTCCACTTCGAGAGCTGGGGGAGATTGCCTTGCAGCAGGGCGACTTGCTTGGGATCGCCTTGCGGGGAGGTCCATTGAGTAGGCAGCACCAGGGGAAGGCCCCACATTGCGATGAGCGGTACCAGGGCCCACAGGCGACGCCTCAGTAGCGCGACCAGCAAGGTGCCACTGAGAGCGACGATCAACGACAGCAGGTAGACGCCGCCGATGGGCGCCCACGGCGCCAGCGGCGATTCGACATGGGCACTGCCGAGCAACAGCCACGGAAAGCCCGAGAACGCCCAGGTACGCAAGGCCTCGCCGAGGACCCAGACGCCCGCGAAGGTGATCACGGACCATCGCGGGCTCGTGAAACGCCGATAAACACCGAACACCACACCGTAAAACAGCGCTAAGGTGACCACGAATAGCGCGGTGAGAAAGACCGCTAGGGGAACGCCGGTATAGCCGTAGTCATGGATCGAGACATAGATCCATGACGTGCCGGCACCGAAGAGCCCCACGCCATAGCTCCAGCCGCGCAGCGCTGCCTGGCCGGGCGTGAGGTCGTGGAGGCCGTAGAAAGTCAGAGCGACGGCGAAGGGGCCGATCCACCACCATTCGAAGGGAGCGAAGGTAAGTGTCGTGAGCGCGCCGGCGAGCAGCGCGACGAGGTATCCCATCCAGGGGCGATAGGTGCGAGAAGACAGCATGAGGCACTCCTTGTCGAAGGTGCCTCTTATAACAGAGCGCGGCGCTGTGGGCCATGCTGTACATGCGCCTGATCGGTTTTAATGCTTGTCGACGTCCCCGGGTTCTTCGGCATCATCTTGGGGGCAGGGGGCGACCTGCAAGAGGCGGATACGGCGGTTGTCAGCATTGAGCACCGTGAAACGCCAGGTGCCCAGGTCGGCGTATTCGTTGCGTCGTGGCAGATGCCCGAAGCGTTGCATGACCAGCCCGCCGACGGTATCGAATTCTTCGTCGGGAAAGGCCGTTTCGAAGCGTTCGTTGAAGTCCTCGATGGGCGTTAGGGCGCGAATCGCATAGGTGCCGTCGCCCAGGTCGCGAATGTCGTCTTCGTCATCGATGTCGTGTTCGTCCTCGATGTCGCCGACGATCTGCTCGAGGATATCTTCGATGGTCACGATGCCCGCCGTACCGCCGTATTCGTCGACCACCACCGCCATATGGTTATGAGTGTCGCGGAATTCCTTGAGCAGGCTGTTGAGCCGCTTCGACTCGGGAATGAACATCGCCGGGCGCAGGATGTCACGTAGCTGAAAGCGCTGACGCTCGGCGTCGCTGAGCTTGAGCAGCGGCAGGAGATCCTTGACCAGAACGATGCCCAGAACCTCATCGAGGTTTTCATCGATGATCGGGTAACGAGAGTGCGCTGTCTCGAGGATGATCGGCAGGCAGTCCTCGGGGCGCTGATCGACGTGCAGGGCGGTTACCTGGGAGCGCGGGATCATCACCTCGCGCGTTTGCTGATCGCTGATCTGGAACGCGCCTTCGATGATGGTTAGCGCATCCTGGTCGAGGCGCAGTCGTGTACCGGCCTCACGCAGGAAGGTGAGCAACTCGTCTCGTGAACTTGGTTCATCGGAGTCGTTGGAAAAAGCGTTCAGCAGTTTATCCAGCCAGGATTTGCCACCCTGGCTGCTCGATCGGTCTTCGCTCATGCGATAGGTCTCTCGTTCCTCATGGACGATAACGCGGGGATGATAAAAGAGCGTGCTCGGCCATGCGCCGGGCATCGCGGGGCGTCGAGATGAGTGCCAGGCGGGGGTTCACTCGGCATAGGGATCACCGATCATGAAACCTGCCAGTAGCTCGCGCTCCAACGCTTCCATCTCTTCGGCTTCACGCTCATCTATATGATCGTAGCCGAGTAAATGCAAGGTGCCGTGGATTACCATATGGGTGTAGTGATGGGCCAGGTGCTTGTCCTGTGCGGTGGCCTCGGTGACGACGACCTCGTGGCAGATCGCCAGGTCGCCAAGCAGTGGTAAGGAAACGCCGGGCGGCGTTTCGAAAGGGAAGGAAAGCACGTTGGTCGGCTTGTCCTTGCCGCGATAGTCACGATTGAGCGTCTGGCTCTCTTCAGGGGACACGAAACGCACGGTCATTTCCGTGCGCGCTTCATCGGGATGGCGAGCGAACACGGCCCCCACCCAGGCTTCGAGATCGGCCTGGGTGGGCAGTGCGGTGGCCGTGTCAATGGCGACCTGACGGTCGATATCGGGGCTCATGCGTCTGCCGGCTCGTCGTTATCGCGGCGCGTGTCTTTGTTCTCGCGCTTGGCCTGTGCACGCCGTTCTTGGCGGGCGCGTTCCTGCTCTTCCTCTGCGCTCTCGAAGGCATCGTAGGCTTCGATGATGCGCTGGACGAGGGGATGGCGGACTACGTCCTTGGCGACGAAATGCGTGACGCCGATACCTGCGGTGCCCTTGAGCACATCGAGGACTTGAATTAGCCCCGATT
The DNA here is from genome assembly GCF_023091865.1 of Chromohalobacter moromii. Classification (GTDB taxonomy): domain Bacteria; phylum Pseudomonadota; class Gammaproteobacteria; order Pseudomonadales; family Halomonadaceae; genus Chromohalobacter; species Chromohalobacter moromii. Next base: position 75,486 of record NZ_JAHXDI010000004.1, read on the forward strand.
GATTACCGCGCGGCAGGTCGACCTGGGTGATATCGCCGGTGATCACGGCGGTGGAGCCGAAGCCGATGCGCGTCAAGAACATCTTCATCTGTTCGCGCGTGGTGTTCTGGCTCTCATCGAGAATGATGAAGGCATTGTTGAGCGTGCGCCCGCGCATGTAGGCCAGCGGGGCAACCTCGATCACTTGCCGCTCGATCAGCTTGCCGACCTGTTCGAAGCCCAGCATTTCGTAGAGTGCATCGTAGAGCGGGCGCAGGTAAGGGTCGATCTTCTGTGCCAGATCGCCGGGAAGGAAGCCCAGGCGCTCGCCGGCTTCCACCGCCGGGCGCACTAGGAGGATCCGCCGTACCTGTTGCTGGTTGAGCGCCTCGACCGCCGCGGCGACCGCCAGATAGGTCTTGCCGGTGCCCGCCGGGCCGACCCCGAAATTGATGTCATGATCGTGAATGCTGGCGACGTAGGTCTGCTGGTTGTGACCGCGTGGCTTGATCAAGGCACGTGGCGTGCGGATGAGCACGCCGCCCTCGTCGAGCGTCTCCTCGTCTTCTTCCAGTGACTCGAGGCCGGATTCCTGCAGGAAAAGATGCACAGTGTCGGGCGTTAGCTCGCTGGCTTCCGTTTCACGGTAGAGATGCTCGACGACATTGGCGGCCGCCTTGACGTGAGGGCCGGGGCCTGCGAGCTGAAAGGTGTTGCCACGATTGCGCAGCGTCACGCCCAAGCGGGTCTCGACGAGCTTGAGGTGTTCATCCTGCTGCCCGCATAGACTGGCCAGGCGCATGGGGTCGTTGGGTTCGAGTGTCAGCGTGAGGATGCGATGTGCCTGCGAAGTGTTCTGGCTCAACTCGAGGAGATCCATGGGTTGGAAGTGTGAATTCAGCTTAGCGCCCCGGACAATGCCGGGGCAATGATCTTGCGCAAGGATTCGTCGCGATAGCAGTCAAAGACCGCTAGCAGCGCCTCAATAGCGAGCCGGAGAGGCCAGATCGCCACGCAGGGAATTGGGCAGCGCCTCGGTGATCTCGACGTCGACGAAGTAACCGATGAGCTCGGTCGGATTGGGCGCGCGGAAGTTGACGACCCGGTTGTTCTCGGTGCGACCGGAGAGCTGGCCGGGGTCCTTGGGCGAGAAGCCGGTGACCAGGATGCGCTCGGTTTGGCCGACCATGCGCCGTGAAATCTGCATGGTCTGCTGATTGAGACGTTCTTGCAGGATCGCCAGGCGCTGTTTCTTGGTCGCTTCTGGCGTTTCGTCTTCCAGGTTCGCGGCCGGCGTGCCCGGGCGCGGGGAATAGACGAAGCTGAACGAGGCGTCGTAACCGATGCGCTGGATCAGATCCAGGGTATTCATGAAGTCTTCTTCGGTCTCACCGGGGAAGCCGATGATGAAATCCGAGGAGAAGCTGATGTCCGGACGCAGCGCACGAATGCGTTCCAGTTTGTCGACGTATTCCTCGACGGTATGGCCGCGCTTCATGGCCGCCAGGACACGGTCCGACCCCGCCTGAACGGGCAGGTGCAGGTGGCTGACCAGCTCGGGAATCTCGCCGTAGGCCTCGATCAGACTGTCGGAGAACTCCACTGGATGAGAGGTGGTGAAGCGAATGCGATCGATGCCTTCGACGGCGGCGACGCAGCCGATCAGCTCGGCGAGATCGATTTCATCGCCCAACTGGTTCTCGCCGCGATAGGCGTTGACGTTCTGGCCCAGCAGGTTGATCTCGCGCACGCCCTGATCGGCGAGGTGGATGACTTCCTCCATCACCGGCTCGAAGGGCCGCGAAACTTCTTCGCCACGGGTGTAGGGCACCACGCAGAAAGTGCAGTATTTCGAGCAGCCTTCCATGATCGAGACGAACGCGGTGGCGCCATCTGCCGTGGGCTTGGGCAGGTGGTCGAATTTCTCGATCTCGGGGAACGTGACATCGACCATGGAGATGGTTTCCGCCGTTTCCGCTCCTTGGCGTGAGTCGAGCATGGTTGGCAGCCGGTGCATGGTCTGCGGCCCGAAGACCATGTCCACATGCGGCGCACGCTTCTGGATATTGTCGCCTTCCTGGCTGGCCACGCAGCCCCCGACGCCGATCACGAGGTCGGGGTTGGCGGCCTTGAGCTTCTTCCAGCGCCCGAGCTGGTGGAAGACCTTCTCCTGAGCCTTCTCACGGATCGAGCAGGTGTTGAGCAGGATGACATCGGCCTCCCGCTCGTCGTCGGTCAGCTCGAGTGCATGCGATTCGCCGAGTAGATCCGCCATGCGCGCGGAGTCATACTCGTTCATCTGGCAGCCGTGGGTCTTGATGAAGAGTTTCTTCGCCATACCGATCCGGTCGGTGCGTCGAGCGCCCGACATATGTCCGTGATTGGGAGTAAGTAAAAGCGTGGCCGTAAAGCGTGGCCCAGCCGCTTGTCCAGGATAAGAAGGCACATTATACGGATTGACGGCATCGTGGGCCAGCCTTGCGCCTGCGTCGAATCGTCCGCGATGATATCGAGGCTGTGATACGCTAGCGTTTCTCGCGTGAGGTACCTCTTGAAGGTACGCTGCGGACAGGCAACATCGACCGCAGAATGGCGGAATTTTCGTGTTCGATGAGTCGGTTATAGCGTGACGATGAGTGGTTAAAAATTGCACGATTTGTCGCTATGACAGACATTGCGGTGGTCTCGCCGCCGTCAAGGTCAGGTTTTCCCAAGACTTATCCACAGAATGTGTGGATGGTCGCTCGCCGAGTCGCGACAGGAGGTCCGCTCGGCTGGGCGATACAACGCGTGGAGCAGTACGTACTCGTGAGCCGTTCGTCATTCATGAAGAAGCCACGTTATGTCTAGAATCAAACCTCTGATGCTGAGCTTGGTCCTCGGGGCCTGCGCTTTTAACGCTCATGCACAAGACGATGGGCAGTACTGGGTCTCGGACAAGTTGCCGACCTATGTACGTAGCGGTCCCACCGAGGGCTATCGTATCGTCGGTACACTCGAGAGCGGCGACCCCGTGACGCTGCTGGGGCAGCAGAACGATTACAGTCGTGTTCGCAGCGAGGAGGGCGATGTCGTCTGGATTCCCAGCCGTTATCTACAGGACTCGCCGAGTGCCAGCTCGCGCTTGCCCGAGTTGCAAACGCGTGTGGATGAATTGACCTCGAAGCTCGACGGTATCAATGAAGAATGGGAACAACGTGTCCATGACATGAAAGCCACGCTCAACGAGCGGGCGCAACGTATCGAAGACCTGGAAGCGCGCAATGACGAGTTGAATACGGCGTACAGCGACGCTCAGGAAACCACGCGCGAGCTCAAGGCGCGGCTCGATACGCAGGAACAGGATCTGTTGATGCGTTATTTCACCTACGGTGCCGCCGTGGCCGGAGCCGGCTTGTTGGTTGGCCTGATCGTGCCGCACCTACCGCGTCGGCGTAAGCGCCGTAGTGGATGGTTTTGATGGCGTGTCGTAGACGTGTGAAAGAGGCAAGATGGAAAGAGAGGCGTTAACGACCTATGCCGACGGATGAATGGTTGGAGCGCTGGGAGGAAGGCAGGATCGGGTTCCATCGGTCGACGCCGCATGACGCTTTGATGCGCCACTGGTCGTCACTTGGAGTGCAACCCGGCGGCAAGGTGCTGGTGCCTCTGTGTGGCAAAAGCCTGGATATGCGCTGGCTGGCCGAGCAGGGACACCCCGTGCTCGGCCTGGAACTCTCGTCGCTGGCCATCGAGCAGTTCATGGCCGAAAGCGAGGCGCCGATATCACGCTACACGCAAGACGCTTTCTCGTGCTGCCGTCAGGGCAGCATTGAGCTCTGGTGTGGCGATTTCTTCCATTTCCATACCGCGCAGGCCGAGGCGTTGTCGGCGTTCTATGATCGCGCGGCGCTGATCGCCTTGCCCGAGGCCACGCGGCAACGCTATGCCTTTCACTTGGCGCAATTATTGTTGCCGGGTGCGCGAGGCTTGTTGATCAGCTTGATAGATACGCACTCGCCAGAGAGCGGTCCGCCGTATTCGGTGGCCGATGACGAAGTCGAGCGTTTGTTCGCGGCGAATTTCGAACTGACACACCTGGAAACGCGGCCACCGGATGACGCTGGCAAGCAGGAAAGCGTGTGGTCGCTGATACGGCGTGGGCCGCGACTGGCATGACCGCCCGTCGCGGCGCTGGCGTGGATCAGTTCTTGAGCTGGCGGGAAAGCTCGGGATCGCTGAAGGCGCGTCGCAAGGCGTTGCTCAACAGGTCGCTGACCATGCGGTTGTTGGAGTCCCAATCGGGCTTGATGGCGAAGCTCTGCTTGCGCTTGGCCGTGTAGGTGCCGGTATATGTACCGCCATCGTTGGCGACCTGGGCACGCAGCACCGCCTGTAGCTGCGCGGCGTCGAGTAGCGGCGCATCGGCCTCGACGGGGGCGTAACTGAGATCGGCGAGCGTCAACGTTAACGTTGCGTTGGCGCTACCCTCCTCGACGGGTGAGAAGCCCATGCGGCGCAATGCCTGTTCCGCCTGCGTCTGTAGCTTGGGGATGACGTCATGCGCGGGGACACGGATCGTCGATGTCGACGCGGGTGAGCCTGAGCGCGTACCCAGCACATCGCTTCGCCGTCCATCGACCACGCTGAGGGCAATTTCCTGCCCGTTCCCCGTGTGAGGGAGATCCGTCCCGATATCGGGCTTGACCTGAAGAATCTGAGGGCTCTGGGCGCAGCCGGTCATGAGCAGTGGCGTCATGAGTAGCGCGACGAGAGCGCACGCGGAACGTGTTCTGACGGGAATTAGCCGGCGCATACGCATCGTGTGTCCTGAAATGAAAAAAGTTAGTTTGCAGCTTGGCTGCGAGTATAGCGGCCGCTCAAGAGTGAGCGAAGTCCTTTTGGCGTGACCGCAGTACCCACAGGCCGACCATCGGGCCGGGCAACATCAGCCATGCGACCCACGGACCGAGTGTCGTCCAGATGGGAAGCAGCCATGCCAGAGAGGCGGCCGATATCGCATAGCCGATGGCATTTTGCAGGGTCAGGGCGCTGCCAACCAGCGACGCCGGACAGGCGCGTGCCGATAGCGCCGAGAAATGCGGCGAGTCGATGACCGCGAGTAGGCTCCACAGCGCCAGGAACAGTGCGGCCCAGAGCCCCGACATGCTGCCGAGCCAAGGGTACGATAGACAGCAGATGGCCGAGCCGCTCAACCCCAACTGAGCAATGCGACGACTGCCCAGGCGTAGACTCAGCCAACCACCTAGCCAGCATCCCGGTCCGCCGATGGCGATAAGGACGAAACTACCGAGCGCCAGTTGTGTGGTCGTCAGGGACGGCAGCGCCGTGGCCAATAAAAGAGGGATTAGCGCCCACAGCGTATAAAGCTCCCACATGTGTCCGAAGTAGGCGCTGGCGGCGTGTCGAAATTCTTCGATTCGGAAAGCGCCGAGACCCGACCAGTGCGATGTCTTGCCGGCCATCTTGCGCAAGTGGGGCGCCTCGCCTAGACGCCAGATCACGGCACCTGCGAGTAGGGCCAGCAGCGACGCGCACCACAAGGCGCTGCGCCAATCTCCCCCTAGTGATAGCCCAGCCAGAAGATGGGGCGTCGCGGTCCCAATGACCAGCATGCCCACCAGCCATGACAGCCCCAGCCCGGCTCGTTGCGGTGCCCAGCCGACCATGAGTTTCATGCCCACCGGATAGATGCCGGCCAGCGCCATGCCGGTGATCAGGCGCAGCGCCACCGCCGGCCATAGACCGCCGACCCAGGGAAGCAGGCCATTGCTGAGGGCGCCGACCAGGCAGCAGGTGGCGAAGAGGCGGCTTGCGTCGCGTCGGTCGGCAATGCCGCTCAGGCCGATCATCAACGTGCCGAGGAGGAAGCCGACCTGGACGGCACCGGTCAGCCAACCCAAATCATGGGCGGCGAGCGCCCACTCACGCTCCAGGTCTTCGATCACCGCATTGGGGGTGAACCACAGTGCGGTGCCGAACAGCTCGGCCAGGGCGATCCAGGCGATGGGCATGACGGGGCGCTTGACGTCTTCCTGCACTCAGAGTCCCAATGCGGAAGACGTCGAGCGACGTGGGTCGGCGCCGCCGTAATAGTGCCCGTCCTCGATCAACACCGACTGTGCGGCTCCCATGGCGTCTTGTTGCGAGACCGTGTGCCCCATGGCTTCGAGCAGGCCGATGGTATCCGGGCTGATGCCTTCCTCGATGCGGATCTCGTCGGGCAGCCATTGATGGTGAATGCGTGGCACGCTCACGGCGCTTTGCACGTTCATGTCGTGATCGATGACGTTCATGACCACTTGCAGCGTCGTAGTGATGATCCGGGAGCCCCCGGGGCTGCCCGTGATCAGGAAGTTCTTGCCATCCTTCTTGACGATGGTCGGCGTCATCGATGACAGCATGCGCTTGTTGGGCTCGATCTTGTTGGCGTCACCGCCGATCAGCCCGTAGGCATTGGGCGTGCCCGGTTTGGCGGAAAAGTCGTCCATTTCATTGTTGAGCAAGAAACCCGCGCCATCGACGACGATGCCCGAGCCGTAGCTGAAGTTGATCGTATAGGTATTGGAAACGGCCAGCCCGTTGTCGTCGGCGATCGAGAAGTGCGTAGTTTCGTTGGACTCATAAGGCAGCGGGTCACCCGCCGCGATGGCATCGCTGGGCGTGGCGCGCCCCATGTCGATCTGCTCACGCAGCTCGTCGGCGTAGGCCTTGGAGGTGATGCCCTCGAGCGGAACATCGACGAAATCGGTATCGCCCAAATACTCGGCGCGGTCGGCATAAGCGCGCTTCATCGCCTCAGACATGACGTGGATGGTGCGAGCCGAGTTGAAGCCCATCTCGCCGATGTCGTAACCCTCGAGGATGTTGAGCATCTGTACGATATGCGCGCCACCGCTGGAGGGCGGACTCATGGCGTAGACGTCGTAGCCGCGATAGGTCCCATGCACGGGGTCGCGAAGCGTAGGCTGATAGGCAGCCAAGTCCTCGGCGGTCATGAGCCCGTCGTGTTTTGCCATTTCCTGGGCGATGAGTTCGGCGGTCTTGCCCTCATAGAACTCGCGCGGGCCATGGGCAGCGATGCGCTTGAGCGTTGCCGCGAGATCCGGCTGACGGAAACGCTCACCAGCGCTATATAGCGAGCCGTCCGGCTTGTAGAATACCTCGCGCGTCGAATCCCATTGTTTGAGCCGATCTTGAGACTGCTCGAGTCCTTCCGCGAAACGCGGCGGTATCTCGAAGCCTTCTTCGGCGAGTCGAATGGCAGGGGCCAGGGCCTCGGCAAGACTGAGCGTGCCGTACTTATCCAGCGCTAGCGCCAGACCGGCAACGGTTCCCGGAACGCCGGAGGCGTTGTGAGTGTAGCGGGAAAGCTCGGAGACGGCCTCGCCTTGATCGTTCTGGAACATCGTCTCATAGGCCGCCGCTGGCGCCTTTTCACGATAATCGATGGCGATGACGTCACCACTTTCTTCATCGGAGATCAGCATGAAACCGCCGCCGCCGATGTTGCCGGAGCGGGGTTGTGTGACGGCCAGTGCGAACCCTGCGGTGACCGCCGCGTCGACGGCGTTGCCGCCGTCTTGCATGACGTCGCGGGCAATCTTCGAGGCCAGGTAATGGCTGGTGGCCGCCATGCCGTGTTGACCTTCCTGGGGATGGAAGCGCTCGCCTTCGAGAATCGCCTGTTGAGCGATGGCGGGAAGCGACAGGGTAGTAAGTAATGCGCACAGTGCCAGACGTCGTCCATGGCGCAAGGTAAGTCGAATCATGCCAGGCCTCTCGAGAGTGGGGCGGCGATACGGCGCCGCATTTTTATGAGGGATTGCTTTTACTATCGAAGGCGTCGCCTGAATATGCAAGGATTGCGCGGCCCCTCTCAAGGTGGCGAGCAGGATGCCATGCTGTATGGCATCGGGTCATAGTGAGCGCACCAGTGACGCCATGCGCTCGCGTTGGTCAGCATCCGGGAGCGGGCCATGGGCAGCACCGATATTGTCGGTTGCGTGCTCCGGGTCGCTCGTCGCCGGTATGGCGCAGGTCACCGCCGGATGACTGACGATGAACTTGAGGAACAGTTGCGCCCAGCTCTCGATGCCGAGTTCCTTGGTCCATTCGGGCAGTGACTCGCCTTTGACCCGGCCGAACAGTGATCCTCTCTCGAACGGCTCGTTGATCAGGGTCGCGACACCGTTATGGGCCGCGGCCGGTAGTAGACGCTTCTCTGCATGACGGGTCGCGATGTTGTAGTTGAACTGGACGAAGTCGATCGGCTCGCGTTCGACGATCCGGGTCAGACGTTCGTGACTCGACACCGTATAATGGGTGACGCCGATGTAGCGGACCCTGCCTTCGTCCCGCCAGGCCTTGAGGGTGTCGAGCTGGGTCTGTAGATCGACCAGGTTATGAACTTGGACCAGGTCGAGGTGGCCGCCCCCCATGCGCTTACGCGAGGCCTCCAACTCCTCGATCCCGGCCTCCCTGCCACGTGTCCATACCTTGGTGGCCATGAACAGGTCGTCGGCGATATCGAGCCGCTCCGCGAGCTGGCCGACAACGGTTTCAGCCTGTCCGTACATCGGTGAACTGTCGACGAGCCGACCGCCACCGCCATAGAAATTCTGCAGGACTTGTTCCAGCGGCCGCATCGCAGCGGCGTTATCGGGATCGACATTGAAGGTGCGTGCGGTGCCAAGCCCAATGACCGGAATGCGCTGTCCGGAAGCCGGGATTTCACGGACGTTCAGCGTGTCCGATGCGGCGCATAGTGCCGTCGGGCCAAGTGCGGCCAATAGGCCCGCGCCTGCGGACAGCTGGAGGAACGCGCGGCGCGATAGGGGACCGCGCCTGCCGGGAAAATTATTGTCGTCGATCATCGGATTCTCCTTGCCGCCGTCGAGACGGGGGATGCAGTGTCGGTGGCCCTTGCCTGACGCGATATGCCGAGGCGATAGCCGATAACCGCCCAAATCAGCGCCACGGGAATGGCGACGACCGAGATGCCGCTGATACCCAATCCGAGGCCCGTCAATCCGGTATAGACCCAACTCGCGATGGCGTCACTTCCGCGATAGACCACGGTATCGATGAAGTTCTTCGACTTGTACTTCTCGAATCGTGGCACGACCGTGAACAGCATCTCCCGGCCCGGTTTCGCCAGCGCATAGTTACCGGCGCGCCGGAGCACCTGGACGGCAGCGATGCTGAGTAGCACGGGAGCCGCGACCAGCACCACAAAGCCCGCGGCGACGAGCAGCGGCACGAATGACAACGCACGGCCGAGGCCAAAGTACTGAACGACCCGGGCGGTGAGAAATAGTTGGATACCGACGGTGAGCGTGTTGGTAAGCAGGTCGATGGTCGCGAATACCGAGGTGCGGTCGCCGCTGTCGTCGATGGCATTGCTGATGATATCGGCCTGGATGAAGTACAGGAACGTGGCCAGCGTCGTGTATAGCCAGATGAACAGGCAGATTCCGAGCAGATAACGCGACTGTAGAACTGCTTTCACCCCCTCGAATAGCGTACCGCCGAGCGGCTGATTCGTAGTGCCATGCTCGCTACTGCGGCTGGACCAGCGTTCGAGTACCCACATGCACGGCAGGGTGCAGGCGAGGATAACAGCGGCGATGGGCAATAGGCTTGCCGGCTCGAGTTGCTGAGCCAGCACGCCGGTGATCGCAGGACCGGCGATCGCACCGGCGCTCCCGCCGGCGGCGATGGCACCGAACAGGCGCGTCGCCTGGCGATTCGTAAACACATCGGTCAGGAAACTCCAGAAGACCGATACGACGAACAGGTTGAACACCGACAGCCAGACGAAAAAACTACGCGCCGCCCAGACCATCTGCATGTCGACACGCAACCACAGCCAAAACAGGGCGATGCAGGCGATAAAAAAGCCATAGACGGCGGGGATCAGGCGCGTACGACGAAAGCGTGTGGCCAGGGTGGCGAACACCGGTACGGCGAGAAGCATGGCAAAAAACGTGGCGGTAAATAGCCACTGCATGTTCTCCACGCCGCCGCGCACGCCCATCTCGTCGCGCACTGGTCGCAGGATGTAGTAGCTGCATAACAGGCAGAAGAAATAAGCCGCAGCGCTTAGCAGGCCGGGCAACTCGCTGCGACTGACATTGACGGCACGCGAGAGAAGCGGTACTTGGTCATCTCCACTCGGCGGATTCGACACCATGGAACCTCCGGGACCGATACGGTCCAAGACGCATCCCGCGCGATGGCGGGCCGTTTGGAGAATGAACCAATATGTCTACGCTACCCTCAGGCGGTGGTCACCGCAACCATGCGGAACAGGCGTATACCGTCGTTTGAACGGATACCGATTACCGCACCTGAATATGCACGGCAACTGTGATCGAGCTCGTCCATGAGCCTGTTTTTCCGCCCGGCATTCGCTAGAATGAAGCCTTCATTTCCAGCCGAAAGCACCTTTATTGCTTATGCCCGACTTCAAGATTGCGCCTTCGATCCTGTCCGCCGATTTCGCTCGTCTGGGTCAGGAGACGGAGGACGTATTGGCATCCGGCGCGGATATCGTGCACTTCGATGTCATGGACAATCATTACGTCCCCAATCTCACCATTGGGCCGATGGTGTGCAAGGCTCTGCGTGATCATGGCATTACCGCGCCCATCGATGCGCATTTGATGGTCAAACCGGTGGATCGCCTGATCGGAGACTTCATCGAGGCGGGCGCGAGCTACATCACCTTTCATCCCGAGGCCAGCGAACACATCGACCGATCCCTGCAGTTGATCCGCGATGGTGGCTGCAAGGCCGGCCTGGTCTTCAATCCCGCCACGCCGCTTTCCTACCTCGACTACGTCATGGACAAGCTCGACATGGTGCTGCTGATGAGCGTCAACCCTGGCTTCGGGGGGCAATCCTTCATCCCTGGCACGCTCGATAAGCTGCGCGAGGTGCGCCAACGCATCGATGCCAGCGGTCGCGATATCCGTCTGGAGGTCGACGGTGGCGTCAAGGTCGAGAATATCGCCGAGATCGCACGTGCCGGCGCGGATACGTTCGTCGCCGGGTCGGCAATATTCAAGGCACGCGACGAGGCGGATCCGCACCGTTATGAAAGTGTCATGCGGGGTTTCCGCGACGCCTTGGCGCAGCGTTGAGTCGGGTGCTGCATGGCCGATGATGAGTCCGCTGCACGCGCTCAGGCCTGGTATCTGTACCTGGTCGAAACGGCGGCGGGGGCGCTATATACCGGCGTGACCACCGATGTGGCGCGTCGTTTCCGCGAGCATCGCGATGGCAAGCGCGGCGCGCGTGCCTTGCGCGGCAAGGGACCATTGACCTTGCGTCATTCGGAATACGTGGGCAGCCACGGCGAGGCGCTGCGTCGGGAGGCGGCGCTCAAGAAGCTCAGCCCCGCCGCCAAGCGTGCCTGGTTGGCGGCACGCGGGAGCGAGGCGCCGTCTTCCTAGGCCGCTGTCATAGGCAGCGCGCTAGTGTCTCGAAGACGCGTGCGACCGCTTCTGCGCCGGGATCGACGACACCTTCCAGCGCACTGTCGGGGACATAGGCGGCACGTCCCGCCCGGGCGCGGGAGAGCGTCGCCGTATGCGCGGCACCCTGACGTGCTGCTTGGGCCGCTTCGGTGAGCGTGGCATTCTTTTGGAGCGCTTGAAGCGCGGGGATCAAGGCATCAAGCAGGGTGCGGTCGCCGAGCCGGGCGCCGCCATAGGTCTGCATGCGTTCGACTCCTTGCCAGAGGCTGTCTACCAGGTTGCGATGCTCGAGGGCGGTCGCCGTGGCGGTCATCAGGATCGATAGCAGTACCCCGCTCGAACCGCCCATGCCGGTGGCCAGGCATTGTCCAAGGCCGGCGAATAACCGTTCGGGGTGAGCGGTATCCAACCGGCCTGCCGTTAACGCTTGCTCGATGGCATCGGCGCCCTCCACCAAGCTACTGCCGGCATCGCCGTCGCCGCTCTGGGCATCGAGCCCGTCGAGATCGTCACGTGCACCGCGTAACACACTGAGCACCTGAGTGAGCGCCGCCGCAATGTGCGTCGCCTGGGGTGCGTTGTCTTGCAGTGCGCCGTTGCGGGCGACGAGGTTGGGTGTGAAGGTGTCCGGCTGGCGCACGTCCTGGACGCCTGGCCAGGCGGGGGCATCGGTAGGCGCCCGCAAGGCGGTCAGCATGGCGTCGTCGGTGGCCATTAGCGTCACCGAGAAACCGTGCATGTCCAACGAGGTCATCAAGGGCGCGGGGCCGATGAACTGAGTCAGTCGTGCTGGGTCGAGTCCATCGATCAAGCTGGCGGCCAGCACGCCCATTTCTTGTGTCGAACAACTCCCCAGGTTGTTGAGCAGGGCGATCCAGTTGTCGGTGTGGCCACGCGCCTCGAGGGTGGTCGCGAGGGGCGTGACGACGTGGCTCATGGCGTCGCGTGCGCTATCCGGCACGATATGCCGGGCGCCCGGCTCGTTGTGAATGCCAAGTCCCAGTTCCGGGCTTCGGTCGGGACGTGCTTGGCCTGGCAAGGTGGCTGGCGTGAGCGCCATGCCCATCGAGGCCATGCGCTCGCATGCGTGTTGAGCAAGGGCTTGAATATCGTCCAGCGAGTCTTGCTGCTGCGCGTGATAGCCGGCGATCTTGTGAATCAGCAGCGTACCGGCGAGGCCGCGCGGCTGTGGTGTATCGGGCAGGGAGATATCGTCGGCAACGATGACCATGGCGACCTTGAGCCCTTCGCGACGCGCATGTTCGGCCGCCAGTCCGAAATTGAGCCGGTCCCCGGTATAGTTCTTGACGACCAGTAGGCAGCCGGCCGGCCCACAGACTTCGCGAATGGCGGCGAGTACGGCGTCCATGCTGGGCGAGGCGAATAGGCTGCCGGAAATCACCCCAGTCAGCATGCCCTGGCCGATGAAGCCCGCATGCGCGGGCTCGTGTCCTGCGCCGCCACCGGATAGCACCGCGACTTGTCGCTGGCCGAGCGTATCGCGCTCCCAGTCGCGACGAATCAGAATCCGTACGCCGCTTTGGGGATCGGCAATACGCAAGGGGGCAAGATGGCTGGCCGCGTAGAGAACGTCTGTGACGACGCGTGAAGTGTCATTGAAAAAATGTTGCATGAACGGGCTCCATGATCGAGCGTTGCGATGTCTCGATCATGGTGGCCCGGCTAGATCAGTGCAACTTCATGCGTGGACGCAAGTAACGGTTCAAGCCATCGACGACGACGGTCATGCCGGTTTTGACCACGCCATGAATGGCCATCTGATGCATGCGATAGAGCGAGGCGTAGAACAGCTTCGCCAGGCGACCCTCGATGAACAGGCTACGCGCCGAGGCGCCTCGCATCAGACTACCCACGGCTTCGAAGTGGGCCAGCGAGATCAACGAACCACGGTCGCGAAACACGAAGGGCTTGAGGGGGTTGTCGTCCATGGCGGCGCGCAGGTTGTGATACAGCAAGGTGGCCTGCTGGTGGGCTGCTTGTGCGCGCGGTGGGACGCGCGTGTCGTCGGGTTGCGGGCAAGAGGCGCAATCGCCGAAGGCGAAGATGCGCTCGTCGTCGAGGCTCTGCAGCGTCTGGTTTACCTTGAGCTGATGGTTGCGCTCGGTAGCAAGGCCCAGTTCGGATAGAAATGCCGGTGCGCGAATCCCCGCTGCCCAGACGTTCAGGTCGGTGGCGATGCGTGTCTCGTCGGCGGTGATGAAGCCGTGTTCATCGGCGCAGGTCACGCGGGTGTCAACGTGGATCTGCACGCCAAGCTTTTCCAGTTCCTTATGCACGGCCTGGCTGATGCGTTCGGGGAGCGCTGGCAGAATGCGTGGCGCCGCCTCGATCAGATGAATCTCCAGCTTGCCGCTATCCATGGCGGTGAAGCCGTAGCTGTGCAGCATCTTCGAGGCACCGATCAACTCCGCGGCGAGTTCGACCCCGGTGGCGCCGGCCCCTACGAGCCCCACGCTCAATTTGGGATGGGTTCGGCGTTCGGGATCGCTGTAACGTAGGAAGGTGTTGAGCATGTTCTGACGGAAGTTTTCGGCCTGCCCGGGGCTGTCTATGAAGTGGCAATGCTTGGCGACGCCGGGGGTGCCGAAGTCGTTGGAGACGCTGCCTAGCGCCATGACCAGATAATCGTAGTCGATCGTGCGGGCGGGGAGGATCACGACGCCGTCATCGTCGATGATCGGCGCCAGGGTGATGGTGCGGTTGTCGCGATCGAGATTGCTCAGCGTGCCGCGCTGGAAGCGGTAACCATGCGCCTTGGAGTGACCTTGATAGGAGACTTCGTCGAGGCTGGAGTCGAGCACGCCCGTGGCTACTTCGTGTAGCAAGGGTTTCCAGATATGGGTCGAGTTGCGGTCGACGAGCACGATCTCGGCACGTTGGTGCTTGCCGAGCTTGCGTCCCAGGCGGGTAACCAGTTCGAGGCCGCCGGCGCCGCCACCAACCACCACGATGCGGGGTGTGGACATACTGACTCCTGGAGAAAATCATTGAAAGGGTTCGAAAAAAAGTCGCCAGGGTCGGGCATCGCAGCGTAATGGCAAGGGCACGGGCGCACGCGCTGGTTGGGCCGTGCGTCGTGACGAGGGAGCGCTGGCGCCTGGTGTCGGCGACGTCTGTGTATAGAATAACGCTGTTCACGTACTAAGAACACCGGCAGGCACGCGCGCCGTCGCGTTTTTGCGTAATATTACATGCATTATGGTGGCGCTTTTTAATTCAAGGAGACGATCATGTCGTTCAGCGCGACACACCCCGCCCTTGAGGGTATTCGGCTCGTGGTCTTCGATCTCGACGGCACTCTGATCGATTCCGTGCCGGACCTGGCTGCCGCGGTCGATGGGGCGCTTCGTGACATGGCGCTGCCCGAGGTGGGCGAGGCGGCAGTGCGGGACTGGGTCGGCAACGGGTCTCGCAAGCTCGTCGAGCGGGCGCTACATGCCGTCGGCGCGCAAGATGTGGAGCTCGATGCCGCACATGAAGCTTTCTTACGCCACTATCGGCAAGCGCCATGCCAATTGACGTACGTCTATCCCGGCGTTCGCGATGCCCTCGAGGCGCTTGCCGCGCGCGATATGATGCTGGGGTTGGTTACCAACAAGCCGACCGCGTTCATCGCCCCTATTCTAAAATGCCTGGGCCTAGAACATTACTTTGCGTTGTCCCTGGGGGGAGATGCATTGTCGACCAGGAAACCCGACCCGGCCCCGCTATTGCACCTGGCGGACCGGCTTGAGGTCGCGCCGAGTGCATGCCTGATGGTGGGGGATTCACGGCACGATGTGGAAGCCGGTAAGCGGGCGGGTTTTCGCACATTGGCGGTGCCATACGGGTACAATCACGGCGAGCCGGTGGCCGCGAGCGAGCCGGATGTCATGGTTGAATCGCTGGGGGAACTCGTTTAGTGTTTTTCGATGCTGGTGTCTATACGCTAAGCCTTTGATAATCATCTGCTATAACGGATAGCGTTTCATGGATCTGGATGCCCCCTCATTCCGTAGAGCCCATGCGTTGATGCGCGCAGTCAAACGCTGGCGATGGTGATGCTCGCCGACCCGTCTGTGTGTCGGCCTCATGCGGAAGTGCGAATTCGTCACGACGTAGACTTTCACCAAAGGAATGCAGGGCATGATGACCCCCGAACGCTTCACCGAGCTGGCGCAGGCTGGCTATAACCGTATCCCCGTGACCCGCGAAGTACTCGCAGATCTCGACACGCCGCTCTCTACCTATCTCAAGTTGGCCGATGCGCCCTGGACCTTCCTGCTCGAGTCCGTGCAGGGCGGCGAGAAATGGGGGCGTTACTCGATCATCGGCTTACCGAGTCGCGAGCGCATCGAAGTGCGCGGCCAAGTAGTACGGCATATCGCCGATGGCGAAGTGCTCGGCGCCACCGAGGTCGAAGACCCGTTGGCGTGGATCGAGCAGTTTCAAGCGCGCTTCAAGGTGCCGCAGGTCGACGATCAGCCGCGTTTCGATGGCGGTTTGGTCGGGTATTTCGGTCACGACACCATCCGTTATATCGAACCGCGCCTGCGGGGCGTGGAAAAGCCTGATCCCATCGGGGTGCCGGACATCCTGCTGATGGTCTGCGATGAGTTGGTGGTTTTCGATAACCTTTCCGGGCGTCTGACGCTGTGGACGCACGCCGATCCCGACGCGACGGATGCCTATCCGCAGGCCTTGGAGCGTCTCGAGGCGCTGGAAATGAAGCTGCGTAGCGCCACGCTCAATACCGTCAGCCCCGGTACCGGAGGGCCGGCGGTGGAGGAGGGGCACTTTACTTCCGGGTTTACCGAGGCGGGCTTCAAGGACGCGGTCGAACAAATCAAGGAATACGTGCTCGCTGGCGATGTCATGCAATGCGTGCCGTCGCAACGCATGACGATCCCCTATCGCGCGGCGCCACTGGACCTGTATCGCGCGCTACGTAGCCTCAATCCATCGCCTTACATGTTCTTCTTCAACCTCGACGATCATCATGTGGTCGGGTCGTCGCCGGAAATCCTCACGCGCCTGGAAGACGGCGAAGTCACCGTGCGTCCCATCGCCGGCACGCGAGTGCGAGGCCAAAATGAAGCGGAAGACAAGGCGCTCGAGGCCGAACTGCTTGCCGACCCCAAGGAGATCGCCGAGCACCTGATGCTGATCGATCTGGGCCGCAACGACATAGGGCGCATCAGCGAAACCGGCTCGGTAGAAGTCACCGACAACATGGCGATCGAGCGCTACTCGCACGTCATGCATATCGTTTCCCATGTGACCGGCAAGCTGAAGCCCGGCATGTCGGCACTCGATGTGCTGCGCGCCACCTTCCCGGCGGGCACGCTTTCCGGCGCGCCCAAGTTCCGCGCCTTGCAGATCCTCGACGAACTCGAGCCGGTCAAACGCGGCGTATATGGCGGGGCGGTCGGTTATCTTTCCTGGCACGGCAACATGGATACCGCCATCGCCATTCGCACGGCGGTCATCAAGGACGGCCAGCTACATGTACAGGCGGGCGCGGGTATCGTCGCCGACTCGGTGCCCGAGCAGGAGTGGCAGGAAACGCTCAATAAAGGCCGCGCATTGTTTCGCGCGGTGGCGATGGCCGAGCGGGGCCTCGACAATCTCGGTTGATGTGGCTGTAGGGTCACACGTATGCGGGGAGGACGGCGCTGCGTTATGACGTAGCGCCGTGCAAGACACGCTTAGCGAGAAGACGAGTCGTTGGATGATTTCTTGCGACGATTCTGGTACTTATCGGCCATCTGCTTGGCCGTTCGCTTTGCCTTTTCGCGGTTCTCGGGCTTACGGAACCAGTTGGCAATGGCTGCGCCTATCATGCGTTTCATTGGTGCCTCCTGCGGATGAGGAATGCCTCTAAGCCATGTCTTTAAAATAGATATGGCGTCGTCGCGCGGCGAGATCAAGTGCCAGCCGTGATCGTGCCGTCAATACTCGGCACGGTACGTCTTACGCGCAGTGGTACCAATAGTAGGGCCGTTTGGAGAAGTTAGCCTCCAACAAAAGACGTGGCCTGATCGGCAACCATCCCACAGGCTTTCTCGCCGACCTTGTCGCCGAGGGACGTCAGGTTGAATTCCTGATCCTCGCCTTGAAGGATACCGCTCAAGCCTTGCTGGTAGTCGCTGTCATCGGTGGGTTCGGAATTGACCCCCAACTGTTCCATGACCTGATTCTTCGCGATGTCGGCAGTACTACCGAGATAGCCGTTATCTTGGCAATAGCTGATCACGCCCGTGAGATTGGTAAGGCTTCCGGGGTTGAAGGAACCGCTGGATAACGTGCTCAACAGGCTGGCGCTTCCATTGCCTCCTCCTCCGCTGCCGGACATCATGTCTGCTGCCTCGTCTTTCATGCTATCGAGAGAAAAAGCCTGCGCTTGCCCAATAGACATGAGACCTAGAAAACCGGCGAGGGCGAAGTTTTTAAAACGTGTATCCATACAGTCGTATCCATGTCAGTAAAGAGCGATCTCCTACCTGCGCAGCACGTAGGAGCATCTTTGTGACCAGCTATTTTCAGGGATGTTCCTGCTGGAAGGTCATGCGCTCACAGGAATGTTCGTGCCATGGGCGAGTAGATACGATCGGCAGAGGTTCATGTGATAGGTGCGATAGATAAAGCGTCGTGTGGGCGTGAAAAGGGTGTGGCGTCGGTCTGGCGTTTTCAGACATCGAGGGCGGCGGCGAGCGCTTGACATGGCCCGTGACGCGCGAGCACTATTGAGGCATGAATATACCAGATCTGACATTCGGTCCCATGAAGTGGTGGCGCTCCTGAGCGAGGGGCGGCACGCTTGCGACTGAACGAAATGCCGCCGTCAGGGCGGCATTTTTGTGTCTATCGCTCCCTGCACGGCTGGCATACCTGGAGAGACCGACTCGGGTAAGATTGTGAATCACAATCTGCATTATCAAGAGCTCATGCCAAAGAACTTAATGAGAAACAGGACTTTATCGCCATGTCCGTGCTGATGATCGATAATTACGACAGCTTTACCTATAACGTCGTGCAGTATCTGGCGGAGTTGGGGGCCGACGTCGTCACCTACCGCAACGACGCCATCACCCTCGAGGAGATCGAGCGCCTTGCGCCGAGTCATTTGGTGATCTCGCCGGGGCCGTGCACGCCCAATGAGGCGGGCATTTCGCTCGAGGCTGTGCGTTATTTCGCAGGCAAGCTGCCGATCTTGGGGATTTGTCTAGGGCATCAGGCCATTGGGCAGGTCTTTGGCGGCGAGGTGGTGCGGGCGCCACAGGTCATGCATGGCAAGACCTCGCGGGTCGAGCACGATGGTCGCGGTGTGTTCGATGGCCTGGCCAACCCGCTCGAGGTGACGCGTTATCACTCGCTGGTGGTGGCCGAGCAGGGACTGCCGGAATGTCTCGAGATCTCGGCGCGCGTCGTGGCCGATGACGTCACCCCCGGTTTGATCATGGGCATGCGCCACAAGACGCTGGATATCGAGGGCGTGCAGTTCCATCCCGAATCGATCATGACCCGTCAGGGCCACGAGCTTTTGGCCAACTTTCTGAAACGCCGCGCGTAACGAGGAGCGAAACATGCAGATGCGAGAAGCCATCGGCGCGGTGATGCGTCGTCACCACTTGAGCTTCGATGACACCCACTCGGTGATGAAAGCGATCATGACCGGTGAGGCCAGCGACGCCCAGATCGGCGGCTTTCTGATCGGCCTGTCGATGAAGGGCGAGACGGCCGACGAGATCACGGCGGCCGCGCAGGTGATGCGTGAATTGATGCTGCCCGTCGAGGTCGACCGTACGCACCTGGTGGATATCGTCGGCACGGGCGGCGACGGGGCCAACCTGTTCAACGTCTCCACGGCCTCTAGCTTCGTGGTCGCCGCCGCCGGTGGCCGCGTCGCCAAACACGGCAATCGTAGCGTGTCGTCGTCTTCCGGGAGCGCCGACTTGTTCGATGTGGCGGGCATTTCGCTGGATCTGCCGCCGAATGAAGTGGCGCGCTGCATCCAGGAAGTCGGGGTGGGCTTCATGTTCGCACCCATGCATCACCAGGCCATGCGGCATGCCATCGGCCCGCGTCGTGAGATGGGGGTGCGCACCGTGTTCAACATCCTCGGGCCACTGACCAATCCCGCCAATACGCCGAACCAGCTACTGGGCGTCTACGATCCCGCGTTGCTGACGGTCATGGCGGAAGCCTTGAAGCGACTCGGCAGCGACCATGTGCTGGTCGTCAATGCCGAGGACGGTCTTGACGAGATTTCCCTGGCCGCGCCGACGCACGTGGCCGAGTTGCAGGACGGCGAGATTCGCGAATACACCATCGCGCCGGAGGACTTCGGCATCGAACGCCAGTCGCTAGAGCCACTGAAAGTTGTGACCGCCGAGGATAGTCTCAAGCTGGTCAAGGCTGCACTCGTGGGCGAAGGGCCGGCGGCGGATATCGTGGCGCTGAATGCAGGGGCCGCGCTTTACGCTGCTGGTGTAGCGGACACGTTGAAAGAGGGCGTGATCTTGGCGCAGGATGCTCAAGGGTCCAAGCTGCCGTTGGAGAAGATGAAAGAACTCGCGGATTTCACGCGCATTCTGGCGCATAAGGACGACCGCTGATGAGCCACGACCACGACACCGGCCTGCCGACGATTCTGGCCAAGATTCTGGCGCGCAAGGACGACGAGATACGCGAGCGGCGGGCGCGCATCAGTGAAGTGCAGCTTCTGGAACAGGCGCGCCAGCAAGCCGCCCCGCGAGGCTTCGTCGCCGCGCTCGAGCGCGGCATTGCGGTGGGTGACCCGGCGGTCATCGCCGAGGTCAAGAAGGCTTCGCCCTCCAAGGGCGTGATCCGCGAGGACTTCCAGCCGGCCCAGATCGCCAAGTCATACGCCGAGGCAGGGGCCAGTTGCCTCTCGGTGTTGACCGATGCCGACTTCTTCCAGGGCCACGAGCGTGACCTGCAGGCGGCGCGCGAGGCCTGCGCACTGCCGGTGATCCGCAAGGATTTCATCGTCGACTCTTATCAGGTCAGCGAGGCGCGGGCCATCGGCGCGGACTGCATCCTGCTGATCGTCGCGGCACTCGACGACGCCCGCCTGAAAGCCTTTCACCAACAAGCGCATGAGCTGGGCATGGACGTGCTGGTGGAAGTCCACGATGCCCATGAGCTTGAGCGCGCGCTGGCGTTGGATTTGACGCTGGTAGGAATCAACAATCGCGATTTGCGCACCTTCGAGACCTCATTGGCGACGACCTTCGAGCTGCTGCCGCGCATTCCACAGCATGTCACGGTCGTTACCGAATCGGGCATCCACACGCGTGACGATGTCGAGCACATGCGTGAGCACGACGTGAATGCCTTCCTGGTCGGCGAGGCCTTCATGCGCGAGGCGGACCCGGGCAGTGCCTTGCGTCGCCTGTTTTTCTAGACGCGCATTCGCCAGTTTCTTATGCCGTCCCCTATCGGGCCGCCTTGTGCGGCCCGATGGCGTTGGGGTATTCAGAATTTTGGGGCGTTCAGAATTCGGGGGAGTCGGGGTAGATCAAACTGATCAGGGTGTCCCCGGCACGAGGGGTAAGCGGTGCCCGGTCGTTGGCGACCCGAATGCGGCCGTTGGGGCCGATACAGAATAGGGGCAACAAGCGGTTCTGGTGCGCCTGGCGATAGTTCTCGATGTTGAAGTTGGCACTCAGCTTGGTCTTGCGAACCTCGCCGCCACGGTAGACCACGCTCGAGAGCTGGGCATACGTCACGTCTTCACCGAAGACCATGGGCAGATGATCCAACGCCTGCTCTTGATGGCGTTGTGCGTGCTTGCTGGTGCCCGCCGCAAGACGAAAGACTTTGCCGTGCCCTAGCACATGCTCGAAATGCAGGATCGCCAGGTTGTTCAGTTCGCGGTAGGGCGACAACGGTAGCAGGTGGCCGATACCGGTCAGTTCGAGATGCTGGGTGGCATGCTCGGAGAGCGGGTTGCCGTAGTAGACAGGCAAACCGGCCATGCGCGCTTCCTGCACCGCGTCCCAACTGTTGTCGGTCAGGCGCACGGTGAAGCCGGATTCTTCCAACGCCTTGGCGATGGTACGGGCCACCGGGTTGGCGCCGATGATCAGAAAGCCGGCGGGCGGCGGTTCGCTGACCTTCAATGCCAGCGCAATGGGGCGCGACAGCAAGCTTTGCACTACGACGGTGCTGATGATGACCAGGAAGGTGACCGGCACCAGCATTTCCGCGCCCGGCATGTTCAGGTTCTCGAGCTTGAGGGCGAACAGCGAGGCCACGGCGGCGGCGACGATGCCGCGCGGCGAGAGCCATGCCAGCAACGCTTTCTCTCGCCAGTTGAGCCGAGTGCCCAGGGTGCAGACCCATACCGCCAGAGGACGGGCCACGCCCACCAAGATGAGCAGGAACGCCCAGGCAGGCCAAGAAAGCTGCGCCAACTGATCGACGGTCAAGCGTGCGGCGAGCAGGATGAAAAGCCCCGAGATCAACAGCAAAGAGAGCGTTTCCTTGAACTCGATGATTTGCTGCGTGGGGACGCCGCGCATATTGGCCAGCCACACGCCCATCACCGTCACGGTCAACAGCCCGGATTCGTGAAAGAGCATGTTGGAGAGCGTGAACAGCGACAGCATGGCCATCAGCGTGCCGAAGCTGTGCAGGCGCTGCGGCAACCAGTGGTGGCGCAGGACACAGCCCCACAGATAGCCCCCCAGGCCGCCGAGCCCGAAACCGATCAGTGCCGTCTTGGCGAACAATACCAGGGTGTAGGTGGCAGCCCCGTTGGATGCGCCCAGGGCGACGAATTCGTACACCAGCACCGCGCCGATGGCGCCCACCGGATCGATCAGGATGCCTTCCCAGCGCAGGATCTGCGAAAGGTGTTCGCGGGCACGCAGCGTCTGCAACATGGGCAGCACCACTGTCGGCCCCGTCACCACCAGCACGGCGCCCAGGACGCTGGCCATTTCCCACGACAGTCCCAGGGTATAACGTGCCGCGACGATGCCGATGATGCCGGTGACCAGTGCTCCCCAGGTGACGAGCCGACGTACGATGTGGCCATGGCCGCGCAGATCGCCGAAGTCGAGCGTCAGGCTGCCCTCGAACAAGATCACCGCCACCGCCAGCGAAACGAGCGGGAACAGCAGGTCGCCGAGCAGCGCATCGGGCTGGAGCAGACCGGTCACGGGGCCCATGACGATACCCACGATCAAAAGCGGCAGGATCGCCGGCAACTTGAGACGCCAGGCCAGCCATTGGCAGATCAGCGCGAGCAGGCCGATCAAGGTCAGGTCGACGGCAGCGTGCTCCATGGTCGCGCTCCTTGGGGTGAACGAAAGCGCGAAGCCTAGCGTCGCCTCACGCCAGTTGCAATGCACGGCAAGCGTTAATGATGAATGTGTCTATACCGCTACTGGAATGCTCCCTTATGGCGTGTCTCGCTGCACCGACTTGGTGTACATCGACTCAGCGATTGAACAGCCACAACAGGGCCGATATGACCACGCTTACCAGGATCATGCTGGTGATCGGAAAATAGAAGGCGAAGCCCTCGCGCTTGATCGCGATATCACCGGGCAGATGCCCGAGCGGTAGCTTGGAAAGCCAGGGCCACAACAAGCCGATGACCACGATGGCCAGGCCAATGAAAATAAGCGTTCGAGACATCGTCGACGCCTCAAGGTCGGGTGCGTTTGAGTGCCGTCAGCAAGCCCTGTAACGGATGCGGCAGTACAGCATCGGAGAGGCGCTTGGCCTGGCTGCGGCATGAGTAGCCGGTGGCCAGCAGACGTCCGGCATTGGCGTCGTCTTCGACCGGCGTTCGCCACGAGAGATCGTATATTTTCTCGGAGGTCTCGCGATTACGGGCTTCGTGTCCGTAGGTGCCGGACATGCCGCAACATCCGGTGGCGACACTTTCCAGCTCCAGTCCAAAAGCTGCGAACACCTGCTGCCACGCTTTGGTCGCGCCCGGCGCATTGGTCTTCTCGGTGCAGTGCGTCAGCAGCTTGTAGCCAGGGTCCTCGATCGCCGGCAGGCCGGCGGGTGGCAGGGCGCGACCCAAAGATAGCAACCACTCCTGGAGCAGTAGCACCTCAGGCACGGCCTCGGGCCCCAGCGCCTTGACGTACTCCTGACGGTAGGCAAGCGTCATGGCTGGGTCGATGCCCACCAAGGGCACGCCGAAGTCGGCGAGCGTCTTGAGGCGCTTCGCCTGGGCGGTAGCGGTCTTTTCGAACGCGCCCATAAAGCCCTGCACGTGCAGCGGTTTGCCGTTGGCGTGGAAGGGCGCGACGAAGACGCGAATATCCAACCGCGAGAGAAGCTCGACGATATCCATCACCAGCTTGGCTTCGAAGTGGCTGGTGAACGCATCTTGAACGATGACCACGCTGCGCGTCTTCTGGCGTTCGGTCAACAGGCCCAGCGCAGTGGGCGTGGCTTCGGCGATGCCCCACGCCCTGAGTTGCTTGGCGAGACTCGCGCGAGACAGGCGCGGGGTATCGACCATGCCTAGCGGCCCGGCGAGCAAGCGCTCTGCCAAGCGTGTGTTCAGCAGCGCGTTATACGCAGGCGCCACCGGCTTGAGATAGGGCACGAAGAATTCCAGCGAGCCGATCAGGTAGTCGCGCGGCGGACGCAGGTAGCGGTTGTGATAGAGCTCCAGGAACTGCGAGCGAAACTCGGGGACGTTGACCTTGATCGGGCACTGTCCGGCGCAGGACTTGCACGCCAGGCAGCCGGCCATGGCGTCATACACCTCATGGGAGACATCTGCCTGGCCGCGGCGCTTGCGCAGCGTGTTACGTAGGCGACGTGGGAACGCCTTGGTGGCGCCCCAGAGGCCTTCGGCTTGCTTCTGGCGTGATTCCTCGATGACGTCGATGCCGGCCTGGTCCTGCAGGCGCAGCCATTCCCGCATCAGGCTGGCGCGTCCCTTGGGCGAGTGGACGCGCTCGCGGGTGGCCTTCCACGACGGGCACATGGCGTCATTGGGGTCGTAGTTGTAGCAGGCGCCGTTGCCGTTGCAATAGACGGCGCTGGCATGGTGCTGCCAGACGCGCTCGTCGATCTGGCGGTCGCTTTGCCCACGGGTCGGCACGCCGTCGATGGTCAAGAGCCCCGGATCAACCCATTTGACCGGTTCCGCCTCGGCGCTTTCGGAGGCGCCGGGTTCATCAGTCGTGGAGAAAGGGGCGGCGGGCGTGGCGATCTTGCCGGGGTTGAGCTGATTGTGCGGGTCGAACGCCGCCTTGAGGCGCTGCAGGCTGGGGTAGAGCTCGCCGAAGAACTGCGGCGCGTATTCCGAGCGCACGCCCTTGCCATGCTCGCCCCACAGCAGCCCGTGGTAGCGCTGGGTCAGCGCGGCGACCTCGTCGGACAGGGTGCGGATCAGCGTGGCCTGCTCGGGGTCCTTCATGTCGATGGCCGGTCGCACGTGCAGTACGCCCGCATCGACGTGGCCGAACATGCCGTACGCCAGTCCATGGGCATCGAGCAGGGCGCGAAACTCGGCGATGTAGTCGGCCAGATGTTCGGGCGGTACGGCGGTATCCTCGACGAAGGGAATCGGGCGCTTTTCGCCCTTGGCGTTGCCGAGCAGGCCCACCGCGCGCTTGCGCATGGCATAGACGCGGGTGATCGCCTCGCGGCCCTCGGCCAGGGTATGGCCGAGACGCTCGACCTGCGTGTCGGTACCGAGATGCGTGCAGAAGGCCTCGACGCGCGCCGCCAGACGCTCGGGATCGTCGTCGTTGAATTCGACCAGGTTGATGCCGTGTATGTCCGCCTCCTCGGCGGGGAAATACTCGGCGACGCTGTCCCAGACGAAATCCTCCATGGCCAGGGTGAGTACCTTGTCGTCGACCGTCTCGATGGAGGTCGGGCGACTGTCACCGCTCATCAGCGCCTTGGCGTCGCGCAGGGCATCCATGAAGCCGCGATAGCGAATGTTGACCAGGGTCGAATGCTTGGGGATGGGCAGGACGTTGAGCGTGGCCTCGGCGAGAAAGCCCAGCGTTCCTTCCGAACCGCAAAGCACGCTGTTGAGATCGAAGGTACCATCCGCGCGGCGCAGGTGAGCCAGATCGTAGCCCGTCAGGCAGCGGTTGAGAGGCGGGAACGTGGCCTCGATCAAGGCGCCCTGGGTGTCGGCGATCTCGCGCGCGGTGCGGTGTGCGTCGCCGATGCGGTCATCGCGTGCGCAGGCCTGGTCGAGGGCGTCGGCGTCGAGGGGCTGGCAGTGCAGACGCTCGCCGCCGAGCAGCAGCATGTCCAGTGCCAGCACGTGATCGCGGGTCTTGCCGTACTCGCAGCTGCCCTGGCCGCTGGCGTCGGTGGAGATCATGCCGCCGATGGTCGCGCGGTTGGAGGTCGACAGATCCGGCGCGAAGAACAGGCCGTACGGCTTGAGGGCGGCGTTGAGCTGATCCTTGACCACGCCGGCCTGGACGCGCACACGGCGGTTCTCGGCGTCGATCTCGAGGATGCGGTTCATGTACCGGGAGACGTCGACCACCAGGCCGTCGGTCAGCGACTGCCCGTTGGTGCCGGTGCCCCCGCCGCGCGGGGTGAGCACGATGGCCTGGAATTCCTCGCGCGCGGCGAGGCGGGCCAGGCGGGCGAGGTCCTCGGCGTCGCGGGGATAGAGCACGGCCTGGGGCAGGCGCTGGTAGATGGAGTTGTCGGTGGCCAGCACCGTGCGGTTGGCGTAGTCCGGGGCGATGTCGCCGCGAAAGCCGGCGGCGTCGAGCGCCTCGATAAAGCGCAGATAGGGCGTGGTGGTGCGTTCCGGGGTGTCCAGGGGTGCGATCATGGAGTCTCAAGCCATCGGTCAGCGTCGGGCGGCGGTTTCTATGGCCGCCTGTGCCAGGGCGTCGTCGGGACGCCAGTGTCTGGGACCACTTTACTTCAGCGCGCCGCGTGGCGCATCCCGAATGGGAGCGGGCGAGCGTGGTTAACGCCGCGGCTTTTCCCTACAATGGGACTCCATTCACGTTGCTTCATCTTTTTTTCCGACGGATAAGATCCATGCTCGATCCTAAATTGTTGCGCAGCGACCTGCCTCTGGTCGCCGAACGACTGGCCCGTCGCGGCTTTACCCTGGATACGGCGCGTCTCGAGGCGCTGGAATCGCGCCGCCGTGAGCTGCAGACCGAGACCGAACGCCTGCAGAACGAGCGCAACACGCGCTCCAAGGCGATCGGCCAGGCCAAGGCATCGGGCGAGGACATTCAGCCGCTGCTCGATGAAGTCAGCGATCTGGGCGAGCGCCTCGACGCCGCCAAGGTGCGTCTCGCCGAGGTGCAGACCGAGTGGGACGAGAGCGTCGCGGCGCTGCCCAACCTGCCGCATGACAGCGTGCCCCAGGGCCTCGACGAGGCCGATAACGTGGAGCTGCATCGCTGGGGCACACCGGGCACCTTCGACTTCGAGGTGCGCGATCATGTCGATCTGGGCGCCAAGTTCGGCTATCTCGATTTCGAGATGGCGGCCAAGCTGACCGGGTCGCGGTTCGCCGTGATGCGTGGTCCCATCGCGCGGCTGCACCGCGCGCTGGCGCAGTTCATGCTCGATAAGCAGACGCGCGAGCACGGCTACGAGGAATGCTACGTTCCCTATATCGTCAACGACGCCTCGCTCACCGGCACGGGGCAGTTGCCCAAGTTCGGCGAGGACCTGTTCAAGCTGGAGGGGGATCATGACTTCTACTTGATTCCCACCGCCGAAGTGCCGTTGACCAACATCGCGCGGGAGCAGATCTTCACGCCTGCCGAGCTGCCCCTGAAGCTGACCGCTCATACGCCGTGTTTCCGCAGCGAGGCGGGCGCCTACGGGCGAGACACCCGCGGCATGATTCGCCAGCATCAGTTCGACAAGGTCGAGATGGTGCAGATCGTCGATCCGGCAACCAGCTATGACGCCCTGGAGTCCATGCGCGGCCACGCTGAGGCGATCCTGCAGGCGCTCGAGCTGCCTTATCGCGTCGTCACGCTGTGTGCCGGCGACATGGGCTTCGGCGCCGCCAAGACCTACGATCTCGAAGTCTGGCTGCCGAGCCAGGAGACGTACCGCGAAATTTCCTCGATTTCCAACTGCGAGGACTTTCAGGCACGGCGGATGCAGGCACGCATGCGGCATCCCGATCAGAAGAAGCCGCAGCTGGTGCATACGCTCAACGGCTCCGGCCTGGCGGTGGGACGCTGCCTGCTGGCGGTGCTCGAGAATTGTCAGCAAGCCGATGGCAGCATCGTGATTCCCGAGGTCCTGCGCGGCTACATGGATGGCGTCGAGCGGATCAACGCCTGACGCCGCGTCCGCCATGCCATTGCTCGCCACGGGCAATGGCATGGATCTCTACTTGGTTATAACCTTCCAACCAGACGTTCCTTCCCTGCAATGCCGAGGAACCTTATCGTTTTGGCTATAAGACCTCGTTTTTTAAGTCGAACCGGGAATAACGATGCCTGTTTCTTCGCATGATGTGACATCGCGCTCGTCGCGTCCCCGACGTCTCCACGGCCATGTGGCGCTGGTCGGCGCGGGGCCCGGTGATCCGGAGCTACTGACGCTCAAGGCGCTACGCCTGCTGCAGGAAGCCGACATGGTGCTGCACGATCGCCTGGTCAGCGAGGAGATCGTGGCGTTGGCCAACCCCGAGGCCCGGCGATTGTACGTCGGCAAGGCGCGGTCGTCGCACAGCGTGCCTCAGGAAGGCATCAACCAGGCACTGGTCGACTGGGCGCGTGCCGGGCATCGCGTGGTGCGGCTCAAGGGCGGCGATCCGTTCATTTTCGGGCGTGGCGGCGAAGAACTGGAAACCCTGGCCCAGGCGGGCGTCGCGTTCGAAGTGGTGCCGGGCATCACTGCGGCCAGCGGCTGCGCCGCCTACGCGGGCATTCCCTTGACCCATCGCGATCATGCCCAGTCGGTGCGGTTCGTCACCGGGCATCTCAAGAACGGCGGCTGCGACCTCGAATGGCCGACGCTGGCGCGTCCCGGGCAGACGCTGGTGTTCTACATGGGGCTGGGCTCGCTGGCCACCATCCGCCATGAGCTGCAGGCGCATGGCATGTCCGGCGACACGCCCCTGGCCTTGATCGAACAGGGCACCACCGCGCGCCAGCGGGTGCATGTAGGCACCCTGGCGTCGCTTCCCGAAGGGCTGCTGGCCGCCATCGACACGGGAGACGTGCGACCGCCGACGCTGATCGTGGTCGGCGATGTGGTGTCGCTGCACGGTCGGCTGGAGTGGTTCGAGCCGGCGTCCTCGTCCACCCAGGGGTGGCGCGACGGCAAGCATCCCACGCCACTGGACAATGCCTCGAGCGCTTAGCAGGCGCTCTCTTTTCCCTTCTGCTTGCGCCCGCTCTCGAGACTCGGGCGCCTTGTCACTTGCGTCCTCTCTCTTTGTCTTGCGTGTGTGCACTTTTTTGGTGCTCATGGCGCCATTCCTCTTCCCCTTTGGTGCGCCCACCGATCCGGCGTGCGCCATTTAGGTGCGGGCGGCTCGCCTTCGCGCTTTTTGTATACGCTATAAGTTCTTGTTCCTAATGCGGTTTGAAGGGCGGTGCACGAAGTTGGCACATGACTTGCGAGGTGTCGTGTAGACGTCATCGGGCGTCGTCGCTGGATATCACGACAACAGCGTGCATTGGCGCTGCAACAACAATCAGATCCGCAAGGAGTCGTTCGTGAACAAGATCACCTCCACCGCCGCACTCTTACTCTCGATGGGCATCGCGCTTCCGGCCGCGGCCCAGGAAGACACCATCAAGGTCGGGATCCTGCACTCTCTTTCCGGGACCATGGCCATTAGCGAGTCGACGCTGAAAGACGAAATGCTGATGCTCATCGAAGAGCAGAACGAAAAAGGCGGGTTGCTGGGTAAGCAGCTCGAACCCGTGGTGATGGACCCGGCCTCGGACTGGTCGCTTTACGCCGAGCAGGCGCGTGACATGCTCACCGGGGACGATAAGGTCGACGTGATCTTCGGCAACTGGACGTCGGCGTCGCGCAAGGCGGTTCTGCCGGTGGTCGAGGAAGAGAACGGGCTGCTGTTCTATCCGGTGCAGTATGAGGGCGAGGAGTCGTCCGAGAACATCTTCTATACCGGCGCGGCCCCCAACCAGCAGGCGATTCCCGCGGTCGACTACCTGATGAGCCAGGGCGTGGAGCGCTGGGCGCTGCTGGGTACCGACTACGTCTACCCACGCACCACCAACAAGATTCTCGAGGCGTATCTCAAGGATCACGGCGTCGCCGACGACGACATCATGGTCAATTACACGCCGTTCGGGTTCAGCAATTGGCAGTCGATCGTCTCCGAGGTCAAGGACTTCGGCAGCCAGGGCAAGAAGACCGCCGTGGTCTCGACCATCAACGGCGATGCCAACGTGCCGTTCTATACCGAACTTTCCAATCAGGGCATCAGTGCCTCCGACATTCCGGTGGTCGCCTTCTCGGTGGGCGAGCAGGAGCTGTCCGGCATCGATACCGGACCGCTGGTGGGGCACATGGCGGCGTGGAACTACTTCATGAGCGTCGACAGCGACGCCAACTATGACTTCATCGACAACTGGGTCGAATACACCGGCGACGACATGGCCGTGACCAACGATCCCATGGAAGCGCACTACATCGGCTTCAACATGTGGCTGGAGGCGGTGCGCGAGGCCGGCACCACCGATGTCGACGCGGTGAAGGATTCGATCATCGGGGTCACGGTGCCCAACCTTTCCGGCGGCTCCTCGGCGATGATGCCCAACCACCACATCACCAAGCCGGTGATGATCGGCGAGATCCAGGACGACGGTCAGTTCAGCGTGGTCTGGGAAACCTCGGGCAATGTCGCTGGCGACGCCTGGTCCGACTATCTCCCCGAATCGCAGAACCTGATCAGCGACTGGCGCGCGCCGCTGCGCTGCGGAAAGCTCAACGTCGACACCATGACCTGTGAGGACGGCGCCGGCGCCGAGTAACACGCCCACGGCGAGCGTCCGGCGCTCGCCGTTTCCTTCACGTCATGACGCCCTGTAGGACGGGGCGCTCCCGAATCGTGCGCCGCGACCGTCGCGGCGCGAGAAGGAACCCTTCGATGACGCCAACTCACGCGACGAATGTTCGGCCAGAAGGCATGACCGGATCGCAGGCCGGCTTCGGTTTCCGGCATTGCCTGACGGTCGTGGCCGTCCTGCTGGCATGGCTCGCCATCGTCTCGCCGGTGCAGGCCGAGGTAACGCCGCAGCGCGCCCAAGCTTTGCTGCAGGCGCTGGATACCGATGACTTCGATGCCAAGGCCGAGGCCGCCCAGGCCATCGCCGCTAGTGACGCCGCCCAGAAAACGCGCTGGCTCGAGGCCTTGCTCGACGGCCGTCTGGGGCGCGAGCGTCGCGGCGAACGTTTTTACATCATCACCGATGACAGCGGCCGCGAATGGTCGATCATCGATGCCATCACCTTCGAGGATGCCGGCACCGGCTCCCGGCGTAGCGTCGATGCGTTTCGCATCAACAACGCGCTGCGCACCCAGTTGCAGGGCCTGATCGCCTCGCTGTCGCTTGACGAAGGCGACGAGGCGACCCGTCTCGAGGCCGCGAAGCGCCTGATCGGTGAGGTCGATGCGCAAAGCGTCGACGCGGTCGCCGCGAAACTCGACGACGAGGAGAGTCCCGCGGTACGCGCCGAGATCGACACCGCGCTGGCGCTGTATCGCGTGGAGCAGGGCGATGCCTCGGCTCTGGCGACCCTGCGCGGCAATCTCGACACCCGCGTGCGCAATTCGCTCTCTACCATCGCTGCCAGCGATGCTCCCATTGCTGCCGAGGCCGGCGAGACGCTGGCCGGCATCGAGAGCAAGCGCGCCTGGTACGAGCGCGGGCAGACGCTGTTCTTCGGCTTGAGCGCCGGGTCCGTGCTGGTGCTGGCGGCGATCGGCCTGGCGATTACCTTCGGCGTGATGGGGGTAATCAACATGGCGCACGGCGAGCTGATCATGCTGGGCGCCTATACCACCTGGATGATTCAGCAGTTGCTGCCCGGGCAGCCGGGGCTGGCCTTGTTGCTGGCGATCCCCGGCGGTTTCCTGGTCGCGGCGGCGTTCGGGATTCTCATCGAGCGCAGCGTGATCCGCTTTCTCAAGGGGCGTCCGCTCGAGACGCTGCTGGCGACCTTCGGCATCAGCCTGATCCTGCAGCAACTGGTGCGCACGGTATTTTCGCCGCTCAACCGGCGCGTGAATTCGCCGGACTGGCTGCAGGGCGCCTGGCAGATCAACGAGGCCTTGTCGCTGACCCTCAACCGCCTGGGCGTGCTGCTCTTCTGCCTGGTGGTGTTCGCCGCGTTGTGGGCGCTGATGCGCTACACCCGGCTGGGGCTGGAGGTGCGCGCGGTGACCCAGAATCGTGCCATGGCACGCTCGATGGGCGTGCGTGCCGCGCGGGTGGACATGCTCACCTTCGGCCTGGGCGCCGGGGTCGCCGGGCTGGCGGGCGTCGCCCTGTCCCAGATCACTAACGTGGGGCCCAATCTGGGGCAGAGCTATATCGTCGACTCCTTCCTGGTGGTGGTCTTCGGCGGCGTCGGCAACCTGTGGGGCACCCTGGTCGCCGGCATGTCGCTGGGCGTGATCAATCAGGTCCTGCAGCCCTGGGTCGGGGCCGTGCTGGCCAAGGTGATCGTGCTGGTCGGCGTCATCCTGTTCATTCAGAAACGTCCGCAGGGCCTCTTCGCGCCCAAGGGGCGGACCTCATGAGTCTCGCCACGATGTTCAAACGCAATTCCCTGCTCGATGAACGCTCGACCTGGATCACCAGCGTCGTCCTGATCGTCGGCATGCTGGCGGTGGTCGTGCTCCATGCCTTGCCGCCGGATCACGCCTGGCACCTGAACGGCTCCGTCGTCTCGCTGCTGGGCAAGTACCTGACCTACATGCTGCTGGCGCTGGCGGTGGACTTGATCTGGGGTTACCTGGGCATCCTGAGCCTGGGCCACGGGGCCTTCTTCGCCCTGGGCGGCTACGCCATGGGGCTCTACCTGACCGCCCAGCAGGCACCGCTGGCGCCCTGGCAGGCTGTCATGGCCCACTTTCCCGTGGCGGCGCTCGCCGTGATCCTGGCGCCGGGGCTGCTGGCGCTGATCTTTGGCTGGCTGGCGTTTCGCTCGCGGGTTACCGGCGTGTACTTCTCGATCATCACCCAGGCGCTGACCTTCGCGCTGATGCTGGCCTTCAACCGCAACGAAATGGCCATGGGGGGCAGCACCGGGCTGACGCGATTCGATGAGTTGCTGGGCTTCGCGCTGGCCGGCGAGGGCATGACCGTGGCGCTGTTCGTGGCCTCGGGCGTGGCCGTGCTGCTGGCGTTCTGGGGCTGCAAGGCCGTCACCCGGTCACGGCTCGGGCGGGTGTGCATGGCCACCCGGGACGCCGAGGCACGGGTGCGCTTCATCGGCTATCGCGTCGAACACGTCAAGCTGGCGGTGTTCGTGCTGTCGGCGATGATCGCGGGCATCGCCGGGGCGCTCTATGTGCCGCAGGTCGGCATCATCAACCCGAGCACCTTCGCGCCGCTGTTCTCCATCGAGGTCGTGGTCTGGGTCGCATTGGGTGGCCGCGCCACCCTTTACGGCGCGCTGCTCGGCGCGCTGGTCGTCAATTATCTCAAGACGGTGCTGACCGGGGTGATGCCGGATGCCTGGCTGTTTCTGCTCGGGGGCTTGTTCGTGGTGGTCACCATGTTCCTGCCGCAAGGCGTGGCGGGCCTGATGGCGCACCTGCGTCGGCGCCGGGAGGTGACCGCATGAGCATGATGGATTCGCAGCGCATGCAACGCCTGCGCGAGTTCGCGCGCCCCGATCGCGTCTTCGACTTCATGGCACCGGCGGACTCCCCCGTCGACGTGCGTCACGGACCGATTCTCTACCTCGAGGATGTCAGCGTGAGCTTCGACGGCTTCAAGGCCATCGACGATCTCAACCTGACCATCGACGACGGCGAGCTGCGCTGCATCATCGGCCCCAACGGCGCCGGCAAGACCACCATGATGGACATCATCACCGGCAAGACGCGTCCCGACCGCGGACAGGCCTGGTTCGGCAGCCGCCACAACCTGCTGCAGATGGACGAACCGCAGATCGCCAACCTGGGGATCGGGCGCAAGTTCCAGAAACCCACGGTGTTCGAGGCGCTGTCGGTGAGTGCCAACCTCGAGCTGGCGATGGCAGGCGACCGTCGCGTGTGGAAGACCTTTCTGGCCCGGCTCGACCACGAGGGGCGCGAGCGTATCGACGAGGTCATGGAGACCATCGGCCTGAGCGGCGAACGCGACCGGCTGGCCGGCGTGCTCTCGCATGGCCAGAAGCAATGGCTGGAGATCGGCATGTTGCTGATGCAGCGCCCGCGCCTGCTGCTGGTCGACGAGCCCGTGGCGGGCATGACCGAGCCGGAAATGCATCGCACGGCGGAGTTGATGACGCGCCTGGCCGGCCAGCAGTCGGTGGTGGTGGTCGAGCACGACATGGGTTTCGTGCGCTCCATCGCCCGTACCGTCACCGTGCTGCACCAGGGCAGCGTGCTCGCCGAGGGCAGCATGGACGAGGTCGCCAACGACCCGCGGGTGATCGACGTCTATCTGGGCGGCGATGAATCGTCCGACGTGCGGGAGGGAACCTGATGCTCAGCGTCGACAAGCTCAATCAGTATTACGGCGAAAGCCATATCCTGCGCGATCTCTCGCTGGAGGTGCCGACGGGGCGCTGCACCTGCGTCATGGGCCGCAACGGCGTGGGCAAGACCACGCTGCTCAAGGCCATCATGGGCGAAGTGGCGGTGCGTGACGGCCAGGTGCGTTTCGCCGACGAGAACCTGCTCAAGCGGCGTTCGGAAAGCCGTGCCGATCTGGGCATCGGCTATGTCCCCCAGGGGCGGCAGATCTTCGCCACGCTGAGCGTGGAGGAGAATCTGCGCATCGGTCTGCCGGCACGGCGCAAGCGTGTGCAAGGTACGGCGGAGCGGGGCATTCCCGAGCGTATCTACGAACTCTTTCCGGTGCTCCGTGAAATGCGTCACCGGCGTGGCGGCGACCTGTCCGGCGGCCAGCAGCAGCAACTGGCCATCGGCCGAGCGCTGGTGATCGAGCCGCGCCTACTGATCCTCGACGAACCCGGCGAGGGCATCCAGCCCAACATCGTCGCGCAGATCGGCGAGGTGATACGCCGGCTCAACCAGGAGGATGGGCTCACCGTACTGCTGGTCGAACAGAAGCTGCCGTTCGCGCGCAAGTACGCCGATCGCTTCACGATCATGGACCGGGGGCAGACGGTCGCCGGCGGCGAGATCGGCGAACTCGACGATGACCTGATCAAACGGCACCTGACGGTATGACGGACTTGTCGTTTCCTGGCCAGGCGGCGCTGCCCGGTGAAGGGGCGGGGCAGACGCCGTCCGGCGGTTCGGGGCATCGCTTCGACACCCGGCGCCACTGGGCGGCTTCCCTGTCGCTGGGCTTTCGCGACCGCGGTGGGCGCACGCGGATGACGCGTGCGCGCCACCACGGTCCTCTGCGCGTGCAACGGCCGTTCTATCCCGAAACGGGCCATGTTCCCGACGCTCGCTACGCGGAGCCTTGCCATGTGTATCTGTTGCACCCGCCGGGCGGACTGGTCAGCGGCGACGAGCTGCGCATCGACATCGAGGCCGAGCGCGGCGCCCATGCCCTGATGACCACGCCGGCGGCGACCAAGCTGTATCGTGCCGATAGCCATGGCGTGTGCTGGGGGCAGCACACGCATCTGACCGTGCGGCCCGGCGCGCTGCTCGAATGGCTGCCGCAGGAAACCCTGTGTTTCGACGGCGCGCGTGGCATGCAGAGCACGACGTTGGATGTGCAGGGCGATGGATGCTGCGTGGGCTGGGAAGTCCTGGCGCTAGGGCGTCCCGCCAGCCAGTTGCCGTTCGTCAGCGGGCGGGTCGAGCAGCGCTTCGCGTTGACGCGCGACGGACGCCCGCTATGGCGTGAACGTCAGCCGCTCGATCCCATGCATCCACGGTTCCACGGCTATTGGGGACAAGGCGGCAGTACGGTGCAGGCGACGCTCTGGGCAGTGGGGCTGACGGCGCCGCAGGCCGCGGTGGAGGCCCTGAGGGAATGCTTGCCGGCATCGCGGCACTGGGCCGTCACCCAGCGCCGCGACGTGCTCCTGCTGCGCTACCTGGGCGATGAGCGCAATGCCGCTTGGGAGATTTGTCAGCAGGCCTGGGAGGTGCTGCGGCCCTGGCTGTCGTCACGGCAGGCCAGCGTGCCGCGGATCTGGATGACCTGACGACGGCCCGAAGCCCGAATTCATCAAGAGAGAGTTGCCGATATGGAATTGACCCCGAGAGACAAGGACAAGCTGCTGCTGTTTTCCGCCGCGCAACTTGCCGAACGACGCCGTGACCGTGGCCTCAAGCTCAACTACCCCGAGGCGGTGGCCTTGATCAGCTTCGAGATCCTGGAAGGCGCGCGCGACGGCAAGAGCGTCGCCGAACTGATGAGCGCCGGGCGCGAGATCCTGACCCGCGACGACGTCATGGAAGGCGTGGCCGAGATGGTCGATGAGGTGCAGGTCGAGGCGACGTTCCCGGACGGCACCAAGTTGGTCACAGTTCATAGCCCGATTGTGTGACGGAGTCCGCAATGGCTGCGCTCGCGCATTTCAGCAACCTCGTAAGGAGGCGCCATGATTCCCGGTGAATACCAGTTGCAGGACGGCGAGATCGAACTCTGCGCAGGGCGCGAGCGGATCACCGTCGAGGTCGCCAATACCGGCGACCGGCCCATCCAGATCGGGTCGCACTACCACTTTGCCGAGGCCAACCCGGCCTTGATCTTCGACCGCGACAAGACGCGCGGTTATCGCCTCGACGTGGCGGCGGGCACGGCGATTCGCTTCGAGCCCGGCCAGCGCCGCGAGGTGACCCTGATTCCCTTCGTCGGCCGGCGGCATGTCTACGGCTTCCGCCAGGCGGTCATGGGTGCCTTGGATGAGAAAGGAGCGACGTCATGAAGCCGACTACCATCGACCGCCAGGCCTATGCGGACATGTACGGCCCGACGGTGGGCGATCGCGTGCGGCTCGGCGATACCGAGCTGTGGATCGAGGTCGAGCAGGATTTCACCCACTACGGCGACGAGGTCAAATTCGGCGGCGGCAAGGTGATTCGCGATGGTATGGGACAGAGCCAGCGCGTCGACGAGGCGGTGATGGATACCGTCATCACCAATGCCCTGATTCTCGACTGGTGGGGCATCGTCAAGGCCGACGTGGGACTCAAGCAGGGCCATATCGCGAGCATCGGCAAGGCCGGCAATCCGGATACGCAACCGGACGTCGACATCGTCATCGGCCCCGGCACCGAAGTGATCGCCGGCGAAGGCAAGATCCTGACGGCGGGTGGCCTGGACGCGCATATCCACTTCGTATGCCCGCAGCTGGTGGAAGAAGCGCTGATGAGCGGGATCACCACCATGCTGGGTGGCGGCACCGGCCCGGCTACCGGCACCAACGCCACGACCTGCACCCCGGGCGAGTGGCATCTCGGCAAGATGCTGCAGGCCATCGATGACATGCCGATGAACATCGGCCTGCTGGGCAAGGGCAACGCCAGCCTGCCCGAGGCGCTCGAGGCGCAACTGGAGGCCGGCGCCATGGGCCTCAAGCTGCATGAGGACTGGGGCACAACGCCGGCGT
This sequence comes from Chromohalobacter moromii, assembly GCF_023091865.1. Lineage (GTDB taxonomy): Bacteria > Pseudomonadota > Gammaproteobacteria > Pseudomonadales > Halomonadaceae > Chromohalobacter > Chromohalobacter moromii. The sequence goes on from NZ_JAHXDI010000004.1 coordinate 112,682, forward strand.
CCATCGACAACTGCCTGAGCGTGGCCGAGAAATACGACGTGCAGATCGCCATCCACACCGACACGCTCAACGAGTCGGGCTTCGTCGAGGACACCCTGGCGGCCTTCAAGGAACGCTGCATTCACACCTACCACACCGAAGGCGCCGGGGGCGGGCATGCCCCGGACATCATCACCGCCTGCGCCAAGTCGTACGTGCTGCCGTCATCGACCAATCCCACGCGGCCCTACACGGTGAACACCATCGATGAGCATCTCGACATGCTGATGGTGTGTCACCACCTCGACCCCAACATCCCCGAGGACGTCGCCTTCGCCGATTCGCGGATCCGCCGCGAGACCATCGCCGCCGAGGACATCCTTCACGACATGGGCGTGATCTCGATGATCGCGTCGGACTCCCAGGCCATGGGACGGGTCGGCGAGGTGATCTGCCGGACCTGGCAGACCGCCCACAAGATGAAGGTGCAGCGTGGCCTGCTGCCGGAGGACACCGCACGCGGTGCGGACAACCACCGTGCCAAGCGGTATATCGCCAAGTACACCATCAATCCGGCGATCACGCACGGCATCGCGCATGAGGTGGGCTCGGTGGAGGTTGGCAAGCTGGCCGACCTGGTGCTCTGGGACCCGGCCTTCTTCGGCGTCAAGCCGGCCATGATGCTCAAGGGCGGCATGATCGCTGCCGCGCCAATGGGCGACCCCAACGCCTCGATCCCCACGCCGCAGCCGGTGCACTACCGGACCATGTTCGGCGCCCTGGGGCGGGCAGCCAGCCGCACGCGCCTGACCTTCGTCAGCCAGGCCGCGCTGAATGCCGGCATCCGCGAGCGTCTGGGGCTGCAGAGCGATCTGGTGGCCTGCAAGGACGTGCGTGGCGTGCGCAAGGCCGACATGAAGCTCAACGAGGTTTGCCCCCATCTCGAGGTGGATCCGCAGACCTACGAAGTCCGTTGCGATGGCGACATCCTCACCTGCGAGCCGGCGACGGAATTGCCGCTGGCGCAGCGATATCATCTGTTTTGAGAGAGCTCCCTTATGTTTCGGCATGCGCAATCCCGCGACCTGGCTCGCATCGTGGAAATCTACAACCAATCCATACCCGGGCGGCTGGCGACGGCCGATCTGGTGCCGGTCACGGTCGAGGCGCGTCAGGCATGGTTCGACGCTCATGATGAAGCCCATCCGCTATGGGTCCTCGAGGTGGACGAGAAGATCGTTGGATGGGCGAGCCTGCAGCCTTTCTATGGCCGGGCTGCTTATGCTGCAACCAATGAGGCAAGCCTTTATGTCGCGCGTGAGCACCAGGGGCGCGGGTATGGCAAGCAGCTTGTCGAACGATTGATCGACTCCGCCATGGCACTCGGACGTCAGACGCTGCTGGGGTTCATCTTTGCCCACAATGCTCCGAGCCTGGCCCTGTTCCAGCGTTGCGGGTTCGAGCGCTGGGGACTGCTGCCGGAGGTTGCGGATCTCGACGGGCAGCCGACCTCGCTTGCCATCCTGGGGCGGCGCCTCGCGCCTCGCCATGAATACTGAAGGAGCCATTATGTTGAAACTGATCGAACGTCTGGGGCCGATTGCGGCGGAGCAGGCCGGCGAGACTCTGACGTTGCCATTCGAGGCGCGCATGCGCGGGCGGCTCAAGGCGGTCAGCGATACCGGCCGCGAGCTGGGCCTGTTCCTCGATCGTGGCCCGGTGCTGCGCGACGGCGACGGGCTGCGTGCCGAGAGCGGCGAAGTGGTACGCGTGCAGGCGGCCGACGAGCCGGTGGTGACGGCACGGATCGAAGGCGCACTAGCGCTGGCGCGGCTGTGCTATCACTTGGGCAACCGTCACGTGCAACTGGCCATCGCGGGCGACGCGCAGCGTGGCTGGGTACGCTTCCCGCCGGATCACGTGCTCGAGGAACTGGCCGAGCGGCTGGGCGCGACGCTCGAGCATCACGCGGCGCCGTTCGATCCCGAGCCGGGCGCCTATGGCCAGGCGGAAGGCCACGGTCATGGTCACGATCATCACCACCATCAGGCCTCGGCACATGTCCACTGAGCCGGTGTCGCAGCACGATCCGCTGGCCCTGGCCGGGCTCATGCAATTGGTCAGTCCGGCGCTGCCGATCGGTGCCTTCGCCTGGTCGCAGGGGCTCGAGAGCGCGCTGGAGCTGGGCTGGGTCGATGATGAAGCGAGCCTCGGCGAGTGGCTAGCCGGCGTGCTTGACGACGGGCTGACCCGCTGCGAATTGCCGGTGCTGGCGCGCGCCCATCGTGCCTGGGCGCACGATGACGCCGAGGCCCTGGCGCACTGGAATGACTGGCTGCAGGCCAATCGTGAAACCCGCGAACTGCTCGAGGAAGAGCAGCGACTCGGCGGCACGCTGGTGCGCTTGCTGAGAAGCCTCGATCAGGTGCCCGTGGCGCCGGCCATGCCCGAGACGCCGGGCTACGTGGTGGTCTTCGCGCTGGCCGCTCGGGTACGTGGGGTAAACCGGGAAGATGCCATGCTGGGCTTCGCCTGGGCGTGGCTGGAGAACCAGTTGACGGTGGCCTGCAAGGCCTTGCCCCTGGGGCAGACGAGTGCCCAGCGTCTCGTCGAGCGCCTGCGCCCGGCCCTTGTCGAGGCAGTCAGCGAAGCCCTGGCGCTGGAAGACGATGATCTGGGACCGGCGTTGCCGGGACTGGCGCTGGCCAGCGCCTTGCACGAAACGCAGTACTCACGCTTGTTCAGGAGTTGAGGAGAAAAAATATGACACATTGTCTACGCGTCGGTGTCGGCGGCCCGGTGGGGTCCGGCAAGACGGCGCTGCTCAAGCAACTCTGTCTGGCCCTGCGCGATCATTACGATATCGCCGTGGTCACCAATGACATCTATACCCGCGAGGATGCCGACTTCCTGCTCAAGCATGAAGCCCTGTCCGCCGACCGTATCCTGGGGGTGGAGACCGGGGGGTGTCCGCACACCGCGATCCGCGAGGATGCCTCGATGAACCTGGCGGCCATCGACGAGCTTCAGTCGCGCCACCCCGCGCTCGAGCTGGTGATGGTGGAGTCAGGTGGCGACAACCTGTCGGCGACGTTCAGCCCCGAACTTTCCGATCTGACACTCTACGTGATTGACGTTTCCGCCGGCGACAAGATTCCACGCAAGGGCGGGCCGGGGATCACCAAGTCCGATCTGCTGATCATCAACAAGATCGATATCGCCGAGCAGGTACATGCCTCGCTGGAGGTCATGGACCGTGACGCACGCACGATGCGCGGCGAGCGGCCGTTCGTGTTCACCAACCTGCACGACGGGATGGGGGTCGAGGAGATCGTCGCCTTCATCCTCGAGCGGGGCATGCTGCCGGAGCGCCGGCCGCAGCATGCAGGTCAGGCAGCGCACGCCGATATGGCACCGAATACCTAAGACACGCTGGTTATCACTGACTATAAAGGAGAATATTCATGTCCCTGTCTCGTCTTCACATGCGTCATCTAATCCTGGCGTTGTCTCCCTTGGCCTTGTTGTTCGCCGGCTCTGCATTGGCTCACCCAGGGCATATGCCGCATTCGCATGCCGGCAGCTTCGTGGCCGGCCTGATGCACCCGCTAACCGGGCTCGATCACTTGCTGGCGATGGCGGCCATCGGGCTGTGGAGCTTCCGCCAGGCGGGCGCGCTGCGTCGTGCGATGCCGCTGTTGATGGCATTGGGCATGGTGGCCGGTGCCGGTCTCGCCTGGGCCGGTGTGCCGCTCATGGGCGTCGAATTCGGCATCGCCTCGAGCGTGTTGCTGGCCGGAGTGCTGCTGGCCTCGCTGGTACGTTTGCCAAGTGCCCTGGGAGGCATGCTGGTGTTCGCCTTCATCCTGCTGCATGGCCATGCGCATGGCAGCGAACTGGCACCGGGGGCATCCGCGTTGTTGTATGCGGCGGGCTTCGTGTTGACCAGTGTGGCCATCACGCTGGCAGGACGAGTGCTGGGCGAGTGGTTGTCGCGTCGTGACAATCGTTGGCTACGCGGCATCGGCGCCGCCATCGCGGCTGCTGGCGGCGCCTTGATGATGGGCTGAGTCGACGCCGGTTATAGGCGCGGCGTTCGTGTGCGCCGATAACCGGCATTGATGAAGCAATAGAGTCCATAGGCCACGAGGCCCAGCGAGACACCGCCGAGCAGCCAGCGGCCGTAGGGTTGCTCGGCGAGTGTGTGGAGCACGCCTCCCAGCCCCTCGGCGTTGTCGGGGTCGACTTCGATGGCGGCCACGCTCAGGAAGGTCCCGATGATCACGAAGACCAGCCCCCGTGCCGCCAGGCCCAGACGTGCGATGCCTTCGAGCAGCGGCATCGGGCCCTGGGGCATGTCCTCGATGTGCCAGTTGCGCCGGTAATGGCGCTTCCAGGCGCGGTAGAACTGGTGGAGTCCCACGCAAACGAATGCGATACCGATCCCCAGCAAAACGAATAACCCGCCAGGATAGTCGAGCAGTTCAGCGGTACGCTGCGCGGTGCTGCTGTCGCCGCCGCTGGACAGAGAGAGGATGAGTAGCGTGGCGCATTGCCAGGCCAGGGCGATATACAACAGCCCGCTGATGGCGAAGCCGAGACGCTGCAGGATTCCCTTCCAGTCGCTGCCCTTGTGTTCGAGGTCCCACCAGGCTTGAGCGAGCCGCCAGAGCACATAGGCGAGTAGGCCGATACCGAGCAACGCGATCAACAGCGTCCCGAACGGCCATAGTGCGATGGCGCGAATGACTTCGCCGGTACCGGCCTGCTGGCCACCGAGCCCGATCGTGGTGAGCAACGATAGCCATCCCACCGTGACGTAGACCACTCCTTTGGCGATATAACCGGCACTTGCCGTACCGCTGAGCGCGTTGCGCAAACCGGCCAGGGAAAATTTCATTAAGACATCCTTGTCGCCGGGAAACGGAGGAATCGGTAGGCGCCATGCTATGGCAAGTGTACTGACGATACCCATAGGCCGTTAAGACTATGCGCGTACGCGCCGATCCCCTAGAGCGAACGAATGCGCTACCATGAGCGCTTTTTCGAGTATCGCCATTGTAGGGCATACGCCTAGCAACGTAGACCATCTTTCCTGAGCGAAACGTTTCATGAAGCATTATATCGTGCGGCCGACCACGGGCCGTGGCTGGGGGTTGACTCTGGCATTTGTCGTGCTCATTGCGGCGGGGATCTGGCCGGTGATCGGTTGGTTCAATCGCGCCTGCGTGGTACTCGGTTTGCCGCTGATCGCGGTATGGGCTTACGTCATCGTGTTCGCCTGTTGCGGCGTCATGGCCATCGGCAATCGGCTAGTGGAGCGTTCTTGCGATGACGAGTAGTGTGCCGATAGTCATGACGCTCGCGTATCTGGGCGTGGCGATCTTCCTGGGGTTGCGTGCCCGGACAGGACGCTCGATGAATTCGCTGGAAGAGTGGGGGGTCGCCGGTCGCAGCATGGGGCCGGTCACGCTCTATCTGCTCATCGCCGCAGGTAGCGTGAGCGCTTACACCTTCATGGGCGCGCCAGGCTGGGCCTACACCAAGGGCGTGGCGGTCTTCTACGTGGTGATCTATTTATCCTACCTGGCACTGGTGGCTTGGTATTTCGGCCCCAAGGTATGGGCCTTCGGTCGGCGTTTCGGCCATGTCACGCAAGGGGCGGCCATTGCCGATCGCTATGAAAGTCCGCTGTTGGGCGCTCTGGCCGCCGGGGTCATGTCGATCGCATCCTTGGCTTATGCAGTACTGCAGACCATAGGGGCGGCGTATATTCTGCACGTCATGAGTGCTGGACGTTTACCGATCTGGGTGGGGGTGCTGGTAGTCTTGAGCTGCATCGCCCTCTATCTCTATGCCAGCGGCCAACGTGCGATTGGTATTACCAACGCCTTCCAGGGCGTGCTGATGTTGGCCGTAGCGTGGGCGATTGGGCTTTGGGCATCACAGCGTTTCGGCGGTGGTCTATGGTTCGGCGATGTCTTTACTGCCCTGCGTGAGCGTGATCCGGCCTTTCTGACCTTGCCGGGCGCGCAGGGAGACATGAGTTTCGCCTTCTGGACGACATCGATCATCGTCTCGATGCTGTCGTTCATGCCGCCGGTCTGGACGCAGTGGATGAGTGCGTCATCGGCACGCACCATTCGCCGCAGCGCGACTTGGCTGCCGAGCTATTACGTGGTCATCCTGCCGATGGTGGTTGTGGGCTTCATCGGCATCTATAGCCTGCCTGAGCTGGCGCGTGCCGATACCGTGGCGTTGGAGCTTGCCATGCAACAGATGCCGGTCTGGTTGGTGGGCTTGCTGGGCGCGGGCACGCTCGCCGCATCGATGTCGTCCTGCGAACCGTTCTTGCATTCGGTGGCGTTGTCCTATGCCAAGGATATCGCTCAGCCGGCTTTCAGGCTTTCCGATGCCGCCGCCGGCAAGCTGGCGCGGCGCTTGCTATTGCCGATCATGGCGCTGATCGTCGCGCCGGTGGCGATCGCCGAACCCAGCAATCTAGTGATGATACTACTCGTGGGGCTGGGGTTTGCCACCCAGGTTCTGCCTGCCTTTATCGGTATGTTCTTCTGGACTCGGGCCTCCAAACTGGGCGTGTTGAGCGGTATCGTGATGGGATTTATCGTCACGCTGCTGTTTACGCTGGTGTGGCGCAATCCGTTGGGCATCCACGCTGGGTTCTGGGGGCTGCTGATCAATCTGCCAGTATTCGTGGCGATCTCTAGCCTGACACGCCCGGCTTCGACAGCCGTGATCGAGCGGTTTTTCTCGATTGCCGCACCCGTGAGAAGTCGTCGCAATGCAACAGGCAGTGAAGACTTGGGATCGCGCGGCTGAGTACGTGCTTACGCCGCGTATTGTACAAAGCTTTTCCAAGCCCGGTGTGACGTCTAAGATGGAGGTGATTCAAGCGATCACCGGTCACTGGGACGCTGCCAAGGGAGTTGCGCGCTCGCGCTGGTTGGTGGCCGGCAGCCAGGGAAGGAGGTGGATACCGCCTCGCAGGCTCATGTGATCCGAATCGCCAAGGAAGACGCAGGTCTCATGTGTCTCCAGAGGTGGAAATCATTCGCCTCCAACCGGCCTGAAAAGGCCGGCGTATGTCTCTCGCCATGCAGCACGTGGCGGCTTGCCGGCTGATTGTCAGCCGGCGTTTTTTTGTCTTCGTGTTGACGTTTGATGAATATAAGGAGTCAGGGTGAGTCACAAGAAACAAACCGCCAAACGGGCATTGAGCGTGCTACTAGTAGTGGCCGGATTGGGCAGTGTGGGAATTGGTAACGCCTGGGGTTATTTCTACAATGGTGCTGATCTTCTCGATTTTCAGCGCCATTACCAGCAGTTTCGTGATAATGAATCCTACGATACCAGTAAATTTTTCACGTATACCGGTTACGTGTTAGGCATTTTCGACCGGTTAGAATCCCGAGGAAAGATTTGTGCGCCCAGTGACGTTCGCGGCCGCGATATCTTGGATAAAGTGTCGCAATATCTGGAAAAGACTTCCAAGAGCTGGAGCGAACCGGCCAGTGATGTAGTCACCGAATCCTTGAAAAAGGCGTACGCCTGTCAATGATATATTGGTATTAGGATGGTGAGGCGCTGAGAGATACCATGCAAAAGCGGATCTGGACGACCACATATTCATGCTGGTCTTCTCGCGACCCTTTTGTTGATGCAGGTTAATTTTATTGCATTCGAAATTTGTCAGAATGACGGCATCTAGGAAGGATAGCCAGCTGCCAAGGATGTGTTGAATTCATTCAACCACATGGGCTTATGCTGATTGAGAGCCTCCGATCGTCCTCGGGGTCTCTCTCTTTCAATGCATCATCAGCCGGTTCATTTCAGCTATACATTTGCCCAGCTCGCAAGCTGGGCAATTTCTCGGATAGCACAAAAGGGCTATAAAGCTCAGCTATTCGAAGTGATTAAGCGCTGTCAGGTGTTACGCTGACGATCTCAGACGGTTTATGATTACGATCAATGATCGTACGTGCCTCGGCCTCACTCTCCGCTTTGATCTCTTCGCTCCGGAGCTCATCTTCACCCGGCAATTTGAATTCAACCGTGTACAAATCCATGTGTGCGTTCCTCCATCGTTTTGATTACGCACCCATAGGTTTAGTAGTCAAAAGAGGTCTGCGCCAGTCGCCGCTGCTTGATTCGTAATCGTTTCATGATGAGCGTGTTGCAACGCTTGTCCCCATGAACTTTAGTACACACGCGGGTGTACACCGTGCAAAGCGCTGTTGCGTATAGTTCGGATTAGGTCAGGTCAAAGAAAAGCCCGTGGTTGAGCGGCTTTCAGAGCATCTTGAGAAGAATAGGCGTTGCTTGGGGAAGCTTGATGGTGCGGATGGGGAGACTCGAACTCCCACGCCTTTCGGCACTAGAACCTAAATCTAGCGTGTCTACCAATTCCACCACATCCGCAGTCTGGCAGGTCGAGCGATATTGTACGTATACCGAGAGGGAAGTCAATCGTCACGGGCATCGAGTGATATTGAACGCCTCGGCGGTTCTCGGCCATGGGGAGGCTGTTCGGCATCGAACGCAGCGTGCGGGAGGTAGTCGGCATGCTAGTCTGTTCCTGTCGATCAGGGCGTGATAGCCCTGTGAACTTAAAAAAGAATTCGTTAACCATGATGATAGTTAGAAGCGCCTGGGAGTTGTCAGCCAGAATAAAGTCATTGGCTGACCAGTCAGTGCGGGTGGGGCTGCCGGGCCATTGTGCCTTTTGCATGGGCATGACGCCGCAGGCGTCGCCGTGGTGCGAGGCGTGTTTCGAGGCGCTGCCCTGGAATTGCGTGGCCTGCGCGCGCTGTGCCGAGCCGTTGGCGCGTCCCACCGAGCTTTGCGGTCATTGTTTGCGTCATGCACCGTCTTTTGATGTGGCGCGGGCGCCACTGCGTTACGAAGATGCCTCGCAGGCATTGCTTCAGCGCTTCAAGTTCGGCGCGCAACCGCGTGCGGGTATCCTGCTGGCGACCCTCTTCGTGCGTAGCCGCGACGACGGCGTGTTACCCGAGGCACTCATCGCGGTGCCGACGCACCCGCAGCGGCGGCGTGAGCGGGGCTTTGATCATAGCGTTTGGCTGACACGTGAGCTCTCGCGTCAACTGGGCGTGCCACATCGTCGTGCCTGGCGTGAGCGTGACACGCCGACCCAGCGTGGGCTGACACGCCGTGCACGCCGCGGCAACGTACGCGGGGCTTTTCGAGTGACGCCCGGCTTGCCGGCTCATGTGGCGATCGTCGACGACGTGATGACTACCGGTAGCACGCTCTCGGCACTCGCCGATGCCTGCAGAAGGGCGGGCGCGCAGCATGTTGAAGCCTGGGCGATGACGCGAACGCCGCGAGGAATCTGATAGCATACGAGGGCATCTCCAATAGGACACGCCATGACCGCCCCAAAGCACCCGTTCGAAAGTTTGTCGCCCGCACACGTTGTCGATGCGGTCGAGTCGCTGGGTTTTTGGTTGCCGGGTGAGCCGTTTGCGCTCAACAGCTATGAAAATCGCGTGTTTCTGTTGAGCGATGACGATCGCCGCCGTTGGGTGGCCAAGTTCTATCGTCCCGAGCGCTGGAGCGAGGCGCAGATTCGCGAGGAGCATGCCTTTCTCGATGAACTCGAGGCGGCGGGTGTGCCCGGCGCGCCGCCTTGGCGCGACGATAATGGAGAGACGCTCCATCATGCCTATGGATTCGCGTTCGCGTTGTTTCCACACGTCGCGGGGCAGGCGCCGGAGCTCGAGAACCCCGCGCATCTCTTTGCCCTCGGCGATTTGATCGGCCAAGTGCATGCCGTGGCGCGCCGCGGTTCCTTCCAGGCGCGCCCTGTTCAGGAGCCCATGGCGATCAGCCAGGCGAGTTGTGAGCGCGTGCTGGCGAGCGATTGGTTGAGTCGTCGTCAACGTCAGGCGTACGCCCGCATTGCTGAGCGTCTGCAGACGCTACTGGTCGAGCAGCGGTGGCCGGAGACGGCCTTGCAACGCGTACATGGCGACTGTCATCTGGGCAACATTCTTGGGCGCGACGAAGATTTTGCGCTGGTCGATTTCGATGATTGCTGCATGGCGCCGGCGGTCCAGGATTTGTGGATGTTATTGACGGCGCCTGAAGCCGATGAATGGCAGATGCAGTTATCCGAAGTGATCGAGGGCTACGAGCAGCATGTCGAGTTCGATCGGCGCCAGCTGCGCTGGATCGAGCCGCTACGCACATTGCGCTTGATGCGCCATAGCGCCTGGCTGGTCGATCGCTGGGAAGATCCGGCGTTTCCCAGGGCTTTTCCTTGGGTGGCCAGTGAGGGATATTGGGATCAGCACATCCGCATTCTTGAGCAACAGCGCCTAGCGTTGGAAAATCCGCGTTGGCTGGCATGACGTCGCCACCTCGAAGGCGCTGGCGCGGCGTCGGGAAATGTCGTGTCGCCGACGTGGGCGCGAATCGCGCGTGCGTCGCGCTTTGCCCGTGTGGCAAACTTCCGGTGTTGTATTCATTTTGTAACGTATGCCCGGTCGGGCGTCATGACGAAGGCACTCAAAGGCACTTAAATGACAGAAGAACTCGCAACGCATTACCGCGACATCATCGCCGGCTTGGGCGAGGATCCCGACCGGGAAGGGCTGCGTGATACGCCCATGCGAGCCGCCAAGGCCATGCAGTTTCTCAACCAGGGCTATGGGCAGACGCTCGAGTCGCTGGTCAACGGCGCGGTGTTCGAATCGCAGACCGACGAAATGGTGCTGATCAAGGACATCGAACTCTACTCGATGTGTGAACATCATTTGTTGCCATTCATCGGCAAGTGCCATATCGCGTACCTGCCCAAGGGCAAGGTACTGGGGCTCTCCAAGTTCGCGCGTATCGTCGACATGTATGCGCGACGCATGCAGATCCAGGAAAACCTGACACGTCAGATCGCCGAGGCCGTGCAGGAGGTGACCGAGGCGCGCGGTGTGGGAGTGATCGTCGAAGCACAACACATGTGCATGATGATGCGTGGGGTCGAGAAACAGAATTCGTGCATGAAGACCTCCGTGATGCTGGGCGCTTTCCGCAATAACCTGAACACGCGTCAGGAGTTCTTGACGTTAGTGCATGGCTGAGCGAGGCGTCGGTCATCGCCGCGCGTGACGCGCGTTACGCACTTTAGGAGAAATGCCGCATGGCCTTACATGCCCTGAACGATCAGCACCTCGATCATGATCTGGCGACGATTAACATCAAGAATCTGCGCCTGCGTACCCATATCGGGATCAAGGATGAGGAAATCCAGAACCGGCAGGATGTGGTGATCAATGCCACCATTCGTTATCGGGCCGATCGTGCGGTCAAGTTCGATCATATCGAGCAGGCGCTCAATTACCGTACGATCACCAAGCATATCATCGGCTATGTCGAGGATAACCGCTTCCTCTTGCTGGAACGCATGACCCGCGAAGTCTTGGATATCATCATGAGTTACGAGCAGGTCCTCACGGCGCAGGTGGAAATCGATAAACCTTTCGCGCTGCGTTTTTCCGACTCCGTGTCGGTGACGCTATCGGACTCGCGCCTGGATTGAGGTGATATGACCATGCCATCGGTATTTGGTCGGGAGTCGCGTCGTGAACGGTAAGCTGGAAACCTTCGATGATGCTGGCCAGCGCGGCGTGATCGTCGGCGATGATGGGTATCGTTATACATTCACATTGACCGAGTGGCGTGGCCGGGGTCTGCCGAGGGAAGGCAGTCGGCTACGCTTCGACGGGGATGCCGGACGTGCCGAGCAGGTCTTCGACGCGCCCGTGCCTCAGCGCACCGCGCGGCAAACGCGTGACGCTCAAGGGCAGGTCAAATCTTCTTTATTGTCTCCTTGGGCGGTGCTGGCGCTGGTGCTCGTCGCCACGGCGCCTTTGTTGGCGTCTTATATGCTGCTCGTCGACGCGCTGGCGGTGCTACTGGCAGTGCTCGGGATTCGGCAGGTACGGCGCTCGCCGTCGCGTTACAGAGGCCAGGCGCTGTGCGGGGCCGCCATCGCCATTGCGGTGCTGAGTCTCTTTATCTGGGGTGTGGGGTGAACGTCATGTCATGGCGCGCTGCGTTTGGTGGCATCCAGAGACTCGGCATAAGATGAATTCATGGCGACGGCCAGCGTCGCCCTCATTGTCAGGAAGGAGAACGCCATGGAGTCCCTTCAGGAGAACTCGCTGTTTCGCCCCTTTGCCTATATCGACGGCAACTGGGTGGCAGCGGACAGCGGCGAACAGATCGAGGTCGACGACCCGGCCACCGGTGAGATCGTGGGACGCATGCCCAAGCTGGGGCGTGCCGAGACCGAGCGTGCCATCGAAGCCGCCGAGTCGGCCTGGCCGGCTTGGCGTGCCCTGACGGCGCAAGAGCGCGCGGACACCTTGATGAAATGGTACGACCTGATGCTCGAGCATCAGGACGAACTGGCGGCCATCATGACCGCCGAGCAGGGTAAGCCGATCAAGGAAGCGGCTGGCGAGATCGCTTATGCGGCTAGCTTCCTGCGCTGGTTCGCCGAAGAAGCGCGGCGCGTGTATGGCGATACCATCCCCGCCGCCAAGTCTAACCAGCGCATCGTGGTGCTCAAGCAGCCGGTCGGCGTCGTCGGGGCGATCACGCCGTGGAATTTCCCGTCTTCCATGATCACTCGTAAGGCGGCCGCAGCATTGGCGGCGGGGTGCCCGATCGTCATCAAGCCGGCCAGTCAGACGCCGTTTTCCGCTACCGCGCTGGCGGCGTTGGCCGAGCAGGCTGGGGTGCCGCGCGGTGTGTTCAACGTGGTGCCGGGGCGTGCCAGCGAGATCGCCAAGGCGATGACCGAGTCGCCCGTGGTACGCAAGATCACTTTCACCGGTTCCACCGAGGTGGGCAGCCAACTGATGGCCGGCGCCGCCGAGCATATCCAGAAGATTTCTCTGGAACTGGGGGGGAACGCACCATTTTTGGTCTTCGAAGACGCTGATCTCGATGCCGCCGTCGAGGGGGCAATGGCCAGCAAGTTCCGCAATGCCGGTCAGACCTGCGTTTGCACCAACCGCTTTCTGGTGCAGTCCAGCGTGATCAATGCGTTCAGTGAAAAGCTGGCGGCGGCCATGAACAGCGAATTGCACGTCGGCCCGGGCACCGAAGAAGGCGTGAACATCGGGCCGTTGATCGACGATGATGCCGTCGCCAAGGTCTCCGAACATATCCAAGATGCCGTCGACAAGGGCGCCGAACTGCTGTTAGGCGGCCATACGCATCCACTGGGTGGACGCTTTTTCACGCCGACACTGGTGAGCCACGCGAATGCCGATATGAAGGTCGCGCACGAGGAAACCTTCGGGCCATTGGCGGCGGTACTGCCGTTCGATGACGAGGAAGATGCCGTGCAGATGGCTAACGACACGCGCTTTGGGCTGGCATCGTACTTCTATGCCAACGACCTGAGCCGTGTATGGCGTGTGGCCGAAGCGCTGGAGTACGGCATGGTCGGTATCAATACGGGCCTGATCTCCAACGCCAGTGCACCTTTCGGAGGCGTTAAGGCCTCGGGACTGGGGCGTGAAGGCTCCAAGTACGGTATCGACGAATACATGGAAACCAAGTATCTGTGCATGGATCTAGGCTAAACGCTAGCAGCTCGCAGCGCAGCGCTACGCGCCTGTAAGTGCGAAGAAAAACACCCTGTCGGATGCACCGGCAGGGTGTTTTGCTATTGGCTGGACTTAGGCTGTCTTCGAGCCTCAGTGCCTGAAGTGACGCATATCGGTGAAGACCATGGCGATGCCCGCTTCGTTGGCGGCATCGATCACTTCCTGATCACGCATTGAGCCACCAGGTTGGATGACGGCCGTGATGCCGGCGGCGGCGGCGGCGTCGATACCATCGCGGAAGGGGAAGAAGGCATCCGACGCCATCACCGAGCCGGGTACTTCCAGGCCTTCATCGGCGGCCTTGATGCCGGCGATCTTGGCCGAGTAGACGCGGCTCATTTGCCCGGCTCCCACGCCGATGGTCTGACCGTGCTTGGCATAGACGATGGCGTTGGACTTGACGAACTTGGCGACCTTCCAGGCAAAGCTGAGATCGCGTAGCTCTTGGTCGCTGGGGGCGCGTTCGGTGACGGTGCGCAGGTGTTCGGATTCGACCATACCTTGGTCACGGTCCTGGACCAGGAGCCCGCCGGTGACGCGCTTGAAGTCATGAGCGGGACGCGGCTGGCTGGGCCAGTGCTTGCTGACATCGAGCAGGCGCACGTTTTTCTTCCCCGCGACGATCTCGGCGGCATCGTCGTCTATGCCTGGTGCGATGATGACTTCCACGAATTGGCGGTCGACGATGGCACGTGCCGTATCGGCGTCCAGCGGGCGGTTGAAAGCGATGATACCGCCGAAAGCGCTGGTGGGGTCGGTAGCGAACGCACTCTGATAGGCGGCGAGTGGCGTGTCGGCGACGGCGACGCCGCAAGGGTTGGCATGTTTGACGATGACGCAGGCTGTTTCGTTGAAGACCTTGACGCACTCGAAAGCAGCGTCGGTGTCGGCGACGTTATTGAACGACAATGCCTTGCCCTGAAGCTGTTCTGCCGTGGTCACGCTGGCTTCGGTAGCATCGGCCTCGGCATAGAAGGCCGCTTGCTGATGCGGGTTCTCACCGTAGCGCATCGCCTGTTTTTTCTGGAACTGCACGTTATAGGTACGCGGGAAGTCGCTCTCGCCGCCTTCCACCAGGGTACCCAGATAGTTGGCGATGGCACCGTCGTAGCCTGCGGTATGCTCGAAGGCTTTGACCGCCAGGTCGAAACGTAGCGTTGCGCTAACGCCGCCATGGGTGTGAATGTCGCCGAGCACGCGGCCGTAGTCGGACGCATTGACTACGATGCTGGTGTGCGCGTGGTTCTTGGCACAGGCGCGGACCATGGTAGGGCCACCGATGTCGATGTTCTCGATGGCCTCTTCCAGGGTGCAATCCTCGCGCGCCACGGTATCGGTGAAGGGGTAGAGGTTGACCACAACCATGTCGATGGCGTCGATGCCGTGCTCGGCCATTACCTCGTCATCCTGCCCACGGCGCCCGAGGATGCCGCCGTGAATCTTGGGGTGCAGCGTCTTGACGCGGCCATCCATGATTTCCGGGAAGCCCGTATGCTGCGAGACCTCCGTGACCGGGATGCCGTGTTCGTTGAGCAGGCGAAAGGTGCCGCCGGTGGAGAGCAGGGCGACGCCGTGCGTGCTGAGTTCGCGAGCAAAATCGACGATGCCGGTCTTGTCGGACACGCTGATCAATGCGCGACGCACGGGCTGGGGAGACGAGGTTGCAGTGTGATCGGCCATGAAGCTCTACTCTTGAAAGATGAGGGACGATTGACGCCAGCCAATAGCGTGAAACGTGAAGAGCGCCCGGTGGGGCGCCCCTATCAGATCGATTTGTACTCAGATCAGGTCGTACTGCTTGAGCTTCTTGCGCAAGGTGCCGCGATTGAGGCCCAGCATGTCGGCGGCGCGTGTCTGATTGCCGTCGGCATAGCGCATCACAGCTTCTAGCAAGGGCACTTCGACCTCGGTCAGCACCATGCCATAAAGGTCACTGACCGTTTCGCCATCCAGGTGGCCGAAGTAGCGTTGCATGGCGAGCTCGACCGACTCACGCAAAGTTTGCTGATGCGCTGGCGATGCCGTGGCGCTGGCATCGAGCGTATTCTGATCGATGGGAAATGCTTGCCTGCTGGTCATGCTGCATTGCTTCCATTTGAGGCCAACGCCGGTGCATCGTGAGCGAGCGTATCCACGAAGCGGTGTTGAGCCGAGGGCTGTTCCAGAACGTTGAAGCGTGCGCGCAATGCTGCCGCTTGTGGGCGAGTGGCGAGATACCAGCCCACATGCTTGCGTGCGATGCGCACCCCCATGTGCTCACCGTAAAAGGCATGCAGTGCCTCGAGATGACGGTGCATCACGGCGGCGATTTCTGCGGGCGTCGGGCGCGCCAGGGGGGCACCGGTACGTAAGTAATGTTCGATCTCGCGAAAGATCCACGGATTGCCTTGGGCGCCGCGTCCGATCATGACCGCATCGGCCTTAGTGTAGTCGAGGACGCGGGCGGCTTTCTCGGCGCTGTCGATATCGCCATTGGCGAATATCGGCAGCGATACCGCTTGCTTGATAGCAGCGATGGTGTCGTATTCGGCATCGCCGCGATAGCGCTGCTCGCGAGTACGACCATGCACTGCGAGTGCTTGAATGCCAGCGGCCTCGGCCAGTTGTGCCACGCGTATGCCATTGCGCGACTCTGAGCACCACCCTGTCCGGATCTTCAATGTCACCGGGACATCCACAGCCGCCACGACACTCTCGAGAATTGCTGCGACCAGGCGTTCGTCGCGCAACAATGCCGAGCCGGCAGCCTTGTTGCAGACCTTCTTGGCCGGGCAGCCCATGTTGATGTCGACGATCTCAGCACCTTGCGCGACATTGAGGCGTGCGGCTTCGGCCAGCATTTCCGGGTCGCCGCCAGCGATCTGCACATCGCGCGGGCCGGGTTCGCCGGCATGGTCGAGCCTTTGCCGCGACTTACGGGTATGCCATAGGCGCGCGTCGGCGGTGACCATTTCCGAGACGACCAAGCCCGCGCCGAGCTCTCGGCACAATTGCCGGAACGGGCGATCGGTCACGCCCGCCATGGGCGCCAGAATCGCCCGGTTGGGCAATGCGTAAGGGCCGATGCGCGGCAACGGCGTCACCGGAGATGAGACGTGGGTCGGCATCACGAGACGGGTCTAGGTAGTGAAAGGGGCTTATGATAGCCGCCAGAGCGATGTTCTTGAAGGGGCAGTTCGCCGCCCCTCGCGTCAAGCGCGCTCATGCCGGCGCCACGCCGGTGATGCGCACCCAGCCTTCGCGCTCGTCGGGTGCATCGAGCAGCATGCCTTGCTCGCGATACGCGTCCATGACCTCATCGGCCTGGCCGGCGAGAATGCCCGACAAGGCCAGGCGTCCTCCTGGTGCCAGATGCGCGCAGAGCGTGGGCGCGAGTTCCACCAAAGGGCCGGAGAGAATGTTGGCGACCACGACATCATAACGCTCGGCCGCAAGTCGCTCCGGATAGCAAAGCGACAAACGCTCATCGGCGATGGCGTTACGTTGGGCGTTTTCACGGCTCGCTTGCAGGGCCTGTGGATCGATATCAGTGCCCGTGGCGTGATCGGCGCCCAGCTTGAGCGCGGCGATGGCCAGGATGCCGGAACCGCAGCCGAAATCCAGCACCTTGCTTGAATCGAGGTCGAGGCCGTCGAGCCAGCCGAGGCACAGTGCCGTGGTCGGATGGGTACCAGTACCGAAGGCCAGTCCGGGGTCGAGCAGCAGATTGACGGCATCGGGTTCGGGGGCAGCATGCCAACTGGGCACCACCCACAGCCGTTCGCCCATCTTGAGGGGGGTGAAATCGTCCATCCACTCGCGCTCCCAATCACGATCGGCAAGCAGCTCGTAGCCGATTTCGGGGCAGGGTTCGTCGGCCATCTCGGCGGCCCATTGTTGGCGGACTCGGTCGAGCATCGGTTCGATGTCTTCCAGGTCGTCGTAGAGACCGGTCAGTATGGTTTCATCCCACAGCGGCGTGGTGCCACTTTCAGGCTCGAAGACGGGGTCGTCGTAAGCGTCCTGCAGGGTGATGGCCTGAGCACCTTCGGCCAGCAGCAGTTCTTCCAACGTTTCGGCATGCTGCGGGGCGATGTGTGCCTTGAGTTGCAGCCAGGGCATGAAGTCTCCTTGAGCATCAACGCAAACGGGACGGCCAAGGCCGCCCCGTATCGAGTCGCGAGGGCTGATCAGGTCAGGCCAAGCTTCTTCTCGAGGTAGTGAATGTTGACCCCGCCTTGCTGGAACGCGCTATCGCGGACCAGATCCTTCTGTAGGTCGATATTGGTCTTGATGCCTTCGACTAGCAGCTCGTCGAGGGCATTGCGCATGCGCGTCAACGCGGTCTCACGACTGGCCCCCCAGGTGATCAACTTGCCAAGCAGGGAGTCGTAATGCGGCGGCACGCTATAGCCGGTGTAAATATGCGAATCCATGCGCACGCCCAGTCCACCCGGCGCGTGGTAGAGATCGATCTTGCCGGGCGAGGGCATGAAGGTGCGCGAGTCTTCGGCGTTGATCCGGCATTCGAAGGCGTGCCCGTTGAGCTGAACATCATCCTGGGTGATCGACAACGGCAAGCCGGAAGCGATCCGCAGCTGTTCCTTGACGATGTCGACGCCGGTGACCATTTCGGAGACCGGGTGTTCGACCTGAACGCGCGTGTTCATCTCGATGAAGAAGAACTGGCCGTTTTCGTACAGAAACTCGAAGGTCCCGGCACCACGGTAGTTGATCTCGATGCAGGCATCGATGCAGGCCTTGAAAACGTTCTCGCGGGCCTGGGGATCGAGATGAGGTGCTGGGGCTTCTTCAAGCACCTTCTGATGGCGGCGCTGCAGGGAGCAATCGCGATCGTAGAGATGAATGGCATGGCCCTGACCGTCGGCCAGTACCTGCACCTCGACGTGACGCGGGTTCTCGAGGAATTTCTCCATGTACAGCGTGCCGTCGCCGAACGAGGCATTGGCTTCGTTGCGCGTCACGCTGACCGAGGAGAGCAGGCTGTCCTCGCTGTGCACCACGCGCATGCCGCGCCCACCACCGCCGGCGGCTGCCTTGATGATGACCGGATAGCCGATGCGTTGCGCGGTGGCCAGTATGGCCTCGTCGTTATCCTCGGGAAGCGGGCCGTCGGAGCCGGGCACGGTGGGCACGCCGGCTGCCTTCATCGCTGAAATGGCGCTGACCTTGTCGCCCATCATGCGGATGGTTTCGGCACGGGGGCCGACGAATACGAAGCCCGAGCGCTCTACCTGCTCGGCGAAGTTGGCGTTCTCGGAGAGAAAGCCATAGCCGGGGTGGATGGCGCTGGAATCGGTGACTTCGGCGGCGCTGATCAGCGCCGGGATATTCAGATACGACTGCGCGGAGGAGGCCGGCCCGATGCATACGGCTTCGTCAGCCAGGCGCACGTGCATGAGGTCACGGTCCGCCTTTGAGTGCACCGCCACGGTCTTGATGCCCAGTTCCTTGCAGGCGCGCAGTATGCGAAGAGCGATCTCGCCACGGTTGGCGATGAGTACCTTGTCCAACATAGTGTCGTCCGTCTCTATGTAAGCTCGGAAGCGTTTCGCGATCGACCGCCAAGGGCGATCGCAAACGGCTTCAAGAGATGATGACCATCGGCTGGTCGAATTCGACCGGTTCGCCGTCCTCGACCATGATGGCTTCGATCACGCCATCCTGGTCGGCCTCGATCTGGTTCATCATCTTCATGGCTTCGACGATGCACACGGTCTCGCCTTTCTTGACGCTTTGGCCGACTTCCACGAAGGCTTTCGCGCCCGGTGCCGGCGAGCGATAGAAGGTACCGACCATGGGCGAGGTCACCGGGTGTCCGCTAGGCTGAGCAGGTGCCGCCTCGGCCTCCGGCGCGGCCGCTACGCTCGGTGCGGCAGGGGCGGGCGCGACGGCGGGAGCAGGAGCCTGGGCCGCGGGCGGTGCGCTGAAACCACCGGTGTGGCGGCTGATACGGACGGATTCCTCGCCTTCCTGGATTTCGATCTCGCTGATATTGGACTCTTCCAGGAGTTCGATGAGTTTCTTGACCTTGCGAATATCCATAAGCCTGTCTCGATCAATGTGAATGTGAGGTGGCGTGATTTGCCATCGGAGCGTGGGTGCTGTCAGCCGAGCTGGCGTAGCGCGGCCTCCAGGGCAAGCTCGTAACTGTCGGCGCCGAATCCAGCTATGACGCCGCGAGCGACATCCGAAAAATACGAATGCGCGCGAAACGGCTCGCGCGCATTCACGTTGGAAAGATGCAACTCAATAAAAGGGATGGCGACACCCGTGAGCGCGTCGCGCAAGGCAACGCTGGTATGCGTAAAAGCGGCCGGATTGATCAGGATGAAGTCGGTGCCGTCGTCACGCGCCGCATGCACACGCTCGACCAGTAAGTGCTCGGCATTGGACTGTAGCCAATCGAGTCGATGGCCGGCATCAGAGGCGCGCTGGGTCAGGCGCAGACGAATGTCCTCGAGGGTGGTGGTGCCGTAAACACCTGGCTCGCGGGTGCCGAGCAGGTTGAGGTTAGGGCCGTTGAGTACGAGAAGCTTCGCCATGTCATGGGTCCTGATCGACGCTGTTAACCTGTTCAGGATTGGCTTAGATCACGGCACGATCACGCAAAATGTCGCCGCTGGTGCCATATATCGTTAGTGTGGGCGGAGTTTGCCCAAAAACGGACGAGCTGTCTAGTTTGCGTTGGCACAAGCAAAAACGCCACTGCATGATAGGATGGAAGTCATTGCCCTCAACTTCATCACAAGGACGTCTTATGGCTCTTTTTCGCAAGCGTGAGCGTCACCAGCGCAATGTTTTGGAATCGCCCCAGTATGGCTGGATCTGGAAGCCCCTGGTTGCCTTGCTGGTCATTTACCTCGTGGTCTGCGTGGCGCTGGGCGTCTGGTGGAGTCAGCGGCCCGACGATTTCAACGTCGATGATGCGGTGGGCGTGCAGCGCGGTGCCGCGCAGTCGTCCGGTGCTGAGGCCGCGTCGGATGCCCCTCGGCCTGGCGAGACTGTCACCGCCACCACCTTGACGCTTCTCGGCAGCTTGCTCGACAAGCCTGGTGGCTATTTGCGCAACGATATTGCACCGCCGGGGCTGTGGCTGGATAACATGCCGAGCTGGGAGCATGGCGTGCTTGGGCAGGTGCGGGCCATGAGTGCGACTCTCAACGAATCCATCGCCAGTGACGATGATGACGTGCAACAAGCTGTCGATGCCCTGGCAACGCGCAGTGACGCTTGGCGTTTTCCGTCAGCCGAAGGGCGTTACCAAGAGGCGCGCGAGGCGCTGCGCGATTACTTGGGGCGTTTGAGTGAGCAACAGGCGGACTTCTCACCGGACGCTCCAGCGTTGGCTGCCTGGCTGGATCGCGTACAGACGCGACTCGACCAGCAGACGAAGCGCCTGGCGGCGAGTGTGGGAAGCGCCGAGCGTCGCAGTGCCGATATCGAAACCGGCGAGGATGGCGAGAACACCCCGTGGTGGCGAATCGACAACGTCTTTTTCGAAGCGCGCGGTAACACCTGGGCCTTGATGCACCTGCTCAAGGCGGCCAAGCGTGACTTTGCACCGACCATCGAGGAGGCCGGGGTCGGCGAGGCATATGATCGGTTGATCGACGAGCTCGAAGCCTCGCAGGCACGCGTCTGGAGTCCGGTGGTACTCAATGGCAGCGGCTTTGGCATCTTTGCCAATCACTCGCTGATGATGGCCAACTACACGTTGCGTGCATCACAACTGATTCAAGAGATACGCAGCGATCTCGGGGCAAAATAGCCCTCAATAAAACACCCCGCGGCGGTATGTCCGGCGCGGGGTGTTGGGCGGGCGGCGAGCGCTTCAGGCTTTGGTATAAGCGTCGGCTGCTTTCTCGATCGCCTTGCGGGCAGCTTCGGCGCCGTCCCAAGAATCGATCTTCACCCATTTGCCTTTCTCGAGATCCTTGTAGTTCTCGAAGAAATGCGCGATCTGTTGGCGCAGAAGCTCGGGTAAGTCGGTGACTTCCTGCACCTCGTCATACAATGCGCTCAGCTTGGAGTGCGGAACGCAGACCAACTTGGCATCTTCGCCGGCTTCGTCGGACATGTTGAGTACGCCGACCGGACGGGCGCGAATCACGCTGCCGGCCTGTACCGGATACGGGGTAACCACCAGGGCGTCGAGCGGGTCGCCGTCGTCGGCCAGGGTGTTGTTGATGAAGCCGTAGTTAGCCGGATAAAACATCGGCGTCGCCATGAAGCGGTCGACGACCAGCGCGTCCATGTCCTTGTCGATCTCATACTTGATCGGCGCGTGATTGGCGGGGATCTCGATCGCCACATAGACGTCGTTGGGAAGATCCTTGCCTGCGGGAATGTTTTTGAAACTCATCGTCGAGTCCTTGCGGTTTGCAGGTTGAACACCAGCGGGGGAAAATCCCAGAAATTATACGAGTAGCGTCCAGCGTTTACCAACCGACGTGGGATGTAAATGGCATCATGCAATTGTCGTCTTGCATTGTCATGCTCAGCGAACGCGGGAATTATCCGTCTCATCATCATCGACAAGGAGACGATCGTTGACGGAAAGCAGCCTTTCTATCAGCTTCGGTCAGGCATTCGTGGCACCGGATCGGCGTCGCCATCGCAGTTCGATGTCGGTGCAGATACCCGGCGGCTCGCAATTGTCCGCCAAGGGCGCCTGCGCCCTGATTAGTGATTCCACTTGGCGTAATGCTATTGCCAAGCAGGCCGGAGACCTGAGCGTACGGGGCTTTCTCGCCGATTACTATTCGACGCCGGAGCATTGGGACGTCAAGACATCGGCGCATCGTGTGCTGCGTGCCCTGAATGGCTGGAGTTATAGCCAAAGCGCCTATATTGAAGGCGGCAGTTATATCTGTTCACTGTCGGCCATGGTGTTCCGTCATCGTGAGGTGCATCTCTTTCATATGGGGGACACGTTGGTGTTCCGTCTGCGCGGCGCCGAATTCGAGCAAATGTCCCGCGATCATGTCACCGACCTGGGCGGCTATCGCTATCCGTCACGTGCGTTGGGCATGGACGGTAGCCTCGACATCGATTATGTGACGGATTCACTCAAGCAGGGCGATCTTTTTCTGTTCACCACCCAGGCCGTACGCGGCACCCTGTTGCCCTCGGACTTTGTACAGCTGATCCGTGCCGATGTCAGCGATCTCGATGCGACCTGCGAGCGTTTGGCCGAGGCGGCGCTGTCCCGGGCGCAGGAACGCGGTTACGGTGGCGACCAATTCTGCTTCCAACTGGTGCGCATCGATCGGTTGCCCGAAGAAGTCGAACCCGAGCATCCCGTGCCGTTATATGGTGACTTGCCGGTGCCTCCCGAATTATCTCCCGGTGAGCGTCTCGATGGATTTGAAGTGCAGGCGGTGTTGTCGCGTACGGCCAAGTCGCGTGTCTATCGCGTGCATGATGCACGCAATGAACGCGAGATGGTAATGAAAGCGCCTAGCCCTGAGCTCTCGCTGCGCAATGCCTATCAGGAGCATTTTGCGCTTCAGCAGTGGGTGGTGCAGCGTGTCAATTCGCCGTTCGTTCCTAAAATCGTGGAGACGTCCCGCCCGCGCCGTTATCAGTATTACCTAGTCGACTATATCAAGGGCGAATCGCTCAGCGACTGGGCGTTGCGACATCCCCAGGCCAGTCTCGGGGCGCGTCTGGATTTGGCAAGACAATTGATCAAGGCTGTGCAGGCTCTGCATCGCCGTGACGTGCTGCATCAGAGCATCCATCCCGACAACCTGATGGTCGATGCACATGGCCGGCTGGTGCTCACCGATTTCGGGGCGTGTCACCTGCGTGAAAGTGATAGCCAGCAGGCGGCTCGCGAACTCGCGCGTCAGGTAGGGTTGAACGAACACAGCGCACCGGAATACGCGCTGGATACCGAAGTAGGGCGGCGTAGCGATCAATACGAGCTGGCCTCGACCATCTACTGGCTGCTGACTGGCCATCAGCCTTATGCGCTGGCGCCCAACGAATTGCGCAGCCATACCGACCTCGAGCGCATGAGCTACACCAGCGCACGTCGCTACAATCCGGCCATCGCCAGCGAACTCGATGACGCCTTGAAACGTGCCCTCGACCCCCAACGTGCCTTGCGTTTTCGGCGGCTGGGCGAGTTTGCCTATCACTTGCGCACGCCTAGGCGGAACGAAGACGGCGTAGCACGCCAGCCCTGGCAGACGCCGGCCACGCTGTGGAAAGCCGTGGCCGGTGTGCTGTTGTTGCTGTTATTGCTGTCGTGGTGGCTGAGGTGAGGCCATAAGATTTGTTAGGGCACCGTCAAGCCTGATCCAGCTTCTGCTTGAGGAGGCTGTTGACCTGTTGCGGGTTGGCGGTGCCGCGCGAGGCCTTCATGACCTGGCCGACAAAGTAGCCGATCATCTTGCCGCGCTTGGCCTCGTCAGCTTCACGGTACTGGGCGACCTGAACCGGGCTGTCGGCGATGACCTGGTCGATCATGCCTTCGATGGCGCCGGTATCGGTGACCTGCTTGAGTCCGCGGGCCTCGATGATGGCATCGGCACTGTCCGCCTCGCCGTCCCACAGCGCCTGGAAGACCTGCTTGGCGGCCTTGCCGCTGATGGTGTCGTCCATGACGCGCTGGATGAGGCCGCCGAGTTGCTCGGCCGTGACCGGACTGTCGCCGATCTCCAGGTTTTCGCGGTTGAGGTTGGCCGAGAGTTCGCCTTGCACCCAGTTGGCGGCCTGCTTGGCGTCGCCGCAGACATCCTTGACGGCTTCGAAGTACTCGGCCATGGCACGGCTCGAGGCCAGCACGCCGGCGTCATAGGCGGACAAGCCCAGCTGGTTTTCGAAGCGGTGGCGCTTTTCGCTGGGCAGTTCGGGCATGAGCGCGCGCTGGTGATCGACATAGGCACCGTCGAGCGTCACCGGAAGCAGGTCGGGGCAGGGGAAGTAACGGTAGTCGTTGGCTTCTTCCTTGGTGCGCATGCCGCGCGTCTCGTCGCGTTCCGGGTCGAACAGTCGAGTTTCCTGCACGACCTGACCGCCATCTTCGATGAGTTCGATCTGGCGCTCGACCTCGAAGGCGATGGCTTTCTCGACGAAGCGAAACGAGTTGACGTTCTTGATCTCGGCGCGGGTGCCGAAAGCGGCTTGTCCTTTGGGACGCACCGAGACGTTGACGTCGCAGCGCATCGAGCCTTCGGCCATGTTGCCGTCGGAGATGCCGAGATAGGTGACGATGGCGTGCAGCGCCTTGATGTAGGCGACCGCTTCCTTGGCCGAGCGCATGTCGGGCTCGGAGACGATCTCCAGCAGCGGCGTGCCGGCACGGTTGAGATCGATGCCGGTCATGCCGTGATAGTCCTCGTGCAGCGACTTGCCGGCGTCTTCCTCGAGATGGGCGTGATGAATGCGGACGCTGCGCGTCGAACCGTCGTCGAGGGTGATCTCGACCTTGCCGGGGCCGACGATGGGCTGTGCCATCTGGCTCGTCTGATATCCCTTGGGCAGGTCCGGGTAGAAGTAGTTCTTGCGCTCGAACAGCGAGGTCTCGGGGATCTCGGCGTCGACGGCGAGACCGAATTTCACCGCCATCGCCACGGCGTTTTCATTGAGCACCGGCAGCACGCCGGGCATGCCGAGGTCGACGGCGCACGCCTGGGTGTTGGGCTCGGCGCCGAAGGCGGTGGACGCTCCGGAGAATATCTTGGACTGGGTGGCGAGCTGAACGTGGACCTCGAGCCCGATCACGGTTTCCCACTGCATCATGCCATCTCCTTGCCGAATGCCGGACGCTTGAGGTGCCAGTCGGTGGCCTGCTGGAATTGATGCGCCACGCCGAGCAGCTGGGCCTCGGCGAAGTGCGGGGCCAGCACCTGGAGGCCGACTGGGCGGTTACCGGCAAAGCCGGCGGGAACGCTGATGCCCGGAATGCCGGCCAGGTTGACGGCGATGGTGTAGATATCCTGCAGGTACATCGAGACCGGATCTTTCTGCGCGCCGAGGTCGAAGGCCGGCGTGGGGGCGGTCGGCCCCATGAGCACGTCGACTTCGTCGAAGGCGTCGAGAAAGTCCTGGCGGATCAGGCGGCGCACTTGCTGTGCCTTGAGGTAGTAAGCGTCGAAGAACCCTTCGGAAAGCGTGTGCGTGCCGATCAGGATGCGCCGCTTGACCTCTTCGCCGAAGCCTTCGGCCCGCGTGCGCTTGTACAGGTCCTCGAGGTCGGTCGGATCCTCGCAGCGGTGGCCGAAGCGCACGCCGTCATAACGCGACAGGTTGGACGATGCCTCCGCCGGTGCGATGACGTAGTAGGCAGGAATCGCCAGGTGCGTGTGCGGCAGGCTGACTTCACAGACCTTGGCGCCGAGCGACTCGTAGACCTTGATCGCTTCACGCACGGCGGTTTCGACCTCGGGATCGAGACCGTCACCGAAATATTCTTTGGGCAGCCCGATCTTGAGGCCGGCCAGCGAGGTGTCGAGCTCGGCGGAGTAGTCGGGCACCACGCGTGCCACGCTGGTGGAATCGCGAACGTCGTGGCCGGCGATGGTTTCGAGCAGCAGGGCACAGTCGGCGGCGGTGCGTGCCATGGGACCGCCCTGATCGAGGCTCGACGCGTAGGCCACCATGCCATAGCGCGACACGCGTCCGTAGGTGGGCTTCAGGCCGGTAATGCCGCAAAAGGCGGCCGGTTGCCGAATCGAGCCGCCGGTATCGGTGCCGAGCGCTGCCGGTACCAGGCCCGCGGCGACGGCCGCGGCGCTGCCGCCCGAGGAACCGCCGGGCACGGCGCTCAAGTCCCAGGGGTTCTTGACCGGGCCGTAGAAGCTGTTCTCATTGGACGAGCCCATGGCGAACTCGTCCATGTTGGTCTTGCCAAGGTTGATTGTGCCGGCCTGACGTAGTTTTTCGACCACCGTGGCATCGTAGGGAGAGACGAAGTCGTCGAGCATCTTCGAGCCGCAGCTGGTACGCACGCCCTGGGTGCAGAAGATGTCCTTGAGGGCGAGCGGCAAACCTGCGAGAGGGCCGGCGTCGCCGGCTTCGCGTGCACGGTCGGCGGCATCGGCGTTGGCCAGTGCCTGCTCGGCGGTCACGGTAATGAAGCTGTTGAGCTCGCCATCGAGGTGCTCGATGCGTTCGAGTGCCGCCTGGCACAGCTCACGGCTGGAGAACTCGCCTGCTTGAAGACCGGCGGCAAGCTCCGTGAGGGTCTTGTCATGCATGGAAGAATATGACTCCTGATTCGAATCCTGACGAGGATGCTTCACTCGACGACGCGCGGGACGAGGTAAAGACCGTCGGTGACGGCGGGTGCACAAGCCTGGAAGCGTTCTCGCTGACTATGCTCGGTCACCTCGTCGGGACGTAGGCGCTGGGTGGCATCCAGCGGATGCGCCAATGGGGTGATGTCTTGAGTGTCGACGGCCTGAAGTTGGTCGACCATCTTCAGGATGCGGCTCAAGTCGTCGACATAGCCGGTTGCTTCGTCCTCACTCAAGCCGACGCGGGCCAAGTGAGCGGCACGGAGAACGTCTGCATGTTCGATCGCCATATCGTTTGCCTTTTATGGATACTGCGCGGCGCATGTCATCGCCGCGCCAATGAAGGTCTGACGCCGGGGATAACCCCAGAATTTACCATATCTGGCGAGCGCTGACAGGCCTTTGCTTGCCGCGCCATCCCCGCGATGGTACCGTTTGCGTCCGCACAGGGTTCCGGTCTGGACTAGGTGAAAGACTTCCATGTTTAAACGTTTACGGGGGCTTTTCTCGAGCGATCTGTCGATCGACTTGGGAACCGCCAACACACTGATTTACGTGCGCGGTCGCGGTATCGTGCTCGACGAGCCGTCGGTCGTGGCTATCCGCCAGTCTGGCAATATGCGCACCGTCGCGTCCGTGGGGATCGATGCTAAGCGCATGCTAGGTCGTACCCCTGGCAACATTACCGCGATCCGTCCCATGAAGGACGGTGTCATCGCTGATTTTACCGTCACTGAGCAGATGCTCCAGCACTTCATTCGTAAGGTGCATCAAAGTACATTCTTGACGCCGAGCCCGCGTGTCTTGGTCTGTGTGCCGTGCATGTCGACCCAGGTCGAGCGGCGTGCCATCAAGGAATCGGCGGAAGGTGCCGGTGCGCGTGAGGTCTTCCTCATCGAAGAGCCCATGGCCGCGGCCATCGGTGCCGGCCTGCCGGTCGAGGAGGCGACGGGGTCAATGGTCGTCGATATCGGTGGTGGGACCTCCGAGATCGCGATCATCTCGCTCAACGGCGTGGTGTATTCCGAATCGATTCGCGTCGGGGGCGATCGCTTCGATGAGGCGATTACGGCGTATGTGCGCCGTCATTACGGTAGCCTGATCGGCGAGGCGACCGCCGAGCGTATCAAGGAAGAAATCGGGTGTGCCTATCCCGGCGGCGAGCTGCGTGAAATCGATGTGCGCGGCCGCAATCTGGCGGAAGGCATTCCGCGTAGCTTTACGCTCAATTCGCACGAGATTCTCGACGCCTTGCAGGACCCACTCTCGTCCATCGTGGCGGCGGTCAAGAGCGCCTTGGAGCAATCGCCTCCCGAACTGGCGTCGGACATCGCCGAACGTGGCGTGGTGTTGACCGGCGGTGGTGCGTTGCTGCGTGACATCGACAAGCTGATCGCCGAAGAGACGGGCTTGCCGGTGATCGTTGCCGAGGATTCGTTGACGTGTGTGGCCCGTGGCGGCGGCAAGGCGCTGGAAATGATCGACCAGCGGACCTTCGAGTTGCTGTCCAGCGATTGACGCACGCGGGCGCTTGCCATGTTAGCGCCGATACGCTTGCCTGGAAGCCACACGCATCGCGAGTGGCTTCAGGCGTGTGTCCGGTCGTTATGAGTCTTGCGCCCTGTCTGCGGAGGAAGGCTTATTAAACCTCTGTTTTCGCATGGCCCGGTGCCTAGCTATCGTATGTTGCTATGTGCGGTGGCTGCTTTTTCGTTGATGTTCGCGGAGCATCGCCTGCCTTTCATGGACGATGTGCGCTCGCAACTGACCACGGTGGTGGCGCCCGTGCAATGGGCGGTGAGTTGGCCCAGTGAAGGGTTGTCCTGGGCGGCACTGGTCTTTTCGGATCAGCGTGCTCTGGTGGATGAGAACCAGCGTTTGCGCCAGCAGTTGCTGACGCTATCGCATCGTGTGCAGCGCATGGCGAACTTGACGGCGGAAAACGTGCGTCTGCGAGAGTTACTGCATGCCGCGCCGCGTGATGAGGTGCCATATATCACGGCTGAGTTATTGTCGCTGGATTCCGACCCTTTCACCCAGCAGATGGTGATCGGGCGAGGGCGACGTGATGGTGTCTATGTAGGCCAACCGGTAATGGATGCCTCCGGCCTGATCGGGCAGGTCATTGCCGTATCCGCCTATACGAGCCGTGTATTGATGGTGAGTGACGCCAACAATGCAGTGCCGATTCAGATCAATCGCAGCGGGCAGCGTTTCATCGTCCAGGGCTCCGGCAATCTCGATACTCTGAATGTTCTCAATGTGCCGGCGACCGCTGATATCAAGGAAGGTGACCTGCTCACGACGTCGGGTTTGGGCGGACGTTTTCCCGAGGGCTACCCTGTTGCGGAGGTCACGCAGGTCGATAGGGATGGCCAGCATTCTTTCGCGAATGTCGAGGCGCGACCGCTTTCGCAACCCGAGCGCTCACGGCATTTCTTACTGCTTTTTCCCTCACCTGCAGCGGCGGCCGTTACCAGCGACGTCAATATCGAGGCCGCCTTGCACTTGATGGATGGTGGGACGGGAAAAATGCCCAACGAGCTCGAGGAGGCGCGTCAATGATGCGCTTGCCAGGACTTCTCATGATCTGGTTTACCCTGCTGGTGAGCTTGTGCTTGCAAGTCATGCCGCTGCCCGATGCATGGTTGATGTGGCGTCCCAATTGGCTTGGCCTGGCATTGGCTTATTGGTGCATTGCGGCCCCGCAGCGCGTCGGTGTTCTCCATGGTTTCGTGCTCGGCTTACTGCTTGACCTGATCGAGGGCACGCCCTTGGGTCAGAATGCCTTGACGTTGTCGCTGCTTACCTATTTGTGTCTTTTGCTCTATCAACGCCTGCGTGCCTATTCCATTTGGCAACAGGCCGTCCTGCTGTTTGTGTTGCTGGGCTTGATTCAATTGGTCGAGCAATGGCTGCGCACGATCTTCGGCCCAGTTTCTATCCATCTGGCATTCTTGCTGCCCGCGCTCGTAGGCGCTGCCTTGTGGCCGTGGTTGTTCACCATGATGCAAGTATTGCGGCGCCGCTTGAAAATCGTCTGACCCTGTTACCGCGATTCGCGTGGCCTCTGCCACCCAAGCCGTGAGGAAAACCGCATGTCCACACACCAGGGGGCGTCGTTGCGCCTGGCATCGGCCTCTCCGCGCCGCCGTGAACTGTTGGCTTCGATCGGCGTCAAGCTCGAAATATCACCGACCGATATCGATGAGACACCGCGGTCAGGGGAGTTGCCTGCCGCTTATGTTGAGCGCCTGGCACGAGACAAGGCGCAGGCCGGTGCGGTGGGAACGTCGTTACCCACACTGGGGTCTGACACAGCGGTGGTGCTAGGACAGCGTATCCTGGGGAAGCCGCGTGATCGCGAAGATACCGTTGCCATGCTCACGGCGTTGTCGGGCACCACACATGAGGTGATGACGGGTGTGGCGGTGACGGGGCCGTGCGGCATGTTGTCGACCTACGTGACGACCCGGGTGACACTACGCCCGCTCGAAGCGCACGAGATCGAAGCGTACTGGCGTAGTGGTGAGCCCGTCGACAAGGCCGGCGCCTATGCCATTCAAGGCTTGGCGGCAATCTTCGTCGAGTGCATTGAGGGCAGTCACTCCGCAGTGGTCGGATTACCCCTTTTTGAGACCGCCAAGTTATTGACTCGTCAAGGTGTCTCGCTGTGGGGCGAGCGCTTGGCTGTGCCATAATGCCGACAGATAATCTGGTTAGGGGCAACGCATGAGCGGCGAGGTACTGATCAATTTGACGCCCATGGAGACACGCGTCGCCGTGGTCGAGAACGGTGTCTTGCAAGAAGCCTTCATCGAACGCAGCCGTCGGCGTGGCATCGTGGGTAACATCTACAAGGGCAAGGTGGTGCGTGTACTGCCGGGCATGCAGGCCGCCTTCGTGGATATCGGGCTCGAACGGGCGGCCTTCATTCATGTCAATGAAGTCGTTGCGCCGAATGCGAGCATCGATGAACACACCACGATTTCGCACTTGCTCCAGGAAGGGCAGCCGTTAGTCGTGCAGGTCACCAAGGATCCCATCGCATCGAAAGGGGCGCGTTTGACGACGCACCTGTCGGTGCCGTCGCGCTATCTGGTGTATATGCCCGACTCGCCGCATACGGGTGTCTCCCAGCGTATCGAGGATGAGGGTGAACGCGAGCGGCTCAAGACGCTGATCGAAGCCTCCCAGACCGCAATGCAAGATGAAGCGCCGGGAGGGGTGATCATCCGCACGGCGGCCGAGGGTGTGGGGCAGGAAGAGCTGGCGACTGACATGCATTTTTTGTTGCGGCTCTGGCGCAAGGTCGATGAACGTCGCCACAGCGCTACGCCGCCGGCCCTACTTTACGACGACCTGCCGTTATTCATCCGCACGTTGCGCGACGTGTTACGTGCCGATATCGAGCGCGTACGAATCGACTCGCGCGAAAACTACACCAAGCTCAAGGAGTTCGCCAAGGAGTTCATGCCCGATGTCGAGTCGTGTATCGAGTACTATCCTGGCGAGCGCCCGCTGTTCGATCTTTACAGCGTCGAGGACGAGATCCAGAAAGCCTTGGGCCGTAAGGTGCAGCTCAAGTCGGGCGGCTATCTGGTGATCGACCAGACCGAGGCGATGACCACTATCGACGTCAATACCGGCGGTTACGTAGGGCATCGCAATCTCGAGGAAACCATCTTCAAGACCAACCTCGAGGCGGCCACGGCGATTGCGCGTCAACTTCGGCTACGCAACCTGGGTGGCATTATCATCATCGATTTCATCGATATGGAAGAGCTCGAGCACCAACGTCAAGTCCTGCGTGTTCTCGAGAAGGCGCTGGAACGCGACCACGCCAAGAACAAGTTGACCGGCGTGACCGAACTCGGCTTGGTGCAAGTGACGCGCAAGCGTACCCGCGAAAGCCTCGAGCAGACCCTATGCGAGCCTTGTTTGACTTGCCAGGGACGCGGAACGCTCAAGACACCGGAGACCGTGTGCTACGAGATATTTCGGGAAATCCTGCGCGAGGAGCGTGCCTACAGCCCGGAAACCTATATGGTCTTGGCGTCTCAGGGAGTGGTCGATCGTCTGCTCGACGAGGAATCGACGGCGGTGGCGGATCTGGAAGCCTTTATCGGCAAGACGATCCGCTTCCAGGTCGAAGCCCACTATTCCCAGGAGCAGTACGACATCGTGCTGATGTGAGCCCATGAATGCGTTGCGAGGAGGGTGGCGCTGGGCGCTCACGGTCGTGGCAGTAGTACTGAGCATCATCGTGCTGGTACTGCTGGCGGTGCGCGGCCTGGCGACACAGGTCGATACGTTTCGCGACGATATCGAAGCCCAGCTTTCCGAGCGTTTCAGCGCCGATGCCGAGCTCGAGCATATCGGCGCCGATTGGCATGGCTGGGATCCGTCGGTGGCGCTCTCGGGGATGACCTTGCGTGCTAAAGCACCCCAAGCGCCGCCTTTGCTGAGCCTCGAGAGTGCTCATGCGCGTCTCGATACTCTGGGGTCGCTGCGCGCGGGGTATCCCGTTTTCGAAAGGGCCGAGGTCGAACAAGCGACGCTGCACCTCTATCAGCGTGCCGAAGGGGGGTGGGGCTGGCCTTCGGCGCAAGTGCCTGATGAAGTTCAGGCACCGGGCCGCTTTCGCCTCGCCGATATCGACCGTTGGGTTGGCGCTCTTCTGCGTCAGCGTGTCGCCATTCATGACGTGCGCGTGGTGCTGCATGGGCGACAGAACGATGTCACGCTCGTGGCACCGCGCGTGCTGATGGCGGGTGGCGATTCACAGGCCCACCTCGAAGGCCAGATGCATGTCGATGGACAACCGGATGCTGCCTTGAGCGCGGTCCTGGAGGTGCTGCCCGGACGTCGTGGGCTGGGCGCCTTCAATGCCGCCTTGCAAGTTGACGTCAACGCTCAAGGGTTGCGTGCCTTGGGACAGGTGTTGACCGCTCAGCAACGCTACACTCTGAAAACGGTAGAAGGCGATGCCCGGCTATGGGCCCGCTGGCATGATGCCCGCCTCGAGGATGCTCGCCTGCGCTTGTCGCTACCCAAGTTGAATATCAATCGGCGTGATGGCCCGCCGCTGGCGTTCGAGGATATCGGCGTGCGTGCCCAGGCGTTGCGGGATGATGATGGCGGCTGGGATATCTGGGCCAATGGCCTCGTCGCTAAACGCGATGGCGACGACCGCAACGGATCTCCCTTGCCTGACCGACTACAGGCGCGCGTTGAAGGCGCCGACTGGTGGCTGCGCAGCAGTGGTTTTTCCCTGGATGCGCTGGCTGCCTGGGGTGGCATGCTGCCGTTATCCGATGAACATGCACGCATGCTCGAGCAAATGGCCCCAATGGGGAAAGTCGTCGGCTTCGAAGTCGGGCGTCAAGACGGCCGCTGGTTTTCACGCACGGCATTGACGGACGCACGCGTGTCGGCTTGGGATGGCATTCCTGGCGGCGGCCCTTTCAGCGCTTGGGTGACCACCGACAACGCTTCGGGCAGCGTGCGTTTTCGCGATGAGTCGGGCATGGCGCTGGCGTTCCCCGACGTCTATGCCCAGCCGATCGAGGCAAATGCCGCGACCGGGCGTATCGACTGGCAGCGTGACGGCAACGCCTTCGACATTGAGAGCAAGGCGTTGCAAGCTAACTGGCGAGGGGCCGAGGTGAAGGGCACCTTTGCGGTCCATCTTCCACTGGCCGAAGACGTACCAGGACACCTCGATCTTGACTTGGCGTTTTCCGATGCCGATGCGATCGATACACCGCTGCTCGACTGGCTACCCACCCAAGCCATGGACGACGAACTGCTCGATTGGCTGTCGCAGGTCAGTGGGCGTGTCTCGCAAGGGAGTCTGTCGTTATCGCAGACGCTGACCGAACGCGAGGCGCCAGAGGGGCAGATGTTCGTCAATCCCGACGATCGGCTGCAACTGGAATTGGATGTCGAACAGGGCCACCTGCCCTATGACCCTGAATGGCCCGCCCTGGACAACGTCTCTGGACATCTCGACATCGATAATCAATCCCTGGTGGCGCAGGTCGACCATGCTACCAGCATGGGGCTAGAAACCCGCGACGCCCGTGTCCTTATGGTCGGCAAGACGTTGGGTGTGCGCGGGCCGGTCACGGGGTCCAGTCAGGCTTTACTGGATTATCTCGCCGAGGCGCCGCTGGAAGATCTCAGCGCAACTTTCGCCGAGTGGCAGAGTGAAGGCCGCGTCGAGGCCGATCTCGATATGACGATTCCGCTGGCGATTCCCGAGGCGATGAAGGCCGATATTCAGGGGCGCGTCGAGGCCTCGCGCCTGTATCTCGGCATGTTGCGCCTGCCGCTCGAGGACGTTGAGGGTGATCTGCATTATCGCCACCTCAAGGACCAGGATTTGTTGGCTGGTAACGTCTCGGCACGTGCCTTGGGGGGAGGTGTGGATGGCGAGCTGGACATGGGGGGCGAGGGCTTCACGTTCGATGGTCGCGCCAGCGCTGCGGGGCTATTGGCATGGGCGGGGCTGTCGCCGCAGCCCGCGCTTGCCGAGGGCAGCATGCCCTACCGGGCGCGCGTGACCTTCGACGACGAGGACAATGCGAGTGTGCGCGTCACCAGTGATCTCGCAGGGCTGGCGTTGCATCTGCCGGCGCCCTTCGGCAAGGCCGTCGATGCCACGACGCCGCTGGAAGTCAGCGCGGATGTGGCATCGGGTAGCGGTCGAGTGCGAGTGTCGGACTGGGGGCGGTTACGCTGGCGTACGCGAGGCGAACGTTTACAAGGCCAGGCATGGTTGGAGAATTGGCCGGAAGCGCCTCAGTGGCCACAGCAGGACGGTTGGACCGTGAACTGGCAGCCGCCGCGCTTGGATCCTCAACAATGGATCTCGCTGCTGCGCGAACGGGATCTCAATCGGCAAGTCACCGCGCAACCCAAAGGCATGCCGGACGATATATCGAGTGGCACGGGCGAGGGTGTATCGAGCGGTCTGCGGCGTATCGCCGTCTCGACGCCCTGTGTCGTGCTCGATGAACAGTGCCGGGGGGCGTTACAAGCCGATGTCACCCCACTCGAGGAGGGATGGCAACTGACACTGGCGGGCCCGGTTGCAGCGGGAGAAGCGCAGTGGCGGCCAGAGACGTCGCGTCCGTTGGATATTGACCTCGCACGTCTCGACCTCGATACCTTGTGGCCTGCCGAGGGGGGCACCCAAGACGACGGCCAGGTGAGGCTCATCGATGAAATCGCCACACCGCCGGATCCGGTAGCGCTTCCGGATGGCGTGGAAGGCTGGCCCGATGGGCGCTTGCACGTCGGCGAGCTGCGTCATGATGGACAAACCTTCGGTCCGCTCGATGCCGACTGGCAGACCTCATCGCAGCGTCTGGATATCAAGCCGTTGTCGCTGGTGGTCAACGGCGTGACGGCGAGCGGCGAACTGGCTTGGGAAACCGCGGGGCGAGAAGGTAGCCTGACGCGCGCACGGTTGGCCCTGAAAGGTAGCAACCTCGGCGACGCCTTGGTTCGCCTGGGGCAGCCTGAAGTGGTCAATAGCGAAAGCGTCGATCTGAATGCGCGCTTGGCATGGCCTGGCGCGCCATGGCAATTTGCAGTGGAACGCTCGCAGGGTAGCGCGTCGCTGTCATTGACCAATGGGCGTTTTCGGCAGGTCGATTCGGGCCCAGCCAAGCTGGTGGGACTGCTTAATCTGGATAACATCTTCCGTCGGCTGACGTTGGACTTCTCCGATATTACCCAGGAGGGGACGGCGTTCAATAGCGTGAATGGCGAGGCGACGCTGTTCGACGGCAAGCTCGTGACCCGAGGCCCGGTTGAAATCGACGGTTCGGCCACCCATTTTACCTTGCAAGGCGAAGTCGATCTCGTGCAGCGTACACTGAATCAGCGACTGGGTATCACCGTTCCGGTGAGCCAGAATTTGCCGCTGGCGGCCGTGCTCGTTGGCGCACCGCAAGTAGGTGTGGGCTTGTACCTTGCCCACAAGCTCTTCGGCGGCTGGCTCGATAAGGCAACGCAGATACATTACCGCGTGCACGGCCCATGGTCGTCGCCGCAACTAACACTGGAAAGCGCCCGATGAACGCACTCAACGACAGCGCCTTGAATCAGGCGACCTCATTGCTCCTCGCGCCGGGCGGTCTCGACCTGGCGGCGCTAGATACTGGTCTGGGCCACGCCATGGGGCCAGGCATCGACTATGCCGACTTATATTTTCAACGTACCTGGCAAGAAAGCTGGATTCTCGAAGATGGTGACGTCAAGGAAGCTGGCTACAGTATCGATGGCGGCGTTGGCGTGCGCACCCTGACCGGGGAAAAGACCGGCTTCGCCTACTCGAATCAGATCAGTGCCGATGCGTTGGCCGATACCGGGCGTATTGCAGCGGGCATTGCGCGAAGTGGCCAACGCTTGCCACCCCAGGCGGTGCAGGCCGCCATGCCCACGCGGCGCTACGCCGATGTCGATCCTCTGGCGGGGCTTTCCGCCGAGGATAAAATCGCCATGCTCAAGACGGCGGATCGCGTGGCCCGCGCTGCCGATCCACGCGTGACGCAGGTCAGTGCTTCGCTGTCGGGCGTCTATGAGGTGGTGATGGTGCGCGCCAGCGACGGCACGCTTGCAGCCGATATTCGCCCCTTGGTGCGGTTTAACGTCAGCGTCATCGCCGTGCGCGATGGCCGTCGCGAGCGCGGCAGTGCTGGCGGCGGCGGGCGCTATTCGATGGCGCGGCTGCGTGACGAGAATGTGGCGGAGCGCTTCGCCAAGGAAGCGGTGCGTCAGGCCAGGGTCAATCTGGAGGCGGTCGATGCGCCGGCCGGTCAGATGCCGGTGGTGTTGGGTAACGGCTGGCCCGGCATTCTGCTTCACGAGGCGGTGGGGCACGGTCTCGAAGGGGACTTTAACCGCAAAGGCAGCTCGGCTTTCGCGGGGCGTATTGGTGAACGTGTGGCCGCGCCCGGTGTTACGGTCATCGATGACGGGACGCTATCCGACCGGCGCGGATCGCTGAGCGTGGATGACGAGGGTACGCCGAGCCAGCGCAACACGCTGATCGAGGACGGTATCCTCAAGGGGTACATGCAGGACAAGCTCAACGCACGCTTGATGGGTATGGCGCCCACCGGTAATGCGCGTCGCGAGTCCTATGCACACGTCACCATGCCGCGCATGACCAATACTTGCATGCTGGCCGGACAGGATGATCCCGAGGATATCGTCAAGAGTGTCAAGCGGGGCATCTATGCGGTGAGCTTTGGTGGCGGCCAGGTCGATATCACGTCGGGACGTTTCGTGTTCTCTGCCTCCGAGGCTTATTTGATCGAGGACGGTAAGATCACCGCGCCGGTCAAGGGCGCGACCTTGATCGGCAACGGGCCGGAGGTGATGCAGCAGGTATCGATGATCGGTCACGATCTCGAGCTGGACACCGGTATTGGCGTCTGTGGCAAGGAAGGTCAGGGAGTGCCGGTCGGCGTGGGCCAGCCGACACTCAAAATTGACGAGCTCACCGTGGGTGGAACGCAGTCATAAAGCTCGAAGCGGAAAGAGCACCGCTAAGCGGCTGGAAGCTTGAAGACAATGTCTGGCTGCGAGCTTCGAGCGGCGGAGCCGGGCCTTCTAGCTTAGAGGCCGGCGGTTTCGCGGATCAGTTTGAACAGTTTGCGAGCAGTCTTCGGCGGTTTCTCGCGCTGGCGCTCGCTTCTGGCGTTGCGGGTGAGTTGCCGTAGCGTCTGGCGGTCGACCTCGGGGTATTCGGCGATGAAAGCCTCCAGCGCGTCCGCGCTGTCGTCCTCGATGAGCCGGTCGCGCCAGTGCTCGAGACGATGAAAGGCGTTATCGCGTTGTAAGCTTTCTTGCTCGATGGCGTCGAACGTGGCTTGGATGGCCGTAAGGTCTTCGCGGCGCATGACCTTGCCCACGTATTGCATGTGGCGACGCCGCCCTTCGTGGGAGCGGATACGTGAAGTTTCCTCGACCGCGAAGCGCATGTCGTCGGAAAGCGGCAGGCGTGCGCGTTCGGCATCGCTCATGGCGATGATACGCTCACCCAGCGCTTGCAGGGCTTTCATCTCGTTCTTGCGCTGGGTCTTGCTGGGGCGTCCCGCCTCTTCATCGTGCGGGTCGGGGAGGTCGATCGACATTGCATTACCATCATGCTTCGGGGATGACCGTGCAGTATATCAGGCTTCCTCGACAATCCTACCGAGCCCTTGAGCAGTGTCTCGGGCCTTATGAGTACAGGAGTAGACCATGAGCCAGGCCTTCGATGCCGTAGAGCAGCAAGCACGCTTGGAGGCACGCGTCGCGCAGGCCTTGGAATTGGCCAAGCGATTGGGCGCCGATGCGTGCGAAGTGGGCGCCAGCGTGGACCAAGGGATCGAGGTCGGTGTACGCCTGGGTGACGTGGAAAACGTCGAGCTATCCCGCGATCAGGGGATCGCAGTGACCGTTTACGTGGGGCAGCGCAAGGGCAGCGTATCGACATCCGACGCGAGCGATGAATCCTTGCGTGCGGTGGTAGAGAAAGCGTTGGATATCGCGCGCTATACGGCGGAGGATCCGGCCTCGGGCTTGGCCGATGCGGCGTTGATGGCGACGGAATTGCCGGATCTCGGCGTCCATTACCCCTGGTCGCTGAGCACCGACGATGCCATCGAGCTGGCACTGGCTTGCGAGTCCGCCGGTCGCGGGGTCGAGGGTATCGCCAATTCCGAGGGTGCGAGCCTCTCCAGTGGTGAAGGTGTGCGCGTTTACGGCAATAGCCATGGATTTCTGGGTAGTCAGCGCGGAAGCCGCCACTCGCTGTCGTGCATGTTGATCGCCGGTCAGGGGGCGGACATGCAGCGCGATTACGATTATACCTCGGTACGCAATCCGGCGGACTTGGAATCACCCGAAGTCGTGGGGCGGCGTGCCGCCGAGAAGACGTTAGCCCGGTTGGGGGCGACCTCACCGGCGACAGGACGGATGCCGGTGCTCTTTGCTCCCGAGCTGGCCAGCGGCCTGGTGGGAAGTTTCATGGGCGCCATCGCCGGGGGCGCCTTGTATCGCGAGGCATCTTTCCTGTGCGGTCAGTTGGGTGAGACGATCTTTCCTGAATGGTTCACTCTGCGCGAACGGCCTCGCGAATATGGCGCCATGGCGAGCACGGCCTTCGATAACGATGGCGTGGCCACGCGCGATAACGTATTCCTCGACCAGGGGCGCTTGGCGAGTTACATGCTCTCGACGTATAGCGCACGGCGACTGGGAATGACCACGACCGGCAATGCCGGCGGTGCACGCAACCTGCGTATCGACGCGCCTCTCGTCTCGCGGGATGAATTGCTCGCGCAGATGGGGCGCGGCGTACTCGTTACCGAGTTGATGGGGCAGGGCGTCAATGGCGTGACAGGCGATTATTCACGCGGTGCATCGGGATTCTGGGTCGAGGATGGCAAGATTCAGCATCCCGTCGAAGAGTTCACCATTGCCGGCAACTTGCGCGATATGTTCGCCAATCTTCAAGGTGTGGGTAGCGATATCGATACGCGGGGCAGTGTACACACCGGAAGTTGGCTGATCGATGACATGACGGTAGCGGGCGAGTAAAGCGCTCGGCGACGCGGAACCTCGGTGCCGCGTCGTCATTGCCTTATGTTGTGATGGCGCGGCGTTCGTCGCGCCTCAATAAAACGCTGCGGCCAGCCCCAGGAACGCGACGAAGCCGACGACATCGGTGATCGTCGTCAAGAGCACGCCTCCCGAGAGCGCTGGATCGATCTTAAGGCGTTTGAGCAGCACGGGAATAACGGTGCCGGCCAGCGCGGCGACGGTCAGGTTGATGACCATCGCCAAGGCGATGATGCCGCCTAGTTTGTAGTCGTCGAAGCGCACGATGGCGACCAAGGCTACGATCACGGCCCATAGCACCCCGTTCATCATCCCCGAGAGCATTTCGCGGACTAGCAGCCACTGCACGTTGGCGCCGCCGACGTGCCCCAGGGCAATCCCACGAATCAGCACCGTCAGCGTCTGTGATCCGGCGATACCGCCCATGCTGGAGACGATGGGCATCAAGACGGCCAGCGCGGTGATTTGCTGAATGGTCGATTCGAAGATGCCGATAGCGAACGATACGATGGTCGCCGCGATCAGGTTGATGCCCAGCCACACGGCACGTCGGCGCCCGGTGCGCCACGCCGGCGCGAAGGTGTCCTCGTCCTCGTCGAGGCCGGCCATGCTCATGACCTGATGCTCGGCATCCTCGCGAATGACGTCGACCACGTCGTCGATGGTAATACGGCCCAGCAGGGCGCCGTCGGTGCTCACCACCGGCGCCGAAATAAGATCGAATTTCTCGAACAGGCTGGCGACCTCGGTGTCCGCGGCCGTGGCCTGCACCGAGGCAAAATCGGTGTTCATGACCTCGCGAACCAAGATCGAAGGGTCGGACACCAACAGCAAATTGAGCGGTAGGGTGCCGATCAGTTCGTCGCGTCGGGTGACGACGAGCAGCGTATCGGTGGAGTCGGGCAGTTTCTCGTGTCGACGTAGATAACGCAGCACCACGTCCAGGGTGATATCCGGGCGAATGGTGATGGTATCGGTATTCATCAAGCCGCCGGCGGTGTCCTCGGGATAGGACAGCACGGTCTCGATCCGCTGGCGTTCTTGCGCCTCCATGGCTTGCAAGACTTCGTGAATGACCGTGTTGGGCAAGCGTTGCAGCAGGTCGGCGAGGTCGTCGACGTCGAGCCCTTCGGTCGCCGAGACGAGCTGTTCGGCGTCCATGCGGCTAAGGAACTCGCTCTGGATATCGTCACCCAAGTATTGCAGGACATCGCCTTGCAAGTCGGGTTCGACTAGCTCCCAAAGCACATTGCGCTCACGCGGCGGCGTCGACTCGAGCAGGTGAGCGACGTCGACCGGTGCCAGACCACGATTGAGCATGCGGCGCGCTTGGTCCAACGCACCGCTTTCCAAGGCCTCGCTGAGGCGGTCCAGCCGGGGCTGTAATTGCTTGTGATTGGGGCTCATGGGGAATCGGCATCCTTTGTCGATTCTAGGGCGAGGCTTCATTCTAACATTGCTTTGGGAAGGCGCGAACGCTGTTCGCTAATCAAACATCCTCCTCGAAGCGTGCCTCGAACAAGGCAGTGAGGGCCTTGAGTACCTCCTCGGCATCGTCGCCCTCGGCTTGAATGTCGAGTTCGGTCCCGCAGGGAGCCGCTAGCATGAGCAGGGACATGATATTGGTGGCATCCGCTTCACGCTGGCCATGGAAGACGCAGACGCGCGCCGCGTAGGATTGGCAGCATTGCACGAGCTTGGTCGCGGCGCGTGCGTGGAGGCCGCGCTTGTTGATGAGCTGCAGCCTACGACGCGGCATCGCTATTCTCCGGCAATGCTGCTTGCACACCCAGTTCGCGATGGCGTAGACGGACGCCACTCATTTGCGTCGCAAAATACCGAGCCAGCCCTTCGATCAGGTATACCGAGCGGTGCTGGCCACCGGTGCAGCCGATCGCGACGGTCAAATAACTGCGATTGCTGGCAACATAGGCGGGCAGCCAGCGCTCCAGCCACTGACGTATATCGTCGGCCATGGCGTGCACGTCGGGGTAAGCTTCGAGAAACGTGACGATCTGTGAGTCGCGACCGTCGAAACCGCGCAGTTGGGGGTCCCAGTAAGGGTTGGGCAGGCAGCGAGCATCGAACACCATGTCGGCATCCAGCGGGACGCCGCGTTTGTAACCGAACGACTCGAACGTCAAGGTTAGATGTCGACCGCTATGACGGGCTACCTGCTCGGCGATGCGGCCACGCAGCTCATGTACCGATAAGTTGGAGGTATCGATGACCAAATCGGCGATATCGCGGATCGACGACAGATAGGTCTGTTCCTGTTCGATGGCCTCGGCGAGCGTCATTTCACTGGTTCGCGTCAACGGATGACGACGGCGCGTCGCCGAGTAGCGTTCCAGTAGTATGCGCGAGTCGGCGGTCAAATAAACGACCTGACACTGAATGCCTCGGGCGCGGATCTCTTCGAGCAGCACCGGAAAGCGCCGCAGGGCTTCGGGAAGATTGCGCGCGTCGATACTAACCGCGATATGCGTGCGTGACGGCGGACCTTCACGCAGCTCATCGATCAGGGGCGCCATGAGGCTGGCCGGCAGGTTGTCG
The DNA here is from genome assembly GCF_023091865.1 of Chromohalobacter moromii. GTDB lineage: Bacteria > Pseudomonadota > Gammaproteobacteria > Pseudomonadales > Halomonadaceae > Chromohalobacter > Chromohalobacter moromii. The sequence continues at coordinate 154,752 of NZ_JAHXDI010000004.1, forward strand.
ATCGCGTAGTAGCCGAGATCCTCGAGTGCTTGCAAGGCAATCGATTTGCCGGAGCCGGAACGGCCGCTGATGATCACGAGCTGCATGGGCGCCCCTTGTGTTGCGCGAATATCAGTTTACGCGGATGTCAGTTTGCGCTGTTATCGTGCTGGCGGATCGCCTCGATCAGAGTATCGTAGAGCTGCCGCTGGGTCTGTGCCTGGCGCAGCTTGGTCCGGATGGCGCTATCGTTCATGATGGCGGCAACCTGAGCCAGCAACGATAGATGCGCATCGTCGGCTTCTTCTGGTACCAGCAGGACGAAGATCAGATCGACGGGGTCGCCATCGGTGGCATCGAAGTCGATGGGCTCCTGCAGGCGTAGAAAGCCGGCAATCGGCTCCTTGCAATGTGGATTGCGCGCATGCGGAATAGCGACACCATTGCCGATACCGGTGCTGCCCAATCGTTCACGGCCGATGAGGCGTCCGAATACTTCCTGGCTATCGAGGCTGGGTGTGTTCTGGGCGATGAAGGTGCTGAAAAATTCCAGCACGCGCTTCTTACTCCCCCCGGCCACGCCGAAGAGTGCGCGCTCGGGGGGTAGGATGCTTTCCAATATCATGGCGAATTAACGGGCACCGGCGCCCTGAGCGCGTGCCTGCACCTTTTCCTTGTGTTTGACGAGCTGACGGTCGAGCTTGTCGGTTAGGGCGTCGATAGCGGCGTACATGTCGTCGCTTTGTGTATCGGCGTGCAGGTCCGCGCCTGCGGCATGAAGCGTGCATGCAGCCAGGTGACGTTCCTTTTCGATGGATAACGTGACCTGGACGGTGGTGATGTTGTCATAGTGACGTTCCAGACGCGCGAGCTTTTCATTGACGTAGTCGCGTAGAGCATCGGTCAATTCGATGTGATGACCGGTGATATTGGCTTGCATGGCACGCTCCTATTCCATCGGTTGGCACTTCGATTGTAACCCTTTTTAGAGCGCTGCATAGCCCTAGAAAGCGCTGGATAACGATGGCCGCGGCGAGTCTACGCAGCGTGGCCGATACGTGCAATCCGCCCGCGTTCAGGCGAGTCGCTTACGCTCGCTGGAAGAGGGGATGCCCATGGCTTCGCGGTACTTGGCGACAGTGCGTCGTGCGACCGGAATGCCGTCCTGAGCTAGCAGGTCGACGAGCTTGCTGTCGGATAGAGGCTTGCGTGGTGGCTCGTCACCAATCAATTTCTTCAAGCGTGCACGAATCGCCGTGCTGGAATGGGCGTCGGTTTCGCCTTGCCCGCCAACGTGGCTGGAAAAGAAGTATTTGAGCTCAAAGACGCCGCGTGGGGTATGGATGAATTTCTGCGTGGTCACGCGGGATATGGTCGACTCGTGCATGTCCACTGCATCGGCTATATCCGCCAGAATCAACGGCTTCATGGCTTCCTCGCCGCGCTCCAGGAAATCTAGCTGGCGCGCCATGATCTCCTGGCCCACTCGCAGCAAGGTGTCGTTACGGCTCGAAAGGCTCTTGAGCAGCCATTTGGCTTCTTGCAGGTGTTGCTTGAGGAAGGTGTTGTCGTCGCTCTTGTCCGCGCGCTTGATGAGGGCGGCATAATCCGGCTGGATGCGGACGCGGGGCAAAGCCTCGGGATTGAGCTCGATGCGCCAATCTTGCCGGATGCGTCGTGCGACGAGGTCGGGGATGACGTAATCGTTGCTGCTGTCCTCGAAGGCAAGGCCGGGGCGCGGGTCGAGTGACTGAATGAGGGCGATGATGTGATCGAGTTCTGCCTCGTCGAGGCGCAACCGTCGCTTGAGCAACTTGCGATCGTTGCTGGCGAGCGCTTCCAGGAACTGGCGTACCAGACGCTTGGCCTGAGTTAGTAGTGGCATGTCTTCGGGCAGGGCGCCGAGTTGCAGCAACAGGCACTCGCGCAGGTCGCGGGCGCCGACGCCGGTGGGATCGAACTGCTGTACACGCATCATGACGTGTTCGACATCGCCCACCTTGAGCCCCGAAAGGCCTTGGCCGCGCAAGCCATCGACCAGTCCCTCGAGGGGCAGGGTGAGATAGCCGTCGGGCCCCACAGCGTCGATCAGGCTTTCGGCAATAGCCTGTTCGCGCGGTGTCATATCGGCCATGGCGAGTTGCCAGGCCAGATGGTCGTGAAGGCTGGTATGCGCGGTATTGCGCTCTATATCGGGACCTTCCTCGCTGCCGCCGCCGCCCGATAGTGAGGGACCTGAATCCTGGTAAGTGTCACTCCATTCGCTATCCAGCGACAGGTTCTCAGGGATGTCGTTCGTCCAGTCATCCTCTTGCTGCGTCTCGCTGACCTCGCGCTCCTCGAAGTCCTCTTCGAGCTCCAGCATGGGGTTGGAGTCCAGCGCTTGCTGGATCTCCTGTCGCAAATCCAGCGTTGAAAGCTGCAAGAGCTGAATGGCTTGCTGTAACTGGGGCGTCATCGTCAGCTGTGTGCCGACGCGAAGCTGCAAGGTAGGTTTCATGGACATGGAAAATCGATCGTCGCTTCCTGAAACGGTGCCCGTAAGTTATCTCGCGACGACGCCACTTGCAAGAATATAAGCAACAATCATGCCATTTATATAAGCGTGCGGCGGTTCCAGTGGCTTGCGTTTACAGTCGGAACTCATGGCCGAGGTAGACATCACGTACTTTTTGATTGGCGAGTATGGCGTCGGCATGACCTTCGGCAATGATCTGTCCGTTTCCGACGATGTAGGCGTTGTCACAAATATCGAGGGTTTCGCGGACGTTGTGGTCGGTGATCAAGACGCCGATATCACGGTCGCGCAATTGGCGGATAATGCTCTTTATCTCGCCAACGGAGATCGGGTCGACCCCGGCGAAGGGCTCGTCGAGAAGAATGAAGGCGGGCTCGGTGGCCAGGGCGCGGGCGATTTCAACGCGACGACGCTCGCCCCCGGACAGGCTCATGCCGGGGTTGTCCCGTATGTGAGTGACGTGAAACTCTTCTAGGAGGCGTTCGAGTTGCGCCTTGCGTGCGGCCTTGTCGAGATCGCGGCGCGTCTCGAGAATCGCCATGATGTTATCGGCGACCGAGAGCTTGCGAAAGATCGATGCTTCCTGTGGAAGATAGCCGATACCGGCGCGGGCGCGCTCGTGCATGGCCGCATGCGACAGGTTGCGTTCGTCGATGTGTACGCTGCCGGCATCGGCGCCTACCAGCCCGACAATCATGTAGAACGAGGTAGTCTTGCCGGCGCCATTAGGGCCTAGCAAGCCGACGATGCTGCCCTGACGTATGGTCAGGCTGATGTCATGCACCACGCGGCGGCCCTTGTAGCTCTTGGCGAGGTTGGCGGCACTCAGGGTCTTCATGGGCGTCGGGTCCTACCTAATGGGGGGGAGTGAATCACGAAACACGCCGCTACTCGCTGTCGCGGGGCGTCAGCGTCATGCGAACGCGCTGCTTGCCATCGCCGTCATCGTCGGAGCGTGCCTGTACCTGGCGACGATCGAGAAAGTATTCGACATAGGCGCCATTGAAGGTATCTCGGGCCTTGTGAAGCTCGGCGTTGTCGATGAGTTCCACGCGACGCTCGGCGGCATGATAGATCACCGTATCGCCCCATCCCTTGGCCACCGGCTCGTCCGGCGCGGGCTTTTGTTCGAGATAAGCGCGTTCGCCACCGCCGCCATGAGCGGTGACCGTGGAGACTTCACCCTGCGCGTTGCGTTCGATTTCCACGCGCGCGGCCGTCAGTTGCATGCTGCCTTGTTGCATATCGACGTCGCCGGTGTAGACCGCGGTGCCGGCGTTATCGTCGAGATCGAGCTGATCGGCGGCGATCTCGATAGGTTGGCTGGCATCACTTTCCAATGCTAGTGCCGTGTGACTGGCGAGTCCTAGCGCGGCGCATGCCAGCGCCGTCGTCAATGGTCGTGTCCTCATGATTCGTCCTCGGCAAGCTGTGGATGGTGGCCTCGCACATCACCGCTCAGACGCGCTTGATCGGTGTCGATCCAGGCATCGAAGCGATTGCCGCGCACGCGCTGCTCATGCTGCCGCAACACGGCCTCGGTGTCACTCCAGGCGTGGCCTTCGCTGGATTGGTAGTACAGCACGTCGGTGTCGAGGCGCCAGCCCTGCTCGGGTTGTACGAGCTGGGCGTTTCCGGTCAGGGTGAGTAAATCGCGTTGCGGCCCCAGGCTTCCCTTGTCACCGGCGATGTCCCACTTGCGTCCCGCCTCGTCACGGATCTTGGCCTTAGGTGAGTCGGCGCGAATGATGTCGTCGACAGGGGTATGCACGAGGCGCGGCGATTTAAGCGTTTGATGGGGAATGCCTTGCGCGTTGAAGCGCGTCATGGTGACGCCTTCGAGGTAGTAATCGGGCTCGCCCGCGTCATCGCTAGGGACGGGGCCCGGGGAAGAAGAGTCGCGTTGCTCGACGATGGCTAGGCCGATACCCAGGACTATCAGTACTAGCAATAGTCCCAGTCGTGCCCATTTGCGAGAAGACAGAAAAGTCGGCATGACGCGATTCATCCTTGGCCATCGAGATAGGGCGCGAGACAAGCATCCCACCGTCCCTGGCAGCTCAGCAAGGCGTCGCAGATTTCGCGCACCGCGCCTTGGCCGCCCGAGCGCGAGGGAACCCAGTCGGCGTGTGCACGGACGTAATCCGGGGCGTTGTTCACACTCAGGCCGAGCCCGGCGGCGCGAATCGCGGCCAGGTCAGGCAAGTCGTCGCCACAATAGGCGACGGCGTTCAGCGGTAGGCCGAGCTGTGCGCACAAGGCGGTCAGCGCCACTAGTTTGTCCTCGCGACCTTGTGCGACGTGGGCGATGCCAAGCGCCTCGGCGCGCCGGCTAACCATGGGCGACTCACGCCCGGTGATCAATGCCACGGCGACGCCATTTTGTTGCAGCAGTTTGATGCCGAGGCCGTCGAGGATGTTGAAGCTCTTGGTTTCCTGGCCATCGCTTTGAAAGTGCAGCGTGCCGTCAGTGAGTACGCCGTCCACGTCCAAGGCCAAGAGCCGGACGTGACGTGCCTTGTCGCGCCAATCGTTGGAATATGTCATGGGGCTCCTCAAATGACGCCGCTGACCAATAGGTCGTGCATGTGCAGCGCGCCGACCGGTCGTCCGTCGTCGTCGACCACGGCGAGTGCCGTGATGCGGTTGTCTTCCATGATCTTGACGGCCTCGGCGGCGAGTAGTTCCGGTCGGATCGTCTTGCCACCGTGGGTCATGACGTCATCGACGCGCAGACGGCGCAGGTCATCGTGGTGGTCGAGAGTGCGCCGCAGGTCGCCATCCGTATAAATGCCGGCTAGATGCCCGGCTTCATCAACTACGCAGGTAAAGCCTAGGCCCTGACGGGTGATTTCCAGCAGGGCGTCGCGTAGCGGGCTGCCCAGTGTGACACAGGGCAGGCGCTCGCCATGATGCATGAGATCTTCGACCCTGAGCAGAAGGCGTCGTCCTAAGCTGCCGCCGGGGTGTGACAGGGCGAAGTCCTCGGCGGTGAATCCGCGTGCCTCCAGCAGGGCCACCGCCAGGGCATCCCCCATGGCCAGCGCGGCGGTTGTCGAAGTGGTCGGCGCGAGGTCGAGGGGGCAGGCTTCGCGGGCCACGGCGGTATCCAAATGTGCTTCGGCGTGGCGCGATAGGGTCGAACCGGTGCGTCCGGTCATGCTGACCAGAGGGGTGCCCATGCGCTTGAGAAGCGGTAACAGCGCCGTGACTTCGGCCGTCTCTCCCGAATTGGAAAGGGCCAGGACGACGTCACGGGGCGTGATCATGCCCATGTCGCCGTGGCTGGCCTCGCCAGGGTGGACGAAGAAGGCTGGCGTGCCGGTACTGGCTAGCGTCGCCGCGATCTTGCGGGCGACGTGCCCAGACTTGCCCATGCCGGTGACAACGACGCGCCCTTCGCAGGCTAGTAGCAGTCGACAGGCGTGGTCGAAGGACTCGTCGAGGCGTTCGATCAAAGCGGCGATGGCTTGCGATTCGAGTGTCAGCGTGCGTCGCGCGCTGGCTCGATAATCGTAATTGGTGACAGTGTTCATGGTAGTGATTGTTGCCCTTCGCGGCCTTGGGCTCAAGCATCGCTGACTCCGGGGGAGCGGCGAGCGAATTGGGGCGCTCATTAAACGCACTCGCCGAGAGTGTTGCAAGGTGAGGCTGGCGGTGATCGCTCGAGTTAGGATACGATGTTCGATAATTATCGAGACGTGGATGAGCGTTACGTGACTGACACGACCCTGGTCGACGTCGAGGGGTTGCATTTCTCGCGAGGCGAGAATGACATCTTTCGAGGCGTCGATCTGCGTATTCCTAAAGGCAAGATTACCGCGGTCATGGGCCCTAGCGGAACGGGTAAGACGACGCTGCTCAAGTTGATCGGCGGTCAGCTAGTGCCGGATGCGGGACGTGTGTGTATCGACGGAGAAGATGTGCATGGTTTGTCTCGTCGTGCGTTGTTTCGGATGCGGCGGCGCATGGGCATGCTGTTCCAGAGCGGCGCGCTGTTTTCGGATCTGAGCGTTTTCGAGAACGTGGCCTTTCCTCTGCGTGTGCATACCGACCTGCCGGAGGCCATGGTGCGCGATATCGTGCTGATGAAGCTTCAGTCGGTAGGCTTGCGAGGTGCGCGCAATTTGTCACCGGCGGAGTTGTCCGGTGGCATGGCCAGGCGCGTGGCGTTAGCGCGTGCGGTGGCGCTCGATCCTGAGCTAGTGCTCTATGACGAGCCTTTCGTCGGCCAGGATCCGATTTCAATGGGCGTGCTAGTGGAACTGATCAAGACGGTCAATCAAGCCTTGGGGCTGACTGCGGTCATCGTCTCGCACGATATCAAGGAGACGCTCTCTATCGCCGATTATGTGTATATCATCGCCGACGGTCAGGTCATGGCCCATGGCACGCCGCAAACGCTGGATGTCAATCGCGACGCGCGCGTCAAGCAATTCGTGCATGGCGAGCCTGATGGCCCGGTGCCGTTTCACTACCCGGCGCCCGATTTTTATCGCGATATCCTGGCCAGCAAAGGAGAGCGTTCATGATGCGTCCTATCGCGTCGCTTGGACGAAGCACGCTCGATGCACTGAGTGCCTTGGGCCGGGCGGCGATGTTCCTGGCGCAGTCGGCAGTGGGCATTCCTTCTCGCGAAGGATGGCATCTGTGGCTTCGTCAGATGCATTTCATCGGTGTCATGTCGTTGGCGATCGTGCTGGTGTCGGGGCTATTCATCGGCATGGTGCTGGGCTTGCAGGGGTATACCATTCTGGTCGGTTTCGGCGCGGAGGATGCGTTGGGACAGATGGTGGCGCTGTCTCTGTTACGTGAACTGGCGCCGGTAGTGGCGGCGTTGCTGTTCGCGGGGCGTGCCGGTTCGGCGCTGACGGCCGAGATCGGGCTCATGAAAGCAACCGAACAGTTAACCAGTATGGAAATGATTGGGGTCGATCCGTTGCGGCGCATCGTGGCACCACGTCTCTGGGCGGGGTTTATCTCGATGCCGTTGCTGACGGTGGGCTTCAGCGTAGTCGGTATCTGGGGCGGTTACCTGGTCGGCGTGCAGTGGCTGGGCGTGTTCGATGGCTCCTATTGGAGCAATATGCAAAGCAGTGTCGCGTTCGTCGACGATATTCTCAACGGCATGCTCAAAAGCGTGGTGTTCGGTCTCGTCGTTACATGGATTGCGGTGTTTCAGGGATATGACCTGATCCCGACGTCGGAAGGCATCTCGCGGGCCACGACCCGCACGGTGGTCTATTCGTCCCTGGCGGTGCTCGGATTGGATTTCGTGCTGACCGCGCTGATGTTTGGAGAACTTGGATGAAGCGCAGCAAGATGATGGAGTTCGGCGTGGGATTGTTCGTCCTGGCCGGGATTTTAGGCATGGTGTTTCTTGGCCTGCGCGTCAGTGGCCTTAGCCTTGGTGTACCGCAGGACACATTCACGCTGCAGGCCAATTTCGCCAACATCGGCGGACTCAAGTCGGGTTCCAGGGTTGCCATGGCAGGCGTGACCATCGGGCGCGTCAGCGATGTCGCGCTCGACACCGAATGGCTCGATGCCCGCGTGACCATGGAGCTCGACGAGGATCTGGAGGGTAAGATCTCGCGGGACAGTACGGCGTCGATCCTCACCTCGGGGTTATTGGGTGAGCAATATGTCGGCCTGAGCGTGGGGGGCGACCCCGAGATGCTCGAAGAAGGCGACACCATCCGCGATACACAGCAAGCGCTGGTGCTGGAGCAATTGATTCAGCAGTTCGTGTCGAACATGACAAACGATTGAGCCAAGGAGGTTCCCATGACATCAAGGCAATTCACTCCCCGGCGCTTCAGTCTTTGCGCACTACTGCTGTCGGTTCTATGGTGCGTGGCATTGACGGCGCAGGCCCAGCAAACGCCCCAGCAGCTGATCGAAGGCAACGTGGCCGCGTTGATGCAAAAGCTGGATGGGCGCAAGGATTATTACGCCGAGCATGAAGGCGAGCTTGAGTCGCTGGTTGACGATAGCCTCGACGACGTGGCCGATTTTCGCTACATCGGCGCCAGCGTCATGGGCCGATATTTCAGTAATGCCTCGCCGCAGCAGCGCTCACGTTTCGTCGAGACGTTTCGTAAGACGCTGATCGAGACGTATGCCAAGGGGTTGGTGACGTTCGATTATCGCGACATCCGGGTGCTCGATAATGATAGCGAGCGGCGTTATGAGGATCAGGCCAGCGTCGATATGGAAGTGGTCTCAAGCAATGGCGATGTTTATCCCGTGGTGTACACGTTGCATAAGCGCGACGGCGAGTGGCGTGTGATCAATGTCATCGTCAATGGCATTAATCTGGGACTGACGTTCCGCAATCAGTTCGATCAGGCCATGCGCGACAATAATCGCGATATCGATGCGGTCATCGATGGCTGGGCGCCCGACGTCGCCACCGATGAGCTCGAAAAAGGCGGCGACGGCAACCAATGAGCGTCCTCCTCGAGCGTGACGATGCCCGGCTTGAAGTGCGCGACGCGCGTATTCTGAAAGTCGATGGCGAGGCGGATTTCGACAGTGCCGCCTCGTTGGCAGCCAAAGGGCGGGAATGGCTGCAAAGCTTGCCGCGCGATGTCGAGGTCGAGTTCGATCTGACCGGCGTGAGCTGTGCCAGCAGTGCCGTGCTCAGTGTCCTGCTCGAATGGTTGCGTTGCGCGCAGTCGCACGGCGTGCATATCGTTCATGTGGCCCTGTCGCACCCCTTGGCGCGTTTGACGGCCATGGCAGGGCTGGATCCCTTGCTTCCCATTGATGAGACGCGGGTGGCTTCGCACACGTCATGACAGCGCGGCGCGTCGCCTCCCGGGGTTCTGCGTGCAAGCGGGCGTCGCCAACGGCGCCCGTTTTCTTTATCATGCCTGATTGAAATCCCGACCCAATTACCGCACTCGTGCGTGTTACGCGCGCCGTGCCGTAGAACAGGAGCCAACGCCTTATGCAACCCAGCGACGTCAAGGCCCTACTCGAATCGCGTATCGACGATTGCCAGTTTCATATTCAAGGTGAAGGCTGCAATTTCCAGGTGGTCGCCGTCGGTGACGTTTTTGAGGGACTATCGCCGGTCAAGCGCCAGCAGCTGATTTATTCGGCGTTGTCAGATGAAATCGCCAGTGGCGCCCTACATGCCATTAGTATCAAGACCTACACCCCGTCTCAGTGGGAGCAAGCTCCTGAAAACGCGGGCGTCTAAGCACGGAATTTCATGGACAAATTGATCATTACCGGTAATGGGCCGCTCGACGGGGAAGTGTGGGCGAGTGGTGCCAAGAACTCCGCCTTGCCGATTCTGGCGGCGACCCTGTTGGCCGATGAGCCGGTGACTATCGGCAACCTGCCACATTTGCAGGATATCACCACCACGCTGGAGCTATTGGGGCGCATGGGCGTCGAGCCGGTGATGGGCGACAAGATGAGCATTCAGCTTGATGGCTCTCAGGTAACGCATTGCCATGCGCCTTACGAACTGGTCAAGAAGATGCGCGCCTCGATTCTCGTGCTCGGCCCCTTGCTGGCTCATTTCGGTACGGCCGATGTGTCTTTGCCGGGTGGCTGCGCGATCGGGTCGCGTCCAGTCGATTTGCACCTGCGCGGTCTCGAGGCCATGGGCGCCGAGATTCATGTCGATGGCGGTTACGTGCAGGCACGCTGCGCCGGTCGCCTGAAAGGGGCGACGATCTTCTTCGACACCGTGACCGTAACCGGCACCGAAAACCTGCTGATGGCGGCCACCTTGGCCGACGGCACTACGGTACTCGAGAACGCGGCGCGTGAGCCGGAAGTGGTGGATCTGGCCGAGTGTCTGATCGCCATGGGGGCTCGGATTCGTGGTCACGGGTCGGATACGATCGTGGTCGAGGGTGTGCCGCGCCTGCACGGATGCCATTACGATGTCATGCCGGATCGCATCGAAACGGGCACCTTCTTGGTGGCGGCCGCAGCGACCAGTGGTCGCGTTCGGGTACGTAACACACGTGCCGATACGCTGGAGGCCGTGCTTGCCAAGCTCGATGAAGCTGGAGCTCGCGTTGAGGTGGGCGATGGCTGGCTGGAACTCGATATGCGTGGACGGCGTCCACGGGCGGTCAATGTGCGTACTGCTCCGTACCCCGCGTTTCCCACCGACATGCAGGCCCAATTCGTTGCGCTCAACTGTGTCGCCGAAGGCTCGGGCACCGTCGTCGAGACGATCTTCGAAAACCGCTTCATGCATGTGCAGGAACTCAATCGCATGGGGGCGCGGATCGCGCTGGAAGGTAACGCCGCGGTCATCACGGGCGTCGAACATCTCTCCGGCGCGCCGGTGATGGCCACTGATTTGCGGGCGTCGGCGAGCCTGGTCATTGCGGCCATGATGGCGGAAGGCGAAACGCAGGTGGATCGCATTTATCATATCGACCGCGGTTACGAATGCATCGAGGAGAAGTTGCAATTGCTCGGTGCCAAGATTCGTCGCGTACCCGGTTGATCGGCGGTTTCATTCTCCCGTTCCGCCATGGTGGCGGAACGCCAAGTTCAATAGACGTGCCAACATCATGTCAAAGCAACTGATTCTGGCCCTGTCCAAAGGGCGCATACTGGAAGAAACGCTCCCGCTGTTGGCTGACGCGGGCATAGAGCCGGCGGAAGACTTCGGCAAGAGCCGCAAGTTGCTGTTCGATACCAATCTTCCCGATGTCAAATTGGTCGTGATTCGTGCCGTCGATGTACCGACGTACGTGCAACTCGGTGCCGCCGATGTTGGCGTGGCGGGTAAGGATACCTTGCTCGAGCATGGGGCCGAAGGGCTGTATGAGCCTCTGGATCTGGAAATATCGCGCTGCAAGTTGATGACGGCCGGCGTGGTCGGGGCGCAGCCGACCCATGCGCGGCGTCGGGTGGCCACCAAGTTCGTCAATGTGGCGCGTCGTTACTATGCCCGACAGGGAATTCAGGCCGAGGTGATCAAGCTCTACGGGGCTATGGAGTTGGCGCCTTTGATGAATCTGGCCGATGAGATCGTCGATATCGTCGATACCGGTAACACCTTGCGCGCCAATGGCATGGAGCCGCGCGAGTTGATCGACGAGGTGAGTTCGCGACTGGTGGTTAACAAGGCCTCGATGACCATGAAGCATGATCGGCTCAAGCCACTGATCGAGCGCCTGGGGCGCGCGGTCGAGTCGCGGCGCGGTGAAACGCAGGCGTAAGAACACGAGAGGGCGAGATGACTGACAATGCCGTGAATGTGGCGCGTCTGAGCACCATACAAGACGATTTCGATACACGTCTGACAGCGTTGCTGGCGTGGGAAGGGGTCTCCGACAAGCAGGTAGCCGAAAGCGTCGAACAGATCATCGATGCCGTGCGCTCGCGAGGCGATGCCGCAGTGATCGAATACACCAATCGCCTGGATCGCATGCAGGCGCGTGACATGAGTGAGTTGACGCTGGATGCGGCACGGTTGCGCGAGGCCTATGAGGGCCTGCCGGATGCGCAGCGCGAGGCGCTGGCACACGCCGCCGAGCGCATTCGCCTCTATCACCAGCGTCAGAAGCCTGAGTCCTGGCAGTACACCGAGGCCGATGGCAGTGTGCTGGGCCAGAAAGTCACGCCGCTGGACCGCGCGGGCATCTATGTGCCGGGCGGCAAGGCTGCGTACCCGTCCTCGGTGCTGATGAACGCCATTCCCGCGCATGTTGCTGGGGTGCACGAAATCGTCATGGTGGTGCCTACGCCTGACGGGGTGCTCAATGACCTCGTGCTGGCAGCCGCGTATCTGGCGGGGGTCGATTATGTCTTCACCGTGGGTGGCGCCCAGGCCGTGGCGGCTCTAGCGTATGGCACTCAGAGCATTCCACGCGTGGATAAAGTCGTTGGGCCGGGCAATATCTACGTGGCCACGGCCAAACGCGCGGTGTTCGGACAAGTAGGGATCGACATGATCGCGGGGCCTTCCGAGATTCTGGTCGTGACCGATGGAGAGACCGATCCCGAATGGCTGGCCATGGACTTGTTCTCGCAGGCCGAGCACGACGAGGACGCTCAGGCAATCCTCGTGGGCTGGGACGCGGCCCATCTCGATGCGGTTCACGCCGCCATCGAACGTTTACTGCCTACCATGGAGCGCGAAGCGATCATCCGTGAGTCGCTGGCGTCACGCGGTGCCTTGATCCAGTGCCGTGATCGCGAGGAGGCGCTGACGATCATCAACCGCATTGCGCCCGAGCACCTTGAGCTATCGGTTGGCGATCCTGAAGCGATGGCGGAAGGCGTGCGTCACGCCGGTGCGATCTTCATGGGCCGTTACACGGCGGAAGCGTTGGGCGATTATTGCGCCGGCCCCAATCACGTGTTGCCGACATCAGGCACTGCGCGCTTCTCCTCGCCCTTGGGCGTTTACGATTTCCAGAAACGTTCGTCGCTGATTCATTGCTCGCCGGAAGGCGCGGCCACTCTGGGCCGTACTGCCTCGGTGCTGGCGCGAGGAGAGTCGCTGACGGCGCATGCGCGTTCGGCGGAGAATCGTCTCGGCGACACCTGACGACGATTGGCATCCTAAGGGCAGTTATCGCATGCCCCCGCCGGTGCGCCGGTGGGGGCATGCTGCGTTAGGATTATTGCGCCTCCGACTCCGACGCTACGGGGCGTTCGCCGGCCGTCAGTGTGATCTCGCGTTTCTCTCCATCACGCACGATGGTAATGGGCAGCTTTGTGCCGGGAGAAATCTCGGCGATATCGGCCATGGCCTCACGAGCATCGATGATGGGCTCGCCGTCGATGGATAGGAGTACGTCACCCGGCTGCAGGTCAGCCTTGTCACCTGGCCCGTCGGGTACGACGCTGGCGATGACCACACCGGTCAGGGTCTTGAGGCCGAACGACGCGGCTAGGTCGGGCGTCATCGCTTGAACATCGATGCCCAGCCAGCCGCGGATGACACGGCCATGGGCGACGATCTGATCGAGTACTTGGTGCGCCAGGTTGGCGGGAATGGCGAAGCCGATGCCTTGTGACCCGCCTGAGCGTGAAAAGATCGCGGTATTGATCCCTACGAGTGCCCCCTCCGCATTGACCAGTGCTCCGCCTGAGTTGCCAGGATTGATGGCAGCATCGGTCTGGATGAAGTCTTCGTAAGCGTTCAAACCGAGATGGTTACGGCCCGTGGCACTGATGATGCCCATGGTGACGGTTTGTCCGACGCCAAAGGGGTTGCCGATGGCGAGGCCGACATCGCCGATGGCAACTTGCTCGGAGTCACTGAGCTGGATGACGGGGAGGTTTTCGCTGGGAATCTTGAGCACCGCCAAGTCGCTCTCGGGGTCGGTGCCCACGACCTTGGCAAGTGTCTCGCGGCCGTCGCGCAGGGCGACCTGAATCTCATCGGCATCGCGTATGACATGATTGTTGGTCAGTACGTACCCTTCGGCGCTGACGATGACGCCCGAGCCCAGGCTAGAGAGCATGCGCTGACGTTGCGGCATGTCCTTGCCGAAGAATTGCTGGAAAAAAGGGTCGGACATCAGCGGGTGTTCGCTACGCTCGACCATGCGCGACGAATAAATATTGACGACGGCGGGGGCTGCCTTGTTCACGGCACCGGCATAGCTTGCGGGGCCTTGAGACCTGTTCAGGGGCGCGGCCTCGACGACCTCCGGCGCGCGCTCGGCGGTATCGGTACGTTCGGCGATGGCGCGCACGGCGCTGGTATCGGGCACTGGCGTGGTGGCATCGTCGGTGCTGCGCTCGCCCATCAGTTGGGGAAAGGCGTTGAGTAGCACGATGGCGAGCAGGATGCCACTGATGATGGGCCAGACGAGCGACATCAGTGAGCGACGCATGTAGGGTTCCTTGTCGGCGAGCGGGCAGTCGCTGCCCCGTAGGGCAGCCGTTACAATGGCGCTGAGTGTAACATTGCATCCCTAAGCTGTCTGGAGCCGCCCATGAGTGCTCGACAAGAAGTGATCGCCGCGATTGAGTCCGAATTGCAGTGCGGCGACTTCAAGGACTACACCCTAAACGGTCTGCAAGTGGAAGGGCGTGACACGGTGACGCGCGTTATGAGCGGCGTCACCGCCAACCAAGCATTGCTCGATGAAGCCGTGGCCTGGAAAGCGGATCTGGTGCTCGTCCATCATGGTTATTTCTGGAAGAACGAACCGGTAGCGGTCACGGGAATGAAACGCCGCCGTCTGGCCACGTTGATGACGCATGATATCAATCTGTTGGCGTACCACCTGCCGCTGGATGCGCATGCGACGTTGGGCAATAACGTACAGCTCGCCAAGCGTCTCGACCTCACGCCGTCAGGCTGTCTCGATGGTGCGCTCGGGCAGGGTCTCTTGTGGTACGGGAATACGTCGTCGTCGATGGATCATGCCGCGTTCGCGGCGCATATCGAGCGACAATTGGGGCGTGAGCCCTTGGTCATAGCGGGACATGCTCGCTCGATCGAACGTGTCGCGTGGTGTACGGGTGGCGCACAGGACATGCTGCCGCTGGCGGCCGAGGCGGGTGTCGATGCCTTCATTTCGGGAGAAATTTCCGAGCGCACCACGCATATGGCACGTGAAATGGGCGTGACCTATGTGGCGGCCGGCCATCACGCCACCGAGCGTGATGGCGTCAGGGCGCTGGGGGATTGGCTGGCGTCACGTTTCGATATCACGCATCGTTTCATGGATATCGACAACCCTGCCTGAGTGATTCCGAAACAAGAAGGCGCCGAGCGTTTGAAACGGTCGGCGCCTAAGCGTTGTAGCAAGCCTGAGGGGTGTCCAACAAGGATGCCTGAATATCTAACTCAGTAACGCGGCGGTGTCTCGTCTTCGGTGGCGCGCTGCTTGCGTGGCTCTAGGCCATAATTTTCAGAGAGCGTGCCCTGAGCGCCCTCAGCGTAGTCGCGTGGCATCTGGGGTGGGTCAGCATCTTCTTGCGTCTCACCCTCCTGGCGTGGATGCAGGCGGCGCTTGAGTTGCAAATCGTCGACGAGACGATCGGCACCTTGAGATAGTTGCTGCTCAAGCTCATGGCTCTGACGCTGAATGCTGTTGACCAGCTCAGAAGCCTTGGCGAAATGATCGTTCAGTGAGTCCTTTACTTGACTGAGTTCCAGCTCCGCCTCTGCCAGGCGTTGGCGAACCTTCTGGTTACGGGCCACGTTGGCGTTCAGCAGATGGTAGCCGAGGGCACCGATGCCGATGCCTGCCAGAAAGCACGCGATGGCCAGGATCCAGTCGATGTTGCTCTCGTTCACAATGCTCTCCTTGATCGTCACGGGGCATGCGGTTGCGATGCGTTGGCATACCAGGCATGGCTATTATATCGGTGTCTTGGCGCGGCGGGTCAAACCCGAAAGTGAGGCACCATGCCGCGTGTGTCCATGCAAGTGTCGTGATGACGCGTATAATGACAGCTTTCATCATTCAGTCGAGGTGTGTTTCGCCCCCATGAGTGCCACCATGCCCCCGTCCGTGGAAGCACGTACGCCCCTGGAAAAATATCGCCAGGACTTGCAGCGCGACGATTTCGAGTACGATCCCGATCAGGAAGAGGCCGTTAAACATTTGCAGCGACTCTATGACGACTTGGTGAATGCGCCACGCCAATCGTCGAGCGCACCATCGATAAGTGGCGATGGCCTCAAGTCCAAGGTCGCCAAGCTGTTCGGCAAGAAGTCCGCACCTTCTCCTTTCGAGGCGCCACCGGCGGTTTTGGGGCTTTATTTCTGGGGTGGCGTGGGACGAGGCAAGACATACTTGGTGGATACGTTCTACGAGACCTTGCCGTTCGCCGACAAGATGCGTACGCATTTTCACCGCTTCATGCAGCGTGTGCATAATGAGTTGACGCATTACAAGGGGGAGAAAAACCCGCTGACGCTGATTGCGGGCAAGTTTGCGTCTGAGGCCAGGGTAATCTGTCTCGATGAGTTCTTCGTCAAGGACATTACCGATGCGATGATTCTCGCCAATCTGCTCGAGGCGCTGTTTGCGCAGGGTGTGGTGTTGGTGACGACGTCCAATATCGTACCCGACGACCTCTACAAGAATGGTCTGCAGCGTGCCCGTTTCATTCCTGCTATCGACTTGCTCAAGCGTCACTGCGACGTGGTCAATGTCGACTCGGGAATCGATTACCGCTTGCGGGCGCTGGAACAAGTGAAGATCTTCTATCACCCGTGGGGCGAAGCTGCTGACCGTGCCCTGGGCGAAAGCTTTCATGCCATTGCGGGTGCCGAAGGCGAGAGGGATGCTGAGATCGACGTTAACCATCGTGTCCTGCAGCCTCGTCGTCTGCATGAAGATGTCGTATGGTTCGAGTTCGAGACGCTATGCGATGGTCCGCGGAGCCAGAACGACTACATAGAGTTGTCCCGCGAGTTTCATACGGTCCTCGTCTCCAATGTGCCCCAGATGAGCGGCGCCACGGAGGACCTGGCGCGGCGATTTATCAACCTGGTCGACGAGTTCTACGATCGCGGTGTCAAGCTGCTTCTGTCCGCCGAGGTCGCCATCGAGTCGCTCTACACTCATGGTCAGTTGGAGTTCGAGTTCGAGCGGACACTGTCTCGCCTACAGGAAATGCAGTCCAAGGAATATCTGGCATTGCCGCACAAGCCGTGAGGGTTGCCGTGAAGCGCGAAATCGTGCTTTATGGTCGGAGAAACGTCGTGTACAATGCGCGCTCGCTCTAACGTTGTCCGTCTTTCGGGACGCGGCAACCAAGAAAAATAGGGATTGGCTGATCACGCCCTTGACACGCGTGACGTCCACACAAGCAATTGGTGATTCACCCATGAAGACGTTCAGTGCTAAGCCACAGTCCGTCACACGCGACTGGTATGTCGTCGATGCGACTGACAAGACGCTCGGCCGCCTGGCCACCGAAATCGCTCGCCGCTTGCGCGGCAAGCACAAGCCGGAATACACGCCCCACGTCGATACCGGCGACTACATCGTCGTCGTCAACGCCGAAAGGGTTCGTGTCACCGGCAACAAGGCGCAAGCCAAGAATTACTACCGTCATACCGGGTATCCGGGCGGTCTGCGCTCCATGTCCTTCGAGCAATTGATCGATCATGCGCCTGAGCGCGTTATCGAGGGTGCGGTCAAGGGCATGCTGCCGAAGGGGCCATTGGGCCGCGCCATGTATTCCAAGCTCAAGGTGTATGCTGGTGCTGAGCATCCGCATGCCGCGCAGCAGCCGCTTGAACTGAACCTCTAAGGGATTCTTCGCCATGACACAGCAGTATTACGGTACCGGGCGCCGCAAGACTTCCACGGCTCGGGTGTTTTTGAAGCCGGGCACCGGCAAAATCGCCGTCAACAACCGTGACTTGCACGACTATTTCGGTCGTGTCACCGGTGAGATGGTCGTCCGTCAGCCGTTCGAGTTGACTGAAACCACTGGCCAGTTCGACGTCTATGTCACCGTGAGCGGTGGCGGTGGCTCCGCGCAGGCGGGCGCGATTCGTCACGGCATTACGCGTGCCTTGCTCGCCTACAACGAAGACTTCCGTCGTCCGCTGCGTGATGCGGGCTACGTGACGCGTGACGCCCGTCAGGTCGAGCGTAAGAAGATCGGTCTGCGCAAGGCGCGTCGCCGTCCGCAGTTCTCCAAGCGTTAAGACGCAGCGCTTCGCACCCATCGGTGCGCGCTACGCAAAGGCCCGGACCTGTCGTCCGGGCCTTTTTGCGTGAAGCACTCGATAGGGGCGCTTGTATGGGTGCATGACCTTATCTACCCTCCCGGCATGCTCAATGAGTGGCGGCGGGTGGCATTCGTGCCCCCTATTAACGTGTTATCATCTGGGTTCGAACTGAAGCGAGGAATGTTTCATGGGTGTAGTGGCCAAGCGGTCGTCGATGACCTTTTATTCTGGTAGCGATGATCATTATAGCCATCGCGTGCGTATCGTGTTGGCGGAAAAGGGGGTGGCCGTCGATGTCATCGAGGTCAACGATGACAATAGCCCTGAAGAGCTTGCCGATCTCAACCCGTACAACAGCGTGCCTACCCTGTTGGATCGTGATCTGGTGCTTTATGAGTCCAAGGTCATGATGGAATACTTGGACGAGCGTTTTCCGCATCCGCCGCTGTTGCCGGTCTATCCCGTGGCCCGTGCGCAGAGCCGTTTGTGGATGCATCGCATCGAACGCGAGTGGTGCCCGCTGGTCGAAACGATCCAGCAAGGCAGCAAGAAAGATGCCGAGAAGGCGCGCAAGGAGTTGCGCGAAAGCATCACGGGTATTTCACCGATCTTCGAAGACATGCCGTTTTTCATGAGCGACGAGTTTTCGTTGGCAGATTGCTGCATCGCACCGATTCTCTGGCGGCTGCCGTCGCTGGGCGTCGAGCTGCCGGAAAAGCAAGTCCAGCCGCTGGTGAACTACATGGAGCGCCTCTTCAGTCGTGATGCCTTCAAGGCTTCCCTGCTGGAGGCAGAGAAGGAAATGCGCACTTAGCGTTGCCATGCATGAGTGTGCAGCGCTGATGAATCGTCGCCGCGAACCGAAAGAGGAAGTTGCCAATGCTTTCCAGTCGCCCTTATTTGGCCCGCGCACTCTATGAGTGGTTGCTGGACAACGGACATACACCGTATATCGTTGTCGATGCCGAACGTGAAGGTGTGAACGTCCCCCGTCAGTCTGTGCAAAACGGGCAGATCGTCCTCAATATTGCGCCTTCCGCAGTGCGTGATTTGTATATCGAGAATGCCGCTGTAACCTTCGGCGCGCGCTTTGCAGGCCAGCCGATGCAGGTCATCGTGCCCATGGAGGCATTGATCGCGCTTTACGCGCGTGAGAATGGGGTTGGCATGGTCTTTGGTCATGAGCCGGTCATGCCGGAAGCCGAAGCGGGCGAAGGTGACGGCACTCAGCCGGAAGGCGATGGCGACCGCCCTGCGCTTGAAAGCGTCGAGGCGTCTGACGATGAAGAGGCCAGTGAAGCTGAGAGCGAAAGTGACGAGGCCCCGCGTACCAAAGGGCGCCCGTCACTGCGTGTCGTGAAGTAAAAGCAGGGTCTTCGACCCTGCTCGGTGCTCAATCGAGATATTCGAAGACTTTGACGATCCTCTGAATGCCACCCACTTGTGAAGCGATGTTGGTCACGATATCTGCTTCCTGGTGGGTCACCATGCCCATCAGATAGACCGTGCTGTTTTCGGTGATGACCCGAATTCGGCTGCCGTCGATGCGCTCGTCGGTCGCGAGGTTTGCCTTGATCCTTCCGGTGATCCAGGTATCCGTCATACGCTGGCCGATGGGGGAGTTGGCGGCGACTTCCAGTTCGTTGTGAACGCGGCGCACCTGCCGGGCTTGTTCGGCTACGTTGCCGGCTTTTTGCTTGAGTTCGTCGCTCGCCACCTGGCCGGTGAGAAGTACCATGCCGTTGTAGCTGTCGATGTTGAGATGCGCGTCGCGAAAGCGCGCGTCGGTGCTGACAAGGTTGTCGGAAATCTTGTCCTGGATGCTTTCGTCTTCCACCTTCATGCCGGGGGTGCGCTTGCCGTAGTTTTCACCGCCCTGGTTGTCGGTGGAAGGCGAGGCGCAGCCGGTCAGTGCCAGCGTGATGCCAAGGAGGAGCGGGAGAATAACCTGTCGTGTCATGACGAATTCCTTATTCGGTGCTGCCAAACAGTTGTTGATCGATGAGATCGCATAGGCAGTGTATCGCGAGCAGATGCACTTCCTGGATGCGTGCCGTGGAGGTCGAGGGAACGCGAATTTCGCAGTCGTCCTGGCCGAGCAGCGAGGCCATGTCGCCACCGTCGCGCCCGGTGAGCGCCACGATGTGCATGTCGCGATCGTGGGCGGCCTGGATGGCCTGCACCACGTTGGCGGAGTTGCCGCTCGTGGAGATGGCCAGCAGGATATCGCCGGGTTGGCCCAGGGCGCGTATCTGCTTGGAGAATATCTCGTTGTAGCTGTAGTCGTTGGCGATCGAGGTGAGAGTCGAGGTGTCGGTGGTCAGGGCCAGGGCCGGCAGGCTCGGACGCTCGCGCTCGAACCGGTTGAGCAACTCGGATGAGAAGTGCTGACTGTCACCGGCACTGCCGCCGTTGCCACAGGCGAGAATCTTGCCTTCGCTGACCAGGCACTGAACCATCATCTGGCTCGCGACTTCGATGAAGGGAGGAAGAACCTCGCTGGCATAGGTCTTGGCATCGATGCTGGCGTTGAAGTGGCCGAGTATGCGTGATTGGAAATCCATGAGTAGGCCTTGCTTGGGTCAAAAGGCGTCGAATGCCGAACGAATCCACTCGAACGACAGATGGGGTGGCGTGCCGGTGACGCCGACGACGTCGAAACGACACGCACATGATAGCCCGTTGCGATGGAGATAAAAACGTGCCGCGCTGACCAGGCGACGCTGCTTGGCGGCGGTCACGGTCTCAAGGGGGTGACCATGGCTGGTGTGGGTGCGGTGCCTCACTTCGATGAAGACCAGCGTCTCGCCGTCGCGCATGACGAGATCGATCTCGCCACGTCTGGCATGTTGGTTGGTATCCACCAACTGCAAGCCATGGGTGGTCAGCCAGTCGGCGGTGCGGCGCTCCATGTCGAGGCCGCGCCGCCGTGGGTCATGGGTCGAGCGTGACATTGCCGATATCCAGGTCGGACCCGCCGGTCAGTAGCGGCGCGGGCACGCCGGACTGGAATTGGGCCCAGGGCAGCGTGCGTTGGATGCGTCCGTCATCGCGTGCCTGAAGCGTTCCGGTTGCGCCGAAGACTTCCAGTGAGTGCAGTGCCTGCATCAGTGGTAAACGCCGTGCTAATTCGTAGGCGTCGACGCCCATGGCATTGAGCTTGAGCAAGCTAGGATCGTCTTGCGCGTTGAGTTCGCGATAAGTGGAGTAGAACGGCAGCGCTTCTTCGCCGCCGGTCGCCGCATCCGGTATTAGCCAGGGGATATCCATGAACATCACGTCGTTGAGGTCATGGTCGGCGCGCGGTTCGGGTTGGCCGCCATAGACCTGAGACGTCGCGTAGACCGGGAGATCGCTTGCGTAGTAATAGTCCAGCGTGGGGGGGACTTGGCGCGCATAGCTAGGCAATGCCACGAGAAAGAGCATGTCGATATCCTCGTTTCCACTGCGCTTGCCATCGGCATTCAACAAGCGTTTGGTCGCCTCGCTGACGGAGCCCTTGGGGTCATAGTGCACGACGGAATCGAGCTCGCCTTTCCGGTCTTCCCAATTCGTGCGGAAAGCCTTGAATACGCGTTCGCCCCAAGCATTGTCAGGGATCAGTGCGGCTGCCCCGTGATGGCCATCCATGCGTGCGCGCTTGGCGACTTGACGCGCCTCGTCCTCGGCCGACAGCCCATATTGGAAAAGCTCGTCTGCTTGATTGCGGTCGTGTTCGCCGTAGTTGAGGGCCAGCGTCGGCAGAGCGACGCTGTCGCGCAGTTCGAGTTGCGACACCAAGTCCTTGTCGAGCGGTCCTAGTACGACCTGTGCGCCATCCATGGTTGCTTGTGCGTAAAGGGCTTCGAGATTGCCTGCGCTACTGTCGTAGTACGTCAGTTGTGGTGTCTGTTCGCCCTGGTTAAGGGCGTCCATGTGGCGTGCCTCGATGCCTTTCTTTATCGCGTTGGCCACGTTGGCCAGCGGGCCGGACTCCGGGAGAAAGATGGCAATGTGCTTCACATCGTTGCCGCGCAGATCCTTCAGTGCGGAGAGGTCGCTAGGCAGACGGCGGGCAGCGGGATGGTTGGGGTAATTCGCGCGCCAATCGGCCAGTGCGTCGGTGAGGCGGGACATGTCACCGCCGCTTTGGCGATATAGCCGTGCGAGCTCGACCCAGCCTTGGGTGAGGGTGTCGTCTCGCGCCTCCATGCGGTCGAGTGCGGTCTCGCTCAGTCGCGACAGTGGCGTCCAGATGTCGTCGTTGAGTTCGAACGGTGCCTCGTCGCGTTGCAATTCGATCAGGGATTCCGCCGCCGCACGCGACTCGCCGACTAGGGTTAGCGCCAGGCCGCGACGATGGCGTAATGTCTGCTGCGCATCGCGTGGTATGTCGTTGATATCGCCGAGTATCTGAGTGGCCACCAGCGCGCTTCGGCCATCTTCCTTGCGCAGGCTGAGATCGGAGATCAGAAGCGCGCGATCGATGCGATCCTCGCGTGTTAGTCGAGACGCATCGAGGTCTTGGGCAATGTCCAGCGCCTGCTCGTCATTGCCTTGCCGTGATAGAATGTGGGCCGCTTGGAGCCTGCTCTGTGCTGCTTGGCTGGCGGATTGGCCTTGGGCCTTATCGAGCAGTTCGCTAGCGCTGAGGCCTTGCGTAGCGGGGCGTGTGTCGCTGGGCCCCGGGCCGCTGGCGCACCCAGCGAGTAGTAGGGCGATCAAGGCGAGCCCGAACAGGCTGCGCAACGATTTGGGCATGGTGTCATTCCTTTATGGCGGTGTGACTCGGACGGTTCCCTGTTCCGGATTATGTCTGATGCGTGCTAAGTCTGGCGCCGACTGCATGCTCCACTGGCGCGTGGCACTCTGGCGACATGACACGACGCAAGTTATCCAATAGAGCGTCGCAACCGGGATGTTAACGAATGAGCGAAGGATGTGAAGGGGCATTGTACGTGGTCGCCACGCCGATTGGGAATCTCGAGGATCTGAGCCCTCGCGCGGCCCGTCTGCTCGGTGAGGTTTCCTGGGTGGCTGCAGAGGATACGCGGCACAGCGCACGCTTGTTGCGTCATCTGGGAATCGATAAGCCGTTGGTTTCGTTACATGAGCACAATGAAGCATCGCGGGTGACGGCGCTACGCGATGCGCTGGCCTCCGGCCAGGATGTGGCGTTGATCAGCGATGCAGGAACGCCACTGATCTCTGATCCTGGCTTCGTGGTGGTGCGGGAGCTGCGTGCTAGCGGGCATCGGGTCATCCCAGTGCCCGGTGCCTGTGCACTGGTCGCGGCGTTGTCGGCCGCCGGCTTGGCGACGGATCGCTTTCTATTCGAAGGGTTTCTACCCGCCAAGGGAGGTGCGCGACGCCAGCGTCTGACGGCAGCGCTAGAGCGTGAAGAAACCTTGGTCTATTACGAATCGCCGCATCGCATTCAGGCGACGCTTCAGGACATCTCAGCGTTATTCGGCTCGCGGCGCGTGGTCTTGGCGCGTGAGTTGACCAAGACGTTCGAAACCTTTCTCGACGCCGATGCCGAGACATTGCTGGCGCACATGCGTGAAGATCCCAACCAGGCACGCGGTGAATTCGTGATCATGGTGGCGGGCGCCGAGCCGCGTGACGATGAGACACAAGCCCTGGTCGAAGGCGAGGCGTGGCTTGCAGCAATGCTCGCCGAAGGCGTCGGCGTCAAGGCCGCGGCGACGGTCGTCGCCAGCCGCCTCGGAGGGCGCAAAAAATATTGGTACCAATGTGCACAGGCCCTCAAGGAGAGTGATGCGTAACAATGTGTCCCTGCGGCGTTTAGGCGCTTGAGGGGCCTGCAAGGGGCTGTTATTCTTGCGCGCTTGGGAGCCGGCCGGACAGTCGCCGCCGCGTATTGCGCGGGGGAGGAAAGTCCGGGCTCCATAGGGCAGGGTGCCAGGTAACCCCTGGGCGGCGTGAGTCGACGGAAAGTGCAGCAGAGAGTAGACCGCCTAAGCGGGCTTTGGCCCGCCGGTAAGGGTGAAAGGGTGCGGTAAGAGCGCACCGCGCGCCTGGTAACAGTGCGTGGCAAGGTAAACCCCACCCGGAGCAAGACCAAATAGGAACCCAAAGGCGTGGCCCGCGCTGGGTTCGGGTAGGTTGCTTGAGGGTCGTGGTGACGCGGCCCCTAGAGGAATGGCTGTCCTCGACAGAACCCGGCTTATAGGCTGGCTCCCATTCGAATTTCAGATCTCCGGGTCTGTGCGCGTCATGCCGCGACATCTGCCTTCGGGCGGCCCGATACAGCGGCGGCAGGCCCTAACGCCCGAGTGATTCATGCAGCATCGTGACAATCCCGAGAAGGACCCGCTTTCCGATACGCCGAGTGCTGTTGATGATCGGGCGGTTGATTACCGACACGCGAGTGTGTTGCTCGACGGTGCGGTAGACGCACTGATCACCGACCCCGACGGCTGCTATCTGGACGGCACCTTCGGCCGCGGTGGGCATTCCCGCGCGATCCTCGAGCGTCTATCCCCCCAAGGACGCCTGCTGGCCATCGATCGCGATCCGGCGGCGCTTGCCGAAGGCGCTACGCTAGATGACTCGCGTTTCTCTCTTCAATACGGCCGCTTCGCCGAGCTGGACACCATCGCCCACGATCACGCGTTGCATGGTCGCTTAAGCGGGGTGTTATTGGATGTTGGCGTTTCATCGCCACAGCTTGACGATCCTTCGCGTGGTTTCAGCTTCTTGCGCGATGGGCCGCTCGACATGCGGATGGACCCCACTCAGGGAGAAAGTGCCGCCGATTGGCTGGCCCGCGTCCCCGAGCGCGAAATGAGCGATGTCTTCAAACGTTATGGCGAGGAGCGCTTCGCGCGACGCATTGCCAAAGCGATCATCGCACGCCGCGCTGAGCGACCGATCACGCATACCGAAGATCTGGCGGAACTCGTCAAGGCCGCGCACCCGGCCTGGGAAAAAGGCAAACATCCCGCGACACGGGTGTTTCAGGCGATTCGCATTCATATCAACGGCGAGCTCGAGCAGCTCGAGGCCGCGCTCGCTGCAGCACTCGAGGCGCTGGCGCCGGGTGGGCGTTTAGTGGTGATCAGTTTTCATTCCTTGGAGGACCGGCTGGTCAAACGCTTCATTCGCGACCAGGCACGTGGCGATACGCACCTGCCACGCGACTTCCCGATTCGCGATACGCAGTTGAATCGACGCCTGGCCATGGTCGGCAAGGCGAGTCGTCCCGGGGAGTGTGAGGTGGCCCTCAATCCTCGTGCGCGTAGTGCCGTGATGCGCGTGGCCCGGAAACTCGACTGAGGTTCGTGATGGCGGCTCAAGGACGAAACACCGCGCTCAAGACAGGCTGGCCTTTCGCCAGCCGCTTGCGTTGGCGCCATATCATCTTGCTGGTGCTGATTGGCGTGATGCTGATCAGCTCGTTGGCATCCATCGCCAGTACTCATATGACACGCGTGCAGTATGCTCGCTTTCAAGAGCTTGAAAGCGAGCGTGATAGCTTGCAGACCGTCTGGGGGCGACTGCTTCTCGAGGAGAGCACCTGGTCGGCGCCGGCGCGGGTCGAGGACATGGCCGTTAAGCGCCTGGATATGCGTGTCCCCGACGTCGATGATGTCGAGGTGATTCGTCCATGAGTCGCGAACGCCGATCCACCACCGGGCGTCGTTCGCCGAATAACGGGCCAATGGGGCGTGGGCGCTACCTTTTTTTGCTGGGCATCGTCATCATCGGCCTGGGCGCCCTGGTCAGTCGCATTGCCTACCTTAACGTCATCGACCGAGACTTTCTGCAGAATCAGGGCGATGCACGCACGTTGCGTGTCGAGCCCATCAATGCGCATCGAGGGATGATCTCCGACCGTAATGGTGATCCGCTGGCGATCTCCACGCCGGTGGTTACTCTATGGGCCAATCCCCAGGAACTGCCTTCCGATCCGGCCCAACTGACGACGCTCGCGCGCGCCTTGAAGATGGATCCCGATACGCTCGAAGCGCGTGTCGAGCGTTATTCCGAGCATGAGTTCATGTATCTGCGGCGGCGCATGACGCCGGAAGCGGCAAAACCTGCCCGCGACCTCGATATACCGGGCGTTTACGCCAAAGACGAGTACAAGCGTTATTACCCCTCGGGGGATGTTGCCGCGCAACTGGTGGGTGTCACCAATGTCGACGACCATGGCCAGGAAGGCTTGGAGTTGGCTTACGACGACTATCTCAGTGGCCAGCCTGGCAAGCGTCGTGTGCTCAAGGATCGCAAAGGCCGTCTGGTGCGCGATCTACACTTGCTCAAGGACGCCAAGCCGGGGGGCGATCTGACGCTATCGATCGACCTGCGCTTGCAGTACATGGCGTACCGTGAGTTGCAGAAATCCGTCGACGAGCATGATGCCGACGGTGGTTCCTTGGTCATGATGGATGCGCGCAGCGGCGAGGTCCTGGCGATGGCCAATCTTCCGTCCTATAACCCCAACAATCGCACTTCGATCGACGTCAATGGTCTGCGCAACCAAGCGGTGACCGACGCTATCGAACCAGGGTCGGTCATGAAACCGTTGGCGATGTCGGCGGCGCTGGCGACGGACAAGATCGATCCCGATACGGTCATCGACACCTCACCCGGGTGGATGGTCATCGATGGGTATACGATTAGCGACTTTCGCAATTACGGCAAGCTTACCCCCGGGGGTATCCTGCTGCACTCGTCCAATATCGGGATGTCTCATATCGCCTTGAAGCTGGATAAGGGCACTATCTGGAAGCAATATCAGAAGCTGGGGCTTGGGCAGCCCCCGGGAACCGGTTTTCCGGGCGAAGGTAGTGGCAGTCTACCGTCCTTAACCGGCCTGTCGCGCAGTGCCCAGGCTACCATGGCCTATGGCTATGGTCTCTCGCTGACGCCATTGCAGCTTGCCAGTGCATACACGGCGATCGCCAATGACGGTCGGCGCCTACATCCCTCGTTGTTGAAGCGCACCTCGGCGCCTATCGGGGATCAAGTCATGTCGCCGACGATTGCGCATGAATTACTGGGCATGCTGGAGAAGATCGTGCAGCCCGATGCCGGTGGCTCGCGTGCGATGGTGGAGGGGTACCGCATCGCGGGCAAGACCGGCACGGTTCGCAAGGTGACCGCCGGGGGCTATCAGCAAAAAGCCTACCGCGGCCTGTTCGCGGGTATTGCGCCGGTTTCCGATCCGCGCATCGTGACGGTGGTGATGATCGACAATCCCAAGGGAGACGAGTATTACGGTGGTCTGGTGGCGGCACCGGTCTTTGGCCGTGTAGTGGGCAAGGCGCTGCGTCTTCTCGATGTGCCCCCCGATAAACAGGAGACTTCCGAGTGATGGAAACCGATACGCAACGTTTGGCGGATACCTTGGCGTTGCTCTGGCCATCGCACGCCACGCCTGCGCTGCTCGATGGCTGGCGTCCTGCGCTATCCACTTGTGTGATGACGCTCGACAGTCGCGAAGCGGGCCCCGGCGTGTTGTTCGTGGCCGTGGCGGGGGCGCATGTCGATGGGCGTGCTTTTATCAGCCAGGCGCTGGCGTCCGGCGCGGACGCGGTACTCTGCGATGCGGACACGATGCCGGAAGATGTTCCCTTACAGGATGCGCGTGTGCTTGGCGTGCCAGGTCTGCGCGGGCGTCTCGGTGAGCTCGGGCGTTACCTGTTCGGTGTCCCCAAAACACTGGAACTGATTGGCGTGACCGGCACCAATGGCAAGAGTTCAGTCACCCATTATATGGCCGCACTGTCGGAATCGCTGGGTACGGCGACGGCGGTTATCGGCACCTTGGGCATTGGACGTCCGGGGCAGCTCGAACCTGCCGCGTTGACGACGCCGGGGCCGTTGGCGCTTCAAGAATCATTGGGGAATCTGAGTGCGCAGGGTATCGAGCGCGTCGCCATGGAGGTCTCGTCGCATGCGCTCGAGCAAGGGCGTGTGGTCGGGTGCCGGTTCCATGCCGCAGTGTTCACCAATATCAGCCGCGATCATCTCGATTATCACGGTAGCATGGCCGCCTACGCAGCGGCCAAGGCACGCCTATTCAAGCATCGTGAGTTGTCGCTTGCGGTGGTCAACGGCGATGATCGTTTGGCGCCATTGATGCTGGCCGGCCTTCCCAAGGGGGTGCGCGTGCTCGCCACGGGGAGCGATGAAGCGACTACTTTGCGGGTCATCGACTGGTTTCCGCATGCGCTTGGACAGCGTGCTTTGATCGCAACGCCGGAAGGTGAGCGAGAATTGGAGCTGTCGCTGCTGGGGCGTTTCAATCTCGACAACGTGCTCTTGGCGATGGCAACGCTCTACGGCCTGGGCAGCGACTTGGCCGTGTTGTTCGATGCCGCCGCTCAACTCGCGCCGGTGCCGGGGCGTATGCAGCGTCTGGTCGCGGATGATGCGCCGACTGTGGTGGTCGACTACGCGCATACGCCGGAGGCACTTCACAACGCACTCGAGGCGTTACGCGCCCATGTGCCCGCCCAAGAAGGGGCCAAGCTATGGTGCGTTTTTGGGTGCGGCGGTGATCGCGATCGCGGTAAGCGCCCGCTGATGGCGCAAGCCGCTGAGGCACTCGCCGACCGCCTGGTGATCACCGACGACAACCCGCGTGGCGAGCCGGCGGCGTCGATTCGTGACGAGGTCGTGGCAGGGCTCTCGAGTACGAGCCAGGCTCGCACGCAATGCGTGGCGGGACGTGGCGAGGCGATCGAGCGTACCCTGCAGGAGGCCGGCGCGGACGACATCGTGCTGATTGCTGGCAAAGGGCATGAAGCTTATCAAGATATCGATGGCCGACGTTATCCGTTCAGCGATGTCGAGGTGGCACAGGCCGCACTCGAGCGACGTCGGGAGCATGAGGCATGAGCGCGACGACGCTACGCGATATCGCCGGTTGGCTGGGGGTGTCTCCCCCGGGGGGAGACACCGAGGCTGTGCAAGTGGTTAGCGATACACGTCGAATCGCGCCGGGCGACGTCTTCTTGGCTTTGGTCGGCGAACGCTTCGATGGCCATGATTTCTTGGAGGAGGCGCGTGCCAGGGGCGCGGCGGGGGCGATCGTATCGCGGCCCATGGCGACCTCCTTGCCACAGATCGAAGTCGCCGACACGCGCTTGGCGCTGGGGATGTTGGGGCGCGTTCGGCGGCGCGCGTGGTCGGGTGAATTAGTGGCTGTCACCGGTAACAGTGGCAAGACCACGGTCAAGGAAATGCTCGCGGCGATCCTGTCCCGTTCGCAGCCCACCCTCGCTACGCAGGGCAACCTCAACAATGATATCGGCGTGCCGCAGACATTACTGGCGTTATCGTCAACGTATCGCCGCGCGGTCATTGAGATGGGGGCCAATCACTTGGGGGAAATCGCTTGGACGACGGCGTTGGCACGTCCCGATGTGGCGGTGATTACCAATGTCACGGGCGCGCACATCGGTGAGTTCGGCGGTCTCGGCCAGATCGCCCAGGCCAAGGCGGAAATTCTCCAGGGATTGCCGGCCTCGGGCGCGGCCGTGCTCAATCGCGACGATCGGTTTTATCCTCTGTGGCGGGAACTGGCGGGTGAGGTCGAGGTGGTCGATTTCGGACTCGATGCCACGGCACGAGTGCGTGCCCAGGCGCTGGCCTGTGACGACGCCGGGCGTTATGCTTTCACGCTATCCGTGGATGGCGAGCCTTTGGGCCGGATCCAGTTGGCTTTAATGGGGCGCCATAATGTGCTCAATGCGCTGGCCAGTGCGGCGGCGGCGTGGGCACTCAGCGTCTCGTGCGAGGATATCGTCGCCGGGCTCGAGGCCTGTGAGGCAATGTCCGGCCGTATGGCGTGTGTGCCGGGGCCGCGTGGCTCGCGTCTACTGGATGATACCTACAATGCCAACCCCGGTGCGGTCCGTGCGGCCCTGGCGGTGTTGGCCGATATGCCCGCGCCTCGCTGGTGCTTCCTGGGCGCCATGGGGGAGCTGGGCCGCGATAGCGAGCGCTTGCATGCTGACTTGGGCCGCGCTGCGCGGGAACTGAAGATCGACTTTCTCGGCACGTTCGGTGCCGATGCCCGCCCCATGGTGGCGGCATTCGGCGATTCGGCGTGTCATTTCGATGATTGGGCGACGCTCGTGCGTTATGCCCACGACCATCTTCCCTCTGGGGCCAGTGTGCTGGTCAAGGGGTCGCGCAGTGCCGGCATGGAGCGTTTGATTGCCGAACTGCGCACGGATGCATCAAGGTGAACGCGACTCATGCTGCTTTTCCTGGCTGACTTATTGGCGAATTTTCAAAGCGCCTTCAACGTTTTTAACTACCTGACCCTGCGCGTGATTCTGGGAACGCTGACGGCTCTCATGCTTTGCCTATGGTTGGGGCCTCAGGTCATCAAGCGTCTGGTCGAACGTCAGATCGGCCAAGCGGTGCGCGACGATGGACCGCAATCGCACCTTTCCAAGGCCGGCACGCCGACTATGGGTGGCGCGATGATCCTCATTGCCATCGCTATCAGCACCCTGCTCTGGGGGGACCTGACCAATCACTACGTTTGGCTGGTGCTGGCCGTGACGCTGGGTTTCGGCGCCATCGGCTGGGTCGACGATTACCGCAAGGTCGTGGAGAAGAATCCGCGCGGCTTGCCGGCTCGCTGGAAATACTTCTGGCAATCGGCGATCGGGCTCGGCGCGGCGGTGGTGTTGTATCTGACGGCTGCCAGTCCCGTCGAGGTCAGCCTGATCGTTCCGTTGTTCAAGGACATCGTAGTGCCGTTGGGGCTGTTCTATATCGTACTGACCTATTTGGTCATCGTCGGTAGCTCCAATGCGGTCAATCTCACCGATGGTCTCGATGGCCTGGCGATCATGCCGACCGTGCTCGTTGCCATGGGGTTGGCGATCTTCGCCTATGCGAGCGGTAATACCGTCTTCGCGCAATATTTGCATATTCCCCTGGTGCCGGGCGCCGGCGAGTTGGCCGTGTTCTGCGGCACCATCGCGGGGGCCGGGCTGGGCTTCTTGTGGTTCAACACCTATCCTGCTCAAGTGTTCATGGGCGATGTCGGGGCATTGGCCCTGGGCGCGGCGTTGGGCGTGGTCGCCGTCATCGTGCGTCAGGAAATCGTACTGTTCATCATGGGCGGCGTTTTCGTGATGGAAACCGTCTCGGTCATGCTGCAGGTGGGGTCCTACAAGCTGACAGGGCGACGTATCTTTCGCATGGCCCCGTTGCATCATCATTTCGAGCTCAAGGGCTGGCCTGAACCGCGTGTCATCGTGCGTTTCTGGATTATCACGGTCGTGCTGGTCTTGCTGGGGCTGGCGACGTTGAAGATTCGCTGACATGGCCAAGGTGCCCCCTGAATATACGCTGGTCATCGGGCTGGGTGTCTCCGGCCTAGCGATTGCGCGGCATCTGAAACGCCTGGGAGTGGCGTTCATGATTGCCGATACGCGCGAGACGCCTGCCGGCCTGGAGACTTTTCGTGCAGCCTATCCAGACGTCGAAGTGGTGTGTGGCCCGCTGCAAGCGCTGGACATGCGTGAGGCACGTGAAATCGTGGTTAGCCCTGGGGTGGATTTGCGCACGCCGGGGCTCATCGAGTACGTGAATGCTGAGGGCGAAGGCCCGCACGTGGTCGGCGAGATTGCGCTTTTCGTGCGTGCGTGTCGTGCGCCGATAGCCGCAATCACCGGCTCCAATGCCAAATCGACGGTGACCACGCTGCTCGGTGAGATGGCATGGGAGGCAGGCCTTCGCGTCGCAGTCGGGGGAAATCTCGGCACGCCGGCCCTCGACTTGCTTGCCGACGCGCCAGACGCCGAACTGTTCGTGCTCGAACTCTCAAGCTTTCAGCTGGAAACCACTGCATGGTTGAGCGCCGAAACGGCGGCGTTTCTCAATCTTTGCGAGGATCACCTGGACCGCCACGGCGATATGCACGGCTACCGGGCGGCGAAGCAGCGTGTCTTTCGTGGCGCGCGGCATGCCGTCGTCAATGCTGACGATACCGCCACATGGCCTGATACGGATGTGCGTGAAGTGGCACGATTCACCACTCAAGCCCCTTCTGGCGGCGATTGGGGCATCGCCGAGCATGCTGGGGAATCCTGGCTTGTGCATGGCGATACGCCGCTGATGTCGACGCGTCGTGTGCGCATGCCCGGGCGGCACAATCATGCCAATGCCCTGGCGGCCCTGGCGATGGGGACACAATTGGGACTGCCGCTGACGGCCATGCGTCGTGTGCTCGAGCGTTTCCCCGGCTTGCCGCACCGAGGCGAGCTGGTTGTCGAGCGCGATGGCGTGCGCTGGATCAATGATTCCAAGGGCACCAATGTGGGCGCGACATTGGCGGCGATTGACGGCGTCGGGCCGGTGCTCGAGGGTCGCCTTATTCTACTGGCGGGTGGTGACGGCAAGGGTGCGGATTTTACGCCACTAGTTGAGCCGCTGATGCGCCATGCGCGCGAGGTAGTGGTGTTTGGGCGCGATGCTCAGCGCCTCGAGCATGTCATGTCCGGGCACGTTCCGGTTACCCGTGTTGCCGACCTCGACGCGGCCATGCAGCGGGCGCATACCATTGCGTGCGCTGGTGATGCCATCATGTTGTCGCCCGCGTGTGCAAGCCTCGACCAATTTCCCGATTACATGGCGCGTGGAGACGCGTTCCGACAGTGGCTGACGCAGGGCGGAGCGACGATATGTTAGCGCGTTGGGAAAAACGGCTGTCCACCCAGGGACAAGTCACCGATGGGTGGTTGCTGCTGGCGACATTCTCGTTGTTGGTGGTGGGCTGGATAATGGTGACGTCGGCGTCGTCCGAGATCGCGACTAGCCTTACCGGCAACCCTTATTATTTCAGTATTCGCCATGGCGTTTTCGTCCTTTGCTCGATTTTTTTCGGGCTCGTGGCGCTGTGTATACCGCTCGAGCGCTGGCGTTCCTGGGGACCGGGTTTACTGCTGTTGGGCATCGTGCTTCTTATCGCGGTTCTTCTCATCGGGCACGAAGTCAATGGCAGCAAACGCTGGATCCCCTTGGGCATTGCCAATATTCAAGCCTCGGAAGTCGCCAAGTTGTGTCTGATCGTCTACTTCGCCGATTACTTGCAACGTTACTTACCCGAAGTGCGTCGTGACTGGGGGGCTTTCTTGCGCCCATTCGTGGTGCTCGGAGTATACGTGGCACTTCTGATATTCGAGCCGGATTACGGTGCCGTCGTGGTGATCGGCGGTTGCATGATGGGCATGCTCCTGATGTCGGGAGCGCCGTTGGGCCGTTTTGGGCTCGTCATGATCGTGGTTGTGGCAGCCGGTGGCTTGCTGGCCGTGGCCGAGCCTTATCGCCTGGAACGTATTACCAGCTTCGCCAACCCTTGGGCAGATCAATACTCCAGTGGCTACCAGCTGACGCAAGCATTGATCGCCTTCGGACGTGGACATTGGTTGGGACTTGGGCTTGGTAATAGTGTCCAGAAGTTGTTTTATCTACCCGAAGCGCATACCGATTTCGTTTTCGCGGTGTTGGCCGAGGAGTTGGGATTGGTCGGGGCCGTGGGCGTCGTCTGCCTTTTCGCGCTGCTTGTCTTTCGTGGGCTTCGCATCGGGCGCAAGGCCGAATTGCGAGGCTGGGCTTTTTCCGCATACCTGTGCTATGGCATCTCGCTGGTGTTTGGGGCGCAAGCATTCATCAATATTGCCGTCAGCACGGGCATGTTGCCTACCAAAGGGCTGACGTTGCCGCTATTGAGCTATGGGGGCTCTAGCTTGGCAGTTAGCTGTGTCATGGTTGCCTTGTTACTGCGCGTCGATGCCGAAATGCGAGCCAAGATGCGCGCCACTCAAGCGGCACGCCAAGCGAAAAAGCAAGAACGAGGAGAGCGCTAGTGCCTCATCAGCAAGTGTCCCGTGTTCTGATCATGGCCGGTGGTACTGGTGGTCATGTGGTGCCCGCGTTATCGCTGGCCAAGGCGCTGCGCGAGCGCGGTGTCGTGGTGGAATGGTTGGGCAGCCCTCGGGGAATCGAAAACCAATTGGTGCCGGCGGCGGATATTACCTTGCATCGCGTACAAGTATCCGGGCTGCGTGGCAATGGGATCGCCGGGTGGCTGTGGGCCCCATGGCGTCTGGCCAAAGCCATCTGGCAGGCACGCCAGGTGATTGCCACATTCGACCCGCAACTGGTCGTCGGGCTGGGCGGCTTCGCCAGTGGGCCAGGCGGGCTGGCCGCCTGGTTGATGCGGCGACGCTTGATCATTCATGAGCAGAATGCCGTGGCTGGGATGACCAATCGCTATCTATCGCGTCTGGCGGATCGCGTCTATGCCGCATTTCCTGGTGCGTTCGGCGAACGCCACGCGGATGTGGTGGGAAATCCCGTCCGCGATGACATCGCGACGCTGGGCGAGACACCCCGCGATGTCGAGACGCTTCGCGCGCGCCCCTTGCGCCTGCTCGTGCTGGGTGGGTCGCTGGGGGCCCAGGCATTGAACAGCCACGTGCCCCAGGCGCTTGCTCGATTGCCGGCGGCGCAACGTCCCGATGTTCGACATCAGGCCGGTCGCGACAAGGAAACCACGACGCAAGCGGAATACGCCGAGATGGAGGTCAGCGCCGAGGTCAGTGCCTTCATCGACGATATGGCGGCTGCTTATGACTGGGCGGACTTGATCGTATGCCGCGCGGGAGCCTTGACAATCGCCGAGCTGGCGGCGGCGGCCAAGCCCTCGGTGTTGGTGCCGTTTCCGCATGCCGTCGACGATCATCAGACACTCAATGCGCGGCAATTAGTCGATGCCGGGGCCGCGCGTTTGATGCCGCAGGAACAACTATCGGCGGTGAGTCTCGCCGAGACGTTGGCGGCTCTTCTCGAACCTGAGACCTTGGCCACCATGGCGGTCGCGGCTCGCTCCGAAGCGCGTTTGGAAGCGATCGAGCGCCTGGTGGCAGGGTGCATGGAGGCAAATGTTGACAGCGAATAACGTTTCCGGCCCAACCCGCCCGAACCGCACCGGATTGGGCATGCGCCGCATTCATAATATCCATTTCGTGGGCATCGGCGGTGCCGGTATGTGCGGAATCGCAGAAGTGCTGGCCAATCAGGGCTATACGGTCAGCGGCAGCGACCTGCGTGAGTCGCCGGTCACGCGGCATCTTCGCGACTGCGGCATTCGCGTGTGCATCGGGCACGTCGATGAGCACGCCCAGGGGGCCGATGTCCTGGTCGTCTCCACGGCCGTCGACACCGAGAACCCGGAAATTCGCTGGGCGCGCGAGCATCGCATTCCCGTCGTCAGGCGTGCGGAAATGCTTGCC
The DNA here is from genome assembly GCF_023091865.1 of Chromohalobacter moromii. Lineage (GTDB taxonomy): Bacteria > Pseudomonadota > Gammaproteobacteria > Pseudomonadales > Halomonadaceae > Chromohalobacter > Chromohalobacter moromii. The sequence goes on from NZ_JAHXDI010000004.1 coordinate 190,174, forward strand.
GAATTGATGCGTTTTCGCCATGGCATCGCCGTGGCGGGTACGCATGGCAAGACCACTACGACCAGCCTGACCTCGACGCTGCTCGGCGAGGGTGGGCTCGACCCGACCTTCGTGATTGGCGGCAAGCTGACCAGTGCCGGCGCCAACGCGCGCCTGGGCGAGGGCGATTATCTGGTGGCCGAGGCCGACGAGTCGGATGCCTCGTTTTTGCACTTGCAGCCGATGGTCTCGATCGTCACCAATATCGATGCCGATCATATGGCGACCTACGGGGGCGACTTCACGCGGCTAAAGGATACCTTCCTGGAATTCTTGCATAACCTGCCTTTCTACGGGCTGGCGGTGCTGTGCATCGACGATGACAACGTGCGTGGCTTGATTCCGCGTCTCCAGCGTCAGTTCGTCACCTACGGTTTCGCCGAGGATGCCGATTACCGGTTGTGTGATTTCGTCCAGCGCGGTGGCGTAGTGCATTTTACCGCCGAGCGCCCGCCTGGTATGGCGCCGCTCGAGATTAAGTTGGGCATGCCAGGGCGCCACAATGCCCTCAATGCGTTGGCGGCAATCGCCGTGGCTAGCGACGCGGGTGTCGACGATGCGGCCATTCAGCGCGGTCTGGCACACTTTGCCGGTGTGGGGCGGCGTTTCCAGGTGCATGGGCAGTTTCCGGCACCGGCTGCCGAAGGCGAGGTCATGTTGGTCGACGATTACGGCCATCATCCGCGTGAGGTGGAAATGGTCATCGACGCGGTGCGTGCGGGCTGGCCCGATCGTCGCCTGGTCATGCTGTACCAGCCGCATCGCTATTCGCGTACGCGAGATCTATACGAGGATTTCGTGCGTGTGCTCTCGGGCGTGGATACGCTGTTGCTGCTGGATGTCTACAGCGCTGGGGAAGCTTCCATTCCGGGGGCGGAGGGCCGGACATTGGCCGGGTCGATTCGTCAGCGTGGTCAAGTCGATCCCTTGTTCGTCGAAAGCAAGCAGGAGCTGCCGGCGCTGTTGTCACGCGTGCTGCGCCCCGACGATATCCTGATCACCCAGGGCGCCGGTGACATTGGTGGGATTTCGTTGCGTCTAGCCGGTTGTCGGTTACATCTGGATGGAATGGAATTATGAATGACAGCGTGACGAACGAGGGGGCGAAGCGTCTACATCCGGGGCGCATCGTCGTGGTATACGGTGGCCGTTCTGCTGAACGTGAAGTGTCGCTGCTTAGTGGCCGCGCTATCCTGACATCGCTCAAGCGTAGCGGTGTCGACGCCCACGGATTCGATTTCGCCGGTGGTGGGTTGAGTGGGTTAGAAGCGCTTGCGCCGGAATGTGTCTTCATCGCCATGCATGGTCGGGACGGTGAGGATGGCTCTTTGCAGGGTGCTCTGGAGTTGTTGGACATCCCCTATACGGGTAGCGGTGTGCTGGCCTCTGCGCTGGGGATGGATAAGGAACGCACCAAACAGTTCTGGCGCGCGCATGGCCTGCCCACGCCGGAAAGCGTCATGCTGGAGGGTACGGTCGATTGGGATGCGGTCATCGAGACCCTCGGGTTGCCTTTGATCGTTAAACCCGTGCATGAAGGCTCGACTATCGGGATCAGCATCGTCGGTACACGGGAAGAGTTGATCGCGGCGCATGCCGAGGCGGCACGCTTCGATAACGCCATCATAGCCGAGCGTTTCGTGCAGGGCGAGGAATATACCGTGTCGCTACTTGGCGACGAGGTATTGCCGGCGATTCGCGTCGAAGTGCCCAGTGGCTTCTACGATTACGAGGCCAAGTATCATTCCGATACCACGCGTTATCTATTGCCGTGCGGTCTCGAGGCCGACGATGAACGGGCGCTGGGCGAACTATGCCGCCGCGCGTTCGAGGTGATCGGCGGCAGTGGCTGGGGGCGTGTCGATGTGATGCGCGATGCGCAGGGACGCTTCTGGCTACTCGAAGTCAATACGGTGCCGGGCATGACCGATCATAGCCTGGTGCCGCAAGCGGCGGCACATGCCGGTCTCGACTTCGATGCGCTGGTGTTGCGGATTCTCGACACCACGACCGGCGAGTGACGCGAGAATGAAGGAGGCCGGTTTGCGCGGTGCCTTATTAGGCTTGATCTTGTTGGCCGTTTTGCTCGGTGCGGGCGGGCGCACGTTGTGGCTTTGGCTCGACCGGCCCATCGAGCGGGTCTCCATCGGCGGCGATCTGCACTACGTTTCGGCGACTTACTTGCAGCGCAATCTCGCGCCCTTGGTCAGCGGTGAAACCTGGCTATCCATCGATCTCGACCAGGTGCGTGACAAGGCGCGCAATATAGACTGGCTGTCGGAGGTGAAAGTCTCGCGTGAATGGCCGAATGCCTTACGCTTTGAGCTTTTCGAACAAGCACCGGTTGCACACTGGAACGACGACAAGCTGCTCAATACGCATGGTGAGCCTTTTTCACCGGGGCCGGTCGATGATTTCGATAAACCTTTGCCCGATCTAGCGGGCCCCGAGGGCACTGGGCCTGAAGTATTGGCGTATCTCGACTCGTTGCTACGCCGTCTGGAGACCTTGGACTTGCGTGTGACTCAATTACGTTTGGAAGATCGTGGCGCTTGGCGTTTTCAGGTGAATGACAGTGTATGGGTTATCCTGGGGCGTACCGATCTCGAATCTCGTCTGGCACGTTTTACGGCGGCCTGGCAACGACAGTTGGGAACGCAGGCGTCGCAAATTCGCTACATTGATTTACGCTATCCCAATGGTGTTTCCGTCGCTTGGCATGGACAGACAGAAATAGATGCGACAGAGTAACGGCGCAGTTGCCTTTTTCGGCGCCAGGCCACGAAATCCGGGCGACGGGGGTTTCCCTTTTCGAAAAAATCACCGTATTCTGAGGCCGGTTTCATTTGTTGGGTGGTGATGTAAAGTAACATGTTCCTATAATTGGCCCAGCGCGTTTTTATAGATCAATGAATTTCAAACCCAGTGCAGTTCGAGGAGTGACCCCGACCTATGGCAGGACAATCCAATGCTTCCAACATGGTGGTCGGGCTGGATATCGGAACGTCCAAGGTGGTGGCTATCGTCGGCCAGCCTTCCGATGATGGAAGCATCGAGATCGCAGGTATTGGCTCGCACCCCTCTCGAGGCATGAAAAAAGGGGTCGTCATCAATATCGAGTCGACCGTGCAGTCGATTCAGCGTGCCGTCGAGGAAGCTGAGTTGATGGCGGGTTGCGATATTCACTCGGTGTATGTTGGCGTGGCGGGCAGTCATATCAGCTCGATGAATTCCGACGGTGTCGTAGCCATCAAGGAGCGGGAAGTAACACCCTCGGATATCGAGCGTGTCATCGATTCGGCTCGCGCACGTGCTATTTCTGAAGGACAGCGTATCCTTCATGTGTTGCCTCAAGAATTCGCCATCGACAATCAGGAAGGTATTCGTGAGCCGATGGGGATGTCCGGTGTACGTCTCGAGGCGCGGGTTCATTTGGTCACGGCAGCATTGAATGCCGTTCAGAACATCGAGAAATGCGTGCGTCGTTGCGGCTTGGAAGTCGATGACATCATTTTGGAGCAGTTGGCCTCCAGTCATGCGGTATTGACGGAGGACGAGCGCGAGCTGGGCGTGTGCATGGTGGATATCGGTGGTGGCACCACCGATATCGCCGTGTTTACCGAGGGGGCCATACGCCACACGGCGGTGATTCCCATCGCGGGTGACCAAGTCACCAATGACATCGCCATGGCGCTGCGCACGCCGACGCAGTATGCGGAGGATATCAAGGTCAAATACGCTTGCGCGCTGACCCAGCTCGCGAGTAGCGACGAAATGATCAAGGTTCCCAGCGTGGGAGACAGACCGGCGCGCGATCTTTCTCGTCAGGCGTTGGCCGAAGTAGTCGAACCGCGCTATGAAGAATTGTTTACATTGGTACGCGAAGAATTGCGGCGTAGTGGCTACGAAGATCTCGTGGCGGCCGGAGTGGTTCTAACCGGCGGTACGTCGCGCATGGAGGGTGTCGTCGAGCTAGCCGAAGAAATCTTTCACATGCCCGTGCGCATTGCTTATCCCCAAAACGTTCGCGGCCTCGCCGATGTCGTTCGTAACCCGATTTATTCGACGGGAGTGGGTTTGCTACTCTACGGTATGAATGATGCCAAACGTAATGCTGTCGTGTCGGCTCAGCCCCGTAGAGAAGAGGCTCATACCCGACGTGGACAAAGGCAAGAACGCTCGGGGTTGGAAAGGATCAAAGGTTGGTTCAAAGGAAATTTCTGAGAGGGCCGCACAAGTAGCGGTCACAGGAGACGGGGCTTATGTTCGAACTGGTAGATAACGCACCTTCTAGCAGCGCGGTTATTAAGGTGATTGGCGTCGGTGGTGGCGGTGGCAATGCCGTCAACCACATGGTCGAAAGCAACATCGAAGGCGTTGAGTTCATCTGTGCCAATACCGACGCTCAGGCGCTCAAGCGCGTCGCTGCCAAGACCGTTCTTCAGCTCGGCAGCGAAATCACTAAGGGGCTAGGGGCTGGCGCCAGCCCCGAGGTTGGTCGTCAAGCGGCCACGGAAGACCGTGAGCGGATCGCCGAGCTGCTGCAAGGCGCCGACATGGTGTTCATCACGGCCGGCATGGGAGGCGGTACCGGGACCGGCGGCGCGCCTATCGTGGCACAGGTCGCCAAAGAGCTGGGTATTCTGACCGTGGCGGTAGTGACGCGTCCATTCCCCTTCGAGGGGCCCAAGCGCATGCGGGCTGCCGAAGAGGGCATGGAAGCGCTGTCCGAGTATGTCGACTCGCTGATTACCATTCCCAATGAGAAGCTGCTCGCAGTGCTCGGCAAGAACGCCAGCCTGCTGTCGGCGTTCAGTGCCGCCAACGACGTACTGTTGGGCGCGGTTCAGGGGATCGCCGAGCTAATCACCAGTCCTGGCATCATCAACGTCGACTTTGCCGACGTGCGCACGGTGATGTCCGAGATGGGCATGGCGATGATGGGGACCGGCGCGGCCACTGGCGAGAACCGTGCGCGTGAAGCCGCCGAAAAGGCCATCCGCAGCCCCTTGCTGGAAGACATCGACCTGCATGGCGCGCGCGGCATCTTGGTCAACATCACGGCGGGGCCGGACCTTTCCATCGGCGAGTTCAACGATGTGGGGGCTACCGTACAAGAGTTCGCTTCCCAGGACGCGACGATCGTGGTGGGGACGTCCATCGACATGGAGTTGTCCGACGAGTTGCGCGTCACCGTGGTGGCAGCGGGCCTCGAGGGCCTCAAGGAAAAGGCGACAGTCGCTACACCGCAGCGTGAGACCGTTGCGGCGGCACGCAGTGCCGAATCGCCCGATTATCGCAAGCTGCAGCAGCCAACGGTCATGCGCCAGCAGGCTGCGAAGGAGCAGGATGAGTCGGCTAAGTCTAGGCAGGAGTCGCGCCGTAAGTCGCAAGAGCTCGACGACTACCTGGATATCCCGGCGTTCTTGCGCCGTCAGGCCGATTGATCGGACGACATGCTGGGCGCATAGGCGTGGCCAGGCGACATTTTTTTGTTGAAACGTTCGTTCGGTGTTATAGTGAACAGCGTTTCATAACGATTTCCAAGCTTGGCTTACGCCCATGATTAGACAACGTACATTAAAGAATACCATCCGTGCCACTGGTGTGGGTTTGCACTCAGGTGAAAAGGTTTACCTGACGCTGCGCCCCGCGCCGGTCAATACTGGCGTCGTCTTCGTACGTACCGATCTCGATCCAGTGGTGCAGATAGCCGCCAACGCCGAATACGTCACCGACACGACGCTTTGTACCGCGCTTTCGCGTGACGACGTCAAAGTGGCGACGGTGGAACACCTGATGTCGGCATTTGCCGGCTTGGGGATCGACAATGTCTTCGTCGAGCTCAGCGCCCCGGAAGTGCCCATCATGGATGGTAGCGCTGGACCGTTCGTCTTCTTGATTCAGTCCGCGGGCATCGCTGAACAAGGGGCGGCCAAGAAGTTTATCCGCATCAAACGTGAGATCGTGGTTGAAGAGGACGACAAGGAAGCGCGCTTCTTACCGCATAACGGTTTTAAAGTCGCGTTCGCCATCGACTTCGACCATCCGGTTTTCGCGCACCAGAAGCAGACGGCGAGCGTCGACTTCTCGACGACGTCGTTCGTGAAAGAAGTCTCCCGCGCGCGTACTTTCGGATTCATGCGTGATCTGGAGTTCCTGCGTGCCCAGAATCTGGCGCTCGGTGGCAGCTTGGATAATGCCATCGTCGTTGATGATTATCGTATCGTGAACGAAGGGGGTTTGCGCTACGAAGATGAGTTCGTCAAGCATAAGGTGCTCGACGCCATTGGCGATTTGTACCAGTTGGGACATAGCCTCATCGGTGAATTTCGCGGCGTCAAATCCGGCCATGGCTTGAATAACAAGCTATGTCGCGCCTTGATGGCGCAGCAGGATGCCTGGGAAATCGTGACCTTTGAAGACGAGACGCAAGCAGCGCCTATCTCGTACGCGGCGCCAGCGTTGGCTTGATAGCCGCACCGTTTGTAAGATTAAGCGTAAGACCAAGCTTTTATTGACGCCGACCGATAGGTCGGCGTTTTTTATGGGGGTGACGCGGACACGACCGTCTAGCCGTCGTCCGGGGCATGAGACGCCAGGCGCGTCAGCGCTTTTTTTAGCTTGGGGTCCGCGGTGTCGTCTGCGCATGCCTTGAGATGATGGGCGGCTTCGGTTGAAAGTGCGCGTGCCTGAAAGGTGGGCGTCTTGAGAGGGTGTACAGGACGGACCTTGAAGTTGAGCGCGAGTACGGCTTCGAATTCGGGGAGTTGGCGCAGCAGTGTGAGAAGGCGTTGGCGTTCGTAACGTAGCCACGTCAACCATACGGCGCCATCGGTAATGAGCGTCAGAGCGCCTTCCCGGTAGCCACCGACATAGACATGTTCGGCGATTTCGGCGGGAAGCCCGGCACGCAGGTGCTGTTGGGCCCGCTGTAGTAGTTTCGCCATACGTACCACCGACCCCAATTCGCCGGATCCGTCGATGAGATGGTGGATGGACTGGGCTCGGAAACGCTTAGCCTTTATACTCATGGGCTTGCCCGCGCGAAGGAAAGCAGAATGTCTGCGCAATCTACCATGAGCCGGAGCTCGTCGATAGCATGACCAGCGCTACGCACCATAGCTCAACGTCGCCGCGTCGCGTTCGCGCGCGTCACCGTGCGCAATGGTGGCTCGCCGGTCTGTTGGTCGGGTGCTTGTTACCGGCGGGGTTGATGCACTCCGACGCACTACGTATCGCCGGGCGGTTGACGCAGATCTGTCTGATGGCGCCGGAAGCCATTCGTGCCCAATCGCGTCGTGTGGAGCGACGCAAGCGCTTGTTGGGCACTAGGCGACGTCGCCCCCCGTCTCCTCGCCTGTGGCGCTTGCCGCAGCGCTTCTATCATGTGTTGAGCGTGGGACTCGATGTTCTCTCGCGCCGAGGTCCTCCACGCAGTGTCTTGTTTCGAGGTATCGGGCGATTAATCGCCTGATATTGATGCTGGCGCCGCGTCGATGCGGTGGCCGATATGACGTTTTAGGCACTTTTGGATTTCAGGATCTCACATGCTCAATACTATCGTTCGTAAGCTGGTTGGCTCGAAGAACGAGCGCGAAGTCAAACGCATGCGCAAGGCCTCCGAGGCCATCAACGTGTTGGAACCCACGTTCGAGTCTCTCGAGGATGCCGCGCTGACGGCAAAGACCAGCGAATTCCGCACGCGCCTGGAGTCAGGCGAATCCATCGATAAGATACTGCCCGAAGCTTTCGCCGTCGTGCGCGAGGCGAGTAAGCGCGTGATGGGAATGCGTCACTTCGATGTGCAGATGGTCGGCGGGATGACGCTGCACGAAGGCCGCATCGCCGAGATGAAAACCGGCGAGGGCAAGACCTTGGTCGGTACCCTGGCGGTCTATCTCAATGCATTGCCGGGCAAGGGCGTGCACGTGGTGACGGTCAACGATTATCTGGCCAGCCGCGATGCCGAGTGGATGCGCCCTCTCTATGAATTTCTCGATCTCAGCGTGGGCACGATCTACTCCGGCCAGGCCTCGCCCCAGAAGCGTGAAGCCTACGCCTGCGATATCACGTACGGCACCAACAACGAATTTGGGTTCGACTATCTGCGTGACAATATGGCGTTTTCGCTGGATGACAAGGTCCAGCGTACGCTGCACTACGCAATCATCGATGAAGTCGACTCGATTCTCATCGACGAGGCGCGCACGCCGCTGATCATTTCCGGCCCGGTAGAAGAAAACATCGAGCTTTACCGGCGTATCAATCAGCTTTCCCTGGGGCTTGAAGAGTGCAGCGACGAAGAGGACCCGACCAGCGGGGACTTCATCCTCGATGAGAAACAAAAGCAGGTGGAGCTGACGGAAACCGGTCACCAGAAGCTGGAAGGGATACTGAGAGAGACGGAGCTTCTGGGCGCGGACGACTCGTTGTACTCGGCCCAGAATCTGGGGCTTCTACAACATGTGCATTCGGCGTTACGTGCGCGTCATCTCTATCATCGCGACGTCGATTACATCGTCAACAACGATGAAGTCGTCATCGTCGATGAGCACACCGGGCGCAGCATGCCGGGCCGCCGCTGGTCCGAGGGGCTGCACCAAGCGGTCGAGGCCAAGGAAGGGGTCACGATCCAGAAAGAGAGCCAGACGTTGGCCTCTACCACCTTCCAGAACTACTTCCGTCTTTACGAGAAGCTGGCGGGGATGACAGGGACCGCCGACACCGAGGCCTTCGAGTTCCGTCAGATCTATGGCCTGGATGTCATGGTGATTCCCACCAACCGCCCGTTGGTGCGTGTGGACCATAATGACTTGGTCTACATGAGTGGTGAGGAAAAATTCGAAGCCATCATCGACGACGTCAAGACGCAACGCGAGGCAGGTCGCCCGGTTCTGGTGGGCACGGCATCGATCGAAACCTCCGAATATCTCGCCCATCTGATGCAGAAGTATCAGATACCGCACAATGTGCTTAACGCCAAGCAACACCAGAGTGAAGCGGAAATCATCGCCCAGGCGGGGCAGCCCGGTGCCGTGACCATCGCCACCAACATGGCCGGGCGTGGTACCGACATCGTGCTGGGCGGTAACTGGGAAGCCGAAGCGGCGGCTCTCGATAATCCTTCCGACGAGCAGGTCGCAGCACTCAAGGCCGCATGGCAGGAACGCCACGATGCTGTACTTGCTGCGGGCGGTCTCCATGTGATTGGTTCCGAACGCCACGAATCCCGACGCATCGACAATCAGCTGCGTGGGCGCTCAGGTCGTCAGGGCGATCCCGGGTCGACACGCTTCTTCCTCTCATTGGAAGACAACCTCATGCGGTTGTTCGGCTCGGATCGCGTGCAGCGGTTGATGGGGGCCCTGGGACTGGAACGTGGCGAGGCGATCGAACACAAGATGGTGTCCAATGCCGTCGAGCGTGCTCAGAAAAAGGTCGAGGGCCGCAACTTCGATATCCGCAAGCAGCTGCTGGAATACGACGACGTTTCCAACGATCAACGACGTGTTGTCTATCAGCAGCGCAATGAAGTGCTTGTCACCGATGATCTCTCGTCCAATATCGCCGAGATTCGTGAGCAAGTATTGTCCGAGGCCATTACCAGTTATGTGCCGGCGCAGAGCTTGCCCGAGCAGTGGGACCTTGCTGGGTTGCAGGACTATCTCAAGCAGGAGTTCAACCTCGATGTGCCCTTGGTGCAATGGGCAGAAGAAGACGAACACTTCCATGAAGACCTGTTGCGTGAACGTCTGCACGATCAGCATCGCGGTCTCTTTGCCAGCAAGGCCGAGGCAGTCGGCCCGGAGCTGATGCGTCGTTTCGAAAAGCAGGTCATGTTGCAAGTGCTCGATACGCGCTGGAAAGAACACCTGCAGCACATGGACCATCTGCGTCGCGGGATCCATTTGCGTGGGTATGCACAGAAGAATCCCAAGCAGGAATACAAGCGTGAAGCCTTCGAACTCTTCCAAACGCTGCTGGCCAACATCAAGCATGATGTCATTCGCATCCTGAGTCATGTGCAAGTGCGGCGTCAGGAAGAAGTCGATGAGCTGGAGCGTGAACGGCGTGCCACGCTGGAGCGCGAACGTGCGGTCAGCCAACCGGTGCATGAAGACGCCGTGGCCTCGGCCGAGGCGGTGACCGCCGAAGGCGAGGAGCGTGCTGGCGACGAAGAAGATACACAGCCGGTACGCCGTGAAGGCCCTAAAGTGGGTCGTAACGATCCGTGTCCTTGCGGTTCTGGCAAGAAATACAAGCATTGCCATGGCAAGTTGAGCTGAGCTCAAGGCAAGCGTGGCGTGAGGAGAGACGACATGGCGGTGGGGGAAGCGAGTTTTCCGGCGATGCCGGCCATCGAAGGTATTCGCCTGGGCACGTCGATGGCAGGCATCAAGGCAGCGGGGCGCCGTGATCTGGTAGTGATCGAGTTGCCCGAGTCAACGACGCTGGCGGCGGCGTTTACGCGCAACGCTTTTTGCGCGGCGCCGGTTCATGTGGCGCGACGTCATCTCGAGGCGGCAAAGCCGCGTTATCTGTTGATCAATACCGGTAACGCCAATGCCGGTACGGGTGAGCAGGGCATGCTCGATGCTGAGCAGAGTTGCCAGACGCTGGGCGAGCTGGCGGGTGTCGCCGCGCAGTCCGTCTTGCCGTTTTCGACCGGCGTGATCGGCGAGCCCCTGCCGGTAAAGCGGCTATGCGATGCGTTGCCGGAAGCGCTTGCCGTGTTGTCGGCGGATGGTTGGCAGACCGCGGCCGAAGGCATTCTGACGACAGATACGCGAGCCAAAGGCGCCACGACGTGTATCGAGATTGATGGCCAGCCGGTGACGATCAACGGCATCGCCAAGGGTTCAGGCATGATCAAGCCCGATATGGCCACGATGCTGAGCTTCGTCTTCACCGATGCCGCCATCGACGACGCGCGCCTGCAGGTATTGCTGCGGCGGGCCGTCGATGACTCCTTCAATTGCATCACCGTGGACTCGGACACTTCTACCAACGATGCCTGTACATTGGCTGCCACCGGACGCGGTGCTCGCATCGATACCGATGAGCACGAGTCGCGCTTTGCTGCGGCGCTGACCGAGGTACTGGTAGAATTGGCGCAGGCCATCATCCGTGATGCCGAGGGTGCGACCAAGTTCGTTACCCTTGAGGTCGAAGGGGCAACGCATCGGCAGGAAGCGTTGGACGTTGCCTTTACCGTGGCGCATTCGCCCTTGGTGAAAACGGCGCTTTATGCCAGTGACGCCAATTGGGGGCGTATTTTGGCGGCGGTCGGGCGTGCTCCGGTGCCCGACTTGGATGTGTCGCGTATCGCTATCGACCTCGGTGAGGTGGCACTCGTCGAGCGAGGCGGTCGCGCGGCTTCGTATACCGAGGAGGCGGGCAGCGCAGTCATGGCCGAGTCCGAGATTACGATTCGCATCCATCTTGGACGCGGAGATACCGCGGCGACGGTCTGGACGTCGGACTTGTCACACGATTATGTCTCCATCAATGCCGACTACCGTAGCTGAGTGCGAGTCGTACAGAACGGCTAGCCGAGTGCGGATGGCAGCAGCGATAAGCGGGCCGTCTTCGGTCTGCGGATCATGAATAGTCAGTCAAGGTGAAATGACCAACATGGTGAAGAGAAGGGTACACGTAGCGGCGGCTGCCATCATTCGCGAGGATGGCCATGTGTTGCTGGCACGCCGTCCCTCGATCGTCGATCAGGGTGGGCTATGGGAATTCCCCGGGGGCAAGCTGGCACCCTACGAAACTGGTTTCGAAGCGCTCAGGCGTGAACTCCGTGAAGAGCTAGGCATTGAGATCCTGCGCGCTCAACCACTCATTCGCGTTCACCATGAATATGCCGACAAACGCATTTTGCTCGATGTCTGGCAGGTACATGAGTTCGAGGGCGAGCCCTTCGGGCGCGAGGGCCAGGCGGTGCGCTGGGTACCGCAGAACGAGTTGCATAATTACCCGTTCCCGGAAGCCAACCACCCGATCTTGCGCGCGGTGTGCCTGCCGCACGAGTATTTGATCAGTGACGAAGAAGCCGACGACACGGTGTTTCTCGACAAGCTCGAGCGCGCCTTGCGCGATGAGGACGTGCGCCTGGTGCAACTGCGGGCCAAAACGCTGGATGATAGCGCGTATCTCAAACGTGCCGAGCAAGCACTCGCGCTTTGTCGTCGCTATGAGGCACGCTTGATTCTCAATGGCGATCCAGCACTGCTCGACAGCATCGATGCCGATGGCATTCATTTGCCCAGTCGTTCACTGATGGCGCTCAAGCACCGCCCCATCGCTCATGACAAGTGGCTAGGAGCGTCGACGCACGATCCTCACCAACTCGATCAGGCCGCTGAGATTGGCTGCGATTTCGTGACCTTTTCGCCGCTGCGCGTGACGCCGAGCCACCCCGATACTGCGCCGGTCGGCTGGCATGACTTCCAGCAGCTAGTGGAAACCGCAGGCATGCCGGTCTATGCGCTAGGAGGGGTCACGCGACACGATATAGACCAGGCGCGTGCAGTGGGCGCCCAGGGGATTGCGACGATTCGCGACCTCTGGAAATAACGCGCTCGCCTCGTCGCGACAGCGTGATATCGCATACCAACGGCTCGCCATTTTGGCGGGCCGTTGGCGTTTATACCTTATTGGCGTGGTTCGCCGCGCTCCAGATCGTCGATCAAACGATCGAGGTCGGTTTCATCCATAGCGGGCTCGCCCGCGATACGATGGGATTCATCGGCCCAGGCGCCAAGGTCGAGTAAGCGGCAGCGCTTCGAGCAGAAAGGGCGATACGGGTTGTCGGTTGTCCAGGCGACCTTGGTGCGACACTGAGGACAGGCGACTTCAAGGGGGCGGTCTTGGGATGTCTCCGTCATGCTAAAGCGAATGCTCCTGATGGGTGGCATCGAATAGTTGCCGATAATGTGCGTCGAGCTTGGCGACCTGCGCTTTCAGCGCCGTCATGTCACCATGATTCTCGATTACGTCGTCGGCAAGCGCCAACCGCTCTTGGCGGGGCATCTGTGCCGCGAGGATAGCATGCGCCTGAGCTTCACTCACTTCATCGCGTGCCTGAGTGCGCGACACCTGAAGCGCTTCGGGAACATCGATGACCAGACGGCGGTCGACCAGCGAGACTTGATCCGTCTCGAACAGCAGCGGCGACACGAGTAGCCCATAAGGGGCTGCGTCCTGGCGTATCGCCTCGAGACGCTCGCGCAATCGTTGACGGATGCGTGGATGCGTGACGCTTTCCAGCCACGCGCGCTCGCCGTCATCGGCGAAGACAATGTCGCGCAAGGCGCGGCGTTGCAACTCGCCGTGTGCGTCGAGAAGCGAGTTTCCGTAACGTGCCACGATTTCGTCCAGCGCGGGTTCGCCGGGCGCGACGATATCGCGTGCCACGAGATCGGCATCGACCCAGGGAATGCCCAGTTCGGCGAACATGGCGGCGACGGTGGACTTGCCTGAAGCGATGCCACCGGTTACGCCGATGATGGGGGCGGCGGATGTCATGGCCAATTCCTCATAAGCCGGTCCAGGCGCGTAGTGGTGCGCCGAAGAGTACCGCGACCCATCCGGCAAGGGCGAGAAAGGGGCCGAATGGTAGTGGCATGCCGCGCAAGCGGGGCAGCGAGAGCTGCAACAGTACCCCGATGATGGCGCCCAACCCGGCGGATAGCATCAGTAGCATCGGCAGCATCGTCCAGCCTAGCCAGGCGCCCAGCGCCGCTAACAGCTTGAAGTCACCGTACCCCATGCCTTCCTTCTTGGTCAGCCATTTGAACAGCCAGTAGAAGCTCCACAGCAGCACATAGCCGGCCATGGCACCGATCACGGCATTCTCGAGCATATAGGGCTGAAAGAAGAGCTGATAAAGCAGGCCGGCCCACAGCAAGGGCAAGGTGATGATATCGGGGAGCAACTGGGTCCGCAGATCGATGACTGCCAGCACCAGCAATGCCAGGCACAATCCGCTCCAGGCCAGCGCCGCCCAGGTGGCGCCATGTACGATGATGACGCTCGCCATCAATAGACCCGCCATCAGCTCGATCAGCGGATATTGCACGCTGATGCGTGCCCGGCAATGCGCGCAGCGGCCCCGGCGTTTGAACCAGCCGATGAGCGGCAGGTTGTCGTGCCAGGCGATTGTCTGGCGGCAGCTCGGACATTGCGAGCGTGGCGTGCACAGGTTGTAGCGTGCGACCTCTTCCTCGGGAAGCGCCAGTGCATCGCGTGCTTCTTGGCGCCAGTGCTGCATCAGCATCACCGGCAAGCGTACGATGACGACATTGAGAAAACTGCCCAGCAAGGTCCCGAGGACGAACGCCATTGCGGCCAGCCACGGTAAAGGAATATCGGCAAGCAACGTGCCACTCCTGAAACGAACGCACCCGGCGAAATGCCGGGGCGGATGAATTGGGAAACGCGGTAGCGTCCTAGATGGCCGATCCCATCTCGAAGATCGGTAGATACATCGACACGACGAGACCACCGACCAGAACGCCCAGCACTACGATGATGAAGGGTTCGAGCAACGATGTCAGCGCGTCGACCTTGGTGTCGACGTCTTCCTCGTAGAAATCAGCGACCTTGTTGAGCATCGCGTCCAGCGCGCCGGATTCTTCGCCGACCCCGATCATCTGTACGGCCAAGTTGGGAAAGCGTCCGGTGGCGCGCATGGCGAAGTTGAGTTGCTGGCCACTGGCGACGTGTTCACGCACCTCATTGATGGCGCGCTGGTAGATGCGGTTGCCGGTCGAGCCTGCCGCAGTCTGCAGTGACTCGACCAAGGGAACCCCGGCACTAAACGTCGTCGCTAGGGTTCGCGAAAAGCGTGCTACCGACGATTTGTCGAGGATGTCACCGATGACCGGCAGGCGCAGCATCAGGCCATCGATGCGATAGGCGAAGCGTGGTGAGCGCCGCATGCCGAGACGTATCAGCACGCCGGCAGCGATGAAGGCGCCAAGCAAGTGCGGCCAATAGGCCTGAACCCATTCCGAGAGATGGATGGTCAATTGCGTGAAGGCGGGCAGGTCGGCGCCGAAGCCGCGAAACAGACTCTCGAATTGCGGTACGACCTTAATCAACAGCAGGGCGGTCACTCCCATGCCCACGAGCACGACGGCGGCGGGATAATAAAGCGCTTTGCGCACGCGGGAGCGCAGCGAGTCGATCTTTTCCTTGTAGCTGGCGACACGCTCCAGCATGCGATCCAGCGAGCCGGATTGTTCGCCGGCTTCGACCATGTTGACGAACATGCGGTCGAAATGCTGCGGATGCTGTGAGAGCGCTTCGGAAAAGCTGGCGCCGGCCGAGACCTCGTTCATCAGCGTCTCGATAAGGTGGTGCATGGCGGGGCGCTTAAGGCTTTCAGAGACGACACTGAACGCCTGCAGTAAGGGAATGCCGGCACGAATCATGGTCGCCATCTGGCGCGCGAACAGGGTGATGTCCTGCGGACGTATGCGACCCAGCCCGAAAGGGCTACGCACGCGTTGAATCCGCTTGACGAGGATGTTCTGGCGCCCGAGCTCCTGGCGCACGCCCATTTCATCCGCGGCGACCAGTTCGCCTTGAATGGTTTCACCACGGGAATTCTTGCCCTTCCACCGCCAGCGGTGCAGGACGACGCGCCGAGGCGCCTTGCTGCGTGTCGCTACCGCCATGTCGTTGCCCTCATGTCACTTGACCGGATCGCTCATTCCAGCACCACGCGATTGATTTCCTCGAGGCTGGTAATGCCCGCGAGTACTTTGCTCAGACCACTGCGCCGCAGATCGGGATGGCCTTCTTGACGGGCCAGTTCACCGAGTTCCAATGAATTGCCGTCGGCCATGATCAGTTTGCTCATGGACTCACTGACGGGGAGTACCTCATAGAGACCGACACGCCCTTTGTAGCCGTGGGTGCATTGCGTACAGCCCGTGGCGCGATAGCAGGTCGAGGTCTCGATTTCTTGTGTCGTGAAGCCTGCGTCGAGGAAGAGCTCCCGAGGCAGTTCGACGGGTGTTTTGCAGTGTGGGCAAAGTTGGCGTACTAGCCGCTGGGCGACGATCAATGTCACCGAGCTTGCAATGTTGTAGGCCGCCACGCCCATGTTACGCAGACGTGTCAGGGTTTCAGCCGCCGAGTTGGTATGCAGCGTCGACAGCACCAAGTGGCCGGTCTGCGCGGCCTTGACGGAGATCTCGGCTGTTTCCAGGTCGCGGACCTCACCGACCATTACCACATCGGGGTCCTGACGCAGAAAAGCACGCAGTGCGCTGGCGAAATCCAGCCCGATTTTGGGTAGCACATTGACCTGGTTGATGCCGTCGAGCTTGAGCTCGACGGGGTCCTCGGCGGTGGCGATGTTGCGCGCGTCGGTATTGAGGATGTTGAGCCCGGTATACAGGGTCACGGTCTTGCCGCTGCCGGTAGGGCCGGTGGCGAGTATCATCCCCTGCGGCTGTGCGAGCGCATGTTCGAACAGCGCTTTTTGCGATTCGCTGAAGCCCAGTGCATCGATGCCCAGGCGCGTGGCACCGGCGTCCAGCAAGCGCAGCACGATTTTCTCGCCGTGTACCGTGGGTAGCGTGCTGACGCGGAAGTCGATGGTGCGCGAGGCCGAGACACGCAGCTTGATAGCGCCATCCTGCGGCAAACGCCGCTCGGAGATATCCAGGCGCGACATGACCTTGAGGCGTGCCGAAAGGCGGGCGCGCAGATTGAACGGCGGCCGCGCGACCTCGACCAGGATGCCATCGATGCGAAAGCGGATGCGGAAGGCCGACTCATACGGCTCGAAGTGGATATCCGAAGCACCTCGCCGGGCGGCATCGAGCATCATCTTGTGCACGAAGCGGACCACTGGGGCATCGTCGTCATCGGTGTCGAGCCCTTCGTTGAGAGGCGTGACATCGTCGAGATCGAGCGTCTCGAGTGCCTCGCTGGCATCGTCGAGGGCTTCGAGCATGCCATGCGTCTCGCGCTGGACGAGATAACGTTCGACGGCCGGCTGTAACTGATCGGCGGCCACCAGCACCCCCTCGGCGGTGAGCCCGGTGGTGAACTGCAGTTCATCGAGTTTTGCCAGCGTCGAGGGGTAGGGGATCGCGACACTGATATGACGCTCGCCACGCGCTAGCGGCAGTACGCCGAGGCGGCGGATCAGTGTGTCGGACAGCCCCTCGCCGATGGGCAGGCGCTCGGTACTGATGGCTTCCAGGTCGACGAACGGCAGGCCATATTCCCATGCGGCACTCTGGGTGGCCTCTCGTGCGGAAACCCAGCGTTGCTCGATGACGTATTCGAGCACCGACTGATGCGTGTCGCGCACCGCCTCCATGGCGTGCTGCGCCTTGGATTCCTCTATCAGGCCTTCCGTGACCAAACGTGCGGCGAGCCCTGTCAAAAACGGCGAGCCGGGGGCGGGAGAAGACGACGATGAAGACGAATGCATAAGCGTTTCGACACCAAAAGGAGTGACCAGATGGGGCGGCCGATACCCCGTGACTTCTCGCATCCTACCCCATGCATGACCGTCATGGTGACCCTTGGCATGAGATATCTCGTCAATTAGCGTGTTTGTATATGATCGGCCGACGTTAGGTAAACTTTAACCTCGATCATCTTGCCAGCATGAGAAGTGTAATTTAACGTAACATGTTAGGTAGCTGCCTCGCAGAAAACCGGCAGGGGGGCAACGCCTCGCCGGATCGCCCGCAACGCGTTATCATCCGCCCGCGTCGGGCTCGCCAAAAAGCGAATAGCAGGGTATTCAACAAGGGATTACAGGAGAGTTTAATGGAACGTCAGCAACGCGGTTTCACGCTAATCGAACTGATGATCGTCGTCGCGATCATCGGCATCCTCGCCGCCATCGCCATACCGCAGTACCAGAACTACGTCGCACGCTCGCAGTTCGCCGAAGCGCATTCACTGCTGGGAGGCGCCAAGATCTCCATCCAGGAACGTGTCGATCAGGGCGATGCCATTACCGATGCCGATGCTCTTGGCATTAGAACTCAGGGTGAGTATGGTGCCATTACTAGTGTGAGTGAGACTAATGGTGCAGCTACTGCAGTCTATACTTTTGGCAGCGGAACTGATGCTACGGCCAATTCCAATCTTGATAACCTAACTGTCACCTATACCTATGAGGCTGAAACTGAAGGTGAGGGCGAGGATGCAGTCGAGGACGATTTCCGCTCTTGGAGCTGCACGACAACCGTTCCTGAGGAATATGCATCAAATTGCGATCAATCGACGACATCAACTTCATAAGGTTGAGCAAGTTATGTTTTCAGGCCGGCATTCGCCGGCCTTTTTAGCTTCTCTCTTTCAGGTTCGCTCTGAGGCTCTTCGTTCTTTTTCCTTCTCTCTTCCTTCTTGAAGCTTCGAGCTTCAGTACAACGCCTTCCCTTCGTCGACGACTTCCTTCAACACTTCCAGAAACAGCCGGTCGGCTTCCGAGTGCTCGCTGGGGTCCTCGGGGATGTGCACGCTGGTATTGTCCGAGATTTCGTTGGCGATGGTGGCCCACATCTGCCGGTTATCGCCGTCGTCGGTGTAATGGGCGCGGGCGATGGTGAGCGATTGCTCGAGAATCGCCGGATCTTGCAGCAATTTCTTGATGAATTCACGCAGCTCGTTGATGATCCGGACTTTCTGCATTTCGGACGCGGAACTCATGGGGGCTCTCTCCGTGTGGCTCATGCGGGATCGCGTGTCGTACGTTCACGACGGCGCGAATCGACTCGCAGGACGATGTCGCGGACGATAGCACATCGTCGCGGTGGACGGGAGTAGGCCCCAGGGTGAATGGAGGGCGGTAAAGCGCGCGAGTGGAGAAAGTCCCGCGCGCCCTTTATAGTAGCGCCCCATGATAATGACGCGCCGTTAATCGTGCCGCCGTGTAGACGGCGCGCCGGTGGTGGCAGGGCGCATGGGCCGAGGAGGTAGGCAGGTGGCGGTGATTCATCCGCGCATCAAGCGGAGCCTGGTGGTGTCCGCCCCAGTGGTCAGGATTCTGGCGGTGTTGCTTGGCGTATTGGCGATCTTGATGGTCGTGCCGCTAGGTATATTGACCTTGGAGGGCGACCCCGACCGCATTGCATTCGCGCTGTCGATTGCGGTCGTGGCGGGTGCCGCTTGCCTCATGTGGTTCGCCACGCACGGCATCGAGATCCTGCTGCGACCGCGTCAGATGTTCATCCTCACCACCTTGAGCTGGGTGCTGGTGAGTGCGTGTGCCAGCTTGCCGCTGATATTGGGTGCGCCGCAGCTTTCCTTCACCGACGCCGTCTTCGAATCCATCTCCGCGATTACCACCACCGGATCGACGGTGCTGGTGGGCATCGATGGCTTATCCGACGGTCTCAAGCTTTGGCGTGGCCTGATGCAGTGGCTGGGCGGCATCGGCATCATCGTGATGGCGATCGCCATCCTGCCATTTCTCAAGGTCGGGGGCATGCGCCTTTTTCAGACCGAGTCGTCGGACTGGTCCGACAAGGTGCTGCCACGCGCTGGTGGTATCGCCAAGGCGAGTGGTGCGATCTACCTGGCCGGCACCCTGATGGCGATGTTGACATACTGGCTAGCAGGGATGACACCGCTGGATGCCGTCGTGCATGCCATGAGTTCCATGGCCACCGGGGGCTTTGCCAACTCGGATGCATCCTTCGGTGTCTATCATGATCGTCCGCTGATCCTGTGGCTGGCGTCGTTCTTCATGTTGTGTGGTGCGCTACCGTTCGTGCTGTTCATTCGCGCGCTGCGCGATACGCCTCAGGTGCTCTGGCGCGACCAGCAAGTGCGTGGATTGCTGTGGCTGTTGGGCGTCGTGATCCTAGGGTTGACCGTGTATCGCGTCGCCGGGGGCGCTTCTTTCTTCGAGGCGTTGACCCAGGTGGCCTTCAATGTCATCTCGGTGGTGACCACCACCGGCTATGCATCCGACGACTACACCCAGTGGGGGCCGTTGGTCGTCGCCGCATTCTTTTATCTGACCTTTGTCGGCGGTTGTAGCGGGTCCACGAGTGGCGGCATGAAAATATTCCGCTTTCAGATCGGCGCCATCATGCTGTTCACCCAGCTGCGCCATCTCGTACATGCTCAAGGGGTCTTCGCGCAACGCTACAATGGCAATCCGCTGAGCGACGAGGTCGTGCGCGGGGTCATCGCCTTTTCTTTCTTCTTCTTTCTGACGATCGCGGGTCTGGCGTTGGGGCTAGCGCTGTTGGGACTGGACTTGGTGACTGCGCTATCGGGGGCGGCCACCGCTGTCTCCAACGTCGGCCCCGGGCTGGGGCCGGTCATCGGACCCGCGGGGAATTTCTCGTCATTGCCCGATGCCGCCAAGTGGCTTCTGAGCCTGGGCATGTTGATGGGGCGTCTGGAAATCCTCACCGTGCTGGTGCTGTTGACGCCCACGTTCTGGCGGAAGTGACGCGTCAGGCGTCTTCCTCGATATATCCGGCACGGTTGAGAATGGGGTTGGCGTACTGGCGCAGCCACCAATGGCGCAGATGGTCCGGCACCGTGGCCAGGCGTGCCTCGAAGCGTGCCCGGTCGGCGTCGGTGACTTCGCTCAGATCGACCAGCGCCGGCGCTAGTCCCGTTGCCTCAAGCGCGAGTTGGTGGCTGGGGAACATATGGTAGTGCGCCAGTACCTGACGATCGATTTCCTCGGTGACGGCTTCCGGGGTCGCGAACTCGCTCCCCAAGGGCGTACCGAAGGTCAGACGGATGCGGCCTTTGTGGCCCGTGATGCCGGCGACGATGGACTGAATGTCCTCGAATTCGACCTTGTCGTAACGGCCTTCCGTGTGGCGGGCGTATAGTTCGCGTGCCTTCTGGAGATCGCAGGGGTCGTATTCGTAGCTGATGGACACCGGCACGAGGCGTAGTTCGGATACCGCAGCGCCGATATCGGCCTCGTCGCCGTCCATGCGCTGGGCCATGCCTAACATCTTGACGATGGCGGTATCGGCGCGGTCGATGCCGTCCTTGGCACGCCCTTCGCGCTCAGCGATCCAGATCGAGTGGTTATCGGCGGTGATCGAGTGGCGGATATAACGCGATAACGTTTGATAGGCCTGCAGCATCGCCCGCTTGCCCTTGGCCGAGCGCGGCACGATGAAACTCTTGTTGAGGCGCATCAGATCATTGACGAACGGCTTTTGCAGCAGGTTGTCGCCAATCGCGATGCGTACGGTATTGCGGCCTTTCTGGTAGAGCGCGTAATTGACGAACGCCGGGTCCATGGCGATATCGCGATGATTGCCGATGAACAGATAGGCCTTGTCGGCGTCGAGATGTTCGAGCCCTTCGATCTCGAAGGCATCCGTGGTGGTGGCGATCATTCGCGCCATGTAGCGGGCGATGCGTTGCTGAAAAGCGGCGACGCTTTCGATGTTGCGCATTTCGTGTTGCAGCCCCAGGCGCGCGATGAAACGCGCCACGGGCGGCGCGTAGCGCGCCAGCCGGGGGAGGCGGAAGTGCGTGATCGCGTCGAGCAATTCGTCGCAGTGAGCCAGGCGGTCGAGTACCGTCGCCACCTCGTCGTCATGATAAGGACGAATGGCGTCGAAATCGTGGGGAGCGGATTGGGGAGTCGATGCGTGCGTCATGATGTCGGCGCTGCCGGGTCGGCTTCGCCACCCAGCCAGTCGATGAGTTGTTCGATGAATCCAGAGAGCACTTGGGCCATGAGGGCGAAGTCCGTTTCCAGGCGTAGCGTGGGGTCGTCATCGTCTTCTTGTTGAGCGGCTTCGTCGAGCAAGGCGTCGGCGAAGCGCAGCGATTTGAGCGTCAGGTCGTCGTGCAGGACCAGCGATAGCTGATCCTCGACATCCAGACCCAGGCGGCTGGCCTGACGCCCACTGGCGAGCACACTCTGCACCTCCTCGCCGTCGAGGTCGATGCCACGAGCGCGCCATACACCATCGTCATTGGCATCCTTGAGCTCGACCTGATCGCCCAGTTGCAGCCCCTCGGGGCGCGAGGCGATATCCTCGAGCCAGGCAGTCATGCTGCGCGAGGGCAGTTGGCGCACGGCCAGCGGCGTGACTTTCAACGAGCCCAGCGACTGACGCAGCAGATCGAGAGCATCCTCGGCCCGGGCACGGCTGGCGCAATTGACAGCGATGAGGCCGCGCCGTGTGTCCCACCATATATCAATGCGCTGGCTACGCGTGAAGGCGCGTGGCAGAAATTCCTCTACGACCTGTTCCTTGAGTGCCTGGCGCTCGCGGCGTGGTAATGGGTGGCCTTCGGCAGCCTCGCGCTCGGCGGCGCGTTCTTCTACTTCCTCGCGTACCACCGACGCTGGCAGTAGGCGCTCCTGGCGCAGCAATGACAGCAGGCGGTGGCCCTGGATCTCATGGGCGAGCTGTTGACCATGTCGCCCCGCGGGGCGTTGCCAGCCGAGGCGCTTGCCTTCACTGGGCGACACCGGACGAAAGGCGAAGGCCTCCAGGGCCGATTCGAGTGCCTCGAGCGCGATGGGTGTCGTGTCGTGCAGGCGATAGAGATGCAAGTGCTTGAACCACATGAGCCTATTCCGTCACAAAGGGGCTCATTATGGCGAAACGCCAGGGCGGGTGCCACTCCCCCAAGCGGATGCACTTGTTCTGCGGCATGTAAGGAAGCGTGTTCTTCTTGCGCTGGTGCGGCGCACGCGATTGCATTGACCAAGCCTGCCGCATCGCCATGTGAAATGGTATGATGGCGTGATTCGGGCCCTGTTGAGGCTGGGCCCGCCATCGAAGCTCAATGATTGCTGTGACGGCCATTGGCGTCGAGCGCTGAAGAGTGGCTTGCGGGGCTTCGTGCTTCGTGAGGCCGCTGTTCGTTTCATTCAGTGCCATGACCGATGGTATGGCGCGGTGCAAAGGATTGAACGACCCATGGGTGAGATCGCCAGAGAAATTCTGCCAGTCAATATCGAGGACGAGCTTAAACAGTCGTATCTCGATTACGCCATGAGTGTGATCATCGGCCGTGCGTTGCCGGATGTACGGGATGGCCTTAAGCCCGTGCATCGGCGCGTATTGTTCGCCATGCATGAACTCAGCAATGACTGGAACAAAGCCTACAAGAAATCGGCCCGTGTCGTGGGTGACGTGATCGGTAAATATCACCCGCACGGGGATAGCGCGGTCTACGACACCATCGTGCGTATGGCGCAGACATTCTCGATGCGCTATGTGCTGGTCGATGGCCAGGGTAACTTCGGTTCCATCGACGGCGACAGCGCGGCGGCCATGCGTTACACCGAGGTGCGCATGGCACGCCTTGCCCATGAGCTCCTCGCCGACCTGGAAAAAGATACCGTCGACTGGGTCGACAACTACGATGGCACCGAGCGTATTCCCGAGGTGCTGCCGACCAAGGTCCCTAACTTGCTGGTCAACGGGGCCTCGGGCATCGCCGTGGGCATGGCGACCAACATCCCGCCGCATAACATGCGCGAGGTGATCGATGGTTGCCTGGCTCTGATCGATGACTACACGCTGAGCATCGACGATCTCATGGCGTATATTCCGGCTCCCGATTTCCCCACCGGGGGGATCATCAACGGGCGCGCGGGGATTCTCGATGCCTACCGTACCGGGCGCGGGCGCATCTATGTGCGGGCTCGTCATACCATCGAGCATGACGACAAGACCGGGCGCGATCACATCATCGTCACCGAGCTGCCGTATCAAGTGAACAAGGCGCGCTTGATCGAGAAGATCGCCGAGCTGGTCAAGGACAAGCGTATCGACGGCATCGCCGAGCTGCGCGACGAGTCCGACAAGGAAGGCCTGCGCGTGGTGATCGAGGTCAAGCGCGGCGAATCCGGCGAAGTCGTCGTCAACAACCTGTTCGCGCATACCCAGTTGCAGACCGTATTCGGCATCAACATGGTGGCGCTGGATAACGGCCAGCCGAAGATCCTCAATCTCAAAGAGATTCTCGAGGCGTTCATTCGGCACCGTCGCGAGGTGGTGACGCGGCGCACGTTGTTCGAACTCAAGAAGGCGCGCGACCGTGGCCATATCCTCGAAGGCCTGGCCGTGGCGATCTCCAACATCGATGATGTGATCGAACTCATCAAGGCGTCGCCCTCGGCCACCGAAGCCAAGGAAAAGCTGATCGCGCGTGCCTGGCAGCCGGGGCAGGTCACCGGCATGCTCGAGCGCGCTGGGGCGACGTCCTGCAAGCCGGAAGATCTCGACGAAGGCTACGGGCTCGCCGACAACGAGCGTGAATATCGGTTGTCGCCGGCTCAGGCGCAGGCCATTCTGGAATTGCGCCTGCACCGTTTGACGGGGCTCGAAACCGAGAAGCTTCTCGACGAATATTTATCGATCCTCAAGCGTATCGCCGAACTCAACGAGATTCTCGCTTCGCCGGAGCGCCTGCTGGAGGTCATTCGCGAGGAACTCGGCGCGATTCGCGACCAGTACGGCGACGACCGTAAGACCGAGATTCAGGCCAGCCATCTGGACCTGACCATCGAGGATCTGATCAACGAAGAAGACATGGTGGTCACCATCTCGCGCAGCGGCTATGCCAAGACACAGCCGCTTTCCGACTACCAGGCTCAGCGGCGTGGCGGACGTGGCAAGTCGGCGACCACCATGAAAGACGAGGACATCATCGAACACCTGTTGGTGGCCTCGACGCATGACACCATGCTGCTGTTCTCCAATCGCGGTAAGGTCTACTGGCTCAAAGTCTACGAGATGCCCAACGCTAGCCGTGGTTCGCGCGGCAAGCCGCTGGTCAACATGCTGCCGTTGGATGATGGCGAGTCGATCAATGCCATCCTGCCGGTACGTGAATACCGCGACGACTGCTACATCTTCTTTGCTACCGCCAAGGGAACCGTCAAGCGGACCTCGCTGGAGCAATTCTCGCGGCCGCGCAGCGTGGGCCTGATCGCCATCGACCTCGAAGAGGACGATCGTCTGGTCGGTGCCGCGATCACTTCCGGCAACGACCATGCGATGCTGTTCTCGTCCAATGGCAAAGCCATTCGCTTCGAGGAAGGCAAGGCGCGCGCCATGGGACGCACCGCCCGCGGTGTGCGGGGTATGCGCCTGCAAGGCGACGCCGAGGTGATCAGCTTGATCATTCCGCAGTCGTTGACCATCGATGCCGAGGCTGACGATACCGATGACGTTGCCGAGGAAGCCCCGGCCCAGCGCGTCAGTGAGGATCAGGTCTATATCCTGACCGCCTCTGAGAACGGTTACGGCAAACGCACGCGTCTCGATGAGTTCCCGTTGCGTGGGCGCGGCGGACAAGGGGTGATCGCCATGCAGACCTCGCGGCGCAACGGCGCCTTGGTGGCGGCGATCCAAGTCCGCGACAGCGATGAAATGATGCTGATTACCGATAAGGGCACCTTGGTGCGCACGCGGGTCGAAGAAATTTCGGTCAGTTCGCGCAATACGCAAGGGGTTACTCTGATTCGCACCGGTGAAGGCGAGCATCTTGTCGCCACGGTGCGGGTCGATGAGCCGGCCGAGGAGGCAGCTCCCAATGAAGAAGAAGGAGTGGTGGTCGACGAGGTAACACCTGCGCCGGATGATGACGACGAGGCGCCACAAGGCGATTGAGTCTCAATGCGGCCGCTCCTTCGGAGTGGTCGCTTTACGTTTGGAATCACGCTGATGACACGCAAGTTCAACTTCTGTGCCGGCCCAGCGGCACTTCCCGATCCCGTGCTCGAGCGCGCCCGCGACGAGTTGCTCGACTATCAGGGCCATGGCTTGTCGGTCATGGAAATGAGCCACCGTAGCGATGCCTTTGCGGAGATCGCTGCGCGTGCCGAGCGCGACCTGCGCGCGCTGCTAGCCGTGCCTGACAATTATCGCGTCCTGTTCATGCAGGGCGGCGCCTCCAGCCAGTTCGCGATGGTGCCTTATAACCTGCTGGGTACGGGCGGTACGCCGAACTATCTGTATACCGGTATTTGGGGCAAGAAGGCGGTTGCCGAAGCGCGTCATCTTGCGGGCGCGCACGTGGCGGCTTCCAGCGAAGCCAATGGGTTTACGGCGGTGCCGCGGCCCGAGGACATCGTCTTGTCGTCGGATGCTGCCTATCTACATTACACGGCCAATGAAACAATCGGTGGCCTGGAATTCGATTATATTCCCGAGATTGGCGACGTGCCGCTGGTGTGCGATATGTCTTCATCGATTCTCTCGGGCCCGCTGGATGTGTCCCGCTTCGGCGTTCTCTATGCCGGGGCCCAGAAGAATATCGGCCCGGCGGGGCTGACCTTGGTCATCGTGCGTGACGACCTGCTCGAGCGCGCCTTGCCGAATACACCGACCATGTTCAACTATCGGGTCATGGCCGAGAACGGCTCGATGTTCAATACGCCGCCGACGTATGCCTGGTATCTGGCGGGGCTGGTCTTCGATTGGTTGCGCCATGACATGGGTGGGCTCGAGGCGATGGACCGACTCAACGCGCGCAAGTCCGAAAAACTGTATGCAGCCATCGATGCCAGCGACTTCTATTCCAGCCCCATCGCCATGCCCAATCGCTCGCGCATGAACGTGCCGTTCGTGCTGGCCGATGAGTCGCTCAACGGTGCGTTCTTGAATGATGCCGAGGCGGCGGGGCTTTTGAATCTCAAGGGCCACCGCAGTGTAGGCGGCATGCGAGCCAGCCTCTACAACGCCGTGCCGGAAGCGGCAGTGGACGCGCTGGTCGATTTCATGCAGGAGTTCGAACGACGCCATGGCTGATCACGATATGTTCGATAACAATGCCTCTATCACGCCGGCCGACCTGCCGGCACTGCGCGAGCGAATCGATACGCTGGATAGCGAGATTCTCAAGCTGATCAGCGAGCGCGCGCATTGCGCACAGCAGGTGGCGCAGGTCAAAACCGACAGTGATCCGCAGGCGACGTTCTACCGCCCCGAGCGCGAAGCTCAGGTGCTGCGTCGTATCATGGCGCTCAACAAGGGCCCCCTGGACGACGAGGAAATGGCACGCTTGTTCCGCGAGATCATGTCGGCGTGCCTGGCGCTGGAGCGGCCGGTCAAGGTGGCCTATCTCGGTCCCGAGGGCACGTTCACCCAGCAGGCAGCGCTCAAGCATTTCGGCGACAGCGCGGTGAGCTTGCCGATGGCGGCCATCGATGAGGTCTTTCGCGAGGTGGAAGCGGGAGCCGCGCATTTTGGCGTGGTGCCGGTGGAAAACTCCACCGAGGGGATCGTCAACAGCACCTTGGATACCTTCATGGATGCCAGCCTGCGCATTTGTGGCGAGGTAGTGCTGCGCATTCACCATCATCTACTGGTGTCCAACAATACGCGCCGCGACAAGCTCTCGCGCATTTATTCGCATCCCCAGTCCCTGGCGCAGTGCCGCAAGTGGCTGGACGCGCATTATCCCAATGCCGAGCGGGTGCCGGTGTCCTCCAACGCCGAAGCGGCGCGCCTGATCAAGAGCGAATGGCACAGCGCCGCGATCGCCGGCGACATGGCCGCCAAGCGTTATGAGCTCGAGAAGGTCGCCGAGAAGATCGAGGACCGTCCCGACAACTCGACACGCTTTTTGATCATCGGGCACCACGACACGCCGATCTCCGAGGATGACAAGACCTCCATCGTCGTCGCCATGCGCAACCAGCCCGGGGCGCTGCACGACTTGCTCGAGCCGTTCCACCGCCACAAGATCGATCTGACACGCGTCGAGACGCGGCCGTCACGCACTGGGGTCTGGAATTACGTGTTCTTCATCGACTTCAAGGGGCATCGTGACGATCCGCAGGTCGCGGCGGTGCTGGAAGAGATTACGTTGCGTGCTGCCGAGCTCAAGGTGTTGGGGTCCTATCCCGTGGGTGTGTTGTAAATGTCGGAGCAGTCCTGTGCGCCGACCGAGCGCGGTATCCTCATCATTGGATTGGGCCTGATGGGCGGTTCGCTGGCGGCGGCCTTGAAAGAAGCGGGTTTTGCGGGGCGTATCCTAGCCTGTGATCGTGACGCTGACGAAGTAGCGCGCGGCATCGATATGGGGCTGATCGACGCAGGCAGCACCGAGCTGGCACCTTTGGTAGCCGAAAGCAGCTTGATCGTGCTGGCGGTGCCGGTATTGGCGATGGAGGCTGTGCTACGCGAATTGGCGCCGCATCTAGGCGAACAGGTGATCACCGATGTCGGCAGTACCAAAGGTGCCATCGAGGCGGCGGTAGAGCGCGTCTTTGGTGACATCCCGCCGCGCTTCGTACCGGGGCACCCGATTGCGGGATCCGAAAAAAGCGGCGTGGCGGCGTCCAATTCCGCGCTTTATCACCGGCACAAGGTGATACTGACGCCGCGCGCCGATACCGATCCCGAGGCCTTGGCGCGCGTTCGCGTGCTATGGGCCGCGTGTGGGGCGGAGCTGCTGGAGATGGACGTGGCACGCCACGATCAGGTCTTGGCGCGGACTAGCCATCTCCCGCATTTATTGGCGTTTTCGTTGGTCGACACCCTGGCGCGTCAGGACGAGCGCCTGGAGATCTTTCGCTATGCGGCGGGGGGCTTTCGCGATTTTACGCGTATCGCCGGTAGCGACCCGGTCATGTGGCGCGATATCTTCAGCGCTAACCGCGAGGCGGTGCTTGGCGCACTGGATGAGTTCGAAGCGGGTGTCGCCCGTTTGCGCCGTGCCGTGACCGATAATGATGGCGATGCCATGCTGGCGATCTTCGATCGTGCCAGTCATGCGCGGCAGTATTTCGATACGCTTTTGAACCAGACGAGTTATCAAGCGATGGAACAACGCAATATCCGTTACCGCGTGACTCCCGGTGGCAATGTGCGCGGTCGGATCCGCGTGCCGGGGGACAAATCGATCTCGCACCGCTCGATCATGCTTGGCGCGCTTGCCGAGGGCGTGACCGAAGTGCATGGCTTCCTCGAGGGCGAGGATAGCCTGGCGACGCTGCAGGCGTTTCGTGAAATGGGGGTGGCCATTGAAGGTCCTCACCAGGGACGCGTGACCGTGCATGGCGTTGGCCTGCATGGCCTGACGGCGCCTTCCGGCCCTCTTTATGTGGGCAATTCGGGCACCGCCATGCGCCTGTTCGCGGGCTTGCTGGCCGGGCAGGCCTTCGATACCGAGTTGACCGGCGATGTGTCGCTCAACAAGCGGCCGATGGGCCGCGTGGCCGATCCGCTGCGCGAGATGGGCGCGGTGATCGAAACCGCTGAAGGTGGTCGACCGCCGCTGACGATTCGCGGTGGCCAGGCATTGCGTGGCCTTCGTTATGACATGCCCATGGCCAGTGCCCAGGTTAAGTCCTGTCTCTTGCTGGCGGGGCTCTATGCCGAGGGTGAGACGCGGGTGCGCGAGCCGGCACCGACCCGCGATCATACCGAGCGTATGCTCAATGGTTTCGGTTATGCGGTGCAACGCGACGCTGACGAAGCTTGGCTACAGGGTGGGGGGCGCTTAACGGCGTCGCCTATCGACGTGCCCTCGGATATCTCGTCGGCGGCGTTCTACCTGGTGGCGGCGGCCATCACGCCGGGCTCGGATCTGCTCCTAGAGCATGTGGGAACCAATCCGACACGCATCGGGGTCATCAATATCCTCAAGGCCATGGGCGCCGATCTCGAATTGCTCAATCCTCGGGAAGTCGGTGGCGAGCCGGTCGCTGATATTCGCGTTCGCCATGCACCGCTCAAGGGCATCGATATCCCGGTGGATCAAGTGCCGCTGGCCATCGACGAGTTTCCCGTGTTGTTCATCGCTGCGGCCAATGCCGAAGGCGTGACCCGCTTGCGGGGGGCGGAAGAATTACGCGTCAAGGAATCCGATCGCATCCAGGCGATGGCCGATGGTCTGGCGATCCTGGGCGTTGAGAATACCGTCCATTCCGATGGCATCGACGTCGTCGGTCGCGCCGACGCCTGCGATACGCATGTCGCGCATTATCGCGGCGGGCATGTCGATAGCCTGGGCGATCATCGCATCGCCATGGCCTTCGCCATTGCCGCCCTGCGTGCCGAGGGCGAGATCGTGATCGATGACTGCGCCAATGTGGCCACGTCGTTCCCGGGATTCGTTGACCTGGCGCGCCGCGTAGGGCTGTCGCTCGAAGAACAGGAGGCGTCATGAGCTTGTCGCACAGCGACGTGCCCGTACTGACCGTCGACGGACCCGGCGGCGCAGGCAAGGGGACCGTGAGTCGCCTGATCGCCGAGCGCCTGGGCTGGCACCTGCTCGACTCCGGGGCACTGTACCGTCTGACGGCGTTGGCAGCACTCAAGCATGGCTTGGCGCTGGACGATGAAGCTGCGTTGGCGGCTTGTGCCGAAACCTTGGATGTCCGCTTCGTGGCGTGCGATGGCGAAACGCGTATCGAGCTGGAAGGGCGTGACGTGAGTGGCGACATTCGCACCGAGAAGGTCGGCGACGTTGCCTCGCAGGTGGCATCGTTACCTCGGGTGCGTGATGCGCTGCTGACGCGCCAACGCGACTTTCGCGACATGCCAGGGCTAGTGGCGGATGGACGGGATATGGGCACGGTGGTATTCCCCCATGCGCCCTTGAAAGTCTACCTGACGGCCTCAGCGGAAGAGCGGGCGCGGCGACGCCATGAACAGTTGCTGAACGCCGGTCGGGATGCTAATCTAACGAGTCTTCTAGAGGAAATTAAGGCTCGTGACGCGCGCGACATGCAGCGTGCCGTGGCGCCACTCAAGCCGGCAGACGATGCCGTTTTGTTGGATAGTACGAGTCTTGCGATACCGGACGTGGTGGAGTGTATCGAAAGGCTGCTTAGTGCACGTGGGCTCGGCCTCCCGAACTGAGCAGCTGGGGTGAAACGGGCACCCATCCGGAGACCCTGGCCAGACGTTATGACGTGCGCGGGCGATAACCGAGAGCCTTCGCAGGTCGAACCAGCGCCAACGTCCCCAGGGGTATGTAGGAAAGGCCCGCGCTTGCTGGTGGTGCGGAGAATGAGCGGCCTGGCCGCTATTAACGTTGATCACGTAGGAACAACATGAGCGAAAGCTTTGCTGAACTGTTCGAACAGTCTCTCCAGGATATCAATATGGAACCCGGTGCCATCGTCATGGCAACCGTGGTCGACATCGAAGGTGACTGGATTACCGTCAACGCGGGTCTGAAGTCCGAGGGTCAAATCCCCGTGGCGCAGTTCCGTGATGACAATGGCGAATTGACCATCTCCGTGGGTGATGAAGTCAAGGTTGCCCTTGAAGCCGTCGAAGACGGTTTCGGCGAGACGCGTCTGTCTCGCGAAAAGGCCAAGCGTGCCGAGGCCTGGAAAGAGCTGGAAGCGGCCTTCGAGAAGGACGAAATCGTCAAGGGCGTGATCAACGGCAAGGTCAAGGGCGGCTTTACGGTCGATGTCTCTTCCATCCGCGCTTTCCTGCCCGGTTCTCTCGTCGACGTCCGTCCGGTACGCGATACTGCTCACCTCGAGCACAAAGAGCTGGACTTCAAGGTCATCAAGCTCGATCCCAAGCGTAATAACGTCGTGGTTTCTCGCCGTGCCGTTCTCGAAGCCGAGAACAGTGCCGAGCGTGAAGCGCTTCTGTCGACGCTTCAGGAAGGTCAGCAGATCGACGGTATCGTCAAGAACCTCACCGACTACGGTGCGTTCGTCGATCTGGGCGGCGTCGATGGCCTGCTGCACATCACCGACATGGCGTGGAAGCGCATCAAGCATCCCAGCGAGATCGTTGCCGTTGGTGATGAGGTCAACGTCAAGGTGCTCAAGTTCGATCGCGAGCGCAACCGTGTGTCTCTCGGCTTGAAGCAACTGGGCGAAGATCCGTGGGTCAACATCAAGGATCGTTATCCGGAAAACACCCGCGTCAATGCTCGCGTCACCAATCTGACGGACTACGGCTGCTTTGCCGAGCTCGAGGAAGGTGTCGAAGGCTTGGTTCACGTCTCGGAAATGGACTGGACCAACAAGAACATCCATCCCTCGAAAGTCGTCCAGGTCGGCGATGACGTGGAAGTCATGGTGCTGGATATCGACGAAGAACGTCGTCGTATTTCCCTGGGCATCAAGCAGTGCACCACCAATCCGTGGGAAGACTTCAGCGCGCGCTATAACAAGGGCGATCGCGTCTCTGGCACCATCAAGTCGATCACCGATTTCGGTATCTTCATCGGCTTGGAAGGTGGCATCGACGGTCTGGTCCACTTGTCCGATATTTCTTGGAGCGAAACCGGCGAAGAAGCCGTGCGCAAGTTCAAGAAGGGCGACGAAGCCGAAGCGGTCATTCTCTCGATCGATCCGGAACGTGAGCGTATCTCGCTCGGCATCAAGCAGCTCGAAACCGATCCGGTCTCCGAGTACTTGGCCGTCAACGACAAGGGTGCCATCGTCACCGGTCGCGTTGTCGAAGTCGATGCGAAGGAAGCGCACGTCGAGTTGGCCACTGATGTCGTGGCGGTACTCAAGGCTTCCGAGATCAGCCCCGACCGCGTCGAAGATGCACGCAACGTGCTCAACGAAGGCGATAGCGTCGAAGCCAAGATCGTCGGTGTCGATCGCAAAAATCGTGCGATCAACCTGTCTGTGAAGGCGAAAGATCAGGTCGATACGCGCCGTGCGATGGGCAAACTGCGCGATCAGGAAGCTGAGCCGGAGTCCTCAGGCCCGACCACCATCGGTGATTTGATCAAGCAGCAGATGGGCGGCGAATAAGCCTGCGCATCACCGTCGCGTCCCGCACGCGACGGTCTCGGCTTGATAGCCACATGAAAACCGTGCCTCTCGCGAGGCACGGTTTTTTTATGCATCATTCCCGGGTGGTGCGATGCGCCCGTGCACCCCGGCTCGCCTGATTGGCCGACAGGTTTGGCTCGCCGGTGCTAAGCTAATCTCGAACGAGAGTTGCTGCCGGTGTCGATGATGCAAGCGGAGCGTTGGCATCTGACGTCGACTCGGGGGGACTCAGCGCTTCTCGAGAGTCACGTCTTCGCTTTCCACGAGCGCTTCGTCATGCCAATCCCGAGCCGTCAGCGCCTTCTTACCGATCACCAGCCCGACGCCGTCCAGGCACGACTGAGCATATCGCCGAGAGCATCGACATTGCCCGATGCCGTGCTTGGGGGCATCGATGGTTGTGTGACCACTTTCGCGGTGGTCTCGGGCGCCTTCGGCGCTGGATTCTCGCCGCAGGTGGCGCTCGTGCTGGGCTTTGCCAACTTGCTGGCCGATGGCTTGAGCATGGCGGTCAGCAATTACGAGGCGGGGCAGGCGCAGTTAGCCCAGATCGCCAGCGCGGAGCGCACCGAACATCGGCATATTGCCCTGGTGCCTGAAGGCGAGCGCGAGGAAATTCGCCAGCTGTTTCGCGCCAAGGGGTTCGAGGGCGAGTTGCTCGAGCAGGTCGTGGCGGTGTTGTGTCGCGATCCCGAGGTCTGGGTGAGCACCATGTTGCGAGAAGAATATGGCTTGTCACGCGAGGGCCTGAGCCCCCTGCGCGCTGCGCTCGTCACTTTCTTGGCCTTTCTGGTGGTGGGGGCGTTGCCCTTGGTGCCGTACGCGGTGCCGGGGCTGGGTGCCGTCACGCAGTTCCTGACAAGCCTGGGGGTAGCCGCTGGTGTCTTCCTGGGTATCGGCATGCTGAAAAGTGCGGTCTACGGCCTGCCGGCCTGGCGGTCGGGGCTGCGGACATTGTTCATGGGCTCCGCCGCCGCCGGGCTGGCATTCATCACGGGGCATGGCGCGCAAATGCTGCTAGGCGGCTAGAGATGGCGTAGGTGGTCCCATCGGTGTGGCCACGGGCGAGAGGCATGTGTTAGCGCAATGCCAGCCCGGAGTGTGCTCGGCCTGGGCCGGCGCGACGCTGGGACCTACGAGGAGGAACGCGGATCACTGCCCGCTTTCTCCAGCGTCGATAACACGCCTCGCAGAATGGACAGCTCCTTGCGGGATGGCTGTGCACGCGCGAAGAGTGCGCGCAGGTGATCCTCGGTACGCGCGTGGGGTTGGGTCAAAAACCCCGATGTCACCAGTGCCTCGTGCAAATGCGTCTCGAAATGGGCCATCTGGTCGCGGGTCGGTAGCGAGGGCGGCGTTTGCGGAGTCGCGGGACTGGCCTGGTGATGACGCCATGCACGGCGTACTTCGTAGGCGAGTATCTGCACGGCTTGTGCAAGATTGAGTACACCGTAATCCGGGTTGGCGGGGATGCTGACCTGATGCGTGCAATGCCGAATTTCATCGTTGGTCAGGCCGAAGCGCTCGCGCCCGAACACCAGTGCCACCGGAGCATTTTGTGCATGCTCGATCAGCTCGGACGCCATGGGCTCGGGATCGTCGAAATGAGGCAGGGGTAGGCTGCGCAGACGCGCGCTGGCGCCGACGACTTGGACGCAATCTCCGACGGCTTGTGAAATGTGCTCGACAACGCGCGCGTTGTCGAGCACATCGGTGGCGCCAGCGGCCAGCCGAGTGGCCTCTTCGTCGGGAAAGCAACGCGGATTGACCAACACCAGGTCACTCAGGCCCATGGTTTTCATCGCGCGCGCGGCTTGGCCAATGTTGCCGGGATGGAATGTCTGAACGAGTACGATACGTATATTGGAGAGCATAGAAAATCGCGAGGCAGTCTAGGGCAGGGCGATAGTGTACTTGGGCTACGGGCTACGGGCTACGGGCTACGGGCTACGGGCTACGGCACCGGTGAGCGGCCGATAACGAAAAACCCCTGCCGGTCGCCCGGCAGGGGTTTCGAGTCACGGGACAGCGCCCGGGAGTCGGTAGGCGGTGTTTACATCATGCCGCCCATGCCTCCCATGCCGCCCATGTCCGGTGCGCCGCCGCCGGCTTCCTTCTCGTCCGGATCGTCGGCGATCATGGCTTCGGTGGTGATCATCAAGCCAGCCACGGAGCCTGCAGACTGCATCGCGCTACGCGTGACCTTGGCGGGGTCGAGAACGCCCATTTCGAACAGGTCGCCATACTCGCCGGTTTGTGCGTTGTAACCGTAGTTACCTTCACCGGCTTTGACCTGATTGACGATGATGGACGCTTCCTGGCCTGCGTTGGTCACGATCTGACGCAGCGGCGATTCCATGGCACGCAGGGCAATGGCAATGCCGTGGGTCTGGTCTTCGTTCTCACCCTTGAGGTTGGCGAGATTGCCAAGGATGCGTACCAGTGCGGTACCACCGCCAGGCACCACGCCTTCTTCGACGGCAGCACGTGTGGAGTGCAGCGCATCTTCGACGCGGGCCTTCTTCTCCTTCATCTCGAACTCGGTCGCGGCACCCACACGGATGACGGCGACACCGCCTGCCAGCTTGGCGACACGTTCCTGAAGTTTTTCACGGTCGTAGTCGGAGCTGGTGTCTTCGATCTGAGCGCGGATCTGGCTGACACGCGCTTCGATGTCGGACTCGACACCGGAACCATCGATGATGGTGGTGTTTTCCTTGGACATGGTGACGCGCTTGGCGCTACCCAGATGATCCAGGTTGGCTTGCTCGAGCGTCAGGCCGACTTCCTCGGAAATCACGGTGCCGCCAGTAAGAATGGCGATGTCCTGCAGCATGGCCTTGCGACGGTCGCCGAAGCCGGGTGCCTTCGTCGCTGCGACCTTGACGATGCCGCGCATGGTGTTGACCACCAGTGTCGCCAGCGCTTCGCCTTCGATGTCCTCGGCGATGATGCCCAACGGCTTGCCGGACTTGGCAACCGCTTCCAGCACCGGCAGCAATTCGCGGATGTTGGAGATCTTCTTGTCGACCATCAGCAGGTACGGATCTTCCAGTTCCACCATCATGGTGTCCTGGTTGGTCACGAAGTAGGGCGACAGGTAACCACGATCGAACTGCATGCCTTCGACGACTTCCAGCTCATCTTCGAAGCCACGGCCTTCGTCGACGGTGATGACGCCTTCCTTGCCGACTTTCTGCATGGCGTCGGCGATGATCTCACCGATACGCTTGTCGCCATTCGCAGAAATGGTACCCACCTGGGCGATGGCCTTGGCGTCGGTGCACGGTACGGAAAGCGACTGGATTTCCTTGACGGCAGCATCGACGGCCTGGTCGATACCACGCTTGAGATCCATCGGGTTCATGCCCGCGGTCACGCCTTTCATGCCTTCAGTGACGATCGACTGGGCGAGAACGGTTGCGGTAGTGGTGCCATCACCGGCCACATCAGAGGTCTTGGAAGCAACTTCCTTGACCATCTGCGCGCCCATGTTCTCGAACTTGTCCTTGAGCTCGATTTCCTTGGCGACGGAAACCCCGTCTTTGGTCACGGTCGGTGAGCCGAAGGATTTTTCCAGTACGACGTTACGGCCTTTGGGCCCGAGGGTGACCTTGACGGCGTCGGCCAGGATATTAACGCCGCGCGCCATGCGCTTGCGGGCATCATCGGAGAATTTGATCTGTTTAGCTGCCATTTCTAGCTCTTCCCATTAATGGCGCGATCAAGTCGCGCAAACGTGAAACGAAAATGTGACTGGTGAGCGTTGTGAATTACTCGGCAACGGCCAGAATATCGCTTTCGCTCATGATCAGGACTTCTTCACCGTCGATTTTTTCTTTCTCGACGCCAAAGCCATCCTTGAAAATCACCGTGTCACCCACCTTGACGTCCAGCGGGCGCACTTCGCCATTTTCGAGAATACGACCGTTGCCGACAGCAAGAACTTCACCGCGGGTCGGTTTCTCTTGAGCGTTACCCGGAAGCACGATGCCGCCAGCGGTCTTTTGCTCTTCTTCCATGCGACGGACGACGACGCGATCGTGCAAAGGACGGATTTTCATTGCTCACGTTCTCCTGATGGTTCTATGGATCATAGGATAATCCCGTTGAGCCAAGCCCAAGGGTGAAGGCAGTGCCTTCTGTTTATAAGGCCGACGCATCAAGGCGTTACGGCCGAATCATCTGTTAGGGGCTTGATTGGGTCGACGTATCCACTTTCAAGGGCCCTTCATGAATTTTTTCAATGCCGGGAATCGTCCTTCCCTATGTAGTCGCCTTCGATCGGTTGCTCGTCATTCGTTTGGCTGTTTTGCGAGGCTTTATCCGAGCGCCGCGTGTGCTCGTGCCAATCATTGCCCGTGGTTTTCTCCTGAGTCGCGCCACCGGAGCCCATCGTAAAAATTCGGCCGCGCCATCCACCGCGTTGAAGCCCTCGGCCCAGCAAACGACGGCTACTCGGGATGAGGCAAAGCAGCCCCAAGCCGTCTGACAGGAAGCCGGGAGCGACCAGTAATGCGCCGCCGAAGATCAGAGCGGCCCCGGTAATCAGCTCGTCCGAAGGAAGTTCTCCCTGAGCAAAACGGCTCTGGGCGCGTTGTAGCGTCTGCACCCCTTCGCGGCGAATCAGATGGAGACCCAGGGCCCCGGACAGCAGTACCAATGCCAGCGTCGGAAGCAGACCGATCTGCCCTCCGATTGCGAACAGCACTACGAAATCGAGTAGCCCGAAAAGCGTAATGAAAAGTAACAGTGGCATGGCGGCTCCGTGTGATCTCAACTTTCCAGTAGATGGTGGCATGCGTGTGAATTGCAAGGGAAACGGCGCGGTGATGCAAGCACGCTGTGATTGCTTCGTGGAGACGCTATGCATCGCATGCTAAGCTCTTCATGTTGCGGTGCACAAAAAGAGCCACGAGGTCCGGGCTCATTACTTGAAAGCGGGAGGTGTCGCCATGCAGCTTGATGGGGCGGTGGTAGGTATAACGGGAGGTGCCCAAGGTCTGGGATTGGCGATGGCGGCTGAACTCGGGGCATTGGGCGCGCGTCTTGCATTGTTCGACCGGCAAGAAGAGATGTTGAGCGCTGCGGTTGCTTCATTGGCGGAGCGTCACATCTCCGCATACGCCTTCCTGGTCGACGTAACCGATGAAGACGCCGTGACCCGCGCATTCGCGCAACAACGTGAATCGCTGGGTCCGCTTGCTGTGTTGGTCAATAATGCGGGCGTCACCCACGATGGGCTGCTGGTGAAAGGCAGCGCGGGGCATATCGAGAAACGCATGACGTTAGATCAGTGGCGACAGGTCATCGACGTCAACCTGACGGGCGTCTTCCTATGCGGGCGTGAAGGTGCGACGCAGATGGTGGAGGCAGGCCAGGGCGGAGTCATCATCAATGTCTCGAGTATCTCGCGATCTGGCAACATGGGGCAGGGCAATTACAGTGCCTCCAAGGCGGGAGTGGCGGCGCTGACGGTTACCTGGGCGAAGGAACTGGCACGCCAAGGGATCCGAGTGGCGGCGGTGGCACCCGGGTTCATCGAAACCGAGATGACGTCGTCCATGCGCGCCGAAGTACTCGAGAAAATCAGCAAGGGCATTCCTTTGGGACATCTGGGGCAGCCGGATGATATCGCCTCGAGCGTGCGTTATATCGTGGAAAACGACTATTTCACGGGGCGGGTGCTGGAATGCGATGGTGGTCTGAGGATCTAATGGCTCGTCAACGTTTCAAACGGCACTTGATGCCGGCTGCAAAGACGCTCGCCGAGTGCCTCCCGTGCGAGCGTCGATAGGGCGGTTTCAGAACGTGACACGGTCGTCCAGGTCTTCCACCGTTCCTTCGCCGATGCCCTTGACGCGGGTCAGGGCGTCGAGCGAGGCGAAAGGTCCATTCGCGTTGCGATCCTCGATGATCGCCTGTGCCTTGACGTCGCCGATGCCTGGCAGTTGGGTCAATGTTTCGGCAGAGGCTTGATTGATGTCGATAGGCGCCGAGGCATCTTCCTGGGCGACCGCGAGGGTGGAGACGCTTAACGCCAGCGTCAGTAGGGCACAGCTCAGCAGTTTCTTCATACAACCTCTCCTTTAGAAAAATCTTATTGATCGGCTTCACCATACCCAGATTTCCATGATTGAAATGTCATCTTTTAATGACGTGATTTGTAAGCTAATGACTACAAAATGAGATTGTTCTTAATAAGAGACGGTTGGGTGGAATACTCGCGAGATGCTATGTGGCGAAGTTGGGCGGCGGTATAATGTTGCCGTTGCTGCCACCCTATTATTTGCAGGAGACATCATGCCGCGCCCCGACACGCCGTTGATCATCGCTCTCGACTACCCTGATCTTGACCAGGCGCTTGTCATGGCTGACCGGTTGGACCCCGCGCGCTGCCGGGTCAAGGTCGGCAAGGAGCTATTCACGCGCAGTGGCCCGCAGATACTCGAGGCACTGCATGCTCGTGGCTTCGAGGTATTTCTGGATCTCAAGTTTCACGATATTCCCAATACGGTGGCGGGCGCCGTCGAGGCGGCGGCGGATCATGGCGTGTGGATGGTCAACGTCCATGCGGGTGGCGGGCGTCGCATGATGGAAGCGGCCAGAGAACGGCTCGAGAAGCGCCGGCTCACCACGCATCTGATAGCGGTGACGGTGCTCACCAGTATGACGCGTGAGGATCTCGCCGAGATTGGCATCGATGACGATCCATTATCTCAGGTCGAGCGTTTGGCGGCACTCTCGCAACGCAGCGGGATGGATGGAGTGGTGTGTTCAGCGCAGGAAGCGACGGCGTTGCGCGCACTATGTGGCGATACTTTCTTGAAGGTCACGCCGGGTATACGCCCCAGCGCTTCGAATGGCGACGATCAACGTCGTACGTTGACGCCGGCACGGGCGTTGGCGGCGGGGAGCACGCACCTGGTGATCGGCCGGCCGGTGACGCAAGCCTTGGATCCGATGGCGGCATTGGTCGATATCGAGCACGAGATCGGCCGCTAGCGGTTATTCGCCTTCAAGCCCAGTGATGGGCTTGGTGGTCCCCCAGCTTTGGCAGCGCGGGCATTGCCAATGCAATTGGGCGCTGCCGAAACCGCAGCGATGGCAGCGGTGGCGGGGGCGTGCCGCGAGTAGTTTCTGGGTGTGCTGTTTGAGCAGCAGCAGGCGCTCGCGGTCGCCATGATCCTCGCCGATTAGGTAGAGGTCCATGAGATAATCGACGCCACGCAAGCTCGGGTGCGCTTGCAGCTGCTCACTGATGAGCTCGATGGCCGCTTCCTGGCTATCCGTGCGCAGGCGGGACGCCGCTAGCATGATCACCACGCTGGTGTAGTGCGTCTCTTGCAGTTTCGCTTCCAGGAAGGCACACCAGCCCGCTTCGTCCTGAAGACGCCGATACGCCTCGTGCAAGGGGTCGAGTATGACGGGAAGGAATCCGGGGTCCTGCTCGGGGATACGGGTGAGATGACGAATGACCGCCTTGTAATGTCCTGTGTCTCGTTCGAGTTCGGCGAGTAGCCATGTGGCTCGGACACAGCGTTCATCGATCGATAGGGCTTGGCGCAGACGCTTGCGAGCCACGCTGGGGCTTGCATTGTGCCGATCCCGCTGGGCGAGCTCGCAAAGCCAGTGAGCGGCGGCGCGTTTGATATCGGCATCTTGGCGGATGAGCTGCGGCGTGGCGACATCCAGCGCTTGCTGCCACTCTTTCTCACGTTGGAGCAGATCGACCAGCAAGCGTTTGGCAGCGTCGCGCAGTCCCTCGTCGGGGGTGTCCTTGACCAGTGTTTGCAGCAGGCGTTCGGCGCGATCGAGCAATCCCAGGTTCAGGAAATCCCGCGACAATTCCAGTTGCACGAGCCCCCCTTGGTAAGGGGTCAGCGTCGGGCGCGCTAATAGATTTTGATGGATCTTGACGGCGCGGTCGGCCTCGCCGCGTGAACGGAACAGGTTACCCAGCGCAATGTGCGTTTCGATGGTGTCGCTGTTGACCTCGAGCGCTTGCACGAACGTCTCGATGGCCTGATCCGGCTGCTCGTTGAGCAGATGATTGAGGCCAATGAAGTAGTCCCTGGGCAACGACACTTCGGGGGATAGGCGTTCGCGAGCGCGCCGGCGCTCGCGACGTCCGAGCCACCAGCCGATGGCAATCGCCGCGACCAATAGGCCAAGCAGCAGTGGATCAAGCATTCAGGGCGCTTCCTTGAACTCCTGGGTGCGTAGCCGATCCAGTTCCTTGCGCTGCTGTTGATTGTGGCGTTGGGCACGCGTCAGGAGCGTGCGCAGCCGCAGATAGATACCCGTCATGGCCAGCATGCCGAGAATCACGCCACAGGCCAACGATATCAGCAACCAAAGAGACAGCGAGGCGGGTGGCAGTTCGACCCATATCAAGTCGAGCGGCATGGCTTGTTGGTTATTGACGGCAAACAGGATGCCGAGCAACAGGACGACCAGCAAGATGATGGCCAGCACGACACCTTTAAACCAACGCATGGGCAGGTTCCTTTTGCATGGAGATATGGCGCCCTGGGGGCTTCAGTAGCCGAGTGCACGGCTGGCGTTGACCTGTTCGCGCAATTCCTTGCCGGGCTTGAAATGCGGCACGAACTTGCCCTGCAGGTCGACGGGATCGCCGGTTTTGGGATTGCGTCCGGTCCGGGGCTCCCGAAAGTGTAGGGAGAAGCTACCGAACCCGCGAATTTCGACACGTCCACCGCTAGAAAGCGAGTGGGTAATGTCTTCGAGGATGATCTTGACTGCTGCCTCGACCTCTTTGGCCGACAGCTCCGGCTGCCGAATGGCAATCTGTTCAATCAACTCGGACTTGGTCATCGAATGTCTCCAAGCGACTTTGCCGCTCCGCCGCACATGGCAATAAAGCGACCACGGTATTGTTGTGAATTCAGCATACTGCTCAAACCTTGATAAAACAACGCACTAGCACATTGCAAATCAATATTAGCCGGTTTTGAGCAAGGAGTGGAAACGATGTGTCTCGCCAAGTCCTCGGGTATACTCGTCGTCTATTCATGTCATGACATCGCTTGGGAGTCTCCATGCAGGACGATGTAACCATCAAACGGCTTTACTGGCACTCGCGGCGGGGCATGTGGGAACTGGATCTACTGCTGATCCCGTTTCTCGAACATTGCTACCCTCAGCTTGATGAGGCTGACAAGGCCCTTTATCAGGCGCTGATCGACCAAGAAGACCAGGATCTCTTCATCTGGCTGATGCGCCGAGAGTGGCCCGCCGACGCCGAGTTGCGGCGCATCGTCCAAATGATCGTCGATTATGCCGAAACCACTTCCAACAATCAGTATCGTACCCTCTAGACTCGACTTGGCACTTCATGCCCTCGTCTGGGGGATAGTGAGTGGCTTGGTGCTCATGCTGGGCCCATGGTGGTTGACGTCGGCGGTATCGCTTAGCGGTGCGGCACTGGTGGGCTACTGGTGGCGTGGCCAGCGGCGCTGGGAATTGCGGGAATGCCTCGATGGGGAGCACGCCACATGGCAATGGCGTGAGGTGTCACAACAGTGGCAGAACGCTATGCCGAGACCACTGCGGATCGGCGCGTGGTTGATCGGGTTGCGCATCGGGCGCCGCGTTATTTGGCTGTGGCCCGATAGCGCGTCGCCCACCTCGCGTCGCCTATTGCGTATACGGCTATTGGAGGCGATGCCATTGGGACGGCACTGACGCTCACTAGGGCTGGACGTCAGCGTGCGTCATCTTCAGTGCGTTCCGGATCACTCCGCGAGGTATCCAGTGGCATCGCCAAGCGGTCGCGAATCAGAGTGTGACGCGACGCGCGGCGACGCAAGCGGGCGCTGGGCA
Source organism: Chromohalobacter moromii (assembly GCF_023091865.1). Lineage (GTDB taxonomy): Bacteria > Pseudomonadota > Gammaproteobacteria > Pseudomonadales > Halomonadaceae > Chromohalobacter > Chromohalobacter moromii. The sequence continues at coordinate 232,775 of NZ_JAHXDI010000004.1, forward strand.
GTCGGTCGAGTGTCCGCAAGGTGTCGATGAGTGCTTGCGTGAGGCGTGCCAGCTCACGGTTGAGCCACAGGTAGCCGCTCGGGCTGAACAAGGCGCGATCGTTTTCGCCGCGTGCCTCCAAGGCGGCTTGTGCGTGGCGTTGCAAGTCGAAGGCAACCACTGTGATGTCGATGGCCTGCCCCGTGCGCACCTGGAACGCCAGACTGCCGAGCGCGCGCGCCAGGCGGTGTTGTTCGTCCCGCAAGCCATCGAGTTCGGCGATGATGTCGTGACCGGCCCGCGTTGCCCAGTGAGTTTCCAGGAGAAGCTCGATCGTCGACAGCATGCGTCGTTCCAGCGACAAAATGCGCTCCAGGTCGTCGCGATGCAGACGGCGCTCGCTGTGGATGGCATCCACCAGGCCGCGTTGCTTGACCAGTTGATCCGTCGTGCTCTTCAGCAACTGGTGCGTATCGACGTCGTCATGCTGCGTCGCATTGGTATGCGCATGATACAGGCGTGCCAGCTTGTCGAGGTTGTCGGCGAGCAGGAAGCGCAAGAGGTCGGTGGCTTTCTGGGGCAGAATGAACAAGGTCGCCAGAATGCCGATGCTCGTCCCGATCAACACGTCGAAGGCGCGCCACAGGGCGATCCCCAAGTCCTGGTGGCCGTCACCCACCACCATTAGCAATGTCACGCCGAACATCAGCGCGCTATAGCCATAGCGCGTGGCGAACGTGGTGTGCGTGGCGACCGCGATGCCGATCAAGGTCCAGGCCGGCACTACCCATGGTGCTGGTGCGGGAATCAGCACCAGCAAGATGCCCCAGATCGCTCCCAGCACCGTGCCCAGCAGGCGTTGGCCGCCTTTATCGATGACGCCGCCGATATGCGGCAGATTGCCCATGACCATCATCGTGCTGACCAGCGCCCAACTGCCATGAGGTATTTGCAGGAGCAGGATAACGGCGAAGGTGATTGCCAACGCCAGCGAGGTACGCAGGACGTGCAGCCGATGGCGGTAGCGGTAGATAAAGTAGGGATCGCGCAGACGAGTGGGCGACATCACTGTCATGACGCTCCGTGTTGGTGTCCGGTGGGTGCTTTAGCTTTAGCGCGCGCCAATGTGGCCGCATGCACCATGCTGGCCGTCCACAGCACGAGTAGTAGCAGCAACCAGATGAAGCCTAGCCAGCGAATGGGGATCATCATCAGCGCCATCAGAGCGATGAATCCGGTCAGCCACAGTGCGGCCCAGCCCCAGCGACGCAGGAACACATGGCCGAGCCCGGGGAGCAAAAAAGCCAATAAGAGCGTAATGAAGAGGCGGTGGCGCATGGAATCTCCGTTCGTCGTAATCCGGGCCTTCATGATGGCGTGTCATGATACAGCGTCTCGAGTGTTGGCGTGCTGCATCGTTGGCGCTTGGCGGCGGCCAGCAATGGCCCCAGTATGGCCTCACGCTCGGTCGGTCTGCCGGCGAGCACATCTTGAAGCATCGAGGCGCGGTTATTGGCCGTCGCCACGATGACCTCCCAGACGAGCGTATGCCAGCCTACTGGTGGCGGAATGGTGCCTTCACCTTCGAGCAAGGGGCCGATCTCGTCGATGATGGTGTCGACCATGCGGCGAAAAGGCTGATCGCGCAACTGGCCGTTACGAATCCGGTAGCGGGCTACGAGTGGGTTGATCGCGGCATTGATGGCGAGCTTGTGCCACAGGCGCTGGACGATCGCGGCATCGTGATGGGCGCTGAACCCTGCCTGGTTGAGCCAATATACGCTGTCACGCGCCAGGGTAGGCCAAGCGTTGTGGATATCGCCGACCCAGGTGGTCCCTGTTCCGGCATGCACGACACCCGCGTCGCCCTCGACATAGGCGCCTTCGGTGGTGCTCGCGCAGAGCACCGGGCCGGCCCAGGTCTCCGCTAAGCGGGGCTGTATGCTGAAGCCATTCTGCAGCGACAGTAGAGGTGTTTGAGGGTCGACATGGGCTGCGAGCTCTTCGACGGCCGACAGGGTGGCATGGCTTTTGGTGGCGAGCACGACTAGCGCAGGGCGAGCGTGCGTGTGCAATGCCAGGGTGGCAAGCGTAGTACGTGCCACATCCACATCATGAATCTCGCCAGAAGGGGCATGATAGCGGAGTGGGCTATCGTCGGGGCGGCGGCCGATCAAGTGTAGCGACAACGTGGTCGTCAAACGGGCGGCGAAGAGTCGGCCTAGCGCGCCGGCGCCGAGAATCCACCATGTGGGCGCTGGGCGCATCAGGCATCGCCTTTTTTCGTGGTGGGTTTGCGCGCCGAAGTGCGCTTCTTGGTGCGCCGCCGTGCGGTGTTGGATTTGCCGCGTGTCGGCCGTGAGGGTTCGGCGCCGCCCGGCGTAGCCAGAGCCTGGCGCATGCGCTCGGCATTCGCCTGACTCAGTAGTTGGTGAACATCGCCCACCAGCGTGTCGAGGAATGCGGTGGCGTCGGCGTTGCCCTCGGCGATTTCGGCTAGGCGCTGCTCCCAAAGGGCCGTGCGCTCGGGGCGCGTGGCGGTATCCGGCAAGGCCTGAATCAGCGCGCGTCCGGTCCGTGTGGCACGCAGTGCGCCTTGCTGGCGAATCACGTAGCCGCGCGTGATGAGTGTCTCCAGAATGCCGGCGCGTGTCGCCTCGGTGCCTAGGCCGTCGGTGTCGCGCAGGGTACGACGCACCGCGTTATCGTCGACGTAGCGGGCGATGTTCATCATCGCCTTGATCAGGCTGGCGTCGGAGAATGGCTCCGGCGGGCGCGTCTGACGGTCCTCCACGGCACAAGCCTGGACCCGAGCGGTTTCGCCTTCGCGCAACGCGGGCAACGCCGGTGCTTCATCACGCGTAGTGAATAGCGGTTTCCATCCGCGCACGAGTACCTCCTGGCCCTGGGCGCGAAAGCACTCCCCGAGGATCGAGAACTCGGCTTTGACGTCGCGCGTTTCCAGTGGCGGGTAGAATTGCGCGAGTACGTTGCAGGCGATCAGCCTGAAAACGTTGGCCTCATCATTGGATAAGCGGGCCGCGTCGAAAGGGCGGCCGGTGGGCGCGAGCGCATGGTGGGCGCCGACCTGCTTGTCGTTCCAGGCGCGTGAGCGGCGGTTGAAGTCTGCGCCGCGCAGCCAACCGGCTAGGGTGTCATCAGAGGCGCAGGCGGTAGAGAGTGTCTGCCTCGCCGCGGCAAAATGACCTTCAGGCAGGTAGCGACAATCCGAACGCGGATAGGTGATGAGCTGATGGCGCTCGTAGAGCGTCTGGCAGATATCCAGCACACGTTTGGCCGGTAGTTTGTAACGGCGCGCAGCATCGACCTGTAATGCCGACAGTGAATATGGCAATGGGGCCGATTGGGACTTCTTCTTGCTTTGCAGGGCGCTGAGATGCCCCTCGGCGTTGGGCAGGCGCGACGCCAACGCCTCGGCCGGCTCGCGCGCCAATAGTCGCCCTTGGTCGTCCAACGGATGCGGCGGTTGGGGTTGCCACCAGGCACGTAGCGTGCCGTGCTCGACGCCCAGATCCGCCCATAGCGTATAAAAGGGGCGTGAGACGAAGCCCTCGATCTCCAGATCACGGCGTACGATGAGTCCCAGCACGGGCGTCTGCACACGTCCTACCGAGAGTACGCCCGAGTAACCGGCTTGGCGGCCGGTCAAGGTCCAGGCGCGTGACAAGTTGATGCCATACAGCCAATCGGCGCGTGAGCGTGCCTCGGCAGCCTCGAAGAGCGATTGATAGCGTGCGTTGTCCTCGAGGCGTTGCAATGCCTGTTGCACGGCGGGGCGGTTGAGGTCGCTGATCAACAGTCGCGCCAACGGGCCGCGCCAGCCCAGGCGTTCGATGACCTGTTGGACCAGCAATTGCCCCTCACGGTCCGGATCGCCGGCATGCACGACGCTATCGGCACGCTTGAGGAGTTTGCGAATTACGGCCAACTGCGCCCGGGCCTTGGCGCGGGGTATGAGTTGCCATTGCTGCGGCACGATGGGCAAATCGTCGAGGCGCCATTGCTGATAGCGCGCGTCGTAGGCGTCGGGGGGTGCCTGCTCGAGAAGATGCCCGACGCACCAGCTGATACAGGTCTCCCCGCATTCGAGATACCCGTCCTGACGTTGCGTCTTGGCGGGTAATGCGTCAGCGATGGCGCGTGCCAGACTGGGCTTTTCGGCGACGATCAGGCGCATGATGTTAGGCGATCCAGCATGAACATGGCATCTATTCTGCCATGCTCGATCCAGTGCGTGGGCCGAATTGGCGCGGTGGATAGCTAGTTTCGACGCCCGAAGAGCCGACGTGCGCGCACCAGGGCGCGGTACCAGTCGCGATGTGGCGTTCCCACGGCGGGCGGGCGATGACTGAGAAAGCTGACGTTGCGGGCGTCGCTGCGTCCCGTCAGGTTGATGTTGGAGAGCATCTGCAACGTGCTGTCACGGGCGCCGTACTGGCGTTTGAGAAACTCGATGGCTGCCGGCTCGAGTTCCACGCGATAGTGGCGCACCAATGCCAACGCCAGCGATTCCGCCGCGCGTGACAACTCGGTATCCACCTCCCGGACCATCGAGGCGCCCAGCGCGGCTTTGGCGGCCGCCGACAGGTTGGGCTCGATCTGGCCGAAGTCGGCAGCATTGGAGCTGTTGATGGCACGCTGCGTGGCGGGCTGCGACAGCCCTACGTGAGGTTCGAGGGCGAGGAAAATCTCGATGGCCAGGCGCTTGGCGGCATCCACGCCGACGCTGAGCTGGGTCTCGCGGTGTGCGCCGCGCCAGGCTTCGTGATGGCGTGGCGTGATGCCCGTCTGGTTCAAGTAGCGGGCGAGATGCTTGCAGACCCGTGCCTTGGCTTCGTCATCCAGCGCAATGGTGCTTTCGCGGATGCGCAGTCCTCGCCGACCCGGCCCCAGGCGCAGACGCGTCGTATCATCGGACAAGCTAGCGGTGATGCGCTCCCAGCGATCCACCGACTTGATTAACTGAGCGTGACTGCGGCCCACATGTTCGTAAGCGCTGGATACGCTCTTGTAGAGCTGAATGGCATTAGCGAGGATATCCGACTTGGTGCGCAACGCGCGCTTGCGCTCTTCCTGGCCGACTTCCACTGCCTGGGCGAGGTGCACGATCTGCTCGGCCAGCGCGTCCATCGCCTTGACCGAACGCTCGAGCAGCAGTTCGGCGCGCAGCCCCGAGGCGCTGTCCTCGACCAAGGTGCCGGATTGTTCGGCGAGATAGACGTTGAGCGCCTTGAGACGCGAGAGCCCGGTCGCTTGCGCAATGCGTTGGCGTGCACGTGCCTCTTCCAGGTTGTCGAACGCCTGTGCGAGGCGCCAGCGGCCACGATACTCGAACGAGAGCACCGGAATCTTGCGCCCACTGATTAATTCGAACGCCAGAATCATCATTTCCTCGACGTCCTGAAGGGTCATCAGCAGGTCGTTGTCCTGCTCAATGGCGGCCATGACGCGCTCGATGAAGTTCTCGTCGCGCGGCACACCCTGATGAAGGTCGGGGGCACGACCCTCGAAGCGCTCACGCAGCAGGTGCGTGGCGATGGGTGCGGTGTCGTAGAGGGCGTTGAACTGAGGCTCCAGGGTGTCGCGGTACTGGGTAACGAGATCGCGAATGCGGGCGTGTAAGCCGACCCGGCGATAGACGTCGATCTGACCGATGAGGCGTGCGCTTTCGCGGTCGTCGAGGAGTTCGATGGCCGCCAACTCAACGCCCTCCGGCGAGAGATCATGCTTGCGCAGCAACATGGCGGCGGCTTCGCGGCGCCGGGCATCGCCTTCGAGGCTTTCGACGATCAAATCGCGCGTGACCAGAAGTAGCTCGGGCAAGGTCTTGATGACCTGCTCGATCTGTCCAGAGGTCTTCTCGGCCTTGCGCCCCTGAGTGAGGTGGTAGCCGAGGTTGGCCAGAATCCCCGCAGCGCCGGTGATTACCGTGTAGGAGATGAAGAAGACGTAGTTTTCCGTGGTCGGTGCCTTGCCGTACCCCAACAGGTAGCCGCCCCATGCGCCGAGCAGCGTCACTGGACCGGCCGTCCATAGGATCTGCATCAGACTGACCGACCAGGGTACCTTCTCGACGGCTGCAGTGATGCGCCGGATTTCGTTGCGTCCTTCGCGTTCGAGGCGGACCTGTGAGGTTTCTTGAGCGGGCGATGCTTTACGCTGAAACGGCAACGGCAGGAGCACGATGACATCCCTTACATGGCGGGGTTCGGACAAGCGGCGACAATACCCGAAAAGCGGCATGGGTGCACCAAGCGGTAGACGGATGAGGCTCGCTCGTCGGACATGCTAGAATAAGGCGATTTTTTCTGGAGGGTCGCAATGCTGGCCGCATGGGTGGAACAATTGCTGGGGTACGCCAGCGGCGCGTTGAAGGCGATACGCGACAACGAGCATTATCCGGCGCTGATGATCTGGGCGCGCGACGAGGGCGTGGTGCGTGTCGGCGGTGATCTGAGCCTGGCGCAGGCCTTGGCGCCCTTATTGTGGAACGAGACGCCGCTGGTGCGACTGGGCTTCGATCCCGAACCCTTGGCGTGGCCGGGGCGTAACGAACCCTGCTGGTGCGATTCAGGGCGCAAGACCAAGCAATGCTGCGGTGCGGTGACATTGCCGGGTGCGGTCCCCCCGCATCTGATGTGGATGCTGTCGCTCAAAGAGTGGACGGGCGAGACACTCAAGGCGGCCCTGGGGAGCGGCAAGGCGCCGGACCAGGCACTGCTGGAGGCCGGTTTGATTGCCGCCGAAAGCGGTCAGCGCGGTCGCGCCCAGCAGATCCTCGAGAGCCTCTTCTCCAGCGAGCGTGATTGGTCGCGCCTGCCCGAACAGGCCGAGCCAGCGTTTGAAATCCTCGTCGATCTCTATCAATCGCGCGGCTTTCATCGCAAGCGGGCGGCGTTACTCGACGAGGTTCTGGAGCGCGGCCCGACCTTCCTGCGCGGTGTAGCGCTCGAGCGCTTGTGCTTGATGCATCTCGATAGCGATGATTTGGCCAGTGCTCGGGAAGCCTTCGTGCGGGCCCAGCAAACGCTGCCCGATTCGCCGACGCTGGCCTATATCGAGTCCATGTTGTTGCTGCATGAAGGTCATCCCGAAGAAGCCCGAGCTCGGGCGCATTTCTGGTGGCGTCGACTCTCCAAGCGTTCTGACCTCGAATCCGATCAGCTACAGTTTCTGGCCGACCTGGCCGCCAATCCCGAGGCGACCCTGGCCGAACAGATGATCAACTCCGAGGAAGACCTGGCCGAGCCGCTGGCGGCGCTTGCCGCCTTGCTCGATACCTTGGAGGCACCGCCTCGGCTGCACTTGTCGCGTACGCCGGAGGGCCACGTGGAATACCATGCCACGGCCCGTGAGGATACCGCCTTCGCGGCGTGGTTCGAGTATTTCAAGGTGACCATCGACGAAGAGGCTGCGCTGAGTTTCGAGTCTGATCCCTGGGAAAACGCCGGCGAATGGCTGCCCGCCTTGTGTGCTCATCCTGAATGGCTGGGTTCGCCGTCGGTGATGCAGTCGCTGAGCCTGGCGTTGACGAGTCGTTTCGGAAGCCTGCCGTGGATGGCGGAGAGCTTCTTTGAACCGCTAGCGGCGCGGTTCGAAGCATGGCTATCACAACTCGAGACGCAGCAAGGCCCCTTCGCCTGGGATGACGCCAACAATGCCACCTTGCTGCGTTGCGCCTTGGCGCTGATCGTGGGCATGGAACGCGGCGCGCGGACGCGTTCGCGGCATCTTGCCGAACGCGTGCTCAAGCTCGATGAGGAAGATGACCTGGGATTGCGCGAGTTGGTGCTCGATCAGTTGCTGCGGGAAGGGCGTGATGACGAGGCTGCCGAGCTCAGCGGCGCGCACGATGAGGAAGAGATGATCGGCGTGACCATGGCGCGTGTGCTCGCCTTGTATCGTCTGGAGCGGCGTGACGAGGCTGATGAGATGCTAACCGTCGCCCAGCGGGCCAATCCCTACTTGGTGCCGATGCTGTGCGACGAGAAGCCGAAGCCGGTAGCGTTGGCCGTCGATGCGCCGGCGCCGGGGACGCGCGCCGAAGCGTGGCAGTATCGCCAGTTGATGCGCGATCAGTGGATGGCGACACCGGGCGCCATGGCGTGGCTGGACACCCATCGTTGAGGGGGCATGCGAAAACGTGCCTGCTTCGCGGCATGTTTAGCGCTGAGTGCGAGCGAGCCAGAGTGCGAGTAGCACGGCGGGTACACCCAGTGCTGCGCTGACGGTAAAGAAGCCCGTATAGCCGAAGCCATCCACTACTAGCCCCGAGAAGCCGCCGAGAAACTTGCCGGGTAGCGTCATCAGCGATGAGAACAAGGCATATTGCGTTGCTGTGTAGGCTCGTGATGTCAGGCTCGAGAGAAAGGCGATGAAGACCGTGCTCGCCAGGCCATTGGCGAGGTTGTCACCCATGATGGTCATAACCAGCATGGGAAAGCTGTGCCCCGCGTTGGCCAAGGCCACGAACATAAGGTTGGTAAGGGCGGTTGCCAGGGCGCCCACTACCAGCATGCGTCCCAATCCAAACCGCACTACCAAAAGCCCGCCGGCCACGCCGCCGAGAATGCTCATGGCGATGCCGAACACCTTGGTCACATTGGCTATCTCCGAGAGGCTGAAGCCCAGGTCGATGTAGAGCGGGTTGGCCATCGCGGCCATCGCCAGGTCGCTGATGCGGTAGAGGCCGATGAACAGCAGAAACCATAAAGCCGTGCGTCCGTGACGGGCGAAGAAATCGGTGAAGGGGCAGACGATAGCGCCGATGACCCAGGCGCCAAAACGTCGCCGTCGCCGAGGCGCATGCCGGTGCTGGTACAGGAATGCGCGCACGCGAGGTTCGCTGGCGAGTTGTATGCCAAGCGTCGAGCGCTGCGGTTCCGGTCTCACCAGGGTAGTAATCACGCCTACCCCGACGAGTGCGGCCATGCATGCGTAGGCGGCATGCCAAGAGACCGCGTCGGCGATATAAAGCGCCCCGGCGCCAGCGGCGAGCAGCCCGCCGCGATAGCCGATGATATAGGTCGAGGCCATGGCGGCCTGCACGCTTTCCTCGGCGGATTCGATGCGATAGGCATCGATGACGATATCCTGTGTCGCCGCGCCGAATGCGACCAGCAGGGCCAGGCCGGCGATGAGGATGAGATGCGCGGGCGGCGAAAGGGTGGCCAGGCCCAGCAGTCCCGCGGCGATCGTCAACTGGGCGCAGAGCATCCAACTGCGGCGTTGACCGAACCAGCGGCCCACGCCGGGCAGGGCGACACGATCGACGACCGGTGCCCAGGCGATCTTGATCGAATAAAGAATGCCGATCCAGGAGAAGAACCCGATGGCAGCGACATCCACTCCGGCGTCGCGCAGCCACGCCGTGAGCGTCGAGAACACCAGCAGGAACGGTAGGCCGGCGGCGAAACCGAGAAACAGCATGGTGATGACCGGTGCCTGCAGATAAACCGCCAAGGCGTCGCGCCAGCGGCGGTGTGCGACATCGTGAGTCATCGGTTCCTCCTGTGAGCGAGCCGCCCAATGCGGCTCGGACATGAATCCGGCACAATGCTAGAATGCAGTGTTTGCACGGCAACGGCCCGCGCCAGGCGCGTGTCGAAAACGCAGGTTGCGTACCGTGGCATACCCCGACGATGAAGGCCAGAGGACATGACCGATCAGCTCGATCCAAGCGCGCTCGACGACGCGGCTGCCTGCCCGCGCTGGTATGTGGTGCAGTGCAAGGGCGGGGAATCCTTCCGTGCCAGCGAACATTTGACCAATCAAGGCTATCGTGTCTTCCATCCGTTGCTCGAGGTACAAAAGAAGCGTCGCAACAAGCTGGTCTGGATAGCCGAGCCCTTGTTCCCTCACTATTTGTTCATTCGCCTCGATCGGGTGGCCAGCAATTGGCGACCCATACGGTCCACGCGGGGCGTGCTGAGGCTGGTTGCGTTCGGCGACGAGCCGTTGCCCGTGCCGGACGCGCTAGTCGAGATGCTGATCGCGCGTTCCCAGCGCGATGAGACCGAACGTGAGGCGGGCAATGTTTACTTTCGTCCCGGTGAGATCGTCGAGATCACCGAAGGCCCCTTTCAGGCGCTCAAGGCCGTGTTCGAGACCCAGAAGGGCGAAGAGCGCGCCATCGTCCTGCTCAATATGCTGCATCATCAGCAGCGCCTCGAGTTACCGGTAGGCGATCTACGCCGCACGACATGACCCGCCGCTCAATGCCGTAAAGACCAGGAGTTTTCATGACCATCTCGCCGCAACATGTCGTTCGCCTGCATTATGTGCTGTGCGACTCGGCAGGACATGTGCTCGACGACTCGCGTCGTCGCGAGGCGCCGCTCGAATACCTGCATGGCCACGCCAATATCCTGCCAGGCCTGGAGACAGCGCTGGAGGGGCTTTCCAGCGGCGATACCCGCGAGATCAACCTGACGCCCGAGCAAGCCTACGGGACGCATGAGCCCGATCTCGTGCAGACGGTAGCGCGCACGGCCTTTCCCGGCGTCGAAGAGTTATCACCGGGCATGCGTTTTCAAGCGCAGGGCCCCGACGGACCGCGTACGGTGACCTTGATCGAAGCGGACGACAAGCAGGTAACGGTGGATGCCAATCATCCGCTGGCGGGACAGGCGCTCGTGTTTCGTGTCGACATTCTCGAGGTCCGCCCGGCGAGACGCGCCGAACTTGCCAAGGGACATCCATTGGCGGCAGACGTAGTGGCCTCTGAGGTCGAGGATCGCAAGCAATAGCTGCTGGTCCCTGGGGCATCTATCCTGGCGGCATCGTGTCCATGCGGCGCAAGAATGTGTCCACCGGCTCGGGGTGTGCCAGATAGTAACCTTGCAGAAAGTCGATGCCACGTGCGCTTAGATAGTCTTGCTGTGTCGCGTTTTCCACGCCTTCAGCGACCACGCGAAGTTCCAGTGCCTTACCCAGTGCGATGATCGAGCGCACTAAAGGCGCATCGCGGTGCGCTGAGATGGCATCGACGAAAACCTTGTCGATCTTGATCTCGTCGACGCGAAAATCTTGTAGATAGCGTAGCGATGAATAGCCCGTTCCGAAATCGTCGAGAGCAAGGCGCACGCCGAGTTCACGCAGCGCATTGAGCCTGGCGGCGATCCCCGGCGTGACGAGAAGCGATTCGACGACTTCCAGGATCAGCCGCCGAGGCGCGAAGTCATGACGCTCGAGCAATTGCGCCAAGTGCGTCATGAAGGCGTCATCATGGAGTTGCTGTACCGAGACGTTGACCGATAGCGATAGCTCACTGTTATGCAGTGCGCCGCCGAGCAAGGCGCAGGCCTGGTCGAGCACCCACTGGCCCATGGGGCGGATCAAACCGCTGTACTCCGCTTCGGCAATGAAACTGCCTGGTGCCAGTAGCCCTTCGCGTGGATGTTGCCAGCGCAAAAGTACTTCGGCGCCCGCTAGGCGTCCCATGGGATCGAACTGGCCTTGTAGATACAGACGAAACTGGTGTTCGTCGAGCGCCGTGCGTAGTTCGCGTTCCAAGCGGTTGAGGCGCTGTTCCCAATCGCTTAGTTGGCTGGTGTAGAACGCCAAGTGGGGCGGTGGTGTCTCGCGTGCGTGCTGCACCGCGAGTTCGGCGCGTTGTAACAGCGCTTCGATATCCTGGGCGTCGCGCGGATAGCGTGCCACACCGGCATTGAAACGCAGTTGGCTGGGCGTGCCGAAGATACGCCAGCTGTTCTCGCCGAGTGAAAGAAGCCGCTCCAGGCAGTAACGGTGCAGTGATTCATCCGTTTGCCCGGGAATCGCGATCAATAGGCGATTGGCCGGTAGACGGCCGACGTGAATGCTGCCTTGCAACTCGGTCAGGCGTTCCTTGAGCTTCTCGGCGACCTGGCGGATCGCTTCATCACCGGCTTGCTGGCCGAGTGTTTCGTTGATATGGCCGAGACCGCCCAGCCGCAGCACCAATAGGTGAAACGCCTCGCCGCGTTGCGTCAGCGCCTGCAGGCGCTCGAGGAGACCTCTCAGTGTCGCCAGTCCCGAGACCTCGTCATGATGGAGCTGACGGTACAGGTCATGCTCCACTTCGCGGCGGCGCAAGGATTCCGAAAACTGGGACAGCAATCCTGAGAATCCCATCAGGGTCGTGATTTCATCGCCATGCCACTCACGCGGTTGCATCGATTCACAGCAGATCGCTCCTCGTAGTTCACCGCCGACGAATATCCCCACATCCAGCATGGAGTGGATATCATTAGTGCGTAGATAGTCCTCCAGGCCACTCAAGCGCTCGTCGTGTTGTGCATCATGAGTGACCAGGCAAGGGTTTTGTATCAGTGAAGCGAGATAGCTATCCAAGCCCTGATGCGAGAGCCTGAGGCCGTTGAGCGCAGGGTCGAGGGCCATGCGGCAGGTCAAAACGCGACCATCGCTGTCGAGGAACCAGAGGCCAATGCGCGACGATCCTAGTACCTCGGCGGTAGTGTCGAGCAAGGCGCGCAAAAAGGTATCTTCATCGAGGTCGCGTTGTAGCAGTTCACGCATGCGACGCCAGGCTTCCTGCTGTTCGGCCTGGCGCTGTTGCGCCCGCATCAGCGCTTCCCATTGCGCGATGTTGTGACGTGTTTGCTGTGCCATGCGGTGTCGCAACAGCGCGCCCATCAGCATCACCATGATCGTGATCGCCATCAACCAGGACAGATGTCGCTCGAAGAGCAGCGACGCGAGGATAGCGATCCCACTACCTACCGCAAACACACGGAAAAGCACGCTGTTGCGGCGTTGCTCTTTACGCAAGCGGTTTAATTGGCCGGCGGTATCGGGCGTCATGCGGGGCACCGGCGATTGTCGAAGCAAAGGTGAGTCGTCATGCGACATCCTACGCCATGTCGAAAGAGCCTTGGCGTGCCGGTGTTCAGCCGCCGTATGGGCTCGGGCGAATCGTTGTTATGTGACGCGCGAGGCGCATGCATGGCCACGTACGCGCGGGCTGCGAACTGCGTGCGAATGGTTTCTGACCAATATCTTGGCAGTGAACCAGGGCGGGGGGAAGAGAGTCCGGGGCATGCCACGCAAGGCTTGCCCCGGCGTCGGTTAAGATGTCAGGCGTTGACGTAGAAAATCGAGCATCGTGTCGGTGGGCACCATAGTGATCTCACTATCGCGGCGTCCTTTGTACTCCAGCTCGCCGTTATCCAGCCCGCGTTCGCCGATCACGATGCGGTGCGGAATGCCGGTGAGTTCCTGGTCGGCGAATTTGACGCCAGGGCGTAGGTCGCGATCATCGATCAGTACGTCGACGCCGGCGTCGCTGAGTTGCTGATAAAGGGTTTCGGCATACTCGCGAACGCGCTCGGATTTATGCGCGTTCATGGGCACGAGCGTGACTTCGAACGGCGCGATGGCATTAGGCCAGATGATACCCCCAGCATCGTGGCTTTGCTCGATGGCGGCGGCGACCACGCGGGTCACGCCGATGCCGTAGCAGCCCATCAGCAGCGGAACTGCCTGGCCATTGTCGTCGAGCACGGTGGCGTTCATCGCGGTGGAATACTTTGTCCCTAGCTGGAAGACGTGACCGACTTCGATGCCGCGTGCGATGGCGAGTGTGCCCTTGCCATCCGGTGAGGGATCCCCCTCGACCACGTTGCGCAGATCGGCCACCTTGGGCAGAGCGACGTCGCGTTCCCAGTTGATGCCGAAATAGTGTTGGCCGTCGATATTCGCACCAGCGCCGAAATCGCTCATCAGTGCCACGCTGCGATCGATGACCAACGGCATCTCCAGATTGACCGGTCCCAGCGAGCCGGGACCGGCGCCTACCGCTTGGCGAATTTCCGCTTCACTGGCCATGGTCAGGGGCGCAGCAACCTCGGGCAGGTTCTCGGCCTTGACCTCATTGAGTTCGTGATCGCCACGCACCAGCAAGGCGATCAGACCACCTTCAGCGGCATGCACCATCAAAGTCTTGATGGTCTTCTCGATGGGCAAGCCATGCTGCTCCACCAAGGTGGCGATAGTGCGCGCATTGGGCGTATCGACCAGACGCAGTTCTTCCTGGGGTGTGGCGCGTTCGGGGGTTTCCCCTAGCGGGGCGGGGAGTGCCTCGGCTTTCTCCATGTTGGCCGCATAGTCTGACGATGTGGAAAAGACCACCGCGTCCTCACCGGAATCGGCCAGCACCTGGAACTCGTGGGAGCCGGTACCGCCGATGTCGCCGTTGTCGGCCTCGACGGCGCGGAAATCAAGTCCCAGGCGCGTGAAGATGCGCATATAGGCGTCATACATCGCATCGTAGGAGCGCTGCAGGCCGGCTTGGTCGATATCGAAGGAGTAGGCATCCTTCATGATGAACTCGCGGGCGCGCATCACGCCGAAGCGCGGGCGCGTTTCGTCACGGAACTTGGTCTGGATCTGGTAGAAGTTGGAGGGCACCTGCTTGTAGGAGCGTATTTCGTTGCGCACCAAGTCGGTGATCACCTCCTCGTGCGTTGGGCCATAGCAGAAATCACGATCATGGCGGTCACGAATGCGCAGTAGCAGGTTGCCGTATTGGTCCCAGCGCCCAGATTCCTGCCACAACTCCGCCGGTTGGATCGCTGGCATGAGGACTTCTTGGGCGCCCGCGCGGTTCATTTCCTCGCGCACGATGTTCTCGACCTTGCGCAGCGTGCGAAGCCCCAAGGGTAGCCAGGTATAGAGCCCCGAGCTCAGGCGGCGAATCATGCCCGCACGCAGCATCAACTGATGGCTGACGATGTCGGCATCGGCGGGAGTTTCCTTGAGGGTGGAGATCAATAATTGACTAGCGCGCATGGACAAGTGGTTCCTTGGATTCGGGGCCTAAACATCGCGTCCGCCCTGAAGCGGCGCGGCAAATGGGGATATTGTACGGTCAAGGCGTAAACGCGGCAAAAGCGATGCGCATTGGAGCGCCGGAGCTGACGTCGAACTCGGCGAGGGCGGGCTCACGTTGCGGCGACGTTTGCGATATCCTTACGCCTGTCATACTCGGCTTATGGATACCCTAGTCTTGAACTTGGATAATGTATGTGAACAGGGTAAGAGGATAAAGTGATGAGTGCCATACACGATCGAAACGTCTCCCAGGCTCGCCGCTGGATAGCGGCACTGACCATCGTGGCCACCACCACGACGCTGGCAGGGTGCGGAACCGTGTTCTATCCCGAGCGCAAAGGGCAGCCCAGTGGACGTATCGACCCTGCCGTGGCGGTAGCCGATGGCGTGGGCCTGTTGTTTTATATAATCCCCGGTGTCATCGCCTACGCCATCGACTTTTCCAATGGCACGATCTACCTGCCGAGCCGCGATACTGCGCAAGTGGATACGTTGCATTTCGAAGACGAATTGGATACGCAAGCGCTCGAGTCGGTATTGTCCGAACGCACGGGCGGGGCAGTGCGTCTAAGCGATGAGCTCGTGCGTGTCGAACGGGTCTCTTCTCGAGATGAGGCGCTGGCACTGGTGCGCATGTCCGGCACTTACGATAAAGAGCGCCTTGCCTCGATGTAAGCGCTTTGTTGGCGGATAAGACAGTCTAGTGCGAGTTGCCTCACATGATTTTGATGAGTGTCATGATACGAGGCAATTCGTGATAGGCATGAGAAAAACCAGACATGTAAACGCGAATATCAAACTGTGATCAAAAAGACTCTCCCGCATACTGAAAACTCGATTCAGACGCAGGGAGTCTACGATGACATCACAATATAAAGCTTCTCGATTTACGGCACCGTCCGAGCACCCGAGGCAAACTTATCGTTTGAGCAACATGTGTTTGCCAGCGCCCCTGTCGGTGGGCGAGCTGGAAACGTTCAGTACGATCAGCCGCCAGGTGTCGCCTTTGAGGAAGCGCCAAACGCTATTCGCACAAGGCGAAGAGTTCAAGAGCCTGTATATCGTGCGCTGCGGAAGCTTGAAGCAAGTCTATCGTGATATTACCAATGAAGAGCATATTACCCAGTTTTATTTGCCGGGCGAAGTGGTTGGGCTGGATGCTATCAGTAGTGGTTTTCATCCGGGGGTGACGCAGGCATTGGAAACGACATCCGTCTGCGAAATCTTGCCTGAAGCGCTTGAAGAGCTTGCCCAAAAGAGACCGAGTGAGCTGGGCATGAACGGTTGTTTTCTACGGGTGATGAGTCGCGCACTGCATCAGGAGCGCATGATGGTACGTCTATTCCTGAATAGGACGTCCGATGTTCGCTTAGCCAGCTTTCTGCTTGCCTTATCGACGCGCTTTCGGCAACAAGGTTACTCGCCGTTTAGCTTTCGTTTGTCCATGTCGCGTAGTGATATCGGCAATTATTTGGGGCTTGCGGTCGAGACGGTGAGCCGTCTATTGGGACGTTTCCAAGACTTAGATTTGCTCACTGCAAAGGGGCGAGAAATTCGGATCGACGACTTGGAAGGGCTCATGGCATTGGCGGATGGGCGTGGGCGTCAATCTATTTGGCATGCCACGGTCTCCTCGCCGAGTCATCACGCCAGTATGCCGGCTCACTGAGACAAAATGCGTGGAGGACGCGCCATCGATACTGTAGAGACTGTTGGAAAAAATGTTGGCAGGAGAGGGCGCCAAGCGCTCGATACTACTGGTGCCCGGAGCCGGACTTGAACCGGCACGGTGTTACCACCGAGAGATTTTAAGTCTCTTGCGTCTACCAATTTCGCCATCCGGGCTAACGGATACGTAAGGGGAACACCGCAGAAGAAATGGAGGCTGGAGTCGGAATCGAACCGGCGTTGACGGAGTTGCAGTCCGCTGCATCACCACTCTGCCATCCAGCCTTGTTGCACTCGTTGCAAAACGATCAACGTTTGAGTTTGGAGCGGGAAACGAGATTCGACCGGGCTGGCGTTCCAGCTTGCGACCCTCATTGACCATTCCAATACTCTTAAGTTCTGGAGCGGGAAACGAGATTCGAACTCGCGACCCTCGCCTTGGCAAGGCGATGCTCTACCACTGAGCTATTCCCGCCGAACTCGAGGACGTATTATAGAGATAAGCCTGTGAATGTCAAACGTTTATGTGCCTCGCCAAGGTAAAAATGGTGCTCACATCGAGCGCGTCAATTCCGGCCACGCTGCGCGCAGGTACTGGAACATCGACCACAGTGTCAAAGTGGCGGCGACATAAAGTAGAACGACGCCCAGGTTGGCGATCATTGAACCTGGCGCGAAGCCAAGCAACAGCAACAGCGAGACCATCTGCAGAGTAGTCTTTAGCTTCCCTACCCAAGAGACGGCGACACTCCCCCGCTTGCCGATTTCCGCCATCCATTCACGTAACGCGGAGATGACGATTTCCCGACCGATAATGACTAGGCCTGGCAGTGTCAGCCACACGGCGTCGAAACGTTCGATGAGCAGGGCAAGGGCGACGGCGACCATGAGCTTGTCCGCTACTGGGTCGAGAAAGGCGCCGAAGGGGGTGCTCTGATTCCAGCGACGGGCCAGATAACCGTCGAGCCAGTCGGTCACAGCCGCGAGCCCAAACAACCCCGCGCACAGGAGCATGCTCCAGGAATAAGGGAGGTAGAAGGCAATCACCAGTAAGGGAATGAACACGATTCGAGCAAGCGTCAATAAATTAGGGATGTTCATCGAGCGATGTAAGTCCTGACTGGTGAATGAGATCGTCGCGCCATTGTATCTTTCCGCTCATGGCTCATCCATGCAAGGCCTGATGAATGGTCGTGGCCATTTGGGCGCTGAT
This sequence comes from Chromohalobacter moromii, assembly GCF_023091865.1. Classification (GTDB taxonomy): domain Bacteria; phylum Pseudomonadota; class Gammaproteobacteria; order Pseudomonadales; family Halomonadaceae; genus Chromohalobacter; species Chromohalobacter moromii. The sequence continues at coordinate 250,488 of NZ_JAHXDI010000004.1, forward strand.
GCCGGGCACGCGAGCCAGTTCATCGCGGCTGGCCTGGCGAACACCCTGGAGTCCGCCAAAGAAGCGCAACAATTCCCGGCGGCGTTTGGGGCCGACACCGGGAATGTCTTGCAGAGTCGAGGTGCGGCGCTGCTTGTCGCGCTGCTGGCGATGCCCGGTAATTGCAAAGCGGTGCGCCTCGTCGCGGATATGCTGGATCAGGTGCAACCCGGGGGAGGCGCTATCGAGCGATAAGGCATTGTCGACGGTTTCCAGGAACAACGTCTCGAGGCCGGGCTTGCGTGTCGTACCCTTGGCGACGCCGAGCAGATGCGTGCTCATGATGCCGACATCTTCCAGTACCTCGCGCGCCATGTTGAGCTGCCCCTTGCCACCATCGACGATAAGCACGTCGGGCAGCTTGCTCTCGTCCTGCATCAGGCGCTTGTAGCGGCGTGTTAGCGCTTGGCGCATGGCCGCGTAATCGTCGCCCGCCGCGACGCCTTCGATATTGAACCGTCGATAATCGGATTTGACCGGCCCGTCCTGATCGAAAACCACGCATGAGGCAACTGTCGCTTCACCGTGGCTATGGCTGATATCGAAACACTCCAGACGTGTCGGGGTCTCCTGCATATCCAGCGCCTCGCGCAAGGCATCGAAGCGTTTAGCCAACTGCGAGCGATTGGCCAACTGGCTTGTGAGGTGCTGTTCGGCATTGGTGCTGGCCAGGCGTAGCCATTGGGCACGATGACCGCGTACCTGATGCGCCACACGGATGCGTTTTCCGGCACGTTCGGAGAGTGCGGACTGGATGACATCGGCGTCCACGAGCGGCAGAGCCGTGATGATCTCACTGGGGATGTCGCGATCATGGCCTAGGTAATAATGGCTGATGAACGCGCCGAGTAGTTCTTCCGCCGTCAGGTCCAGGCCGTTTTGCGGCATGTGGTGGCGCGCCCCGAGCATACGTCCGCCACGTACGCTCAGCGCGCTGATGCATACGCCACCCGGGCGTTCGGCGAGAGCGAAGATATCGGCATCGCCATCCCCGGTATCGACGATCTGACGCTCTTGCAGGCGGCGTAGCTGCTGAATCTGATCGCGCAGACGTCCCGCTTCCTCGAAGTTCAGCGCCTGGCTGGCGGCTTCCATGTCCTGGGTGAGTTGCGCGGTCACCTGCTCGCTGCGCCCATCCAGAGCCATGATGGCGTGGTCGATGTCGCGCTGGTATTCCTCGCGGCCGATATAGTCGACACAGGGCGCGCTGCAGCGTTGTATCTGATATTGAAGACAAGGCCGGGTGCGATGGGCAAAGACACTGTCTTCACAATTGCGGATACGAAATATCTTCTGCACCAACGCTAGACTCTCGCGGACGGCGGTCGTGCTGGGGAAGGGGCCCAGGTAGCGCCCGTCGGCGCGTTTTCCTCGCGCACGTTTGAACTCGAGTGCGGGATAAGGATGGCGATCCGAGACGAAGATGAACGGATAGGATTTATCGTCGCGCAGGAGGATGTTGTACGGTGGCCGCTGCTCTTTTATGAGCGTTTGCTCAAGAAGTAGTGCCTCGGTCTCGGTGCGCGTGATGGTGACCTGGATATCCGCGATACGGCCGACCAGCGCTTGCGTCTTGGTGTTGAGCGCACCGCGAAAATAGCTGGCGAGACGCGCCTTGAGCCGCTTGGCTTTGCCTACATACAAGATCTCTCCGTCGGTATCCAGCATGCGGTACACGCCGGGCGACTCGGAAACCGTCTTGAGGAAATGCTTGGCGTCGAAGCTCATGGGTGCGGGACAATCGTTGAGTCGGTCATACCCGCTAGTATATCAAAGGGAAAGGGGCGCCGGAGACCCGCGTCGAGACACCGGCGACACCCGTTATCAGGAGGCTTCGTAGCCGTCTATCAAACCGTAACGCAGCCCCAGGTGGGTAAGCTCGACATCCGATTGCACATTGAGCTTTTCGAAAATGCGGTAACGATATGTGTTGACGGTCTTGGGGCTCAGGAAAAGTCGGTCGGAGATATCGCTGACCTTTTGGCAGTTGACGATCATCATCGCCACCTGCAGCTCGCGATGCGAGAGCTGGTCGAAGGGGTTGTCCTGCGAACCTATCTTGGACAGCACGACCTTCTGGGCAATATCCGGGCTGATGTAGCGCTGTCCCCCGAAGATGGCGCGGATCGCGCGGACCATTTCGTCGAGCTCAGTGCCCTTGCTGATGAACCCGGCGGCGCCTGCGTCCATGAGGCGCTGGGCAAACGCTTCTTCGAGAAATGCCGTCACGATCACGACCTTGATATCCGACATGCCACGCATGATTTTGCGCGTGGCTTCGAGCCCGCCGATACCGGGCATGCGTATATCCATCAATACGATATCGGGACGCATTTCACGTGCCATGTTGACGGCTTCTTCGCCATCGACGGCTTCGGCAACAACGTGCAAACCGTCTTCGGAATCCAGCATTCGGGCAATGCTGGTACGAACTAGATGGTGATCATCAGCGACAAGAACCTTGATCAAGGGAACTCCTGCAATCAATCGCCGGTTAACGAAATGAGGGTCATGGCGACCTATGTTGCGGCCATTATGTAGCGCTTCGGCTCAATGTGCTATGCAACATTTTCAATCAACCTAACAGCAATGCTGGCTTTATGCCGCCGTGGGTTTTGCACTTTCGCGCGCAGCGCGGTACCAGCTCTGGACGGCTTTTGCGCAGGGCACGTACGCATTGACATGGATGGATGGCAGTCGTAGTATATGCAGCGTTCCAAGGGCACTGTTGCGGTTATACACCCTTGTTATGAAGATAAGCGCATCGCCTAATGCGTTATCGATATGGGGCCTTAGCTCAGTTGGGAGAGCGCAACACTGGCAGTGTTGAGGTCAGCGGTTCGAACCCGCTAGGCTCCACCAGATTCGCTTGATATCAAGCCGCCGACGCAATGCGTCGGCGGCTTTTTTCGTATCGTGGCCAATGTTAAACGGCCGCCGGCAATGTTTTTCTCAGGGGCTGGCGGGGCCGCTGGCGCCGCATTCCAGACATCGGTAATGCATGCCACTTTCGGCATGGCGCTCTTCGAAGGCTTGTAGGCGCTCGTCGTCATTGATCGTCTCGCTGACGCTGCATGCCGGGCATTCGATGGTACGTTCGTTGTCGCGTTGTTCGATGAGAAACATGCTGTTCTCCTGCCGTAGTCTCGACTCGATGGAAGGCATATCTGCCGTGCGGTGACGGCAAGGCACGAAGCCTGTGAGCACGGAGCTCGTAAAGAGAAAAGTCGGCGTTTGGCGGGGTGGCGTCAACGTAGACATTGGCGACGCCCGGGTAGTAAAAAATCAACGTTCGCGGCGTGTTGTAAGCGCTCCAGCGAGTGACTTCGTCGTAAAGCGGGGTGTCGGGTAGAGTGGTGCCGAGGTAGTGAAGTTACACGAGAGGCAATTTAACGGTCGTGGCGCATGCGGCACGACAGGCTGTCGCGAAAATAATGTCGCGGAAATAGAGGAGACGATGCCATCCAAGCGGCATCGTCTCTTGCGATGGACGTGGGATGTCGACGGGTTATTCGTCGACCTTGCCGAGCAGGAGGAATTCGATCAAGGCCTTCTGGGCGTGCAGGCGATTGCCGGCTTCTTGCCATACGACGGCACGCGGGTCGTCGAGCAGCGTCGTGCTGATTTCTTCGCCGCGATGCGCGGGCAGGCAATGTAGAAACAACGCACTCTCGGCGGCATGATCGAGCAATGCCTCGGTGACCTGAAAGCCGGCGAAATCTTGCTCGCGCTTGGCTTGTTCCTCTTCTTGTCCCATCGAGGCCCAGACGTCCGTGGTGATCAGCTCCGCGCCTTGTACTGCCTGCTGAGGGTCGTGCAATATCTCCACGCGATCGCCAGCGGCCGTCACGAGGTCAGCATCCGGCTCGTAACCTGGTGGGCAGCAGACGCGCAGTTGGAAATCGAACTGCCGTGCGGCATTGATCCACGAATGACACATGTTGTTGCCGTCACCGATCCAGACCGCGGTCTTGCCTTTCACCGACCCGCGGCATTCGGTCCAGGTCATGACATCGGCCAGCAGTTGGCATGGATGATAATCGTCCGTCAGGGCATTGATCACGGGGACCTGGCTGGCGGCGGCATATTCCTCGAGCCCGGCATGCGAGAAGGTGCGGATCATGACGATGTCCACCATCTCGGCGAGTACGCGAGCGGTATCGCCGATCGGCTCGCCGCGTCCCAACTGCGTGTCTCGAGGAGAAAGGAACAATGCATGGCCGCCGAAATGCGCCATGGCAGTTTCGAAGGAAACCCGCGTGCGCGTCGAGGATTTCTCGAAAAACATCGCCAGGGTGCGATTGGTGAAAGGCGTATAGCTCGGCCCTTGCGCTTTGAGGCGGTTCTTGATCGTGATCGCACGCTGAATGAGGTGGTTAAGCTCCTCGGGTGACAAATCGAGCAAGGTCAAGAAGTGGCGTGTGGCCATGGCGACGCTCCTTTCAAATGTGATCCGCTTTCATATGTGATCCACGGCATATCAGGGCGACGACGCCCACCGGCGAAAGTGCGTGAGCGTAACAGCCAAGATGCGCCCTGAGGCCCGACTTGCTGCGACGCTCGGCCTTATAAGGGCGACATGCGGGCCGTGCGGAAAGTCGACTATCCTAGCCAGGCTACCGAGAAGGCGCAATGTCGGTGTTAAGAGGGCTGTTTTCGGCGCTCGCCATCAGTAGAATGGAGCTACATTCACCCGACGTATTGCGGCGGTGCCGGCCAATGGCAAGCCGCCCCGCGTGAGGAAACTGAGATGAGCACGACTCTCGAGAACATCCAGCAGCAAATCGGCGAAAATACGATTCTGCTTTACATGAAAGGCACGCCCCAACTGCCGCAGTGCGGTTTCTCCGCCCAGGCGGTACAGGCCGTCATGGCGTGCGGTGAGCGCTTCGCCTTCGTCAACATTCTCGACAATCCGGACATTCGTACCGAATTGCCCAAATACGCCAACTGGCCGACCTTTCCGCAGTTATGGGTCAACGGCGAACTGGTCGGCGGCTGCGACATCATCGTGGAAATGTACGAAAGCGGTGAGTTGGAGAAGCTAATCAAGGAAGCTGCAGCCAACGCCGAAACCGAACAGGAGTGAGGCGTTGAGCCGAGCGTCCTTCTGAGGGAGGGCATCGGCGCATCGAAAAGCCCTGCCGATGAACATCGGCAGGGCTTTCGTGTGGGCGGCCAGCGAGTCATGACGTGCCGCGTCAGTCTTCGTCCATGCTTTGTTCCTTCTGGGCCAGTTCCCAGCCGCCGAGATCCTTATAGCGGTTGACCATGGAGCAGAACAGCTCTGCGGTGCGTTCGGTGTCGTAACGGGCTGAGTGTGCCGAGTCGTTATCGAACTGTATGCCCGCCGCGCGGCAGGCGCGTGCCAGTACCGTCTGGCCGTAGACCAAGCCACCGAGCGTGGCGGTATCGAAACACGAAAACGGATGAAAAGGGTTGCGTTTGATGCCGTTGCGCTCGATGGCGGCATTCAAGAAGCCCTGATCGAAAGCGGCGTTATGGCCGACCAGAATGGCGCGAGTGCATTGATTGGCCTTGATCGCCTTGCGCACTGGCTTGAAGATTTCGCCCAGCGCGTCGTGTTCGTTCAGTGCCACTTGCTGGCGCAGTGGGCTATCCAGGTCGATGCCGGTGAAGTCCAGTGCAGCCTGCTCGATGTTTGCCCCGTCGAAGGGTTTGACGTGGAAGGCGTGCGTGGCATCAGGCATCAGGTTGCCTTGCTCGTCCATGGTCAGGGTCACGGCGGCGATCTCGAGCAGGGCGTCACTCTGGGCGTTGAAACCACCGGTTTCCAGATCGACGACGACAGGGAGAAAGCCTCGAAAACGTTGAGCCATCAAATCGCGTGCCTGGCCGTCGCTCATGCTTTTGCTCCCATCCCGATGCGGTCTCGATAGCGTCGCCACACGCGGGGCGGGGCGACAAAGTGGCAGCGAGTGTAGCATTTTCGCCCCTCGACGTCCCGCCGCTCGGTATTCGTCAGCCTCGCTCGGCGCTATAATCGGGTGACGTTTTCTCGCTGTGTTCGCGCAGCCGAACCATTCGATCAATATCCATCTTTTCAGGAGTCCCGCATGTCCGATGTGAACAAGGTCGTCCTCGCCTATTCCGGCGGCCTGGATACGTCCGTCATCGTCAAGTGGTTGCAGGAAACCTACGATTGCGAGGTGGTGACGTTCACCGCCGACATCGGTCAGGGCGAAGAGGTCGAGCCGGCGCGAACCAAGGCACAGGCCCTGGGCGTCAAGGAAATCTACATCGAGGATCTGCGCGAAGAGTTCGTCCGCGACTATGTCTATCCGATGTTCCGCGCCAACACGATCTACGAAGGCGAGTATCTACTGGGTACCTCCATCGCGCGGCCGTTGATTGCCAAGCGTTTGATCGAGATCGCTAACGAGACCGGTGCCGATGCCATTTCCCATGGCGCCACCGGCAAGGGCAACGATCAGGTACGCTTCGAGCTCGGCGCCTACGCATTGAAGCCCGGTGTTCAGGTGATTGCTCCGTGGCGTGAGTGGGATCTCAACTCTCGCGAGAAGTTGATGGATTATTGCGAGAAGCACGACATTCCGGTCGACTTCTCCAAGAGCAAGAAGAAATCGCCGTACTCCATGGACGCCAACCTGCTGCATATTTCTTACGAGGGCGGCATTCTCGAGGATCCCTGGGCGGAAGCCGAAGAGGACATGTGGCGCTGGAGCGTGTCGCCGGAGGCCGCACCGGAGACGCCGACCTATATCGAATTGACGTTCGAGAAAGGCGATATCGTCGCTATCGACGGCGAGCCACTCAAGCCCCACGAAGTGCTTTCCAAGCTCAACCAGCTTGGCGGCGACAACGGCATCGGGCGTCTGGATATCGTCGAAAACCGCTATGTGGGCATGAAGTCGCGTGGCTGCTACGAAACTCCGGGTGGCACCATCATGCTGCGCGCCCATCGCGCCATCGAGTCACTGACGCTCGATCGCGAAGCTGCGCATCTCAAGGACGAGATGATGCCCAAGTACGCCGAGGTCATCTACAACGGCTACTGGTGGAGCCCGGAGCGCAAGATGCTGCAGGCGGCCATCGACGAGACTCAGAGCAACGTCAACGGCGTGGTACGCATGAAGCTTTACAAGGGGAGTGCCACCGTGGTCGGGCGCAAGTCCGAGGAGTCGCTGTTCGATGCGTCCATCGCGACCTTCGAGGACGATGCAGGCGCCTACGATCAGAAAGACGCCGAAGGCTTCATCAAGCTCAATGCCTTGCGTTTACGCATCGCGGCGGCAAAAGGCCGCAATGCGAATTGATCCGCATTCACCCGCGTCGAACGTCTCCCGGGTGGGCGGCGTTCAACGCATAGTCAGCGCGCAGGAGGCTTTATGCTGAAACGACTCATCGAGGGCTTGTTTCGCAGCGGCGATGTCAATGACGAGGAAATCCCCGCGACAGACTACGAGGGCTATCTGATCACGCCGGATCCGCAGGATGCCGGCGGTCAGTATCGAGTCAGCGGCTGGATTCGCAAGCCCGTCGAAGGCGTTGAGACGCGTGAGCATCGTTTCGAGCGTTCGGACATTGTCTCCAGCCGCGAAGACTGTATCGAGTTGACGCTGCGCAAGGCCCAACGCTATATCGACGATATCGGCGACGAGATGTTCGAGGATCGCTGAGCGTTCCTGGCTATCGCGCACGCGAATACCAACGCCACTATCTTGGGAGCTATGGTCTCTGGAGTAGTGGCGTTTTTTATTGCCACGACGCCTTAGCCTAGGGCAGTGAGACCCGGGAACTCTTACCGCATAGAGTGGGCCCAACCTTTTATCATCCCGATGGAGCCGCACATGATTACCGTGCATCATCTCGACAACTCCCGCTCGCTACGCATCGTCTGGTTGCTTGAAGCTTTGCAGCAAGCCTATGAACTCGTGACTCACCATCGCGATCCGCAGACATTGCTGGCGCCGGAGAGTCTCAAGCGTCTTCATCCGCTCGGCAAGGCGCCGCTGATCGTCGACGAGGGGCTGACTGTGGCCGAGTCTGGGGCGATCATCGATTATCTGATCGAGCGTTACGACGATGGCCGCTTGGCGCCGCCGGTGGGGACGTCGGAGCATCGCGATTATCGTTATTGGCTGCATTACGCCGAAGGCTCCGCCATGCCGCCGTTGGTGATGCATCTTGTCTTTTCGCGTTTGGGCAAGCCGCCGGTGCCGGCGGTGTTGCGCCCCGTGGCGAGCAAATTGGGACAGGGCGTACAAACCAAGTTTCTGGATCCTGAGATCGAGCGGCATCTGGCTTTCTGGGAGTCCACGCTAACCGAGCATGCATGGTTTGCCGGCTCAGACTTCACGGCGGCAGATATTCAGATGAGCTTCCCCGTGTTGGCGGTCGAATCACGACGTGGCATCAAGGATTTCCCCGCCATTGTCGATTGGTTGGCGCGGGTACGTGAGCGGCCGGACTATCAGCGTGCCGTGGCGCAGACCGGCGAATTGAATCTGAGTGCGTCACGCTAGAGGAGGCGGTCATGATGAATCATTGGTGGGCAAAAGGGCTGGCATTGGGAATGATGGCGTTGCCGGTCATCGCGAGCGCCCAGGAGACACCGCAGCAAGATAATGACGGAGACCGTGGAAACACCGGGGTCATGGCCTGCGATGCCCTGCAAGATGAGATCGAAGCCAAGATTCGTGCCAATGGCGTTGAGGACTTCCAGCTCGATATTATTGCCAGCGAACGCGTCGACGAGGACGGAGTTCGCGAGGGCGATGACCTCGCCGGGGGCGAGGTCGTGGGACGTTGCGATGGCGGCACGCGCAAGGTGATCTATCGACGCGGTGCGCAAGGCAGTGGGGCGATGTCCAGCGAGGATGCCGCGCTGCCGCCCCGGGATGGGAGCAGCGAGCCCGGAGAGGGCGGTACACAGCCTGCCGAATAGGCCCGTCGTCCTCGGTGCCGACGCCACTTTCCGGTCATCGCCGCGGTTGGCTACCATGGGCCCTTTTTAGCAGGAGTCTGCCGTGAAGGCCCTATTGCTTTCCGCCTATGCTGCCATGAGTCATCGCCATTGGGCGGATGGTCTGCAGCAGCAGTTCCCCGAGATCGACTGGCGGCGCTTGGAACTGCCACCGCGGCATTTTCCCTGGCGCATCCGTGGCAACCCTCTGACTTGGCTGGGCCAGGAGAGGGACTGTCTCCATGAGGATTACGACCTGGTCGTCGCCACCTCGATGGTCGATCTGGCGACCTTGGTGGGTCTTTGCCCCTCGCTGGCACGTGCGCGCAAGGTCGTGTATTTCCATGAAAACCAGTTTGCCTATCCGCTTCCCAAGGGCCAACGCATCCGTGCCGAGCCGCTAATGGTCAACCTCTACACGGCCCTGGCAGCCGATGTCGTCGTCTTCAACAGTGCCTACAACCGCGACAGCCTATTGCGCGGGGCGCGCGACTTCCTCAAACGCATGCCTGAGCGTCTGCCGCTCGATAGCGTGCTATCACGCATCGCCGAGAAGGCCGTCGTGCTCCCCGTGCCCATGTCCGAGGAGACGCCAAAGCCCGCGCGCTTGGGGCGAAGAGTTCTATGGAATCATCGTTGGGAATACGACAAAAATCCCGAGGCGTTCTTCACGGCACTGGAAACTTTGACCACGCGGGGCATCGATTTCGAGGTGGCGGTATTAGGCCAGCAGTTCCGCGATCAGCCGCCGGTCTTCGAGGCGTCGCGTGCGTGGCTGGGCGAGCGTATCGTGTGCTGGGGTGAGCAGCCCGGCGATGTCTACCGAGATATGCTTGATAGCGCCGATATCGTGGTGTCGACGACCGATCATGAATTCCAAGGGCTGGCGGTCATGGAGGCGGTGACGCAGGGCTGCGTACCGCTGGTGCCGGATCGCCTGTGCTTTCCCGAGTATTACGCGTCGGCGTATCGCTACGCGGGCGATCAGACGACGCTCGAAGCCACACTCGCGCAATGGCTGACCGACCCGGCCTCGCGCCCGGGGCTGCCCGACGCGCGAGCCTGGCAATGGCCTGCGTGGCGTGATGCCTATCGCGAGGTGCTCATAGGGACATAAGCGCTGTGATAGATGTCACGCGTCAGCCGATCTCGGTCTTCTCCTTGTACTCGCAGAGATCCTCGATCACGCAGCTACCGCAGCGCGGCTTGCGCGCCACGCAGGTGTAGCGTCCATGAAGGATTAGCCAGTGATGGGCATCGTGCAGAAAATCCTTGGGCACGTGGCGCATCAGCTTTTGCTCTACTTCGAGAACGTTCTTGCCTGGCGCGATACGCGTGCGGTTGGCGACCCGGAATATATGCGTGTCCACCGCCATGGTCGGCTGGCCGAACGCCGTATTGAGAATCACGTTGGCGGTCTTGCGGCCGACACCGGGCAGCGCTTCCAGTGCCTCGCGGGTGTCCGGCACCTCGCCGCCGTGCCGTTCGAGCAACAGGTGACAGGTTTTCATCAGGTTGTCGGCCTTGCTGTTGTACAGGCCGATGGTCTTGATCTTGTCCTTGAGCCCATCGATGCCCAGGTCGAGGATACCTTGTGGGGTATTGGCGATGGGAAACAAGCGCGCCGTGGCCTTGTTGACGCCGACATCCGTCGCCTGGGCCGAGAGCAACACCGCCGTCAGTAGCTCGAAAGGCGTCTGCCAGTGAAGTTCCGTGGTCGGTGTGGGGTTGTTATCGCGCAGGCGCGAAAAGATCTCGTAGCGTTTTTGAGCGTTCATGGGCGAATTACGTCGATGAGGGAGAATCGAACGCGGCGCGTGCGGCGTCGAGCATGCGCTGGGCCTCGTCGACCTGGCCGTATGCGGCCTCGCGGCTGGCGGCATCGCCGTGGCGCTCGGCGTGCGTGACTTGCTGGCGAGCCTTGCGCAAGGACTGCTCAGCGGCTTTGACGGCCATGCGCCGATGGTGTGTGGTAGAGGTGTCGGCGCGCGGTGCCTGCGCGCTGCCGAGTTGCCGATCGATATCCGCCAGGCGCGAGGTCAGCGTCTCGGCGCGTTCATCGAGCGCTCGGCGTGCCTCGGGATCTAGCCCGTCGCGCTGACGTTGACGTTCCACACGCTTGAGTCCGGCAACCAGCGTGGCACGCGTCGCCTTGAGTGACGTGGTATCCACGCCGTCGGTGTCGTTGTGTTGTATTGGCTGAGCGGAACCCGTCTCGCGATTGGCTTTTGCCGATGCGGCCGCCTGACGACGTTCGCGTTTGCGACGTTTTTCCTCGGCCTGGCGGGCGAGACGTTGCTGGCGTGCCTCGTAGCGTTGTCGACCCAGTTCGGCACGTTTGGCCAAGTAGGCGTCTTGCTGGGCTTGGGTCTCTGCCGCGAGCCATTCGGGATGCGGCAGGATATCGATGCAGTCGACCGGGCAGGGCGCGACACACAGTTCGCAGCCGGTGCATTCCCCGGCGATGACGGTATGCATCTGCTTGGCCGCGCCGAGGATGGCGTCTACCGGGCACGCCTGGATGCACTTGGTACAGCCGATGCACTCTGCCTCGCGAATATACGCTACCTTGGGAGACTCTGCAGGCTGCGCGAGGGGCTGGCGCGCTTGACCTGTCAATTCGGCCAGACGCGCCATAGTCGCCTCGCCACCGGGCGGGCATTTATTGATCGCCTCGCCGGCGGCCATGCCTTCGGCATAGGGGCGACAGCCGGGATGCCCGCACTTTCCGCATTGCGTCTGCGGCAGTTCGGCGTCGAGGGTCTCGATGAGCGCGGGATTAGCGGACACCTTACCTCCTCAAGTCACGCGCTGGCCGGGTTCCGCGCCGCTGTCCGGTGACAGCAGATAGATACCGCCCTCCTGGTCGCCAGCGGCCAGCACCATGCCTTCCGAAACGCCGAAACGCATCTTGCGCGGCGCCAGGTTGGCGACCATGACGGTCAAGCGTCCTTCCAGCGCCTCGGGCGCATAGACGGCGCGAATGCCTGAGAAAACGGTGCGTGTCTCGCCACCCAGGTCGAGCGTCAACTTGAGCAGCTTCTTGGCGCCTTCGACGTACTCGGCCTTGGCGATACGCACGATGCGCATATCGAGCTTGGCGAAATCGTCGAAGCCGATTTCATCGGCGATTGGATCGTCGGCCAGCGGGCCCTTGGCCTGTTCCTTGAGCTTTTGCTCCTCGGCGAGCACTTCCTTGGAGGCCTCGGTCATTTGCGCGATTCTATCGGTGTCGACACGCGTCATCAGCGGCTTGAACTTGGCGATGGTGTGGTCTTCGAGCACGTGATGTCGGCTTTCCCAGTCGAGAGAATCGACCTGTAGAAAGACGCGTGCCTGCTCCGCCATGGTCGGCACCACAGGTTGTAGGTAGACCATCAGCACGTGGAAAAGGTTGATTCCCACCGAGCAGATATCGAGCACTTCCTGCTCGCGACCTTCTTCCTTGGCGAGTACCCAGGGCGCTTTGTCGGCGATATAGGCATTGGCCTCGTCGGCGAGCTCCATGATCTTGCGCATGGCGCGGCCGAATTCGCGCGTTTCGTAATCGGCGGCGATCGCCTCGCCGGCGTCAGCGAAGCGCGCCACTAGCTCTGGCTCGGCACAGCGCGCGGCGAGTTGGTTGCCATTGAGCTTCTTCACGAAGCCTGCACAGCGGCTGGCGATGTTGACCACCTTACCGACCAGGTCCGAGTTCACGCGCGAGGCGAAGTCCTCGAGATTGAGGTCAAGATCGTCGACCCCGGCGGTGAGCTTGGCGGCGAAGTAGTAGCGCAGATATTCCGGGTTGAGATACTCGGCGTAGGTCTGCGCCTTGATGAAGGTACCGCGCGACTTGGACATCTTGGCGCCGTTGACGGTAACGAAACCGTGGCAATTGACGCCGGTCGGCGTGCGAAGCCCGGCGCCCTCCAACATCGCTGGCCAGAATAGGGCGTGGAAGTAGACGATGTCCTTGCCGATGAAATGATAGACCTCTGCTTCCGAGTCGCGGCGCCAGTAGCTGTCGAAGTCGATGCCTTCACGCTCGCAGAGGTTCTGGAAGCTGGCCAGATAACCGATTGGCGCGTCCAGCCAGACATAGAAATATTTGCCCGGCGCATCGGGGATCTCGAAGCCGAAATAGGGCGCGTCGCGGGAGATATCCCACTCGTTGAAGCCTGACTCGAACCATTCCAGTAGCTTGTTGCGGATCTGCGGTTGCACATGACCGCCATTGATCCAGCCCTGCATGAAGTCGGCGAAGTCGGGGAGCTTAAAGAAATAGTGCGTGGAGGTGCGAACTTCCGGCGTAGCACCGCTGATCGCCGAGACCGGACCGATCAGCTCGGCCGGCGTGTAGGTCGCACCGCACGCTTCGCAGTTATCGCCGTATTGATCGTCGCTATGGCACTTGGGGCAGGTGCCCTTGATGAAGCGGTCGGCGAGGAACAAGCCCTTGATCGGGTCATACATCTGCTCGATGTCGCGCGTTGAGATATGCCCGGCATCGCGAAGCGCTGTATAGATGCGCTCGCTGTGCTGGCGGTTCTCTTCCGAATGCGTCGAATGATAATTGTCGAACGCCACTCCGAAGCGGGCGAAATCGGCTTGGTGTTCGGCGCTGACGTTGCTGATCAACTGCTCGGAGGTAATGCCTTCCTGCTCTGCGCGCAACATGATGGCGGTGCCATGGGCATCGTCGGCACATACATAATGGCACTCGTGGCCGCGGCTCTTCTGGAAGCGCACCCAGATATCGGTCTGGATGTACTCGAGCAAATGGCCCAGGTGAATCGAGCCGTTGGCATAGGGCAGGGCACTGGTAACCAGGATCTTGCGCTTGGCGTTGGCGGTAGTCGGCATGGTGGCTCTAATGACGAAAGTCGGAAACGAAAGAAGGCGTCGCGAATGACATCGACGAAAAGGCGATTGTAGCCCGCTTGGCGCTTGGCTGCATCCGTGATGCGGAAGACAACATTGACGCGGCCGATGCGCTGATGACACATCGGTAAGGGTAACGCTCAGGACGTGCTTGGCCAGCCGCCGGTACGGATGGCCGGGCACCCCGTGACATCGAGATTGTAGAGATAAAGCCAGGCGGGGCCGAAGGCGGTGTGATGAATGATGCGGTCGTAGGTCCCATTGCGCGGTGCGCGCACGCGATAGTCCTCGAGTTGGTCGAGGTTGCGTAGCCCTTGCGCATCGACCCGATAGAGTTCCACGTCGATACCGTGGGAGGGCTCCGCCTTGGCGCCGGGGCAATGCCCTAGATCGTAGAGAGTGACATGACGGAGCGTATCCGCACCGATGAAGTCGGCGCCGGCGAGCCAATGATGATTGCGCAGGCCCCGCTTGAGCGTGCCGTACACGGCGACCAGCGGCGTGTGACGAATGGCGAGAACCGGTGAGTGCATGACAACCCTGTGGTGACGACGAATGACGGTTTAGCGCTCGGTGCTGCGGTTGCCGCGATAGACGATGAAATTCGTCAGCCCCTGGTCGGCGAGCCGCAGCGCCTGCATCTTGCTCATGATGCCCTGATCGCAATAGAGCGCGTAGCGTCGATGCGATGGCAGGTGCGCGGCGCGTTCGCCGAGCTCGAAGAACGGGATCGTCAACGACTCGCTCTGTGGCAGATTCAACGGCGCTGCATCGCGCTCATCGGGATGGCGAATGTCGATGACTGTGACGTCACCGGCCTCGCTCAGCGCTTCGGCACTCTCGATGACGGGCACGTCGAGCGTGCGCGGGGCGGGCGTGTCGAGCAGGCGGTCCACCCGCGTCTGGCGGGTGGCTTCGAGTGCCGCCTCGAGCACGTCCATATCGAAGTCGGCCTCTGCGGCGTCGGCCTGGCCGGGTCTGGGGCGTGTATTGGGACGTTGCGAGATCGTGCCGCAATACTCCGGCAAGCGCTCGGCATGGGCGGCGGTGCCGATGCGGCGCGCATCCTCGATGATGGTCTGCTTATCGTCGGCGATGAGTGGGCGTAAAACGGGCCGCTCACTGACCGTGTCGATGAGTCCCAGGTTGACCAGGCTCTGACTGGACACCTGCGCCAAGGCATCGCCGGTGACGAGTGCTGAAATGCGCGCGCGTGCCGCGACGCGATTGGCAGCTCTCAGCATCATGCGCTTGAGCACGACGCCTGCCAGACCGGCGGGCACACGGCGCTGGATTTCATTGAGCACACCGTCAAAAGGCACACTGATGAAGTAGGCATGGTGCGATGCACTGTAGCCTTGCCACACCTGATGCACGACCTCACGTACGGCTTGCTCGTGTTCCGGGCCGCCGAGATTGAAGAACAGGTAATGCGTCTTGAGCCCGCGCCGGATCAAGCGCCAGGCCGCCACCGGCGAATCGTAGCCGCCCGAGATGAGTGCCAGTGCCTGGCCTTGAGTACCCAGCGGATAACCGCCCAGGCCGGGCAAGCGGCGGGTCACCAGGCGCAGGTGCTGATCCTGCAATTCCAGCGTGACATCCACCTCCGGGTGTGAGAGGTCCACTTTGGCGTCCGGGCTGGCATCGAGCAGCGCGCCGCCCAGGTAGCGCTCGAGGTCCGCCGACGTGAAGTCGTGCTGTCCGCGGCGTTTGACGCTGACGCGAAACCGGCGGCCGGCCAGCGGCGCTCGCCACAGCGCTACCAGGCGTTCAGCGGTGTCGGCGAAGGAGGCGAAGGTATGCACGTCGATCACCAGCACCTCGTGGATGCCGGGCACGCACGATAGCGTTGCTTCCAGGCGCTCGCGGGTAGCATCGTCGATGGCGTGGCGGACCCGCACCTCCAGTGCATCCCAGCAGTCGGCGATCCGCACATCCGGGACCAGCGGCGTCAGGATGTTACGCAGGTTGGTGCGCAGACAACGAACCATCTGCTTACGCACGGGGCGGGACTTGATGGTGATCTCGGGGAAAAGCTTGACGCGATACCGCATATGTCTCGTGACGAGTGCTAGTGAAGGCGCGCATGGTAGCAATCCGGCACTTGCCTCGCCAGTCACTCCGGCGGGGCTGCTACGCTGAATCCGTATATCTTGAGGAGACCTCTCATGCAATACGAGCTGTATTATTGGCCGGGCATTCCCGGGCGCGGTGAATATGTGCGCTTGGCGCTCGAGGCGGCGGGGGCCGACTACGTCGACGTGGCGCGTGAACGTGAGGATGGCGTGAGCGCAATCGGCGATCTGCTCGAAGGTGAGGCCGCGCCATTCGAGGCCTATCCGCCTTTCGCGCCGCCGATTCTCAAAGCTCAGGAGCGGCTCGTGTCGCATGTCGCCAATATCCTGCGTTTCCTGGGGCCGCGGCTCGACCTGGTACCGGACGACGAGGCCAGCCGTGATTGGGTGCATGGCTTGCAACTAACGATGACCGACTTCATCGCCGAGATTCATGATGTACATCACCCCATCGGCAGTTCGCTGTATTACGAAGAACAGCAAGACGAGGCGCGCCGGCGTTCCCATGTATTCCGGCAGGAGCGACTGGGCAAGTTTCTCGGATACTTCGAGGATGTTTTGGCACGCAATCCGGCTGGCAAGAGATATCTCGTCGGCGATGCCTTGAGTTATGTCGACCTCTCGCTTTTTCAAACCGTCAGTGGCCTGCGCTACGCCATGCCCCGTGCGATGGCGGCACAGGCACCCTCGATTCCCGGCATTATGGCCTTGAGCGAGCGTGTGTCGGCATTGCCGCGTATCGCCACCTATCTCAGGTCCGCTCGACGCCAAGCGTTTAACGAAGACGGCATTTTTCGCCATTATCTTGAGCTAGATGCCGATTGAGCGCTCGATGTTATCGTCTGGTGGCGCTATGTTGAGAAATGTGTGCGGGGTCCGCGCCCGAGCGCCAATGAATTTGATACCATCTTGGCGTTCGTGATCCGCGCCGTGGTGGGCGCTTCTTGATGGGCAGGGATAAGCGCATGTTTCTCGACGACTTTCACACCGTTACCGATGATCGGCTATGTATTACGGCCGAGCAGGCAAGCCGTTTCGCCAAGTGTATCGCTGGCGATTACAATCCCATTCACGATGCGGATGCGCGGCGCTTCTGTGTGCCGGGCGATCTGTTGTTCGCCTTGGTGATGGCACGTTTTGGCCTGGCGCAACGCATGACCTTCCACTTCAAGGGCATGGTCGGTGACAGCGTACCTCTGTGCTTCGCTCAGCACGGCGATACCGTCCAAGTAACCGATGCCAATGGCAAGGTGTATCTTGAGGTCGAGCGCGGCGGGGATATTACCCACGACGCTGGCATCATCGAGGCCTTTACGCGCCGTTATGTGGCCTTTTCGGGGCGCAATTTCCCGCATTATCTCAAACCGCTGATGGAAGAGCAGGGAGTTATGTTCAATCCCCAGCGACCATTGGTGATCTATGACAGCATGGGCTTCTCGTTGTCGCGGCTGGACGTCGCCGAGGCCGGCGTGGCCTTTGCCGGCGCGACGCTGGATGTCAGCGGCAAGCGAGGCGATGCCTTGCTGCAATTCAAGATGACCGACGGCGACACGGCCATTGGTCATGGCTCCAAGAAGTTGGTGGTCAGCGGGCTGCGTGAGTACGATCCGCCGGTGATGGACGCCTTTGTGGAGAAGTTCATGAACCTCAAGGCGCATTACGCCACGGCTGAGTGAGTCGCCAGATGCAACCCTTGCACGCAGAAGGTGTCACAGGCCACGTCATCTTTTGTTATAGGAGCATCCCTTGAGTATCGAAGGCATTCAGCAATTCTTTCAACGCATGTTGGAGTCTCCGCAAGCGGCGCGTCGGCAGGTGACGCTGGAACTGGCGGTAGCCGCCCTGTTGTGCGAGATCATGCGTGCCGATTACGAACACGACCCACGCGAAAGGGCCATGCTGCAGGAGCTATTGACCACACGCCTGACGATTGCCCCGGACGACGTCGATGAATTGATGTCGTTGGCCGAAACCGAAGTCGAACAGGCCGTTGACCACTATGAATTCGTCAGGCTGATTCGCGAGCAGTACGGCTACGAAGACCGCGTGGCGCTGGTAGCGCAGATGTGGCAATTGGCCTTTGCCGACGGCGAACTCGATGCCTTGGAAGAGCACCGCGTCCGGCGTCTCGCCGATCTCCTTTATGTCAGTCACAGCGATTTCATTCGTACCAAGCTCGAGGTCATGCCTGAGAGTTGAGACGACACGCCTAGCCTGTGTGTCGCGTCCCCCGGAAGTGCCTGGCGAAAAGTTGACTGAAACGCTTGGGTAAGTGCCATCGCGGGACGTTATACTGGGCGTATCGAGCTGTCAGCCTGGCTGGCGCACCGCAGATGAGCATATCGTGGAAAGGAGAGTTGATGTGATCGAAGGCGTGAAGCATATCGTCGCCGTGGCGTCGGGCAAGGGGGGCGTGGGCAAGTCCACCGTGACCGTCAATCTAGCCCTGGCGATGGCCGCCGAGGGTTACCGAGTGGGCTTGCTCGATGCCGATATCTACGGTCCCAGCCAGGCGCAGATGCTGGGGATCGCGCCTGGGGTGCGGCCGCAGCCGGCGGGCGAAAATGCCTTCAAGCCGTTGGAGGCTCATGGTCTGCAGGCGATGTCGATGGCGTTCATGGTGGATATCGATGAACCCATGGTTTGGCGCGGCCCGATGGTTGCGGGGGCTTTCCAGCAGTTGCTCAATCAAACCGCCTGGAAAGATCTCGATTACCTGTTCGTCGATATGCCACCGGGTACCGGCGATGTGCAGCTGACCCTGGCGCAGAAAGTGCCGGTAAGCGGTGCGGTGATCGTGACTACGCCTCAGGACATCGCGTTACTCGATGCCAAGAAGGGCATTGAGATGTTCCGCAAGGTCAACGTGCCGGTGCTGGGCGTCGTCGAGAACATGAGCCAGCATGTCTGCTCGCAGTGTGGCCACCAGGAGCCGATCTTCGGTAGTGGTGGCGGCGAGCGCATTGCGGAGCAGTACCAGACCCGGCTATTGGGTCAACTGCCCCTCGACGGCGCGATTCGCGAGCAGGTCGACGGCGGCAAGCCCAGTGTGATCGCTGACCCTGAAGGCAACGTCGCGCAGACGTTCCGTCAGGTGGCGCGCTCCGTGGCCGAGGGGATCGACGCGCAGTCCGACGAGTCGCCGACCATCAGCTTTGGTGAGTGACGTTCGTCACCTAACGTTTGCGTGACGCGATGGGGCCGTTATCATAACGGCCCCCTTTGTTTGCAAAGACCGAGTGTTCACAGACCAAGCGTTCGCGGAGACGACCCGATTTCATCGCGACAGCGTACTGAGCAGGAAACTTCAATGAGCATCAAATCCGACAAATGGATTCGGCGCATGGCCGAGGGCCAGGGCATGATCGAGCCGTTCGAGGCGGACCAGGTTCGTTACGTGAACGAGCAGCGAGTGATTTCGTATGGAACCTCCAGCTACGGGTATGACGTGCGCTGCGCCGATGAATTCAAGGTGTTCACCAATATTCATTCGGCCGTGGTCGATCCCAAGGGGTTCGATGAGAAGAGTTTCGTCGACGTCAAAGGCGACGTCTGCGTGATACCGCCCAACTCTTTTGCCTTGGCGCGCACCGTGGAATATTTCCGGATCCCGCGCAGCGTGTTGACCATTTGCCTGGGCAAGTCGACTTACGCGCGTTGTGGCATCATCGTCAATGTCACGCCATTGGAACCTGAGTGGGAAGGACACGTCACGCTCGAGTTTTCCAATACCACCAACCTGCCCGCGCGCATCTATGCCAATGAAGGCGTGGCGCAGATGCTGTTCCTGGAATCCGACGAGGTCTGTGACGTGTCCTATAAGGACCGTGGCGGCAAGTACATGGGGCAGCGTGGCGTGACGCTACCGAGGACGTAAGCAGCGAGCTACGGGCAACGGGCCACGAGCAGCGAGCCAAAATGCTGCCGAAGCCCGAAGCCCGAAGCCCGAAGCCCGAAGCCCGAAGCCCGAAGCCCGAAGCCCGAAGCCCGAAGCTGGGTTCTACCCTTCCTCGTCGAGCTCTTCCGCGGCGTCTTCATGCGACATCCGCAGTCCGGTGGGCGGTAGCGGCATGCCGTCGAACTGAGCGCCGTTTGCCCCCAGGCTCAAGCGGCCTTCGAGGAACCAGCGCACGGCGATCGGGTAGATCAGGTGCTCGCGGGCATGGACTTTCTCGATGACCTGCTCGGCGGTAGCGCCGGGGTCGACCCTGAGCGCGGCCTGCAAGGCCACTGGCCCGCCATCGAGTTCCTCGGTGACGAAGTGCACGCTGGCGCCATGCTCCGACACGCCATCGGCCAGGGCGCGGGTATGCGTGTCCAGCCCTGGATAATCCGGCAACAGCGAAGGGTGGATATTGAGCATACGGCCGGCATAGCGATGCACGAATGTCGGGGTAAGAATGCGCATGAACCCCGCAAGCACGATCAAATCCGGGGTGTGGCGGTCGATGACCTTGATCAGCGCGCGGTCGTAAGCCTCGCGGTCGTCGTACTCGCGATGCGGTAGCACGACGGAGTCGACACCGGCTTCCTTGGCGCGGATCAGGCCGTAGGCATCGCCTTGATTGGAGATCACGGCAACGATCTCGCCGCCGAGCTCGTCGTGTTGTTGTGCGTCGAGTAGCGCCTGCAGGTTACTACCGTTACCGGAGATCAACACCACGACGCGACGTTTCTCGGCCGGTTCCGCTTCGAAGTTGTTCCCTTCGGAGGTGTCGGCTTGGGTCGTAGCATTCATGAGCGGACATTCTCCAGACGAACTTGTTCTTCCTCACCTTGGCGCGCGACGATGTCGCCGAGACGATGCACCGTCTCGCCGGCGGCCTCGAGCGTGGCCTGAGCGTGTTCGGCCTGCGCTGCAGAGACGACCACGACCATGCCAATGCCGCAATTGAGCACGCGATGCATCTCGTGCTCGTCGACGTTGCCTTCACGTTGCAGCCAGTCGAAGACCGTAGGACGCGTCCAGCTTGCGGCGTCGATGCGCGCGGTGAGCGTTTCGGGCAGCACGCGGGGGACGTTCTCGAGCAGGCCACCGCCGGTGATGTGCGAGAGGGCGTGTACGGCCACGTCGCTGTCCTTGATCAACGACAGCAGTGGCTTGACGTAAATGCGTGTCGGTGCCAGCAAGGCGTCACGCAAGGTCACTCCGTCGATGTCGGTGTCAAGGTTGGCCTGGCTCACGTCGAGGATCTTGCGGATCAGCGAGTAGCCATTGGAGTGCGGGCCGGAGGCGGCGAGCCCGAGCAGCACATCCCCTTCGGCGACGCGACTGCCATCGAGGATCTCGGATTTCTCGACGACGCCGACGCAGAAGCCGGCCAGGTCGTAGTCGCTGCCCGCGTACATGCCGGGCATTTCGGCGGTCTCGCCGCCGATCAGTGAGCAGCCCGCCTGGGCGCAGCCTTCGCCGATACCGGTGACGACGTCGGCGGCAATCTCGACATCCAGCTTGCCAGTGGCATAGTAGTCGAGGAAGAACAACGGCTCGGCGCCGGCGACGACCAGGTCGTTGACGCACATGGCCACCAGGTCGATGCCGATGGTGTCATGCTGGCCTAGGTCCATGGCCAGGCGTAGCTTGGTGCCCACCCCATCGGTGCCGGACACCAATACCGGCTCACGGTAGCCGCTAGGTAATTGGCACAACGCGCCGAAGCCGCCCAGGCCGCCCATTACTTCGGGTCGGGAGGTACGTTTGGCGACCCCCTTGATACGTTCGACGAGCGCGTTGCCGGCGTCGATGTCCACGCCAGCATCCTTGTAGCTGAGAGATGCGCGGGGAGAAGTGGGCGTGTCCGAACTGCGAGTCATGGGCATTCCTGTCAACAGTGTGCCGATCGCGGGGCGATCGAGCGAAGCCGATGGCGCCGCCTGGCGCCCGAGGCCAGGGCGGTATAAGGGAAGCCCATATTGTAGCATTGCCCCACGGGAGGCGCATCGCCCGCGCAGGCGTGTAGAATCGAAACCAAAAGGGTTGGGAGATACGTATCGCAATGACACGCATACAAGTGTGGGGCCTTCTGGGCGCGGCGGGATTGATCTGGTTGCTCGTCTTGCTGGAGCCCATCTTGATGCCGTTTTTCGTCGGCATGATATTGGCTTACCTAGGTGATCCGGTGACCGACTGGCTGGAGGCGCGTGGTTTGTCGCGCCGGCTGTCGGTGAGCGTGGTATTTCTCGTCTTGGCACTGTCCATGGTCGTGGCGTGCCTGATTCTGATTCCCTTGCTGGGGCGCCAACTGGCGCAGTTGGTCGAATCCTTCCCAGCCATCTTCAACTGGGTACAGTCGGTGGTACTGCCGGAGGTCCAGGCCGTGACGGGAGTGGACCTTAGCGCTGATTTCGATCAACTGCGCGGCACCTTGATGGAGAACTGGCGCGAGACTGGCACGGTGGCGGCGGCGGTTCTGGCCCAGGCATCCAAGTCAGGCATGGCGTTTGCCGTGTGGATGGGCAATCTGGCGCTGATTCCCGTGACGACTTTTTACTTTCTGCTCGACTGGGATCGGCTCAAGGCACGCTTGCGCGATTTGCTGCCGCGTCACGTCGAGCCAACGGTCACGCGCCTGAGCCATGAATGCGACGAGGTGTTGTCGGCCTTTCTGCGCGGGCAGTTGCTGGTGATGCTCAGTCTGGCGGTGATCTATGCGACGGGGCTGAGTCTGCTGGGCTTGCGGTTTGGCCTTTTGATCGGCTTGGTGGCGGGGCTGGCTAGTATCGTACCCTACTTAGGCGTGATCGTCGGCATCAGTGTGGCGGCGTTGGTGGCATTCTTCCAGTTCGGTGAATGGCTGCCGCTGCTCGGTGTGGCCGTGGTCTTCGGCATCGGTCAACTCGTCGAAAGTACCGTGCTGCAACCGATATTGCTCGGTGACAAGATCGGCTTGCATCCCATCGCAGTTATCTTTGCCGTGCTCTCGGGTGGGCAACTGTTCGGTTTTACCGGCATTCTGCTGGCGTTGCCGGTCGCCGCTATCGTCATGGTAGTATTGCGTTACCTTCATGAGCGCTATAAAAACAGTCGCTTATACGATACATCCCGCCACGCTGGCGCCTTGCACGAAGGCGATGAGGAAAGGCCATGACTGGGTCCGCGCAGTTGCCACTGGGAGTGGGGCTGAGTGACGATGCAACGTTCGCCAACTTTCATGCGTCGAGCAATGCGCCATTGCTCGAACGCTTGCGCGGCCAGCTCGACACGGACGGTGAGCCGTTTCTGTTTCTGTGGGGCGCTCCAGGCAGCGGGCGCAGCCACCTGCTGCAAGCCGCCTGTCACGAAGCCGGCGACCGGGGAGGACGTGCCTTGTATCTCCCCTTGCGCGACCTGGGCCACTTTCCACCACATATGCTCGAGGATCTCGAACGTCTGGACCTAGTGGCGATCGACGATCTCTCTACGGTGCTCGGGCGTAAACGCTGGGAAGAGGGGCTGTTTCATTTCTTCAATCGCATGCGCGATGCCAACAAGCGCTTGGTAATCGCCGCCGAGGCCGCGCCGCGCCAGTTGCCGACCGTTTTGCCCGATCTCGCCTCGCGCTTGAGCTGGGGCGTGACCTTCCATGTTCAGTCGCTGGACGACAGTGGACGCTTCGAGGCCTTGCAGTTGCGCGCACGGGTGCGCGGCATGCAGCTTCCCGATGAAGTCGCGCGCTACATTCTGCATCGAGGCCCGAGACAGCTTTCCGCGCTATTCGATGCCCTCGCTCGTCTCGATCACGCCTCGCTTTCCGCTCAGCGCAAGCTGACCATTCCCTTCGTCAAGCAGGCACTGGGTTGGTAATAGCCCAAGTCATGCGTCGTCGCCGTTGAGGGTGGCGAGAATGCGGCGTGGCCCACCGTGCTGACGATGCTCTCCTAGCCATATGCCTTGCCAGGTGCCGGTGGCGAGTCGCCCCGACTCGACGGCCAGCGTTAGCTGCGTGCCGAAGAGGCTGGCCAATACGTGCGCCGGCATGTCATCGGGCCCTTCCAGCGTGTGATGCATGCCCTCGATGCCTTGAGGCGCGAGTCGTTCGGCATAGAGGGCCATGTCATGGCGCACGTCAGGATCGGCGTTTTCATTGAGAGTGAGCGACGCGGACGTATGCAGCAATTGTAGGTGCAGGAGCCCGAGGCGAACGGAAGCGAGCGCCGGAAGCTGGTCGGTGATGTCGTCGGTGATGAGATGAAAGCCCTGACGGCGTGGACTCAGGGTCAGCGTGGAGCGATGCCACATGATGGATTCTCCCGAGAGGTAATGCCGATGCCTTGAAAGGTGCTATCGGCAGCACAATTTCACATTGATAGTCGCCGGGCTCATGCGCGCCAGAGAGGCGACCGTCATGATCGTCGATAGCGACGGATATCGCCATGATGGGGCGCGTGCACGGTAGTCTCAACCGATCAGGAGGGTGTGATGAGCGAGACACGCATTGAACGCGACAGCATGGGGGAGCTCGAGGTCCCCGCCGACGCACTGTATGGCGCCCAAACCCAGCGTGCCATCAACAATTTTCCCATTAGTGGGCAGCCCATGCCCGCTGCGTTCATTCAGGCAGTGGCACGTGTCAAGCTGGCGGCGGCGAACGTCAATCGTGATCTTGGCCTGCTCGACACCCCGCGCGCGGATGCGATCATCAATGCGGCCCAGCGTCTCGTCGATGGTGAGCATGGCGATCAGTTTCCGATCGATGTCTTCCAGACGGGGTCGGGCACATCGACCAACATGAACGTCAACGAGGTGATCGCTCATCTCGCCAGCGAGAGCGGCACTGAGGTCGGCCCCAATGACCATGTCAACATGGGGCAGTCGAGCAATGACGTCATCCCTACCGCTTTGCATCTGTCGGCGGCGCTGGAGGTCGATAAAACGCTGCTTCCCGCCCTGCGTCATCTGCAGTCGGCCATCGATACCAAGGCACACGAGGTGGATGACGTCGTCAAGACAGGGCGTACCCACCTGATGGATGCCATGCCGGTGCGTATGGGTCAGGAGCTGGGTGGTTGGTCCAGTCAGGTCGCTCAGGCCATAGAACGCCTGGAAGACACTCAGCAGCGGCTGGCACGTTTGGCGCTCGGCGGCACGGCAGTGGGCACCGGAATCAACGCCCATCCCGAGTTCGCTGAACGGGTTGCCAAGGCGCTCAGCGAGCAGACGGGACTCAACCTACGCCCCAACGATAGCTTCTTCGCCAGCCTGGGCTCCCAAGATGCCGCCGTCGAACTGACCGGTCAGCTACGTACCTATGCCTGCGCGGTGATGAAGATCAGCAATGATCTGCGTTGGATGAACTCGGGCCCCTTGGCGGGGCTGGGCGAGATCGAGCTCGAGGCCTTGCAGCCAGGTAGCTCGATCATGCCGGGTAAGGTCAATCCGGTGATTCCCGAGGCAGCGGCGCAGACCGCAGCGCAGGTGATCGGGCTGGATAGTGCGATCACGGTGGCGGGGCAGAGCGGCAACTTCCAGCTCAACGTCATGCTGCCGCTGATTGCCTCGAATCTGCTGACGTCGCTTTGCTTGATGTCCAGCGCCAGCACCTTATTGGCGGATCGTGCCATCGCTACCTTTAACGTGCGTCGCGACAATATCGAGGCGCCACTGTCTCGCAACCCTATCCTGGTGACAGCACTCAACTCAGTGATCGGTTATAACGCCGCAGCGCAAGTCGCCAAGAAAGCCTATCAGGCAGGGCGACCGATCATCGACGTGGCCGAGGAAGAAACCGATTTGTCCCGCGAGGAACTCGAACGTCTGCTCGATCCCACGCAATTGACACAGGGCGGGATCCCCGAATGACGTGAAAAACGGCAAAGGTGACCTATCTTGGGCGCCCTTACGGGCGCCCATTTTATGTAGATCACCGCACTTTGCTGTCTCGATGGGGCACAGACGGGCTCAATCGTCGTCCTTGATGGGCTCCTCGCCACGCCGGTCTTGAGCTTCTTCGATGGTTTCCTCGGCGTCCTGTCGTTCTTCGCGATCCGCGTCCGGGCTGTCGTTTTCATTGGCACGTGCCGGCCGATAACGAAAGGTCGTGAGAATGGGAAAGTGGTCGGAGCCGAACGCCGAGAGGCGTCGAAGTGCGACCAAGGTGAAGTGCTCGCTGACGAAGACGTGATCCAGCGGCCAGCGTAACCAACGATGCTCGGCGTGGAAGGTGCTATATAACCCGCGTCCTTGGCGAGGGTCCAGCATGCCGCTGATGCGACAGAACAGGCGTGTCGTTTTCGACCATGCCACGTCGTTGAGATCGCCGGCGACCAGCGTGGGTTGATCCGAATCCCGCACCGTCTGACCGACGAGCAACAACTCGGCATCGCGCCATAGTGATTCATCGCTTTCGCCGGGCGCCGGGGGGCGTGGATGTACGGCATGGAAGCGCACATGCTCGCCACCAGGCAGCTCGAACCAGCCGTGTATCGATGGGATGTCGTCTTGAATCAACCACTCGACATGCGGTTCATGCAGTGCGAGACGCGAATACAGGTGCATGCCGTAGAGATTATCGAGAGGAATCTTGACGGTATGCGGGTGGCTCTCGCTCAGCGCCTCGTCGAGGCGCTCTTCCCACCAGGCGTCCGATTCCAGGGTCAGCACGATGTCGGGGTCGGCCTCGTGAATCTGGCGCATCAGCGATGTAGCCTGGCGGTTGGGCGTGAGCACGTTAGCGACCAGCAACGAGAACTGACGTGAGGCGTCCTCGCCTTCGGCATCCACTACCTGGCGTGTCGCCAGCGGTGTCCAGGGAAAAATGCGCGTGCCTTGCATGCCGAGTACGATCAAACTCGCGATTGCGCCCATCCATCCCAGTGACGACCAAGGCAGCACACCCAACAAGGCAATGAAAATCACGGCGGCGAGTGCCGCCAGTTGCAGACGTGGAAAGTCGAAACCGCGCACCCACCAGTAGCGTAAATTAAGCCATGGAATGGCGGTGGCAATAAACGCGATGAGCGCGAGCAGGGCAAGCACTATCTCGACGACATATTCAATCATCATGGCCTCGTTCCGGCGGCGCCGACCCCTGGCTCCATGCCGGGGCGTTACCGTCCATGGTCAGCGTGGAGATCGAGCGTAGCACCCTAACTGGTGGTGAGGCCAAGCTAAAACATGTCAGTCAACCGCCTCGTCAGGCCGCATGTCCTTGGCAATGACGATTGAGATAGGCGTTCAGGCGCTGATGTTGTTCGGTCGTGAAACGCAGGCCCAGCTTGGTCCGTCGCCACAGGATGTCGTCCGGTGAACGAGCCCACTCCTCACGCACCAAGTAGTCGACTTCGGCCTGTGAGAGGTCTGCGCCGAAGGTTTCACCAAGCTGTTCTTCGCGGCTGGCGCCATGCAGGAAGCGCAGGCATAGCGTGCCATAACTCGAGGCCAGGCGCCGTGCCCGTGCTTCACCCAAAAACGGATAGTCGCGGACGAGTTGCATGGCAAATGCCTCGCGCGAGTCGATATCCCCACCGGGGAGCGATGCCTCGGCGGTCCAAGGCGCTCCTATCTCGGTGAAGTAGGGCTTCAGTTGATCGAGGGCGGCTTCGGCCAGTTTGCGGTACGTGGTGATCTTGCCCCCGAAGACTGACAGCAGCGGTGCACCGCGTGCGTCGAGATCGAGCGTATAGTCGCGGGTCATCGCGGAGGGGTCGGCGGATTCGTCATCGCACAACGGCCGCACTCCAGAGAAGGTGGTGACGATGTCCTCGTGAGAGAGCGTCTGGGTGAAATGCTGATTGACGACGTCGAGCAGGTAGTCGATTTCCTGACGGCTTGCATTGACCTGGGCGGGATCGCCTTGGTAGCGCACATCGGTCGTGCCGATCAGGCTATAGTCCTGCTGATAGGGCAGCACGAAGACGATGCGACGATCCTGATTCTGAAGGATATAAGCGCGCTCGTCGGTATTGAGACGCGGCACGACGATATGGCTGCCTTGGATCATGCGAACGCCGTAGCGCGAATCGCGATGGGCGTTTTCGCGTACTACCTGCTCTACCCAGGGCCCGGCCGCGTTGACCAAGGCGCGCGCGTATCGTATATGGCGCCTGCCCGTAGTGACATCTTCCAATGTGATGTGCCAGAGGCCGTCTTCTTCCTGCGCCCCGACGCAACGACTTCCCACTTGGATATCGGCGCCGTTTTCGCGCGCTTGCATGGCGTTGAGCACGACGAGCCGGGCATCATCTACCCAGCAGTCGGAATATTCAAAACCGCGCTTGATATCTGGTTTGAGGGGGCTTTGGGCGTCAAATCGCAACCCTTTTGAAGCGGGAAGGCTGGCACGCTGGCTGAGATGGTCGTAGAGAAACAGGCCGGTGCGGATCATCCAGGCCGGACGTAAATGCGGCTGGTGCGGAAGAATGAAGCGCAATGGCCAGACGATATGCGGCGCCTTGCGTAACAACACTTCACGCTCGTGCAGCGCTTCGCGCACCAGGCGAAACTCTCGATGCTCAAGATAGCGCAGGCCACCATGGATCAGTTTGCTGCTCGCCGAGGAGGTCGCGTTGGCGAGATCGCGTTGCTCGCTTAGGGCGACGCGCAAGCCTCGGCCGGCAGCATCATTGGCGATACCGGTGCCGTTGATGCCACCACCGATGACGAAAAGATCGAGTATGTCCTGTCGGGGGGAGGCGTTCATGGCAAGCTCCGCAAGGTTGGTTTCGCAGGTCGATTGTTCGAATATGAAAATAGTGTAGTCGAAAACGAACATCAAGTCGACGAAACGAACACGGCGCCACCGAGTGACGCCGTAAGCGGGGCAAGCCGATCAGGCGTCGGCGATATGTAGTGTTACATCATATTCGCGTAGCAGACGCAGGATGCCGTCGGGGGGGTGGCGGTCCGTGAACAAAGCGTCGATCTGCGATATGTTGCCCTGGCGCACCACGGCATTGCGGTGGAATTTGGAGTGATCGGCGGTCAGGAAGACCTGGCGCGAGTTACGGATGATGGCCTGGGCGACACGGACTTCCTGATAGTCGAATTCGAGCAACGAGCCGTCATCGTCGATGCCACTGATGCCGATGATGCCGTAGTCGACCTTGAACTGATTGATGAAGTCGATCGTGGCTTCGCCGATGATGCCGCCGTCGCGCGAGCGTACCTGACCGCCAGCGATGATGACGTTGAAGTCCTCCTTGTGCTGAAGGATCGCCGCCACGTTGAGGTTGTTGGTAATGACCTCTAGGCCCTGGTGGTCGCGTAGTGCCTCGGCGACCATTTCATTGCTGGTGCCAATGTTGATGAATAGGGAGGCGGAGTCAGGAATCTGTGCGGCGACGCATTCAGCGATGTGCTGTTTGGCATCGGCATTGAGTGTCTTGCGCGTATGGTAAGCGGTGTTGACGGTACTCGATTCGAGGCCGGCGCCACCGTGCACGCGCTTGATCGCGCCTTCGTCGGCCAATTGGTTGAGGTCGCGACGAATCGTCTGCGGCGTGACGGAAAAATGCTGTGTGAGCTGCTCGATAGAGGCGTATCCCTGATGCTTAACCAGGGTGACGATGGCGTCGTGGCGATCTTGTTGTGTCATTGAAGGTTCCGTTACCTGGCGAGTAAAACGGCCGATGAATGAGCCATGTCGTGTGGGTAGACGCGAACGATGCACAGGCGGTGCAGTGCAGGCTGGAAGGCTATGTTAAACCATGCACTAGTGCGGAAAAAGCCATTATGGATTGTTGCAAAACGAAAGTAGACATCAGCTTTATTCACTAAACGAACTTTTATAAGCAGCCATTGAAATATGCCGTTGCTCGCGTCAAGCGTTTGAACCTTGGCGAATTTTTGGGTTGGGGCTTGCAATTTTCTACGGTCTGCGTAAAATGCGCATCCGTTGCCAAGGCGAGAGTTGGCAACGGCAGTAAAGGCAGTGCCAAAGCTTGTGAAAAATAGGACCGTAGCTCAGTTGGTTAGAGCGCCACGTTGACATCGTGGAGGTCAGCGGTTCAAATCCGCTCGGTCCTACCAAGTGCTTAATGCCAGCAGTATTCAATATCGGTACCGTTTGGCATAATCAGCGTTTGACATGCTCAGTACTTAGCGTCGAAACGCTGCCAGCAAGCAATTTGGCAGACCCCGATTTGCAGGACCGTAGCTCAGTTGGTTAGAGCGCCACGTTGACATCGTGGAGGTCAGCGGTTCAAATCCGCTCGGTCCTACCAGAATATTGAACGCCCCCGCTGTTGTTGCAGCGGGGGCGTTTGCGTTCGGGCCTCGTGCCGCCGAGCTTATCCAGTCACGCTGGGTGTGGAGAGGTCGCTGGCGGCGATGAAAATGTCAACCAAGCGCTCGATTCCGCGTTGGTCGTCTTCGCTGAAGCGCTCGGGGCGCGGGCTATCGAGATCCAGCACGCCCCAGAGCTCGCCGTCATGCACGATGGGCACTACCAATTCCGAGCGCGATGCGGCATCGCAGGCGATGTGGCCGGGAAAGGCATGGACATCCGCGACACGTTGCGTGCGCCGTGTCGTGGCAGCGGCACCGCACACGCCTTTGTCGAATGCGATGGGGTTGCACGCAGGCAGCCCTTGAAAAGGGCCTAGGATCAGAGTGCGAGGCTGGCGTTGTAGATAGAAGCCGGCCCAGTTCAGGTCGGTGATCTCGTGCTTGAGAAAGGCGCAGGTCTGTGCCGCGTTGGTCAGCCAGTCGCGTGTGTCCAGCAGGGTTTCTAACTGACGGGCGAGCAGGGCGTAGTCACTCATGATCTCTCCAGGTGGATGAGGATGATAACGAAAAGGCCGGCCCCACGGGGCCGGCCTGTCGAACGAAGCGGAAAGGACGGTTACTTCCAGCCGGGAACCGCGGCGCCCTTGAACAGTTCGTCGGCCTTATCGATGACCGCTTGCGACTGATACGCCTTGACCAGGTTCTGGATCGCCTCGTCATCCTGCTTGCCTTCGCGCGTCACGATCAAGTTGACGTACGGCGACTCGGGACCTTCCTTGATCAGCGCGTCATCGAGGCTGAGGCCCGCCGGCTGGGCGAAGGTATTGTTGATGAAGGCTAGGTCGACATCGGGCAGCACGCGCGGCAATTGCGCGGCTTCGATCTCGCGGAACTCATAGTCATGCGGGTTGTTGCTGATATCCACCGGTGTCGCTTCGAGATTTTTCGGATCGTCGAGCTCGAGCAGTCCTTCATTGTGCATCAGAATCAGCGAGCGCCCCTCGTTGGAAGGGTCATTGGGCAGTGCGATGGTAGCCCCGTCGGGTACATTAGCGATGTCGTCGTAGCGTTCGGAATATGCGCCGATCGGGTAGACGAAGGTCTTGCCGGCGATGGTGAAATCGTAACCGCGATCCTCGACCATACTATTCAGGTACGGCTCATGCTGGAAGGCATTGGCATCCAGGCTGCCGTCGGCGAGGGCGGCATTGGGTGAGACGTAGTCGGTGAACTCGACGATTTCAACATCGAGGCCGTATTCGTCCTTAGCGATTTGCTTGGCGACTTGCATGACGTCCGTTTCCGGACCGGCCACGGTGCCTACCTTGATCGACTGCGTCTCGGCATCGTCGCTGCCGCAACCGGCGATCAGGCCGGCGCCCAGTAGTGCCGCGGCACCGAAGAGACGCACGGGGTGTAAGGCTTGGGCCAGAGTATCGTTCATTGTGTGAGCTCCTTGAATGAGGCGTTGCCGCCGGATGCACGATGGTTCCCGAAAAGCATTTATGCTTTTTTGAGTATAAAAGTGTTGCCTATTATAGCTTTACGTTTACCCACTGACCACGCACTCATTTGTGGTCGGCCTTGCGTACGAGACGATCACCAAGGCTTTGAAAGCCTTGCACCATGACCACCAGTATCGCCACCGTGATGAGCATGATCAGCGGTTCGAAACGGTTGTAGCCGTAACGAATGCCCAGGTCACCCAGGCCACCACCACCGACGGCACCGGCCATGGCCGAGTAGCTGACCAGCGTGACCACAGTGATAGTAAGGCCGTTGATGATGCCGCCCTTGGCTTCCGGTAGGAGCACCTTGGTGATGATCTGTAGCGGGGTGGCGCCCATCGCTTGGGCGGCTTCGATGAGTCCCGGTGGAATCTCGTTGAGGGCGCCTTCGACCAGGCGTGCGACGAAGGGAATCGCGGCGATGATGAGCGGTACGATGGCGGCGTTGGTGCCGATGGAGCTGCCAACGACGAGGCGCGTGAAAGGGATGATCGCCACCATGAGAATGATGAAGGGAATCGAGCGGCCGATATTGGTGACGATTCCCAGTACGCGTTGGGCGGCTGGCTGTGCGAGGATCTGTCCCGGCCGCGTGACATAAAGCAGAACCCCGAGGGGGATACCGATCACGGCCGAGACTGCACCTGACAGGGCGACCATATAGAGGGTATCGAAAGTGGCCTCGAGAATCAGTTCAAGCATTGCGCTGGACATGGCCGAGTACCTCTACATTGATATCGTGGGATTCGAGTTGCGAGAGCGCTTGTGACGTCGTCTCGGGCGTGCCGATGAGCTCGGCGATCATCAGGCCTAGCGTGCGCCCCTGGATCGACTCCACTTTGGCTTGCAGGATGCTGACATCGACGCCGCTATCGCGTGCCAGGCGCGAAATGAGCGGCGTGGCGACATTGGCGCCAGAAAACGCCAGGCGTACCACGGGATGTGTATGCTCGCCGGGGGCTTCCTCAAGCCGCTCGACCAGCGCCTGCGGTGGCTCGAGCTCGAGAAAGGCGTTGAGAAAATCGCGTCCCAGCCGTGTGGCCGGTGCGGTGAAGAAATCGCCGACGTCGGCTTCTTCCACTAGTTCGCCATCCGAGATCAGGCCGACACGGTGGCAGATGCTCTTGACCACTTCCATCTCATGCGTAATGAGCAAAATGGTCAGCCCCAGCTTACGGTTGATGTCCTGCAGCAGCTCGAGGATCGAGGCCGTCGTCTGTGGGTCGAGGGCGGACGTCGCCTCATCGCAGAGCAACACCTTGGGACGGCTGGCGAGGGCGCGTGCGATGGCTACACGCTGTTTCTGCCCCCCGGAGAGTTGCGCCGGGTATTGCGTGGCCTTGTCGGTTAGGCCCGTGAGATCGAGCAACGGCCTGATACGCTCGCGAATCTCGCCTTTCGATACGCCCATCAGCTCCAGCGGCAGCGCCACATTGTCGAAAACCGTGCGCGAGGCGAGTAGATTGAAATGCTGGAAAATCATGCCGAGCTGATGGCGCGACTGCCGCAGAGCTTCGCTGTCCTGCTGGGTCAAGTCCTGGCCGTCGACGATGACATGGCCCTCGGTCGGGCGCTCGAGGAGGTTGACGCAGCGAATCAGCGTCGACTTACCCGCGCCAGAGAGGCCGATCACGCCATGGATGGCGCCCTTCGGGACTTCCAGGTCGATATTTTTGAGGGCATGGACCGCCGTGGGGCCAGCCCCATAGGTTTTGGAGACACCTTCGAGTTTGATCATCGTCTTCGTTTGGGTCGATGCGTTGGGACGTCATGGCCAGTGGCACGCCAGCGACCGTTGGGGATCGAAGCTTGTATGCCTGGAGTGGCGTCGCATGTGGCAAAACCCAGCATTATAACGAGACTGGACTGCCTATGTGGCGGGATTTGTAGGCTGTGGCCATAAAAAAAGGCCACCCAGGCGGGTGGCCATCAACGCTGGACACACCCTTTTAGCGGTATTTCCCGGGACATGCCCGGGCGCGCCCGCAATCTGGGTACAAATCGGCGCTCAAGAAGTCGCGAATTCTAGTGAGCGCTTCGATACCTGTCAATGTCTCTAGGCCAAGTGTCGGCAATCAAGGGATTGATTTAGAAAGATCGCCTGTTTTTAGGGGTTTGAAAGGTATAGGTGCCTGACGATGGGCGTCGATGGGTCATGATAGAATGATGCCTATCGAGCGTGACAGCATTGGTCAAGGAGTCGAGATGTTTACCGGTATCGTGCAAGGCGTGGGGACGGTGGTAGCCGTGGAGGAGGAAACGCAGTTCCGGCGCCATGTCGTGACGTTTCCCGAGGGCATGGCGGATGGGCTCGAAACCGGTGCCTCGGTGTCGCACAACGGGTGCTGCCTGTCGGTGACTCGCATCGAGGGCGATCGAGTGTCCTTCGACCTGATGCGTGAAACATTGCGCCTCACTAACCTGGGGGCGCTAAGCGTTGGCGATCACGTCAATCTCGAGCGTGCTGCACGCATCGGTGACGAAATTGGCGGCCATGCGATGTCCGGCCACGTTATCTGTCAAGCGGCCCTGGATGAACTCGAAGAAGCGCCGAACAATCGTCGCCTATGGTTTGCGTTGCCCGACGAGCATGCGCGGTTCTTGTTCGAAAAAGGCTATATTGGCGTCGATGGCATCAGCTTGACGATCGGCGCGCTCGAAGGTGGGCGTTTCTGTGTCGACCTGATACCCGAGACATTGATGCGCACAACGTTGGGTGAGCGCATGCTTGGCGACTGGGTCAATATCGAGATCGACCCGCAGACCCAGGCCATCGTCGAAACGGTCGAGCGGGTCATGGCGGCGCGAGGCACGGTATGAAATTGCACAAAAATCGAGGTGCTGACGCCTACCCTCGATTCCTGGCGTTGCATTGGGTACCATTTGCGGCTTTGTCCGCTGCCCGTCGCGGCTAAACCGCGTGCATTGCTGATGGAGCCTCAGATGAGCATTTATGGCGATTATATAAAGTCGGTCATTCGCACCGTCCCCGATTGGCCCCAGCCGGGCGTCAATTTCCGTGATATCACGCCGGTTCTGCAAAACAGTGCCGCTTTCCGCAAGCTCATCGATAGCTTCGTGCATCGCTATCAGGAGCTCAACCTGGATGCAATTGCTGCTATCGACGCGCGCGGTTTCATTATCGGGGCACCGGTCGCCTATGAGCTCGGCTGTAGTTTCGTGCCGGTGCGCAAGAAAGGGAAGTTGCCGTTCAAGACCATCAGCGAAACCTATACGCTGGAATACGGTGAGTCGACCGTCGAGCTGCATTCCGATGCTTTTCGCGAAGGCGACCGTATCCTGGTGATGGATGACTTGATCGCTACCGGTGGCACCATGCTGGCGGCGGCCTCGCTGATCCAGCGCAGCGGCGGACATGTGGTCGAGACCGCTGCGATCATCGACCTTCCTGAACTCGGCGGCGCGCAGAAGATCCGCGATGCCGGCCATGGCGTGTTCGCCGTTTGTACTTTTACCGAACACGAATGACGAGCGTGGGCGCGTTGCCGTTACGCGCCCTGTAGCCCCTATATTCCCCCGTGTGGTCTTCCCATGAGTACCGATCGCTATCATCAGCAGTTCACCGTTTCCTGGGACCAGTTGCATCGTGATGTGCGTGTCCTGTGTCACCAACTTGTCGAGCGAGACTTTAAAGGCATCGTCGCGATTACCCGTGGCGGCTTGATTCCCGCTGCATTGATTGCACGTGAACTCAACGTGCGGCTGATCGATACCGTGTGCATCAAGAGTTACGAGCACAAGGAGCAGGGGGGCCTGAACGTCATGAAGGGCGTCGATCATGATGGCGATGGCTGGTTGCTGGTCGACGACTTGGTGGATACTGGCAAGACGGCGCAGGCGGTGCGCGAGATGCTGCCCAAGGCGCATTTTGTGACTATCTATGCCAAGCCGGAAGGTCGCCCGCTGGTCGATCAGTGCTTGACCGAAGTCGCGCAGGATTGCTGGATTCAGTTCCCCTGGGACATGGGTATTGCCTATGTCGAGCCGTTGGTCGACCAGGTGCGTTCGCGCGATTCATGAGTTCGTCGCCAAACGTAAGCGTAAGGAAGGTGCGTGATGTCTCAAGTCTTGCCGGATAGCTGGCAGCATCATCTGGGCGCAGAATTCGAAGCGCCCTACATGCAGGCGCTGCGTGCGTTTCTGGCGCGTGAAAAAGCCGCGCGCAAGGTGATCTATCCGCATTCGGACCATTGGTTTCGTGCCTTCGAGCTGACGCCGTTGGATCAGGTCCGTGTCGTGGTCCTGGGGCAGGACCCGTATCACGGGCCACACCAGGCGCATGGGTTGTGCTTCTCGGTACGCCCCGGCATTCCCGCGCCGCCTTCGTTGCAGAACATTTACAAGGAACTGGCGCAGGATGTAGGCACGACCCCGGTCTCGCACGGTTTCCTCGAGTCTTGGGCGCGTCAGGGCGTTTTGCTGCTCAATAGTGTGTTGACCGTCGAGCAGGGCAATGCCGGCGCCCATCGCGGGCAGGGCTGGGAGGCCTTCACCGACCGTGCAATTCAGGTGGTCAACGAGCAATGCGATGGGGTGGTGTTCTTGCTGTGGGGCAGTTATGCCCAAAAGAAGGCATCGTTCGTCGATCGTCAGAAACACCTAGTGCTGCATGCCCCGCATCCCTCACCTTTGTCGGCGCATCGTGGCTTCTTCGGCCAGCGTCACTTCTCTCAAGCCAATGCCTTTCTGGCCGCACGGGGCCGAGAGGGCATCGACTGGCAATTGCCGGCGCAGCCTGAGTTCATCTAGTCCTCTTAACCCACGCTCCCTGGCACGCTAGAATACGTGCAAATCCGAACCGCTTTCCGGCCGCATCCGTGACGTACCCGCATGGCCGGTGTGGAGTGCGGTTCGGCTCGTCATCGCCGAAAGGATATCCCCCGACATGAGCGTTCATGCCATCCAACATCCCCTGGTCAAGCATAAGCTGGGCCTGATGCGCGAAGCCGGTATCAGCACCAAGAGCTTCCGTGAGCTGGCCAGCGAAGTCGCCAAGTTATTGACCTATGAAGCGACGCAGGATCTCGAGACTCAGAAAACCGAGATTCCGGGGTGGAGCGGTGGCTTGCTTGAGGTCGAACTGCTCAAGGGCAAAAAGGTCACCGTGGTTCCCATTCTGCGCGCCGGTTTGGGCATGCTCGATGGCGTTACCGATCTCATCCCTAGCGCGCGTGTCAGTGTGGTGGGACTTTACCGCAACGAAGAAACGCTGGAGCCGGTGCCGTATTTCGAGAAGTTCGTCGGCGATCTCGATGAGCGCTTGGCGATCGTCATCGATCCCATGTTGGCCACGGGGGGTTCCATGGTGGCAACGCTGGATATGCTCAAGGCACGTGGCTGCCCGCTGGTGAAAGTCATCGTCCTGGTCGCGGCGCCGGAAGGTATCGCCCGGGTGCAGGAAGCTTATCCTGAGGTGGAGATCTATACCGCTTCCGTCGATGAGCGCCTCGACGAGAATGGCTACATCGTCCCTGGTCTTGGCGATGCCGGCGATAAAATATTCGGCACGCGCTGACACTCTTCAGCAAGCCCACATCGAATTTTTGGATGTGGGCTTAGATTATTCTCATCCTTGGATATCATTGCCAAGAACTCGGGTCGCTTTATGCGACCTTTTTTATGTTCGAAATCGAATAGTCCGGCCGTCTTCTTTGGGAAAGCGTCGAGTGCTGCTTTTTTTGCGCAGAGTAGACAAAAGTTCTATAAGCTGTTTTTTATTTCTATAAACAATAGTTTACGCTTACTTTTGGGTCATATTGAGTGGTGTGAGCATCGTTTTCGATAAATAACATTTGTGTCTGAATTCGAATCTCGACTAACGTGATTTTACACGCTTACTCAGCGTGATCTCATAACGAATAACAGCCGAGATCCGTATGTCATTGAACCTAGAAAACATCGATCGGGTGGTCGGCGGCGAGACGCATATCGCTGATATGAATCTGACCCTCGAGCCCGGATCGTTCAATGTCCTTTTGGGCCGGACGCTCTCTGGCAAGACCACTCTGATGCGGCTGATGGCGGGACTCGACACGCCGACCCGAGGGCGAGTCTTAATGAATGGTCAGGATGTGACCGGGCGTTCAGTAAGGCACCGTAATGTATCGATGGTTTATCAGCAGTTCATCAACTACCCCAGCCTTACCGTCTACGATAATATTGCTTCGCCGTTGAAGCTGGCGAAGGTAGGGCGCGCCGAGATCGACCGTCGGGTTCGTGGCATCGCTGAGATGCTGCATATCGAGCACCTGCTCGATCGTCAGCCACTGGAGCTGTCTGGTGGCCAGCAGCAGCGTACTGCCATGGGGCGAGCCTTGGTGAAGGACGCCGATGTGGTGTTGTTCGATGAACCACTGGTCAATCTGGATTACAAGCTTCGCGAGGAATTTCGTGAAGAGCTGCGGGCGGTCTTTAGCGAGCGTAACTGCATTGCTGTCTATGCTACTACCGAGCCTGCTGAAGCGCTGGCACTGGGAGGCAATACAGCGATACTGCATCAAGGGCGCCTACTCCAGTATGGCCCGACTGCCGATGTTTATCACCGTCCGATCGATATCAGAGCGGCTGAGATGTTCTCGGAGCCCCCTATCAATATCGTCAAAGGAACCCTTTCCGGCTCTGAAATCAGCTTCGATAATACGTTGCACTTTCCTGTGGGCAACGATCTTAGCACTTTAGAACCAGGTGAATACCGATTTGGCATTCGTGCCTCGCATATCTCGTTGACCCCGCGAGCCAAGAGCGATATCGAGATTCATATGATCGTTGACTTGGCCGAGATAAGTGGCTCTGAAACCTTCCTGCATGTACATAACGAACATTTCTACATGACGGTACATCTTGAGGGGGTGCACGAATTTCGCGTTGACTCGCCGGTCAAGCTCTACTTTCCGGCGCATAAGGTTTATGCCTTCGATCATGAAGGTGCGGTCGTTCATATACCGACTCACCTGAGAGGTATTTGAGATGGCCGAGATCACCCTGAAATCCTTGGCACATACTTATTTGGAGAACCCCAAGTCACCTCAAGACTATGCCATCCGTGAGCTGAATCATGTCTGGCAGCAGGGAGGTGCCTATGCCTTGTTGGGGCCTTCGGGTTGTGGCAAATCGACATTGCTCAATATCATTTCTGGTTTGCTAGAACCGTCGAGTGGCGAAGTGCTTTTTGATGGTGAAGTGGTTAATGACTTGCCCCCCGAAGCGCGCAATATAGCCCAGGTTTTTCAGTTTCCTGTCATCTACGACACGATGACGGTTTACGACAACCTGGCTTTTCCGCTACGCAACGTAAAAACTCCTGAGGCGCGGGTCCATGAGCGTGTCATGGAAGTGGCTGATGTTTTGGAACTGACTTCCCAGCTAAAGCGCAAAGCCAAGAACTTGACGGCAGATGAGAAGCAGAAGGTGTCCATGGGTCGCGGCTTGGTACGTGATGACGTCTCGGCCATTCTGTTTGACGAGCCGTTGACGGTTATTGATCCGCAGCTTAAGTGGACATTGCGACGTAAGCTCAAGGATATTCACCAACGTTTCCAGATCACCATGGTCTACGTGACTCATGACCAACTCGAAGCCTCTACCTTCGCTGACAAGATTGCCGTGATGTACGAGGGCCAGGTGGTACAGTTCGGCACCCCTAGAGAACTTTTCGAGACCCCGAATCACACCTTCGTCGGCTACTTTATCGGCAGCCCGGGGATGAATTTCCTGGACGTCTCCGCTCGCGATGGCGCGGTCTGGGCAGGCGATACTGCGCTCACGGTGGAACAAGGGGTTCGAGATGCCATCGAGAAAGCGTCGTCCTCTAACATCAAGTTGGGGATCCGGCCTGAATTCATCGAGGTGCATACCGAGCCGGTGGAAGGGGGGATGTCGGCTCAAGTGGATCACGCGCAGGATCTAGGAACCTATTCGATTGTTTATTTGACCCTTGGTGGCATCTCGCTCAAGGCACGTATCGAAGAAGACCAGACGACTCCGACCGGTACGGCTTGGCTGCGCTTCCCCGATGAACGCCTCGGGCTTTACGTCGATGAATATCGCGTGGAGGTCGACCATGAATAAAGTCTACAACAACCGCGCATGGTGGCTGATCTTGCCCATGCTTCTGTTGGTGGCCTTTTCAGCTGTCATACCGCTGATGACGGTAGTGAACTACTCGGTCCAGGACGTCTTCGATGCCAACACACGGTTCTTTACGGGCACCGAATGGTTCAAGGAGATGCTCAACGACCCGGCTTTGCAGGCGGCTGTGCTGCGTCAGTTTGCCTTCTCGTTGACAATCCTGGCCATCGAGGTGCCGTTGGGGATTGGCATTGCGCTGATCATGCCCAAAAAGGGCTGGCAGGCATCGGTTGCGCTGATTCTGGTGACGATGCCATTACTGATTCCTTGGAACGTAGTGGGCAGTATCTGGCAGATATTTACGCGCGGCGACATCGGCCTGATGGGCTGGAGCCTGCGCGAGCTTGGCTATGGATACAATATCACCTCGAACCCGGTGGATGCTTGGGCGACCATCATTCTGATGGATGTCTGGCACTGGACGTCGCTCATCGCCTTGCTCTGCTATAGCGGCCTGCGTTCGATCCCGGATGCGTATTACCAGGCAGCGCGTATCGACCGCGCTTCGAAATGGGCTGTGTTCCGATATATCCAACTGCCCAAGCTCACCAACGTACTGGTGATTGGGGTGCTGCTGCGCTTCATGCACTCGTTCATGATTTATGCCGAACCTTTCGTACTGACAGGCGGTGGTCCGGGGAGCTCGACGACCTTTCTCAGTCAGTCGCTGACGACCATGGCTATTGGGCAGCAGGATCTAGGGCCATCGGCGGCGTTTTCGCTTATCTATTTTCTGATCATTCTACTGGTCACCTGGGTGTTCTACACCGCGATCATGAATATGCAGAAAGACAACAATAAGGGAGCATGAGATGAGTGCTTCGTCATCGCCGAAAACACCCGAAGAAGTGCGTCAGCGTGCGGCAGTTGCCGATAACCGACGTCGACGCAAGGCTCGCTCGGCGCCTCGTCAATGGCGGCGCCGGGGGCTAATGGCTGCCTACATCGTGTTCGTGCTGTTACCGGTCTATTGGCTACTCAATATGTCCTTTCAGTCCAACAACGAGATCCTCGGTGGACTGACTCTGTGGCCGGAGAACTTTACCGTTGAGCACTACGCGAAGATATTGACCAACGCCAGCTGGTACATGGGCTACATCAATTCGATCACCTACGTGTTGATGAACATGTTGATCAGCATCGTCGTTGCTTTGCCGGCAGCCTATGCTTTCAGCCGTTATCAGTTCATCGGCGACAAGCATCTTTTCTTCTGGTTGCTGACCAACTTGATGGCGCCACCAGCCGTTTTTTTGCTGCCGTATTTCCAGTTGTATTACACCGTAGGGCTTTTCGACACCCATGTGGCAGTTGCTTTAGCGCATTGCCTGTTCAATATTCCGCTGGCCGTGTGGATTCTGGAAGGCTTCATGAGCGGTGTTCCCAAGGAAATTGATGAGACTGCCTTTATTGGTGGCTATAGCTTTCCACGATTCTTCGTGAAGATATTCATCCCCATGATCAGCTCGGGTATTGGCGTGACTCTGTTCTTTCTATTCATGTTCTCTTGGGTGGAACTACTACTGGCCAGCACTCTCACCTCTACGGGGGCTCAGCCCATCGCCTCGGTGATGACCCAGACCAAGGGCGCCTCGGGAATCGACTGGGGCACATTGGCTGCCGCCGGCACCCTAACCATCCTGCCGGGGATCGTGGTGGTCTATTTCGTTCGCAATCACATCGCCAAGGGCTTTGCTCTAGGCCGTACCTGAGGAGGATGCGACATGGCATGGATGGTTTGGACGACACCTACGATGGTCTTCTTCGTGGTCATCGCCGCCATGCTGGCGGCGATGACCACCTGGGAGATCATCTCACCGACGGTCGAGCGCAAGGGCTTCTTGCCGATCTCGACCACGCGCGGCGATCGGTTCTTCATAGGACTGCTCAGCGCGGCCTATATCCATCTGGTGGTAGTGGGCTTCACCCCATTGAGTATCTGGCTGGCCTTGGGGGTATCAGTGCTCTGGCTACTGGTGTTGATGCGCTGGGGCTGACAGAAAGGGATGGAGCTAAATGTCCAGGAACGGATGACAACAACCAAAGAGGTCAATATGAAAACGACAACAATGCGGCTCTCTCTACTCGCGGCAGGTGTCATGCTGGCATGTGGTAGCGTGCACGCCGATGAGCAAGATACCCGAGCTATCGCCGAGCGATTGGTGGATGAACACTTCCAAGAATCGACACTGACGCGTGAGCAACAGATTGAAGAATTGATGTGGTTTGCCAAGGCGGCCAAGCCCTTTCAGGGAATGGAGATCAACACCGTTGCCGAAGGTTTGACGACGCATGTCTATGAGCGTGACGTGCTGGCTGAAGCATTCAGCGAGCTGACCGGCATCGAGTTGACGCATAACATCATCGGCGAGGGCGATGTCGTCAATAATATGCAGACCCAGATGCAGTCGGGTCGCAATATCTACGATGGCTACGTTAATGACACGGATTCCATCGGGACGCATATCCGCTACGGTACGACCGTCAATATTTCCGAGGCCATGAAGAACGAGTGGGCGGACTATACTTTGCCGACACTAGACCTCGACGATTTCATGGGCTTGCAGTATGGCACTGGCCCGGATGGTAGCGTTTACCAGTTACCTACCCAACAGTTCGCCAACCTCTACTGGTTCCGCTATGACTGGTTTCAGCGCGAGGATCTGCAGAACCAGTTCCGCGATCTCTATGGCTATGACCTGGGCGTGCCGACCAACTGGACCGCCTACGAGGACATCGCCGAGTTCTTCACCGAGCATGTCGGTGAGATTGATGGCACCAAGGTCTATGGCCACATGGATTACGGTCGTCGTGATCCCTCGCTGGGATGGCGGTTCCACGACTCCTGGCTCTCCATGGCGGGGATGGGAAGCCCCGGTGTGCCATTTGGGAACCCGGTTGACGACTGGGGTATTCGTGTCAACGAGCAGAGCCAACCTGTCGGAGCGAGTGTTTCCCGGGGTGGGGCGACCAACTCGCCGGCTTCGGTCTTCGCTGTGACCAAGATGGTGGATTGGCTCGATAAGTATGCCCCTCCTGAAGCCAGCGGCATGACGTTCGGTGAGGCCGGGCCGGTGCCGGCTCAAGGCAACGTCGCCCAACAAATATTCTGGTACACCGCGTTTACGGCTGACATGACGGCGCCTGATCTGCCGGTCACCGATGATGAAGGCAATCCCAAGTGGCGCATGGCACCGTCACCGACTGGTCCATATTGGGAAGAGGGCATGAAAGTCGGCTATCAGGATGTGGGGGGTTGGACTTTCTTCGACTCCACCCCTGAAGACCGGCGTACGGCTGCCTGGCTTTTTGCTCAGTTCACCGTTTCCAAAACCGTCTCGCTCGAGAAGTTGTTGGCGGGGCTGACGCCGATTCGTGAGTCTGATGTCTTCTCCGATAAAATGACCGAAATGGCGCCTAAGCTGGGCGGCTTGGTGGAGTTTTATCGCAGCCCCAACGCTGCCAATTGGACACCATCGAGCACCAACGTACCGGACTATCCACGCATGGCACCGTTGTGGTGGCAGAACTTGGCACCGGCTGTCAGCGGCGATATTGCACCCAAAGAGGCGCTCGACAACTTGGCCAGAGACCTCGACAGCATCATGAGTCGCCTGGCTCGGGCGAAGGTCTTCGAGACGTATTCCCCCAACCTCAACGAGGAACGTGACCCTCAGTACTGGCTCGACCAGCCGGGTTCGCCCAAGGCGAAGCTGGATGATGAGATGCCGCAGGGTACCACCGTTCCCTATGACGAGATGATGGAGGCGTGGATGGCCGCCGGTTCTCGCGAGTGATTAGCGCGCGGGCCATCTGACTCGCCTGCCACTGCCCCGGGTGCGCCCGGGACAATGCAAGATCGCGTAACCGGTTGCCTGAATGGAGCCTGGGCCCTGCTCGATGCATATCGAGCAGGGCCCTTTGCTTCGAAACACGGGCCACACATGCAATTCAGCAAAAGAACGAGCTCGGTAGGCTTCCCTCAAGAGCTTTGAGGCCCTGGCGGCTGCGATTTAACGCTCGGGATTGCTAGAATAGCGCGCGTTTTCTTCCTTCCCTCCGCCAATGCTAGGAGTAGCTTTTCATGACCGACGAAACGGTGGCTTCAGGCACGCCGGCCGATACCCCGGTGCGCACCCTGCTAGTAGGTGCACAGATGCTATTCGTCGCGTTCGGGGCCCTGGTGCTGGTGCCGCTTTTGACAGGGCTAGACCCTAGCGTGGCGTTGTTCACGGCGGGCATTGGCACCTTGATGTTCCAGTTCGTCACGCAACGCAGTATCCCGGTGTTCCTGGCATCCTCGTTTGCCTTCATCGCGCCCATTCAAGGCTCGGTAGCCAGCTATGGCATTCCCGCCACGCTGGGCGGGTTGTTCGTTGCGGGGCTCGTCTATGTGGTGATTTCGCAGATCGTGCGCTTGAAAGGCACCGCCTGGTTGCACCGATTGCTGCCGTCTGTGGTGGTGGGGCCGGTGATCATGGTCATCGGTCTGGCATTGGCACCCGTCGCGGTAGACATGGCGACGGGCGAGAACAGCGACATGGGATATGCTCAGGCCATCACACTGTCGATGGTGAGCCTGCTGGTGACGCTGATATTGGCGGTCTTCGGGCGTGGTTTGATTCGCCTGATCCCGATCATGGGCGGGGTCGTCGTGGGCTATGCGCTAGGGCTAGCGATGGGCGTGGTCGACCTGACACCAGTACATGCTGCCGCTTGGCTCGCGTGGCCCGATTTCGTGGCGCCGACGTTCAGCATGGCGGCGATTCTGTTCATGATCCCGGTGGCCATAGCACCGGTGATCGAGCATATCGGCGACATGGTGGCGATTGGCTCGGTGACGGGTCACAATTATCTTGAAAAACCGGGATTGAAACGCACCTTGCTGGGAGACGGCTTGGCGACCTCCGTGGCGGCGCTTTTTGGCGGGCCGCCCAATACGACGTATTCGGAGGTCACT
The DNA here is from genome assembly GCF_023091865.1 of Chromohalobacter moromii. Classification (GTDB taxonomy): domain Bacteria; phylum Pseudomonadota; class Gammaproteobacteria; order Pseudomonadales; family Halomonadaceae; genus Chromohalobacter; species Chromohalobacter moromii. The sequence continues at coordinate 295,168 of NZ_JAHXDI010000004.1, forward strand.
GGGGCGGTGACGCTGACCCGCAATTTCAATCCGGCCATCATGATCGTCGCAGCCTGTACCGCCATCCTGTTGGCGTTCGTCTCCAAGCTCGGTATGTTACTGCAGAGCATTCCTACGCCGGTGATGGGCGGCATCATGACGCTGTTGTTCGGTTCTATCGCGGTGGTCGGGATGAACTCTTTGGTGCGTGGTGGTCAGTCCTTGACCGCGCCGCGCAATCTCGTGGTGGTATCGCTGATCCTGGTCTTCGGGATCGGCGGCATGCAGCTTGGGAGTGGCGAATACGCCTTGCAGGGCGTGAGCCTAGCCGCCTTGGTTGGCATCGTCCTCAACTGGATCTTGCCGCCGGCCGCCGAGCATGAATGACGCTTAGCGGCGATGATGTGTGCTCGCACCGCCCTCTGAGAAGCCCGGCGGGGTGTTGGCGCTGACGATAACGCAGTCCGCGTCGCCGGTGTTGCGAAAGCGGTGCGGCAGGCGCGAGTCGAAATAGTAGGCGTCGCCCGCATGAAGGCATTGCGTTTCACCGTTGACGGTAAGCTCGATGGTGCCGGTAATGATGACGCCACCTTCCTCACCCTCGTGTTCGAGCATGTCTTCGCCGGTATCGGCGCCTGATGGGTAATGCTCGTGGATGATCGACATATCGCGGCTGGGGTGGCGTGCGGCGACCAGACGCCAGGAAAGGTTGCCATCGCCGATTTCCGTCAGTTCTTCGGCCCGGTAGAAGAACTTTTCCTGGGGACTGTTTTCCTCGCCGGCGAAGAACTCGCTGATAGAAACCGGCATGGCGTCGAGGATCTTCTTCAGCGAGCTTACCGAAGGGCTCACGCTATTCTGCTCGATGAGTGAAATCGTGCTGTTGGTCACGCCGGCACGTTTTGCCAGCTCGCGTTGCGATAAGTCGCGCAACATGCGCAATTGCTTGAGACGTGCGCCGACGTCGAATCCGCTCATGGATGATCCCTTGTGATGAGACGTTATCGGGTCATGATAGCGCCTCGGCGCGTCGATCTTAACCGCCGCGTGAGGAAGGTGAGTTCATGTCGCTGAGCGATGCGATCAGTTTGCGTGTGGTAGCTTCTTCGGCACCGCTGGGAAGCGCTTGGCAGGGGAGCCAGATGTGGAAGATAGTACCGCGACCGCGTGCAGAGACGACCCACATCTCGCCGCCGCTGCGTCTCACGATGCCCGCGCTGATTGCCAGCCCGAGCCCGGATCCCGCTTCGCGCGTAGTGAAGAACGGATCGAAAATTCGGCCGCGTAGCTCGGGTGGTATGCCTGGCCCTCGGTCGGCGACGCGAATCTCCACACCGTCGAGACATCCGTGCCCGGCGACCTCGTGCACGGTATCGCGTGTGGCCAGATGAATGTGCATCGGCGAGGTGCTGGCTTGGGTGGCATTGAGCAGCACGTTGATCAGCACCTGTTGCAACTGACCGCGATGACATTCGGCGCGCCGGGTGGCGTGCAGCGAACTGATCAGGCGATGACCGTGCTTGTCCAGAGCGTGTCGGATCAAGAGCTCGGTGCCGGCGGCGATGGCGTTGATGTCTTCGGGGACGAAGGTGGGCTCATGGCTGCTGGCACGCGAATATTGCAGCAGATTGTCGATCAGCGCCCGAATACGTTCGACCTGGGCGATGATGGTGTCGACTTCGTCGCGTACTGGGGCGACCTCGGAGCCGAGGTTCTCGGCCAGTAACTCCACGTGGCCAAGGATCACGGCGGCGGGATTGTTGATTTCATGCGCGATACCGGCAGTCATCTCGCCCAGCGCGGCAAGCTTTTCCTGCGTCATCAGACTGGCACGGGCCTGCTTGAGCAAGGCGACGTGTTCCTCGAGTGCACGTGTTTTCTCGGTCAGTGATTGGGTACGTGTTTCGACGCGTCGTTCGAGGGTTTGAGCAGCACGTTGCAAAGCGGTCTGATGGGCGTCCAAACGATCGAGCATGGCATCGAATTCATGCGCCAGTTCGGCCAGTTCGTCCTGGCTATCCAAATGGCCGATACGTAGGTGCCGGCCCTCGCGGATGCCGTGTATCACGCGATGCATTCGGCGCACCGGACTGGCGAGAGCGTCGACGCCGCGAATGACCATCAAGCCCGAGATGAGGATAATGACGAGTAAAACGGCGCCGATCTGCAGCAGTGTGTCCCGGTAGAGGGCTTCATATGGCGCCAGAGGGAAACCGGCATAGATCATGCCAATACGCTGCCCAGTTAGCGACGCGAGGGGGGCATAAGCGGCGACATACCAACCACTGACCACGAAGGCGTTATCGATGAAGCGCTCGCCGCGTCCCAGGACCTGTTGACTGACAGGCTCGGAGACACGCGTGCCGAGGGCGCGCTCGCCATTGGCCAGTCGCACATTGGTGGCGATGCGTACGTCATCGAGAAACAAGGTGACGCTGCCGGTGCTACCTTCGGGAAGCGTGCCAGGCCCATAGACCAGATCACGAATCTCATCCACGGGCTCGGCATCGCCGTTGAGCAACCGCCCACCATCCAAGAGAAGGCGCAGATTTTCTTGTTCATCATGGATGGGGTACAGCGTGCGCAAGACCATGCCGCGCGTCTCGCGGCGGCGATCGCTGGGTGCCGCCTGCGGTGTGTCGCGCAGCGCAAGGCGTGCTCGTCGTGCAAGCCCAGGGGACAGTGTTTCAAGACGCGGTGCTGTGAGAACGTCCAGTCCTGACATGCCTTGTGCATTGTCTGATGTTTGCAAGCGGCGTTGCAGTTCGGGGCTATCTCCCAGTGCCGCGAGCGGTACCACGCGCAACCAGTCCAGTTGCATCGCGTTTTGCGTTTCGTCGAGCAGTGCCTCGAGTGACTGAGATCCTTGGCCCTGCAGTGCCGAGGCGAGCGCGTGGCTGCGTGCCAATTCCTCGAGGCGCGCTTGCTGTTGCTGGCTCACGCCGTCCAGCACGCGCGAGGCAACGGCCAGATCGGCACGCACTTTCATGTACAGTTGGCGGTCGTTGTACGTCGAAGTCCAATACGCAGTGAGTCCCGCCAAGGCAAGTGCTAGCAAGGCCAGTGGAGCGAAGGCGAGCCACAATAGTCGGCGTCGAATCGAGGCGCGCAACCAGCGGCGTAGACCTTTCATGCGTTCGAGTCTTGCCAGGCATTGAGCTTGCGGTCGAGGGTCTTGCGCGAGACGCCCAACGCGCGCGCGGCACTGGATTTATTATGGCCGTGGGCTTCTAGGACACCCAATATATGCGCACGTTCGACAGCTTCCAGAGACCAGTCGCTGGGATAGCCATTCGCGGCAATGGCGCTGGGGGCGGTAGTCGCCTCGTCGAGCATGTCGCTCGGTAGTTGGCCGAGCAGGATACAACGCTCGATGAAATTCTTGAGCTCGCGGATGTTGCCGGGCCAAGGGTAATGCGTTAGGCGTTCCAGATCGGCATGTTGCCATGGCAGGGCGGCGAGACCCAGATCGCGAGACAGCTGTCGAGAAAAATGATGGGCCAGAGCCGGGATGTCTTCAGGATGTTCGCGCAATGCGGGGAGCGTCAAGGTAAGAACGTTGAGGCGAAAATAGAGGTCTTCGCGGAAACGCCCCTCACTGACTTCGTGCTGCAGGTTGCGGTGAGTGGCGGCAAGAATGCGCACGTCTACGGGCTGCTCTTGCTCACTGCCTACCGGACGAATGCGCTTGCTTTCGAGCACGCGCAGAAGCTTGGCCTGCATTGCCAACGGCATCTCGGCGATTTCATCGAGGAACAACGTGCCGCCATCGGCATAGGTGAACAGTCCTTCGCGGGTCTTGACAGCGCCGGTGAAGGCGCCCTTTACGTGGCCAAAGAGCTCCGATTCCAGCAGGTCGCCGGCGATGGCGCCACAGTTGAGGGGCACGAAAGCGCCGAATCGCCCCGAGAGGCGGTGTAGGTCGCGGGCCACGAGTTCCTTGCCGGTGCCCGACTCGCCATGGATCAAGACGGCCGAGGGTGTCGGTGCGACGCGTTCGGTGATCGCTCTGACCTGAACCATGGCATGGCTATCCCCGATCATGCTCTCATCGGGGTGGTGCAGGCGCTGGGTCTCACGCTTGAGCACGAAATTCTCACGCGCCAGGCGACGCTGGGCTAGGCAACGGTCGACGGCGCTTTGCAACTGCTCGAGGCGAAACGGCTTGATGATGAAGTCGCTGGCCCCGGCGCGCAAGGCTTGGACGGCCATATCGAGATCGGCGTAGGCGGTCATGAAGATGATATCGCTGCGCCGTTCGGGGCCGAGCGCCTCGTGCCATTCAATGCCCGAACGGTCGGGGAGACGGATGTCGACCAACAGCAGATCGAAGTGCAGCCGCTGACGCAAGGCTTCCGCGGCGCTGAGCGAGTCGGCGACCTCGACCAGCGCGAAGCGTGATGCCAAGGCCTTGGCAAGATAGCTGCGCATGCCGGGCTCGTCATCGACGATCAACACGGAGGCGGTCGGCAGTTCGGTGGATGCGGTCATGAGCGACGTTCCCTGCGCGGCGGGACATAGTGTCCCGTCATTGGGTCAATTTGTTACATTCGTTGCGCACCTGGATTATTTTCATGGTAAAAGGCGCGATGCAATCCGGCAATTGTCACCGTTTTTGGCAGCGTGGTCACGTCAGGCATACCAATTGCAAGGAGAGTTGGGCACGTTCACGACTCGACAATAATGAGGGGTTCCCATGTTGACACGCCGTCTCTCGCTGTTCGCCACCCTGGCGCTATCGTTGTTGCTGGTATCCGGAGCCCAGGCGGCCGATACCGTTCGTTTGGCGACCACTACCAGCACCTACAATTCTGGGTTGCTCGGTTACCTGTTGCCCAAGTTCGAAGAAGATCATCCCTACCAGATCCAGGTCATCCCCGTGGGCACCGGCAAGGCGCTGCGCCTGGGGCGTGACGGCGATGTCGACCTGGTGTTGACACATGCGCCCGCTGCGGAGAAGGCCTTCGTCGATGCCGGTTACGGCGTCGAACCGCATGGCGTGATGTACAACGATTTCGTGATCGTAGGGCCGTCCGGCGACCCTGCTGGAATCGATGGTGGCGATGATGCCACTAGCGCGTTTGCCGCTCTGGCCGATCAAGGCGCGACGTTCATTTCGCGCGGTGATGACTCCGGCACCGACAAGAAAGAAAAGCATCTTTGGGATGAGGCGGGTGTGACGCCTGATTTCGAGGGCTTTCGCGCTGCGGGTCAAGGCATGGGGGAAGTGCTGAATATGGCCAGCGAACTGCAAGGCTATACGCTGACGGATCGCGGTACGTGGTTGGCAATGAAAGATAAGCTCGATCTTGAGATCATGGTCGAAGGCGATGCTGCGTTGTTCAATCCGTACCAGGTCATCCTGGTCAACCCCGAGCGTTATGATGGCCTCAATACCCAAGGTGCACGGGCCTTGGCCGAGTGGCTGATTTCCGATGAAGGGCAAGACCTGATCGATGCTTTCCGTCTCAATGACAAGGTCTTGTTCCATGCCAGCGCCGGTGAGAAGGTCGATCCCACCAGCGCCGTCCATGAAAGTGACTGACGTTCGGAGGCGCCGATGCATGAGCTCATGAACACGGCGAGGGAGGCGCTACACTTGCTGGTCTCTCTCGACCCAGCCTTGTGGGAAATCATCGGCGTCTCTTTTCGTGTCTCACTGACGGCGATACTCGTGGCCTTGCCGCCTTCGTTGTTGATTGCCTTGCTGCTGGCGCGTGTTGCCTTTCCGGGGCGCTGGTTCGCGATTTCGTTGGTCAATACGTTCATGGCCGTGCCCACCGTGGTGGTGGGGTTGGTGCTGTTCATGCTGCTGTCGCGCAGTGGCCCGCTGGGGGAGTTGCGTTTGCTGTTCACCCAACGTGCCATGATCCTCGGCCAGATTCTGCTGGCGATGCCGGTGTTGACCGCGATGTTGCACAGCACGCTGCAAAGCATCGATCAGCGTGCCTGGGAGACGGCACGGCAATTAGGCGCCGGCTGGTGGCAATCTCTGTGGGTGTTGATCCGCGAAGCGCGCTTCGGGGTCATTGCTGCTGTGTTGGCCGCGTTTGGGCGCATCATCGCCGAGGTCGGCAGCGCGGTGATGATCGGGGGCAATATCGAGCATTTCACGCGCACTATCACCACGGCGATCGCCCTGGAAACGCTCAAGGGTGAATTCGCTCAGGGCCTGGCCCTGGGGCTCGTCCTGTTGCTGCTGGCGCTGGTGCTCAATGTATTACTGGGCGTAATGCGCGGACGCGGTCATCAAACCGTGAGCGTCTGATCGCGTATCGTCCATCGAGAGGGATGCACATGCTCGAGGTTAGCCAGCTTGCCCATGGCTTCGACCGCCAGCCTGCGCTGTGGGAAATACCTAACTTGCAATGGCAGGGCCACTCGCTGGTGCACTTGCGCGGCGATAATGGCAGCGGCAAAACGACATTGCTGCGTCTACTGGCGGGATTGGAGACGCCCCGTCAAGGCACCATACGCTGGACCTTGACGGGGGCGATGCCTGCCGCCTCACCGCCTTGCCCAGGGCGTGTACTCTACCTGCATCAACAGCCCTATCTCTTCGATACCAGTGTTGCCGGCAATCTGCGCTATGTTGCCCGCTGGCATGGCTGGCGTGGAAACCTGGCACATGACCGCGTAGCGGCGATGCTGGAACGCTGCGGTCTGGCCGCGCATGCAGCGCAGCGGGCACGGTCGCTGTCCGGCGGTGAGCGCATGCGATTGGCATTGGCACGTGCCTGGCTATTGTCGCCACGCGTGTTGTTGCTCGACGAGCCCACCGCCAGCCTCGATCGTCAGGCGATTGCCGATGTCAGTACATTGATTTCGTCGCTGCATGAGACGGGCTGTGCCATCGTGCTCAGTGCTCATCAACCGAGCGTGTTGACCGAGCGCTGCGATGAGTACTGGTGTCTCGAGCAGCGATGTCTACAGGTAAGTGCCTTCAAGCAGGCAGTGGCGGTGTGAGGCGGTCATTGCCGTACGCACTTGGAGGTGGGCTCGGCGTGTACATAGAAGCCGAGTATGATGATGGAAGTGATAGCCAGTGCGGGGGCGATAGGCATGCACGAGGATGAAGTGACCGCCGTGATCTTGGCGGGTGGGGAAGGGCGTCGCATGGGCGGTCGCGATAAAGGTTGGGAGTCGTTTGCGGGTGAGCCCTTGATCACGCACGTGGTGAACCGTTTGGCGCCTCAGGTCGGTCGTATCGCGATCAATGCCAATCGTAGTCTCGAGCGTTATCGGGCGCTGGGATATCCCCTCATCAGCGATCGCGAGACAGGCTATCATGGGCCGCTCATGGGCATGTGGAGTGCGCTATGTGCCGTGGAGACCCCTTGGGCGTTATTCGTGCCCTGCGATTCCCCGGTGCTGCCAGCGGACTTGGTGACGCGTCTCCAGGATGGGATCGGCCAACAGCGTATCGCGGTCGCGCACGACGGCCATCGAGCGCACCCGGTCGTGGCCTTGATCGATACCGCGTTGCGCGATGATCTCGGCGCGGCCCTGCGCGATGGCGAGCGCAAGATAGATCGTTGGTATGCGCGACACCCTTGGTGTCATGTGGATTTTTCCGATCAACCCGAGGCGTTCGCCAACCTCAACTCCCCCGATGATCGTGACGTTATGGAGCGGCGCTGGCGCTCTGATGAGTCGTTTTGACCCGGTGGCTGCCTTCTCATGCGATTTTCGGAGAGCCAAAGCGACTCGCTATCGCGTCAATGGCGTTCGCTCGGCATGTTTGTTGCCTCCTGTTACCCATTGAAGCTTCTCCCTCAACGACATGGCATGAGGACGACGAAACGCGATGACGTTATCGCTTGACGCGCTAGACACGCCACTGCTGGGTATCGCCGCTTGGAGCGGGACCGGCAAAACGACGCTGCTCGAGGCACTTTTACCCAGGCTAGCCGATGCGGGAATGCAGGTGGCCGTGATCAAGCATGCCCATCACGCCTTCGATATCGACCGTCCCGGTAAGGATAGCTACCGTCTGCGTCAGGCAGGTGCGACGCCGATGCTGGTGGCGTCGGGCAAGCGGTTTGCCTTGATGATGGAAACGCCCGAACGCGAAGAAGCCGATCTCGCGGCATTGATCCCCCATGTTCTGCCCTTGGCGCCGGATTTGATTCTGGTCGAAGGCTTCAAAGCCTGGCCTTTGCCCAAGCTGGAGCTGCATCGTCAGGCCTTGGAAAAACCGCTTATGGCGGTCGATGACCCCTGGGTGCGGGCCGTGGCGACGCCCGATGATGTAGCGCTGCCGGACGGTGTCGAACGCTTGTCGATGGACGATCATGACGCCTTGATAGACTGGCTGCAGGCCTGGCCGCAACGTTGGCACGAGATGCGCCGTGGTCCTCGGGAGACGTCATGACCTTATCGTGTTTTGAGTTGGGTGAGCGCATGCTCAGCGTCGATGAGACGCTCGAAGCCTTGGCGGCGATGACGCCGCCGCCGGTCGCCACGCATCGGGTCAGCTTGGCGGCGGCCGGCAATCGTATATTGGCAGTGGATGCGGTATCGCCTATCAACGTGCCGCAGAATACCAATGCCGCCATGGATGGCATCGCACTGGCGTGGCCCACCGATGCGCCGGAAGACGACATGCTCGTGGACGTGGTCGGTGATGTCCTGGCGGGTACGCGGCTGACGACATCGTTGGCGCTAGGCGAGGCGGTGAGGATCACCACCGGGGCGCCGCTGCCGGCCGGTGCGGATACCGTCGTCATGAGCGAGCAGCTCGCCGACATTGGCATCCCCAATCGTATACGTGTCGAACAACCCGAGCGGGTGCGGCGTGGGCAGAACGTACGCCAGGCCGGCGAGGACATTGCGTGCGGCCAGCGTGCGCTGAGTGCAGGGACTCGGTTGCGACCGCAGCACTTGGGTTTGCTGGCCTCGCTGGGGCATGTGGAGATCGAGGTGTTTCGCTCACTACGCGTGGCAGTGTTTTCCACCGGCGATGAAGTCACGGCGCCGGGCGAGTCGCTGCCACCCGCCGGCATCTACGATACCAATCGTTTTTCGTTGCAGGGCTTGCTCAGTCGCTTGGGCTGTGAAGTCATCGACCTGGGCATCCTGCACGACGACCTGGACAGCATGCGGGCTTCCCTGGCGGCGGCGGCCCACGAGGCGGACATGGTGGTGACTAGCGGGGGCGTGTCGGTCGGCCAGGCCGATTGGGTCAAACCCGCACTTACGGCTATAGGCGAGCTGGGCCTATGGCGGATCGCCATGCGTCCCGGAAGGCCCTTGGCGTTCGGTCGTATTCACCATACGAAGGGCGTGACGGTGCCTTTCTTCGGACTGCCCGGCAACCCCGTGGCGGTCATGGTGACGTTCTTGCAGTTCGTTCAACCCATGTTACGACGCATGCAGGGAGAGCATGACTGGCAACCGTCCCGTCTCACGGCGCTGGCTGGCGAGCCATTGAAAAGTCGTGAGGGGCGTGTCGATTATCATCGTGGTATTTATACGAGTGATGACGCTGGTCAGCTGTGGGTGCGTACCACGGGCCGCCAGGGGTCGGGCATTCTTAGCTCGATGGTGGCGGCCAATTGCCTTATCGAAATCGGTGACGGATGTGCCGCCGTGGAGGCGGGGACGCCGGTGACGATACAACCGTTCGGTGACCTGACATGAGTTTGACCCATCTCAATGCGCGTGGCGAAGCCCACATGGTGGATGTCGGCGACAAAGCCGAAACGCAGCGCGAGGCCGTGGCAAGCGGACGCATCGTCATGCGCCCAGAAACGCTTGCATTGCTGGCCGAGGGTGGCTTGCCCAAGGGGGATGTACTGGCCACGGCGCGTATTGCCGGCATTCAGGCCGCCAAGCGTACGCATGAGCTGATTCCCCTGTGTCATGCGTTGTTGCTGTCCAAGGTGAGTGTCGATTTTCGCCTCGACGACGCAGCTTCTTGCGTGCATGTGGAGTCACGCTGCCGTCTGGCGGGCCGCACCGGTGTGGAAATGGAGGCGCTGACCGCGGTCTCGGTTGCGTGTCTGACCCTCTACGATATGTGCAAGGCGGTCGACAAGGATATGACGGTCGAAGGCGTGCGCCTGGAGCACAAGACGGGCGGCAAGTCCGGTGATTGGCATCGCGCTTCCGAGGATGAATCCGCGACGCGCGAAGCGTTCGAAACGCCCCCCGTCGAAATCGCCGCAATACGCGTCAAGTTTCTCGCCGAATTGCGTGAGCGGCTGGATGTTGAAGAGGTGGAAGTGCCGGTTGAATCGCTGAAAAGCCCCGATGTCGCCAGTCTCAAGACCGTGCTTGAGGCACAGGATTCCCGCTTCGCGGCCTTGTCCGCCGCGCGCATTCTATGTGCCGTCAACCATGCCATGGCGCATGAAGAAACGCCGCTCTCCGATGGGGATGAAGTGGCGTTTTTTCCGCCGGTCACCGGCGGGTGAGGAGGCAATCATGATCGATGTACGTGTGCAGGCCCCGGTCTTCGATGTGGGCGAGGAGCAGCGTCAATTGCTGGCGGGGCGTCGCGATATCGGTGCCGTGGTGACCTTTACCGGCCTAGTGCGCGATTTCAATGAGCGCCCGGACGTACAGGCCCTGTCGCTGGAGCATTATCCCGGCATGACCGAGGCGGCGCTGCGCGACATTGCTGAGCAGGCGACGTCGCGCTGGCCGCTCGATGGAATACGCATCGTGCATCGTGTCGGCCGCTTGGCGCCAAGTGATCCCATCGTCATGGTCATGGTCGCGAGCGCCCATCGCCGCGCAGCATTCGACGCGTGCGATTTTCTGATGGACTACCTCAAGACACGTGCGCCATTCTGGAAGAAAGAACACACTGCAAGCGGGACGTATTGGGTCTCGGCACGTGACAGTGACGTGCGGGACGCGGACCGTTGGGAGGAAGCATGACCGAGCTGATCGACAACTTTCAGCGCCAGATTCGCTATGTGCGGATCTCGGTGACCGATCGCTGTGACTTTCGCTGTGTCTACTGCATGAGCGAGGACATGACGTTCCTGCCGCGTGCACAGATATTGACGCTTGAAGAGATCGAGCAGGTGGCGCGTGCGTTCGTCGAACTGGGCGTGGAAAAGATTCGCTTGACCGGCGGTGAGCCGTTGGTGCGACGTGGCATCGATGATCTGGTGTCGCGTGTCGGCGCGCTTCCGGGCCTCAAGGACTTCGCCATGACCACCAATGGAGCGGGGCTGGTCAAGCATGCCAAGGCATTGCGAGAAGGCGGTATGCAGCGCCTCAATATCAGTATTGACTCACTCGATCCCGAGCGCTTCCGCAGCTTGACGCGCACCGGCAATCTCGAGCATGTCATTGCCGGTATTCGTGCCGCGCGGGATGCCGGGTTCGAGCGTATCAAGCTCAATGCCGTCGTGCTCAAAGGGCGTAACGACGATGAAGTTCTCGATTTGGTCGACTTTGCGCGTCGAGAAGGCGTGGATATCAGTTTCATCGAAGAAATGCCGCTAGGCGATGTGTCTGACCACTCGCGTGAAGAAACCTTTTATTCCAGCGATGATGTCCATGCGGCCATCGCATCGCGATATGCGTTGCTACCGACCACCGAGAATACCTTGGGGCCATCGCGTTATTTCCGGATGCCGGATAGCGATTCACGCATCGGTTTTATTTCACCGCACAGCCATAATTTCTGCGACACCTGCAACCGGGTGAGGGTCACGGTCGAAGGGCGCTTGTTACTGTGTCTCGGTAACGAGCATTCGGTCGATCTGCGCGAGGTTTTACGGCGTTATCCCGGTGATATGGAGCGTCTCAAGCAGCGCATCATCGAGGCTATGCCACTGAAACCCGAGCGCCATCATTTCCGCACGGATGGTGATGTGGATATCGTACGCTTCATGAATATGACGGGCGGATAATGTTTTGTGTGAGTGCTTTATTCGCGGTAGCGTGATGCGTCTCCTGACCATAAAGTTATAAGGTTCGACTTGGGTCGAGGACATTATTTTCTTGCTAAACCAAGTTCGAGTCATATACTTTTCAGAAACGCCAAGGCGTTATGCTGCAGGTTGGTTATTTTAAATGGAGGAGGCGAATGTCCACTGATACTCTGGAGCGCATTGCGCGAAATAAAAACGTGGCTCGCGCTGCCGCGCGACAGCTCAGCATGGAGCAGCTCCACAAGCTGTCGGAAGTCATCGGTGAAGTGATCGAACAGAAGCAGCAGGAAGATCACAAGCGCCAAGCTGAAGAAGCCGCAAAAGAACGGAAGTTGGCGGAAATTCGTGAAGCGATGAGCGATGCCGGCCTTTCTCTGGACGACTTGATATCCGAACAGCCGCGCAAGCGTCGGGGACGTCCGCCGAAGAAAGATAAGGAACGCAAGCAGTAAGTGACACGCTTAAACGATCAAAACGGACCTCCGGGTCCGTTTTTTCATATTGGATCAAAAATCGATCGGCGAGGTCTCTTCCGCAGCCATGATATGCAGATGGACGTCGGGAAGACGTCGAAGATGCTGATTGAGCCAATCCATCAAGGGGGCGTGTAGTTGTTGGCGTAATCTGGCGATGGTGTCCGCCTCGTAGATGGCTAATTGATCGTCGAGCCAATCGGCGAGAGCGGTATCGTCCAGCGCCAGGTCGTGGCTCGTATCCCATAACAAACGTCCCACGCGGGCCCATCCCGACGCCTGTCGTACGACCGGAAGCGTCAAACTCAAGATGCCGCTACGGCGATTCATGCTCGACAGGGCGGGAGCACGCAACCCTTCTAGAGGATGAATGCGATTTTGAGTGACGATATGCGGCGTCAACGAGTGGCGCGCAATGCAGCTCAAACCCTCGTTATCGAAGCGAAGCATATCGCCGTTTCGTGGGATCCAGGGCACCTCGATACCGATCGATTCCGCCAGGGTGCGATGCGCTTGTTGGTGCTGCGACTCACCGTGTACGGGGAGCAAATATCTGGGGGCAAGCCAGCCATAAAGACGCTGCAATTCGTCTTGTGCAGGATGCCCCGAGGCATGCAGTTCGGGATGGTTGCGCTCATCGTACAGAGTGATGCGGGCACGCTTGAGTCCAGCCTGTAAGCGCTCGATCAGCAATTCGTTACCCGGGATCGCCTTGGCCGAGAAAATGACGCTGTCGCCGGGCTGGAGTTCGAAATCGGCGTGCTGTCCCTGAGCCAGGCGAGACAGCGCGGAGCGTGGCTCTCCCTGGCTACCGGTGGCAATGACCAGAACCTCTTCGGGTGGCAAATAGCCAAGGTCGCGAACGGGGACCAGGGAAGGGAAGTCTTCGAGATAGCCCAGTCCTCGAGCGACATTCACCATACGCTCCATCGAACGGCCCATGAGGCTGACGCGTCGTCCGCATGCCTTGGCAGCACGGCCCAGTGCCAGAATGCGTGCCAGGTTGCTGGCAAAACAGCTGACGATCACGCGGCCGGGGCAGGCGCCGATCGTCGTTTCAAGTGCGCGTGCGACGTCGCCTTCGCTGCGTGAGTGTCCGGAGACGGGGGCATTGGTGGAGTCGCCGACGACGAGGTCGATAGGTGCCAGTGCCTGGAATCGTTGCGGACATACAGGATCACCGATCAAAGGCTCAGGGTCGAGTTTCCAGTCGCCGGTGTGCAGGATACGGTGATCGGGTGTCGCCAATAGCAGGGCACAGCTTTCGGGAATCGAATGCGGCAGTGGTAAGAAGCGCACATCGAAAGGGCCGCTTTGCATGGCTTCGTCGGGCGTGATGACGTGAATCGCAGCGGTAGGCAATTGCTGCTCTGCGAAGCGTAGGCGCAGCAAGCTGGCGGCCAGTGGCGTCGCATGGATGGGGCATTGCCAACGTGGCCACAGCCAGGCAATCGCGCCAATGTGATCTTCATGTCCGTGCGTGACGAGGATTGCCTGAGGAACGATATCCTGAGAAGGCAGGAGGTCGACATTGGGGACTTGCAAGGGCGCCTGTGGGAGGTCCTGGCGAATCATCATGCCGCAGTCGACCACGATCCAGTGATCAAGGTGCCCGTAAAGGGTGAAATTCATGCCGATTTCACCGCAGCCGCCGAGGGGCAGTATCTGAAGAGGAGGCTTGCGGCGGGCGCGTATCTGGATGCGTGGTTGGGACATCGTTATCCCTTAACGTGAAGATGCCCATTACTATACGGGATGCCCCGGCGCGGCCACAATCGAGGCTTCTTGTCATGATCGAATTCGCTACAATAGGCGCCCTTTGGTGAGAGGCGCCTTCCTCGAGAGCGCGCCGATCACCGCCTCATTTCAGGATTGATGGTAGCGCGCATGTCCCATTCGTATCGTCTTATCGTCTCGTGCCCCGACCGCGTGGGCATCGTTTCTCGCGTATCCAGTTACATCGCTGGCCACGGAGGCTGGATCACCGAGGCCAATCAGCACTCGGACTTGGCTACTGGACGCTTTTTCATGCGCTACGAAATCAAGGCTGAGTCGTTGCCGCTGAGTCTTGATGCGATGCGCGACGACTTCGCCGCCATTGCCGGTGAGTTCTCGATGGATTGGGCACTGAGCGATACTGCTAAACCCAAGCGCGTCGTTCTGATGGCCTCGCGTGCTTCGCATTGCTTGGTCGATCTGTTGTACCGCTGGACCGCGGGTGAGCTCGATTGCGAGATCCCGTGCGTGATCTCCAATCATGAATCGTTGCGTGCGCTGGTCGAATGGCATGGCATTCCTTTTCACCATGTACCGGTCGATGCGGACGACAAGGCGGCGGCATTCGCTCGGGTCGAGGCACTGGTCGAGGAGGCTCGGGCGGACACGGTGGTGCTGGCGCGTTATATGCAGATTTTGCCGCCCAACTTGTGTCAGCGATATGCCGGGAGGATCATCAATATCCACCACAGCTTCCTGCCCTCGTTCGCGGGCGCCAAGCCTTATCATCAGGCCTACGCGCGGGGCGTCAAGTTGATCGGCGCGACGTGCCACTACGTCACTGAAGAGCTCGATGCGGGACCCATCATCGAGCAGGACATACAGCGCGTGACGCACTGCCATACCGCTGAGGATCTGGTGCGTCTAGGGCGTGACGTCGAAAAAGCTGTGTTGGCGCGGGGACTACGTTGGCATTTACAGGACCGAGTCCTGATCCATGGCAATAAGACGGTCGTCTTTGCCTGAAGGGAATCAGTCGAAGAGCGTCATCTGTCGTTGTTGCGCCTCGGGCGTTAGTCGCACGCCGACCCCCAGCAGGCGAACGGGGCGCTCGCCGCGTGCCCAGGCGCCGTCCAGCAAGGCTTGAAAGCGGGCCGCGAGCGCCTCGCGGCCCGTGGCTTCAAGGGTCGTGCTGCTGAAATCATTGAAGCGAACCTTGACGAACAGCTTTTGAATGCCCGGTGTGCCGTGCCGTCTCAGACGCGCCAGCAAGCGCTCAATGAGCGGCGCGAGTGCGTCATGGCAACTAGCCAAGTCGGGCAGATCGCGGTGATATGTCGTCTCCACGCTGACGGATTTGCGTTCACGCTCGATCTGTACCGGGCGTTCGTCGATGCCTCGCGCCAGCTCGAATAGCCGCCGTCCGAACTTGCCAAAGCGCTCCACCAGAGATTCGAGGGGCCATTCGCGCAGGTCGTGGCAGGTCACGATCTGCAATGCCTCGAGCTTGGCCGCCGTCGCCGGGCCGACACCGTGCAACTGCTTGACGGGCAACGCGAGGAGGAAAGCCTCGACTTCATCGGGTGCGATCACTCGGAGCCCATCCGGTTTGTCCCAGTCGCTGGCCAGCTTGGCGAGAAACTTGCTGGGCGCCGCCCCCACAGAGATGACGATTCCCGTTCTCGCCAACGCTTCTTGTTTGAGCCATTTGGCCATCCAGGTCGCGCTTCCCTGAAAGCGTGTGACCTCGCTGACATCCAGATACGCTTCGTCGAGGGACAGGGGCTCCACCAGTGACGTCAGCTCTTGGAACAGCGCTTGGATGCGAGCCGAGACGGCACGGTATTTGTCGAAGTCCGGGGAGAGTCGCGTCAGATGCGGGCACAGGCGCATGGCACGCGCCATGGGCATGGCTGAATGGATGCCGAAGGCGCGCGCGGGGTAATTGCAAGTGGCGACAACGCCGCGCATCTCAGGGCTGCTGCCGATCGCCAAGGGAATGTCGCGTAACGCTGGATCGTCGCGCATTTCCACGGCGGCATAAAAGCAGTCGCAATCGGCATGAAGGATCTTGCGCATGATGAACGGCGTGTCGGCTCAGTGCAGGCCGTTACCGCCACCGCCACGAATCACGCCGACGCCGAGGCCTTCGATCTCGAGATCCTGGTGACGTAGGTCGACCTCTATGGGGGAAAAATCCTCGTTCTCGGCGAGCAGCCAGACATGATGACCTTGACGCTTGAAGCGCTTGACGGTGACATCGTCTTCCAGACGGGCGACGACGATCTGGCCGTCGCGAATCTGCTGGGTGCGATGCACGGCGAGCAGATCGCCATCGAGAATGCCGGCATTTTTCATCGAGAGCCCGCGGACACGTAGCAGATAATCGGCGCGGGGTGTGAAGTAGTCCGGTGCGAGCGGGCAGTGTCGGTCAATGTGCGCTGCGGCGAGAATTGGGCTACCGGCGGCGACCTCACCGACGACCGGCAGGCCGTCGTCGTTGGTTAAGGCGGTGTCGTCTTCTGCAGTGAGGCGGATGCCACGCGACGTGCCGGGGATCATGCGAATGACCCCCTTTCGGTCGAGCGCACGAAGATGTTCCTCGGCGGCGTTCGGCGAGCGAAAGCCCAAGGCCCGGGCAATTTCGGCGCGCGTCGGTGGGTAGCCAAGCTCATTCATGGTTTTGACGATAAAATCAAAGACATGTTGCTGGCGCGAAGTTAACGAGCGAGACATGGGGCCTCCGGCAGGCGCTGACGTGTTCAAGCATACAGTATGTGATTGTATCCAGTCTTTGGCGCGGTGCAACCATCCGCGGGGGCATTCTCTCAGGGCAGAGTGTTTCAAACGTGGAGATTTGTCGTTATCGACCTCAAGGCTTAGAATCGAATTGTTTTAAACATTCGTTTATTCCACGCGGGGCGCCCCCATGGCTCAGACAGATACAGTGACGCGCATTCTCGATACCGCCGAGGTCCTGTTTGCCGAGCGGGGGTTCGCCGAGACCTCGCTACGTACCATCACCAGCAAGGCTAAGGTCAATCTGGCGGCGGTCAACTATCATTTTGGGTCCAAAAAGGCGCTCATCCAGGCGGTCTTTGCACGCTATCTCGATCCTTTTTCAGAGCGTTTTCATCAAGCCTTGGATGAGCTCGAGGTGCAATATCGGGGCGAGGCCATTCCTCTCGAAGTGTTGTTGGAGACGCTGGCACGTACGGTGTTGGAAGTCCCCGCCGAGCGCAATAGCCTCAAGGTGTTCATGCGCTTACTGGGACTGGCTTATACCCAGGCCCAGGGCCACTTGCGCCGTTACATTCAGGAGCACTATGGCAATGTATTCTCACGCTTCAGCGACCTAGTGCGTCGTGCCACGCCGGAACTACCCGAGGCGGAGCGCTTCTGGCGATTACACTTCATGCTGGGTACAGTGATCTTCACGCTGTCGGGGCTCGATGCCTTGCGCGATATCGCCGACAAGGATTATCACGAGCATGTCAGTGTCCGCGATTTGATTCGACGTCTACGTCCGGTGGTCGTGGCTGGCATGCAGGCGCCATTGCCCGATGATGCTCTCAAGGTGGCGGGATGATGCGAACGCCGCAACTCGCCGATCTTCCCCCCAAGCGGGGTGTCTGGCTGGAAATCGATCTTGGCGCGCAGTCGCTGACGATCCGCGAAGGCGATGTGTGCCGCGAGACGTTCGCGATTTCCTCGGGGGAGCACGGTATTGGGCAGCACGAGGGCAGCGGTCAGACGCCTGTGGGGTGGCACTATGTGCGTGCGGTCATCGGTGAGGGAATGGCGCCCGGCAGTGTCTTTCGCGGACGGCGTCCCACCGGCGAGATATTTTCGCCCGAACTAGCCCGTGCCCATCCCGAGCGGGATTGGATATTGACGCGTATCCTGTGGTTGTGTGGTTTGGAACGCGGTGTCAACCGCGGCGGCGATGTGGATAGTCAGCGCCGCTATATATACCTGCATGGCACGCCCGCCGACCAGCCAATGGGAACGCCGGCTTCGCACGGTTGCATTCGGCTACGCGATGAGACATTGCTGGCCGTGTTCGAGGCCGCACCGGCCGGCACGCCGGTTTGGCTACATGACTGAGAGGGTGTTTACACAAGGGCTGCGCTCGACGTAGTGCTGCTCACCGCCTAGAATCCTTCCTCCATTTGCCAGGAGCGCGACGATGACCCAACCTCTCGGCCCGGTCATGCTGGACATCGAAGGTACTCAACTCAGCGACGACGAACGTCATCTTCTGGCTCGCTCCGAGATCGGTGGGGTGATCCTGTTCAAGCGCAATACGCACGATGCCGAGCAAGTGCGCGCCTTGACCCGAGCGATTCGCGACGTGCGACCTGACGTGCTGCTGGCGATCGACCAAGAAGGCGGGCGTGTCCAACGCCTGCAGAACGGCGTCACGCGGCTGCCGTCCATGGCGACGCTGGCTGCCGGGTATGCCGAGGCCCCTGACGCGACTCGCACCCTGGTCCATGAAGCCGGCTGGCTGTTGGGCATGGAAATGGCGGCCTGCGGGTTCGATATTACCTTTGCCCCAGTGCTCGACGTTGATGACCAGCGTTCGCCGGCCATCGGCGATCGGAGCTTTTCCGCCGACCCCGAGGTCGTCACGGTGCTCGGCGAGGCTTTTATCGATGGGTTGCACGAGGCCGGCATGATCGCTGTGGGTAAGCACTTCCCAGGCCATGGCGGTGTCAGCCTCGACTCGCATCATGCTTTGCCCGAGGACACACGTTCATTATCGGCGTTGCGCGAGCATGATCTGGTTCCTTTCAAGAGGCTCTCCGGCAAGTTGGATGCGGTGATGCCGGCGCATGTGGTGTATACCGCGTTCGATTCGCGCCCGGCGGGCTTTTCCCCTTCCTGGCTTGGCATGTTGCGCGAGGAGTTGGCGTTCAAGGGCGTGGTGTTTTCCGATGACCTAAGCATGGCCGGTGCACACGTGGCTGGGCCGCCCACGGCACGTGCCGTGGCCGCCTGGGCAGCGGGATGTGACATGGTACTGGTGTGTAACGATCGCCCGGCGGCGCTCGAGATCATCGAC
Organism: Chromohalobacter moromii; assembly: GCF_023091865.1. Taxonomy (GTDB): domain Bacteria; phylum Pseudomonadota; class Gammaproteobacteria; order Pseudomonadales; family Halomonadaceae; genus Chromohalobacter; species Chromohalobacter moromii. The sequence goes on from NZ_JAHXDI010000004.1 coordinate 314,298, forward strand.
GCGGCGGCGGGCCATTCTTCCAAGCGCCTGGGCAAGTTGCGTTACGGTCGGGCCCGCCCTGAGCTTGAAACACTACCCGCGCTGGCGCGGTGGCGTCGCGCCCATGCACGTTTCGAGGCACTCTCGGAAACGCCTACGAACTGACCTTGCCACTGGCTATCGACGTCGCTACCTGTACTAGCTAGAAGGAAGGATCCTCGTGTTCGATTTTTTCTCTCCCGTGATGGATTGGGTTCAAACCACCCTGGGCATGCCGCTTTGGGTGGCGGCGATTGGCCTAGTCGTCGCCCTGACGCTGATCGTCGATCTGGTGAGCTGGGTTGTCATCTGGCGTGTGGGGCCGTTGCTGGAGAAAACCAGCAACCGCTGGGCGGACATCCTGATCAAGGCACTGCGGCGACCGCTGCGCCTCTGGATCTGGCTGATGGGGGCTACGCTCTGCCTGACCGTCGTTCGTTATCATTGGGACATCGAGTGGGCGGAGGGGCATCTGGCCCAGGCGCGCGCCGTCATTACGTTGCTCTTGTTGGCCTGGGCGGGGCTCAGGGCCGTAAAGCTTCTCGAGAAACGCTTAGTTTTTCCCCCGGGCGGGCATCGCGCCAAGTCCATGGATGCCGATACGGCGTCGGCCGTGTCCAAGATACTGGGGGCGATAGTCGTCGTCATTATCGGGCTGTTGATTCTTTCGAGCCTGGGGGTCTCGCCCTCGGGGGTGGCCGCCTTCGGTGGGGCCGGCGGGCTGATAATCGGCTTCGCTGCCAAAGATATGCTGGCCAATTTCTTGGGCGGTTTAATGATTCATCTGGACAAGCCGTTTCGTGTTGGCGATTGGATCAAATCTCCAGATCGCGATATAGAAGGGGTCGTGGAAGATATCGGCTGGCGCTTGACGCGTATCCGCACCTTCGCGTCGCGTCCGATCTATATCCCTAACTCCGCCTTCAGTAACCTGGTGCTCGAGAACCCTTCGCGGATGTGGAATCGGCGCCTTTTCGAGACCATCCGGCTACGTTATACCGATATCGAACGCGTAACGGGGATCGTCAAGGCGATTCGCTCGATGCTCGATGCGCATGATGACGTAGATGCCAATGAGCAAATCCTGGTGTACTTTCAGAGCTATGGCGAACATGCACTAGAGCTGATCGTATATGCGTTTGCCAAGACGACTGACTGGGCCGAATTCCAGACGATGAAGCAGGACATTTTGCTGCGTGTCTACGATATCGTGCGCGAGCATGAGGCGCGTCTGGCGTTGCCCGCCTCCGAACTACATATTGCCGGGCCGGTCGCGCTCACCGACGAGACGAACCGTGATAACGTCCAGGATGATGCCGACAATGACAGTGATGCCGGCAGCGAAAACACCGATGACGATGTCCAGCATGAGGCATCCGACAATACCCACTCGCGGGCGGCGCCTGACCGCGAGGCCCCCTATACGTCGTCTCGCCAGCGTTCGCGAAACGCTGGTCGAGGCGAAGTGAACGATGCTTCCCAGGATCACGATCAGGAATCCGATGCCTAATCAATCTACTCCCGTGTGCCAGGAATCCCTGGCGACCATGCGCGATGTCATGGCGCATGCCGATTGCCTCATTTCTCAGCAGGAAGTCGAGCGCGCCCTCGACCGTATGGCTGATGAGATCACTCACGATCTGGGTGACACATTGCCGGTCTTTTACTGCGTGATGAACGGCGGACTGATCACCACGGGGCATCTGCTGACGCGGCTCGGCTTCCCGCTGGAAGTGGATTATCTCCATGCGACACGCTATCGCGGTGGGATGCGCGGGGGCGAGCTATTCTGGCGCGTCTCGCCCGAGATTCCCATGGCCGGTCGCCATGTAGTGATCGTTGACGACATTCTCGACGAGGGCACGACGCTGGCGGCGATTCTGGACTATTGCCGTCAGGCGGGTGCGGCGAGTATTTCGACAGCGGTACTGGTCGACAAGCGTCACGATCGTAAGGCAGTGCCGGGGCTTCAGGCGGATTATTGCAGCCTTGAGGTCGTCGACCGCTATGTGTTCGGTTTCGGTATGGACTATAAGGGCTACTGGCGCAATGCGCCGGGGATTTTCGCTCCGCGCGGTATGTGAGCGTACGCTCTGCCACAATGAAGCCGTATGCATGAGCTAGCTCGCATCGTCTTTTCGCAGTAGAAGGTGAGGGGTAGTGATGACGGAATCCGAGATACTCTTCGAGGAGCGGCCCACACGTGACGGCGGGTGCCTCGGCATCGCCACGTTGAATGCGCCCGGCAGCCTCAATGCCTTGTCACTGGCGATGATCACCGCGCTGCATGCCAAGCTCGACGCCTGGGCGGAAGACGTGTCGGTGCATGCGGTGTGGCTGCAAGGCATGGGCGACAAGGCCTTTTGTGCGGGCGGCGATGTGGTCGCCTTGTATCGTGCCATGACGACGTCGCCAGGGGACGAGGGAGAGGCCGCTCGGGCTTACTTCGGGGCCGAGTATCGTCTCGATCATTTCCTTCATCACTACCCCAAGCCCCTTGTCGTCTGGGGCGACGGCGTCGCCATGGGGGGCGGTCTGGGGCTATTGGTTGCCGCCGATCACCGTATCGTGACCGACACCAGCCGCCTGGCAATGCCGGAAATAAGCATTGGTCTATATCCTGATGTTGGAGCCAGCTGGTTTTTCCAGCGCATGCCTCGTGGCGTGGGGCTTTATCTGGGCGTGACCGGTGCCCAGCTCAATGCACGCGATGCCCTTGAACTGGGATTGGCGGATCGCGTCATCGCCAGTGAGGCGCGCCAGGACGTGCTCAAGGCCTTGGAAAATGCCGATTATCGCCACCCGCAGCAGGCGGTGAGGGAGGTCTTGCGTGGTTTCGAGAACCGTGCATTGGCACCTGAGGCCGAGGTCATGCCGCGTCTGGATCATCTTCAGGTCTTGAGCGATGCGGCGGATATCACGCAAGTAGTACGCCGCATTCTCGATGACCCCCGCGAGGATGCCTGGCTGGCCGCCAACCGCGCGCGTTTGGCGGCAGGTTGTCCGGCCACGGCGCACTTGGTGTGGCGCATGCTGTGTCGGCACCGGCATGGTAGCTTGGCGGAGACGTTTCGCGATGAGTTGATGCTCTCGGTGCAATGTTGTCGACATACGGAATTGGCTGAAGGCATTCGCGCGCTGCTGATCGACAAGGATCGGACGCCGCAATGGGCGTATACGGATGTCGCCAACGTACCAGCGAGCTACATTGATGGCTTTTTCATGCCGCTTTGGGATGCTGAAACGCATCCGCTGGCCGATCTTTGAGCTGTCCGAGCTGGTGAGTCGAGCATCAGCGCGGACTGAAGCGTCGCGTCAGGCTGGTCTCGGCGATCATGCGCGTGGAAATCTCCTCGATGGAGAAACGTGTAGTGTCGATATAGGGGATATGGTAGCGGCGAAACAGTGCCTCGGCCTGCTGCAATTCCTGCATGCATTGATCCATTGAACAGTACCGACTATTGGGGCGACGCTCGCTGCGAATCGCCGCGAGTCGGCGTGGGTCGATGGTCAAGGCGAATAGCTTGTGGCGATAAGGCGCCAACGCCTTAGGCATGCTCAGCGTGCCGTCTTCATCCAAATCATCCTCGGTAAGGGGGTAGTTGGCGGCTTGAATGCCGAATTGCAGCGCCAGATAAAGCGAGGTGGGTGTCTTGCCGCAACGTGAGACGCCGACCAGGATGACATCGGCCTGATCGTATTGGTGCGTGCGTGCGCCATCGTCATTGTCGAGCGCGAAGTGCACGGCATCGATGCGATGCATATAAATGTCGTCGCGGCCAATGGCATGGGTGCGTCCCACCGTATACGTGGAGTGGGTCGCAAGCTCTTCTTCGAGCGGGGCCAGGAATGTCGAAAAGATGTCTATCTTGAAGCCCGGCGCATCGGCAATGATGGCGCGGATTGCCTGATCGACGATGGTGTCGATCACGATAGGGCGAGCGCCGTCACGATCGGCGGTCTGGGCGATGATGGCCGCCAGAGTGTGGGCTTTTTCCAGCGTGTCGATATAGGGTTTGACCACCAGGTTGAGCTCGACGTCCTCGAATTGAGCAAGCAGGCTGCGGCCCAGTGTTTCCGCGGTGATGCCGGTACCATCGGATATGAAGTAAGCGGTGCGGGGCATGGCGAATGTCCGAACGTGGCGAAAATGATGTGTCTATTCTCTGGCTCCTTTCTAACAAGCGCAAATAGGCGTTCGTCGCGCTCGGCACGGCGACTACAAGAATGTTCGAAAATGCCGCGTTGTTGTAAAAATACTCCAACCCCTTCGCTATTAGACCAATGGTGAATAGCCAGGCCCCTTGGTAGGGTACGAGCATTCGCCGCGCCCCGCGCGGCACTGGCTGTGACGACGTCGTCATCGCGACCGTCCTGACTCGAGGGGGTTCTCTTGGAAGAGTATATCGTTTGGTTCGATCAGCTTGGCATGAATGATGTTGAGCGGGTGGGCGGCAAGAACGCGTCACTCGGTGAAATGATCTCCAACCTGGCGGATGCCGGTGTCACCGTGCCCGGCGGCTTTGCCACCACCGCCGTCGCATATCGCGAATTCCTCGCGCATGAGGGACTCAACGAGCGCATCAACGACGCGTTGGCCCGTCTGGATGTCGACGATGTCACGGCCCTGGCCAAGACGGGGGCGCAAATCCGTCAGTGGGTCATCGACACACCACTGCCGCCGGCTTTCGAACGGGTCTTGGCCGAGGCGTATGGCCAGCTGCAGGACAAGCATCCGCATCTCAAGGCGGCGATACGCTCTTCCGCGACGGCTGAGGATCTACCCGACGCGTCGTTTGCGGGGCAGCAGGAAACCTTCCTCAATATCGAGGGCTTCGACAACGTCAAGCGCGCGGTTCACGAGGTCTTCGCGTCACTGTTCAACGACCGTGCCATTGCCTACCGTGTGCATCGCGGTTATCCGCACGAGAACGTGGCGCTTTCCGCCGGCGTGCAGAAGATGGTGCGCTCCGAAACGGCGGCCAGCGGTGTGATGTTCACGCTCGATACCGAATCCGGTTATCGCGATGCCGTGTTCGTGACGGGCTCCTGGGGGCTGGGCGAGACGGTCGTGCAGGGGGCGGTCAATCCCGATGAGTTCTACGTCCACAAACCGACGCTGGCGGCAGGGCGTCCGGCCGTGCTGCGTCGGACACTGGGCTCCAAGCTGATCAAGATGGTCTACGGCGAAGAAAGCGCCGCTGGCCGTTCGGTGCAGACCGTGGATGTGCCGCATGCCGACCGTCAACGTTTTTGTCTCGACGATGACGAGGTCATGGCGTTGGCCCGGCAAGCGGTGACCATCGAGGAGCACTACGGACGTCCGATGGACATCGAATGGGCGCGCGATGGCGACGATGGCAAGCTGTACATCGTTCAGGCACGTCCCGAAACCGTAGTTTCCAACGTGGAAGGCGGCAAGCTCGAGCGTTTTCAGCTCAAGGAAAAAAGCCGCGTACTGGTGGATGGCCGCGCCATCGGCCAGCGCATCGGCCAGGGTGCGGTCAAGATCGTGGCCAGTCCCGAGCAGATGGATAAGGTGTACGACGGCGATGTGCTGGTGACGGACATGACCGACCCCGACTGGGAGCCGATCATGAAGCGCGCCTCTGCGATCGTCACCAATCGCGGCGGGCGTACGTGCCATGCGGCCATTATTGCGCGCGAATTGGGCATTCCCGCCGTGGTGGGTTGTGGCGACGCAACCCAGGCGCTTGCCGATGGCCGCGAGGTGACCGTGTCCTGCGCCGAGGGTGACACCGGTCATGTCTACGACGGGCTACTCGATTACGATTGTAAGACGACGACGGTCGACAACATGCCGGCGCTGCCTTTCCATATCATGATGAACGTTGGCAATCCTGATCGTGCCTTTGGCTTTTCTAGCTTGCCCAATGCGGGTGTCGGGCTGGCACGCCTGGAATTCATCATCAATCGCATGATCGGCGTGCATCCCAAGGCATTGATCGATTACGCCACGCTACCCGCTGACCTACAGCAGACCATCGACCTACGTACCGCTGGGTATGACGATCCGGTGAGCTTCTATGTCGATCGGTTGGTGGAGGGCATTTCCACGCTGGCGGCGGCGTTCTATCCCAAGCGCGTCATCGTGCGGCTCTCCGATTTCAAATCCAACGAATACGAGAACCTCATCGGCGGAAAGCTCTACGAGCCCGGCGAAGAGAATCCGATGCTCGGCTTCCGTGGCGCTTCGCGTTATATCTCGGAGACGTTCCGCCCATGCTTCGAGCTGGAGTGCCGCGCCCTGAAACGCGTCCGGGATGTCATGGGATTCGATAACGTCGAGATCATGGTGCCGTTCGTACGTACGCCCGACGAAGGGCGCGAAGTCGTGTCGCTGATGGCTGCCAACGGGCTCAAGCGGGGCGAGGCGGCGTCTCCCGAAGGCCGCGGCCTGAAGGTCATCATGATGTGCGAGTTGCCCGCCAATGCGCTCTTGGCTGATGAGTTTCTGGAACATTTCGATGGCTTCTCCATCGGCTCCAATGACCTGACACAGTTGACGCTGGGGCTCGACCGCGATTCAGGCATCGTGGCGCATCTCTTCGACGAGCGTAATCCGGCGGTCAAAAAACTGTTGTCCATGGCCATCCAGGCGTGCCGGGAACAGGGCAAGTATGTCGGCATCTGTGGGCAGGGGCCGTCGGATCACCCCGAGCTTGCTAAATGGCTGATGGAGCAGGGAATCGATTCCGTATCATTGAATCCTGACGCAGTACTTGAAACTTGGTTCATGCTGGCCGGGGAAAAAGTCGGCTGACGTGTTCCTTCATCGGCGCGATACATCTCCATGCGGTATCAGGCGTGCCCAATGATGGGCACGCCTTTTTCGTTTCCGGACGGTGCATTACTGATGCAGCCAGTTGCGTAGTTTGAGCAGCAGCAGTTCGCCATCGCTGAGGCTAGCGCGTTCGGTGAGCAAATCGATCAACGTCGCGGGGCGGTCGGTGATGATGTTGTCGACGCCCATATCGATGTAGCGTGACATGTCACGGGCGCTGTTGACGGTCCAGACGTGCAGCTCGCGGCCACTGTCATGCACCATGCTGACGGTGCCGGCATCGGCGCGGGTGTGACGCAGGCCGATGATGTCGGCTGGGGTCGAGGTCAGAGCGCCGGGCAGCAGGAATTGAACGAACAGCGTGGTATCGATATCAGGGGCATAGTCTTCGACGTCGCGAATCACCGTCGGCGATAACGACGCGATGACTGCGCTGTCGGCGATGCCGTAATGCCGCAAACGTTCGACCACTGCCTCGATGAGTGCTTGCTCGTTGCCGGGGGTGGGCTTGAGCTCGACGTACAGGCGCGACTTGCCATGTGCGAGGCCAATCACCTGATCGAGCGTTGCCAAGCGTTCATCGGAAAAGTCATCACCGAACCAACTGCCGATATCGATATCGCGCGTTTCTTCTAGCGTCAGGTCGTTGATATTCAGTGCCTGACCGGTGAGGCGTTCTAACGTGCGGTCGTGAGAGAGGACGACATTGCCGTCGCGCAACAGCCTGACGTCCAGCTCCAGATAGTCGGCGCCTTCCTGAATGGCTTGGCGCATCGCCGCTAGGGTATTCTCCGGTGCCGCCAACGAACTGCCGCGATGGGCGGTGACGGTGACGTCGTCGCGTAGTTGGAAGTCGCTCAGCACCCATCCCGCTTGGAGCAGCGCGAAGACCAGCAAGGCGGCCTCGGCGGCCCAGGCCCACCATCCCGACTGTCGGGGAGCCGGTGCGTCCGCGACACCGAGTACGCCGCCTCCCAAGCGTCGATAGAGATTGGCCACGAGCAGGCTATTGGCCGCGACACCCAGAAACGTCACGGCGATGATCGACAGCGTATAGGCCGCCACGTAGACCAGCATGACGGGAATCAGCAGTGAGATGCGATCCGGTAGGTGGCTGATCAGCGGTGATGCCAGGCTATTGAATAGGATGCTGAACAGGACCGGCAGCGCGGCGACACCTAGGGCGAATGTCAGTGCCAGGGCCGTGATGCGCGCATGTCGCCCTCGTGTTAGCGCACGGCTGCGTGTCAGCGCCTGGAGTGGGGAAAGACGGTCGAGTACTAAGGCGGGTAGTGCCAAGAACCAACGCGCGTAAAGCAGTGCTTGCAGCCAGAGAGCGAGGAGTGCCAGGCCGCCGCCGAGCATGGCGAAATACCATAAGTCTGGGGGCTTCATGCGCATCACGACGTAGAGCTCGGCATCGCCGAGCAAGGCGTCATAACAATAGGCGATCAGCAGCGCAAACGGGACGGCGAGTAATAAGTGGGCGCCGACCTGCAGGAATGTGAGCCCGGCGATATCCGGAAAGCGGCGACCGATTTGCCACAGTGTGTTCATCGTTGCCCGGTAGCGTCCCGGGCCGGGTGCGGCGACCAGCCGCATCATGCCGCTTTGCTGCAGGAAGATCAGCAGGAAACTCAGTCCCAGCGCCACGAGCCCCCAGGCGAGACCCAAGGGAGAAAGTGCCATGTCGACGATTTGGGCATTACTGAGTGCCTGACGATGGAAGGCATGCAGCAGGCTGGTCAGGGTCCAGGTTGTCAACGGCACCAAGACGGCCGTGGCAAGGACAGTGAAAAATAGATGAAAAACCAGTAACGCTCGTCCCTGAGCGCGCAATTGGGTCGCAATGTCACCCAGCAACGTGCGGGTGGCGAGCATGGCAACTCCTTCGTTTCCTATCAGGATATTGCAAGCCTCGCATCGTCGCTCGCCGCTGGCAAATAGCAGTGCTATCAGTCGTCTAGCGTTAACGGCTCATGCGCAATCACGATTCCGTTGTTGTCGGCGTAAAGCCACTGCCCTGGTGCGATCGTCACGCCGCCGAAAGTGATGGGAATATCGCGCTGGCCCTCGCCACGTTTCTCGCTCTTGCGCGGATGCGTGCCAAGCGCTTGGATGCCGAGTGGTGTCTCGTTGAGAATATCGACATCGCGTACGCATCCATGGACGATGATGCCGGCCCAGCCATTGTCGGCGGCTTTGGCGGCCAGCATGTCGCCCAGCAGAGCGCAACGCCAGGAGCCACCGCCATCAACGACCAGGATGGCACCATCGCCGGGTTCGTTGACTGCTTCCTTGACGCGCGAGTTGTCCTCGAAGCACTTGACCGTGCGTACTGGCCCGTAGAAGGCGTCGTGTCCGCCGACATTGACCAACGATGGCTCGATCACCTTGACGTCGGGATAGGCGTCACAAATATCGGGAGTAATGATAGTGGGCATGCTGTCTCCTCGCCTGTGCGGCATTCGCTGAAACAGATGTCATCATGCCATGCCTGATACGTTGCGCCAGTGCGGCCTTGGGGGAAGAAGAACTAGCAAAATGACAGGAAGACGCCGGGCGAGGCCCGGCGTCTTTTATAGCGGTGCACGATGAGGTGTTGTTTAGAACTGCCAGCCCACGGATGCGGAGAAGGAGTCCACCTGGTAGTCGCTGTCGAAATCGTAGCGTTCGTATTCAGCACGCACTAGGAAGGGGGTGAAGTTGAATTGCGCGCCGGCGCCGTAGACCGGGTCCACGCCATCGTTATCCTTCAGATCGGTGCTGGCGCCACCGAGATTACCGTCGATGTCGGTTTCCCACTTCGCCATGCCCGCCTTGGCGAAAAGTTCGAACCAATTCGTGATGGGCAGCTTGCCGACGAGGCTGACGCCGTAGGCTTCTGACTCGAGGTCGGTATTGGCCGTGTCGTTGCCCTTGAGCTCGACACGTCCGAGGTCTGCATAGAACGCCTCAGTGGCGAAGTAGCGGTTGAAGTTGTAGCCGACGAAGCCTTTGAAGCTGTTGTCGTCATCGTCGACATCGAAGTCCTCACTGCCTGACTCGATGAAATCGTCAACGTCATCGTCATCGTTTTCCAGCGAGCTGAAGCCGGTCCCGACGCCGAAGTACAAGCCTTCAGGGTTAGGGGCGGCCATGGCGTTGGGGGCGAGGACGAGAAGACTCGACGTGGCCACGGAAGCGGTGATCAAAGCCTTGAGTTTCATGGGTTCTCCTTGATTTTCTCATCACGACGTACCCTGGCGTGCCGGCCTCGAGGCGCAGCACCGGGTGGACGGAATGTCATGGCATCCTGCCGTCTCATCCCATACTCGTATGGAATGGGAGCGCGAACGAGCGTTTCATATCTAAGCGTCTGTCCTGCCTACTGACAAGTCGAACAGTGTTAAAAAACGTATTCGGGCGTTGGTAGATGGCGACACTATAAAAAACGCCCCGCATTGGCGGGGCGTTTCGGTGACCTGCACTCTTCCTCAATAGGCGAGCATTGGAGACGAGTGGTCAGGCTTCCTCGGCGACCGGAATCACGTTCGCGGCCGCGTTCTGGAACTCTTCGATTTCATGGAAGTTCATGTAGCGGTAGATTTCACCCGCCATGGCATTGAACTCACTCATGTAACCTTTGTATTCCTCGACGCTCGGCAAACGTCCCTCGACGGCCGCGATGGCGGCAAGCTCTGCGGAGGCAAGATAGACATTCGCGCCATCGCCCAGGCGGTTGGGGAAGTTGCGCGTGGAGGTCGAGACCACGGTGGACTTGGGCGCCACGCGTGCCTGGTTGCCCATGCACAACGAGCAGCCCGGCATTTCCATGCGTGCGCCGGCGCGCCCGTAAATGCCGTAATAGCCCTCTTCCGTCAACTGATGTTGATCCATCTTGGTCGGCGGTGCAAGCCACAGACGGGTCTTCAGGCTGCCGGGGGGCTGTTTTTCGAGCAGTTTACCGGCGGCGCGGAAGTGGCCGATGTTGGTCATGCACGAGCCAATGAAGACTTCGTCGATCTGCTCGCCGGCGACCTCGGAGAGCAGGCGCGCGTCGTCCGGGTCATTGGGCGCGCACAGCACGGGCTGGTCGAGTTCGCTCATATCGATCTCGATCACTGCTGCATACTCGGCGTCGGCATCGGCGCGCATCAGGCTGGGGTCGGCCAGCCATTCCTGCATTGCCTGGATGCGACGTTCGAGCGTGCGAGCATCACCGTAGCCGTTATCGATCATCCACTTGAGCAGCGTGATGTTGGAGGTCAGATACTCGGAAACCCGCTCTTCGCCCAAGGTGATCGTGCAGCCAGCGGCACTGCGTTCGGCGGAGGCATCGGAAAGCTCGAACGCCTGTTCGGCGGTGAGGTCCTCGAGGCCTTCGATTTCCAGAATACGGCCCGAGAAGAAGTTCTGCTTGTTCGACTTCTCGACGGTCAAGAGGCCGTCTTTGATGGCGTAATAGGGAATCGCATGCACCAGATCGCGCAGCGTGATACCGGGCTGGCGTTCGCCTTTAAAGCGCACCAAAACGGATTCCGGCATGTCTAGCGGCATGACGCCGGTGGCGGCGGCGAAGGCGACCAACCCTGAGCCCGCCGGGAAAGAGATCCCCATCGGAAAACGGGTATGGGAATCGCCGCCGGTACCGACGGTATCCGGCAACAGCATGCGGTTGAGCCACGAGTGGATGATGCCGTCACCCGGACGTAGCGAAACGCCGCCACGGTTCATGATGAAATCAGGCAGGGTGTGATGGGTCTCGACATCGACCGGCTTCGGATAAGCCGCCGTATGACAGAAGGACTGCATCACCAGATCGGCTTGGAAGCCGAGGCAGGCCAGGTCCTTGAGCTCGTCGCGGGTCATCGGGCCGGTGGTGTCCTGCGAGCCGACGGTCGTCATCTTGGGTTCGCAGTACATGCCGGGGCGTACGCCGCCCATGCCGCAGGCCTTGCCGACCATCTTCTGCGCCAAGGTGAAGCCCTTGCCGGTATCGATGGGTTGTTCGGGCTTGCGAAAGACCTTGGAGCCGGGTAAGCCGAGTTCGTTGCGTGCTTTCTCGGTCAGGCCACGGCCCACGATCAGCGGAATGCGGCCGCCAGCACGCACCTCATCGAGGATGACCTGAGTCTTGAGTTCGAAAGTGGAGACGACTTCGTCGCTGCCGTGTCGCGTCACTTTGCCTTCATAAGGATAGACATCGATGACATCGCCCATCTCGAGTTTGGAGACATCCATCTCGATCGGCAGGGCGCCTGCATCCTCCATGGTGTTGAAGAAGATCGGTGCTATCTTGCCGCCGAAGACGAAGCCGCCAGCGCGCTTGTTGGGCACGTTGGGGATGTCGTCGCCGAAGAACCACAATACGGAGTTGGTGGCCGACTTACGCGACGAGCCGGTGCCCACGACATCACCGACATAGGCGACCGGGAAACCTTTCGCCTTGACCTCGTCGATCTGTGCGATGGGTCCCTTGCTGCCCGGTGCTTCCGGCACGATGCCGTCGCGCGGGTTCTTGAGCATGGCGTTGGCATGCAGCGGAATATCGGGGCGCGACCAAGCGTCCGGCGCGGGGGAAAGGTCATCGGTGTTGGTTTCGCCAGGTACCTTGAACACGCTCAGCGTGACTTTCTCGGCGGGGGCCGGCTTGGCTAGAAACCATTCGGCCTCGGCCCAGGATTCGAGCACGGCTTGCGCGACGGCATTGCCGTTTTTGGCACGTTCGGCGACATCGTGGAACGCATCAAACATCAACAGGGTGTGCTTGAGCTGTTCGCCGGCTTCCTGGGCAAGGGCGTCATCGTCGAGGAGTTCGACCAGGGTGGCGATGTTGTAACCGCCTTGCATGGTACCGAGCAGCTTGACCGCATGGGTCTTGTCGATGAGCGGTGACGTCGCCTCGCCTTTGGCGATGGCGGTCAGAAAGCCGGCCTTGACGTAAGCGGCTTCGTCCACGCCGGGGGGAACGCGGTTGGTGAGAAGCTCGAGAAGCGTTTCTTCCTCGCCGGCGGGCGGCGCCTTGAGCAACTCGACCAGTTCAGCGGTTTGCTCGGCGTTGAGCGGCTGGGATGGCACGCCTTCGCGCGCGCGCTCCTCGGCATGTTGGCGGTAGGCTTCAAGCACGTTGGGACCCTCGTCAGTCATCGAAACCAGGGCGGGGGCGATGCGCGTGGCGCTAATCACTTCTATATACGCACGCGCACGGCGGACACGACCTGGGGCAGGTTGTCACCGGTCTAAGTAGGCAGCGAGATTCTACTCGAAACTGTCGACAATGTTAAGAAGGCCTTCTGTGCCGGGCGTTGAGAGAAAGGTCGAAGGCATGCTCATGCACGGCGGTCGCTGTAGCGGCGCGCTCGCGATATCATGAGTGCTCGGGCAAAGGGGAGTGGAGATGACCGGCAACGAGAGCAAGGCAAAGCGTATCCAGTCACCATGCGTGGGATTGTGCTCGACGACTGTCGGTGATCGCGTATGCCGCGGTTGCCAACGTACAGAGGACGAAATTCGCGACTGGTTCACGCTCGACGCTGAGGCCCGGGCAGCGCGAATGCAGGCACTGGATGCGCTGCGTGTACGTGTTGCGTCACGCTTGCTACATGTCGATGATCCAGCATGTCTCGAGGCGCAATTGATACGTCATCGAATCCGCTTTCGCAGCGACCAGCCATCGTTATCACGCGCCGTGGAACTGCTGCGTGTGGGACGCACGCGCATGCAGGATTTGAGTCGCTATGGATTGCGACGCCATGCAAGCGTCGCTCTATACACGCCCGATGCCTTATACGCGGCGCTTCAGGAAGCGTTGACGCAGGAAGCGCTCCACCGCCTGACCACAGCGCCGACCGAGCACACCGTTTAACGTTAAATCCCCTTCACCTGATAGAAGAAAGCCATGTCCACTGACGTAAGCGCCTTGCTGCCCCAGGAACTGTTGAACTTCTTGCCGTGCGCGACTCCGGATGCTTGGATTCAGGCAGCGCTGGCGCATCCCTCGCTATTGCTCATCGATCACGCTCAATGCGAGAAAAAAGCGGCATCCACGGCGATGAACTTGATGTATCGCTATGTCGAGCATACTGAGTTGCTGACCAAAATGTCGCAGCTAGCCCGCGAGGAGCTCTTGCATTTCGAGCAGGTGGTCACTTTGATGCGCGCGCGTGGCGTGCGCTACCGCCAACTTAGCGCCTCGCGCTATGCAGCGGGATTGCGGCAGCATGTCGGCAAGGATGATCCGCAACGGCTGGTCGATACCCTGATCGTCGGCGCCTTCATCGAAGCGCGCTCCTGTGAACGTTTTGCGTCTCTAATCCCTTTTCTGGATGATGAGCTTGCCAAGTTCTATCGCGCTCTGGTTAAGTCGGAAGGACGCCATTACGAAGATTATCTGGCGCTGGCGCAGCAGTACGCCACGCAGGATATCGCGCCGCGTATCGCGTTTTTCGCCGAGCGTGAGCGCGAACTGATCGAATCACCGGATACCTGCTTTCGTTTCCACAGTGGTGTGCCGTCGGCAGCGTGATCGCGCTCGCCGGCGGTGCCAGCCCAATCAGGGTATGACGACGATGACTCAGGACACCCCGGTACCGCCTCGGTTGACGCTTTTCGGGCATTTTTCGATGACGCTGGGGGGGACCACGCTCACCCAGTTCAGCTATGACAAGGTCAAGGCGTTGTTGGTCTACCTGTTGCTCAACGAGCAAGCGACCAATCGTGCCGGACTGGCTGAAATGCTGTGGCCCGATCAAGGCCTGTCGTCGGGGCGAACCAATTTGCGCCATGCTTTGCATTCCCTGCGGCAACGTCTCGGCGATGAGGCTGAGTTGGCCTTGACGGTCTCACGCCAAAGCATCGAGTTGCGTCTGGGATCGCATTGGGTGATGGATGTGCGTCGCCTCGAGACGCTGCTGAAAGCGCCGCCCGAGATCGGGGCCATCGACGAGTTGCTCACCTTGTATCGCGGCGACATGGTCGAAGAACTGCACTTGCCGCAGTGCAGTGACTTCCAGCGCTGGCTGGTCAAGATGCGTGGCGAATGGCGTCAACGCATGATCGCCTATATCGAGCATGCGCTGGACGGGATCGATGATGTCCCCGAGGAGATATTGCGTCAGTTGGTGAGCCGTTTCTCGGGGTATGGTCCCTTTCATGAACGCCTGGTGCGCCAGCTAGCCGAGAAAGGGCAAATAGCCGCTGCGCATGAGCAGTTCAACGCTTATCTGGAGCTGCTGGCGTTGTCAGGCCAGCAGCCCGAGGCTGAGTTTTTGCAGTTGGCGCGCTACTGGTCGGGCGGTGCGCAGCCGACGGCGCCCACTTCGCCCCAAGGCGCTTTTTCGCGGACCGTGGCACTGGATAGTGCCCCCGTGCGCGAAGACGAAATCGACTATCGCCAGCTATCGGTGATGGCGATTCGCCTGCACTTGCAGGGCGACTGGCAGGAGCGTGCCCAGGGCCATGCCTGTCTGCTTCTGCAGGTGGAATTGATGCGTTGGCTGGAGCGCCAATGTCATCTACTGGGTGGATTCTGGCTGCCTGGCGCTACTGGAGGCCTGGGGCTAGCCTGTTTCGGCACTCACGGGCCGACACACCAATTGGCCGAGCTGGTGGCATTGTACGAGCATTGTCGCCGCCAGTTACCCGAAGAAGTTCAGCGTCATTGGTCGGGTGGCGATCCGGCGCCGCGTTTCGAACTGGCGGCGGGGCTCAACAGTGGGCGTGGCTTGTATCTGCCCGAACGCCGCTTGGCCGATCCCCTGGGGCAGGTGACGCAGCCGGCACTCGAGCTCATGAGCGCCGCCCAGGGTAGCGAGCTGGTGATTTCGCAAGAGTCGAGCCAGCACATGCCCCCCGCGCTGGATCTGCAGCCACGCCTGACAACACGCTTGTTGACCGCCGATGGGCGAGTGCGCCTGCGTGCGTTGGTGCTTGGGGTCGACGAAGGCGGGCGCGATGCCACGCCCCCGAGCTTGATCGGACGTGAAGCAGCACTGAGACAATTGCGTGATGCGCTGGCCCGAGTGGTTATCGGGTTGCGCCAGAGCGTGCTAGTGCAAGGGGCGCTAGGCATGGGCAAGTCGGCGTTGCTTGTAAGCTTCCGACAGCTGGAACAAAGCCAGGAGATCGCCTTGTGTTGGCAGCCGACGACCCGGTTGTCGACCCAGACGCCTTATGGGGTGGTGCGCTCGCTATTGCGCTGGTATCTCGACCGAGATGTCGATAGCTCAACACTGGCCGCCTGGTTGGCCAATGAACCGACGCTGGACGAGTCGCGACGTGAGGTGCTCTACCATGCGCTGAGCGATGGCGATGGCGATGACATCGGTGAGATTCTCGAGCCGGTCACGCAACTCTTCCATTCGCTGATAGAACGTATCACCGCGAGCCGTCCGCTGGCCTTGGTCATCGATGACCTGCAATGGCTGGATGAACTCTCGCTCAAGGTATTGCTGGCATTGCAGGCACGCCTGTCGATCAATGTCCCCTTCATGCTGATTGCTAGTCATCATGGGCGCGAGGCGTTGCCGGTGCGGCTCAACTGGGACCAGCACATCGTGCTGGGGCGTCTGGACAGCACGCAGTCGTCACGCTTGCTGGTGCAGCTGGCCAAGCATTATCGGCTGCATATCAGTCCGCGTCTGCGTGAGCAGCTCATTGAGCGTTGCGACGGAGTACCGCTTTACTTGCAGGAAATTTGTCGGCGGCTCGACATGGATCGGCGCGAGGGGCGACGCGTCCAAGTGGATGAGCTGCCACGCGGGTTGCTGGGGCTTCTTTCCAGCCGCATCGAGCAGCTCGATGCCGACCGTGATGTGGCGCATGTCGCGGCGGTGCTCGGGCGCCAATTCCGGATCACCTTCTTGCGTGAATGCACCGGGCTCGGCGACACACGTCTCAAGCAGGTGCTCGATCATATGCAGCGCCTGGAGATCATCGAGCCTTGTCATGGCGATAGTCCGTTCGACTACCAGTTCGTTCATCAACTGTTGCAGGAAGCCGCGTACCTTTCTTGTCCTCGCGATGTCAGGGAGCGGCTCCATCACCAGGTCGTCACGCTCATCGAGGAACGCTTTCCGGCCTTGATTGGCCAGCATCCGGGCTATTTTGCGTCTCACTTACGTCGTAGCGGCGACCATGCGCGGGCGGCGCGCTACTTCGAGCTTGCCGCGCGGGCCGCTCTCAAACTCAGTGCCAACCGCACGGCGCTTCAGATGGCCGACTCTGGCCTGGAGTGCCTGCAAGATCTCGCCTCTCAAGAAGAGCGCCATATCAGCCTGTTGACGGTGCGCGGCCAGGCTGCCTTTGCACTCGAAGGGCACGGTTCACCCACGGCGCATGAGAGCTTCGTGCGCGCCAAGGATATGCTGGGGACGCTGGAAGCGCGGCGCGTCGAAGACGACGAACCGGATGACGAGCAACCGTTTCTGGTGACCTGGGGGCTCTGGGTCGGTTGCAGCCAGCGCCATGCGCATGCCGATGCATTTGCATTAGCGGCACGTTTGTCGACATTCGCCGAGGGCCTCGTCGATCCGCGTTACCAGCGTCTCGCGGATTACGCGCGTGCGCATTGCGAATATTGGGCGGGACGCGTACGCCATGCTTTCGAGCATCTCGAGGAAATCGATCCGTTGCATCAGCCGATGGTGCTCGATTGGTTGCCATTTTCCGATCATCCGCAGATCGCCGCGGCTTGCTACCATGCTTGGGCCTTGTGCCTACGCGGCGATTATCTGCGTGCCGAGCAACAGATCGAGGCGGCCATACGCCTGGCCGAGTCGATCAAGCATCCCGGCTCGTTGGCGCTGTCGTTGATTTTCGCCGCGGCGTTGTATCGCCAGTTAGGCCATGTGCACATGGCGGCGACACGCGCCGAACGCGCGCGCGAAGTGACGTCGACGCCGGATCTGCATCTCTGGCATTACTCGGCGCAAGGCATTCTTGGCTGGCACAAGGCGATGAGTGGCGACCCGCAGGGCCTGGAGCTGCTCGAAGAGAGCATGGAGCGGGTAACCGAGGCCACGGGACAGGATCGCTATCAGCGGCCTTTGCTATGGTACGGCGATGCTTGCTTGGCGCTGGGAGAATATGCCCGGGCTGAGGATTATCTGGACCAATGCTTGATGGTCGCGCGTGAACGCGATTCGTTGTATCTGCCGGAGCTGACCCTGCAAATGGTGCGCGTTCGCCATGCCCTCGGACATGCGCCTCAGGACGTGCGTCGCTTGGCTGAACAAGCCTATCGCGCGGCGAGCGAGCAGGAGAATCGGCATCACCAGATCAATGCCTGCGAAGTATGGTTAATGCTCGTCGATCCCCATGATGACGATATGCGGCAACGGTTCCGCCAATTGCTGGGCCAGGTCTCGTTGACCGACGCTCCGATGCTGGTGCGCTGGCGCTTGCAACTCGATCGTGCCTTCGAACCGCAGCACGAGCAGTCATGATTGCAAGCTCAGCGTCGTCAGATCGAAAATTCGCGTAGTTGGGGCGTGGCTTCGTCCTCGACTCGCACTTCCCAGCCACTGCTGGGCCGCCAGTCGCCGAGTACGATGCGTCGGGCAGGCTGACCGTCGAGATCGAAGTCGTGTACCGCCGGGCGGTGCGTATGTCCATGGATCAGCGTGGTGACGTCATGCGCGCGCATGGCTGCTTCGACTTCCGCCGGCGTCACGTCCATGATCGCATCGGCTTTTTGCGTGTTGGCGTCCGCGGATTGCAGGCGCAGGCTCTTGGCGAGCTCCAGGCGTTGCTCGACGGGCAGCGCGAGAATCTGAGCTTGCCATTCTGGATCGCGCGACATGGCGCGAAACTTCATGTACTCCTCATCGCCAGTGCACAGGCTATCGCCGTGCATCAGTAGTACGCGCTGGTTGCCCAGGGTCACGAGACTCGGGTCATCGAGCAGGGTGGCGCCGGCGGCATCGGCGAAGGCGTTACCGACCAGGAAGTCTCGATTGCCATGCATGAAATAAAGCTGGGTGCCGGCGTCGCTGAGGCGCTTGAGCGCATCAATGACTTGACGCTCCAAGTCACCGAGGTAGTCGTCACCAATCCAGGCTTCGAAGATATCGCCGAGCAGATAGAGCGTATCGGCGTGGCGCGCCTCGGTCTCTAGATAATTCAGAAAGCCGTGAACGATGTCCGGCTGGCCTGCGTGGAGGTGCAAATCGGAAATCAGCAGGGTGGTCATCGTGCTGGCGTCCTCATGGGCGTGCTTGTGGCTGGAGTCAGGTACCTCAGCGTCGCACCGTTATTCGGCGCGACGCTGTGCGTCGTCAATCCTCGATGTAGGCACGCTCGAGAATGACGTCTTCGGCGGGCACATCGGCATGCATGCCGCGGCGCGTGGTGCGGATGTTCTTGATCTTCTCGACGACATCCATGCCTTCGGCGACCTCGGCGAAGACGCAGTATCCCCAGCCTTGCATGGACTTATCGCGATGGTTGAGGAAGTCGTTGTCGGCGACGTTGATGAAAAATTGTGCGCTGGCGGAATGCGGATCCTGCGTGCGCGCCATGGCCACGCTGCCCTTGACGTTCTTCAGGCCGTTATCCGCTTCATTGTCGATCGGCGCACGGGTGGGCTTTTGCTCGAATTGGGTGTCGAAGCCGCCGCCCTGGACCATGAAGCCATCGATGACGCGATGGAACAGGGTGTCGTCGTAATGGCCGTCGCGCACGTATTGCTCGAAGTTGGCCGCGGTCTTGGGCGCGTTATCATGGTCGAGGCGCAGACGAATGCTGCCGTAATTGGTTTGCAGAACGATCATGGGCGTATCCTGGCGAAGAGAACTGAGCGCGACTTGGCGTCGCGCGCTGGCGTCGCGCTATAATAGCGGCTTTGCACCCGCGGGCGAAACCGTGTCGAGGCGCCAGCCAGTGCTTTGACGTGCCCTCCGGTCACTTCGCGAACGAACAGAGGTTCTTTAGACAGCCCATGAGCGTAGATAGCCACTCCGCCCCGAATTTCATCCGCAATCAGGTTCGCGAGGAAATCGAGGCCGGTCGCCAGGATACCATCGTCACTCGGTTTCCGCCGGAACCCAACGGTTTCCTGCACATCGGCCACGCCAAGTCGATCTGTCTGAATTTCGGGCTTGCCGAGCAGTTTGGCGGTCAATGCCATCTGCGTTTCGACGACACCAACCCCGCCAAGGAAGAGCAAGCCTATATCGACGCCATCAAGGCCGATATCACTTGGTTAGGTTTCGAGTGGGATGGGGCAGTGCGCTATGCCTCGGATTACTTCGATCAGTTGTATGCCTGGGCGCAGTACTTGGTGCGCGAGGGCAAGGCGTATGTCGATGATCTGTCTCCCGACGAGATTCGTGAATATCGCGGCACCTTGACCGAGTCCGGAAAGCCGAGTCCGTATCGCGATCGTACGCCCGAGGAAAACCTCGATCTGCTCGAGCGCATGCGCAAGGGCGAGTTCGCCGAGGGCGAGAAGGTGTTGCGTGCCAAGATCGACATGGCGGCGTCCAACATCAATCTGCGTGACCCGATCCTTTATCGTGTTCGACACGCCCACCACCATCAGACGGGCGACAAGTGGAAGATTTACCCGTCTTACGATTTCACGCATGGTCAGTCGGATGCGATCGAGGGCGTCACGCACTCCATCTGTACACTGGAATTCGAAGATCACCGTCCACTTTACGAGTGGTTTCTTGAGAACCTCCCGGTGCCAGCCAAGCCGCGTCAGATCGAATTTGCACGTCTCAATCTTGCGCACACGGTGACCTCCAAGCGTAAGCTCAAGCTGTTGGTCGATCAGGGCATCGTGGATGGCTGGGACGACCCGCGCATGCCGACGATTTCGGGCATGCGTCGGCGCGGCTACACGCCGGATTCGGTGCGCAAGTTCTGCGAGATGATCGGCGTGACGCGGGCCGATGGCGGCATGGTAGACATCGCCATGCTGTACCATGCGATTCGCTCCGACCTGGAAGACAACGCCCCGCGCGCGATGTGTGTACTCAAGCCGCTCAAGGTGGTGTTGACCAACCTCCCCGAGGATCATCAGGAAACCTTTGAGGTGGCTGGCCATCCGGCACGTGACGATATGGGCGTGCGTCACTTGCCGCTGACGCGTGAGGTGTGGATCGACCATGACGACTTCATGGAAGAGCCACCCAAGAAGTTCTTCCGCTTGGCGCCGGGCAAGGAAGTGCGTCTGCGCAATGCCTACGTGATTCGTTGCGACGAGGTCATTAAAGACACCGACGGCGAGATCCAGGAGCTACGCTGCAGTGTCGATCTCGACACACTTGGCAAGAACCCCGAAGGGCGCAAGGTGAAAGGCGTCATCCACTGGGTGAGCACTGCACACGCCGTGCCGGTAGAGGTACGTCTGTACGATAACCTGTTCCAGGTCGAGGCGCCGGATCGAGACCGCGACGGCGATTTTCTCGAGCATTTGAACCCTGAGTCGCTGCGTATCGTCGAAGGCTACGCCGAGCCGAGTCTGGCCGATGCCGAACCTGAAAGCCGCTACCAGTTCGAGCGCGTAGGCTATTTCTGCGCCGATCGACATGAATGTCGTGATGGCAAACGCGTTTTCAATCGTACGGTGGGGCTCAAGGATGGTTGGGCCAAGGCGCAGAAGAAAGGCTGAGAGGGGATTACCGTGCAGATCTACAACACGCTGACGCGACGCAAGGAAACGTTCACGCCGCTCGACGCGGGACGGGTGCGCATGTATGTCTGCGGGATTACCGTCTACGACTACTGCCATATCGGCCATGCTCGCGTCATGGTGGCGTTCGATATGATCACGCGCTATCTACGCTGGCGCGGCTTTGAGGTCGATTACGTACGCAATATCACCGACATCGACGACAAGATCCTCAAGCGGGCCGAGGAGAATGGCGAGCCGATTGCGGCGCTGACCGAACGAATGATCGACGCGATGCATGAAGACGAAGGACGCCTTGGCGTATTGCGTCCGGATCGCGAGCCGCGTGCCACGGCCCATGTCGATGATATCGTTGCCATGGTCCAGCGCTTGATCGACAAGGGCTATGCGTATCCGGCCGCCAACGGTGACGTCTATTATCGCGTGCGGCGTTTCGAGGGCTACGGCAAGCTCAGCAATCGCGATCTCGATGACATGCGCTCGGGCGCGCGTATCGAAGTCGAGGTCGCCAAGGAAGATCCGCTGGACTTCGTGCTGTGGAAGGCCGCCAAGCCCGGTGAGGAGAGTTGGCCGTCGCCGTGGGGCGCGGGGCGACCGGGTTGGCATATCGAGTGCTCGGCGATGTCGACGTGCTGCTTGGGCGATACCTTCGATATTCATGGCGGTGGCCCGGACCTTGTCTTTCCTCACCATGAAAACGAGATCGCGCAAAGCGAGGCTGCGACCGGACAGGCCTACGTCAACACCTGGATGCATGCCGGCGCCGTGCGTGTCGATCACGAGAAGATGTCCAAGTCTCTGGGCAACTTCTTCACGATTCGCGAGGTGTTGGAGGTGCATGCCCCTGAAGTGGTGCGCTATCTGCTTCTGGCCAGCCACTACCGCAGTCCCATCAATTATGCCCCCGACGCGCTGGGCGAGGCGCGCCGTTCTCTGGAGCGATTTTACAACGCGTTGCAGAGCGTCACGCCGGTCGAGGGCGATGTGGACGCGCGTCATCGCGAGCGTTTCGTGGCCGCGATGGATGACGATTTCAATACCGCTGAGGCCTTGGCGGTGTTGTTCGATCTTGCGCGCGAGCTGAACCGGGCCAAGCAGGAGGCTCCGGAGCGTGCGCCAGCGTTGGCTTACGAGCTCATCTCCCTGGGCGGTGTGCTGGGCCTCTTCGAGCAAGCGCCGGCTGATTTCCTGCAGGCGGGGGCGGGGCAACTGCCGATGACCGAAGAAGAAATCGAGTCGCGCATCGAGGCTCGGGCGCAGGCCAAGAAAGCCAAGGATTTCGCCACCGCCGATGGCATTCGCGATGAATTGGCGGCGCTGGGGATTGTGTTGAAAGATAGCCGCGAAGGCACGACTTGGGTGGTCGAAGGCGGCTGATTTCCGTCAATCGGAAACCCGATACACAAAGCCCGCGACGTTATAGTCGCGGGCTTTGTTGTTTCTTGCCGACAGGTATCGTTATTGGCTCAAGATGTCGTGCCCAGGCGCTTGACCATGGCTTCGACCATCAGCGCCGAATGCGTGGCAGCTTTATCGATAAAGGCCTTGAAGGAAAGGTCGGACTCCTTGCCGGCAATATCGGAAAGCGCACGAATGACGACGAACGGACAGTCGTAAAGGTGGCACGTCTGGGCGATGGCCGCCGCTTCCATCTCGGCGGCCAACATGCTCGGAAAGCGCTCGCGTGCCGTTGCCACCATGGCCTCATCGGCCATGAAGACATCACCCGTGCAGATGAGGCCTTCCGTGACGCGCAACTCACCGAGCCCCTCGATGCACTCGCGGGCGACGTTCACCAGGCGAGGGTCGGGGAGATAGGCGGCTGGCATCTGCGGCACCTGGCCGTACTCATAGCCGAAGACCACGGCGTCGACGTCGTGGTGGCGTACCTCGCTGGAGATGACCACGTTCCCGACTTCGAGATCGGCACCGAAGCCGCCAGCCGAGCCGGTGTTAATGACCACGTCGGGTTTATAAAGCTCGAGCATTTGAGTGGTGCCAACGGCGGCATTCACCTTGCCGATACCCGATTGAAGGATAACGACATCGACACCGTGCAAGTAGCCGGTGTGAAAGGTCGAACCGGCGTGCTGGCGGGTCTGGCCGTTTTCAAGGTGCGAGGCGAGGAGTTCGACCTCCTCGGCCATGGCACCGATGATGGCGATCTTGCGCATGGGGGTGTGGCCTCTTTCTCGATCAGGCGAACACCTGGTTCCATTCATTGCGCTTGGCCAGCAGATCGCGGGCTAGGGCTTGAGCGCCTTCCAGGCTGTGGCTGGCGGCCCAGCCGCACTGCATTTCGTTGCAGGCCGGCACGTCCTCGGCGACAAGGACATCATTGAGAGTCTTGTCGATCAGATCGAGTACATCGTCGTAATCATCGTGGTTGATTAACGATACATAGAAGCCGGTCTGGCAACCCATGGGGCTGATGTCGAGAATCTTGTCGGTATGGTTGCGCGACAGTTCGGCCATCAGGTGTTCCAGAGAATGCAGCGCGGGCATTTCCATGTGTGCCTTGTTGGGCTGGCAGATGCGCAGGTCGTACTTGTGAATCGCATCGCCTTGCTCGCCTGTCTTGATGCCAGCCAGACGTACATAAGGTGCTTTGACCTTTGTATGGTCGAGGTTAAAGCTTTCGACGTTCATTTCTTTATCGCTCATCTATCCACTCCTTCTCGCGATCTCGGTAGCATCATTCATTGTAACGTCTGTATGTCAGGCGTGCATGCCGTCGTGGAGTTCGGCGGCATGTAGGGTGTTCTCCAGCAGTGAGGCGACCGTCATGGGGCCGACCCCACCGGGTACGGGGGTGATGAAACTGGCACGCTCTGCAGCAGGCGTGAACTCGACATCACCCGCGAGCTTGCCATCGGCCTGGCGATTGATACCCACGTCGATGACGACGGCCCCTTCCTTGACCCACTCGCCCTTGACGAGTCCGGGTTTGCCGACGGCGACGATGAGCAAGTCG
Organism: Chromohalobacter moromii; assembly: GCF_023091865.1. GTDB lineage: Bacteria > Pseudomonadota > Gammaproteobacteria > Pseudomonadales > Halomonadaceae > Chromohalobacter > Chromohalobacter moromii. The sequence continues at coordinate 338,715 of NZ_JAHXDI010000004.1, forward strand.
GCACGGCGTACGTGCGATTCGAGATTCCGGGTGAAACGGTGACAGACAGTGGTCGTACTACCCGCCAGCATCAGCTCCATGGCCATGGGGCGCCCGACGATATTGGAGGCGCCGACGATGACGGCATCCAAGCCACGTGCCTGAATGCCGCTCTCTTGTAAAAGCGTCATGATGCCTTTGGGGGTGCAAGGACGCAGCACGGGAAGCCGTTGCGCGAGGCGGCCGAGGTTGTATGGATGAAAACCATCGACATCCTTATCGGGCCGGATACGCTCGAGAATCGGGCGTTCGTCGAGATGCTCGGGCAGGGGGAGCTGCACCAATATGCCATCGATGTCGGTATCGGCGTTCAGCGAGTCGACCAATGCCTCGAGTTGCGTCTGCGTGGTCGTGGCGGGAAGCTGGTGTTGCACCGAGTGCAGGCCGGCTTGGTCGCAGGCGCGATGCTTGTTGCGAACGTAGACTTCGGAGGCAGGGTCCTCACCAACGAGGATGACCGCGAGCCCGGGAGCGCGCTTGCCATCATGGCGGCGTGCCTGGACCTGACGAGATACCTGTTCGCGGACATTGGCGGCAATCGCTTTGCCGTCGATCAACTGAGCGGTCATCGACTCGTTCCTTTGGCGTGCGTGGCCCGGTGAGGGGCGGCGTTTTGAAAGAAGCGCAATTTTCGCACGCTGGGAGGCGCAGTCAATGTATCTTGCGCTGGGATGAGGCGGAATATGAAACGTAAGGGCTTGACCTGGCAAGGAAGATGCGTAGAATACGCTGCGCATCGACGGGCTCGATTGGCCACGCCCAAGCGGTCTCGGGGCAACGGGGTATAGCGCAGTCTGGTAGCGCGCCTGCTTTGGGAGCAGGATGTCGGGGGTTCAAATCCCTCTACCCCGACCAGCATCCGGATCCTCTCGAGGATCGGTTCCAGGTTGGGTCTGGGCCAGCGTTATAAAGCGCTCATAGCTCAACCGGATAGAGCAACGGCCTTCTAAGCCGTAGGTTGCAGGTTCAAGTCCTGCTGGGCGCGCCAAGCGAAAATCCGAAAAGTGTCGATGTCGCGGTAACGCCCGTGTGTTTCAAGTTATGGTGGATGTAGCTCAGTGGTAGAGCCCCGGATTGTGGCTCCGGTGGTCGTGGGTTCGATCCCCATCATCCACCCCATGCTTGAATATGCTGCAAAAAATCGTCGTCGTGGTGGATGTAGCTCAGTGGTAGAGCCCCGGATTGTGGCTCCGGTGGTCGTGGGTTCGATCCCCATCATCCACCCCAGCGATGTCTTTTCCTTACTTGCCCCCTCTGTTTGTTTCTCCTGGCGTAACCTCAGTCTTCGTGAGTTGCACCTCGCACGCCTGCATCGGTATGCCTCATTCGGCTTTCTTGCGTCTTCACGACGATCATTCGCCCTTTTTTCGTGCCTTTTCCCTTGTAAGATGAGGCATACAGCCCCATAAACTTCGCAGCACGCTTGCCAGCGTGAATGGGGATTCATAGAATCCTCGTCTTATACTTATTTTCAGAACGCCCCCAGTCGGTAGAGGATCATTCATGCAAGTTTCCGTTGAGTCGACTTCCCAGATCGAACGTCGTGTCACCGTCCAAGTGCCGGCTGCCGAAGTCGATCAAGCCGTGGCTACCCGTCTCCAGGAAACCGCCAAGAACGTGCGGCTGAACGGTTTTCGGCGTGGCAAGATTCCGCAGACGGTTGTGCGTCAGCGTTTCGGCCAAGAAGTCCGCAACGAGGTGGTGGGCGAAATGATGCGCCAGCACTATGTGCAGGCGATCACTCAGGAAAGCCTCAATCCAGCGGGTTCTCCTCAGGTAGAGCCGACCGTCGACGAAGACGGTAAGGACCTGGAGTTCGTCGCTATTCTTGAGGTATATCCCGAGTTCGAGCTCAACACGATCGAAAACACTGAAATCGAGCGCCCCCAGGCGGAGGTGACCGAGGCCGATGTCGATCAGATGATCGACACGCTGCGTTCACAGAACGCCGAGTGGGAAACGGTCGAGCGTGCCGCGGCCGATGGCGATCAGGTGACCGTCGATTTCCAAGGGTTCCTGGGTGATGAGCCGTTCGAAGGTGGCGCCGCCGAAGGCCATGAGCTGGAGCTTGGGTCCAATAGCTTCATCCCTGGTTTCGAAGAGCAACTGGTGGGTGCCCAGGCCGGTGACGATCTCGAGATCAAGGTGACCTTCCCCGAAGATTATCAGGCGGAGCACCTTGCGGGGCAGGAAGCCACTTTCAAAGTGAAGGTCCACAAGGTGGCTGGCAAGCAGTTGCCCGAGGTCGACGATGAGTTCATCAAGCGCTTCGGTATCGAAGAGGGCGGCGTCGCTGCCTTCCGCGCCGACGTGCAGAAGAACATGGAGCACGAGCTATCTCAGGCCGTGACCAATCGCGTCAAGCAGCAAGCGCTCGAAGCGTTGCAGCAGGCTAATGATATTCCGGTCCCGCAAGCATTGATTCAGCAGGAGACCGAGGGTCTCAAGCGCCAGGCTGCACAGCAGTTTGGTCTGGGGGAAGACTTCGATGTTTCCCAACTGCCTGACGAGCTGTTTGCCGACCAGGCGAAGAAGCGCGTTCAGGTCGGTCTGCTGTTGGCCGAAGTCGTCAAGGTCAATGAACTCGACGCCAGCGACGACGAAATCAAGGCACGCGTCGAAGAGTTGGCGCAGCAGTACCAGCAGCCTGAGCAAGTGGTTGAGCATTACCTCAAAAACGAGGACATGAAGAACCAGGTCAAGTCCTCGGTTCTAGAAGACAAGGCGGTTGACAAGCTGCTGGAGCAAGCTCAGGTTAAGGACGTCGAGATGTCCTATGAGCAGGCTTTGCAAGCGGCACAGCAGCAGCAAGAAGCAGATGATGAGGACGAAGCGCAGGAAGAGACTAGCGCCTAAGCGCTTTCTCGCGTGCCGTCGCAAGTGCCTGGACCCGGCTACGGCCGGGTCTCTAGTCACTGGAGCAATCAGTCACCGAATTAAGGAAGCCACGCAATGGGCAACGAGTTCGATATCAGCAACGCCGGCGGTTTGGTCCCCATGGTGGTGGAGCAGAGCGCGCGTGGCGAGCGGTCCTACGACATATACTCTCGCCTGCTCAAAGAGCGCGTTATCTTTCTGATTGGCCCGGTCGAGGACTACATGGCCAATCTGGTGGTGGCTCAGTTGTTGTTTCTCGAATCCGAGAACCCCGACAAGGACATCCACCTTTACATCAATTCGCCGGGCGGCTCTGTGACTGCGGGAATGTCTATTTATGACACCATGCAGTTCATCAAGCCTGACGTGTCCACCGTGTGCGTCGGTCAGGCCGCGAGCATGGGAGCGTTGCTGCTTGCCGGTGGCGCCGAGGGTAAGCGCTATTGCCTGCCGCACTCACGGATGATGATTCATCAGCCGTTGGGTGGTTATCAGGGGCAGGCCGCCGATATCGAGATCCACACCAAGGAAATTCTCAACATCCGCCAGCAACTCAACGAAATTCTTGCCAAGCATACCGGCCAGGATGTGGAAACGGTTGCACGAGATACGGATCGCGATAATTTCATGAACGGCGCCCAGGCGGCCGAGTACGGCCTCATCGATGCCATGCTGGATAAGCGCCCTGTATCCTGATAGCGTTTAACCAAACATGGTAGCGATTAGCGAGACATGCATTTATTACCGGCGGTTCGTCAGGGCCGCCGCTATCACGAGGTACACGAATGGCTGACGGCAAAGGCAAAGACGAGAGCGGCAAATTGCTGTACTGCTCGTTCTGTGGCAAGAACCAGAACGAAGTGCGCAAGCTGATCGCGGGTCCTTCCGTCTACATCTGTGACGAATGTGTCGATCTGTGCAACGACATCATTCGCGAAGAAGTGCTGGAGGCCGATGCCGAGGGCGATGACGAGCGCCTACCGGCACCGCGCGAGATCCGTTATACATTGGATGATTATGTCATCGGGCAGGACCGTGCCAAGCGGGTGCTGTCGGTGGCGGTCTACAACCACTACAAGCGTCTTCGTGCCGATGTGAAGACCGACGATGTCGAACTCGGCAAGTCGAACATTCTCCTGATCGGCCCGACCGGTAGTGGTAAGACCTTGCTGGCCGAGACCATGGCCCGCTTGCTTAACGTTCCGTTCACGATCGCCGATGCGACGACGCTGACCGAAGCCGGTTATGTGGGTGAAGACGTTGAGAACATCATCCAGAAGCTGCTGCAGAAGTGCGAGTACGATGTCGACAAGGCGCAGCGTGGGATCGTCTACATCGACGAGATCGACAAGATTTCGCGTAAGTCGGACAATCCCTCGATTACGCGCGATGTCTCCGGTGAAGGCGTTCAGCAGGCGCTTCTCAAGCTGATCGAAGGTACGACAGCTTCGATACCGCCACAAGGTGGTCGCAAGCATCCCCAGCAGGAATTCCTGCAGGTCGATACCAGCAACATGCTGTTCATCGTCGGCGGGGCGTTTGCAGGGCTGGAGAAGGTGATCCGGGACCGTATCGAGAAAGGTGGTATCGGCTTTAACGCAGAAGTGAAGAGCAAGGACTCTGAAAAATCGATGGGGGATGTCCTTGCGGGTGTCGAACCTGAGGACTTGGTCAAGTTCGGTTTGATTCCTGAGTTCGTGGGTCGTGTTCCGGTGATCGCGACGCTGACCGAGCTCAGCGAAGAAGCTTTGATCCAGATTCTCACCGAGCCCAAGAACTCGCTGATCAAGCAGTACACGCACCTGTTTTACATGGAAGGTGTCGAGCTGGAGTTTCGCGAGGATGCCTTGCGTGCCGTGGCTCACAAGGCCATGGAACGCAATACGGGGGCACGTGGTTTGCGTTCGATCCTCGAGTCCGTGCTGCTCGATACCATGTACGAGGTGCCATCGCTGGAGGATGTCACCAAGGTGGTCATCGACGCCTCTGTCATCACCGGTGACAGTGAGCCGCTACTGATTTATTCCCAACAGGAAGAAAGCAAGGTAGCTGGCAAGGACGGTTGAGCTCTAGCCTGAGTCACCGTGGGGGCCTAAGGGCCCCCTTTTCGTATGTGTCCCTGTTTTGCGCCATGAAACCGAAGGGCTGCACGGTTGCATCATGCTGGATGCGCCCCCATTTCTCTGGCATTAGTGCCGTCTCGCGGCCCATCCACCGAATTTGTTGAGGAACGTCTGCGATGGAGCAGAACGCTGAACAGACCTTGAGTCTTCCCCTTTTGCCGCTGCGGGATGTGGTTGTCTATCCGCAGATGGTGATTCCGCTGTTCGTGGGGCGCGAGAAGTCGATTCGCGCGCTCGAGACGGCCATGGAAAACGACAAGCGGATATTACTCGTTGCCCAGCGCGAGGCCGGTCAAGATGACCCGGAATTCGGCGATCTCTTCGATGTCGGCACGGTGGCCGAAATCATGCAGCTCCTGAAGCTGCCTGATGGTACCGTCAAGGTATTGATTGAAGGTGATTACCGTGCCGATGTCCGAGATATTCATGAGGACGACGCGGGTTACGTCTCGGCCGAAGCCGTTCGCCGCGAAAGCGAGACGCTGACCGAACGTGAGCAAGAATCGCTGGTGCGCGTGCTACTCAATCAGTTCGAGCAGTACGTCAAGCTGTCCAAGAAGGTTCCTAACGAAGTACTCAATTCGTTGTCCGGAATCGAGGATCCCAGCCGCTTGGTGGACACCATCTGTGCCCACCTGTCGCTCAAGATCGGCGACAAGCAAGAATTGCTCGAGATGGATCGCGTGCGTGATCGCATCGAGCACCTGATGGCGTTGATCGAATCCGAGATCGATTTGCTGCAGGTGGAAAAGCGCATTCGCTCGCGCGTCAAGGACCAGATGGAGAAGTCGCAGCGCGAGTACTATCTCAATGAGCAAATGAAAGCCATCCAGAAGGAAATGGGTGAGCTCGAGAATGCGCCCAACGAGGCCGACAAGTACGAGCAGCTGATCGAATCCACGGGCATGCCCAAAGAAGCGGCCGAGAAAGCGCGTCAGGAGCTGGGCAAGCTCAAGATGATGGCGCCGACCTCGGCCGAGGCGACGGTGGTGCGTTCGTACCTCGATTGGCTGGTGGCGGTGCCCTGGAAGAAGCGCTCGCGCGTCAAGCACGACTTGGCGAATGCGCAGAAGGTGCTCGATGAAGACCACTATGGTCTGGAAGAGGTCAAGGAACGCATCCTCGAGTACCTTGCCGTCCAAAAGCGCGTCAAGAAGCTCAAGGGGCCAGTACTCTGCCTAGTGGGCCCGCCGGGGGTTGGTAAGACCTCGTTGGGGCAATCGATTGCGCGGGCTACCAATCGACGCTATGTACGCCTGGCATTGGGCGGGATTCGCGATGAGTCGGAGATTCGTGGCCATCGGCGTACCTATATCGGCTCACTGCCGGGCAAGATGATCCAGCGCATGAGCAAGGCCGAAGTGCGCAATCCGCTCTTCCTGCTCGACGAGGTCGACAAGATCGGCATGGATCATCGTGGCGACCCGTCGTCGGCTCTTCTCGAAGTACTCGATCCCGAGCAGAACAATAGCTTCAGCGATCATTATCTGGAGCTGGATTACGACCTGTCCGATGTCATGTTCATCTGCACCGCGAACTCGATGAACATTCCCGAGCCGTTGCTCGATCGCATGGAGATCATTCGTCTGCCCGGTTACACGGAAGACGAAAAGCTCGCTATCGCCAAGCGGTATCTAGTGCCCAAGCAGCTCAAGGCCAATGGGCTCAAGGAGGACGAGCTGAGCTTCTCGGACGAGTCTCTGCTAGAGCTGGTGCGTTACTACACCCGCGAGGCGGGCGTTCGTGAGCTGGAACGCCAGGTCGCCAAGGTGAGCCGTAAGGTGCTGCGTGAACGTGTCGAGGCCGAGAAGCAACAAGGCGCGCAAGGTCCTCAGTTGCTTGCCGCATCGGATATCGAGGCCTACGCTGGCGTACGTCGCTTCAGCTATGGCCTGGCCGATCAGCAGGATCAGGTTGGGCGTGTCACTGGGCTTGCCTGGACGTCTGTGGGCGGTGAGTTGCTCAATATCGAGTCGGTGGTATCCCCAGGCAAGGGACGTCTCAACAAGACGGGCTCTCTTGGCGATGTCATGAAGGAGTCCGTGGATGCCGCGCATACCGTGGTGCGGGCTCGTGCCAAAGCGCTGGACATCGATCCTGACCGTTTCGAGAAGGAAGATCTGCACATTCACGTGCCGGAAGGGGCAACGCCCAAGGACGGCCCCAGCGCTGGCGTCGCTATGGTCACCGCGATGGTGTCGGCGTATACCGCGCGTCCGGTCCGTTGTGACGTGGCGATGACCGGTGAAGTCAACCTGCGTGGGGAAGTGATGCCGATCGGCGGTCTCAAGGAGAAATTGCTGGCAGCGCGGCGCGGTGGTATAAAGACGGTGCTAATACCGGAGGAAAACCGCCGGGATCTCAAGGAAGTGCCGGACAATATCAAGGATGCTTTGGATATCCGGCCCGTTAAATGGATTGATGAAGTTCTCGACGCGGCGCTGGTCGGAAAGGCAGAGGTTGAAACCGGTGATTCCCTAGCGGAAACTAGTCAGCCTTCGCGTTCCAATATCAGCACGCATTGACAGAATTTAGCGGCCATGTCGTGGTATGAACCCACGCATGGCGCGGCTCGGCGCGAAGCTTTCTTGACAAGAGTTTCGTGGCATTGCTATAAATTCCAGCCTTTGTTGTGACGCTTCAGGAAGTGGAAGTTTCGCGCCGATTTCCAGTCATTACCGAAACAGTCAAGGGGTGAAGTGTGAACAAGTCCGAGCTGATCGAAGCCATTGCTGCATCTGCCGACATTCCCAAGGCGGCTGCAGGCCGTGCGCTCGACGCGATGGTCGAGACCGTCTCCGATAGTCTGAAAAAGGGCGATTCCGTCGCACTGGTTGGCTTCGGCACATTCTCCGTCAAGGAGCGTGCCGCGCGTACCGGTCGTAACCCTCAGACCGGTCAGACGATCGAAATCAGTGCCGCTAAGGTGCCGACGTTCAAGGCAGGCAAGGCGCTCAAGGACTCGGTCAACTAAGACCGGTCGAGCGGGACCGAGGTGGTCGTCATGAGCGCGACGCATGACAAAAGCCGTGTCTGAAGCGAGATGTCGTGTCGGTTCGGTCCAGCCAAAGAGGCGTATCGCGTAAGCGGTGCGCCTTTTTCATGCCGGTGGCTGTGCTGCATGCCGGTAGCTGTGCTGGAAGTGTGAGCCCATTTTGACCGGGACACACTCGATGCCGGTATAATCCCTTTTGGTTTCAAGAATCTCCATCACGTCGAGGCAAGCATGCTGCAACGAATTCGAGAGGGTTCCCAAGGGTGGGCCGCCAAAATGATCGTCGGCGCGATCATCGTGACGTTCGCACTCTTCGGGGCCGAGTCCCTGGTCGGGGTCTTTACCTCCGGCAGTAATGACGCCGCGACTGTGAACGGCGAGTCGATCGGTAAGCGAGCGGTCGAGATGCAGGTGCAGCGCGCTATTCGTTCTGGGCAAGTCCCGCCCGACCAAGAACGCGAGTTGCGTAAACAGGTTATCGACCAACTGATCTCTACTGAATTGCTGGATCAATACGCCGAGGAAGGGGGCATGCATCTCTCCGATGCCCAGATCGATCGGCTCATCGTGAGCCGTCCTGAGTTTCAGGATTCAGAGGGAAACTTTTCCCAGGACGTCTTCTCTAACCGTCTTTCTCAAGCGGGCTACACGCCGTTGTCGTTTCGTAGGGAACTTCGCAGTGACATGAAGCGCCAGCAGCTTCAGCAGGGCATCGGACTGTCGACCTTGGTGTTGCCGGGGGAAGCCAAACGCTTGCAGGCCTTGGAGAATCAGACGCGTGACTTCCGCTATGCCGCGCTGACGGCAAACGATCTCGATACCCCGGTCGAGGTGAGTCGAGATGACATGCAGGACTATTACGACGCGCACCAAGATCAGTATCAACGTCCTGAGCAGGTCAAGATCGCGTACGTCGTGCTGGATCAGCAAGAGGTGGCCCAGGATGTCGACGTCGATGAGCAGCAACTGCGAGACGCTTACGCAGAAGAGCGCCAGGACGCTCCACGTGAAGTTGCACACATCATGGTCGATTATGGCGACGAGCGTTCTCGCGACGAGGCCATGACAAGGATCGAAGAAGCTCAGAACAAGCTCGACGATGGTGAGGACTTTGCCGCGGTGGCGGCTGAATACTCCGACGACTCGGCATCCGCCGACCAGGGCGGGGATCTCGGCGTGATCAACCGCGGCTTCTTGGGCGAAGCGTTCGACGACGCCGCTTTCTCGCTGGGCGAGGGCGACGTGTCGTCGATCGTCGATGGTGGCGATGGCTTGCATCTAATCAAGGTCACCGACATCGATTTCCCCAGTTTCGACGAAAAGCGCGACCAGCTCGCCGAGAAAGTGCGTCTCGACAACTCAAGTGATGCGTTTAACGAGCAGGTCCAGGCGCTGGAAGATCAAAGCTATGCGGCAGAGGACTTACAGAGCGTTGCCGACGAGCTCGGCCTTGAGATGCAGACGAGCGATTGGGTCTCCAGGGACAGTGTCGATGGCGTGCTCGCTGAGCCAGGTGTGATGGATGCTGCCTTCAGCGAGGATGTGCTGGAAAATGGCTATAACAGCGATGTGTTGGAACTCGACGATCAACGCCGTGCTGTAGTGCGTGTCACCGATCATCGTGATGCCACGACCTTGCCGCTCGATGATGTGAAGGATCAGGTGCGTGAAGCGACCCAGGCCGTCAAGACACGTAAAGCGCTGGAAGCCCGCGCCCAAGCATCGGTCGAGGCACTTAAGAAGGGAGAGTCGGTGTCACTCGACTGGCAGAGCATCGAGAATGCCACACGCGATGGTGACAAAGCCCCCGACGGCGTGTTGCGTCAGGCTTTCCGCCTGCCGCATCCCGATCAGGGAAGCAGCTTCGGGCAGGCTTCTACCGATGAGGGGGTCGCCGTCATCGAATTGACCAACGTACGCGACGGCGATACCGGTAACGCGGGTGATAGTACGCAAATGATGACCCAGAGGTTGCGTGCCCAGGCAGCCATTCAAGGCTTGACCGAGACACTACGCGAAGAGGCCGATATCGAGCGTCATTGATCGATACCCACGGGTAAAGGTAAAAAGCGCGGCTCCCTGGAGTCGCGCTTTTTTAGTTTGTGCAGGAGATCGCTCATGGTTTGGCGGTCTAGGGAAGCGGCTCAGGAAGGCGTTTCGGTATTCCGCTCTAGATCCTCGAGGATGGTCAGCGCTTCTTCGCGACTGTCGCCGCAAACCGCGCGGTCGTAATCGAAGGCATGACAAACGGCAGGCCGCCGGGAATCGCCGAACAGGCGGCAGCGATTGTCTTCATCGAGTTGAGCGCAGCGCACGCCCGCCGGTTTGCCATCGGGCATACCGGGAATGGGGGAACTGATGGTCGGCGCGATGCAACACGCGCCACAACCGACGCGGCAAGACATGAAGATGTTCCGTATAGCGAATGATGGGTGATGCGTTCGACGTTTCGGTCACGCCGATTCGGCGATGGCGCCCTTGTCGATTCCCTCGAAAGCCTGCACGCGAATCCGGCTGTGCGTCTCTTGGGCGATCTTTTCCGCTAGCCAGGCAGCGATATGCTCGATGGTCGTGGGCGTGGAAAGTAGATGACAGCGCTCGCGGGGTAGTGTCAGGTGAAATCGCCCTTGATCGGCGCGATAGGCAACACTCAACGTATCTAGAGACTCATCGGCTTGCGGCGCGAGGTCCTCGTCGTGAATCAAGTAGCAGGCATCCAGCGCCTGTGCCCATTGGCTCTCCAGCTCAGGGTCGCGTCGGCCGTTCCGCCAGATATGCAGGCGCGATCGATGACCATGGGCGATACGCTGGCAATTGCCCGAATGGTGCTTGAGCCCATGGCTGTAAGTATAGGCGGCCGTCTCGATATCTTCGTCGCGTAAACGCAGGCGAATCGTTTCCACCTTGGCGGGCGGTCGACGGCTGAGTTCGGTGGAGAGGTGCGTGGCCACTTGCTCTGTGGTGATCTCTGGCCAAGGTAGTAAGGTGAAACTTTGACGCGGGCCCCGGAGTTCCATGGGATAAGGGAATTGCGTGCGCAGGCAGAGCCCTTCGGCGCAATCGAACACCTGGATTCCTGGTGCTTGTGTCGGTACCAGCAAAGTGTGGTCGAGCCCTTCGTCGAGCCGCGATTTGATCCAGGGTTTGACCTCTCCGAAGTCGAACAGCATGCCGTCGGGACCGAGTTCGCCCTCGAGCTCGGCATCGACATGCCAGCTCACGCCGGTCAAGCCATGTTCGGGCGACCATAGCGAGGCGTCGATATGGGTGAGGTGGTTGACGAAAAGCGTCATCAGTCGATTCCCGCGATCTTGTGAGTTTGCAGCGACAGTCGCCATTGTGGATGAGCGAGACAGTAAGACACGGTGTCCTTCATGGTCGTGCCTTGTCCGCCGCGTGGCGCGAGATCCATTGGCTGCAGATAGAAATGCTTGAAGGCGAGATGCGTGAACTGCTCGGGCATGGCATCGGACTGCGGAAACACCAGTTTCAGCTCATCGCCTTGTGTGATGCGCAACGTCGCATCGCCCTTGGGGCTGACGCATAGCCAATCGATACCGTCGGGTGACGGGAGCGTGCCGTTGGTCTCGACGGCGATTTCGAAACCCTGAGCATGCATGGCCTCGATCAGCGGTGTGTCGAGCTGCAGCAACGGCTCGCCGCCGGTGAAGACCACGTAGGGCACGGCGGCCTCCTGTGCGTGAGGCCAGAGGCTAATGAGATGAGCCGCCAAGGCTTGGGCATCCGCGAAGCGACCGCCGTGCTGACCGTCGGTACCGATGAAGTCGGTATCGCAAAAGCGGCAGTGGCTGGTGGCGCGGTCGCGTTCACGCCCCGACCAGAGATTGCAGCCCGTGAAGCGGCAGAACACGCTGGCACGCCCAGCGCGCGCGCCTTCGCCCTGGAGCGTATAGAAAGCTTCTTTGACGCTGTACATTACGACATCTTCTCCGCAGCGGAATAGGTCAGAGGGTCATCGACCCCCTGCGCGGCGAAGGCCGCCAGACGTTCCCGGCAGCTACCGCATTGTCCGCAGGCGTTTTCGCCTCCCAGATAGCAGGTCCAGGTCTGGGCGTAATCGAGCCCCATCGCCAAGCCGTCGGCCAGGATGGCGTGCTTGCTGACATACAAATAGGGTGCGGCGACACGCACGGGATTGAAATCAGCGATGGCGGCGACGTCATTCACTCGCTCGACGAACTCGGGACGACAGTCGGGATACAGCACATGATCGCCGCCATGGGCGCCATAAAAGCAGACATTGGCACCGATGTTGATGGCGTGGCCGATGGCTAGGGAGAGCAGGATCATGTTGCGATTGGGCACCACCGTGGCGGCCATGTTGTCGGCATCGTAGTCGCCCCCAGGCATGTCGCGATCGGCATCGGTCAGGGCGGAGTTGCCGATCAGGCCGTGGATGGCACGAATGTCGACTACTTGATGGGCGATACCCAACTGCTGGCAGACCTGGCTTGCAGTCTCGAGTTCACGCGAATGGCGCTGGCCGTAGTGAAACGACAAAGCGTGCACCTCGAAGCCGGCGCGCAAGGCGCGATGCAGGACGGTATAGGAATCCATCCCGCCGGAGTATATGACCACCGCCTTGGCGGTATCGTCAGGTGTGGTGAGCGCGGTAATGGCGTTTGATTCAGCGCCGGAAGGGTGAGGCGCATGGCGCGATATGTCGGTCATGAGAGTTGTCCTGAGCGGAGAATTTGTAGCCTCCCACACGTGTCACGACACGTGTGGGAAACACGCCCGGGATCCGGTCCGGACGAAGCGCGCACAGTGTAACCGGCGAATCATTTGCCGGCTAGCGTGGCGTCAAGTCAGCGCGCTGCGCTCGCCGCATAGCGAGGATAGAAACTGACGCCGGCGCTGGGCCTCGGGCAGCGGCTGTGATAACAGATGGACGAGCTTGGTAAACGCCGCTTCTGGCGTCATGTCGTCGCCGGCCAGCGCGCCGATATCCTTGAGTACATTGCCGCTGGCATACGTGCCTAGCGTCACGGGGCCGTGCGGACACTGGCTGATGACGGCGAGCAACGTGCCACGGCTACTGGCGGCGGCCAGCTCGCCTGCCAAGGCAGCGTCTTCAGGGATATTGCCACTGCCCCAGCTTTCGAGAACGGCGCCGTGGACCGTGTCGTCGTCGAGCAGTCGCGCGATCTGACGTGCGTGAATGCCGGGCCACAGTGGCAGGCGTATGACCGCCGAGGTGGGCATCAAGTCGGGTAGCTCGAAGCGTGGCGCGCCGCTAGGCGATAGACATCGCGTGGCATAGAGGACCGGCTCGTCATCGATGATCTCGCCCAGTAATGGCCAGTTGGGGGCGTAAAAGGCATCGAACGCTTGAGTCTCCCATTTACGGGTGCGGCAGCCGCGCATGAGTTTGCCGCCGAAGGCGATGGCGACTTCGGTGAGATCCGACCGAGTGGCGAAGCGCAGCGCCATTTCGACGTTGTCGAGTGCATCGCTGTGAGGCGCTTCCAGCGGTTTCTGCGCCCCCGTGACGACGACGGGCTTGCCCAGGCCCTGCAATTGAAAAGCTAGGCTCGAGGCGGACCACGCCAAGGTATCGGTGCCATGCAGCACCACGAAGCCGGCATAGGCCGCATAGCGGTCGGCGATGTCACGCGCCAGGCGTTGCCAGTCGGCGGGCGTGGCGCTGCTCGAGTCGATGGGCGTCGTGTATTCGAGCATTTCGAAAGGTGGTATGGCATCGCGCCGGTGCGCTGCGAGATGCGTAAAAGCTTGGCGCAGACGCGTCTCGAAGTCGCTGCCGGGGCGAAGTCCTCGAGGCCCGTCGAGCATGCCCAGAGTGCCGCCAGCATAAAGAACGAGAACGGTGTTGGAAGTCATGGTGTCACGAATGTCCGGAAAGATATCGGGATGGCGCGATGATGGCTAGTCGTCTCGTGCAGCCAGCGACCACCCATCGGAGGTGCGCGGTGGCATTGCTTGCGCGCTGGAAGCGGCGGTCTTTTCTCGTATCGAGGCGACGTCTTCGTGGCTGACGAAGCGCAATTTTCCGTCGTTGCGCTGGGGTTGAGAAATCAGAGGGCCTTGGAAGCGCCAGCAACGCTCGGGAACCCAGGAGACGTGATAACGTCGACCGGCATACTCGGCTTCACGCTCATCGATCAGGCGTAATTCGTCGCGTAGGGGGAGCCGTGCGAAGAGATCGGAGTGCAAGACCTCATGGTGCTCACCGATGCGCACCGGTCCCACGAACGTGCCGCGGGCCAATGTGCGTCGGCGACGCGACATCCGCTCCGTGCCTTCTGCCATCCCCTTGCCGCAAAGATGTAAGGTCGTGTCGTCGCATTGTTTGATGACCCAGATAGCAATACCGTGTTGGCGGAATAGGCGATCTTGCAACCACTCGAGCATGCAAAACTCCTTCGGCCGTCGATAAGCGCCACCGGGCTCGGGAGTGGCCCCGAACCCGGTGGGGCATGTATTACAGGTCGTGCCCGAGAATGACCTGGCAGATGGCCGCGAAGCTGCGCGCTTCCGGTGGGTGATCGAGGTCGATCCCCAACGACCGGCTGATATCGGAGGCCGAAATCAGGCCGCGAATGATCGGGGCCTGCTCTCCAGGTGCAGTAATCAGCAAGTGTTGATCGCCGGATGCCTTGAGCGTTTCCACGAGATCACCCACTCGTGCAGCTTCCAGCTGTGCTAGCGACAGTGAATGCAACTGCGCGCGCGGCGTCTGGATCATATCCACGGTGACTTCCTCGCGCGGCACATCATGTTTCTGCATGGCGATGGTGATCTTGCGGCCTCCGACCAGCTCGCGCGCGTTGATGACACCAGTGAATCGCCCGTCCGGGCCCATGACCATGAGCAAGCGCACGCCTGCCTGTTTCATGGTGTTGAGAGCCTGCGAGATGGTGTTGGAAGTCAGGATGGTCTGGGCGCGCTGCGTGCTGAAATCGGTCAGCAGTCGTGCCGCCGGGCTATCCAGCGTCAGCTTATGATGAGTGGCGCGTGGTTGAGCGATGCCGGTGACGCCGTCCAGCTCCGATAGAGTCAGCGTGGAATAGAGGCTCGGTGAAGGAGATGTCGTCATGATGGATTTTGCCCCATTAGCTGAGCCGCTAAGCCGCGTCGTAAACCGTTGGACGAGGCTTGGCGGGCGGATTTACATGTGCTGGCGAAGATCGCCACGCACACTGTCGAGAAAAGTAATGAAATGGATGTCTCGATCGTCATCCTGACGGTCGATGCGGCATCCCATCTTCATGGTACGTTTGACGAGAATTTCGTCGTAAATATCCAGTGTGACCTTGAGCGCTGGCTTGTCGCCAGGTGTGAGGCTGCCATCTTCGAGTGTGAAGCTTTCAAGCAGCGTGCCGCGTACACGCGTAATACCGCCTTCAGAAAGAACGCGGCGCACGAAGAGCCAGCCTTCGCATGCCAGCGAGGCTTCATGGGAGCGTTGGCGCAGAAATAGAGTGCGGTAACAAGCGCTCTCGGCGGCACCTTTTTCCGCCATGCTGCGGTACCCTTCGGCGACACGCGACGCCATGGCGCCTGACTCGGCCAGTTTGCGCACGGCAGCGTTATGCTCGCGATGTAGCTGGTCTTGACGTTGAAAGCGTTGCCAGCGTGCGTAGTCGGCGAAAAGCGATGTCGAGTCCATCGTGGCTGTGGCTCCTGGGGTCGATTCGAGTTGCCTATCATCGCTCATCGAGGCGTGATATTGCCAGCGTCGACGGTAGGGGCGGGGCGCGCCGCCCTGTCTAGAGCCGTGAGAAACGATCGCGCGCAAGGGCTAAAGTTTATGCACCTGGGGCCGATGTATGAATAAAGCTCGTAAAGTTAGTCTTTTCGGCGCTAGCGTCGGCGAGCCTCATGGTAAAAAGATCAACCTATTCGCTGAGGGCATGTCATGCCAACGATTACTTCCCTGGGTGTTGGCTCGGGGCTGGATTTGAGTGGCTTGCTGGACGAACTGGAAGAGGCCGAAAGCGCGAAGCTAGAGCCGATTACCGAACAGAAGAAAAGCTACGAAGCCAAGCTGTCAGCCTTCGGGCGCCTGGAAAGCGCGCTGGACTCGTTGCGTGAGTCGGCAACGGCGCTCAGTGATCCCGAAACCTTCCAGGCGCTGAGCAGCAAAATGCAGGGCGATGCCGTCAGCGTATCGACTGACAATACGGCCGTTCCGGGGCGTTATCAGGTGGAAGTTAGCGCCTTGGCGCGGTCGCAGACGCTTGCTTCCGAGGGGTTCGAAGCAGAGGCCGAACTCGATACTGGCGAGCTTTCTTTCAGTGTCGGTGACGAGGCGTTTTCCATCACCCTCGACGATAGCAACAACACCTTGGAAGGCTTGCGGGACGCTATCAACTCGGAAGGTGCCGGTATCAGTGCCTCGATCATCCACGATGGCAGCGATACGCCCCAGCGTCTGGTGCTGACTGCCTCCGAGACGGGCGAAGCGAATCAAATCGCGATCTCCTCTGCAGAGGCAGGGCTGCAAGCGGCTTTCGGTTTTGATGCCGCTGCCCCCGAGGCCAGCGATATGCGTCAAACAGTGGCCGCGCAGGATGCACGGTTGAGCGTGAACGGTATCGATATCACCAGTGCGTCGAATCATGTCGAAGGGGCACTGCAAGGGGTGACTCTCGACCTGCAGGCGACCAACGAAGGTGAGCCGGATGCGCTGACGCTCAGCCGCGACGACGGCGCGATCAAGGATTCTCTCAATGATTTCGTCAAGGCCTACAATTCGTTGCAAGAGCGCATGTCGAGCCTGACGTCGTTCGACGCCGAGTCCGGAGCAGCAGGGGAGTTGCTCGGCAACTCCACGTTGCGTGGCGTGGAATCGCAACTGCGCAATGCCATGGGGTATGTTGGGGACGGTGATTTTGCGTTGCTGTCCAATATGGGAATTTCCTTGGCGCTCGATGGAACGCTTGAGGTTGACGACGAAGCATTGGACGAAGCGATCGAAGGCAATCTCGACAGTGTCAGTTCGTTTTTCGTCGGGAATGTCGACGCTGAAGAAGGTGATGGGTTCGCCGCGAGTCTGGACACGGTCTTGGGCAACCTGCTGGATGAGGGGGGAGCGCTGGATACTGCTACTAGCGGTATCGATACCTCCATCGAGCGTCTTGGTGAGCGTTATACCAGTATGCAAGCCTCCATCGATGCGACAGTGGAGCGCTACCGCACCCAATTCGCCGATTTGGACTCACTGGTGTCGCAAATGAACTCGACGAGTTCTTACCTGACTCAGCAATTCGACAGCTTGAACGCACAAATGAACCAGTAGGGGAACTATCATGAATATGATGCGAGGCGCCCAGGCCTATGCCCGTGTCGGCGTCGAATCCGGGGTGATGTCGGCCAGCCCCCACCAGTTGATCGTGATGCTGTTCGACGGCGCGCAAGCCTCCATTCGGGCTGCCAAGATGCACATGGAGGATGGCAATATCTCCGCCAAGGGGCAGGCCATTTCCAAGGCTCTAAATATAGTCAACAACGGGTTGGCTGCGGCGCTCGATTATGAGCGCGGCGGCGAACTCTCGGAGCGCTTGGGCAGTCTGTATGACTATGTCGCGCGATTGTTGCTGAGGGCCAACTTGCGCAACGATCAGGCCGCGCTCGACGAGGCCGCGCATCTGTTGGAAGATATCGGGTCGGCTTGGCGCGAAATTGCCCCGCAAGTGGATGGGTCATGACATGAGCAATGCGTCGGAGCGTCTAGACATCTACGAGAATATGCTCGAGCGTTCTCGGGCGATGCTCGAAAGTGCACGTCACCAGGAGTGGGATGCGCTGATTCAGCAGCGTGCCCGCTATGTGGCCGATGTCGAGACATTGCGGCGCGCACCTCAAGGTGAACAGCTCAGTGAGCAAGACCGCCAGTATTGCGCGCGTATGATCGAGGAAATTCTCGAGCATGATCGCGTCATTCGAGAACAGCTCGATGCCCGCTGCGAGGAGCTTACGCAATTGATCGGCAATTCTCGGCGCCAGCAAGCGTTGGTGCGTGCCTATAATCAAGGTCAGGGCACGCTATCGCAACGCACACGTCCCTCTCGGGGCACTGAAGGGCGCACGTGAGTGGCATCACGCCCCTTATCGACACGCTGCTCCATCAGGTGCTGGGGCAACGTATCGACGCGCCTCGAACGACTGACCTGCCTGCGCCGGTCAAGCCGGTGCTCTCTGGGAATGCCATCGAATCATTGACCCGTGAAGGCGGCGGACTTCAGCAGCGCGGCTCCTCACAGGCTGAACTCACCGCGGCACGTGCCTCGGCGCTTCTTGAGTCGGGCATGTCTTCAGGCAAGTCGGGAGAGCACTCGACGGCGACGCCCAGCTCATCCACTACCCATTTTAGTACTGCCGCACGCACCATTGCCGATGTGCTTGTGCGTTTCCCGGCCCCGCCTTCGTCGATAACCTCTCCGCAGCCGTTGCTCCAGGAGGGGGATGCGTCGCCGAGGCTTCTCGCATCTCAATTGCAGCAAAATATTCAACACAGTGGTGTCTTCTACGAGTCGCATCTGGCGCGTTGGCTGAAGGGCGAATGGTCGACGGCTGCGTTGGCGCGCGAACCGCAGATGGCATTGGCACCGCGCATGGTGGCAACCGGACTCGCTGCGGCCGAAACGCCTCATGCGGCGCGTATGGCAGACACGGGGCCGCCCACTTCACGCGCGGCCATGGCCGAGATGGCATCACCGGCCACGTTAACTTCCTTAAGCCCCGCGACCACGGCCAATCGTTTCGCCGAGGCGCCCTGGCTCGCGCAGCAAGGCGCTTCTCCGGAGTTGCTGGCGGCACGGGGGGATATGTCAACGAGCGGACAGCGCCAGACACTGGCGAGTTCAGCCTTGCAGCAAATCGGCACGGATCAAAACGATACCTTGCAGTCTGTCGTCCGCCACCAACTGGAGATGTTGGTGACGCCGTCGTTGCGTTGGGAAGGCATGCTGTGGCCGGGTGTCATGTTGGCCATGACCTTGCAGCAATGGTCGGGGGGCGATGGTCAGGATGCCGACGGTCAGTCGCAATCGCAGGGGCACGACAAATCACCTTGGCATAGTGAGATGAATATTTCCTTGCCGCACCTCGGTGACGTGCATATCGCCATGACATTACGTGCCGAGCGGGCCTCGTTGACGATCTCGGCGCCTGAGGGGGCGGCCTTGGAGCGCCTTTCGGAACAGGCGTCGGCCCTGCATGAGCGCCTTGATGCCCTAGGCGTTCAGGCTGTGATCGACGTGCACCGCATGTCTAGCAACGACGCAAGCGAGCAGCACCATGAATGACACGCCCGACGAAAGGCGACGCGCCGTTGCGTTGGCTTATCAAGACCCCTCGGCGGCGCCTGTGGTGGTCGCCAAGGGGTATGGAGACCTGGCTGAACGCATCGTCTCGACAGCCCAGAGCGAGGGTATTTTCGTGCATGATGCCCCCGAGCTGGTGGCGCTTTTGATGCAGGTCGATCTGGATGCTCAAATCCCTCCCACTCTGTATCAAGTCATTGCCGAGCTACTGGCCTGGGTCTATGACCTGGAGCGTGAAGAGGCGAGCTTGAATACTGAGTCAGAAACGTCCGCGCGTCGCTGAATTGCGACGAAGGGATGCGGTTTATTGACGCACCCCGCGTCATGTAGCTTGTTAATAATTAATCTGCTGTGGCAGGCCTCTGATCCCTCGGCAACGCTTGCCGTTAGCGTGTTATCGCCCCATGCAGCATGGGTGATATCGAATTTACGGATGAGAAGCCTCATTCTTTTTTTGTAAGGAATTGTTGGTTTCCATGTAGGAGATGTTGAATCTTTTCATAAAAACGTCTCAAAATGATGCGACGGTAAGAATCGAGTCAGCCGAAAAAGCAAAAAAACTGGCTCATCGGAGAGAGGCCGTAGAAGCCTCCTTCACCACAATAACGTCGTACGCAGGGATTTATATGGAAACCGATAGCCTTCTGGATGATATCCAAGATATCAACCTGTCCTACCTGCTGCTTACGCAGCGCATGATCAGCGAAGATCGTACTACCGCGCTCTTTCGTCTCAAGATGGACGACGAAATGGCGGATCTCATCGCTTCCTTGTCGATCAAGCAACTGACACAACTCGCGCGAACGAATCAACTGCTCTGCCGACTCTGCTATGACGAGCCGGAGCAACTGCGAAAGCTGACCCACAATCAGCGGGAGCAGGGGTTGGGGCAGACGCATGCTGCCCTGTTGATGGCGAGCGCACGTAACGAGTGCTCGTCTGTCTCTTCGAACTGAGGAGTATCGTCGTGAGCGAGAAAAGTCTAGTGGGCGAAATGCTGCAGGTGCAGCTCGCCATCGAATTGATCGATCTGGGGGCACGCCTGCAGGTACTCGAGACCGAGACGGACTTGAGTCGTGGGCGCTTGGTCAAGCTCTACAAGGAAGTGCGTGGCATGTCGCCCCCCAAGGGCATGCTGCCGTTTTCGACCGACTGGTTCATTACCTGGATGCCGAACATCCATTCCTCGTTGTTTTACAACATTTACTCGAGTCTGCTCGAAGACTGCGGTTGCGAGCGAATGTCGGCTTTCGTCAAAGCCTTCAGGCTCTACCTAGAGCAAGTCAGCCTCGAAGCGGGGGAGCCGGTGCTGGGGTTGACGCGCGCCTGGACGCTCATTCGCTTCTTCGAAAGTGGCATGATGCAACTCTCGCCGTGCACCAGTTGCGGTGGCCGGTTCGTCGCCCACGCATACAGTCCCGATCACGACTTCGTGTGCGGTATTTGTCAGCCACCATCGCGTGCCGGCAAGACACGTAAGAAGCGTCAGGCCGAAGAACGGGTGACCACGCCGCGTCGTCAGCCTGTGTCGCCTTCTGAGTCGGATGGGATGACGGCGCGACGCCTCGTCGCTAGATAGGCGTTCTGTCGTCGCGACATTAGGGGGTAACGGCCGATACAAGGAAGCAGCACGACGCATTTCTGCGTTTTTTCATTCAAGGCGTGTCGCTTCCTGCCGATAGAGATATCAACGGGCCAGTCATGCATGCCGCTAGGAGCGTTCTGCTGTGTTGATTCTAATCGGCTATTTGGTTGTTATCGCATCGATCGGGGGCGGTTATACCCTCGTCGGAGGCCACTTCGGTGCGCTATTCCAGCCATCCGAAATTCTCATGATCGTCGGTGCTGCCGTGGGTGCCTTTATCGCTGCCAACAATGGCAAGGCGATCAAGGCCACCCTGCGTGCGTTTTCGAGGCTCAAGCGTACCAATAAGTACAACAAGGCGATGTACATGGAGTTGATGGCCTTGCAGTACCGTCTGCTGACCAAGGCACGGCGGGACGGCATGCTGGCCATCGAACGTGATATCGACGCTCCCGAGGATAGTGCGATCTTCTCCGACTATCCCAAGATCTCTAGTGATCCAGTGATCATGGCGTTCATCACCGACTACTTGCGCTTGATGGTCAGTGGCAACATGGATCCGTTCGAGATCGATACGCTCATGGAGCATGAGATCGATACCTTCCAGCACGAGGCGGAAATCCCCTCCCATTCTCTGCACAGTGTCGGCGATGGCCTACCTGCGTTTGGCATCGTGGCGGCCGTCATGGGCGTCGTTCATGCCCTGGGAGCCGCTGATCAGGGCGCGGCGGCCATGGGACAGATGATCGCTCAGGCATTGGTGGGAACGTTCTTGGGGATTCTGCTCGCCTACGGCTTCGTCCTGCCCGTCGCCCAGCGACTTCAACTCCAAATCACTGAAGCCATCAAAATGCTGCAATGCATTCGTGTGACGCTGATGGCGAGCCTGAACGGTCTGGCGCCTCAATTGGCAGTGGAGTTTGGGCGTAAGGCCTTGTTCACCGCCGAGCGCCCCTCATTCACTGAGCTCGAAGAACATGTTCGGGCAGAGGGAAGTGGCACACGCGGCACTGGGACGGGCTAAGCATGAGTAGCGAACGCCGTCCAATCATCGTCAAACGCAAGAAGGTCGTCAGCAAAGGGCATCATGGGGGCAATTGGAAGATTGCCTATGCCGATTTCATGACTGCGCTGATGGCGCTCTTTCTGGTGCTTTGGATCCTGTCGATGGTGCCTGAAAACGAGCTAGATAATATCGCCGAGTATTTCCGAACGCCCTTAGCGGTGGCGATGACCGGCGGCGACAAGTCGACGGCAAGTACCAGCGCGATCCCCGGTGGCGGCGCGGACCCCACCTTTTCCGAAGGTGAAGAGCGGCGCCTGGACATTCGCCAGCAATCCCGTCCCAGTGACGAGATGCGACGCTTGAGGGTGCTTCGTGACCGTCTGGAACGCCAGGTTCGCGAAGATCCAAATCTGCGTCAGATGAGTTCGCAGCTGCGTACCGATTTCATACCCGAGGGCCTACGCATTCAACTTGTCGATACCGACAAGCGGCCCATGTTCGAGTTGGGCAGTGCCCGGCTCGCGCCGTATATGCGCGATCTTTTGCAAGCCCTGGCGCCGGAGCTCAACACGGTGCCCAATGCGATTAGCCTCACCGGACATACGGACGACCTACGTTACGCCGGTGGGGAAGCCGGATACAGCAATTGGGAACTTTCCGCCGACCGTGCCAACGCGTCGCGGCGCACCCTGGTCGCGGCTGGACTCGATTCCGGCAAGCTGCTGCGTGTCGCGGGGATGGGGTCACGCGTCAACCTGGAAGGCACAAAGCCCAGTGATGCTGTCAATCGTCGTATAAGCATCGTCGTATTGTCGGAGCACGCCGCCGAACAAATGCGCGATCAGGGCGAGGCCGGCGCGGCGAACCCCGAGACGATACTCGGCGGCATGGATGATACGCGGCGAGATGGATTGTCGCCGACGCAGGGCGCCGACTCATTAATGCGTAACGCACTCCCGAAAGTGTATGAACGCACCACTGGTGGCGGTGAAGGGCAAGATCAGCCATCGCCCTAACGATCACGATCACGTGGAACGAGCATGGATATAACAGAATTCTACGAGACCTTTTTCGAAGAGGCCGAAGAGCTACTGGGCGACATGGAGCGCCACCTGCTCGAGCTGGATCTCGACGAGCCGGATCCGGAGCAACTCAACGCCATTTTTCGTGCCGCGCACTCGATCAAGGGCGGCGCGGGCACCTTCGGGTTCAGCGTGCTGCAAGAAACCACGCACATGCTTGAAAACCTGCTGGATTATGCCAGGCAGGGCGAGCTCACCTTGCGCACGGATATCGTCGACCTCTTTCTGGAAACCAAGGATATGCTTCACGACCAACTTGATGCCTACCGCAATGGCGCCGAACCGGATCCGGAAGCCTATGCCCGCATTTGCCAGACACTGAAACAGCTAGCGCTGGATGAGCTTGGGCATGGCGTAGGCAGCGAGCCCGAGGCCGACATCGCGCCCCCCGAGCGGGCGCCGAGTGAAACCGAAAGCCCAGCAGCCGAGAATATGATTGGCGAGGAAGCGTCGGAGGAGCAGGCGCAGGTGGCTCAGGACGCCGACGCCGATAGCGGCTGGCTGCGTGTCGTGCTTTTGAACGTATCCGACAAGGATCGTGAGCTTCTCGTCGAGGAACTCGGCAATCTGGGGACCGTGAAAGAGCAGCACGGTGATGCCGCACGTTATGAGGTGGTGCTGGAAAGTGCCTCCAGCCGCGACGATATCGAAGCTGTGATGTGCTTCATCGTCGAGCCTGAGCAACTCGATATTGCTGCGATCGCTGCACCGACCGAGACGGCGCAAGGAGAGGCCGAAGTTGCTTCGGCACCTGCTGTGTCTCAGGACGATGCACCGGCACCCGAGGCGCCGACCCCTACCGAGCAGGCGGAGACCCCCGCAGAAAAAGCGCCGGCCCAGGCCGCGACCGACGACAAACCCGCGAATGCGGCGCCAGGAAACAAGGGCGGCGGTGCCAAGAAAAAGGCGGGTGGGGAATCGGCGACGATTCGCGTGCCGGTGGAAAAGGTCGATCAGATCATCAACCTCGTCGGTGAGCTGATCATTACCCAGTCCATGCTCGATCAAACCGCCAGCGAACTCGACGTGGCCTCGCATGGGCCGCTGGTCAATGGCATGAACCTGCTACAGCGCAACGCGCGTGACTTGCAGGAGTCGGTGATGTCGATCCGCATGGTGCCGATGGACTACGTGTTCAGCCGCTTTCCTCGCTTGGTGCGCGATCTTACCGGCAAGCTAGGCAAGGACATCGAGCTGGTCACGGAGGGCAAGTCCACCGAGCTCGACAAGAGCCTGACCGAGCGCATCATCGATCCTTTGACGCACCTCGTGCGCAATAGCCTCGACCATGGCATCGAGATGCCTGATGCGCGCGAGGCCGCCGGAAAACCGCGCACCGGCACACTGACGCTGTCCGCCCAACACCAGGGTGGCAACATCCTCATCGAAGTGAAGGACGATGGGGGCGGTCTCAACCGCGACAAGATCCTCGCCAAGGCGGCTCATAACGGACTGGCCGTTTCCGATAGCATGAGCGACGACGAGGTTTGGCAGCTTATCTTCGCGGCGGGATTTTCGACCGCCGATCAGGTCAGCGACGTCTCCGGACGCGGCGTGGGCATGGACGTTGTCAAGCGCAACATTCAGGCCATGGGCGGCCACGTCGAGATTCAGTCTTGGCCTGGGAAAGGCACCACGACCCGCGTGGTATTGCCGCTGACCCTGGCCATTCTCGATGGCATGTCGATCAAGAGCGGATCGGAGATCTTCATCTTGCCGCTTTCTGCAGTGCTCGAGTCACTACAGCCCAGCAACGATGATATCTACTCGATGGCGGGCAACGACAAGTTGCTCAAGGTACGCGACGAGTACCTACCGCTGATCGCCTTGCACGACATCCTGAACATAGACGGCTCCGAGCAGGATCCGACCCAATCCATTGCGGTCATCCTGCAGGCCGAGGGGCGGCGCTATGCCTTGTTGGTCGACGATCTCGTCGGTCAGCAACAAGTGGTGGTCAAGAACCTCGAAACCAACTATCGCAAGGTGCCGGCCATTTCCGCCGCGACGATTCTGGGGGATGGCAGCGTGGCGCTGATCCTCGACGTCGCCGATGTCAACCGCTTGCACCGTCAGCGTGCCAACGCTCCCAGGCACGCTGAACTAACCGCATCACGCCAGGAGGACGTAGTTCATGAGTGATATGACCCAAGCCGCCGAAGCGGCTATCGATACGCAAAGTCAGGAATACCTGGTGTTCTCGCTGGGTAGCGAGGAATACGCCGTCGATATCCTGAAAGTTCAGGAAATCCGTGGCTATGAAAACGTAACGCGTATCGCCAATGCCCCCGACTTCATCAAGGGCGTAACCAATCTGCGCGGCGTGATCGTGCCGATCGTCGACCTGCGCATCAAGTTTCATCTCGACAAGATCGAATACGAAGGACAGACCGTGGTGATCGTGGTCAACGTCGCCGACAGGATCGTGGGCATCGTGGTTGATGGGGTATCCGATGTCATGACGCTTACCTCCGACCAGATCAAGCCAGCGCCCGAATTTGGTGAAACGTTATCCGCCGATTATCTAAGCGGCCTGGGAAGTCTTGAGGATCGCATGCTGGTCATCGTCGATATCGAGAAACTGCTGACCAGCGAGGAAATGGCTTTGGTCGAGCAACAAGCACAATAACGCTGTCGCGAGGCGTCATCAGAGCGCGCCGACACAAAGCAATAAAAACGAACACCAGGGAACCGTATCATGCGCAATAACCAGCCCGTTACTCAGCGTGAGCATGAGCTCTCGGATGAAGATTACCTGTTGTCCCGCACCAATTTGAAAGGGGTCGTCACCTACGCGAATCCGGCTTTCGTCGAGATCAGCGGCTTTAGCTATGAAGAGCTCGTGGGGGCGCCACACAATCTCGTACGTCATCCGGACATGCCGCCGCCGGCGTTCGAAAACCTTTGGGTCACTCTGAAGAAGGGAGAGATCTGGAGCGGGGTGATTAAGAACCGTTGCAAGAACGGTGATTTTTATTGGGTGCATGCCACCGTGACGCCGATTTTCGAAGGCGGCGAGATCGTTGGCTATACCTCGGTGCGCGTCAAACCCACTGCCAAGGCCCGTGCCGATGCGGAGCGCGCCTATGCGGCCATGTCAGCGGGCAAACGTCGTGGGGTCAAGCTCGACCATGGCCAGATTCAGCATACCGGTGTCTTGGCGCGTCTCAAGGGTCTCAAGTTCAATACCTTCAAGGGCCGGCTGGTGACCATGATCGTCGCGGCGGTGCTGATGCTAGCGGTCAGCAGTGTCCTGTCCATGGTCAGCTTGCAGCGCGCCGGTGACAAGTTGCAGGCACTCTCAGAGCAAGGCCTGGAAGACGTTGCCCGCTTGCAGAAAATCGATCAGCTGATGTCCAGCGGTCGAAACCTGGTCGATAAGCCCGTGAGCAACCCGATGTCGGGTGACATGGAAGCGGTAACGGCCGAGGCCGAAGCACTGATGACCCGGCTTTCCGAAACCTGGAGCGCGTATTACGACGGCCGTCCCGCCAATCACAGTGATGCCGCAGAAAGCTTCGATGCTTCCGTCCAGCGTTATCTGGACGATGGGCTGCGGGTAGTGTTGGATACTCTGAATGCCGGCGACTTCTATGAAGCCTATGTGGCTTACAACGATGTGTTGGAAGGCGAACGCGATCAGGTTAGCGAGCAGCTCAATAGCCTGGTCGACGAAAAGCGCAACGATGCCATGAGCATGGCCAAAGAAGCGGCCGAGACACAGCACGATATGCTGCTGTGGCAGGCGGGTGTCTTCATCTTCGGGCTGCTCATGCTGGTGGTGCTAGGGATCATCACGGTGCGCTCGACGCTGCGCCCGGTGCGCGAGGCCCTGGATTTCTCACTACAGATCGCAGCCGGTAACCTCGGCGCCAGTCTCAAAGGCGGCAAGCAAGATGAAATCGGTCGCCTCACCCGTGCGCTGGATACCATGCGTCGCAGCCTTGGCAATATCGTCAAGGAAGTCAACGAAAACGTGGGCGTGGTGACACCGGCGACCCGCAACATTGCCGAAGGCAACGAAGACCTGTCCTCGCGGACCGAGCAGCAAGCCGCATCGCTTGCCCAGACGGCCTCAAGCATGGAAGAAATGACCGCCACCGTGAAGCAGAATGCCGACAACGCGCGTCAGGCTAGCCAGCTCTCGAGCACGGCGAGCGAGACGGTGCGGCAGAGCGGCGAGGTCATGGGGCAGGTGGTCAGTACCATGGGGCGTATCCGCGACAGCTCTCATCAGGTAGCCGATATCGTCGGGATGATCGACTCGATTGCCTTTCAGACCAATATCCTAGCCTTGAACGCTTCAGTCGAAGCAGCCCGTGCGGGTGAGCAGGGGCGTGGCTTCGCCGTCGTCGCTGGCGAGGTCCGTAACCTGGCGAGCCGTAGCGCCCAAGCATCGAAGGAAATTCGCGAGCTGATCGACAACTCCACGAAGGAAGTCGAAGGCGGTACCGATCTGGTACGCAAGGCCGAGGGCAGCATCGAGGAGGTGGTCAACTCTGTCACGCGTGTCAACGACATCATGAACGAGATCACTGCGGCGTCCGACGAGCAGAGCAGCGGTATCGAACAGATCAATCAGGCCATCACGCAGATGGACGATGTCACCCAGCAGAACGCTCATCGCGTACAGCAAACGGCCTCGGTGGCTGCCGATCTCGAGTCAAGCGTCAACGAGCTGTCGCGCTCCGTGGCTGTCTTCCGCCTCGCCGGCAGTGGTGTTGAAACGGTGCGTCGCAACAAGAATTCGGCGAGTCTCGCCAAGCCGCAGGCCTCCGCAAGTACCAGTGGCGACAAGCAGGCGACGTCACATTCAGCGCAGCGTCAAGAGACTTCACTGGTGTCTCGGCGTCAGGAATCACAGGAGGCGGGCGCTCACCAGGCATCACATGAAGAAGAGTGGGAGTCCTTTTGAGCGAATTTCGTCAGTCCCCTGCGCCGCAGGAAGAGCATCCTAGCTTGTTCGGAGCCGCCGACCGGGATCTTGAATTCACGGAGGCGGATTTCGACAAGATACGCACGCTCATTTATCAGCGCGCCGGCCTCGTGCTGGCGTCGCACAAGCGTGAAATGGCCTACAGCCGCTTGGCAAAGCGGCTGCGGCTGCATGGTATGCGCCGCTTCAGTGATTACCTGGCGCGTCTGGACCAACATCCTGAGTCGCCAGAGTGGGAGGCGTTTACCAACGCACTGACGACGAATTTGACGTCTTTTTTCCGCGAGGCACATCACTTCTCGTTGCTCGCGGAGCACGTCAAGCAAGCGACCTCTCCCGTACGGATCTGGTGTGCTGCGGCGTCGACGGGAGAAGAACCCTACTCGTTGGCGATTACCCTGAGTGAGGCGCTGGGTAGCCGGGCCTCACAGGCGCAGATTCTGGCCACCGACATTGATACCGACGCGCTAGCCAAGGCGCGCAAGGGGATCTATGCGCTGGACCAGCTTGAGAAGGTTTCCGAAGCGTGCCGTCGGCAGTTTTTCCTGCGGGGCAGTGGTGCACGCGCCGGGATGGCGAAGATTCGTCCCGAACTGGCCTCGATGATCGACTTTCAATCACTCAATCTGACATCGGGCAATTGGGTGGCGAAGGGGCCATTCGATGCCATCTTTTGCCGTAACGTGATGATTTATTTCGACAAGGAGACACAGGCGCGCATTTTGGAGCGCTTCGCTCCGTTGTTGAAATCCAATGGGCTGTTGTTTACCGGCCACTCGGAAAATTTCTCCTACCTGACGCAGCGCTTCAAGTTGCGAGGGCAGACCGTGTACGAATTATCGCGCTGACCCTTCAGTGTTCATGCAACCGGCCGATAGACCATGCATATCGGTTCGCCGTGCCCGGCAGTAGGTCGGCGGTTTTCATGCGTAAGGAGTGGTGGCGTTGTCCTCGAACAAGATCAAGGTGCTATGTGTCGATGATTCGGCGCTGATTCGCGACCTGATGAGCAAAATCATCGACAGTCAGCCGGATATGGAGGTCGTTGCTACGGCACCTGACCCCTTGGTGGCCAGG
The DNA here is from genome assembly GCF_023091865.1 of Chromohalobacter moromii. Taxonomy (GTDB): domain Bacteria; phylum Pseudomonadota; class Gammaproteobacteria; order Pseudomonadales; family Halomonadaceae; genus Chromohalobacter; species Chromohalobacter moromii. The sequence continues at coordinate 367,744 of NZ_JAHXDI010000004.1, forward strand.
GATCTGATCAAGCGCACCAACCCTGACGTATTGACCCTGGATGTGGAAATGCCGCGCATGGACGGTCTCGATTTTCTCGAGCGTTTGATGCGTTTGCGCCCCATGCCGGTGCTGATGGTGTCTTCACTGACCCAGAAGGGCTCTGAAATAACCCTGCGCGCATTGGAACTGGGCGCGGTCGATTTCGTCGCCAAGCCTGAAATGGGCATCCGTGAAGGCATGCTCGAGTATACGCAGATGATTGCCGACATGATTCGCGCAGCGGCACGTTCGCGTCCGAAAGCCGTGGCCAAGCAGGTCCCGGCGAAGGATAAAGAGCCGCTCAAGGCGCCTATTCTGTCGAGCGAAAAAGTCATCATCATCGGCGCCTCGACAGGCGGTACCGAAGCCATCCGACATGTGCTGGAGCCTCTGCCAGCCAATAGCCCGGCGATTCTTATAACCCAGCACATGCCGGGTGGGTTCACGAAATCCTTCGCCGAACGTCTCGACAAGTTATGTCGTATCTCGGTCAAAGAGGCAGTGGACGGTGAGCGTGTGCTACCCGGCCACGTCTATATCGCGCCGGGGGACTGGCACATGAAGCTGGCGCGCTCGGGCGCCAACTACGTCATTCGCTTGGACGATGCGCCGCCGGTCAACCGTCACCGTCCGTCGGTGGATGTGTTGTTTCATTCCGCCGCGCAAAGCGCGGGCCGCAATGCCATTGGTGTGATTCTCACTGGCATGGGCAAGGACGGTGCGGCGGGTCTGCTCGAAATGCATCAGGCAGGCGCCTATACGATTGCCCAGGATGAAGCGAGTTGCGTGGTCTTTGGCATGCCGCGCGAAGCGGTCATCCTCGGTGGCGCCGCCGATACCATTGCACTTTCCGATATCCCCGCTGCCTTGATGAGACGTGCCGAAGCCTCGGGTCGCGCACAGCGGGTATAGCCCTATCGGGCGAATTCGAAGAACAAAAACGACTCATCATCTCAATCTATGCCAGGGAACCAGGAGACGACATGGGGAAAATACTCAATGACCTTTCGGTCAGGGCTAGTCTGACAATTGCGCTGACGATCATGGTCGTGATGATTGCGATCATCAGCGCATTGGGCTTCTATTCCAACCAAAAAAGCGCCGAGGCGATGGATACCATCGGCACCATCGGTTTCGAGCAGACGAATACCGTTAACCGGGCCACCTTGAACCTGGTGCGTGCGCGCAGCCTGCTGGCTAGCTATCGCAACGCCGTGGAAGACGGCGATAGCGATCGGGCGGCAAGTTTACAGGGACGAGTCGAGGATGCCCTGGATAGCGCCCAAACCCGTTTCACCGAGTTTTCACAAGTTTCCAAGACCGATACCGGGGAGCAATATGCCGCACGTATTGGCGAGGCCTATGCGGCATTCCGCGATGAAGTCGACCGTCAGATGAACGAAGGTGAGGACGCTGTGCGTGCCGAGGACGATCAGCGCATCAACCCGCTGATGGACGACCTCGACAATAGCGTGCGCGAGTTCATCCAATACGCCGAAACACGTGTCGACGACGCCATCGTGGCCGATGCCGATAACAGCCAGCTGATGGAAATTTTGTCCATCGTACTGCTGGTGCTTGCCGTGATCGTGGCCGTGCTGGTTCGCATGGTGCTGGTCAAGTCCGTGGTCAAGCCACTGGATGAAGCGGTCGAACATTGCGAACACATCGCCAAGGGCGATCTCTCCCATCGCATCGCCGAGCGCGGCAAGAACGAGATCGGGCGCCTGTTCGCCGCCATGCGCGACATGCAAAACGGTCTGGTGGGGACGGTCACGTCCGTGCGTGACGCCAGCGGGTCGATTCATGGCGGAGCTCGCGAGATCGCCTCCGGTAATGCCGACCTGTCGTCGCGCACCGAACAGCAAGCTGCCTCACTCGAAGAAACGGCTTCCAGCATGGAAGAGCTGACTTCTACCGTACGTCAGAACGCCGACAATGCGCGTCAGGCGAGTTCCCTGGCCAGCGATGCCTCGACCACTGCGGGGCGTGGCGGCGATGTCATGCAGGAGGTCTCCACGACCATGCAGGGCATCACCGAAAGCTCCAAGCAGATCTCCGACATCATCGGCATGATCGACTCCATCGCTTTCCAGACCAACATTCTGGCATTGAATGCCTCGGTCGAGGCGGCACGTGCCGGTGAACAGGGGCGTGGCTTCGCGGTGGTCGCCAGTGAAGTGCGTAACTTGGCCAGCCGCAGTGCCGAGGCGGCCAAAGAAATCAAGGGGCTGATTCACACCTCGACCACGCAGATCGAGCAGGGCTCCGAGCTGGTGGGCAACGCCGAAACCACTATGCGCGATGTCGTCCAGGCGGTGAAGCGCGTCAGCGATATCATGGACGAGATCTCCGCAGCCTCGCAGGAACAGAGCGATGGCATCGAGCAGGTCAGTCAAGCCGTGACGCAAATGGACCAGGTGACACAGCAGAACGCCTCTCTCGTCCAGGAAGCGTCGAGCGCGTCTGCGTCGCTGGAAGAGCAGGCGCAGCGATTGGAAGACGTGGTGTCGACGTTCCGTCTGCCGGGTGGTCGCACGCACCAGTTGCCGCGTACGAGCGCACCGGCCAGCAAGTCCGCCGGATCGTCCGCTACGGCGTCGACCTCTGCGCCGGGGGCCTCTCAGCGTGTGCCGGCCAAGCGCGCGCCGGCCGCCCACGAAGAGGACGAGTGGGAAGAATTCTAAGCATGCCGCACGCCGGGTGGTGCCTTGGGGCGTCGCCCGGGCGGGTTTGTCAGTCAATGGGTCAGCTTTTAGTGAATCGGAGGATGTATGGCAGACAAGAATATGAGCATTTTGGTCGTGGATGATTTCCCGACCATGCGGCGCATCGTGCGCAGTTTGCTCAAGGAACTGGGCTTCAATAATGTCGATGAAGCTGAAGACGGCCAGGAGGCGCTCAATAAGCTACGTACCGGTGGCTTCGAGTTCGTGGTCTCTGACTGGAACATGCCCAACCTCGATGGTCTCGCGATGCTCAAGGAGATCCGCCAGGATGATGCGCTGTCGGAACTGCCAGTATTGATGGTGACGGCGGAGGCCAAGAAGGAAAATATCATCGCCGCTGCACAGGCCGGGGCGAATGGGTATGTCGTGAAGCCGTTCACCGCTGCGACGCTGGAAGAGAAGCTGGACAAGATTTTCGAGAAACTGGGCAAGTAAGTTCGCACGAGGAGGGCAGGCCATGAGCGGTGAAACGCAGCCGGAGAACAGTGCGGATGGCATCCCCGCTGACGATCTGATCCACAAGATTGGCAAGATGACGCGTATGCTTCATGAAAGCATGCGCGAGCTGGGGCTGGATAAGGAGATCGAAAAGGCGGCCGAAGCGATTCCCGACGCGCGGGATCGTCTTAGTTATGTCGCGGACATGACCGAGCAAGCGGCGGAGCGTTCTCTGAACGCGATCGATCAGGCACAGCCGTTGCAGGAGCGTATGGAGTCGGGGGCCGAGAAACTCGATCAACGCTGGGAAGAATGGTTCGCCGCGCCTGTCGAGCTGGACGATGCCAAGGAGTTGGTGAAGGATACGCGTGACTTCCTGCGCGATGTGCCGACTCAGACCAAGGCAACCAATGCGCAGTTGCTCGAAATCATGATGGCCCAAGACTTCCAGGATCTGACCGGTCAGGTCATCAAGAAAATGATGGATGTCATTCGTGAGATCGAGCAGCAGCTAGTGCAGGTGCTGATCGATACCGCTCCTGAGAGCCATGACAAGGAAGAGCTGCAGCAACTTGCCGACGAGCGTTCGCGTAAATCTCAGAAGGGCGATGAGGCGTTGCTCAACGGGCCGCAGATCAAGCCCGAAGGTACCGATGTTGTCAATAACCAGGACCAGGTCGACGACCTCCTCGATAGCCTGGGTTTCTGATCCCTCCCTGCGCTGCCGGTGCCCGCCGGCAGCGTTTCAGTCTCGCGTCCCCTGAATAGCAAGGCTAAGTAGCCGCTATTCCAGTGATCGGCTGTCCTGCGTTCCCGAGAAAATAGCCCGCATTCGATGAATGCGGTTGTTCGGCGCCTGGGTTTTGCCTTGGCGAAGGGCTTCTAGCGCCACGACGTCAGAGGGCCCATGGCCGAGGGTAGCGACAGCGACGAGGAAAAGACCGAAGACCCGACGCCTCGCCGACTCGATAAGGCTAAGGAGGACGGTGAGGTTGCGCGCTCGCGCGAGCTGACCACTTTCATGCTGTTGGCGGCGGGGGTGATGACGCTATGGTCGCTGGGCGGCCACCTCTACGAGAGTTTAGGGGGAGTCATGGAGCAGTCGTTCATCTTCTCGCGTGGTGAGGCGTTCGATACCGCCGTGCTGATGTCGCATGTCTGGGCGTTGGGCAAAAACATGTTGATGTCCTTGTTGCCGCTGTTCCTCATCGTATCGGTCGTCGCGTTGGTAGCACCGGTCATGCTGGGTGGCTGGCTGATGACGGCGAAGTCGCTGCAGCCACAAGTGTCCAAGCTCAATCCCCTGAAGGGATTGAAGCGCATGTTTTCATCGCAAGCGGTCGCGGAATTGGGCAAAGCCGTTGCCAAGTCGACGCTGGTGGGCGGTGTCGCCGTGAGCTTTCTATGGTGGCATCGCGGCGATCTGCTAGGTCTGATGAGCTTGCCGTTGAGCGAGGCCTTGGCGCGAGGTATGAACCTCGCTGCGCTGTGCCTGGCTTTCTGCGTAGCGACACTCATCGTCGTCGTGTTGATCGATGTGCCTTTCCAGTTATGGAGCTTTACCAAGAAGCTGCGCATGACCAAGGACGAGATCAAGAAAGAGCACAAGGAAACCGAAGGCGACCCTCAGGTGAAGGCCCGCATGCGCGCTCAGCAGCAGTCCATGGCTCGGCGGCGGATGATGGCCAAGGTGCCGGATGCGGATGTCATCGTCACCAATCCCACGCATTATGCCGTGGCGCTGATGTACGAGGGGACTCAGATGGAGGCGCCGCGCGTCGTGGCCAAAGGCTCGGATATGGTGGCCACGCGCATTCGCGAGTTTGGCGAAGCGCATGGCGTGCCCTTGCTGGAGGCGCCGCCGTTAGCGCGTGCTCTGCATCAGCATGTGGACATCGATCAAGAAGTCCCCGCGAATCTGTATACCGCCGTGGCGGAGGTGCTGGCTTGGGCCTACCGCTTGAAACGTGTGCGCGAGGAAGGGGGTGACTGGCCACAAACGCCATATGACCTGCCCGTGCCCGATGAGTTAGACCCGTCTCGGCAAAACGTTGCCGACGCCAAGGACACACCATGAATGCGTTGAGTCAGTTATGGGGCCGTCGTGAGTGGCTGAACGACACCCGCTTGAAGGTGCTGGCCGGTCCCTTGCTGATCATCATGATCCTGAGCATGATGATCCTGCCATTGCCGGCTTTCGTGCTGGACCTTCTTTTTACGTTCAATATCACCCTGGCCGTCATGGTGCTGCTGGTGAGCATGTTCACGCAGAAGCCGCTCGATTTCGCGGCCTTCCCGGCGGTGCTGTTGTTTTCGACCCTATTGCGGTTGTCGTTGAACGTCGCTTCTACGCGCGTGGTCTTGATGGAGGGGCACGAAGGCGGCGATGCGGCCGGTAAGGTGATCGAGGCCTTCGGCGCCTTTCTCATCGGGGGTAACTTCGCCGTCGGTTTGGTCGTGTTCATGATCCTGGTGGTGATCAACTTCATGGTCATCACTAAAGGGGCGGGGCGTATCGCCGAGGTAGGCGCGCGCTTTACGTTGGATGCCATGCCCGGCAAGCAAATGGCGATCGACGCCGACCTCAATGCCGGCTTGATCGGTGAGGACGAAGCGCGGGCGCGGCGTCAGGAAACCTCTCAGGAAGCCGATTTCTACGGTTCCATGGACGGGGCCAGCAAGTTCGTGCGCGGTGATGCCATCGCCGGCATCATCATCATGATGATCAATTTGATCGGCGGTCTGGCGATCGGCATGGCGCAACATAGCCTGAGCTTTTCCGAAGCTGCCCATACCTATACCTTGCTGACCATCGGCGACGGGCTGGTGGCACAGATTCCGGCGCTGGTGATCTCGACTGCGGCGGGTGTCACCGTCTCGCGCGTCAACACCGATCAGGATGTCGGTCAGCAACTGATCAGCCAGCTCTTCAACAACCCGCAGGTCCTGATGCTGGCCGCAGGCGTCATGGGGCTGCTGGGTCTCGTGCCGGGGATGCCCAACCTGGTCTTCTTGCTGTTTACCGCGTTGCTCGGAGGGTTGGCGTGGTGGATGTGGCGTCGCAACCAGCAACAAGTCACCGAAGAGGCCTCTCCCCAGACACCGCCTCCTCAGCCCGAAGTGCCGGAGGCGAGCTGGGACGATGTGCAGCTCGTCGATACCCTGGGCCTCGAAGTCGGCCACCGTTTGATACCGCTCGTCGACCATCGCCAGAAGGGCGAGTTGCTGGGGCGTATCAAGAGCGTGCGCAAGAAATTCGCCCAGGATGTCGGCTTTTTGCCACCGGTGGTACACATCCGCGACAATCTCGAATTGGGGCCTTCGACCTATATCATCACGCTCAAGGGCGTCGAAGTGGGCCGCGCCGATGCGCATCCGGGACAATGGCTGGCCATCGACCCGGGGCAGGTATCGGGCAAGGTGGAAGGTACGCCGACCCAGGATCCCGCCTTCGGGCTGCCCGCCGTATGGATCGACGCCGCGCAGCGGGAACGCGCCCAGGTCTACGGCTATACCGTAGTCGACGCGAGTACGGTGGTGGCCACGCATCTCAACCACCTGTTGCATCGCCACGCCAATGACATGCTGGGGCGCCAGGAAGTACAGCAATTGCTCGACAAGATCGCCGCCGAGAACAAGTCGCTGGTCGAAGACGTGGTGCCCAAGCTGCTGACCCTGACCGCGATGCAGCGCATCCTACAGAACCTGCTCGCTGAGGAAGTCTCGATTCGCGATATGCGTACCATCCTCGATACGCTGGCCGAGCATGCGCCACAGCAAGCCGATCCCCATGAGTTGACCGCCATGGTGCGTGTGGCGCTGGGACGCTCGATTACCCAGCAGTGGTTCCCAGGGGACCAGGAGATGCATGTCATCGGCTTGGAAGCCAATCTCGAACAAGTTCTCACTCAGGCACTGAGCAATGGCGGTGGCCTGGAGCCTGGACTGGCCGACACCCTCATGGAGCAGTCGATGGCCGCCGTGGAGCGTCAGGAAGCGCGTGGCGAGCCGACGGTGCTGGTCGTCCAGCACGGTCTGCGTGCCTTGCTGGCCCGCTTCCTACGCCGCCGCATTACCCATCTAGTGGTGATGTCCAATGCCGAAATCCCCGATGACCGCACCTTGCGTGTCACCGCTACCGTCGGAGCACGTTCATGAGCGTGATGCGGTTTCTCGGTGCCAATAGCCGCGAGGCGATGCGACAGGTACGAGACGCGTTGGGGGATGACGCCCTGATCCTCTCCAACCGGCGCGTGGATGACGGTGTCGAGGTTGTGGCCGTGGCCGAAGAGGCCCAGTCGTCACTGGTCGAGCAGGCAGAGGACGTCGCCGCGCCCGCGCAGGCTAGTGCTCCTTCAGTCGAGACCTCGCCCGCGCCGGGGCAAGATCGCCTGTATGCTGAAATGCAGGCCATGCGCGAATTGTTGATGTCGCATATCGCCGAGACACCACGCCCGCGCAGTGCAAGTCCCGGCGTGCGCGGCGTCTTGCGCCAGCGCTTGATTACTGCCGGCTTCAGCGCCCGTCTGGTACGCGAAATGCTCGAGACGTTGCCCGACGAACTCGCCGATGTCGATGCCGATGACCCGCGTTTACTGGCCTGGAGCCGACGTCAACTCGAGACCCGGCTCGCGGTGCTCGATGACGAGGCGACGATGCTCGATGAGGGCGGTGTGTTCGCCCTGGTGGGGCCGACCGGTGTAGGCAAGACCACGACCACCGCCAAGTTTGCGGCACGTTACGTGATGCGCTTCGGCGGAGACGATGTCGCCCTGGTGACTACCGACGATTATCGTATCGGTGCGCATGAACAGTTGCGCATCTATGCCCGCTTGCTGGGTGTCGATGTGCATGCCGTGCACCATGAAGATGATCTCGAAGACTTGCTATCGCGCCTTGAAGGCAAGCGCATGGTGATCGTCGACACCGTGGGCATGAGTCAGCGCGATCAGCGGGTGACGGGGCAGATCGCGCGCCTCGGCGGTGCGGGGCGTCCGGTGCGCCGTCTCTTGCTGCTGAACGCGGCCAGCCACGGCGATACGCTCGAAGAGGTTGTCGAGACCTATCAGCGAGCCTCGCAGGACGCCGGTGCGCCGCTTTACGGTTGCCTGTTGACCAAGGTCGACGAAGCGCCGCGTCTAGGGGCCGCGCTGGATGTCGTGATGCGCCATCGGCTACGCCTTTATTACGTCTTACATGGCCAGCGCGTGCCCGAAGACATTCGCCTGGCCGAAGCGCCAGCGTTATTGGATGAAGCGCTCGCCGTGGGGCAGGGCTCGCCGTTCACCTTCGATGAAGGCGTACTCACCGAGATGTTGCGGCCCACTGCCTCCGGGCAGGGCCTGCAAGCGCTATCGCGAGATCTCTTGGCACAGCGCGATCAATTGACGCGGGTGATGGAAACGTTGCAACGCGGCGTACCCGGCGTGGCGTGGCTTGATGCCGCGTGGCACCGTCGTGAGTCGCCACGTGCCATACAGCAAGCCTGGCTCGAAGAGCACCTGGCACCGCCGTCGATGATCAAGGCGTGGCATGACGCCGAGGCAACTGGCCTGTTCTGGCCGGGTGGGAAGCCGCGAGGAATGGATTGGGCGGCGCCGATGCTCCCACTGGACGCCAATGGCGATGTCTTGCCGCTGGCCTGGCCTCTCCATCGTTGGCCGCCGTCCGACACGCAGCGCCTGACCCTGGCGCGTCGCCATCTGGGCAGTCATTGGCATGTGTTCGCGCGGGTACCCGATGCCGACGTCAGGAAACAGTTGCGCGAGACGGATAGCCCCTGGCTAGCACGCACACGAGTGCAGCAGCGCGTCTGGCATGCCGGGGAACGTCTGGCGATCGGCGAGCTGGTCGATCTCGCCGAGCCCTGTGGCCAGCATACCTGTCGCCTGCGTGGCCGCGCACGACGCGTGACGCTGTCGCGCTTGCCCGTGGCCTTGGCCGAGACCGACGCGGACAGCCTGCAACTGTGGATTGCGATGAGTCACGACCCCGAGAGCGGGCGTCGGCGGGGCGTCTATCACTGGTTGGGGCATGGGGGCGACGCGCTGGATATCGACATGCGCGCCTTCGTTTATCGCCAGCTCGAACAGGATGATCTATCGCGTTTGATGCGCACGGCGTGGCAACAGTTGGGCGCATCGGCACCTCTGGATTGCGAACTGCGCGTCTATCTTGCAGCGCAATTGGCGGCCTTGGCGCTACGGATGGACTTGAGCGAGGATGGCTGGGCGGTGGATGCGCGCCCGGTGGTGAGGCGTCTTGCCGGTGAGCGCAAGCGACGCAGTCCCGATACCCTGCTGCATGGGTTGTTGCACTTGCTGACGGCGCATGCGGCGCTGTCACAGGCCGCGTGAGGTGACGATGAACGATCAAGCGGCAGGATTGCGCGCCTATGCGAGCCAGCGACGCGACAAAGCGGCGCTGGTGACGATCGGCCATCCGTCGCCTCAGGCGGTGACGGCGATCTGCGAACGCCTTGCGTCACTCAGCGGTCTTGCCTGGGAGACCTTGCCGCTGGCCGTCGGTGATGTGACTGCCACCCAGCGTTCTTCGCCGCATTGGGGCATCTGGGTCGCCTCCGGTGCGGAAGGCTTACAGCGCGCCTATCGCGAACTCAAACAATGGTCGCAGCGCGAACGTCTGCCACGTTTATTGGTGATACGCGATCCGGCCAGCGCGGGCGATATGCCGCTTGGCAACTTGGTGGATACGGCGCGCCGCTTCCTGGCGGTCGAGCTTGTCGTCGACCCCGCCGAGTGGCTGGCGCAGACGCTACCGTCAAGCGAGCGTCGGTCGTGAAGTCTCTTGGCTGCGTCCTGGCTTTGTGGGCGGCGTTAGGCGCCACGCTGAGCATGGCGCCATTCGCGAAAGCCGTCGAGGCCGGCAGTTGGGCGGTGACGTTGCCGCGTGGGCCGCTACTGACGACGCCGGGGCGTGACGAGCGAACGGCGCCCCTGCGTCCGCCTGAGGCTCATACGGTCGGCGATGGCCATATCACGCGGGTGTCCTGGCGTTACGTCACGAAGAGACCGAGCGATGTGCGGGCGTGGCTGTGTCATCCGCGTCGTTGTGTCGAACTGGCGACGCGTCGCGGGGGCACGCGGGCTTTGCAAGGCCTTTCCGCGCAAGGGCCTTTTGTCCTGCGCTTTCGGCGTGCCGCCTCGCGGAACGCGCCGCGCGCGGGTGTACGCATCGAAGACTTGCAACTGATCGTGAATTACCGCTGAGAGAAGGCGGTGTAGACGAATTCGGGAAAAGGCCTATCAAGCGGGGGTTATTCCGGCCTTGGGTATCGGGCCGGAAGCTCGATAATGTCAGCGGGCGTCGCGTCGAGCGTCGACCCGAACATCCGAGGCGATAGAGATGTATACGGCACAGGGCAAAATCGACCAACGCGCACTGCTGGAACAATACATGCCGCTCGTACGGCGTCATGCGCTGGCATTGCAAGTACGCTTACCGGCCAGTGTCGAACTCGATGATTTGATTCAAGCTGGCATGGTGGGATTACTCGACGCGCTGGAACGCTTCGATACCGCCCAAGGGGCGAGTTTTTCCACTTTCGCCAATCAGCGCGTGCGCGGCGCGATGATCGATGAACTGCGCAGTCGCGATTGGATGCCACGCAGCGTGCGGCGCAGCGTACGGGCGTTGGATCAGGCGGTGCACAGGCTCGAGCAGTCGTTAGGGCGTGCCCCGGACGAGCGCGAAATCGCCAGCTCCCTGGACATGAGCGTCGACGAATATCATCAGCTGCTGCTGGATGCCAATAACGGCTATCTGCTGGGCTTCGACGAGGTCGTGTCCGAACTCGGCGAACCCCCGGCGGGGGAGACCGCACCGGCGACCCCGCACGACGCCTTGTTGAAAGGCGATGCGCGGACGCATCTGGTCGAAGCCATCGAGCAATTGCCCGAACGTGAAAAGCTGCTACTAGGGCTGTATTACCAGGAAGAACTCAACCTCAAGGAAATCGGCGCCGTGCTTGGAGTCAGCGAATCGCGGGTATGCCAATTGCATAGCCAGGCCGTGGCACGTCTCAGAGGGCGGCTCGCAGCCTGAGGTTCATCCTTCCTCGTCCACGCTAGTCATGGGTAACGGCCGTAGCATGACCGTCCGTCCGGTTGCGACCATGTGACCTGGCTTCATAAAGCGCCGTGTCAGTTCGTCTCCGCCGCGTCGGCCACCTCCACCAAGGCATCGACCAAACGATCGCCAAGGGTATCCCAAGCCGAGCCCAGCGCCCTTACCAGCGCAGGATAGCCATCGTCCTCCAGCGGGCGCTCGATCTCAAAGGATTCGCGCGACAATGTGCGGTCGTTGTCGTCACGGATACGCCACTGGCCGTCGACCACGGCCATGCCGTCGTCGCGACCCTGGAAACGGTCGACGTCGAGCTGGACATGCAGCGCCGGTGTAGATGCCTCGGAGGATTGACCGCTACGTAGCACGTCGGCGTTGGGCAAGGCCTGGCTGAGATGCTGGCGCATGCGTTCCTGCAGTTGACGATCAAGTGGTTCGGCCCATAGATGGTGGCGTGCCTGATGGATACGAATGTCATCGAGTTGCATGACGATGCCATCATCCTTCAGGTAGCTCGCCATGCGTGGCGGCGCGAGCGAGACACTGCCCTTGAAGTCGCTGGCGACGTCGACGTTTTGCGTTTCACTGGGGAGCGTATAGCGCGACTCGTCGATGCTTTGTCCGGCACAGCCGACCAGCATCGACATGCACAGTCCCAGCCCGGCGGCGGCGAGAAACCGCACCGGGCATGTCGGGCGTCGAGTATGAGTGAAGGTCATCTCGGTCATTGGCGTGGGGCCCTCGGTTGCGGGTCTGGGGCGTCTTCGCTGTCGAAGATCAGTGCGTTGGGCTTCTCGCTAAGCGTGCGCGCCACGGGTTGCAGGTCGCGCATCAGTGACTCGAGACGCGAGAGCGTATCGTTGAGTTCACGGTAACCCTGTGAGTCGGGAGAGAAGCCCTCCAGCGTGTCGCGGGTCTGGCGCAGCGTCTTGTTGAGATTGCCGGGCAGCTCGCGCGTGGCTGGATCGTCGAGCAGTGCATCCACCGAATCGGCGATCTCGTTGACTTGCCGCATCGTGTTCTGCGTGGTCGCCAGCGTCTCATTCAGTGAGTCGAGGACGGGCTCAATCTGCACGTCGTTGAGTTTATCCAGCAGGTTCGAGACCTTATCCTCGATCTGCGCCAGGCTACCGGTGGTCGTCGGGAAGACCTTCTTGCCCTCGAAGGTGAGCGGCTCGTATGGCTCGGGATCGTCATGGAAGTTCAAGTCCACGAACAGTGCTCCGGTCAGCAGGTTGCCGCGTTTGAGCGTTGCCCGTAGGCCGTGCTCGAACATGCCCTGGAGGCGCGCGCGCCATTCATCGGCATCGAAATCTTGCAGGGCGTTGTCGAAGCGCTGCGGCTCGATGCGAATCAGTACGGGAATCGCAAAGCGATCCAGGGCGTTGGGCTGCGGGGCCGCGAAACGCCACGGCACGGTTTCCACGGTACCGACGCGCACGCCGCGATATTCGACCGGGTCGCCGTGGCTAAGCCCACGCACGGTGTCGTCGACCAGTAGCACATAGTCGAGATGACGATCGAAGGTCCCTTCACGGGCGCTTTCTTCGTCGCTAAACAACTGATAGGTCGCCTCCGATTCGGCGGGCTGACCCATCTCCACGTCCTCGGGGACCCCGAAGGTCACGCCGCCGCCGATGAGCGATTCCATCGACTCGATATTGACGCGAAAGCCCTGCGAGTTCAGACGCAGGTCGACTCCCGACGAGACCCAGAAGCGTGTGGTGTCGGTGACCAGCACATCATAAGGCGACTGAATGTAAAGACGGTGGCGCATTTCCTTCTTGTCGGGATCGAACTCGGTGTTTTCCACGCGCCCCACCGTGAAGCCTTGATAGGTGATCGGGTCGCCGGCGCTCAACGAGCTGCCTACCTGGCTGACCAGGTTGATGCGGATTCCCGGGGCGTCGGGGGGCGCGACCGGGGGCTGTTCGAGCACATCGAAGTCGCGTTGGGGCTCCCCGCCGTGACCGGGCAGCAATTGAATGTACGCCCCTGATAGGACGGTCCCCAGGCCGCTGATGCCTTCGCGATCGATGCGTGGCTTGACCACCCAGAAACGCGCATCGTCATTGAGCATGCGTTCGGTGTCGGGTTGCATGCGCGCGGTGATGACAGTGTGTGACATGTCATCGGAGAGCGTCACATCCTCGACCCGGCCGACCTCGACATTGCGTGTCTTGATCAACGTCTTGCCGGCTTCGATGCCTTCGGCGTTTTCCATCTGCAGCGTGATCGTGGGGCCAAGGCCGGAAAGATTGTCGTAAAGCATCCATAAGCCGATGAGGACCGCCACCAACGGTACGATCCAGATCGGCGATAGGCGGCGGCGATATTGGCGTGTCGCACGCTGTGGAGCTTCAGGCATCGTCGGATTCCTTGCGTGATGAAACGGTAGCGATACGTCGCGGCAGACGATCCCGCCATGCGCGTCGAGGGCGCTGGGGGAGGTCGTCCCAGATCATGCGCGGGTCGAAACTGTGGGCCGCCAACATGGTGATGATCACAACGCTGGCGAAGGAGAGCGCGGCAGTTCCGGGTTCGACCGAGATCAACTCGCCCGCACGGATTAGTGCAACCAGGATGGCGACCACGAACACATCGACCATCGACCAGCGACCGATGAACTCGGTGATGCGATAGAGACGCACACGGGTGACATTACTGAACGGCTCGCCGCGATGACGTACTGCGTAGCACAACCAGCCGAGCGCGAGAATCTTGCCGATGGGCACCACCACACTGGCGGTAAAGATGATCACTGCGATGGGAATGTCACCGTGCTGTAGAAACAGCATGACCCCGCCGATGATGGTCGAGAGCGAGGTGTTACCCAACGACGTCGTGCTCATGATCGGGTAAAGGTTCGCCGGGATGTACATCACCACCGCAGCGAGCAGCAAGGCCAGCGTGCGCTGGCGACTGCCGGGTGTTCGCGCGTGCAGCGTTTCCCCGCAGCGTCGACAACGCCCACGGCCCTGCGCATCGAGACGATTGACCAGCCCACAGGTCGCGCATCCGCTCAAGCCTTGCGGTGTCGCGGGCTCACCCGAGCGGGCGCCTTCCGGGGCCAAGGGCTCGCTGGTTAGCGCGAACCACATCCAGTCGGTGTCGATGGACTGGGTGGTGAGTAGCAATAACACGGCGTAGGCGCAAAACGTCCAGAATGAGAGCCCCAGGCTGACATCGGCCATTCCTGCGACCTTGATGAGACTGACCAGCGCGGCGATGACGAAGACATCGGCCATCATCCACGGCGTCAAGTGCTTCAGGGCGCGGGCGATGCCACGTGAATAGGGCAGAATGCGGTGCCCGAGAAGCCCCAATGAGAGCCAGATGACGCTACATAGATAGACCGTGGGTAGGATGATCACTGTCAGCAGCACGCAAATCGCCACCAGTGGTTCGTGGAAGCCGACCAGTGTCGAGGCGGTCTCGGTCAGCTCGATGCGATTAGTGACACCACGGGCCTCGAAACTGATGAAGGGAAAAGCCACCGATAGCGTTAGCATGATCAAGGCGGCCACCGCCAGCGCGATGCTACGCTCGGCAGGCTTGTCGTGACGCGTGGCCAGCGTATGTTCGCAACGCGGGCAGTCGGCCTTTTCTCTCGGCCGCAACGGCGGCAGCGCGACTAGCAAATCGCATTCGTGACAGGCGCGCAGACGTCGCCGTGAGTGGCGCGTCGTCGCCATCGACGTTGCCGCGTCGCATGGCGAGTGATGAGGCGCTTGTGACGAAACGTTATCTGCCAAACTCAGTCTCGCTCATAGGTTTATGGTGCCGAATGATGCATGCACTATAGCAATTCGGCGCGGGGATATTCCGACAGACTTTTGCCTGAGAAAATCAGAAGCGCGAACAGCGTACATTCACGTGCGTATGTTTGTCAGTAGCATGACCGTTCGATTGCGCTAGAATAGCGGGGCAACGCGATAGCATGCATGACACGACAACGTTCAGGGAAACGACATTCAAGGACAATGATATTCAAGGAGACGTACCGTGCTGATGGCCATCATTGCCGTAGCGTTGGGGTTGGCGGTCCTGGTATGGAGCGCCGACCGATTTGTCGATGGCGCAGCGGCGACCTCGCGCCACCTGGGGCTACCGCCGCTGCTGATCGGCATGGTGATTATTGGCTTCGGCACCTCGGCACCGGAACTGATGGTCTCCGGACTTTCCGCCTGGCAAGGCAATCCCGGCCTCGCGCTCGGTAATGCCTATGGCTCCAATATTGCCAATATCGGCCTGATCGTGGGCCTTGTGGCATTGTTCAGCCCATTGACCATGCACTCTCAAGTGTTGCGCCAAGAGCTCCCACTGTTGGTAATGGTGACCCTGGCCTCGTTGTGGTGCCTGCAAGATGGCAGCGTCTCGCGCTGGGATGCCGTGTTACTGCTCGCGATGTTGGTGGCGTTTCTGACCTATAGCGTCATGCGGGGGCGTCAGAAGGGCAGCGACACGCTGGCCGACAATACCACCGCCAACCTCGATACGCAGTCGATGTCGCTAAAGCGGGCGATTACCTGGACCCTGGTGGGCTTGGTTCTGCTGATCGTCAGCTCGCGTTTACTCGTGTGGGGCGCGGTGGATATTGCCTCGGCGTTTGGGGTCAGCGATCTGGTCATCGGCTTGACGGTGGTTGCCATCGGGACCTCGTTGCCGGAGCTTGCCTCCTCGATCAGCGCGGTGCGCAAGAACGAGCATGATCTTGTCATAGGGAATGTGGTGGGTTCCAACCTCTTCAACACTCTCGCCGTGGTTGGGCTGGCGGGTATCATCGATCCGATCGACGTCGATAGTGCGGTACTCGTACGGGACTGGCCGGTCATGGCGGGCTTGACCCTGGCGTTGACCGTTTTCGGCATCGGCTGGAAGGGCCAAGGGCGCATCAACCGCTTGGAGGCGGCGTTGCTGTTGGCGACGTTTATCGCCTATACGACATGGTTGGTAGTGTCCGTCATCGGTGGACATTGACGGGAGAGCGGTTCAGGCATGCGTATGCCAGGGTGAGAGCTCGCCAAGAGCCTCGTAGAGCGGGCGTAGATCTTCGATGGAGGCGGGTGCGTGGGGCTGATGTTCGATGCGTATGCATAGGCGGTCCGCGAAGGATGTCTCGAGCTGCTCGATCCAGGGGCGTTGTTCCTCGCGCCAATTGGCGAGCCACTGGCTATCGACCGTAGTGGGCAAGCATTTGTTGATGACGACGGCGCTGACATGCAGGCCGTTGGCTTCCAGCAGGTCACGGGTGCGCGCGGTTTCCAGCGCCGGTAGGCGTTCCGGGTTGGCGACCAAAATCATCGCCGAGTGCGCAGGGCACGTCAGGTGCTCGCGAGCGGCGGCGAGGCGTCCGCGTCGACGCATCAGCGCTTCCTGAATGGGGTCATCGACCACTTCGCCGTCTCCCAGCCAGGCCTTGTAGTCGCTGCGCACCTTGTGGCGACGTTGCATCAAGCCGTCTACCCAGGCGCCCATGATTTCCGGCAGCGCGAGCAAACGCACGGTATGGCCACCCGGCGCGGTATCGAAGATCAAGCGGTCGTAGTGCTGTCCGGTATCGAGCAAAAGGCCGACCAGCGCATCGAACAAGGCGGCTTCCTCGGTGCCTGGGGCATGGCGAGCCAAGTCGAGCTGACGAAATACCGCCGCACTGCGTTCGCCGCTCACCATGGGCTTGATGTTGGCCTTGACCTGGTCCAGATAGCGTTTCGTCTCATGGTCGGGGTCGAGTTCGACGACATCCAGGCCAGGGCGCATGCGCGTCGGCGTCGGGCCGGGTTGGCGACCGAATAGGTCGGCTAGATTGTGGGCGGGATCGGTGGACACCAGGAGGGTGTTCCATCCGGCATCCGCGCAGCTCAGCGCGTAAGCGGTCGCACAGCTAGTCTTGCCGACGCCGCCCTTGCCGCCGAAAAACAGGCTTTTGGCCATATCGGCTGTCTCTCCTCGGTTGTGCTACGTCGTCGGATTCGTTCAGCAGCAGCGAAAACCATCCAGGGGCGAGCGCGGCATACCCTGACGCTTATGCCACTCATGAAAGCGGTCCAGCATGTAGGGGTAAAGTTCCAGGGTCATGTCGCCGACGGGGTTGGGGATACCCATCATGTCGCAGAAGCACAGCAGCATGAAAAGATCTTCTTCATCCTGCAGTTCGCGGACGATCTCACGGCGGTGCTGAAGGCTTAATACCGCGTCGTAGCCCTCGATGAGTCGTTTGATCCGCGTCCGCCAGTTGGCGGACGCGGCACGTTCATCATCAGCGCGTGTCATCGGAACTCAACGACTCTTGGACGGCTGTCGGGTCCTGGCGGAAGCTACGCGAGGCTTCGAGCAGGATCCACAGCGTGAACACCATGATCAAGCTGCCGAAGGTGAACAGCAGCAGGTTACGGTCGGCATCGCCGAAGCCCGACCACGTGAAGATCACCTGCTGTGCCATAGCCCACAATGTCATTACCAACAGGAACAGCATCGGTACCAGCGTGAAGACCACCGGGCGGCCCTGACGCTTGAGCCACACCGAGACCAGCATCAGGGTGATACCGGCCAGCAACTGGTTGCTGGTGCCGAACAATGGCCACAGTAGATAACCGCCCGAGCCGAAGCCATTGGGGCCTTCCGGCAGAATCACCAGCGCGGCGCTGGTAATGACGGCAATGCTGGTCGCGACATGCTTGCGCGCGATCACTGGCATGCCGTACTCGTTGCCCAGCTCGGCGATGATGTAGCGCATCAGGCGTACGGCGGTATCCAGTGTGGTGGCGGCGAAGCTGACCACGATCACCGCGACCAGGGTCGAGCCCATGTGCTCGGGAATGCCGAGGTTGCCCGCGAGCTGTCCGGCGCCTTTCACGAAGGAACCGAGTCCGCTGGAACCGGCCGCCGAGAAGCTTGAATAGGTGGCGGTGAAATCCGCGCTGGACGCGAACAACGTGCCCACGGCGATGATCGCGATCATCGCCAGCATACCTTCACCCAGAGCGCCACCGTAACCGATGAAGCGAGCGTCGGTTTCCTTGTCGAGTTGCTTGGAGGTGGTGCCCGAGGCGACCAAACCATGGAAACCGGAAATGGCACCGCAGGCGATGGTGATGAACAGCAGCGGGTACCAGCTGACATCGGTTTCGCCGTTGACGCTGGGCGCGGTCATCTCCGGCGCCCCGACGAGCAGCCCCAGATACAGCAGGGCGAGCCCCACCACTAGCTGATGCGAGTTGATATAGTCGCGCGGCTGCAGCAGCTTCCAGACGGGTAGCGTGGAAGCGATATAGACATAGGCCATCAACACCACGATCCACACCAAGAAGGCCATCGAGGTGGCATCGAAGCCGCCTGCCACCGCAGTGTCACCGCCACCGAACCAGCTGACCAGATCGATTTGCAGGAAGGGGACTTCGCTCGCCAAAAGCGCTGCGCCATACATGACGGCGAGGGCGATGACCGAGGGCAGAAGCATCGACCCCGAGTGACGATAGACGCGATAGCCGATCCACACCGCCAGAGGAATCTGGATGAATACCGAGAGCACGCTGGCAGGGAAGGTGATGAACAGCTTGGCGATGACCCAAGCGAAGACCGCGTTGATCATCAACACCAGAATCAGAATGATGAACAAGAACAGCAGCTTGGCACGCTGTCCGATCAGTTTGTTGGCCAGCGTGCCGATGGAATGGCCCTTGTGGCGGTTGGACAGCACCACGGCGCCGAAGTCATGCACGCCGGCTGCGAACACAGTGCCCAGCACGACCCATAAGATGGCGGGTAGCCAACCCCAGTAGATGGCGATGGCCGGCCCGACAATGGGAGCCGCGCCTGCCACCGAAGTGAAGTGGTGTCCCCACAGGATCCACTTGTTGGTGGGGACATAGTCGACGCCGTCTTGATAGGCGTGAGCGGGCGTTTGGAAATCGGGGTCCAGACGGTAAATGCGTTCGGCGATGAACTTCGAATAGAAGCGATAGCCCATCACGAAACACACGGCGCCGAAGATGGCGATCCAGATAGCGTTCATGAGTGATCCTTGTCGAGAGCGGTCGCGCCGGGCGCCGACCATGCTTTTATGGAGACTGCTATCCTACCAAAGAGGGATGGCGTTCTCCGTTAGACGAACGACGCAAAACGAAATCGCTGCGACATCGGCGCGCATGCGGCAATTTGCCTTGCGGCAACGCGACACATACCAAACCCAGTCATAGCGCTTTTTAAGGTTATATAAAACCTCTACGATGTAGGGGTATTGGAAACGAAACAATAAGATCCAGGCGGCGGGCCTTTTTCGGCTATGACCACCTCTTTCCGATGACATTTCGACTACGTGGGCTTCAAGGAGTCAGCCATGGCGCTAGATCCGATCCTCCTGTCGCGATTGCAGTTCGCATTCGTGGTTTCCTTTCATGCCATCTTCCCGGTCTTCACGATCGGGCTTGCCTCCTATATCGCCGTGCTCCAGGGCCTTTACGTATCCACGGGCAACCGCGTCTGGGATCGTCTCGGCCTGTTCTGGACCAAGGTCTTCGCCGTGGTCTTCGGCATGGGGGTGGTGTCCGGCATCGTGATGGCGTTCCAGTTCGGAACCAATTGGAGCAACTTCTCGCAGATGGCGGCGAACTTCATTGGTCCAATGCTCAGTTACGAGGTGGTCACGGCATTCTTCCTCGAAGCTGGCTTCCTGGGCGTGTTGCTGTTCGGTCGGCATCGTGTCTCGCCGGCGGTGCACTTCTTTGCTGCGCTGATGGTCGCCGTGGGGACTTTCATCTCGGCGTTCTGGATTCTTGCCACCAACAGTTGGATGCAGACGCCCGATGGCTATGAGATCCGCGAGGGTGTGATCCATGTAACCTCTTGGTTCGATGCGATCTTCAACGCGTCCTTCCCGTATCGCTTCACGCACATGGCCCTGGCGGCGTTCTTGACCGGTGGCTTCGTGGTGACTGGGGTCAGTGCCTGGTTCTTGCTGCGCGGTCGTGAGGTCGATGCTCATAAACGCGCGCTGTCGATGACACTATGGCTGCTGCTATTTCTAGCGCCGCTACAAGCCTTCGTCGGTGATGAGCACGGCCTCAACACGCTGGAACACCAGCCGATGAAAATCGCTGCCATGGAGGGTAACTGGGAAACCGAGTCGAACGTGCCGTTGTTGCTGTTCGCGTTGCCGGATCGCGATCTGCAGGCTAACCGCTTCGAGATCGGCATTCCCAATGGCGCCAGTCTCATCCTGCGTCACGATCCAGACGGGGTGGTACCGGGGCTCGATCAAATCGACCGCGCGCAACAGCCGCCGGTGTGGATCACCTTCTATAGCTTCCGCGTGATGGTGGCATTAGGGCTCTTGATGATCGCCTTCGCCGTTGCCGGGCTGGTGCTGCGCAAGGGTGGGCGTGTCTACCGCAGTCGTTGGTTCTTGCGTGGGTTGCAGGGCATGAGCCTAGCGCCGTTCGTGGCGGTGGTCGCGGGCTGGTTCGTGACCGAAACCGGGCGTTCGCCGTGGCTGATCTACGGTGTGCTCGACTATGCCGATGCCATTACCCCTTCGCTGAGTGGTGGAATGGTGCTATTCACGCTGCTGGGGTATATCGCCGTCTACGCCGTGATCTTCATCGCCGGTGTCTATTACCTGTGCAAGGTGATCGACCAGGGCCTCGATGAGCACGACGACACGGAGGATTTGGATAGTCACGACCGTCCGGCGCGGCCCATGTCCGCCGCCCACGTGCCCTTCGATGATGCGCGCGACGACCGCGCCCCGAACAGGAGCTAAACCATGGAAATGTTCGATCTCTCGTTGATCTGGGCCGTCATCATCGCTTTCGGTGTGATCATGTACGTGCTCATGGATGGTTTCGACCTGGGGCTGGGGATCTTGTTTCCCTTCGCTCCGGACGAAGACGCGCGTGACGTCATGATGAATTCCGTCGCCCCGGTGTGGGACGGTAACGAGACCTGGCTGGTGCTGGGCGGCGCGGGGCTGATCGGGGCCTTCCCGCTGGTCTATTCGATCCTGCTGCCGGCGATGTACATCGGGGTCTTCCTGATGCTGGCGGGCTTGATCTTTCGTGGCGTGGCCTTCGAGTTCCGCTTCAAGTCGCGGCGCACGCGCAACTGGTGGAACGCCGCCTTTGCCGGTGGCTCCTTCGTGGCGGCCTTCGCCCAAGGCGCCGTGGTAGGCGCCTACATCGAAGGTTTCGAGACTGCCGATCGCGTATTCACCGGCGGAGCGCTCGACTGGCTGACGCCGTTTTCGGTGATCACCGGCTTGGGGCTGGTGGCCGGCTATGCGCTGCTGGGATCGACCTGGCTGGTGCTCAAGTCGGAAGGGCATGTGCGTGAATGGGCGCGTGGCCTGGTGCCCAAGCTTCTCGTCGGCGTGGTGGCGGTGTTCGCCGTCGTTAGCCTTTGGACGCCATGGATCGACCCGGGCGTCTGGGAGCGCTGGTTCGACCACATGCAGATAATCTGGCTGCTGCCCGCACTGGCCTTGGCCTGCGTGATCGGTGTCTACACTGCCAATCGCAAGGGGCGCGAGTTGATGGCATTCCTGCTCACCTTGGGCATGTTCGTCTTCACCTACCTGGGCTTGCTGGTGAGTCGCTGGCCGTATGTCATCCCGCCCGACTACACGCTGTGGGACGCCGCATCGGCACCGGAGTCACAGTTCTTCCTGCTGATCGGTGTGCTGTTCGTGGTACCCATCATTCTGACCTACACCGCCTGGTCGTACTGGGTGTTCCGCGGCAAGGTGCGTGTCGGCGACGGGTACCACTGAGCCGTGTCTCGATCTCAAGCCCAAACCTCGGCGCGCGCGTCGCGCCAATGGCTGGCCGCGCAATCCCGTGAGGTGCGCGGCTGGTTGAGCCTGGCCATCGCCGCTGGTGTCATCGGTGGGCTCGCGACACTCGCGCAACTCGGCCTGATGGCATGGTTGATCAGCTCTGTCGTGATCCACGACACGCCCTTGGTGACGCTATGGCCCTATGCGGCGGCGTTGGCGGGCGCGGTGATCGTGCGCGGGCTCGCGCAGTGGCTGCAGGAAACCAGCGGTCTGGAAGCTGGGCTGCGCGTCAAGGCACGCGTGCGCGCCCAAGTGCTCGATCAACTCGCGGCGCTGGGGCCGGTGCATCTCGCCGAGCGGCATAGCGCCGGGAGTACCGCACAACTGGTCGATCAGGTCGAGGCGCTGGAAGGCTATATCGCGCGTTACGTGCCCCAGGCCACGCTGGCGGTGGTGCTGCCGCTGATCTTTCTCGGCGTGGCGTTTTCGCTGGACTGGTTGGCAGCGTCGTTCTTCTTGATCGCGGCGCCGTTGATTCCGCTTTTCATGGCGTTGATCGGCATGGGCGCCCAGCGCTTGAACGAGCAGCAGTTCCAGGCCATGACGCGTCTCGCCGGGCATTTTCTCGACCGTGTGCGCGGGTTGACCACCTTGCAGCTATTCGGGCGCACCCGTCAGGCCACCGAAGAGGTCACCGCGGTGGCCGACGACTACCGGCGGCGCAACATGAAAACGCTGCGCGTGGCGTTTCTCTCATCGGCAGTGCTGGAGTTCTTCGCCTCGGTGTCGATTGCGGTGATCGCCATCTACATCGGCTTCGGCTTGCTGGGCTACATCCAGTTCGGTCCCGCCGATCAACTGACGCTGTTCAGCGGTTTGTTCCTGTTGTTCATGGCGCCGGACTTCTTCCAGCCGCTGCGCTTGCTGGCCCAACATTATCACGACCGCGCCAGTGCCCTGGGCGCTGCCGAGGGCTTACGCACACTGCTGGCGCAGACGCCACCACAGGGCCCGCGAATGGAGGCTCTAAACAGTGGGCATGACGACACGGTGCCACTGCGGGCGCGCCTGACCGATGTCAGTGTGGCGCATGCCGGACGCGGCCGGGTGCTGGGGCCGCTCGATCTCGATATCGACGATGGCGAGGTGGTGGCGCTGGTCGGTCCCTCGGGCACCGGTAAGTCGACATTGCTACAGGTGCTCGCCGGTTTCGTCGATGCCGAGGCGGGCGAGGTCGTGCTGCGTTCGAAGACACGCGTGGCTTGGCTCGATCAACGTCCGTTCTTGATGCAGGGCACGCTGGCCGAGAATCTGCGCCTGGTCGCGCCCGATGCCAGTGACGACCGATTGCGCGAGGCGTTGATCGCGGCACAGCTCGGTGACTTGCTGAGCGCTTTGCCCGAAGGGCTCGACACGTCTCTCGGGGAGCGCGGCCTGGGGCTTTCCGGCGGGCAGGCCAGCCGCCTGGCGCTGGCGCGGGTGTTTCTCAGCGATGCGCCCTTGGTGCTGCTCGACGAACCCACGGCCAGCCTCGACCCTGACAACGAGCAACGCGTGATCGAGGGGCTGACGCAACTGGCCGCACAAGGCCGCACCCTGGTCATCGCCACGCACCATCCGGCCGTCATGGGCATGGCCGACCGCGTGTTGCGTCTCGAGGCGGGGCAGCTGCATTCACAGGATGTACCGGCATCGTCGGAGGCCTTGTCATGAAGGAGTCCATCATCATGAAAGGGGCTACGGTAAAGGCGCTGGGCCCATGGTTGCGCCTGATGGGCGAGCGGCGTACACGCTTGCTGATCGGGGCGTTGCTGATGCTGGCGACGCTGCTGTTCGCCATCGGGTTGCTGACGCTATCGGGATGGTTCATCACCGCGACCGCGCTGACCGGGATGACGCTCGCGGCGGGCGGCGCGGCGACGATCAATGTCTTCACGCCGGGTAGCGGCATTCGTTTCTTCGCCGTGGGGCGCACCGCCGCACGTTACGCCGAGCGACTTTATAACCACGATACCGTGCTGCGCCTGCTGGCGGATATTCGCGGGCGGACCTTTGCCGGCTTGTCACGGCTCTCGGGCCGTGAATTGGCGCGTTACCGCGCCGGCGAATGGCTCAACCGGCTGACCGCCGATATCGATGCGCTCGACAATCTCTATCTGCGCTTGCTGGCGCCGCCGTTGGTGGGACTGCTCGCAGTTCTCGTGGTCAGCGGTATCCTGGCGCTGGCGATGCCCGCGTTCGGCGGCGTGCTGCTGGCGATCATGCTGCCGTTATGGGGGATCGTCACGCTGGGCATGGCGGTGGCGGGAAGCGGTCCTAGCGCACGGCGCGTCGAGACCTTGGAACGCCTGCGCGTTCGTGCCCTGGAGCATCTTCAGGGTCTTGCCGAGCTGCGCACCTTTGGCGTACTCGGCGCCCACCGAGCGAGGGTGGAGCGCGAGCAGCGGACGTTGCTCGACGATCAGCGGCGCCTGGGACGACGCGCCGCGCTGGGTAATGCGCTAGTCACCGTGACCGTGCAAGGCGCTGCCGTGGCGATTCTATGTTTGGCGCTGCTCGCGTTCGCCGCGGGCAAGCTCTCGGCGCCCGTGGCCAGCATGTTGCCATTGGCGGTGCTGGCGCTGAATGAAGGACTCGCCATGCTGCCGGGCGCCTTCGTGCAATTGGGGGCTACGCGTACGGCTGCCGCGCGGCTCAATGCCGAGGCGGCGGCGCCTGCGAGTGACGAAGGCGGGATCTCCCTGGCTAGCGTCGAGGCGCCGTCACTCACCTTCGAGGCGGTGACGCTGCGTTATCCGGGCATGGGGACTACGCCTGCGCTCGAAGACGTCAATCTACACGTGGCGGCCGGCGAGCGTGTCGCCGTGCTGGGCCCTTCGGGCAGCGGCAAGTCGAGCCTTGCCCAACTCGTCGTCCGGGCCTTCGATCCCGATGCGGGCAGCGTGCAACTGGCGGGGCAGGATCTACGCAGCCTGGCGCCGCAGGCATTGCGTTCGCGGCTCGCCTATCTGACCCAGCACACCGAGCTTTTTCATGCCTCGCTGGCTGACAACCTGCGCCTGGGGTTGCCGGTTGAGCACGACCTGGATGAAGCGGCCGTCGAACGTGCCCTGTGGCAGGCGCTATGGATCGTCGATCTGGAGGGTTGGGCACGCGAACTGCCGCACGGACTCGACACCTGGGTCGGCGAAGCCGGGCGCCAGCTTTCCGGTGGGCAAGCACGCCGCGTGGCGCTGGCTCGAGTCATTCTGCGCGATGCGCCGCTGGTGTTGCTCGACGAACCGCTGGCGGGGCTGGACGCCACTACGGCGACGACGGTCGCCGAGCGGCTCGACACCTGGCTCGATGGGCGTACCGCGCTGATGTTCGCCCATCGCCGCGACGCCCTACCGCATTGCGATAGGGCGTTAGTGCTTTGACTATGACACGTTCAGCTATGGCTATAAGCGCGGCAACGGCGTCTTATGAGGCGACATGAAAGCCCATGGTCGCTTGGACGGCACGCTTCCAGCCCTCATAGAGCTCGTCGCGCTTTTCCACGCTCATCTTGGGCGTGAAGCGGTGATCTATGGCCCATTGCTTGGAAATTTGTTCGCGCGACTCCCAGAATCCCAGCGCGAGGCCGGCCAGGTAGGCGGCGCCCAGTGCGGTGGTTTCATTGACCGCGCAACGCAGCACATCCACACCCAAAATGTCGGCCTGAAACTGGGCGAGAAAATCGTTGGCGATGGCGCCACCGTCGGTCCGCAGTTCGGTAAGCTCGAGATCGGCATCGGCCTGCATGGCATGGAGGACGTCTGCGCTCTGGTAGGCCATGGATTCCACCGCCGCACGGATGAAATGCTCCTTGCTCGTGCCGCGCGACAGGCCGAACATCGCGCCGCGGACGTTGGAGTCCCAGTAGGGGGCGCCCAGCCCGGTGAACGCCGGTACGAGGTAGACGCCGTCGTTGTCACCGGCGCGCTCGGCATAGGCTTCTGAATCAGACGACTTGCCCAGCATGCGCAAGCCGTCGCGCAGCCACTGGATCACTGAACCGGCCACGAACACGCTGCCCTCGAGGGCGTATTCGAGCTGCCCGTCTATCTCCCAGGCCACGGTCGTGAGCAGCCCATTTTCAGAGGCCGTGGCTTCCGGGCCGGTATTCATCAACGTGAAGCAGCCCGTGCCATAGGTGTTCTTGGCCATGCCGGGTTTGAAGCAGGCCTGGCCGAACAGGGCGGCTTGCTGGTCACCGGCCATGCCGGCGATCGGCAGTTCATTGCCGAAGAAATATTTCGGCAGCACCTTGCCATAGACTTCACTGCTGGATTTGACCTCGGGCAGCATCGATTCGGGTACGCCGAACAGCTCGAGGAGTTCCGGGTCCCATTGGCGAGTGCGGATGTTGAACATCATGGTGCGCGACGCATTGGTCACGTCGGTGACATGCACCTTGCCGCCGGTCAGGTTCCAGACGAGCCAGGAGTCGATGGTGCCAAACAGCAGGTCGCCGTTGTCGGCTTTTTCTTTGACGCCTTCGACATTATCGAAGATCCACTTGAGTTTGGTGCCCGAGAAATACGCATCGATGACCAGCCCGGTCTTGTCGCGGACCATCTCCGCATGCCCGGCTTCACGCAACTCATCACAGATCTCGGCCGAATGACGTGATTGCCAGACGATGGCGTTATAGACCGGCTGGCCGGTGTGCTTGTCCCAGACGACGGTGGTTTCACGCTGGTTGGTGATGCCGATCCCAGCAATTTCCGAGACATCGACCTGCGTGTTATTGATCACCTCGGTCAGCGTCGTCAGCACGCTGGTCATGATGTCGCGCGGGTTGTGCTCCACCCAGCCCGGTTGCGGGAAGATCTGCTCGAACTCGCGTTGGGCGATGCCGGCGATCTGGCCGTCGTGGTCGAACAGCATGGCGCGGGAGCTGGTCGTGCCTTGGTCGATCGCGAGTATGTATTTCTTTTCATTGCTCATGGAAGGTCACTCCTCGTGTTCGTTACAAAAAACCGATCAATCTGGACGATTAGTAGGCGTAAGCCACAAGCGCCGCCAAAGTGCTGCCGATGACAGGGCCGACCACTGGCACCCAGGCATAGCGCCAGTCGTTAGAGCCCTTGTTCTGGATGGGCAGTATGGCGTGGGCAATGCGCGGGCCGAGATCGCGCGCCGGATTGATGGCATACCCCGTCGTCCCGCCCAACGAAGCGCCGATCGAGACCACCAATAGGGCGACCGCCAAAGGCCCGAGGCCGGACGGTGTGTGACCGAACATGATGATGACGAAGATCAGCACGAAGGTGCCGATGATCTCGCTGAGCAGATTCCAACCATAGGAACGGATGGTCGGTGCCGTGGAGAAAGTGGCCAGTTTGAGCGCGCTATCTTCCGTGTCATCGTACTGTTTTTTGTAGGCCAGATAGCAAATGACGGCCCCTAGAAAACCACCGATGAATTCGGCCACTAAATAGGTGGCGGTCGTGACGAGATTGATCGGAATGCCTTCGGCATACTCTTTGGCCGGGCCAATGAGCAAACCGAGTGTCACGGCTGGATTGAGATGCGCACCGGTATCGTAGGCGACATACACACCGCAGAACACGGCAAGCCCCCAACCGAAGAAGATCACGATGCCATCGCTGCCGTTACCGTTCGTCTTGTTCAATAGGACATTGGCCACTACGCCGCAACCCAGTAGTGTCAGGAACGCTGTGCCAGCGATCTCGTGGACCAGTATCGTTTCTACGATTCCCATGAATATGCCTTGCGGTAATGAGTGTTACGGTCGAATAAGGCGGGATACGCATGTCCTGCAATATCGATGGGAATATGAGCAATGGGTTGGCGAGTCATGGTGTTCCTCCTCTTTGTTGCGCCACCCACATCGATGGCAGTTGGGTTTGGGTCGTTATTCACGACGGCTGGGTGCGTTGCTAAGTCCTTAGGTGAGTTTTAAGTAGTTGGACCGGCGTTAGTCGGTTCAGCTAAGGAACGGTCGAGATAGTCGGCGAGTCGGCGCCGTTCGCTGTCATTGAGACGCAGCCCCAGCTTGGATCGCCGCCAGAGAATGTCCTCGGCCGTGCGCGCCCATTCGTGATCGCGCAGGTAATCGACTTCGGCGGCATACAGGTCGGCACCAAAATGCTCACCCAGGTCGTCCAGACTTTTTGCATCGCCGACGATGTTCGTGACCCGTGTGCCGTAGTTGAAGACCATGCGATTGGCCATGCCCAGTGGAATGAAGGGGTGACTGGCCTGTAGCGACTTGAACAGGTGCTGTGGTTTCGCTTCTTCACCGCCGGGCAGCGGATGACCTTTACCGGTCCAGGCTTTTTCCTGGTTGCCGAGCTCAGGTGCCAATTGATCGACGGCGTCCTCAGCCAACCGTCGATAGGTCGTCAGCTTGCCGCCGAAGACGTTGAGCAGTGGGGCGCCGCCGGAGGTATCGAGCTGAATGCGGTAATCGCGGGTAATCTCGCTGGCGTTGTCCTCACGATCATCGAGAAGGGGGCGCACACCGGAGTAATTCCAGACGACATCGTCGGGCCCGATAGGCCGTTCGAAATAGCGATTGGCCGCCTCGCATAGATAGCCGATCTCATCTTCCTCGATGGCGGTATCGCCGGGGGCGCCCTCATGCTCGACATCGGTCGTCCCGATGAGCGTGAAATCGCGCTCGTAGGGAATGGCGAACACGATGCGGCCATCGGGTTGCTGGAAGATATAGGCGTAGTCGTGGTCGAACAGCTTATTGACGACGATATGACTGCCCTTGATCAGGCGCAGCGAATACGGGTGATCCTGGGAGGCGACCTCGTCGAGAAAACGCACCGCCCAGGGCCCGGCCGCATTGACCAGCCCGCGAGCGGCGACCTGGAACGTATCGCCTGCGGCGGTACGCAGGGTGATAGTCCAACCGTCATGACTGCGTACGGCAGTCTCGGCACGCGTGCGCGTCATGATGCAAGCACCACGACTGGCCGCGTCCATGCAGTTGAGCACCACCAGTCGGGCATCCTGTACCCAGGCGTCCGAGTACACGACGCCCTTGGTGAACTCGGGTTTCAGTGGTGTCCCGGCCGGATGATCGGCGAACTTGACGCCATGGGAGCCTGCTAGCGTCTGTCGTCCACCCAGGTGGTCGTACATGAAGAGCCCGACTCGGATCATCCAGGCCGGCCGCAGGTGTTTTTGGTGAGGCAGGATGAAGCGCATCGGCCAGATGATATGCGGCGCGGCCTTGAGCAGTATCTCGCGCTCGGAGAGGGCTTTGGCCACGAGCTTGAATTCGTATTGCTCTAGATAACGCAAGCCACCGTGGATCAGCTTGGTCGACGCCGATGACGTGTGGCTGGCGAGATCGTCCGCCTCGACGACGAGCACCGAAAGTCCACGGCCTGCAGCATCACGTGCGATGCCTGCACCGTTAATGCCGCCGCCGATGACAATCAGGTCGTAGGTTTCGTTGCGCATGTTCGGATCCGCTCACCAGTGTTCGAGTTAGATCATTGTGGCTCGGATTCGAACATTTTTAATTAGGCAAAAAGTAGTAGACGCTATTTCGGGTTATAGCTGAGGACGGCCATATGGGGCGGGATTCGGTCTGATAGCGCTAAAACCCGTTCGCGGCTAGGGTTCGTCAGTGAAAAAGCGAGTCGATGTGAAAAATCGAAATTCGGATCAGAACATTGCGGCCAGGTGCGAGGGGCTATCGTGTGGCTATTCGACGTACGATCGCGCAGTGCACGGTCGTGGTCGACTCAAGGATTTATACGAGCCCCTGTTCACTTAATACCTCTTTGATGATCGGTACCGGCGTCATTAGATGCTCACGCATCATCGTGCAGGCTTTTGCTGCGTCGCGGGCGAGGATGGCGTCGGTCAGCGCCGCATGCTCGCGGCGCTTGGCGTCAAGCGCCTCCGCGGAGAACACGGTTTGGCACAGCCATAGATGGCGGTAGCGTTCGGCTTGATCGAATAGCCAGGCTCGCGTCTGCAGCAAGTGCGGCGAGTCGCAGCCCGCCGCGATGGCGCCGTGAAAGGCCTGGTGACGGGTGTCCCAGATATCCAGCATCTCGTCGGCGCTATGCACTTCCACGACCTTGCTCAAGGCATGCGCTTTAGCCAGGATCTGTGCTTCCCAGTCATCGCCGCCCCGGGCGATGGCCAGCTCCAGTACCAAGCCTTCCAGTTGTGCGCGTGCGTCGTAGAGGTCCTCGAGTTCCTTGATCGACATCTCGGCGACGCGATAGCCGCGTTGACTCACCGCCGTCACCAGACGCTCGCTGACGAGTTGCGACAGAGCCTCGCGCATGGGTCCCACGCCAAGATCGTAACGTGTCTTCAGATCGCTCATGCGCAACTTTTCGCCCGGCGTGTAGACGCCGCGGATGATGTCGCGTTTGAGATGTCGATACGCGCCGATGGCGAGATTAGGGCGCGGCGAAGCACGGGTCATGGGGCAGTTCCAGCAGATATGTGAGCGCCATGATACCGGACGTCACCAGAGGCGGGGAATGTTCTTGCGTCGATGCATGGGTGTAATTTTGACGTTTTATAAAAATGTAGATATTTTTATAAGCATCTAAAACAACACGGAGATCGCCCATGACGGCCCTTAATACGCTTGCCGATCGCGCTCCTCAGGGATTCAGCGCCGCGCCTTCCGCACAATCGCCACGCTTGTTACAGCTAACCCTGGACGCCGCGACCGTGCGTGCTTTCCTCGACGCCACCGCCGAATGGCCGATTCAGGCGCTGGAGTACAAATCGATGCTGCGCTTTCGTGTGGCTAAAATCCTCGACGATCTATGCGCCAATACGCTCAAACCGTGGCTGGTGGATACGCTGGTGGATCGTGCTACCGGTGGGCTGCTGGTAACGCCGGAAGGGCTCGATGAAGTGGCGCAGGCCGATGACATGGTGAAGGTGGCCACGGCGGTGGCGCATTGCATCGGGCGCTCCAACTTCGATGCCATGAGCGGGCAGTATTACGCGCGCTTCGTGGTCAAGAACGTCGATGAATCCGACAGCTATCTGCGTCAACCGCATCGCGTGATGGAACTGCATAACGATGGCACCTTCGTCGAGCAGGACACCGACTACGTGTTGATGATGAAAATCGACGAGCAGCACATGCAGGGCGGCAATTCTCTGTTGTTGCATCTCGACGATTGGGCGGATCTCGAGCGTTTCCACGCGCATCCCATGGCGCGTCGCGAAATGCGCTGGGCGGCGCCGCCGAGCAAGAACGTCGGCAAGGACGTCTATCATGCCGTGTTCGACGTGGATGCCGAGGGGCGTCCGGTGATGTCCTACATCGACCAGTTCGTGCAGCCGCGCGATTTCGAGGAGGGCAACTGGCTGTGCGATCTTTCCGAGTCGCTGGAAAGTAGCGCGGCGCGCCTGTCCGTGCCGGTGCCCATCGGCAGCTTCCTGCTGCTCAACAATCACTTCTGGCTGCATGGGCGCGATCGCTTCACGCCGCATCCCGACCTCCGCCGCGAGTTGATGCGCCAACGCGGTTACTTCACGCACAAGCAGACGCTCGCCAACCCCAAGCACACCTGAGTGGCCCAGCACGCCTGAGTGGCCAAGCACGCCTGAGTTAGTAGTGAGTGCGCGATGAGTGAGGGATGTCTTGAACGCCAACCGGGCGTTGCGCAGGCTGTAACGATTCGACTCTGACAAGCGAGAACGCGGTGTACGATTTCATCATCATCGGCGGCGGCATCCTGGGGATGTCCACCGCCATGCAACTGATCGAGGCCTATCCCGACAAGCGTATATTGCTGGTCGAGAAGGAAAGCGGCCCGGCGCATCACCAGACCGGCCACAACAGCGGGGTGATCCACGCCGGGGTCTACTACACGCCGGGGAGCCTCAAAGCGCGTTTTTGTCTGGAAGGCAATCGCGCCACCAAGGCGTTTTGCGACACTCACGGCATCGCCTATGACAACTGCGGCAAGCTGCTGGTCGCCACCAATGAGGTGGAAATGCAGCGCATGCAGGCGCTGTGGGAGCGCACCGCGGCCAATGGCCTGGAGCGTGAATGGCTCGACGCCGACCAACTCCGCGAGCGAGAGCCCAATATCACTGGGCAGGGCGGTATCTTCGTGCCTGCCAGCGGCATCGTCGACTATCGTCAGGTCGCCGCGAAGATGGCCGAGATGTTTCAGAACGCCGGCGGCGAAGTACGTTACACGGCGCCGGTCACGGCCCTCGAAGAGCGCAGCGAAGAAGTCGTGGTCACCACCGGCCAGGGCACGTTCACAACACGGCACCTGGTCTCATGCTCGGGACTGATGGCGGACCGCGTGGTGTGCATGCTGGGCGTCACGCCCGAGTTCACGATTTGCCCGTTCCGGGGCGAATACTATCAATTGCCGCCCGAGCACAATCGCATCGTCAATCATCTGATCTACCCGATTCCCGATCCGTCGATGCCGTTTCTCGGCGTGCACCTGACGCGCATGATCGACGGTAGCGTCACCGTGGGACCGAATGCCGTGCTGGCTTTCAAGCGCGAGGGGTATCGCAAGCGCGACGTGTCGTTCGGCGACTTGGCGGCGATGGCCGGCGATCCCGGCATTCGCAAGGTGCTGCGAGCCAATCTCAAGCCGGGGCTTCACGAGATGAAGAATTCGCTTTTCAAGGGCGGCTATCTGGAAGAAGTGCGCAAGTACTGTCCGCGCCTGACCCGCGACGACCTGCGCCCGTACCCGGCAGGCGTGCGCGCTCAAGCCGTGGCCAAGGACGGCAAGATGATCGACGACTTCCTGTTCGTCAACACGCGCCGCAGTGTCAACGTCTGCAACGCGCCATCGCCCGCCGCCACCTCGGCAATCCCCATCGGCGCGCATATCGTCGACAAGGTGAAAGCGCTGGTAGAAGGCTAGGAGGACGAGGTATCGCGCGTCGGTTTCACGGCCGTTTTCTCGTCGTGTAGCGCTTCCCAGGCGTGATATGTGCTGAGGAAGACTTCGCCGGTGAGATGGTCGAGAAAATCGCTTTGCTTGAGCTGGTCCATCACCGGGCCTTTTACCTCGGCGAGATGCAGTTTGACCTGTGAATCGTCGAGGCGAGCGTTGATCGCTTCCAGGCTTTCCAGCGCCGAGGCGTCGATCAAGTTGACGGCCGAACTGATCAACACGACATGCTTCAGCGCCGGGCGTTCGGCGACCATGGCGTAAACGGTGTCTTCCAAGTAACGCGCGTTGGCGAAGTACAGGCTCTCGTCGACGCGCAGCAGTGCCACGGTGGGGTCGTGCTCGGTGGTGTGGCGCTCGACGTTGCGGAAATGCTCGGTACCGGGGACGCGGCCTACCAAGGCGCTATGTGGGCGGCTGGTGCGATACAGGAACAATGCCAGTGACAGCCCCACGCCGGCCATCACGCCGACTTCGACGCCGCTGACGAAGGTCAGCACGATGGTCGCCAGCATGGCGGCGAAATCGCGCTTCGAATAACGCCAAGTACGCTTGAGACCGCGCGCATCGAGCAGCGTGAAGGTCGAGACGATGATGCTGGCGGCGAGCGTGGCGATAGGCAGAAAGTGAATCAGCGGCGTGAGATAGAGCGTCACCAGTGCCACGCCCAGCGCGGCGAAGCTGCCTGCGGCCGGTGTACGCGCGCCGGCATCGAAGTTGATCACCGTGCGCGATAGGCTGCCCGTCACCGGCATGCTACTGCTCAAGGCGGCGGCGAGGTTGCTGCCGCCTAGCGCGAAAAGCTCCTGGTCGGGCGAGATGCGCTGGCGACGCTTGGCGGCCAGCATCTGCGCCAGCGATACCGACTCGATAAAGCCCACCAAGCTGATCAGAAACGCCGGCATGAGCAGCGTGCCGATCAGGCTCGGGTCGAGCGAAGGCAGCGCGAGCGGCGGTAGATGGCGCGGAATCTCGCCGACCACGGCGACGCCGTGCGCCTCCAGGTCGAATGCCCACACCAGCAGGGTCGAGATCATCACCGCAATGATCGGCCCCGCCTTGGTGATGAAGCCACTCAACGTGGCGGTCATGCCCAGGCGGCGCAGCGTGGGGCCGGCGCGGCGCATCCCCATCAAAAACGCCAGCGAGCCGAGACCGATCAATGCCGTCAGACCGTTGAAATCCTGCCAATGCGTGGCCAGCCCGGCGAGCTGCTCGATCAGCGTGAACCCGGACATCGAGATGCCCAACAAGTTGCCCAACTGGCTGGTAGCGATCAGCACGCCCGAGGCGCTGAGCAGGCCGGAAACGACCGGGTGGCTCAAGAAGTTGGCGAAGAAGCCCAGCCGGAAGACGCCCATCAGCATCAGCATGACGCCAGACAGGAACGCCAGTGTTGCGGCGGCTTCGCTGTAGGCGACGGTCCCCGTGGCGACGATGCCCGATAGCGCCGCGGCCGTCATCAAGGCGACGATCGCCATGGGGCCCACCGCCAGCGTACGGCTGGTGCCGAAGACCGTATAGGCCACCAACGGCAGCATGCTGGCGTAAAGGCCCGTCACCGCCGGCAGCCCGGCGAGCAGGGCATAGGCCAGCGCTTGCGGAATGACCATCAAGGTGACGATGACGGCGGCGAAGAGATCCTGGGATAGCGTGTAGCGGTCATAACCTGGTAGCCACTCGACGATGGGAAAGTAACGCTTGAGCATCCGGGTCTCGTTGATGTGCAAGGAAGTCAGGTTTCTGAGCGAAAAGATATAACGCTAGAAGTGTTTCTAATAGCTACTAATGGTGCGGCGTGCGGGCCGTGTGTGCAAGTGCGAGGCGGTACACAGGCGGATGGACTGGCGTCTCGCTAAGCCGATAGGGGCGCCCCCTACATCCTTGGTCGATTGATCCAAAGTGCTAATCAGTCGAGCGTTTGATTGCCGATATAAAGGGGGAATAGCCTCAATCGGAGCGAAACAGGATGCACGTGATCACTTTCATCGTGGCACTTGTGGGAGCAGCGCTGGGCATGTGGTTGGCGCTGGACGGTACATCGTGGTGGCTGCGCGGGGTAGGCGTGCTCGTCGCGATGCTGGCAGGAGGATGGTTCGGAGCCAAGGGCGGCGTCGCCGGGCGCCTATACCGTGCGGATGGCGAGCGTCTCGAGGCATTCGGCGGGCGTGGTTTCTCGCGAGCGATGCGTGATTATCTCTCGCTGAGACGCATGGCGCATCGTCTGGTGGGCCGTGCCAGCCGCACGGCCATCGCGGCCGCGGAAGTCTCGCATCACGCTGACCGCATGGATCGGCGACTCAATGAGCAGAAAGGCATCGTCAACGATGCCACCGCGCGTACGCGGGCAATCGCCGAGGCCGTGGCGCGGGTCTCGTCCAGTGCCCGCGATGTAGCCGATCTCGCCGGTCAGGCGCGTACCAGCAATCAGGAAAACCGCGACGCACTGGAAGGTGTCATTCGCGAGATGCGCACCCTGGCGTCACACTCCGATGAAGCGCTTGAGCTGCTCGATACTCTCAACGAGCGCAGCGCCAAAGCACGCGATGTCACCGGCATGATCGCCACCATCGCCGAACAGACGCATCTACTCTCGCTCAACGCTTCCATCGAAGCGGTGCGTGCCGGCGAGCACGGTCGCGGTTTCGTGGTCGTTGCCGAGGAGGTGAGGGCGTTGGCGCGGCGCAGTAGCGATGCCTCGCAGCAGGTGGAAACGTTGGTTGGGGAAATCGGCGATAGCAGTCGCCATGTCGTCGAGTCGCTGGGCGGCTTGATGCGTCATGTCGGCGAGCGGGCGCGTGAGGTCGATGCCGTGGGCTCGCACCTGGCGGGGCTGTCCAAGGACTTCGATACCGTGGAAGCGCAGATCGCGGATATCGCCGATGCCATGCGTGACACCGACGGTAACGTTCAAGAGGTCGCCGGCACCTTGGGAACGCTGGAAACCCAGATCGATGCGGGCACGCGTGACATGCACGGCCTCGCCGGCGAGGCCAAAGCCCTGATGGAAGCGGCCGAGGCAGTGGATGGCGAGCTGGCTTTGCAACGCGTGGCGGGGCGTCATCAGCAAGTCTTCAAGCGTGCGCGAGAAACCGCCGACCGGATCGGCGCATTGTGTGAAGCGGCGCTCAAGCGCGGTGAACTCGAACGCGGCGCTTTGTTTTCCGAAGGCTATACGCCAGTTGCCGGCACCAATCCGCCGTTATATCGAACGCCTTTCGACCCCTTCATGGACCAATACCTGCCCGACCTGCAGGAACCGCTTCTGGCGGAACTCGACGCCAGCTACGCCATTCTCTGTGACCGGCAAGGCTATGTACCCACGCACAACCGCCATGTCAGCCATCCACCCACCGGCGATTACGCCACCGACCTCAAGTTCTCGCGAAGCAAGCGCCTGTTCGACGACGCTACGGGCGGACGTTGTGGGGCGCATACCCAGACGCTACTGGTGCAGACCTACAAGCGCGATACCGGTGAGGTGATGCATGACCTGTCGGTGCCGGTCTTCATCAACGGCGAGCACTGGGGCGGTTTCAGGATCGGCTATGCGCCACGCGCGGCATGAATCACACTTCCCAGTCGACTAGCCGGCCTTGGCGTTGCTCCAGGGTTTCGGCGATGCGCAACACTTCCTCGCTGGGGATCTGACGAATCAGTTCTCGGCTTTCGCGGTCGACGATGCGTGTCACGATCCGGCCCTCGTATTCCGATAGCTCGAATTGGACGTTATAGGCGCGCATTACGTCGTTGACGCGATCGATGGGCTTGGCGAGCTCGCTCATGGTCAAGGACGATGATTCAGAGGCTCCCTGGGCGCCATTGTCGGGCTGGATGTGGGCCAGGGCCATGTCCAGTCGCTGGCGACCGCTCAGCGGGTTGGGGGTGATGTTGGCGGTGGCGGGACCGCTGTTGACGGGAAATTCAGGAATGTTCGACGACATGTGCGTCCCCCTGCGTTGTTATCGCTTGTTGTTGTCGAGTGCAGACTTCTTTGAAAAGACAGGCTTTTGAGAAGCAGGTTCTTTCAATAGAACCTAAGAGCACTCGGTGTCGAGCGGGTCACGTCATCATGTCGATGTGCGTGCGCCCGGCATCGTCGCCGACACCGATGTCGACGAAGAAGGCATGCCGAAAGCTGCTATCGCGCTTGTAAGCCTGAATCTTTTTGATGTCCTGATGCTTACCGAAGCTATTGGTGCTTTTTTGCACCTCGATGGCAGCGAGATTCTCGTGGGTTCCGCGGTGATGAATGATGATGTCGGGGTAGGCGGTACGCGCATCGGTATCGGCGGTATTGGTTACGCTCGTCATGTGGCGAGTGCGCTTGCAGGGGCCCGTCCAGCGATTGTATTCACAATCGATATCCCAATCGGGAAACGCCTGTTGCAGGTACATGGCCAAGCGGAAGGAGAGCGAACGCTCCGTCGCCGATGCCTTTAGCAAAGGGGCGTCGCGCTCGAGAAGCGTTTCGAGGGCATGCGTCAGTTTTTCATGGATGCTGGTGTCGGATTCCGTAATGAATGTTCCGATATGAGTCATCGGGTGCCTCGCGCTTTTTCTTTTTAATAACGGGGTGGCGTCTTTACAGGGAATCTATCGGCCATGTCAGGCCGAACTTTAATGATGGATTCATACGGGGCGAAACTCGGCATGCAGCTTGCCATCGTGCACCATCACATAGGCCATGTTGCGCTTACCGGCGTCGTCTAGCCAATCGAGTTCATTGACTCCCGGTTTGAGAAC
This sequence comes from Chromohalobacter moromii, assembly GCF_023091865.1. GTDB lineage: Bacteria > Pseudomonadota > Gammaproteobacteria > Pseudomonadales > Halomonadaceae > Chromohalobacter > Chromohalobacter moromii. Next base: position 405,456 of record NZ_JAHXDI010000004.1, read on the forward strand.
GGATTCCGCCGCTGCGAGCGATGTCGCCGGCGTACCATTGACCGACTCGACCACGGCGCCAATGGGCAAACGACTCTGCAGCGGGCTCTCCGCTTCGATCTCGACTAATTGCAGACCGGTTGCGGTAGTGGCCTCGGCGCGGGCGTCGGTCCTTGGACGCGGCGAGCGTGAAGAGCGCGACTTGGGTTTGGGGGTAGGCGGCGTTGAGGGTGGTGCTTCAGGTCGGCCTCGCGAACGGCCCTGGCGCAACTGCAAATGAGCAGAGGTGACGAGTAGCAATAGGCCGACCAGGAGCACGATCATGGCAATATTGGCAACGAGCAATGCAGGAAAATGGGCGCTGAGTAGTGACGGCGCCTGGCGCTGGAAGAGCAGTATCTTGTACGTCGTGTAAGGCAGGGTCGCCATGGCCACTCCCCATAGCACGATGAGAAATACTTGACTGCGCAATAATGTCCGCATGGTGTGCTAGCCACTTTCAGAGAAGTTCAGCAGGTTTAACGCATCACAAGAAAAAATCAAGTATCCCCCGCCTAAAGTACGAACGTCCATTGCGCTTTGATCCCACCAATAATCCGCGCTGTGACGTGATTAACGTGCATGCGCCTTGACCTGATCGTACAACGACCGTGCGTTATCCAAGGCAATCGCCTCGTTTTCATCCAACTGCAAGAGAGAACCGCCAGTGCGGTCGCCGTTCTGAGCGGCGCGGATCACCGTCGCATGGCGGCGCGATACACTGGCGACATTCATGCGAATGGACAGCAGCATCAGCTCGAAACGGCGTTTTTGATCCTCGCGCCGTTCGCGTTCCTCGACGGATTCGGTGGCTTCGATGAGCGACGCCAGGGTCGTATTGATCAACTTCTCGACCAGATCGAGGCGCGGCACGATCTCGTCATTCAGCTCATTAACGGTGATTTGGGTACGGGGAGAAGACATGACGTTGCCTTTAGTGAGGTAAGGCCATAAACAAACGACGAGAAAAAAGGCCAGCTAAGCTGGCCCAAGGCTTGCTGAGCAAGCGTCATACGCAGCGAGTGAGGCATTCAAAAAGTTTGAATGACGATACCCACCTTCCAGTTATCGGCAAACGCCGCTGCGCCTTGAGGCTATGTCAGCATTTTTTTCAGGCCATGGACCTCTTGAACGGTGATGCTCACCGCCGCTCATGGTTTATGGCTGATCGAGTAGTCGTTGGGGTTGGCGGTGCCCTCCAGCTTGCCGATCTGGCTGAAATCATTGGATGATAAATGCGTGTCGATACTGGCGTCGATGAATGCCAGATTCTTGACGACATGCACCTTGTTGGGCATCCCCTTGTTGTCGATATCCATTACCCACGCAAGAAATCCGCCGGAAAATTTAGCCAGACTGCCAATGGGATATAAGCCATATTGCTGGATATAGTCGATGATGACCGTTCGCTCATACTTATCTCCATTCTCATGTGCCCAGCGGTATGCATCCAGCGGTGTGCGTGGGGATACACTGTTACGCTCGTTGGTAAGCTTGTTGATTAGCTTGATGACCGATAGCTGTTTCACCATCTCGGAAAGTTGTGCTTCTGTCTTGCCGTTGGGGTAACCGCTGCCATCCAGACGCTCGTTGGCATTTTGAATGATATCCAGGCACCCCTTGCTGGGCTGCCAGCCCAGTTCCGCGATCTTTTCGAGCAGCTTGTCGACATGGCCGCTCAGTATTTCCTTTTGTTGAGGGGTCATGTTGGTCTTCAGCGAGGGTAGTTTGTCGCTCATGAGTAGCGGTTTGCCCATGGTATGGAGCAAAGTGCCGGCGATGACTTCGCGAAGATACGGCGAATGAGGATCTCGGGCGATCAGCATATCGGCAAAATAGCCAGCCACCTGAATCGCATGCCGTATCCATCCTGGCTGGTCACGAATGAACGAAAGCGCGTACAGCAGCTCCTTACGGTTTTGCCGTACGAGGTGAATAAGGGAATCGGTGCAGTCGTAAAGCGTTTCCTCAGGAAAGGAGTTCCAGTTCTTGATATAAATGAGCACGGCTTGAAGTTGGCGCGAGATTTCCCGAACGCCTTTCACCATGGGCGGCATGTTGTGTGACTCGTCGGCCTTGGCTTGCTGCTCACTCTTCAAGATAGTGTTTTCCTTCTTTCTCGGGAAAAATAAAGGCGAGGGGCCCACGCCACGCATGTTCATTCCCGCGCGATGTGCGGCCTCGCGCTCCGATTCCGAGACCAGCCTGAATAAGACATTTTCCATATCACGAGGGACTTCAACGAATTGAATGCCGATGGCCGCATGGCCCTCACTCCCGAATGGTCGCATATGGCGTATGGAACCCTGCGAGTAGAAATATTCACCATTGGGGAATTCAAGGGTGATGCTCGGCAGTAGCTGAGTGACGTACAATGGCAGGCTATCTTCGAGCGCGATATCGATCATACAGCCGCCATTGGAAATATTGCGCAAACGTCCCTTGATGGTCAGCTCATCGGAGAATACCTCTATATTGACATTCGCACTCATGCCTAGAATGAAGGGAATGCGTACCGCTCCGCGAGACTCCTGAATGAAGAGCTCTTCCCCGAGCTGGCATTTTATTTCGTAAACTCCGGTATCCTTTTTTAGTACTTTTGCTTTTACTTTTTCGAAATTATATATCTCGGTTTTGTCTTCTTGTGTGCCGCTCTCAATTTCAATGTCGAAGGAGAGATGCTCCTGATAAATATAAGTGTCGATGTCGCTTTTATGGTAGTTGACGCTTAGGTCGAACTGTCCCGTGTCTAAGTCGAGGTTGATGACCTCAGCGGACAATGGCTTTGTCGTCTTTTTCGAAAAGATCGTGATGGCATGTTCCTTGGCGAGCAAGGAACGCAGCACATTGGCGGGGTGGTTTGTAGAGCTATTATTAGTTAGCATGGAGCACCTGCTATTTATTGGGTAGGATGGAATGCCGATTAAAAGATAATGCTTGTTGTTCTTTTATCTTTGGTTACAGTTTGTAATTTTTGTTTATGAACTTTCTCGATTCTACATGCCTATTAGTGCGGCACAAGTACCTGGCTGAAAAATCCATCCCCTCCGCGTGGCCAATGCTCCAGGCCAGTCGATATGCATCGCTCATGGTGGCGTCCGTTCAGTCCCGTTGCGTGGCGGCGGGCTGGCGTCAACCCTCTATAGAGGGGGTTCCGGGCACCCGTGCCGGTTTCCGGACGTTGTAACAATGCAAAAGATTCTCACCAAGTGGGGCGGAGCGTATTGAGACGCAGAGAAAAGAAAAGGCCCCTAAAAAGAGATATAAGGAAAAGTCGTCACTCATTGCAAGGCTATGTACGAAAAACTGGTAAGCGCAAGCAGCTTTATGCGTACAAAGTCTAACGACCAAGCTGGCGGAAGATGGGCCCCAGCATGGCCGTACCACTTTCGAGATCGCGGGAGTAGTGCTGACGCGTGCCATGCCGAAGCTCGCGGGGAGAAATACCGAATAGCTCGCGAAAACGGTGCGAGAAATGCGCAGGGTTGTTAAAGCCGTGTTGCGTGGCGATCTCGCCGATACCGTTTAGATCACTCGGGTCTTCGAGACGTCGCCGCGCGGCGGCCAGCCGGCGGCACTGGATATAGCGTGTCACACCGCCCTCATCTGCGAATAGGCGGTAAAGGTTTGCGCGTGAAACGCCGAGCACTTGTCGATTGCCAATACCTGTGAGATCGCCAGTTTTTGAACCCCTTCTCCCTAGAAGGCTATCGAAGCGGAAATGCTAGCTGGCCGGGTACGGCTTTCGAGGGAGCGAGCTTGTTCTCGATGGTTTTTAGCCACCTTTTATCGTGACGCGTTCGAGCCCAACAGCGTTTGGATGCGTTTGCCCTCACTGCTAGCCGCTTTCCATAACTTATCCCAGCTATCCGGTGGGTTACCGTTCTCGAGCATCTTGCTGAAGACAGCATAAGCGTCGTACTTGCTGCCATAGGCACGTTTGGTGGATTCGTCGTTAACCCAGGCATAGATGAGTATTCTGCTGGCGAGGTCGTAACGAAAGAATAGCCGGTACTGCTGGTAGAATTTTGCCCGTTGCCAATGGGTATGAGCCGTTCCGAGCGTGTTCCCCTGTCGATACTGTGGGCCTGATGGATCCTGTGGGATGTCGTTCAAGGCCAGTTTAACAATGGCTGCCAGACGTTTGGTGGCGGGTTTGGTGCGGTATCCCACCGGGTCTTTCGCTTGTAGTCGCTTTACCTTGTCGGTCAGGGCCTCGACCTGCGCCAGGAAGAGTGGATGTGCGTAGATCGTCCACCCGTTGATCACCAGAGGGCTCATACGTCGTCATCGTCTTCTGGTAGTGCCTCACCGAGGTCTACCTCGATGCCTGACGTCAGGCGTTCAGCCTCAGCAAAGGTGCCAGCAGCGACAGGACGAATATTCTCCGGATGCGCCTGTAGATCGCGTTCCAGGAATGCCAAGAAGCTAGCCATCACAGGGTCTTGGCTGGGCTCATCGCTGGCACGGGAGAGCACCACCTCCCCATTGGGGCGGACCGTGTAGTGAATCCGGTCGCGGCGCTTCAGCTTCAGTGCACGTCGAACTGATGCCGGCACAGTCGTCTGGTAGCGATCCGTCAGGGTGGAATCATCCTCAATGGCTGTGTTCATGATGGGTCTCCGCTCGTTGGCAACGCAGTGGCATATAGAGAAGGTAATGCAAGTGCATTGCATGGTCAACATTCCCTTGCCTAACTGCGCTATTGCCTGTGCAGCTATGGAGTTGGAATACCCATCTGATCTCATTCTGTCAGATATTGATACCACAAAGCATTCGAGAGCTACGGCAAGCAAGGAACTATGACAATTTGAAAGCCACCAAGACGCCCTGTGACCGTTTAATCGTTGTCTTGTTGCTAATGCCTTCAGTCTAAAATCTGTAGGTTTAACGAAGCCCCGTGGCTTCATAAGTCTGCCCCTACATCGATGTGCTTGGAGTATTTTAGCTCGTAATTTTGCAAAAAATGTTAAAGATTTTTTGATAGTAGCCGATACTAATTAGATGGGCGCTTTGTCGAAGTTCATGATTTATGGCGTTCAGTTGTTGAAAAATTTATTAAAAGTATGGGTGGTGGAAATGAAAAAAGTATGCTTGTCGGAATATTTTGAATTGGGTGTCTTGAGTGAAGGTCTTGTAGCCACTCCTGTAGATGGGCTCTCAGTCATAGATACGCCAGGCATCATAGATATAAAAAAGCAGCCTTTTGTTTTTAGCATCTTATTGCGTGGTCATGCATCAGTAGTGTACTCCGAAGGCGATGATAAAGAGATTGGTGAAATCGAATGTGGAGAGCTTCTTGTCCTTGAGGGAGGTGAAGAGTACCTGATGTTACAAGAGGGTGCATCTTTGCTGATGATGCTTGAAGAAGTTAAAGATGAAAAGGAGAAAAAAGGAAAAGCCTTTGGTTTACTAGGTAAGAAGAGTAAAAATAAGATATCTTCTTCTAGTGATGTTGAGAAAGTAAATAGCACTTCTGAGAAGAAAGGTTTCATGGATGATATGCTCCCTAGGGTTACTCAAATATGGGTAAGTGCTGCAGGGCCTATTACTCAAAACTTGATCAATGATGAAGAAAAGTTTAAAGATGTTTCGAGTTTTGTTTATAGCTTCTTGCCATTTCCAGTCAGAAGTCTCTTAAAGGAAGACGTGTTCGTCAGTTGGTGTTATGATAATCGTCATATTTTGTTGGTAGAAGAGAAAAAGCATAGCGCTGAGTTTGATAAAGAAAATGACTCTTTGCTAGCTGATAAAGAAGCAGTCGATAAGCTGTAGTCGCGAGGTTGTTGTATGCCTATAATTATAGCCATTGCCTTCTTCTTTTTGTTGGCGCTGGGTATAACCAGAGCGTCAGGAAGCGCAAAGGTAGGCTGCCTGTCTACTGCTTTTGTTGCAGTAGGGTTGATGTGGTTTATAATATACTACATGACTCATGAAACTTGTAAAATATGCCTCAATTAGATTTTGGGAATTTTTATGTTAATGTTATAGGTCGACTCTCCTTCAAGCCATTTTAAAATGGCTTGAAGGAAACATTTTATGTTGTGACGACTAGAATAGGCTGGGTGTTCCAAATTGATATGCTCTAAAAGCTCTTTGCTATTAGGAAGTTCTCGTAAAAAAGATTTCTCCAGGTTAGTGGTTGTTCTCTCATGGAGCAGTATATATTGTTGAGTAGCCATTTGTATGGTGCTTGCAATATTGAAATCTAGGTGGCGGAAGATTGTTTCTGTTATTTAGCCAAGAAACTTCTCATTACCGAGAAAATAACTCTATAATGCTTTGCAACCCCGCAGAAAGACGCTCAAGCGTTGAATCAAGCTTGTTATTGGCGCGTACCCGATGCTGTTGACCGGTGCGGAAGAGCAGGTTGGAATTGATGATGGTCATGTCGTGTCCCTTGGCATAGAGGATGCGGTCATTGTATTTATTCAGTTATCGGCATTCGCAAGAGGAACTTTAGGCACTGATGATATTTTGTTGGCGTTAGGCAGGGAGCGTGACGATCCGGCGCGGTGGCACCGGATCGAGGTCATCACGTCTCATGTTGAGTTGGTGCGCTGTGCTTAGGCAATGCAAAGTGATATCTTTTCCAAGATCACGCGGATTTGACGAAGCTCTTCTTCTAAATGTTGGCTATCATGAGTACCGTCATGCCAGCCATCAGAGAGGATTCGAGCGCCCATGCTAATACGCAATGCCGAAGTGTTGTGCCCAGTTATCTTGACGGGTTGTCCGATATGGCAGCACTGTGCTGCCAGTTCTTTTTCCCCGAATTTTACGTCAGCGCTGAAATCACTGTTCAGTTTTTCGTAAAGGTCTCTTACCTGATCTTGGGCAAGGTACTCGCCGTTGCGATGACGAATCAGGAATGGAAAAATACTGCGACGAACTCCCAGTTCGTCTCCTAGCATATCGGAACGTGCCCACCATGCGCTCGATTTTTCGAATAATGGTTCAAGCTGGGGATGGCTATCGATAAGATCAGACACTTCATGACTAAAGCGGTCTAGTCCTTCGATTCGCTTTTCTTTAGGCACTTGGTAGTAGCGTTGGGCTTCTTCCAAAGCGGCTTTCCAACGCAAATACATGCCAATAGTCGGTGGCGCTGTAGCCGTTTGAAGGAGTGCTTCCCAATTGCCTAGATCGGGCTTGGGTAAATACTCGGCAAGCCCTTGTGGTAAAGCGCGGCCAGAGTGAAGTAACTGTCGTGAAAATTCTTTGGGGAATATAGCGACGCCACTGAAAGGAGGGCCGGTGAAGAATTTAGAACCCGTCAATAATAAGATATCGCCTTTCGAGAGGTGGCTGGACAGGTCTTCTTGATCAATGCGTAACTGGCAAGCATCAATGATAACTTGTATCCGTTGGCCGTAATCATTGCGCAACTGATCCAGTTTTTTGGGAGAAGGTGCCCAGCAGCCAAATTTAGACTGGTCCATGGCATGCAGCATCACATTGTAGCCTTGTGATACAGCATCACGCACATAATCCTCAATGGCGTTGTCCATTTCCTTAATGGTCTGTAAGCGCCCACGGGCATCTCGAAAGGGCACGCCTTTATAGGCGATTGGCGCCATGCCTGCTAGGCGTTCGCCTTTGGTCACGGTATGGCCGAGACAGGTCGTATTATCGAAGTGGCAGCCGGTGACTGAAAAAGGTGTTCCGCTTCCTGTTTCATCCGCACCACAGACGATACTGATCCACTTGGCGGGTATTGCCGTCGTCACGGCAGCGACGACATGAAGTTGTGAATCAGTGCCCGAGGGGGATAGATGCAGGTCGGGGTTGAGGTCGGCGAATCCAAACGTTGTGGCTAGGTTTGATTCCAGATCACGGCAATGCTGGGCTAGCGGCGCAAGGTCATCGGCTTTTACGCAATCGTGCAGAAGGCGTTGTTGGTACCGCTCTGCTGCGTGATAAGCCGGTGCAGAGATGGAGGTGGCCGTAGAAGAGGAAAAAGTGAAGGCATGGTTCCGTGGAGCTGGGGAGCAACCATAACGGTTAAGCTCAGTATCGGGATCAACGACCAAGCGCGCATCGCCGCCCTGCATCAAGTGCCATTGGGCCGGTTGAAGAAGAAAGGCAAAGCACTGATCGATTTGCGTGCCTAGTTGTTGGATATCAGACACTAAATCATTCATGTGAGCACTTTCCGTACGATGATTTACAATTGCCACGCGGATAGCCACACAGCCATGCAAAACGGTGGTGGAAGGCGCTGCGCGGCCTTGCAACTGAAGCTGCGTGACAATGGCGCTATTAAGCGCATCCAGGTAGGCCGCTTGCTGTGATGCCTCACCCTGTAAACGCGGTGGCACGTATCGGCAGCAAACGACATTCATGGGCACTGGTGCCAGGCGCTCCAGATTGGCTGAAGCGTCAATGGCGTTGGCCGTTTCTGTGGCCAGTTGGCAGTGTTTTCGTACCACTCCTGCAAGGCGTTCCGTTCCTACCCCTTGAAACGTGAACCATACTTTCAGGGCCATGAAGCCACGCGAGAGTTCGGGGCCGAAGTCACAGAACCACGGGGCGCCTGCGGAAAGCCCCATGGGCTCAGTTGTCAGGTACTCTTTGCGTTCAGAAAACGTGGCACGATGCGTGTTGGCATCCTTGACCAGTAGCCCGCCCACTGCATAGGGAACTTGAAACCATTTATGAAAATCGAAGGCGATCGAGTCGGCATCTTGAACAGCTCCTAGCGCATTCTGGTATTCGTCCAGTAGCGCCAATGCTCCACCGAAAGCGGCATCCACATGTAGCCACAGGCCTTCGCGATCGCAGATATCGCGAGTGGCGGCGATATCATCGATGGCTCCTGTATTGACGGTTCCTACCGTTGCAATGACACAGAAGGGGGTAGCGCCGGCTAGGCGGTCTGCTGCTATCAGCTCCGCCAGTGCGTGCGTATCCAGTGTGAAGTCGTCACTGACAGGAACTGCACGCAGGGCGTCGCTACCCAACCCGAGCAGTTGGAACGCTTTCAGCACGGAGTTATGGCTCTGTGCCGAGCAGTAACCTACGAGGGGCGATGTGTTGCCTTGTAGCCCTTGGGTTTTCATTGAGGCACCAACAGCGCTTTGCCGCGCCACTGCCAAGGCAACGAGCGTGGCCATGGAGGTGCCGGATGTCAGTAACCCAGAGCTGCTCGCCGGGAATCCAAACATCTCCCGGCTCCATTGCAGTACCTGGTGCTCCACTTGATGGGCGATATGATCGCGACCGCCGAGATTGTTGTTGAGCAATGCCGCGCAAAGCTCGCCCAGCGCCCCATACAGGTTTCCGCCGCCATGCACCCAACCAAAAAAACGGGGGTGAGTATTGCCATTGCCATAAGGCAAAAGCTGATCACGAAACTGATCCAGCAACTGCTCCAACGGCTTGGGTGATTTAGGCAACGGCGCGCGGAACGCAGACTTCACCGCTTCCGGGGCGGGCCGCCAGACAGGCTGTTCCTCCAAGGATTGGAGATGTTCCAGCCCCGCTTTCAGCGCCTGATGAAAGGCCTCTTCCAAGGCGTGCCAGTTTTGGGGATCGAGTGCCAGTGACGTACTCATTCGTCAATCCCCTGCCAGTGCCCTGGCGTCCTCTGTTGTGGCGACTGCAGTTCGGCTATGCGCTGTGAATGATGGCGGTGAAGCATGTCACGTTCCTGTATCACTAGGCATTGTCTGAAAACTGTCTGCGCTCGGCCATACGGCGTTAAAAATCAGCTCAAAATGCTCATTTACATCCCGTAAACTCCGCCTTTTCGCTGATTTTTGCCTTGTCTGACCTTCGCTCGTCTGACTTTTCAGACAGCGGCTAGGTAGCCAGAGAAAAACAAATATCAGAGAGCGGCTTCTAACCCAGCATTGCTCTCTTCTTCATGCCCGTCTTGCGGCGTGGAAATGTAGCCACGTGCTCGCAAGTAGTCTTCAGCAAGTTGTTCATCATGTTGGGCCAGCAAGCGATAGGGTAAATCATGGATGCCAAACGCCATGTCGAGAATAAAGGCCAAACGCTTGCATTGATTCTCGCTGAGCGCATTGCGACGCGCTGGATCAGGGATGAATAGAGCGTCCGCGCTGACCAGTTGCGTGGACTGTGGCGCTTCGATATCCGCTCTATCGGGCAGCATACTACGGTGATGAGGCTGGTTGAGACGGTAAAAAATGAAGCCATGCTGGCTTGCCCAGTGACTCACTTCCGCTAAGGTGGGTTGACGCTCATGCGTGGGTGAGAAGGCTACGCCGATTTGCAGCAGTAGCGTATCGGCGAGCGCATGGACGCCATTTTCCAAAATGGTGGCCGCATCTGAGAATTCATCCAGTATCAGCCAGTCCAGGCTCTTCAAGCCTTCGATATTATCCAGCGCCACCGTTTTGGCGGGAAGGCGAGCGAGCACCCGCGAACCATCACGAAGGCTCTCCGGTAGTTGCTCGGGCGGCAATGGTGATAGGGGCGCGCTTAGCGTTTCATCGAGTGTCTGATACAGCGTTGTTTGACCGCCGTCACCCAGTAGGGCATGGGGGATATGCTGGAATTCTTCGATATTCTCGACATCGCGGGCGTTGACGCGACTAAGCGGATCGAACGAGACGATGGCCAGCGTATTGGTCTCGACCCATTGGCGAAAGCGCGGATGTCGCGGGATGGAAGCTGCGTTATCCAACACCACGGCCCTGCCCGTAAACTCCCATTCGAAAGGAAAAGGCGCCTCTTCATTCGCGCTGGGCTCGCTTGGCTGCCCCTCATGCAATACGTATTCCCAGGGCGCCAGGTTTGCCCGCGCGACGAACATGTCATGGGCTGCGTGTATAGCGCGATAAGATGCCTGATAGGCCGGTGTCTCGGGGTCCACTTGATCAAGGAAGTTGCGCATCGCGGGGTTGGCTTCGAATATCACCAACTTATCGGCGTTCTCGGGCTCGGTGAGTATGCCGAAGTCCACGCCTAGGTAATCGACGCCGATGCCCTTGAGCGCCTCCTCGAGCTCTCGCCATGCACCTTTCGGCAGCATCGCCTCCGGGTCTTCGAAAAAATCGCGTTCCCACTCATCGATCAGCCAAGGAAAGCGTTTTACCGTGGGCTTGTGCTCTGGCATATGGACGTTCCAGTCGCCATGACCGAAGCGCACATGGATCGGGTAAAGTTTGCCGTCGATCAGGAAAGCGCGGTACTTGGGGTACAACCTATCGCCTGGCGCGCGAGGATGGTCGAGCCCACTTTCATGATAACGGATGCAATAAAGCGTTTGCGGCCCTTCAGCGAGCAATTCATCAATATTGGAAAAGTCATGCTGCTCAAGGTCTTCCACCTTATGCATCAACTTGCCGTTCTGATAACCCGCGACGCGAACGATCAGGGGCAGGGCGAGATCGTGTTCTTGTATCGCCTGCTGCACGATGTCACGACAATGCCCCGTGACGTTCTCCAGCTTGATGCTCAGCGGCAGAATAAGAGTCGGATGGTCCTTGAAGCGCCGGTAATTACCCTCGCGCGATGCGCCCAGAACAGCCCGCGGCGGATTGATGACAGGCTTGTCGAACTTATGCAGAACACCCTCGACGAGATTCAAGGCCACTTCGCCCCGCTCGGCATCGGTGATGCTATTGTAAACCACATCATAATGTGGCAGCTTGCGGATGATCTCCGGGTGCTTGATGACTTCGTCAATGTAGAGGATCATGAGTTTTACATGCTCGGCGTCCAACAAACTGTGAAGGTTATTGTGCCCTTCGCTTAAGTTGATTTGAAAGTTTTTCCTGCTAATTCCCCAGCGACCTGCATAAGCGGTCTGTAACACCAAGACATGTAGCTTGGTGTTCTCTCCAGGATTGTTGGTAACAAAAAAAGGCTGCTCAAGAACGGCTTTTTTTCTCCAATTTTCCGCCTCTTCCATATTCCCGATTTGGAAGTTGGTGGCCGCAATGAGGCGCCTTATTTTCGTGCTCTTGGGATTGAGTTGTAGGCAGCGCTTCAATGCACTGAGTGCTGCCTTGTCATGGCCGAGCCGTGCATGCTGCTTGGCAATGTAATGAAAAAGGCTGACATCGTCAGGCCTTTGATACGAGGCATGCAGGAACGCATTCAACGCTTTCTGTGGGCGCTCGAGTTTCGATTCTGCGCACCCCCGCAAGTACAAAATTTCCGGGTCGCCTGGAGCATGTTGTTCTGCGTCGTCGAGCTGCTTGAGCGCGTCTTGCCAGGCGCTTTTCTCGTGTTGAGAGAGCTTATCCCGGATGTCTTTCAGAAGATTATTTACGGTCTCTTGCGTCGTCATGTAACACTCCGGTCGTGTATCTCATCAACATCGAAAAGCGTCAGGCTTTGTACGAAAATTCGGCACTCGCCGGCGTTTCGTACGAATCCTGGGGCGCAGCCGCCTATGAAGAAAAACCGGCTCCACGAGGAAGCCGGTTCGTTACTACTTGATGATAAAGCCGTGGCTCTATCGACGCAGTGCCGGTGTTAGCCCAGCAGAGACAGGGCGTTCTGCGGCAACTGGTTGGCCTGGGACAGTACGGAGGTGCCGGCCTGTTGCAGAATCTGGTTCTTGGTCATGTTGGAGACTTCATCCGCGTAATCGGCATCTTCGATGCGCGAGCGAGCGGAGGTGAGGTTGGTCTCGGTAGTGCTCAGGTTAGTGATGGCCGAGTCGAAACGGTTCTGCAAAGCCCCCAGTTCGGAGCGCTGGCTATCGACCTGGCTGATGGCAGAATCCAATGAAGCGAGCGGATCACCGGTTTTGCTACCGGCCACTAGGCTAGAGGCTTCGGTCGTCAAGGTGCCATCATCTTTGGCATATACCTGATCACCGCTACCATCCGACTCTGTATTGATCGTCCCATCGTCCTGCTCGTAGTATGTCACGTCTTCGGTGGTCAGTGCGTCATTTGCATTGACATAAGCCGTATCGCCGCTTGCAGTATCAGTGACTGCGCCGCCGTCACCACTGGTAGCAATGGTATAGCCAGTCGATGTGGTGCCGCCGTCATTATCAAGCTCAGTGGCCATTGCTGCTGTAGTAATTTCGTTACCTGCAGTATCACCATCTGCCAAGAAGCCATCAGAATTCTTGGTATAGGTGGTACCGTCCGAAGTTATTGTGTCACCGTCTGCCAAGCTGGCGACGGCATCACTACTGTCTGCTGCACCAGTATTCGAGGAATATGCTGTCACGCCACCATCTGTGGTACCAGCTGTGAAGCCTGCGTCATCCAATGCACCGGTATCGGCTGCCGTATTGTCTTCCATCGTGCCATTTACGTTAAAGCTACCTAGTTCCAGCGTTCCGGAATCGACTTTCTGCAGGTTCATGCTGATGGTCTGGCCATCCTCGGAGCCCACCTGAATGGAAATTTCCTGATTCTTAGCGAGGACGTCGACGCCATTGAAGCTGGTTTCGTCGGAAATACGGTCGATTTCACCCAGGCGCTGGTTGATCTCGTCCTGGATGGAATTCAAGTCTTCCTGGCTGTTGGTGCCGTTCTGGGCCTGAACCGTCAGCTCACGTACGCGCTGCAGGTTGTCGTTGACCTGGTTCAGGGCGCCTTCGGTGGTCTGGGCGACAGAGATGCCGTCGTTGGCGTTGCTCTGTGCCTGGCTGAGGCCGTTGATCTGGCTGCTCATGCGGTTGGCGATGGCCTGACCGGCGGCATCGTCGGCGGCGCTGTTGATGCGCAGGCCGGAGGACAGACGCTCCATGGAAGTGGACAGAGCGCTCTGTGACTGGCTCAGGTTCTGCTGGCCGATCATGGCCGTGATGTTCGTATTGATAACTGCCATTTTGACTTTCCTCTCTGTTGGGCTCCATTGGCCTGCCGTCGGTAATTCCGGGGCGTGCCACAACGGCGCCGTTGGCCGTTACCTCATTTATCGGCGCAGGGGGAATTTGCTTTAGGGGTGAATTGCAAATTTTTTCATGGGCCGTGGCTGGGTATACTTGGCGTCTCTTTATTCACCCAGTCATTCACTTGGAGCCTGCGCTCGTCATGCCCTCGCTGGATATCATGCTCGACCTTTCCCTTGAGACGTGTCGCTACCATTACGAAGGCGCCATGCAAACCGTGATCGCCACCAGCGTGGACGGGCGCCGGGTGAGCTTTCCCGCCACGGCACTGCGCCGCATCGTCACCCCGGATGGCGCGCACGGCGTGTTTCGATTGACGTTCAGTGAGGAGGGCAAGTTCATGTCGATGGTGGCGGTAAGGCGTTGGGAGGCGAGTGATACATAAGCAAAATTATGGATACGATAGTATCCATAAAGGCGCTATTTGTGCCACTATGGATACTATTGGGTCTTTTATGGGGTAGCTTATGCGATTGTCGCTGAGCACGGCGGCGGACGTGCAAGAGGAACTGGCTCAGGCTGTGCGCGCTCGCCGCCGGGAACTTAAATGGTCTCGCCAGCGCCTTGCGGAACAAAGCGGCGTGCCGGCCCCCACGATCAAGAAATTCGAGACGACAGGGCAGATCTCGCTGCGCCAGTTTCTGCTGCTATGGCAGTGTGTCGACTGGCTGGAGCGTGTCTCCGCACTAGCCGAGACGCCGACACAAACGCCCCGCAGCATCGAAGAGGTGCTTTTCGATGAGTGAGTTTCAGCCCGTGCGGCAACTGGAGGTCGTTCGCCGCTTGCAACGGGGCGGTGAATGTCGAGCCGGCATGCTGGCCCAGAACAGCAAGGGCGTGTTCTTTTGTTGAGGGGGTGGCAGTAGCAAGCCTGAATCAATGGCTCAGGGGTGAGCTGTCTCGCCAGCGGCCTGGGCGATGGCATCGGTAGCCCACTGGTTGAGGCTCTTGCCGGAGGCCTGGGCCGCTACGTTGGCGGCGGCGTGCACTTCGGGGGGAATGCGCAGCATCACGCGACCGGATGCCGGTTTCAGAGGTTCACGCCCTGTCACACGGCAGTCTTCCAGATAGTGGTCAACCGCCACATGAAAAGCTTCGGTCAGCTCGGCGACGCTTTCACCATGGAAGCTGATGCGGTCGGCAATCCCGAGCACGCGGCCTACGAATACCTCATCTTCAGCATCGAACTCGATGCGCGCGGTATAACCTTGGTATTTGAGTGCATTAGTCATGGCGTCACTCCTCTCTCGTCCAGCCAGGCACGGACGTCTTCAACCTGATATTTCTTAGCTTCCTTACCGGGGTGGGGGCGGTGCAAATAGAGCCGGGCACCTTCGCCTAGATCGAAGGCGACACGCGATCCATCGCCTTCGCGAACCACGCCACCTAAGGCTATGACAAGCGCCTCAATGTCGGCAAACACGATCCCGCTGGCTGTGGGATGACGGTAGACGGCTGTCAGGGTCTTCCGGTGCTTGGTTTTCATTACGGTATGATAGCGTTTTATGATATCACTCGCAACACTGGCTAGTGGCCTAAATACGCTTCATTGCAGATCAGTGTGAAGTGGTAAGGCCCGACCATGTTCACTGCTATCGGGAATAAATTCCCTCCCACAAGGACAATCTAACCGGCAGTGGGATGGTGGGAGCGAACTTGTTCGCGATGATCTGTGCTGCATTTCCCGTCAAAGTGCGATGAACCGAAAACCACATCGAAAGATTCGCTCAGACCGCGTAAGTCGCGGGATAGGCGAGAAGCCGGACATTTAAGCGGTCGTGCCAACGCCTAGTGAGAATGTCGTTGTCAGCTCTTAGCAGAGCGTCGTTTTCAGATGATGAGGTGCCGTCAGCCATGAATGGCGCCATTGGCATCCGGCTAGCCCTTGATGCATCCTTGACCGAACGGACAGCATAAGGTGAGAGACGCGATGACGACGAGCGAGACGGCGATGACGACGTGGCTGCGCGAACTGCCCAAGGCTGAGCTGCATCTGCATATCGAAGGGACGCTGGAGCCGGAGCTGATGTTCGCCCTGGCGGCGCGTAATGGTGTGACGCTGCCATATGACTCGGTGGAGGCGGTGCGCGCGGCGTACGATTTCGAGGATCTGCCGTCGTTTCTCGGTTTGTATTACCAGGGCATGGGCGTGTTGCACACGCAGGACGATTTCTATGATCTGGCGATGGCGTATTTCGCCCGTGCCCGGGAAGATGGCGTAGTGCATGTCGAGCTGTCGTTCGATCCGCAGGCGCATCTGGTGCGTGGCGTGCCGCTCGAGGCGCCGTTCGAGGGGTTGTTGGCGGCGTGTCGTGAGGCGCGTTCGCGCTACGATATTTCCTCGGCATTGATCATGAGCTTTCTGCGAGATCGTGACCCCGCCGAAGCGCTGGAGGTGTTCGAGCAGGCGACGCCTTGGCATTCGATGATCGATGCAGTGGGGCTCGATAGCGCCGAGCGCGATCATCCGCCGGGGCGTTTCGCCGAGGTGTTCGCGCGGGCGCGGGCGCTGGGCATTCCCGGCGTGGCGCATGCCGGAGAGGAGGGGCCCGCCGCTTATATCCGCGAAGCCTGGGAGGCGCTCGAAGTGTGTCGCATCGATCACGGTGTGCGCTGCCTGGAAGACCCCAAGCTGGTCGCGCGGTTGAGCGAAGCCCGCATACCGTTGACGGTGTGTCCGCTTTCCAATGTCAAGCTCAAGGTAACCGACACGCTAGCCGAACATCCGCTGCCCGCTCTGCGCGAGGCGGGGCTCAACGTCACCCTTAATTCCGACGATCCCGCCTATTTCGGCGGCGGCATGCTGGATAACTACGTCGCCTGTTACGAGGCCTTCGGGTGGACACGAGACGACTTCATCGACATGACCCGCAATGCTTTGCAAGCCGCTTTCATGGCTGAAGAAAGGCGCGAGGCACTGCTGGAACGGCTGGCTTGATTTCTAATAACAAACGTCTTTAACGAAAAAAGCCCCATCCAAATGGATGGGGCAAAGCTTTGTACGCAGAGATGAGGCCATTGGGATGCAGCTTCGTCTCACTGCATATATTACTCGATATAGGCTTTGCCATAGCGATGAAATGGTGCCAATAACCTACGTTAATCCTTGTAAGTAGCCGTATTGCAGCGGTGAAGATAACGTGGTGGTGGCGTGGGCGGCCGGCGTTGGTAGTGCGTGGTATGTCGCGGCCGGTGCAATGGCGGCATGTCAGCGCGCGTGGGCTTTGTGGAGTCAGTGGGTAGCGCGAGGCGGATCAGTAGCAGGCTGAGGGCGACGGCGATGAAGTCCATGGCATGACTCCCCTAAAGCGTTGAGCATGCCATCAGTATGGTTCATTTCAGTAGCTTTCTCATGCCTGTACGCAAGGCGAGGGGAGAGGCCGTCACGGTGTTTGAGAAGGGGCAGTGCCTGGTAAGGGACGGAGTCGATGCTCGCACTATACTCGCGAGCTGATGCGGTTGAGGCCTTTGTGCCGTGAACGTCCATCGGCTTCGTACATCGTGCTGCCGGCGGCTTCTTTCAGGAAGTTGAGCATGCGCTGGTTCTGCTCCATACGGTTCATGGCCAGCAAGCCGTTGATGCGGTTGAGCTGGCGCGCCTCTTCACCGGTACTGCGCAGCTGGTGCCAGCTGTCTTGTCGCTGTACCTCGGTGGCAGCGCGCTCGGCGCTTTGACGGCTTTCGCCGTGGCCTTGCTCATGCAGAAGGCGGCGGCGTTCGGCGTCGAGCGTTTCCAGTTCAGCAGCGACTTGGGACTTCTCCTCGGCGAGGCGTTCCAGCTCGGGGCCATCGACCTCGCCCTGGGACAAGGACTGCCGCTCTTCGCGCAGCAAGGTGACGAAGCGCTGCATGGCGTCGAGTTGGCGGTCCAGGGTTTCGGCGAGCGACATAATGGCGTCCCATCCATCCTTTGGTTTTGTGCCGGGTGTCAGGCCGGCGTGTGTTCGAACCGAGATTAGCGGGCCGGCGTGTCGCCGAGCATGTCGCGGACACTGTCGATCAAGCCATCGGCGATCTTGCCGGTATCAAGCTCCAGTTGGCCGTCGCTGATGGCCTGGCGGATCTCGTCGACACGTGCGGCGTCGATGTCCTGGCTGGTATCGGTTTCATTGCCCTGACTCAGCGTGGTGATGCTTGCCGGCGAACCGGTTTGCGCGGTGTCACCGTTACGCGGTGTACGCTGGGCGGCGTCACTCTTCTCACTCTGTGAGGCCTGAGTCGGCGGATGTAGGTTGGAAATTTTCACAATTGAGCTCTCTTGCAGCGCGGGCTTGTACCCTTTATCGGCCACGTTGATAAAAACTGTAGGGCATTGATCGCTTCATTTTTGAAGGCGGCGATTCACTGCCACGCTGCCGGCATTGTAGCGTCTGTTGACGTGTCTATCAGTAACTGACTGCAAGCCTTCCCCGTGCGTCCACTTGGCCGCGAAGCACTTTCCCATCCGGCATGCGGGCTCGTACAGAATCGCCCTTGCCGCCGTTGTTCAATGCCTCACCTTCGCGCGTCACCGAAAAGCCCTCGCCGCCGGCGATGAGCGTCACGGCCTCGCCGCGATGGACGAGATACGGCTGACGCAGCCTATCGCCGCGCAAGGCCATGCCCTTGACGAGGCGCTGCATGACGACTTTGCCAATGGCCTGGCTCGGGTCATTCAGGGCATTGCGGGGGCGGCGTGAGACATCGGCGCGTTCCCAGTCGAGCATGTCGGCGCTAAGTCGCTCACCGCGCTTGATGGCCGTGGAGGCCACCAGAAAACGCACGCTGGCCGAGACGCGTGCCTGTACATAGCGAACCCGTTCATCGTTGCTGCAGCGCACGCCCACCATGACACGGCCTTGCGGCACGCCATCGCGAGGCAGGAACGGCTGCGGCGAGCGGCATTCGGGAAGGCGCGAGGTGTCACTGGTCAGCTCGACGCCGACATCGTCTCCCAGGGATGCGGCCTGCGTCATCAGAAAGTGCCGGGTGGCCTGGGCGATGGCGTCGTCCGGGGTGGCTAGCGCCGTGGGCGTTGCCGCTATCGCAAGCAGGCCCAGCACGAGCCCGAGTGGGCGCGCGAGGCTAAATGCTCGAATTGCGTTGAGGATGCGCTGCATTGCCGAAGCCCTTGAGTGATTGCCGGAGCGCTTGAGTGAGCCTTTGAGTGAGCCTCAATGCGTGTCGAAGCCGGAACCCGATGACCTGATTCTAGTGGGACGTCACATCAAGCAAAGGTGGAAATGGCGCTCAAATATCGGCTTGTTTAGTCGTTTGCAGTGACGGCGGCGCGGCTATTCTGCATCGTGCAAATTTCCCCATGTCTAGCGAAGGGGAACGAACCGCGGAACGAACGCGATGACAGGGACACAGGGCATGATCGACAAGCTTTCAGGCTACCTGGATCACCACCAGGAGGCGCTTAGCCTTCGCCACGAGCGCCAGAAGGTATTGGCCAACAATATCGCCAATGCCGATACGCCGAATTACAAGGCACGTGATTTCGACTTCTCGGCGGAACTGGATCGCGCCATGCAATCCGGCGGGCGCGGTCAAGAGGGCGGTTTGTCGCTCACCACGACCTCCGCGCGTCATATCCCGGCACAGGCGACGGGCGGCGGCGGTGTCCACGATCTGCTGTACCGCGTTCCCGAGCAGCCGAGCCTAGATGGCAATACCGTTGATATGGATCGCGAGCGTGCTGCGTTCGCCGACAACGCGCTGCGCTATCAGGCCAATACGACGATTTTGACTAGCAAAATCCAGGGCATCAAAGGTGCCATGCAGCCTGAAAGGTAAATGATCGCTATGTCCATGTTCAGTATTTTCGATATTTCCTCCTCGGCGATGAGTGCGCAGTCACAGCGCATGAACGCCACCGCCAGCAACATGGCTAACGCCGATAGTGTGGCTGGCCCCGATGGCGAGCCCTATCGCGCCAAGCACGTCATGTTTCAGGCGCAGTCTCAGGGTGGCAGCGAGGTGGGTGGCGTGCGTGCGACCGAGGTGGTCGAGGACGATTCACCACCGCGTATGGAGTATCGCCCCGAGCATCCCTTGGCGAATGAAGAGGGCTACGTGGCCATGCCGAACGTCAATCCGGTCGATGAAATGGTCGACATGATCGCGGCGTCGCGTTCCTACCAGGCCAACGTCGAGGTCATGAATACCAGTAAGTCGCTGATGAGTCAGACGCTCACCATCGGACAAGGTTAACGGAGAGAAAAATGGCTAGTTCGGTTATCGGCAGCAATACGCTTGCCTCGATCAACGGTACGCCCAATGCCAACGCCGCGAATGAAACGCGCACTACCGGTATGGAGTCTTCGGGAGATCTCAACGAACGCTTCATGACGCTGTTGATCACTCAGCTGCAAAACCAAGATCCGACGAAGCCGATGGACAATTCGGACATGACGGCGCAGTTGGCACAGATCAACACCGTCAGCGGTATTCAGGAACTCAACGACTCGCTGGGTGAAATCAACAATCAGATCGATGCCGGCAAAACGCTGCAGGCTTCGTCGCTGATTGGCCAAGGCGTGATGGTGCCGGGCAGCACCGTACGCGTGGGTGAAGGCGAAGATGGTAGCGTCGTGGCCACCCCGCTGGGCGCCGAGTTGGAAACGGGCGCCGATGAGCTCGAGATTACCATCACCAATGGCTCTGGCCAGGTCGTCCATAAGAGTGTCGAGGAAAATGTACCGGCGGGCGTGCAGGCCTTCGACTGGCCGGGCACGGGGCTGGATGGCAATGCCGTGGCCGAGGGCGCCTATAACGTCGAGATGACGGCCAAGGTCGGCGGCGAAGAGGTTCCCGTCACACCGCTCAATTATGCCTTGGTACAAGGCGTGACGTCGGGTGAGAACGGTCCGACCCTCGATTTGGGTACCTCCGATAGTGTCGCCTTAGAAGACATACGTCAGATTCTTTGATCACGATTTGAATCCAAATTAACGCGGGGAAAGGAAATGGGCTTTTCACAATCATTGAGCGGGGTCAACGCGGCCTCGTCGCAGTTGGACACCATCGGCAATAACATCGCCAACTCGCAGACCGTGGGCTACAAAAGTTCCTCGGTACAGTTCGCCGATATCTACGCCAACAGCCAAGGGTTGGGGACGCGCGTCGCGGACACGGTGCAGAACTTCGGTACCGGCAGTCTCGAAACCACCGGGCGTAGCCTCGACTTGGCCATCGCCGGCGATGGCTTCTTCCAGTTTTCGCAGAACGAGCAAATGGCGTATTCGCGCAATGGCCAGCTCACCATGAGCGCCGACGGTTACTTCGAGAACGCTCAGGGTGCGCGTCTGACGGACCAGCAAGGCGAGCCGCTGCAGGTGACGGAGTTTAGCCAGGCTGCCCAGGCGACAGGTACCGAGAACGGTGCGCAGGCTGCATTCAACCTGGACGCTGAAGCAGAGACGATTGATGGTGATGCTGTTCCTTTCGAACAGGACAACAGTGATTCTTACTCCTACGTGACCAATGCCGGCACCGTGTATGACTCACTGGGCGTCGCACACGACATGAGCATGTATTACACCAAGACAGATACCAATACTTGGGAGGCTAGGGCTTCTATACCAAACCCTGGCGGCGGAGCCCCGTTAGTCTCTGATCCACAAACTTTGACATTCAATGGTAATGGTCAATTAGATCCGAATGCCGATCCCAATGGCGATGGTACTGAAGGGGCTACGTCACTGACATTTACTGCAGATGCGGCCGAGTTGGGTAACGGCGCGAACCAGTTGAGTTTTGATATCGACCTTGCTGGCACCACCCAGAATGGCGAAGATTTCGAATTGAGGGAGTTCGCTCAGGACGGTAATGCTTCTGGCACCTTCGTGGGCGTGGATATCACCGAGAACGGTGAAATCATGGCCAACTACTCCAATGGCAATAGCGGCGAAGTCGGCACCATCGGCATGGCTAACTTCCGCAATCCTGAAGGGCTGACACCGGAAGGCGACAACCTGTGGACGGCAACCCAGGAATCCGGCGCGGCATTGCTGGGTCAGGCCGGTTCCGGCCAGATCGGTAGCCTGGAGTCGGGCACGGTGGAAGCCTCCAACGTGGACCTGACGCAGGAACTGGTCGACATGATCATCGCCCAGCGCAACTTCCAGGCCAACAACAACGCCATCCAGACCCAGTCCGATATTCTGGAAACGGTCACCAACTTGCGTTAACGCCTAAGCCGGCCGGCCGTTTCGGCCGGCTTCATTCGTTGTGAGTCGAGCAGGACGATCAGCATGGATCGGATTATCTATACCGCCGGTAGCGGCGCCAGCCAATCGATGAATCAGCAGGCGGTGGTCAGTCACAATCTTTCCAACGTCTCGACACCGGGGTTTCGCGCTGAACTCGACGCGATGCGCGCGGTGCCGGTAGAAGGAGACGGCCGTCTGGCGACACGTACCACGGTAGCGGCGACCACGCCGGGCACGGACTTTTCGCCAGGTTACATGAACGCGACGGGGCGGCGTCTGGATGTCGCCATGCAGGGCGATGCCTTCCTTGCCATTCAGGATCCGCAAGGCGGCGAGGCCTACACGAAGCGTGGCGATCTGCAGGTCAACGCGGATGGCATGTTGACCGTCAAGGGCGAGCCCGTCATGGGCGACAACAATGCCCCGGTCGTGGTGCCGCCGGATGCGGATTTCTCGATTGGCTCGGATGGTTCGATCAGCGTGATCGAGGCCGGTGCCAACCCCGATGAAATCGCGCAGGTGGGGCGTTTGAAGCTGGTGACACCGGACCAGCAGGCATTGACGCGTGGCGACGATGGATGGTTCCGCCTGCCGCCGGGAGAGGATGCCGACATAGCGGCACCGCAACCTCAGAACGAGGATGCGCGTCTGCAATCCGGCGTACTGGAAGGCAGTAACGTCAGCGCCACCGATGCCATGGTCGCCATGATCGACGGCGCGCGTCGCTACGACATGCAGATGAAGGTGATCGAGAGCGCCGACCAGAACGCACAACGCGCCAATAGCTTGTTGTCGATTCAAGCCTAATCGCGCCAACGAATTTCCGGCATCGCCCCGCGGTGCCCTCTAACAGGTAAGAGTCATGATTAGATCGCTGTGGACGGCCAAGACGGGGCTTGAATCCCAACAGGTCAAGCTCGATGTCATTTCCAACAACCTCTCCAACGTGTCGACCAATGGCTTCAAGCGCTCGCGGCCGGTGTTCGAGGACCTGCTCTATCAGAACGTGCGTCAGCCCGGTGCGCAGGCCTCGGCGGTAGATACGCTGCCTTCCGGCTTGCAAGTAGGGACCGGGGTGCGCCCGGTCGCCACCGAGCGTTTGCATACCCAGGGCGGCTTGCAGAACACCGATAATTCTAAAGACCTGGCCATCAATGGCGACGGTTTCTTCGCGGTGCAAATGCCCGACGGCGGCACGTCGTATACCCGTGATGGCAGTTTCCAGATCGATGAGAACGGTCAGATGGTGACCGCCGGCGGTTATCCGCTCGATCCGCCCATCGTGATCCCGGAAAACGCGCTGTCGGTGTCGGTTTCCCAGGATGGCGTGGTCTCCGTGACGCAGCCCGGCGACACCGCGTCGCAGGAAGTCGGCCAGCTCATGGTGTCCAAGTTCATCAACCCCGCTGGTCTCGAGAGCATGGGTGAGAACCTCTATCAGGAAACCGATGCTTCCGGTCCGCGCAATGATTTGATTCCGGGCATGGAAGGCGCAGGGCGGTTGTATCAAGGCTACGTCGAAACCTCCAACGTCAATGTGGTGGAGGAGATGGTCAGCATGATCGAGACCCAGCGTGCCTACGAAATCAACAGCAAAGCGGTGGAAACGTCCGATCAGATGCTGTCGCGCCTGACGCAGCTGTGAGGAGTCGCGTCGTGAAGGGGATGGACGTGGAAAGAGGGACGCGCGTGAGCGTATCCGACGGCGACAAGCCGCGCTCGCCGATGAGCGGCCTCATGGCAGGGCGAGGCGGGTTTGGCATCTTGGCACGCGTGCTATGTCTGCTCGTGCTGTTGGTCATGAGCGGCTGCGCGCAGTTGCCGCATGAGTCGGTGGTGCCCGATGCTGGCCCGGTGACCTATCCCGAGTCGCCAATGTCACAGCCCAATGGGGCGATCTATCAGGCGCGCTACGGATATCAGCCGCTCTTTCAGGATCGGCGTCCGCGTCAGATCGGCGACATCATCACGATCACGATCAACGAAGATGTCAGCGCCAGCAAGGATTCCTCGGCCAATGCGAACCGCGAAGGCAGCATGGGGCTTGATCTGGAGACGATCCCCGACCTGATGAGTTTCCTCGAGGACAACGGCCTGGATGTCTCGGGCGAAAACGACTTCGAGGGCAGCGGCGGGGCGAGCGCCAGCAATACCTTTACCGGCACCCTGACAGCGACGGTGGTGGATATTCTGCCCAACGGCAATCTCAGCATTCGTGGGGAAAAGCGTATCGCCATCAATCAGGGCACCGAGTACATCCGCTTCTCGGGGGTTGTCGATCCGCGCTCGGTGACGACGCAGAACACCGTGCCATCGGGACAGGTGGCCGATGCACGCATCGAATACGTGGGTGATGGCTACATCAACGAGGCGCAGCACATGGGTTGGCTCCAGCGTCTCTGGCTGAACATTGCGCCTTTCTGATGAGTGCGCCTTTCTGATGAGGATGAGATACGCCATGAGAAGTTTGCTGCGTTGGATGGGCGTGCTGTTGTTGTGTGGTGTCTGCGCCGCTCCCGCACAGGCCGAGCGCATTCGTGACCTGGCGAGTTTCGCCGGGGTGCGCGAGAACCAGTTGGTAGGCTATGGCCTGGTCGTGGGGTTGGACGGCACGGGTGACCAGACGACGCAGACGCCGTTCACGGGCCAGACGTTGATCAATATGCTCTCGCAGTTGGGCGTGAGCATTCCTGAAGGCACCAACATGCAGTTGCGCAACGTAGCCGCGGTCATGGTGACGGCGCAGTTGCCTCCCTTCGCGCGTCAGGGCCAGGAAATGGATATCACCGTTTCCTCGATGGGTAACGCCGACAGCTTGCGTGGCGGCACGCTGCTGATGACGCCGCTGCGCGGGGTGGATGGCAACGTCTACGCGATGGCACAGGGCAACTTGCTGGTCGGTGGCGTGGGCGCCCAGCAGGCCGGCAACAGTGTTCAGGTCAATCACACGGCGGCCGGGCGGATTCCCGGTGGGGCCACGGTCGAGCAGGAAGTGGCCCTGCGCTTGGGGCGCGGTGACGGTACGCTGGATCTTTACCTCAATGAGTCTGACTTCACGACGGCGCAGCGCGTCGTCGAGGCCATCAACCAGGACTTCGGTGAGCCTGTGGCCGCGGCGATGGATGGCCGCTTGATCCGTTTGAAATCGCCTAGCGATAGCAACTCGCGGGTCAATTTCATGGCGCGCATCCAGAACCTGGACGTTACGCCCAATGCAGGCCCGGCCAAAGTCATCGTCAATTCGCGTACTGGCTCGGTGGTCCTCAATCGTGAGGTGACGCTGGACCGCGCGGCGGTAGCGCACGGCAATCTCTCGGTGACCATCGATTCCACGCCTCAGGTCAGTCAGCCCAATCCCCTGAGCGACGGCGATACGGTGGTGGTGCCGGATGCGGACATTTCCATCCAGCAGGAAGGCGGGGCGCTGCAAATGGTCAATACCAGCGCCGAACTCATGGATGTCGTCAATGCCCTCAACGCGCTGGGCGCTTCACCTCAGGATCTGATGTCGATTCTGCAGGCGCTGAAGTCCGCAGGCGCGCTCAATGCGGAGCTGGAGATCATCTGATGAGTGTCGATGGACTCAGTAACCAGTTCGCCCTCGATGTGCAGTCGTTGTCACGGCTCAAGCATACGGCGAGTCACTCCCCCGAGAAGGGGCTTTCGCAGGCGGCGGATCAGTTCGAAGCAGTGTTTCTGCAGATGATGCTCAAGAGCATGCGCGATGCGATTCCGCAGTCCGATCTGCTCAGCAGCAATGAGACCGATACCTACACCTCGATGCTCGATAAGCAATGGGCGCAAAAGCTCTCGGGGAACATTGGGCTCTCGGACATGCTGGTCGAGCAATTGCAGGGCAGAGGCATTGTCGGTCGCGATGACGATGTGACGCGCAGCGATCTGATTGCCGGTATTCCGCGCGGCACACCGCGCGTATTGAGCGATCCGATCATCCCCAAAGATACGGTTGCCAAGGAGGACGCTGCGACGCAGGCCTCCGACGCGTCGTCTGCACGCGCGACGATGCCGGAAGTGGCGGAAAATCGTGAGACACGGCCATCGGTGGCGGAAGCCGCTACCGGTGAGACGCGTGCGGCGCCGCATGTCGAAGAATTCCTGTCGCGCTTGCGTGAGCCTGCCGAGGCGGCTGCCCAGGAGAGCGGCGTGCCCGCGTCATTGATCCTGGCGCAAGCGGCGTTGGAAACCGGTTGGGGTGAGCGTGAGATCCCCACCCGTGATGGCGGCAACAGCCATAATCTCTTCGGTATCAAGGCCAGCGACGGCTGGGACGGGGATGATACGAGTATCATGACCACGGAGTATGTCGATGGCCGGGCTCGCCAGCAAAGCGATGATTTCCGCGTCTACGACTCCTTTGAGGCCGCCTTCAAGGATTACGCCCAGTTGATTGGTAACAACCCGCGTTACGCCGACGTGGTCACCGCATCGACACCGGAAAACGCGGCGCGCGCATTGCAGTCCGGCGGCTATGCCACCGACCCGAACTATGCCGATAAGGTGATCGATGTGATGGCACAGATCGATGAAGGCCTCGCGAGCGGCCCAGCGTTGGCCCGTGCCACCGAGCCCTCTGGCGCCGGCGCAGAAGCTGACAATGCCGATCCCTATGGCGTGTCGCGCATGCCCACGGGCATTTTCTGAGCCTCCGCATGGATTTTTCCTCAAGTCGTGCGCGGTCTTGCCGATACAACAAGTAATCACTATTCGTCGTGCCGGCCATCCTCGATAGGGCCCGGTACCCCTAGCCAGGAAAACGTGTCATGAGCATTTTCTCGATTGGCCTGAGTGGCCTAAGTGCGGCCCAGACAGCGTTGTCGACGACCAGCAACAACCTGAGCAACGTCTATACCGAGGGCTACAATCGCCAGTTGCCTATTCTCGGGGAAAGTTATAGCAATGGCTCGACGGGCACCGGGGTTTCGGTCGACGAAGTGCAGCGCCAATTCAATAGCTACATCACCGAGCAGTACAACGACGCCAACAGCCAGACAAGCGCCCTGGAAAGCTATCAGAGCCAGGTTTCGCAGATCGACAACCTGCTGGCCGATAGCGATGCGGGGCTAGCGCCCCTGATGCAGGACTTTTTCTCCAGCCTGGACGATCTTTCCGGCGCGGCATCCGATCCCGCGGCCCGCGAAGGAGTGTTGGGTTCGGCGTCGTCCATGGCGGCGCAGTTTCGTTCTTTCGACTCTTACCTGGGCGACATGCGCAGTAGCCTCAATGGTCAGCTCGAAGGGACGGTGACGGACATCAACAACACTGCTACGCAGATCGCATCACTCAATGACCAGATCACCCAGGCGCGCGCCAAGTCCGGTGAAGAGCCCAACACGCTGCTCGACAAGCGGGACAAGCTGGTGTCCGATCTCAATGAGTTAGTGGGCGCGGACCTGAACGTCCAGGATGGCGATACCTACAACATCAACCTGGAAAATGGCCAGCCGCTGGTGTCAGGCACGCGGAGCTATGACCTCGAAGCGGTGTCTTCCAGCGAAGACCCGTCGCGCACGGTGATCGGTTATCGCGACGCGGCGGGCAACGTCAACCAGATCGATGATAGCGCCTTCGAGAACGGCGAACTGGGCGGCTTGTTGTCATTCCGCAGCGAAACGCTGGACAGCGTGCAGAACCAACTGGGCCGCATGACGGCGGTGTTGGGGGCGGAATTCAATGCCGTGCATGAGCAAGGTGTCGATCTCAACGGTGAAGACGGCGGAGCCTTCTTCAATGTTGGCTCGCCGCGCGTTTTGAGCAATAGCGAGAATGACGGTACCGGCGAGATCACCGCCGAATATGGCGACGTTACGAAGCTGACCTCGAGCGATTACCGCATTACTGCCACCGAAGACGGAAATTACGAATACGAGAGGCTTTCCGATGGCAAGACCGGCACTCTAGATGTGAATGACGACGGCGAGGCATCGCTGGATGGTGTGTCCCTGAACGTGACCGGTACGCCGGAGGAAGGCGATACCTTTATGCTGCAGCCCACGCGCACCGCCGCGCAGGACTTCGAAGTGGCGATCAGCGAAGGCGCGGAGATCGCCGCCGCGAGCAGCGAGGGCGGTAGCGGTAACAATGAAAACGCGCTGGCGCTGCTCGACTTGCAGAGCGAGAAGATCGTCGGCGGAACGTCATCGGTCAGCGACGCCTACGCCTCCCTGGTCAACGACGTGGGCAATACCACCAACATCACGCAGGTCAATCTGGACGCGCAATCGGGGCTTACCGAGCAACTGCGCGAGTATCAGCAATCCGAGTCCGGTGTGAACCTGGATGAGGAGTACGCCAACCTGGTCCGTTATCAGCAGTATTACCAGGCCAATGCACGGGTCATCGACGTGGGGTCCCAGGTGCTCGATTCGGTTCTGCAGTTGCGTTGATGTCGCTGATCGAGCGGCGCAGTGATGTTGGATTTCGTTTCCGAAGACAATACGACGCTGGGTAAACGCAGCGTGCGTGACGAGGTAAGCAAAAATGCGTATCAGCACCGTGACGATGTACGAGCAGGGCGTTTCGGCGATGAACCGCCAGCAAGCCGATTTCGCGGATGTCGGTCAGCAGATCGCTTCCGGCAAGCGCGTGGTGAATCCGTCCGACGATCCGCGTGCCGCCTCGCGTGCGGTGGGGGTATCGCAGTCGCTGGCCGTCAATGCGCAACAAGAAAGTAGCCGAGTGACCGCGCGTAACTCGCTTAGCCAAGAGGAAAGTGTCCTTAATAGCGTCAGCGATGCTATCGGTTCGGCCAAATCACTGGTTGTACAAGCCGGTAACGGCACCTTGAGCGACGCCGACCGCGAGTCGCTGGCCTCCGATCTCGAGGGTGCCTATGAAACGCTGATCGGGCTTGGCAACACCACCGATGGTAATGGCACCTACTTGTTTAGCGGTTATCAGGATAATGCCAAGGCCTTCTCGCGCACCGATGCCGGTGGCGGCGTCGATACCATAAGCTATGAAGGCGATCAGGGCGTCAAAAAACAGAAGATCGATGCCGAGCGCTCGATGAACACTAGTGATACGGGTTCCGACGTGTTCATGAAGTTCTCGTCGGGCAGCGAATATATCGCCGAAGCCGGTGAAGGCAATACGGGGAGCATGACCTTCTCGGGGCCGGATGTTCGTGATGCTGCTGCTGCGGGCTATGGTGATGCATACGAGATCTCGTTCGCTGAAGATGGCGGTGATCTTGAATATACCGTTACCAATACCAACACCGACGAATCAGTTACGGCTGAGTACACCGATGGCGAGACCATCGAATTCGGTGGTCTGGCGCTGACGATGGAAGGCGAGCCGGCAGACGGTGATTCGTTGAACGTTACGCCGGGTGGCGATATGGATGAGCAGCAGGCCAGCCTGTTCAAGACCATCGGCGATACCATCAATGCCTTGCGCCAGCCTGTCGAGACCGACGCCGATCAAGCCGCGCTCGACAACACGCTGTCTACCGCGAGCCGCAAGCTGGATGCCTCGCTGGATAACGTGCTGACCACACGGGCTTCGGTCGGCGCACGCATGAACGAGCTGGACGCCTTGGACGATGTCGGCGGCAACCGTGAGATTGCCTATGAGCAGACGCGCTCCGATCTAGTCGACCTGGATTACAATTCGGCGATTTCCGATTATATGCTCAGCCAGGTAGGGCTGCAGGCGTCACAGAAATCGTTCGCCGATATTCAGCAGATGTCCTTGTTCCAGTATCTGAACTAGGCTCGCTCAAGCGTCCTAAGGTTGGAGCCGGAAAGAAAAACGCCACGTCCGCAAGGACGTGGCGTTTTGCATTCAGTGAGGTATTCAAACCTTATTAACCACCCGCTAGACGCTGCACCACCTCCTGCATGGTATTCAGGCTGTCGCTGAAGACGATCTCCAAGAAGCGTAGCAGGTCCGGCATTAGCGTCATCATCAGCACGAGGCCGGTGGTCAGGGTCATGGGGAAGCCTATCGAGAAGATCGATAACTGCGGCGAGGCGCGGTTGAGTACGCCAAGCGTCAGGTTGATGATCAGTAGCGAGACGATCAAGGGCAATGCCAGGAGCACGCCGGACGTGAAAATTTCACTCCCCCAGTAGGCGATGAGCTCGCCGGCACTGCTATCCACTCTGGGACCGCCGATCGGTAGGGTCTGGAAGGAATTGGCGAGTATCTCTAGCGTCATCAAATGCCCGTTGAGCGCTAGGAACATGAGCAGAGTGATCATTTGAAAGATGCGCGACAGCACCATGCTGTTGCCCACGCCCGGCGTGAAAAAAGTGGCAAACGCCAGCCCCATCTGCAGACCGATGAATTCGCCAGCGGCCTGCACCACTGCAATGGTCACGCGCATGACCATTCCCATGGCGACGCCGATCAGTATTTCCTGAATCAGAATGCCGAGTGCTGCTACCGAGAAGATCGGCGTGTCGGGCATGGGGGGCAGCGTTGGTGCGATGACCATCGCCAGTAGCGCCCCTAGTACGATAGACACCTGGCGCGGTACGCCGTGCTGGTTCCAGATCGGGGTCGCCGAGAGGAAGGCCAGGATGCGCACGAACGGCCAAAAGAATAGCGTCAGCCATTCATGCAATTGGTCGAACGTTACCTGAACCATGGGTGTCTAGCTGACCATCGTGGGTAGGTTCTGAAATAGCTCGCGGGTAAAGTCGACGATCGTTTGGATCAGCCACGGGCCTGCCACGACCAAGGCACCGAAAACGCCCAGTATCTTGGGGATGAAGGTCAAGGTCATCTCGTTGATCTGCGTGGCCGCTTGAAACAAGCTGACCAACAGGCCGATCAACAGGGCCGTCATCAGTAGGGGACCGGCGAGCATCAGCGTGACTTTCATGCCCTGGTACGCCAGTCCCATGACCATTTCGGGGGTCATGGCAGCGTCTCCTTAATATCGGTGGCAAGGGCGTCCTCGGTGTACGCTCATGCCGTATATCGGCCTACATATAGAAGCTTTGGGCCAGCGAGCCGATGAGCAAATTCCAGCCGTCGACGAGCACGAATAGCATGAGCTTGAAGGGCAGAGAAATCGTCGCCGGTGGCACCATCATCATCCCCAGTGCCATCAATACACTGGCGACCACCAGGTCGATGATCAGAAATGGAATGAAGATACTGAAACCGATCTGGAACGCGGTCTTGAGTTCGCTGGTCATGAAGGCAGGCACCAGCAGGCGCATCGGGACATCTTCGGGGCCCTGCATTTCATCGGCGTCGGCCATGCGCGCGAAGAGCGCCAGGTCGGTTTCGCGCGTCTGGGCGAACATGAACTCGCGAAACGGCTGACTGCCTTGCTTCATGGCTTGCTCGAGGCTGATCTGATCCTCGGAGAAAGGCACCCACGCTTGTTCATGCACGCGGTCGATGACCGGCGACATGATGAAAAACGTCATGAACAACGCCAGGCCTAACAATACTTGGTTGGGCGGCGTCGACTGGGTGCCGATGGCCGTGCGCAGCAAGCTCAACACGATGATGATGCGGGTAAAGCAGGTCATGCCCAGAAGCAGCGCGGGCAAGAAGGCCAGCGAGCTGAGCAGGAGCAACGTCTGCAGGCTCAACGACCAGCGTTGACCGCCGTCGCCGGTGGGTTCGGTGACAATGCCCGGAATTTCCTGACCCCAGCCCAGCGCGGGCCAGACAAGCAACAGCAATGCCAGGCCACGACGCAGCATGACGGCGACGTCTATCCGATTGAGCATGGCAGCGACGTTCATCGATCGGATTCCTTGTCCGCAGTAGCGTCGTCCTGAGATCGCGCGGCAGGTGAGTGCGACGATTTGCGTCCGATATTCTGCGCCAGCGCTTGGCGAAAGCGTTGGGCGAAGCTGCCGCTAAGCGGAGCCGGGGACTCCGGTGTCGGTGCATCGCTCGTCTCGGCGGCGGGCATATCCTTGAGCAGATTGACCTGGTTGCCGCCGACGCCGAGTACCAGCCAGCGTCCTTGGATCTCGACGACGGTAACGCGCTCGCGCTGGCCGATGGCGGTGTTGGACACCACCTTGACGTGCTGGGACGCGCGCAGACGCCCCGGTGTCAGTCGGCGCAGCAGCCAGGCACACAGCAATATAATGGCGACGATCAGCGCCAGGGAGAGGGTGGTCTTGCCTACCCAGGCCATTCCCATTGCGGCGTCACCGCCACCGTCGAGCGAGACGGCCGCCTCGCGTGCGCTGTCGGCGACGCTCATTTGTTCAGCTTTTTGACGCGTTCCGAGGGCGTGATGATCTCGGTGATGCGGATGCCGTACTTGTCATCCACGACCACGACTTCCCCCTGCGCTATCAGGTAGCCGTTGATGAGAATATCCATGGGTTCGCCGGCCAGGCCATCCAGCTCGATCACCGAGCCTTGGGCGAGCTCGAGCAACTGCTTGATGGTGATGCGCGTACGTCCTAGCTCCACGCTGAGTTTGACCGGGATGTCCATGATCAGCTCGAGATCGCGCGGCGTCGTGCCGGCTGCGCCTTCGTCGAGCTGCTTGAACACTTCATGGTCGGCGTTTTGCGCGCGTGATGCGTTTTCGTTCGACGTGATTTCGGCGCTTTCTTCTTCTTCAGTTGACTGCTGCTCGGCCATTGCCGCCGCCCACAGGTCTTCTTCCGCGTCGGCGGCGCTTTCATCCGTGCTCTTGGATGGATCGGTATCCTTGGACGCATCTTGCTCTGCCATGGCGTCGGCCCACTCGTCCTCTGTGCCTTTCTGATCGGGG
This sequence comes from Chromohalobacter moromii, assembly GCF_023091865.1. Taxonomy (GTDB): domain Bacteria; phylum Pseudomonadota; class Gammaproteobacteria; order Pseudomonadales; family Halomonadaceae; genus Chromohalobacter; species Chromohalobacter moromii. The sequence goes on from NZ_JAHXDI010000004.1 coordinate 438,229, forward strand.
TTCTTGGAATCAGTCATCTTTCGGATCCTTCGCTGCAACTTGGCTCGAGCCGTGTTCGATGAGGTGCCGAACGCGCAAGGCGCGTTGGGATTTTTGGCTGCCGTAATCGCACGTCATCACGGGAATACCGTCGACGCTGACATTCACCGCCTCGGGTAATTCGATGGGGATGATGTCGCCCACCGACAGCTGGGTGACATCCCGCAGGCGCAAGGGAATGTCGACGAAATCTGCAGTCAGCTCCACGTCCGAGTGGCGGATCTCATGAGCCATGCGCGCCTCCCACTGCTGCTCCTCGTCGGGATGCGTGTCGTGCAGGGGGCTGGCAAGCGTGTCGCGGATCGGCTCGATCATCGAGTAGGGAATGCAGATGTTGAACTCGCTGGAGAGATTGCCGACCTCAACGTGAAAGGTGCTGTTGACGACGATTTCGTTGGGCGAGTTGGTGATGTTGGCGAACTTCACCTGCAATTCCGAGCGTGTGTATTCGATATCCAGGGGATAGACCGATTTCCACGACTCACTATAGCCATCCAGCGCCAGCTTGAGCATGCGGTGGATGATGCGCTGTTCGGTACGCGTGAACTCACGTCCCTCGGATTTGGTGAGGAAGCGTCCGTCCCCGCCGAACAAGTTGTCGACCACCATGAAGACCAGGCTAGGGGGAAATACCACCAGCGCCGAGCCACGCAACGGCTTCATGGTGATCAAATTGAGATTGGTGGGCACCGGCAGGTTGCGCGAGAACTCGCTATAGCTTTGATAGCGAACGCTTTCGACCGTGATGTCGGCGCTACGCCGCATCAGGTTGAAAAGCGCCACGCGGAACTGGCGGGCGAAGCGTTCGTTGATGATGTCCAGCGCATGGAGCCGCTCGCGTATGATGCGATGCTGCTTGGCGGGATCGAACGGACGCACCTTTCCCTGGCGCGAAGTATCGTCTTCCTTCGCGCTATCTTCGTCACCGCTCACGCCCTTTAGGAGCGCGTCGATCTCTTCCTGCGAGAGCAGATCGTCTTGGGACATGTCGTCTTATTGCACAATGAATTCGGAAAATAGCACGCCGGTGACGTCCAGAGGCGGCTGCGGCTCGGCTAACGGTTCGTCGAACAGCGTCAGAATCTGATTGGCAAGGCGTTGCTTGCCCTCGGGCTTGACGAGAGCGCCGGCTTCTTGGCTGGAAAGCAGCATCAGCAAGCGGCTGCGAACCTCCGGCATGTATTGCTCGAGAACCTCTTTCGTCTTGTCGTCGCCCACCTTCAAGGAGAGTCCTACATAGAGTAGGCGGTCACTGTATTCATCGTCCTGCAAGTTGACCGTGAACGGTTCGATCTTGACGAAAATCGGCGCCGGCGCCTCCTCAGGCTCGATCGGCTCTTCGTTGGCCGATGCTTCCTGGCGCGAGTCCATGAGCAGGTAGACGCCAATGGAGCTACCGACCGAGAACAGGACAATCAGGAGTCCTATTAGCCATAGAGACTTGCCGCGCTTATTGGTTTTGGCCATCGTTTATGTCATTCGCTTCGGCGTAGATGAGTGGACCGAGTATGGCGATAGGAAGCGCTATCCGATTGCTCGAATAGAAAGCTTCACGCACGCCACTTCGGGCTTTGTCGAACGTCTACCGTGGACGTCTCTCACGTGTTATCGGCAGCTAGGCTCAGGCATAAAGGCTAATTCCCGAAGACGCGATATATTGCAATGGCGTCTCGTTTAGGCTCGGCATGTCAGCGTTCGCGTCACCGGCGGCGAACAATCCACCTTGAGCATCACCCCGGGAGCCGGGCTCTCCCTGTTGCTCACCGGATTGCTGCTGGAACTGGTCCTGCTCACCGACGGAGGTTTCGCCCAAGGCGATGCCGCTATCGGCGAGGGCTTCACGCAATTGCGGGATCGCTGCTTCAAGGGCGTGACGCACGGCACCGTGAGCAGAGAAGAACTGCAGGTTGGCCTGCTGCTGATCGCCCATCTTGAGCGAGACGCTCAATGGACCGAGTTCAGCGGGATGCAGCCGCAATTCGACCTGTTGGTCACCGCGCTGTGCCATGCGCACGACCTGCTGACCGAGCGACTGTCCCCATTCGGCCATGCCGACCTGGGGGGTAAGTGTTGCGGTGGCGGAGGCACCGGCGGCGCTGGCTGCAGCACTGGCATTGGCGGCGGCACCGGTGGTGGCATTACCCGTGGCGGCATTGTGGCCCAGGTTGGTGAACAGTGACGAGTCACTGCCCTGACGCTCCAGGCCCTGCTGGCCGGTCAGCGTGTCGCCACGTTGTGCATCGGCGACGGCCTGCGCCTGTTGAACCAGGGTGGCACTGAAGGCGGCCGTCGGTGAGATCTGGCCATTGCCTTGTGACGAAGCCTGGCCCGACGCGCTTTGTGCATTCTGCATCAGTTGAGCGAGGGACTGAGTGTCTTGGCCGGTACTTGTATTCGTGGCGGCGTTGGTCAGCCGCGCCATGAGGTCCTGGCGCGAGAGGGTATCGCCGGCACCGTCCCGCATGCCGCTGGAGGATTGTTGAATGAGCAGCATGCGCTGCTGGATGTCATTGAGCGACAGATCGCCACTTTGACTGGCCAGCATGCCGGCACCGCCCTGAGCTTGGCCGGTGCCGGTAGTCATGGCATTCGTCGGCAGCTGCGCGGCGAGTAGGGCCGCCAGCGCGTCATCGGTGAGTTTTGAATCATCGCCGCCCAACGTTTGCTGTATTTCACCCAGGCGTTGAGTGAGAGCCTCTAGTTGGCTGGCATCACCGCTTTCGAGCCAGTCGCTGAGCAGCTTGGCGTCATCGCTGTCTTGCATCATCTCGTTGAGCGCCGTGACGAGACCGCTGTCGTCTTGGCTGGCGGTGTCCTGCGAAAGTAAGTCGGTGCCGGCATCGCTTTTGGCGTCCGAGCCGCCACGGGCCTTGCCGAGGAGGCTTGCGAACGGAGAGGCACTATTGTCGGCATTCTTGCCGCCACGCGTCTCGCTCGCATTACCGAGGTTGGTCGCGGAGGCTTGATTACCGCCTTGAAGGTTGTTGAGCAGGGCAATATCCATGAGCATGCCTCGTCAAAAGCGGTTATTGGAATGCGTGGTGTTCGTCGACGTAACGTCGAGGCCACGATCGTTTTTCTGCCGACGCGACATGCGCGCCGACATCTCATCGAAGAGCTGCTGCTCACGCCGTGTGGCGCGTTTTTGTTCGACCTGTTCGCGGCGTGACACCAGCGTATCGTAAGTGTTGAGCTTGCGCCGCTCGCCTTGCCACGTTTCTTGCTGACGGTCGAGCTGGCGTTGCTGGTCGTTGAGCACTTTGCGCTGGCTGGCGATGGCCTGATCGAGGGAGGCCAGAAACTGTTGGTAATTGTGCCAGTTGGCGGGCTCGATGCCCTTTTCCATGCTCTTGTCGAGGCGCTGACGGTACTCGTGCCGATAGTTCAAGAGCTGGTCCAGGCGCTGCTGGGTTTCCTGCAGACTGCGGCGGGAATGTCCCACCGACTGTGCTGCCTGATCGCAGGTTTCCTGCGCCAGCTCCTTGAGCGTGGAGAGCGGTGAGCGTGCGTTCATGAGAGCTCCTTACCGCGATGCAGAGTGAATGTCATCAGCGCGTCTCCGGAAATAGCGATGCCAGGGCGTCCAGCGTCGCAGTGACATCGGCTTGTTCGTAGATTCCCTGCTGGAGGAAACCTTCGAGACGCGGATAAAGCGCGACGGCGCGGTCGAGCTGCGGGTCGTGCCCCGCAGCGTAAGCACCGACGCTGATCAGGTCGCGATTACGTTGATAACGCGAGAAAAGCTGCTTGAAGCGGTTCGCTCGGCGCTGGTGAGCGCCCTCGGTGATTTCGGTCATCGCGCGGCTGATCGAGGCTTCGATATCGATGGCGGGGTAGTGCCCGCTTTCTGCGAGATCCCGCGAGAGCACGACGTGGCCATCGAGAATGGCGCGTGCGGCATCGGCGATGGGATCCTGTTGATCGTCGCCTTCGGTCAGCACGGTATAGAAAGCAGTGATCGACCCGCCGCCGGGTTTGCCGTTGCCGGCACGCTCGACGAGCCCGGGTAAGCGCGCGAAGACGGACGGCGGATAGCCTTTGGTGGCGGGCGGTTCGCCCACGGCGAGAGCGATCTCGCGCATGGCCATGGCGTAACGTGTCAGGGAGTCCATGATCAATAGGACGTTACGTCCTTCGTCGCGGAATCCTTCGGCGATTCGCGTGGCGTAGGCGGCACCTTGCAAGCGTTGCAGCGGTGAGACGTCGGCAGGCGCAGCGACGACCACGGCGCGCTCACGTCCCTCGGTGCCCAGGATGTTCTCGATGAAATCCTTGACCTCGCGGCCACGCTCGCCGATCAAGCCGACGACGATGACATCGGCCTGGGTGTAGCGCGACATCATGCCGAGCAACACACTCTTGCCGACCCCGGAGCCTGCGAAAAGCCCCATGCGCTGCCCACGGCCGACGCTCAACAAGCCGTTGATGGCGCGAATGCCGACATCGATGACGGACTCGATCGGCGCGCGGTCGAGTGGGTTGATGGGCCGCGTGTTTAGAGGCGCATGTGGGGCATTTTCCAGTGAGCCCTTGCCGTCGAGCGCGCGGCCGTTACCGTCCAGCACGCGTCCGAGGAGTGCGTCGCCAAGGGGAAAACGGCGTGCGCTGGCGGCATCGCGCTGATTACTGCCCAGCGTCAGCACGCGCGCCCCCGGCACCAAGCCCTGAGTATCGCCGAGCGGCATGAGAAACAGCCGGTCGCCGGCAAAGCCGACCACTTCGGCTTCGGCATATTCGGTATGCCCATGCTGAGCGAGTTCGACCAGGCACGCGCTGCCCAAGGGGAGGCGCAGGCCGGTCGCTTCGAGTACCAGACCGGTGGCACGTACGATCTTGCCGTGAGGGCGGCGTGAATCCAGCCCCTCGATACGCAGCGCGACCTTACCCAGGGCGCGCTGCCAATGGGCGCCATGAGTCGTCTCGTTGTACGTGTCGGCAAGATGCGTCTCAGTCATCACCGGCCTCCGAGCCCGTTGTCGAGGCAGGCGCGACGTGGCGCTGACGACGTTGATTCAACGCGGTTTGCCAACGCGTCTCGAGCGTGGCGTCGAGACCGCCGGTGGCGCTTTCGGCACGGCAACCGCCGCGCTGCAGCGAGGCGTCTTCATGCAGCGTCCAGTGAGCGGCTTCGAGCTCGTTGCCGACATGATCGTGGACCAGCGCCAGATCGTCGGGGTGTAGCCACAACTGAGTGGGGCCGTTTAGCACGGGCTCCTCGTGGAGTAGCTGGCGAACGAGCGTCACTACATGCTCGGGCGTGGCGACCAATGCTTCGTCGGCTAGATGCTTGCCGGTGAGCATGGCCAACTCGACGAGTTGGTCGGCAAGTTGAGTGTCCATTGTATCCAGTGCGGCGCGGAACTCGTCGGCCAGTTGGCCGAGTGGGGCGAGGGCGTCGTCGAGCTGGCGCTTGGCTTCCTGATCGCCTGCCTCACGCCCCTCTTGGAGGCCCTTTTCGTAACCCGCCTGGCGGCCTTCTTCGAAGCCGGCGTCGTAGCCTTCGCGATAGGCACTTTCGCGCGTTTTTTGGTGCAGTGCCTCGCGTTCTTCGATGAGACGCTGACGCTGCTCTCGCCGGCGTTGCTCAAAGCGTCGCGCACGGTCGAGCCGATCGCTGCCATCGCCACCGTCATGCGGCAGCTCATCCATACGCCAGGGGCGCCAGCGTTGGTCGTCCGGCGTATGAATGACGTCGTCGGATAGCGGCTTGTCAGACATAACTGTCGTCACCTCCGCTCAGTACGATTTCGCCGTTGTCGGCCAGGCGACGCACGACTTGCAGGATCGCTTTCTGCTCGGTCTCGACCTGGGAAACGCGTACCGGGCCGCGTGCTTCGAGGTCTTCGCGCATCAGCGTAGCCGCGCGTTGCGACATGTTTTGCGTGATCTTGTCGATCAGGGCTTCTTGGGCACCCTTGAGGGCCACGACCAGCGAGTTGGTATCGACTTCCTTGAGGATGAGCTGAATGCCGCGGTCGTCGATGTCGAGGATATTCTCGAACAGGAACATCTCGTCGATGATGCGCTGTGCCAGGTCGTCGTTGTGCGCCCGTACGGCATCGATGACCAGCTCTTCCTGAGACGAGTTCATCAGGTTGAGGATCTCGGCGGCGGTTCTCACGCCACCCATCTTGCTGCGCTTGACGTTTTGGCCGTCGAGCATGCTGCCGAGTACTTCGGTGAGCTCCTGCAATGCCGCTGGCTGCACGCCGCTGAAGGTGGCGATACGTAGCACGACGTCGTTGCGCAGTTTCTCGTCGAGCTGTTCGAGTACATCGGCGGCCAAGTTGCGATCCAGATGGATGACGATGGTGGCGATGATCTGCGGATGCTCGTCGCGGATCAGCTCCGCCACGGTCGTGCTTTCCATCAGATTCAGTGCATCGATGCCCGAGGCGGAGCCAGTCGTTTCGAGAATATCCTCGATCAGGCTGTTGGCCCGCTCGCTGCCCAGTGCCTTGGTAAGCACGGTGCGTATATGCTCGCTGCTGTGCAGGTTGACGGCGGAGAACTGCTCCACTTCATCGTGGAACTCGTTCAGTGCCTCCTCCATGTCCTCGTGCGAGATTTGGCTCAAGGAGGCCATCTCCAGACTGATTTCCTGGACCTCTTTATTGCTGAGGTACTTGAAGACCTCGGCGGCGCTGTCCTCATCCAACGAGAGCAGCAGAATTGCGCTTCGGCGAGCGCCACTCATCTTAGTCATGGGAACCCATCCACCCTCTGACGATCATGGCGACGAGACGCGGGTCTTCCTGAGCGATCTCACGTACGTCACGGAGGTTTTGCTCATAGCTGGCTGAGCGCCGCTCACGCCGCTTCTGTGGCGGTGCCGGTGGTTCTTCTTCGGCGCCAGCCGTCTCGGATTGCGCCGTCGCATAGGCGTCGGCACCACCGCTCGCACCAGCCCCGGCAGGGCTCGACATGGCAGGTGTAAAGGCGGGGCGCTCGGTCTGGCGTTGAACCAGCGGACGCAGCACCTTGAACCACAGGAATAGGGCGACGAGACCGATCAGCAGGTATTTGCCCAGCGTGGCGGCCAGCGACCACAGCAAGGTGGATTCCCACCACGGTGATGTGGGGCGCTGCTCGTCAGTGTCTTCGAAGGGCGAATTGACGACCTCGAGCTGGTCGCCCCGTGCTGCCGAGAAGCCCATGGCCTGCTGAACGAGGCCGCGGATATTGGCGATCTCGTCGTCACTCAGGGGCACTCGCGTCGGATTGCCATCCTCGTCCACGCCGTCACGGTAATTGACCACGATGGCGGCATTGAGGCGTTCGATGGTACCGGTCTGGTGCTGAACGTGTTCGACCTGGTGATCGACCTCGTAATTAATGGTGTTGTTGCGGCTGGTGCGCCCCAGGGTGGCGTTTTCCTGGGTTTCGGCGTCTGCGCCATCCTCGGTCTGAGCGTTATCGTCCTGTGCGTCGTCGCCCTGTGCGTTGTCGTCTGCACCATCATTATTTGCCTGCGGCGCATTGATGGGGGACGCTGCGGTACCTGGCGGTTGGTTGCTCAGCGCGCCAGGAATCCCCATGGCTAGATCGGCATCGCCGCTGTAGGTGATGCTCGATTGCTCGCTACGCACGGCAGCTTCATTGGGTGGCTGATTGGGGGAGTAAGTCTCGCTGGTGCCTTCGCGCTTGGAGAAGTCGAGTTGGGCGGAGACTTCGGCCTTGACGTTGCGCGCCCCGAGGATGGGCGCCAGGATCGATTCGATGCGCTCGGCATAGTTGCGCTCGACGCGAGACACGTAATCCAACTGCGTGCCGCTCAGCGCGTCGTTGCCATCGCTGGCGGGAGAGAGCAGGCGGCCCGTTTGATCGATCACAGCGACGTCGCCGGTGGCTAGCTCGGAAACGCTACTCGATACCAGATGCATGATCGCCTGCACCTGTCCTTCGCCGAGGACGCGCCCGCGTTGCAGGTCGAGCATGACGGAGGCGCTGGCAGGCTCACTCTCGCGCACGAAGACTGAAGGCTTGGCCATGGCGAGGTGAACGCGGGCTTTGGCCACCGGGCCGAGATCCTCGATGGTGCGCGACAATTCGCCTTCGAGGGCGCGCTGGTAATTGACATGCTCGGTGAACTGGCTAATGCCGAACGATTGCTCGTCCATCAGCTCGTAGCCCACACCGGAGGCTTCCGGCAGGCCTTGTTCGGCGAGCTGCATGCGTAGTTTGTTGACCCGTTCGGCCGGCACCAGCAGTGCCTGGCCGTTCTCGCTGAACTCGTAGGGCACCCCCATGCTGTCGAGTTCGGTGACGATCTTCCCGCCATCTTCCTGCGTGAGCGTCGAATAAAGCACGCGGTAGTCAGGGGAGCTGGCCCACATTAAAAGGGCGGCGATGACCGCGACACAGGCGGCGGCGGCGATAATCAGCGGTACGCGCGGGTTACTGCGCAGTCGGTCGACAAACGATTGGGCGTTGCCCGTGGCGGCGCTGCCTTGACGTTGTCCTGACGTACCTTGGTTGGCCTCGGTCGAGGAGGATGCTGCTGTGCTCATGTCATCCTCCGGCAACGCCGGGGTAGGCACTGAAAAGGTCCAGCGACAAGCATGGGGGTGTCCAACTCCAAAATTCTGCGCATCGTTTGACGTCTCGTGACGGTGCGATCGATACCGTCACGAGACGTATGTTTGATGACCGCCATTATGTGTAGCTAAGAAAACCCTAAAGGGTGGAAAAGCCGATGTTTTAGGTCCCAATTGCAGATATGAGGCAGGCCAGGTTGCTGATAAGGTTCAGCAACGTATTCCAGAGCTGTTCGATCGGCGGAGAAAATTCATGAGTGCACCTGCCATTTCACAGGCGCTTCAGCAAATGCAGTCCATGGCCAATCAGGCGAGCCAGACGCCTGGGAGCCAGGTCAATACGTCGGTCGGCGGCGGTGGTTTTACCGGCGAATTGCATAGCGCGATTTCACGTATCAATCATTTGCAACAAACCGCCAATGCGCAGGCAGAAGCTTTTGAGGCGGGGGCGCCGGGCGTGGAGCTCAACGATGTAATGGTCGATATGCAAAAGGGCAGCATCGCCTTCGAGATGGGCAAGCAAGTACGCGATCGCGTGGTTACTGCCTATAAGGATGTCATGAATATGCAGGTGTGACGCATTAGCGTGTCATTCAGGCACCGTCATCCCCGGCGGTGCGATGCGTCTTGGCTTTTCTGCGAGTCGCTGCCTCCCTATCGATAACGCTACAACACCTTATCTAGCGGTAACGCTGCAAGAAGCGCGCATCGATATAGCGCTTGAGCCGCAAGGCCAAGCGACCCCCTCGCCAGTGTTCTCCGTAAAGTGCCAATCCCTTGTCGTGCATGTCCACGATGGCCAGTGCCGTTGCCGGTGGATGATAGTCACTCAGTGGGGTGCCATTCTGCAGGGCAATCAAATTCTTCAGTAGCACGGGGCCTTGGCGGACGCCTTCGATACCGCGCTTGGGAAGGCTGTGATCGATCAGCGAGGCGCAGTCACCGACGGCGAAGATCGTCGCGTGTTCCTCGCTTTGAAGCGTTGCCTTGATGCGTATGCCGTTGTCGTCGAGAGCTAGTGGCAGGTCGGCGACGCAGTACGCGGGTCGCAATCCCGTGGCGAGGATGATGTCGTCGGGTGAGACATCGAGGGTATCGAGCCATCCGGCGCCGCCATCGAGCGCGACGTCGGAATGCCAGTGGACGCCCAGTCGCGAGAGTTGACGGCTGGCCCATAGAGACGCGGTAGGTGGTGCGCCGGACAAGAGGCGTGCATGGCGCGTGACAAGGCGAATATCGTTGTTGGCCCTTAGGTGCTGGCTCAGTCCTGCCAAATTGGCGGCCATTTCCACGCCGGAAGGCCCGCCGCCGACCACGACCATATGCAAAGTTCGGTGCTGCTGGGCGGCATCGAGTACATGCTGGCGCAGTGCGTCGAGACGCTCGATGGGCTTGACGTGCCAGTAGCGTGCTTCTCCCCAAGCCGGCACGGTCGCGCCGGTCGGCGTCGGCGGGACGACGTCGCTGCCCACATTGAGAGAGAGGACGTCGAAGGCGATGTGATGACCGTCGGCCAGGAAGACATGTTTGGTGTGCACGTCGAGTGCCACGAAAGGCGCTGTGACATGCTCGATGCCATGGCGTGCGGAGAGGGCGGCGATGTCGAGGCTGCAGGCATCGCGCGGCGCGCCGCCAAGCAATCGTGCGGCCATACCCGAATACCAGAAGCGCGTGGGCGCCACGAGCGTGATGCGATAGCCGGCGCGACGTAATGCGGTAGCGTGTTTCAGCAGGTGGAGATGCGCGTGACCGGCGCCCACCAGCACTAGGTGCGTCGTCATGAAGGCGTGTTTCCTCGGGCCAGTCGGCCGCCGCGCGACACGTCGTGGCGGTCATGCACTCACTCTAGACGATGTCGGTGCCGTGACGCTTGTCTTACTTGGCGCCAGCATACCTGCCTTGCCAAGCGGAAAGCGAATACAGTGCTAGCCCGAACCAGATGAGCACGAAAGTAATGAGTTGCAGGGTGCCTAAAGGCTCGCGAAAGATCAGCAGTGCGATCAAAAATTGCAGAGTGGGGTTGATGTACATCAAGAATCCGACTGTCGACAGACGCAGTCGGCGTGCGGCCCCGGCGAAGGCCAGCAACGGCAAGGCCGTCAGGGCACCACTCGCGATCAGCAGCGTGGTGTTGTGGACGGTGCCACCAAAATGGGATAGACCGGCCATCTCGAACCAGGCCACGGCAAGTAAGCCGAGGGGCAACAGTATCAGTGTCTCGACAAACAGCCCCGAAAGGCCATCCAGGCTGATCTGCTTGCGCAACAGGCCATAAGTGCCGAAGCTGAGAGCAAGAAAAATGCTGATCCACGGCAGGCCGCCGAGCCCCACCAGTTGAACGCCGATGGCGACGATGGCGATGGCCACTGCGGCGCCTTGGAGGCGTGACATGCGTTCCCGCAATACCAGCATGCCCAGCGCCACGTTGATCAGTGGTGTCATGAAATAACCGAGGCTGGCCTGGAGGACGTGGTGGGTTTCCACCGCGTAGATGTAGAGCCCCCAGTTGAAACCGATGAGCAAGGCGCAACCGAGTACTCGCACTAGCAGGCGCGGTGCGCGCAAGGCGGTCCTGACGGGTTGCCAACGCCCCAGGAGGGTGACCACGAGGGCTAGAAAGAGACATGCCCAAAGGATGCGGTGAGTAAGAATCTCCCAGGCGGGTACGCCCTCGAAAAGTGAGAAAAAAAGCGGAAAGCATCCCCATAGCGTATAGGCGATCAAGCCGAACATTACGCCCTTGGCGGCGTCTTTATCGGCGGCGGCCGTCGATGGGGAAGACGTGTCCTGCGGGGCACTTTGTTTAGTACTTTCTTTAGCGCTCTCTTGGGCACTCTCTCGAGCCATGGGGACCTCAGCATGGGGCGACAAAACCGAACAGGCGAGCGCTAATCTAACATGGACGAAAGGGACTTGCCGCCGCCCTGAGCTGACCTTCAGACTGAATCCCCAAACTGGGAGGTGTGTGATGAGCGAATTACGTACGACCCTGGTGCAGGCCGACCTGCGCTGGGAAGACCCCCAAGCCAATTGCCGCTTGCTCGAGGAACGCCTGGGTACGCTCTCAGCGGACGATACGGACTTGATCGTACTGCCAGAAATGTTCGCCACGGGGTTCACCATGAACTCCCGCGAAATGGCCGAGCCCATGGCGCAAAGCGCTACCGTCGGTTGGATGGTCGAACAAGCCCGCCAGCGTGGCTGCGTGGTGACTGGTAGCGTGGCCGTGGTCGAAGACGGCGAGTACTTCAATCGTCTCGTCTGGGCGCGCCCGGATGGCCATATCACGCATTACGACAAGCGCCACCTGTTCCGCATGGCCGGCGAACATGAGCGCTATGGCATGGGCAGTGAGCGCGTCATCGTAGAGCTCAAGGGATTTAGAATCCTGTTGAGTGTCTGCTATGACTTGCGATTCCCCGTATGGCTGCGTCAGCAGCCCGCATCGGGCGAGCATTTCGAGTATGATGCGCTGCTGTGCGTTGCCAACTGGCCCGCGCCTCGTCGTCAGCCTTGGCGGACCCTGCTACAGGCACGTGCCGTCGAAAATCTCTGTTATGTGATCGGCGTCAACCGTGTAGGAGAAGACGCCAAGGGGCTGGCATACGCGGGCGACTCGATGCTCGTCGACTTCAAGGGTGAGCCCGTGATCGACGAGCCGCGCGACGTACCCTTCATGCGTACCGGCCACCTGGATCGCCAGGCGCTGAGTGCGTTCCGTGACAAATTTCCGGCCTGGATGGATGCCGATCGTTTCCAGGTCGAGGAGTGAATTGCCTGCATGCGTCTCGACCGTTTTTTAAGTGAAAGTACCGAGCTGACGCGCTCGCTAGCCAAGAAAGCCCTGCACCGCGGCGAGGTTGAGGTGGACGGTGACGTGATCAAAAATGCCGCCTTCAAACTCGGTGAAGAGCAGGACGTGCGCTGGATGGGGGCGCCCTTGGCCCTGGTCGGCGTGCGGTATCTGATGCTCAACAAGCCCACGGGCTATGAGTGTACGACACGGCCGGGGCGCTATCCTTCGGCGGTCGAACTGCTGGATGTCACCAAGCGCGAGCGCCTGCACATCGCAGGGCGTTTGGACGTGGACACCACCGGGCTCGTGCTGATCACCGAGGATGGCCAATGGTCGCATCGACTGACATCCCCCAAACGGCGCTGCGACAAGCATTACCTCGTGACGCTGGCCCAGCCACTGATGGAGGATGCGGAAGATCGTCTGGCAGCCGGGTTGATGCTGGAAAAGGAAGACAAACCGACATTGCCCGCGCGCCTCGAGCGTCTACCGACGCGGGACGAAGACGAATTCGTTCAGGCGCGTCTGGTCATCCAGGAGGGGCGCTACCATCAGATAAAGCGCATGTTCGCGGCGCTGGGTAACGAGGTCGTGGCACTGCACCGCGAACGGATCGGCGATATCGTCCTCGACTCAGCACTAGCGCCGGGAGAGTGGCGAGAACTGACCGAGGCGGAAATCGCTTCCATCTAGTTTATACCGTTATCTTTTCTGCACGCTTATCGCTCATTAACCTGACGCCGCCGTCATAAAGCACCATAGAAAGTTCGTCAGGTGCCGAAATGCAATCCAGAGGCCTCGAGAAGGCGCTTGGTATACGCTTCTCGAGGTTGGTTGAGTAGCGTTTCGCAGTCGCCTTGCTCGACGATCTCGCCGTCTTTAAGCACCACGATGCGGTGCGCCATGGCGCGTACGACGGCGAGATCATGGCTGATGAATAGGTAACTCAGTCCGCGTCGTGCTTGCAGGCCGCGCAGCAAAGCGATGAGCTGCTTCTGCACGCTGCGGTCGAGCGCGGAGGTTGGTTCGTCGAGCACGATGAGATCGGGTTCGAGAATGACGGCGCGCGCCACGGCGATACGCTGGCGCTGGCCACCCGAGAATTCATGCGGATAGCGCGCTGCGCAATTCGCCGGCAGGCCGACTTCTTCGAGGGTGGTGGCGACCCGCTGCTCGATCTCCTCGTCGCTGAGAGCTGGGTGATGGAAGCGTAGCCCTTCGCTGACGATATCCATGACCGGCATGCGTGGCGAGAGCGAGCCGTATGGGTCCTGGAAGACGACTTGGAAGCGTCGCCGCCGACGACGGAGCGCGTTGCCTCGCAACGCATCCAGGCGTTCGCCATCGAAGAGGATCTCACCATCGGCGGCGGTCAGGCGTAGAAGCGCTAACGCCAGGGTGGTCTTGCCGGAGCCGGATTCCCCGACCAAGCCTAGTGTCTCGCCACGCGCCAGGGTGATATCCAGCGACTGGACGGCCACGAACGGGGCGGGACGGCGCCCGAACCAGGATTTGCTCCGCGCGAAGGAGACGCCGAGTCGACGTGCCTCGAGCAGCATCGTGCGGGTCGCCGGCAGCGGCGCGGCGTGGCCTTCCGGGTTGGCGGCGAGCAGGTGTTGAGTATAGGGCGCGCGAGGGGCATCGAAGACGCGTGTGACGCTGCCACTTTCGACGAGCCGTCCATGCTGCATGACATGCACGCTGTCGGCATGCCGGCGCACCAGGTTGAGGTCGTGGGTGATGAACAGCATGGCCATACCATTGGCGTCGCGCAGCCGCGCCAGCAAGGCCAGGATTTCCTGCTGTACGGTGACGTCCAACGCTGTGGTGGGCTCGTCGGCGATGAGAAGTCGTGGCGCGTTGGCGATGGCCATGGCGATCACCACGCGCTGGCGTTGACCGCCCGAAAGCTGATGGGGATGCGCCTCGAGCATTTCATCGGGGCGCGGCAACTGTACTTCCACCAGCAATTCCCGAGCGCGCTGGCGGGCGGCGCGACCACGCAATCCTTGATGAAGGCGCAGCGTTTCACCGAGCTGCTTGCCGACCGTGTGCAAGGGGTTGAGCGAGGTCGTGGGCTCTTGGAACACGAAACCGACTTGACCGCCGCGTAGCGTATTCCAGCGCTTCGGTGATAGGCCTTCGAGGGACTGTCCGCAGAGCCAGCGTCCGCCCTCGACGCGCGCGCCAGGCGGCAGCAGGTCGAGGGCGCCAAGGGCGGATACCGACTTGCCGGAGCCCGATTCACCGACCAGTGCGGCGGTTTCACCACGGCGTATGGTGAGTGACAGGTCCTCGACGACGCGCATGTCGCCGAAGGCGATGCGCAGGGCATTGAGTTCGAATACGACGTCGTCAGTGGCCATGCGCGGTTCTCCCGGGTAGAGCGTCGTTATCGGCGGAGGTCGACGTGGTGGTGCTGGGCACGTGGCGCGGATCGAAGGCATCACGTAGCCCTTCGCCGATGAAGACCAATAGCGAAAGCATGATCCCGAGGCTCAGGAAGGCTGTGATGCCAAGCCAGGGCGCCTGCAGGTTGTTCTTGCCCTGGGCGACGAGTTCACCCAAGGAGGGCGAGCCTGGCGGCAGGCCGAAGCCCAGGAAATCCAGCGCGGTGAGCGTGGTGATTGCGCCGGTGAATAGAAACGGGATGAAGGTCAGGGTGGCGACCATGGCGTTGGGCAGCACATGGCGCCACATGATCAGGCGCGAGGGCAATCCCATGGCGCGTGCCGCGCGCACGTACTCGAGATTGCGTGCGCGCAGGAATTCGGCGCGCACGATGTCGACCAGGCCCAGCCATGAAAACAGCAGCATGATGCCCAGCAGCCACCACAGGTTGGGCTGCACTAGGCTGGCGAGGATGATCAGCAGGAATAGCACTGGCATGCCCGACCAAATCTCGATGATGCGCTGGCCGATCAAGTCGACCTTGCCACCGAAGTAGCCTTGCACGCCGCCGAACAGGACCCCCAGTGCCATGGAGCCCAGCGTCAGTACCACGGCGAAGACCACCGACAAACGAAAGCCGTAGATTACGCGGGCGAAGACGTCGCGGCCGTGGTCGTCGGTTCCCAGCCAGTGGCGTGCCGAGGGCGGTGAGGGTGCAGGCCCCGTCAGCTCGCGATCCAGCGTGTCGTAGGAGAAGGGCACGGCCGGCCATAGCATCCAGCCCTGTGCGGCGATGTTTTCGCGCACGGCGGGGTCGCGGTAGTCGGCTGTCGTGGGGAGAAAACCGCCGAACTCGGTTTCGGGGTAATCGAAGATCACCGGGGCGTACCACTGGCCCTGGTAGTGCATGACGATGGGCTTGTCGTTGGCGACCAATTCCGCGCCCAGGCTGACGATCAACAGCAGGGCGAAGGCCCACAGCGACCACCAAGCGCGCCGATTGCTGCGAAAGATTTGCCAGCGGCGACGGGCGATGGGAGACGGTTGCGCGCGCTTGCGAAGTGTCATCATGCCTCCCGCGTCGCGAAGTCGATGCGAGGGTCGACCCACACGTAGGTGAGATCCGAGATCAGCTTGAGCACCAAGCCGATCAATGTGTAGAGATACAGGGTGCCGAAAATGACCGGATAATCGCGCTGCATGACGGCCTCGAAGCCGAGAAGTCCGAGGCCGTCGAGCGAGAAGATCACCTCGATCAGCAGCGACCCAGTGAAGAAGATGCCCACCAGTGCCGAAGGCAGTCCTGCGATGATGATCAGCATGGCATTGCGGAACACGTGTCCATAGAGCACGAGACCCTCACTAGCGCCCTTGGCACGCGCGGTGAGCACGTATTGTTTGTGGATCTCGTCGAGGAAGCTGTTCTTGGTCAGCATGGTGAGCGTGGCGAAACTGCCGATGGCCGAGGCTAGCACCGGCAGCGCGATGTGCCAGAAGTAATCCTGGATCTTGCCCCACCAGGAAAGATCGGCGAAGTCGGGCGAGGTCAGCCCGCGCAGCGGGAACCAGTCCAGGTAGCTGCCGCCGGCGAACACCACGATCAGGAAGATGGCGAACAAGAATCCTGGCACGGCATATCCCACGATGATCAGGCCCGAGGTCCAGACATCGAAGCGCGAGCCGTGGCGCAGGGCCTTACGAATGCCGAGTGGTATCGAGATCGAATATACCAGCAGCGTCGTCCAGAGTCCCAGCGAGATCGACACCGGTAGGCGTTCGACGATCAGATCGATCACCGGCCGCCCGCGAAAGAAGCTATCGCCGAGATCGAAGGTAGCGTAATCGGCCAGCATGCCGAAAAACCGTTCCACAGGCGGCTTATCGAAGCCGAATTGCTTTTCCAGCTCCGCTTCGAGGCGCGGGTCGATGCCGCGCGCGTTGCGGGTGTCGCCGCTGGAGGTCTCGCCACCGCTTTCCAGGCGCGTGCTGGCGTTGCTGTCCATGCCTTCGAAGCGGGCCAGCATCTGATCGATAGGACCGCCCGGCGCCACCTGCACGATCATGAAGTTGAGCAGCAAGATGCCCAGCAGTGTAGGGATCATCAGTAACAGGCGACGTAGGATGTAATGAGCCACGATGCTGTCCTTAGCGTTCGCCGCGTTGACGTTGTTCTATACGGGACGCGCGCTGTGGATCGACCCACCAGCTCGATAGATCGAAGGTGTATTCGGGGAATGGTTGGGGATAGCCGAACTTATCCCATAGCGCTACGCGAGTGCCATCGAGGTGCCACTGAGGAATGACGTAGAAACCCCAGCGCAGTACCCGATCGAGGGCGCGCGCGGCGGTGTCCAGTGCCTGCCGACTGTCGGCACGAATCAGGCTGTCGACCAGGCCGTCGATGGCGGGATTCTGCAAGCCGATCAAGTTGCGGCTGCGCGGTGCGTCGGCGTAGTCGCTGGTCCAGAATTCGCGCTGTTCGTTACCTGGGTTGGCGGACTGCGGGAAACTGCCGAGGATCAAGTCGAAATCGAAGTTGCGCTGACGCGTCAGGAACTGATTGACGTCGACCACGCGCAGGCTGGCTTCGATGCCGAGGCGCTCGAGGTTTTGAATCAGCGGCAGGGTGACGCGTTCGAACTGGGTATCGTAGAGCAGGAATTCGAGGCGCAGCGGCTGCTGGGTCTCGTTGTTGATTAGGGTGCCGTCATGGACCTCATAGCCGGCATCGCGCAGCAGCCCCAGCGCTTTTTTCAGGCGTGCTCGCAAGCCCTCGGGCCGGGGTGCGGGCAAGGGCGTGTCGAAGACCTCCTGCGGCAGGCGATCGCGATAAGGCGTGAGTAACACGCGTTCGGCGTCGCTGGGCAGGCCATTGGCTTCCATCTCGGAACTCTCGAAGTAGCTATCGGTTTCCTCGTACGCGCCGTAGAAGAGGTGCGTGTTGAGCCAGTCGAAGTCGGTGGCCAGCGTCAACGCTTCGCGAACGCGGCGGTCCTGGAATTTCTCGCGCCGCAGGTTCATGACGAAGGCTTGCATCCCGGCGGGCTGTGCGTCAGGGACGACCATGCGCTTGATGAAGCCTTCCTTGCGAGCGGGGGTATCGTAAGCGGTGGCCCAGTTCTTGGCGCTACTTTCGCGGCGCAGATCGAGGTTGCCGGCCTTGAAGGCCTCCAGCGCCACGGTTTGATCCCGATAGTAATCGTAGACCAGACGGTCGATATTGTGCCGCCCGCGGTTGATGGGCAGGTCGCGCCCCCAGTAATCCTCGACACGATGATAGACGATGCGACGCCCCGGCGAGAGGCTCTCGACCGCATAGGGGCCGGACCCCAGCGGCTTGTCTAGCGTCGGTGCAGTGAAGTCGCGCGAGGCCCAATAGTGTTTGGGCAACACCGGAAGCTGGCCGAGGATCAATGGCAACTCACGCGAATTGTTATCGCTGAATTCTAAACGCACGGTGTCGTCATCCAGTGCTTCGATCTTGTCGACATCGGCGTAGTAGGCGCGATAGAAAGGCTGCCCTTCGTCGCGCAGCAGACGAAAGCTGAACACGACGTCTTCTGCCGTCACGGGATGACCGTCGTGGAAACGTGCTTCCGGGCGTAGATCGATTTCCATCCAGTGGCGGTCGGGATCGAGGCGGATGCCGCCCGCCAGTAGCCCATACATGGTGAAGGGCTCATCGGCGCTGGCCTCCATCAAGGTGTCGTAGACGTGATTCAGGCCGTCGGCTGGGTTGCCTTGGATGATGAAAGGGTTGGTCGAATCGAAGCTACCCTGTGCGGCACGCCGCATTTCGCCACCCTTGGGCGCATCTGGATTGGTATAGGGCAGGTGCGAGAAGTCATCGGGCAGCGAGGGGGCATCGTAGAGCGAAATTCCCGCGACGGTTGGAACGTCGGCGGTCGGCACGGCCAGCGCTGCAAGGCTGATCGCCCATAGGCAGAACCCCAACAGCAAGGTGAGAACGAACGAGGGCATCAACCGATTCCTTGAAGCAAGATGCGCAAGGGCCGGTGAAGCACCGGCCCGCTCGCTAGCCTACCCCAGTGATGCCGCGCTGAGTAGAGGTATCGCTCAATGCGGTCAGCGAGAAGCCTGGCGCAAGGTCAGGCGTTGCCCAGGTTGCAGATAATCGCTTTTATCGAGCTGGTTCCAGCGTGCCAGATCGCCGACGCTGACGTCATGGCGCGCTGCGATACGCGACAGGCTGTCACCCGGCTTGACCTTGACTTCGCGCGTGGTGCCGTGACTGGCCAGGCTGGGGGAATGGCCAGTTGATGGGACCACCAGCGACTGGCCTATGCGCAACGTATCGCCGCTGAGCGCGTTCTGTTGGCGTAGCACGCTGAGCGGAATGTCATGACGAGCGGCGATGCCTGAGAGGGTGTCGCCACGTTTGACCACGTAATGCGCCTTGGTCTGACGTTTCTCGGCAGGCAGCGTGTCGAGCTTGGCGAGAAAGCGTTTGCGGCTATCGGCGGGAATCACCAGCTTGGCGTTTTGACTGGGGCGTGTCGCCTCGCGTCGAAAGGCTGGATTGAGTTTGCGCAGTCGCGCTTCGCTAACGCCGGCGAGCTGCGCGGCATCGGTCAGTGCGAGTTGGCCCTTGGTTTTGACCTGGGTAATGGCGGGGCGATCGGGAATGTCGGGCAGGGTGACCGCGTAGCGCTGCGGGTCGGACACCACGGCGGCCAATGCCAGCAGCTTGGGCACATAGTCCATGGTTTGATTGGGCAGCGAGAGGTGCCAGTAATCGATGGGTTTGCCTTGGGCGGCGGCCCTCTCACGCGCCCGATTGACCGTGCCCGCGCCAGCATTGTAAGCCGCCAAGGCGAGTTCGAGATTACCCTCATACCATTGGTCGGCGAGTGTCTGCAGATAGTCGAGAGCGGCGGCTGTCGAGGCGACGACATCGCGACGGCCGTCATACCACCATGTATCGGTCAGGCCCATGGCCTCGCCAGTGCCCGGCATGAACTGCCATAGTCCTGAAGCGCCGCCGGGATGGGCGGCAGTGGGGTCGTAAGCGCTTTCGATGAACGGCAGCAATGCCAGTTCGGTGGGCATGTCGCGTGCTTCGAGCTGACGGGTGACCCAGCGCAGCCAAGGACGCGCATTTTGGGCCATGGCCGAGACATATTCGGGATGCGCGGAAAAGTAGTCGAGCCACTCTTTGACGCGCGGATTCTCGATGTCGTGGGGCAATCCGAAACCGCTTTTAAGGCGTGTCCAGGCATCGGCTTGCGCGGCGCTTTGAAGCTCCAGCGCTTGCCAGAAGGTCCCGTGGTGCGCTGATGCAACCGTGTCGTCGCCGGTCGGTGAGCCGGTGGTCGCTAGCGCGGGCAGCGACAAAGGGATCAGAAAAAGACCTCCCGCCAAGCTCAGCGCTTGGCGGCGGATCGATCGAACGTGCATGGGAAGCGAGCCTCTCGAGGGCATGACGTCAGTTGGGCATGGTATTGCTAGAAACGGTCTTTCCATTCGCGCAGTGTGGCGAAGGCGCTACTGGCGTCGTCGGCATTACCCTGTTCGGCCACTGCGCTGAGCAGGCCGGGTTGGTCGATGCGCAAGAAAGGATTGATCTGGCGCTCGGAGCCGATGTTAGTAGGCAGCGTGGGTCGCTCCAGCCGGCGTGCTTTTTCGCATTCTTCGAGGTAGGCGTCCCGCGTTGGGTTGTCGGGCTCGGCCGCCTGAGAGAAGCGTAGGTTGGCCAGTGTATATTCGTGACCCGCGAACACCATGGTGTCGTCGGGCAATGCCGCGAGGCGTTCGAGTGAGCGCTGCATTTGCGCGGGCGAGCCTTCGAACAAGCGTCCGCAACCGGCCGAGAACATCACGTCGCCGCAAAACAGCAGCCCCGGCGTTCCGGGAGCGTAGAAGGCGATATGATCGAGCGTGTGGCCGGGGACCGCGAAGACTTCGAAGCGCCGGCCCTGCACGCGGCATTCGTCGTCATCGCCCACGACTTCATCAACGGAGGGGATGGCCGAGTTGTCGGGGCCGATCACGCGCGGTCCGTAGCGTTTGACCAGCGTTTCGATACCGCCCGTGTGATCGTGATGATGGTGGGTGACCAAAATTGCCACCAAGTTCAAGTTTTCGCGTTCCAAGTATTCGATGACGGGTTGCGCGTCGCCGGGATCGACGATCGCCACCTTATCGCTGGCATCCTGGCGGAGCAGCCAGATATAGTTGTCCTGGAACGCGGGAATTGGAATCACGGTCAACATAATACGCTAGACCTCGGCAAACGTCGGAAACACGCCTGTCGTCATGCCATGCACGATGGCGGACGGCAGCGTAAAATGCGACAACCTTGGGGGGAATGGGCCGTCGTGTCAAATTCACATATGACGATGACGCTGGCGCAGGCCGTCCGCGAGGGGCGCCGCTTCTGGGGCTCCGAGGATGGCGTTGCGTTATGGCAGGCGCAGCGTGCGTGCTTGGGGCCGCTTTGCGAGTCGCGCTTCGGATCTCACAGCCTGCAACTCGGTATGGCGTCGCGGCTGACCGATATGTGCCCCATTCGCCATGCGATGAGTTGGTCGCCGACGCGCGCCTTGGCTCAGGATGATGCCTCCCTGGTATGCGATCCCAGCGCCTTGCCGCTTCCCGATGAAAGCCTCGATCTTGTGTTGGTGCATCATCTGTTGGAGGTAATGCCCAACGCGCATCATCTGGTGCGTGAAGCGGCACGGGTCACGCGCGATGATGGATTGCTGGTCATGATGGGGTGGAATCCCTTCGGCGCCGATGCTCTGGGACACTTGTCCCCTGCCAGTCGGCGTCGCTGGCCCTGCAAGGGGCGTTGGCGGCGCAGTGGCCGGTTACGGGAATGGCTGGCATTTGTCGATTTCGAGATCGACCGCGTAGACTACTGCGGCTTTCGCCTGCCTGGCGGGCATATTCATAACTTGGGACTCGAAACCTTGGGACGACGCTATAACCTCCCCTTCGGGGGATGTTATTTGATCGTCGCCCGGCGTAAGCAGATCCCTGTACAGCCGGTGCGCACCTTGCTGCGCCGAGATTCAATGGCGGGCAACTGGCTCGGCCCCGCCGCGCTTCATCGCGATCATGGCGGGCGCTCGGGCCGCGCCACGCACGCCCACGACGATAGGATGGCCGAGGTTGACTGATACTCCCACCGTGGGCGATATGCCTCACGTGACCATTTATACCGACGGCGCCTGTCGCGGTAATCCCGGCCCCGGCGGTTGGGGTGCGGTGCTGCGTTACGGCCAGCATGAGAAGACACTTAATGGCGGCGAGGCCGAGACCACCAACAATCGCATGGAGCTGACGGCCGCGATTCGGGCGCTGCGGATATTGACGCGTCCCTGCGAAGTGGCGCTATGGACCGACTCCGAATATCTGCGAAAGGGCATTACCCAGTGGGTCCATGGCTGGATCAAACGTGGCTGGAAGACCGCTGCCAAGAAGCCGGTAAAAAACGCCGAACTGTGGCGTGAACTACTTGAGGAAGTCCAGCGCCATCGCATCGAATGGCATTGGGTAAAAGGACACAGTGGCCACGAAGGTAACGAACTGGCCGATACGCTCGCCAACGCCGCCACCGACGACGTCCAGGCGACTCAGCGGCGGGCCATGGCAGGAGAAAAGTAAGCAATGCGTCAGATCGTACTGGACACCGAAACGACCGGCATCGATCCCAAGGATGGGCACCGCCTGATTGAGATTGGTGCGGTGGAGGTGGTCAACCGCCGGTTGACCGGCAATAACTTTCACCAATACATCAACCCCGAGCGCGATATCGATCCCGAGGCCGTGGAAATACACGGTATCACCAATGAACGCGTTGCCGACGAACCCGTGTTCGCAGATGTTGCCGATGCCTTCTGGGAGTACATTCGCGGCGGCGAGTTGGTGATTCATAACGCGGCGTTCGACGTCGGCTTTATCGATCATGAATTCGGTCTGTTGCAGAACAAGCGCGGTGGGCCGCGGCTGGGGCCGGTCGCGGAGTACTGCGGCGTGCTCGATACGCTGGCCATGGCGCGTAAGATGCATCCAGGACAGCGCAATAGCCTGGACGCGTTGTGCAAGCGTTACGCCATCGATAACGGCCGCCGAGTGCTCCACGGCGCCTTGCTCGATGCGGAAATCTTGTCCGATGTCTATCTAGCGATGACCGGGGGGCAGACGGCGCTGTCGTTAGCCGGCGTCGAAGGGGGCGCTGGCGGTGATACGGAAGGAGCGAATAGTGTCAGCGGTATTCGCCGCGTGGCGCGGGAAGGCGTGACTCTGGCGGTGACGCGGCCCAGCGATACGGAATTGAATGCGCATCGAGCCAAGCTCGATCGTATTCGCCAGGCGGCGGGCGAGTGTCATTGGGACGCGTTGGACAAGGCGTCGCAGGGGTCGTCATGACGATCACTTCGACACCGGCATTCGTGAGAGAGTTGCCCGGCGCAGACACGCCGCGCTGGGGGTATTGGCTTCGTTTCGGCGAATCGGGTATTGCCCCAGGTGAAGAGGGGGGCATTCTACAGTCGCCCGGCGCTTGGCCGGAGCACGCCATGCCGCTAGGGATGTGGCAGGGCTTGCCAGTCGCGATGGCGCACGAGAGCGGTGAGAAAAGCTGGCCGCCGGCGCGTGATTGGCTGGCGCGCTTGCCCGCCGCAGAGGGCGATCTGCTGGCCACGGCGCTGCAAGTCTCCGCTTGGGCACGCGATCATCGTTTTTGTGGGCGCTGCGGGACGCCGATGCAGCGTCTACCGCATGAGTTTGCCATGCAGTGCAAGGCGTGCGGTCATCGCAGCTATCCGCGCATCTCGCCGTGCATCATCACGCTGGTGACCCATGGGCGAGATCTATTGCTGGCGCGCAACGCGCGTTTTCCGGCACGGCGTTATTCCACCTTGGCGGGATTCATCGAACCGGGAGAAACCGCCGAGAGCGCGGTGCGGCGTGAAGTCCACGAGGAAGTTGGCGTCGAGACGGGGCGGGTCAGTTTCTTTCGCAGCCAATCATGGCCGTTTCCGCATTCACTGATGCTCGGATTCTTCGCCGAGGCGGCCAGTCGGCGCATCCGCATTGATGGCGTAGAGATAGCCGATGCCGCTTGGTTCACGCCGCGCCATTTGCCGGAGCTGCCCCCTAGCCATTCGATTTCGCGTCAGTTGATCGAGACGCACCTCAGCGCGGTGGCGATGCGCTGAGGTGTCACAACGAAATAAAAGAGCGGGTCAGCCGCTGGGGAACAGGCTGGTGAGCTTGCTGGCCAGCATGACATTGCCGGCGGCCTTGAGCTTGCCGCTCATGAAGGCTTGCATGCCATTGATTTCACCGCTCATCACGCCTTTCAGAGTCTCGGTGTCGGTGGTCAGGCTGACGGAAGGGTCGTCGTGTTCGCCTTGCTGAACGTCCAAGGTGCCGTCCTGAACATGCAGGTAATAGTCATCGGCATCGCTGATGTGGAACTGGAAGATATCATTCATGCCCCGGGCGGCGGCAGGATCGAAGCGCGACTGAAGTTTTTCGATGACGGTGCTGGCGTCGGCCATGATCGGTCACTCTATGGTATTGGTGGATGTTCCAGCCTATTTCAAACAAATGTTTCATACAAGAGCTGCATTGATTGTCAGCCACGGATGAGGTAGCGACGTGATTGAATGGATAGCGGAATACGCCTTGTTCGCCGCCAAGTTGGCGACACTGGTAATCGCCTTGGGCGTACTGATCGTGCTGGCTGTATCCCTCAAGCAGCGGGCCAGTGGACAAGGCGATGATAACCGTCTGCGCGTGGTGACATTGAACGATCGCCAACGGCGACGTCGTGAGTCGTTGCGCCTGGCTGGGATGTCGCCTGCACGGCGGCGGCACGCACAAAAGACGTTACGCAAGCAGGAAAAGGCACGCCGCAAGGGAAAGGATGACGCATCTGGCGAAGTGTCGTCGCGCGTGTGGGTGCTCGATTTCGATGGCGATCTCAAGGCATCGCGCACTCCGCAGCTGGCGGAACAGGTCTCGTTGTTGTTGGGTGAACTGCAGGCCGAGGATGAAGTGGTCGTGCGTCTCAGCTCAGGGGGTGGTCTGGTGCATGCCTATGGGCTTGCCGCTGCGCAACTCGACCGGCTGCGCGATGCCGGCGCGCATCTGACCGTATGTGTCGATAAAGTCGCCGCCAGTGGTGGGTACATGATGGCGTGCTGCGCGCATCGTTTGATTGCGGCGCCGTTCGCTGTCATTGGATCGATCGGGGTAGTCGCGCAGGTGCCCAATGTGCATCGCCTGCTCAAGAAACACGATATCGATGTCGAGCTGCTCACGGCGGGGCGTTACAAGCGGACCTTGACTGTGCTTGGGGAAAATACCGACGAAGGGCGCGCCAAGTTCCTCGACGATTTGCAGGAAACGCACGATCTCTTCAAGCGCTACGTTGGCGAGCGGCGTCCGGCGCTGGACGTCGACAAGGTGGCGACTGGCGAAATCTGGTATGGCCGTCAGGCCCTCGAGGATGGCTTGATCGATGAGATCGCCACCAGCGACGGTTATCTTGCGGCGCGCATGAAAGAGGCTCGGGTTCTACATGTGAAACTGGAACCGCACCATTCGCTGTTGCAGCGTGTCGGCGTGGGGGCCTCGATGGGGATCGAGCGTCTGGGAGATCGCGTCATGGAGCGCTTGGAAGCGAGCGGCTGGCAGCGGCGCTGAGCCGCTGCCAGGGCCGATTAGCGGGATTTGCCGTACAGCGCGACCAGCGAGTCGATCACGGTGCGGGCCTCATCGCCCGCCAGTGAATAGTAGATGGTCTGTGAGGCACGTCGTGTGACCACCAGGTTCTCACGGCGGAGGATGGCCAGGTGCTGCGACAGCGCCGACTGGCTGAGGTTGAGCTTGCGATTCAGCTCGGTGACCGAAAGCTCGGCGTTGTCGAGCAGGCACAGGATGCGCAGGCGGTTTTCGTTGGCCATGGCCTTGAGTAGCGTCGTGCCTTTGTCGATGGCACCGTAACCGGCGTCGATCAGGGCGGAGGCAGGCTGGAGCGGGCGCATATTGTCTCTCCTACGTTGGGATTGGCGATTGATTGCCGAAGGGCGAGGGATAGGCGCCCCGCGGCAAAGGGATGCTCGCGTGTCGAATGACCGTCTATGTCCGGTGCGTCCTTCACCTATTGGACAAGCAGTCATTCCCTGTTACTCATTTTTGATTTAGTGAATCATCAATAACTTCGCCAGCCCTGTCCAAGGTAGTCTTCAACGATATTTCATCGGTTAGAGCGCGGTGTTATCGGCAGGCCGTGGGACGGGGCATTGCGATGGCGATTACTGTCTCGTAAGGCACTGAAGTAACGACGATAGTTCCTTTTCGTCTGCGGTGATCGACGATGGACGCGTTACCCCAGGGGGAGAGCAAGCGAAACGTCTTGCTGGTCGGCATCGGTGAAATCCTTTACAATCCCGCCGCTTTCGCTCGGCGTCTTTCACGCCGTCCCGCCTTGAGGGTTCCCTTACCCCTCGGCCTTTTTCGGCAACTAAAAAGGTGCTACATGTTTGTGCTCGATTCTCGCCAAGCGCGCCGCTTGATGGGGTGGCTCGTAAGCTTCCACATCCTTGTCATCGCGGCCAGCAATTACCTAGTACAGTTGCCGTTTTCAATGTTCGGCGTACACACTACTTGGGGAGCCTTCAGTTTTCCATTCATCTTCCTCGCCACCGACCTGACCGTGCGACTGTTTGGAAAACGCCGGGCGCGTAAGACCATCGCGCGCGTCATGCTACCTGCCTTGCTGATTTCCTATGTGGTGTCGGTGCTGTTTCAGGATGGCGCCTTTCAGGGAGCCTCGGCGCTGGGTGATTGGAACCTGTTCGTGGGGCGTATCGCGCTGGCGAGTTTCATGGCCTATGTACTCGGACAGTTGCTGGACATTCACGTCTTCGATCGGATGCGGCGGCTGCGTGCTTGGTGGGTGGCGCCGGCGTTTTCGACGCTATTGGGTAACCTGGCCGATACCTTCGCGTTCTTTGCCATCGCTTTCTGGAATGGGCCCAATGCGTTCATGAGCGCCCACTGGGTCGAAATCGCCTGGGTAGATTATGCCATTAAGCTGAGCGTTAGCCTGGCTTTTTTCCTGCCGTTGTATGGTGTACTGCTGGGGGCGTTGACGCGCCGCCTGGCGCATGTCGCCGATGCTTCCGAGCGAATGTCGGAGCGCAATGCCTGAAACGCCTCTGGTATTATGCCGGCATGACTTGAATGGCTGACGAGGCAAATTGTGGAATTACATCATGTCGATACCGGCGGCGCCGGGCGCCCGCTGGTGGTGTTGCACGGCTTGTTCGGAAGTGCCGACAACTGGCGCTCGCATATCAAGCGCTGGCAGGAAAGCCGCCGCGTGATCGCCGTCGATCTGCGCAACCACGGAAAGTCTCCTCACCAGACAGGCATGGACTATGCAGCCCAGGCAGCGGACGTCGATGCTTTGCTGGATCGCCTGGCGGTCGAAAGTTGTGATTTGCTAGGTCACTCGATGGGGGGCAAGGTCGCCATCACCTTGGCGCGTCAAGCGCCTGAGCGTGTCGCGCGCTTGATCGTCGCCGACATCGCGCCGATTGCTTATGAGCACGGGCACGAAGCGATCTTCAAGGCCATGCGTGCGGTCGAGCGGCAACCGCCTGCGGACCGCAAGGAAGCCGACCGGATCATGTCTGGATTCGTCGAGACGCCGGCGATACGGCAGTTCCTGGCGACCAATCTGATTCGTGGTGAGAATGCCACGCTGATATGGCGCGTGGGACTCGACGAGATTGAAGACGATTACGCCCATATCGTCGCGGTGCCGGACGGGAGCGGCGCCTACATGGGGCCGACGCTCGTGTTGCGTGGCGGGCGTTCCGACTAC
Organism: Chromohalobacter moromii; assembly: GCF_023091865.1. Taxonomy (GTDB): domain Bacteria; phylum Pseudomonadota; class Gammaproteobacteria; order Pseudomonadales; family Halomonadaceae; genus Chromohalobacter; species Chromohalobacter moromii. The sequence continues at coordinate 465,860 of NZ_JAHXDI010000004.1, forward strand.
GTTGGCGATGATGTGTTGCCGGCGGTCGAGTCGGTGTTGCCCGAGGCGCGTATCGAGACCATTTCCGATGCTGGGCATTGGTTGCATGCCGAGCAGCCGGAGGCGTTTCAGGAAGCCTTGGCACGCTTTTTAACGGCATGAGATGCCGCGCCGGCCATGCAAGAAAGCGAGAGAAGCCTTCTCGCATGGCCGGCGCGGCTCGGGGTCAAGGCTGGCTTAGATCGACGGCGAGACGTGACAGCGGGCTCTTGGCCTTGATCTGACCACGCTCGAGCAGAAACGACTCGAAGGCCTCGTAGCGGCGCCCATCAAGCGCTGCGGGCCGCAAAGCGAAGCGTGGAATGGTGTTGTACCAGGCTTTCTTGTTGACGGGGGTGTCCAGTGCCGGATCGGAGGCCTTGAAGGCTTTCCAGCCTTCGTCGGGGTGGTTGATGATCCATGCCGTGGCTTCTTCGATGGCGGCCATGAAGCGGGTATAGGCCTCACGATGCGCATCCAGGGTATCGCGATTGGCGATGAAGATCAGTTCATCGTAGGTGGGCACGCCTTCTTCCTCGATATAGAAGGCGCGGCCCTTGACCCCTTCCTGCGCCATCTGTGCCAGTTCGAAGTTGCGAAATGCACCGGTGACGGCATCGACCTTCTCGCCGATCAGTGCCGGTGTCAGCGCGAAATTGACGTTGACCATCTCGACGTCATCCGGCGCCACGCCATTGTGCTCGAGCATGGTATTGAGCAGTACTTCCTCGACGCCGCCCACCGAATAGCCGATGCTTTTGCCGGCCAGGTCTTGCATGCTCTCGATATCGCTGTCGGCGCGTACCAGCGTGATGTTGAGCGGCGTTGCGATCAGAGTGCCCACACGCACCAACGGCAAGCCTTGGTCGACTTGCAGGTGTAACTGGGGTTGATAGCTGATGGCCATGTCGATCTTGCCAGCGGCGACCAGCTTGGGAGGGACGCTGGGATCGGCGGGCGAAATCAGTTCCACGTCGAGCCCGTGTTGCTCGAAGAAGCCGCGTTGTTGGGCGATGACCAGTGGAGCGTGCGACGGGTTGGTGTACCAATCGAGCATGACCTTCAGGGATGTCGTCTCAGTGGTATCGTCGTCATCTGCGGCCCATGCCGGGCCGGAAGCGATCAGTACCAACGCAAGGCAAGCTCCCATGAGGCGTCGAGTCAAACGTAGCATGTGATGTTCTCCTGCGGATCATCTCCCGCCCATTGAAGCGTGGCGGGCATTATCGTTATCGCCGTGAAAGGCGGCGTATGGGGCGTTGCCACGCGATGGCGGACGCTGCCCCGGACGGTTGTCAGCTAGTAGCGCCGGTGCGGTCTTCGTGCCATGGCATGAGGCGTCGCATGACGGCGTCGGTAGTGAAGTAGAGTGCGACCCCGAAGGTGACGAGAATCAGCAGGGCGGCAAACATCAGGTCGACCTGCATACGCGCGTTAGCATTGAGCATCAAATACCCCAGGCCCTGGCTGGAGCCAACCCATTCGCCGATCACCGCACCGATGGGGGCGGCGCTGGCGGCCATGCGCATGCCCGATGCCAGCGCCGGTAAGGCGGCGGGCAGTTGGATGCGTAATAGCCGGCGTCGACGGTCGGCCCCCAGTGTCTGGGCTAGATCCAGCCATCCTTGTGGCGTCTGACGCAGGCCGTCATAGCATGTCGAGGCGACCGGGAAATAAATGATCAATGTGGCCATGACGATTTTCGCGGTCATCCCATAGCCCAGCCATAGCATGAGAATAGGCGCGAGCGCGAACAAGGGCACGGCTTGGCTGATCAGCAGTATCGGCAGCAGAGTGCGCCGCAGGCCATGAAAGCGCGCTAGGGCCAGTGCGGTGCCTAGCCCGCTGATGCATCCGATGAGCAGTCCCGCGACGATCTCGATCACCGTGATACCGGCATGATGCCACAACAGTTGCTGGTGCGACGCGAACGCATGTAGGACGGACAGCGGCGAGGGCAGAACATAGCCGGGTACACCCGTGACGACGACCAGTACCTGCCAAAGCCCGAGGATGGAGAAAATACCCACCAGGGCGGGCCAGAGACGCTTGAGTACGCTCATGGGGTGCTCCCCTCGATGTTGGCATGAGGGGCAGAGTGAAGGCGCGCCACCAGTTGCGATTGCATGCGCTGTACATCGGGTGCGTCGAGGGCGCGGGGGCGTTGTCCGTGCGGAACCTCGAAGTCGCTTAACAATGCCGGTTGACCGCCGAGTATAAGGATGCGATCGCTCAGTCGCAGGGCTTCGAGCGGGTCGTGCGTCACCAGGAGCACCGTGCGCCCAGCCAGCAGGCGTGCGGCGAGTTCATGCAATTCCAGGCGCGTGATGGCGTCGACGGCGGAAAAGGGCTCGTCCATCAAGACCACCGGCGCGTCCTCGAAGAGTGTGCGTGCCAGCGCGACTCGCTGGCGTTGCCCGCCGGATAGCGTCTTGGGCCATTGCTCGGCCTTGTCCCTTAGGCCAACGTCGTCGAGCAGGGTCATCGCGTGCTGACGTTGTGCTGCCGAGGGATGTCCACGCAGCGCAGGGCCGAGTAAGACGTTGTCGATGACCTTGCGCCAGGGAAGTAGTTGATCTTGCTGGGCCATCCACGCTAACCGGCCGGCCAACGGACGCTGATCGTCGGTAGTTAGAGTGAGGGCATGGGTATCGGGAATGGGAAGGTCGGCGATCATGCGCAGCAAAGAGCTTTTGCCGCTGCCGCTGCGGCCGAGAAGCCCCGTCCAGCTACCGGGAGCGAAGGTGGCCGAAAGACCATCGAATAGCCATTGCCCTGAAAAAGCGAGTCGTGCCTGGGACAGGGAAAAACCGAGGGACGTCATCAAGGCTCCATGAATGGGGCGAAGGACGTGCCGACGGCACGCTCTGGTATTTCCTCCGCCGGTGCTAACCGGATCAGGTTCCAGGGTTGCGCGTGGCGCTCTCAGCCCATTGCGTTGATGGGCACCCCTATCCAGAGATGGTTATTGTATCCTGATACGGCGGCGACTGCCCAGACATGCCAGAGTCGCCGTCTCGCTATCGCTTGGGCTGGCAGGAGTGTGCATGTATCCCGATCCCGCATTGACGCATCGCGTCGAGGTCTTCACCGGTCATGCGCTGGCCCCATTGCCCCTGGCTTGGGATGACAGTGCCAATTGGTTGTGGCGAACGCGTGATGAGGCACCGCGGTTGCTCAAGCTGGCACGAACGCACTCGGCCCAGGACCCATTCTGGCAGGGGATGGATCGGCTCTTCGGCTTCGACCGTTGGCGCTGTCCCGAGGCGCTGACACGCTTGGCCGGTGCCTTACCGACACATTTGCCACTTCCACCATTACCTTTGACGTATTTGGGCGCGCTGCATCAGACGCCGCTCTGGAGCCTGCCGTGGAGCGATGGGGCGCCGGCCCGGATGGGAGAGGTATTTGCTGAACTTTTGGGAAGTCAGTTGGGGCATCTGCATCGCGAAACGGTGTCGGGCTGGGGGCACCCTCTGGAAACAGTTTGGACGCTATCGCAGTGGCCGCGACGGGCGCGCGATTTTTTGAGACACCACCCACGTTGCTCCGATTGGGGGGCACTTCCCGATTTTCCTGTCCCCTCGCGCGCGGTGTGGTGCCTGCCCGATTTGCGTGCCGATCAGTTCCTGAGCGGTGCCACCGGCTGGCTATGGAGTGACTGGGAAGCACTGGTATGGGCGCCGCTCGAGTTCGATCTATGCGTGGCTGAACTGCTCATGACGGAAGGCGCCGAGCGAGATGCTTTTGTCACCGCCTACCGGCGACAGTCACCGAATGTTGCGCTTGGCGAATATCGTCAGGGTATGCGCGCTCTTATCTGGGCCATGCGATTACAGGGCGATATCGACTGGCATATCTTGGAATCGCATCCTGCCTGGTTGATGTAGATAACAGCATGGCGTGTCGGGACATGGCATACTAGGCCCTTGAATTTAGGGAGATAGTCGTTAGTCGTGGATACCATCAACAGCCTTTTTTTGTTTTCGGGATTTCTAATTGCGCTCAGTATCGTCGCGAGCCGCGTCTCGTCGCGCATCGGTGTGCCGCTGTTGGTGCTGTTCCTGGGGTTGGGCATGATGGCTGGCGAGGAAGGCGTGCTGGGCATCGAGTTCGACGACTATTCGCTGGCTTATTTGATTGGGCACCTGGCGCTGGCGATGATCCTCCTCGATGGCGGCTTGCGTACGCGCCTCAAGACGTTTCGCGTGGGTCTCAAGCCGGCGCTGTGCCTAGCGACATTCGGGGTCTTCGTGACCAGTGGGCTCGTGGGTCTGTTGGCGACTTGGATATTCAACCTTTCCTTAGTGGAAGGTCTTCTGGTGGGGGCAATTGTTGGTTCCACGGATGCTGCCGCGGTCTTTTCGATGCTCAGCGGCCAGGGTGTGACCCTCAACGAGCGGGTGGGGGCAACGCTCGAGATCGAGTCGGGCACCAACGATCCGATGGCGATCTTCTTGACGATCACTCTGGCCGAAGTGCTGGTAAACGGTGCGAGTGGTGTCGGGCACACGCTGATGACGTTCGCCTCACAGTTCGGGTTGGGCTTGTTGTTCGGGGTGGGGGGCGGCTGGCTAGCTGCCAAGCTGCTGCGTTGGCTCGATCTGGCATCAGGGCTTTATTCGCTACTGGCGCTGGCGTCGGGCTTTTTCATCTTCGGCTTGACCAGCGCGGCGGGCGGTAGCGGTTTCCTGGCGATTTATCTGGCGGGCTTGATGATCGGTAATCAGCCCGGACGGCATCTCACGCATATTCTGCCGGTCCACGATGGCTTGGCGTGGCTGAGTCAGATCGGACTTTTCCTAGTGCTGGGTTTGTTGGTGACGCCCAGCGAAATGATCGATTACGCCATACCGGGTGCTGTCTTGGCGCTGGGTCTGATTTTCGTGGCGCGTCCGTTGGCCGTATTGGTCTCGCTCAAGCCGTTCTTCAATTTCCGCTGGCGGGAGCTCGGCTTCATTTCCTGGGTCGGCTTGCGTGGGGCGGTGCCCATCGTGCTGGCCATTTTCCCGGTGATCGCCGGGGTCGAGAATGCGACGCTGTATTTCAACGTCGCCTTCTTCGTGGTGCTGATGTCGTTGTTGATGCAGGGCGCCTCCCTGGCACGGGTGGCGCGTTGGATGCGCGTCGAAGTGCCGGCCGGCACAACGCCCAATCGCCGCGGTCCGCTAGGGGTGCTGCCGGAAAACGATTATGAAATGTTCGTCTACAAGGTCGAGAACGAAGCGCTCGAGGACGTGCCCATTCGCTTGCTGCGCTTCCCGTCGGGCGCCTTGATTTCCGGCCTGTTTCGCAAGCACACCATGCTGCATGCCAAAGGCAGTACGCGGCTCAAACTTGGCGATGTCATTTGCGTCATCGGGCGCAGCGAGGATCTACCGGCGCTCAATCGCTTGTTCAACGGAGACGCCACGCTCAAGCGTGAGCGTGCCTTCTTCGGCACCTTCACGCTGGATGGAGAAGCCGTCATGAGCGACGTGGCGGATGCCTATGGGCTGACCTTGAGCGCCGGTGAGCAGAACATGACCCTGGGCGAATTCGTATCGCTGCGTGTCGGCGGTCATCCCGTGGTAGGGGACGATGTCGATTGGCATGGCTTTCACTGGGTCGTCAATGCGGTGGAAGGTAACCGGGTGACTCGGGTGGGGCTGAGGCTTTATCACTGAGCCAGGTACTTGAATACAATAGCGCACAGCGCGTTATCTTGTTCTACTCTGAGTAGATTGTTTTTACCCTGCGGAGTTTGTCATGTCCATGCCCCATCGGCGCCTCTATCGTTGTCGCGCTTGTCAGGTTGAGCTATTCATCAAGGCAACCCGGCGGCCGCTGGAAGCAAGGTGTCCGGAATGCAAGGCGAGTGACTTCGAGAGCGTCGAGATGGCCGGGGCGCATCCACGTGCCAGTGTCGATGAGATGCTGGCGAGGGCGCTGGAACTGGAAGGCGGGGAATCGCGTGACTTCGCTCGGCGTTCTGAAAAGCAGGCCTTTCGTGATCTTTAATGGGCTCGTGCGATGCTTTCAGTAGCGGGAAAGGAGCAAGTGGTGTGATTCAACGGCACGGTCCCAATGAGCGCGGCCGCGATTTCATCGTCGGTGATATACACGGTCAATGGGGCTTGCTGCATGACAGATTGAATGCAGTCGGTTTCGATCGACAACGAGATAGACTGTTCAGTGTTGGGGATCTTATCGATCGTGGCGCCGATAGCCTCCAGTGCTTGTCTCTCGCCCTCGAGTCTTGGTTTTACGCCGTGCGTGGCAATCATGAAATGCTGGCGTATGACGCGTTGTTGGGCGAGGAAAGAGGCAGTCTAAAAGCCCGCGATGCGTGGATGATCAACGGCGGCACCTGGGCCCTTGAAGCGGGCTTGGCCGAGGCGCAGACGATGCTTCAGCAGGCTTTGCCACATATGCCCTATGCGCGCGAAATAGCCGTCGCCGGCAAGCGTCTCGGAATCGTCCACGCCGAACCGCCGGCGGACTGGCGGGACATCGTAACGCCTTCGCAGGACCAGCTTTGGGGAAGAACGCGCATCCGGCGTGGCGACGAGACCTCGGTCAGCGGCATCGATGCCGTGGTGGTAGGGCACACCATTGTGGAACGCCCCTTGTGGCTGGGGAACGTCCACTACATCGACACCGGCGCCTTCACGACGGGAAGGCTAACGCTCATTGAAGCGCGCACGCTGATGAGTGGTGTCGGATCGTAGCTAATGTAACAGTGCAACGTAACGACAGTGGGATGTAACATCCCAAACGAAAACGCCCCGAGACCAGTAAGTTACTGAAATTTCAGGGCGCTTTGATGTAGTGGCGGAGGGACAGGGATTCGAACCCTGGGAAGGCGCAAACCTTCGCCGGTTTTCAAGACCGGTGCATTCAACCGCTCTGCCATCCCTCCGGCTTACGGCGGTGTATACTACCAGCATTCATCGAGTCGTCAAGACTTTTTGTGCTTTCAATGAGTTAAAACAACGCTGGGGCGTTGAATATCCATCTTGCAGTGGGAACTCAAGCGGGGCATCCTAGGTCTTACCTTATGTTTTCAGCGCCACCGAGGAGAGAAATCCCATGGCACACCGTACTTCTCAGATTGCTGGTCAGCAGACGCGATCGGAAATCAGTACTAACAAGGTGTTGCGTAACACCTATATGCTCTTGGCCATGACGCTGTTGTTCTCCGCCGTGACGGCGGGAACCGCGATGGCCATGGGCATCGGGCAGATGAATATTTTCATCTTCATGATTGGCGCCTACGGCTTGATGTTCCTGGTCCACAAGACCGCGAATTCGGCGGCGGGCATCTTGTCGATCTTTGCCTTCACAGGCTTCATGGGGTTCACGCTGGGGCCGATGTTGAGCCTCTACCTGTCATTGCCCAATGGGGCGCAACTGGTGATGACTGCGCTGGGGATGACGGGCGCGACGTTCATCGGGCTGTCGGCCGTGGCCTTGATTACTCGCAAGGATTTCAGCTTCCTGGGTAACTTCATGATCGCCGGGGCGATCGTGCTGGTGCTAGCGATGGTCGCGGCGATGATCTTCAATATCACCGCCTTGGCGCTGGCTGTCTCCGCAGGTTTCGTGCTGTTCTCGTCGGCTGCGATTTTGTATCAGACCAGCGAGATCATCCATCGCGCAGGGGAAACCAACTACATCTTGGCGACCATCACCCTGTTCGTGTCGATCTACAACCTGTTCGTTAGCCTTTTGTCTCTGCTGGGCTTCATGTCCAACGACTGATGCAGCAAGTGGCGCTGTTGCGCCTTTCTGTCGAAGGCCCGCATCTCTTAGGTGCGGGCCTTTTGCGTGAGGAGCGTTTATCCTCGCCAGAGTTGCAGTAGGGGGGCGGAAAGTCCGTGCCAGCGAGTATAGAAAATCGCGCGGCGGCGGGCATTGGCGATATCCTCGGTATCATATATGTCATGACGAAGGTGGAGATCATGACGAAGGAGCGCCAGACGGCCTATCTCGCATTTGGGTCTCGTCCCCATAAGAGTTGCTTTATCGCTATGAGTGACCGACAACGTGGTCGGAACAGCCGTGTCTGCCGGCTTTATCGTCGCTGGCGGGCGTTTGGTCGGGACAAGCAGGGCAACGGTCATGATCGTAACCTCCACGAATCAGCAGGTGTGCCGGTACATTACGACACAGACACTTTCAATTTAGCCGGATTTCGTAACGGCAAAAGAGGATTCGTACAAACCGTGACGGCGCTCATATGAGTTGCTTCTGTTGCGGGTCGCATAAAAAAGGCCGCCTAGAAAGGCGGCCAAGGTTGGGGATATCAACAGATCGTATCGCTAGCTAAAGACACACTATATGTTAGCTTGTTAAAAATATACCCGCTAACGTGGTTGGCGTCAATGATCCTTTGATGTCATGGGAGCGGTGCACATCCATGATTTGCCTGACCTCGCTACGTCGAGGACAATAGCGTCATTCACCGCGTCAGTGACGGGAGATTCTTCGATGCGTTACGCCCTACTCGTGCTAGGAGGCCCGTATAGCCATCAGGCAGCGCATTCCGCCTTGCGTTTCGCGCATGCCGCCATCTCACGAGGGCATCGTGTCGATACGGTGTTCTTCTACCACGATGGGGTTTACAACGCTTCACACTTCGCGGCGCCGCCGCAAGATGAACCGCACCTCGTCGATGCCTGGTGCGACTTGCAGCGTACGCATGGAACCGCCTTGCAGGTCTGTGTGGCGGCGGCACTGCGCCGTGGCTTGCTGGACGCCCGTGAGGCCGAGCGTCATGGCAAGAGCGGGGCGAGTCTCGAGCCTCCCTTCGAGTTGACGGGGCTGGGGCAGTTGCTCGACATCGGCCAGACGCACGAGCGGCTGATTACCTTTGCGCCCTGAATTTGGCGTCGCGCATTCATGCCATGAGGAGCTGTCATGTCCGAGATAAGCGAGGTGCCGCACGGCGATCTTCTGGTGATGTTACGTCATGCGCCGCACGGCGGCTTATGGCTACGCGAGGCTCTCGATCTAGCATTGGTGGGCGCGGCCTTCGGTCAGTCCGTCTCGTTGTTGCTGATGGGAGATGGCGTCTGGGCATTGCTTCGGGAACAAGGCCCAGGTCCATTGGGGCAGAAGGGGTCCCAAAGCACCTTCGAGATGCTGGAGATGTACGATATCGAGCGCTTGTATATCGATGCCGACTCGCTCGAAGCGCGCGGATTAACCTCCGACGATCTGCTCTTGCCGGTGATTGAAGTGTCGACGCCGGAACTGTCGACGGTGCTTGCTGGCCACCGTCAAATCTTCAATTTCTGAACGCTGCCCGTGCTCGTGTTTAACCTTAGCTGGGCGGCGCTATTAGGAGACACCTGCGAATGTTGTTGCACTTGCTCAATCGTGCCCCGAGTTCGAGCTCCGTTCATCAGGACGTATTGCGCGCGATGGGGGAGGAAGATGGGTTGATGCTGATAGAAGATGGCGTGTTTGGCGCGATGAGTGCACAGGTACAACATTTTCCCGGACTCGAAGGGCGCTTGTTCGCCCTGCGCGAGGATCTGGAATCGCGCGGTCTGGCAGGGCGGTGCGATGCCAGCGTGACGATCGTGGACATGGACGGTTTCGTGGCGCTGACCGAGGAAGCGCAACGCACGGTGAGCTGGTTCTGATGGCGACCACGCAAGCAACACGCTATATCATCGTGGAAGGCCGCGACATCGGGCTCGACCCCGAAGGGTTCGTAGTCGACTTGACGGCCTGGACACCGGCCGTAGCCGAGGCGCTAGCTGCCGAGGAAGGTAGGGAACTGACGTCCGAACACTGGGAGGCCATCGAGGTACTGCGAGCCTTCTATGCGCGTTACGAAAGCGCGCCGGCGATGCGTCCCCTGGTCAAGGCCGTCAGCCAGACGCTGGGACCCGATAAAGGGCGCTCCCTGCATTTGATGCGATTGTTTCCCGACAGCCCCGCAAAGGTGGGGGCGCGCCTGGCGGGATTGCCCAAACCAACCAACTGTCTTTAAAGACTGGCTTTAAAAGCTGTCTTTACGAACTGTCTAGGCCTTCGATGAATTTTCTTGCACATGCCTGGCTGGCACGTGGTGGCAACGACGCTTTTCTGTACGGTAACTTGATCGCCGATGGCGTCAAGGGCGATCCCGATGGCGATTGGGCGGCAGAGATCGCGCGCGGTATTCGCCATCATCGTCGCGTGGATGCCTGGGTCGATGACCATGCCGTGATCCGAGGCGTCCGTGAGCGCGCACCGCGCCCCCAGCGGCGTGTAGTGGGGATTGCGCTGGATCTGGTGTGGGATCATTTCGTGGCGCGCGATCATGCCGATGTCGCCTTGGTGGCGCGTTGTTACCGGGTGCTTCAAGCCCAGGGGCGAGCCCCTAACCGCTTGGCACCCATGATTCCCGCCTTGATCGAAGACGACTGGTTGAGTCGTTACGCCGATTTCGACTTTACCTGCCAGGCGATCGCGGGGCTCGGGCGTCGTTTGAGTGGCCCCAATCGCCTGGCCGAATTGGTTCCCTGGTTGCGCACCGACTACCCCACACTAGAGCACGATTTCCATGTCCTCTGGCCGGCGCTCAATAAAGCGTTGAGCGCTGATTAGGCCTCGTTTTCAGTGGTATTAGTCCGTTAGCCATAGGCATTCCACACGCTCGCCCTCGTTGAGGGTAGTGTGTTCGGGGACGATCGCCAGGGCATCTGCTTCGAGGCAGGAGGACAGCACGGCCGAGTTCTGATCGGCGAAGGCGTGGGCGACGGTGCCATCGTCGGTGAACTCCATCCTTACGCGCATGTAGTGACGACGTGCTTGCGTATGCGTGGTGAACGCTGCACGCGCCCACAAGCGGGGTAGCGTGGCCATGCGTGGGCAACCTAGAAGGACGCCCATGAGGGGGCGCAGATACACCCAGGCGCCGACGAAGCATGAAACAGGATTGCCAGGCAGGCCCACCAGTCGTGCTTGTCCTATGCGCCCCAGCGCCAGTGGCTTGCCAGGGCGCATGGCCAACTGCCAGAGATCTAGCTGACCCAATGTTTCCAGGGCGTGCTTGACGTGGTCTTCTTCGCCGACGCTGACGCCGCCCGTGGTCACGATGACATCGGCGCACTCGGCGGCCTCGCGCAGGAGGCGCTGGGTGGTCGCGAAGTCATCGGGGACGTGTTCGCGCATGATAAGCTCGGCGCCGAAGCGTTCGAGCAGGCGCGAGAGCATGGGCCGATTGGAGTTATGGATCTGCCCCGCGGCGAGTGGCTGGCTGGGGTCAACGATCTCGTCGCCGGTGGAGAGCAGCGCCACGCGCGGGCGACGATAAACGCTGACCTGCGTGATGCCCTGACCGGCCAGATGCCCCAGGGCGGCCGCCTCCAGCCGAGTGCCTGCTTCCAGAAGCGGAGTGCCGGCCTCCACGTCGCGTCCACGGCGACGCACGTTATCGCCCCGTGTGATGTCGCCGGGAATATGCGCCTGGGCATCTTGCGAGTCCACTCGTTCTTGCATCACTACCGTGTCGGCGCCCGGCGGTATTTCACCGCCGGTGAAGATGCGTACGCAGGTGCCGGGTGCGAGCGGCTCAGGTGCGTGGCCGGCCGCGATACGCTGGCTGATGGGTAACCACTGACCGGCATCGGCATGGCGCAGGGCATAGCCATCCATGGCGCTGTTGTCGGCCGGCGGCACGTCGAGACGCGCGGTAACCGATTCGGCCAGCACGCGGCCAGCCGCTGCCTCGCAATCGATACGTTCTACATCTCCCGCCTTCACGCCCTTCAACAGCGCTTCCAGCGCCCGTTCGACGCTTTGCAGCTCAGCCATGCTGACCTCTCCCGGGGATCACGAGGTTGGCGAAGTTGCACGGTTGATGGCGGCTATCGAGCTGTTCGTGAAGAATGCCGTCCCAGGCGGTGCGGCAGGCGCCGGTGGAGCCAGGCAAGCAGAACACCACGGTAGCGTTGGCCAGGCCGCCGAGGCAGCGACTTTGCACGGTGGAGCTGCCGATTTCCTGCCACGACAAGTGGCGAAACAACTCGCCGAAGCCTTCGATGTGTTTGTCGAGCAGCACTTCGACCGCCTCGGGGGTGGAGTCACGCCCGGTGAAACCCGTGCCACCGGTGGTGAGGATGACCTGCACGCCTTCGTCGGCGATCCACTGAGCGACGAGCGCGCGGATACGATAGACGTCATCGACGACGATGCGTTTATCGGCGAGTTCGTGCCCATCGCGCTTCAGGCGTTCCACTAGCGCGTTGCCCGAGCGGTCGGTTTCCTCTGTGCGGGTATCGGAGACGGTCAGCACAGCGACCTTGAGAGGAACGAAAGCGGCATCGCTCATGCGTGCGTGTCCTTCTTGCGCTGTTGGCGAGCGTCCAGCGCCTCGAGTTGTTCGGGCGTGGCAGGGGCCTGATAGAGCTCTTTCCATTCGCTGTAGGGCATGCCGTAGACGTATTCGCGGGCCGTTTCGTAGTCGAGCTCGATACCGCGCTCGCTGGCAGCGGCCACCAGCCATTTGGAGAGGCAGTTGCGGCAGAAGTCGGCCAGGATCATCAGATCAATGTTCTGCACGTCCTTGTTGGCATCGAGGTGATCGAGCAACTGACGAAAGGCGGCCGCTTCGAGTTCGGTGCGCGTGCCGGCGTCGATGTGTTGCATGGGAAAGCCTCCTCGCGGGATCTTTGGGGTGGTAGGACATCTGCCTGCATCATAACAAAGAGCGACACCGCCCGGGGGCGGTGTCGTTTCGTTTGCGGTGTTTCAGCGCTCGTTATGGCGTTCAGTTGGGTCGGTGTGCCGTCGCCGTGTCGTCGCCGACGGGCGGATCGCTTTGCTGGGGTTGGCCGGCGCTGTCCTTGACCTCCTCGTACCACAGGTTGTGGTGCTGTTTGGCCCAGGTTTCGTCGACATAGCCGGTCGCCATGCCTTCGAACGCGCCCTCGGTGCCCAAGGTGCCGATATAAATATGCCCGAGCGCCACGGTCATCAAGATCAATGACGTCACGCCGTGGAACATGTTGGCCCACTGCATGTTGTCTCGGGTCTGGCCGAAGATTGGAAAGTCGAGCACGAAGCCACTGACGATGACCAGCAGACCGACACTGGCCAGCAGCCAGAACCAGACCTTCTCGCCGGCATTAGCGAAACCGGCATCGGGATGCTTGTCGCCCACCATGCCGCCACCTTGCTTGAACCATTCCCAGTCGTGCTTCTTGGGTAGATTCATCTTGAGCCATTTGGCGAGGATGACGATGAGCAGGATGCCGAAGACAGGGCCCGCGTAGTTGTGGATCAGCTTGGAGCCCATGATCATGTTGGCCCAGAAGGCATCGCCGAAGATGTGACGGAACACGAACTTGCCGTACAGCAGGTTCAGGCCGGTCAGCGAGAGAGCGATGAACAGCGTGGCCACGGTCCAGTGCAACGAGCGCTCGAGAGCAGTCCAGCGCAGGATCTTACGACCCGTGCGTTCGTGATCGAGGTCGTTGCGTCCGACGACAAGATAGAAGATCACCAGGATCGCCAGCATGCCGCCGATGGCGATCAGGCCGGCGGGCGAAATCCACTCGTTACGAATCTGGCGCCAGGTCTCGCCGCTGGGGTTGATCAGGTTGTAGGTCGAGTCATGGCGGGAATCGATGAAGTCCTCGCCACTCTTGACCTGTCGCCAGGTATCGGCATCCACCGTGCCCACCGCTTGACCGATTTCCTCGTCGGGCTCAGCCGCCGATGAAGGTGGGGCCAAGCTGGCGGCCAACACCGCCAGCAATAGCACCGCACCGATCATACGCAGCCGCCACAGGCATTGCATGAGAGTGTGCATGAGCGTTCTCCTCACCCTTCACGTGTGGCGCGGGTGGCGTCGTAGGCCATCTCGTCGAGATTGGCCGAGACGTCCGGGCCCGACATTTGCGCCTTCTCGACGGACGACCAACCGCCGTCTTCATGGCCGCGATAGACCACACGCTGGCGGAAGATGTCGGAAATGGTCTGGGCGTCCCCGGCCAACAGCGCCTTGGTGGAGCACATCTCGGCGCACAAGGGCAACTTGCCTTCGGCGATGCGGTTGGCGCCGTATTTCTCGTATTCTTCTTCCTTGGTCTCGGCGGGACCACCGGCGCAGAAGGTGCACTTGTCCATCTTGCCGCGTTCGCCGAAAGCTTCTTCCTTGGGAAACTGTGGCGCGCCGAAGGGGCAGGCGTATAGGCAGTAACCGCAGCCGATACAGATGTCCTTGTCATGCAGGACGATGCCGTCATCGGTCTTGTAGAAACAGTCGGTGGGGCAAACCGCCATGCACGGGGCGTCGTCGCAGTGCATGCAGGCCACCGAGATCGAGACCTCGGAGGGCTTGCCATCGTCCAGGGTGACCACGCGACGACGCTGGATGCCCCAGTCGGTCTCGTTGGCGTTCTTGCAGGCCGTGACGCAGCCGTTGCATTCGATGCAGCGTTCGGCGTCGCACAGGAATTTCATTTGAGCCATGGTGTTCTCCTCTTGCCGATGAGGCGCGAGGCCTCATCGGTGTTTCAAGCATCGTCGGTCAGGCGGAGGCTTTCTCGATCCGGCATAGCGTGCACTTGGTTTCCTGCATTTGCGTCACTATGTCGTAACCGTAAGTGGTCGCGGTGTTGGCGGCCTCGCCGAGTACATAGGGCCGTGCCCCTTCGGGGTACTTGTCCGCCAAGCTCTCGCCCTGGAAGATGCCGCCGAAATGGAAGGGCATGAACGCCACGTCGCGCGCCACGCGCGGCGTCACCATGGCCTTGACTTTGACCTTGCCGCCCTCGGGGCCGTGGACCCAGACCATGTCGTCGTTCTTGATGCCCAGGTCGTTGGCCTGCGCCGGATTGATCTCGACGAACATTTCCTGCTGAAGCTCGGCGAGCCATGACATGGAACGAGTTTCCTCGCCGCCGCCCTCGTACTCGACCAAGCGCCCCGAGGTCAGGATGATCGGGAAATCTTTGCTGAAGTCTTGCTCCTGAATCGAACGATAGAGAGTCGGCAGACGATAAAATGACGCCACGTCGTCCCAGGTCGGATATTCCTCCACCAGGTCGCGCCGGCTGGTATAGAGCGGTTCGCGATGCTTGGGTACCTCGTCGGGGAAGGTCCAGACCCGGCAACGTGCCTTGGCGTTGCCGAAGGGCGCGCAACCATGCTCGATAGCCACGCGCTGAATCCCGCCGGAAAGATCGGTTTTCCAGTTCTTGCCTTCCGCCGCGGTTTTCTCTTCGGCGGTGAGATCATCCCACCAGCCCAAGTCCTTGAGCATGTCGGCGGTGAACTCGGGGTAACCGTCGTTGAGCTCGGAGCCCTCGCTTGCGACGCCGTCGGCGAGTAGATCCTCGCCATCGTGTTCGACGCCGAAGCGGGCCCGAAACGTCAGGCCACCTTCTTTAACGGACTTGCTCATATCGTAGAGCAGGGGCGTGCCGGGGTGATTGAACTCGGGCGTTCCCCAGCAGGGCCAGGGCAAGCCGTAGAAATCACCGTCGGCGGGGCCGCCTTCCGCTTTCAACGTGTCGAAGTTGAAGGTGTGCCAATTCTTCTGGTGTTCTTTGAGGCGCTCGGGACTTTGCCCGGTATAGCCCACGGTCCACATGCCGGCGTTGATCTCGCGTAGGACATCTTCAATGACCGGGCGTCCGTCTTCGATGGCGAAGTTGCGTGTGAACTCGTCGCCGAAGCCCAGCTTTTTGGCCATGAGATACATGATTTCATGATCGGGCTTGGAGTCGAACATCGGTTCGACGACCTTGTCGCGCCATTGCAGCGAGCGGTTGGTGGCAGTCACGCTACCGGTGGTTTCGAACTGCGTGGCCGCGGGTAGCAGGTACACGCCATCCGTGCGGTCGTGCATGACGGCGGCGACGGTGGGGTAGGGATCGACCACGACCATCAACTCGAGCTGACTCATGGCCTTTTTCATTTCCGGACCACGGGTCTGCGAGTTCACCGCATGCCCCCAGTAGAACATCGCCTTGAGGCTGGTACGCTGGGCGATATCCTCGTCGTTTTCCAGAACCCCATCTATCCACCGCGAGACGGTGATGCCATTGGAGTTCATGGGCAGGCTACCGTTGTATTCGGTCTGGTCGAAACGGCCCTTGATCCACTCGTAATCGACATTCCATATCTTGGCCCAGTGCTTCCATGCGCCTTCGGTGAGACCGTAATATCCAGGGAGTGAATGCGACATCAATCCTAGATCGGTCGCGCCCTGCACGTTGTCGTGGCCACGGAAGATATTGGCCCCACCGCCGGAAACGCCGATATTGCCCAGCGCCAGCTCGAGGATGCAGTACGCGCGGGTGTTGTTATTGCCGGTGGTGTGCTGGGTACCGCCCATGCACCACACCACGCAGCCAGGACGGTTCTCGCTGATGCGCTTGGCGACATCGTACATGTCGGCCTCGCCGACGCCAGTGATGCGCTCGACCACGTCCGGCGGGAACTCGGCGACTTCGCGGCGTACTTCTTCCATGCCGAACACACGCTGATCGATGAACTGCTGGTCTTCCCAGCCATTCTCGAAGATATGCCAGAGCAGCCCCCAGATATAGGCCACGTCGGATCCCGGCCGCAGGCGCACGTATTTGTTGGCCTTGGCAGCGGTCCGTGTGAATCGCGGGTCGACGACGATGATTTGTGCGTGGCTACGTTCCTTGGCATGCAGAATGTGCTGCATGGCGACGGGGTGCGCTTCGCTGGGGTTGGAGCCGATGAACAGAATCGACTTGCTGAAGTGCATGTCGTTGAGCGAGTTGGTCATCGCCCCGTAACCCCAGGTATTGGCCACACCGGCGACGGTGGTGGAGTGGCAGATGCGTGCCTGGTGATCGGTGTTATTGGTGCCCCACAAGGCTGCCAGCTTACGCATCAAGTAGGCTTGTTCGTTATTGAACTTGGCCGACCCTAGCCAATAAATGCTGTCGGGGCCGTGTTGTTCGCTCAATTCCAGCACCTTGTCACCGATCTCCTCGATGGCCTGATCCCATTCGAGGCGCTGCCACTTGCCGTCGACCAGCTTCATCGGGTACTTCAGGCGCCGCGTGGAATGGCCGTGCTCACGTAGCGACGCGCCTTTGGCGCAATGCGCGCCGCGGTTGATCGGGTGGTCGAACGCGGGCTCCTGCTTGGTCCAGACGCCTTCTTGCACCTCGGCGTAGACGCCACACCCCACCGAGCAGTGAGAGCAGATGGTGCGCTTGGTTTCGACAGGAGCATCGGAATACGCCGTTTTTTCCTTGGCGTTGGCGGCCTGCATCATGCCATGGCCCATGAAACCGGCAGCGGCGAGGCCTCCCGTCGCCACACCACTGCGTTGCAGGAATTGCCGGCGGCTGATGCCCAGCCCACCCTGGCCGGCGGGTTGGGAGGATTTTCGAGTCAATCGCATGGTTATGTCCTCAGTTCCGGTTCTCTCGACCGTTTAGTCGCGCAAGGTGGCGTAGAAGGCCTTGACGTGATCGGTTTCGCGATACGTCGTTTCGCCGGCATCGGTGGCGTCTTTTTCTTCATCCGACTGTGCTTGTGCCAAGGTGACATGGCCGACGGCTACGGCTGCACCCGCAGCGACCGTGCCCAGTCCGATGTTGCGCAAGAAGCGGCGCCGGGCGGGATTGTTCGACGTTTTATTGTTCGACTCTTTCATGGGGCGACTCCTGTGGTCACTGGGCACCTTGATGTCGCCGTCAGGCAGCGTCATGGGTGCAGGTCATGAGTGGGTGTCCCCTTCACTGAGCTTAGTGGGGGTTGGCGAAAATGTGACGACTTGCGCGTCGGGATCGTTCTGCAACTGGTTATCTTCGCGCGATAGAAAGACCTCGCCCAGTGCGCCGACGCTGGCATAGAAAGGGTCTTCGACCTGGGCCAGATCATGCATGAAACGTAGCGCCCAAGGGTTCAGGTGGCGTTTGAAAAAGGCCGCCTGTGCTTCGGCGTGGGATTCGATGAGCATGGCCATGACTTCGCACATCGCAGAGAAATGATCCTCGGGCTCCTTGACGTGTGCGGCGCGTTCGAAGCCCAGGTGCTTGAGATCATGGCGCAGGGCCACCAGGGGCATCTCCATCAGCGATCCGGTCAGGTACCAGGAGGCATACGGCACGAGCTGACCCTGAATGACCCCGACCAGCAGGCCGAAATGCACATCGTGCAGTGTGCCCGGGTGCGCGTGCCGGGCCGCCAGCGACAATGAGGCCCAGTGCCGCTTGAGTGCCGAGCTCTCATCGTCGGGTTCGAGCGCGGAGAGAAAGTCGAGGAGCTCGGCATTGGGCGCCTCACGCACCAGGCGGGCCAGCAATAGATAAACATCGGCGCGCAAGGCGTTGCGCTCTTCAAGAGCCGCGGAAAGCGACGCGGGCGTATCGGTTGAGTGCGTGTCGGTATGCTCGGATGTCGTCATGGTCATACCTTGAGCTGAGCGTTGGGGTCACGCGCCATGTCGTGCCAGATATCCTTGACGCGACAGTCTTCACACATTTCCAGTCGCTTGATGGCGTCGCCGGCGAAATAGGGGTGATCGGCGAGTTTCTGCTTGATCGAGGCGATGGTGCTGGCGGTGGCAAAGGCCTTGCCGCAGCTGATGCATTCGAATGGCGCCTCTTCCTTGACCGTCGCGACGTGGTTGCGGGTCTCTGGAGCGGCCATGAAACCGGGGTGCAGCGCTATGACCTGTTCGGGGCATGCGGTTTCGCAAAGCCCGCACTGCACACAGGCACTTTCTTGAAAGTTGAGAGCCGGTGATTGACCGGGGCTGCTGAGTGCTTGGGTGGGGCAGACCGCCACGCAAGCCATGCACAGCGTGCAGTTGTCGGTATCGATGTCGAGGGTGCCGAAAGGTGCACCCGCCGGCATGGCGACACGCGTCTCACGGGGCGTGCCGTGCGTGGCAAGGAAATCGAGAATGGCGTTGAGTGCCTCGCGCTTAGCGTGTGGGCGTTTCGCCTCCAGCCGTTCGCCGAGGGGTAGCAAGATCGGCAGTGCGTCGCGTATGGCGATATCGCCTGCATCGATCAGGCTCAGGCGCCGAGGGTCGTGGCCCAGCGACTCGAGCATGGTAATGGCCTGTGCATGCTGATCGCGCACCAAATGCGCCAAGGAAGGCGGCAGGGCATCATGCATGACGATGCGCACCTCGGCGGCGCCCCGCGCAATGGCGCCGAGCCAGTGGTCGAGCCCCGCCGCGCCGAGTTCCTCCAGCGGAACATCCAGCACATGGCCCGCTGGTTCGGTGGTTTCGCCGGCTTGGGTTTCTTGATCGACAAAGCGCACCACCGCCGTATCGCCGCCTTCGGCTTGGTAGCTAGCAAGAAGACGCGCGATGTAATCGTCGAGGCTTTCAGGCGTGGGCAATGCATAACGAATGGCCCCGGTGGGGCAGACGCTGGTGCAACTACCCGCGCCGTGACAACGGAATGGGTCGATGACGATTTCTTGCTTGACGCTCGAGATAGCGTCAGCGGGGCAGATATCCAGGCAGCGGGTGCAGCCGCTTTGGCCGCGCCCGGCATGGGCGCACAAATCGCTTTCGATCTGAAAATAGCGCGGCTTTTCGAACTCGCCGATGCACGCTTGAAGATCCTGAATGGCTTGGTCGAGGGGCGTGGCGTGTGTGACGCGGTGATACCCTGGGGGCGGCAATTCGTACTGCAGCAGTGGCGGTGTGCCGAGGTCGAGAATGGCATCGAAGTGATCGCGCCCGAGGCTGGCCTGGGAAAGAGACTCACCGCCGTCACGGGAGGTCAGATGAAATGCGCCCAGGTAACCTTCCAGGTGAGGGTGGGTGCAGGCGATATAGTGCGCATTGGCGATATCGGACGCCTCGTCAACGTCATCCTGCGTCGCGATCAATGTCACGCTGGCGAGCTCGCTGTCCACGAGCTGGCGGGCCGCCCGGTGGATCGCGTCCGCCGGCCCCACGATGGCGACATGGCCGTGGCTAACGTAGCTCACGGTGGGCGGGGCGAGGTTCTGCGGCCATGATACCTGCTGCAGGGCAGCCTCACGGGCGGCTACATTACGTGCGTCGTCATTCAACGCGCGCGTATCGATGAACTGGGGCATGTCACCTCATCAACTTGTCGGTCTTGCCACGGGTCTTTGAATCTTGTCGTGCCAATCGTGTGGCATCGCGTCTCGGTCTTTGCCGAGCTTTATATAATGTTATGACTGCAGGTTAGATACCCGTTCTCGTCGCAAACGAAGGGCTTGCCGGGCAAGATACGGGAGTACTCGTGCAGCATTGAGCTCCCCAGTGGGTCAACTTGACGCACCCGAGCGCCCAGATGGGTCATTTAGTGGCTTTTCTTCTGGTGGTGCTACTTCTTCTGACAGGCCTACCTCTTCTGGACGGATGGCCTGCGCTGGTTCAGAAGCGTCGTCCTTATTCTCTTCAGTAGGGATATCGGATTGCAGCATCTCCGCGTCGTCACGCTGTTCCGCGTCTGGGGATTCAGTCTCTTGGTCCTTGTGCAGCCATTGGCGCATGCGTGCACTGACCTCGGGCATCATGCGCATCAGTTGCGAATAATCCTCGTCGTAATCGTCGAGACCGTCGCGCACGTTGTAGTTGCCGACCTTGAACATGCGGCGCAGAGCGCGGCGTTTGAGGAATTCACCGACCCCCGGCAGCATGAAGGCTCGGAAGTCGTCCCCGGCGCCGAGTTGTTCCGGTTCGGGTAGTTGCTCATCGAGAGGGCGCTGCGGGTCGTAACCGGGGATCAACGCTGCGGCGCGTGATGACGTTTCGTGCTCTTCGCTCGGGGCAGGCGCGTGTGCTTGTTCCGCTAGGGTGGCCGGTGTTTCTGCGCTCGCTTTATCGGACGACGCGTCGCCATGATCGCGTTTGCGCTGTGACCAGCGTTGCATGAAGCTCATGACATCACTCCTGACTGGCGCGCCCGGCGCCTGCGCGTTTCTTCTTGCGGCCACCTTCGACACGTTCGCCGTGACGCGCCAGGTAGGCCTCGATCCAAGCCTGTATGGCCAAGGGCATGGGAGTGTCGAGTACCTGGGTGTCACCATCCATCCAGTTGGCCGCGACTTCTTGGCTCGCGGTCAGCTCGCGCGCTACAGGACCGTTATCGGTCGACTCGCAGCGCACGAATAGACGGGGGTGGTGAGAGTTCAGGTTGAAACGGTAGGCAGTACGCTCGGTGAGAAAGAGTGTCAGTGGCAGGACATGAGGACCGCGATCATGGCACCCCATGTCTGCGATGTACCAGGCCAGGGACGTGAAGCCCTTGACCTCCTGGCGTTGGAACGCCAGCTCGAAGCTTAAGTGTCTCAGATTATCGTCGGCCGCCATGATGGTTGCCTCCCTGTGAGATGAAACATGGCACGCTATGTCTGAATCATATAGCAAGCCGCATGCCTGATAGTCTGGAAAATGCGTCATCGCCGTATATTTCCCTTGGTCATGCGTATCGCGCTTTGGGTATCCTGTCGCTACAAGAAGGAGGTGAGCATGTCCAATGTAGTGCTGAGTCGGGCGCGAATGCCGACGACACTCGAGATTGCGGTGATCGACGAGTATGGCCAGCGTCGTCAGCAGGCGATCGCCGCCGAACGTGCCTTGACGGTGTACTTGAATCGTCATGAGATCGTCACGTTGATGACGCTGGGCGCCGAGCCGGAAGCGCTAGTGCTCGGTTACTTGCGCAATCAGGGACTGTTGATGCGTGTCGAGGATGTCGAAGCACTGCAGGTCGACTGGGACGTGGAAGCCGCCGCGGTCGTGACGCGTGCCATGCCGGAAGATCTCGACGCGCGCCTGGCTCAGCGAACCGTGACTACTGGCTGCGGACAGGGGACGGTCTTCGGGCGTTTGCTCGATGCCACCGATCTGCGCCCCTTACCCTGCGAGCCGTTATCCCAGGCGGTGCTGTATCGCATGCTCGACAATCTGGGGCAGTTCAACGAAACCTATCGCAATGCCGGGGCTGTGCATGGCTGCGCGCTATGCCGTCAGGATCGCGTGCTGGGGTTCGTGGAAGACGTGGGGCGCCATAATGCGGTGGATACGCTGGCCGGTCGCCAATGGTTGGCGGCACTGGGCGAAGGCGCGCCGGAAGACGCCGAGCTGGCCACGGCAGACATCTTCTACACCACAGGGCGGCTGACGTCTGAAATGGTGCTCAAGGTCGCGCAGATGGGAATCAGCGTACTGGTCTCACGTTCTGGCATGACGCAGAAAGGCGTGGAGTTGGCGCGGCGGTTCGGTGTATTGCTGGTGGCCCGTGCCAAGGGACGTCATTTCCAGGTCGTCGACGAACAGGCACGCCTGGTGTTGGACGCCATGCCGGCGCTACGCCCAGGAGACAAAGCGGCGTCTCGGCACAAGGGCACCTCATGAGTGATACATCTTCAACCTCGCCATTTCTCAACGTGCATCAAGTCGCTGAACTGTTGCATCTCAACGAAAAGAAGATTTACCAGCTGGCCAGCGATGGCGCCATTCCCTCTACCAAGGTGACCGGCAAATGGCTCTTCCCCCGACGCCTGGTTGAGCAGTGGATCCTGGAGTCTTGTCACCATGGGGTGCTGGCCGATCGGTTGATGGTGACCGGCAGTGACGACCCGTTGCTCTCGGCGCTGATCATGCGACTCAATCAGCAGCAACAAGGGCATGCCTTCTATGGTTATAGCGTCACCGGGACGCAACTGGGTTTATCGCTGCTCTCGCAAGGTCGCGCCGATGTGTGCGCCATTCACTGGGGGCGCGCCGAGGAGAGTGAGTTGCGCCATCCCGCTCTGGTGAGAAGTCATAGCGGCTATCGTCATTGGGTGCTGGTACGTCTTTTCCGCCGCAGTCAGGGGTTGATCATTCGTGCGGAGGACCGACACCAGCCGCACGACCCTTCCGGACTCTTTGGCGGCAATCGGCGCTGGGCGATCCGCCAGGAAGGGGCCGGGTCGCAGCGTTTTCTCAAGGAATGGTTGGCAGGGCATCAATTGCGACTCGAGCAGCTCAACACTCAGGTCGTCGCCTATAGCGAGCGTGAAATCGCCTCGCTCATCGCGCGTCACGAAGCCGATATCGGCCCGGGGACGCTGTCGGCGGCCAATGAATTCGGCTTAGGCTTCATTCCCATCACCGAGGAGGCGTTCGATCTGGTGACGCCGCGCAACGTGTATTTCCGGTCGCTGCTGCAGCAGATGTTCGATTATCTACACAGTGCCGCCGGTTTGACTCTGGCCCAATCATTGGGCGGTTACACGCTCGACGAATGCGGCAAGCTGTTATGGCGGGGCGACGACGTTCAGCATACCTAGCGCCTTGATTGTTCTTATCGCCATGGCGTGGAAAAAGCGGACATGGCCTCGTGCCCCGGGTTGTCTCGATTCACCTGGTCCATTATCTTTCCTGGCGGGCGTGCATTATATGAAACGAATGCCGCTGTCTGGACGCAAGATAAGTACACTCAACAACACCGCTTTCCATAAACGAGTATCGCGATGAATCGAACAACGACTTCCCATGGGGCCAGTGAACTGACGCGGGTGCTGGCGCGCAAGGATGTGCTCGCATTGGCGTTCGGCGCCATGGTCGGGTGGGGCTGGATCGTCATGACCGGTAACTGGATCCAGTCGGCAGGGAGCATGGGCGCCATTCTGGCGTTTCTCATTGGCGGGGTCGCCATCGTATTGGTGGGATTGACGTATGCCGAGCTCGCCTCGGCCATGCCTCAGGTCGGTGGCGAGCACGTATATAGTTATCACGCCCTGGGGCATTTCGCCTCGTTTCTCTGTACCTGGACCATCGTGCTGGGTTACATGAGCGTGGTGTCCTTCGAGGCCGTGGCCCTGCCCACGGTATTCGAGAACTTGTTCCCCGGCTATGCCGTCGGCCATCTGTGGACGATCGCCGGTTGGGACGTCAAGGCCACCTGGGTGGCCGTCGGTGTCGTCGGCTCGCTGATCATGATGGCGATCAACTACATCGGCATTCGCACGGCGGCTCTGGTGCAGAAACTGGTGACGATTCTGATTCTGGTGGTGGGCGTGATGTTCATCACCGGAGCGTTGTTTACCGGAGACGCGGCTCATATGGAGCCCCTGTTCAACGTCGAAAACGGTCTTGTGGGCGGTATCATGACGGTCATGATCATGGTGCCGTTCATGTTCGTGGGCTTCGACGTGATTCCCCAGGCGGCGGAGGAAATCAACCTGCCGTTTCGCGATATCGGTAAGGTGCTGATGATCTCGGTCATCCTGGCGGTGTTCTGGTATGCGTTGATCATCCTGGGCACATCGCTGATGCTCAATCCGCAGGCACTGGACGCTTCCACGCTGGCGGTGCCGGATGCCATGCAGGCCGTTTTCTCGGCGCCCTGGGCTGGCAAGTTGATGGTGCTGGCGGGGATCGCGGGTATCATCACGAGCTGGAACGCTTTTTACATCGGCGGCTCCCGTGCCGTTTACGCCCTCGCGCATGCAGGCATGCTGCCAGCGTTTTTGGGCAAGCTTCACCCGCGCTACAAGACACCCAGCAACGCGGTCATCATGATCGGCGCGGTATCCTGCCTGGCACCGTTTTTCGGCCGTCCGATGCTGGTGTGGTTGGTGGACGCCGGCGGGCTGGGTATCGTCATCGCGTATTTGTTCGTGGCGCTGTCGTTTGTGGTGATGCGTTACAAGAACGCCGATATGCCGCGTCCCTTCAAGGTGCCCTATGGCAAGTTGGTCGGCATCGTCGCGGTGGCGTTGTCGCTGGGCATGGTGAGTCTTTACCTGCCGGGCAGTCCGTCTGCATTGTTGCCGATCGAATGGGTGGTCTTCGGGGCGTGGATGTTGCTCGGGCTGGTGATGTACCTATGGGCGCGCAAGCGCTATGGCGTGGCGTACAGTGATCGCATGATGGCCCGCGAGCTTTCCGGCGATAGCGCCGTCAAGGATATCGACTGAAGGCGTCAGTCTCCGAGTGAAGAAGTAGTAAGCGCCCGGCCTTGAGCCGGGCGCTTTCGTTGATGGCGTATCACGCGTTCTCGCCGCGCGTGCATACGGAGAGTACGACGGCGTCCGACTCGCTGATGGACACTAAGGCGTGCCCCATGTCGCTGTCGAAATAGATGCTGTCGCCGTGGGTCAGGTGTAGTGGTTCGTAGAACTCGGTATACAGCAGGATATCGCCGTCGAGGACCATTAGGAATTCCTCGCCGTCATGGCGGACCCACTCCTGGAATTCGTCGAAGCTGCGAGCGCGGACGATGGTCTTGAAGGGGATCATCCTTTTTTGGGCCAGCTGCCACGAGAGGAGCTCATGCTCGTAGGTGGGGGTGGGATGCTGTTGGCCTTCGCCGACACGCGTTAGATCGCGGCGACCGAGTGTGCGTGACTGCGGTTTGGGTGGCGTCAGCAATTGTGGTAGATCGATTCCGAGGCCGCCGATGAGCTTCTGCACGGCGCTGAAGGTCGGTGAGATCTGGTCGTTCTCGATCTTGGAAAGCGTCGAACGCGCCAAACCGGTACGTTGGCTGACATCTTCCAAGGTCCAGTGGTTGGACAGGCGAATTTCCTTGAGGCGATCACCCAGACGTAGCGGCTCGACGAACGCTTTGCGTCCGGAGGCGATGCGCAGGGCGGCGTCGCTATCGGTTTGGGTAGCCATGGGGTTCCACAATAGGAAATAAAGTTTCCGTTAGGATACCACAGCCCGATGGGCGCGGGGCGAGCCAGGGTCGTTTGGACGCGCTTATGGGTCGCCTAGAGGAAAGCCCAGCAGTGCTTTGAGATGTGCCTCGACACTGGTACCCAAGGCATCCAGATGATAGCCCCCTTCGAGTACCGAGACTAAGCGCCCGTCGGCGTATACACGGGCGATATCCAGGGCGAGTTGCGTCACCCAGAAATAATCGGACTCGACGAGATTAAGATCCGCCATGGGATCGTCGCGGTGAGCATCGAACCCCGCCGAGAGCATGATCAATTGGGGCTTGAAGGTTTGCAGGGCGGGAAGCCATTGCATTTCCACGCGACGGCGAAACTCATTGCCATCGGCGCCTGCTGACAAGGGCGTGTTGACGATGTTGTCCCAGGTGCCGTCCTGATAGCGCCAAGGGTAGTAGTGCGACTGGAAGCTCGAGCAGACCAGAACGCCTGGGTCGTCCTTGAAGATATCGACCGTACCGTTGCCTTGGTGGACGTCGAAGTCCAGCACGGCGATACGTTGGACGCCATAGCGCTCGCGGGCGTGGGCCACCCCGATGGCGACGTTGTTATAGAAGCAAAAGCCCATCGCTGAGCCGCGTTCGGCGTGATGGCCCGGGGGACGCACGGCACAGAAGACATTGTCTGCCTGGTGCCGAAAGACCTGATCGACGCCACGTACGACCGCGCCGGCGGCGACGCGCGCGGCGGCTAGCGTGTCCGGGTTCATGTGGGTCTCGCCGTCGAGTTCGCTCAAGCCTTCCTGTGGGGCATGCGCCTCGAGCATCTTGAGATACTGTGGACAATGTGCAAGGGCGAGCGTCTGCGCTTTTACCGGCTGCGCTTCGGATTGCATGGTATGCGTCAATACACCACTCAAGGCCAAGCGCGCGCGTATGGCTTCAAGACGTTTGGGGCTCTCGGGATGATTCGGCCCCATGAAATGCTGCATGCAATCGGGGTGGGTGATATATGCAGTGATCATGGGAACTCCATCCAGAGGGCGTCTATTGGTTGAGACGATGGGCGCATGCTGTCCGCGTGGGACCTTAAGGCCTGATAGGATGTAAAAACAGTGCCCATAGGTCGAACGATGACATGTCACCGCGGCCGTGACGAGAGGCCTACGCTGAGTTTAGGCCGTTCGCGCGCGATGGTGAGCGGCAAGGTCGGATCAAGCGGGAGAGATTGCTGTGGGAACGCGTTTTCTGCGTCACTTCTTCGAACCACATAGCGTGGCAGTGATCGGCGCTTCGGAAAAGCCGCACTCGATGGGCGGCATGGTGCTTGGCAATCTGCTCGAAGCCGGTTTTTCCGGCACGCTGTGGGCGGTGAACCCGCGGGGGTATGACACGGTCTATGGCGTCACCTGCGTGAAGCGTATCGCGAGTTTGCCCGCCGTGCCGGATCTGGCGATTCTCTGCAATCCGGTAGAAGGCGTGCCGTCGACCATCGAAGCACTGGGTAAGATGGGCGCGCGCGCGGCCTTGGTACTTTCGGGAGGCTCCTACCTCGACGATCGCACGCAGGATGGTGGCTCGCTGCGAGAGCGTATGCTCAAGGCAGCGCTGCGCTCGGGGATCCGCGTGTTGGGGCCAGAATGCCTAGGGATCGTGGTGCCCGGTAGCAAGCTCAATGCCACGTATGCCAGCCAGCCGATCAAGGCGGGTCGCGTCGCCTACCTGGGGCAGTCGGGAATGCTCGGCAATGCCATGATCGACTGGGCCGCGGGGCGCGACATCGGCTTTTCACATCTGGTGACATTGGGCGATAGCGTCGATGTGATGCTGTCCGATCTAATGGATTACATCAACCAGTACTCGCCGACACGCGCCTTGCTGCTACATCTGGAGCGGGTGCACGACGCGCAGCATTTCATGACCGCACTGCGCGATGCCTCACGACACCGGCTGGTGCTGGCAATAAAGAGCGGACGTTCGGTGCAGTCGACACTGACGCATGAACCGCAGACGCCGGGGATCGATAATCGCGACGTAGTGTTCGACGCAGCGTTGGCACGCGCAGGCGTCGTGCGCGTGGATGATTCCGATGAGTTGTTCGATGCCCTGGAAACGCTGACGCGGATGCGACCGTTGCGCGGTGATCGCTTGGCCATCGTGGCGAATGGTTTGGGACCGGCGCTCTTGGCGATCGACAAGCTGGTGATCGCTGGCGGCAAGCTGGCGGAGCTGACCGATGTGACTCGCGATGCGCTGGTGCAAGGGGAGTTCGATGTCAGCTTGCCAGGACGCAATCCGATCGATTTGGGCGGTAACGCCTCGCCCGAGCGGTTCGTCGATGCGCTGGAAATCGTGGCGGCCGATGCCAACGTGGATGCGGTACTAGTGGTGCACGCACCGACTCGCCTGGCGCCTTCCAAGATCACGGCCGAGGCGCTGATCGCTAATCGTAAACGCTTCAAGCGCAACCTGCTGACCAGTTGGATGGGGCTCGAGGAAGCGCTCAAGGCACGCCATGAGTGCAATTTGGCAGGAATTCCTACCTATATTTCACCAGAGAAAGCGGTCAAGGCTTTCATGCACATGGTCGATTATCAGCGTGTGCAGACGCTCCTACAGGAAACGCCGCCGAGCCTGCCCTTCACGACGCAACCCGATATTCGCGCCCGCTGCCATCGTTTGATTGCCTCGGCCAAGCAGCGTGAGCGTGATCGCCTGACGCATCAGGAGACGGCCGAGGTCCTGGCCGCTTATGGCATACCGTCGGCGCCGAGCCAGTATGTCTTCGACCCTGAAGAGGCGCTTCAAGCGGCGCGGGGCATCGATGGCCCCATGGCACTGAAAATCGTGCATGCGCATAATTGCGTGCCATTTCGCTACCGTAAGCATCCGCATAAGCTCTCCGCGGGCTTGCTGCAAGATCTCGAGACGCCGGAGCAGGTGGCCGATGGCGTGCGGCGTCTAGGTGATAAGGTTCGCGAGAAATTTCCCGAAAGCTCGATTTTTAGCTATTGCCTGCAACGTATGCAGCGTGGCAAGGCGTCGATGCAACTCTGCGCGGGAATCACACGTGACCCGGTGTTCGGGCCTGTCATTGTCTTCGGCATCGGTGGTTACAAGATCAATGTGCTGGCGGATCGACAGGTGGCCTTGCCGCCTCTGAACATGACGCTGGCCAACGAGCTGGTATCGCGTACGCATGCGTACCGTCTGATCCGCGAGCACGCCTCCGACCCCGAACAGGACGTCGAGCGCCTCTGCGAATTGCTGGTCAAGCTCTCGCAAATGGCCTCGGATTTGCCCGAACTCCAGGGATTGGAGCTCAATCCGCTATTGCTCAACCGCGATGGTGTCGTGGCGGTAGACTTTGCCATGGACCTTGGGCAGCCCGCGCGTCATGCGATCATGCCGTATCCCGAGGAGCTGCGTGAATGGCAGGCGTTGGGCAATGGCATGGATGTCGAAGTGCGGCCGATCCGGGGAGAGGACGCGCCGCTGATCACGCTGTTCCACGAACAGCTCTCCGAGGAAAGCATTCGCTTTCGTTATTTCCACCACAAAGCGGACCTGACGCAGCGCGATCTGGCCGTGCTGTCGCAGATCAATTACGACCGCCAAATGGCCTTCATCGCCGAGCATGCGCGCCCCGATGGGAGTAAGGAAATGCTCGGTGTCGTGCGTGTATGGAACGATCCGGACAATATCCGCACTGAATTTTCCGTGATCATTCGCGATGATCTCCACGGGCATGGCCTCGGTAGCCTACTCATGGGGAAGATGATCCGCTACTGCAAGGGCCTTGGCATCCTCGAGATGGTCGGCACGGTGATGCTCGACAATCAGCCCATGCGCGCGTTGCTGAAACACCTGGGCTTTAGTTTCCGCTATAACATGGAAGAGCAGGTGGTCGAGGCCTCCTTGCGGCTCAATGAGCCGAGCAACGATTGGCAACGCCACCGGCTGGAGAGTCCGACGGACTAAGGCGCCTTGGCCTATTCCCCCGATGTCGCGGTGAAGCCGTGGAAGGTCGGCTTCGTCGCTTGCCGAGTTCGGTGATTGAGTATGATCGAGGCGCCTGGCGGCGCGCGCCGGGTTATTGAACCATGGATCAATCATCAGTTGTTTTTATTTGAAGCAATATCAATAAGTAGGTATGATTCGATACGAAACATAACGAAATTTTATCTTCATGATCATCTCTTATCATCTCCATGACCATAATAAGAGCCAGGAGACTGACCCGCCAGATACTCGCAACGTGACAACGTGACATTGCTGAGCGCCCTTGCTTCGCAAGGGCATGGCGACGACTTGACCAAAGCAGGCAAGCCTATGACTGAAACAGACGAAACCAATATCAAGATTCAGGTGCGCGGCCTGAGCAAGGTGTTTGGCTCCCAGCCTAAGAAAGCACTCGAGCTGCGCAACCAAGGGAAAAAGCGTCCCGAGATTCTTGAGAAAACCGGCCAGACCCTGGGTCTTTCCAATATCGACTTCGATGTACGTGAAGGCGAGCTTCTCGTCATCATGGGTCTGTCAGGTTCCGGGAAATCGACGCTGATTCGCTGTCTCAATCGCCTCATCGAGCCCACCGAAGGCGATATCGTGATCGATGGTCAGAACATTCCCAAGCTTAGTGAGAAAGAGCTGCTGGAATGCCGGCGCCGTCACTTTTCGATGGTTTTCCAGAATTTTGCCCTCTTTCCGCATAAAACCGTGCAGGAGAATGCTGAATACGGCCTTGAGGTGCGCGGTGTCGAGAAAAAATCTCGTGTGGAAAGCGCTCGCAACTCCCTCAAGCAGGTAGGCCTGGACGGCTGGGAAGATGCTTACCCAAGTCAACTCTCCGGGGGCATGCAGCAGCGTGTCGGTCTTGCCCGCGCATTGGCTAACGACTCTACCGTGATGCTGATGGATGAGGCGTTTTCGGCGCTCGATCCGCTGATCCGCAAAGATATGCAGCAAGAATTGATTGAGCTGCAGCATCGTATGAAGAAGACCACTATCTTCATCACCCACGACCTCGATGAGGCGATCAGCATCGGCGACCGCATCATCCTGCTCAAGGATGGTGAAGTCGTGCAGATGGGCACGCCCGAGGATATCCTGACGCGGCCCGCTGACGATTACGTGGCGCGCTTCGTCGAGGGCGTGGATATGTCGCGCATCTTCACGGCCAACAGTGCCATGCGTTCTGTGCGTGCTACGGCGCGCGATAGCGACGGCCCGCGTACCGTATTGCGCAAGATGAGCGAGCATGGACTCGACTCCATCTACGTCATCGATCGGGATCGCACCTTGCTGGGCATCGTGAGTGTCGATGACGTAGATGCCGCTGCCAAGGCTGGTAAGGACACGATCAACGAGTTGATCCAGAACGACTTCCCGAAGGCCGGTCCGGATGAACCGATGAACAACCTCTTTGCCATGTTCAATGATAAAAGCTATCCGATTGCCATCGTCGACGATAATCAACGCCTATTGGGTGTGGTCGTGAAGGGCGCGGTACTTGAAAAACTGGCTGAAGCGGGAGAGCACTGATGGCGATTGATATTCCACGCATTCCCCTCGGCGACGGCATCGAGGGTGGTCTCGATTTTCTGACATCGCACTATTCCAATGTGACACGGGGCATTTCCAGTGTTACCCAAACGGGTATATCAGCGCTTAACGATGGGTTGATGTGGTTGCCTGAGTGGGCGTTGATGGCGATCATCGCATTGATCTGCTGGCGGGTTGCCAACTTGCGCCTAGGGATCGGTGCGGTGCTGGGGCTGGCCTTGATCTGGAATCTCGAACTTTGGAACCCGATGATCGAAACCTTGACGCTGGTGGTGATCGCCACTGTGGTTGCGGTGGTCATTGCCATGCCATTCGGGGTGCTCGCGGCCATTTCGGATCGCTTCTATGGTGTCATCATGCCGGTGTTGGACTTCATGCAGACCATGCCGGCGTTCGTCTATCTGATTCCGGCCATTCCGTTTTTCGGTATTGGGTCGGTGTCGGCTATTTTCGCTACGGTGATCTTTTCGATGCCCCCGGCGATACGCTTTACAACGTTGGGCATTCGTCAGGTACCTAACGATTTGATAGAGGCGGCGGATGCATTCGGTGCCACGCGTACTCAGAAGTTGATCAAGATACAGTTTCCGCTGTCCTTGCCGACGATCATGGCGGGCATCAATCAGACGATCATGCTAGCGCTGTCGATGGTCGTGATCGCAGCGATGATCGGGGCCGACGGCCTGGGTAGCGAAGTATGGCGCGCCATCCAGCGTCTGCGTCCTGGCGATGGTTTCGAAGCGGGTATCGCTGTCGTCATCCTTGCCATGTTGCTGGATCGCATCACGCAGGCGCTTCGCAAGCCGAAAAAGAAAGCTAGCTAAGAAGCAAGGCGTCACAAGACGCCATGTATCGAGCATGTGCTCGACAAGGAACGGCCGTTGGCCGTTCCGGCAGGATCTCCCATCAATAAGAGAAGGGGAAAAACGATGACACGCACTCCATTGACGAAAGCCGTACGTTATGGCGCCATCATGATGGCCGCCGGTGCAGGGCTCAATGCGGGCATCGCGCAAGCGCAGGACAGCAAGGGTGATATCACGCTCGCCTATGTCGAGTGGTCTTCCGAAGTGGCCTCCACCAACGTGGTGCGTGCGGTGCTCGAAGAGCAAGGCTACAACGTGAAGATGTCCTCACTGTCTGCCGCTGCGATGTGGCAAGCCGTGGCGTATGGTGATGCTGATGGCATGGTGGCGGCATGGTTGCCTTCCACGCATGAACAGTACCTGAACAAGGTCGGCGACAAGGTCGAGAACCTGGGCCCGAACCTTGAAGGTACCAAGTTGGGACTTGTCGTTCCCTCTTATACCGATATCTCGTCTATCGATGAACTTGATGACAAGGCCGATGTGGTCAATGACGAGATCGTGGGGATCGATCCCGGTGCTGGCCTCATGAACCTGACCGAGAAGGCCATCGAAGAGTACGATCTCGGGGATGCTATCAACCTGCAATCAGGTAGCGGCGCCACCATGACCGCTGCATTGGATAGTGCCATCAAGAACGACGAAGATATCGTGGTCGCCGGTTGGACGCCGCATTGGATGTTCGCACGCTGGGACCTCAAATATCTGGACGATCCCAAGAACGTTTACGGTGGCGCAGAGCACATCAATACCGTCGTGCGTCAAGGGCTGAAAGACGATATGCCGGAAGCCTATGCGATTCTCGATAACTTCGAGTGGACGCCGGAACAGATGGGCGAAGTGATGCTCATGAATCAGGAAGAAGATTCCGATCCATACGAAAATGCCAAGAAGTGGGTCGACGAGCATCCCGATGTCGTCGATGAGTGGGTCAACGGCGATAGCTGATAGCCACTACGCTCGACATCATTTGTCGAAGAGCGTTGAACTAGACGCCCGGTCCTTCATGGATCGGGCGTTTTGCATGGTGGTTGGTCAATACGTTGAATGGGGCAAGCGATGGGATCAAGGTGCCAAGCGTGTTTTGCTCCAAGCTGCATCCTGCTCGTGATGGCGATAGCGAATACGGTCATGGAGACGATTGGATTGGCCTTGCCAGAACTCCAGAATATGCGGCCGTACACGATATCCGCCCCAATGCGGGGGACGCTCGACGCTTTGGTCGGAGTAGACCTGTTCGAAACGTTGCTTGCGTTCCTCCAGCCATTCGCGGTCAGGGATTTCCACGCTTTGCTGGGAAATCCACGCGCCTAGCTGGCTGTCTCGAGGGCGGCTGGCGAAGTACTCATCCGAAATGCTGGCCTCGGCTTTTTCTACGCGTCCTTCGATACGTACTTGCCGGTGGAGGAGGGGCCACCAGAATACCAGGGCGGCATGGGGGACATTGGCCAGCTCACTCCCTTTGTGGCTTTGGTAGTTGGTGAAGAACACGAAACCTTGCTCGTCGAAATGCTTGAGCAATACTACGCGAGCATGAGGGAGCCCCTGGCTATCCACAGTGGCCAGCGTCATCGCATTGGGGTCTTGAGGTTCATGCTCCCGCGCGGCTGCAAACCAAGCTTGAAACAGGTCGATGGGCGATGCCGGCGTATGCGCGTCGGAGAGTGTCTCGCCGGCGTAATCGCGTCGCAGGTCAGCGATATCGTAATTCATGGTCTTCCTCTCCTAAGTGTGCATTCATCTTTATCGGGTGGCGGCATTCGACGGTCATTCCCAGTGGCTGCCGGCATATACAGGCGAATGCGGTCATACCCATCAGGATAGCGCTCCCAGGCAGTCGAGATAGATAAAAGTCGTCGTGTCGATGGCAGAGCCTTTACCCATGGCGAGCGCGCGCAAAGCATTCATAGCATCTTTATGCAGGGTGATGGTCAGCGTGTCTGCCACCAGGCATACAAGGCAAATACCGCGCCACATGCCAGCCAGCCGAATACCGCGTAGGGCAGGTTCCAGCGCATCATGTCTCGGGACTTGATGCCGTAGCGAACGCATAGCGCGAGGTTGCTGCCCGACAAGGGGCTACAGCCGGTCCCCAGCGCCCAACTCATGAGAAATAGCATGCCCAGCAAGGTCGGATCCGGTCCTAGAGGTTGCACCAGCGGCGCGATCGTAGCGATGCCTACAAGCGGGTGAATCCCCACGAATGCCAATACCACGAGAATACCTTGCGTGATCCAGGCAGCGAAACTCCCGAAATGGTCAAGCGGAAGGAACTGTTGATCCGGTGCGCTGGCCAGCAGAGCGGCGAGACCGCTCGAGATGAGCCCGGCGGCGAGAAATAATGCGAATTGGGGGCCCAGGCGTGGCAATCCATCGTTGAGCTGTTTATGCAATCGGCCACGGCGCTCGTGCGCGGGGACCAGCAGCGTTGCGAACAGTGGCGATACGATGCTGATGATCAGGGGAATGGATAAACTCGGCCAGATGAAGTGCGCCACGATGACGCTCAGCGCCAGTACGCCGGGGAGCACAAGACTACTTTTACCGAGCGGGTAACCGATGAATTCACCGGGCAGGCGCAGCGCATCGATTGTCACCAGTGTTAGCAGGAGCAACGATGCGAGAAGTCCCCACGGCAGCAACGCAAGGAAGTCGAGGCCCGGCGCGTAGGTCAGGGCGACCCCCATGGCGACGAAGAAGGGTGACCAGGCTGCTGCCGCCGGGAAGGCGCGTCCCAGGACGATGGCCTGTTGGCGCGTCAAGCGTCCTTGGCGCTGCATGCGGTCCCCGAACAGAAACAGGACGGAAAGATTGATGACCGCCCCAAAGAGGTGGACGCCTAGCAACGTGCCCCAGAAGCTGCCGCGCCGTTCGTGCTGCGTATCGTCATCCTTGAGAGGGCGCGCCATGGAGAGAAAGCTGACGCCGGCGAACATCATCAGCAAGGGTTGATTGACGCTGAGTCCGGCAGCCAGCGAGGCCGGCGTCTCGCGCCATAGAGCGACGCCCCAGATGATCACCCCGGCGAGGCCCAGCCACATGGCTTGTCGCTGGGAGGCCCGTGGCAGTTGCAAGCTCAGGCGCAACGTCGCGAGCCACCCCAGAATCGCAGCCGGCCATAACGGCAGGTGGAGCAACGAGCAGGCGATACTGACGACGAGCATCGCGAGAATGAGGCAGCTCGACGGGCGTAGCGACATGCCTCAGCCTGTCAGCTGTTGTCGGCGCCAGCGCGCATACGCGGCGGCGCTAACGAACAAGATGAGAGCTGCAAGTGTTTCCAACGTTCCCCATGCCAACCGGCCCGGTAGCTGGGCGATCATCAGCCCCTGCACGATATAAAGCAGGCTGACGAACGCGAGCATGACGTGTCCACGCGGGCGTCTAGTGATAATAGGGGGCAGGAAGAGTACCAATGGCAAGAGGCGGACGGCGATCGGCATCAGGCCGATCTGACCGCTGGCATGCAGTTGCCAGCCACCGAGGAGCTGCAAGATGGCCAGGGCCGCCAAGCCGCCCCAGACGCCACGACGTGCCTGTGTCGTGACATGCGCTAACCCATGACGTGATGCCAGTTGATCGAGTTGTTGACGCATCATGTCGCCTCATGCAGCGAACGCATGGCCAGCGCGAGGCGTCCTAGCCGCTCGCCCTGAGCACGCGACAGCGCTGTTTCGTCGTCATCCAGAGGACGATCTGCCTGCGCGCCGGCGAGATGGCTGGTGCCATAGGGTGTGCCGCCGGATTGCGTCGTCAGCAGGCGCGTTTCGCGATAGGGCACGCCTGCGTAGACCATGCCGTGATGCAGCAGGGGAATCATCATGGTCAACAGCGTGGCTTCCTGCCCGCCGTGCAGGCTGGCCGTTGAGGTGAACGCGGTGGCGGGCTTGTCGGCGAGGACGCCGTTCATCCAAAGCTCGCTGGTGGTATCCAGGAAGTATTTGAGAGGCGACGCCATGTTGCCAAACCGTGTAGGGCTGCCCAACGCCAGGCCATGGCAGTGGCGGAGGTCGTCTAAGGTCGCATAGACGGCCCCTTCGGCAGGAATTTCCGGGTCGACCGCTTCGCATGTCGTGGAAACGGGAGGAACGGTGCGTAGCCGTGCCGCGATGCCGGAGATACTTTCCACGCCGGCGGCGAGCTGCTCAGCCATCTCTCGCGTGGCGCCGTTCCGTGAATAGAACAGTACGAGTACATAGGGTGTTTCAGAAGCGGAGCGAGTCATGGGAGGCCTCGTGTCGTGGGACATCGATCATTCGATCAAATCGAGAAGAGCTTCAGGAGGACGACCGATGCGGGCACGTGTGCCATCGTCGAGTATCGGGCGCTGCATGAGCCGAGGATTGTCGGCAATGGCCTGCAAGCGTTCCTCGTCGCTGGGATCCTGGAGCGCCAAGGCTTTCCATTGGGCTTCGTTGGTGCGAACTAGGGCTGGCACGCCGTCTTCGAGCCGCTGTGCGAGACTACGGAGTTGCGTGATGTCGAGCGGATCATCGAGATAGCGATGCACGTTGACAACGACACGCCGATCCTCGAGCAGGGTCAAGGCCTCTCGTGACTTGGAGCAGCGTGGGTTGTGGTAAAGTGTAAAAGTCGTCATGCCTTAACTCCGGCAGCTGGGGGCGACGAATCAAATAATTAGCCAAGCATTGTAGAGTGCCACATGCGACGCCCACAACTCCTTGACCGCCGCTGGCCCGCTCTCATTCTGCGTAGCCTGCGTGAACTGATACAGCGTTTCGATTCTCACGATGGGCTCAAGACTGCCTCGGCGTTGACCTATACCACCTTGTTTGCCGTGGTTCCTTTCATGACGGTCGTTTATGCGATGCTGTCGGCTATCCCTAGCTTTCAGGGAATCAGTGAACAACTGCAGGGCTTGATCTTCAGCCAGTTCGTGCCGGCTACGGGATCGTCGTTGGTCGAGCACCTGCGTGACTTCTCTCGCCAAGCGCGTAGCTTGACATTGATTGGTCTGATTTTCCTGTTGGTGACGGCCGTCATGATGATGATCACCGTCGAAAGGGCATTCAACACGATCTGGCATGTGTCGCGCAGTCGGCGGGGAGTGTCCAGTTTTCTTTTGTATTGGGCGGTGCTGACGCTCGGCCCGCTGTTGGTCGGTTCGGGATTTCTGCTGTCTTCCTATCTGGCGTCATTGACGCTGGTGCGTGGCGCCGCTGACGTGCTGGGCGGGCCGGTGACCTTCCTGCGCCTGTTGCCTCTGACGCTGAGTTTCACGGCCTTTGTCTTCATCTACATGGCAGTCCCCAATTGTCGCGTAAGGTTTCGGCATGCCGTGGCCGGGGCGGGGATGGCGGCATTGGCGCTGGAGCTAGCCAAAGGGGCGTTTTCGCTGTATGTCACCTATTTTCCTTCCTACCAAGTGATCTACGGCACTTTCGCTGCCGTTCCCTTGTTCTTGATTTGGGTATTCCTGTCCTGGGCGATTGTGTTGGTCGGGGCTGAACTGGCCGCCTGGCTGAGTGAGCGACGCCGTGTCGAATGGCGCTATTGGCCGCCGTTCTGGCAAGCCTTGGGCGTTGTGTCTCGATTGCACGAAGCGCATCAGCATGGGCGATCGCTTGCCGATCGAGAATTGGCGATGTGCCTGGGGCTGCGGTACACGGAAGTAATGGCGCCGCTGGAAAAGCTGGGGGTTGCTGCTCAACTCGACAATGATCGCTGGATGCTGGGGCGTGACTTGGGCGTGCTGACGCTCTGGGAGTTTCAGCGCGCCATGCCTTGGCCGGTGCCACTTGGCGAAAATGCACCGACGAGTGAAATGACGCTCGTGCATGCTGCACTCCAGGAAGCCGAAGACCATCGCCAGCAGGTATTGACCCAGCCCATGGAACGCCTACTGCACACGCCTCGGGTATGAGCTGTTTCACTGGCGGAGTTTTATACCGTTATCTACTTTCAAGTCAAAATTCAAAACACTTATAACCGTTGATAGACCCAAGCACTTTGCCCGTCATCGAGTTTGACGTTTACACGCCGATAACGCTCCCCTAAATGTTCGTATCGGTCCAAACGTTTGAGCTCATCGCTTGTGACCGACAGGGTATATCCATCGACCTGCTCGTTAGGCGCCGGTGAAATATCCAACTCATCTCGGATATAGCCTCGGAGCGTGGCGGGTGTTGCGGTGCCGGCGCGTCCCATGATCAACCAGCGGATCGGGGCATAACGTAGGGTGCCATAGACGAACACTCTGTGATGCTCGAGACGCCGATCCACGATGGGCGGATTCGCTGGCGCTTCATAGCCATAGGGGCTTTGAAAAGTGTACCAAAAGTAGCCGACCCCGAGGGCAAAAGCGATCATGGCGAAAAGCCCGATTCTATAGACCCAACGCATTGGCATCTCCCCAGCTCTTGAAGTGCGTGGAAGCAGACGCACGAGGTAGGACACCCACGTTTGTACTTGCCGCCAAGGGCGGGGAGTGTGGCATTATCTCGTTAGCTTGGGAATCGTCGAGACTTCCCGAGATCGTAGGCCATAGGAGAGCAAGCCAATGAGCCAGCACATGCGGGACGATCTATTTCGGCAGGCGCTAGGGGAAGACGTTCAGCCCTTGACTAAAGGCCGCGACAGGGCGGATGTCGAGCATTCACCCACCGCCCCTTCTGAGGCTCAGCTGGCCCGCCGTGCTCAGGCCGAGGCCGACGACAAGGAGAGCAATTTCTTATCCGATGAGTTCGTCGATCTGATAGGGCCGGCCGACCCTATCGAGTATCGCCGGGATGGCATTCAGATCGGTGTGCTCGAACGTTTGCGCCATGGCGGCTATGCCCCGGAGGCGTATTTGCACGTTCAGAAGAGGCCGCTTGAGGTGTGTCGCCGCGAATTGTTCCGGTTCATACGAGACGCGCGAGAGCATGATCTGCGCTGTGTATTGATCGTTCATGGTCGCAGCAAGGAAGCCGAAGGGCATGCGAACATCGTACGTTCCTACGTCGGTAAATGGTTGGCGCAGTTCGACGATGTACAAGCTTATGTCTCGGCGCATAAAAGCCACGGTGGCTTGGGTGCCACCTATGCCATGTTGCGGAAATCGGAGCGTGCACGCGCCAGAAATCGCGAACGCCAGCAGAAACGGCGGGGGTAATTCCCTATCTTGGATAATAAAGCGGGTGGGAAGGCCGACGTCGTTCGCATGTGAATCGCACGTCGGCCAGTGCTTGGTCAGCGTCAGGCGCTTTCGCGCATCCGCCGTCTGAACAAGGGTTCCGGCGTGTCGGTGCCGGGCTGATAGCTAAGGCTGAACGCGTCCAGCGCGTTTAGCGCATCTTCGACGATTTGATCCTCGCGTAGCAAGAAGGCATCGAAGCCGCAGCGCGACATATAATACAACTGATCGATCAAGACATCCCCGACTGCGCGAATCTGGCCGCGGTACCCATGGCGCTCCCGAAGCTGACGCGCGATGCTGTAGCCACGGCCATCGGTGAACTTGGGAAAGTCGATGGCGATAAGCGG
Source organism: Chromohalobacter moromii (assembly GCF_023091865.1). GTDB lineage: Bacteria > Pseudomonadota > Gammaproteobacteria > Pseudomonadales > Halomonadaceae > Chromohalobacter > Chromohalobacter moromii. Next base: position 505,377 of record NZ_JAHXDI010000004.1, read on the forward strand.
TGCATCGAGTAGTTGCTCGGCGAGCTCGGGGGTGAGCTCGGTATCGCTGGCCAACAACGGCGCGACATCTTCGCCGGACGCTTCCTGCCACTCCACCAGCGGGACGATGATCCGCCCGTTCTCCGGGCGTGATGCACTTTCCTCGCAAAGTACCCATTCATCGTTCTGGACGCGGCGCTCGGCGATCAGGGTGCGTGACTGATCAGGCATAGACATGCTCCTTGAAGGGCTTCAGGCCGATGCGGCGATAGGTGTCGAGAAAGGTCTCATCAGGCGTACGTTCGCCGACATAGACTTTCAATAGTTTGTCGATCACGTTGGTTACGTCTTCCCGGTAGAAAGACGGCCCCAGAATCTTGCCTAGTGACGACTCGTTGCCCTGACTCCCGCCCAGTGAAATCTGGTAATACTCTTCGCCTTTCTTGTCGACGCCGAGAATGCCGATATGACCCACGTGGTGGTGACCGCAGGCATTCATGCAACCCGAGATGTTGAGCTCCAGCGGCCCCAGATCATAGAGGAAGTCCAGATCTTCGAAGCGCTGCTGGATTTCCTGAGCGACCGGGATCGACTTGGCATTGGCCAGCGAGCAGTAATCACCACCTGGGCAGCAGATCAAATCGGCCAGGGTACCCACGGTGGGATTGGCCATACCCAGCGTCTCGAGTCGTTGCCAGAGTTCTTCCATGCGATCCACGGGCACATCGGTCAGCACCAGATTTTGCTCGTGCGTGACGCGCAGCTCGCCATAACCGAATTCGTCGGCCAGATCCGCAACGGCGGCCATGTCTTCGGAGGTCACGTCGCCGGGCGAATGATCGTGACGCTTGAGTGATAGCGTCACGGCCTTGTAACCGGGGACCTTATGATCGGTGACGTTGTTGGTCACGAAGCGAGCAAAGGCACGGTTTTCTCCGCGCAGGCGAGCATAATCCTGGATGGCCTCCTCGGCGACATCGCGACGGGGCGGCTCGACGAAGTGGTCGGCCACGGCGGAGATCGCCTCGTCGGTCAGCGTCTGAGGGCCATCCTTGAGGTGGGCCCATTCCGCCTCGGTACGGCGCCGAAACTCGTCGATGCCCAGCGCCTTGACCAGAATCTTGATACGCGCCTTGAACTTGTTGTCGCGGCGACCGTATTGGTTGTAAACGCGCAGGATCGCTTCGAGATACGTCAGCAGATGTTGCCACGGCAGGTCTTCACACATCACGGCGCCGATCATCGGCGTACGCCCCAGACCGCCGCCTGCGAGTACCTTGACGCGCACGTCGCCGTCCTCGTTACGCCAGAAGCGTAGACCCACATCATGCACCTGGATGGCCGCACGGTCTTCCTCGGCACCGGTCACGGCGATCTTGAACTTGCGCGGCAGGTAGGCGAACTCAGGATGGAAGGTCGACCACTGACGAATGAGCTCGCACCAGGGGCGCGGGTCTACATCCTCGTCGCCGGCGATGCCGGAGAACTGATCGGTGGTGGTATTGCGGATGTCGTTGCCGCTGGTCTGGATGGCATGCATTTGCACGCTAGCCAGGTCGGCCAAAATGTCCGGTACGTCTTCGAGTTTCGGCCAGTTCAACTGCAGGTTGGTGCGCGTAGTGAAATGGCCATAGCCGCGATCGTAGCGTGCGGCGATCTCGCCCAGCTTGCGTAGCTGATAGGAGGCCAGCATGCCGTATGGAATGGCAATACGCAGCATCGGCGCATAGCGCTGGACATAAAGGCCATTCTGCACGCGCAGCGGTAGAAATTCCTCGTCGCTGATCTTGCCTTCGAGATAGCGGCGCATCTGGTCGCGGAACTGGGCGACGCGCTCGTCTACGAGCGTTTGGTCGTACGTGTCGTACCGATACATACAGGCGGTGTCCTGCTAGTCACATGGATTGCCGTAGCAGGGCACCTTACCCTGCCTTGTATATTCTTTGAAAGAATAAATAATAATAGCTTATTGCATTTATGTTATTAAAAGGCCGTTCGGTGGCATCGCTCACTCGGGGTCGTAAGACAGCACCGGCGACAACCAGCGCTCGAGCTCCTTCAATGGCATTTGCTTGCGAACCGCCAGCGACTCGACCTGGTCGCGACCGATCTTGCCGGTAGAGAAGTATTTCGAACGTGGATGCGAGAAGTACCAACCGGAGACCGCGGCCGAAGGCCACATGGCGTAACTATCGGTCAGCTCGATGCCGGTCTTGGCCGTGGCATCCAGCAGCCGGAAGAGTGTGGCCTTCTCGGTATGGTCCGGGCAGGCCGGGTAGCCGGGGGCAGGACGAATGCCCTGGTATTTCTCGGCTATCAACGCGTCGTTGTCCAGGGTTTCATTGGGCACATAGCCCCAAAATTCCTTGCGTACACGCTCGTGCATGCGTTCGGCGAAGGCTTCCGCGAGGCGATCGGCCAGGGCCTTGACCATGATGGCGTTATAATCGTCACCGGCCGCTTCGTATTGCTTCGCCAGCTCATCCGCGCCGTGCCCGGTGGTCACCGCGAAACCGCCGATCCAGTCCTGCTTACCGCTGGGCTCGCCGTTTTCCAAATCGCGTGGCGCGATGAAGTCGGCGAGGCTTTGGCAGACGCCATCGCGATTCTTGGTGGTCTGCTGGCGAATATGATGCAGGCGCTCGACGACCTCGGTGCGCGAGTCGTTGGCGTAAACCTCGAGGCTATCGTCGTCGACGCTGTTAGCCGGCCACATGCCGATCACGCCCCGCGCCGTTATATGACGCTCATCGATCAGCTTGCGAAGCATCGTCTGGGCATCGGCAAACAGGCTGCGGGCCGCCTCGCCAACCACCTTATCCTCGAGAATCTTGGGATACTTGCCAGATAGCTGCCAGCTCATGAAAAAGGGCGTCCAGTCGATGCGCTCGACCAGCTCTTCCAGCGGGTAATCGTCGAACACCTTGAGCCCGCTGAAGGTCGGCTCGGGCGGCGTGTAATCGGCCCAGTCGAGAGCGGGGCGGCGCTCGCGCGCCTCGCTGTAAGCGAGATCGGCGGCCTTGGGGCGACGCTTGGCATTGCGCTCGCGGACCTTGTCGTATTCCTCGCGTATCTCTTCGACGTAACTCGGCTTGAGGGTCGGCGAGAGCAAGCGGCTGGCGACGCCGACGGCGCGCGAGGCATCGCTGACGTAGATGACCGGCTGTTCGTACTGCGGGGCGATCTTGACCGAGGTATGGGCCTTGGAGGTCGTTGCGCCGCCGATCAGTAGCGGGATCGTGAAGTCCTGGCGTTGCATTTCCTTGGCCACATGGACCATTTCGTCCAGCGACGGCGTGATCAGCCCGGATAGGCCGATGATATCGGCATTGTGCTCGCGCGCGGCGGCGAAGATCTTCTCCGCCGGGACCATCACGCCGAGGTCGATCACCTCGTAGTTGTTACACTGCAAAACCACACCGACGATGTTCTTGCCGATGTCGTGAACGTCGCCCTTGACCGTGGCCATGACGATCTTGCCCTTGGCCTGGGTGCCTTCGCTCTTCTCGGCTTCGATGTAGGGGATGAGATAGGCGACCGCTTGCTTCATGACCCGCGCCGACTTGACCACCTGGGGTAGGAACATCTTGCCATCGCCGAACAGGTCGCCGACCACGTTCATGCCATCCATCAGGGGGCCTTCGATGACCTCGATGGGGCGCTTGGCACGCTGCCGCGCCAATTCGGTGTCGTCTTCGATGTACGCGGTAATGCCCTTGATCAAGGCATGCTCGATGCGCTTCTCGACTTCCCAGCTACGCCATTCCAGGTCTTCCTTCTTCTCGCCACCGCTGCCGTCGCCCTTGTATTTATCGGCGATATCGAGCAGGCGTTCCGTGCCGTCGTCGCGCCGGTTGAGGACCACGTCTTCGACCGCGTCGCGCAGTTCGGCGGGCAGGTCGTCGTAGACCGCCAGTTGGCCAGCGTTGACGATCCCCATGGTCAGTCCGGCCTTGATGGCGTGATAGAGGAAGACTGAGTGGATCGCCTCGCGTACCGCATTGTTCCCCCGGAAAGAGAACGACACATTGGACACGCCGCCCGAGAGCATGGCATGTGGCAAATGCTCGCGAATCCACTTCGACGCCTCGATGAAATCGACGGCGTAGTTGTTGTGCTCTTCGATGCCTGTGGCGATGGCGAAGATGTTGGGGTCGAAGATGATGTCCTCGGCGGGGAAGCCGATATCGTCGACCAGCAGGCGATAGGCGCGTTCGCAGATTTCCGTTTTGCGCTGGAAGGTGTCCGCCTGGCCGTCCTCATCGAAGGCCATGACCACGATGGCGGCGCCATACCGGCGGCACGCCGTGGCCTGTTGGCGAAAGGCATCTTCGCCTTCCTTGAGCGAGATTGAGTTGACCACCGCCTTGCCCTGGACGCACTTGAGGCCTGCCTCGATGATCTCCCACTTGGAGGAATCGAGCATGATCGGCACGCGCGAGATATCCGGCTCCGAGGCGATCAGATTCAGGAAGCGCACCATGGCCTCCTGAGACTCGAGCATGCCTTCATCCATGTTGATGTCGATGACCTGGGCGCCATTTTCGACTTGCTCGAGCGCCACTTCGAGAGCGGTAGTGTAGTCCTCTTCCTTGATCAGGCGCTTGAAGCGCGCCGACCCGGTCACGTTGGTACGCTCGCCGACGTTGACGAACAGGGAGTCCGCTTCGATGTTGAAGGGCTCCAGCCCCGAGAGCCGGCACGCCTTGGGACGCTCGACGACCTGGCGCGGCGTCAGCTCGGCAACGGCATCGCGAATGGCGGCAATGTGCTCCGGCGCGGTACCGCAACAGCCACCGATGATGTTGACCATGCCGCTCTCAGCGAATTCGCGCACGATCGACGCCATTTCCTCGGCGGTCTGGTCGTATTCGCCGAATTCGTTGGGTAGCCCCGCGTTGGGATGCGCTGAGACGAAGGTATCGGCCTTGTGGGAGAGTTCTTCGAGATAAGGGCGCAACTCCGCCGCGCCGAGGGCGCAGTTGAGCCCGACGGAAAGCGGCTGAGCGTGACGGATCGAGTTCCAGAACGCCTCGGTGGTCTGTCCGGACAGCGTGCGTCCGGAGGCGTCGGTAATGGTGCCCGAGATCATCACCGGCCAACGCGCGCCACGCGCCTCGAACAGCCTCTCGAGCGCATAGATGGCTGCCTTGGCATTGAGCGTGTCGAATATGGTCTCGATCATGAATAGATCGACACCGCCGTCTATCAGGGCGTCGGCCGCCTCGTAGTAGTTGTCGAACAACTGATCGAAAGTGACATTGCGCTTGGCGGGGTCGTTAACATCCGGCGAGAGGGACGCCGTGCGCGAAGTTGGCCCCAGTACACCGGCCACATAGCGGGGCACGCCGGTTTCCGAACTCACCGCCTCGCAGACGTCTTTGGCCAGGCGTGCGGCTTCGCGATTGAGCTCGGGGACCAGTGACTGCATGCCGTAATCGGATTGCGACAGCTGGGTGCTGTTGAAGGTATTGGTCTCGACGATATCCGCGCCGGCTTCGAGATAGGCACGGTGGATGTCACGCACCACATCAGGACACGTCAGCACCAGCAAGTCATTGTTGCCTTTGAGATCGCTCGGCCAATCGGCGAAGCGTTGTCCCCGAAAATCGTCTTCATCCAGCTCATAGCCCTGCAACATGGTGCCCATGCCACCATCGAGGATCATGATGCGCCGTGCCAGCTGTTCGTGAAGCGACGAGAACGAAGCGGCGAGTGTTAATGACGAAGCAGTGGCGGCAGGCATGTCGGCGTATTTCTCCAGCGGGATCCGAGCGATAGGGTGAACGTCAGCGAGACCGGCACGAGGCTGATGTCACGCAGGCGATATACGAGGCGTGGATGGTACCAGAAGGTCCGCAATGTGGGCAGCCGCCAAGACCCAGCAAAATACTCGGGATTGTGTCGGGCGACGCTTTTTCATACCATGAAGGCAACATCTCAGGTAGAGAGTAACGTTTTATGAGCCAGCCCATCCAAATCACCGACAACGCTCAAGAGTATCTTGCCGAGCTGTTGGCCAAGCAGAACGTCGAAGGCATTGCGGTACGCATCTTCATCACTCAACCGGGGACGCCATACGCTGAAACCTGCCTGGCTTATTGCCGGCCGGGTGAGGAAGAGCCGAGCGACGAAAGGCTAGATCTGGACAAGATCACGGTCTACCTCGAGAAAAACAGCATCGCATTTCTCGAAGAGGCGGTGGTCGACTTCAACGCGGATCGCATGGGTGGCCAACTGACCATCAAGGCGCCCAATGCCAAGATGCCGAAGGTCAACGCAGACAGTCCGCTCGAGGATCGTGTCAATTACGTGCTTTACAGCGAAATCAATCCCGGCCTGGCTGCTCATGGGGGGGAGATTCGCCTGATGCAGTTGACCGAGGAAAATATTGCGGTGCTGCAGTTCGGCGGTGGTTGCCAAGGTTGTGCAGCGGTCGATATCACCCTCAAGGATGGGGTCGAAAAGACACTGGTAGAGCGCGTGCCCGAACTGGCCGGTATCCGCGACGTTACCGACCATACCGACGACACCAACGCCTATTATCGCTGATCGGCGCTAGACGCGACAGTCTGCAATCAGCATCGAAGGCCCGCCATGTGCGGGCTTTCGTCATTTCGAGGCCTGTCATCCAGGGGAGTATCCCCAGTGCTCATTAGACGACGAAGGGCGGTAGTGGTAGCCGTGCCAGCTTTTCGCGCAGCTCACGATTGACGGCGTGCTGTTGCTCGAGCTCGCGTTCTGCGCGCCGGTTGTCGCTTTGCGTTTGCTGTAGTTGCCCTTGGCTTTCCCGTAATTTGCTTTCCAACGACTGCCGCTGCGAGGTTTCGCTGCGTGCCTTTTCTTCCAGCGTCGTGTATTGGCGCCGCTGCTCGGCGAGCTCGGTCTGCACACGCTCGAGTTTCTGCTCCAGAGACGCAGTGCGTTTTTGAGCTTGTTTTTCGATGTTCTGACGCTCCTGGCGCGCGTCATCGAGAAGCCCCATCAAACGTGCTTCCGCTGATTCGTGGCGCTGTTCCTCTTGTTTCAGCTGCGTCTGGTGCTCACGAGAGAGTTCTGCCATGGCTTCCCGGTTCTCGCTGCGAGCGGTTTCTAGTTGGCGCTGATGTTTCTGGCATTCCTCGTCGAGTTGCTGCACGCGTCGTGCTTGCTGCGTTTCTTGCTGATGGGCCGCTTGCAACTCGCTTTGCGTGTTAGCCAGTTGCATTGTCTTTTCTTCCAGTCGTGCCTGGGCCTGCTCGAAGTGCGTGTTCAACGCTGCTAGACGTTCCTCGGCGTCCGCTGCCTTGCGCGCGGCGGCTTGGGCCTCTGCTTGTGCCTCTTCGACACGCTGATCGGCCTCCTGGCGATAATGGGTCAGGGATTCGGTCGCCAGTGCCTGGGCTTTTTCCCAGAGATCCGTCATCCATGTCTGTAGCGACTCCGGCGGTGTCTCGCTCGACGTGACATCCTGGTTCCTTTCCCGCCTTAAGCGCCACTCTCGCAAATGATCGCTGATCGTCGTGAAGCTTCCCGTGCCCAGGATATCGCGGATTTTCTGGACGGTGGGGGCGTCGTTTTGACGTAGCAGCGTATCGATCGCGTGCTGTACGTCTTCGTATTGAATGCCGTTGCGGGCCATGTCGAGTCCTCTGTACCGGGCGCCACAAAGGGCGTTTGATTACTCCTCACAGCATACCCCGTTACCAGGAATTGGCCAATATTACATTAAACGTAATACGTAAAATTACGTTATGAAATTAGAGAAAATTCAAGATTACGCGTATTATCTTGAATTTTTGAACGTAACGACGGACACTGCTCGACATTGGAAGCAGAGAGGGCATGAGCCGTCATGCAAGACGAGCGGGGGCAGGAGCAGCAAGAGCAGGAACTGGAAGGGCCGCTCGAAGCAATCGTCGCGCTCGAAACCAGTGCTGCCACGGTGGCGTCACAACCGCCAGGGGGGTTGGAGAAACGCGTCACGGAGCGTGAGGCACATATCTCGGCTCGTACCGATGTGGAAGCCGTCGCATCCTGGCTGAGTGAATTTCAGTCGAGCCCTCAGACATGGCGCGCGTATCGCAAGGAAGCCGAGCGACTGTTGCTGTGGCTGCAGCGGCGTGATGAAGCGTTGGCCGAGGTGCGGCGCGACACGCTGGATGCCTATGAGCGCTTTCTGGCCGATCCGCAGCCGGCCTCGCGCTGGGTTGGGCCGTCACGGCCTCGCGCTGCCTTGGATTGGCGACCGTTTCGTCAGCCGCTCTCGGCGGCCAGTCGGCGCCAGGCACTGGTCATTTTGCAGGGTATGTTCGCTTGGCTGGTCGAGGCGGGGTGGCTCGAGCACAATCCGTTTCGCCTGATGCGCGACAAACGTCGTCGCATGGACAATCGCAACGAACGTATCGAGCGTTATCTCGAAAGGACGCTGTGGCAGCGCTTCTGGGCATGGCTGCAAGTGCCGCCATCTCCGCGGGCGGGCGACGGCGCCTATTATCGTTGGGCGCGGCGTCGGTTTTTGTTTGGCTTTGCGTATCTGCTGGCACCGCGCCTTGGCGAAGTGGCCCAGGCACGCATGGGTGACTTCATCCAGCGTGAAGGACGCTGGTGGTGGCGGGTCGTGGGGAAGGGCGACAAGCTTGCCGAGGTGCCGGTGCCGCCGGACATGATGACGCTGCTCGCGGATTGGCGGATGACGCTGGGCATGTCGCCACAGCCTGAGCCCGACGACACCACGCCGCTGCTGCGTGCACTGGATGGCCGGCGTGGGCTAGGGGACAACCAGCTTTATCGGCTGATTCGCGAAACATTTCGTGAGGGCTACCAAGCCCTTGATGATCTGCCGGACGCCAAGCGCGCCCCGCTACAACGAGCCACGCCCCATTGGTTGCGCCACACAGCATTGACACATCAGGCGCAGGCCGGCGTGGAGTTGCGCTATCTGGCACGTACCGCCCGTCATGCACGCCTGGACACCACCGCGCGCTATCTGCACGCCGAGGCTGAAGAGTGGCATCGTCAACTGGCACATCACCGGCTCGCGGCCCCCGACACACATGGCGATGGCGCGTTATAATGGGCAATCGATTTGCGAGGAGGGCGCATGACAGCACGCGAAGCACAAGCCGAACTGGCAGATGAGTTCGCCATATTCGACAACTGGATGGACCGCTACCAGTACATCATCGACATGGGCAAGCAATTGCCGACATTCCCGGAATCGTTGAAAAGTGACGACACCAAGATTCAGGGCTGTCAGTCCAATGTCTGGATTCACGACCGCCTGGAGGATGGCCGGCTGCATTTCGATGCCACCTCCGATGCCGCCATCGTCTCGGGGCTGATTGCCGTTCTGCTGCGGATCTACAACGACCGGCCGCCCAGTGAGATTCAGGCGACGCCGCCGGACTTCCTGGGCGAGCTTGGCTTAGACAAACATTTGTCGCCGACACGCAGCAATGGGCTGCATGCCATGCTTGATCGTATCTATGCGGTGGCCAAACAAGCCGCATAGATTGGCTGACTTGTGGTGGCCTGAAAAGTGGAAGGCTTTCAGTGCGTATCGGGGCGCCCGTGGTCGGCGTGAGCGTCACAGTCACCTGGCCCGGGCGGCACCGGATCGACACCGCCGGGGTGGCCGGGATGGCATTTCAGAATCCGCTTGAGTGCCAGCCAACCACCTCTTAGAGGACCATGAATCTGGATGGCCTCCACGGCGTATTGCGAGCAACTGGGCCAGAAACGACAGCGCGGGCCGAGTAGGGGGCTGATGACGTACTGGTAACCACGCAGCAAGCCGATCATGAGACCGGCAAGGCATTTGCGAAGAAGGCGACGCATGGCGGCTAGCGCTGGCCGTATAGCTCGGCGGGATCCATCAGTGGCGCGCTGCCAACTTCCGCTGTTTCCTCGCCTAATGCAACATAGAAGCAGCTACGCCGCCCGGTGTGGCATGCAGGTCCTTGCTGATCGACGCTCAGCAACAGAGTGTCACCGTCGCAATCGAGATGCGCCGCCACCAACTTCTGAACCTGCCCGGAAGATTCACCTTTGCGCCACGGTTTGCCGCGTGAGCGCGACCAGTAGCAGACACGCCCGGTGGCGAGCGTTTCCTCCAGCGCGGCGCGATTCATCCATGCCATCATCAGTACCTCGCCACTCTCATGTTGCTGCGCAATGGCGGGCATCAGTCCATCCTCGTTCCAACGCGCGGCGTCGAGCAGGGTGTTTGTCGGTTCGCGCGTGCCTTGCGGGGCCGGCTCGAGTTGCTTGAAGAGATCGGTCATGGCATGTCGTCTTGGCGTTATAGGGTGAGTTAAGCGGACGCTTGCTCAATGCAGGACGCACATAGGCCCAGCAGTTCGATAGTTTGCCGCTCGATCCGGTAGCCTTGTTGATGAGCTACCTGGGTCAGTTGCTCGTTGACATCGTCGAGGTGCAATTCTTCGACCCGACCGCACGAACGACATATCAGTAGTTGGAAGCCATGCGCATGCTCGGGGCAGGGACAGGCAACGTAAGCGTTGAGCGACTCGATACGATGCACTAGGCCTTGCTCAATGAGAAACTCCAGCGCGCGGTAGACGGTCGGGGGGCGCGCCGAGGCATGCTCCGTAGCGAGACGGTCAAGCAGATCATAGGCTTTGAGACCGCCTGGCGAGGTGGCAATCATCTCCAAGACACGTCGCCGTATCGGAGTGAAGCGCGCACCGTGCTTGTGGCACTGGCGTTCCGCCTGAGTCAGTAGCGCATGGGAGTCGAGCATCGCAACACCATCGTTCTCGGTAGTGCGGGGCATTCTACGCCGTTGCCCCGGGCGGGGCCAGACGTGCCCGGCCTTCCGCTCCGGTCATGCGGAACTGGCCAGCTCTCCCTCGCGCGCGAAATGCCGCTGTGCGAAAGCGACGCGTGCTTCGACCGAGCGTGTCTCGGCTTGCTTCTCGATCAGGTCCAGTCGCCGCCTTAACCCTTCGCCGTTGGCCATCTGAATGGCTAGCCCCGGGCGTGCGTTGAGTTCGAGGAGCATTGGGCCGTGGTGGCGATCGAGCACCATGTCGGTGCCCAAGTAACCGAGTCCGGTCATTTCATAGCAGCTGGCTGCCAGGTGGAGCAGGGCATCCCAACCTGGAACGTACAAGGAGGCCAGGCCGTGGCCGGTGTCGGGATGGTCTTCGCGCGGGCGATTGAACTGCACGCCTCGCAAGGCCGCACCCGTGGTGATGTCGAGCCCTACGCCGACGGCGCCCTGGTGCAGGTTTGCCTTACCATCCGACGCCGCCGTGGAAAGGCGCATCATCGCCATGACTGGATACCCGCGAAAAATAATGACGCGGATATCGGGCACGCCTTCGTAGGTATACGCGGCGAAGACTTCGTCGAAGGCGATCAAGGACTCGATAACCGCGACATCGGGCGTGCCGCCCAGTGAATAAAGCCCGGACAGGATATTGGAAACGTGACGTTCCAGGTCCACCCGTTCGATGCGCGCACCACTGGGCTTGACGTAACCACCATCCTGTTGGCGTTCGACGACGAGAATGCCCTTGCCGCCACTGCCCTTGGCGGGTTTGATGACGAAACCTGGTGCGTCTTTCACCATCTCGACGACGTGCTTCACGTCGAATTGCGTGCTCACGGTACCGATCAAGTCTGGCGTAGTAATTCCATGGCGCTTGGCCAGGAGCTTGGTCTGCAGCTTGTCGTCGACGAGAGGATAGAGCCGGCGATCGTTATAACGGCCGATGTAGCGTATGTTGCGGCGGTTCATTCCAATGACGCCCTTGGCCTGCAACCTGGCTGGAGTCGCCCACATATCAGTCATCCTTCGCCAGGGGCTGGAAGCGTCGCAATTCCAGCAAACGGTATCCGGTATAATTCCCCAGCAGCAGAATCATGGCCATGAGAATCAGCTGTACGCCCAGGAAGTTAAAGGTAATGTGGCGGACCCAAGGATTGTTCATGGCTAGATAGGCCAGCACGGCAGTCAGCAGGCTGCCGAATCCTTGCTTGAGGACTTCTTTCGGGCCTTCTTCCTCCCATAGGATCGACATCCGCTCGATGGTCCAGGAGAGAATGATCATCGGGAAGAAGGTGATGGTCAGCCCCGCATTGAGGCCGAAGCGATAGGCCATGACCGAGAACAACGAAATGATGGCGATGACCGTTATGATCACCGCCGACACTCGTGCCACCAGTAATAGATTGAGTCGCGATAGATAGCTGCGAATCACCAGGCCTACGGCGACGACGAGCAGGAAACCGACCAATCCGGTGATCAAGGTCGTTTGGATGAAGGCCAGAGCGATCAACACCGGCATGAAAGTACCGGAGGTCTCGAGCCCCACGAGAACGCGCAGCAGCACGACGACCAGCGCCCCAATGGGAATCAAAAGGATCGTCTTGAAAAGGGCCTGTTCTTCGATGGGCAAGCTGTGAATAGAGAAGTTCAGCAGGGTGTCGTCGGCAAACTGATTGCGCACCGCAACCGATGCCGGCTCGTTATGACGCAACATGGAGAAACTCACGCGAGAGTCGCTGCCCCCCTGGACTTCGAGCACGGCATTGCCGTGACGCTCCCACAGCAAGAGATCATCCGGCTTGCCTTGCTCGCCCGTCCGGGGATTGATCAGTACCCATTTCTCATTTTCGAACACTTGCAGCCACGGGGTCAGCGACTGTCGACGACGGCCGTCTTCCAGCCTCAGCCCATTGACGATCCGAGCGTGAACATTGGCTTGATTGAGTAAGCGGGTCAGCAAGACAGGGCGCTCGTATTGAGAGAGCAGAAGTCGAGCGTTTTCCCCCTGGCGTTGATCGGTGAACTCCTTGATCAACTCACGCGTGAACGTGAAGGCATCCGCCGAGCGCTCATGTGCCTGGTCGATGACTTCTCTCGCAGCGGTATCGTAGGGCCGCTCCCAGCCGATATCGCGTTGCAATGCTGGAGGTTCGGCCAGAAACTCTTCCTCGCCATCGGTCACCAGCAACTGCGCTGAGTAATAAAGCTGCTGGGGCCCATTGGCTTGCCGGATTGCCCACTGCGCATGGCGTGCCTTGTCGTCACGCAGATATGATAGTCCGAACCCCGAAGAGGCGGTGTTTTCCGTCAGCAGACGAAAGCCTGGCTGGTTGGAGGGCAGGGCAAGATCGATTCTGACGGGGCCGTTCTCGGCATCGAAGTTGACCTGTGCCTCGACTTCCCATATCTGCCGTTGCTCGCCCGGCATGAAGGGAACGTCGTAGTGAAAATGTCGGAAGATGGTCAAGATGATACCAATGACCAGCAAGGCGCCGACCAAGAGGTAAAAGGGCACTCGGGACATGCATTATCCTTGTCGACAAAGCGGCGCGCCGTGACGCCGTCCACTTGAGGTTATCGAGATGCGCCATGGGGCGCCGACTCAGCGAGCTTCTTCCTCGCTATCGTTGTCTTGCTGATCCTTTTCCGCCTCTGACGCGCTCTTGCCACCGGGAAATTCCGGCCGCGGATGGATGTAGGCCTGGCTGACGTCGATCAGCGCTATATCCATGAAGAAACGCCGCCCCAGCAAGACGGGGTAATCGAGATGCGAGCGGTCGTTGAGCGTGAACTCGACGCGCTGCTTGAGGGGGCCCAGAGTCATCAGCAGGCTGATCACGGGGCGACTGTCGGTCCCCGACGCTTGAATGATTTTGACGCGGCGTGTCACCGGTGCCTCGATCGCGTCATCACGTATACCGTCGACGGCTGGCTCGTCATCTTCGAGTGCCAACTTGAAACGCACCCAGCTTTCGCCATCGCGTTCGAATTCCGTCACGTCATGCGCCGAGAGCGAGGATGTATTAGCACCGGAGTCCACACGAGCCTTAAGGTAGGTGCCGACCGTGGGGAAGCCAACCCATTCATTGCGACCCAGCATTTCCTTGCTGGCAGTATCGCTGCGCTCGATGGGGCATGTGGTCACTACGCGAGGTTCTTGGCCGATATTCTCGACATCGGCGCGTAAATGACGCAGCAGCTTGCCATTAGCCCGCACATTGTCACCGATGCGCTGCGCACGCTCAGCTTGAACGCGTAATAGCTCGGTTTGAGTCGAGCAGCGTAGCGCCAGATTACTTTCTAGGCTCTCCAGACGTTGGTTGAAAGCCGTCTCGGTCAAGTCGTCGGTATGATGTGTCGCTTGTGGTACGGCACAGCCTGCGAGTGTCAGTACACCAACACACAAAGCGGAAATAAATAACGAGCGGGAGCGCATAGCATTTTCCTGTCTAGGGCCATCTTGGCAACGCATTGAAACGAAACGAGAGGGCGTGGGGCTCAGGCACCTGAACAAAATCGCGCTTGATCATACGGAGTTGGTTGCTGGGATGTCCATTACTGGCACAAGATAAATATAGAATTTAACATAATATATATTATGCGAACCAAAAGGATAGGCAATACGGAGACAAGCACCATCGTTATCCATTGGCTATCCATCATGGTGTCGAGCGACATCTTCGCCAGTTGCATCGCTAAACTCATACAAAAGAAAACGCTGCCTGGTCCGGCAGCGTTTTTGCGGTCGTGCTAGCCGCTAGCGCTTATTCATCGAGCGGTGCGTACGAGCCGTCTTCACGGTGAACTTCACGCCCGGTCAACGCAGGATTGAAAACGCATGCCACGGTCATGCCTTTTTCTTTGCCGCGTAGCAAATGCTCATCGTGCTGATCGAGCAGATACATATCGCCGGCCTTGATGGGATGAATCTTGCCGTCGGCCAGCGTTTCGACTTCACCTTCACCTTCGTAGCAAAATACGGCTTCGAAGTGATGCTTGTAATGAATGTGGGTCTCAGTGCCCGGATGGATACGGGTAATGTTGAACGAGAAGCCAACGTTGTCGTCGGCCAGCACCAGGCGCGTGCTATCCCAGTTCCCGTTTTCGGCTTCAACGAAGCGCTCGGTCTTGCGGCACTCTTCTAGGTTACGAACGATCATGTAGCGCAATCCTCCATGGGGCTCAATAAAGGGCCCGCGGTCTCGCGGGCCACATCCGAAGTCCACTGTAATGCATGTGACGATAATAACTTAGTGGACTAACGAAAAGCACGTTCAGGCTTGACTAAAGACTTCCTTGACGCTTCGTTCAAGAATATCCAGACCTTCATTGAGGTCTTCGTCGGAGATACTCAGCGGGCACAGGCATTTGACGACCTGCCCGGAGTGTCCCGACGTCTCGATGATCAGGCCGTTCTTGAAGGCCTGAGCGGTGATCTTGTCGGCCATATCGCCGTCGACGACATCCAGGCCACGCATCAGGCCACGGCCACGCTCGCTAGCTTTATGCCCTTGCTCGGTCATGAAGGTGGCGATCTTCTGAAAGCGCTCTTCAACGACACCGCCTTTGCGTTGCACATCACGCTCGAAGGTATCGTCGCTCCAGAAGTGGCGCATGGCGGCGGCCGCCGTCACGAGCGCAAGGCTGAAGCCACGGAACGTGCCGTTGTATTGGCCAGGCTTCCAGATATCCAGTTCTGGACGCATCAGCACGTGAGCGAACGGTAGTCCGTAGCCTGATAGCGATTTGGAGTTGGTAACGATATCTGGGTGGATGTCGGCATGCTCGAAGCTGAAGAACTTGCCGGTACGACCGCAACCCGCCTGGATGTCATCGACGATCAGCAGGATGTCATGGGCGCGGCAGATTTTCTCAAGGCGTTGTAGCCACGGAATGCTGGCCGGATTGATGCCGCCCTCGCCCTGCACCGTTTCGACGATCACGGCGGCGGGAATATCGAGACCGCTGGAGTTGTCGCCCAGCAGCTTTTCGAAATAGCCCAGAGTGTCGGTATCTTCGCCCATGTAGCCATCGAAGGGCATGAAGCTTCCGCCCTGCATCGGGATGCCGCCGGTGGCTTCACGGAACTTACGATTACCGGTGGTGGCCAGCGCTCCCATGGTGACCCCATGGAAACCATTGGTGAAGGCGACGATGTTATGACGCCCTTTGGCATTGCGCGCTATGCGGATGGCGGCTTCCACGGCATTGGTACCCGTCGGCCCCGGCAATTGAACCTTGTAGTTCAGTCCGCGCGGCTTGAGGATTACCTCTTCCAGGGTTTCCAGATATTCACGTTTGGCCTTGCTCCACATATCGAGGCCATGAACGATGCCGTCGGACGCGATGTAATCCACCAGCGCCTGCTTGATGTGGGGATTGTTGTGCCCGTAGTTCAGCGTACCGGCGCCCGCGAGAAAGTCGATGTACTGCTTACCGTCTTCAGAGTGCAGACGGGCACCCTTGGCTTCGGTGAAAACGGTAGGAAACGAACGCGAATAGGTCCGAACTTCAGATTCCATACGTTCGAGAATCTCGGTCTGCATAGATTGCCTCTTTAAGCGGATCAAATTCGTTGCGGCTCGAACGGGCCGATTCGGACGAGATTCTCCGGATCGTGCTCGCCACCCAGCTGCCCCGTAGAGAAATACTCACGGCTATTCAAGGGTGCCTGCCAACGGTCGGCAAGACGCTTGAACAGCCCCCACGATGCCTCATTATCGGGTGTGATGGTAGTTTCGAGATGACGGACACCGCTCATCCCGGAGCGCATCAGTACGGCTTCGACGAGACGCCGTGCCAAACCCGTTCCGCGGGCTTTATCACCCACGGCCACTTGCCACAGGAAATAGGTATCCGGTGCATTGCGCTTCACGTAACCGGAGACGAAACCGACGATCTCCCCTTCTTCGTCCGTGGCGACGGCACAGGTATCGCGAAACTGCGTCGCGAGTAATAGATAGGCGTATCCCGAGTTGACATCCAAGGGGGGGCACGCCTTGACGAGCTCGTAGATTCCCCACCCATCGTCGGTCGTGGGCTTACGGATGAAAAGAGTCTTCTGTGCACTGCCAATCACGGTATCGGCGACGCTAGGACGCGCCAGATCGGCGGAAGGCGTGAAGTTCTCGGTCGTGGGTGTCATATCCATTTTTCGCTAATGGCGAATGTGTTCGCAATAATAACAGCGGCTTATGCATTGATCAAATAAGCCATTATCGTCATGTCGCTATCACATAAACACACATTATAGTCTGAAATGCGCATATGGAATGCGCCGCTAACCTGAGCTTATGTAACCACGACTGCTCTCAGTTTAGTCAATCATGAGTCGTATGCATGCATTGAGTAGCGATGCCTCGCGGTCGGGTATCAACGCAAACGGGCCACCGAGGTGGCCCGTTTGCTAATCGAAACTTCATCACATCGCTAGCGACGTGACAAGGAGCGCATTGTGACGAACTCCTCAGCACTAGTGGGATGTATACCCACCGTGGCATCAAAGTCGGTCTTGGTCAGGCGTGCACGCACAGCGATGGCGATCCCCTGTATGAGTTCGCCGGCATCGTCGCCCACCATGTGAGCGCCGACCACACGATCGGTTGCGTCATCAACGACCAGCTTCATCAGGCAACGTTCCTGGCTACCCGAGAGCGTGTGCTTCATGGGGCGGAAGTCAGCGCGATAGATGCGCACTCCAGCTTCGCACTGCTCACGCGCTTCTTCTTCGCTCAGGCCAACGGTGCCGATATTGGGGTGACAAAACACGGCTGTGGCGATGTCTTGGTAATCCAAGGGCCCCGGCGTTGCGTCCCCGTAATGGTGCTGAACGAGGTGCATGGCTTCGGCAAGCGCCACGGGCGTGAGCTCGGGGCCACCGGTCACGTCGCCCAGCGCCAGGATCGACGGTTCTGAGGTCTGATAACGCTCGTCAACCTTGATCGTGCCATTGGGATTGAGTTCGATGTCCAGCGCGTCGAGTCCCAGTCCGGTGAGGTTCGGGCGGCGTCCGGTGGCCGCCAGCACGACGTCTACTTCCAGTGTTTCGCCGTTGGTCAGGCTCACGCGGTAGGCATCGCCGACCGGCTCGATACGCTCGATGGTGGTTTCGAAATGCAGGTTGACGCCCTTCTTCTGCATCTCGTCGCGGGTGAACTCACGTACTTCACGGTCGAAGCCGCGCAGGAACAGCTCGCCGCGGTAGACCAAGTGCGCGTCGCTACCGAGTCCATTGAAGATGCTGGCGAACTCGACCGCGATATAACCGCCGCCGAGTACCAGGAAGCGCTCGGGAAAGGTGTCCAGATCGAAGACGCGATTGGAGTCCACGGCATATTCCGCACCCTCGATATCGGGAACCCAGGGCCAGCCGCCGGTCGCTACCAGGATCTTTTCGGCGGCGATCGTCTCGCCGTTGATCTCGACGCTATGAGGCCCGGTGATACGGGCGCGGCCATTGAGTAGCATGACGTCGGCACCTTCGAGCAAGCGCCCGTAGATGCCGTTGAGGCGTTTGATTTCCTCGATCTTGTTGTCACGCAGCGTGGCCCAGTCAAAGCGTGGTGCCTCGGGCAGCGTCCAACCGAAGCCGGCACTATCCTCGAAGGCATCATGGAAATGCGCCGCATAGGAATAAAGCTTCTTGGGCACACACCCGACATTCACACAGGTGCCACCTAGATAGCGGTCCTCGGCAATGGCGACGCGCGCCCCTGTAGCAGCCGCCGTGCGTGCGGCGCGTACTCCACCAGAGCCCGCGCCGATGACAAATAGGTCGTAATCGTACTGAGCCACGTCGATCTCCTGACTTTTCGATGATGCAGATGATAACAGCCCGACGAACGTGCAGGGAGGGGCTAGATTGACGCTTGGTAGCACAGGAGGTAAAAGTTGCTTGGATACCCCCTGCATGAAGAGATTTACATGAGCGATATCAAGAAGCTGTTGGAACAGAACCGCCAGTGGGCCGCCAGCGTACGGGAGCGTGACCCGGACTTCTTCGAGCGCTTGTCGCATCAGCAGAATCCCGACTATCTGTGGATCGGGTGCTCGGATAGCCGCGTGCCGGCGAACCAGATCATCGATTTGCCACCGGGCGAGGTTTTCGTACATCGCAACGTGGCCAATCTGCTGTATCACAACGACATGAATGCGCTATCGGTGGTGCAATTCGCGGTCGATGTGCTGCAGGTCGAACACATCATGGTGGTTGGCCACTATGGTTGCGGTGGCGTGCGGGCCGCAATCGCCGATGGCGATAATGGCATGATCGATTACTGGCTGCACAGCGTTCGCGAGATTTACAGCATCAATCGTGAGGCGCTGGAGCCCTTGTCGCTCGACGAGAAGGTCGATCGAATGTGCGAACTCAACGTACGGGCACAAGTCGCCAACCTGTGTCGTACCAAGGTCGTGCAGCGTGCTTGGCAGCGAGGACAAAAACTATCGGTGCATGGGTGGGTCTACGGTTTGTCCGACGGCTGTGTGACCGATCTTGAGTGCACGGTATCGCAGCTCGACGAAGCCTCGCACATTCATCGCCTCGATCGCATCGAGCGCTGATATCGGCCACGCGCTGGAAGCGACCAGGACGCTGTTATTCATCTGACGAATGGCGACCATCAAGATTTCGATTGTCGTCTTCACACAAAGCTCTTTATGTTGAAGCTGACGATTCTCGTCGCATAACAATACACAATAGGGCTTCAACATGATCGATAAGAAGACTCTCCTGGCCTCGTTGCTCGGCGCTTCCGTCGTGCTTCCACTGCCTGCGCTGGCGCAAGACTCGGCCAGCGATAGCGATCCCGTGACATTACGCATGGCGTATGATGCCGACCCGGTGTCGTTGGACATCCATGAACAGCTCTCCGGCGGCATCCTGCAGCTTTCGCATCTGACGCACGACCCCCTCGTACGCTGGACGAAAGACGTCAAGTTCGAGCCGCGCCTGGCGGCGGACTGGGAACGCATCGACGACAAGACGATGCGCTTCACGCTGCGTGACGGCGTCAAGTTCCATACTGGTAACGACTTTACTGCCAAGGACGTGGTCTGGACCATCAACCGTCTGAAGCGTAGCGCCGACTTCAAGGCGATCTTCGATCCCATCGCTTCGGCAACCGCCATCGACGAGCACACCGTCGAAATAAAGACGCATAAGCCCTACCCGCTCGTTCTCAACCTCGCGACCTATATCTTCCCCATGGATAGCGAGTACTACTCTGGCGAGACGGAAGACGGCGATCCCAAGGATGAAATCGTCAAGAATGGCGATTCCTTCGCATCACGGCACTCGTCGGGTACTGGCCCCTACGAGGTCGTGTCCCGCCAGCAAGGTGTCAAAGTCGAGTTCGAACGCTTTGATGACTACTGGGACAAAGACTCCCCGGGCAATGTCGACCGTCTCGTGCTGACGCCGATCGGCGAGAACGCCACGCGTGTATCGGCATTGCTGTCCGGTGATGTCGATTTCATAGCGCCCGTACCGCCCAATGATCTGGACCGTGTCAGAGCCGACAAGAATGTTGAGCTGACCACCATGTCGGGCACCCGCATCATCCTCATGCAGCTCAACCAGAAGCGTGTGGAAGCGTTCGAGGATCCACGTGTCCGCAAGGCCTTCAACTACGCAGTGAATCAGCAGGCCATCGCCGACCGGTTGATGAAAGGCTTTGCGACCCCCGCGGCGCAACTCTCTCCCAAGGGCTACGACGGTTACAACGACAGCCTGGAACCGCGCTACGACGTTGAGAAAGCCAAGGAACTAATGAAAGAAGCCGGCTACGAAGATGGCTTCTCGGTCTCCATGATGGCGCCCAACAACCGCTATGTGAACGACGCCAAGATCGCCCAAGCGGTGGCCACGATGTTGTCGCGCATCAATGTCGACGTGGACCTCAAGACGCTACCCAAAGCTCAGTATTGGGGAGAGTTCGACGACCGCGCCGCGGATATCATGATGATCGGCTGGCACGCCGATACAGAGGATTCCGCCAACTTGTTCCAGTATCTCACCGAGTGCCCGGACCTCGAGACGGGAGCCGGCCAGTACAACGCGGCTAACTACTGTAACCCAGAGCTCGACGAGAAAGTGGCGCAGGCGAATGTCGAGACGGACCGCGCCAAGCGTGCCGAGATGTTGCAGGCGGTCGAGAAGGCGCTGTATGACGACGCCGCCTTCATGCCGTTGCATTGGCAGGATCTCGCTTGGGCGGCGAAGAAAAACGTCAAGCTCGAGCCCGTGGTGAACGTCATGAACTTCCCGTACCTCGGGGATCTCGTCGTCGAGCAATAAGAGCGCGACCATGCAATGCCGCCATCGGGCGGCATTGCTCTATTCCCATCCACGATGTTTCTCCGGCCCAGCCTACTCAGGGCATGGGACGGAGATGCCCGTTTAACAGGACACGCCATCCATGATCGCTTTTCTGATCAAGCGACTGATGCATGCCTTCGTGGTCATGTTCGTCATCAGCGTTATCAGTTTCGCCATCCAGAGCAATCTGGGCGATCCCATCCAGCAGATGGTGGGACAGTC
The DNA here is from genome assembly GCF_023091865.1 of Chromohalobacter moromii. Lineage (GTDB taxonomy): Bacteria > Pseudomonadota > Gammaproteobacteria > Pseudomonadales > Halomonadaceae > Chromohalobacter > Chromohalobacter moromii. The sequence continues at coordinate 526,673 of NZ_JAHXDI010000004.1, forward strand.
CGTGCCGGAGAGCCAGCGGGCCGAACTGCGAGAAGAGCTGGGGCTCAACGACTCCTTCCTCGTGCAGTACGGTCGCTTCGCGACCAATGCCCTGCAAGGCGATTTCGGTTACTCGTACTTTTTCAACGAGCCGACGACAGAGGTCATCCAGCGCCATTTACCGGCGACGCTGGAACTGGTGATTGCCGCGACACTGATCATCGTGGTGTTTTCGGTGCCTATCGGAGTCTACTGTGCGATACGCCCACGATCGGCCCTGTCACGCTTTTTCATGAGCGTCTCCATCATCGGTATTTCGATCCCCGTTTTCCTAACGGCCATCATGTTGATTCAACTCTTCGCGATCGGCGTCGACTTCTCGCCCTTTCCGGTGGATACGGGATGGGGACAGTGGCTCAACGGTGTATTGTCCACTGAGGGCGGAATGCCGTCATACGGTCGCGGCAACGACTTGACGCACCTCTTCGGTACCTGGGATAGCAACTTCTTCTCCCTCGATGGCCTGACGTACCTGGTGCTGCCCGCCGTTTCGTTGGCGTCGATCATGCTGCCGCTTTTCATTCGTCTGATACGTGCCGAAATGCTCGAGGTCTTGCAGTCGGAATACGTCAAGTTCGCCACGGCCAAAGGGATCTCGCTCAAGCGCATCTACTTCGTGCATGCACTCAAAAACACCATGCTGCCGGTCATTACCGTCGGTGGCGTTCAGCTCGGCACTATGGTGGCCTACACCATCCTAACCGAGACCGTCTTCCAGTGGCCGGGCATGGGGCTCATGTTCCTCGAAGCCATCCAGCGCTCGGATATCCCGCTCATCGTAACCTACTTGATGATCGTCGGTTTGATCTTCGTGGTCACCAACACGCTGGTTGATCTGATCTACGGGCTGGTCAATCCGACAGTGAAACTGACAGGGAAGCCGGCATGACGACAACGACTGCAACAACGCCTTCCCGCTGGAAGCGTTTCCGTAATTCTTATCTGGTCTACAGCTTCAAGCGTGATTGGATCGCGCAATTCTGCCTGGCCATTTTCCTATGCATTCTCTTGGGGGCGGTTTGCGCGCCGTGGCTCGCACCGATGAACCCCTACGATCTCACCCAGATCAATATCCTTAACTCCGAGCTTCCTCCCATATGGATCGACGGCGCTGATGCCCTCTTCCCTTTGGGCACCGATGCCCAGGGGCGTGACCTGCTGTCGACGATTCTTTATGGCGCGCGCGTCTCGCTGATCATCGGCTTCGGTGCAGTGATGCTCCAGGCGCTGATCGGCGTTACTGTGGGGCTGTTGGCCGGTTACTTGGGTGGCCGGATCGATGCGTTTCTGATGCGTCTGGCGGACATTCAGCTGTCGTTCTCGACATTGATGGTCGCCATCATCGTCGGGGCGTTGATCAAGGCTGTGTTCGGTGGTGCCGTATATAGCGACTACGCCGTCTGGCTGCTGGTGTTGATCATCGGGCTTGCCGAATGGCCGCAATACGCCCGCACGGTGCGTGCTTCGGTGCTGGCCGAGCGTTCCAAGGAATACGTGGATGCCGCTCGCGTCATGGGGTATCGCGACCGCCGGATCATGTTCCGCCATATTCTGCCTAACACGCTTTCGCCGATCTTCGTCATCTCGACCGTGCAGATCGCCAACGCCATCATCTCCGAGGCCGCCCTTTCCTTCCTCGGCCTAGGCATGCCGGAAACTCAGCCTTCTCTGGGCTCATTGATCAAGTCCGGCTTTGATTATCTGCAGTCCGGGTCCTGGTGGATCACACTGATCCCCGGCGCAGTCCTCGTGGTGCTGGTGCTGGTAGTCAACTTGCTTGGCGACTGGTTGCGCGACGTCATGAATCCTCGGCTCTACAAGGGGTAACGCACATGGCTTTACTCGAAGTTTCCAATCTCGATGTGCGCTTTGCCCTGCGCCAAGGTGAGGTGCGCGCCCTGCGCGACGTTAGCTTCACGCTGGATCGCGGCGAGCGTCTGGGCATTGTCGGTGAGTCCGGTGCGGGCAAATCGGTGGCCGCGTTCACATTGCTCAACCTTATCGCCAAGCCGGGGTATATCGCCGGTGGCAGCATTCGTTTCGAAGGTAACGATCTGGCGCGAATGTCGGCACGCGAGCTGCGTCGCGTACGCGGCAATCGCATCTCGATGATCTTTCAGGATCCGATGATGACGCTCAACCCCGTGCTTTCCATTGGCGAGCAGATGGTCGAGAGTCTGAAGGCGCATCGACGTATCTCGACACGTGAAGCGCGCGCCATCGCCCTGCACAAGCTCAAGCAGGTTTATATCCCATCGCCGGAAACGCGTCTGGATCAGTATCCTCACGAACTCTCAGGGGGCATGCGCCAGCGTATCATCATCGCGATCGCACTCCTGCTGGACCCGGATATCATCGTCGCCGACGAGCCAACCACGGCGTTGGATGTGACGATTCAAGCCGAGATCATGACGCTCCTGCGCGAGCTGTGTGAGAAGCACAATGTGGGACTGGTGTTGATCACTCATGACTTGGGCGTGGTCAGCCAGATGACTCAGCGTACGTTGGTCATGTACGCCGGACGCGTCATCGAGCAGGGACCGACGCGCGAAATCATCAACGATGCCCAGCATCCCTATACGCAGGGGTTGCTCAATGCCCTGCCCCAGATGACCACGCCCGGTAGTCGGCTCAACCAAATTCCTGGCTCGATGCCATCACTTGCCAATACGCCGAGCGGTTGCGCATTTCATCCACGTTGCCAATATCGTTACGACGCTTCGGGGCAGCCGCGCCGCGATTGCCTCGAAGAGGTCCCCGAGTTCGTTACCTCGGGCAATTGCGACGTCGCGTGCCACATGGTGCGTGACATGCTCGCCAAGGAGGCCTCATGAACGCCGTTGCCGCCCAAGCATCACCCGTGACTGCGTCACAGAACCACGCCGAGGCTGAGTCCCTGCTGGAGATTCGCGGGATGTACAAGCATTTCCCGTTGGCCGACGGATTCCTCGAACAGTTGCACTTCGAAAAAGGTCGTCTGGTGCGGCGCAATGAACAAGTGCATGCCATCAACGGCGTGGACCTCTCCGTTCGCCGGGGCGAGGCTTTGTGCGTGGTCGGGGAGTCCGGCTGTGGCAAATCCACCGTGGCGCGCCTGGTCATGGGGTTGCTGTCTCCCAGCGCGGGGGAAATTAGGTATGACGGCCAGCGCATCGATAATATGCGTGGTAAACGGCTACTGCCTTATCGTCAGCGCATGCAGATGATCTTTCAGAATCCGTATGCCTCGCTTAACCCACGCATGACGATCCAACAGACGCTGGAAGAACCATTGCGTTTTCATCACCCGGACTGGACGACACCGCAGGTCCAGGACAAGGTGGACGACGTGATGGCGTCGGTGGGCATCGATCCGGAATGGGGCAAGCGCTTCGGGCACGAGTTTTCCGGCGGTCAACGCCAACGGATCGCAATTGCCCGGGCGTTGGCCGTCGACCCCGAGTTCATCGTCGCCGACGAACCGATCTCGGCGCTCGATGTGTCGATCCAGGCCCAGGTGCTCAACCTGCTGATGGACGCACAGGCCGAACGCCACCTGACGTATCTCTTCATTACCCATGACTTGGCCGTGGTCGAGCATTTTGGGACGCGGGTGGCGGTCATGTATCTGGGGACGGTGTGTGAACTAGCCGATACGCGCTCACTGTTCGCGAGGCCTAAGCATCCCTATACGCAAGCGCTGCTCTCGGCGATTCCCCGCCTCGAAGACGACCGCCCCGAGCATGTACGCCTTTCCGGCGAAGTCCCCACGCCGGTTCACCTTCCCTCGGGCTGTGTCTTTCATGGTCGATGTCCGCATGCCATGGAGCGCTGCCGCCAGGAAGTACCGCAGCTCATCGTCACCGACGACGGTAACCAGGTGGCGTGTCATGCGGTCGAGGAAGGCCGTATCTGAGCGTATCGTGGAGCAACATACTTGCAGCGCCCCGTCCATCTGTACGTGACGGGGCGTTGCCATGCGACGCTGCACGCTTCGGCTGGCGTGCGGCGTTAACGATGATGGATGGCGTCTGAAAATGGAAATTCGCTGGCTCGAAGACTTCATCGTGCTGGCCAGGGAACGCCATTTTTCCCGGGCCGCCGATGCCCAGAACGTGACCCAACCGACCTTCTCGCGGCGTATCAAGCTGCTCGAGGAGGAAATGGGAACTACCTTGATCAACCGCCAAACGTTGCCGTTGAGTCTGACGCCGGCTGGCGAGGAGTTTCTAGCGCTTTGCGAGCAGATCACCGAGCGCGTGCGATTGACGCGTGACCGTTTACAGTCGATTGCCACCGACGAGGCCAGGCGCATCCTACTGGCCGCGCCACAGAGTTTGGTGTCGAATTTTTTGCCAGGCTGGCTCGAACAGCATGCTCTTACACCGGCGATATCGCCCTATTTGCGTGCTACGAGCTGGCTGATCGGCGATTATCTACATGGACTGGAACGCAGCGAATGTGATTTAGCGCTATTGTACTGGCCACGCGGGCGGATAGCCCTCGATCTGGAAATGAGCGAGCTTAAATACCTAAGCCTAGGCGAAGAGCGGCTCGTTCCGGTCAGCGCCCCCGATGCCGAGGGGCGCTCACGCTTCTCGTTACCGGGGACGCGCCGCCAGCCTCAACCGCTGATCGCCTTTCATCCACGAGGGTTGATGGCGGCCGCGCTCGAGGCGCATCTCGGCCGCCAGCCGGATGCCGTCTACCTGAATACGCTCAATGAAAGTGTGCAGGCCACCAATATTCGCGAGCTGGTGGTACAAGGCTACGGGCTTGGATGGCTGCCGCAGCGCAGTGTCACCACCCCGATGGCCAATGGCGAACTGGTGCGCGCTGGCGATGAGCGTTGGGATGTCCCGCTGGATCTGCGCTTGTACGCGCGCAAGGATTCACGTCACCCCGGTTTGCCCGGTTTATGGCAACAACTCGAGGCAACGTACGGCAATGCCTGATGAGTACCTGCCAAGCAAGCGCAAAACGTTAGGCATTGTCTGAAAAGTGCCTAAGCTACAGATAGATTCGCAAGAGCCGCACCGATGTCACGCACGCTGTTTTCCGCCGATTTTTGCGCGCCAAGAGGCTTGGGTAATCGCCATGTGCAGACCCTGTTGCCTCGCTTTCTCCCGTTACCCTCGCTGGCGCGAGAAACGGAAATCATTAACCTACCCGATGGCGACTTCGTCGAGCTTGCCTGGGCCCTGCCGGCCCCCACGCGAGCGGACGCGCCGGTGTTCGTACTGTTTCATGGCTTAGAAGGCTCATTCGACTCCCCGTATGCACGCGAGTTGATGCGTGCGGCGAGTGAGATGGGCTGGCGGGCGGTACTGATGCACTTTCGTGGCTGTGGTCAGGCGCCTAATCGGCTGGCCCGGGCCTATCACTCGGGCGATACGGCGGATGCCTATTGGGTCATTGGGCAGTTGGCGCTACGTTATCCACGCGCCATCAAGGTGGCGGCCGGTGTGTCGTTGGGAGGCAACATGCTTGTCAAGTTAGTCGCCGAGCAAGGCGGTGACGGCCTCGATCTCGCCGGGGCCATTGCCATCAGTGCGCCACTCGATCTGGCGGCCAGCGCCGATGCGCTCAACCGCGGTTTTTCTCGTGTCTATCAGCGTCATCTGCTCCACGCTCTCAAACGCAAGGTCACCACCAAGTTGGCGGCCGGCCCCCTCCCGATCACACTCAGCGCGCGACAGCTCGAGGGCCTGGAGACGTTCTGGGCATACGACAACGCGGTCACAGCTCCCTTGCATGGTTTTCAGTCGGCCAGTGACTATTATCAGCGCGCGTCCGCCGGTCGGCTGTTGGGTGACATAGAATTGCCGACCCTGCTCCTACACGCCGCGGATGATCCCTTCATGCCCGCCGATCTGTTCTCCCGGCTGCCGGCCCCGGCCGATGCCGTGCGACTAGAAATCGCCCGCCAGGGTGGGCATGTCGGCTTCGTTGAGTCACGCCAGGGCCGACTCGGCTCCTGGTTGGCACGGCGTGTTGCGTGGCAATTGGAATGCTGGGCCGCGCATCTGGCCCCGCATCACTCGCTGGCGGCGGGGCCCAACGGTTAATGACCCAGCAAGAAATCTAGTGCTTCACGTCACCGGACAGGCCACTCCCGTGCCCTTGAGGCCGCAATATCCCGCCGGATTTTTGGCCAAATACTGCTGGTGATACTCTTCCGCATAGTAGAAGGCTTCGAGCGGTGCCACTTCCGTCGTAACGTGGCCACGGTCCTGCTGGCGCAGGGCCTGGTCGTATTCTTGCCAGCTCTTGTCGACCAGTGGGCGCTGTAGCTCATCCGTGGTGTAGATGACGCTCCGATACTGGCTGCCGATGTCGTTGCCTTGCCGCATGCCTTGCGTCGGGTCGTGCGCCTCCCAGAAAGCACGCAGCAATTCGGGCAGCCCGATTTCGGTAGGATCGAACACGACGTGGACCACCTCGGCGTGTCCGGTATGCCCAGTACACGTTTCCTCGTAGGTCGGGTTGGGCGTATAGCCGCCAGCGTACCCCACGGCTGTTACGTAAACACCTGGCATTTCCCAGAACAGACGCTCTGCACCCCAGAAACAGCCAAGCCCTAGCACGATTTCCTCATGCCCTTCTGGGAATGGCGACAACATCGAGCGGCCGTTGACATAATGAGTGCCGCTGATACGTATGGGCGTATCACGCCCCTCGAGTGCCGTTTCCGGCGTGGGAAGCTCGAGCGATTCTTGTGGCCACATAGGGAAAATCTCGCATGACGATGAGTAAAAAAGCGTTCGACGCCTGCCCCTGCGGGCAGCCGCGGCGCTTCGATGAATGCTGCGCGCCCATTCATGAGGATCCGCGCCGCGCGCGGACACCCGAGGCGCTGATGCGAGCACGCTATAGCGCTTTCGCGCGCGATGCGTACGACGCGTTGATCGCTACCTGGGATCCCGCCACATGCCCTACCCGCGACTCACTGGCCACGAACATAGCACGCTGGCTTAGGTTGATCGTCCATGACAGTACCCAACAAGGCGAGACAGGCACGGTGACGTTCAGTGCCGATTTCATCGACACCGATGGCTTTCAGCGCCTTACCGAAACCAGCCGCTTTCGGTTCGCCAATCATGCCGATCAGTGGTTCTATGTCGACGGCGACGCTCAGTGGCGTCGCCTCGACATCGGCCGCAATGCCGCGTGTCCTTGCGGCAGTGGCCTCAAGGCGAAGCGCTGCTGCGCCCGAGGCTGAAGGTATAGATCAAATCGATTGCCTGAGCTGCGCCGGATACCGCTTCCAGGTACAGGTTCTGAATCAGACGATAGCGCAGCGTCAGCTCGGCGATGGGGGAGAAAATGCCAACGCCGTAGCCAACTTTCAAGTCATCGAAGACATAGCCGCTGACGACGACCTGACTATCCTCGCCCGAGCCCGAGGTGTCGAGACTTAAATCGTCGACCCCGAATGCCTGGCCGAGCTGGCCCACGGCGCGGCCGCTCTGAGATAGTGAGAGCCCGATCAGCGCTGAGGTCAGCGCCCCATCGCCGCCATCGTCTCCCGGTGCCCGGCCTCTAAGTAGATAGGAAAGGGCCCGGCTTTCCGACATCGCAGGTTCCGAGAAGATGCTCAGCTGCGGGTTCTCCGCACGGCCTGTGACACGTAACCCAGCAGTCACGTCATCCTCGATGGTGTCGGGATTGCGAATCGCCTCGAACTGCAGACGCGGCTGGGACGCTGGCCCGCTGAACAGAATCTGTCCTTGGCGAATGATCAAGTCCTGTCCGAATGCGGTATAACTGCCGTCGACCAAGTTGACATCCCCGAACAGCTGCACGGGGCCACTACCCTGCCGTACTTCGAGTTGGCCTTCTAACTGTGACTCGAGGCCATAGGCTTCGAGGCTCATGTCGGGGCCGAGATGCAGCATGACGCTGATATCAAGTGCCATACCGGCGTCTGAGAGCGCCTGGGCCGTGGCTTCGCCCTGCTCGCCTGAGGCCGCAGCTTTTTGCTGGGCGGCGTCCTCCTCACGCGTGATGATGACCTCGTCGCTGCTAGGTGCCACCGCGGAAGGCGGAATCTTGCCCACCTCCAGGCGCGCCCAAGGCACATTGACATCGCCGCGTACTTGCAAGCGGTCTGGATTGGCATTGACACGTAGGTCCGGGGCGACACGTAAACGCCCGAAGTTTGGCAGGCTCACCTCCAGCGGATCGTCTTGCCCCTCGATGCCTAGACGTGCTTGCCAAGCAGAGGGATCCTGCCAGTCGGCTTCGCCATCCAGGTTGAGCTGGCCTTTCTCACCGGCCACGAACCCGTCGATGTCAGCGCGTTGTCCAGCGAAGTCGATGCCCAGACGGGCATCGCGTATCGCGATGGGAAGAACTGCACCACGCGCTTTTACACCTTCGGCCGTCAGCTCGCCATCGAGATCGGGCTGGCGTAACGTCCCCGCGAAGGTGACATCGCCGGCAAGTGCCCCTTCTAGCTCGGACAAGCCTTCGACGAGGGCACGATACGGGGCGAAGGCGATGTCATCGACTTGCAGGCGCCCTTCCAATGCGGCTTCACCCAGCGGATCGTCGATGCCCAGCGTCAGGGCCAATTTCCCGGTATCGCCCTGATCGAGTGTCAGTCGTGTATCGGCGCGAGATGGCGTGGCATCGAACGTCACTGCAAGACGGCTGTCGGGCAGTTTCCAGGGATTGCCACGCGCATCTTCTCCGGTGACGTCCAGTTGGCTATCGATTTGCCCCTCGGCATGCCACTGTTGGCCTGCTTGTTGCCAGCTCAGATTGGCCTCGCCCTGGGTCTTGCCGTCCACGTGCCAGCCTGATGGTAGTTTGTCGGCAAGCAGGTCCATGGGAATGTCGCGCAAGGCCAGTGATGCGTCGCCGGTATCGGCGGCGAGCCGAGCCCGATCGACGAGACACGCCTCGCCGCCCTGCTGGCGAACCAGGCAGAACGGCGCAAGTGTCACACGTTGAGTGGCGACATCGGCATCGAATTCCAGTGCGTCATCGAGCGCGATATTGCCGTATTCGGTCGCCAACTCGAGAGGCGCCAGCGATCCACGATAGCGCTGCGCGTTTGCGTCGTACTGGCCGTCGAGCGTAAGACTCACCCGTGAGAGCGGTAGGCCGCTGCCCAGCCGAGCATCGAGCTCCAGCGTGTGCTGCGAGAGACGCCCTGCTAGCGCGGCGCTCAGCGCGTCGACACGTTGGCCACCGGCCTCGAGTCCTTCGATAGACACGCCGGCATTCACACGCGGGTCGTCGATCCCTTCGCTCTGCGCCTTCAGCGACAGGGACTGGAGCTGTTGCGTCTGATAGCGCAGCGCCTCGCCGGTCATGTCGAGGTCGAGACGTGGTGATTTGAGGGAGCCCTGGGCGTTGAGATCGCCCTGCAAAGCGCCACCGAGCCCGGGCCAAAGCGTAGAGAGTCGCGGCGCCTCGATACGACTGCGCAGGTCCAAACGTTGCCCGATGTTGCCTTCCGCGGTGATGAGGTTATCGCCTTGACGAAGGTCGAGCTGGTCGATCGCCCATTGCATCTGGCTATTGCCACTGAGTTTGGCGTTCAAGCTTAGGGGTCTGTCTTGCAAGGTGCCGTCGATGGCCAACTGCGGTACGCGCAGTCGCCAGCCTTGAGGCTGCATGTCGAAGCCGACGCGTGCCTTGCCGTTGAGCGTCCCGTCGACGGCCTCGGTGAAGGCGCCCACGGGCAGCTTGTCGAATTGGAGGTCGCTTTCCACCGATAGCGCCGAGGTCCAGTTCACGTGGCCACGACCGCTCAAGGTGCCGCCTTCGGCCTGGAGCGTGAGCGGTGACCAGGCGAAGTGCGACGCATCACCACGGCCATCGAGCGTCAACCGGCTTTCGGGAAGGCCGTCCCCGCGCGCCGTCAAGTCGAGTGCGACACGATAATCTTCCAGGGAGCCATCGGCGTCGAGATGGAGGGTGTCGAGCCGATAGGCTGGCTTGCCTGCGCCCACGTGCTGCGATGCCGATACTGCGGCGGCATCCAGGCGGCTCTGCACAGCGAGCTCAGGCGCGGTGAGCGTGCCCGCCAGCGGCCAGGTGATGTCGTTGGCATCGAGCGATAAGGAGAATGGCAAGGTCGGCGCCAGTGCATCGACCGTACCTTTCAGCGTAGCCGTGACGGGGCCACTGGCGTCGAGGTCGAGCGCCAGATCGGCCAGGGAGCCATCCAACGTCAACTCGGCCCGCTGACCGGCCAACGGAGCACGCGCGATATGCGCTTCCAAGTTGCCATGGAGGGGGTAGTCGCCGCTCAGAGTCGTCTGCAGGGCCAGTTCCGCCTCACCGTCATCGCTGCGCACGTGCAGCCGATGAATGGCGACATCGCTACCTTCGGTGGAAAGCGACAGCGTGGCTTGCATCAGATGGTAGGACGTTGCACCACGCAACTGGAAGTCGTCGATCACTAGACTCGGAGCGCGAATATCGAGAGGCAAGTCGATCTCGGGCAAGGCCAAGCGTTGTTGTTCGGCGTCGGTATCGGATGTCCTGCTACCCACCGCAGACGCATCATTGACCGCAGATGCTTTATCGGTTGCGGAGGCCTCGGCAGAGCTCCCCGCCGCCTGTGAGGCTGCATCGATAGCACCTGCCGGAATGGCCGGCGATGCCATCCCTTGGGTTAGACGCTGCCCTTCGCTCATCGGCAGGTAGAGTTGTGTCCCCTCCAGGCGGGTGGGCAGTAATGTGAGGTCGTTGCCGGAGATGCGCGCGCCGGTGGTGAAATCATCCCATTGCAACTGCGTGCCATCGGCCAACTCGACGCGTACGTCCTCGAGCCCGAGGGCGCGTATCTCGATGGGAAACGGAAACCAGAGCGCGGGCATGCCCCCGCCTGACGCTGCATCAGGCTGAGCATCGTCGTTAGCATCACCGGACGCCACGACGATGTGCGCACCCTCGACTTGCAGCCCCTGAAGACAGAGCTTGCCGTCCAGCAGACAATCGTCGGCCCAGCTCAGATGCAAGCGCTCGACATCGAGGGTGAGAGAGCCGATATCGAGATGCAGGCCGCGTAGCGTCAGCGTGTCCAGCGGCGCGCCTTCTACTGTCTCGACCTCGTACCAGCCGCGTGACTGGCCTTGGTCCGCCAACCACGCGGTCCCCCAGGGTGACAAGGCCACCCCGAGCAACAACAACACCAGTCCCAAGAGCCACAGCGGTACGTAAATCAGTGCACGGATCAAAATTCCGGTCCGATGGCGAAGTGCAGACGCCACGCGTCCTCCTCATTGTCGAAAGGATGGGCGATATCGAAACGTACGGGGCCCACGGGTGAAATCCATCGCACACCGATACCGGCACCGGTCTTGAGTTCCTCGGGCCACCATTCATCGAAGGCATTGCCGGTGTCGATGAACGTTGCGCCCCACCAGTTGCCGGTAACCCGCCGCTGATACTCGGCGCTGGCGGTCAGCATGTGCTGGCCACCGAGCAGCTCGCCGTCGTCGTTTTCCGGAGACAGGCTCTCGTAGCCGTAGCCGCGCACGCTTTGATCGCCCCCGGCGAAGAAACGCAGTGACGGAGGAATTTTATCGAAGGTGTCGGTCGCCATTGCGCCACCGCCCACGCGGCCGACGAATCGGTTGTCCTGCCCCAGCGAGCGAATCCATTGTGAGTCGAATGTAGTGCGAAAGAAGCGCGCGTCCGACCCCCACGCGGGATCGGAGACCTCCAACGCCAGCCGTTGCCGATCCCCCCACATGGGGAAATTGGGTTGCCGCGTGCGAGTACGGGTCCAACTGATGCCTGGATAAAGCAGCAAGACTTGTTCGTCCTGATCCGCCTGGGTGAAATCCTCGTATGTGGTACGAAAATAGAGTTCTTGGACCCAGTCGTTGTCGAATTTCCAGCGCCGTGCCAGCTCGACCGAACTCTCTAGGCTCTGCGTGTCCTCGTTGTCGAGTTTACGTAGACCATAGCCAAGGCGGTAGCTATCGCGCAGTGGGTTGGCCAGTGGCATCAGATACTCACCGTCGAAGCGCTGCTCTGGCCCCGAGAGGTACAAGGCATTCGAGAGGCTGTGGCCACGATCATTGAGCCAGGGCATGTCCCAACTGAATTGAATGCGTGGCCCCACATCGGTGGCATAGCCGATCCCGGTTTCGAACTGATGGCGGTCGGCGGGAATGACAGTGACGTCGACCGGCACGTCGGTGCTCTGAAGGCCATGAAGTTGGCGCACGGCGGCAAGCCCCGGACCACTCGCCAAAGGGGGCCTACGCCCGGTGGCTTCTTGCCACCACTGACCGCTATTCGCGCCACGCCCGCTGCTATCGATGCGTGGGCGTACGGCGATGCCGCGAAACCAGTCGGTTTCGCCCAGACGTTGGTTGTACTCGGCCAGTTGTCCGGCCAGATAAGGATCGCCGTCTTCAAACGGCAGCATGCGGCGCAGGCGGGCCTCTTCGATCTGGCTTCCCGAAAAACGAATGTTGCCGAAATGATAACGCGGCCCGCTATCCATCCTCAGGAAAATACGGGCACTGGCCTCCCAGGGGCGCACTTCCATCCGTCGTTGAGTAAAGCCGGCATCGAAATAGCCACGTTCGAGCGCCAATGTGGAAAAGCGGCTCTTAGCGCTTTCGTAACGGTCATGGCGTAATGCATCGCCTTCCTTGAGCGCCACCTGATCGAGTGCGCGCTGAAAGGCGCTATCCTCGTGGGCCTCGCCATCGATACCCATGTCGAGCTGAGTGATGTGTGTCTGAGGCCCAGGGTCGATGGTGATAACGGCGTCGGCATCGAACGTGCCGTCGGGATACGCCGTCTCGATCTGAGGTGAGTAATAGCCGAAGGCTCGCAACGCCCGTTGGGTTCGATCGCGGACCTCGCTGTCCAGACGTTCCTCGCTGATGTCCTGGGTATCGACCGCGCGCAGAAAAGTGACGACATTGTCGGCGGCAGGGCCTTCAAGCCCCTCAACGGACGCGTCTAGAGCGTGAGCACTGGACGTAACGACACTCAATGCCGCTCCCCACAGGATGCGCCGTGTCATGGAATGGCGCATCGACGTCAGCCTCCCCTGCGTTGCGGATCGACAACGTCCACCAGTGAAGGGGCGATAAACCCCGGGCGTTGATCTCGGCTGATTTCCAATGACTCAATCCTTGTCGTGAGATCGCGTGATTAGTCGACAGCGACATTATTGAGAAGCGGAAAGTGCTTCCACATTGGCATTGAGAGCCAATTGTCCCTGGCGAAGTTCCCGTAGATCATCCTGAATGCTAGCGACCTCATTGGCGACTTCATCGTGATCGCCGGATAGTGACGCGACCCGAGCGCTCAGATCGTCGAGGTTCTCTTGCAGGTCGTCAAGCGTTTCGCCACGGGCCTGACGTGTGTCGCCCAGCTCATCAAGACGTTGTGTCAGCGTCTCCAGCCCACTGCCCTGCTCTTCCTGGCGCGAGGAGAGCGACTCCAAGCGTGACGACAAGGTGGCGCGCGCATCTTCGCCCGTGCTTTCCAGGGCCTTGAGTGAGGACTGTTGAGCGGCGATGAGCGTTTGTTGCGTGTCTTGCCTGTCGCGCAAGTCTTCCAGGGCGCTACTCGCCCCCGTGCCATCCTCCAGCTCGCTAACCTTGTTTTCCAGGTTGCCGATTACGGCGCGGGAGGCATCCAATTGGGAGCGCAGCCGGTCCAGTTCGGAGCGTAAGCTATCGCCGGAGGCATCCAGCGAGCTGCCCGTGGCGTCGAGGCGGTCGGTCAAGCTGTTTTGCCGTGCTTCGAGGTTGGAAAACCGAGTTTGCCAGGCTTGTCGTTCTTGCCAGTAAAAACTCGTGATTCCCGCCAGAGCGACGATGAGAAGTAACGTCAGGCACCACAATGGCCAGACGCGTGTGCGTCGACGCCGTGTCCCGCTGCTGGCACGGCGTGGACGGCTGTCGAGGCGCCCTTCGGCGATGGGGTCGGTATCGCGCTCGGGCACGATACGTGGTTCCTGGCGTGTTCCTTCCGATCGTTCAGACATGCTCGGCTCTCGTCTCGACTACGTTATTTATCAATGCCCTGGCGTATCACACGAATGTAGCGAAATTGGCGCTTACCGGGGCCGGTGCTAAGATACCGGGCGCGGCTTAGAACGCAGATACTTGGTATTGTAAGGTTTTTTAGTGAATAGAGTGACCCCGATAGTAAAACGCTTCACGCTGAGATGCCTCTGTGGTCCTGGGTTACTTCTTGGCCGATCACGATAAAAGGAGCACATCATGGCGTTCGAACTGCCTGCCTTGCCGTATGAGAAAAACGCGCTCGAACCGCATATCTCCGCCGAAACGCTGGAGTATCACTACGGTAAACACCATCAAGCCTACGTGAACAAGCTCAACGAGCTGACCCAGGGTACCGTTTACGACGACAAATCACTCGAAGAGATCATTCAATCGGCTTCCGGTGCCATGTTCAATCAAGCGGCTCAGGTATGGAACCATACCTTCTACTGGCACTGCCTCTCCCCCCAGGGTGGCGGCGAACCTAAGGGCGCGTTGGGCGATGCGATCAAAGCGACGTTCGGTTCCTTCGAGCAGTTCAAGGAAGCGTTCAATGCCAAAGCGGTGGGTAATTTCGGCTCTGGTTGGACCTGGTTGATCAAGACCGCCGATGGCGGCGTGGACATCAGCAACACCGACGATGCCGACTGCCCCATCGCGCATGGCCAAACGCCTCTGTTGACCATCGATGTCTGGGAGCATGCCTATTACATCGATTATCGCAACGCGCGTCCAAAATACCTGGACGCCGTGTGGAACGTCATCAACTGGGACTTCATCTCCCAGAACTTCAATGATTGATTGGCCATCGAAATAGCACGCTCCGCTTCGACGGAGCGTGCATCGTTCAGGCGTTGGGCGGATCCGCTCGTCGACCGATACCACGATAGATCAAGCCACGTGACGCGACATAATCGGGATCGTAGATATTGCGACCATCCAGGATCAATGGCGTGGTCATGAGTTCGCTTAGTCGGCGCCAATTGGGATTCCAGTAGCATTTCCACTCGGTGACCAGCATCAGAGCATCCGCTTCTTCACAAGCGGCGTAAAAATCATCATCGCAAAAGCGTACACGAGGATGCTGCTCGTAGAGCTCACGCAGAGCCGGTAACGCCTCGGGATCGTGAATGCTGACGTTGACGCCCTGCGCCAACAACGCATCGATCAAGGTGAGCACCGGCGCTTGATCGATGCGGGTGGTGCCAGGCTTGAACGCCGCTCCCCAGATGGCGACGCGTCGCTCGAAAAGCTGGCCATGGAAGTGGTGCCAGAATTTGCGGAACAACGTCTCTTTTTTCTGCTCGTTGATGTCGAGGACATGCTCGAGCAGCAACGACTCGCGACCGGAAGCATGCTGGACATCGGCCAGCCGCATGAGATCACGCGAGAAGCTGGGACCGCCAAAGCCACAGCCAGGATATAAGTACTCGAAACCGATACGGCTATCGGCGCCCATGCCCAGGCGGACATGTTCGACATCGACATCCAGCGAGTCGGCTAGGCCCGCCAACTCGTTCATATAGCTTATGCGTGTCGCCAACATGCCGATGATCGCCAGCTTGGCGAGCTCCGCGGCGCGGCGCGGCATGAGCTGGAACACGTCCTGGCGACGGTTGAAAGCACGTAGCAGCTCGCGCACCTGAGCGGTGGCCTGGCGATCTTCGCTTCCGAGCAACCAGCGTGCCGGGCGGGTGAAGGTCTCCCAGGCACGACCTTCTTCCAGCATGTCTGGTAAGGCAACGGCCGCTTGGCCGGTGTGGCCAAGCAACGCCTCGAGGCGTTCGGTGTGGCCGACCGGAAACGTCGAATTATTGACGATCACCAGCGGGGTGCTTTGCGCCGCGGGAATATCGGCCACATAGGCTTCAGCGGATTCACGCTGGTCCGGAGCCAGCGCTAGCCAATGAATCTCGACATCTTCCCGCGTGGGCGTATCGGTCAGGCGTAGCAAACCCGAGCGACAACCCGCATCGATCTGGGACTTGAGTCCCGGTTCGCGAAGCAGCCATTCGGCGTGTTCCAGATGTTGCCAGGGCACCTCGGGATGCGGGTACCAATCGACCTGGTGCCCCACCGAGGAAAGCGCTGCCGCTGCCACGGCCGCCGATAGCTCGCTTCCATACACGTTCACGCGCATGGCATCAGCCCTCGTTTGCGTAACGGCTCAACAAGGAGCGGAAGCCTTCGCCATACTGGGGATGGCGCTTGGCGAGTGCCAGTGTCGCTTCCAGATAGCCCAGTTGGTGCCCGCAATCGTAGGTATTACCGCGCATGCGATAAGCTTCGGCGCCTTGCTGCTGGCGCAGGGTCTCGAGGGCATCGGTAAGCTGGATCTCATTCCCCGCGCCGGGCTGGGTTTCGGCCAGCAACGGGAAGATGGCAGCCGGCAGCAAATAACGCCCGATCACCGCCAGGCTGGACGGCGCCTCCTCCACCTTGGGTTTTTCGACCATGCCTGTCAGGGATGCACTATCGCCGGGGGCCGGTGCCTCGCCCTCGAGCGCGACGATTCCATACTTGTGGGTCATCTCTTGCGGCACGTTTTCGACCATGATCTGTGCCTGGCCGCTCTTGTCATAAGCCTCGATCATGCCGGCCAGATCGTTCTGCGATAACTCGCCAGCATCTACCAACACATCGGGAAGTAGTACGGCAAAGGGGTCGTCACCAATCACCGACTGCGCGCATAGTACGGCGTGTCCAAGTCCTAGAGCGACTGGCTGGCGCACGGCGATGATGCTCACATCCTCGGGGACGATGTTGCGCACTTCCGCGAGCAATTCATCCTTGCCCTTGGCCTCGAGCATCGCTTCGAGCTCGAAGTTCTTG
This sequence comes from Chromohalobacter moromii, assembly GCF_023091865.1. Lineage (GTDB taxonomy): Bacteria > Pseudomonadota > Gammaproteobacteria > Pseudomonadales > Halomonadaceae > Chromohalobacter > Chromohalobacter moromii. The sequence goes on from NZ_JAHXDI010000004.1 coordinate 543,523, forward strand.
TCGAAATGGTTTTCGATGGCGCTTTTGCTGGAGTGCGTCACCAACACGATTTCCTTGATGCCGGCGGCCACCGCCTCTTCGACGACGTACTGGATGACCGGCTTGTCGACGACAGTGATCATTTCCTTGGGAATGGCCTTGGAGGCTGGTAGGCAACGTGTACCGAGTCCAGCGACGGGGAGTACGGCCTTCTTGATCATGAGGATTCCTTCCTTAGCGTTCTAGGGTCGAGTGTCGGCAGTATGCCATAGTGAAAAGCGCGACGGCGCCAACGATTCGGCATTCCTTTGATGGTATTCAGGCAAAGAGGTTCGCACTGTCTTGCATTGTCTAAATTGACAAAATGCGCCCCTCAACATCCACGCGTAACATTGTAGAATGTGCATTATTAGTGTGCCGGCACGCGACGACACATAACGACATAGATTTCGATACGTATGCTGCAGCATCGGTTCGATCATTTCTCCAAGAGGAAACCCCATGAGCGAGACGTTCGGTAACAACGTTGATCACGCCGAGATCGCCAAGTTCGAAGCGCTCGCCAGCCGCTGGTGGGATCCTGAAAGCGAGTTCAAGCCACTGCATGAGATTAACCCGCTGCGCCTGAACTTCATCGATGAGCAAGCCAATCTGGCGGGCAAGACCGCCATCGATGTGGGATGCGGTGGCGGCATTCTTAGCGAGGCGATGGCCCATCGCGGCGCTCGCGTCACGGGTATCGACATGGGAGAAGCACCGCTCGCTGTCGCGCGCTTGCACCAGCAGGAAAGCGAGGTGACGGTCGATTACCGGCAGATCAGCGCCGAGGAAATGGCCGCCCAGCACCCTGGTGAGTTCGATGTCGTCACCTGCCTGGAAATGCTCGAGCATGTTCCGGACCCTGCGGCGGTCGTGCGGGCATGCGCGACGCTGGTCAAACCTGGCGGCCACTTATTTTTCTCGACCATCAACCGCAATCCCAAGGCGTATATGTTCGCCATTCTAGGCGCCGAGTACGTGTTGCAGCTATTGCCCCGCGGGACGCACACCTACAACAAGTTCATTCGCCCGGCGGAGTTGTCGGCCTGGTGCCGTGACGCCGGCTTACGCGTGCGTCGTCAGACTGGATTGACCTATAACCCCGTGACCAAGCGCTATCGCCTAGTGGCCAACGATGTGTCCGTGAATTACATGATGCACTGCACGCCGGAATGGACGGGCAAGGGAGAGGCGCAATGAGTGACGCCCGGCCGGCGGCGCTGCTTTTCGATCTCGACGGCACGCTCGTCGACACGGCGCCCGATCTGGCGCAAGCGACTAATGCCTTGCGAACGCATCACGGCCTTGCGCCATTGCCTTATGAGACTATCCGCGCCCAGGTCTCGAACGGCGGTAGCGCTTTGGTAGAACTGGCACTGGGATTGGCACCTACGCATGCCGATCATGGCGAGGCAAGGCGCTTTCTGCTTGAGACCTACGGGCGTGACGTGGCGCGATACAGCCACGTATTCCCCGGGCTAGAGCCGTTGTTGAAAGCCTGGGATAACGCACATCGCCCCTGGGGGATCGTGACCAACAAGCCGCGTGCCTATGCTGCGCCGCTGGTCGAAGCACTGAATCTAACGCACGGCGTATTGCTGGCTGCAGATGACCTGCCGCTCAAGAAGCCCGACCCCGCACCGCTACTCGAGGCGGCGCGACGTCTCGGCGTCGCCCCCACCGATTGCTGGTACATCGGTGACCATCTACGTGACATGCAAGCGGCGCGGGCGGCAGGCATGCACGCCATCGCGGTACGTTATGGTTATATCGGCGACGCGGAAACGCCCGATACCTGGCCGGTAGATCGTTGGTTCGAAACGCCGGAAAGCTTGACGCAAGCGCTTTGGCCTAGCGAAGGCGACATGGCTGTACCCTCCGGCTGACGACACCGCCTACCCAGAAGCTGTCGCCACACCCTTGGGCGGCTGGGCGTCGAAGGCTTGCCCCGTACGTCCCTGGCTGGCGGGGCCCATCAGCCATAAGTAAGTCGGCATGATATCCAACGGCGTGCGTAGCGTCGCCGGATCCTCGTCAGGATACGCTCCTTGTCGCATGGCCGTGCGCGTCGCTCCAGGATTGAGGGTGTTCACTCGTATCGACGAAGTGGGCTCGAGTTCATTGGCCAGCACCTGCATGAAACCTTCCGTCGCGAACTTCGAAACCGAATAAGCGCCCCAGCGCGCGCGTCCCTTACGCCCCACACTCGAGGAGGTCAGCACCACCGACGCATCGCGGGATGCCTCGAGCAATGGCAGCAACGCCTGCGTCATCCACACCGGACCGGTGACATTGACCTGCATCACCCGTTCCCAGAGTTCGGGGTCGTAGTGCGCGAAAGACGTCAACTCCCCGAGCAAACCGGCGTTGTGAAGAAGACCATCGAGACGACCGAACTCGCGTTGTAGTGTCTCGGCTAGATCGCGATATTCCTTGAGTGTCGCCCCCTCGAAGTTGAGCGGGAAAATCGCGGGTTGCGGGCCGCCAGCGGTTTCAATCTCATCGTAGACCGCTTCGAGCTTGGTCAGCGTACGTCCGACCAGTATCAGCGTTGCGCCATGCTCGGCAAAAGAACGCGCGGCGGCACGCCCGATGCCTGACCCCGCGCCAGTCACAAGGACAACACGCCCCTCGAGCAGGTTCGCTGGTGGGTGATAATCAATATGACATTCCATGACGCCCCCCTCGTTCAGCATCAATCAGCCTGACTGGTTAAGGAAGTCCTCGGCCATGTCAGCCGCGTTACTATCAGGGTAGTCGTCGCGAACGCGCTCGAGGAGCTGCGTGCTTTCATCGGGATGGCCTTGGCGTGCCTTTAGCAACCCCAGCTTGTAGAGCGCATCCGCGACCTTGTTGCTGCCGGGATAGTCATCGATGACCGTCTGGAAAGACTCGGCGGCCGCGTCCAATTGCGATTGCGCGGAATACAACTCGCCTAGCCAGTAGTGCGCGTTGGGGCGTAAATCGGAATTCGGATATGCGCCGATGAAGTCTTCGAAGGCCTGGATGGCCTGATCGAACTCACGCGCCTGCACCTTCTTGAAAGCCGCTTGATAATCTTCGCGTCCCTGATCGCCAGACGTGCCCTCTTGAGCGCTACCTGCTTGCGATTCGTTGGTGGCGGCGCCACTGGAGACCGACTTGGCGGCATCGCTATCGACGCCGGAAGAATCTCGAGAAGAGGCAGAGCGCGATGCCATCTCATCGACGCGCTTTTCCAGATCCAGAAAACGTTCTTGCGAAAGTTTCTTCTGCTGTTCGAGCTGGTAGCGCAGCTCCTCGAGCTGGCCGCGCAATTGTTTGATCGCGCGCTGGTTGTCCTGCAACTGATTGAACAAGGCCAGATTGCCACCACCGCTCGATTCTTCACGTACGGCGGTCTGGCTATAGATGCTGCTGGACTGGTCGGTCAAGTCATCGACCGAGGGTTGAGCCCATACGGACAGCGGGAGCACCAAGGCTCCCGCGCCGCACAGTCTTTTCAGACCGTGTTTCATACCTGACTCCGGCGACGTTTAGTAGGAAAAGACGACGCGGCGATTCTGGGCGTACGATTCTTCATCGTGACCGCGTACCGCAGGACGCTCTTCGCCGTAGCTGACGATTTCGACCTGTGAGGATGAGACACCTTCCACACTGAGATATTGCTCGACGGCTTGCGCACGACGCTCACCCAACCCCAGGTTGTACTCGCGGGTGCCACGCTCATCGGCATGCCCTTCCAGAACGACATCGGTGTTGGGATGGTTCTTGAGATATTGAGCATGCGCTTCGAGGACAGACTCGAATTCCGGACGAATGGTATCGCGGTCGAAAGCGAAGTAGATGGTGCGCTCTGCGGGGATGGCATTGCGGTCGCCCATCTCGCTGCCCGAGGTGCCTTGTCCACTTTCCATGCCTTGGCTGGAGGCGGAACCTGAGCCTCCGGCGCCTGTTCCGGACATACCGTCCATGCTGCCGTCTTGGGTGCCGCCAGTGCTGGAGCAACCCGCGAGAACGGCGAGTGAAATGGCGACGGTGAGGCCTTGGGCATACGGTTTGAATTGCATTGTTTTCTCCTTGCTTGGAAGTCGAATGACACTATCGCGGTTTAGTCTAAAAAGGGCGACCATGCGGGTTCGCGCACGTCCCCTTGCGGCGATGGCAGCCGGAAGGAAGCACTGCCATCGTCCGATACAGCCCCCAATACACCGCGGGTCCCTTCTTGCGTGGCGAAGATTACCATGGTGCCATTCGGTGCGACACTGGGAGATTCATCCCAATTGGAATCGGTGAGGATCGTCATGCGGTCGGTATCCAGATCCTGGCGAGCAATGTGGAAGCCGTCGTCGTCACGGGTCACCATAAATATCGCATCACCGTCCGGGTTGAAACGACCACGTGAATTATAGCTGCCGGTGAAGGTGATCCGCTGGGCCTGCTCATCGCCCAAGTTGTAACGATAGATCTGCGGATTGCCACTACGGTCGGAGGTGAAAATCAGGCTGCGACCGTTCGGTGCCCACTCGGGTTCGGTGTCGATCGCATCACTATGCGTCAGGCGCGTGAGGTCACGCGAGCCGAGATCCATGACGTAGATCTCCGGCTGGCCATCCTTGGAAAGCGACATCGCTAGCTTGCGTCCATCTGGTGACCACGCCGGTGCGCCGTTGATTCCCTCGAAAGAGGTCAATTGGACACGCTGTCCTGTCGAAAGATTCTGGACATAGATGGACGGGCGTCCCGTCTCAAACGAGACATAGGCCAGCTTGCGACCGTCGGGCGACCACGCTGGCGACATGATGGGCTCATCCGAGGAGAGGATTTCCTGATTGTTGTGCCCGTCGGCATCGGCGATGTTCAAAGTATATTTGATGTTGTCACCGACGCCATTGGCCGTGACATAAGCGATGCTCGTCGAGAAGGCACCACGAATGCCAGTGATCTCTTCAAAGATCTGATCACTGATATAGTGCGCACTGTCGCGGAGCTGATCGCGGCTGGAGGTGACGACCTCGCCGAGCATACGGTCTTCGCCATTGACGTCCAGAAGCTCATACTGAATGCGGTATTGCCCCCCCTGGTTCTTGACCTTGCCCACTACCAGGTAGTCGCTATCCAACTGCTGCCAATCCTGATAATAAACATCATCGCTGCTACTGGGCCGAGAGATCAGCGAATTTTGCGACAATGGCTCGAAACGACCGCTGCGTTCCAGGTCGTTGCTGACAATACGCGAGACCTCTTGCGGTAGTTCATCCCCGCCTTCCATTGGCACGATGGCAATGGGAATGGCCTGATCGCTGCCCTTGGTGATTTCGATGGTCAGCTCGGCATGCGCCATCCCGGCACACAACATCAGCAGCAGCGCGGCTGTCCAAAGATTGAGTCGTTTCATCAGCGGATGTCCTCTGGGTTGAAGTCCAGATTGAATTCACGGAACCGACCTCTTACCGAAGCGTCGAGTTCGCGCATCTCACGGAATGGCGCCGCCTTCTCGACGGCACTGATCACGGAATGATCGAAAGCGGAATTGCCACTGCTTTGTGTGATCGTGGCGCTTACCAGTTCGCCAGTGGGCAGTAATTGGATTCGCACGATGGCGCGTAACTCCGAAGACGCATTGGAAGGTACATTCCAGCTTTGTTCAACGTATCGGCGAACCAGGTTCTTGAAGCCATTGGCGGCTTCGCTGGCTTGCTTGGCGTTAGCGATGGATTGTTCTTCATCACTGATCATGCTGTCCAGTGATGAATTATTGGCCTGAGCCGCCCGTTCGGCGAGTGCTTGCTGACGTTTCCGTTCGGCCTCGGCCTCTGCCTGACGCTTCTTCTCGGCCGCGGCTTCTGCTTGGCGCTTCCGCTCGGCTTCGGCTTCTGCCTGACGCTTTTTCTCGGCTGCGGCTTCTGCTTGGCGCTTCTTCTCGGCCTCGGCTTCTTCCTGACGCTTTCGTTCGGCCTCAGCCTGACGCTTCTTCTCGGCCGCGGCTTCTGCCTGGCGCCTCTTCTCTGCTTCGGCTTCTGCCTGGCGCCTCTTCTCTGCTTCGGCTTCCGCTTGGCGCCTTTTCTCTGCTTCGGCTTCCGCTTGGCGCCTTTTCTCCGCTGCGCGTTGTGCTTCTTCCTGCAAGCGTTGCGCTTCGGCTTTGGCTTCTTCCACCGCGCTATCCGTTACCTCGGCGTCGCTATCGGGCGCTGGTTCTTCGGACGATTCCGCAGGTGCCGATTCTTCGGGTTCCTGCGCGTCCTCTTCTTCCGGCTGAGAAGCGGGCGGTGCGGAATCTTCGGTCTGCTGGGGTTGGTCCGTCGCCGTTTCAGCGCGGACGAGCGCCGCCTGAACCACCGATGAAGAGGTTGGGTCGGGCTCGCTTTCAGGCCATTTGATGATGGTGAGCATCAGCGTCGCGATATGCACGCCAATGGCCAGCAGCACTGGCCAGCCATAGCCTACACGGCGTTCACGTTTCGCCATGTCGATGCCTCACTCTTCACCGCCGGAAGGGGGTTCGGAGATAAGTCCGACGTTACCCACTCCCGAACCTTGCAGCGTACTCATCAATGTCACGATCTGACCGTAGGCGACATTGCGATCACCACGCACCATGACCGGCGTATCCGCGTTGCGGCTCAGCATGGCCTTGACCTTTTCCCCGAGTTCATCAAGGGCGACGGGGGTTTCCTCGTCTCCCAGGGAAATGTAGTACTGCCCTTCACGATCCACCGACACGATCAGTGGCTCTTGCTCCTCGGTATCGATGGGGTCGGACGACACTTGTGGCAGTTCGACATCGACGCCCTGACTGAGCATGGGGGCGGTGATCATGAAGATCACCAACAGCACCAGCATCACATCGATGAACGGCACGACATTGATCTCGCCCATCGGCTTGCGCCGCTGGCGATGATGATAGGATCCGTACATGCTTCCTCCCTCAGGATGCCTCGCGTTCGCTGCGCCCCTGCAGATTACGGTGCAGGATGGCGTGGAATTCCTCGGCGAAGTTTTCGTATTTGCCGAGCAAGCGTCCCGCATGGGCGGATAGTCGGTTGTAGAAGATCACCGCAGGAATAGCTGCAAACAACCCCATGGCCGTGGCGACCAACGCCTCAGCGATCCAGGGCGCGACAGTGGACAACGTGGCCTGTTGCGCCATCGACAAGCTTTGGAACGACCCCATGATGCCCCATACGGTTCCGAACAGGCCGATATAAGGGCTTGCCGAAGCGACCGTGGCGAGGAAAGTGAGATGCAATTGCAGGCGATCTTCTTCTCGCGACAGCGCGACACGCTGGCCCCGTTGCACGCCTTCGAGCACTGCATCGGTACTTTGAGTCTTGGGCATCAGACGATTGAATTCGCGAAAACCGGAGCGGAAAACGTGCTCCGCCCCTAGCGATTCCTGCTCGGCGGGCAGGTCACGATAGAGTTCGTTGAGATCGACGCCGGACCAGAAGCGGTCCTCGAAATCCCGATACGACTTTTCGGCGCGGCGCAGCGCGATGCTGCGTTGGAAGATGATGATCCATGAGGCTATTGAGGCAGCCAGGAGCAGGAGCATGACCAGTTGAACGATCAGGCTGGCGTTCATGATCAGGTGCGGAATGGACATGGAGTCGTTCACGGCAGTCCTCGTGTCGCTTGAGAGTTCGTTTCGCTTGGTTTATCCGTGCATTAGTGGCTGCAGTGCATCCGGCCAACGCACGGGTTTAAGCCGAGAAGCCTCGAGGCAGACGATGTCCACCTGGGCCTCGCACAGTCGTTCCCCGCGACGTGTCACTGTCTGGGCGAAGGTCGCGCGGCAGGCAGTGGATTCGACGACGTCCACCGTGATGTGCAGCTCGTCGTCGAGGTGGGCGGGCTTGGCATAACGGCATTCCAGGTGATGCACGACCAGTTGGATCCCCTGTGCGAGCAAGTCGCGCTGGGCCAGGCCGTGATGGTTTAGCCACTCGCTGCGTGCCCGCTCCATGTATTTTAGATAGTTGACGTAATAGACGATGCCGCCGGCGTCAGTGTCTTCGATGTAGACCTTGACCGTATGCGTGAAATCGCTCATGCATCGCCCTCCTGTCGCTTATCATCAAGCGACGGCGCCGCGACGATGGCATCGGTCGGCGTCAGGCCAAAGTGTTCATAAGCCAGACGTGTGACCACACGTCCACGCGCGGTGCGCATCATGAAGCCCTGCTGGATCAGGTACGGTTCTAGGACATCCTCGATCGTATCGCGTTCCTCACTGATCGCGGCCGCCAGGCTGTCGACGCCGACCGGGCCGCCATCGAACTTCTCGATCATCGCCATCAATAGGCGTCGGTCCATATGGTCGAGGCCATGGCGGTCGACATGCAGCATGTTGAGGGCTTGATCGGCTATTTCTTCGTTCAGACGACCATCGCCACGTACTTCGGCGAAGTCACGCACGCGACGCAGCAGACGATTGGCGATGCGTGGCGTGCCGCGCGCACGACGGGCGATTTCGGCCGCGCCGTCACGGTCGGCCTCGACCCCCAACAAATGCGCCGAACGCACTACGATCTCGGTCAACTCGTCGACCGCATAGAATTCCAGCCGTTGCACGATACCGAAACGATCGCGCAGCGGCGATGTGAGCAGCCCCGCACGCGTGGTAGCACCCACCAGGGTGAAGGCAGGCAGGTCGAGTTTGATGGAACGCGCGGCGGGCCCCTCGCCGATCATGATGTCGAGCTGATAATCCTCCATCGCCGGATACAGCACCTCTTCCACCGAGGCGGGAAGGCGATGTATCTCGTCGATGAATAGAACGTCGCCGGCTTGCAAGTTGGTGAGCATGGCGGCGAGGTCGCCGGCGCGCTCGAGCACAGGGCCGGAGGTCGATTTGATATCGACCTCCATCTCGGCGGCGATGATGTTGGCCAACGTGGTCTTGCCAAGGCCAGGCGGTCCGAAGATCAGGGTATGATCGAGGCTATCGCTGCGCTGGCGGGCCGCGCTGATGAAGATATCCATCTGCTCGCGTACGCGAGGCTGACCGATATATTCGGTAAGCCGCTGCGGACGGATGGCATGATCCACATGCACCTCGCTTCCCTGAGGTTGTGCCGCGATTAGACGGTCGGTATCAATCATTCGCGGTCCTTAACCTGCCATCTTGCGTGTCAGGGCGGCTTTGATCAGGCCTTCCGTAGAGAGGCTATCATCCAGCCCGGACAGCATGCGCGAGGCTTCGGTAGGTTTGTAGCCCAAGGCAACGAGGGCCGATTCCGCATCGGCGAAAGGGTCGGCCGCAGGTGCCGCGGGTGAGGCACCCAACTCAAGAGCATGCAGTCCGTTTTCCTGCTCGAGCTGCCAATGGGGAAAGCGGTCACGCATTTCCACGACCAAGCGGTCGGCGGTTTTCTTGCCAACGCCGGGGAGGCGTGTCAGCGCCTTGCTGTCGTCTTCCATGACGCAGCGGATGAAGGCTTCCTGATCCATGCCGGAGAGGATCGCCAGGGCGAGCTTGGGCCCTACCCCGTTGACTTTGATCAGGGCGCGAAACAATTGACGTTCCTCGCCGCGTGCGAAGCCATACAGTAGATGCGCGTCCTCGCGCACCGCCATATGCGTGTGGAGCTGGACCTCTTCTCCCACCGCCGGCAATGCCAGCAAGGTGGTCATAGAGGTCTCCAGCTCATAGCCGACGCCGCCGACATCGACGACGATCCACGGCGGTTGCTTTTCCAACAGGGTGCCACGCAAGCGTCCAATCATGCACATCGAGTCCTTCGATTGACTGGGTTGACACTATACTGATCCGCCTCGCAACTGACCAGCACCCGACATGCGGCGTCTCAGTCGGGGCGAAAGTCGCGCCAACGCTGACGGGAACCGCTTCGCCGCCGCCCGCGCGCGGCTGACAACGAGCGGCCCTGGCGCGCATAGGCATGCGTCAAAGCGATGGCCAGTGCGTCGGCGGCATCGGCCTGTGGCGTGCCGTCGAGCCCCAGAATCGCCGTTACCATATGTTGTACTTGATCCTTGGTCGCCGCGCCGGTACCGGTGACGGCTTGTTTGATCTGGGTGGGCGCGTACTCGAAGACCTCGAGGCCGTGATTGGCGGCACAGACGATGGCCGTGCCGCGTGCCTGTCCCAGCTTGAGTGCGGAGTCGGCATTCTTGGACATGAAGACCTGCTCGATGGCGACTTCATGCGGACGATGCACGCCGATCAACTCGCCGATGCCGGCATACACCTGGGCGAGCTTTTGGGGCAACTGATCGCTCTTGATGCGGATGCAGCCGCTGGCGACGTAACGTGGCGTCGCCGAGGCGACATCGACGACGCCATAGCCGGTGATGCGCGAGCCAGGATCGATTCCCAGGAGAATCATCGACTCACTATCTCCGTGGTGCTACTTACCCACGTCACGCCACTCACTCGAGTTCCGCCATAACGGCATCGGAGAAATCGGCGTTGGAATAGACATTCTGTACGTCGTCAAGATCTTCGAGCATGTCGAATAACTTGAGGACCTTGCGCGCCGTATCGGTGTCGTCGATGGGAGAGTAGTTATCGGGATAGGACCCGACATCGCTCGCGGAGGGCTCGATGCCCGCCTCGATCAGTGCATCCTTGACCTCACCGAAGCCTTCCACGGACGTCACGATCTCGAGCGTACCATCGTCCTGAGTGATGATGTCGTCGGGTTCGGCGGCTAGCGTAGCCTCCATGGCGGCCTCCTCTGAGGTACCTTCCGGCAGCGTCAACCTTCCTTGCTTATGGAACATGAAGGCGACGGACCCGGACGTACCCAGATTACCGCCGTTCTTGTTGAAGGCGTGACGCACCTCAGAGACCGTGCGATTGCGGTTGTCGGTCATGCATTCGACCATCACCGCGACGCCTTCGGGGCCGTAGCCCTCGTAGATGGTTTCCTCCATCTCGTCGCCGTCGGTATTGCCGGCGCCACGCTCGATGGCACGCTGGATGGTGTCCTTGGTCATGTTGTTGGCCAGCGCCTTATCGATGGCGGCACGCAGGCGCGGATTATCCGCCACTTCGCCACCCCCCTGGCGGGAGGCAACGGTCAACTCACGAATGAGCTTGCTGAAAATCTTGCCGCGTTTGGCATCTTGGGCGGCCTTACGGTGTTTGATGTTCGCCCATTTACTATGGCCTGCCATATCGACGTCACTCCTTGAAAAAACAGGCGTTCGTGTTTGCAGGACACCCGACGCCGAGGCGACGCCGGGAAAACGAGAAGAACGTGGGCAAGCGGCGCGCGTATCAGGCCTCGCCGTTACCACCTTGCTGCGCCTTCTGACGCAAGCGAATGTTGAGTTCTTTGAGCTGCTCGGCGCTGACCTCGCCCGGCGCATCTGTCATCAGGCAGGCGGCACTCTGCGTCTTGGGGAAGGCGATCACTTCGCGGATCGTCTTGGCCCCGCTCATCAGCATGACCAGACGGTCGAGGCCGAAGGCCAGGCCACCATGAGGCGGCGCGCCGAACCGGAGGGCGTCGAGCAGGAAGCCGAACTTCTCCTCGGCTTCTTCTTCACCGATACCCAGTACCTCGAAGACCGCCCGCTGCATCGCCTGATCGTGAATACGGATGGAGCCGCCCCCCAGCTCAGTGCCGTTCAGGACCATGTCGTAGGCACGCGACAGTGCATTGGCGGGATCCGCCTTGAATGCCTCCGGCGAGCTAGATGGCGCGGTGAACGGATGGTGCAAGGCGGCCAGGCGACCGGTGTCGTCGGCTTCGAACATAGGAAAGTCGACGACCCACAGCGGCGCCCACTCCTGCGTATAGAGATCGAGGTCTTCGCCCAACTTGACGCGCAGAGCGCCCAGCGCCTCATTGACGATACGTGCCTTGTCGGCACCGAAGAAGATGATGTCGCCATCCTGGGCGTCGACACGGTTTAGCAGCTCGTCGACCACGCCGTCCATGAACTTCACGATCGGCGACTGCAAGCCTTCGATGCCTTTGGCACGCTCGTTGACCTTGATCCAGGCCAGCCCCTTGGCACCGTAGATGTTGACGAAATCGGTGTAGGCATCGATTTCCTTGCGCGACAGCTTGGCGCCACCGGTGACCTTGAGCGCTGCAACACGCCCGTCATCGGCTTTGGCCGGACCGGAGAACACCTTGAAGTCGACATCACGCATCAGATCGTTGACATCGACCAGCTCAAGCGGGATACGCAGGTCGGGCTTGTCCGAACCGTACCGGTTCATCGCTTCGCTGTACGGCATCTTGGGAAATGCCGGCAGGCTGACATCGAGCACGTCCCGGAACAGCTGACGGATCATGTCTTCGGTCAAGGACATGATGTCGCTCTCTTCGACGAACGAGGCCTCGAGGTCAATCTGGGTGAACTCAGGCTGGCGATCGGCACGCAGGTCTTCGTCACGGAAGCACTTGGCGATCTGGTAGTAACGGTCGAAGCCCGACACCATCAATAGCTGCTTGAACAACTGCGGTGACTGCGGCAGGGCAAAGAACTCACCCGGATGCGTACGGCTCGGCACCAGATAATCGCGAGCCCCTTCCGGCGTGGCACGCGTCAGGATCGGTGTCTCGATATCCAGGAAGCCTTGGGCTTCGAGATACGCGCGCACGCTATGCGTGATCCGCGAACGCAGCCGCAGCTTGTCGATCATCTCCGGGCGACGTAGATCGATGTAACGGTGCTTGAGACGCGTCTCCTCGCCGACCTTGCCGTGCTCGTCGAGCTGGAACGGGGGTGTGGCCGCCGTGTTGAGCACTTCGACGTTTGATGCCAGCACCTCGATCATGCCGGTGGGCATGTTGGGGTTCTGGGTACCTTCGGGGCGCAGGCGAATGCGTCCGCGAATGCGCAGTACAAACTCGTTGCGGGCACGATCGGCATTGGCGAAGGCCTCGGGAGTATCGGGATCGACCACGACCTGGGCGATACCATCGCGGTCGCGCAAATCGAGGAAAATCACTCCCCCGTGATCGCGCCGACGATGTACCCAGCCGCAGAGAGCGACTTCCTGATCCACCAGGGTTTCGTTCAATTGACCGCAATAGTGACTGCGCATGTCTTATCCTGTTTCGTTGCGTATTTCGTGGGGCGATTCGGCGCCGTCCGAACGGCGCCGAACACGTCAGGCGGGCGTCTTGTTGCCGTTCTCGCTAGACGTAGAGGGCGCGGAAGCCTCTCCCGCGAGATTGCGTTTTTGCCCCGATTTGAAGTCGGTTTCATACCATCCGCCGCCGGCCAGGCGAAAGCCCGCCGCGGAGATCAAGCGTGATAATTCTGCGCGCTCGCAGCGCGGACAATCGGTCAGCGCTGCCGCGCTGACTTTCTGCAGCTTTTCCAGGCGATGGCCGCAGGCCTTGCACTCATACTCGTAGATGGGCATGGTTCTCACCATTCATGTCATCAAGAAGCGCCCGCGCGACGCTCGCGCGGTGGCAGGGATATAGGGCCGGAGATCGCACTTTCCAAGCCTTTTCCGAAAGCCGGTCATTATAGCGCGTTGCGCCACCCAGCGGGCAAGCGTATCGGGGCTCGATATCATGCAGCTTGCCGCCACGATGCCAGACTCACTTTATTCCGTTAAAAAAGGATGTCGCATGAAAGCCGTGATTCTCGATGCCGCCAGCCTCGGCGACGATATTGATCTCTCGCCGTTGCACGCGGCGGTCGACACCCTCGAAGTTCATGCGCATACCGCCATCGATGAGCGCCAATCGCGTCTCGACAATGCGGATATCGCCATCACCAATAAGGTGGTACTGGACGGCGACCTGCTCGCGTCCCTGCCCGAGCTTAAATTGATTTGCGTGTTAGCGACGGGTACCAACAATATCGATATGCAAGCTGCTCGAGATCGCGGCATTGAGGTGCGTAATGTCTCCGCCTACGGCACGGCGAGCGTGGCTCAACATGCCCTGATGTTGATGCTTGCCCTCGCCAATCGCCTGCCGCTTTACATGCGCGATGTCGCCGCCGGCCGCTGGAACGAAAGTGCATTGTTCTGCTTGCTCGATCATCGCACTCTGCAACTGGCCGACAAGCACCTCGTTATCGTCGGTCATGGCGAGCTCGGTCGCGCCGTATCGCGCTTGGCCGAGGCCTTCGGCATGCGCGTCACTTTTGCCGCGCGCCCCGGCAATGAAGCGCAGGATTCGCGCCCTTCCCTAGCGTCATTGGCGAGCGAGCTCGATGTATTGAGCTTACACTGCCCGCTGACCGAGCAGACCCGGCATCTCGTCGACGCCGAAATGCTGACTCGTTTCAAGCCCGATGCCTTGCTGATCAATTGCGCACGGGGCGGTATCATAGATGAAAAGGTAGCATTGGAGGCGCTTCGGAGCGGATCGATTGGCGGGCTCGGCGTCGATAGCCTACCTCAAGAGCCGCCACGTCAGGGGCATGAACTCATCGAGGCCATGGATGAGCCACTCAACCTCATCGTTACCCCACATAGCGCTTGGATCTCGCCGGAAGCTCGCGCCAACGTCGTCAGCCTGACGCGCGACAACCTGCATCAATGGCTCGCCTCGCGCGCTTAATACATAAGCTTTAAAGCCGGGAGCTTGCATGCTTTACAACTACGGTTCCATCAATATCGATTATGTCTACCGCGTCAGTCATCTGGTGCGGCCCGGCGAAACATTGTCCAGCCAGAGTTTTACGCAGGTGCTGGGCGGTAAAGGCGCCAATCAGTCACTCGCCATGGCGCGTGCAGGCGGTGACGTTACGCATTGGGGGCGTGTGTCTCAGAACGACCGCTGGGTGTTGGAAATCCTCAACCAGGCGGGCGTCAATACATCCCTGATCGAACTTACTGCAGACGCTAGCGGACATGCCGTCATTCAGGTCGACGACCACGCCGAGAACGCCATTATCCTCAGCCCAGGGGCTAACCATGGCTTCAAGGAACGTCATCTCGACGCCCTAATGACCTCGGTAACTCCGAACGATTGGCTCTTGCTGCAAAACGAGTGCAATGCGCTCGAGAGCGTCATGACACGTGCCGCACGCCATGGCATGCAGATCGCTTTCAATCCGGCGCCTCTAGGCGCCAATGTGCACGCGTTGCCGCTCGAATTATGCCAGATACTGTTCCTCAATCGTGGCGAGGCCGCGGCCCTAGCGGGGCTCGACGAACACGCTGGGGTCGCCGAACTCATAGATGCTCTCTATCAACGGTTGCCCGAGGTCGAGCTGGTGTTAACGCTAGGACGCGACGGTGTACGCTATCAATATGGTGCCCAGCGCCTCGAGCTTCCTGCTTTTCCTGTTGACGCCGTGGATACGACCGCAGCCGGCGATACCTTCATCGGTTACTTCATGGCCGCACGCCAGCGGAATGCTGCCATCGAAACCTGTCTGCACGAAGCGAGCGCTGCCGCGGCCTTGTGCGTGCAACGCAGCGGCGCAGCGCCAAGCATCCCGCTTGCCAGCGAGGTAGCCGCGACTTCTCGTGACTGGCCAGCACGCGATGTCTTGCGCCACTGATCATCTTAGACACCGTTTACTGATTACTTGTCCGTTTTTGACACAGGATTTTCATGACCACACCTCTGATTTTCGATACCGATCCTGGCGTAGACGACGCCCAAGCCATTGCCATCGCCCTCGCGCATTCCGAGATCGAGCTTCTCGGCATGACCACGACCTACGGCAATGTCGATATCGAGACCGCCACCACCAATGCGCTATTGCTCGCGGAGCTCGCCGACCAACGCATCCCTGTCGCGCAAGGTGCGGCGGCTCCCCTGGTCAAGCTCAAGCATCCGGCGCCGGCGCATATCCATGGCGACAACGGGCTGGGCAACCACCCCTTGCCAACGCCGAGCCATCGCGCCGAAACGATCAGTGCACCACAGTTCATCGTCGAGCAGGTCAATGCTCGCCCCGGCGAGGTCACGCTGGTCGCTGTGGGCCCGCTGGGCAATCTCGCTGCCGCGCTGCAGCTTGATCCGAGCATCATCGATCGTGTCAAGCAGGTCGTCGTCATGGGTGGGTCGATTCGCGAGGGAGGCAACGTCACGCCCGTCGCTGAGGCCAATATCTTCAATGATCCGCATGCCGCCGCACGTGTATTGACGGCGGGCTGGCCACTGACCCTGGTGGGGCTCGATGCGACGCACCGCTGCGTGCTGGGCCCTGCGCAGATGGACAAGATAGCCGCGGCCCAAGGTAAGCTGGGCGAAGTCCTGGCCGGTAGCTATGCATTTTATCGCGCATTCTACCGCACGGCGCTGGATATCGATGGTTGTTGCCCGCACGACAGCTGTGCCTTGGCATGGTTGATGCGTCCAGAACTCTTCACGACTGTACGCGGGCACTTGAATGTCGTCACAGAGGGCGACGCCGAAGGCCAGACGCTGTTTGCGCCGCAAGAGCGTGCCTTCATCGATCCGCGTTGGGCACGCACGCCGCTCGTCGATGTGTGCATGAACGCCGAGGGGGAAGCCGTCGTGGACTGGATCGTCGAAACACTGACCCGCTGAGGGCAATTGCCCCCCGCCTTTCCGGCCCATACCGGAGCGGTTCGGGGGCAGTTTTAACTGAGTTCGAAGGTATTCGGGGGCGTGGCGTCGACCTTTTCACACTCGACATGCGTAACGCGCGACGCCGGTGGCCCTTGCCACAACCAGCGCACGACACGGTCGACGGCCGATCGCTCGCCACATAGCAGCACTTCGACGCGACCGTCGCTGAGGTTCCTGGCATGCCCCGTGAGCGCTTCCTTTAATGCTTGCTCGCGTGACGCGGCACGAAATCCGACGCCTTGCACGCGGCCGGTAACCCAGGCCTTGAGACAATATTCATGCATGGCCCTCTCCTCTGCTTGCGGACGTCGCTTGGGTAGCGGAATATTCAGGCGAATCCACGAATTCGCGCTTGACCGAGACTGCAGAGTTGCGAGGTACGATACGCTTGCCACGCGCTTCAAGATGAGTGCGGGTAAAGGCAGCGCCATACAACAGAATCAGCGAACTGTAGTAAACCCAGAGCAATACGAGAACGACCGACCCCGCCGCGCCGTATGTCGACGCCGTGGCGGTATAGGCTAGATACGCGGCGATGGCGTAGCGCCCGATCGCAAACAGCACTGCCGTCACGATCGCGCCGACCATAACATCTCGCCAACTCACCACGACATCCGGCAACACTTTGAAGATAGCGGCGAAAAACAGTGCAATCACCGCCAGAGAGACGAGGAATTCGGCGCTGCCCAAGAGCGCGTTGACACCCGGTAGCCAGTCGCTGGCATATCGGAAAAAGGCGCGCAGCATCACGCTCAGCACCAATGACACCATGAGGATGAAGCCCACCGCTAGCACCACGGTCAGCGACAGAAGACGTTTCTTGATGAACAGCCAAAGCCCGTTACGATCGGGACGCGCCGTCACGCCCCATAGTGTATTGAGTGAGAATTGCATCTGCGCGAAGACAGTCGTGGCCCCAACGACCAACGCGCCGATGCCGAGCAACGTCGGCAAGATGCCAGAGCTTTCAATACGTGACTGCGCCACCGCTTGCTGAATCGCCATGGCAGCGTCCTGCCCCATCGTGTCCTGCAACTGCGCGACGATCTGGCCTTGCGCGGCATCTTCTCCCAATACCAACCCAATCACGGTGACGGCGATGATGATCGTCGGTGCCAGTGAAAACAGGGTATAAAATGCTAGAGAGCCCGCGAAGCTGAACGCATTGTGCTCAAGCCATAAGGTCGCGGCATTGACGACGATTCGGTACCAATAACGCGGCGAAAGATTGATCACAGACACCCCTTGTCGGAAATGATGAATGATGGGTACAACGACGCTTGGTCTCAGGATAGCGCAGATGCCCCGGCCACTGCTTATATTGCAGAGCCTTGAGTGGCTGCTCATAATGGCCCGGCCCTACTGACGGAGCCTTCATGTCCAACGCCATCATGCCCTCTGCTTCCTCCGATGCCCCCTATCCCTTCGATTGCCTGGTCTTCATTGGTCGTTTCCAACCGCCGCATCGAGGGCATATCAGCGTCATACGCGAAGCGTTGCGGCAGGCACGGCAGGTGATCGTCATGGTGGGATCCGCCTGGCAGGCTCGCTCATTACGCAACCCCTGGCGCTTCGAGGAGCGCCGAGACATGCTGCGCGAATGCTTCGACGCCGATGACAACGGGCGTCTCGAAATCACGCCGCTATTGGATGCGCTCTACAATGACGATGTCTGGGTTCGCGACGTGCAGCGTCGGGTGCGCGATGTGGTCGTTCCTCAACAAGGCCGATTACCCCGAATCGGCTTGATCGGTGCCAGTCGCGGTCAATCGAGTTACTACTTAACACTCTTCCCTCAATGGGAATCGGTCAGTGTTCCATTGGTCAGCGATGTCTCGGCCCATCGAATTCGCGAGGCGTTGTTCGGCCAACCGGCATTGGCAGGCGATTACTTGTCGCGTGATGAAAGCAGCGGTCTTTTGGCGCCGGTCCGCGACGCACTAAGGCGCTTTCTCGAAACGCCTGAATGCGCGCAATTGTGGGAAGAACAGCATCTGTTCGAGCAGTATCGTAAGGCCTGGGCTCAGGCGCCCTATCCTCCGGTTTTCGTGACCGTCGATGCCGTCGTGGTGCAGTCCGGGCATGTGCTGCTGGTCGAGCGTCGAGCGGCACCCGGTAAAGGGCTGCTCGCCTTGCCGGGAGGCTTCATTCAGTCCCAGGAGCGCTTGCTGGATGCGTGCTTGCGCGAGCTGCGTGAGCGGGTTCGTCTCAAGATTCCCGAAGCCGTGCTCAAAGGGTCGCTACGCGGCCAGCGCTTGTTCGATGCCCCCCATCGTAGCTGGCGCGGGCGTACCTTGGCGCAGGCTTTCTATTTTGCCCTGCGGCCTGAACAGCAACTCCCCCAGCTCAAGCCTTCGCGAAGTGGCGAGCAAGCCCATTGGGTAGCGCTGGCCGACCTCGACCCCGAGGCGTTGTTCGAGGACCATTTCTTCATCATTCAGAACTTTCTAGGCCTGCCGGCCGGCATGGCCACGCCATGACGCGAGTCGCTGCCACCTATTCATGCCTGCAGGAAGTCGCGCGGTAACTTCATCATCTGTCGCCAGAGCTTCTCGACGCCGGGCTTGTGTACCAGCGAACACCGGTAAAGACGTATCTCGAGTGGAATGTCCCACTGCGGATCTCCCGCGCGGATCAAGCGCCCTGCGGCGAGTTCTTCTCGTATGCAAAAATCGGGAATCCATGCCATACCGACCCCCTGCAGGGCCATACCCTTGAGGCCTTCCGCCATGGCAGTCTCATAGACGGTCTTGAGGCGCATGCGTAGCGGATCGTTCTTGAGCAGCATGCGTACGCTACGTCCCAGAAAGGCGCCCTGGGTATAGGCGAGAAACGGGATACCCGCCTCATCGTCCAGTGCAAAGCGTGGGGTGCCATCGGCGTTAGGTACGCAAACCGGCAGCATTTTCACCTGACCGATGGAAAATGAAGGAAAAGCCTCGCCATCTAGCTGCATGCTAGCGTAGGGATCGTAATAGGCCAGCATCAGATCGCAGTTGCCTTCGCGCAACACATGAATGGCATCCCCGACGTTCATGGCGACCAGCCGCGTCGGAAGTTCACCCACGCCCTTTTGTAAACGTGAAATCCAGCGCGGGAAAAACGTCAACGCCAGCGAATGCGCGGCGACGATATCGAGTGCTTCGTTGGCCATCGACAGACCGCGCAAATGGGCAAGGCATTCGCTCAACTGCTCGACCATACTGCGTGCCGTGACCAGGAATAACTGCCCTTCCGGGGTCAACCCGATAGGCGTCGTGGAACGATCGACCAAGGTGGCACCCACGGCTTGTTCCAAGGAGCGGATGCGTCGGCTAAAAGCAGGCTGGGTGACATGCCGTTGTCTCGCCGACGCGGAAAAACTGCGTGTATTGGCGAGGGCAACGAAATCTTCGAGCCACTTGGTTTCAAGATTCACCGGCACTCCTGGTGGTCACGCAATAAATGTACGACAGCCGCGAGCATACGAACATCGCGTCTCGATACGCAACGGATGTCATTGTATGGGGGCTAGCAGATAGGCCGCCCGCGAGACGAGTTTACGCCAGATGGGGCGATTGTTGAGTTCATCCAGCGATACCTCTCGGCATGCCGCAAAATCCCGACGTAGCATGCCCTCAACCTGGCCGGCAAACGTAGCATCGGGTACATACGCGGTGATCTCGAAATTGAGCCGAAACGAACGGTTATCGAGGTTGACCGAACCGACCAGCGCTGTCTCGTCGTCGACCAGGACGACTTTCTGGTGCAGGAACCCCGGCTGATAGCGAAAAATACGTACGCCGTGACGAATCATCTCGGGCAAGAAGGAAAAAGCCGATAGGAAAACCAGTAAGTGATCGGGACGCTCGGGAATCATCACGCGTACATCGACACCACGCAAGGCGGCAAGCTTCAAGGCATCTTGCACTCCCTGATCCGGGACGAAGTATGGACTGGTCACCCACAGTCGTTCATGGGCCCCGTGGATGACATGTTGAATCAATAGGCTTGCCGTCTCGCAGTTATCAGCCGGCCCGGAAGGCACGATCACCACGTGCTGGCACTCATCGCAGGTAATCGACGGTTCCCAGTTGAGGGACAGGATCTCTTCAGTGGCCCAGTACCAGTCTTCCCAGAAGGCTTCCTGCAATCCCATGACGCTCGGTCCGGTGAGCTTGAGATGAGTATCGCGCCAGGGGCCGTAACGCGCCACCCGCCCTAGATATTCATCGGCCACATTGAAGCCACCGGTCCACCCCTCACGCCCGTCGACGACCACGATCTTGCGATGATTGCGGAAATTGATCTGGAAACGGTGACGCCAGCCGCGCGACGAGTTGAAGGCCGTGACCTCGATGCCCGCTTGCGATAACTCGTGCAAGTAGTCATTGGGTAGACTGCGGCTGCCGATTTCGTCGTAAAGCAAGCAAACCCGAATCCCCTGCTCTGCCCGACGCATCAAGTGCTGCTTGAACAAGGTGCCTATTTCATCGGCGCGGAAAATGAAAAACTGCACGAGGATGTATTCGCGCGCGGCATCGATTCCCTCTAGTAAGCTCTGGAAGGTTTCTTCCCCATCGATGAGCAGTTCGGCGCGATTGCCCGTGCTCATGGGCATCATGGCCAGACGCTCGACGGCCTGAATGCGCGTGGTGTCAAATGAGGGACGAGAAAAGAAAGGCTCGAGCCGGGGCCTGAAACGCAATAGGACCTGACGTAGTACGGTGTCGCGTTCGCCGCGCGCAGAGGTGTAACCATAAAAACGCGGACGTCCGAAGATCCAGTAGATGGGAACGGCCAGGTAGGGAAAGGTCAAAAGCGTAACGATCCAGGCAACCGCCCCTTGCGAGGTACGACTCGACATCAATGCCATGACGGCGGACAACACGCCCAGCACATGGATCGTCACGATCAGGATACCGATCAGTCCGGATGTCATGTCGGTTCCTCCCTGAAACCTTCGAAGCGCTCGCTGGTTAAAAATCAGGCCCCGCGTGGAACGGGGCCTGAAGCGACGATCATCGCATGATCATGCACTCGCGGCGATAATCTCTTTCCACTTCGCCGGACCGATCTGGTGGACCGACTCGCCTTGACTATCGACGGCAACGGTCACTGGCATGTCTTCGACGTCGAACTCATAAATCGCTTCCATTCCGAGATCCTCGAAGGCGACCACGCGGGATTTCTTGATCGCTTGCGCCACCAAGTACGCAGCACCTCCCACTGCCATCAGGTAAACGGCCCCGTTGTCACGGATTGCCTCGATCGCCATCGGTCCCCGCTCGGCTTTGCCAACCATTCCCTGGAGACCGGTCTGCTCGAGCATAGTCCGTGTGAATTTGTCCATGCGCGTAGCCGTCGTGGGGCCAGCAGGCCCGACGACTTCGTCACCAACCGGATCGACAGGCCCTACGTAATAGATGAAGCGCCCACGCAGGTCGACCGGCAGAGACTCGCCTTTGGCCAGCATATCGACCATGCGTTTGTGCGCGGCATCACGCCCTGTCAGCAGCTTTCCATTGAGTAGCAGCGTATCGCCCGGCTGCCAGGAAGCCGCCTCTTCAGCCGTGACCGTATCCAGATTTACCCGCTTAACATTGTCACCCGCTTCACGCGTGATTTGCGGCCAGTCTTCCAGCGTCGGAACGGGCAGTGACGCTGTACCGCTACCGTCCAACGTGAAATGCACATGCCGCGTGGCCGCGCAATTGGGAATGATAGCGACCGGCTTGTTGGCAGCGTGGGTGGGATAATCTTTGACCTTGATATCGAGTACAGTGGTCAGCCCACCTAACCCTTGTGCGCCGATACCGGTCCGGTTGACTTGCTCGAAGAGCTCGAGACGCAGTTCTTCGGCACGATTCTCGGCACCACGTGCCTTGAGATCCTGAATATCGATGGGATCGAGCAAGGCTTCCTTGGCGAGTTCCATGGCTTTTTCGGCGGTGCCACCGATGCCGATGCCCAGCATACCTGGCGGGCACCAACCCGCTCCCATCTTGGGCAACTGCTCCAGGACCCACTCGGCGACATTGTCGGAAGGATTGAGCATCGCGAACTTAGACTTGGCCTCGCTACCGCCCCCTTTTGCTGCGACGTGGACCTCGACCTTATCACCGGGGACCAGCTTGTGATGGATGACGGCTGGCGTATTATCGCCGGTATTCTGCCGCTTGCCGTCAGGATCGGCCAGCACCGAAGCGCGCAGTACATTGTCGGGGAGCTTGTAGGCTTGGCGGACGCCCTGGTTGATCATATCGTCGAGACTCATGTCTGCCTCCCAACGGACGTCCATACCGATCTCGACGAATACGGTTACGATGCCTGTATCCTGGCAGATCGGCCGATGGCCTTCGGCACACATTCGAGAATTAATCAGGATCTGTGCGATGGCATCGCGGGCGGCAGGGTTTTCCTCACGTTGATACGCCTCGTGCATGGCGTCGATGAAGTCTTTGGGATGATAGTAAGAAATAAACTGCAAGGCATCGGCCACGCTCTGGATTACATCATCCTGGCGTATCACGGTCATGAAAAAGACTCCTTATTATGGCTAACACCCGCGAGGCGCCCTTAAGAAAGCATCGCGAGAAACACAAACATAGGATTATACCGAAAATGGGCGATTACGCTTGGAGTAATCGCCCAAAGTCTATCTGAATGAATGTTTCTTTGCGTTAAAGGCTTCTTAGATAGATAACGGTATAAGATACAAGCTTGTCATTTAACCCAACTCAAGCAGTCGTGCTTTCAAGGATTGCAATTGATCACGTAGCCGTGTGGCTTCCTCGAATTCCAGGTTCTGCGCAGCTTCATGCATGGCATCCTCGAGCTTGCCGATTTCCCGGGTCAGTCCCGCAGCATCCATCTGATTGAGCTGCTCGGCACTGTAATCGCCGGGAGCTTCAGCAACACGCTTGTCGGGACGCTTGTGTCCTACTTTCTTACCCGGTGTCTGAGCCCCTTCCATGATGTCGGCAACCGACTTCGTCACCGTCTTGGGCGTGATGCCATGCTCTTCGTTGAACGCGATCTGCTTGTCACGACGGCGCTCGGTTTCGTCCATCGCTCGACGCATCGAATCCGTTATCCGATCACCGTAGAGAATCGCCTTACCGTGTGCGTTACGCGCCGCACGTCCGATAGTCTGGATCAACGATCGCTCGGCGCGCAGGAAGCCTTCCTTGTCTGCATCGAGAATCGCCACCAATGAGACTTCCGGTATATCCAGCCCTTCGCGCAGCAAGTTGATGCCTACGAGCACATCGAATTTACCCAGGCGCAGATCGCGGATGATTTCTATGCGCTCGACGGTATCGATATCCGAGTGCAAGTAGCGGACGCGGATATCGTGCTCACCGAGATATTCGGTGAGATCTTCGGCCATGCGCTTGGTCAACGTGGTGACCAGCACGCGCTCCCCCACCTCAGTACGCAGCCGAATCTCGGAGAGCAGATCGTCTACCTGAGTACCTGCCGGCCGCACTTCGATTTCGGGATCGACCAAGCCGGTGGGACGCACGACCTGTTCGACGACCTGGCCGGCATGTTCGGCCTCATACTTGCCCGGCGTCGCAGAGACGAAGGTTGCCTGCGGACAAATACGCTCCCATTCCTCGAACTTCATGGGTCGGTTGTCCAGAGCAGATGGCAACCGGAACCCGTATTCAACCAACGTTTCCTTGCGCGAACGGTCCCCTTTATACATGCCGCCCACCTGGGGAACGCTGACGTGTGATTCATCGATGAACAACAGCGCGTCGTCCGGGAGGTAATCAAAGAACGTCGGGGGGGCCTCGCCTGGCGCACGACCGGATAGATAGCGTGAGTAGTTCTCTATGCCGTTGCAATATCCCAGTTCGAGCATCATTTCGATATCATAGAGCGTACGCTGCTCAAGTCGC
This sequence comes from Chromohalobacter moromii, assembly GCF_023091865.1. GTDB lineage: Bacteria > Pseudomonadota > Gammaproteobacteria > Pseudomonadales > Halomonadaceae > Chromohalobacter > Chromohalobacter moromii. Next base: position 567,908 of record NZ_JAHXDI010000004.1, read on the forward strand.
TGGGCCTCGACGAGCTTGTCGTTCTTGCGCAACCAGTCCAACCGCTCGGCCAGCTCGGCCTTGATGTCGTCCACGGCGCCGAGAATCGTCTCGCGTGGCGTCACATAGTGACTTTTGGGATAAATCGTCATGCGCGGCACTTTGCCACGCACTTCGCCGGTCAGCGGATCGAACAGGCTGATGGTCTCGATTTCATCGTCGAAAAGCTCCACTCTCACCGCTTCGTCTTCCGAATCCGCCGGAAAAACGTCGATGACATCGCCCCGGACTCGATAGGTCCCGCGACGAAAATCCATATCGTTACGCGTATATTGAAGCTCAGCTAGACGCCGCAAAAAGGTGCGCTGATCGATCAGCTCGCCACGGTTGAAGTGCAGGCGCATCTTCAGATATTGGTCGGGGTCCCCCAAGCCGTAAATGGCCGAGACGGAGACTACGATCAGCGAGTCACGACGCTCCAGGAGCGCTTTGGTCGCTGAGAGGCGCATCTGCTCGATATGATCGTTGACCGAGGCATCCTTCTCGATGAAGGTGTCCGACGACGGCACATAGGCTTCCGGCTGATAATAATCGTAATACGAAACGAAATACTCGACCGCGTTATCAGGAAAGAAGCTCTTGAATTCGCCGTAAAGCTGGGCAGCCAGCGTCTTGTTCGGAGCCATGACGATGGTCGGACGTTGTAGCCGCTCTACCACATTGGCCATGGTGAACGTTTTCCCCGACCCGGTGACACCGAGCAACGTTTGATGCGCAAGCCCGGCGTTGTAGCCATGTATCAGGCCTTCGATCGCCGTCGGCTGATCGCCCGCAGGCTGGAATTGCGACTGAATACGAAAGGGTTTGCTCATGAGTCTCACATAAGGGCGAGGTAAGGGCCGTTCAAGCCTCGACCGCACTCGCGGTCAGGCCGGGCGCGTAGTGATATCCACGTCGCTGACGGTCATCAGGCGCTGTATCGGGCAGCGATCGGCAATCTCGAGCAGACGGTTCAGCGTTTCAGGATCATTGATGCCCTCGAACGCCAAAGTCACGGTAAGCCGGTAGTGGCCTCGCGCCTCCTCGCTGGCGTCGCGCTCGACGGTCGCAGTGATCGCCTCCACGGGCAAATGCTTGCGCCGGGCGTACATCAGTGCCGTCATGGCCTTACACGCGCCGAGCGACAGGTCGAAATAGTCATGCGGATCAGGAGCGCTTTCATCCCCGCCCACCTCTCGCGGGACATCCACAGTCAACGCTGAAAACTCCCTTACCGTCGCCTGTTGGCGAAGCGAGCCATCGCGCTGCGTAATAACCGTGATTGTCATAGCTCCTCTCCCATGTGGCAATCAATGTGCCTTGTATCCCAGCGCCCGGACGGTTTGCAGCAATGCCTCGCGCCGCACGCGCCCGTCTACTTCGGCACCATGACGACCGACTTCGGCCTCCTCGACGCCGTCCATCTCCATTAGAGCCGTGGTAATGCGATTGACATCCTCGGCACTGTCGACTTGTTCGAAGGTCAGTGCTACATGCGCCATGGGGGTCTCCATTCGTTCATTCGTTTGCCAGTGCAAGTTTATCATGGCACAACGGCGGTGCCGCGATGGTTGGAAAATCCCTTGCCTGCCCTGATATTCAGGTGTGACATTTGAATACGGTCGAGCGACCGTCGCGTTCGCGATACGGAGTTATTCCATGAACGATTGGATCAGGCATCTTGAAACGCAAGGGCTAGTGCGCGCAGCGGAGAATGAGTGGCACTTCGGCGAGGTCCTGTCCCAGGCTCGCGTGCCTTTGTCGTCCACGGCAATTGCGCCGTTGCCGCAGTACTCGATCATGGAAATTGCCGGTCTCGATGCCGAACGTTTTCTCCAGGGCCAAACCAGCGCCCAGGTGACACTTGCCAATGGCGAGTTCGCGCCTTTGACGGCATTTTGCTCTCCTAAGGGACGTGTGCTGGCCAACGGGCAATTGATGCGTGTGGACGAGACACGCTATTGGCTCCTGCTGGATATTGGCGTGGCCGACCCGCTTCACGCACATCTCGCGAAATACGCACCCTTTTACAAGGTCGAGATCACGCGGCCAGAGACCCGGATATTCGGTATCGTGGGCGAGGATGCGGCAGCTCAGGTCGAGGCGCAACTCGATGTCACGGCCCCTGCCGCATGGGCCATGGCTCACAGCGATGCAGCGGTGATCCTGCACCATCCAGGTCCGACTCCAAGATTCATGGTCGTCGCCCCGGAGAACGCAGCCCTACCCGCCTGGAAGGCCTTCGAAGGCATCGCCACGCCCGTCGGCAACGCCGTATGGCGTCTGCAGGATATCCAAGCCGGTCTCGCCTGGTTGGGCGATTCACAACGAGACAGTTATCTTCCCCAGATGATCAACTGGGAAGCTCTAGGCGGAATCAGCTTCCGCAAGGGCTGTTACACCGGACAAGAAGTGGTCGCGCGGGCGCATTTCCGTGGTCAGGTCAAGAAGCGTCTGCTGCGTGCTCAGTTGGAAAACGACACGCTACCGGCACCGGGGACGCCCGTACACGACGCTGACGGCAAGTCCCAAGGCGATATCGTATGCGCCGCCCTGAACGCTGATGGGAAAGCCGAAGTACTCGCCATCATCACGCAGCGCGACGAGCCACGCGAGCTCAACGTCGATGGCGTTCCACTCAAGCGCTTGGCGTTGCCCTATGCAATCGAACGCGTCGACCCAGAAAGCATGTCTCTTCAGGCTTGATGTGACGCCAATTTGAATAGGCAGCGTGCGGTAGCGGTGCTCTGCATCGCTACCGCAGCATAGGACGCTTCTCGGAGCTCGGCCACCGTGTCACAGACGGCATGAATCCGGGATGGCTCATTGCGCTGCCCCTGTTCGCCGGACAACGGCATGTCGGGGCTATCGGTCTCGAGGACATAACCATCGTTGGGCAGCGAGCGTATAGCGCGACGCAGGCGCTGGGCTCGGTCATAGGTAGAAGCGCCGCCTATACCTACGACGAACCCCAACTCCAGAAAACCCCGGGCTTGCTCCGGGCTTCCCGAAAACGCATGTATCAGGCCACCGGCGGGCAATGCGAGCTGACGCAAGCGCTTTGTTACTTGGTCGTTGGCCTGGACACAATGAATCACAACTGGCAGACGGCGCTGCTTAGCGATACGCAATTGCGCATTGAAGAGTTGCCATTGGCGATCGATGTCACCAAGACGCATGTCGATGCCACATTCGCCAACGGCGACGGTCTCGGGATGCGCGTCGAGTTGGGCCTCCAAAGCGTCGATATCTCCCGACGCGTGCGCCGAAAGAAAGTAGGGATGCAGCCCATAGCAGACGCTGATTTCTGATCGTCGCCCAAGGTCGGCTACCCGGGGCCAACGCTCTCGCGTAGTCCCCGGAACGATGTAATGCTCCACTCCAGCTTTGGCTGCACGCGCCAATACAGCGTCACGGTCTTCATCGAAAGCATCGAAGTCGAGATGACAATGGGCATCGATCAGCGTCGCAGACATGGCATGCCTCTCGCCGACGTTTCAGACAGCGCTTAGGGCTTCAGTGTTCACGTGTGGCTCGGAATTGGACATCTGGCCAACGCTCTTGGGTCATCTGTAGGTTAACGCGCGTTGGTGCCAGGTAGGTGAGATAGTCTCCACCGTCCCAGGCAAGATTGGTACTGGCTTTGCGCTTTAGCTCATCTAGCATCTTGGCGTCGTTGCAATACACCCACCGTGCCGTTTGCACATTGACCGGCTCATAAAGACAATCGACTTTGTATTCCTGCTTCAGACGATGAGCGACGACATCGAACTGCAGTGACCCTACGGCACCGACAATCAGATCGTTGTTGTCCATCGGCATGAACACCTGCGTCGCTCCCTCCTCCGAAAGCTGCTTTAACCCCTTTTGCAGGGCCTTCATCTTGAGCGGATCCCGCAGTCGCACCCGCTTGAATAGCTCGGGTGCGAAGTGTGGGATCCCCGTGAAGCGCATATCCTCGTTCAGCGTGAAGGTATCACCGATCTGAATCGTGCCATGGTTGTGCAGGCCGATAATGTCGCCGGGCCACGCTTCTTCGACATGCGAGCGGTCGGATGCCATGAAAGTCAGTGCATCGGCAATCTTGACGTCCTTGCCAATGCGTACGTGGCGCATCTTCATGTTCTTGTCGTACTTGCCCGAACACACCCGCAAGAAGGCAACACGGTCACGGTGCTTGGGATCCATATTGGCCTGGATCTTGAAAACGAAGCCGGTGAAACGTTCGTCGCTTGCTTCCACGGTGCGCTTATCGGTATCGCGCGCTAACGGTGAGGGCGCATATTCGACGAAGCCGTCGAGCATTTCACGCACCCCGAAATTCCCCATCGCGGTCCCAAAATACACCGGAGTGAGGTCGCCACGGCGATACGCATCAAGATCGAAAGTATGAGACGCGCCACGGACCAGCTCGACTTCCGCCCGTAATTCCTCCGCAGCATCCTTACCCAACGTTTCCTCGACCTCGGGGCTATCGAGCCCTTCGATGCGTAGATCTTCCGGAATCCGGTTGCCCTGGCCCTGTTTGTAAAGGTGAATGACATCATTGTAGAGATGATAGACGCCACGAAAATGGCGTCCCATCCCCACCGGCCAAGTCATCGGGGCACACTGAATGTTCAGTACCGTTTCGACTTCATCCATTACCTCGACCGGATCACGGATGTCACGGTCCATCTTATTGATGAATGTCAGAATCGGCGTCGTGCGCAAACGACAGACATCCATCAACTTGATGGTGCGGTCCTCGACCCCTTTGGCGCCATCGATCACCATCAGCGCCGAATCCACGGCCGTCAGCGTGCGGTAGGTGTCCTCGGAAAAGTCTTCGTGGCCAGGTGTATCGAGCAGATTGACGATCCGGCCGTTGTACGGAAACTGCATCACGGAAGTCGTCACCGAGATACCACGCTCCTGCTCCATCTTCATCCAATCGGAGGTTGCATGGCGCTCATCGCGCTTGCTCTTGACCGAGCCGGCGAGCTGAATAGCGTTGCCGAACAGCAGCATTTTTTCGGTAATGGTGGTCTTACCAGCGTCGGGGTGCGAGATGATGGCGAAGGTCCGGCGTAATTCTGCTTCTTGAGCCACTTGAGTGTCTGACATCGATATACTTCGCTGATTTGCGGCAGTCAGTGCTAGTCAAGCATCTAACTGAAAAGAATGGATTCTTGCCGCGAATTGTACTGCTTAGACGTGCATGTGGGTAGAGCC
>NZ_JAHXDI010000005.1 GCF_023091865.1 Chromohalobacter moromii
GGCGGGGGTTTTGTCGTTTGGGGGGATGAAAAAAATAGCAGTGCACGCTACGGCTAGATTGATGCCTGACAGAGTAATTTGTTGCGCTTTGGTCGGCTATGCTCCCCCGACGGAGTGCATTTCGATAGAATGGCATTTTTCCCGACGGGGATGATCGGAATGACGATTGGTGATCTGATCCGTTTGCTGAGCGACGGTGAGTACCACTCTGGCGAACAATTGGGCGAGCAGCTGGGCGTTTCACGCACGGCGGTCTGGAAGCAACTCAAGAAGCTAGAGAGCATGGGGTTGCAGTTGGAGGCGGTGAAAGGCCAAGGATATCGTTTGGCCGCACCGTTGGACCTGCTGTCCGGGCCGGCTATCATCGAGCGCCTGCCCGCGGAGCCACGTCATCATTTGACCCGCCTTTTCGTAGAAGATGCTCTGCCTTCGACCAACACTTTTTTGCGCGAGCGCTTCCAGCAAGGCGCTGGGCATGCTGAGGTGTGCCTAGCGGAGAGTCAGGAAGCCGGGCGTGGGCGGCGTGGCCGTCATTGGGTATGCCCCTGGGGGAGTGGTCTGTTGTTCTCGCTAGGATGGCGTTTCGATGAAGGCGCGTCGGCGTTGGAAGGCTTGAGCCTGGCTGTGGGCGTGGTACTGGCCGAAGTGTTGGAGCGCCTCTCCGTACCTGTGGCGCTTAAATGGCCCAATGATTTGTTGTTGCGCCGGGATGATGGCACGGCGAAGTTGGCCGGCATACTTCTGGAGGTGAGCGGCGATGTCGCCGGCCCTTGCGAGGTCGTCATCGGCATTGGGCTCAATGTCGCCTTGCCTGACGCCGCGAGAGATAGCGTTGACCAACCCGTTGCTGCCCTAAATGACGTGAGGTCCGATATCACGCGCAATGAATTGTCCGCATCGCTGGTTGAAGCCTTGCTGGGAATGTTGCCTCGTTTCGAGCAACATGGTTTCGAGCCGTGGCGTGATGCGTGGAATCGTCGCAATGCCTATGCAGGGCTCGAAGTGGATGTCGTTCAGGGTGGACACACTTATACAGCTGTTGCCGAGGGCGTGGATGCCACCGGGAACTTGCAAGTCAAAGTGGACGGGGAGGCCCGGCTGTTGGCCGGCGGTGAAATCAGCTTGCGCGCACTCTCATGATTTTGGATCTCGATATCGGCAATACCTTGTCGAAATGGCGCCTGAAGGATGTCGCGAGCAGCGAAATTCGCTCTCGTGGGGCCGTCTGGACACGGGAGGAATGGCGGCCTGGTGCCGACATACCAGATCTCGATGTCGTCGAGGCTGTGCGTATCTCGAGCGTTGCGCGAGAATCCGTATTGCGCGACACCGTGACCTTGCTACGGCGCCAGGTTGGAGTGGTTCACGTGGCGCGCTCTACTCCCGAAGCGCTTGGTGTCAGCTGTGGCTATGATGAGCCTGGGCGTCTTGGCGTCGATCGATGGATGGGAGTGCTTGCCGGCTATCAGCTGACTGGAGGCTGTTGCAGTGTCGATTGTGGCAGTGCGATTACCATGGATTTTGTGCTGCCGGGTGGTCGCCACTTGGGGGGATATATCATCCCAGGTCTACGCTTGATGAAGGAAAGCCTCAAGCTGGGGACGCGTAATGTGGCCATTGACCCTGACAGTGAAGCAGATGAGTTGCTGGCGCCAGGGCGCAACACGGTCGAGGCGGTCAATCACGGTATCTATATGTCGGCGGTGAGCGCCGTTAATCGTATCTATAGCGAAGTGTGCGATCGAGAGGGCGTTGCACTACCACTACTCTTGACCGGAGGAGATGCTCGAGTAGTGTCACGCGGACTGCGTATTCCACACGCAGTATGGCCGGACATGGTCTATGCCGGACTTGAAACATGTTACCCGTTGACGGCGGCGGAGCGCGCTGGGCGATTGGCCGGAGCGCCGCTGCCTCCCCCCGTCCCTCCCCTGGAAAAAGTCCGGGCCGGTCTTGCATTCTCAATGCTGCTTTGACACAATGCTGCGCGTTTCGGGTCGACGGGCTCATGGATAGAGAAAAAGCATTGTAAATTAAGTGCTTGACACACTTCTCAAAATCCGTAGAATTCGTCGCCACGTTGGAGGGGTTCCCGAGTGGCCAAAGGGAGCAGACTGTAAATCTGCCGCGAAAGCTTCGAAGGTTCGAATCCTTCCCCCTCCACCAGATTAAATGCTTGGCCGTCAGCCTTTAGGGCGCAAGCGACGAGTGGGTAGGCGGGCATAGTTCAATGGTAGAACCTCAGCCTTCCAAGCTGATGATGCGGGTTCGATCCCCGCTGCCCGCTCCAAGTTAAGCTCATGTAGCTCAGGGGTAGAGCACACCCTTGGTAAGGGTGAGGTCGACGGTTCAAATCCGTCCATGAGCTCCAGTATTGGGCGAGACACGCTTCTCGTCCTGGTGCGATACAATTGGGTTGCCTTCCTGGTTGTAGTTAGCTAACATGGCGCGCGCTATGGCAAAAGCCTACCAGTAAAGCGTCAGGTTGCAGAGTATAGGCCAGTAGCTCAATTGGCAGAGCAGCGGTCTCCAAAACCGCAGGTTGGGGGTTCGATTCCCTCCTGGCCTGCCAGCCTTCCTCAGTGCTGGTTCTTCCTTTATTCTTTCTTGTCACGCTTGTCGCGCCTTTAGGAGTTCCTTTTCCATGAAACAAAGCGCCGAGGTGCAAGGGTCGCGTTTCGATTTCGCCAGATGGGCGGTCGCCGTCGTTCTTGTCGTTCTGGCGGTGGCAGGCAATGCTTATTTTGCCGATCAGGCGCTGCTGTATCGCGTTCTAGGCGTCGTGGTGCTGGGTGTCGCCGCTGCGGCGGTAGCCTTGACCACGACCAAAGGGCGTGCGCTGACTGAGTTGGCGCGCGGGTCGCGTAAGGAAATTCAGCGCGTAGTGTGGCCGACGCGCCCCGAGACGATTCAGACCACTGCGATTGTCTTGGTGGCCGTAGTGTTGGTCGGCATTCTATTATGGCTGATCGATACGCTTCTCGGCTGGGCCATGTCCGGCATCATAGGTTAGGAGTTTTCATGTCCAAGCGTTGGTACGTCGTCCACGCCTACTCCGGTTTCGAAAAGCATGTGATGCGCTCTCTTCATGAGCGCGTCAAGATGTATGGCATGGAAGACCAGTTTGGCGAAATTCTGGTGCCGACCGAAGAAGTCGTCGAGATGCGTGACGGCAAGCGCCGCAAGAGTGAGCGCAAGTTTTATCCCGGCTATGTGCTGGTCGAGATGGAAATGACCGACGCCACCTGGCACTTGGTGAACGAGACGCCGCGTGTCATGGGGTTCATCGGCGGCACGCCGGAAAAGCCGGCCCCCATTACGCAAAAAGAAGCCGATGGCATCCTGCGGCGCGTGCAGGACGGTACGGACAAGCCACGTCCCAAGACGCTCTTCGATCCGGGCGAAACCGTGCGTGTCGTTGATGGGCCTTTTGCCGACTTCAACGGCGTGGTGGAAGAGGTCAACTACGAGAAGAGTCGCTTGCATGTCAGCGTGCTGATATTCGGGCGCTCGACGCCTGTCGAGCTCGAGTTCGCTCAGGTCGAAAAAGACTGAATTCAAGACGCCGGCTCGGTATGAGCCGGTGCGTGTCGTAGAGGCCTCAGGGTCTCATTGAAACGGGGAGCCGCAAGGCGTTAGCACCCAACTGGAGTCCAATATGGCGAAAAAAGTACAGGCCTATATCAAGCTGCAAGTTGCAGCGGGTAAGGCAAATCCGAGTCCCCCCGTGGGCCCCGCACTGGGTCAGCACGGCGTCAATATCATGGAGTTCTGCAAGACGTTTAACGCAGAAACTCAGGATATCGAGCCGGGCCTCCCGACGCCGGTCGTGATTACGGTCTACTCTGATCGCAGCTTCACGTTCATCACCAAGACGCCGCCCGCAGCAGTGTTGTTGAAGAAAGCGGCGGGAATCAAGTCTGGCTCTGGTGTGCCGAACAAGACCAAGGTCGGTACCGTGACGCGCGAGCAGCTGGAAGAGATTGCCAAGACCAAGGAGCCCGATTTGACGGCTTCCGACCTTGATGCGGCTGTCCGCACCATCGCAGGCAGTGCCCGTAGCATGGGCCTCAACGTGGAGGGTCTCTGATCATGGCCAAGCTTACCAAGCGCGTGCAGATGCTCAACGAAAAGGTCGACAAATCCAAGGTATATAACCTGGAAGAAGCGGTTGCCCTGTTGTCCGAAGTATCCGCGGTCAAGTTCAAGGAGTCCGTCGAAGTATCAATCAATCTCGGCGTTGACCCTCGCAAGTCCGACCAAGTTGTGCGTGGCGCTACTGTCATGCCTAACGGTACGGGCAAAACGGCGCGCGTCGCTGTCTTTGCGCAAGGCGCTGCTGCCGATGCCGCGAAAGAAGCCGGTGCCGATGTCGTGGGGATGGACGAACTGGCGGCAGACGTCAAGAAAGGCAATATGGACTTCGATGTGGTGGTTGCCGCACCGGACGCCATGCGTGTCGTGGGGCAGTTGGGCCAGATCCTCGGTCCGCGTGGCCTGATGCCCAACCCCAAGGTCGGTACCGTAACGCCGGACGTCGCTACTGCCGTGAAGAACGCGAAGGCAGGCCAGGTGCGCTTCCGTACCGACAAGAACGGCATCATTCATGCCGCCATCGGTAAGGTGGATTTCGACGCCAGTGCTATCAAGGGCAACCTCGATGCATTGATCGGTGACCTCAAGCGTCTCAAGCCGAGTACGTCCAAGGGCATCTACTTCAAGAAAATTACCCTGTCCACTACCATGGGACCAGGGCTGACCGTGGACCATACGCCGTTCGTGTGAGCCGCGGGAAAAGGCAGTAACTTTGCGGTCCCCGTACACAGCGTCTAGACGTGGCGGCGGGGCACCGTCAAAGACCGCAGGTGCCATGCCTTCTCGAGAAACATGGCTTAATGGACTTAAAAACCGCCTGCGCAGATGGTGTGGCCGCCAGATTTCTGGTGAGCACCATCACCCCGGCCCCCTCTCGTGATAAGCGAAGGTGGGGGAGATGGTAACCACTGGAACGCCCTAAAAGGCGTCCGGTACGAAGGAGTGATCACTGTGCCATTAGCACTCGAAGGCAAGAAAGCGATCGTTGCCGAGGTCAGTGAAGCCGCACAAGATGCGCTCTCCGTCGTCGTTGCCGATTCTCGCGGTGTGGCCGTAAGCGCCATGACCGAACTGCGCAAGCAGGCCCGCGAGAATGGTGTGCAAGTGCGTGTTGTGCGCAACACCCTAGCACGCCGCGCCCTCGAAGGTACTCCTTGGGAGTGCCTGAACGAGACGTTCTCGGGTCCGACCATGTTGGCCTTTTCCTATGAGCATCCGGGCGCTGCCGCTCGTCTGTTCAAGGAATTCGCCAAGAATGAGAAAGATTTCGAGATCAAGGCGCTGGCATACGAAGGCGAGTTCATCCCGGCTTCCGGTCTCGACCGTCTGGCGACGCTACCGACACGTGATGAAGCCATCGCCAAGCTGATGTCCGTCATGAAGGAAGCATCGGCTGGCAAGCTGGCTCGTACACTCGCTGCGTTGCGTGACCAGAAGCAGGAAGAAGCGGCCTAAGGGCAGGCTGAACCGCACTGGCACGAATCCTGTATCAACGAGCCCTCATAATATGAGGCTCCCGCAAAGTTAGGAATTTGATAATGGCACTGACTCAAGAAGATATCATCAACGCCGTCGCCGAAATGTCCGTCATGGAAGTGGCTGAGTTGGTTTCCGCGATGGAAGAGAAGTTCGGTGTTTCTGCGGCCGCCGCTGTTGTGGCTGGTCCGGGTGGTGGCGAAGCTGAAGAAGCTGAAGAACAGACCGAATTCGACCTGGTGCTGGCCAGCGCTGGTGATAAGAAGGTCAACGTCATCAAGGTGGTTCGTGAAATCACTGGTCTGGGCCTCAAGGAAGCCAAGGCAGCCGTCGACGGCGCCCCGGCAACCCTCAAAGAAGGCATGTCCAAGGAAGATGGCGAAGAAGCCAAGACCAAGTTGGAAGAAGCTGGCGCATCCGTGGAACTCAAGTAACTCCGGTGACCATGGCTTTACGCGCTGCGTAAGCTTCATGGCTGGCGGCGGGCTTTCCCGCTGCCGGCCTTTTTCTGTTGCTGCTAGCCAGAATGTCACGTGTCTGACTAGACGAATTCCGACGGCGAGCTCTCGTAAGGGCTTGCCGTCAGCGCCTGACGGGAGATCCCTTCAGGCGGCGCCGACCACGCACCGGTCACCCAAGGTGAACAAGCTGGGGAATACAGATGGCTTACTCATACACTGAGAAAAAACGCATCCGCAAGGATTTCGGCAAACTGCCACAAGTGATGGATGTGCCCTACCTGCTGGCCATTCAGCTTGATTCCTACTATGACTTCCTCCAGCAGGACCGGGCGATCGAAGAACGCCTCGACGTCGGCTTGCATGCTGCTTTCAAGTCCGTGTTCCCTATCGAGAGCTTTTCCGGCAATGCCGCTCTCGAGTATGTCAGCTACCGCTTTGGCACGTCGGCTTTCGACGTCAAGGAATGCCAGCTGCGTGGCGTGACCTATTCGGCGCCGCTGCGGGTCAAGGTGCGCTTGATCATCTACGATAAGGACTCGTCCAACAAGGCGATCAAGGACATTAAAGAGCAGGAAGTCTACATGGGGGAAATCCCCCTGATGACGGAAAACGGTACCTTCGTTGTCAATGGTACCGAACGCGTCATCGTCTCCCAGCTCCATCGCTCGCCGGGTGTATTCTTCGACCACGACAAGGGCAAGAGTCACACGTCCGGCAAGCTGTTGTACTCCGCGCGAATCATCCCATATCGCGGCTCATGGCTGGATTTCGAGTTCGATCCCAAGGACAACGTCTACGTCCGTATCGACCGTCGCCGCAAGCTGCCGGCCACGGTATTGTTGCGCGCGCTGGGCATGAGTGCCGAGGAGATTCTCGAGACGTTCTTCGACACCAGCACCTTCCATGTCGAGAAGAAAGGGTTCAGCGTCGAGCTGGTACCGTCACGCCTGCGTGGCGAGACGGCGACCTTCGATATCCAGGACGGCGAGGGTAACCTCATCGTCGAGGAAGGTCGTCGTATTACCCAGAAGCATATTCGCCAAATGGAAAAAGCCGGCCTCGAGCGTCTCGATGTGCCGATGGAATATCTATTCGGCAAGACGCTAGCCAAGGATCAGGTCGATCCGAATACCGGCGAGCTGGTGTGCGAATGCAATACGGAAATCACCCCCGAGCTGCTTGAAACGCTCGGTCAAGCGGGCATCACCACGCTCGAGACGTTGTACACCAACGATCTCGACGCGGGCTCGTTCGTCTCCGATACGTTGAAGATCGACACCACGCGCTCTCAGCTTGAGGCGTTGGTCGAGATCTATCGCATGATGCGTCCCGGGGAGCCGCCGACAAAAGAAGCGGCCGAGACGCTGTTCCACAATTTGTTCTTCACCGAGGACCGCTACGACCTGTCGGGCGTCGGTCGCATGAAGTTCAACCGTCGTCTGCGTCGCGAAGGGGATACCGGCTCCGGAATTCTCGACAATCAGGACATCCTCGATGTTCTCCGCGAGCTGATCAATATCCGTAACGGCTTTGGTGACGTCGATGATATCGACCACCTCGGCAACCGCCGCATTCGGTGTGTCGGTGAGATGGCGGAAAATCAGTTCCGCGTCGGTTTGGTGCGCGTCGAGCGTGCGGTCAAGGAACGCCTCTCCATGGCGGAGAGCGAAGGCTTGATGCCGCAGGACCTGATCAATGCCAAGCCGGTGGCGGCTGCAGTGAAAGAGTTCTTTGGCTCCTCGCAGCTTTCCCAGTTCATGGATCAGAACAACCCGCTCTCCGAGGTCACGCACAAGCGTCGCGTGTCCGCGCTGGGGCCGGGTGGCCTGACGCGTGAGCGTGCCGGTTTCGAAGTGCGCGACGTTCACGCCACGCACTACGGGCGCCTGTGCCCGATCGAAACGCCGGAAGGTCCCAACATCGGCCTGATCAACTCGCTGGCGACCTACAGTCACACCAACAGCTACGGCTTCCTGGAAACGCCGTATCGCAAGGTGAATGATCGTCAGGTGACCGACGAGGTCGTGCATCTGTCGGCTATCGAGGAAGGTGACTTCATCATTGCCCAGGCGTCGGCGACGGTGGACGAGGACGGCAAGCTAGTCGATGACTTGGTTCAGGTACGCCATAGAGGCGAGACGACCTTCATGGCGCCGGATAAGGTCACGTTGATGGACGTGTCGCCGCGTCAGGTAGTGTCCGTGGCCGCGGCGTTGATTCCGTTCCTCGAGCACGATGACGCCAACCGTGCCCTGATGGGCTCGAACATGCAGCGTCAGGCCGTTCCGACCCTGCGTGCCGAGAAGCCGCTGGTTGGTACGGGTATGGAGCGTTTCGTTGCTCGTGACTCTGGCGTTTGCGCAGTCGCACGGCGCGGTGGGGTGATCGATTCGGTCGATGCCAAGCGCATCGTGGTACGCATCAACGAAGATGAGATCATCGGCGGTGAAGCGGGTGTCGATATCTACAATCTCACCAAGTACCTGCGTTCCAACCAAAATACCTGCATGAACCAGCGCCCGATCGTGCGCCCGGGTGACACCGTGGCAAGCGGCGATATCCTGGCCGACGGGCCTTCCGTCGACATGGGGGATCTGGCACTGGGCCAGAACATGCGCATGGCCTTCATGCCGTGGAACGGCTACAACTTCGAGGATTCCATCCTTATCTCGGAGCGCGTAGTCGAGGAAGACCGTTTCACCAGCATTCACATTCAGGAACTTACCTGTGTGTCTCGCGACACCAAGCTGGGTGCCGAGGAAATTTCCTCGGACATTCCCAACGTCGGTGAAGCAGCACTTGGCAAGCTCGACGAAGCAGGTATCGTCTACATCGGTGCCGAAGTCGGCCCCGGCGATATCCTGGTCGGCAAGGTCACGCCCAAGGGCGAAACCCAGCTGACGCCGGAAGAGAAACTGCTACGCGCGATCTTCGGCGAGAAGGCGTCTGACGTGAAGGACACCTCGCTGCGTGCGCCGACGGGTATGAAGGGCACGATCATCGATGTGCAGGTCTTCACTCGCGATGGTGTCGAGAAGGACTCGCGCGCCCTATCCATCGAGCAAAGCCAGCTCGATGAGGTGCGCAAGGATCTTCAGGAAACCTACCGCATCGCCGAAGAGGCCACCTTCGAGCGCCTCAAGCGCACATTGCTCGGTCAGCCCGTCAATGGCGGTCCCAAGCTCAAGAAGGGTGACGTCCTTGATGAAGCCTACCTCGATGAGCTGCCGCGCAGCCAGTGGTTCAAGCTGCGCATGCAGGATGAGGCACTCAACGAGCTCTTGGCCCAGGCCGATGAGCAGCTGGAAAAACGTCGCAAAGAGATGGACGAGCGTTTCGAAGATAAGAAGCGTAAGTTGACTCAAGGCGATGATCTGGCGCCGGGCGTGCTCAAGATCGTCAAGGTCTACCTGGCCGTGAAGCGTCGCATTCAGTCGGGCGACAAGATGGCCGGTCGCCACGGTAACAAGGGTGTCATTTCGTCGATCATGCCCGTCGAGGACATGCCGTTCGACGACAATGGCGAGCCGGTCGATGTGGTGCTCAACCCGCTGGGTGTGCCCTCACGCATGAACGTCGGGCAGATCCTCGAGACGCACCTGGGCATGGCCGCCTGGGGGCTCGGGGTGAGAATCGACGAGATGCTGCGCGAGGCGCGTCAACAGCAGGTGGCGGAGATTCGTGACTTCTTGGGGCAGGTGTACAACACCGCCGAGACGCGCCAGGAGGATATCGACTCGCTCAGCGATGACGAGATCATCACCCTGGCGAAGAATCTGCGCAACGGCGTGCCGGTGTCGACGCCGGTCTTCGATGGTGCCAAGGAGCACGAGATCAAGCATCTCCTGAGCCTGGGCAACCTGCCGGATTCCGGTCAGATGACGCTCTACGATGGGCGTACGGGCGAAACCTTCGATCGCTCCGTGACGGTGGGCTACATGTACATGCTCAAGCTCAACCATCTGGTCGACGACAAGATGCACGCCCGTTCCACCGGCTCGTACTCGCTGGTGACTCAGCAACCGCTGGGTGGTAAGGCGCAGTTCGGCGGACAACGCTTCGGTGAGATGGAGGTCTGGGCGCTGGAAGCCTATGGCGCGGCCTATACCTTGCAGGAAATGCTGACCGTCAAGTCCGACGACGTGGAAGGCCGCACCAAGATGTACAAGAACATCGTCGACGGCGACCACTCGATGCAGGCAGGCATGCCGGAATCCTTCAACGTATTGGTGAAGGAAATCCGCTCGCTGGGTATTGATATCGAGCTGGAAGGCTGAGCGTTTCACGCTGACGAATGACGGTCCGCGGGGCCTTGATAGGCCCCGCTCATGACAACTCCGCTACGGAGCCGACCCCATGAAAGATTTGGTGAAAGTCCTCAAATCGCAGGCACAGTCCGAAGAATTCGATGCGATCAAGATTACGCTCGCGTCGCCGGACTTGATCCGCTCCTGGTCCTACGGCGAGGTCAAAAAGCCTGAGACCATCAACTACCGTACGTTCAAGCCTGAGCGTGATGGCCTGTTCTGCGCCAAGATCTTCGGTCCGGTGAAGGATTATGAGTGCTTGTGCGGTAAGTACAAGCGCATGAAGCATCGTGGCATCATTTGCGAAAAGTGCGGCGTCGAGGTCACTAAGGCCGCCGTGCGCCGCGAGCGTATGGGACATATCGAACTGGCTGCGCCGGTAGCGCACATCTGGTTCCTCAAGTCGCTGCCGTCACGCATTGGCTTGTTCCTGGACATGACCCTACGCGATATCGAGCGTGTGCTCTATTTCGAGAGCTTCATGGTCATCGATCCGGGCATGACCACGCTGGAGCGCGGCCAGCTGCTCAATGATGAGCAGTACTTCGAGGCGCTGGAAGAATTCGGTGACGACTTCGATGCCCGTATGGGTGCCGAAGCCGTACAGGCGTTGCTCAACGATGTCGATCTCGAAGAAGAGATCGAGCGCCTGCGCGAAGAAGTTCCGCAGACCAATTCCGAAACTAAGATCAAGAAGCTCTCCAAGCGCTTGAAGCTGCTGGAAGCTTTCTACAAGTCTGGCAACGACCCGGCGTGGATGATCATGGAAGTGCTGCCGGTGCTTCCGCCGGATCTGCGCCCGCTGGTGCCGCTGGACGGTGGCCGCTTCGCGACCTCGGATCTCAACGATCTGTATCGCCGCGTGATCAACCGCAACAACCGCTTGAAGCGGCTGCTCGATCTCAATGCGCCGGACATCATCGTGCGCAACGAGAAGCGCATGCTGCAGGAATCGGTCGATGCGCTGCTCGACAACGGCCGTCGCGGCCGTGCCATTACCGGCTCCAACAAGCGTCCGTTGAAGTCGCTGGCCGACATGATCAAGGGCAAGCAGGGGCGCTTCCGCCAGAACCTGCTGGGTAAGCGCGTCGACTACTCCGGCCGCTCGGTGATCACCGTGGGCCCGACGCTGCGTCTGCACCAATGTGGTTTGCCCAAGAAGATGGCGCTTGAGCTGTTCAAGCCATTCATCTATTCCAAGCTACAGGCGAGCGGCCAAGCGTCCACCATCAAAGCCGCCAAGAAGATGGTCGAGCGCGAGCTGCCGGAAGTGTGGGACATCCTTGCCGATGTCATCCGCGAGCATCCGGTGATGCTCAACCGCGCGCCGACCCTGCACCGCTTGGGTATCCAAGCCTTCGAGCCGTTGTTGATCGAAGGCAAGGCGATTCAACTGCATCCGCTGGTTTGCGCGGCGTATAATGCCGACTTCGACGGCGACCAGATGGCCGTACACGTCCCGCTGACGCTAGAAGCACAGCTTGAGGCGCGGACGCTGATGATGGCCACTAACAATGTGCTGTCGCCAGCCAACGGCGAGCCCATCATCGTGCCGTCTCAGGACGTCGTGCTGGGGCTTTATTACATGACTCGCGAGAAGGTCAATGCCAAGGGCGAAGGCATGGTTTTCTCCAACCTCGACGAAGTCGAGCGTGCGTTCGGGACCGAGAGCGTGTCGATGCATGCGCGCGTCAAGGTGCGTCTCACCGAATACGAACGGGACGACGAAAGCGGTGAACTGAACGGCAAGACCTCGCTGCGCGATACGACCGTGGGGCGTGCCTTGTTGTTCCGCATCTTGCCCAAAGGGATGCCCTACGAGCTGGTCGATCAGCCGATGAAGAAGAAGGCGATTTCCGGCTTGATCAATGCCGTCTATCGTCGTGCTGGCCTCAAAGATACGGTCATCTTCGCCGACCAGCTGATGTACACCGGCTTCCGTCTGGCGACGTGGTCGGGCGCGTCGATCGGCGTCAACGACTTCGTTATCCCCGACTCGAAGAAAGAAATCGTCGACGGGGCCGAGGAAGAGGTCAAGGAAATCGAGGACCAGTTCTCCTCCGGTCTGGTGACTGCGGGCGAGAAGTACAACAAGGTCATCGATATCTGGTCCAAGGCCAACGATAAGGTCGCCAAAGCTATGATGGCGGGGATCTCGAAGGAGACCATCACCGACCGTCATGGCGAGGAAGTCGAGCAGGACTCGTTCAATAGCGTCTTCATCATGGCCGACTCCGGGGCGCGTGGTAGTGCCGCACAGATCCGCCAGCTGGCTGGCATGCGCGGGCTGATGGCAAAGCCGGATGGCTCGATCATCGAGACGCCGATCACCGCCAACTTCCGTGAAGGTCTGAACGTCCTGCAGTACTTCATCTCGACGCACGGCGCGCGTAAGGGTCTGGCGGATACGGCACTCAAGACCGCCAACTCCGGTTACCTGACGCGGCGTTTGGTGGACGTGTCTCAGGACTTGGTGGTGACCGAAGAGGATTGCGGCACGTATGAAGGCCTGACGCTACATCCGGTGATCGAGGGCGGTGACGTCATCGTCTCGTTGGCACAGCGTGTGCTGGGTCGTGTCGTGGCTCAGGACGTCATCGATCCGCAGACCGAGGATGTCCTGATCCCGCGCGGCACGTTGTTGGATGAGGCCTGGTGCGCCGAGCTCGATACCATGGGCGTGGACGAGATCATCGTGCGCAGCGCCATCACCTGCGAAACGCAACATGGTGTGTGCTCAGCATGCTACGGCCGTGACTTGGCGCGTGGCCATCAGGTCAACATCGGCGAGGCCGTTGGGGTCATTGCGGCACAGTCGATCGGTGAGCCGGGTACCCAGCTCACCATGCGTACCTTCCACATTGGGGGGGCCGCATCGCGTGCCTCGGCCGTCGATAGCGTTCAGGTTAAGCACGGCGGTACGGTGCGCCTGCATAACATCAAGCACGTCGAGCGCAATGACGGCAAGCTCATCGTCGTTTCACGCTCGAGTGCTCTGGCCGTCGCCGACGAGCATGGTCGCGAACGCGAGTACTATAAGTTGCCGTATGGTGCCGAGCTTTCGGTACGCGACGGTGACATGGTCGAAGGTGGGACGCCGGTCGCCAAGTGGGACCCGCACACTCACCCGGTTGTGGCCGAGGTCGAAGGCAGGGCCCAGTTCAGCGACATGGAAGAAGGCATCACCATCCACCGCAGCGTGGACGAGATGACCGGCCTGTCGAACATCGAGGTGATCGAAACGGCTGCGCGTCCAACCTCCGGTCGTGAAAAGCGCCCGATGATCATGCTGCTCGACGACAATGGTGAGCATGTCACGCTGCCGGGCTCGAATACCCCTGTGCAGTACATGCTGCCCGGCAAGGCTATTATCGCAGGCGAAAACGGCGACCAGGTCGGCGTTGGTGAGGTTATCGCGCGTATCCCGGTCGAAGCGTCCGGTAACAAGGACATCACTGGGGGTCTGCCGCGTGTCGCCGACTTGTTCGAGGCGCGCAAGCCCAAGGAGCCAGCGATTCTGGCTGAGGTCACCGGGACCATCAGCTTTGGCAAGGAAACCAAGGGTAAGCGTCGTCTGACGGTCACGCCTGAAGAAGGTGAACCGGTCGAGATGCTGATCCCCAAATGGCGTCAGATCGGTGTGTTCGAAGGCGAGACAGTGGAGAAAGGCGAGGTCATTTCTGATGGCCCCAGCAATCCCCACGATATTCTGCGCTTGCTCGGGATCGCGGAATTGGCCAAGTACATCACGGTCGAGATCCAGGACGTCTATCGTCTGCAGGGCGTGGTCATCGATGACAAGCACATCGAGGTGATCGTGCGTCAGATGCTGCGCAAGGTAGAAATCACCGATGCCGGAGATTCTTCCTTCATTACCGGTGATCAGGCGGAATACGTTCGCGTCCTCGAGGAAAACGCACGCCTGGCCCAGGAAGGTAAATTCCCGGCGAAATGCGAGCGTCTGCTGCTGGGTATCACCAAGGCGAGCCTGGCTACCGAGTCGTTCATCTCGGCGGCATCGTTCCAGGAAACCACCCGCGTATTGACCGAGGCGGCGGTGTCCGGCAAGCGTGACTACCTGCGCGGCCTCAAGGAGAACGTTGTGGTGGGTCGTCTGGTGCCGGCCGGGACTGGTTTGGCGCATCACGCCGAGCGGCGTCGCAAGCGTGAGGGTGATGAACAGATCCTCAACCCATCGGCCTCCGACGTCGAACAGGAGTTGGGCGCGCAGCTCACTGCGCTGGACGCCGACGACGAAGATCTCTAGACGTATGCCGTCAAGTCCGGTGCCTACTGGGTGGCGGACTTGACGTGGCTCGTCGCCAGACATTAGAATGCGCAGCCTTTAACAGTGGGGTGGGTACGTCCTGTCCCAATGTTGAAAGGTTTGGCAACCATTGGAGTCAGCTACAGATATGGCAACGATCAATCAGCTCGTGCGCAAGCCGCGCAAGCGCCCGGCCGCCAAGAGCGACGTGCCGGCGCTGCAGTCTTGCCCGCAAAAGCGCGGGGTTTGCACCCGTGTATACACCACCACCCCGAAGAAGCCGAACTCGGCGCTGCGTAAGGTCTGCCGTGTGCGCCTGACGAATGGCTACGAAGTCGCTTCCTATATCGGCGGTGAAGGTCACAACCTGCAGGAACACTCCGTGGTCCTGATTCGCGGCGGTCGTGTAAAGGACTTGCCGGGTGTGCGTTATCACACCGTTCGCGGCGCGCTGGATACTTCTGGTGTTCAGAACCGCCGTCAGGGCCGTTCCAAGTACGGTACCAAACGTCCCAAGTCCTGATCGCAGCGCGATCAGAACTTCAACTGTTGTCGGTCAGATAAGAGTAAGGTCGAGCGCGCGATGCGTCGTCTCGAGTTTACCTGAAGGACCCTTCGAAACGAGGGCTTATCATGCCTAGAAGAAGAGTTATCGCCAAACGCGAAATCCTCCCGGATCCGAAATTCGGAAGTGAGCGTCTGGCCAAGTTCATGAACCACCTGATGATCAGCGGCAAGAAGTCTGTAGCTGAGCGCATCGTCTATGGTGCGCTGGACAGGGTTGCCGAACGTAGCAAGGATGAGCCGCTGGAAATCTTCGACAAGGCGCTGGAAACGATCCAGCCGATGGTTGAGGTCAAGTCTCGCCGCGTTGGCGGTGCGACCTATCAGGTGCCCGTGGAAGTCCGTCCTTCTCGCCGCCAGGCCCTGGCCATGCGTTGGCTGGTGGATGCGGCGCGCAGTCGTGGTGAGAAGACCATGGTGCAGCGCCTCGCTGGCGAAATGCTGGACGCCGCCGAAGGCAAGGGTGCTGCTGTGAAGAAGCGTGAAGACGTGCATCGCATGGCAGATGCCAACAAGGCCTTCTCTCACTACCGCTTCTAACCAACGGGGTATTCCATCGTGGCACGCAAGACTCCGCTTAATCGCTACCGTAATATCGGTATCGTGGCTCACGTCGACGCCGGGAAGACTACCACTACCGAGCGTGTCCTGTTCTATACCGGCCTGTCGCACAAGGTCGGCGAGGTTCATGATGGTGCCGCCACCATGGACTGGATGGAGCAGGAGCAGGAGCGTGGTATCACAATCACCTCTGCTGCGACCACCTGTTTCTGGCAGGGGATGAGCAAGCAGTTCGATGAGCATCGTATCAATATCATCGATACACCGGGGCACGTTGACTTCACGATCGAAGTCGAGCGTTCCTTGCGTGTCCTCGACGGTGCCGTCGTTGTACTGTGTGGCTCTTCCGGTGTGCAGCCGCAAACCGAAACGGTTTGGCGCCAAGCCAATAAGTATGAAGTTCCGCGTATGGTGTTCGTCAACAAGATGGACCGTGCCGGGGCCGATTACTTCATGGTACTCAACCAGCTCAAGCAGAAGCTGGGGGCCAATACCGTTCCGATCCAGATCAACTGGGGCGCGGAAGATAACTTCAAAGGGGTTATCGACCTGATCCAGATGAAAGGCATTCTCTGGGACGAAGCCAACCACGGCATGAACTATGAGCTGGTCGATATTCCAGATGAGCTCAAGGAAACCGCCGATGAGTATCGCGAGGCGATGGTCGAAGCCGCCGCCGAAGCGTCCGAAGAGTTGATGGACAAGTACCTCGAAGAGGGCTCTCTCTCTGAGGCGGACATCAAGGCTGGCTTGCGTCGCCGTACCTTGGATAACGAAATCGTTCTGGTGACGTGCGGTAGCGCGTTCAAGAACAAGGGTGTCCAGGCGGTGCTCGATGGCGTGATCGAATACATGCCGTCGCCGACCGAAGTCAAGGCCATTGAAGGTGAGCTTGACGATAAGGATGGCACTATCGCCACGCGTGAAGCTGACGATAAAGCCCCCTTCGCCGCGCTGGCTTTCAAGATCGCGACTGACCCCTTCGTCGGTACGCTGACCTTCATCCGCGTCTACTCGGGTGTGCTCAAGTCCGGTGATAGCATCTTCAATTCCGTGAAGAGCAAGAAGGAGCGCGTGGGCCGTATCGTCCAGATGCACTCCAACTCACGCGAGGAGATCAAGGAAGTTTACGCGGGCGATATCGCCGCGTGCATCGGCCTCAAGGATGTCACTACCGGTGATACTCTCTGCGATCTGCATGACAAGATCATTCTTGAGCGCATGGAATTTCCGGATCCGGTGATCTCGGTTGCCGTGGAGCCGAAATCCAAGCCCGACCAGGAGAAGATGGGGACCGCGCTGGGTAAACTGGCTCAGGAAGATCCTTCTTTCCGCGTCAAGACGGACGAGGAAACCGGTCAGACGATCATTTCTGGCATGGGCGAGCTTCACCTCGACATCATCGTCGATCGACTGCGTCGCGAATTCAAAGTCGACGCCAATATCGGTAAGCCGCAGGTCGCCTACCGTGAAACGATTCGCGCCAGTGTCGAGCAGGAAGGCAAGTTCGTTCGTCAGTCGGGCGGTCGTGGTCAGTACGGTCACGTGCTGCTGCGCATCGAACCGCTGACGGCCGAAGACAAAGGCGAAGACGAAGACATGAACTTCAAGTTCGCCTCCGAAATCGTCGGTGGTGTGGTTCCCAAGGAATACGTACCGGCCGTCGAGAAAGGGGCCTATGAGCAGCTACAGAACGGGGTCATCGCGGGTTACCCGATGATTGACGTCAAGGTCACGCTGTTCGATGGTTCCTACCATGACGTGGACTCGAACGAGACTGCGTTCAAGGTTGCCTCTTCCATGGCGATCAAGGAAGGCGCGCCGAAGGCCAAGGCCGTGCTGCTGGAGCCGGTGATGAAGGTTGAGGTCGTGACTCCCGAAGAGTTCATGGGGGATGTTATGGGCGACATTAACCGCCGCCGTGGCCTCGTTCAGGGCATGGATGACTCGCCGTCAGGCAAGATTATCCGCGCCACGGTGCCGCTGGCTGAGATGTTCGGTTACGCGACCGATTTGCGTTCTCAGACCCAGGGCCGCGCAAGCTACACTATGGAGTTTGCGGATTACGAAGAGGCGCCCTCCAGCGTCGTTGAAGCCGTCATCAACCAGAATGGTTAACCGTTAGCTAACGTAAAGAGGTTATAGCAGTGGCTAAGGAAAAATTTGAACGTAACAAATCGCATATCAACGTTGGTACCATCGGTCACGTCGACCATGGCAAGACCACGCTGACTGCGGCACTGACTCGCGTTTCCGCGGAGGTTTTCGGCGGCGACTGGCGCGAATTCGATACGATCGACAACGCGCCGGAAGAGCGTGAGCGCGGTATCACCATCGCGACTGCTCACGTCGAATACCAGTCCGAAGAGCGCCACTACGCTCACGTCGACTGCCCCGGGCACGCCGACTACGTCAAGAACATGATCACTGGTGCCGCTCAGATGGACGGCGCTATCCTGGTCTGTTCTGCCGCGGACGGCCCCATGCCGCAGACGCGCGAGCACATCCTGCTGTCTCGCCAGGTTGGCGTTCCGAACATCGTCGTGTTCCTGAACAAGGCCGACATGGTCGACGACGAAGAGCTGCTCGAGCTGGTCGAAATGGAAGTTCGTGAGCTCCTCAACGAGTACGACTTCCCGGGCGACGACTGCCCGATCATCACCGGCTCCGCTCTGATGGCGCTGGAAGGCAAGGATGATAACGGCATGGGTACGACTGCCGTTGCCAACCTGATCAAGGCTCTGGATGCCTACATCCCGGAGCCGGAACGTGCCATCGATCAGCCGTTCCTGATGCCGATCGAAGACGTGTTCTCCATCTCCGGTCGCGGTACCGTTGTGACCGGTCGTGTCGAACGCGGCGTCGTCAAGTCTGGCGAAGAAGTCGAGATCGTGGGTCTCAAGGATACCGCCAAGACGACCGTTACGGGTGTCGAGATGTTCCGCAAGCTGCTCGACGAAGGTCGTGCCGGCGAGAACATCGGTGCGCTGCTGCGTGGCACCAAGCGTGACGACGTCGAGCGTGGCCAGGTACTGGCCAAGCCGGGCACCATCACGCCGCACACTGTCTTCGAAGCCGAAGTCTATGTGCTGTCCAAGGAAGAAGGCGGTCGTCATACGCCGTTCTTCAAGGGCTATCGTCCGCAGTTCTACTTCCGGACCACTGACGTGACCGGTACTTGTGAGCTGCCGGAAGGTGTCGAAATGGTCATGCCGGGCGACAACGTCCAGATGACTGTGACGCTGATCGCGCCGATCGCCATGGAAGACGGCCTGCGCTTCGCGGTTCGCGAAGGTGGACGTACCGTGGGCGCCGGTGTTGTCGCCAAGATCGTCAAGTAAGGGTTCCGCCCTTCGATGATCGAAGGGGGCTCCTTTGGGAGCCCCCTTTCTGTGCATGTTTGACAGTCACTGTCAGCCTGCCTATAATGCGCATCCTTTGAATGCGTGGGTAGACGGCTCGCGCCGTCGACATCCATTGGAGTTTAAGGCTAATGCAGAACCAAAAGATTCGCATTCGGTTGAAGGCCTTTGACCATCGCCTGATTGACCAGTCCGCGCAAGAAATCGTGGATACCGCGAAGCGTACGGGTGCTCAGGTCCGTGGTCCGATCCCACTACCGACTAATCGCGAGCGCTATACCGTATTGGTCTCACCGCACGTCAACAAGGACGCGCGCGATCAGTACGAGATTCGCACTCACAAGCGTGTGCTCGACATTGTCGAACCCACGGAAAAAACCGTAGACGCGCTGATGAAGCTCGACCTCGCCGCTGGCGTGGATGTGCAAATCAAGCTCGACTGACCACACTAGTCACTAGCGGCTTTTACACAAGGTCGCCACGCCGAGACGGCGTCACACAATGTGCTAGTGGAATGCTCTGGAAAGGGCAGCCATAGCGGGTGATAGCCCCGTACACTAAAGGAGACTGAACATGACTATCGGTTTGGTCGGTAAGAAGAGCGGTATGACCCGCATCTTTACCGAAAATGGCGCCTCCGTGCCCGTAACCGTTATCGAGGTCGAGCCGAATCGCGTGACTCGCGTCAAGACTGTCGAAAGCGACGGCTATAGCGCGATTCAAGTGACTTCGGGATCCCGCAAGGCCAAGCATCTGACCAAGGCTGCCGCAGGGCAGTACGCCAAGTCAGGTGTCGAGGCCGGTCGTTCATTGATGGAGTTTCGTCTGGCAGAAGGCGAAGACGCTCCTGAAGTGGGCGGCAATATCACCGTATCCCTCTTTGAAGCCGGTCAGAAAGTCGATGTGACTGGTACCTCTAAAGGCAAGGGCTTCCAGGGCGCCGTCAAGCGCTGGAACTTCCGCACCCAAGACAATGGTCACGGCAACTCGCTTGCGCACCGTGCACCGGGCTCCATCGGTATGTGCCAGACGCCGGGTCGCGTCTTCAAGGGCAAGAAGATGGCCGGTCAGCTGGGCAATGAGCGTGTGACCGTCCAGAGCCTGGAAATCGTGCGCGTCGATGCCGAGCGTAATTTGCTGCTGGTCAAAGGCGCCGTGCCGGGTGCGACCGACTGCGAAGTCATCGTACGCAGTGCCGTTAAAGCTCGCTGAGGGGTATGAGACCGATGAATTTGAATCTCGCAGGTGCCGAAGCCGGCACTGTCGAAGTGTCCGACGCTACCTTCGGTAAAGAGTTTAATGAGTCGCTGGTCCACCAGGTCGTGACTGCATACTTCGCAGCCGGTCGCCAGGGGACTCGTGCACAGAAGACTCGCGCCGAAGTACGTGGTGGCGGAAAGAAGCCGTGGCGTCAAAAAGGAACCGGCCGTGCGCGTGCCGGCACGATCCGCTCGCCACTGTGGCGTAGCGGTGGCGTGACCTTTGCAGCACGCCCGCAAGACTACACCCAGAAAGTCAACCGCAAGATGTACCGCGCAGCCATGCGCTCGATTCTCTCCGAGCTGGTGCGTCAGGAACGTCTGGTCGTCGTTGACAGCATTGCGGTGGATGCCCCCAAGACCAAGCAGCTGATTGCCAAGCTGAAGGACCTGGATCTCGAGAAGGCGCTGATCGTCACCGAAGATATCGACGAAAAGCTGTTTCTCGCCGCACGTAACATCCCCTACGTCGATGTGGTGGATGTCGCGGCTGCCGATCCGGTGAGCCTGGTTGCCTTTGACAAGGTGCTGGTCACCGTTTCCGCTCTGCGTAAATTCGAGGAGAAGCTGGGATGAACCAGGAACGCGTATTCAAGGTTCTGCTCGGGCCTCATATGACCGAGAAGGCCGCATTCGCCGCCGAAAACAACCAGTACGTGTTCAAGGTGGCCCAGGACGCGACCAAGCCCGAGATCAAGAAAGCCGTCGAAGCGCTCTTCGAGAAGAAGGTCGCCGGTGTGCAGGTCTTGAACGTCAAGGGTAAGACCAAGCGCACGCAGCACGGTGTTGGTCTGCGCAAGGGATATCGCAAGGCATACGTCACACTGGCGGCCGGCGAGACTCTCGAAGACTTCTCTGGCGCCGAGTAAGGCAGGAGTACGGATCATGGCAGTTGTTAAGACCAAACCCACGTCCGCCGGTCGTCGTCACGTCATCAAAGTCGTCAACGACGAGCTCTACAAGGGCCGCCCTTATGCCGGCCTGTTGGAAAAGAAATCCAAGAGCGGCGGTCGTAACAATAACGGTCGTATCACTACCCGTCATGTCGGGGGTGGGCACCGTCAGCACTATCGTGTGATCGATTTCAAACGTGCCAAGGATGGCGTTGCCGCTGTCGTTGAGCGTCTTGAATACGATCCTAATCGCAGCGCCAATATTGCGTTGCTCAAGTACCTGGACGGCGAGCGTCGCTACATTATCGCTCCGCGTGGCGTGAAAGCGGGCGACCGCTTGGAGTCCGGCGTCAATGCAGCGATCAAGCGTGGTAACGCGCTCCCGCTGCGTAACATTCCGGTAGGGTCTACCGTGCACTGCATCGAGATGAAGCCCGGTAAAGGTGCTCAGATCGCGCGGAGTGCCGGTGCCAGCGCCCAGTTGGTAGCACGTGAAGGCAACTACGCCACCGTGCGTCTACGTTCCGGCGAGATGCGCAAGATTCTGGCGGAATGTCGTGCGACCCTGGGTGAAGTGGGCAATTCCGAGCACAGCCTCCGTCAACTTGGCAAGGCCGGTGCAAAGCGCTGGAGAGGTGTGCGCCCGACGGTTCGCGGTGTCGCGATGAACCCGGTCGACCATCCGCATGGTGGTGGTGAAGGCCGCTCCAGCGGTGGCCGTCACCCGGTCAGCCCGTGGGGTATCCCCACCAAGGGCCATAAGACCCGCAAGAACAAGCGCACCGACAAGCTGATCGTCCGTCGCCGCAAGGCCCGGAAGTAAGCATCTAACGCCAAGACATTAAGAGGTAACGGCTGTGCCACGTTCACTGAAGAAAGGTCCCTTTATTGACCTTCATCTGTTGAAGAAGGTTGAGACTGCAGTGGAGAAGAGCGATCGCAAACCGATCAAGACTTGGTCGCGTCGCTCCATGATCCTGCCCAACATGGTCGGGCTCACCATTGCAGTCCATAACGGTCGCCAACACGTCCCGGTGCATGTCTCCGAGGAAATGGTTGGCCACAAGCTGGGCGAATTCGCTGCCACCCGCACCTACCGCGGCCATGCGGCGGACAAGAAAGCCAAACGGTAAGCCAGAGAGGTTAGAGAGATGGAAGTCACTGCAAAGCTGCGTGGCGCTCGTTTATCCGCCCAGAAGGCCCGTTTGGTGGCTGACCTGGTGCGCGGTAAGCCGGTCGCCGAAGCACTGGATACATTGACGTATTCGCCGAAGAAAGCGGCGAAGATCGTCAAGAAAGTGCTTCAGTCCGCCATCGCGAATGCGGAAGAAAACAATGGCATGGACATCGACGAGCTGCGTGTCTCGACCATCTGCGTCGATGAGGGCATGACGCTTAAGCGCATCCAGCCTCGCGCCAAGGGCCGTGCGGATCGCATTTTGAAGCGCACTTGCCACATCACCGTCAAGGTAGCCGAGAAGTAGGAGTCGACCAGATGGGTCAGAAAGTAAATCCGACAGGTATTCGGCTAGGTATCGTCAAGGACCACCGCTCCGTCTGGTACGCCGAGCGTGGTGCTTATGCCGATAAGCTGAATAATGACCTCGAAGTGCGTCGTTTCCTGGAGCAGCGTTTGAAGAACGCCTCCGTGAGCGACATCACCATTGAGCGTCCAGCAAATAACGCACGCATCACCATTCACACTGCTCGTCCGGGCATCGTGATTGGCAAGAAGGGCGAGGATGTCGATCGCCTGCGTCGCGATGTCTCTGAGATGATGGGCGTGCCCGTTCACGTCAACATCGAGGAAATCCGCAAGCCGGAACTCGACGCCCAGCTCGTCGCACAGAATGTGTGCGGCCAGCTCGAGCGCCGCGTGATGTTCCGTCGTGCCATGAAGCGCGCCGTACAGAACGCCATGCGCCTAGGCGCCGGTGGCATCAAGATCCAGCTGTCAGGGCGTCTTGGTGGTGCGGAAATCGCGCGTACCGAATGGTATCGCGAAGGTCGCGTGCCGCTGCACACGCTGCGCGCAGACATCGATTACGCCACTTACGAAGCGCACACCACTTACGGCGTTATCGGCGTCAAAGTGTGGGTCTTCAAGGGTGAGATCCTCGGCGGTATCGAGGAAGTGCGTGCCAAGCAGAAACAAGCTCAGGCACCGGGGCCCAAGAAGAAAGGTTCCAAGTAAGGGGAGAGTGGATCGATGTTACAACCCAAGCGTACGAAATTTCGCAAGGTGCAGAAGGGCCGTAACCGCGGTCTCGCGCATCGCGGAAGCAAGGTGAGCTTCGGCGAGTACGGCCTGAAAGCCACCGGTCGCGGACGTATCACCGCTCGCCAGATCGAAGCCGGCCGTCGTGCCATTACGCGTCACGTCAAGCGTGGCGGCAAGATCTGGATCCGCGTCTTCCCGGATAAGCCGATTACCGAGAAGCCGCTGGAAGTCCGTATGGGTAAGGGTAAGGGCTCCGTTGAATATTGGGTCGCCCAAATCCAGCCCGGCAAGGTGCTCTACGAGATCGAAGGCGTATCCGAGGAGCTGGCGCGTGAGGCTTTTGACCTGGCCGCCCAGAAGTTCCCGGTCTCCACCACCTTTGTGAAACGGACGGTGATGTGATGAAAGCCCAGGAAATTCGTGAAAAATCAGTCGAAGCGCTTCAGCAGCAGCTGCTCGAGCTCCTCCGGGAGCAGTTCAACCTGCGCATGCAGAAGGCCACCGGCCAGCTGAGCCAGACCCATCTGCTCAAGCAGGTGCGTCGCGATATCGCTCGCGTTAAGACTGTGCTCAATGAGAAGGCAGGTGACTGAGATGGCTGAAGAAAATAATGCCCGCACACTGAATGGCAAGGTCGTGAGCGACAAGATGGACAAGTCCATCGTCGTTCAGGTCGAGCGCCGTGTCCGGCATCCGATTTACGACAAGTACGTGAAGCGCTCCACCAAACTGCACGCCCATGACGAGGCGAATCAGGCGAAGGTCGGGGATACGGTCTCTATCGAAGAGTGCCGCCCGATCTCCAAGTTGAAAGCCTGGACGCTGGTCGAGGTGGTCGAGCAGGCCAAGGGCTGAGCAGGCCAGAGCCTTTCACCAGTGCAGTCAGTTTAGGTTTGGAGAAAACCGATGATTCAGACGCAGACAATGCTGGATGTCGCCGACAACAGCGGCGCGCGCCGGGTGCAATGCATCAAGGTGCTGGGTGGGTCACACCGCCGTTACGCCCGTGTTGGTGACGTCATCAAAGTGACGGTCAAGGAAGCGATTCCGCGAGGCAAGGTCAAAAAAGGCCAGGTCCTCAAGGCCGTCGTTGTACGTACCAAGAGTGGTGTCCGTCGTACAGACGGTTCACTGATCCGCTTCGATGGAAATGCGGCCGTTCTGTTGCAAAACGCCAACGAGCAGCCGATCGGTACCCGTATCTTCGGGCCGGTTACGCGTGAGCTTCGCAATGAGAAGTTCATGAAGATCATTTCCCTAGCGCCTGAAGTGCTGTGAGGAGCGAGGCGGATATGCGAAAGATTAAACGTGACGACGAAGTAATCGTCATTGCCGGCAAGGACAAGGGCAAGCGCGGCACGATCAAACGGGTCCTGGACGGGTCCTATGTCGTGTCCGGTGTGAACATGGTTAAACGTCACACCAAGCCTAACCCCATGCAAGGCAAGCAGGGGGGTATCGTCGAGCGTGAGGCCCCGATTCACGGATCCAACGTGGCCATCTTCAATCAGGAGACCGGTAAGGCGGATCGCGTCGGCTTCCAGATTCAGGAAGACGGTACCAAGGTACGTATCTACAAGTCGACGCAAAAGCAGATCGACGCCTAACGCGAGTCGGGTAGCAAAATGGCGAACTTGAAAGAACGTTATCAGAACGAGGTGGCAGCTCAGCTCCAAGAGCAGTTCAGCTACGCCAACGTGATGCAGATCCCTCGGATCACCAAGGTGACCCTCAATATGGGCATCGGCGATGCGACCAGCGATAAAAAGCTGATCGACAACGCCGTCGGCGACCTGGAGAAACTCTCCGGTCAAAAGCCGGTAGTGACCAAGGCGCGCAAGTCAATCGCAGGCTTCAAGGTCCGCGAGGGCTGGCCGATCGGCATCAAGGTGACTTTACGTCGCGAACGGATGTGGGATTTCCTCGATCGTCTCGTGAACGTCGCGATTCCGCGCGTTCGTGACTTTCGTGGTCTGAACCCCAAGTCCTTCGATGGTCGTGGCAACTACTCAATGGGTGTGCGTGAACAGATCATCTTTCCTGAACTCGAATATGATAAGATTGATCGTATTCGCGGGTTGGATGTCACAATCACCACTACTGCCAACACCGATGAAGAAGGCCGTGCGCTGCTGAGCGCGCTGAACTTCCCGTTCAAGAAATAAGGGTGGGATCATGGCAAAGAAAAGCATGATTGAGCGTGAGCTCAAGCGCGCGAAGCTGGTAGATAAGTACGCGGCCAAGCGTGCCGAGCTCAAGGCCGTCATCTATGACGTCAACGCTTCTGATGAAGAGCGCTTCGACGCCCAACTGAAACTTCAGGAGTTGCCGCGCGATTCCAGCCCGGTGCGTCAGCGTAATCGCTGCCGCGTCACCGGTCGTCCGCACGGCTTCTATAACAAGTTCGGCTTGGGCCGCAATAAACTGCGTGAAGCCGCCATGCGTGGCGACGTACCTGGGCTCAAGAAGTCCAGTTGGTAAGCTACGCGAGAATCAGGAGCGCAACGTAATGAGCATGCAAGATACTCTGGCGGATATGTTTACCCGTATCCGCAATGCGCAGATGGCCACCAAGGAGACGGTTTCTTTGCCGTCTTCCAACCTCAAGGTCGAGGTGGCTCGCGTATTGAAGCAAGAGGGCTATATCCACGACTTCACCGTCACGGAAGGCGCCAAGCCCCAGCTGACCGTTACTCTCAAGTACTTCGAGGGTAAGCCGGTCATCGAGCACATTCAGCGCTTTTCCAAGCCGTCCCTGCGCTCTTACAAGGGCAAGGACACGCTGCCGAAAGTCGCGGATGGTCTGGGCATCGCGATCGTCACCACTTCTCAGGGCGTGATGACCGACCGTGCGGCGCGTCAGGCCGGTGTCGGTGGTGAAGTCATCTGCACCGTATTCTAGGAGTTTGGAATGTCCCGCGTAGCCAAATATCCGGTGAAACTACCGAGTGGCGTCGAGGTCAAACTCGAGGCTAACAAGCTGACCGTCAAAGGCGGTCAGGGCACGCTCTCCATGACCGTGCATTCCGATGTCACTGTGGGCCAGGAAGAAGGCCAACTGACATTTAATCCGAGCGAGTCCGCTAAAAGCTGGGCGATGGTCGGAACCACCCGTGCGCTGGTACAGAATCTCGTGACTGGCGTTTCGGAAGGCTTCACCAAGTCTCTCGAGATCAACGGTGTCGGTTACCGCGCGCAATCAAGCGGCAACACACTCAACCTGACATTAGGCTTCTCGCACCCCGTCGAGTATACGCTGCCTGAAGGTGTGACGGCCGAAACGCCGAAGAACACCACGATCGTGCTGAAGAGCGCGGACAAGCAGAAGCTCGGCCAGGTCGCAGCGGAAATTCGTGCCTTCCGTCCCCCCGAGCCCTACAAGGGCAAAGGGATTCGGTATGGCGACGAAGAAGTCCGCCGCAAAGAAGCCAAGAAGAAGTAAGGCAGGGTTATGAACGCGAAGAAAGAATCTCGTCTCCGTCGTGCCCGCCGCGCTCGCGCCAAGATCCGCGAGCTTGGCGTGTCTCGCTTGTGCGTCAATCGCACGCCGCGCCACATCTACGCGCAGATCATTTCGCCGGATGGCGGCCAAGTACTGGCCAGCGCATCCACGCTCGATAAGAGCCTGCGTGAAGGATCCACGGGCAATGCGGACGCCGCCTCCAAGGTGGGCGCCCTGATTGCCGAACGCGCAAAGGAAGCGGGCATCACCGAGGTGGCCTTTGATCGTGCCGGGTTTAAATACCACGGTCGTATCAAGGCCCTGGCAGATGCCGCTCGTGAAGGCGGCCTGGAATTCTAAAGGGTTTTACGATGGCGAATAACGAACAGAAGGGCGGCGATCTGCAAGAGAAACTCGTGCAGGTAAACCGCGTCGCCAAGGTTGTGAAAGGTGGTCGTATTTTCGGCTTCACCGCACTGACCGTCGTTGGCGATGGCAACGGTCGCGTCGGCTTCGGCCGCGGCAAAGCACGTGAAGTGCCAGTCGCGATTCAGAAGGCGATGGATCAGGCGCGTCGCAACATGGTGAAGGTAAGTCTCAGCGGCGCTACGCTGCAGTACCCCACGAAGGCCCGTCATGGCGCCTCCAAGGTGTTCATGCAGCCGGCGTCTGAAGGTACCGGCATCATTGCTGGCGGTGCCATGCGCTCCGTACTCGAACTGGCAGGCGTCCATGACGTTCTCGCCAAGTGCTACGGTTCCACCAACCCGGTGAACGTGGTGCGCGCGACTATCAAAGGTCTCGCCGCCATGCAGTCTCCGGAGGATATTGCCGCTAAGCGTGGTATGTCCGTCGAAGAGCTCGCGGGGTAAGGCATCATGGCAGCAGCAACGATCAAGGTTACCCAGACTCGTAGTACCATCGGCATTCTGGAAAAGCACAAGGCCACTATTCGTGGCTTGGGCCTGCGCCGCATCGGTCACACGGTTGAGCTGGAAGACACCCCCGCCGTACGCGGTATGGTCAACAAGGTTAATTACCTTGTGCGTGTTGAGGGAGAGTAATCCATGAAACTCAATAGTCTGAGTCCAGCACTGGGCTCGAAGCACGCCGAGAAGCGCGTCGGTCGTGGTATCGGCTCCGGTCTGGGTAAGACCGGCGGTCGCGGCCACAAAGGCCAGAAGTCACGTTCCGGTGGGTCCGTGAAGCCCGGTTTCGAAGGCGGTCAGATGCCATTGCAGCGTCGTCTGCCGAAATACGGTTTCACGTCCATCAAGTCGTTGGCATCCGAAGAGGTGCGCGTGGCGGAGTTGGCCAAGATCGACGGTGATATCGTCGATCTGGATAGCCTTAAGAAAGCCAACGTACTTAAGGATAGCACCAAGTACGCGAAGGTGATTCTCTCCGGTGAACTGAACAAAGCAGTCACGGTTCGTGGTCTCAAGGTCACCAAGGGTGCCCGTGGCGCGATCGAAGCTGCCGGTGGCAAGGTAGAGGACTAATGGCTAAGTCAGGAAACATGCCGGCCAGTGGAAGTGGTCTGAGTGAACTTTGGGCGCGTTTGCGTTTCGTGTTCATCGCCATCGTGGTGTACCGTATCGGTGCCCATATTCCGGTGCCTGGCATCAATCCTGACCAGCTTGCTGCCTTGTTCAGGGAAAATCAGGGCACCATCTTGGGCATGTTCAACATGTTTTCGGGTGGTGCGCTGTCGCGCATGAGTATTTTTGCGCTGGGGATCATGCCGTATATCTCCGCGTCGATCATCATGCAGCTCCTGACGGCGGTCTCGCCTCAGCTGGAACAGCTGAAGAAGGAAGGTGAGGCTGGCCGGCGCAAGATCAACCAGTACACGCGCTACGGTACGGTGCTGCTGGCATTGATCCAAGCGACCGGCATGGCAGTCGGTCTGGTCGGACAGGGCGTCGCCTATAGCGGCGATCTCAGCTTCTACTTCACAGCAATCGTGACGTTTGTCGCGGGTGCCGTGTTCCTGATGTGGCTGGGAGAGCAGATCACCGAAAAAGGTATTGGTAACGGCATTTCCCTTATCATCTTCGCGGGTATCGTAGCGGGTCTGCCGAGCGCTATCGGGCAGTCTTTCGAACTGGCGCGAAATGATGGGGCTTGGAATATCTTGCCGCTGCTGTCTTTGGCAGTCCTGGGGATCGCGACTGTTGCATTCGTGGTCTTCATCGAGCGTGGCCAGCGACGGATCAAGGTGAATTATCCGCGTCGTCAGGTAGGCAACAAGATGTATGCCGGGCAGAGCAGCTATCTGCCGCTGAAGGTCAATATGGCCGGTGTTATTCCGCCGATCTTTGCCTCCAGCATCTTGCTGTTTCCGGCCTCGATTGGCCAATGGATCGGTGACGGGCAGAACATGGCCTGGCTGCAGACGGTGTCACAAGCGCTTGGCCCGGGGCAGCCGCTATACATCTTGCTTTTCGCGGCGGCGGTGCTATTCTTCTGCTTCTTTTACACGGCGTTGGTCTTCAATCCCAAGGATGTCGCCGACAACTTGAAGAAATCAGGAGCGTTTCTACCGGGGATTCGTCCGGGTGAGCAAACGTCCCGCTATGTCGATAAGGTCATGACACGTCTGACGCTTTTCGGCGCCTTGTACATCACCGCAGTTTCCTTGATGCCCCAGTTCCTCGTGGTGGCCTGGCAAGTACCTTTCTACTTTGGCGGTACTTCCCTGCTCATCGTGGTAGTGGTGGTCATGGACTTCATGGCCCAGGTGCAGTCGCATCTGATGTCGAATCAATATGAATCGGTGATGAAGAAGTCCAACCTGAAAGGCTATGGCAGCGGCGGTATCCTGCGTTAAACGAGCCCCGCTAGGTTTTTTGGAGAGAACGATGAAAGTTCGAGCTTCCGTCAAGAAAATGTGCCGTAACTGCAAGATCATTCGGCGCAATGGCGCGATTCGTGTCATCTGTAGCGAACCGCGGCATAAGCAGCGCCAGGGTTGATCCTGCGCTGACTTAAAAGCGGGCGTAGGCATACCCCTTGTCTCTAAGGAGGCAAAGGGGTATGCTATTGCGCCCTTATAGACGACTAAACGAGCAAGCCGCTCAACATTCGGAGTAAGCTGATGGCCCGTATTGCAGGCGTCAATATCCCGGACAACAAGCATGCGGCGATCTCGCTGACCTACATCTTCGGGATTGGCCGTACGCGTGCGCAGGAAATCTGCGTCGCTACCGGCATCGCGCCGACGACGAAAGTGCAGGAGCTGTCCGCCGAGGAGGTGGATGTCCTGCGTAACGAAGTCGGCAAGTATACCGTTGAAGGCGATCTTCGCCGTGATACGACGCTTAACATCAAGCGTCTCATGGACTTGGGTTGCTATCGTGGTCTGCGTCATCGTCGTGGTCTTCCGCTGCGTGGTCAGCGTACCAAGACCAATGCGCGTACCCGTAAGGGACCGCGTAAGCCGATTCGCAAATAAAACGCACGTTCTGGCGTTAAGACAGGAATAGACATCAACATGGCTAACCCGCGTAGTAACCGTAAAAAGGTGAAAAAGCAGGTAGTGGATGCGGTTGCCCACATCCATGCCTCTTTTAACAACACGATCGTGACGATCACAGACCGCCAGGGCAACGCTCTTTCTTGGGCGACTGCCGGTGGTTCGGGTTTTCGTGGTTCTCGTAAGAGCACCCCGTTCGCTGCTCAAGTAGCAAGCGAACGTGCAGCGACTGCTGCAGCCGAGTATGGTGTGAAAAACGTCGACGTGCTGGTCAAGGGACCCGGTCCCGGCCGTGAATCCGCCGTGCGTGCGCTCAATGCTGCGGGTTTCCGCGTGCAGAGCATTACCGACGCGACGCCCGTTCCCCATAACGGCTGCCGTCCGCCGAAGAAACGCCGCGTTTAAGGAGACAGATTCATGGCACGTTATATTGGACCGAAGTGCAAACTGTCTCGTCGTGAAGGCACCGACCTCTTTTTGAAGAGCGGTGTTACTCCCTTCGAGAAAAAGTGCAAATCCGAGCAGATCCCGGGTGTCCACGGCCAGCGCCGTCAGCGTCTTTCCGACTACGGCTTGCAGCTTCGTGAGAAGCAGAAAGTACGCCGCATGTACGGCGTACTCGAGAAGCAGTTCCGCAACTACTACAAGGAAGCGGCCCGCCTCAAGGGCGCGACCGGCGAGTTGTTGTTGCAGCTCCTCGAATCCCGACTGGACAATGTCGTCTACCGTATGGGCTTCGGCTCCACGCGCTCAGAAGCGCGTCAGTTGGTCAGCCACAAGGCAATCGCCGTGAATGGCCGTAGCGTCAACGTGGCTTCCTATCAGGTCAAGCCGGGTGACGTGGTGTCCGTTCGTGAAAAGTCCAAGAATCAGGCGCGCATTCAAAACGCCCTGGGAATCGCCGCCAACCGTGGCGATGTGACTTGGATCGACGTCGACTCCAAGAAGATGGAAGGCACTTTCAAGGCTGTCCCGGAACGCGGCGACCTGTCTGCCGACATCAACGAAAACCTGATCGTCGAGCTGTACTCGAAGTAATCATGCAGCCACTGCGTGATGCCGCCAGGCCCCATGCCAGGGCCTGGTTTCGAGTACCGAGTATCCGTTTGGCAGCCTGAAAGGTGTTCTTATGCAGCGTTCAGTGACAGAGTTTCTCCGTCCTCGCGACATCAAGGTCGAAGAGATCAACGCGAATCATGCGAAGATCGTGCTCGAGCCGTTCGAGCGTGGTTTCGGCCATACCCTGGGGAATGCTCTGCGTCGCATCCTGCTGTCTTCCATGCCCGGTTGCGCCATTGTGGAAGCGGAGATTGAAGGCGTTCTACACGAGTACAGCGCCATCGAGGGCGTCCAAGAAGACGTCATCGAAATTCTCCTGAACCTCAAGGACGTCGCCATCAAGATGCATGGCCGTGACGAAGTGGTTCTGACGCTGAGCAAGCAGGGTCCGAGTGTGGTGACCGCGGGCGATATCGCCGTCGATCATGACGTCGACGTCATCAACCCGGATCACGTTATCGCGCACCTCAACGACAGCGGCGAGCTGAAAATGGAGCTCAAGGTGGTCCGCGGTCGTGGCTATGAGCCGGCGGATACCCGTGCTTCCGAGGAAGACGAATCGCGCGCGATCGGTCGCCTCCAGTTGGATGCGACTTTCAGCCCGGTGCGTCGTGTGTCTTACTCCGTGGAAGCCGCGCGTGTCGAACAGCGTACCGATCTCGATAAGCTAATTATCGACTTGGAAACCGACGGCACCTTGGATCCGGAAGAGGCGATTCGCCGCAGCGCGACCATTCTGCAAGAGCAGTTGGGCGCGTTCGTCGATCTCGAAGCCGACAAGGAACAGGAAGTCGAAGAAGAAGAGGATCAGATCGATCCGATTCTACTGCGCCCCGTAGACGATCTCGAGTTGACCGTTCGCAGCGCCAACTGCTTGAAAGCCGAGAATATCTATTATATCGGTGATCTGATTCAGCGTACCGAAGTAGAGCTGTTGAAGACCCCGAACCTCGGCAAGAAATCCTTGAATGAGATCAAGGACGTTCTGGCAGCGCGCGGTCTTTCCCTCGGCATGCGGCTGGAAAACTGGCCGCCGGCGAGCCTGAAGGACGACAAGGCCTCTGCGTGAGCGCCGACTCGAGTCCCAGTTTGGTAAGGAATTTCAACCATGCGTCATCGTAAGAGTGGTCGTCACCTCAATCGTACGAGCTCGCATCGCCATGCCATGTTCAAGAACATGTGTGTGTCGCTAGTCGAGCACGAAGTCATCAAGACTACCCTGCCCAAGGCCAAGGAGTTGCGTCGTCACGTCGAGCCGCTGATTACTCTGGCCAAGCAGGACAGCGTCGCCAACCGCCGGCTGGCCTTCAACCGCACCCGTTCCAAAGAAACGGTCGGTAAGCTCTTCAATGAGCTGGGCCCACGTTATGTCGAGCGCCCGGGCGGCTATGTGCGTATTCTCAAGTGCGGTTTCCGTACTGGTGACAATGCGCCGATGGCTTATGTTGAGTTGGTCGACCGTCCGATCGTAGAGGAAGCCGCCGAGGAGTAATCTTCGTCAGGCTTCGCCATCTCGGCACAATAAAGCCGGCCCCTCGGGGCCGGCTTTTTTATGCGTTGTTGATAGCCGATATTTCGATCAGGTTTCGGCAGTACTCGCTTCGCGCGTTGCCTTGGCAGTTGTGCGCTTGGCTAGGATCGGCTCGAGGAAGCGCCCGGTGTGCGAAACGTCCATCTTGGCGACTTGCTCTGGTGTACCCTCGGCGATGATGCGTCCCCCGCCGGAACCGCCCTCCGGGCCAAGGTCGATAACCCAGTCGGCGGTCTTGATTACGTCGAGATTGTGCTCGATGACCACGATGGTGTTGCCATGATCGCGCAAGCGATGCAGGACACCCAGTAATTGCCGGATATCTTCGAAGTGCAGACCGGTAGTGGGTTCGTCGAGAATATAGAGCGTCTTGCCAGTATCGCGTTTGGCTAGCTCGCGGGCGAGCTTGACGCGCTGCGCCTCCCCGCCGGAAAGAGTGGTTGCGCTTTGCCCCAAGCGCACGTACGACAGGCCGACGTCCATCAGTGTCTGCAAGCGCCGGGCAAGCGCCGGGACCGGTGAGAAGAACTCCAATGCCTCCTCGATGGTCATTTCTAGCACCTCATGGATATTCTTGCCCTTATACTGAATCTCCAGAGTTTCGCGGTTATAGCGCTTGCCCTTGCAGACGTCGCAGGGCACGTAGATGTCGGGCAAAAAGTGCATCTCGACCTTGATCAGCCCCTCGCCCTGGCAGGCTTCGCAGCGTCCGCCCTTGACGTTGAAACTGAATCGCCCAGGTTTGTAGCCGCGCGAACGTGCCTCTTGGGTGCCCGCGAAGAGCTCTCGGATCGGTGTGAAAATGCCGGTATAGGTGGCCGGGTTGGAGCGCGGGGTCCGTCCGATCGGGCTCTGATCGATGTCGATGACCTTGTCGAGCAACTCTAGCCCTTGGATGCGCTTGTAAGGTGCGGGCGTGAGGCTCGTGGCGCGATTGAGCTCGCGCGTGGCGACGGGCATTAGCGTCGAATTGATCAGCGTCGACTTGCCCGAGCCGGACACCCCCGTCACGCACACGAAAAGGCCCAGGGGCAAGTCGAGCGTAACGTTCTGCAGATTATTGCCGTTGGCACCGGTGAGGTGCAGCATTTTCTCTGGATTGCCGGGGATGCGATATGGTGGGATCTCGATGCGGCGTTTATCCGATAGGTATTGGCCGGTCAGCGAGGCTTCGCATTCGGTGACTTGCTCGGGGGTCCCCTGCGCGACGATACGGCCGCCATGCACCCCGGCGCCGGGGCCGATATCGAGGACATGATCCGCCGCGCGTATCGCCTCCTCGTCGTGTTCGACGACGATGACCGTATTGCCGAGATCGCGCAGGCGTTCGAGCGTCTGAAGTAGCCGGTCGTTGTCGCGTTGATGCAGGCCGATCGAGGGTTCATCGAGGATGTACATGACGCCGACCAGGCCTGCGCCGATCTGGCTGGCCAGGCGAATGCGCTGAGCCTCTCCGCCGGAGAGTGTGTCGGCGCTGCGCTCTAGGGTTAGGTAGTCGAGCCCTACATTGACTAGGAACTCCAGGCGTGAGTGGATCTCATGGACGATCTTGACGGCGATTTCACCCTTGCGTCCAGGCAATTCCAGCGCCGCGAAGTAATGCCAGGCCTCGCCGATGGGCAGTCGTGAAATCTCGGGGAGTGGACGCCCGTCGATATACACATGGCGGGCTTCCTTGCGCAGCCGTGTTCCTTGGCAGGACGGGCAGGGCTGTACCGCCAGGTGTTTGGCGAGGTCTTCTCGCACCATGCTCGACTCGGTTTCGCGGTAGCGCCGTTCCATGTTGGGTAGGACGCCCTCGAAGGCATGTTCGCGTGTGACCTTGCGCCCCCGGTCGTTGACGTAGCTGAAGGCGATCTGGTCCTGCCCACTGCCGTGCAAAATGACATCACGCTCATGCCGGGCAAGATCCTGCCAGGGCGTTTCTAGCGCGAAGCGATAATGCTGGGCGACCGCCTGCAACTGGTTGAAGTAATACACGCTACGCCGATCCCAGCCCTTGATGGCGCCTTCGGCTAGCGACAGCTCGGGATGGCTGATCAGCTTGTGCGGATCGAAATACTGGCGTACCCCGAGGCCGTCACAGGTTGGGCAAGCCCCGGCGGGATTGTTGAACGAGAACAGCCGCGGTTCGAGCTCGGCGATCGAGTAGCCGCACACCGGGCACGCGAAGCGTGCCGAAAAGACGATATCGTCGCGCACGCCATCCATATCGTGAAGGATGGCGATGCCGTCGGACAGGCCGAGTGCGGTTTCGAACGACTCGGCCAGACGCAGGGCTAGCCCATCGCGTACCTTGATACGATCAACCACCACGCTGATGTCGTGCTTCTTGTTCTTGTCGAGCGGGCCAAGCTCGTCGAGTTCCACGGCCTGACCGTCGACCATGGCACGGACGTAGCCCTGGGAGCGCAGCTCGGCCAGTAGTTGCTGGTGCTCGCCCTTGCGACCACTAATGACCGGTGCCAGTAGCATCAACTTGCTGCCTTCGGGCAGCGCCAAGGCTTGGTCGACCATTTGCGAGACGGTTTGTGCTTCGAGATCGATGTCGTGATCGGGGCAGCGTGGCGTTCCCGCGCGGGCATAGAGCAGGCGCAGGTAATCGTGAATCTCGGTGATCGTGCCGACCGTCGAGCGCGGGTTGTGGGACGTCGATTTCTGCTCGATGGAAATCGCTGGCGAGAGCCCTTCGATGTGGTCAACATCGGGCTTTTCCATCATCGACAGGAATTGGCGGGCATAGGTGGAGAGGGATTCCACATAGCGGCGCTGTCCCTCGGCGTAGAGGGTGTCAAAGGCCAACGATGACTTGCCGGAACCGGACAAACCGGTAACGACGATCAGCTTGTTGCGCGGTAGTTCGACGTCGATGTTCTGCAAATTGTGGGTGCGTGCACCCCTGACCAGAATTCTGTCCATGCCCACCTCGTGCCGGTTGCGCCGTGGCGGTGGCGCGGTCAAAGGATCGATTATAGAGGGTGCAGTGGAGTCCGAGCAAAGCGCGTCCTTTCCTTGGCAGGCAGGCAGTCGGTAAAATGCGCTTGGTCGGCGTCTGCGCGCGTGCGAGACGCCGAGGTGTTGGTTCGTCACGGCCCCTGCGGCAAGGCCTCGCGGGCCGGTTTCGGTATCGAACGTTTCTTCTCTTCAACGACGCGACTCAATCATGTCTTCATCATTACTTCACACCGAGCGGCGTGCCATTTTCGGCC
This sequence comes from Chromohalobacter moromii, assembly GCF_023091865.1. Classification (GTDB taxonomy): domain Bacteria; phylum Pseudomonadota; class Gammaproteobacteria; order Pseudomonadales; family Halomonadaceae; genus Chromohalobacter; species Chromohalobacter moromii. The sequence goes on from NZ_JAHXDI010000005.1 coordinate 36,186, forward strand.
TCGCCAGCTTATATGCGACGCGCATGCTCGGGCTTTTCATGGTACTGCCGGTCCTGGCGCTGTATGCCGGGGACCTGGATGGTGCGACTCCCTTGCTGGTGGGAATGGCGCTGGGTGGTTACGGCCTGACACAGGCGATTCTACAAATTCCCTTCGGGCTGCTGTCGGATCGGTTCGGCCGCAAGCTCATCATCAGCATTGGACTCTTGTTGTTTCTGCTAGGTAGCGTTGTCGCCGCCCAGGCGACTTCGATCGGCTGGGTGATTGTCGGGCGCTGCCTACAAGGCAGCGGCGCAGTCGCCGGGGCGATCATGGCGCTGCTGGCCGATCAGACCCGCGAAGAAGTGCGTACGGCGGCGATGGCGACCATCGGGCTGTCGATAGGCATCGCGTTTGGCGTGGCGATGGTCGTGGGCCCCTTGGTCGCCGATCCTTTCGGCTTGGCCGGCGTGTTCTGGTTCACGGCCGCACTCGCGGCGGTGGGGATGCTGGTGCTGTGGCGCCTGGTGCCGCGTGCACCGCGTTTGGTGTCGCATCGCGATGTCGGGCTCGACCGCACCCAACTCCGCGCGATGCTGGCGCGGCGTGATCTGCTGCGCCTGGATTTCTCGATCTTCGCCCTGCACGCCATCCTGACGGCCTGCTTCGTGGCCGTGCCGTTTCGTCTGGAAGCGTTGGGCATTGCGCCGGCGCACCATGGCTGGGTGTATCTGCCGATCATGGCGCTGGCCTTCGTGGCCATGGTGCCGTTGGTGATCGTGGCTGAAAAGTACCGCAAGATGAAACCGATCTTCATCGGTGCCGTGGCATGGCTGACGCTATGTCTGGCGGGGCTGGTGGAGTTTTCCGATGGGCGTTGGGCGTTGTTCTCGCTGCTCTGGGGATTCTTCGTGGCTTTCAACTTGTTGGAAGCCACGCTGCCGTCGATGATCAGCAAGCTGGCCCCGGCGGGCGCCAAGGGCACGGCGATGGGCGTGTACTCCACCAGCCAGTTTCTGGGTGCCTTCCTGGGCGGAACGGCGGGCGGCTTCCTCTCCCAGCACTTCGGTCTGGACGCGGTCTTTCTGGGCGCGACGTTGTTGGGTGCGGTATGGTTGGCGATTGTCTGGAAGATGCCGGCACCCCGCCACCTCTCGAGCGAGATCGTCGCCCTGGACGAGCGCTCGATGGGCACGATGGATACACTGATGGAGCGATTCGCCGCCGTGGCTGGCGTCGAAGATGTCATGGTGGTGCCCGACGAGCGTGTCGCCTACCTCAAGGTTGACCGTCAGCGGCTGGATGCCGAGGCGCTAGAACGCGTCCTCGGGTCCGAGCGAGATCACAAGAGCGCCTGATAACGGGCGCGGAACTATTTCAAGGAGACTCACATGGCGCGCGGCGTGAACAAGGTCATCCTGATCGGCAATCTCGGTCAGGACCCGGAAGTCCGCTTTCTACCTTCCGGTAATCCGGTGTGCAATCTACGCATCGCGACCACCGATACCTGGACCGACCGTCAGAGCGGTCAGCGCCAGGAGCGTACCGAATGGCATACGGTGGTGATGTTCAATAAGCTGGCGGAAATCGCCCAGCAGTACGTGAAGAAAGGCTCGCGTATCTATATCGAGGGTCGCCTACAGACGCGTAAGTGGCAGGGTCAGGACGGGCAGGATCGGTATTCCACCGAGATTGTCGCCAACGACATGCAGATGCTCGATTCGCGCAGTGGCCAGGGTGGCGGCGACTATGCGCAACCCTCGCAAAATGCGCCTCAGCAGGGCGGTGGCTACGGCCAGCCACAAGGCGGTCCGCCCCCGCAGCAGCAGGCACCTCAGCAACAACCGCCCCAGCAGGGTGGCCAGCAAGGTAATTACGGTGCTCCCAATCCCGGCAACTTCGATGATTTCGACGACGAGATTCCGTTCTAGCGTTGCCGACGTGCTAAGTCGATAGACGTTTGTAGAGCCCCGTTAAACGGGGCTTTTTTATGTTGCCCGTGAAGGAAAGGCGCTCGAATCGTCATGGACACGCAAAAACACACAATATTACACTTGTTTGCATGCGGAGGTATTACCTACTAGCCTCAGTGGCGCAAAAGCACCCGCTCAACGGATTTGAGCCCTCATCTCGTTAATGGAACTAACGGTGGTGTCATCCCAATAATGCAACCTCTCCGCTTCGGCGGCCGGTGGATGGGTGGCCATCCAGGCCACTGCTCACGTGCGCGTACCGGCTGTCATCGTTTTCTACGCCCTTTTATTGGGTTTGCGGCGCTGGGTCTGCTGTTGGCGCCGACAGGTGCCGCTCAGGCGGACGCGCGCTTTCCCGATGGTCGACTGCCGGCCACTGATGCGCCGGCATCGGCCTATGGTGACGACGTGCGTGCAGGGCCTGATGGACATCCCAACGCCGATGATCTGGCAGGGATAGCCGAGCGCCAACGACAGCAAGGCCACCCCGGTATTGCACTGCAGCTCGCTGAGCGTGTCTTGACGTATGCGTCATCCAACCCTCAGGCGCTCGAGACGAAAACTTCCAGTCTCTCCAACTTGGGAGCCTATCGGCGTGCCGATCAATTGAGGCGACGTCATCAGCCCGAGTGGCCAGAGGATGTGGGCGACCGCTTCCGAGCGGATAAGGCGACGGCCGCTATCCAAAATGGAATGCTCGAGCAATCGCGTCACCAGCGTCGGCACAGATACGCTCAGGACGACGTCGCGCTATCGGCTGCGCTGGAGCAGCTCAATGCCAATCTCGATGACTTTGCTGCCGGTAGCGAGGCGCGTCGGCGCACTCGGTTCGATCGACTCGTGGTGCTACGCCAGTTGCGGCATTTCGATGATGTCATCGACGAATACGAAGCGTTACGTCGGGCATCGGTGACGTTACCGACCTATGCCCAGGCCCCGGTGGCTGATGCGTATCTGGCACGCCAACGACCCGAAGAGGCGGCGGCACTGTATCGCCAAGTGCTCGACGCCGATTCGTCGGCACCGCTCGCGGTCAAGACGGGGTATTACTACGCGTTGATCGAGAGCGAAGACTACGAGGGAGCCAAGCAACAACTGGCGCGCCTGAATGATCGCACCCCGACGTGGCGCTACCGCGAGAATCAGACGGCGTCGCCGGTTCCCAACTGGGAACGCAGTGAAATAGATCGCCTCCGAGTCCGCGATGCGGCGTACAGGCATCATGAAGAGGTGGCGCTTGATAGGGCCGCTACGCTTTATCGGGCGGCACCGCGCAACACCGATGTCATCAATACCTTGGCTACCGCTCAGCGTGCTCGCGGCTGGTATCGACAAGCGCAAGCGACGACCGAGCTAGCCGAGGCGTACGCGCCTGACGATAAGGCCACGCGTTTGAATATTGCCGAGAATGCCCAGGCCCTCGAAGCGTTCCCGCGTTGGCAGGCGACCAGCGAGGCTCTAGCGGAGCAGTTTCCGAGCGACTCGGCGGTGCGACGTAATCGGCTCGAATGGCTGGATCGCCAGCATTTTTCCCTCGAGGGGCAGGGGAGTTTTGGCCGCTCTCACGGTGGCAGTGCCGTCAATGGTAGCCAGGATGGCGATTATCAACTGCGCTTGAACTCGCCCTGGAGCGCGGGAGGCTATCGCATTTATGCCGAGCAGTCCTATCAATGGGGCGATTATGACGAGGGCGCGGAGCGCCATAGCCGCCAGAGCTTGGGTGTCGAACGTCAGTGGCTGCGCCGACACTGGTGGGCGGCATTGAGCGGTGAGCCTCTCAATGAAGATTTCGGCCTCGATCTTGGCTGGTCGCAATGGCTTGGCGATCATTGGCAGTACCAGTTACGCACACAGACGCAGTCACCCGAGACACCGCTGCGTGCCGAGCGCGCCGACCTGGACGGACGTCTTTACCAGACGCAAGTGACCTGGCGCCAGAATGAATCCCGCGACGCCACGCTCACGCTGGGCGCACTGGATATCAGCGACGGCAATTTACGCAGCGATGTAGCGGCCGAGCTGATCCAGCGCGTTCAGGCCAGTGCCCATCATCAGACCCGGCTGATTGGTTCGCTGTCGGCCGAACACAACCGCGATGTCGATGCCGATTATTACAACCCCGAGGATCAGCGCACGGCAGGCATTACGCTCGAACACGACTGGTTGACTTGGCGTCGCTACGACCGCTCGCTGACTCAGAACCTGTCGTTGGGTGCGGCATCTGAGTGGGAAAGCGGCTACGGCGGTGCGCCGGGTTATGAGGTGTCCTATGGGCATACTTGGCAACTGACGCGGACGTGGTCGATCAATTACGGCATCGGCTGGGAAAGCCATGCATACGAAGGCGAGCGCGAGAAGCGCTGGTATGGACAGTTCGGTTTCGAGGGGGTGCTGTAATGCCATCGCTGGTATCAATATTGCTGTTCGGCATGGGGTTGTTGATGGCCGGCCCCAGCGTGGCCGAGCCGTCGGCTGCGCCGTCCCCGAGCGATCCCGCTGTCTCGGCCAATGTGCACATACCGGATGGCCACTTCGCGACGCTCGCGTTTCATGATGTCCGTGACGCCGCCCAACCGGCGGTGGGGCGTGACCCCTATGCGATCAGCCATGAACGGCTGGCGGCATGGTTCGATTGGATGCTGGCGCATGACTGGCATCCTGTTTCGTTGGACGACATTCAAGCAGCACGCCAAGGCAAGCGGCCACTACCCTCGAATGCCGTACTGCTGAGTTTCGACGATGGCCTGGAAAGCTTCTATCGGCGCGTGTACCCGCTATTACAGGCCTACGACTATCCGGCACTCTTCGCGATCGAGACAGGATGGCTCGAGCGGGTCCGCAAGGGTGAGAGGGGCCAGGATAAGCATATCGCGACGCGCGAGACCGCCCAGTTGGCGGCCCATCTAGGCAATGCGACGAGCGACCCGCGTGACGAGGCAGCCGCGGATGAAATCCAGTACAACGGTGCGAAGCGTGGCCAGGCAGGGTTCGTCACCTGGGGGCAGGTACGTGAAATGCAGGCCTCGGGCCTGGTCGAGATCGCCACGCATACCCACGACCTGCACCGTGGCATTCGCGCCAACCCCCAGGGCAACGTCGAACCGGCCGCGTTGGCGCGGCGCTATGATCCGGCGAGCGGTGAGTATGAAGACGATGCCGCGTATCGCCAGCGCATTCATGACGATCTCGTACAGAGTGCCGATGTGATCGAGTCGAACACGGGCGTGCGTCCCAGGGCCGTAGTCTGGCCATATGGCGCTACCAATGCCGAAACCGAAGCGATTGCACGAGACGCGGGTTTTGAATTTACCTTCAACCTGGGGGACCGGCACCTACCGACACCGGCCTCGGGCCCTGACTTCGGACGCCTGCTGGTCATGGGCAATCCCCCACCGGTGGACATCGAAGCACAGGTCGCGCAGACCCTCGACCCGCCGGCGCGTATTCAGCGTGCCGTGCAGGTCGATCTCGACATGCTCTACGATGACGATCCCGAGCAGGTCCATGCCAACCTGAGCGCGCTACTCGATCGTATCAAGGCGATGCAGGTGCGCACGGTCTATCTGCAGGCGTTCGCCGACCCGGACGGCGATGGCACCGCCTCATCGCTTTACTTTCCCAATGATCATCTGCCGATGCGGGCCGACCTGTTCAACCGCGTCGCCTGGCAGCTCAAGACGCGTGCCGGGGTGGATGTTTATGCTTGGCTACCCTTGTTGGCCTTCGACTTGCCGGATGACTCACGGCAGCGTCGCTTGCAGGTTCGGGTACACGAGGCCGATGGCGAAAGCCGCGTTGCCGAGCGTGCCTATCGGCGCCTGAGCCCGTTTCGTCCCGAGGCGCAAGCGCTCGTCCATGACATCTACGCGGACTTGGCACGCAGTACGCCAGGCATCGACGGCATACTGATTCACGATGATGCTTACCTGGCCGCTGATGAAGATGCTCAGGCGTGTGCCCCCGAGGCTCGCTGGCCGGATAGCGGACGCCAGATTACCGATTGCAAGCTGAGCGCGCGTGACAAGACCCGAGCATTGATTGACTTCGGTGAGCAGGCGCTCGATGGAGCGCGACATTACGCCAATCTCAGCAATCGCTTTCGTGTAGCGCGCAACCTTTATGCGCGCGTTGTGCTCGACCCGAGTGCGGAAGCGCGTTTCTCCCAGGCGCTGGGACCATTCCTCGAGCATTACGATGATGTCGCCTTGATGGCGATGCCTTATCTGGATGGTACCGAGAAGCCGGCGGAAGAGTGGTTGGACACGCTTGTGGATCGGGTGCAGCGCTATCCGCGTGGCCTCGATAAAACGGTGTTCGAGCTGCAAACCTATGATTGGGAGCGCCAGGAGTGGATCGCGCCGAGGCGCCTGCGTGACTGGATGCACCAGCTCGTGCGTCGTGGCGCACTCAATCTGGCGTATTATCCGGATGATTTCATTACCGGCAAACCAGCGTTCCAGCCGACGTTCGAAGGCATGAGCCTTAACGAGTTTCCCCACCGTCGGAGCCAGCCATGATCGATGCACTCGTTTCCTGGATACTGACCATCGATTGGCGGGCAACGATGTTCGGTTTTGCTTTTTACTACCCGATCTTCATGGCCTGGATGTGGATCATCGGCGGGTTATGGTTCTATCTGCGCCGCGAACGTGGCCACACAGAGACACCGCGCTTCGAGGGTTCGGGGGCGGAGGTGGAACCCGTCAGTATCGTGATTCCATGTCACGATGAAGCGGACCAAATCGAGCAGACCATCCGGTATGCGCTGGCGACGCACTACCCCCGCGTCGAGGTTATCGCCGTCAATGACGGTAGCCAGGACGCGACCGGTGCCATCCTCGATAGGCTGGCAGAGAGCGATGCGCGTCTGCGGGTCATTCATTTTGGCGCCAACCAGGGCAAGGCCGTGGCGCTTAAGGCCGGGACGCTGGCGGCGTGCAGCGACTACCTGGTGACTATCGATGGCGATGCCTTGATACACCCTCATGCCGTCTATTGGATGATGCGCCATCTAACCGGAGGACCACGCGTGGGCGCGGTGAGCGGCAATCCGCGTATTCTCAATCGCTCGACCCTACTGGGGAAGATACAGGTCGGCGAGTTTTCCTCGATCATTGGCCTGATCAAGCGTGCCCAGCGTACGTATGGGCGTATTTTTACCGTATCAGGAGTCATCACGGGCTTTAACCGGGCCGCGCTGGATAGCGTGGGCTATTGGCGTGCCGATATGGTGACGGAAGACATCGACATTTCGTGGCGCCTGCAAATGGATCACTGGGACATACGTTTCGAGCCCGAGGCGCTTTGTTACATCTACATGCCGGAAACACTGAAAGGTCTATGGCAGCAACGCTTGCGTTGGGCTCAGGGCGGCGTCGAGGTGATGCGGCGTTATGGTCGAGGCTTGTTCGCCTGGCGCCAACGACGTTTCTGGGGCGTGGCAATCGAATACTTCACCAGCTTGATCTGGGCCTATGTGATGCTGGCGATTGCCGTGTTGTTTTGTTTGGGACCGTTTGTGCCCCTGCCACAGCAGTGGCGGGTGGCCACGCTGCTGCCCCAGTGGAATGGCCTGCTGCTGGGGGCGACATGCTTGATCCAGTTTCTTGTCAGTCTCTAGATCGACCAGCGTTACGAACGCATGGGTTTCCTGCGCCACTACTTCTGGGTGATCTGGTACCCCTTGCTCTATTGGACGCTGTCGACCTTTACCGCCGTGGTTGCGGTGCCCAAGACGTTACTTTCTTCACCCTGTCGGCGGGCACGTTGGCAGAGTCCCGATCGCGGCATCCAAACCGATAAGGACGCATGACATGCGAGACGATACTGCGGCGCTCGAGTTGCCTGAGATCATTCATCGTCCCGACCTGCAGTCGCGCCGTCAGCGTGGTGTGTTCGCGCTGCTCTCGGGGCTGGGGTGGATGCTGTGGCTCTACCTGTTCTTACCCTTGTCGACTCTATTGGGATGGGCCTTCGGGAGCGAGCGTTTTCAGGCCTATGTGATCGACAGCCACGAGCACAGCTGGGCCTCGCTGACAGTTTATGCCGTGACTGTCTTACTGGCGGGAATGGCGTTGCTGATATGGGCCTTCTACAACTATCGGCGCTTTCGGTATGCCGATCGCCGCCGCCCACCAACCCCGCTGACCACTGAGCGCCTGGCAGCTTCTTTCGGTGTGAGCGAGGCGCAGGTCGAGCATCTTCAGCGCAGCCGCGTGACGACCCTGCATCATGATGCGCGGGGTCACATCGTCGGCATTGAGTCGACATAGACGCTGTGAAGAGCGAGCGGCTGCGCTAGATGCCAAGCGTACCGCTTAAGGCTTGAGCCCCAGGCGTTTGCCCAGACGGTGCAGATTGCCGCTGTCTATCTGCAGGGTTCGCGCGGTAGCGGCCCAGTTGCCATCGTGTACCTCCAGTGCGTGGGCGATATGCCGGCGCTGGAAGTCCTCGACGGCTTCGCGTAGCGGGACTGTGGCTGGAGGGACGGGGTGCGCCTCGGCAATTGTCGGTTGGGGAGGCGTGGTGTCATCGGCAAGCGCCGTCGGCAGTTCCAAGTGATGTGCGGCGATGCGGACCACGGCATTGCGACGCGCGTCTTGCCCAGCAGGAGACTGCTCGCCGAAGGCACGTAGCGCGGCACGGCCCAGGGTGTGTTCCAGCTCGCGGATGTTTCCTGGCCACGGCCAGGACAGTAGGGCGTGTTCGGCCGCGAGGTCGAGGCGCAGATTGGCGAGCCCCAGGCGAATGCGGTTGTCCTCAAGGAAGCCACCGGCCAGCAGTGGCACGTCCTCGCGACGTTCCCGCAGGGGTGGGACCTGCAAGGGGAAGACGCTCAGACGGTGGTAGAGGTCTTCGCGGAAGCGCCCGGCGGCGACCTCCTGACTCAGGTCGCGATTGGTGACCGCGACCAGGCGCACGTTGACGCGCTGCGGGGTTTCGCTTCCCAGCGGCTGAATCTCCCCTTCCTGCAGCACGCGCAGTAGCTTGGGCTGCATGGCCAACGGTAGTTCACCGATTTCGTCGAGCATCAGCGTGCCTTCGTGGGCCATGGCGAAATGGCCGCGATGATCGCGGACGGCCCCGGAAAACGCGCCGCGCCGATGGCCGAAGAGTTCACTTTCAATCAGCGACTCGGGCAGGGCCGCGCAATTGACGCGTACCAGTGGCCCCTCGCGACGTGTGGAAAGCGCATGCACGCGGCGGGCGATACGCTCCTTGCCGACCCCGGTTTCGCCATGCAACAGCACACTCATGTCGGTGGGCGCCACCAGGGCGAGGCTTTCCTCCAACCGCCGCATGGCAGGACTCTGCCAATCGGGCGTGCTGTGACGCGGTGCGTCCTGATCGTTGAGGTGCTGTTCGAGTGCCTGATTGAGGCGCGAACGGGTATCGCTGAGCTGCTGTGAGAGACGCAGGCAAGTCGCCAACAGGCCCGCCGCGGCCAACAGTTCGTCATCATCGACGGTGGCTAGGCAACCCGGCGTCAGGGCATCCAGCGTCAGCATGCCGAGCAGTCGGTCGCCATCGCGCAGGGCCACGCCCATGCAGTCATGCACATGGCTCAAGGTGTCGTCGAGCAGACCATCGAAGGGATCGGGCAACGGCGAATCTAGCGGGAAGCGGCACACGCCGGGATGCGCGGCGATTGCGGCTAGACGCGGGTGCGCGATCAGGCTAAAGCGGCGCCCGCGGACTTCGTCGTCTAGGCCTAGCACGGCCACGGGCTGCAGGCCGTCGTCGTGAGCGACCATCAACGTGCTGGCATCGGCGGGATAATCGCCGACCAGCGCGGCGAGCAGCTTTGCCCAGCGCTCGGGCAGAGCGTCGCTGCCACGCCCGACGCTGAGATCGGCGAGTAGGTCGCGCAGGGTATGCAAGAAGACTGTCATTTGGACATTCTCTCTTGAGCAAATTGTCATAGTGACATGTGGTGTGGGTGTTATTTTGACAGTCATTACGCCGAGGGCAAGTGCTCGTCGTCTACCGGGCTGCGCCCTGTCGTTTCTGCAACGCGGCAACCACGCGGTCTCGACAGGCACTGGCGTGTCACAATGTCGCGGACACGGCTAAACGAACCGAGTTGGCACTCCGATTGCGATAGCAGGGGCACACACTTGAACGCTCATCGCGAGGAGACATCATGCTGACATCCGCCCAGGAGTCCGTAATCGCCGCCACCACACCGGTGGTTGCCGAACACATCGAAGCCATCGCCAAGCGCTTTTACCCGTTGATGTTTGCGCGTTATCCCGAGGTGAAGACGTTGTTCAACGCCGCGCATCAGCAAAGCGGCGGACAGCCGCGCGCGCTGGCGGGCGCCGTCGTCGCCTATGTACAACTGCGGCACGAGCCTGAACGTCTCGACGAGGTGCTGGGTATCATCGTCGACAAGCACGTCTCGCTGGGTATTCGTCCCGAGCACTATCCCATCGTCGGTGAATGCTTGATGGCGGCGATCGGCGAGGTGCTGGGCGAGGCGGTGACAGAGGACGTCGCCGATGCCTGGGGCGCGCTCTACGAGGAGCTGGCGGGATTGTTGATCGAAAAAGAGGCACGTCGCTATCACGACTTCGCCGCCCAGCCTGGTGGGTGGGACGGTACCCGTGAGTTCCGCATCGTCACCAAGCATCCCGAGAGCGCCGTCATCACTTCCTTCGAGTTGGCGCCGGTAGATGGCGGGCCTGTCGCCGAGCATCGTCCTGGGCAATACATCGGCTTCAAGCTGACCATCGACGGTGAGACCGTGCACCGCCACTATAGTCTGTCAGCCTCGCCCAACGGGGAGACCTATCGCGTATCCATCAAACGCGAGGACGGAGGCAAGGTCAGTCGCCATTTTCATGACCGCCTGGCCGAGGGCGATATGCTGGAGTTGTTGCCGCCGGCCGGCCATCTGACGCTGGACGAGGGCACGTCGCCGTTGATGTTGATTAGCGCGGGCGTCGGCCAGACACCGATGCTGCCGCTGGCACGGCAGGCGCTCGAGGAAGGACGCCGGGTCGTCTACCTGCATGCGGCACGCGATGGTGAAGTGCGTGCGTTTGCCGACGAGCTGGAGGAGTTACGCAAGGCGTTTCCGGCGTTGCTGCAAGTGGTCACCGTCTATTCGCAACCGCGCCCGGAGGACTCCCCTGATCACGTCGGCCGTGTGGATGCCGCGCTGCTGGCGGACTACGCCCCGCGTGACGCGCAGTACTATACGGTGGGGCCGGCGGATTTCATGCGCTGCGTCGATGCGGCGCTGGAAACGCTCGGCGTCGCGGCCAGCCGGCGCCATCATGAATTCTTCGGGCCTGCCGAGTCGTTGGCACGCGTCGCCTGAGACGCCGTGTCGATGACCGAAACGCCACGCCATTCGGCGTGGCGTTTTGCGTTGTGCGCCAGGCATGACATGCAGCGCCTGACTGGCGCTTTTATCTAGGGAAGAGGCGCCGGAGACGAACTCCGGCGCCGACCCGTTTGGGATTTGCGGTGAATCTTAGCGGGTCTCGTTGAGCACCGCCTCGGGAAAGTGCCGACGCAGGATTTGGTTCTGAAACGGATCCACGAAGCGGCTGTTGATGATGATGATGAAGCGCTCGAAGGGCGCGCCGGCATCTTCCTGGTGGATGGCATCCACGCTATGAAAGAGACGGTCATCACGCAGGTGGAGGATATCGCCCGGGGCGAGGGTCGTGTCGGCCACGGGAGAAGTGCCCGCCTTGTCAGCATAGAGGTGGTTATCGCCTCCGGCGACATTGTGGCGGCTTAACACCAGGATGCTCAGCGCCTTGCAGCCGTCGGCATGAATACCCTGACCCTGCAGAGGGTCGATCATGCCTTCGCCACGCACGCCGGTTATCTGCATCAGGATGGGCTCGTTGGGCTTCAGGCCCCAAAGCCGTGCCCAGGCGCGCACGAAGTCCTTGACGTCCGGTCGGGCCATGAATGCTGGCGTCAGTGGCTCATAGTAGCGCAGGCGGTCCGCCATGCTTTCGGCATCATTAAAGGCGCCGCCCTGTGCCATGGGACAATGGCCCATATCGACGACGTCGTCACGTTCATCCAGAGTCAGCCAGGACATGCGTTTCCAACGACGATTGACATAGGGGTCCCGTGGCAAGTCGGCGGTGAATGCTTGCCAGGCTTCGAGATCCACCCGGGAGCGGATCTCGGTCCTTGCCCAGCCCTGATAGTGTAAGGCTTGGGTAATCGATGGCGACCAGTAGTCGGCGAACGGATCGGCAGGTATGGTGCTTGAATTGACGCCATGCTTGAGGGTGTCGAGTGTCATGAGATCTTCTCCATTACAGTGTGAACCGAGATTGCCCGAGATTGCCCGAGATCGTCCGAGCAACCCTCGGAAAGGAGAATATCTGTAGCTAAATGTCAAAAAATGTATGAAAAGTGTCGCATTGCTTTGACGCTGATCACGATTAATTACGCTAGATGACAACGGTCATGCCGAGTCGGGCTGACGTGTAGATGCATGCCTGCGTATGCCTTGAAGGTGGGGTGATCTAGGTGGTGCGAAGATGCCTTCTGGCCTCATGATGCAGGCAACAGCATCTTTCGATGATGGGAAAGTTGATGAGCGGTTACGATGTCGTTTTCCGACGCTGGCTAGGCGCACAGTGTCATAAACTAGTGCGTTGGTGGCAGCAGTTCAGAGCGAGAGGGACAGAGGCTCAAGGCGAGAGCGCTCGGGACGATATCGAGCTCGTGCGCCGTCAGTATCTGGAGAGCGAACAGCGCTTTCGAGCCCTGCTGGAAAGCCTGCCCAGAGTGGCGGTCCAGGGCTATGATCGCGATCGCTGCGTGATCTACTGGAACGAGGCCAGCACCCGGCTCTATGGTTATGGCGCCGCGGAGGCGCAGGGCCAAGCGCTGGAAGAGCTGATCATCCCGGACCCCATGCGTGAATCGGTGATTCAGGCGCATCAGGCCTGGGTAAAGGAGGGGATCGAGATTCCGGCGGAGGAACTCGAACTTCAGCACAAGAGTGGTGAGCCGGTTCCGGTCTTCTCGCATCATGTCATGCTCGGTGAACACACCGAGAATCCCCTGATGTTTTGTGTCGACGTAGACCTCTCGGATCAGAAGCGAGCGTATCGCGAGCTGGATTTTGCCACGCGCTTCGATGCGCTGACCCACCTGCCCAATCGCCAGACCTTCGAAGCGCAGTTGGATGAAATCATCGCCTATTGCCGGCGAAAGCGTGTCGGGGTGACTCTGGTCTACCTGGATATCGACGACTTCGTAGCGATCAACGACGCTCTAAGCTACGAACAGGGAGACCGGTTACTCGTCGAGTTGACTCAGCGGCTGCATCAGGTAGTGGGAGCGTCAGACATCATGTCGCGGCTTTCCGGCGACGAGTTCGTGATCGCCTGCCCCATGTTCCAGCGCAAGGAAGTGCTCTTGCAACTGGTCCACAAGATTCAAGAGGTCCTTCGTTCTCCTTTCCTGATGAACGGTTCTCGGCATCAAGTGACCGCCTGCCTGGGGATCAGTCTCTATCCGGATAATGGCGAAACGGCCCGCGAGCTGATCCGCAACGCCGATGTGGCCAAGAATCGAGCCAAGATGGATGGTCAGGGTAGCGTGTGCTTCTTCGATCAGACGTTCCATGACCAACTGCTCTACCAGCATCGCCTTGTCGATCGGCTGACGAAAGCTCTGGACAGCGGAGAGCTCTCGCTGCATTACCAGCCTCAGGTGTCTGCTGCGAGTGGGCGTATCGAGAACCTCGAGGCGCTGCTTCGCTGGCAGCCGGCAGAGGGGCCTCCGATCTCACCGGCCGAGTTCATTCCCCTCGCCGAGCGTTCCGACTTGATCCATCGTCTCGGTGATTGGGTCATGGAAACCGCCTGTCAGCAGCGTGTGCTGTGGCGGGATGCCGGGCTAGCCGTCGGGCGCATCGATATCAACTTCTCCGGTCGACAGATGAGCAGGCCCGATGTCTTCCAGCGCTTCGAAGATTGCTTGGCGCGTCATGGCCTGGGGCCTCAGGACATAGGATTGGAACTCACCGAGAACGTACTCATCGAAGCCGACGACCGTATCCTGGAGGGCTTGCGCCGGCTTCATGATCTGGGATTTCGCATCGCCATCGATGACTTCGGCACCGGCTACTCGTCGCTGAGCTATCTCAAGCACTTTCCGGTAACGGCGCTCAAGATCGATCGCGCCTTCGTGCGTGATGCCCCGGATGAGCCCAAGGATCGCGCGATCATGGAGGCCGCGATCTTCATCGGCCACCGCCTGGGCCTGGAGGTCGTGGCCGAGGGTGTCGAAAATCGTGAGCAGCTCGCGCTGATTCGGGAGATGCGCTGCGACTTGGTTCAGGGGTTCTATTTCTTCCGCCCCATGCCCGCTCTGGAAATGGAACGTGTGCTGGGCGGTCTGGTAACGGGGCATCCTGGGGTTTCGGGCTGAGTCCACCGCCTGCATGGCGTAGAATGCGAGCCTTGCGCACGACCACGGCACGTCTCCGTGCGCAGCCTGTCGGCGGCAATGAGGATGACAGGCAATACGGCGATGGGCGAATATGTGCCCCTGTCGACGCGGTGGACGACGAATCGAGGAGACGAGCATGCGAAAGGAGAGGCCGTGAAGCTGTTGCTGGCGAATGCGGGACATTGCTTGAGCCTGGCGCTGGCGCGTGAGGCCAATCGACGTCGCGATACCCAATTGACCATCGTCGAGGAGACACAGGTCTCGGCGGAGGCCTTGGCCGAAGCCCGGCCCGATGCGCTGGTGGTGCCACCGTTATCGGCGCCGTCACGTCTGGCGCCCGCTGAGGTCATGGCCCATGTCGAGGCGGTCGACGCCAATCTCGCGCTGTGTCGGGAATACGATGTGCCGTTGATCTGGTGCGTATCCGATGAACTCTATGAGGATGGGGGCGACGGGCCGCTCGACGAGCATGTCATCCCGGCGCCACGCGATGACAGTCTGAAGCGCTTGATCGCCACCGGCGACCGGGTGCGTGAGTGTCTGCCGAGACATCTCATCGTACGGCTGGGGCCGCTGTTCGCGCTCGGCGGCGCGCATGCTTGGTTACCCGAGTTACTCGACACGCTGCTGGCGGGTGACGAAGTGCGCGCCGCGGAAGACATCATCCTGTGCCCGACTTCGGTCGATGCGGTGGCCATGGCGTTGATCGGCATGATGCAGCAGCAAGGGTGTGGCGCCGACGCTTGGGGCGCCTATCATCTGGCAGGTACCGAGCCGATCAGCCCATATACGTTCGCTTCCGTCGTACGCACCTACCTCACCACGCATCTCGAGCGGCAGGAGCGTGACGCCACATTAGGGACATTGCACGCCTTGCATCATCATCACGACCATCCCTTACGGCGTGTCCTGAATTGTCGCCGCGTATTGGACGTTTTCGGTATCCACCAGAAGCCCTGGCGGCTCGAGCTGAGCCGCATGTTGGATGACTGGTGCCTGCTGCATGACAAGGAGTCGGCGACGTGAAGGTGTTACGCAGTATCGTATTTTATACCGGCTACTTTTTGGCGCTGCTGATCAGCGGCCTAGTGTTGTTACCGACCGCACCGTTCTTGCCGTTGTTTTCGCGTTTTCGGCTGCTGAATCTGTATAACCGCTTCATCGTGGGTTGGTTCGCTGTGTCCTGCGGGGTGCGTTATCACGTCAGCGGGCGCGATAACGTGCCTGAGGGGCCCTGCGTGGTGCTCGCCAATCATCAAAGCGAGTGGGAAACCCTGTTCCTGCAGCTGCTCAAAGTGCCAGTGTGCACGGTACTCAAGCGTGAGCTGCTCAATATGCCTGTCTTCGGCTGGGGGCTGCGTTTGATCAAGCCCATCGCTCTGGATCGCTCGCGACCGTCGCGGGCCATGCGCATGGTACTCGAGCAAGGCACGCAGCGTTTGGCTGAGGGGCTATCGGTGCTGATCTTTCCCGAGGGTACGCGGGTGGCGCCTGGGCAGCGGCGTCGCTACAACAAGAGTGGGGTGGTGATTGCTTGTCGCTCAGGGGTCCCGGTGTTGCCCGTAGCCCATAATGCCGGTGAACACTGGCCGGGACGGCACTGGGTCAAGAAGCCTGGAGACTTGCATGTGGTGGTCGGCGAGCCGATTGCCACGCAGGGGCGCTCCACCAACGAGGTGTTGGCCGAGGTCGAGCATTGGATCGAATCGCAGCTTCGCGAGATCTCCGCGGTACCGCGTCCAGAGGCCGAGGGCGAGCCCACCAAGGTGCCCGCCTGAGCCTCTGCCGACGGAGGGTGTACCCGCACGCAAAAAGGGGCGTCTCGTGAGAGACGCCCCTTTTTCATGTCACCGGGGAACCTACGACGCTGAGGTCGCGCGCTTAGTCCCGGTAGCGTTGCAGCACCAAGCAGGCGTTGGTGCCGCCGAACCCGAAGCTATTGGATAGCACGCGCTCGATGGCGACATCGTCGCGACGTTGGTCGACGATATCGAAGCCTTGGGCGGCATCGTCCAGCTCGCTGATGTTGGCCGAGGCGGCGATGAAGGCGTGCTCCATCATCAACAGCGAGTAGATGGTTTCCTGCACGCCAGTGGCGCCCAGCGAATGCCCAGTCAGCGATTTGGTGGAACTCATCGCCGGCGTGGTATCGCCGAACACCTCGCGAATCGCCTTGAGCTCGGCGATGTCGCCCACCGGGGTGGAGGTGCCATGGGTGTTGATATAGTCGATCGGACCATCCACGTTCGCCATGGCTTGCCGCATGCAGCGCGCGGCGCCTTCGCCGGAGGGTGCGACCATGTCGTAGCCATCGGAAGTAGCGCCATAGCCGACGATTTCGGCATAGATCTTGGCGCCACGCGCCTTGGCGTGTTCCAACTCTTCGAGCACTAGCATGCCGCCACCGCCAGCGATGATGAAGCCATCGCGCGAGGCGTCATAGGGACGCGAGGCGGTTTCGGGGGCGTCGTTATAGCTAGTCGAGAGTGCGCCCATGGCATCGAACAGGCAGGACAGCGTCCAATGTTCCTCTTCGCCGCCACCGGCAAAGACTACGTCCTGCTTGCCGAGCTGGATCTGCTCGACGGCACTGCCGATGCAGTGGGCCGAGGTCGCGCAGGCCGAGGAGATGGAGTAGTTGACGCCCTTGATCTTGAACGGCGTGGCGAGGCAGGCGGAGACCGTGCTGCCCATGGTCCGCGTGACCCGGTAGGGGCCGACACGACGCAGCCCCTTCTCGCGTAGGACGTCGGCGGCTTCGACCTGGTTGGCGCTGGACGCGCCGCCGGAGCCAGCGATCAGGCCGGTACGCTCGTTGGAGATATCGCTTTCGTCGAGGCCGGCATCACGGATCGCCTGTTCCATCGAGACATAGGCGAATGCCGCGGCATCACCCATGAAGCGACGCAGCTTACGGTCGATTAAGGTATCGAGATCGATATCGATGGCACCGGCCACGTGGCTGCGGAAGCCACGTTCGGCGTATTCATCTTTGTAACGAATACCCGAGCGTCCGCTGCGTAGCGCGTCCAGTACCTGGTGCTGGTCATTGCCGAGGCAAGACACGATGCCTTGGCCGGTGACTACCACTCGTCGCATGGAAGCCTCCTGATCAGAAATTCGCGGTGGAGGTAAACAAGCCAACGCGCAAATCGTTGGCCTGATAGATATCGCGACCGTCGACCGAAACGGTGCCGTCGGCAATCCCCAGTATCAACCGCCGGGTAATAATCCGCTTGAGGTTGATCCGGTAGGTGACCTTCTCGGCGTTCGGCATGATCTGGCCCGAGAACTTGACCTCGCCACAGCCCAAGGCGCGCCCGCGGCCAGGATGACCCAGCCAGCCGAGGTAGAAGCCGACCAGTTGCCACATGGCATCCAGACCCAGACAGCCGGGCATGACCGGGTCGCCGGGAAAGTGGCAATCGAAGAACCACAGGTCGGGGTGGATATCCAGTTCGGCGATGAGCTCGCCCTTGTTGTACTCGCCTCCGCCCTCCTGGATCTGCGTGATGCGGTCGAGCATCAGCATGTTGGGGGCCGGCAGCTGGGCGTTGCCCGGGCCGAAAAGCTCGCCCTGGCTGCATGCCAGCAGTTCTTCGTAGCTGAAAGAATGTTGCTTGGTCACTGAATCTTTCCGAGAGTCGAAATTGTGGTGCGTCGCAGAGCACGAACACCTTAGTCTACTGGCAGTGCCGAATGAATGCACGCTGGGCTAGCCTACCGGGCGCGCGTGATGGGTGCAATCCGCGGATGGGTGCGGGTTGCGCCGGTCGCAAGAGAAGGGGCATGATGCCTGCACTTTCACGAACCTCTATTGATTGAGCCGCTAATTCGCCATGTGGTCCGTCTTTACGCTCAACCGTCCCTTGGTATGGACGGGCATTGCTGCCATGGCCTCCATGAGCCTTTTGCCAACGCTAATGTTGCGACTGGCGGCTCTGGTGGTCGTTGTCATCGGTGGCCTGGATGCCTGGCGGCAGATTCGTCTGGAGGCGGCCCGTCGCCGGCTGACTGAAACGGCGCTCACACTCTCCCCCGATGGCGTGGTTATTTCCAACGCCCATAATCGCATCGAGGCGGTCAATCCGGCCTTTACGCAAATCACCGGCTACAGCGATGACGAGATACGGGGTCTCGATACGTCGGTGCTCTCCTCCGGTCGCCACGACAAAACTTTTTACGAACATTATTGGCAGACCCTCAATGCCACTGGGCAATGGGAAGGGGAGGTCTGGAACCAGCGCAAGCATGGCGATCAATTCCCCGAATGGCTGCGTGTGCGGGCGGTCACCGATGACAAGGGGCGTGTCACGCATTACGTGGGGTTGTTCACCGATATTACTCGTCACAAGGCACGGGAGCAGGATCTGCAGCGTATCGGCTTCGAGGATCCGTTGACCGGCTTGCCCAATCGCCGGCGTCTGCACGATTTGCTGGCCTCGCGCTTGCAGCGCCTGCGAGCCGGTGAGGGGTTGGATATCGCGTTGATCGACATCGATGGCTTCAAGGCAGTCAACGACACCATGGGCGTCGACAAGGGTGATCGCCTGCTATCGCGCTTCGGACAACGGCTCGCCGCCTTCGTCGCCGGGGGCGTGGTCGGTCGCTTGGGCGGCGACGAGTTCATGGTCATTCGCACCACGACCTATGACGATCATGAACAATGGGTGGAAGGGCTACGCGGGCATCTTAGCGAACCGTTCGAGGTCGGCGATAAACCCCTTCGCCTAGGGCTGACCATCGGAACTTGCCGCGCGCCCGACGACGGGCGTGATTCCGGCGTGCTGTTCCAGCGTCTCGAGTCGGCTCTCTATGCCGCCAAGCGTCACGGGCGAAACCACAGTCAACGCTTCCGTCCCTCGCTGGAAGTCGCGGGGGACCCTCAGCTCGAGTTGCTCAACGAGCTTCGCCAGGCTCTGGCGCACGGTACGCAGCTCGAGCTCTTCTACCAGACCCAGCACTATCTCGACGACGGGCGACTGGCCGGTATGGAAGCCTTGTTGCGCTGGTATCATCCCACGCATGGCATGATTTCGCCGGGAACGTTCATCCCTCTGGCCGAGCGCCATGGTCTGATGGCCTCGCTGGGTGACTGGGTGATCGATCATGCCTGCGCGCAGTTGGCGACCTGGCGCCAGCAAGGGGTGTCGTTCGTGCCGGTGTGGATCAATATTTCTGCGGTGCAGCTCATTCAGGGCGATCTTGAGTCGCGGTTGTCCGCCAGTCTGTCCAAACACCACGTGCCTGCGGCCATGTTGGGATTGGAACTGACCGAGTCGGTGCTGCTCGACGAGCGCGCCGGGGATATCTCGACGCGTCTTGTCGCGCTGCGTGACAAGGGGCATCCGATTGCCATAGATGACTTCGGCACCGGCTATTCATCGATGGCCTATCTCAAGCAGTTGCCGGTGGATAAGCTCAAGCTCGACCGTGCCTTCGTGCGCGCCTTGCCCGACGATAGCGCCGATGCCGCTATCACGTCGGCAGTGCTCGCCATGGCACGCGGCCTGGGGCTGGATGTGATTGCCGAGGGGGTGGAAACCGAGGCGCAGCGGGACTATCTGCGTTCAGAAGGCTGTGCCATGGTACAGGGCTTCCTCTATGCACGCCCTGAACGGGTGACCGATGTCGAGATGCGGCTCAAGGGCGATCTCGAGATGTCGCTGCCCTGAGCGCCAGCCATCCGCATATGCTGCTCCACACTATGGCCTGCACCACCACTGCCCAAGGCGCCAGTTCGACATCCGCCAGGCGCGCGCCGCCTAGATAGGAACTCGGCCCTCCGAGCGCCCCGCCCAGTATCGCCAGCCAAGGGTGTGACCATAGCCAAGCGAGTGAATGGTGAAGGGTGGTCGCGAATAGTGGCCAGAGCAACCACAGCCATAGCGGCAGTTCCGAGGCACCGGGAAAGCGTAAACCGCCGAGCAACGTCAGCGTGCCATCCACGCCCGCGCCGAGTAGCGCGAACCCTGCCAGCCAGCGCCACTCTCCTGGTATGCCCAGCCACAGCAGGTGGCATGTCACGATCATTATGACCGTGGGCAAGGCCCAGGGCGTACCGCCGAGCACGCAGGCCAGCCAGCCGACCTGAAACGCGAGCGCGTTTAAAACCTTGCCCAGCATGGGATCAAGGTGCGCCGGTGAGTGGCGCGCGCCGACTGCCAGGCTTGGCCAGCAGCCACTGCGAGGCACCGATGGTGCGCTCACGGAAGCCGCCTTCGCAGTAGCACAGATAATAACGCCACATGCGGATGAAGCGTTCGTCATAGCCGAGCGTTCGAATATGCTCAAGGCGGGCCTCGAAGCGCCGGCGCCACTCGCAAAGCGTGCGTGCATAATGTGCCCCGATCTCATCAAGGGCGAGAACGTTGAGTTGCGTGCGCCGCGCGATACTTTCCAACATCGCCTGGTGGGAAGGCAGGAAACCGCCAGGAAAGATGTAGCGCTTGATGAAGTCGACCTCGCGCTTGGCCGCTTCATAGCGCTGATCGCGAATGGTGATGGCCTGAATAAGCGCCAGGCCGTCGTCGTCGAGTAGACGGTCGACGGTGGACAGATAAGTGGCCAGGTACTGATGCCCCACTGCCTCGATCATTTCCACCGATACCAGGCGGTCGTAACGCCCCTCGAGAGCGCGATAATCGCGCTTGAGTAGGGTGATGCGATCCTCGAGGCCGGCTTCGCGAATGCGCTGCGCGGTATGCGCGTACTGCTCCTCGGAAATGGTCGTGGTGGTGACGCGGCAGCCTCGTGTGCGCGCCGCGTGAAGTGCCAGTCCCCCCCCAGCCGGTACCGATTTCCAGCAGATGATGCTCGGGGCCGACATCCAGCTTGTCGAGAATGAGCTCGAGCTTATAGGTTGAAGCGTCTTCCAGGCTGGCGTCGGGGCATGGAAAGATGGCGCTAGAGTAAAGCCAGTGTTCACGATCGAGGAACGTCTCGAAGAGGGCATTGCCGAGGTCGTAATGCGCGGCGACATGGCGTCGGGCGCGGCCAGTGGTATTGCGTTGCAGGGCTTGGAGCGCGCTGAGAACACCTTGCGCCAGTCGTGCAGGGCCTTTCTCCAAACGTTCGTTGACGTGCTCCAGGTTGCGGGCGAGCAAGCGAATCAGCGCGACCAGGTCGTCGCAGTGCCAGTCACCGTCCATATAGGTTTCCCCGGCCGCGACGCTGCCCCCCAGCGCGATACGCCGCCAGACCCGGTCGTGATGTATCCGCAGGCGTACCGTGAGTGGCCCGCCCTGGCCGAGACGATGCGTGCGTTCGGCGTCCTCGACGATCAGCACGCCGCCCTCGAGGGTCGACAGTTGGCGCAGTAGGCGTGGCTTGAGCCAACGTGCTACACGCGCATCGAGCGTTCGAACAGGCGCCTTGGTGGCGGAACGGGTCGTCGTCACGGGCGTGTCTCCTCGCCACGGGGATGTGAAAAGAGTGGCACGCGCTTCAACCATAGGCGCAATGCTTCGAAATGAATGCCGGCCAGCGTCTTGAGACTCATCCACGGGGCTCGTGCCAGAGCGACAAGCCACGCCCGCCGCCCCGCGGGTTCGAAACGCAGACTCAGCGTGGCATCGAAATGGCGCGTGTCCTCGCGCCATGCCTCCATATGCATCAGTAGGTGTTCGCTTGGCGTGTTGAAGCGCCAGCGATAGCGCATTTCCATGGGATTGAACGGCGAGACATGCAGCGCCTTGTCGAAATGCGCGCTATGGGTATGGCGTGTCGGCGTCACTGAGTAGGCATAGACGTGGCGTTCCCGCCACGGCGTGTTGGTCACTTCGCCGAGGATGGCGCGCAAGCGTTCGTCATGGTCATAGACGTAATACAGCGTGATGGGATTGAAGAGTACGCCGCAGAGGCGCAACTGGGTCAACATGCGGACGGGACCTGCGGGTGCCGCCTCACCCAGCTCATGGCGCAACCGCTGATGGACTGCCGTCTTGAGCGGTAAATGCGTGGGCCCTAGATAATCCTCGCGGCGAAAGCGTGCCAGTGCCGCACGGCGTGCACTGAAGCCCGGCAGTGCATCGAAGAGCTCGGGCAACTCGTCCAGATCGAGCCAGACCATCCACACGCGGTAGATGAAGCGATGCGCGCGCGGCGTGAATCGCCGATGACGTAGCTCGCCCAGGGCCACCCGGCTATGCAAGAAAGCGCTCATGCCGGGACTCCTTCAGACACCGCGGTTGTCGACGAGCAGGACCCTGGCAGGGCATCGGGTTCATCGCAGCCCAGTGCGCGTGCCACGCGCAGCGCACTCCAGACGCCATCCTCGTGGAACCCGTGGCGCCAGTACGCGCCGCAGAAATGCGTACGATGGTGCGGACCGGAGATTTCCGCATGACGTTGCTGGGCGGCGGCCCCCGCCAGCGTGAAGCAGGGATGGCGATAGACGAAGCGCCGCAGCATGCAGTCGGGGGCGATGGCGTCGCTGTCGTTGAGCGTCACGCAGAAGCGCGTCACGCCTGGTAGATGCTGGAGACGATTCATGTCGTAGGTCACCGAGATGCGGGCGTCATCCTCACGGCCGTCGATGCGATAGTTCCAGCTCGCCCAGGCGCGGCGCCGACGTGGCAGCATTCGAGTGTCGGTATGCAGGACGACGTCATTGTCTTGATACGGCAGGGCATCGAGGATTTCGTGCTCCGCGTGGCTGGGCGAGGCCAGCATCGCCAGTGCTTGGTCACTGTGGCAGGCGAGTACCACCTGATCGAAACGCTCCCGGCCTTGGTGCGTGGTCAGTGTCACGCCCGTTGCATCGCGCTCGATACCCAGCACCGGGCAAGCCAGGCGGATGCGCTGGGCGTAGGCGGCTGTCAGCGGGGCGATGTAGCGTCGTGCACCGCCCACTAGCGTGTACCACTGGGGGCGGTTTCTCACCGACAGCAGTCCATGATGATGGAAGAACCGCACGAAGGATGTCAGCGGGAAATTCGCCATGTCGCGCTCGCTGGCGGACCAAATGGCGGCGCCCATGGGCAGCAGGTAACGGCGCCGGAAGATCTCTCCATAGCCACCCCGCGTCAGATACTCGCCCAGCGTCATGCCTTCCGGCAAGGTGCCGTGCGATAGATCGCGTACCGCGTGACGATTGAAGCGCAGGATATCGCGCAGCATGCCGTGAAAGCCGGGGCGGAGTAGATTGCGACGTTGGGCGAACAGGGTGTCGAGGGTGTGGCCGTTATATTCGAAGTCCTCGTGGGTGGCATGCACCGAGAAGCTCATTTCGGTGGCTTGCGCGGACACGCCCAACTGCGCCAGCAAGCGCTGAAAGTGCGGTCGTTGAAGACGATAAAACCGGTATCGATGGCATGCCGGTGCCCATGCAGTTCGACATCCACGGTTGCAGTGTGGCCGCCGAGGTGTGCGTTGGCCTCGAACAGTGTCACCTCGTGGCGTTGCGAGAGGTAATGGGCACACGCCATGCCAGCAATGCCGCCGCCAACTACTGCGATGCGTGAGGCGGGCACATTCATGAGCGATCCTCTTCGGCGGTATTGCGGGTCATGAGGCGTCCGAGGCGATGACGTAGTGCAGGCGGCAGGATACCCGCCAGTTTGACCAGCAAGGTGAAGCGACGCGGGAAGTGGATGTCGAGTGCACGTTTCTCCAGGCCGCGCAGGATGGCCTCCACGGCCTCATCGACCTCAACGCGCATGGGCATGGGGAAGTCGTTGCGTTCGGTTAGCGGCGTGCGCACGAAGCCCGGGTGTATGACGCTGACATCGATGCCTTCCGCCGCCAGATCCAGTCGCAGGGACGCGAGGAAGTAGCTGATTGCGGCCTTGGATGCACCGTAAGCTTCGGCGCGCGGCAGCGGAAAATACGCCGAGGCGCTGGAGACCGCCGCCAGCTGCGGACGCTGGGTGCCATGGCGAGCGCGACGCAGTAGCGGCAGAGCCGCATCGATGGCATACAGCGTGCCGTGAAGATTGGTGGCCAGCACGCGCTCGATGAGGTCGACATCGAAGTGTCGCGCGTCCACGTATTCGCAGGTGCCGGCGTTGAGCAGGGCCAGCTCGAGCCCCCCGAAGACGGCTTCTATGTATTCTCCGGCGGCGGTGACCGAGGTGCGATCAGTGAGATCGGCGGGAACGATCAGGGCGTTCTCGAAGGGGGCTGCCAACGTCTCTAGGGCATCGCGTCGACGTGCGGTCAGCGCGACCCTGTGGCCTTCCTTCAGCAACCGCACGGCAAGTGCCTCGCCGATGCCCGAGGTGGCGCCGGTTAACCAGATGCGCTGGGGGGCTGCTGATGTGGTCATGCGCTCTCCTTTAGACGAGGCCTAGTGCGATGAAGATGTTGGCCGCATATGCCGCTTGAGCCATCGGATCAGCGTGCCGAATACGGGCAGGTGCTCGTACAGCATGGCGCCGGCATCGAAGTAATCGCGTTGCTGGCAGATTCGCTCGTCACGAAACGTTAGCCGCGAACACCCCGCGACCTCGACGCCACGTCCGCCGGCAAGCCGGGGATGCGTGACATGCATGACCCAGTCTACGCAGGCTTCATCGCCCTCACGTTGATAGTGCCCGGTGTCGAAGCGGCACTCGGTCACGTTGGCGAGCATTTCGGTGTAGTAGTGCAGCAACGCACCGCGCCCCTCGATATGGTGTAACGGGTCCGTGAACGACACATCTTCAGTGTAGAGGTTTTCGAGGCTCTTTGTACATGTCTTGTCAAGCTTTTTGAAGGTCTGACAAAACGTCTCCAAGATAGGGTCCTGGCGCATGCGGTCCTCCGAAAAGGGCGTTGAGCTGTGGCGTGGGCTCGGGACTCGCGATTACGTCGTCAGTGACTTGAAGGCATCCAGCGCGCGTTGGCGTGCCGCCTTGTGGTCGACGAGGGGCTCGGCATACCCGGTTTGCCGGCGTTGCGCAGCGTCGGGGAAAAAGCGTGACTTGAGCGGCAACTCGGCCAGCTCTGGCAGATATTCCGCGATGAAGTGCCCTTCCGGATCGAAGCGTTCCGCCTGGGTGGTAGGGTTGAAGATACGAAAATAAGGCGCGGCATCGGTGCCGGTGGAGGCGGCCCACTGCCAACCGCCATTGTTGGAGGCGAAGTCGCCGTCAACGAGGTGGCGCATGAAGAAGGCTTCGCCACGACGCCAGTCGATCAGTAGGTGTTTGGACAAGAACATCGCCACGACCATGCGTAGGCGGTTGTGCATCCAGCCACGCTGAACCAACTGGCGCATGGCGGCGTCGACCAGCGGATAGCCGGTACGTCCTTCGCACCAAGCCTGAAACCCCGCGTCATCGTCGCGCCAGGCCAGGGCCTTTGTATGCGACTGAAAGGGGCGGTGGCGGTTGATGTCGGGGAAGCTGGCAGCGATATGCAGATAGAACTCGCGCCAGACCAATTCATTGGCCCAGGCGATGAGGCCGGCGTCGCCGTCGGCCAAGTGCCCCTCGTTGTTGCTCATCACCGCATGTAAGCACTGACGATGCGAGATCATGCCCAACGATAGGTAGGGAGACAGCTCGCTGGTACCGGGAAGCGCGGGGAAATCGCGCTGGCGCTTGTAGTGATGGCCACGGAAGCGCAGGAAGCGCTCGAGCCGGTCGCCGGCCTCGTCCTGGCCCGCAGGCCACAGGCTCGGGTCGAGTGGTGCGTCGGCCATTGTCTCGAGATCGCGAGAAGGCGGCGGGTCGGCGTCGATAGCCAGTTGAGCTTGGGGTTCAGGTTCTTCCACCAAAGCGATGCGGCTTGACGCCAGCTGGCGATGCCAAGCCTTGGCGAACGGCGTGAACACGCTATACGGCTCGCCCTTGCCGGTGAGCAGCTCTCCGGGCGCGTAAGCGACGGCGTCGGTATGCCCCCAGGCCGTCAGCCCTGCCGCCTGAAAGGCAGACTCCACCGCCGCATCGCGGCGGCGCTCGTTCAGAGGGTATTCGCGATTGAAGTGCAGAGCGCGGGCGCCGTGCTCACGCGCCAGCTCGAGCAGGGCCGCAGGTGCCTCGCCGAAGGTCGCGATGCGTCGCTGCAGCAAGGGGATATTGAGACCGGCCAAGTGTTCGCGAAGCGCCGCTACGCCCCGTAGCCAGAAGTCGACCTTGTTGGCGCCGTGGTCGTGGCGTTGCCACTGTGGAAGGCTGGTCAAAAAAACGGCGATCACCGGTCCGCGTTCGGCGGCGGCATGCAAGGCGCGGTTATCGAAGGTTCGCAGGTCGCTGCGGAACCACATCAATTGCACATCGGACATGGCCAATCCTTGGCGCAGGTATGAAAGTTAGCGCCCCAGCAGCCCATGCAGGCGGCTGAGCGCAGTGGGTAGTGCATCGCCGAGCGAGGCGATCTGAGTGCTTTCCAGCTCTGCGCTGCGGATACGTGCCACTGGGCCGACTAGGCACAGCGGTATCTCGAGCTGCTCCGCCAGACGCGGCAACTGACGTCGAATGAGATCGCTGCGCTCGGCATATCCACTGGTCATGAGCACGGCCTCTGCCTTGAAGCGCTCGGCGGCCAGCGGCACCTCGTTGAGCGGCAAGTCGGCATCCAGCCATTCGACCCGAAATCCCGAGGCAGACGCGACCAGCGCCAAAAGCAGCAATCGCAACAAGTCGCGCTCCTCGGGCAGGCGCAATAGCAGTAGGCGCGCCCCCCGCGCGGCTTGATTGGCGTGGTACAGGCGAATGGCGACTCGCGTACGTAAGAAGCTTTCCAGCAAGCGGCGCTGCAATTCGGCACCGAACTGATCGCCCCAGCGCTCCTCGAGCTGATCGATCACCGGCTGCCATAATTCGGTCACGCACGAACCAGCGGGATAAAGCGCCATGCTGCGGTTGAACAGGACGTCCAGCGTATCGCTATCCAGCGCGTCGACGGCCTGCAGCAGTCGCTGGCGCTGGCCTTCCCAGTCGCTGATATCCGGCGGCGGGACATCATTGGTCGTGGGTTCGGCCTGCTCGAGCAGGTCGCGTACCTGACTGACGGGAACGCCCCGGTTGAGCCATTGCAGGATGCGTTCGACGCGGCGTATGTCCTCGCGTGCATAGAGACGGTGTCCCTTGGGGGTACGCTGCGGACGGATCAGGCCGTAGCGGCGCTCCCAGGCGCGCAAGGTCACGGAATTGACGCCGGTCAGCCGTGAGACCTCGCGGATCGGGTACAGCGGCGAACTGGCCGGATCCATCGCCTGTTCACTCATGCGCTTAGGTTCCTCCTGTGAATCTTGCCACTTAGCATGGGGGATGAAGTTGTACGTCGCAATGATTTTGTACAATCCCCATCACGTCTTATGGCTCCGACGACGCCTCTACGCGGGCTGTCACGATGCCCGCCAATGCCTCGACGAAGGCGGGGTGCTGGCCGACGGGATCGAGCAGCGTCAATGCCGCTTGGGGATACTGAGCCTGCAATGCCTCGAGCTGGGCTGGAACGTCCTGACGTAGGTGGCGCCCGGCGGCGAAAAACAGCGGCAAGATATCGAGGTGTCGATGCCCCGCGTCATAAAGTTCGGCGACTCGGGTTTCCAGCGAGGGTTCGCTTAGCTCCATGTAAGCGATGACCGCAGGGGTCTCGAGGCGCGCGCGCAGGTCGTGCTCAAGCGTTTCGAAGGGCGCGCGCCAGCGCGCATCGCTAGAGCCATGGGCAAGTAGTATCAAGGCGTGGCTCATCGAGCGATCTCCTATGGTGAGTGACGTGGCGCCTTGCATGGCGACGACAGCCGCGTGGCGGGTGACCATGAGCTATGCTGTCCAGTCAGGCCAACGCATATTTACCTGGACAACTCTAGCAAATCGTACAACGGTCGTATAATTCGTATTCGGAGAGTCATCATGCGCATTTTGATCACCGGCGGTAGCGGTTTCGTCGGACGGCTGCTTTGTCAGCGCCTCCACGAGGCTGGCCATCGGTTGCTAGTGGTGTCGCGTTCGCCGGCTCGGGCGCAGACGCATCTGCCCGAGGGCGTCGAGGTCCGCGAGTCGGTCATGGCATTTGTGGACGACGCTCCCGAGGCGGTCGTCAATCTTGCCGGCGAGTCCATCGCCGACAAGCGCTGGAGCGAGACGCAGAAACAGCGGTTGCTTGAGTCGCGACTGACCATTACGCGTGATTTGGTGACGCTGTGCGAGCGCCTGGAGACGCCGCCTCGGGTCATGGTATCCGGGTCAGCCATGGGGTTTTACGGCGATCAGGGAGAGCGCGACGTTACCGAGCAGACGCCTCCCACCGATGAGTTCGCCCACCGTCTGTGCGCGCAGTGGGAATCGGCGGCGCGGGCAGCCGAGCCGCTGGGCGTGCGGGTCGCGCTATTGCGTACCGGACTGGTGCTCGATGCCGGTGGAGGGACGCTGAGCAAGCTGCTCCCGCCTTTCCGGCTGGGGCTCGGTGGTCGTCTGGGGAGCGGGCGTCAGTACATGCCGTGGATTCATCGCGAGGATCTCGTGCGCATCGTGCTGTTGTTGCTCGAGCGGGATGACCTCGAAGGGCCTTTCAATGCGTCTGCGCCGTATCCCGTCACCAATGCCGACTTCACGCGTGCCGTGGCGCGTCACCTGCATCGCCCTGCACTGATGAAGGTGCCTGCCGGCCTACTGCGGTTGGCCCTGGGGGAGATGTCACGCTTGTTGCTGACCGGCGCCCGTATGCGCCCCGCGCGCCTAGAGGCGGCGGGGTTCACGTTTCGCTATCCGACGCTGGACAGCGCCCTGAAGGCGATTCTCGGACGCTGACGCGTGGCCTCTCGGCCTAGATTTACTCGGGTGGGTCGACGGTAACGATCACGCGCACTGCGTCGAGGCGCAGCCGCGTGGCATCGATGGCCGTATCCAGCGCCTGGCGCTCGTGGGTGAGGGCGTCGATTTCCGCGTCGCGCACTGACGGATTGTGGCGTGCCAAGGCCTTGAGGCGGGCCAGCTCGGTGTCCAGCGTCTCGCGCATGCGCGTCTGTGCGGCCTCGACGATGCTCGGCAACTCGTTTTCGGCCTCGCCCTCGGCGTTGGTCAATAGCTCGCGCAATTGCGCATGGCGCGACTTGATCAGGTCGCGCGCGACGGCTTTCTTGACCTTCTTGAGGTTCTTCGCCAGGCCCCCGAACGAGACCTTCTGAGTCAGGTTGGCGCCCGACTCGTCGAGCAGCAAGCGAACCGCCGTGGGTGGCAAGAAGCGCCCGACATTCAAATGTTTGGGCGCCGGGCAATGGGTCCGGAACACCAGCTCGGCCATCAGCCGGCCACCGGGGATCGAGGGATGCTGAAGCAGTGCCAGTGCAGTATTGCCCAAGGTGCCGTCGAGGATGCGTTCCATCATTTCGCGCACCAGAGGGTGTTCCCAGGAAAGACGCTGCACGTCGTCGCGGGCCAAGGCACGCTGCCGATCGAACGTGGCCGAGAAGCCTTCCTCACCTTTGACTAGCCCCGGCAGGCCGTCGAGCATGTGCGGCCCTGCCAGCAGGTGCTGTATATCGCCGCCCAGGTCGCGGCTCTCGACGCCGAACACGTCCAGGGCCTTGTCAACGTAACGTGGCAGTGTCTTGTCTTCGTCCAGCTCGCGGATGGCCTCGGTGACTTCCTGGGCGCGCTCCGGGCGACAGGCGTTCCATTCCAGCAGCCGATCGCGGCCGGCCTCATGCGCAGCGAGGCGGCTTTCGAAATAGGCACGCGTTTCCGCGATGACCTCTTCAAGGGAGTCGTTGTCGAGCAGGGAATCGGCCACGGTATCGCCGAAGGCATCGTAGAGCTCGCTGCCGATGCCATGCGGCGCGTTGAAAGCACGCATGCCCTCATCGTACCAGCGCAGCAGGCACTCGCCGGGGCTATCTTCGAACACCGGCACGTAGAGCTCGATGGCGTGTTGTTGGCCGATACGGTCGAGGCGGCCGATGCGTTGCTCGAGTTGATCGGGATGTGCGGGTAGATCGAACATCACCAGATGGCGGCAGAACTGGAAGTTGCGTCCCTCGGAGCCGATTTCCGAGCATACCAGTACCTGGCAGCCGTCTTCGTCGTCGGCGAAGGCCGCCGCGGCCCGATCGCGCTCGATGAGCGTCATTCCCTCGTGGAACACGGGTGCCTGGAGGCCGCCCAGCACGCGTAGTGCCTCGCTGAGGTCGCTGGCGGTTTCGCGGTCGTGAGCGATGACCAGCACCTTGTCGCGGCCGACCTCGGTCAGGCGCTCCAGGAGCCAGGTCACGCGTGGGTCGATCTGCCACCAGGGTTCGGTGTTGAGCGATACGTCGCCCGGCGAATTGTCGCTCAGCGCACGGTACATGGCGTCGGGATAGAGCAGTACCTCGGGATGATCGAGCCCGGTAGCGATCAGCAGATCATCGAGGTAGTCCATGTCGCGGTCCAGCTTGCGTAGCTCGCGGCGGTAGCTGGAAGGCGGGGTCAGACGCGTGACGTGCAAATGACGCTCGGGGAAGCCGGCGACATGGCGGCGGCTGTTGCGGAACATCACGCGGCCGGTGCCGTGACGGTCCAGCAGCTGCTCGCGGAGTTGGCGGCGGGCGCTATGGTGCTGCGCCTCGTCGCTTTCGGGGTCGAACAGCGTCTCGAGCAGTGCCTGGCTGTCTGCGTCGTCGATGACGGCGCCCACGGTGTCGCGATCGGCGGCATCGCCGGGCAGGCGCTCGAGAGCGTCTACCGCCTCGGCGACCTGGGCATAGCCCGCTTCTTCGGCGGCGAAGGCCTCCAGGCTGGTGTAGCGCTCAGGGTCGAGTAGGCGCAGCCGCGCGAAGTGGCCGGCTTGGCCCATCTGCTCGGGGGTGGCAGTGAGCAGCAGTACACCGTCGATGACACGCGCCAACTGCTCGACGCAGGCATAGCCGGGGCCGCTGGACTCGGGCGTCCAGTCGAGATGATGGGCCTCGTCGACGATCAGTAGGTCCCAGTCGCAGGCCTGGGCCTGGGTTTGGCGGTGCGGATTGGCGAACAGCCATTGCTGACTGGCGAGTACCAGTTGGGCGCTCTCGAAAGGGTTGCCCGCGCTGTGTTGGCTTTGCTGTTCGTCGAGCAAGGTGAAATGCAGCGAGAAGCGGCGCAACATTTCCACCAGCCATTGATGGCTCAGGCTGTCGGGCACCAGGATCAGCGCACGCTCGACACGCCCAGTGAGCAGCAGACGATGCAGGATCAAACCGGCTTCGATGGTCTTGCCCAGGCCTACTTCGTCGGCCAGCAGTACGCGCGGCGCATGACGGCGCGAGACCTCGTCGGCGATGTATAGCTGGTGGGGAATGAGATCCACCCGCGGGCCGGCCAGGCCATTCGCCGGATGCTGGGCGATACGGTGATAGTGATGCAGGGTGCGGTAGCGTAACTCGAACCAGTCGTTGCGATCGACCTGGCCGGTGAGCAGTCGATCGCGCGCCTGCTGAAAACGCATGCTATCGGCGAGGCGGCTTTCGGGCAGCTCGTCGTATTCGCCGGCCGCCGTCTCGACGATATAGACCAGCAGCCCGTCGGCTTCCTTGGTGTCGTCGACGGTCAGGGTGCGGCCGTCGGCGGCTTCGATCCGGTCGCCGGCGCCGAATACCACGCGGGTTAGCGGCGCCTGGCGAACGCTGTAGGTGCGCGTTTCCTGGCTGGCGGCAAAGAGAACGGTCACGCTTCGGAGGTCACAGCTTAGGATCGTGCCCAGCCCCAGCTCGGCTTCGCCGTCGCTGACCCAGCGCTGGCCCGGAATGAATTCGCTCATGATGCCTCGGGATGATGATGTAACGGTACGTGGCGCGCCGTCTTGCCGGGGGAGCATGCAGGACGGCGGGGCGCGGTATTCTACCGGAAAGCGGCGGAGGGCTTAACAGGCGATTGCGTTTTCAGGTCGTGGGCGATAGCCAGCGCATGAGATGCGCCGTGGACATCTCGCCTGCCTGGTAATCGCGAAGCCTGCCCTGGGCGTCGAGGCGCATTATCAGCGGCAGTGCAGGCATCCCGAAGTAGGCCTGCAGGCGTTGGTATGGATCACGCAGGTCATGGCTGAAGGCGGCATGCCGAGCATCGAGATAGCGCGCGGCTTGCAGTAGGGTCTGGCCTTCGTTGACCGTCACGACGCTGGCGGCATCGCGCTTCAAGTCGGTGAGCCGCGCCAACGTGCGGCGGCATGCCCGACAGTCGCTGCGCCACAACACCACGATGAGCGGCGATGGCGACGCCAGCGTTTCGATGGGCGTCGGTGTGCCGTCGAGTGCCTTCAATGTCAGGCGCGGTAGATGTGAGGGCGGAGGATCGCCCGTCAGCGGTTGCCAGACGTTCAACCCCCACCATAGCGCACTGCACACCATGAGCGCACCCGTGGCTCGGCGCATTTGCTGGGCGGGCAGGTCGCGCAGGTGCCACAGTGTCCACGCGACGGCGCCGAGCAAGGCGCCCAGCGGATGATACCCGGTTTGCCACAGTGTGAAGGCCTCGAGCGGCGCCTCGCGATAAGCCTCGGCATGAAGCACGATATACATCAGGCGAGCCCCGATCAGCGCCGCCACCAACGTACCGCTCAACCACCGGCGTCGATGCGTGCGGGATAGGCGCAACAACGCGCCCAGCGCCAACAGCGCGAGCGCCGTGACGGCGGCGTATAGAGGCGCAGGTGGCAGCGGTACGTGGCCGAGCATGATCGGTGCCATGGGATCCTCATGGTGGCGATGACGAATCGCGATGCTGGACACGTTACACTAACGGTCTTGGGGTCGCCTCTTTAAAGCGTGGTAGCTGGGTTGAAGTCCTCGCGCGGCGGTTAGGACGAGACGGAACGGGGAGAATGCATGGTGAGTTCGCGCTATGGGATCGATGGGTTGCGCGCGGCAGCCATCGCCAGTCAGGCCCTGGGGTTCATCCTGATCATGACGCTGGAAACGTGTCTGGGCGACGCGGCACGCCCCTGGCAAGGTGCGACCCTGGCGCTGATGCTTCTTGCTGCATGCTGGGTGGCGCTGATGCGCCGCTATCGTCGCAACAAACAGCGCCGGGCGATGGCCGAGCGGGTCAGGCGAGCGCAAGAAGACGATGAGTGATGGGCTCGTCAAGGAGTCAGCCCGTGCGGACCCAGGTGTTGGCAGCGGTGTGGGTCGAGGGCGAGCAGCATCAGCTGCCAATCGCCGGGTAGCGGCATGGTCAGTACCCGCCAAGCACAGCCACGTGAGGCGCTGGGGTGTTCGCGCGACGCTTCCAGGCAATGTGCACCTTGGCTCATCAGTCGAGGTGCAAGACGCTCGAACTCCACATTGTCGGCTTCTAGGCGTAGCGTGCTGGCAGGAGCCTCAGGATGTTCTTCAAGCAGTAGTACATGACTGTTATGACCTTTGCGATGCAGCTCCAGATAAGCGCTGTACGAAGTACGTAACAAGACGGTCAGTGCCAGGTGTACCTGTAACCACTCGAGCAAGGGCGCAAGGCGCGCGACATGAAGTGCGGTGGGCTCCAGCGATAAGCGTTGCATGGTGGGCTCC
The DNA here is from genome assembly GCF_023091865.1 of Chromohalobacter moromii. Lineage (GTDB taxonomy): Bacteria > Pseudomonadota > Gammaproteobacteria > Pseudomonadales > Halomonadaceae > Chromohalobacter > Chromohalobacter moromii. Next base: position 69,972 of record NZ_JAHXDI010000005.1, read on the forward strand.
CAGGACGCTGATGGGCACATCCATCAGTATGGATGCTGATGCGCCGTTGGGAAGCACAGCGTGGCTATGGTGAGGATGTGCAACGTCTATCGACGTGTTGGTGCCGTTGTTCGGGTGGGCGTTCTAGTGAGGAGTTGCGGAAGGTTGGCACATCCATGTGCCATTGGGCTTCCTAGCTTGGTCACGGTGTGCTCATGCGCCAGTATTATCGATAACCTGGGTTAAGAATGATTGTGCGTTAATGTAAAGCGGTGGCCGATGCGGCAGTCAGCCGTACTGGAAATCACTGCGTCTAGACGTAAAAAAGCCCATGACGATTTGATCGCATGGGCTTTTTTGAATTTTGGTCGGAGTAGCAGGATTCGAACCTACGACCTCTGCCTCCCGAAGGCAGCGCTCTACCAAGCTGAGCTATACTCCGTTCGCGCCGGGGGTGCCGACTCGACGGGGCTGCATTATACGCATCCGCGATGCGCGCGCAACCCTTTTGCGAGGCGGTGGATCAGGTCTGACGCTCGACAGCGAGATGAGCGAGTTCGGCCATGCTATCGCGGTAGCGGCTCTCGGGCAGAAGCTCGAGCTGAGCCAGGGCGCGGTCGGCCATTTCCACGGCGCGGCGGCGGGTATATTCCAGCGCACCAGTCTCGTTGACGATGGCCAGCACTTCGTCGAGATGGTCGAGCCCGCCTTGGCGAATGGCGCGCCGAATCGTCTTGGTCTGTTCGGCATCGCCGACGGCCATGGCATGGATGAGCGGCAGTGTGGGTTTACCCTCGGCAAGGTCATCGCCGACGTTCTTGCCCATGGCGTCGGCATCGCCCTGATAGTCGAGCAGGTCGTCGACGAGTTGGAATGCCAGGCCTAGATAGCGTCCGTAGAGTTTGAGGGCCTCTTCCTGTGCGGGACTTGCCTCGGCGAGCACCGCGCCGCTATGGCTGGCGGCCTCGAAGAGCATGGCGGTCTTGCCCTGGATGGTGTCGAAGTAGGCGGCCTCATCGATATCGGGGTTGCCGATATTGGTCAACTGCAGCACCTCGCCTTCGGCGATCACGCAGGTGGCGCCGGAGAGTATCTCCATCACGCGCATCGAGCCGACTTCGACCATCATCTGGAACGAGCGCGAATAAAGGAAGTCGCCGACCAGCACCGAGGGCGCGTTGCCCCAGGCGTCGTTGGCGGTGGCCTTGCCACGGCGCAGGTGCGATTCGTCGACCACGTCGTCGTGCAACAGCGTCGAGGTATGCATGAACTCGATCAGCGTGGCGAGGGTCACGTGGCGATCGCCTGGGTAGTCCAAAGAGCGCGCCGCGAGAAGCACGAGCAGAGGGCGCAGCCGTTTGCCACCGCTTTCTATGATGTAGTGGCCAATGGTTTCGACGAGGGGAACCCGGGAAGCCAGTTGGGCGAGGATGGTGCGGTCGACGGCGGCGAAATCATCCGCGACCGCCGCATGGATGGGCGATGCGTTGGGCTGCATGGGTCGGCTTGTCGCAATAAGGGGTTGGGCCGCCTCTTATTGCGGCCTTGGGCTCGGGCTATGCTAGGGGGCCCCCCGGAAGGCGTCAAGGCGCATGCCGGGGTCTCGCCAGGCCGCGTCAGTGATGGCGTGAAAGACGCTTGCCCGGTATGCCCGAGTGTCGCTATAATACGCGGCTCGACTCATCATGCTCCCTGTCAGATGGCTGCCGGAAGGGGCGCCACTCGCCGCAGGCCGATGAAGAGCGCAACCCCGATGAGTGCTGGAGAGTGACATGTACGCAGTAATCAAGAGCGGTGGCAAGCAGTACCGCGTTCAGGAAGGCCAGACCCTGAAGCTCGAGAAGCTGGAAGTGGCCACGGGTGATACCCTCGAGCTCGACCAAGTTCTGCTGGTCGGCGATGATGATGATATCAAGGTCGGCGCGCCGCTGGTCGACGGGGCCAAGGTAACGGCAGAAGTCGTTTCACATGGTCGTGGCGAAAAGGTCCAGATCATCAAGTTCCGTCGCCGTAAGCACCAGATGCGTCGTCAAGGCCATCGTCAGTGGTTCACCGAAGTCAAGATCACCGGAATTTCCGCGTAAGCGATATTCCCTAGATAACGCGAGGTATTTGCAATGGCTCATAAAAAGGCTGCCGGTAGTTCTCGTAACGGTCGCGATAGCGAATCCAAACGCCTTGGTGTCAAGCTGTTCGGTGGCCAGGCGGCGACCGCCGGCAACATCATCGTGCGTCAGCGTGGCACCAAGTTCCACGCGGGCAGCGGCGTTGGCATCGGCAAGGATCACACCTTGTTCGCTTTGAACGAAGGCGTGATCAAGTTCGAGACCAAGGGTCCGAAAAACCGCAAGTTCGTGAGCGTCGTCTCCGCCTGAGACCGCCACGAACGATGAAAGGAAAGGCCCCGCTCAGGCGGGGCCTTTTCGTATAGGGCGGCCGTAGCCGTCGGGAGAAGTGTCCATGCAATTCGTCGACGAAGCCTCGATCATTGTGGAGGCCGGTAAGGGTGGCAACGGCTGCCTGAGTTTCCGGCGCGAGAAGTACGTTCCCAAGGGTGGGCCGGACGGCGGCGACGGTGGGCACGGCGGTAGCGTCTATCTGATCGGCGACGACGCCCTCAATACACTGATCGACTTCAAGTATCAGCGTTTCTACAAGGCGCCCAATGGGCAGCCGGGCCAAGGTCGTCAGATGAGCGGCCGTAACGGTGAGGACTTGCACGTCAAGGTGCCGGTGGGGACCACGGTGATCGACGAGGATACCCTCGAGGTGATCGCCGACGTAACCGAGATCGGCCAAGTCGAGTTGGTGGCGCAGGCGGGTCGTCGAGGGCTGGGCAATATTCACTTCAAGTCTTCTACCAACCGGGCGCCGCGCAAGACCACGCCAGGCACCGAAGGCGAGCGTCGTAACTTGCGCTTCGAGATGAAGGTGATGGCCGACGTGGGCTTGCTGGGCGTCCCCAATGCCGGCAAGTCGACGCTGATTCGTGCCGTCTCGGCCGCCAAGCCCAAGGTTGCCAACTACCCCTTCACCACGCTGGTGCCCAATCTCGGGGTGGTCAAGTTGGGGACGCATGAGCATTTCGTGATGGCCGACGTGCCCGGATTGATCGAAGGTGCGTCCGACGGTGCAGGTTTGGGGCTGCGCTTTCTCAAACACCTGACCCGCACGCGGTTATTGCTGCATGTCGTCGATGTGGCGCCGTTCGATGAAAGCGATCCCGTGGAGAGTGCGCGGGCCATCGCGTACGAGCTCGAGCAATTCTCCACCACGCTGGCCGAACGGCCACGCTGGTTGGTACTTAACAAGCTCGATTTGCTTCCTGAGGAAGAGCGCCAGGCGACGGTCGACGACATCGTCGCGCGTCTGGAATGGACGGGGCCGGTGTTCCGGGTGTCGGCGATCAGTAGTGAGGGTACCCAGCCGTTGGTGCAGGCGGCGCACCGTTGGCTGACCGAGCAGCGCCAGCTCGAGGCGGAAGACGAGGCGGCCTTCGAGCATGAGCGCGAGATGCGCCAGCGCATGGAAGACGAGGCCGTGGCGCGTGCCGAAGCGCGCATGTCGCACAAGCGCAAGCCGGCCCAGGAAGAGGACGATGACTTCGACGATGACGATTATGACGTCGAGGTGGAATACGTCCCCTGAGTCGAGGCTAGAAGGGAGAGAAGCCGGTGAGTGAGTCGCAGTCGACGGGCCGTGATGCCTTGCGTAGTGCGCGGCGTGTCGTGATCAAGATCGGCAGTGCATTGTTGACCAACGATGGGCGTGGCCTCGATGCCGAGGCTATCGGTGGTTGGGTCGATCAGATCGCCTCCCTGCATGCGCGCGGTGTCGAGGTGGTGCTGGTCTCGTCCGGCGCGGTGGCCGAGGGTATGGCGCGTCTGGGCTGGGTATCCCGGCCCTCGGCAGTGTATGAACTGCAAGCGGCCGCCGCGGTGGGGCAGTCGGGCCTATCGCAATGTTACGAGGGTCACTTCGCGCGTCACGGCCTGCGCAGCGCGCAAGTGCTACTGACGCATGATGACCTGTCCGACCGCAAGCGTTACCTCAATGCGCGCTCGGCGTTGCGCACGCTGGTCGCACTGCGCGTGGTGCCGGTGATCAACGAAAACGACACCGTGGTCACCGACGAGATCCGCTTCGGCGATAACGATACGCTGGGTGCGCTGGTGGCCAACCTTCTGGAGGCGGACGCGCTGCTCCTGCTCACCGATCAGGAAGGTTTGTTCGATGCCGATCCACGCCACGATCCCGAGGCGCGGTTGATCAGCGAAGGGCGTGCCGATGATCCTGCCCTGGCGGCGGTTGCCGGTGATGGCGGTGCTTTAGGGCGCGGCGGGATGACGACCAAGGTGCGTGCTGCTCGCCTGGCGGCGCGCTCCGGCGCGCTGACGGTGATCGCCAGTGGGCGTCAGGCGTCGGTGCTCACGCGGCTGGCGGAAGGTGAGACGTTGGGCACGTTGTTGATGCCGGACCACGCGCCGTTGGCGGCGCGCAAGCGGTGGTTGGCGGGGCAGCTCCAGGTGCGCGGCACATTGGTGCTCGACGATGGTGCGGTCGAGGTATTGCATCGCCATGGTTCGAGCTTGCTGCCGGTGGGCGTGCGGCGTGCTGAGGGTGCCTTCAAGCGCGGCGACATGGTGGTCTGCGTCAACGAGCAAGGCGCCCGAGTCGCCAAGGGGTTGGTCAACTACGGTAGCGACGAAGCGCGGCGTATCGTGGGCCAGCCCAGTCATCGCATCGAGGCGTTGCTTGGCTACATGGAGTCGCCGGAGCTCATTCATCGCGATAACTTGGTCATCATCTGAGGGGCGTGATGTCGAGGCGTCTATCGGTGAACTATAGCCGTTTCCACGTGGGCCATGCTAGAATGCTGCATCCTCTCAGACACGGCCCGTTGATGGGGCGCCTCGCGAGTGGCGATCCCGTTTTGGCCGATTCGCATGAAGTAGTCGAAACGTCATGCGAATCAATTTCTTACAGAACATGACTGTCAACATCTCCAAGGAGTAGACGGTGGCGAACACCAAACAGGCCCGTAAACGCGCCCGCCAGGCGGAGCAGCGTCGTCAGCACAATGCCAGCCAACGCAGCATGGTGCGCACGTATATCAAGCGCGTCGTCAAGGCGATCCAGAATGGCGATCACGGTCAGGCCATGACCGAGTTCAAGGCGGCACAGCCGGTCATCGACCGCATCGCCGACAAGGACGCGATCTCCAAGCGTAAAGCTGCACGCATCAAGAGCCGTCTGAACAAGCGAATTAAGGCCCTGGCTGCCTGAAGCCGGGACTTGGCGGTAACGCGTGAAAAAACCGGCTTCGGCCGGTTTTTTTGTAAGTGGCGCTTGGGCGTCAACTCCGGGTGCTTGGAGGTAGTCGGTGACGGGTAAGCAATCGCAGGCAGTGCCGGAAGAGGATGCGTCGCCAGTATCGGAGGCGCGGCCTTCAGCGCGTGGCGGTCTATTGCGCTCGGGAATGGTGGTCAGCACGATGACCATGCTCTCGCGTGTACTAGGGCTGGCGCGCGATGTCGTGATCGCGGCTTTGTTCGGGGCCGGTAGCGGCGCGGATGCCTTCTTCGTCGCCTTCAAGATTCCCAACTTCATGCGTCGCCTGTTCGCCGAGGGCGCCTTCAATCAGGCGTTCATTCCGGTGCTGTCTGAGTATGCCACCCAGCGGACACGTGAAGAGGTACGCGAACTGCTCGATGCGGTCTCGGGCAGTCTTGGCGTGATACTGGCTCTGCTCAGCGCCGTGGCGGTACTCTTCGCGCCCTGGCTGGTGTGGCTATTCGCGCCGGGATTCAGCGCCGATCCCGGCAAGCTGGCGTTGACCGCCGACATGCTGCGCCTGACGTTTCCCTATCTGTGGTTGATTTCGCTCACCGCCTTTGCCGGCAGCGTGCTCAACACCTGGAACCGGTTCGCCGTCCCGGCGTTCACGCCGGTGCTGCTCAACCTGTCATTGATTGGCGCGGCGCTGGGCCTGACGCCTTGGATGCAGGACCCCTCGATGGCCCTGGCCTGGGGTGTGCTGATCGCCGGGGTCGTCCAGTTGGGCTTCCAGGTGCCGTTCCTGGCACGGCTGGGACTGATGCCGAGGCCGTGGCCGAACTTTCGCCACCCCGGGGTGCGCCGCATCCTGACACTGATGGTGCCAGCGCTGTTCGCGGTCTCGGTCTCGCAGATCAACTTGCTGCTGGATACCGTACTGGCGTCCCTGCTGGCGTCGGGCAGCGTGTCTTGGCTCTACTATTCGGATCGCCTGGTGGAGTTGCCGTTGGGCGTGTTCGGCGTGGCACTGGGCACGGTGATCCTGCCGGCCCTCTCCAAGCGCCATGCCGAACAGTCGCCAGCGCACTTCGCGAAGATGCTCGACTGGGCGTTGCGCGCGGTGCTATTGATCGGGCTTCCCGCAGCTCTGGCCTTGGTGTTGCTGGCCGAGCCATTGCTGGTGAGTCTGTTCCACTATGGCGCGATGACGGACCACGATATCGTGATGGCGGCACGCAGCATGCGGGCCTATGCGTTAGGTTTGTTGCCCTTCATGCTCATCAAGGTGCTGGCACCGGGGTACTTCGCGCGCCAGGATACCAAGACGCCGGTCAAGATCGGGGTCGTGGCGATGGTCGCCAACATGGTCTTGAACCTGCTGTTGATTTGGCCGCTGGCGCATGCGGGATTGGCGCTGGCCACGGCGCTGTCGGCGTTTCTCAATGCTGGCTTGCTGGGCTGGGGGCTACGGCGGCGTGGCGTACTGACATTTCAGCCGGGCTGGGGACGCTACGCGTTGACAGTGAGCGGTGGCTGCGTCGTCATGGGGGCCGGGATTTGGTGGCTATGCCCCGAATGGCATCAGTGGCTGGCCTGGGGCGTATGGCAGCGTGCGGCAACATTGCTCGGGCTGACCCTGGGCGGTGTCCTGGTCTACTTTGGATGGCTGGCGCTGTGCGGCGTGCGCCTCAGGCATTTCCGTCTGGGTGGCTGATGGTAGGGCAGGCATGGCTGTCAGGCGTGGCCCCCTTGGTTATAATCGAACGTTTCACCGGCATATGAACGGCATATGGAACTGATCAGAGGACTGCACAATCTGCGCGAGGCGGGCCCGTGCGTGGCGACGATCGGCAATTTCGATGGCGTACATCGTGGCCATCAGGCGATCCTCGATCAGCTCAAGAGTCGCGCCACGGCGTTGGGGTTGCCGATGACGGTGGTCGTCTTCGAGCCCCAGCCGCGTGAGTATTTTGCCGGCGAGCAGGCGCCGCCTCGTTTGAGCAGGTTGCGCGACAAGGTCGAGCTGCTGGCCGAATATGGCGCCGAGCGTATCGTCTGCCTGCCCTTCAATGCTGCTCTGCGAAGTCTGACGGCCGATGAGTTCATCGAGCGCGTGCTGATCCGCGGCCTGGGGGTCAAGCATCTCGTCGTGGGAGACGACTTCCGTTTCGGCTGTGACCGGGCGGGCGATTTCGCGTTGCTGCAACGCGTGGGCGAGCACCGTGGTTTTGAGGTCGAGCATACGCGTACCTTTGCCCTCGACGATGAACGCGTCTCGAGTACTCGGATACGCACCTTGCTGGCCAGCGGCAATTTCGCCCAGGCCGCGCGGTTGTTGGGGCGGCCCTATCAACTCTCGGGGCGCGTGGTTGCCGACCGGCAGTTGGGACGCACCATCGGCGTGCCCACCGCTAATCTGCCGTTGACGTCGCGTTCCCTGGCATTACGCGGTATCTATGCCTGCGTCACGCGGTTGCCCGATGGTCGCGAGCTGCTGGGGGCGGCCAATATAGGCTGGCGGCCGACGGTGGGCAGCTCGCGGCCGGTGCTGGAGGTGCATCTGTTCGATTTCGAGGGTGACCTCTATGGCCAGCGCCTTACGGTCGTGCCCTGCGCGCGGCTGCGAGGCGAGGTCAATTTTCCGGGGCTGGAGGCCCTGACGCGTCAGATTCATGCTGATCTGGCGCAGGCACGTCGCTATTTCCGCACGGCGACACCGCTCGATGCCACCGCGCTCGAGCTGCCGTGTGCTTCGACTGGCTGGACTTATCCGCTGGCCTCGGCGCCCCTGGCGCCCGAGCCTTCGACTTCCGACTCCTCGGCCGGCGCTCGCCCGGCCGACCAAGACGATGGCTGACCTTCCGCTATGAGCGATTACAAACATACCCTGAACCTCCCCGAAACCGACTTCCCCATGCGCGGCATGTTGCCCAAGCGTGAACCGGGGCGGGTATCGCAATGGCAGGACATGAACCTCTACGAGCGCCTGCGCGAAGCACGCGCCGGCCGTGAGAGCTTCGTACTGCACGATGGCCCTCCTTATGCCAACGGCAGTATTCACATCGGTCACGCCGTCAACAAGATTCTCAAAGACATCGTCGTCAAGTCGAAGGCGCTGGCGGGGTACGATGCGCCCTATGTGCCTGGTTGGGACTGTCACGGTTTGCCCATCGAGCACAAGGTCGAGACTACTCACGGCAAGCATCTCGCCGCCGGCGAGGCGCGTGATCTATGCCGCGAGTACGCGGGGGCGCAGATCGAAGCGCAGAAGACCGACTTCGTGCGCCTGGGCGTGATCGGCGACTGGGAGCACCCCTACCGGACCATGGATTTCGCCAACGAAGCGGGTGAGATTCGCGCGCTGGCGAAGATGGTCGAGGGTGGTTACGTCTTCAAAGGACTGAAGCCGGTCAACTGGTGCTTCGATTGTGGTTCGGCCCTGGCCGAGGCGGAAGTCGAGTACGCCGACAAGAAGTCCGATGCCATCGATGTCGCCTTCACCGCCGCCGATCCCGCCAAGCTAGCGACGGCGTTTGGGCTCACGTCGCTCGACAAGCCGGCGGCGATCGTCATCTGGACCACCACGCCGTGGACCATTCCCGCCAACCAGGCGCTGAACGTGCATCCCGACTTCACCTACGCCCTGGTCGATACCGGCGAGCGGCTGCTGGTGCTCGCCGAGGAGCTGGTCGAAAGCTGTCTGGCGCGCTATGGCCTCGAGGGCGATGTTGTGGCCACGACGACGGGCGCGTCGCTGGAGTTCATCAATTTCCAGCATCCTTTCTATGAGCGTATGGCGCCGGTGTATCTCGCCGACTACGTGACCGTGGAAGAAGGCAGCACGGGGATCGTCCACTCGGCGCCGTCATACGGCCTGGACGATTTCATGACCTGCCGCGCGCACGGCATGAGCTTCGATGACATGCTCAACCCCGTACAGGGCAATGGCGTGTACCGCGATGATCTGCCGTTCTTCGGCGGCGAGATGATCTGGAAGGCCAACCCTCAGATCGTCGACAAGCTGCGTGAAGTGAACGCGCTGATGGTGCACACGCCGATCACGCACAGCTACATGCACTGCTGGCGTCACAAGACGCCGGTCATCTACCGCGCGACCGCCCAGTGGTTCGTGGGCATGGACCGCGAGGACGATACGGGGCGCACCCTGCGTCAGCGCGCGCTGGATGGCGTCGAGGCGACGCAGTTCGTCCCCGCCTGGGGCAAGGCGCGGCTGCACTCGATGATCGCCAATCGTCCTGACTGGTGCATTTCGCGCCAGCGCAACTGGGGGGTGCCGATTCCATTCTTCCTGCACAAGCAGACCGGGGAGTGGCATCCGCGCACCGTCGCGCTGATGGAAGAGGTCGCCAAGCGTGTCGAAGCCGAGGGCATCGATGCCTGGTTCCGTCTCGATGCACAAGAGCTGCTGGGCTCCGAGGCCAGCGACTACGAGAAAGTCACCGATACCCTGGATGTGTGGTTCGATTCCGGCACCACGCATTGGCATGTCTTGCGGGGCTCGCATTCGCTGGGGCACCCACAAGGGCCGCGTGCCGATCTGTATCTCGAGGGTTCCGACCAGCATCGCGGCTGGTTCCATTCGTCGTTGCTCACCGGTTGCGCCATCGACGGCCATGCGCCCTACAAGGCGCTGCTGACGCACGGGTTCACCGTCGACGAAAAGGGACGCAAGATGTCCAAGTCGATGGGCAACGTGATCGCGCCGCAGCAGGTGATGGACAAGCTGGGCGCCGATATCCTGCGCCTGTGGGTCGCCTCTACCGATTACTCCGGTGAAATGGCGGTCTCCGACGAGATTCTGAAGCGCACCGCCGATGTCTACCGGCGTATCCGCAATACCGCGCGCTTCTTGCTGGCCAACTTGAATGGCTTCGATCCCGCGCGTGACGCCGTGGCGTTCGAGGATATGCTGGCGCTGGATCAGTGGGCGGTGGATCGCGCCGCACAGCTTCAGCAGCGCATGCAGACGGCCTATGACGACTACCGCTTCCGTGACGTCTACCAGCAGGTGCACGACTTCTGCGCGCACGAGCTGGGCGGCTTCTATCTGGATGTGATCAAGGATCGCCAGTACACCACCCAGGCTGACTCGCTCGCGCGCCGCAGCTGCCAGACGGCGCTCTATCATGTGGTCGAGGCGTTGGTGCGCTGGGTGGCGCCGATTCTGTCCTTCACCGCCGAGGAAATCTACGAGGCCATCCCCGGCACGCGCGGCGATAGCGTGCTGCTGGAGGAATACTATCCGCATCTGACGACCCTGAAGTCGGATGCCGTGATGGGGCGTGAGTTTTGGTCGCGGGTGCTCGAGGTCAAGCAGGCGGTCAACAAGTGCCTGGAAGACGCGCGTAACGCCAAGGTGATACGCAATAGTCTCGCCGCCGAGGTCACGCTCTACGCTAACGATGACGTGCGCGAGACCTTGTCGCAGCTCGGCGATGAACTACGTTTCGTGCTGTTGACCAGCGAAGTGCATCTGGCGTCGCTGGACGCAGCGGGCAGCGAGCAGGCCGAGGCCAGCGAGCTCGATGGCCTAAAGGTGGGTGTGATGGAAAGTCCGCACACCAAGTGCGATCGCTGCTGGCATCATCGCGCGGACGTGGGCACGCATGCCGCCGACCCGAACCTGTGCGGTCGTTGCCTGAGCAACCTGCCCGACGGGCCGGGCGAAACGCGCCGCTATGCCTGAAGCTGCGATGCCTGATGACGCACCCTGGATCATAGCGCCGCTTGGTCATGATATGAGAGGCTCGAATGAACGACGCTGCAACGCCTGATCGATCGGTATCGCCGCCCATGCAGCGCCCCTTGCGCTGGCTGTGGCTGGCGCTATTGGTGATCGTGCTGGACCTGGGCAGCAAGCTGCTCGCCAGCACGTATTTGATCTATGCACAACCGGTCGAATTATTGCCGGTGTTCAACTTCACGTTGCTGCACAATACCGGCGCGGCGTTCAGTTTCCTGGCCGATCACGCCGGGTGGCAACGCTGGTTGTTCGCGGCCATCGCCATCGGCGTGAGCATTGGCCTGACCGTGTGGTTGACGCGTCTCAAGGCCGATGAACGCCTCTCGGCGGCAGCCATCGCATTAGTGATCGGTGGGGCGTTGGGCAATCTCTACGATCGCCTGGTGCATGGCTATGTGGTCGACTTTCTGTCGTTTCATTGGCAGGGAAATTACTTCCCCGCCTTTAACTTGGCCGATACCGCCATCACCTTGGGAGCCATTGGTTTGATTCTGGCCTCCCTGCGTGACGGCCGACGACACACGGCAACATCCGATAAGAGAGACGCCCCATGAGTGAGTACCGCATCGGCGATGGGATGGAAGTGACGTTGCATTTCACCGTCAAATTGGAAGACGAGACGGTGATCGACTCCACCCGCGACAAGGCACCGGCGACGTTCCAGGTCGGCGATGGCAATCTGCCGCCGGGGTTCGAGACCCCGCTCAAGGGCATGACCGATGGCGAGACCGGCCGTTTTACCATTACCCCCGAGCACGGCTTCGGCCAGCACAATCCGCAGAATGTGCAGCGCCTGCCGCGCGATCAGTTCGACGACGAGCTCGAGGTCGGTACGATGATGTCGTTCACCGACCCGGGTGGCGGCGAGCTGCCCGGCGTCATCGCCGAAATCGACGAGCGTAATGTCGATGTGGACTTCAATCACCCGCTGGCGGGGCGTACCCTGACCTTCGAGGTGGAGGTGATCGAGGTTCGCCCGGCCACGACCCATTAAGTTTTGACGGGCGCACGCCGCCCATCGATACGATGCCACGGCGCATCGAGGCGAGGTAAGCATGCAAATCAAGCTGGCCAATCCACGCGGTTTCTGTGCCGGCGTCGACCGCGCCATCGAGATCGTCAATCGCGCGCTCGATGTGTTCGGGCCACCCATCTACGTGCGTCACGAAGTCGTCCATAACCGCTTCGTGGTGGATAGTCTGCGCGAGCGCGGGGCGGTATTCGTCGAGGAGTTGCATGAAATCCCCGACGACGTGATCGTCATCTTCTCCGCCCACGGCGTGTCGCGTGCGGTCCAGGAAGAGGCCGAGCGGCGTGGACTGCGTATCTTCGACGCCACCTGTCCGCTGGTCACCAAGGTGCATATGGAAGTCCTGCGCTACGCCAAGCGTGGCCAGGAGTGCGTGCTCATCGGGCATGCCGGCCATCCCGAGGTCGAGGGCACCATGGGGCGTTACGACACGTCCTTCGGCGGCCAGATCCACCTCGTCGAGGACGAGCAGGACGTGGCCAATCTCGAGGTCAACGATCCCGAGCGGCTGGCGTTCGTCACCCAGACAACGCTGTCCATGGACGATACGTCGAAGGTCATCGACGCCTTGCGCGAGAAGTTCCCGCGTATCGACGGGCCGCGCAAGGATGACATCTGTTACGCCACCCAGAACCGTCAGGACGCGGTGCGTGAACTGGCGAGCGAAAGCGGCCTGGTGCTGGTGGTGGGCAGCCCCAACAGTTCCAATTCCAACCGCCTGCGGGAATTGGCAGAGCGCACCGGCACGCCGGCGTATCTGATCGATACCGCCGAGCAGATCCGCCCCGAATGGGTAGATGGTGTGGGCACCATCGGCATAACGGCCGGTGCCAGCGCACCGGAAGTCCTCGTCCAGGCGGTCATCGACCGGCTCAAGTCGCTGGGCGCCGAGGACCCCAATGAACTCGCCGGGCAGGCGGAAGACATCGTCTTCTCCATGCCCAAGGAACTGCGCGAGCAGGTGATCGCCAGCACGTGAGAGGTGCCGCGTCTTCGATGTGATGTGAGCGTTACAATTCGTTGCAAAGTACGCTACATTGACAAAGCGCATGGGGTGCCGCCCCATGCCGCGTACGTAACGCGTCGCCTCACCGATCAGGAAGTCGTACGTGCCGCATCGTGCTTATCGCCTTCGCTATGTGTCGCATAGCCGTGGCTTTTCCCTCCTCGAATTGCTGATCGTGCTGGTGATCTTCGCGATCATGGCAAGCATCGCCGTGCCCAGCTTCCAGTCCTTGCGCCAGCACCAACAGCTCACCGACGTCAGCAACGAACTGGTCGCCGCACTGCGCTTGGCACGCGGCGAAGCCATCATGCGCGAAGCCGAGGTCACGCTGTGTGCGAGTACCGACGGGGATTCATGCGGGGGCAATGACTGGTCAAAAGGCTGGCGTATAGAGGTTGAAGGGGATAGTGAGAACCCTATCGCCGCCCACCAGCCGCTACCTGACCAGCTCAGCGTAGGAGACAAGAACGCCCAGCCTCCCGATGAAGTCACTTTCGATGATCTGGGATATCCCGATGCTGATGGCGAATGGCGTCTCAGTCATGCGGGGCTACCGAAAGTTTCGCGGGTATGCATGAGTGCGATCGGACGAGCTTATGTCGCCGAGTCAGATAAGGGATGTGACGCATGATGGAACCGGCGCAACGTCCTCCCCGTGCTCAATGCGGCTTCGGCCTGATCGAAGTGCTGGTGGCGCTGACCATCCTCTCCATCGGCATGCTGGGGCTCGCCGCCATGCAGCTCAACTCGTTGCAGAATGCCCGCGACAGCCTCAATACGACACTCGCGACCATTATGGTCCGCGACATGAACGAACGCGCCTGGGCGCAGCAGGATGAGGCTTGTGAGAATCTTGGTGGGCTCGTGGACAAATGGGAGAACTATGTCAGAGCGACGGCGCCGATGCCTAATGCAAGACCTGAGCGCGAATATTTGACCGAAGAAGGTTCTAAACCAGTAAGTGGTCGCTACTATGCCCTGACCATTGAGTGGGGCAGTGAAGACGACAACGCCGTGGAACTTGTCACCTTCTTGCCATGCAAGGAGTCATAGGATGAGTCACCAACATCGTCAACGAGGCTTCACGCTGATCGAAATGATGATCAGCATGTTTCTCGGCTTGATTATCCTCGGCGGCACGATCACGGCCTACCAGGCGATCAGCAGTGTTAGTGAGCAGCGAGATAACAATTACAAGCTGCAAGACGAGCTGATGTATATACACAGGGAGCTGTCTTCATCGGTTAAAGTGGCAAAATCGATCTCGATAGAAAACAACGATGAAGGGAGTAAGCTTATCTTGGAGTCATATTCAGGTGAAGATATAAACAAAATAAGATGTCCTGGAGCTGATGATGGTAGTGGTCGCATCGAGTGGATAACGGACGTGGATGACAAGTGGCTTACGTGCAATGATCAGGAAGTAATGGCGTTGGCTGCTCCAGGCATTACCAGTGTACGATTTGGTGATGAAGGTGATTCAGTGTGTGACGATGCCGCGAGTCCGTGCGTGCGTGTCACGTTGAAGTACAAACCATGCCGTGAAGAAGATGAATGTGACGTGAAAACCCTGAGCTTTCATCTTGCCTCTCGCGCAACTTCTGATAGTGATGGTGATCCGTGATGCGTTCTCATAAGCAGTCTGGCTTCGTGCTTGTTATAGGTTTGATGCTGCTGACGGTGGCATCCGGGGCTGTCGTGTCCAGCATGTCTGTCAATAAGTATCAAGAGCGCCAAGCCGGTAATTATGTACGCACCAATAATTATGAGGCGGGCGCGGACGAGGCTTTTCGGCGCTTCAGTAAAAATGAAGGTGAGTGGTCGAAAGAATTAAGCGAAGTTAGCCAAAAAATGGAGGAAGCGCTAAAGAGCGAAGATGTCAAAAGCGGCGAACCTATATTTGATAATAAGAGTGAAAGTGGCGCTATTTTTTTGACTGGTGACGAGCGTAAGTGTGCAGCTGAGAATCGTGCTTGGGAAGCAAGGCATGATGAAGAGGGAGGATGCGATCATAAGAATATTGAATATACATTCACCCAGGCCGGGATTAAGAAAGTTGTCAAGATAGATAGTTCTCACGTGCGTGTGGAGTTCTGGGGGGAAAGAGAGTTGAGTGACAATAATAACGATAATACTGAAGGTAGTGGTGGGCAAGATATCCTGAGTGCTATTTATTCTATAAAGGCTGGCGGCGCTTACCAAGACGTGTTGCTCGGCTGCGAGGGGGTTCAGGTCAGTGGCGGAGGGGGAATTAATGGTAATGTTCGAACGTTGCAGCCAGGTGCCGGAGTGAGGCTTAGCGGTGATGCCAATGTTGATGGCAACGTGACAACAATGGGCACGCTATACACCGATAGCAGCATCACAGGCAACATTCTTGCCGGTGATGATATCACTTTGGATGCAGGGGGTGGTTATGCTTATGGTGGTTCCATCGCTACAACGGGGAGCGTTTTTTTTGAAAATTCGGCGCCTGCCAAGGGTAATGTCTCGGCCAACGGTGATGTTGAATTCAACAATGCTGCCACTGTCACAGGTAATGTTTCAGCAGGTGGCAAGGTCATCTTTTCCAATAGTTCGGCTTCCGTGGGTGGCGATATCGAATCGCAGGAAGGGACTGTCAATACTGCAAACGGAAAGGAGATCGATAAGTTTGCTGGTGGTTCGGTTAAGGTCGGTAGCCATACATCTGTCTCCCCTGTAAGTGGTGGTGAGTGCGATCCAAAAATTTTTTCCGGCAACCACAACTTGTCTATGGAGGTGAGTGATCTGCTTGCAGCCGTTCCTACCGATAAAACCGGCGCTGACAAAGACATTACGGTTGGTAGTTATCCAACGGTGGACGCTTCCCTGACCCCCGGCGGCCTATCGGCGTTTGATGAAACCTGGAATGTTCAGAAAGATGTTACCCTCGCGGAGGCAACTACGGTTGAAGCGCCGACCTTCGACAAACCTGTTTCCGTTATCCGCACGAAGGATTTCACCCAGAAGAATGGCGAGCTCAATGTTAGTGGCGGCGACGTGGTGTTGCTGGTCGATGGTGACCTCACTCTGGGCTCCGGTGGAGGAAAAGGGCTTACTATCGATTCAGGCAGTACGCTGACGATCTTCGTGACCGGCGAGACTCATATCAAGAGCTCCACCCAAATGGCGGATGTTCCGGCCACGACCAATGGCCGTTCCACCTTGTCGCTTTACTCCAACCATAAGGATAGTGACTCTTATAGTAGAGGTGTGTTGATTGATGGCAGTGCCCAGGCGTTGGCAAATATTTATGCGCCGTATGCCAACGTTTCTGTCACTGCCGGCGGTGGTCTACGCGGTTCGGCAAGAGGTAAGACCGTTACTGTCGATGGTGGTGGGGAAATCGAGTATGTGCCCAGGTCGACCTCAGGAGGCGGTGACGGAAGTGGTGACAACGGCGATGATAACTCCAGCGCCTCCGGTTGGTCTCTAGAAGGCTTGTCGTACGGTAGTCCGGAGGAGTGATTCATCGCGCGCAGGCGGTATCACCATCGGGCAGGCGCTCGATGCGTACCCGGCCGCCACGGCTCAGCACGATCCGCCGTGCCGGTGTCGTCGCTTTGGCCGTGCATAGATAGAAGCTGCCGATCTGAAAGCTGCCGGAGGCGCGGATCGAGTAGCCGTTCGACGCGTAACGCACGTAGCGACGCAAGGGCTGATTGGCGTGCAGCCGAAGTCCGCCCGGTGGGGCGTCACCCGCGCGTAGTGTCGGCTCCGAGGGCGATTGCTCGCCATCGTCGTCGCGATCGGCGAATATGCGCCAGCCCTGTTCCCAGCCATCTGGTTCACTCACCATCATCACCGGCACACCTTGGCGAATCGCTTCGCTACGCGCGTAGTAGAGCGCTTGATAGAGCGTATGGCTGGCGGCCTGCAAGCGTTGATCACGTAGCACATGACCCATGGCGGGGACGCCCTGGGTGGTGAGCAGGCCGACAATGACGATGATCACGAGCAATTCGAGCAGTGTCATTCCTCGCATATGCCACGACGTCGTATGCATCGATTGCCTTACTTTGTATTAGCATTTACTTTATTTGTTTATAAAGTAGTCTTGGCGGTCGAGCAAATACGATGAGGGTAATACACAGGGACGCGCGGTCGCGGCATGGGCGTACGCGGGGTTTCAGCTTGATCGAAGTGCTGATTACGCTGTTCATTTTGTCCTTCGGCATGCTGGGGGTGGCGGCGACTCAGACCCAGGCGCTGCGCGCCCAGCGGAATGCCGATGCCCAGTCTCAGGTGGTGCAGCGGGTGGGGGCTATGCTCGAACGCTTGCGCATCGACCGCCACGGCGCGCTGGCCGGCGCCTACGACCAGCCGTGCAGTGACGATCCCGCTAGTGCCGGTTCGGCCCAAGTACGTGCCTGGTTGGCGGGGCTAGTGAACGCGCTTCCCCAGGCGCAGGGCTGCATCGAGGTGATGGGCGATGACGACCTGGCGACGGCCACGGTGAAAGTGACCTGGCGAGCGCCCCGCGTGAGCTGGAGTGATGACGATGGGCAGCGGCAATATCGATTACAGACCCGACTTTGAGCGACCCACTCCGGGGCGGCGCCGTCAAAGCGGGGTGTCGCTGATCGAGTTGATGGTGAGCCTGGCGCTGAGCATGATCGTGCTGCTTGGCGTCATCGACCTGTTCATTGCCTATCAGCATCAGTACCGCTTGCAAACGCAACTGGCTCAGGTGCAGGAGAGCGGTCGCTTCGTGACTGACGTGCTGACACGGGAGCTACGCAAGGCGGGGTATGCCGAATGGCAAGAGGCGCAGACCTTTCCGGCGACATTGCAATTTGCCCAAGGCGCTATCGTGGCGGGGGACGACAGCACCTTGCGGGTCCGCTATTACGGCAGCACGGGTGAGCCTCTGCAGGATTGCCTGGGCGGGGATCTCGAGAGTGCTGACATCACGCGGGCGACGCTATCGCTGAACGCCTCGCAGGGGCTGGACTGCGCGGTGGATGGCACGTCTCCCCAGCCGCTCGACGCGAATGTCGAGGCCATGGCGCTGCGCTATTTCGTCGAAGGCCGTTGGCGCCGCGCCTCGGGCGTCGGCGATTGGGCCAGCGTCAAGGGTGTGAGCATCGAATTGCTGGTGGCCTCGCGACAGGATGGGCTCGTCGACACGGCATCATCCTATGTCTTCGATGGCGAAACCGTCACGGCACCGGATCGTCGTCTGTATCGGGTGTACGCCACGAGCGTGGCTCTGCGTAATGTGGCATCCCCGCCGCCGCTTGTCACCTCGCAGGGTGACACGTCATCGTGAGCGTCAGCGGCCCCTCTCGGGAACGGGGCATGACGCTGATCGTCGCGCTGATTCTGCTGATGGCGATGACGGCGTTGGGACTCGCCGGCTTGCAGGGCGCGGTCCTGCAGGAGCGCATGGCGCGCAACGTCATGGACCGCCAGGTGGCGTTTCAAGCAGCACAGGCAGCACTCAAAGAAGGCGAATGGCGATTGCGTCATGCGGATTACACACTGCCCGATGCCCACGGTGACTGCACGGCGCCTGATTGCCTGATGCCACAGGCGTCGCATGCCAGCCAATGGTCGGCTGCTCGTTGGCGACGTGACGGCGTGGCCTATGGCGATAGCGGGGCACCCATCCCGCTCGATACCCACGAGCCGCCCCGGGTGACGCTGGCTGCCCTGTCGAGCTCGTGTCCCGAGGCCGGCGCGCCCTGCCAAGCACGTATCGAGGTGACCGCGTTCGGCTGGGGTAAACGCCAGGTAACGCATGCGGTACTCGAGCGCCGCGTTACGCTGATGTTGCCTCGCGAGTCAGGCGAAGCGTTGATTCAAGCCCGCCAGGCACAGGCCGATAATGACGACACGCGCGTTATCCGCTCTTCCGAGGGGCCCACTCGTCCGGCGTGGCGCGAGGTCTTGCGCTGAGTACCTAGCGTTGAACGTCTCTCTTTCCGTCTGCAGCCCTTTTGTAAACACCCTCTCAGGAGTCCATGCCATGCGTCGAACCCAAGGCTTCAGCTTGATCGAGTTGATGATCGTGCTGGTCATCATCGGGATCCTTGCCGCGATCGCCATTCCCTCGTATACCGAGCATGTGCGCAAGGCGAATCGGGCCGATGCCCAGGCCACGTTGATGAAATGGGCGTATGAGATGGAACGTCAGTACACGCAATATAACAGCTATAAAGCCGGCGAAACCGACGAACTGGTGCCGGAGAGTGAGGCTTACAAGTTCAGCTACGCTGCGCTTTCGGCCAACGAATTTACGCTAAAGGCGACGCTCAAGAACAACCAGGGTGGGCAGGATTGTGCTTGGATGACGCTGGATCAAGCCGGCCAGCGGGGGGAGCCGAAGGGTGAGGATTGCTGGTAACTCAGAGGGTCTCCGCCGCTGCCCCGCACATGCGGCACATGATAGATTGCGGGTTTCTCAGCGATGAAATGAGTGCCCGTGTGAGTGAATTCTTGATCGTTGGAGGCGGTGTCATCGGCATGATGACGGCCCTGCAACTCGCCGACGCTGGCCGTTGCGTCACCCTGCTCGAACGCGGCGAATGTGGCCGCGAGGCCTCCTGGGCCGGTGGCGGCATCGTCTCCCCGCTGTACCCCTGGCGCTATAGCGCGCCGATTTCCGCATTGTCGCGCTATTCCGAAGGTGCCTATCCCGAATTGTCGCTGCGCCTGCTGGAAGAAACCGGTATCGATCCCGAGTATCGCCAGCGAGGGCTCCTGTATCTGCGTGTCGATGATGAGCCTCAGGCGCTCGCGTGGGCGCGTGAGGTTGGCAAGCCCCTGGAACGGGTCGGGGCGGAGACGATTTATGCCAAGGAGCCTAATGCCGCGCCCGGTTTCGATTCGGCACTGTGGATGCCGACCCTGGGTAGCATTCGTAATCCGCGCTTGTGCAAGGCGCTGCGGGCCCGCCTGCAGGCGATGCCTAACGTCACCCTGCGCGAGCATGTCGAGGTCGAAGCGCTGGATGTGGCGGATGGACGCCTTCGCGGCGTTCGGACATCGGCGGGACATGAAGCCGCCGAGCGCGTAGTGGTATGTGGCGGCGCCTGGGCCGGCCAGCTGCTGGCGGGTATCGGCGTGACACTGCCGGTGCGTCCGGTGCGTGGGCAGATGATCCTGTTCAAGGCGTCGCCGGGGTTGGTCGAACGTGTGGTGCTGAAGGATGGGCGTTATGTGATTCCGCGTGGCGATGGGCGTGTCGTTGCCGGCTCCACCTTGGAAGAGGTGGGCTTCGATCAGCGTACCACCGAGACAGCAAAGGGCTCGCTTTACGATAGCGCACTGTCGATCGTGCCGGCATTGGCCGAATGCCCGGTGGAGCATCACTGGGCCGGCTTGCGTCCCGGGTCGCCGGATGGCGTGCCGTCCATCGGCGCGGTACCCGGCATCGAAGGGTTATGGGTCAACGCTGGCCATTATCGCAATGGCCTGGTGTTGGCGCCGGCGTCGACGCGCCTGTTGGTCGATCAACTACTGCAACGCACCCCGGTGGTCGACCCCGCCCCCTACCGGCTAGGTGGCGTCTGACGACAAGGCGTTTTGCCAGCGAGCCGGCGTTGCGTGACAATACATCCATGAGGCCGTCTCGACGGCAGTTTACTCAGCCAATCACGATGAGAGAGGCGTATTCCGCTCATGCAAGACCTGACTCTGGTGATGGCCCAGCTCGACCCGCTGGTGGGCGATATCCCCGGCAATACCGCGCAAGCCATCGAGGCCGTGCGCGAAGCGCGCATCGAACATCGTGCCGATGTGGTGGTCTTCCCCGAACTGTTCCTGACCGGTTACCCGCCGGAAGACTTGTTGTTGCGCGAATCGATGGAAGCACGCCTGGAAGAGGCACGCGCGACGATGGCGCGTAAGGTGGCGCGCGATGTGATGGTCGTCATCGGCTATCCAGGCCGGCGCGAAGGCCGGCTGCATAACCTCGCGGGCGTGCTGTACAACGGCGAATGGCTCGGCGAATACGCCAAGCAGGCGCTGCCCAATTACCAGGTATTCGACGAGCAACGTTATTTCGCGGCGGGATCATCGCCGCTCGTCATCGAGCATCGTGGTGCCAAGCTGGGCATCCTGGTCTGCGAAGACCTGTGGGACGGCGCACCGGTGACCCAGAGCGTCGAGGCCGGCGCCGATATTCTCATCACACTCAACGCCTCGCCCTACCATCGCGACAAGCCGCTGGAGCGCGAACGCTTGTTCGCCGAGCGGGCCCAGGCGGCTGCGCGGCCGCTGGTCTATCTCAACCAGATCGGCGGCCAGGACGAGTTGGTCTTCGACGGCGGCTCGCTGGTGCTCAATGCTCAGGGCGAGGTGGCGGTACGTGCACCGTTCTGGGAAGTCGGCCTGATGCCGGTGCGTTTTACCGACGCCGAAGGCGCATGGGCGCCGGAGGCCGGCGAATGCGAACCGCTGCTGGCGTCGGAAGAAAGCTTATATTGCGCGCTGGTGACCGGACTTCGCGACTATGTCAACAAGAGCGGCTTTCAGGGCGTCGTGCTAGGGCTTTCAGGGGGGATCGACTCGGCCCTGTCGCTGGCCATCGCGGTCGATGCCCTGGGGCCCGAGCGCGTGCAAGCGGTGATGATGCCCTATCACTACACGGCGGATATCTCCAAAGCGGATGCAGCCGCGCAAGCCGAGCTGCTCGGCGTGCATTATGAGGTCATGCCGATCGCGCCGATGGTCGAGGCTTTCACCGCCACGTTGGAAGAGAGCTTCGCCGGGACTGAGCGCGATACCACCGAGGAGAATCTGCAGTCGCGTTGCCGGGGCGTGCTGTTGATGGCGCTTTCCAACAAGAAAGGGCTGATGGTATTGAGCACTGGCAACAAGAGCGAGATGGCGGTGGGCTATGCCACGCTATATGGCGATATGGTGGGCGGTTACAACGCGCTCAAGGACGTCTACAAGACGTGGGTGTATCGCCTTGCCAAGTGGCGCAATAAGCAGGAGCCGGCGATTCCCGAGCGCGTCATCACGCGTCCTCCGTCGGCGGAACTGGCGCCCGATCAGATGGACAGCGACTCCCTGCCGGGTTACGACGAGCTGGACGCCATTCTCGAGCGTTACATCGAAGGCGATATGAGTGCCGAGGCGATCATCGATGCCGGCTATGCCAGCGAAGATGTCTATCGGGTCGTGAAGTTGGTCGACCGCAGCGAATACAAGCGGCGTCAGGCACCAGTGGGGGTTCGCGTGACGGCGCGTGGTTTCGGGCGCGATCGTCGTTATCCCATCGTCAACGGCTGGCAGCCGGGGGAATGACCCCGGCTGTCGCCGGGGAGCTATAAGAAGGAAGAGCGGCGCTGCGCGCCTGGAAGCTGGAAGAATCGCTATCTGCCAAGACAGGTGTTTTTAGCGTTTGATTTTTCTTCCAGCTTACCTCTTATGACTTACAGCTCCCCGGAGGGGCGCCGTTAGAGCGTCAGCGGCTTGGCGTCGACATGCTCGGGCTCGAATGTCTTGCCATCGAGGCGCGGATTGTCGGGATCGTTGTTGATGAGCGTCTGCAATGCAGTGCGTGCCCGCTCGGGCATGTTCAGCCCCATGTAGCCCTCGACGATGACCGCCAGGGCGTCGCGCGTGGCGGGTGTCTGCGGGTAATGCTCAAGCACCCATTTGCCGCGATTGATGGCCGCCAGGTAGGCGCCCTTGCGTAGATAGAAATCGGCGACTTGCAGCTCGTGACGCGAGAGTACGTTGCGCAAATAAACGATGCGCTGACGCGCGTCGGCTGCGTAGGGGCTTTCTGGGAAGCGACGCACCAACTCGCCGAAGTCGACATTGGCATCGCGCGTGGCGCCAAGGTCACGCTTGGAGATATCGATCAGCTCGAGCCCTTCGAGGCTGAAACGCCCGGATTGGTAAGCTGCGAGACCGCGCATGTAATACGCGTAGTCGACCTGCTCGTGATCGGGGTGCAAACGAATGAAGCGGCTGGCGGCGGCGCGCGCTTGCTCCCAGTCCTCGGTCTGGTAGTACGCATAGATCAGCTCCAACTGGGCCTGCTCGGCGTAACGACCGAAGGGAAAACGGGTATCCAGCGCCTCGAGGCGTGTCACGGCGGTGCTGTAACGTCCGGCATCCAATGACTCTTGAGCTTGCTGGTAAAGTTCCTGCTCTTGTATATCCGGGGCCGGCTCGTTGCTGGCGCAACCGGCAAGCAGCGCGCCACTAAGCAGTAACGCACCGAACGTGCCAAGTGAAGGGAATCGCATCGTCATCCTCGTTCAACCAATACGGGGCGGCCGTGCTAGAATCCGCCAGTTCGGAGTCACTATAAAGCAAACGCCCCCGGTGGCGAAATGGAACCGAGCATTGCCATGGCAGATACCGTGCAGCGAGAAGAACGCGTCCCCGAAACGATGGCTGGCCAGCGTCTGGATCAAGCTGCCTCGACGCTGTTCGCGGACTTCTCCCGCGAGCGCCTCAAGGCGTGGATCAAGTCGGGGGCGCTGACCTGCGACGGCGCGTCCGCGCGCCCCAAGGATAAGTTGCGCGGCGGCGAGCAACTGACGCTCGAGGCCACGCTCGAGGAAGACACGCGCTTCGCGCCGCAGGCCATGGCGCTTGATATCGTCCATGAAGACGATGACGTCATCGTGATCGATAAGCCGGCGGGGCTGGTCGTGCATCCCGCTGCCGGCAATCCCGACGGTACCCTGCTCAATGCATTGCTGCACCATGCGCCCGGACAGATGCAGCTACCCCGGGCAGGCATCGTGCACCGGCTCGATAAGGACACGACCGGCTTGATGGTGGTGGCCAAGACGTTATCGGCGCATGCCTCGTTGGTTGAGCAATTGCAGGCGCGCACGGTGTCGCGCGAATACGATGCCGTGGTGACCGGCAGGATGACCGCGGGTGGCAGTGTCGATGAACCGATTGGGCGGCATCCCAAGGACCGCAAGCGCCAGGCCGTTACGCCCTCGGGCAAGCCGGCGGTGACACACTACCGCGTGGTGGAGCGTTTTCCTTCCCATACGCATGTCCGCTGTCGGCTCGAAACCGGACGTACTCATCAAATCCGCGTGCATTTGGCGCATCGCCGGTTTCCATTGATTGGCGACCCGGTCTACGCCGGACGCCTCAAGATGCCGGCCGGGGCCAGCGAGGCATTGAAGGACGTGCTGCGGCACTTTCCGCGTCAGGCGCTGCATGCTCGCAAGCTGGCCTTCGTGCATCCCGGTACCGGCGAGGCGGTGGAGTTTCGCGCGGCGTTGCCGGACGATATGCTGATGTTGCTGGATTTTCTGCGCGACGCAGCCGACACGCACGCTAAGTGAGCCTTTCATGAGCGAACGCCCCACCTTGATTCTGCCCGATTGGCCGGCGCCGAGCACGGTCGGTGCTTTCGTCACCACGCGCGAGAGCGGCCCCAGCCAGGGCGCCTTCGCGTTTTTCAATACGGCGTATTACGTAGGCGACGATCCCGCCTCGGTCGACCGCTGCCGCCGCCTGTTGAGTGCCGAGCTCGACGACGCCCGCCCCTTGTTATGGCTGAACCAGGTGCATGGTGCCGCCGTCCAGCAGGACTACCGCGCAGCGTTTGCCGAGCAGCCGCCGCAAGCGGACGCCTCGGTGGCTTTCGATACGGGATACGCCTGTGCCGTGCTGACCGCCGATTGTCTGCCGGTGTTCTTCTGCGATCGCCAGGGGACGCGCGTGGGCGTGGCACACGCCGGCTGGCGGAGCTTGGCGGGTGGTGTGCTGGAAGCCAGCGTGGCGGCCTTGGGGCAGCCTCCGGATGAGCTCATGGCGTGGCTGGGGCCGGCGATTTCCAAGGCACAGTTCGAAGTCGGCCCTGAAGTGTTCGAAACCTTCGTGGCCGTTCAGCCCGAGGCGGAAAGCGCCTTCGAGCCCAGCCCCTATCGCCTCGGCCACTATATGGCGGATATCTATCGCCTGGCGCGGTTGCGTCTCGAGCGTTTGGGTATCGGCCATATCGGCGGCGGTCACTTCTGCACCGCCTGCGAGCCGCGTTTTTATTCCCACCGCCGCGACGACGGCCACACCGGTCGCATGGCCAGCGTGATCTGGTTGCGCTGAACGGCGCTTCGCGTCCGACCCTAGCGTTATCGAACGTCGGAACGATTTTTGCACGCCCTGCCTTGAAACGCCTCGAGCATACCTCCATTGATGATGTCAACATAAGATAATCGTGCGGCGCGCCGATGGCGTGTCGCGATGAAGGAGGGGTTCGATGCGTATCGATCGCATGACCAGTAAATTGCAGAATGCCCTGGGCGAGGCGCAGTCCCTGGCGGTAGGGCGCAGTCATAATCAACTCGATCCCGGCCATGTGCTGATGGCGCTCGTCGAAGCGCAGGAAAATGGCATCAAAGGCTTGGTTCAGAAGGCCGGCGGCGATGTCTCTCGTCTGCGCAACGGGCTTTCCCAGTATCTCGACGATTTACCACGCGTCGGTCAGTTCGACGGCAATGTGCAGCTTTCCTCGGCGTTGTCGCAGTTGTTCAATCTCGCCGACCGCGAGGCCCAGCAGCGTGGCGATCAGTATATCGCCAGCGAGTTGGTGGTACTGGCGGCGCTGGAAATGAAAAACACAATCAGCAAGGTGCTCCAGCAGGCCGGTCTCGACGTGCAGTCCGTACGTAGCGCCATCGATAGCCTGCGCGGCGGTAACAAGGTGGATGACGCCTCGGCCGAGGAAAGCCGCGAGGCGCTGGACAAGTACACCATGGATCTGACCCAGCGTGCCGTGGATGGCAAGCTCGATCCGGTGATCGGTCGTGACGACGAGATTCGTCGCACCATCCAGGTGCTGCAACGGCGTACCAAGAATAACCCCGTGTTGATTGGCGATCCTGGCGTGGGCAAGACCGCCATCGTCGAGGGCCTGGCAAGCCGCATCGTCAATGGCGAGGTGCCGGAGGGGTTGAAGGACAAGCGCGTGCTGTCATTGGACATGGGCTCGTTGCTGGCCGGCGCCAAGTATCGCGGCGAGTTCGAGGAACGCCTCAAGGCCGTGCTCGGAGAGCTGGCCAAGGAAGAAGGCCGCGTCATTCTGTTCGTCGACGAGTTGCACACCATGGTCGGCGCCGGTAAGGCCGAGGGCGCGATGGACGCTGGCAATATGCTCAAGCCGGCACTGGCGCGCGGCGAATTGCATTGCGTCGGGGCGACCACGTTGGACGAGTATCGTCAGCACATCGAGAAGGATGCGGCGCTCGAGCGGCGCTTCCAGAAGGTGCTGGTTGATGAGCCCAACGAGGAAGATACCGTGGCGATTCTGCGTGGCCTCAAGGAGCGCTATGAAGTGCATCACGGCGTCGATATCACCGATGGCGCGATCATTGCTGCGGCCAAGCTGTCGACGCGCTATATCACTGATCGGAAACTGCCCGACAAGGCCATCGACTTGATCGACGAGGCGGCGTCTCGGATCCGCATGGAATTGGATTCGATGCCCGAGGAAATGGATCGTCTCGACCGTCGGCTGATCCAGCTCAAGATGGAGCGCGAGGCGCTCAAGAAAGAAACCGACGAAGCGACACGCAAACGGCTCGATTCCCTAGAGGCTCAGATCGACGACCTGAGCCGTGAATATGCCGATCTCGAAGAGGTCTGGAAGGCCGAGAAGGCCAGCATCCAGGGCGCGGCGCAGTTCAAGGCGGAGCTCGAACAGGCGCGCATCGACCTCGAGGCGGCACGCCGCCAGGGCGATTTGGGGCGTATGTCCGAGTTGCAGTATGGGGTGATTCCCCGGCTCGAGCAGCAGATCGCCGAGGCCAGCGAGCATGAGGCGGATACCGCCAAGCACCAGCTGTTGCGTTCCAACGTCACCGAGGAGGAGATCGCCGAAGTGGTCTCGCGCTGGACCGGCATCCCGGTGTCCAAGATGCTCGAGGGCGAGCGCGATAAGCTGCTGCGCATGGAAGAGGCGCTGCACGAACGCGTCATCGGTCAGGACGAGGCGGTGACTGCAGTGGCCAACGCCGTGCGCCGTTCGCGCGCGGGGCTCGCCGACCCACATCGCCCCAACGGATCGTTCCTGTTCCTGGGGCCTACAGGGGTCGGCAAGACCGAATTGTGCAAGTCGCTAGCCAACTTCCTCTTCGATACCGAGGAAGCCATGGTGCGCATCGACATGTCCGAGTTCATGGAGAAGCATTCCGTGGCGCGGCTGATCGGCGCGCCGCCGGGCTACGTCGGTTATGAAGAAGGCGGCTATCTGACCGAGGCGGTGCGCCGCAAGCCTTATTCCGTGCTGCTGCTCGACGAGGTCGAAAAAGCGCACCCGGACGTTTTCAACATCTTGTTGCAGGTGCTCGAGGATGGCCGACTGACCGATGGTCAGGGGCGCACGGTGGACTTCCGCAATACGGTGATCGTGATGACCTCCAACATGGGGTCGGACATCATTCAGCGCATGGGCGGCGATGACGCCGATTACGCAGTGATGCGCGATGCCGTGATGGGAGTCGTGGGCGATCATTTCCGTCCGGAATTGATCAACCGTATCGACGAAGTGGTGGTGTTTCACGCCTTGGGGCAGGAGCAGATCCAGTCCATTGCGGCGATCCAGCTCGAACGTCTCCAGGCGCGCCTGGTCGAGCGTGAGATTCGTCTCGAGATCAGCGACGACGCCCTGGCACAGTTGGCGGTGGTGGGCTTCGACCCAGTGTTCGGCGCACGACCGCTCAAACGCGCCATCCAGAGCCGGATCGAGAACCCGCTGGCGCAGGAACTGCTCGCCGGGCGTTTCGCCGCGGGGGATACCATCCGCGTGACCACAGAAGACGGCCACCTCGTCTTCGCCAAGTAACGCGAGCGGCCCGGAGTACCGGGCCGCTCGACGCTCTCGCTCCACGGTCGTGTCCGGACCGTCACTCCGCCCGCGACGTGCTGTGTCGCGGGTTTTTTGTGCCTCTCTTCTGGGGCAGCGTCTTCAGGGCCGATTACTCCTGCGGGGAAAGCTTGCGCTGCAGCTTTTCCAGGGACACGCCTTTCGTCTCCGGCATCAGGAAGGCGACGAAGACGATCTGTAGCACCATCATGAAGGCGAAGAAGGCAAACACTGGCCCGCCGTTGAAAACGCTTAGCACCCAGGGCGTGACCAGCGTGATCGCGGCGGCGAAGAACCAGTGCGTGAAGCTGCCCAGCGACTGACCGCGGGCGCGTTCGCGGTTGGGGAATATCTCGGAAATGAAGACCCAGATGACCGTGCCCTGGCTGATGCCGTGGGCGGCGACGAAGAGGCATAGCTGAAGAGGAATCAGCGCGCCGCCCAAGTTATCGGTAAAGAACGCGTGCGAAATGATCGACAGCGAAATGATGTAGCCCACCGAACCGATATACATCAACTTGCGACGGCCGAAGCGGTCGATCAGCGCCATGCCGATCATGGTGAAGATCACCATGACCAAGCCGATGCCTGCGGTAGAGAGCAAGGAGGCGCTGGCGCCGAGCTGTGCCGATTCGAGAATGCGCGGCGCGTAGTAGAGCACGAAGTTGATACCGGTGAACTGATTGAAGAAGGCGATCAAGAACGCAAGTGTGATCGGCAGCCGGTATCGGCGCGAGAAGAAGCGCGAGTGGACCTTGTTGTCCTCGCGATCGGCGGCCTGAATCTCCTCGATCTGCGTATCGATATCACGCTTGGCATCGATCTGGCGTAGTACCTCAGCAGCGCCACGGGTGTCTTGGCGATTGAGAATCAGCCAGCGTGGGCTCTCGGGCACTTTGAATAGTGCCAGGGTATAGATAAGTGCCGGTACGGCTTCGATACCGACCATCCAGCGCCAGGCATCAGCACCGAGCAGGCTGCCGAGGATCGCGTTCGAGACGTAGGCCATGAAAATGCCGAACACCACATTGAATTGATAGAGCGCTACCAGGTTGCCGCGCCTTTCGGCGGGGGCGATCTCGGAGATATAGGCCGGCGCGGCGACCGATGACATGCCGACGCCGAACCCGCCGATCAGCCGGAAAAAGGAAAACCAGAACGGGTCGGTGGCGAGTGCAGAGCCCACGGCCGACACGAAATATAGGACGCCGATCGCGAACAGTGTCTTGCGCCGTCCCAGTCGGTCAGTGGGCCAATTGCCGAAGATCGCGCCGAGCACCGTCCCCCATAGCGCCATCGACATGATGAGCAGGCCATGCTGGAGATCGCTGAGTCCCCAGAGCTCTTGCACGGGTCTGTCCGCTCCGGAAATCACGGCGGTGTCGAAGCCGAAGAGGAAGCCCGCCATGGCGACGAATACGGACCATTTCAGGATGGGCGACATGAGCGACTCCTTTGCGTGTGGCTGAATCCATTCACTAATCCTCTAATCTTAACCAAGATGACAGCAGCAATGCCTTAATAATGCCGTCGGCAAGCATCCAACTTTAGTAGATGAATGGTGCGTCAATGGGGAATTGAGAAACGCCGCCGGCCGCGTGTGAGTGGCGGAGGTTGACAGCTCGGGGGTGCTGATGGAATCTAGGTGGTTCCTGATTGCGGGCGCAGCCATTGACGGGTGATCCCCGGTCGCTGCGTGAAGGGTAGGTTGAAAATGCCTCTACCCGCCTGTCGAAGGAGATCAAGGGTATGGGCCAAACGCCTGTTCCCGCCAACCCCGACACGGCGATCTGCCGTGCCAGGAACCGCTCGGACCAGCCGGTCTCGGTGGTTTCTATGAGTGCGGGTCCCCACCCCGGGCCCAGAGCCAGGATTATGGCATCAGGTGCCGGCGTAGCCGGCAGCGGCGTACCGCCGCATCGACACTCTACTGCCCGTAACGTGGCGGTGGAATGGCACTCGTTATCTCCAGGGGAGAACTATCAGTGGAATTGCTTTCCGGCGCCGATATGATCGCCCGCTTCCTGCAGGATGAGGGCATCGAACGTATCTACGGTTACCCCGGTGGCGCAGCGTTGCATATCTATGATGCGCTGTTCCGCCAGGACAAGGTCAAACACATCCTCGTTCGCCATGAACAAGCTGCTACCCACGCCGCCGATGGCTATGCCCGTGCCTCGGGCAAACCCGGCACGGTGTTGGTCACTTCCGGTCCCGGCGCGACCAATGCCGTGACCGGCATCGCCACCGCCTACATGGATTCGATTCCGATGGTGGTGCTGTGTGGCCAGGTGGCCAGTCATCTGATCGGTGAAGATGCCTTTCAGGAAACCGACATCGTCGGCGTGACGCGCCCTATCGTTAAACACAGCTTCGCCATCAAGCACCCTTCGGAGATCCCCGAGGTGCTCAAGAAGGCTTACTATCTCGCCGCGACAGGTCGCCCCGGGCCGGTAGTAGTGGATATTCCCAAGGATATGACGGCGCCCACCGAGCGTTATGAATACGTCTATCCGAAGAAGGTCAAGATCCGCTCCTATAACCCGGTCACGCGGGGGCACAGCGGCCAGATCAAGAAAGCCGTGGACATGATGCTCAAGGCGCGGCGGCCGGTGTTCTATACCGGCGGCGGTATCGTTACCAGCGGCGCCAGCGAAAACCTGACGGCGTTGGTGAAGCGCTTGGGCTTCCCCATTACCACTACGTTGATGGGCATCGGCTCCTATCCGCAGACCGATGCGCAGTCGCTGGGCTGGCTGGGCATGCACGGCAGCTATGAGTCCAACATGGCCATGCATCATGCCGACCTGATCGTCGCCATCGGGGCGCGTTTCGACGATCGCGTGACCAATAACACCTCGAAATTCTGTCCTACGGCCAAGATCGTGCATGTGGATATCGACCCCAGCTCGATCTCCAAGACGGTGCGCGCCGATGTGCCGATCGTGGGGCCGGCGGATAGCGTCATCAATGAAATGATTAGCCTGCTGCAAGGCCGGGAAATGGCTAATGCCGAGGCGCTGCCGGAGTGGTGGACGACCATCGATGGCTGGCGCGCCGAGCGCGAAGGCAAGCTCTACGAGGCTTCTCAGCCGGGCGAACGGCTCAAGCCGCAGGAAGTCATCGAGGCGGTGTATCACATCACGCGCGGCGAGGCCTTCGTGACCACCGATGTCGGCCAGCACCAGATGTTCGCGGCGCAGTATTACAAGTTCGACAAGCCCAATCGCTGGATCACCTCTGGGGGGCTAGGCACCATGGGCTTCGGTTTCCCGGCGGCAATGGGCATCAAGCAAAACTTCCCCGATGACGTCGTGGTGTGTTTCACCGGGGAGGGCAGCTTTCAGATGATGATGCAGGAATTGTCGACCTGTAAGCAGTTCGGTACCGGGGTAAAGATCATCAACCTCAACAACGGAACGCTGGGTATGGTGCGCCAGTGGCAGGACCTCAACTACAAGTCGCGCCATGCGCACTCGTATGTGGAGTCGCTGCCGGACTTTCAGAAGTTGATCGAGGCCTACGGTTTCACGGCGCTCAAGGTGGAACATCACGACGAGCTCGATGCGGCGCTGGAGCGCACGTTCGCCGACAACGACGAACTGGTGTTCCTCGATATCGACGTCGACCCCCGGGAACACGTCTATCCGATGCAGGTGCCCCTGGGCGCCATGCGTGACATGCTGCTTTCGAAGACGGAGCGGACCTGATGCGCCACATCATCT
Organism: Chromohalobacter moromii; assembly: GCF_023091865.1. Lineage (GTDB taxonomy): Bacteria > Pseudomonadota > Gammaproteobacteria > Pseudomonadales > Halomonadaceae > Chromohalobacter > Chromohalobacter moromii. The sequence goes on from NZ_JAHXDI010000005.1 coordinate 101,574, forward strand.
CGATCCTGCTGGAAAACGAACCCGGCGCCCTGTCCCGCGTAGTGGGGTTGTTCTCCCAGCGCAACTTCAACATCGAAACGCTCAACGTGGCGCCTACCGAGGACCCGAGCCTGTCGCGCCTGACCGTGACCACGGAAGGCGACGACCGCGTCATCGAGCAAATCACCAAGCACCTCAATAAGCTCATCGATGTGGTCAAGCTGGTCGATCTGACCGAGGGCAATCACATCGAGCGTGAGCTGATGCTGGTCAAGGTGAAGGCCCTGGGCGCGAGCCGCGATGAGGTCAAGCGTACGGTGGATATCTTCCGCGCGCAGATCGTTGACGTCACGCCGAGTGTCTACACGGTGCAGATCACCGGCGATGCCGGCAAGCTGGATGCTTTCGTCCAGGCCATGGCGCCGATCGGTATTCTCGAGGTGGCGCGTACCGGGGTGTCGGGTATCTCGCGAGGTGACAAGATACTCAGCCTCTGAGGCATGTGCTCGCCTGCCGTGCCACTCGCGTACCATTCCATTAAAGGCCGCTCACGAGCGGCCTTTTTTGCTTTAAGGGATCAAGGTTAGCGGATCTGCGACCACAGGGCCTTGACCAGCGGATTGCGTAGCTTCTTCTCGGTGACGCAGAGCCCAACCTCGTAAGGCGTTAGCGCGGGCTCGACCTCGAGGGCCTGAATGCGCTCGGCCAATGGACTGTTGTCGACCACGATCTGCGGTACGACGCCGACCCCGAAGCCCAGCCCGACCATGCTGACGATGGCCTCGTTACCCGCGACCTGGGCATAGATGCGCGGCTTGATACCCAACTGGCGGAACCACGCATCCGTTCTCTCACGGGCGAGTCCCGACTCCGATAGGATCATGGGAATGTTGCCCCAGTTGGCGGCGTCCGTCGTGGCGGTGAGGCCGGCCAGCCATTCCGGCATGGTGCGCGGCGCGATGAACAGCAGCGGCGAGGTGGCAATCGGCTTGAAGGCTAGCTGTGTGGGCAGGGTTTCGGGGCGCGCGGTGATCGACATGTCTTCTTCGCCGCTGAGCACGCGTGAAACCGCGCTGGCCGGGTCGCCGGTGTGCAGCTTCAATTCGATGCGTGGATGGCGCTGGCGAAACTCGCTGAGCAACTCGTAGAGAAAGCTGTAGCTGGCGGTCACCGAGCAGTAGATGCTGATTTCGCCGGACAGTTCGCGGCTTTCCGCCATCAGCGAGTGACGAAATACATCCCATTGCTCCAGGGCATCGCGTGCATAACGCTGGAAGAGGCGGCCTTCATGGGTCAGGCGGACACTGCGGTTGTCGCGTTCGAACAAGGTGACGCCGAGTTGTGTCTCGAGTTGGCGGATCGTGCGGCTCAGCGTCGAGGGGCTGACGTGGCATAACTCGCTCGAGCGGCCAAAGTGCAGGGTATCGGCCAGGCTGAGGAACTGCTGGTAGGGACGAGTATCCATGGCAATATCATTTCAATTTTCGGCATACGGTATTGCAAATATAGCGTTTTACGCAACGCCTGGGGCTGGCGTAAGGTGACATCAAAGCGTCGCGACAGACGACGCTCATGGCGGAAAGCCATCAACGCTGACACTTCATACGTTTCTTCTTCGATATCTGGAGTACGACATGCGCGTTTATTACGACAAAGATTGCGACCTCTCGCTGATCCAGGCGAAGAACGTCACCATCGTGGGGTATGGTTCCCAGGGCCACGCCCATGCCCATAACCTCAAGGAATCCGGCGTCGAGGTCACCGTGGCGCTGCGTCCGGGTTCTTCATCCATTGCCAAGGCTGAAGAGGCGGGCTTCAAGGTGGCCTCCGTGCCCGAGGCCTGCAAGACGGCCGACGTGGTGATGCTGCTGGCGCCCGACGAGAATCAAAAGGCGATCTACGAGCAGGATATCGCGCCCAACTTGAAGGAAGGCGCGACGTTGGCCTTCGCGCATGGTTTCAACATCCACTACAACCAGGTGACGCCGCGCGCGGATCTGGACGTGATCATGATCGCGCCGAAAGCGCCGGGTCATACAGTGCGCTCCGAATTCGTGCGCGGTGCCGGCGTTCCCGACTTGATTGCCATCCAACAGGATGCCACCGGCCAGGCCAAGGAATTGGCGCTGTCCTACGCAGCCGGTATCGGCGGTGGTCGCAGCGGTATCATCGAAACATCCTTCAAGGATGAAACCGAGACCGACCTCTTCGGTGAGCAGGCGGTTCTATGCGGCGGTGCCGTGGAACTGGTCAAGGCCGGCTTCGAGACGCTGACCGAGGCGGGTTACGCTCCCGAGATGGCGTACTTCGAGTGTCTGCACGAACTCAAGCTGATCGTCGACCTGATGTACGAAGGCGGTATCGCCAACATGAACTACTCCATCTCCAACAACGCGGAGTATGGCGAGTACGTCACTGGTCCCAAGGTCATCAACGAGCAGTCGCGGGAAGCGATGCGCCATGCCCTGAAGGACATTCAGACCGGCGAATACGCCAAGATGTTCATCAACGAAGGCAACAGCAATTATCCGTCGATGCATGCGCGTCGCCGCCTGAATGCCGAGCATCCGGTTGAGCAAGTGGGTGCGAAGCTGCGAGGCATGATGCCTTGGATCGCGGCCAACCAACTGGTCGACAAGAGCAAGAACTAAGCGCTGCCGGCGAGTCGGTATCGAGCGGGCGCGGCCAATTGGCCGCGCCCGTTTACGTTTTGGGTCGTCAAGGAGGCCGACTGTCGACTAGGCTTGCAGTGTGTAGAATGTCGGCATGGCTCACCAAGGGCCGTCCCATGGCAACGGATGATTTTTATGACGCAAGAATCGGGCACACCAGAATCGCCCAAGAAAGCCGACACCGAGAATGCCTCGGAGGAAAATGCGGCGTTTCAGGACGAAGACGAAATCATTGAAGAAACCATCGAGAACGGGAAGCGTGTGCGTCGACGAGGCATCTATTTGTTGCCCAACCTGTTCACGCTGTCGGCGCTGTTTTCTGGCTTCTTCTCCATTATCGCAGCGATGAACGGCAACTTCTCCGGAGCCGCTATCGCGATTTTCGTCTCCATGGTGCTCGATGGGCTAGACGGACGCGTGGCACGGATGACTAACACGCAAAGCGCCTTCGGTGCCGAGTTCGACAGCCTGGCCGACATGGTCTCGTTCGGGGTGGCGCCTGCTCTGGTCGCGTTCTCCTGGATCCTGCAAGACGTCGGCAAGATCGGTTGGATCGCTGCTTTTATTTTTGCTTCCGGGGCAGCCTTGCGCCTAGCTCGTTTCAATGTGCAAATCGGCAGTACCGACAAGAAGTGGTTCGTTGGCTTGCCGAGTCCTTCCGCCGCCGCGCTCGTCGCTGGCTGCGTCTGGACATTGCATAAGTTCGACGCCGACGCCTTGGGTTTCAAACTGTTCATCGCGTTCGTCGTCGCGGCGGCAGGGGTGCTGATGGTCAGCAATATCCGCTACCACAGCTTCAAGGAAGTCGATTTCAAGGGGCCCGTACCCTTCGTCGTGCTGCTGGCGATTGTGCTCGCGTTCGTGGTGATTTCACTCGAGCCCTCGCTCATGCTGTTGATCCTGTTCGGTTGCTATGTGGTGTCAGGGCCACTGCTCGCACTCATGCGCAAAATGCGCTGAGTTCGTTTCTTCAATACCCAGCGCCTACCACGGTATAGCGCTGAATTATCCACACCCCCTTTTATGCGCTGCCATGTTCGGGGTGTGGATAAGGCGGATGGCGGCGACATTGCGTTGCCGTCAATCGAGCGCCAACTATTTTCGCATCCTCCCCTTGCGTTCAGCCGCTGTGGATCGTAAAGTACGCATCCGCTGCCGGCGACGGACCTCGTGGCCAGCGGTGGAGAGGTGGCGCAAGTGACTGACTTGCTTGAGAATTTCAAGCCTTTGGGTGGATTTCTCGCTTGACAGTGACGCCG
>NZ_JAHXDI010000006.1 GCF_023091865.1 Chromohalobacter moromii
CCTACTCTCGCATGGGGAAGCCCCACACTACCATCGGCGCTAAGCGGTTTCACTGCTGAGTTCGGCATGGGATCAGGTGGGACACGCTCGCTATGGTCGTCAGGCGAAACAGGTGTCATGGCCCATCGGGCCACAACGCAATCGGGAATAAGCTGACACGCTACGTCTCATGCGTCTCCGGGATCGGCTCGTCACCAGACCCTTTGGGTGTTATATGGTCAAGCCTCACGGGCCATTAGTACACGTTAGCTCAACGCCTTGCAGCGCTTCCACACCGTGCCTATCAACCAGCTGGTCTCGCTGGGCCCTTCAGGAGGCTCGAGGCCTCGGGGAGATCTCATCTTGAAGGGGGCTTCCCGCTTAGATGCTTTCAGCGGTTATCCCGTCCGCACATAGCTACCCGGCAATGCCACTGGCGTGACAACCGGAACACCAGAGGTGCGTCCACTCCGGTCCTCTCGTACTAGGAGCAGCCCTTCTCAAATCTCCAACGCCCACGGCAGATAGGGACCGAACTGTCTCACGACGTTCTAAACCCAGCTCGCGTACCACTTTAAATGGCGAACAGCCATACCCTTGGGACCGACTTCAGCCCCAGGATGTGATGAGCCGACATCGAGGTGCCAAACACCGCCGTCGATGTGAACTCTTGGGCGGTATCAGCCTGTTATCCCCGGAGTACCTTTTATCCGTTGAGCGATGGCCCTTCCATACAGAACCACCGGATCACTAGAACCTGCTTTCGCACCTGCTCGACGTGTCTGTCTCGCAGTCAAGCACCCTTATGCTCTTGCACTCATTGCACGATTTCCAACCGTGCTGAGGGTACCTTCGTGCTCCTCCGTTACGCTTTGGGAGGAGACCGCCCCAGTCAAACTACCCACCACACACTGTCCTCGACCCGGATAACGGGCCCAAGTTAGAACGCCAATGATGCCAGGCTGGTATTTCAAGGTCGGCTCCCCTAGGACTGGCGTCCCAGGTTCCAAGCCTCCCAGCTATCCTACACAAGCAACATCAGCATCCAGTGTGAAGCTATAGTAAAGGTTCACGGGGTCTTTCCGTCTAGCCGCGGGGACACCGCATCTTCACGGCGATTTCAATTTCACTGAGTCTCGGGTGGAGACAGCGTGGCCATCATTACGCCATTCGTGCAGGTCGGAACTTACCCGACAAGGAATTTCGCTACCTTAGGACCGTTATAGTTACGGCCGCCGTTTACCGGGGCTTCGATCAAGCGCTTCGCCGGAGCTAACGCCATCAATTAACCTTCCGGCACCGGGCAGGCGTCACACCCTATACGTCCGCTTACGCGTTAGCAGAGTGCTGTGTTTTTAATAAACAGTTGCAGCCACCTGGTATCTTCGACCGGCTCGAGCTCAGGACGCGAAGTCCGTCACCCTATGCCGGCGCACCTTCTCCCGAAGTTACGGTGCCATTTTGCCTAGTTCCTTCACCCGAGTTCTCTCAAGCGCCTTGGGATTCTCACCCTGACCACCTGTGTCGGTTTGGGGTACGGTCGCATGTGATCTGAAGCTTAGAGGCTTTTCCTGGAAGCGTGGCATCGATGACTTCCAGACCGTAGTCTGTTCGTCTCGCCTCTCGGCCTTGAGGATCCGGATTTCCCTGAACCCTCGGCCTACCGGCTTTCACCAGGACAACCAACGCCTGGCTCACCTAGCCTTCTTCGTCCCCCCATCGCAATCACATCCGGTACGGGAATATTAACCCGTTTCCCATCGACTACGCCTTTCGGCCTCGCCTTAGGGGCCGACTCACTCTGCTCCGATTGACGTCGAACAGAAACCCTGGGTCTTCCGGCGTGCGGGGTTTTCACCCGCATTATCGTTACTCATGTCAGCATTCGCACTCGTGATATCTCCAGCGCGCTTCTCAACGCCCCTTCACAGACTTACACGACGCTCCTCTACCACTCATCCAGAGGATGAGTCCGTAGCTTCGGCACCTGGTTTGAGCCCCGTTACATCTTCCGCGCAGGCCGACTCGACTAGTGAGCTATTACGCTTTCTTTAAAGGATGGCTGCTTCTAAGCCAACCTCCTAGCTGTCTAAGCCTTCCCACATCGTTTCCCACTTAACCAGAATTTGGGGGCCTTAGCTGACGGTCTGGGTTGTTTCCCTTTTCACAACGGACGTTAGCACCCGCTGTGTGTCTCCCACGCTGCACTCATCGGTATTCGGAGTTTGCCTCGGGTTGGTAAGCCGGGATGGCCCCCTAGCCGAAACAGTGCTCTACCCCCGACGGTGATACGTGAGGCGCTACCTAAATAGCTTTCGAGGAGAACCAGCTATCTCCGGGCTTGATTAGCCTTTCACTCCGATCCACAGCTCATCCCAGCATTTTTCAACATACTTGGGTTCGAGCCTCCAGTCAGTGTTACCTGACCTTCACTCTGGCCATGGATAGATCGCCCGGTTTCGGGTCTATATCCAGCGACTCATCGCCCTGTTAAGACTCGGTTTCCCTACGCCTCCCCTAGTCGGTTAAGCTCGCCACTGAATATAAGTCGCTGACCCATTATACAAAAGGTACGCGGTCACCAGCCGAAGCCAGCTCCCACTGCTTGTACGCATACGGTTTCAGGATCTATTTCACTCCCCTCGCCGGGGTTCTTTTCGCCTTTCCCTCACGGTACTGGTTCACTATCGGTCAGCCAGGAGTATTTAGCCTTGGAGGATGGTCCCCCCGTCTTCAGTCAAGGTTTCACGTGCCCCGACCTACTCGATTTCACCAATGCGGGTTTTCGGTTACGGGGCTATCACCCACTATGGCCGGCCTTTCCAGGCCGTTCACCTAACCGTGCACTGACTTAAGGGCTAGTCCCCGTTCGCTCGCCGCTACTCAGGGAATCTCGGTTGATTTCTTTTCCTCGGGGTACTTAGATGTTTCAGTTCCCCCGGTTCGCCTCCCAACCCCTATGAATTCAGGGTGGGATACCCAGCTTATGCTGGGTGGGTTTCCCCATTCAGAGATGCCCGGGTCGTAGGTTGTTTGCCACCTCACCGAGCCTTATCGCAGGCTACAACGTCTTTCATCGCCTCTGGCTGCCTAGGCATCCACCGTATGCGCTTCATCGCTTGACCATATAACCCCAAAGGGTCTGGCCTGGCGACGAACACGATTTTGCCGGATACGCTTGAGACGTATCGTCTTGCTTTGTCAGCTTATTCCACATTGTTAAAGAGCATTAGAGCAAAAGCTCTAAGCGGGAAGCTCGAAGAAAGGGTCTTCCAAGCGTCTCGCTTAAAACTTCTTCGACTGTCGGGATGGTGGAGCCTACCGGGATCGAACCGGTGACCTCCTGCGTGCAAGGCAGGCGCTCTCCCAGCTGAGCTAAGGCCCCAAACAAGATAATTTCAGTCAAGACAAGGCATATTGAGGCGACGCATAGCCTGCTATGCGAGTCTCGATATAACGCTGTCGTGGCTGAAATTTGGTGGGTCTGGGCAGACTTGAACTGCCGACCTCACCCTTATCAGGGGTGCGCTCTAACCAACTGAGCTACAGACCCGGCTTACCACTGGGTCCAGGACCCAAACAGTCGTTGCTCTGCGCGATCAGGTAATTCATTGTGAGCGCTTACCCAGGGGGATGCGCGGTCGTTTAAGGAGGTGATCCAGCCGCAGGTTCCCCTACGGCTACCTTGTTACGACTTCACCCCAGTCATGAACCACACCGTGGTGATCGCTCTCCCGAAGGTTAAGCTAACCACTTCTGGTGCAGTCCACTTCCATGGTGTGACGGGCGGTGTGTACAAGGCCCGGGAACGTATTCACCGTGCCATTCTGATGCACGATTACTAGCGATTCCGACTTCGCGGAGTCGAGTTGCAGACTCCGATCCGGACTGAGACCGGCTTTTCGGGATTAGCTTCAGCTCGCGCTTTCGCAACCCTTTGTACCGGCCATTGTAGCACGTGTGTAGCCCTACCCGTAAGGGCCATGATGACTTGACGTCGTCCCCACCTTCCTCCGGTTTGTCACCGGCAGTCTCCCTAGAGTTCCCGACCGAATCGCTGGCAAATAGGGACAAGGGTTGCGCTCGTTACGGGACTTAACCCAACATTTCACAACACGAGCTGACGACAGCCATGCAGCACCTGTCTCTGCGCTCCCGAAGGCACCCCGGAATCTCTTCCGGGTTCGCAGGATGTCAAGGGTAGGTAAGGTTCTTCGCGTTGCATCGAATTAAACCACATGCTCCACCGCTTGTGCGGGCCCCCGTCAATTCATTTGAGTTTTAACCTTGCGGCCGTACTCCCCAGGCGGTCGACTTATCGCGTTAACTGCGCCACTAAGTCCTCAAGGGACCCAACGGCTAGTCGACATCGTTTACGGCGTGGACTACCAGGGTATCTAATCCTGTTTGCTACCCACGCTTTCGCACCTCAGCGTCAGTGTCAGTCCAGAAGGCCGCCTTCGCCACTGGTATTCCTCCCGATCTCTACGCATTTCACCGCTACACCGGGAATTCTACCTTCCTCTCCTGCACTCTAGCCTGCCCGTTCCGGATGCCGTTCCCAGGTTGAGCCCGGGGCTTTCACACCCGGCGTGACACGCCGCCTACGCGCGCTTTACGCCCAGTAATTCCGATTAACGCTTGCACCCTCCGTATTACCGCGGCTGCTGGCACGGAGTTAGCCGGTGCTTCTTCTGCGAGTGATGTCGTCCGTACCGTGTATTAAACGGCACGCTTTCTTCCTCGCTGAAAGTGCTTTACAACCCGAAAGCCTTCTTCACACACGCGGCATGGCTGGATCAGGCTTTCGCCCATTGTCCAATATTCCCCACTGCTGCCTCCCGTAGGAGTCCGGGCCGTGTCTCAGTCCCGGTGTGGCTGATCATCCTCTCAGACCAGCTACGGATCGTCGCCTTGGTAAGCCGTTACCTTACCAACTAGCTAATCCGACATAGGCTCATCCAATCGCGCGAGGTCCGAAGAGCCCCCGCTTTCTCCCGTAGGACGTATGCGGTATTAGCCTGAGTTTCCTCAGGTTATCCCCCACGACTGGGTAGATTCCTATGCGTTACTCACCCGTCCGCCGCTCGACGCCTCCTAGCAAGCTAGGATCGTTTCCGCTCGACTTGCATGTGTTAGGCCTGCCGCCAGCGTTCAATCTGAGCCATGATCAAACTCTTCAGTTGAAAGTCTGATAGTCCGTTGAGCGGACCAAACTTGGTTCAAGACTAAAACGT